>NZ_JACHNF010000001.1:0-2603555 GCF_014205295.1 Kribbella solani
GTTCTTCTTGTTGGAGCGAGGCGCGGGACGCGAAAGCGGCCGGTCGCTCCGAACCCCCCAAAGGCTAGTGCAGCCGAAACGTGTCTCCGGACTCGGGTCGGCCAGCAGGACACGGGTGGGGATCGGCTAAAAATCGGGTCTTGACTCGGTGGAGCTGGTCCGGTAAAGTAACGCAGGTTGCCCCGGGAGCCTGGCTGAAAAGTCAGACTGCGGTGTGCGTCCGATTCTTGAGAACTCAACAGCGTGCCGAAAGTCAATGCCGAAAGATGCATTAACCCCGTCTACAGGCATTTGTTTGTCTGTGGCGGATTCCTTTGAAGTAATACGGATGACAAGCCAGTGATGGTTTTGTTTCTGATTCAAAGGGTCATTCGATGTTGTTGACTGTCCGGGGCTCCTTTGGGGTTTCGGTTGTCTATATTTTTCAACGGAGAGTTTGATCCTGGCTCAGGACGAACGCTGGCGGCGTGCTTAACACATGCAAGTCGAGCGGTAAGGCTCCTTCGGGAGTACACGAGCGGCGAACGGGTGAGTAACACGTGAGCAACCTACCCTCAACTTTGGGATAAGCCTCGGAAACGGGGTCTAATACCGGATAATATCTCATGCTTCATGGTGTGGGGTTGAAAGTTCTGGCGGTTGGGGATGGGCTCGCGGCCTATCAGCTTGTTGGTGGGGTAATGGCCTACCAAGGCGTCGACGGGTAGCCGGCCTGAGAGGGCGACCGGCCACACTGGGACTGAGACACGGCCCAGACTCCTACGGGAGGCAGCAGTGGGGAATATTGCGCAATGGACGAAAGTCTGACGCAGCAACGCCGCGTGAGGGATGACGGCCTTCGGGTTGTAAACCTCTTTCAGCAGGGACGAAGCGAGAGTGACGGTACCTGCAGAAGAAGGACCGGCCAACTACGTGCCAGCAGCCGCGGTAATACGTAGGGTCCGAGCGTTGTCCGGAATTATTGGGCGTAAAGGGCTCGTAGGCGGTTCGTCACGTCGGGAGTGAAAACTCGGGGCTTAACCCCGAGCCTGCTTCCGATACGGGCAGACTAGAGGTAGGCAGGGGAGAGCGGAACTCCTGGTGTAGCGGTGGAATGCGCAGATATCAGGAAGAACACCGGTGGCGAAGGCGGCTCTCTGGGCCTTACCTGACGCTGAGGAGCGAAAGCGTGGGTAGCGAACAGGATTAGATACCCTGGTAGTCCACGCCGTAAACGTTGGGCGCTAGGTGTGGGGGACATTCCACGTCCTCCGTGCCGCAGCTAACGCATTAAGCGCCCCGCCTGGGGAGTACGGCCGCAAGGCTAAAACTCAAAGGAATTGACGGGGGCCCGCACAAGCGGCGGAGCATGCGGATTAATTCGATGCAACGCGAAGAACCTTACCTGGGTTTGACATATAGGGAAATCCTCCAGAGATGGGGGGTCCGTAAGGGTCCTATACAGGTGGTGCATGGCTGTCGTCAGCTCGTGTCGTGAGATGTTGGGTTAAGTCCCGCAACGAGCGCAACCCTCGTCCTATGTTGCCAGCACGTCCTTCGGGATGGTGGGGACTCATAGGAGACTGCCGGGGTCAACTCGGAGGAAGGTGGGGATGACGTCAAGTCATCATGCCCCTTATGTCCAGGGCTTCACGCATGCTACAATGGCCGGTACAAAGGGCTGCGAAACTGTAAGGTGGAGCGAATCCCAAAAAGCCGGTCTCAGTTCGGATTGGGGTCTGCAACTCGACCCCATGAAGTCGGAGTCGCTAGTAATCGCAGATCAGCAACGCTGCGGTGAATACGTTCCCGGGCCTTGTACACACCGCCCGTCACGTCATGAAAGTCGGCAACACCCGAAGCCGGTGGCCTAACCCTTGTGGAGGGAGCCGTCGAAGGTGGGGCTGGCGATTAGGACGAAGTCGTAACAAGGTAGCCGTACCGGAAGGTGCGGCTGGATCACCTCCTTTCTAAGGAGCATTCGGCGCTGGGCTGCAGAGTTTTCTCTGGGTCTTGGTGCCTATTCATCACTGCCCGGGCGTACGTCTCGGGGTGATGGTGCTTCGGAATGTGGAACATTGACCATTAGGTTCGGAGCCTGCTCGAGTGAGCTAGTACTGCTGATACTTCCTTTCAGGGGGTGGATGCGTGGAACGTGAGCGAGGGTCAGGGGATGGACCGAGGCGCGCTGTTGGGTCCTGAGGAATCGGACCTGACCATCAGGGCCCGTTGGGGTTTTGGGGGTTGGGGCTGTTTCTTCTGGGTCACGGATCGACCGGGACGGGTGTTCTGGTTGGTGTGGTGGCTGGGGCCGGCCTTCGATATACCGTCGAGGGAGTTCTTGTTCTGGGTGTGTTGTTTCCCTGGGGCTGGGGTTCTTCTGGGTGGGTGTCGGTTCGGGTTGGTGTTCCTGCCCGTATTTTGAGAACTGTATAGTGAACGCGAGCATCTTTTGTAGCGTAATTTTTGCTTTTAGTTAGTGACAAGCTACTAAGGGCAATCGGTGGATGTCTTGGCACCAAGAGCCGATGAAGGACGTTGGAGCCTGCGATAAGCCCCGGGGAGTTGGCAACCGAGCTGTGATCCGGGGGTGTCCGAATGGGGAAACCCAGCTGGCATTCTAAAGCCAGTTACCAGTGCCTGAACACATAGGGTTCTGGAGGGAACGCGGGGAAGTGAAACATCTCAGTACCCGCAGGAAGAGAAAACAATAGTGATTCCGTGAGTAGTGGCGAGCGAAAGCGGATGAGGCTAAACCATGTGCGTGTGATAGCCGGCGTGCGTTGCGTATATGGGGTTGTGGGAGCATTCAGGTCTTAATGCCGTGAGACCGGAGAGTTATCAATCACTGTTGAAGTCGAATCTTCTGGAATGTTGAGCCGTAGTGGGTTATAGCCCTGTAGGCGTAAGACAGTGACTCTCGAGTGTTTTCCCAAGTAGCACGGGACTCTTGAAATCCCGTGTGAATCTGGCGGGACCACCCGCTAAGCCTAAATACTTCTTGGTGACCGATAGCGGACTAGTACCGTGAGGGAAAGATGAAAAGTACCCCGGGAGGGGAGTGAAATAGTACCTGAAACCGATTGCCTACAATCCGTCGGAGCATCTCCTTGTGGGGTGTGACGGCGTGCCTTTTGAAGAATGAGCCTGCGAGTTAGTGGTGTGTGGCGAGGTTAACCCGTGTGGGGTAGCCGTAGCGAAAGCGAGTCTGAATAGGGCGTTTTAGTCGCATGCTCTAGACCCGAAGCGGAGTGATCTATCCATGGGCAGGTTGAAGCGCGGGTAAGACCGCGTGGAGGACCGAACCCACCAGGGTTGAAAACCTGGGGGATGACCTGTGGATAGGGGTGAAAGGCCAATCAAACTCCGTGATAGCTGGTTCTCCCCGAAATGCATATAGGTGCAGCGTCGCGTGTTTCTTACCGGAGGTAGAGCACTGGATGGTCTAGGGGGCTTACCGGCTTACCGAAATCAGCCAAACTCCGAATGCCGGTAAGTGAGAGCGCGGCAGTGAGACTGCGGGGGATAAGCTCCGTAGTCGAGAGGGAAACAGCCCAGATCACCAGCTAAGGCCCCTAAGCGATTGCTAAGTGGAAAAGGATGTGGAGTTGCCCAGACAACCAGGAGGTTGGCTTAGAAGCAGCCACCCTTGAAAGAGTGCGTAATAGCTCACTGGTCAAGTGATTCCGCGCCGACAATGTAGCGGGGCTCAAGCAATCCGCCGAAGCTGTGGCACTCACATAAGTACTCGGCCGACTTTCGGGTTGGTCCAGGTGTGTGGGTGGGTAGGGGAGCGTCGTGCAGCGTGTGAAGCAGCCTAGTGATGGAGTTGTGGATGCTGCACGAGTGAGAATGCAGGCATGAGTAGCGAATGACGGGTGAGAAACCCGTCCGCCGGATGATCAAGGGTTCCAGGGTCAAGCTAATCTGCCCTGGGTAAGTCGGGACCTAAGGCGAGGCCGACAGGCGTAGTCGATGGACAACGGGTTGATATTCCCGTACCGGCACTGATACGACCCGACCGAACCTGCTGATGCTAAGCCAAGGATGCCATGATGTCTTCGGATGGATTGGTGGAGTTGGTGACCCGAGGTGGTAGTAGGTGCATTGAGGAGTGACGCAGGAGGGTAGTCCAACCGCGGCGATGGTAGGCGCAAGCTGATCCGCGGGCAAGGTGGTAGGGCGAGGCATAGGCAAATCCGTGTCTCATATAGCCTGAGAGCCGAGGCGGACCCGTTCAGGGGAAGTGGATGATCCCATGCTGCCGAGAAAAACTTCGCAGTGAGTGTCAGAGCCGCCCGTACCCCAAACCGACACAGGTGATCAGGTAGAGAATACCAAGGCGATCGAGTGAACCATGGTTAAGGAACTCGGCAAAATGCCCCCGTAACTTCGGGAGAAGGGGGACCGGAACCGTTACACCACTTGCTGGTGGAAGCGGTGATGGTCGCAGAGACCAGGCCCAAGCGACTGTTTACTAAAAACACAGGTCCGTGCGAAGAAGTAATTCGATGTATACGGACTGACGCCTGCCCGGTGCTGGAACGTTAAGGGGACAGGTTAGCTGGTTTCGGCCGGCGAAGCTTTGAACTTAAGCGCCAGTAAACGGCGGTGGTAACTATAACCATCCTAAGGTAGCGAAATTCCTTGTCGGGTAAGTTCCGACCTGCACGAATGGCGTAACGACTTGGGCGCTGTCTCAACCATGGACTCGGCGAAATTGCATTACGAGTAAAGATGCTCGTTACGCGCAGCAGGACGGAAAGACCCCGGGACCTTTACTACAACTTGGTATTGGTGGTCGGTACAATTTGTGTAGGATAGGTGGGAGACTGTGAAGCTCGGACGCCAGTTCGGGTGGAGTCATCGTTGAAATACCACTCTGATTGTTCTGGCTGTCTAACTTTGGTCCGTTATCCGGATCAGGGACAGTGCCTGGTGGGTAGTTTGACTGGGGCGGTCGCCTCCTAAAAGGTAACGGAGGCGCTCAAAGGTTCCCTCAGCCTGGTTGGCAATCAGGTGTTGAGTGTAAGTGCACAAGGGAGCTTGACTGTGAGACAGACATGTCGAGCAGGGACGAAAGTCGGAACTAGTGATCCGGCGGTGGCATGTGGGAGCACCGTCGCTCAACGGATAAAAGGTACCCCGGGGATAACAGGCTGATCTTCCCCAAGAGTCCATATCGACGGGATGGTTTGGCACCTCGATGTCGGCTCGTCGCATCCTGGGGCTGGAGTAGGTCCCAAGGGTTGGGCTGTTCGCCCATTAAAGCGGCACGCGAGCTGGGTTTAGAACGTCGTGAGACAGTTCGGTCCCTATCCGCTGCGCGCGCAGGAGACTTGAGAAGGGCTGCCCCTAGTACGAGAGGACCGGGGTGGACGAACCTCTGGTGTGCCAGTTGTTCCGCCAGGAGCACGGCTGGTTGGCTACGTTCGGGAGTGATAACCGCTGAAAGCATCTAAGCGGGAAGCACGCTTCAAGATGAGGTCTCCCACCGGGTTAACCGGGTAAGGCCCCCAGTAGACCACTGGGTTGATAGGCCAGAAGTGGAAGCGCCGTAAGGTGTGGAGCTGACTGGTACTAATAGGCCGAGGGCTTGTCGCACACATAACTATTATGCAAGCTGCGCTATGTAACAAAAGTTTGTTCGCGTTCACTGTACGGTTCCCAGGATACGGTCAGACCCCTAGCCCATGTGATTGAGTAGTGGCTTGTGCTGGTTTGACATGTGATCCTTATAGAGTTTCGGTGGCCATAGCGTCGGGGAAACACCCAGTCTCCATTCCGAACCTGGAAGTTAAGCCCTTCAGCGCCGATGGTACTGCGACCGGGAGGTCGTGGGAGAGTAGGACGCCGCCGGACATTCACACTGTTAAGGGCCACCCCCACCGGGGGTGGCCCTTAACATTTCCCCCACCAAACACCCCGACCAAACCGCTTAGTACTCGGCAGAGCACCGCCTAGTACTCGGTCCACGCAACCCCGGCCGGCCTTCTCCACATCCGTGGGCCGCATGTTCGACGCCACCACCATCTTCTTCCTCCACTGACATGCGACTGGACCAGCCGCTGCTGGGTGTCGGGCTCCCGGTGGCTGACCGTCTTCGTCGGCTTGACCCAGGCTTGGTGGTTGGGGACGGGCCGGGTGTGTTGGTGGGTGAGGTGGGGCTTGTCACCGGGGCTGTCCGCCTGGGTACCTGGATGGGGTGGATTGCGGTTGGTGGCGGTAACGTTTGTCCGATTACTGCTCAGCTCTCTGCTTTCTGTTCTTCTGCATCGTTAGGAGTCATCGTGGCGACGCCACCTCGCAATCCTCGCTCCGGCTCTGGGGACCGTCGCGGTTCCTCCGGAGGCAGCGGCCGCTCCGGTCGCTCAGGTGGTGGGCGGCCGGACTCCAACCGCTCGAACCCCGGCAACCGCTCGGGTTCCGGCAACCGCTCTGGCTCCGGCTCCGGTGGCTCCAGTGGCTCCGCTGGGCGCAGCGGCGGACCTAACCGCCGCAACATCGCCGGCGGTCGCTCGGGTGGGTCCGGCGGGTCTGGTGGCTCAGGCTGGTCGAGTGGCTCGGGTAGTGCGGGATCAGGTCGATCGGGATCAGGCAGCGGAGGATCAAGCGGCCGCGGTGCTGGTGGTTCGCGTTCCGGTGACGGCAGCCGGTCCGGTGGTTCGTACCGTGACGGCAACTCGTACGAGAACCGGCGTGGTTTTGCCGGCTCCCGAGGTGACAACAAGTCCGACCGGGACCCGTTCGGCGGCCAGCTGAACCGCGACGACCGCGGCAACTCGCGCGACAATCGCTCCGGCAACTCCCGCGACGACCGCGGCGGCTACCGCGATAGCCGTTCGGGTGGTTCGCGCGATGAGCGTGGTGGCTATCGGGACAACCGGTCCGGCGGCTCACGCGACGACCGTGGGTACGGGGACAACCGGTCCGGGGGTTCGCGGGATGGGCGGGCCGGTGGGTTCCGGGACGAGCGTGGTGGGTCCGGTAGTGGTTTTGGTGGCAGCCGGGGGACCGGTGGAGCTGCTGGGCGCGGCGCTGGTGGTGGGCGTGGGCCTGCTGGTGCTGGGCGTGGAGCGGCTGGTGGAGCGCGTACGGGTGCGGGCCGTGGGGTTGCCGGTTCGCGGCGCGACTTCCGGGCCGGCGGTGACGAGCGTTCGGGGCGTGACGATCGCGGAGACTTCCGGCGGGACGAGCGGTCCGGCCGCGACGACCGTGGCGGGTACCGGCAAGATGAGCGCGGTGGGCGGGACGACCGCGGGTATCGGCAGGACGAGCGTGGTGGGGACTCCCGGGGGCGCGGGTCGGCTGATTCGCGTGGACGGGTAGGTGGTCGGGACGAACGGCGTGGATCCGGCGGGTACGACCGGCCGGGAAGCGGGTCGGGCGGGTACGGACGGTCGGGGAGCGGGTCCGGCGGGTATGACCGGTCGGGGAGTGGATCCGGCGGGTACGGGCGGTCGGGGGACGGTGCGTCGGGTGATCGGCGGGGGAGCGGGGGTTCTTCTGAGGGGCGTGGGGCTCGGTCTGGTGGTGCTTTTGAGCGGCGCGGGGCGGGGGGATCGCGTTCTGGTGGAGCAGACAGGCGGGGCGCTGGGGACCGGCGGGGTGGGTTCCGGCGGGATGACGAGCGGGAAGAGAAGGTCGGGCCGCGGCGGGATGATCCGCGGGTTCCGGAAGGGATCACCGGGGCTGAGCTTGATCGTGGGGTGAAGGCCGAGCTGCGGTCGTTGCCGCGGACGCTGGCGGACCTGGTCGCGCAGCACCTGGTCGCGTCGGGGCGGTTCCTCGATGACGATCCGGAGCTGGCGTACCAGCATGCGCGGACGGCGCGGCGGTTGGCGGCGCGGCTTGGTGGCGTACGTGAGGCGGTCGCGATCACCGCGTACCTGGCTGAGCATTATGACGAGGCGCTGACCGAGTTCCGGGCGGTGCGCCGGATGACCGGGAACCATGAGGTGCTCGCGATGATGGCCGACTGCGAGCGTGCGCTCGGGCGGCCGGACAAGGCGCTGGCGCTGATCAAGGACAAGCATGCGCGGGATCTGTCGGAGCCGACGCAGATCGAGCTGCTGATCGTGGCGGCCGGGGCGCGGCGGGATCTGGGGCAGACGGCCGCGGCGATTCAGATGCTCGAGGTGCCGGAGCTGACGAAGCGGACGCGGGCGGAGTGGTTGCCTCGGTTGCGCTACGCGTATGCGGATGCGCTTGCGGAGGCTGGGCGTACTGATGACGCGCTCATCTGGTTCCACCGGGCGGCTGGGGTCGACGGCGACGGGGTGACCGGCGCGGCCGAGCGCGCGGCGGAGCTGGAAGGACTCGAGTTCACCGACCTCGACGAGGAGTCGGACGGGGACGAGTACGTCGAGGACGAGTACACCGACGAAGAACCGAACGACGCTGACGAAGACGACGCTGACGAAGACGACGCTGACGAAGAGCCGGGCGACGCTGATGAGCACGATGCCGACGAGCAGGATGCTCTGGACGATGCGGATGACGCTGAGTCGGATGGTGGGGAGTCGGATCGAGCCGCGGACCTGAAGGGTGGTCAGGGCGGCAACGCGGAGAGCGCGGCCGGCGGGGCGGACGACGATGAGGCGGACGGCGCGGCGGAGGATGGCACGGGCGGCACGGGCGGCACGGGCAGCACGGGCAGCACGGGCAGCACGAGCGGCGCGGGCGGCGCGGGCGGCGCGGTGAAGGACGGCGTGGTGGATGGCGCGGGCGGTGGGGAGAGCGCTGGTGGGGATGTTGAGGGTCGGGGGGAGTAGGGGGCGTGGGGGGAAGCGTGGAGGCCCTGGTTGTTGGGGAGTTGGTGGGGGTTGCGCTTGCCAAGGGGGGTGTGCGGTTGGGTAAGGCGGTGGGGATGGTGGAGCGTGGGGAGGATGACGCGCTTCACCAGGTGCGGGTTTCGTGCCGGCGGTTGCGGAGTGATCTGAAGTTGTTCCGGAAGTTTCCGGCGGGGGACTGGGCGACGGAGCTTCGGGCTGATCTGGCTGAGCTGGCGCAGGCGTGTGGTGAGGCGCGGGATCTGGAAGTCATCGCCGAGCTGGTCCGCGAAACCGCCACCAGCGAGGACAACCCGGAACACGTGGACACGATCCTGACCGCGCTGACCTTCCAGCTGGAACGGGCGGCCGCGCGGTCGGCCGAGGTGGTACTGGGCGAGTCGACGCGAGACCTGCTCACCACACTCGAGGCGATCGCCGCAGCGCCGGACCTGAAGCCCACCGCGAGTCAACCGTGCAGTGACGTACTACCGCGGCTGCTGCACACCGCCACCGCGAAGTTCACCGAAGCGGCCGGCAAGCTGAAGCCGTGGACGCCCGACGACGACTGGCACGAGGTGCGGCTGTTGGCAAAGCGCGTCCGGTACGCGGCAGACACCAGCGCCGCTGTGCTCGGTGCAGAAGCGAAAACAACGGCAGCACACGCAGCCACGTACCAAGAGCTGCTCGGTCAGCACCAGGACCACTGCGCCGCGGCGGATGCCCTGACTGCCATGGCGGCCGACGCTGCCGCACAGGACGACCCAGAACTGTCCTTCACGCTTGGCCGGCTCACCGAACGCCACCGCGCGGCCCGCAAACCGCTACGGGAACAGTTCCTGAGCCTGTACCACCGCCCCTGACCTACTACCTGACGTAGAGCGGTCCAGCGGTCACAGCGTCCGGAACAGCAGCCCTACCCGCGGCTTCGGTCCGAACGACGTGGCCTTCTGTGGCAGTACTACGCCCTGCGCGGCCGACCGTAGTACCTGGTCCATCTCTGGTGCTGTGAGCTCCACAGCGGCCCGCTGAGGGCCAGCCAGCGCCAGTGCGTCGTCCAGCGTGTGGTGAAAGGTGATGTCCTGCTCTACGGCGCCCCAGCTCGACAGGAGCACCTCGTGGAGCAGTGTGACCGCGGGCGCATCAGATGCGGAGTGGAGCGTCAGCCAGCTGCTGCCGTCTGTCACCGAGATGCGGTTCGGATCGCCTTCTACCCGACCAGGCTGCAGCTGCCAACCAGGTGGCGTACGCGCCTGAACCGTCGCGAGCTCCAGACCAGGTACTACCCGGTGGATCGGGTCCAGCGTGAGCGGATGACGTACGTAGTCCACCAGCATCGCCAGACCGACATCGGCACTCGGCCGGTACGGAGCACGCAGCTGTCGTTCCAGGTAGGCCGCGTACCGGTGGTGGCCGTCCGCGATGACTGCCTCGTGCTTCGCCAGCTCGGTCTCGATCTCTGCCAGTGTCACCGGGTCGTCGATCCGCCAGATGCGATGCTCGGCACCGTTGTACGTCTCCGCCTCCAGCCAGGGCTCACCAGCGCGCGCCGCGTCCACAGCATCGCTTGCCACGCCACCATCGGCGTACGCGAGCAGGATCGGCTCCAGGTCGGCGTCCGTCGCCTCCATCAGCCGTAGCCGGTCGTCGACCCAGTGCGGCATCACGTCCTCGTGCGGAAGTACCACTCGACGGGCCGGGTCCAGGCGTAGCGATCCGACCAGTCCGCAGAGTACGGCGCCGCGTAGCCGCTGCTCGTACACGTAGAGCGCGGGCTGTTCGTCCTGGACCACGATGCCGTCGCGCTGCCAGCCAACCAACCGGCGAGCCGGTTCGTCGTACCGGGACGGTCCGAGGTCCGGATCGCGTGGAAGGATGAGCCTCACCATGTTGTGCAGATCAGAGTCAGTCAGCCGCCGGACGATGGCGGGTTCCAGCACGTCGTACGGCGGCGACGTGACCGCGCCTAGCCCGCTCACCTTCCCGGCGACGAACCGCCAGGCACGCAGTGGGTCGAGTTTGAGGACCGCATCCGGCATGCGCGGAATCGTACGGGGTGAAGCATGACCACGGAACGTACCTCGCCCGAACCGCTCTCGGCGTGTGACGAACCGCTGGCGAGCCGGTACGACGTCGCGCTGCTGGACCTGGACGGCGTCGTGTACGTCGGCCCGGACCCGGTGCCGGACGCGCCCGAGAACCTGCGGAAAGCTGCCAAGGAAGGCATGCGGATCGGGTACATCACGAACAACGCGAGCCGGCCGGCCGCGGTCGTTGCCGAGCACCTCGCGTCGTTCGGCCTCGATGTGGTGTCCGAGGACGTGGTGACGTCGGCGCAGGCGGCCGCGAAGCTGGTCGCCAAGGAGTTCCCGAAGGGTTCGCCGGTGCTCGTGGTCGGCGGTGAAGGGCTGGTCGCCGCGCTGGAGGAGTACGGGCTGACGCCGGTGCGGAGCAGCGACGCGGAGCCGGTGGCCGTCGTCCAGGGATTCCACCCGGATGTGAACTGGGTGATGCTCGCGGACGGCGCGCACGCGATCCACGCGGGCGCGAAGTGGTTCGCGACCAACCTGGACCTGACCATCCCGACCGCGGCCGGCAAGGCGCCGGGGAACGGCACGCTGGTGCAGGCCGTTCGCGCCGCCGTCGACGTGGACCCGGTGGTCGCCGGGAAGCCGGAGCCGCCGCTGCTGGAGACGAGCATCGAACGGCTGGAAGCCAAGCGCCCGTTGATGATCGGCGACCGGCTCGACTCCGACATCCAGGGTGCGAACGCGGTCGGGATCGCGAGTCTGTGGGTGGCGACCGGCGTGCACGACGCGTACGACCTGGCGCGGGCGCCGAAGAACCAGCGGCCGACGTACGTGGGGGCGGGGCTCGGCGCGCTGGCCGAGAAGCAGCCCGGCGTGACCGTGCAGGGCGGGAAACACACGTGCGCCGGGTGGACCGCCGAAGTGGTGAACAACGCGGTGACGGTGCAGGGCGAGGGCGAGCCGTACGACGGGTTGCGCGCCGTACTGTCCGCGGTCTGGGCGGCCGTCGACGCGCCGGCGGAACCGGCCAAGCCCGCGAAAACAGCCGGCCGGGGCCGTCGCCCACGCCCGAAACCCGCGCCGACCGCCGACTCGATCGCCCTCGACGCCGCCCTGCACCGCATCGGCCTCGACACCTGACCCGCTTGCCCCCTGAAGTGCGGGGTTGCCCCGTCGAATTTCCAGGGGGCAACCCTCCCTTTGAGCGGGCAGGCCACCGCCAACGTCGAGCCCAACCAGACCTCCCCAAACCGGTTCGGGGAGCTGAGCCGCCCAAATCGGGCGGGTGCACCTCCCCAAAGCGGTTTGGGGAGGTGGGGCCGGGTGGGGCGGGGTGGGTGGTGTTCGGGGGGATAGGCGATACCGTTGCTGGGGACGAGCGAGGAGGCAGTCATGGTGATGGACGCACTGCGCGGCTACGTACAACTGGCGAACGGGTTGACCGAGGTCACCAAGCAGAAGGCCCAGACGGCCGCGAAAGCGTTGCTGCAGCAGACTGGGGCGGACACGCTGACCAACCGGGTGACCGACCTGGCCGACGAGATCGTTGCCACCAGCAAGAGCAACCGTCAGCTGCTGCAGGCGATCGTGTCGAACGAGGTCGAGGGCGCGGTCGCGCGGCTCGGGTTCGTCCGGGCCGAGGAGGTCGCGGCGCTGACCCGGCGGGTGAAGGCGCTGGAGACCGAGCTGGCGGAGGTGCAGGTACCCGTGCCGGCCGCGCCGGTGAAGAAGGCGCCGGCGAAGAAAGCCGCGGTGAAGAAGGCGCCGGCGAAGAAGGCGGCCGCGAAGAAGGTTGCGGCCAAGAAGACGGCGAAGAGGGTCTGACCGTGAGCGAGCATCCTGGCGAGCAGTTCCCGGCGGAGGTCGATCCGGACGTGGAGCCCGGGTCCGATCCGTACCGGTCGGAAGAGGTGCCGGCCGAGCCCGACTACGACACCGAACCAGGCAGCCAGAACCAAGCCGAGCAGCAGAGCCACAGCCAGAACCCGAGCCAAGCCGAGCACCAGAACCAGAGCCAGGACCAGAGCCTGGCTGAGTCGCAGGATCAGGCTGAGCCGGGGGAGCGGTTGGACCCGGCTGAGGTGGAGTTCGGGCCGGAGTTCGCGCGGGCGCCCGGTGAGGAGCACGAGCACTCGTTCGAGGCCGGCTCCGCGGAGACTCAGCCCGGCGAGCAGTACGCGGACGAGCAGCCCGGCGAGCAGGGCGAAGAGATGCAGGGGGAGGGTGGGCATCCGTTGGTCGAGGAGACTATGGGGCGGTTGGATGGGCTTCGGGATCGGGCCGTGGGGGAGCATGCGGAGGTGTACGCGGATCTGCATGAGCGGCTTCAGAGTGCTCTGGTTGAGGCGGATGCCGATCAGGGTGACCGGGGCTGACGGACGTACGAGAGCACGTACTGGTGGCCAAGGGAGTCAAGCGATCGCGGCTCGACGCCGAGCTGGTACGGCGTGGACTGGCGCGTTCGCGTGACCATGCGAGCGAGCTGATCGCGGCCGGCAAGGTGAAGGTGTCGGGGACGGTGGCGGGGAAGCCCGCGACCGGTGTCGGCGCGGACGCGCCGATCGTCGTGGACACGTCCGAGCACGAGGACCCGGGGTACGCGAGCCGTGGCGCGCACAAGCTGATCGGTGCGCTCGAGGCGTTCCCGGGCGTCCAGGTGCAGGGCCGCCGTACGCTCGACGCCGGCGCGTCGACCGGCGGTTTCACGGACGTGCTGCTCCGCAACGACGCCGCGCACGTGATCGCGGTCGACGTCGGGTACGGGCAACTGGTCTGGGCGTTGCAGACCGACGAGCGCGTGACGGTGATGGACCGCACCAACGTACGTACGCTCACCCTGGACGACATCGGCGCCGAACCGGTCGATCTCGTCGTCAGCGATCTGAGTTTCATCAGCCTCAAACTCGTCCTGCCGGCGCTGATCGGCGTGGTGAAACCGGACGGCGACCTGATGCTGATGGTGAAGCCACAGTTCGAGGTCGGCAAGGAGCGGCTCGGTAAGGGCGGGGTCGTACGGGAGCCGGAGTTGCGGGCGGACGCGGTTCGCGGCGTGGCCGCCAAGGCGACCGAGCTGGGCTGGGGAATCGCCGGGGTCGCGGCCAGCCCGCTGCCCGGTCCGTCCGGAAATGTCGAATACTTCCTGTGGATACGCCGGGAAGCGCCCGCTCTCGATGAGACGATGCTGCAGACTGCGATCGAGACCGGACCGCAATGACCTGTGATCGGGAGTGGACCGCAATGACCGGGAGGCAGCGTGGTTGAGCACGAGCCGCGGCGCGTGCTGCTGGTCACGCACACCGGCCGGGAGCAGGCCGTCGAGGTGGCGCGGGACGCGCACCGGCTGCTCACCGGCGCCGGGATGCAGGTCCGGCTGCTCGGCGGGGAGGCCGAGGAGCTCCGCCTGGACCCGGTCGAGATCGTCGACGACCCGGAGAAGGCGGCGAACGACGTCGAGCTGATCATGGTGCTCGGCGGCGACGGTTCGATCCTGCGCGGCGCTGAGCTGGCCCGTCCGCACGGGACACCGGTGCTCGGGGTGAACCTCGGTCATGTCGGGTTCCTGGCCGAGGCCGAGGTGGACGACCTGGAGCGGATCGTCCAGGTGGTGGTGGACCGCAGTTACACGGTCGAGGAGCGGATGACGCTGGCCGTCGAGGTACGGCTGAACGGCGAGCCGATCTTCGAGACCTGGGCGCTGAACGAGGCGAGTGTCGAGAAGGCGGCCCGGGAGAAGATGCTCGAGGTGCTGGTCGAGGTGGACGACCGGCCGCTGTCCCGCTGGGGTTGCGACGGGGTGGTGGTCGCGACGCCGACCGGAAGCACCGCGTACGCGTTCTCCGCCGGTGGGCCGATCGTCTGGCCGGAGGTCGAGGCGATCTTGCTGGTGCCGCTGAGCGCGCACGCGTTGTTCTCGCGGCCGATCGTGGTGGCGCCGACGTCGCGGCTGTCGATCGAGCTGGTGCCGTCCTGGCACGGCCGCGGCGTGCTCTGGTGCGACGGCCGGCGGATGGTCGAGGTGCCGCCCGGTGCCGAGATCGAGGTCTGCCGGGGCGCGACGCCGGTCCGGCTGGCCCGGGCGCACGAGAAGCCGTTCACGGATCGCCTGGTGGCGAAGTTCGACCTTCCCGTCCTCGGCTGGCGCGGCGCCGCCGAGCGCAAACGCAACGGCAACGGAAACGGAAACTGACCATGCTCTCGGAGATCCGCATCACCGGGCTGGGCGTGATCGAGGACGCGACGCTGGACCTCGACCCGGGCTTCACCGCCGTCACCGGTGAGACCGGCGCCGGTAAGACGATGGTCGTGACGGGCGTGAACATGCTGCTCGGTGGCCGGGCGGACAGTGGTCTGGTGCGGCACGGGACGCGGCGGGCGCGGGTCGAAGGACGGGCCAGCGCCGTGCCGCGATCGATCGTGCAGCAGGCCGAGGACCGGGGCGGTGAGCTGGACGACGACGAGCTGCTGATCGCGCGCGAGCTGTCGTCGGAGGGCCGGTCGCGGGCGTTCCTGGGCGGCGCGTCGGTGCCGGTGTCGGTGCTCGGCGAGGTGTCCGGCGACCTGGTCGCGATCCACGGGCAGGCGGATCAGTGGCGGCTGCTGCAGCCGGCCCGGCAGCGCGAGACGCTCGATACCTTTGCCGGTAAGGCGGTTCTGGTTCCGCTGCAGGAGTACGCGGCCGCGTACAAACGGCATCGTGCGGTCGAGGCCGAGCTGACCGAGCTGACCACCCGCGAGCGCGAACGGCTGGCCGAGGCGGATCTGCTGCGGTTCGGTCTGGACGAGGTCGCGAAGGCGGAGCCGCTGTCCGGCGAGGACACCGAGCTCGCGTCCGAGGAAGCACGTCTCGCGTACGCGGATGGTCTGCGTACGGCGGCCACCAACGCCGCGGCGGCGCTCGCTTCGGAGGATCTCGACGCGACCAGGCCGGGTGACGTACTCGGACTGCTCGCCCTGGCCAAGCAGGTCCTGGACGGGGAACGCGAGCACGACCCGAAGATCGCCGAGCTCGCCGACCGCGCCGGCGAACTCGGGTACCTGGCGGCCGATCTCGCCGGGGAACTGTCCGCGTACGCGACCGATGTGGACACCGATCCGGCCCGGCTGGCGGTGGTGAGTGAACGGCGCGCGTTGCTGAACACGCTGATTCGCAAGTACGGCGACACGCAGGGCACCGTCGACGAGGTACTGGAGTGGGCGAAGCGATCGGCGGCGCGGCTTGCCGAGCTGGACGGCAGTGACGAGCGGGTCGAGCTGCTCACCGCCGAGCTGGCCGAGCTGGACGCGACGTTGACGGAGCTCGGCCGGAAGATGCGGGACGCGCGGATCGAGGCGGCCGAGCGACTCGGGGTCGCGGTGTCGGCGGAGCTGACCGGGCTGGCGATGCCGCACGCGACGCTGTCGGTCGACGTGCACGAGACCGCGGCCGGCCCGTTCGGCATCGACGAGGTCGAGTTCTGCTTCGCGGCGAACCCGGGCAGCCCGGCCCGCCCGCTGCAGAAGGCGGCCTCCGGTGGTGAGTTGTCCCGGGTGATGCTCGCGCTCGAGGTGATCCTGTCCGACACGCATCCCGTACCGACGTTGGTGTTCGACGAGATCGACGCCGGGATCGGCGGCCGCGCGGCGGTCGAGGTCGGCAAGCGGCTGGCCAAGCTGGCGCAGAAGGCACAGGTGATCGTGGTGACGCACCTGCCGCAGGTGGCCGCGTTCGCGGACCGTCATGCGGTTGTGCTGAAGAGTGACGACGGCTCGGTGACGACCAGCGGTCTGGTCGCTCTGGACGACGACGCCCGGTTGAAGGAACTGTCCCGGATGATGGCCGGTCTGGAGAACTCCGATGCGGCGCAGGCGCACGCCGAGGAACTGCTCGCGCTGGCCGCGGAGCGCCACAAACCCAAGCGGAAAAGTCGTTCCAAAGGATGAATTGACGCACAGTCACCGTTAATTCAGTGCGTGAACCCGGGCCTGGCCGGGTAAATGAGCCAGGAAGGCGCTCTTGACATGGCAGGATGAGGGTGCGATGAAACTGCCCAGCCTGCGGAGAGCACGACCCACTGAACTGCCCGGTGTCACCGGCGTGGTCCGGCTGGATCGGCGTACCAAGAATCTCACCAAACGCCTCAAACCGGGCGAGATCGCGGTCATCGACCACGTCGATCTCGATCGGGTCAGCGCCGAGGCGCTGGTCGACTGCAAGGTCGCCGGGGTGGTGAACGTCGCCGACTCGATCAGCGGCCGCTACCCGAACCTAGGTCCGGAGATCCTGGTCGAGGCCGGGATTCCGCTGGTCGACGGGGTCGGCCGCGAGGTCTTCTCGATCCTGCACGAGGGCGAGCGGGTCCGGCTGGACGAAGGCACCCTGTACCGCGGCCAGGAAGTGGTCGCGAAGGGCATGAGCCAGGACAGCCAGTCGGTCGCCGAGCTGATGGACGATGCCCGATCGGGGCTTTCCACTCAGCTCGAGGCGTTCACCGCGAACACCCTGGAGTACCTGCGGCGCGAGAAGGACCTGCTGCTGGACGGCGTCGGCGTACCCGAGATCCACACGCCGATGGAGGCCAAGCACGTCCTGATCGTGGTTCGTGGGTACGACTACCGCGACGACCTGGTCGCCCTGAAGCCGTACATCCGGGAGTACCGGCCGGTGCTGATCGGTGTCGACGGTGGCGCGGACGCCCTGGTCGAGAACGGCTACGTACCGGACCTGATCGTCGGCGACATGGACTCGGTCAAGGACGAGACGCTGAAGAGCGGCGCCGAGGTGGTCGTGCACGCGTACCGGGACGGCCGCGCGCCCGGCTCGGAACGGCTGGAGCGGCTCGGGGTGGAGTCGATCGAGTTCCCGGCCACCGGCACCAGCGAGGACGTGGCGATGCTGCTGGCCGACTCCAAGGGTGCCTCGCTGATCGTCGCGGTCGGCACTCACAACTCGCTGGTGGAGTTCCTGGACAAGGGACGCTCCGGGATGGCGAGCACCTTCATCACCCGGTTGCGGGTCGGTGCCAAGCTGGTGGACGCCAAGGGCGTCGGCCGGCTGTACCGCAGCCGGGTCTCGACGTTCCAGGTTGTCGCGCTGATCGTGGCCGGCCTGTTCGCGGTCGGGATGGCGATGATCGCCATCGGTGCCGACGACGTGCTGTGGTCGATCCTGCGGGCGCGCTGGAGCGACTTCGTCTACTGGATCCGGGAGCTCTTCACGTGATCGACTTTCGCTATCACATCGTCTCGATCGTGGCGATCTTCTTCGCCCTGGGCGCCGGTGTGGTGCTCGGCGCCGGCCCGCTGAAGGGCACCGGCAGCGAACTGGTCGCGGCCCAGGCCGACAAGGACCGGCAGCAGCTCGCCGACGCGCGCGCCGAGCTGGTTCAGGTGAAGGCCCTGGACAAGTACCGCGACGACTACGTCGCCAAGGTGACCGCCGGGCTGACCGACGGCAAGCTGAACAACAAGAAGATCACCCTCGTCACGATGCCCAGCGCGGACAGCGACCTGAGCGACTCGGTTCAGAGCGAGCTGGAGAAGGCCGGTGGCACGGTCTCGACCAAGGTGTCGCTGGACTCGAAGCTGTTCGACACCGGGCAGCGGCAGCTGGTCGAGACCCTGGTCCAGCAGCTGGTGACGCCGGATCTGGACTTCCCGCCGAACAGCACGACGTACCAGCGGGCCGGGCTGTTGCTGGCCCGCGGCGTCGCGGCCAAGGAAGAGGGCAAGTCCGTGGACGCGGACTCGACCAAGGTGATCAGCGGGCTGACCGGCGCGAAGCTGCTGTCGCTGAAGCCGTCGCCGGTGAAGGACCGGTCCAGCCTGATCGTGCTGGTCGCTGCCGACCCGCCGTCGCCGGCGCCGGACACGTCGTCGTACACCGACGCGGTCGACTTCATCAAGGGCCTGGACATGGGCAGCGGTGGGGTAGTCGTCGCGGGTACGCCGGCCAGCGCGGGTGACGGCGGACTGGTCAAGGCCTTGCGGAGTGACTCCGACGCCACCAAGATCGTTTCCTCTGTGGACGTGGCCGATCTTCCCGCCGGCCAGATGACGGTTGTCTTCGCGCTGGCCGAGCAGGTCACCGGCAAGGCGGGGCAGTACGGCGCGATCAACGCGAAGAACGGCGTCGCGCCGGCAGCCGTACAGACGAAGGACAACTGACGTGGGAATACTCAGCGCCGCCCTCTCGGCGGCCGTCACCGCGGGCCTGGAGCGGGCAGCGGAACAGCTCCCGAAGGAGAACCGGGCGCCGTTCGAGCGGACCAACCACCGCGGTGAAACGGTGACGCTGCTGGAAGGGCCGGTCGCGGTCCTCGGCGCGCTCGCCGGGGTTGCCGCCTCCCGGGGCAGCGGCAAGGTGAAGGCGGCGGCGCTGGTCGCCGGTGCGGTCTCCGGCGCGGTCGGCGCGTACGACGACCTGAGCGGAACCACCCAGGCGAAGGGGTTTCGTGGTCATCTCAGCGCGTTGAAGCGCGGTGAGGTGACCAGCGGCGCGGTGAAGATTCTCGGGGTCGGCGCGGCCGGGCTGGCTGCCGCGGCGATGCTGCCGCGTAAGTCGCGCGGGGTGAAGGCGGTCGCCGGGGTCGTCGCCGACGGCGCCCTGATCGCCGGCACGGCGAACCTGACCAACCTGCTGGACCTGCGCCCGGGTCGCGCGCTGAAGGCCGTCACCGCGCTGAACGCTCCGCTTGCGGTCGTGAGCGGCCCGGCCGGTGCCGTCGTCGGCGCTGCCGCCGCGTCCGCGCCCGCCGACCTCGGTGAACGCGCGATGCTCGGCGACTGCGGCGCGAACGGCCTCGGCGCGATCACCGGCACGGCGCTGGCCGCGTCGCTGCCGCGCCCGCTGAAAACTCTCGCCCTGGCGGCCGTCGTAGCCCTGAACCTGGCCAGCGAGAAGGTCAGCTTCACCAAGGTGATCGCCGAGACCCCGGCCCTGGACAAGATCGATCAATGGGGTCGACGACCGAAGTGACAAAGAGGGCATGCGCAGGAACTCCACATGCCCTCTAGGGGCGGTCGGATCGCCCGGGCCGCGTTGCTGGTTGCGGTAGTCACCGTTTTCGCACGGGTCGTCGGGTTCGGCCGGTGGCTGGTGTTCTCGAAGACCGTGGGTGCCGGCTGTCTGGCCGAGGCGTACACGACAGCGAACCAGTTGCCGAACATTCTGTTCGAGGTGGTTGCCGGTGGGGCGCTGGCGGGTGCTGTGATCCCGGTGCTGGCCGGTCCGGTGGCACGGGGCGATCGAGCAGCACAGGGGCGGATCGTCGGCGCGTTGCTGTCCTGGTCGTTCGTTCTGTTGGCACCGGTTGCCGTACTGGCTTGGGTGCTCGCTGGGCAGTACACCGACACGATGCTGGACCCGGGCGCGGAGTGCGCCGGTTCGGCTGCGACCGCGACGCGGATGCTGGTGATCTTCGTACCGCAGGTGTTCGGCTACGCCGTCGCAGTGATCGCTACGGCTGTTCTCCAGTCCCACAAGCGTTTCGCGGCCGGTGCACTGGCTCCACTGATCTCCAGTCTGGTCGTCGTCGCTACCTACCTGGTGTTCGCGGCAGTAGCCTCCGACGCCGACACTGCGAACCGTAGTGCCACTGACCTGCTCGCCTGGGGTACGACGGCCGGCGTGCTCGCGCTGGCACTCACAGTCCTGGTACCAATGCTCCTCCTGCGACTGCCGATCAAACCCACGCTGCGCTTGGACCCAGGCGTCGGCCCGGTACTGCGCCGGCTCGCACTTGCTGGTCTGGCAGTACTGGTCGCGCAGCAGCTCACCTTCATCGTCACCACGTACTTGGCGAACCACCGTGGCGCCGCCGGCAGCATCGCGATCTACACGTGGGCGAATGCGGTCTACCTACTGCCGTACGCCGTGCTTGCAGTTCCGATCACCACAGCGGTGTTCCCACGGCTCGCGTCTGCGTTCGAGTCAGGGGAGCGGTTCGACTACTACGCCGCAACGTCCACCCGTGCCGTACTGCTGGCTGGTGGTGCCGGGGCGGCTCTGCTGGTCGGTACGGCGGTACCGGTCGCGCGGATCTTCGCGTACGACCATGGCGCCGTACAGGAAGCCAAAGCCACTTCACTGGGCAATGGACTGATCGCCTTCGCGCCAGCAGCTATCGGGTTCGCCGTACTCATGCACGTCGGCCGAGTCCTGTACGCGCGGCACTGTGGTCGTGAGGTGGCTGTAGTGACGTCAGCAGCC
Source organism: Kribbella solani (assembly GCF_014205295.1). Lineage (NCBI taxonomy): Bacteria > Bacillati > Actinomycetota > Actinomycetes > Propionibacteriales > Kribbellaceae > Kribbella > Kribbella solani. The sequence goes on from NZ_JACHNF010000001.1 coordinate 20,967, forward strand.
TGGGTAGTGGTCGCACTGGCCGGTGTGGTGCTCACGTCGTACTGGGACGCAGTACCGGCACTGGCAGCCGCCATGTCGGTCGGCATGGTCATCGGTGCAGTAGTGCTGCTCGGCGTACTGCGAAGAGAAGCAGGACCTGGTGTACTCGCGGGGTCCGGTCGTGCGACGCTTGCCGGGTTGGCCGGCGCCGTACTGGCCGGAGCCGCGAGCTGGGCGGTCGCCCTGCCGGCTGGAAACGGCGGTGTGGGCAAGGCACTGGTGTTCGCGGTCCTCTCCGGCTTGGTCACTGTCGTCGTGTACGCCGGTGTCGCCATGGCCTTCGACCGGAACGGCACCCGTGCCCTACTACGACGGGAGACGCAATGAGGATCGGGCTGCTGCTCGCGGAGTCGCGGGGTGGCATCGGGCAGCATGTCGCGTCGCTCGTGCCCCGGTTCGTCAGTGCCGGGCATGAGGTGGTTGTGAGTGCGCCGCCTGGGACCGCGGAGCACTTTGACTTCGGGCCGGCGACCATGGTCACCCAGGCTGCTGGGCTGCGTGGGTCCGACGTGATCCACGCGCACGGCTACCGCGCCGGCATGGCCGCGCTGCGGGACCGGTCGCGGCTGCGCCCACTGGTCGTCAGCTGGCACAACGCGGTGATCGCACCGGGTCCGCGTGGGCTCGTGATGCGGATGGGGCAGCGGCTGGTTGCCAAGGGCGCTGACCTGACGCTGGGTGCTTCCAGCGATCTCGTGGAGCTGGCGAAGAGCCTTGGCGCCCGCAACGCCCAGTTGGCCCCCGTAGCGGCTCCGGCGATGTCACGGGCGCGCAGGCCACGTGCTGACGTACGCCACGAGCTCGGACTGGGCAATCAGCCTGTAGTGCTCACGGTTGGTCGGCTGGCGCCGCAGAAGGACTACCCGACCTTGCTGTCGGTCGCCGCGCGCGTACACGAGTCGACACCGAACGCTGTGTTCCTGGTAGTCGGCGACGGTCCGTTGCGGGACAACCTGCAGGCGCGGATCGACGCGGAGAAGCTACCGGTCCGGCTGCTCGGTCACCGCGGCGATGTGGCCGATCTGCTCGGGGCAGCCGATGTGTTCCTGCTCACATCCCATTGGGAGGCGCGGGCGCTGGTCGTGCAAGAGGCGATGCAGGTCGGCGTACCGGTGGTGACGACCGCGGTCGGGGGCGTACCCGAGCTGGTCGACGACAGTGCCGTACTGGCGTTTCCCGGTGACGCGGACGGTCTCGCGGACGGCGTACGGGCGGTGCTGGCCGAGCCGGAGACGGCGAACGCTATGCGGACACGAGGCCGGGAGCTGGCCGCCAGATGGATGGACGAGGACGCGGTGGCGAAGAATCTGCTCGACATCTACGCGGGTCTCGTCGCGACCGGTGCTTGACAAGAGGTAGGCTGGAGGCCCGTGGACAGGGCTACGAATTCCCAGCAGACCAAGCACGTATTCGTCACCGGTGGCGTGGCCTCCAGTCTCGGCAAGGGGCTGACGGCGTCCAGCCTCGGCAGTCTGCTGACGGCGCGGGGCATCCGGGTCACCATGCAGAAGCTGGATCCGTATCTGAACGTCGATCCAGGCACGATGAACCCGTTCCAGCACGGCGAGGTGTTCGTCACCAACGACGGCGCCGAGACCGACCTCGACATCGGCCACTACGAGCGCTTCCTGGACCGTGATCTCTCCCAGGTCGCCAACGTCACCACCGGCCAGGTGTACTCCAGCGTGATCGCCAAGGAGCGGCGCGGTGAGTATCTGGGCGACACCGTCCAGGTGATCCCGCACATCACCAACGAGATCAAGGAACGGATGCTCGCGATGGCGGGCCCGGACGTCGACGTCGTGCTGCACGAGATCGGCGGCACGGTCGGTGACATCGAGTCGCTGCCGTTCCTGGAGGCGGCCCGGCAGGTCCGGCACGACGTCGGGCGGGACAACGTGTTCTTCCTGCACATCTCGCTGGTGCCGTACATGGCGCCGAGCGGTGAGCTGAAGACCAAGCCGACCCAGCACTCGGTGGCCGCGCTGCGCTCGATCGGTATCCAGCCGGACGCGATCGTCTGCCGCGCCGACCGACCGATCCCGGACAGCGTGAAGCGGAAGATCTCGCTGATGTGCGACGTCGACGTCGAGGCCGTGGTGGCCGCCGTGGACGCGCCGTCGATCTACGACATCCCGAAGGTGGTGCACGCCGAGGGCCTGGACGCGTACGTCGTGCGCCGGCTGAACCTGCAGTTCCGCGACGTCGACTGGACCCGCTGGGACGAGCTGCTGCGGGTCGTACACCACCCGAAGGACGAGGTGACGGTCGCGCTGGTCGGCAAGTACATCGACCTGCCGGACGCGTACCTGTCGGTGGCCGAGGCGCTGCGCGCGGGCGGGTTCGACAACGACGCCCGGGTGAACCTGCGCTGGATCGCGTCCGACGAGTGCGCCACGCCCGAGGCGGCGGCCAGGTTGCTCGGTGACGTGGACGCGATCTGCATCCCGGGTGGGTTCGGGGTGCGCGGGATCGAGGGCAAGATCGGCGCCATCCGGTACGCGCGTGAGCAGGGCGTACCGATCCTGGGGCTGTGTCTCGGCCTGCAGTGCATGGTGATCGAGGTGGCGCGGGACCTGGCCGGGCTGGACCAGGCGGGGTCGACCGAGTTCGACCCGGACGCCGAGCAGCCGGTGATCGCGACCATGGAGGAGCAGAAGCACATCGTCGACGGCTCCGGCGACCTGGGCGGCACGATGCGGCTCGGCCTGTACCCGGCGAACCTGGCCGACGGGTCGATCGTCCGCGAGCTGTACGGCGCGCCGTCGGTGCAGGAGCGGCACCGGCACCGCTACGAGGTCAACAACGCGTACCGGGACAAACTGGAGACTGCCGGGCTGGTGTTCAGCGGGCTGTCGCCGGACAACGAGCTGGTCGAGTTCATCGAGCTGGACCGGTCCGTACACCCGTACTTCGTCGCCACCCAGGCGCACCCGGAGCTGCGGTCCCGGCCGACCAAGCCGCACCCGCTGTTCTCCGGTCTGGTCGCGGCCGCGCTGGACCGGCAGCGTGAGTCCCGGCTGCCGGTCGAGGACCCGAAGCCGGCCAAGAAGCCTGCCGCCAAGGACCCCAAGGACCCCAAGGACGCTGCCAAGGACAAGGTGGAAGCGGCTCGATGACGGAGCACCCTGAGCTGCGGTTCGGTGCCGGGCTGGCGGATCAGCCCGAGCACTGGCCGGTCTCCGCGTCGCAGGTGGTGCACGAGACCGGCCGGGTGATCTCGGTACGGCGCGACACGATCGAACCGCCAGGCGGCGAGTCGTTCGTACGGGATGTGGTCGTGCATCCGGGTGCGGTTGGAGTGGTTGCACTCGACCAGGACAATCGGATGCTGCTCGTACGCCAGTACCGGCATCCGGTCGGCTACAAGCTGCTGGAGGCGCCGGCTGGTCTGCTGGACGTGCAGGGTGAGCAGTACCGCCTGGGCGCGGAGCGGGAGCTGTGGGAGGAGACCGCTACCAAGGCTGCCGACTGGCGGATTCTCGTCGACGCGTTCACCTCGCCCGGGCTGACCGACGAGGCGGTGCGGATCTTCCTGGCCCGCGACCTGTCGCCGGCCGACGAGGCGTTCGAACGTGTCCATGAGGAAGCGGAGATGGAGACGGTCTGGGCTCCGCTGATCGACGTGGTCGGCGCGGTCCTGGCCGGCCACCTGCAGAACCCGATCCTGGTGATGGGCTCGCTGGCCGCCTGGACCGCGCTGAACGGTCCAGGCTTCGGCACCCTCCGCCCCGCCAACGCCCCCTGGCCGGCCAAGGACCACGCCTGACCGACAACCCGATCGACTCCCTCAGGACCGGATCTGAGGTGGTGGGTGGGGTCAGCTGAGGTGGGCGGTGCCGCCGGCCTTGGCGAGGGTGGTGGCTACCTGGCGGGTGTTGGTGGTGTGTTCGGAGCTGGGGATCGGCGGCAGGATTTCGTTCCAGGCGGCGATCATCGCGCCGCGGAGCTGCATCATGCCGAGTGGCCGGGCGAGGAAGTGGACGTGGAAGTGTTCGCTGCCGTCACCCCAGCGGTTGAAGTGGGTACGGGCGACGCTGTCGATGCCCTGGATCGCGTTCGCCACCCGCTGAATGATCACGCCGAGGGTCGCGGTCAGTTCCGGCGGCAGGTTGTCGAGCCGGTAGTGCTCCCGCGACACCAGCATCGCGACCAGCGGCAGGCCGCTGAGCTCGCTGCGCGCCCGCAAGACCCACTGGTCGTCGGACCAGATCGCGTTCTGGTCCGGGGTGGCGCAGATCCCGCAGCTCGTCCCGGCCTCGCCGGCGCGGGGCGGTTCGGGTAGCACCGGATCGGCCAGTGGGACCACCTGCAGGTCACCTTCGAAGGGGAAGAACGGGCCGCCGAGAAGTGGCTCGGCGGAGACTCGCTCGCCGTACGGAAGCCGGCGGTGGTACTCGGAAGGCAGATCGGTCATGACCGCACTCTGCCGAGTACGCGGGACCTGGGCAAGCGTGGACAAGCGGCGCCGGCTTTTCGGGTCTCGTTTCAGCGGTTGACGGCGTCGTGGGGGAGCGGTCACGCTGCGGGGAATCGATTTCTTGCCACCGAATGACGGAGCCCGTGAGGTGGATGATGGAGCCTAGGCGGCGGACCGTGGTGCTGGGTGGATTGGGAGTCGCGGCCGGAGCACTGACCGGACTGCCTCCCGTGAGTGCGGCCGCGAGCACGGCGGCGCTCACTTGGGTCGGGGCGGGGCCGTTCAAGCATGTGTACGATCCGACGCCGGGCGGCCCGCCGTACGAGTACCTGAACGACCACTGCGTGATCCAGGGCCGCGACGGCACCTGGCACCTGTACGGGATCATCGGCAACTCCGCTCCGCCCGGTAGCTTCCCCGGCGGCAACGCGGAGATCCACTTCGCCCATGCGACCGCTCCGGCGCTGGACGGTCCCTGGACCACACAGCCGTACGCGCTGAGCGTTGACCCGAACTACTTCAGTGAAGAGCACCTGTGGGCACCGCATGTCATCGAGAACGCTGGTACGTACTACATGTTCTACGCGGCCGGCGGTAGCGGCTGTGCGATCAACCTGGCTACGTCCACCGACCTGTTCAACTGGACGCGAATTCCACAAGGGCCGGTGTTCCGCGGGCTGGTCGCACGTGACCCGTTTGTCACCCGCATCGGCAACCAGTGGGTCATGTACTACTGCGAGCTGGCCAACTGGCAGTCGAACCACATCGTCGCGGCACGTACAAGTACTGACCTGATCCACTGGAGTGCACCACGGACTGTCTTCACTGACCCGAGTACTGACTCCAACGCGTCAGTCACCGAGTCTCCGGTTGTGGTGCAGCGCGACGGCACGTACTACCTGTTCATCGGCCCGCGCTTCGGGTACGTCGGTACGGATGTGTTCCGCAGCACCGACCCGTTCAACTTCCAGCTCGCCAGCTACGCCGGTCACGTACCTGCTCATGCCATAGAGGTTGTTGGTGATCGCGTCACGGGCGCCGGGTCGTTCCAGCACGGCGTCTACCTCGCTGACTTGCAGTGGCGCAGTACGCCGCCGGTCTGGCACAGCCTGGACAACCCGGCTGCCGGACTGAACCCACAGGGCGCCATAGAGCTGTTTGCCCTCGACAACAACCACCGGATCGTCAGACGCGTACTACCTGGCGACTGGGAGTTGTTCAGCGACGAAGTGACCACAGTGCCAACAGTCGGCCGCAACACCGACGGACGGTTGGAGCTGTTCACAGTCGCGAAGGACCAGGGTCTGATTCATCGCGTCCAGCGAGCTGACGGGACCTGGGGTGACTGGGAGGTGTTCGGTGGAGCAGCTGGTGCCGCACCGGCCGTCTCACGCAATGCCGATGGCCGCCTGGAGGTGTTCGCACTCGGGCCAGCCGGTGCGTACATCACGCACCGCTGGCAGAACGGTGGCGGTTCGGCGAGCTGGAGTGACTGGGAGAGCTTCGGTGGCGCAGCCGGTGCGCCGCCTGTCGTAGGCGTCAATGCCGACGGCCGGATGGAGGTGTTCGCACTCGGTCCAGGCGGTGCGTACGTCGCGCACCGCTGGCAGAACGTACCGAACGGTGGCTGGAGCTCCTGGGACACTGGCTTCGGCGGTCCGGCAGCCGCACTCAGTACGGTCAACCGCGACGGGCGTGGACTGCTCAACGTGTTCGCACTCGCACCGGTGAGTACTGGCGTACATAGGCGAGTCCAGACGGTACCGAGTGGTGGCTGGGCTGGTTGGCAGCTGGCCGACTCGTGGGCGGATGCTTCCGCGCGCACTGCCGTGAACGCGGACGGCCGGTTGGAGATGTTCTGCATCCCGCCCGGTGGCGCGCAGATCACGCACCGCTGGCAGACCACTCCAACCAGCGGTGCGTGGAGCAACAGTGAGGTGTTCGACTCACAGCCGGTCGCGGCAAGCCCCACTGTCATCGTGGACGCGAGCGGCCGCCAGCATGTCTTCGCCGTCGCACCGGACGGCGTACTGCGCGAACGCATCCAGTTTGCACCCAGCAGTGGCTGGGGGCCGTGGCGAACGTTGCCAGGAGCCCCCATCCTGCCGCTGCCGGTCGGACACCCCAGCTAGCTAGATCCCCAGTACAGTCGCGAGCGCTTCGTACCCGGGCAGTAGGTCCATCCCCTCTTTGCCCAGTTGCTGGATCGCGACATGGTCCGCGCCTGCCTCCAGGTGCGCGCGCAGACCGGCCGCCACGTCGACCGCGGAGCCGTGCAGCACCAGCGCGTCGACGAGCCGGTCGCTGCCGCCGCCGGCCAGGTCGTCGGGGCCGAACCCGAGCCGCTCGAAGCTCTTGGTGTAGTTGCTCAGCTGCAGGTACGACGACAGCCGGTCCCGCGCCGTGGCTCGGGCGATCTCCGGATCGGTCTCCAGCACCACCATCTGCTCGGGCGCGAGCAGCACCCCGCCGCCGAGAATCCGGCGGGCCTCCTTGGTGTGCTCAGGCGTGGTCAGGTACGGCAGCGCGCCGGCCGTCCGCGTCCCGGCGAGGTGCACGACCTTCGGCCCGAGCGCGGCCAGCGCCCGGCGGTCCTCCGGTACCTTCGCGTCGTCGAGCTCGTCCAGGTACCGCACGATCACCTCGTACGGCGACCGGTAGTCGTTGTTGAGCTCCCGGTGCCCGATCCCGACGCCGAGCAGGAACCGGCCCGGGTGCTCGTCCTCGAGCCGGTGGTACGACGCCGCCACCTCGGCCACCGGAGACTTCCACATGTTCACGATGCTGGTACCGACGGCGATCGAGTTCGTTGCGGCCAGCAACACCTCGGCGTCGCGCAGGCCGGTGTCCGGGGACGCGCCCAGCCACAGCGTGCCGTACCCTGCCCGCTCGATCCCCGCCGCCAGCTCCGGACCGAAATGCTGTGGTCCGTGCCAGACCCCGAACCGTCCCAGTTCCACCGCCACGCCTGCTCCTCTCGTCGATGACCCGCAGCATCGGACGCCCCGGGGCGGACGGGTGCCGATGCCAAGCATCTCTGACAACCAGGACTACCCGTCAATGATTCCTGCCGCGTCAAAGGGCTTCTCGATCAGACCATCAGAACGGGTGGTATGAACTCTCCGGGCCCGCGCTCTCAGGCTCGGGGCTGGATCACCTTCACGTCGGGATCGGTCTCGATCCGGACCCGTACGGTCGGTGGCGCCGAAACCTCGAGCTCGACGGTGCCGGAGCTGCGCCGCGACCAGGCGGTCCGGATCGGTCCGCGGGGCGAGTCGAAGCTGACCGTGGCATCGTTCACGGTGTCCAGAATCAGCGGCCGGACGACGATCTCCGCCCACCCGGCCGAGTCCGGGGCCTGCCGGAGCCCGGCCACATCACCGAGAATCCAGTCGTCGATCACCCCGAGCATGAAGTGGTTCTGCGAGCCGGGCAGGTGGCCCGCCGCCGGGCCCGCCCACATCTCGGTCAGCGCGGTGGCGCCGGATTCGACCTGCCCGCCGTAGCCCGGCGCATCGGTCCGGCGGATCATCGCGTCCAGAATCGCCGCGTTCCCACTGTCCGTCAGCGCGCGGATGAGCGCCGGCAGCGCGATCTCGCCGACGGTGATGGCTCCACCCGCGCGGTCGACGGCAGCCAGCAGACCTCGGGTGATGCCCTCGCGCTCGACGTCGTCGATGCCCTCGGCGGTCCAGGCGAATGCCCAGCTGGCCTGGCTTCCGGTGCCCCACTGCCCGGCCCCGTCGCGGAACGCCGATCTGAACCGCGCCCAAGTCTCGTCAGCGCGGCGATGCCAGTCCGCGGCCGGCGCCGTCTCGCCGAGAACGGACGCCGCGCGGGCCGCCGTACGCAGGGAACTGGCCCAGCCATGCGTGGCGACGAGATTCCGTGGCGTGCTGTCGTCGATCTCGATCCAGTCGCCGAGACCGAAGTCCAGCAACCCGTCGGCGGTCGCCCGCGACTCGAGGTGCTCCAGGTACCGACCCATCGCCGGCAGCGCGCGCCGCAGTACTGCCGTGTCCGCGTAGTGCCGGTAGAGCTGCCACGGGACCTCGATGATCGCCCGGCCCCAGTTCGGATCGTCGCGGAACGCCGTCGAGTCGCCCTTGTGCACGTCGAAGTCGAAGACGATCAGCTCCGGGGCAGTACTCGGGATCAGGCCGGCTTCGGTCTGCGCCTCGATCATGTGCCGGACAGCGTCTGTGAGGTGCGCCTGTACGTCGTAGTTGCGCGCCAGCGGGGCGAAACACAGGTACAGCTGCTCGAGCCAGCCGAGCTTCTCGCGGTGCGGGCAGTCGGTGAAGACCGAGTACATGTTGCCCTGCACCGCGCGATCGATCATGCGGTGCAGCCGATCGAGGAAGGGATCGCTGGTGACGAAACTCCCGGCTGCCGGGTTGTCCGTACGCATGACGTCGAACCGGAGCGCCGAATCGGGTTCCTGCTCCGACAGTCCCTCGACGTGCCAGTACCGGGCGCCGTGATACACGAAGGCGGGGTGCCAGCTCGCGGTTGTTGCCGTCGGCACCATGCTGTCCCAGATCGGGCCACCGGTCGTGATCTGCTGGGGCAGGCCGTCGGAGCCCAGCAACTCGCCCGGCCGGAGCGTGATCGGCGTACCAGCGACGGCGGCCCGGAGGTCGAGCCGCGGCCGGCCGGCCAGGTTCACGCCGAAGTCGATCACCCGGCTGCCGTCGGCGCGCCGCTCGACCGAAGCCGGCCGGACCTGCTCGATCACCCGGATCGGCGGTGCGGACCGCCAGAAGATCTGCTGGTCCCCGGTGTCGACCTCGACCGCGGGCGACCAGTCGCCGGCCGCTCGGGGATCATGATCCTCGCCACCGAACCAGTGCGCGGTCCGCGTCGGTCCCAGCCTGGCCTGCCATCCGCTGCCGGAGCAGATCGACTGACGCCGGCCTTCAGCATCGACGAGCTCGAGCCGCACCCGCGCGTACGGCACGTGTCCGGCAGTGAACTTCGTGTACCGGCTGGGGATCCGGGGCACCCAGGCGATACCGCCACCGAGGCTCAGCCGCAGTTCGTTGCGTCCGGCCCTGATCGAGTCGGTGACATCCCACGCGGCCGCCGGTATCGAACGGTGCAGCGCCGAATAACCAGGCTCGAGCTCGGCGTCGATCGCCGGGCGGCCGTTGATCAGCGGTACGACGACGCCCGCGCCGCTCAGGTACATCCGCGCGCTGACGATGTCCGCCGCGACGGTGAATTCGGTCTCGACTTCCGGCAGCGAGGCCGGCTCTGTCCGCGCCGGGTCGAGCCAGGCGGCATGAGTGATCGCTGCTGCCTCCCACTCCGACGCATCCCAGAGTCCTGCCTCGATCCACGCGTCCAGGCTCGGTACCGGTGTGCCGCCGTCGATCGCCGCGACGACGCGCCACCACACCCGCTGCCGGGACCGCAGCGGCTCCAGTGGCCAGTCGGCCGTGTGCGCATCCGCCGGCAGCGCGCCGTCGTACAGGTCCGGGTGTCCGTTCGGTTCGGACCCGAGCTGCAGCCGGAGCGAAGAAGGCGGCTGGCTGCCGTGGAACTTCCAGCTGAGGCGTGGTGAGCGATCTGGGACACCGATCGGATCGACGCGGCCGGCGGCGCGCAGCCCAACCGCGATCGGAGGGCGCCGGGCGGTCATCGGGCCTGCTCCGACCACACTGTCGAGGCGATCAACTGAATGCCGTCGACCGAGCACAGTGGCGCCGTGGCGTCATTCTTGCGCGACCTGGCCCCGGCCGGAAGGTACACCGGTGCCGCTGGGAACAACGGCAGCACCCTCAAGACCAGTTCGGAGTCGGGCCGTACCGGCACCGCGGACAGATCGAAGCTCCACAACGAGCCGTCCCAGAAACGATCCGCGACCGGGGAGCCGTCAAGCCACAGCTGGGCCGCGTCGCCCGTCCAGTCCACCTCGAGTTCCACCAGATCCCCGTACTCGCCGAACCAGCTCGGCAGCTGCAAGGTCCACTCGGCGGCGCCGGCCAGGAAGTCCTCGTTGCGGGGCGCCGATGCCCGCCGGTCACGGAATCCGTACGTCCGGTACTCAAGGTCCGGCTTGCGGTCGAGCCGGGCCTCGACCGCACCGATCCTCGGCGGTGGACCGGCGAGCTCGACTGGCACGGACACGAAAGTCCGCAGTGCGGGCTCGTACCGCCGAACCGCTGGCGTCTCGCTCGCGCGCAGGCGCAGCCCGCCGTCCGCCTCGGTCCACAACGGCGCCTTGCTCAGCAGCAGTTGCCGCTCACGGTGACTCGCCGGACTGCTCCAGGGCGCGCCGTTGGGCCGGTCGATGACCCAGGCGTCGTCGGCGCACTCCGCATTCAGCACCAGTACATCGATGCTCGCTTCGTCCCGCGCGACCTCGACGACGAAGCCGCTGCCGTCGTCCAGCGGCCGGCCGTCCGCCGCGCGGAGGACCTCCCCGTCCGTGGACGCCAGCTGAGGATCGATGCCGTGATCCGCGGTCAGCACCAGCGTCGATCGCTGACCATCGAGCACGGTCAACGGCGACGCCGTGGCCCACCGCACGCGTACGCCGCCGACCTCCAGGTGTACTGGCCAGCGGGTCACCGTCCCGGCCGGGATGTCCACCGGCACCGGCGGGAAGCTGACAGTTTCGTCGCGGAGCCGGATCTCGAACTGGGCACCGCGATAGTCGTCGAGGGGGACCTCGGGCTGGTGCCAGCCGATGAAGACGAAGCCGCTCGCTCCATCGCTGCGGAGCGCCCAGCGCAAGGTCGTCGCGTCCTCGACCCCGCTGGGGACGATCTCGGGGAACGACGGTGGCATTTGCGCCAGGGCCGTACCGAACGCGGCGAGGGCCGCGTGCTGACGGCGCAACGGACCCAGGCTCGGCGCGATCCTTCCGGATGCTCCGATCGGTGCATGGAAGTCGTAGTCGAACCGCGGCAGGTCGTTCGGATAGCCGGTCGCATGGCTCTCCTGCAGGCCGTCGGCTCCCGCCGGATTGGTGCCGCCGGCAAACATGTAGTACCCCTGCCAGCCCGATCCGCTGCCGAGCGCGTTGTTGGAGATCGCCGCGACGTCGAGCGCGGACGGCCACGGCCGGCGGTGATAGGACCCGGCCATGCCACCGCCGAGCTCACAGGTCACGATCGGGAACAGCGCCGAGGTCGGGGCCGCGCCGTCGGTGACCGAATGCGTGCCCTGCTGCGCCCGGACGTCCGCGCCCAGCATCGTGTCGTCCCAGTGGCTGGAGAAGAAGAAGTGCGCGCGGAAACTGTCGTCCCACGGCGCGTCGTGTTCCATCCAGAAACCGTCCGGATAGCCGCCGTACAACGGAATGACTTCCTGGCCGGGCAGCTGGGCGCTGCCCCAGGCGGACGAGGTCCACAGTGGAGCCGAGAGCCCGGCCGCTCGCAGCATCCGCTTGAGGGTGTGGATGTGGTGCGGGCGGTCGACGAGCTCGTTCTCGATCTGGATGGCGACGACGGTTCCGCGCGGGCCACAGTACGGTCCGGCGACCTCGCCGAGCACGCCGAACCACCCCTCGACCAGATCCAGGTAGCGCGGATCGTCGGTCCGCAACGTGGCGCCGGAATGCTGGACCCAGTCCGGGAATCCGCCGTAGCGGGCCTCGCCGTGGGACCACGGCCCGACCCGCAGGATGACGCCCAGGCCGATCTCGCCGGCGAGCCGGATGAAGGCGGCGAGATCGCGATTGCCGTCGAACCGAAGCTGCCCGCGGTCCTCCTCGTGGTGATTCCAGTAGATGTAGGTCGACACCTCGGTGGCTCCGGCCGCGCGCAGCAGCCGGAGCCGCTCGTCCCAGCGCTCGCGGGGAGTACGGCTGAAATGCAACTCGGCCGCGACGGGGATCGAGGGCACACCGTCGACCAGCATCCATCGGCTGGTGACCTGGTAGCGGTCGTGCTGGTCGATCTCGTTGCTCATCGCCGGCAGTACGGCAGGCTGCTTCCAGCCGGCCGGAGTGGCCCGGAGCGGCTCGCGGTCACGGTTCACGGTGATTCCTCAACGGATTGGGAGCGGATGGTGAGCTGATCACTTGACGGAGCCCAAGGTCATGCCCTCGACGATGCGGCGGCCGAGCGCGACGTACAGAACGATGGTCGGCACCACCACGATCACGATGCCGGCGAACAGTCCGCCCCAGTTCGAGGTGTACTGCATCGTGCTGTACAGACCCAGGAGCGCCCGCGGCAACGTGCCTTGCTGGTCGTCGGTGATGAAGACCAGGGCGAGCAGCGTTTCGTTCCACAGGCCGAGGCCGGTGAGCAGCATCGCGGTGGTGATCCCGGGCCGGGCCAGCGGCCACATGATCTGGCGAAAGGTCCGGAACGGCCCGGCGCCGTCCAGCGCGGCCGCCTCTTCCAGTTCGGTCGGCAGCGACCGGAAGAAGCCGGTCAGCAGGAAGACGGCGAACGGCAACGACGTCGCGACGTACAGGATGTAGAGGCTGATCCGGCTGTCCCACCAGCCGAAGGCCTGGTAGGCGGCGTTGCTGATGGCGTTCATGAAAACGAACAGCGGAACGATGATGATCTGCAGCGGGATGCCGAGTCCCATCGCGAACAGCGTGGTGACCGGCCCGGCGCTCCGCATCCCGGTCCGCGAGAGTGGGTACGCCGCGAGTGCCGCGAGGCCGACCACGGACACCGAACCCAGACCGACGAGCAGGACCGAGTTCAGGAACCCGACGCCCAGCTTCGACGTCACCCACGCACTGACATAGTTGCTGAAGGACCAGACCTCCGGCAGCGCGAACGGCTTGGTGAACACCGCGGACCCACCGCGGAACGATCCGAGGATCACCCAGCCGAGCAGCGCGACGTTGAACGCGGCCCAGCCGACGACGAAGGCGACACACAGCGCCCAGAGCACCCGGGGAACAACCGCGGAACGGACGACTCCGACAGGACTGGCCATCTCAGAACTCCAAGGCTTCGCGACGCATGAAACGCCGGACGGCCACCACGAGGACAAGTGTCATCAGGACCATCACCACGGCCATCGCGGAGCCGAGCCCCATGTCGTACTGCGCGGGCGCGCCTCCGGTGGTGGTCAGGAACACCTCGATGGTCATCGTGCGTGCCTGCGGCGGGGGATTCGCGCCGGTGCCGACGAGACCGTAGACGAACTCGAAGATGCGGATCGCGCTGATCATCCAGAGCACCGCCGTGACCGACACCAGGTCCCAGGTGAGTGGCAGGGTGACGTGCAGGAAGGCCCGGAACCGGCCGGCGCCGTCGAGCGCCGCCTGCTCGTAGTAGTACGCGGGAATCCGGCCGATGGCCGACGCCATCAGCATCACGTAGTACCCGGTCGATCCCCAGATCGTGGCGATCAGGATCATCTTGAAGATCCAGTCCGGCGTCAGCCAGAGCTGGGCGGCCGACCCGAGCCCGGCCAGCCGCAACGTCGCGTTCAGCAGACCGTCCGGCGACAGCAGCAGCCCCAGACCGATGCCGACGGCAATCGGCGACAGCAGGTGCGGCACGAACATGATCGTCCGCAGCACCGGGCCGAGCTTCAGCTCCCGCAGCACCGAGGAGATCAGGAAGGCACAGGCGAAGACGCCGATGCCACAGACGATCAGGATGGTGATCGTGTTGGTGAACGCCATCCGGAAGCTGTCGTCGCGCCACATCCGCCGGTAGTTCCCGAACCCGACGAAGACCTGCGGATCACCCATCCCGCGCCACTTCACGAAGCTCACCCAGACCCCGTACAGCGCCGGCAGTACGAAGAAGCCGACGTAGAACAGCAAGGCGGGGGTGATGAAGGGCCAGTAGATCTTCCGGCGGCCCTGCTCGGCGGGCGAACCGCCGGACCGGGCGCGCACCCGCGGGGCCAGACCCGCGGGACTCGCCATCACTCGACTCATCAGGCCGCGATCCTCTAGTTGTTCTTGTGGTAGTCGGCGGTTCGCTTCGAGAGCTCGGCCCGGAAGCCGGCCGCGTCGGTCTTGCCCTCGAAGAAGGCGACCACCGCGGGCTGCCAGACGTCGGTGACCCACTTCGGCATCGAGTTGTACAACCCGTCGTTGGTGCCGAAGAAGGCGGTGGCGTTCGCGAACTCCTTGGCGTACCCGGCCAGGTCCGGCGGCGGGGTGACGTCGGTCCGGGCCGGCATGCTCTTGGCGACCGTCGCGATCCGGGAGAGCTGCTTCTTGGCCAGGAAGTACGCGATGAACTTGTCCGCCGCCTCCTTGTGCAGCGCCTTCCGCGGTACGGCGAAACCGATCGGCCCGGCATCGACGACGCCGGCGCCCTTGTCCTGGTCCGAGATGGCCGGGAACGGGAAGGACCGGAACTGAATCAGCTTGCTCACGTCCTTGCCCTGCGAGGTCAGCGACGTGGTCGCTTCCGTCGGCAGCCAGCTGCCCATCAGGATCAGATTGGTCTTGCTGGTCTGATCGGCCCACGCGCTCTGCTGCGTCGGGAACTTCGTTCCGTTGAAGCCTTTCGGGAAATATCCGCCCTTGATCAGCTGTTGAATCGCTTCAGTTCCGCGTTTCCACGCAGGCGTTTCGAAGCCTTGGCCGGACGAATCCTTCGCGGCGTTGGCGATCGTGCCCGGGCCGCCGGTCCGCATCAGCGCCCACAGCACCCAGTACGCGTCGTAGTCGGCGATGTCGCCGTCGAGCGCCACCGGCGTCCGGCCGGCCGCCTTCAGTTTGTCGAGCACCTTGATGAACTCGGCCCAGGTCTTCGGCGGGTGCTCGCTGAGCTCTGGCGTGACCTTCTGGTTGTACCAGACCGACGACCCGACCAGGCTGTACGGCGCCAGCCGCGGGCCGTCCGTACCGGAGACCTCTTTCAGCATCGGCTTGATCAGCGAGTCGCCGACGGTCAGGTCCTCGCCCGGGATCTTCGACTTGTAGACGTCGGTCAGGTTCTGCAAATTCGTACTACCGTAGGAAGTCAGCAGGTCGGTGCCACCGTCCACCAGGTCCGGGGGGTTGCCCGCGGTGAGCCGCGGGATCACCTGCTTGCCGACTTCACGGCCGACCCACTGCGCGTCGACCTGGATTCCGGTTTCGGCGCTGAAGTCGTCGAGTGCCGCCTTGATCGCCTTCTGCTGGCCCTCGCCCTCGGTCCACATCGACCAGTAGACGAGCTTGCTCGCGGCACCGGACTTCGCGTCCTTCGCGCCGCCGCAGCCGGCGATCCCGAGGGTGCCCAGGGTCAGTGCGAGGACTCCGGACACCGCTCTCAACCTCGTGATGCGCATGGCGATCCCTTCTCTGGACTGTGCTCTGCTTGCCGACCTGCAACGGGCAGGTTCTGTCCGGTTGTGCACGGAAGAGCGCTTTGAAACGTTTTAATCACCGCTTTTGAACAGGCTATGCAGCGCGAGTGATTTCGGTCAAGAACCTGGCCCGAATCCGCCGGTGCGGAATTCGTCCGGCCGGCGCGGCCGCGCGGTGAAAATTCCTGCCGCGTCAGTGGGTATTTCGATCAGACCATCCGGACGGGTGGTATGAACTCTTCGGGCATACACTCGGCAACGACCTGGCAACCACCCCTCGAGCGCCGGGCCGCGGACACAACGACGTGCGCCGCACACCTGGATCGGGAAAGAAGGGCGAGTTGTGAAGGTCGGAGTTCCGAAGGAAGTCAAGAACCACGAGTACCGGGTGGCGATCACCCCGTCCGGAGTGCACGAGTTCGTGCGGACCGGGCACGAGGTTCTGATCGAGCAGGGGGCCGGCGACGGCTCACTGATCCCGGACCAGGAGTTCGTCGCGGCGGGGGCGCGGATCGTGCCGAACGCGGACGACGTCTGGGCGGACGCGGAGCTGGTGCTGAAGGTGAAGGAGCCGGTGGCGGAGGAGTACCACCGGATGCGCAAGGACCAGGTCCTCTTCACGTACCTGCACCTCGCCGCCAGCCAGGATTGCACCGAAGCGCTGCTGCGGTCCGGTATCACCGGCATCGCCTACGAGACGGTGCAGCTTCCGGATGGATCGCTTCCGTTGCTGGCGCCGATGAGTGAGGTGGCCGGCCGGCTCGCGCCACAGTCCGGTGCGTACCACCTGATGGCGCAGGGCGGTGGCCGTGGCGTGCTGCTCGGCGGCGTGTCCGGCGTACACCCGGCCCGCGTGGTCATCCTGGGTGCTGGTGTCTCCGGGATGAACGCGGCCGCCATCGCGCTCGGCATGCAGGCGCAGGTGCAGTTGTTCGACCGCAACATCGCACGCCTCCGGCAGGCCGACCAGATCTACCAGGGGCACCTGCTGACCATCGCCTCGAACGCGTACGAGATCGAGCGGGCCGTACTGGAAGCGGATCTGGTCATCGGGGCGGTGCTGGTGGTCGGTGCGAAGGCGCCGAAGCTGGTCACCAACGACATGGTCCGCCGGATGAAGCCGGGCAGCGTGCTGGTCGACATCGCGATCGACCAGGGCGGCTGCTTCGAGGACTCGCGCCCGACCACGCACGCCGACCCGGTGTACCGGGTGCACAACTCGCTGTTCTACTGCGTCGCGAACATGCCTGGCGCGGTGCCGAACACGTCCACGTACGCGCTCACCAACGTGACGCTGCCGTACGCGATCGAGCTGGCGAACCTGGGCTGGCGGGAGGCGCTGAAGCAGGACCACAGCCTGGCGCTCGGGCTGAACACGTTCGACGGCCACGTCACGTACGGTCCGGTCGCGGAAGCCCACGACCTGTCGCAGCTGAAGCTGGACGAGGTGCTGGTCTGAGCATCGCCCGTGCGGTTGGCGCTTACCTGGACCACCTCACGGTGGAACGCGGCCTGGCCGCCAACACGCTGGCGTCGTACCGGCGCGACCTGCGCCGGTACACCGGCTTCCTCCGCGAAGTGGGCATCGACGAGCTCGGCCCGATCACCGAGGCGGTCATCGGCGACTTCCTGATGCGGCTGCGGGAGGGCGACGCGGACCACCCGCCACTGACCGCGTCCAGCGCGGGGCGGACAGTGGTCGCGGTCCGCGGGTTCCACAAGTTCTGCGTCCGCGAGGGACTGACCGCGGTGGACCCCGCCGCGGCCGTCAAGCCGCCCACGCCGCCACAACGATTGCCCAAGGCCCTCTCGGTCGACGAGGTCACGCGCATCCTCTCAGCGGCCGCTGGAGCTGATTCAGAGCCCGCTGTGCTCGCTACCCGCGACGCGGCGCTGCTGGAGTTCCTGTACGGCACCGGCGCGCGAATCTCCGAAGCTGTCGGGCTGGACGTCGATGACATCGACCTGGACGCCGGTGCGGTGCTACTGCGCGGTAAGGGCAGTAAAGAACGGGTAGTACCCGTCGGTTCGTACGCACGTGAGGCCTTGTCGGCGTACCAGGTCCGTGGCCGGCCTGATTTGGTGTCGCGCGGTCGCGGAACGGCCGCACTGTTCCTGAACGCGCGCGGTGGGCGGTTGTCGCGGCAAAGCGCATGGACCGTGTTGCGCAGAGCCGCACAGCGCGCCGGCATCGCGCAGGAGATCTCCCCGCACACACTGCGCCATTCGTACGCCACGCACCTGCTCGACGGCGGTGCGGATGTCCGCGTGGTGCAGGAGCTGCTCGGGCATGCATCGGTGACGACCACGCAGGTGTACACGCTGGTCACTGTCGACAAGCTGCGAGAGGTGTACGCGACCTCGCATCCACGGGCACTCTGACCCCTGCGCTCGGAAATACTTCGGGGGTGCCGACGATGCCCCGGGAGTTCATTGACGTACTGGCCGAACGCTTGGCCGACTACACCGGCCGAGACTGGCGGGAGGCTCGTTCCGTCGTACGGGACGCCGATGACGGTCTGGCTGATCAGATGGCCGATCTGATGCTGGCCGACGTACGCGAGCATGTGGGTGACGCGCATGCGGAGTACCAGAGTGCCCGACGACGGCTCGTCGACGCTGTCGGCCCGGCGCTGCGAGCTGTTTCACCTGGTGTCGGAACCGACGTCCAGCAACGCCAGCAGGCACGAGCGGACGCGGAGCGCGTGTTCGCCGCTGCTGTTGACGTTGCCCATCCAGTGGCTGTCGCAGTGCAGGCGCCACGGGCGAAGGAACTGGTGCGGGCGGCGCAGATCGCTGATGTACGCGCGACACTGCGTGGGCTGCCGGCTGACCGGATGCCAACGGTCGAGCAGGTCGGGGAGTGGCTGGACCGGGCTGAGCAGGCAGATGGCTTCCGTCGGGAGTTCGTCGTCGATGTCGGCAGCGATCTGCTCTTGGCAGCCGGCGACCGAAACTACGACCCGCTTGGCCGTGAGGTGTCGACGCGCCGGATGCTGCAGGACGGCGTGGCGCGGGCGTGGGTACGGCAGCGGCTGCCGGAGGTCACGGCCGCACTGGGCCGGCCGATGGAACCGGGTGACGAAGAGCTGTTGCCGTACGGGTTCCGAGGTGGAATGGCGGACGGACTGGCCCAGGCAATCGGCGATCGCACCGGACGACCTCGTGACGAAGTACTGGACCGGCTTTGCGTGGTCGGCGACCTGAGCTTGCCCGCGGAGTCCGACCAGTGGGAGGTCGCCCGTCAGCTGCTGGTACCGGACGCCGCGATGGAACACGTCGACGTACGAGACCGAAAGCGGGCAATCGGGCAGGTCCGCTACCGGATGGAAGACCAGCTCGCGTACTACCACGAGGACCCCGCTCGGCTGCGCGACCTGACCCCCCAACAGGCAGGCGCCGCGATAGCCACCACCGGAGCAGACTGGGCCGGAGAATGGGGTGCCCGACTCCCCGAACCCCCCACCCCACCCGAGCACACCAACCAACTCACCCCAGACCAGCCGGCACCGGAGCAGGCAGGACCGGAGCAGGTGAGTCCGGGTCAGCAGGATCCGGCACTCCGCACCGCGCTGAACGCCGCCTTCGTCCCCGGCGCCGGCAAGTCACCCGGCCGCCCGGAACCAGCGCCGGCAACCCAGCCAGGCGCCACGGGAACACCGGTCCGCCAAGCAACCCGTCAGCCGGGTACCCGCCCCGGCACAACCCCAGGCGCCCGCGAAGCCTGACCCTCACCTCACCTGCCTTGCCTCGGCGGGTCGACAGGAGCTGCCGACCTCGACCCCCGATGTCGAGCGGTGGGGACGGTGTGCGATTATCTGGTGACGGTTGGTTACTCCAGGAGGGTGAGCGGCCTCGTTCGGAGCTTTGTCGACAAACCACCCGACCCCGGTGCGGAGTGGCTGATTGAGAGTGCTTGAATGCACGCTTACAGTCGCATGCGTCGCCCGTATCGGTTGAAAGGTTTGACGAGTCATGAACGAGTCGACATTCCCGGGCACCGAGAACGAGATGGACCGGCTGCCGGAGCGGTTTTCCGCCCCGGAGCAGGTCCAGCCGATCAGCATGCCACCCAGCCCGACCAGCACCCCAGGGACCAGTGCCCCGGGGACCGGCCCGGAGCGTCCGGCCCAGCAGCCGGCGCGGGCCTTGCCCGACAACTATGCGGAGATGCCGAAGCCGACGGCCAAGCTCACCGCGGAGGATCTCGCACCCGTGAATGACCCGAACGGTCCGCGTCACAAGATCGGACCGACCGGCCGGCCGCTGCCGGACCTACCGGAAGCGCTGCCGCCGACCAGGACCGGACCGGCGCAGGTCATCGCGATGTGCAACCAGAAGGGCGGCGTCGGCAAGACCACTACCACGATCAACCTCGGCGCGGCGATCGCCGAGACCGGTCGCAAGGTGCTGCTGATCGACTTCGACCCGCAGGGGTCCGCGTCGATCGGCCTCGGCGTGCAGCCGCACGACCTGGAACTGTCGGTGTACAACCTGCTGATGCAGCGCGACATCACCGCCGACGAGGTGATCCAGCCGACGCGGGTGGAGAACCTCGACCTGCTGCCGGCCAACATCGACCTGTCCGCGGCCGAGGTGCAGCTGGTCCAGGAGGTCGCCCGCGAGTACACGCTGCAGCGCGTCCTGGACCCGATCATCCCGCTCTACGACGTGATCCTGATCGACTGCGCCCCGTCGCTCGGTCTGCTCACGGTGAACGCGCTGACCGCGTCGAACGGCATCGTCGTACCGCTGGAGTGTGAGTTCTTCGCGCTCCGCGGGCTGGCGATGCTGACCGACACGATCGCCAAGGTCCAGGACCGGCTGAACCCGAAGCTGGAGATCGTCGGCATCCTCGGCACCATGTTCGACGGGCGGACGACGCACGCCCGGGAGGTACTGGACCGGGTGGTCCAGGCCTTCGACGAACGCGTCTTTCATACCGTCATCCGGCGTACCGTGAAGTTCCCCGAGACGACTGTCGTCGGCGAACCGATCACCACGTACGCCCCGTCATCGAGCGCGGCCACCCAGTACCGCGATCTCGCCAAGGAGGTGCTGGCGCGTTGTCCCGCCGGGTGAGCCTGCCAGGTGCCAGTGAACTCTTCGGGGGTGCGGCACCGAAGCAGACCCAACCCGAGAAGCGCACCACCACTGACGGACCGGCGGCCACCGTCCGGTCCCGTACGGCCGTCGTCGACGAACGTAAGTCAAGTGGTCGAATTCGGCACGACACGAAGATCACCGTGTACGTGACCGAAGAAGAGCTGATCGGTTTGGAGACAACCAGACTCGCGCTCCGCGCGGAGCACGGCCTGAACGCCGACCGGGGCCGGATCGTCCGGGAGGCGATCGACGTCCTGCTCGCCGACTTCGTCGACCACGGACCGGACTCGGTGCTGGTACGGCGGCTGAAGGCGTCGGAGTGACGGTGTCCTCGGACCCGCCCGCCGGCGCCGAGGAGCTCCCGGCGGTTGCCGAGGGCAAGGGATTCAGTGTCCATCTGGTCAACTTCGAGGGCCCGTTCGACCTGCTGCTGCAGCTGATCAGCAAACACAAGCTGGACATCACCGAGATCGCGCTGTCGGTCATCACCGACGACTTCATCGCGCACATCAAGGCGCTCGGCTCCGAGTGGGACCTCGACCAGACGTCGGAGTTCCTGCTGATCGCGGCGACGCTGCTCGACCTGAAGGCGGCGCGGCTGCTGCCCAAGGGCGAGGTCGAGGACGACGAGGACCTGGCGTTGCTGGAGGCGCGCGACCTGCTGTTCGCGCGGCTGCTGCAGTACCGGGCGTTCAAGCAGATCGCGGCGCTGGTCAAGGATCGGATGGAGCACGAGTCGCGGCGGTTCCCGCGCGCGGTCGGGGTGGAGCCGCGGTTCGCGGAGCTACTGCCGGAGGTGCTGCTCGGGATCGATCCGGCCGGGCTGGCGGCGTTGGCGGCGAAGGCGATGGCGCCCAAGAACGACGTACCCGCCGGGGTGTCGCTGGCGCACCTGCACGCGCCGGCCGTCACGGTCCGCGAACAGGCGGAGGTGATCATCGACCGGCTCCGCCGCCAGCGCAGCGCGACCTTCCGCTCGCTCGTCGCCGACTCACCCGACACCGTCACGACTGTCTGCCGGTTCCTGGCGCTGCTCGAGCTGTTCCGCGAGGCGGCGGTGTCGTTCGACCAGGTGACTCCGCTGGGTGAGCTGACGATCCGCTGGACCGGCACCGACGAAGGCGCGATCGCGGTGAGCGACGAATTCGACGAGCTCCTCAAACCGGCGGACGAGTCCGGCGAGGCCCCGCGGGTCCAGGACGACCCCGACTTCCTGGAGGCCGGCGAAAGCCACACCGACCCCGACGAGACCGCCCCAGAAGACTTCACCCCAGGCACGTCTGACCCGACCAACTCCAACCCGGACAACCCCGATACGGCGGACCAGTGACCAACCCCGACCCCACCCCAGCCCCCGCCACCCCCGACGAAGCAATCACCTCGGACGACGCGACCGCCTCCGACGAGGCAACCACCGCTGGCGGCGAGGAGTACACCTCGTCGGTCGTCACCTCCGCCGCGACCGCGACGCCAACCGAAGTACGCGACGAGGGGGAAGGCGGCGCCTCCGCCTCGTCTCCGGACACCGCGGTTGTCGGTGATGAGCAGAGCGTGTTGCCGGTGGGGGATGAGGTTGTTGTTGATGACGACACGATGCGGCGGGCGCTTGAGGCCATTTTGATGGTGACGGACGAGCCGTTGCCGGTGCTGACGTTGGCGCGGGCGGTGGGGCGGCCGGTTGGTGATGTCGCGGACGCGCTGGCGGGGCTGGCGGCCGAGTACACCGAGCAGGGGCGCGGGTTCGACCTGCGTGAGGTGGGCGGCGGCTGGCGGTACTACACCCGCGCCGACGCCGCCATGTACGTCGAACGCTTCGTCCTGGACGGACAGCAGGCGCGGCTGACCCAGGCGGCGCTGGAGACGCTCGCGGTGGTCGCGTACAAGCAGCCGGTCAGTCGTGCGCGGGTCTCCGCGATCCGTGGGGTGAACGTCGACGGCGTGATGCGTACGCTCGTCGCGCGTGGTCTGGTCGAAGAGGCCGGCGCCGACACGGAATCCCAGGCGACCCTGTACCGGACCAGCACGTACTTCCTTGAGCGGATGGGGATGCAGTCCCTGGACGATCTGCCGGAGCTGGCGCCGTACTTGCCTGAAATGGACGACATAGAAGAGGAACTGGCGGCGCAGGCACTACCTGAAGCTCCCGCGGACACCGAACCGGAGCAGACAACCGAACAACCCACTCTCACCCCCGAAGACAGCTCGGACGATGCCGGGCAGGACACCGAAGGTGACGTGAGTGACCGGGGGATCGACGGAGACCTGACCGAGCCGTCGGAGCAGGATGCACTGCCTGAGCCGGACGAGTCGGCTGAGCAGGACGAGGCGGTTGCGCGGGATGAGTTGGCTGAGTCGGATGAGTTGGCTGGGCGGGATGTTGTGAGTGAGCGGGATGGGGTGCGGGATGGGGGATGAGGGGCGGGATGCCGGGGTTCGGTTGCAGAAGGTGTTGGCTCGGGCGGGGGTGGCTTCGCGGCGGAATGCGGAGTTGCTGATCGAGGAGGGGCGGGTCGAGGTCGACGGGCGGGTGGTGACCGAGTTCGGGGTGCGGGTCGACCCCGAGGTCGCGGTGATTCGCGTCGACGGGGCGCGGATTCCGCCGGTCAGCGCGAACGTTTACCTGGTACTCAACAAACCGCGCGGTGTCGTCACCACGATGTCCGATCCGCAGGGCCGGCCGTGCATCACCGACTATGTGCGGGACCGCCCGGAGCGGTTGTTCCACATCGGCCGGCTGGACACCGACACGGAAGGTCTGTTGCTGCTCACCAACCACGGTGAGTTCGCGCACCGGCTGGCGCATCCGTCGTACGAGGTGTCCAAGACGTACGTCGCCGAGGTGGACGGCAACGTGAAACCGGCCGCGCTGCGCCGCCTCCTGGACGGCGTCGACCTGGACGACGGTCCGGCCCGGGCAGACACGGTGAAGGTCGTCTCCACGGTCCCGGGGCGTACGTTGATCGAGATGTCCTTGCACGAGGGCCGGAACCGGATCGTACGCCGGATGTTCGACGCGGTCGGCCACCCGGTGAAGCGGCTCACCCGCACCGCGATCGGCCCAGTACGCCGCGGCAACCTCCACACCGGCGACCTCCGCGCCCTCGACCCGACCGAACTCGGCCAGCTCCTGGACCTGGTCGACCTCTGAAGCTTCCCCACCAATGTTGTGGGTTCCCCACCGGTATACGAGTGGAGAACCCAGGCGGGGTCCAGTGGTCGAAGCAACGCCTGATGGAAGGTGTTGTGTATGCCGATGAGGTATCCGTACGGAGTGCGGGATGAGTTTTTCGCGCTGGTGGGTGGTGGGTGGTCGGTGCAGTCAGCGGCGTCGGCGGTCGGCGTGTCGTGGGATACGGGTTCGTTGTGGTGGCGAACATCGGGGCTTGTGGAGCCATCGTTGCGGCAGAACAGAGCTGGTGGGTTGCCGGGCAGCGTGCCAGCAGCAGTCCCGGGTGGGGTCGCGGGGACGCGAGCTCGGCGGCCGTTGACCAGTGAGGACCGGGCGGTGATCGCTGTGCTGTTACGGCAGGGGTTGTCGTATGCCGGGATCGGTGAGGCGATCGGGCGGGACAAGTCGGTGATCTGGCGTGAGGTGGCCCGCAATCGCGGCCGGGACGGGTCCTATTGGGCGCCGGTGGCTCACCGTGCCGCTCATGAGCGGCGGCGCCGGCCCAAGGAGTTCAAGCTGGCCGCCGATCCGGGGCTGTGCGCCCGGATCACCGGCTGGATGGACACCGGCTGGTCCCCGGGCCTGATCGCGGCAGTACTGCGCCGTGATCACCCCGGCGACAGCGCGCAGGAGAGGATGGCTCGTGTGTCGCACGAAACCATCTACCAAGCGCTGTATGTGCAGACCCGCGGCCAGCTGCGACAAGACCTGCACCGGCAGTTGAGCCTGCGCCGCACGGCCCGCAAACCCCGCGGCGGCGACCATCGCCAGGCCCGAAACCCGTACCGGGAAGCGTTCACGATCAGTCAACGCCCCGCCGAGGCCACCGACCGTGCCGTGCCCGGACATTGGGAAGGCGACCTGATCATCGGCACCGGCAACCGCTCCGCGGTCGGCACACTGGTCGAGCGCACCACCCGGTTCACCATCTTGCTGCACCTGCCCGGCCAGCACGACGCCGACACCGTGGCCGAGACCATGATCACCCAGATGCGCACCCTGCCCGACCACCTGCGCCGCTCCCTGACCTGGGACCGCGGACGCGAACTAGCCGCCTACCGGCGCATCCAGCTCGATCTGAACATGCCTGTCTACTTCTGCGACCCCCACTCCCCCTGGCAACGCGGCACCAACGAGAACACCAACCGGCTCCTGCGGTTCTGGCTCACCAAAGGCACAGACCTGTCCACCCACACCGCCGCCAGCCTCGACCAGATCGCCACCACCCTCAACCAACGACCCCGCCCTACACTCAACCTCAAAACCCCAGCCCAAGCACTGGCCGAACTACTCGTTGCTTAGACCACTGGACCCCGCCCCACAACGGGAGTGGTTAACCGCTACGCCTGCCGCAGATCGGCCTCCTCCGGGACGACGACCTGGTCGATCATCGACTGGATGCGTTCGGCCGGGAGTGCGACGGACAAGGCCCAGAAGTAGATGACCAGGCTGAAGACGGCTACCGCGAGCATGTCCCACCAGAGCGGGAACCACGGGTGCTTGAGCGGCCCGAAGTCGCTCAGGTACACGATCAGGCCCATCCCGACCAGGTACACCGGCAGCCACTGCGCGGCGCGGAGGTCGAGTTGCGGGGTGATCGGGTTCATCTTGAACACCCGGTTGCCGATCAGGATGACGTACCCGATCAGGATCGCGATGCCGAGCTTCCAGTCGGTGTCCCAGCCGGACCACAGGATCAGCAGGTTGGCGACGACGAACGCCAGCGGCGACATCCAGTTCGCGCCGGGCAGCCGGTACGGGCGGTGCGCGCCGGGCAGCCGGTTCCGGAACACGCCGAGGGACAGCGGCGCCCCGGCGTACATCAGGACGCTCGCGCTGGTGATCAACCCGACCAGCGACCGCCAGCTCGGGAACGGCAGGAAGCAGACACAGCCGATGACGAACGCGGCGATCAGCCCGACCCACGGTACGCCGCGGCTGTTCGTCCGCTCGAAGACCGACGGGACGTACCCGTTGCGGCTCAGCCCGTACGAGACCCGCGAACTGCCCGTGATGTAGATCAGGCCGGTACCACCTGGCGAGATGATCGCGTCCAGGTACAGGATCGTCGCCAGCCAGCCGAGACTTGCCAGCGTCGCGACCTGTGCGAACGGACCGGTCAGCGTGGTGAACGCCGCGGTCGCCCAGGTGCCCTTGACCTGGTCGGCCGGCAGCGCGGCGAGGAACACGACCTGCAGCAGGATGTAGATGATCGCGCCGATCACGATCGACCCGATCACCGCCCGCGGGATGTCGCGCTTCGGGTTGCTGCTCTCACCGGCCAGCTGGTCGGCCTGCTCGAACCCCAGCATGGCGAAGATGATGCCGCTGGTGGACACCGCGGACAGGATGCCTTTGGCGCCGTACGGGTTGAAACCGTCGGCCGCGGTGAAGTTGCTGCCGTGGAACTGCGCGATCGCCAGCACGAAGATGGTCAGCAGGGGAATGCCCACCTTCCACCAGGTCGCCACGCTGTTCGTCCGGGCCAGCAGCCGGATGCTGAGGAAGTTGATCGCGGTGATGACCGCCATCAGGACGACCGCGACGACGATGCCGCTGCCGGTCAGTACGTGCTGGCCGTTCTTGGTCACCAGCCAGTGTTTGCCGAACGAGTAGTGCTGGCCGTAGGTGATCATCGCGAGCACCTCGATCGGCGCGACGGTCGCGGCCTGCAGCCAGGAGAACCAGCCGAACGAGGCGCCGGCCGCACCGCCGAACGCGTAGTGCGGGAAGCGCGCGGTGCCGCCGGAGACCGGGTACATCCCGCCCAGCTCGGCGTGTGTCAGTGCCAGGATGGTGATCGCGACACCACCGATGACCCACGAGATGATCGCCGCGGGTCCTGCGGTCGCCAGGGCGCCCTGCGCGCCGAACAACCAGCCGGAGCCGATGATCGATCCCTCCGACGCCCAGATCAGCCCGACGAATCCGATGTCGCGCTTCAGCCCGGGCCGGCTCTGCTGTGCGGAGGGTTGTGCAGCGGAAATGGCCATAACCGCACCATCGCGCGAGGCTGCCGGAGGTGCAGTAACGCTGCCTGGAGACCGCACCCCCTGCTAGCAGGTACGGCCGGGTACCCGCTGGTGGGCACCGGGTTTTGCGGCCTGCTGCGAGGACGCGGCCGGGCCCGGGATCGCATCCTGGCGGGGAGGACAACCCTGTCGCGATCATGAAGGACGCACCGATGCGAACATCAACCAGAGCAGTCGCGCTGACCGGGACCACGCTGGCGCTCATCGCCGGTCTTGTTGCCTGTAGCAACAGCAACAACAGCTCGTCGTCGAGCGGCAGCAGTAGCGCGCCGCCGGCGAACACGAAGGTCGGCATCCTGCTTCCGGACACGGCGTCCTCGCCGCGCTGGGTCTCCGCCGACCCGAACGAGTTGCGCAAGCAGTGCACCGACAACAAGCTGACCTGCTACATCGACAACGCCAACGGCGGCGCGACCACCATGCAGTCGCAGGCCCAGGCGCTGATCAACCAGGGCGTCGGCGTCCTGCTGGTCACCAACCTGGACTCCGGCTCCGGCAAGGCGATCGAGTCGCTGGCGAAGCAACACAACGTCGTCACGATCGACTACGACCGGCTGACCACGGGCGGTTCGGCGGCGTACTACGTGTCGTACGACAACGTGAAGGTCGGCGAGGACCAGGGCAAGGCGCTGACGTCCTGTCCGCAGGTCGCGGGCAAGCCGGCGGTCGGGTACGTCGACATCGACGGCGCGCCGACCGACAACAACGCCACCCTGTTCGCGCAGGGGTACAACTCGGTGCTGTCGAAGCAGACCGGTTGGACCAAGCTCGCCGAGCAGACCGGCAACTGGGATCCGGCGACCGCGCAGACCGTGTTCACCACGATGCTGGGCCAGCACCCGAGCCTCGGCGCGGTGATGGTTGCCAACGACACCATGGCGCAGTCGGTGATCAACGTACTGAAGTCGCAGAGTCTGTCCGGCAAGGTGGCGGTGTCCGGGCAGGACGCCACGGCGGGCGGTCTGGACAACGTGATGGAGGGCACCCAGTGCTTCACCATCTACAAGCCGGTCGCCGGTGAGGCGGATGTCGCGATCAAGCTGGCGGGCCAGATCCTGTCCGGCCAGAAGCCGACCGCGCCGGCCACGATCAAGGACCCGACCACCGGGCGCGAGGTTCCTTCGTACCTGGCGTCGCCGACCGTGATCACCAAGGCGAACGTGGCCCAGCCGGTCAAGGACGGGTACGAGACGGCCGCGTCGGTGTGCCCGACTCCCGCACTGCAGAAGCTCTGCACCGAGAACGGTATCCACACCCCGTGACGATCTTGGAGCTGCGCGGCGTCGGCAAGTCGTTCGGCCCGGTGGTGGCGCTGCGGTCGGTGGACTTCCGCGCCGCGGCCGGTGACGTGACCGCCCTGGTCGGGGACAACGGGGCGGGCAAGTCGACGCTGGTCAAGTGCATCGGCGGGATTCACCGGATCGACGAGGGCGAGATCCTGGTCGAAGGGACGGCGCAACATCTGCACGAACCGCGGGACGCGGCGCACCTCGGGATCGAGATCGTGCACCAGGACCTGGCGCTCTGCGACAACTTGGATGTCGTCGGCAACATGTTCCTCGGCCGCGAACGGATCGGCCGGCTGCATACGCTGGACGAGAACACGATGGAGCGGATGGCCGGTGAGACGCTGACCTCGCTGTCGGTCCGGACGGTCCGATCGGTCCGGCAGAAGGTGGCCAGCCTGTCCGGTGGTCAGCGGCAGACGGTGGCGATCGCGAAGTCGGTGCTGTGGAGCTCGAAGATCGTGATCCTGGACGAGCCGACCGCGGCGCTCGGGGTGGCGCAGACCGAGCACGTACTGGAGCTGGTGCGGCGGCTCGCCGATCGTGGCGTGGCGGTGGTCCTGGTGTCGCACAACATGAACGACGTCATGCAGGTCGCCGACTCGATCGCCGTCCTGTTCCTGGGCCGGATGGCGACCCAGGTACGGCGGTCCGACGTGACCCAGACGCAGGTCGTCGAGCTGATCACCTCCGGCCGGTCGGGTGACCTCGGTCTGCCGGGGGCCGAGTCGATCGGAGCACCGGCGTGAACGCGGTCCTGGCCGAGAAGGCACCCCAACCGGCGCCGAGCGCGCTGGCCGAGTACCTGCGGGACTACGTCTCGCGGCTGCGTGGCGGTGAGCTCGGGTCGGCTCCGGCGGTGGTCGGGCTGATCGTGATCACGGCGTTCTTCGCGATCGTGCACCAGGGCTTCCTGAGCGCGTACAACCTCGAGGCGCTGGTGATCCAGGCGGCTCCGATCATCGTGATGGCGATGGGCCTGGTGTTCGTACTGCTGCTGGGCGAGATCGACCTGTCGGCGGGGACGACCGGTGGGTTGTGCTCGGCGATCATGGCGGTGTTGCTGTTGCGGCACGGCTGGCTGTGGTGGCCGGCGATGCTGGCCGGACTGGCCGCGGGACTGGCGATCGGGTTCGTGATGGGGTGGCTGCGCGCGAAGGCGGGTATCCCGTCGTTCGTGATCACGCTGGCCACGTTCCTCGCGTTCCAGGGCGCGACGCTGATCCTGGTCGGCGGTCAGGGGTCGGTGATCCTGCCGGCCGGGACTCCGCTGATCAACCTGGAGAACAGCTTCGTACCGTTGTGGCTGGGCTGGACCTTGCTGGGCGTGTTCGTGGTCGGGTACGCGGCGCTGAAACTGAGCGATGCGCGCGCCCGGAGGCGTACCGGACTGGCCGCGACGCCGGTCGTGGTGATCGTGTCGAAGGTGATCGGCGTGGCCGTACTCGGGGTCGCGTTCACGTACGAGATGGGGAAGAACCGGAACCTGATCACCAACGCGTTCTTCAGCAGCAAGGCACAGGGCGAGCCGTGGGTGGTCGTACTGCTGATGTTGTTGTTCGTGGTCTGGCATTTCGTGCTCAGCCGGACCCGGTACGGGCGGCACGTGTATGCCGTCGGGGGGAACGAGGAGGCGTCGCGGCGCGGCGGTGTCGCGGTCTCGCGGATCCGGATCTCGGTGTTCGTGATCTGCTCCGGGATGGCGGCCGTCTCCGGCCTCGTCGCGGCGTCCCTCCTGCAGTCGGTGCAGTCGAACGCGGGTGCCGGCAACACGCTGCTGCTGGCGGTCGGTGCCGCGGTGATCGGCGGTACGTCGCTGTTCGGCGGGCGTGGGCGGATGATCGACGCCGTACTCGGTGGCCTGGTGGTCGCGGTGATCATCAACGGGATGAGCGACCTGATCCAGGGTTCGAACTCGTCCGGCTACGAGTGGGTCGTCACCGGTGCCGTACTGCTGCTGGCCGCCGGATTCGACGCGGTGGTCCGGCGCGGGAAGACCGCCTGAGGGTTCTGGTCCGCCGGGGTCAGCCGTTCGTGAGCAGTCGGCGGATGGCCCCGGCGGACAGGCTTGTCTTGGCGACGAAACCGATGGCGGGGCTGGCGGCGATCAGGTCCGCGTAGTCCTGCTCGGCGTGGCTGGAGATCAGGATCATCGGCGCCGACGTACCGGACGCGCGCAACCTGGTGATCAGCTCGAAACCGCTCTCACCGCCGAGGTCGATGTCGACGAGGACGACGTCCGGCCGCAGGTGCTCGACCAGGTCGGTCGCCTCGGCGGTACTGGTCGCCGTACCGACCACCGTCACGCCTTCGCGTACCAGCAGCCCGCGTGCCGCGTTCAGGAAGCGCCGGCTGTCGTCGACGATCACGCACCGCATGGCACCAGCATCGCAGCGGTTGGCGCCGCTGGCATTCCTGCTGCCTGTACTGCTGCCGTGCTGGTGGTGTGCTGGTGGTGTGCTGGTGCTGTGAAGGTGTTGTCCTACGACGATGTGATGGGCAACGAGACCGACAGCGTGGTGCCTTCTCCAGAAGGGCTTTCGACCACCAGCGTACCGCCGAGCGCGGCCACCCGGTCGTCCAGTCCGACCAGCCCGGAGCCCTTCGCCGGGTCCGCGCCGCCGATCCCGTCATCGCGTACGGACAACACCAACCGATCGGTCGTCAAACGCGCAACGACGTGGACGACGGACGCGTCGGCGTGCTTTGCCGCGTTGGTGAGTGCCTCGGACACGACGTAGTACGCGGCCGCCTCGATCGGTGCCGGCAGCCGGGTGCCGACGTCGATCCGGACCTCGACCGGCACCTTGGACCGGCGCGCGAGCATCCGCACCGCCGGCCCGATCCCGCCCTGGGACAGGATCGCCGGATGGATGCCGCGGGCAAGTTCCCGGACCTCGTCCAGGGTCGCGGACAGGCCCTTGGCGACCTCGTCCAGTTCCTCGGCCTGCCCGTTCGGGCTGCCGGCCTGGATCGCGCGGACGTCCAGCGTCAGTGAGACCAGCCGCTGCTGGATGCCGTCGTGCAGGTCGCGTTCGATCTGCCGGCGGGTCTCGTCGGAGGACCGGACGATGCGGGCCCGGGACGCGGCCAGGTCGGCACTGGCGGCGCCGAGCGAACCGGCCATCGTGTTGAACGTCCGCTCCAGCGTGCGGATCTCGCCGACGCCGGTCTCGGGTACCCGGACCGCGAGGTCGCCAGCGGCCAGCCGGTTCGCCATCTCGGCCGTGACACGGACCGGGCGGACGATGGCGCGGGTCAGGTAGACCGCGAAGCCGAGCACGAGAACGACGGTGCCGGCCAGTCCCATCACTGCTGCCGCCACTGCCCGGTTGGCGATCATGTCGGTGTTCTGCTGTTCGGAACTGGACAGCTTCTGCTCCGAGCTGATCAAGGTGTCCAGTACCGACCGGATCGCCGCGACCCGGTTGGTGCCGTCCGCGGTGATGGCCGCGGTACGAGCCGAGTCCGGGTCTGCTCGGGATGCTTCGATCACGGGCAACGAGTAGTCCCGCAGGTACGAGGTGATGCGCTGGTCGGCCTGGTTCGCCCGTGCGACCTGGTCGGGGCTGTCGGCCACCAGTTGCTCCAGCGTCCCGGTCTGTGCCGGCAGTTGCGCGGCAGCGTCACGCCAGGGCTGCAGGAACTTCTCCTGGCCGGTGATGACGAAGTCACGCTGCCCGGTAGCCAGATCGCTCACCATCCGTTCCACCTGGTTCGCGCTGGTCAGTACGGCTCCGCTGTGTTGTGCCTGTTGCTCCGAAGCGCGCAGCCCTTGTACGGACACCAGCAGCACGACGAACCCGGAGCCGACCAGCACCATCAGCAGTCCGCTCGCGGTGACCACTCGCCGCGCGACCCCACCCCTCGACTCGAAGCCGACGGTCACTAGCGTCCGCCCAGGAACATCAGCACGGCCAGTACGCGCCGGTGGTCGTCGTCGGTCTCAGGCAGGTCCAGCTTGGTGAGGATGCTGCGGACGTGCTTCTCCACGGTCCCTTCGGTCACCCACAGCCGACGAGCCACACCGGCGTTGGACCGTCCTTCCGCGACCAGCGACAGCACCTGTCGCTCCCGCTCGCTCAGAGCAGCCAGCGGGTCGTTGCGATGCTGTGTGTCGACCAGCTCCTGCACTACTGCCGGATCGACGACCGAGCCTCCCCGTGCAACGCGTCGCAGGCTCTCCAGGAACTCCTCTACGTCCGTCACACGGCTCTTGAGTAGGTAGCCCACACCGTGCCCGGCTGCCATCAGCTGCAGTGCATGCTCCACCTCGACGTGCGCCGACAGCAGCAGTACCGCTGTTTCCGGGTGCTCGCGCCGGATCACGTCCGCGGTGTCCAGTCCTTCGGTGGCGTGTCCTGGTGGCATCCGGATGTCGACGATGACCAGATCCGGGCCCTGGCCACGGACCATCTCCAGGAGCTCGGGTCCGTCTCCTGCGGTGCCGAGCACGCTGAAACCGGACCGGTCCAGCAGACTGGCGAGGCCTTCACGCAGCAGCACATCGTCGTCCGCTATCGCCACTCGGGTCCGGCTCACGTCCTACCCCTGTCGCGGAGGTCCCTCATGCCTGGTGAATTCCAGTGTGGCACCGGATATTCACCAGGCAATCACCGTTACTCGCCGTACAGCTTCGGTGTCTCTGGGGTGTCGGCCTAGTGCCTGAAGAACTCGCGGACGAGGCGCCGTACGGTGTGGCTGGCGTGCGGTGCCGTACCGACCAGCTTGGTGCGCGCGGGCGTACTCATCAGACCCGCTTGCTGCAGCTGCGGAGCGAAGGCGGCGTAGTCGGTCCAGATCCAGTGGTTCGCGTGTGAGAGCTGTATGCGGCGGACCGGTCCACCATGCGCCATCAGCGCCGACCAGGTGCGGTCGAACCGTGCATCGCGGAAGCCGTCCGTACCTGCCAGCAGCAGCGGCTTCCGGGTGCCGTGCTGGGCGATCGGGTAGAGCTCACCGTCCAGCGTGTCCAGGTAGCCCTCCAAGTTGACCGCTGCGCGTACCAGTGGGTGCTCCAGCGCCACCGCAGCCGTCGCACCGCCGGCTGAGTGCCCATAGCACCCCACTCGCCGCAGGTCGATCGGTACGTGTAAGTCGGCCAGGTGATCCAGTACGAACCGCACGTCGGCGAACCGGGTGTCCATCATGATCCGTGACTGCACTGGGTCGCTCTGCACGTCGGGTGCGATCTCGATGACCCGCAGCCGCCCGTCCGGGAACACGACTTCGCTAGCTTCACCAGGGTGGTCGATCGTCACTACTACGAAGCCATGGCTGGCCAGGTCCTCGGCTACTGACGTGCCGATGGTGCGGGGGTCGGCTCCTCCTGGGCTGTAGAGCAGAGTGGGCCAGCGGCCGGGTGCGGTCGGCGCATCGACGTACGAATGGGTCAGTGTGGCCGCCCAGTCCACTCCACTGGCGGGGAGCTCCGGATGGAGCAGTCCGGCGTCCAGTCCCTTGAACACCTCTGCCCCGGCCGGTGCGAGCTGGGGAGCGCGGCGGTGGCCGCGTACGCCTGAGGCTGGGTAGAAGACGGTTAGTGCGAGCTCCCTGGTTGGTGCACCGTTCCACGGGTCGGTGCGGTGCGTGTCGGTGAGTGCTCGAGTGGTCGTGCCGACAGGCCATGGGCCGGTAGGAGCCGGCAGCCGCAGCTTCAGGTCAGTGGTCGCGGCGGCTGCTTGCAGGGGAAGGACGCCGGCCAATGACGCGGCGGTGGCGGTGCCGGCGGTGAGGAAGGTTCGTCGTCGCATAGGACGACGCTGACAGCTTCGGTGCCGCCGATGTGGCGAGTGGGCCCGATCTCCACCCGGACCTCAGGCCCTGGGTGGAGAGCATCAAAGGGGTAACGCCGGGGACGGCGCGCCTGAGACAGGGGACGGTTGTCGGAGGGGCGCCGTAGTGTGGGTGATGTGAACCGGCGAATCTTCGGTCTGGAGAACGAATACGGCGTCACCTGTACGTTCCGCGGGCAGCGGCGGCTGACCCCGGACGAGGTGGCGCGGTATCTGTTTCGGCGGGTCGTGTCCTGGGGGCGGAGCAGCAACGTGTTCCTCCGCAACGGGGCCCGGCTCTACCTCGACGTGGGCTCCCACCCGGAGTACGCGACTGGTGAGTGCGACTCGGTCACCGACCTGATCGCGCACGACAAGGCCGGTGAGCGGATCCTCGAGGGACTGCTGGTCGACGCGCAGAAGCGGCTGCACGACGAAGGCATCTTCGGCGACGTCTACCTGTTCAAGAACAACACCGACTCGGCCGGCAACAGCTACGGCTGCCACGAGAACTACCTGGTCTCGCGGCACGGCGACTTCGCCAAGCTCGCCGACGTGCTGATCCCGTTCCTGGTCACCCGGCAACTGATCTGCGGCGCCGGCAAGGTGCTGCAGACGCCGCGCGGTGCCGTGTACTCGGTGTCCCAGCGCGCCGAGCACATCTGGGAGGGCGTGTCGTCAGCGACCACCCGGTCCCGGCCGATCATCAACACCCGCGACGAGCCGCACGCGGACGCCGAGCGGTTCCGCCGGCTGCACGTGATCGTCGGCGACTCGAACATGTCCGAGACCACGATGCTGCTCAAGGTGGCCAGCACCGACCTGGTACTGCGGATGATCGAGGCCGGCATCGTGATGCGCGACCTGACCCTCGACAACCCGATCCGGGCGATCCGCGAGATCAGCCACGACATGACCGGCCGCCGCGAGGTCCGGCTGGCGAACGGGCGCGAGGCGTCCGCGCTGGACATCCAGACCGAGTACCTGACCAAGGCGCGTGACTTCGTCGACCGCCGCGAGCTGGGTACGCCCGCGGTGGAGCGGGCGCTGTCGCTGTGGGAGCGGACGCTGAAGGCGATCGAGTCCGGTGACCTGACCGGGATCGAGCGCGAGATCGACTGGGTGATCAAGTACCGGCTGATCGAGCGGTACCGCGCGCAGAACAACCTCGGCCTGGCGTCGCCGCGGGTGGCGCAGCTCGACCTGGCGTACCACGACATCCACCGGCCGCGCGGGCTGTACTACCTGCTCGAACGGAAGGGCGCGGTCACCCGGGTCGTCGACGACCTGCGGGTGTTCGAGGCGAAGTCGGTGCCGCCGCAGACGACGCGGGCGCGGTTGCGCGGCGAGTTCATCAAGCGCGCGCAGGAGCGGCGCCGCGACTTCACCGTCGACTGGGTACACCTGAAGCTGAACGACCAGGCCCAGCGGACCGTCCTGTGCAAGGACCCCTTCAAGTCCCACGACGAAAGAGTCGAAAAGCTCATCGCGAGCATGTAGAGAAGAAAAGACGGCTGGGGTTGGGGAACGACGAAAGAGTCGAAAAGCTCATCGCCAGCATGTGAACGTTTAGTGAGCAACCGCGGGCAGCTGTTGAGCTGTTCGCGGTTGTTTCGCTGTCTGCTGGGCTTGATGTCCGGTTGTGGCCACGGTGATTGCAAGTGCGCGTAACTTGAGCCCTTGTCGCAGTTGTGTGCACTGGCGAATACTCGTTCGCACGTCGGCGGATCTCTTCAGGAATACCGCCGATTCCCGTGAAACGATTCATTCTCCGGAAGGACATCGACGATGACCTTGGAACCGACCGAGGCCGGCGGCTGGGACGCGCTGAGTCGCCGTAGGTTGCTGCAGTTGACCGGGGCAGGCGCGGGCGCGATGGCACTGGGTTCGCTGACTGCCGGCACCGCGAGCGCCGAGGAAGCCGGCACTGCCGATCGCGCCGGGCGGCCCAGGCCGGAACTGCTCAACGGATCGACCTTCCCGGTCGGGCTGTGGGTACCGCCGCCGGCAGAGCAGACGACGCTTGCGCGCTACCGCGAAGTGACCGACGCGGGCTTCACCTTCGCGACCTCCGTCGAGCAGCCGCAGACCGTGGAGTTCCAGCGGCAGGTGCTGCGGCTCGCCGAGCAGGCCGGGCTCAAGTGGATTGCCACCGACGAGCGGCTCGTCAACATCTACAACCAGCAGCCGCCGGAGCAGTGGGGCCGAGTGGTCGAGTCAGTGGTCGCGGACTACCGGCGCTACCCGGCCTGGGCCGGTTTCTACCTGTGGGACGAGCCCAACGCCGGCGTCTTCACCAACATCGGGAAGGTCGCCGCGCAGATCCGGCGAGCCGCGCCGACGAAGCTCCCGTACGTCAACCTGTTCCCGACCTACGCCAACGCGCAGCAGCTGGGCGCACCGACGTACGAGGCCTATCTCGACCGCTACGTCGACGAGGCCAACCCGGAGTACATGTCCTACGACCACTACTCCGTGCTGAAGCCGGACGGCGTGACCCCCGACTTCTTCATCAACCTGGCGGCGGTCCGGAACAAGTCCCTGGCCACCGGGCTGCCGACCTGGGCGTTCATCCTGAGCTGCGAGCACAACCGGTACCGGCTGCCGAGCGAGGCCGACCTGTACTGGCAGATCAACGTGAACCTCGCGTACGGCGCCAAGGGGATCCAGTACTTCACGTACTGGACGCCGAAGTACGACGAGTACATCGAGGCCCTGATCAGCAAGGCCGGCGAGCGTACGCCGCTCTACTACTGGGCGCAGAAGATCAACCGTACGCACCTGGCCACCGTCGGCGCCGAGCTGCTGTCGTTGGTGTCGGAGACTGTCACGCACGCGAACGAGCCGAACCTGCCGGCCGGCGCGGCCGGCTTCACCGCCGACGCCTGGACCGCCGGCGCGCAGGGTTCGGCAGTCATCGTGAGCCGGTTCCGTGCCGGACACGGTAACCAGCCCCACCGCTGGCTGCTGGTGACAAACGGCAGCTCCTCCGCGACGGCGACCTCGTCGCTGACCCTGGGCGCCGGTGTACGGGCGGACGAGTTCAGGCCGACGTCACGCGAGTACACCCCTGTCCGTACGAGCGGAGGCGTCCTCCCGGTGCAGCTGGCTCCTGGTATGGCCAGGTTGTTCCGCCTGACGAAGGCGCACTGATGCGGGCGAGCCTGCCGGGGGCGCTCCGGCAGGCTCGCACCCCTTCAAGTCCCTACAACGAAGGTCATGTAGGTGTGGGCTAAATGCAGTGCTGGATTGTCGTGCGCTGGTTAGAACGAGCACATGTCGATTGTCGAGGTGCGGCCGATCACGGCTGATGAAGCCAAGGAGTACCTGCGCGTACTGCCGTACGTGAATGGGTTTCCGCAGGAAGAGCCTGAGCCGTCGGCCTGGTACGCCGGGCAGGCGGCCTGGCCGCCGCAGGTACCAGCGACCGAGGCCGACCTCGAGCGGCACGCGGCTGGGGTGCAGGTGGACTGGTTCCGCCCGCAGGCCGCGTTCGTGGACGGGAAGCTCGCCGGTGGGTCGGCGATCGTGTCTGTTGAGCTGACTGTTCCAGGCGGCCGGCAGGTCGCTCTGGGCGGCGTGACCTCGACAGCTGTCCTGCCGACGTACCGACGGCGCGGACTGCTCCGGCAGATCATGTCCGCGATGCTGGCGGACTGCCGGGAACGCGGTGAGTTCCTGGCCGGGCTCAGTGCGAGCGAGGGCACCATCTACGGGCGGTACGGGTTCGCACCGGCGACGTTCCAGCATCGGTGGGAGGTGCAGCGTGCTGACGCCGCATTCCGGACCGACTTCACCGACCCCGGCACACTCGACCTGATCGACGGTGCGGCTGCCGCCGAGGTGTGGCCGGTGCTACACGAGCAGGTCCGCGCCGAGCGAGTAGGGGAGATCAGCCCGCTACCGGGCAAGTGGACCGGCTTGGCCAGTGGCGGACTGCCGGCAGACGGGTCCGGCCCGGCACACCACCTGGTACATCGTGACGCCAGGGGAGTGGTGGATGGCGCAGCGATCTTCCGGCTGCCGTGGTCACCCGATGCGGCGCAGGCCGGCGTACTGCAGGTGGAGGCGTTCGAGTCGCTGACGTTTGACGCGTACCGGGCGCTCTGGGGGTTGCTGCTCGACTTCGACCTCACCAAACGAGTAGTGGCGGCACGTCGGCCAGTGGACGAGCCGCTGCGCTGGATGCTGACCAATCCGCGCGCACTGAAGCTCAAACTGACCCGGGACAACCTGTGGCTGCGGATCCTCGACGTACCGGCTGCGCTCGAGGCACGGACGTACGCCACCACGGACACGCTGGTACTGGAGGTCGACTCCGGCCGTTGGCTACTGGACGCCGGACCAGACGGGGCCAGCTGTACTGCTACTGACCGACCTGCTGACCTCACACTGAGTGTGAACGAGCTGGGTTCGCTGTACCTCGGTGGCGTACGCGCCGGCGAACTGGCCTATTCCAACCGCATCACCGCGTACACGCCCAACGCCTTGTCCCGGCTGGACGCACTGCTGCGACCGGATCGCGCCCCGCACAACGCCGTCGGTTTCTGACCGGCGTGACTGTACGTGCTGTGACGCAACGGTGACGCGACCGCCCAGCCCCACGGTTGAACCAGCAAGCTAGGCTGGCCCGCGTTGTTGACCGGAGAGGCGAGCGGCGCACCCGCGCCGGGATGGTTCGAGGTGCTGGTTTCGTGCGCAAGTTGTTGAGTCTGGTCGTGGTCGCGGCACTGGGGTCGTCCCTGGTGGCGTGCGGATCGGGCAAGAAGGACGATTTCGGGGCCGCCGGGATCAAGGTGACCGCGGACTTCGGGCAGAAGCCGACCATCACCCACCGCGACGGTGACCCGGACAAGCAGCTGGTCACCGAGGTGCTGAAGCAGGGCGACGGCCCCGAGGTGAAGAAGGGCGAGCTGCTCACCGCGAACTACATCGGCCAGATCTGGCGCGACGGCAAGGTCTTCGACAACTCGTACGACCGCGGCGCGCCGTCGTCGTTCCCGATCGGCGTCGGCGGCGTCATCACCGGCTGGGACGAGGGCCTGGTCGGCAAGAAGATCGGCAGCCGGGTACTGCTCTCGATCCCGTCCGACAAGGGCTACAAGGCGGCCGGCAACGAGAAGGCCGGGATCAAGGGCGACGACACGCTGATCTTCGTCGTCGACCTGGTCGGCGCGGCCGCCAACGACACCCCGCTCGAGGCGAACCCGGTGACCCCGTCGGCTCCGACCAAGATCAAGGTCAGCGGCGCGCTGAACGCCGAGCCGAAGGTGACCGTCGACGCCGGCACCAAGCCGCCCGCGAAGCCGGGCAAGCCGGTCGTGTTCGCGCTCGGCAAGGGCAAGCCGATCGAGAAGGGCAGCCAGCTGGTCGGCCGCTACGTCGTCTACGACTACGCCGGCAAGAAGCAGGCGAGCACCTGGGACGGTCAGCCGGCCGCCAACGGCCAGCCCGCGCAGCCGGGCGCCCCGACCGACCAGCTCCAGGTGGGTCCCAGCCCGACCGGTCAGACCGGTTCGCTGGACGGCCTGGCCGGTATCCCGATCGGCAGCCGCGTCCTGGTCGAGCTCCCGCCGTCGAAGGACCAGGCCGGCAAGGCGATCAACGCCTTCGCCGTGATCGACATCCTGAACGCCTTCCCGGCCCCGAAGCAGACCGGGCAGTAGCCTCAGTAGCTTCAGCAAACCGAAGGACCGGCTCCATTTCGGAGCCGGTCCTTCGCTTTACCCGAACGGCCTCACCGGGTGCGGCGGACGGCGCGGTGGCTGAACCAGCGGTTGGCGTCGGGCTGGAAGCTGAGCAGGATCGCGGTGATCACCGCGGAGACGTGTACGCAGCGGATGGCCGCGAACGCGATGAACGACGCGGACCAGTGCACCGTGCCGAAATCGCCGTCGTGCAGTAGCCAGTCGACCGGACCGACCAGCAACGAGGCGATGCCGACCGTACCGAGCAGACCGGCCAGCAGCCAGCGGGCCCAAGCCACACCCGGCCGGAAGTACCGGTCGACGACGACGAACAGTCCGCCGTACACGATCGCCCGGAACGCGATCTGGAAGAGCAGTCCGAAGACCGGTGTGCCGTCGCCGATCGCCCCGAGCGCACCGAGAACCGACTCGGCCACACCGGCGCCGATCGCGGTGAACCACAGCGTGATCGCGCCCCGAACAGCCAGCGGAGGCTCAGGCCGCACAACATCATGAATCGTCAGATGGCGGTGCTTGGTGCTGGTCATACCACCACTCTCGCCGCCCAACCCCGCCAATTCAGGAGTGCTGCCCTCCCACTCCAGGTAGAGCTGGATCTACCGCTCAACCCCGCTCCAGCCCGTTCGCCCGCTCCTGCGGCCGATGCGCCGCGGTCTGCTGAGCAGTAGCCGCCGGGCCGCTCGGACCTGCCAGCGCGTAGTTCTGGACGGCGTACTCGGTGAAGTCCCGTTGGCTCATCGTCATCGCCCGGATGTCGACGTCCTGCATCACCGTCAGCGCCTCGTCGAACACCCGGGCGTGGGCGGCGACCAGCAAGGTACGGATCGTCGCGTCACCACCGCGGACGAACTCCGGTCCTTGGTAGAGGTAGTACGTGGCCTGGACGAATGCCCGGCGCGCCTCCGCGTCCGGCGCCTGGCCGGCCGATCGGCGTTCCTCGAGATCCGCGAGCAGACCGAACGCTTCGGCCTGCAACGTCCACCGATCGGTATGCTCCGCGGTTTTCGTCGCGTAGAGCTCGTCGATCGCGAACGGGATCCCACGCTCGTGGGCCACGGCCAGTCCACGGAGCAGCAGGTTCCCGTTGACACGCCGTTGGTCCGGAAGGTCGATCTGGTTCTGCAGCACCAGACTGTCCGGCGCGTCCGCCGCGAACCGGGCCTCGATGATCGTGCCGATCAGGGCAGACTGCCGGCTGGCCGGAGTCGGGATGCCGTCGGTCAGCCGGCGGGTACTGAAATCGAGCTGGCCGCCGCCCTCGCTGCGGAGCCTGGGTCCGAAGACGCTGGTCCGGGGCTCGTGCGGACCGATCGACTGGTGGTACTGCTCGAGTTCCGAGTTCGGGCTCCGGCCCCCGGCCCGGTGCGCGGTCTCGAAGCGCCACTCGGCCAGGTTCCGGTACAACTGCGCGAAGGCCATGGACCGCTCGGCACGAGTCGCTACCGCACCCAGCCGTTCCCCGAGCCAGGCGACGGATCCGTTCGCGGCCTCAGCCTGAAACCTGGCAAACCCTTCCTGCTGATCCCACTGCCCAGGGTTGTTGGTGACCTTGATCAGCTCCGGCGTCGGAAAGCTGGCGGCGGTGATGAGCATGGTGTGGTAATTATCGCCCAGCCCACCGTGTGAGCAGGCGGATCCGCTGCCTTCAGCCTCGTTCCAGGCCGCCGTTGCGTTGGTGTTGGGTTTCCTGAGCTGGCCGGTCGAGCGTGCCGGTCGTGGTTGGGTCGGGCGCGGGCTGGAGGATTGACTGGTTGCGTTTCAGGTAGTCGTCGAAGGTCTGTTGCCCGGCGACGTAGGCCACCACGTCGATGTCCTGTGGCAGTGCCGGCGGTGCGCCGAAGACCCGCGTGTGCAGTGTTGCCTGGAGCACGCGGAGGGTGGCATCGCTGCCGCGCCGGTACTCCGGACCTTGGTACAGGTAGTACTGGGCCGTCCGGAAGGCTTGCTGGGCCTCTGGGTCGTCGAGCAGATCGGTACGACCAGCGGCCCGCTGCTCCTCCAGGTCGGCCACCAGCCCGAACGCGTCACGCTGCAGTGCGGTGCGGTCCGCCAACTCTCCCGTGACGGTACAGAACGTGCCGGCGTAATGCCCAGGAAACCCGTACTCGTGCGCGAGCTCACCGCGAATCAGGAAATTGCCCCCGATGGTGCTGTCATCGGGGCGGACGACGATGTTCCGCAGCTCAGCGGCGCCGGGCAACTCGGTCTCGAGGCGCATCCGGATGAAGTTCCCGAGCCGAGCTGACAGCCGGCTGCCCGGCGTCGAAGGATCGTCCCCGAAGAGGTGTGCCGCTCCGAACGGGTCCAGGACCGCGCCACGCCCGATCCGGGTCCGGCACAGTTCCGCGGTGGCGCTTGGACCTTCTCCCTCGTCCCGGCGAGCGAGTTGATAACGCCATTCGGCCAGATCGCGGTAGGTGTCGGCGAAGAGCTGCATCCGCTGTGCCTTGGTCGCGGCGGCGTCGAGCAGCGTACTCATCCGGGTCAGCGCCGAATTCGCGGCGGCTGCCTGCAGACTTGCGAACCGCCCTTGCTGATCCCAGACCGCGGGATTGTTGACCCGCTTGATCAGGTCCGGCGTCGGGAAGCTCGCGGCGGAGATGATCATCGTGGCCCTGCCGCGCGGCCGGCTCGGCCCGTTACGTTACTCATAGTTGCCAAGTATCACGCATTGTGCCTGGAGCTGGGCTCGCGGACGGCGGTTCGTCAGCCGCGGTCCAGGCCGGTTGAGCGGCGCTGTGGCCGTGGTGCCGCGGCCTGGTGGGGGATGGTTGGCGTGGTGTTTGGCGGGAGGATCGACTGGTGTGCGGCGACGTGGTCGTTGAAGGCGCGTTGGCCTGCTACGTACGCGATCACGTCGATGTCTTCGGGGAGCTTGACCGGGGCGTCGAAGATGCGGGCGTGTGCTGTTACCAGCAGGGTGCGGATCATCGCGTCGCCGCCGCGGGCGTAGTGCGGGCCCTGGTACAGGTAGTACTCGGCGGTGGTGAACGCCAGTTGGGCGTCCGGGTCGTTGACCAGGTCGATCCGGCCGCTGGCCCGCTGGTTCTCCAGGCCGGCCAGCAGAACGAACGCCTCGCGCTGCAGAACGAGGCGATCTCTCTCGAGGCCGGTGAGCGTGCAGTAGAAGCCGTCGACGGGTTGCGTCATGCCGTACTCACTGGCAGCCGCGCCGCCGCGGAGCAGCGTGTTGCCGGCGATCGTCGAGCCGTCCGGCAGCGCGACCCGGTTCTGGAGTACCTCGAATGCCGGCGCCTCGGACGCGAACCGGCTCTCGATCAGCTCGCCCAGTCGCGCCGACTGGAGGCTGGCAGGTGTCTCGGTACCGCCGACCAGTTCACCGCGCTCCGGGTACATCTGGCTGCCCTCGCTGAGCAGCCCGCGCCCGAAGGAGTCGCGGATGGTGTCGTCCGCGATCGGCCGGTGGAAGTGCTCGACCTCGGAGTTCGGGCGCTGCCCTTCCGTACGCTGGGCCAGCTGGAAGCGCCACTCCGCCAGCTCGTTGTACAGCTTCACGAA
Organism: Kribbella solani; assembly: GCF_014205295.1. Lineage (NCBI taxonomy): Bacteria > Bacillati > Actinomycetota > Actinomycetes > Propionibacteriales > Kribbellaceae > Kribbella > Kribbella solani. Next base: position 64,258 of record NZ_JACHNF010000001.1, read on the forward strand.
GGCCATCGGCCGCATCGCCGGCTCGAGGTTGTCGAGCGTGCGGCCCAATTCGGCGAGCGACTGATTGGCTTGCGCGGCCTGGAGGTCGGCGAAGCGGGCCTGCTGGTCCCACTCGGCCGGGTTGTTCGTCCGCTTGATGCGGGTCGGCGTCGGGAAGCTGGCCGCGGTGATGATCACGTGCGGTCCAGTAGCTGGGCAGCGTGCCGGCCGGCGGCCGCGGCGGCCTCGAAGTAGGCGCGGTCCTCGTCCAGGCCGCGGCCCATGGTGGAGAGCTTCACGGGCGCGTCACGCATCGCGTCGTACAACCCGTCCACGCCGACTCGTACGACCCGGTGGTGTACCTTCAACGGCTCGGCCGCGTCCCGTACCGCGTCGCCGAAGTCACCAGGCAGGTCCGGTACGACGATGTCGGCCGGCTGCAGCGCTACCCGCCCGTACGCGGTCAGACTGTGGTGGGAGATGCCCCGGTGGCGTGGTCGTGGGTCCGCCTCGGAGATCCGCAGCGATGCGACCGCGCGGCCGCCTAGTGTGCCAACCGCGTTGACCGCCTCACCTGACTGCACGCCCGAGAAGCCCCAGCGCGTACCAGTACCCAGATTGCCCGGCCCCTGCGTAATGACCACGACCTCAGCAGCTAGCACCTGTACGGCGGTCAGCAGCCCGGTATGCACAGTCACTGCCTCACGGTCACCGCCGTACGCCTGGCCGACTGTGACTGTCCCACTGAGCCAACCAGCATCCCGCAGCGACGCCACACTCCGGGAGAACGCCAGCGGAAGCGCACCACCATCCGTCATCACGTAAACGACCCGCGTGGCTGGTCTGGCCTCGTACACACCGGCTAGCACAGCTGGAAGAGCTGAATGCAGGTCTGCAACGACCACTGGCGTACCGAGCAGGTCATCCGCGTCACGTAGTACGTCATGGTCCGGGGAGTCCTGTTCGTCGGCACCCATCACCATCGCCTGCAGCGGTGTGTACCGGGCCTTCACCAGGTGGCCATGCTCCGGCGGGTCCTCCGGAAGCCGGTCCGGTACGGCGACCACCAACGCGTACCCACCGGTGCCGAGACCACGGTCGAGCGCGCCGACGTTGAGCAGCACGCGGTCACCAGCCACCGGCGTACCCACCAGCTCCGGGTACGCCAGCGCGCGTACGCTCTGCGCACCGACCGTCACGGTTAGCTCAACCGCCCCGGCCCAGCTCCGCCCGACCGAATCCACCACACCGTCACGCCAACGAATCACAATGTGACCCTAGGCCATCCCTACCCTGATCGAACCCGTGTTCGAAGTTTCCGGGTGGAAAGGCGGGTTTTGGCCGCCCGGAGGCCGTAAGGTGGTCGGGTGTCGGCGCGGAAGAGTGAGCGGCTGCTCAACGTGGTCATCTGCCTCCTGGTCGCGCGCACCTATGTGACCAAGGAGCGGATTCGCGAGGTCGTCGAGGGGTACGCGGGGCAGACCGACGACGCCTTCGAGAAGATGTTCGAGCGGGACAAGGACGAGCTGCGCGACCTCGGCATCCCGATCGAGATGGGCACGATCGACAAGTTCTTCTCCGACGAGGTCGGCTACCGCATCCGCCGCGACGTGTTCGAGCTGCCCGAGGTGCAGCTGGAGCCGGACGAGGCTGCCGTGCTGGGCGTCGCCGCGCGGGTCTGGCAGCATGCGGGCCTGTCCGAGGCGACCACGTCCGCGGTACTCAAGCTGAAGGCGGCCGGCATCCAGACCGATCAGTCGGCGCTGAGCGCGATCGAGCCGCATGTCGGCGCGTCGGAGCCCGCTTTCGACCCGCTATGGGCCGCTGTGGTGGCCCGGCAGGCAGTCCGGTTCCAGCACGTGCGCAGTGGCGCGTCGGAGCCGACCACCCGGACCCTCGAGCCCTGGGGGATCGTGTCCTGGCACGGACGCTGGTACGTCGTCGGACGTGACCGCGATCGGCAGGCGACTCGTATGTTCCGGATGTCGCGCATCGGCGGAGCCGTGAAGACAGTAGGGGAGACAGGGGCGTTCACCGTCCCTGAAGGCACCGATCTGCGCTCACTGGTCACGGAGCTGGCTCCACCGCGCCCGACGTCCGAGGCGAAGGTACGGGCGCGGACCGGGTCCTGTGTGAGCCTGCGCCGCCGCGCCAACGCTATCGAGGCGTACGAGGAGGGCTGGGACCTGCTGCACGTTCCGTACGCGGACTCGTCCGTGCTGGCGGAGGAGATCGCGTCGTACGGCCCCGATGCGGTCGTGGAAGGACCAGGAGACGTGCTGGACGGAGTGCTGTGGCGGTTGCGGACGGTGGCAGGCGCATGAGTAACGCACGTGACCAGGTGCAGCGGTTGCTTGCTCTGGTGCCGTACTTGCGGGAGAACGACGGCGCCCGGGTCGAGGATGTCGCGAAGGAGTTCGGTGTCCGGCCGAAGCAGATCATCGCCGACCTGAAGGTGTTGTGGTTCTGCGGTCTGCCCGGCGCGCAGATGGGCGATCTGATCGAGATCGACATCGAGGCCGCCGAGGGTGACGGCGTCATCCACATCAACAACGCCGACTACCTGGCCCGGCCGCTCCGGCTCGCCGCCGATGAGGCGCTGGCGCTGCTGACCGCGTTGCGGACACTGCGCGAGGTGACCGCCGACGCCGACCGGGACGCGGTCGACCGGGCGATCGCCAAGCTGGAGCGGGCCGCCGGTGAGGCCGCGGCGGCGAGCGAGGGCGCGGCAGCGCACGTACACGTCGAGCCGGCCGCGCCGGAGATCGCCGAGACGGTGAACCGCGGCCTGGCGGCGAAACGGCGGCTGCACCTCACGTACGACGTGCCGTCGCGTGACGAGACCACGGAGCGCGACGTGGACCCGATGCGGCTGGTCGTGTCGGACGGGCGTACCTACCTGGAGGCGTGGTGCCGCCTGGCCGAGGACGTGCGGCTGTTCCGGCTGGACCGGATCGCGGCGGTCAAGCTACTCGACCTACCCAGCGAGCCGTCGCCTGACGCGACGCCGCGCGACCTGTCGAACGGCATGTTCCAGCCGTCCGAGCAGGACCTGCTGGCCACGCTCCGGCTGGCCCCACCGGCCCGCTGGGTCGCTGAGTACTACCCGAACGAGTCGGTCGAGGAAGGCCCGGAGGGCTCGCTCATCGTGAAGCTCCGCGTCGCCGACACCGCCTGGCTCCAGCGGCTCGTCCTACGGCTCGGTGGTGCCGCCACCGTCCTCGACCCACCCGGTCTGACCAGCCAGATCGCAGCGACGGCCAGAGAGGCCCTGTCCGCGTACGAGGACTAGCTCTGGCTGAGTTGCTTCTCCAGTGGTGAGCGGAAGCGTGGGGTGACGCGTACGCCGGCCAGCCACGTGGTCCAGCGGGCTGCCTCTGCCTCGACCATGGACTTGCTGTCCGCGCCGACGTCCTCCAGCAGCTGGTACCGCACTTCGCCCGACTCCGGTTGGCCCCAACCGCCGATGATCTGGCCGTTGCACCAGATCGACGGACCGATGTTGCCGGTGGTGTCGAACAGCTTCGACTTGTGCGTACCGAGGTACCAGTCGCGGTCCTTCCACCCCATAGGCGTCGGGTCGAGTGCAGGCAGGAAGGCAACCCACGGCTCCACCGGTACCTCAGGTGCTTCGTCACCAGGCAGTACGTAGCCCACCTGTCCGTCCAGGTCGACCGCTACCGCTTGCACTGCCACTAGTGCCTTCTTGGTCTGTCCGCCGGTCCAGCCCGACCACCACTGCAGGTCAGCCGCTGTTCCGGGGCCAAAGGATGCCAGCCAGGCACGCGCAAGTCGTACCCGCGCCTCTTCAGCCACCGGCTTGTCGCCGAGCCCGCCGGACAGCCAGTCCGCCGCTGGTGACCACTGGTGCTGGCCGCTCAGCCAGGTGCCCATCGGCCTGCCCCGTACGATCCGCCCGTCCGCGGCCAGCTGGAACAGCACGCGGCTCGTGACGTACGGCTGGGCGGCGTACGTCTTCCCGGTCGCCATGCTCAGCCGCGTACGCAGTCGTGGCTCGTCCGCGGACAGCTCCTGCGCGGTCGCGGAGCCACGGAGCGCCAGTGCGGTCGCGGTCGACTCCTCTACCGCGGCCAGCCATCGCCCGGACGACTCCACGTCATCCGCGACACCAGCCTCGGTCAGATGTTTCACCAGGAGCTTCCGCTGCTTCACCGCGATGTCGTCCGTACACGCCGCCTGCACCACGGGCGCGAACGGTGTCGGTACGACGAACACCGTCCGCCGCATGCCGAGCATCCGGATCAGCGTACGGTCGTCGTACAGCGCACGCTCCGTACCCGCGACGTCACTCCCTGGTACGCGGGCGGCTATACTCAGGTGCACCGTCGCCGGATCGGTGGCATGCAGCGCGACCATCGCCGTGGCGGCCTGCACCGGATCGGCTGCCTGGCAGCCCGCCCCGAGCAAATGCCGCCGACCGAGCCGTGCCCGACGTTCCCCGACCCCGATCCGCACCATCCGTGACCCCTAGTCTCGCCCCAGAACCGCTGTACCAGCGGCTGATCCACCCGCCGGAACACCCCTGCGGACACTCGGTTCTACCATCACGTTCCGGCACCGTTGTCCATTGAGACATACCGCGGGCCGTGGGGGACCGGCAGGAACCAGCTAGGCTCCTGGGTATGTACTGGTTCCTGCTCTTCCTCGCGGTGGTGGCGGTGTGGCTCCTTGTCCTCGCCCTGCTCGCGCTGAAGTTGTGGGGTCAGGGCAAGGCACTGACCCGTGAGTTGGTCGCCGCCCAGTCCAAGCTGGCTACAGCGCAGTCCACTACCGGGCCTGGACAGACCCGTGAAGACGGCTGATTCCCGGCGTAGTATTCGGCCACGAACTCAGGCTCGAGCCCAGAGTTGATGTTGGCAGTGTTTGATGGTGAAAGGGAGATCGACATGGCAGCACCGCTCCTCGGTATGCCCCAAGGCGCAGAGTGGCTCGTGATCCTCGCGATCGTCGTGCTGCTGTTCGGATCGGCCAAGCTGCCGGCCCTGGTGAAGCAGCTGGGCAAGTCCAAGAAGATCTGGGAAGAGGAGGTCGGCCCGCGCAAGAAGGAGGGGGAGCTGACCCAGGAGGCCTCGCAGCCGCCGGCCCAGGTCCAGCAGCCGGTCCAGCAGGCCCAGCCGCAGGCGGCCCAGCAGAACCAGGCGCCGGGCGACGGCCTGCCGCCGACGCACACGGCCAACTGAACAGAACGCCCCACCCGTGTCGATGGTGAAGTTCGGGCGGCGGAAGGACAAGCAGGACCGCCACCCGAAGGACCCAGAGGGTCGGATGACCCTGCGCGAGCACATTGTCGAGCTCCGGAACCGGTTGCTCATCAGCGTGCTCGCGATAGTGGTGTGTACGGTCGCGGCCTGGTTCGTGTACTACCACGCGCTCGCCATCCTGAAGGACCCGTTCGAGACGGCGGTCCGGCCGTTCGCGGAGAACCGGGGCCTGAAACCGCAGCTCACCTTCCAGGGCGTCGGTGACCCGCTGACCTTCCGGATCAAGGTGTCGGCGATGCTCGGCCTGGTGCTGGCCGGACCGATCTGGCTGTACCAGTTGTGGGCGTTCATCGCGCCGGGCCTGCACCGGAGCGAGAAGAAGTGGGCGTACCTGTTCGCCGCGATCGCCGCGCCGCTGTTCGCCACCGGCATCGCGCTCGGCTACTGGACGCTGCCGAAGGGCATCTCGATCCTGCTGGGCTTCACCCCGGACCAGGTCCAGAACCTGGTCGAGCTCGGCAAGTACCTCGACTTCGTGATCCGTACGCTGCTGGTGTTCGGCATCGCGTTCCTGATCCCGTTGGTCGTCGTGCTGCTGAACATGGTCGGTGTGGTGCCGGCCAGCGCGCTGAGCAAGTTCCGGCCGTACATCATCCTGGTGATCTTCGTCTTCGCCGCGGTGGCGACGCCGTCCGGTGACCCGTTCACGATGTGTCTGCTGGCGATCCCGATGACGGTGCTGTTCCTGGCCTCCGAGGTGATCGCGCGGCTGAACGACCGGCGCCGGACCCGCCGTAACGAAGAGCTGCTGGCCGACTGAGGTGAGCAGCCGGATAGCGCTGGTGGTGAACCCCACCAGCGGGCGGGGCCTGGGTGCCCGGATCGCGCCGCTGGTGCGGGAGCGGCTGGCCGCGGCCGGCCTGACCGTCGACGTACACACCACCACCTGCGCCGAGGACGTCGGCCGGATCGCCGCCGAGGTGGTCGCCTCCGGAGCCGACGCGGTCACGCTGATCGGCGGCGACGGCACCGTCCACCTCGGCGCCCAGGTGCTGGCGAACTCCGGGATGCCGTTCGGCGTGATCCCGGCCGGTACCGGCAACGACTTCGCCCGCGGTCTCGGCCTGCCGCTCAAGGACCCGGCTGCCGCGGCTGACCTGGTGGTGGCCGGCCGGACTCGTGCCATCGACCTCGCGGTCGCCAAGGACGAGTTCATCACCACGGTGGTGGCCGGCGGGTTCGACTCGCTCGTCAACAAGCGCGCGAACGCGATGGCCTGGCCGAAGGGCAACGCCCGGTACACGCTCGCGACCCTGGCCGAGCTGCGGACCTTCACCCCGCTGGAGTACGTGGTCACCGTCGACGGTCAGGTGATCGAGACCAAGGCGATGCTGGTCGCGGTCGGCACCGGCCCGACGTACGGCGGCGGACTGCAGATCTGCGCGGGCGCCGAGCTCGACGACGGGCAGCTGGACGTGACCATCATCGAGCCGGTGTCCCGGCTGACCCTGTTGCAGATGTTCCCGAAGCTGTCCAAGGGCACGCACGTCGGGCACCCGGCGGTACGGACCCTGCGCGGCCGATCGGTCCGGATCGAGGCGGCCGGCATCACGGCGTACGCCGATGGTGAGCCGCTGGGCGCGCTGCCGGTCGACATCGGCGTCGCCCCGGGCGCGCTGACCGTCTTCGCCTGAATCCTTCGGCCGCGGCCGCCGGGTTGGGTCAAAACATTCATGACTGAGGTATTTCCAGGTGCGTTCGCAGTCTGATAGGAAAGCTTCCTAACAGTTCATTCCCCTCGGACGCCCCTCGGAGGACGTAATGGAGAACCACCCCACCCGCCGGACCGCGCTGCTGCTCGGCCTGTCCCTCGCCGCCGTCCCGGCCACCGGCCTGGCCGTCTCCCGGTTCGCGCCGGCCGACGCCGCCACCGGCAAGCTGACCGCGACCGGTCTCGACGATCCCGCGAAGAAGGAGATCGCGATGGAGATCGTCTGCAGCGCGGAGAACTCCTCGCTGGACTGGAAGGCGCAGTACAAGTACATCGAGGACATCGACGACGGTCGCGGCTACACCGCCGGCATCATCGGCTTCTGCTCCGGTACGGGTGACATGCTCGACCTGGTCGAGTTGTACGCGAACCGCAAGCCGAACAACGTACTGCAGAAGTATCTGCCGGCCCTGCGCAAGGTGAACGGCACCGACTCGCACAAGGGTCTCGACCCGAACTACACCAAGGACTGGAAGACCGCCGCCAAGGACTCGGCCTTCCAGCAGTGCCAGAACGACGAGCGCGACCGCGTGTACTTCAACCCGGCGGTCAAGCAGGGTAAGTCCGACGGTCTGCGGGCGCTCGGCCAGTTCTGCTACTACGACGCGATCGTGATGCACGGCGACGGCGACGACGCGACCAGCTTCGGCGGTATCCGCAAGCGTGCCCTGGGCAAGGCGAAGCCGCCGTCGCAGGGTGGCAACGAGACGACGTACCTGAACGCGTTCCTGGACGCGCGGGTGTGGGCGATGAAGCAGGAGGAGGCGCACAGCGACACCAGCCGGGTCGACACCGCCCAGCGCGTCTGGCTCCGCAACGGCAACTTCGACCTCAAGACCCCGCTGGACTGGAAGGTGTACGGCGACCCTTACCACATCAGCTAGACCGGGATCTTCGGCCGGACCGGGATCTTCGGCCGGGCGGGGATTTCCCAGGGCGGGGATTTCGGTTAGGTGGTGGTCTTCGGCTCGGTGCGGTCGGTTCGGTGATCGGTCTCGGCGCGCTGCCGCAGCATCGACAGCGACGTGGCGAGTTGTTCGATCACTCCGGCGGGCAGCACCGAGCCGATCCACGTCCGCAGCTCGGCCTCGACCGTCGGCGTGGCCGCGGCGAGGACCTCGGCGCCGGCCGGGGTGAGCTCGAGCAGCGACGATCGGCGGTCGTCGGGGTTGGCGATCCGCCGAATCCGGCCGGCCGCCTCCATCCGATCGACCGCCTTACTGGTCGCGCCGACCGTGATCGCCACCTCGCGGGCGAGATCGAACACCCGCGCGGTGTCCCGGGACGCGATGAAGCGGAGGAACTCGAACTGCCCGAGCGGCAGGTCGTGCTCCGCCTTCAGCCGGGCGTCCAGCACGTTGTAGAGCCGGGTCTCCAGCCGGACCAGGTCCGTGAACACTGCTGTGAGATCAGTCACGGAATTAGATTCCTAGGAATGTAGTTGGAGGGAAGCATATTCCTTGGAATCTATCACTGGGAGCGGGACGATGAGCGCAGCAGAACGAGCAGCAGCACGCGGCATGATGCAGAAGGGCGAAGCCGGCCTCCCGGCGGAGGCACAGCGGGCCGGGTTCGACGCGGTGTTCGCGGAGCGTCCGCTCGGCGCGGACGTGACGCTCGCGGAAAGGACGCTGGGCGGCGTACGCGCGCTGGACGTACGCGTGGAGGGAGCGAACCGCGCGGGCGTGATCCTCTACCTGCACGGCGGGGGCTATGTGGTCGGCTCCGCACGGACCGGGGCGAACCTGGCGGCGCCGTTGTCGCGCCTCAGCGGTGTCCCGGCGGTGTCACTGGAGTACCGCTTGGCGCCGGAGCATCCGTTCCCGGCTGCGATCCACGATGCGCTCGCCGCGTACCGGGAACTGGTCGAGAGCGGGCAGACGGTACTGATCGCCGCCGACTCGGCGGGTGGCGGACTGGCGTTGGCGACGTTGCTGTCCGCGCGGGCGGAAGGGCTGGCGATGCCTGCCGGAGTGGTGCTGTTCTCGCCGTGGACCGATGTAACGCTGACCGGGCCGAGCATCGATACGCGGGGCGAGTACGACCCGCTGTTCAACCGGCCGATCATGGAGGACTACGCCGCGATGTACTTGGGCGGCGCGGATGCGGCGGATGAGCTGGCCAGTCCGCTCCGCGCGGACCTGTCAGGGCTGCCGCCGCTGCTGGTCCAGGTGGGCTCGGCTGAGGTCCTGCTGGACGACGCGCTCCGGCTGGTGGCACGCGCCGCCGAGCAGGAGGTGGACGTCAGCCTGGACGTCGTCGCGGGTGCGCCGCACGTGTTCCAGTACTTCGCGGGCTTCCTGCCGGAGGCCGATGAGGCGCTGGATCGCGCCGCGACGTTCATCAGGCACCGGTTGGCGCTCGTTTTGTAGGTGGCTTCGCATAGATTGGTGGCCATGGGTGAGCGGAGCGAGGCCATCATTCAACAGAGCGAGCTGTGCTCACGCACGCCCGCAGCGAAGCGAGGACGTGGGTGAGCACCCCGTCCGAGAAATATGCCGTGTTCCGCTCGGACCAGGAGCATCCCGCCGTGAAGGAGTTCCGGGGGCTCTACGACTTCGAGCTGGACGAGTTCCAGCTCCGCGCCTGTGCCGCCCTCGAGGACGGGCACCAGGTGCTGGTCGCGGCGCCCACCGGCTCCGGCAAGACGCTGGTCGGTGAGTTCGCCGTCCACCTGGCGCTGGAGCGCGGTCAGAAGTGCTTCTACACGACTCCGATCAAGGCACTGAGCAACCAGAAGTACGGCGACCTGGTCAGCCGGTACGGCGCTGACAAGGTCGGCCTGCTCACGGGCGACAACTCGGTCAACTCCGAGGCACCGATCGTGGTGATGACCACCGAGGTGCTGCGGAACATGCTCTACGCCGGGTCACAGACGCTGCTCGGCCTCTCGTACGTGGTGATGGACGAGGTGCACTACCTGGCCGACCGGTCCCGCGGCGCGGTGTGGGAAGAAGTGCTGATCCACCTGCCGGACTCGGTGTCCGTGGTTTCGCTGTCCGCGACCGTGAGCAACGCGGAGGAGTTCGGCGACTGGCTGGAGACGGTCCGCGGCAACACGGTCGTCGTGCTGGAGGAGAAGCGGCCGGTGCCGCTGTTCCAGCACGTGATGGTGGGGAAGCGGCTGCACGACCTGTTCGCGGGTGAGGCGCCGACCGCCCGGGTCGGCGCTCCGTCGAGGTCGGGCAATCCGGCGAGGTCCGGGAACCCGGCGAAATCGGGCGCCAAGGCCGACCTCAGGGATCTCGTCAACCCGCAGCTGGTCCGGATCGCGCGCGATGACAACCGGATCTTCCGGGACGATTCGCGCAAACCCCGGCGGCGCCGTGACCTGCCGAAGGGCCGGCCCGCCAAAACGCACTTCACGCCGTACCGGTCGGACGTGGTCGAGGAGCTGGACGCCGGGGCGTTGCTGCCGGCGATCTACTTCATCTTCTCCCGCAAGGGCTGTGAGGACGCGGTCGTGCAGTGCCTGCGCTCCGGTCTGCGGCTGACCAAGCCGTCGGAGCGGGACGAGATCAAGCGGGTGGTCGCCGAGCGTACGGCCGATCTGCCGGACGAGGACCTCGGCGTCCTCGGGTATCACGACTTCGCCGAGGCGCTGTCGCGCGGGATCGCGGCGCACCACGCGGGCATGCTCGCCGCCTTCAAGGAGGTCGTCGAGGAGCTGTTCGCGCGCGGTCTGATCAAGGTGGTGTTCGCCACCGAGACGCTTGCCCTGGGCATCAACATGCCGGCGCGCACGGTCGTACTGGAGAAGCTGTCGAAGTGGAACGGCGAGGCGCACGTCGACATCACGCCGGGGGAGTACACCCAGCTCACCGGCCGGGCCGGGCGGCGCGGCATCGACGTCGAGGGGCACGCGGTCGTGCTCTGGCAGCCCGGATTCGATCCGCGTGAAGTAGCAGGGCTCGCGTCGACCCGTACGTATCCGCTGCGGTCCTCGTTCTCGCCGTCGTACAACATGGCCGTCAACCTGGTCCGCCAGGTCGGGCGGACGCGGGCGCGGGACATGCTCGAGTTGTCGTTCGCGCAGTTCCAGTCCGACCAGGCCGTGGTCGGGCTGGCGCGGCAGGTGCAGCGGAACACCGAGGCGCTCGAGGGGTACAAGGAATCGATCGACTGTCACCTCGGCGATTTCCTCGAGTACGCCGCGCTGCGCCGCCGGATCGGCGACCGCGAGGCGTCCGGATCGAAGCGGCGCAAACTCGACCGCCGGATCGAAGCACAGGAGTCGATCGAGAAACTCCGCACCGGCGACATCATCCGGATTCCGGCCGGCCGGAGCGCCGGCTGGGCGCTGGTGCTCGATCCCGGGATGCGGTCCGAGCGGGAAGGGCCGCGGCCGACCGTGCTGACGCTGGACCGGCAGGTGCGGAAGCTGTCGATGGTCGACTTCCCGGCACCGGTCGAGTCGATCGGGGTGCTGCGCATTCCGAAGAAGTTCAACCCGCGTAACCCGCAGCAGCGGCGCGAGCTCGCGCAAGTACTGCGGAACCGGACCGACCTGCTCGGTGAGGACGGCCCGCCGTCGTCGCGTACCCGGGACGCGGTCAGCCATGCGGATGACCCGGAGCTGCAGGAGATGCGGGCGCAGTTGCGCGCGCACCCGTGCCACGGCTGCTCCGACCGGGAAGACCACGCGCGCTGGGCGGAGCGGTACTTCCGGCTGGATCGGGAGAACCGTGACGTACAGCGGAAGATCGAGCAGCGGACGAACACCATCGCCCGCCAGTTCGACCGGGTCTGCCAGGTGCTGGACGCGCTGCACTACCTCGACGGCGACAAGACCACCGAAGCCGGTGACCGGCTGTCCCGGATCTACACCGAGCTCGACCTGGTCGCGGCCGAATGCCTGCGGGTAGGCGTGTTCGACGACCTCACCGTGCCCGAACTGGCCGCGTGCCTGGCGGCGCTGGTGTACGAGTCCCGGTCGAAGGACGAGCCGACTTCACCCCGGTTGCCGCGTGGCGACGTACGCGTCGCGCTCGAACGGATGGGAACCATCTGGCGCGACCTGTCCGCCCTGGAACGGGACATGCGCGTCGACTTCCTCCGCTCCATGGACCTCAACTTCTGCTGGCCCGCCTTCCGCTGGGCCTCCGGCGCCTCCCTCGCCGAAGTCCTCTACGAATCCGACCTGGCCGCCGGCGACTTCGTCCGCTGGGTCAAACAACTCATCGACCTGACCGAACAAATAGCCGACGCCGCCGGCCCCACCCCCCTCCGCACCACCGCCCGCACCGTAGTAACCGAACTCCGCCGAGGCGTAATCGCCTACGCCACCGTCGTCGACTGAACGAGGTGCCAATGGACACCGCTCCGCGGCGACAGCCTTTCCAGCCGCCTCCGGCGGCGCGCGGGAGGGTGCTTTGCGCACTGTCCGGCCGCCGGCAACTGCACTTCCAAGTGCGTGGTTCGGTGCGGTTGGGACGGTGGGTGGTTCTTCGGAAGAAAGTTTGCGCATGGAGCCGGAAAAGTTCCGCAAGGGCGGTGTGGCCGCCGGCGATTGTTGGTTCGGCGCCGGTTATGTGGGCGCCCTGGTTCTTTGGAAGTATCACCAGCTGGGGCACGAGTTGAAGCCGGTTGATGCCGCGATCGGGCTCGGCAGCCATGATCTGGGCGTCGCTGACTACGCGGCCGAGCTGTACCGCGGGCAATACTTCCCTGTCCTCGTCTTCAGCGGTGGAAACAGTCCGACGACGAAAGACCGGTTCCCCCGCAGCGAGGCGGTGTACTACAAGGAACATGCCGTCTCGCGAGGTCTTCCAGCGGGCGCCGTCCTGATCGATCCGGCTGCCGCGAACACCGGCCAGAACATCACCATGTCGCGGAACGTTCTCGCGAGCAATGGCTTGACGCCGGACCTCCTGATGCTCATCCCGAAGCCCTACATGGAACGGCGCGCGTACGCGACTTGCCGGAAACTGTGGCCTGACGTCCAGGTCGTTTGCGCATCCGAGCCCTTGACGTTCGATGACTACCTTTCAAGCATCGGGGACGCGAGGCTGGTGCTCGATATGCTTGTCGGTGACCTGCAACGCGCGCTCGAATATCCGAAGCAAGGGTTTGCGGTCGTGCAGGAGATGCCGGTGGAGGTGCTAGCGGCGTTTCGGCGCCTGATTGCCGCGGGTTGCACTTCCCGCCTGGTGAACTAGGTTCGCTGGGCGCAGAAGACGGCGGCGTCAGTCGGCCAGGCGGTTCAGCTTGCGGATTTGTTTGTCGAAGGCGCGCGAGGGCGCGATCCGGCGCAGGATGCTGACGCGTCTGGCCATCGAGCCGGCGGTGTACCGGAGCCTTGGCTTGGCATCGGTGGCGGCCGCGACGATGACCTTCGCGACAACGTCCGGGTCGTCGGCGTTGCGCACGGCCGTGGCCAGCACGTCTCGGGATACCGCCCGCTGTGCGGCATAGATCGGCAGGGGCGAGTCGGGTGCCTGGCTGCTCGCCTCGAAACTCGTGCTTGTGTAGGCAGGTTCGATCAGCAGCATCCGGACGCCGTGCTCGCGAAGCTCGTGGTCGACGGACTCGGAATAGCCCTCGACCGCGTGCTTGGCGGCGGCGTAGACGGCCATGAACGGGGCTGGGATCAGACCGAGGACCGACGAGACGTTGACCACGCGGCCACTGCCCTGGGCACGCATGTGGGGCAGCACCGCGTTGGTCATCCGCATCAGGCCGAAGACGTTGATGTCGAACACCTCCTTGGCCTGGTCGATCGAGCTCTCCTCGCCGGCGCCGACCGCGCCCACGCCCGCGTTGTTGACCAGGACGTCGATCCGGCCGAACCGCTCGATCACCTCCTCGACCAGGGCGCGGACCGACTCGTCGCCGGCCACGTCGAGATCGAGGAACGTCACCCCGGCGAGCGGCTCGGCGCTCGCCGCGTTGCGGCTCGTGCCTGCCACCGCGAAGCCGGCGTCTACGAGGGCGAGCGCCGCCGCCCGCCCGATCCCGGAGGAGGCGCCCGTCACGAGGGCCACCGGGGGAGTTGTCTGCATGCTGGTTCCTTCGGTTGTGGACATGGCTCTGTCGTGCGCAGTGCGGGGTCGCCTGTGGTCAGTGCGGCACAGGATTCTGCGGGTACCCGGCCGAGACCGCTGCAGATCCCCTAGTGCGCCATCACGGGCTCGCCCTCGGACGGTTCCAGGGCCCGATTCGGAATCAGGACCGCGGCGATCACCGCACCGGCTACGAAGAACCCGGAGCCCCACGCCAGGGTGGCCGTGTAGCCCTCGACCCCGGCCTGCGCCGCGGCCAGCGCGCTCGGCTTGTGCGAAGTCAGGTAGTCGGTCGCGGCCGATGAGGCAACGGTGGTCAGCAACGCCGTGCTGATGGAGCCGCCGATTTGCTGACCGGTGTTGATCAGCGCCGAGGCGACGCCCGAGTCCTCGTGGTGAATGCCCGAGGTCGCCCCCTGGAACGCGGTGGTCATCACCGCGCCGATGCCGAGACCCAGCAGGATCAGCCCGGGCATGATGTGGGTGGCGTAGGTGCTGTCCAGTTCGAGCCGGGTCAGCAGCGCCATACCGGCTGCTGCGACCAGGAAGCCGGCGCTGACGACGATCTTCGGGCCGACCCTGGGCAGCACCAGCAAAGACATCGTCGTCGACGACGCGACGACGGCCGCGACCATCGGCAGGAACGCCAGACCGGTCTTGATCGGCGAGTAGCCGAGGCTGGCCGCGAAGTAGTAGGTCAGGAACAGGAAGATCGAGAACATCCCCATGCCCAGGACGAACACCGCCATGAACGAACCACCGCGGGTCCGGTCCAGCACCACTCGCAGTGGCAGCAGCGGATGCGCGACCTTGGACTCCAGCCAGACGAACACCACGAGCAGCGCCGCGCCGACGATCATGGAGCCGAGGGCGACCGGGTCGGTCCAACTGGTGGACTCGACGTGCGCGAACCCGTAGACGATCGCGAACAGCGCGGCGCTCACCACGGCGATGCCCGGAATGTCGAGTTTGGGCTTCTTGGTGATCGCGGGCTTGGCCAGCAGCAGCAACGCACCGATCAGGGCAGGGGCCGCGAAGCCGACGTTCACGTACATGACCCAGCGCCACGACGCCCACTCGGTGAGCATGCCGCCGAGCAGTAGCCCGATCGCGCCGCCCGCACCACCCAGGGCGCTGAAGATACCGAAGGCCTTCGCCCTTTCGGACGGTTCGGTGAAGGTCACGCTGAGCAGTGAGAGTGCCGCGGGTGCGAGCAGTGCAGCGAACAGGCCTTGGGACACGCGTGCCGCGACGAGGATCTCGAAGCTGGAGGCCGAACCGCCGAGAACGGACGCGGCCCCGAAACCTGCCAAGCCGATCACGAAGAGGGTGCGTCGGCCCAACAGGTCACCGAGTCGGCCGCCGAGCAGCAGCAGGCTGCCGAACGCCAGGGCGTACCCCGTGATGACCCACTGCCGGCTGCCGTCGCTGAAGCCGAGGGCTTGCTGCGCCTCGGGCAGCGCGATGTTCACGACGGTCGCATCGAGCATGACCATGAGCTGTGCCATGCCTATGACGACCAGCACCCACCAGCGCACGGCAGGTGAGCCGCGAAGGCCGGAGCCTTTCCTGCTGGAGGCGGGCGCCCCGCGGTCAATGCTGGTAGTCATTTTTCCCCTTGCACGTTGGGGCTTACCTCGGTGATCCCCTCGAGGGCCGCGTCGGTGTCCGCGATGGCCAGCATCTTGTTGATTTCGGCGGCGGCCAGTGCGCCGGCCGCTGCCGAGGCTCCGACCTGGGCGACCGGATCGGTAACGTTGCCGGCCACCCACACCCCCGGCACCTCGGTGGCGCCGGCTGTGCCGGAGGCGAAACCACGACCCACATTCGGCTTCGGCAGGTCCTGCACCGGCAGGCCCAGACCCTCCAGACCCTGGGTACGGGCCTGCATCTGCGGAACGACCGCGAGGACGCGGCGGGCTACGACCTGGCCGTCGGCCAGCCGCACTCCGGCCAGGGCACCGTCCTCGTCGTTGACGACCTCGGTGACCGGAGTGTCCATGACGCGGATGCCGCGGGCGTCGAAGCGGGCGCGGTTGTCCTCGTCCAGGTCAGTGCCGTGGGTGAAGTAGATCAGGTCCTCGGTCAGCTGACGGAACAGCAACGCAGGGCCGATGGAGGCCGGGCCGGTGGCGAGGACACCGATGGGTTCATCACGCACCTCCCAGCCGTGGCAGTACGGGCAGTGCACAACATTGTGCCCCCAGTGCTCGGCGAGCCCGGGCACCTCCGGCAGCACATCCCTGAGGCCGGTGGCCACCAGGAGGCGGCGAGCGGTCACGCTGCGGCCATCGGCCAGGGTGACGGTGAACCGCAGGTCCTCGTCCGCCGACGGGGCGGCAGGCTCGGCCGAGACCACCTCGCCGTGCACGACGCGTCCGCCGTACTGGTGCACCTGTTCCCGGCCCCGTCGAAGGATCTCGGCCGGCGGGGTGCCGTCCAAGGCGATCAAGCCGTGCACGGCCGCCGCGGGCGCGTTGCGCGGGGAGCCGCTGTCGATCACGACGACCGAGCGGCGGGAGCGGGCGAGGATCAGTGCACCGTTCAGCCCCGCGGCGCCCCCGCCGATCACCACCACGTCGACGGTCCCCTCGCCCAGTGCATCGCTCGCGGAGTCCTTGCCAAAGGGCGTTCTCTGGGTTCCCTGTGTCATGAGTTCAATCTCCAAGCCGCCTTCGCGGCGTCGCGGTCCTGCAGCCCGAACCAAGCGGTCCGACAGGCCCAGGATGGTTGTGTACTGAACAGTCAAAAATCTAGCCAGTTCTGTACCGAGTTGTCAAGAACGGCGTGTCGGCACTACTTTTTGGGTATGGCGAGACCACGAAGTTTCGACCGCGACCACGTCCTCCATGCCGCCGAGCGGCAGTTCCGCACCACTGGCTACAACGGCACGAGCGTCGACGACATCAGCGCCGCCACCGGCCTGGGCCGCGGCAGCCTCTATGCCACCTTCGACGGCAAGCACGGCGTGCTGCTGCAGGCGATGGCCGGGTACTTCGCCCGGCTGGCGCGGTTCGCGCCGCAGGCGCTCGCCGGACCGGACGAGGGCGCCCTGGAACGACTGCACGGGTACCTGCTCCGCGCCGTCCACGGGGTGCCGCTCGCCGCCGACGTACCCCCCGCCCCTGACCGGGCGGCGGCGGCCTGCTTCGCTGCCAAGATGGCCCTGGAGCTCGGCGCCTCCGACCCCGAGGTGCAACGCCTGGCCACCGACTGCTTCTCCGTGCTCACGACGGCAGTGGCCGACTGTCTGCGAGCGGCGCAGCGCAACGGCGACCTCGACCCCGGCGCGGATCCGGACGACCTCGCGTACCTGCTGCTGACCATCATCCGCGGGACCGACGTCGTCGGCGCGTATGGCCACAGTCCCGCCCGCCTGACCTCGATCGCGGAGAGTGCGTTCGCCTTGCTGCCTCGCCCGCGCCACCGCTGAGAAGGGCACGGCCGGCCTCGTTGCGCAGGGATCATCCAGTTGAGTTACTCCGGTGATTGCCCACGGGGCGTAGTCGGGTGGGGACTGGCTGCGTGGGGCTGGGGTGGGGGATTGGGGGGTAGGGGGAATAGACCTCTTGAGGTGAAAGACTTTCGGGTGTTGACCCCGGTTTGAGGAGACGTGTTCGTGGAGTTGCGGCGGCGGGACTTTGGGAAGTTGGCGGTGGCTACGGGTGGGGTGGCCGCGGTGGGGACGGGGGTGGGGTACAAGCTCAGTCGGCCGGCTGACGCGGCGTCGACCTGGAAGACGACGGGGACTGCCGTGTCCGCGCTGGCCGGATTCGACAGTCAGATGAAGTCGTTCATGCAGGCGCGTGGGATCAGCGGTGGGCAGGTCGCGGTGACGTACAAGGGGCGGCTGGTGCTGGCCCGTGGGTACAGTACGTCGACCGCGCTGACCGTGCAGCCGACCTCGTTGTTCCGGGTTGCCAGTTTGTCGAAGTCGTTCACTGCCGCCGCGATCCTGAAATTGGTCCAGGACGGCAAGCTGACGATGGGTACGAAGGTGACCAGCGTCCTGGACATCAAGCCGCCGGCCGGGCAGACCCGGGACCCGCGCTGGACGACGATCACGATGTGGAACCTGCTGCAGCACCTGGGCGGCTGGGACAGCGCGCTGTCCGGTGACCCGTTGTTCAAGGACGCCACGATTTCCAGGGCCCTCGGCGTACCGATGGAACTGCGGCACGCCGACCTGATCAAGTACATGGCCGGCCAGAAGCTCAACTACGCGCCGGGTACGAAGGTCGCCTACTCGAACTTCGGGTACCTGCTGGCCGGCCGCGTGATCGAGAAGGTCAGCGGGCTGAGCTACCAGACGTACGTGCAGCAGAAGCTGCTCGCTCCGCTGAAGATCAAGCGGATGGCCTCCGGCTGGACCATCGCGAAGCACACCGGCGAGACCTCGTACGAGTCGCAGTACAAGGGCAAGACGGTGCTGAACAACTCCGGCGCGACCGTCGCGGCGCCGTACGGGACGTTCAGCATGGGACTGCACGACGCCAACGGTGGCTGGCTCGCCAGCGCGCCGGATCTGGTCCGCTGGGCCAAGATGTTCGACGCGTCCTCCAGCGTACTGAACAGTACGTCGCTGGGCCGCGTCTGGGCGAAGCCGTCGACCGGAGTCAACTCCAACGGCTGGTACTACGGCCTCGGCTGGCAAGTCCGCCCGGTGTCCGGCGGTACCGGGCGGAACATGTGGCACGTCGGCAGTCTGCCGGGCAACTACAGCCTGTTGGTCCGTACGTCCAAGGGTCTCAGCTGGGCGGCGCTCTTCAACCGGCGTGACGACGCGAGCGGCAAGTCGTACGGCGACATCGACGACGCGCTGTGGGGCGCGGCCAACGCCGTGAAGAGCTGGCCCACCCACGACCTGTTCTCCAAGTACTTCTAGAACATCAACGCGCGGAAGTGCGGGTTGTCGATCTGCGCCTCGCCGGCCATCTCGGCGAGCACCTCGCGCAGGGTGTCGATCGCTTCGTCGCCGAGGCGGCGGCGCAGGCGGCGTTCGTAGGACTGGTGGAAACGGCGGGCGGTGCTGAGCGCTGCCTCGCCGTGCGCCGTCAGCTGTAGCAGGCGGGCACGGGCGTCGCTGGGGTCCGGGCGGCGTTCGACGTACCCGCGGCGCTCCATGTCGTCGACGATCTGGCCGGCGCCCTGTTTGCTGATCTCGAGGCGCTCGGCCAGTCCGCTCACCGTGGCCGGTCCGGCGCTGAGCGTACGGAGTACGAACCCGTCGGACCGGCCCTGGTCGTCGTACCCCTGACTGGCCGTGTACGCGCGCAGCTCGCGGACGAACTCCTGGTCCGCGAGCAGAATCAGAATGCCCAGATCCGGCTTGCCCGATCGTGTCATGCCAGTCATGATAGACAAGCTGACTTGGACAAGTCAGCTTGTCTAAAATTGGGAGGGCGACAATGCACGTCATACCTGCGGCCGACGCGCCGCGGTTCCGGCTGCCGGGGGTCGAGTTCACCGGGCTGGCCGCGCCCAGCCGGGGTTCGGCCGGGTTGTGTACCTGGCGGCTGACCGTCGACGCCGGGCACGGTGGCGACGCGCCGCACACGCTCGACCAGGACGAGATCTTCATGGTGATCAGCGGTACCGTCCAGCTCGCCCCGGACGGTGACAAGCTCGGTCCGGGTGACGCGGTGGTGGTCCCGGCCGGGGAGCCGATCGCGCTGACCAACCTCGGCGCGGGCCCGGCGGAGCTGTACGTGGCGATCACCGCCGGCTTCACCGGGTACCTGGCCGACGGCACCGCGATCCAGCCGCCCTGGGCGCAGTAGCGCGTACGCGCTAGGTTGAGGGGCAGGATCGAGTTTCGGGAGGGGTGGCGGGATGCCCAGTACGCCGGAGATCGTGCGGATCGAGGCGCGGCCGTACGTCGCACTGCGGGGCAAGGTCACGATGGACGGGATCGGTGCCTTCGCGGCGCGGTTGGGGGAGGTGGTCGGGTGGCTCGCGGCCCGGGAGATCGCGCCGAACGGCGCGCCGTTCATCAAGTACGACGTCGTGGACATGGACGCCGAGCTGGTGCTGGAGACCGGGTTCCCGGTCGACGACGTGCACGCCGGTGAGGGCGAGATCGTCACGGGCGTGATCCCGGCCGGGCAGTACGCGACCCTCAGGCACCACGGGCATCCCGACGGCCTGCTGGCAGCCAACCACGACCTGCAGGTCTGGGCGGCCGAGCAGGGCCTGCAGTGGGACGCCGACGGCGACCGCTGGGCGGCCCGGCTGGAGATCTACTACTCCGACCCGTTCGAGGTGCCGGACCTGAACGAGTGGGAAACCGACCTCCAGTTCAAGCTGAAGGACTGAGTGCCGACCGTTCTGGCGGGGGTGGCGCGGCTTGGGTCTGAGCGGATTCGGGTGGTTGCGTCGCCCTTGATCGAGCTGGGGTGTGCGTTGCACGTGCTGGCTGAGCCGGATCATCACGATCGGGTCGCGTGGGCGGCCGCCGTGCCGCTGTCGGCCGCGCTGCGTACGGAGCTGGCGCAATGGAGTTGGACGGTACGCGCGGTGCGGGCGACGTTCTTCGCGACATCGCCCGCCACCGGCGTACCGGCGTGGGCGGACGAGCTTGCCGGACTGCGAGCGCGTCCGCCGGAGGAGGTGGCGGCGGAGCTGGTACGGCCGTTGCGCGGGCGCCCGTTGAACAGCCGATCGGTTGACGCGGACGCCGTGCTGCACTGGGCGCGTAGTCGCGGGCCGTCCGTGGCGGCGCTGGTCGAGTCGTTGCTGACCGATCCCGCGGAGCCGGTGCGGCGCTTCGTCGACTTGCTCGACGCGTGCTGGCAGGAGTGGTTCGGGGCGGTGTGGGAGGAGTCGCGGGACGCGTTGGCGGCGCGCGGGCGGCATGATCGCGATCTGGCGATCCGTGACGGTGCCGGGGCGATGTTGCGGTCGCTGGACGGCTCGATCGGCGTACGGGATCACGACAGCGTGGTGATCCAGAAAGTGCAGAGCAAGCGGATCGACATCAGTACCCGATCACTTTTGCTTGTCCCGAGCAACTACATCGCGCCGCATCTGTTCATCGGGGAGATCCCCGGCGCGCCGGTGACGATCATCTATCCGGCCGGTGGGCGTACGTCGGTGGTGCCGACCGCGCAGCAGATCCGGGCGCGGCTGGATGCGCTTGCCTCGCCGGATCGTTTGCAGGTGTGCCGCGCGGTGGCGAGCGAGCCGCGTACGGCAGGCGAGATCGCGGCGCTGTGGGGACTGCAGCCGACGCAGGTCACCCGGCATTTGCGGGCGCTTACCCGAGCGGGTCTGGTCACGGCCGAACGTCAGGGCCGATTTGTTGCCTACCGCCTGAACAACAACGCGCTGACCGAGCTAGGCACAGATCTCCTGACCCTGATCATGCGCTGACCGGCTGGTTTTGGCGCGCAGGAGGTCACGGAGGGAGCGGGCCGCGGTGAAGCCGGCTCGGTTGGCGCCGATGGTGCTGGCGGAGGGGCCGTAGCCGACCAGGTGGATGCGGGGATCGGCGGCGGTCGCGGTGCCGTTCATGCGGATGCCGCCGGATGCTTCACGCAGGTGCAGCGGCGCCAGATGCGCCAGGTCCGCCCGAAACCCGGTCGCCCACAGAATGGTGTCAACCTTCAGCACCCGCCCGTCCGACCATTCGACACCGGTGGGGGTGATGCGGGAGAACATCGGGTGGCGGGTGTAGACGCCTCGGTCGGCTGCTGGTTGTTCTTGGGGGCGTAGGTGCAGGCCGGTGACGCTTACCACGCTGCGTGGTGGGAGTCCGGCGCGGACCCGTTCCTCGACTCGCGCGACCACCTGGCGTCCGTACTCAGGCGTGAAGTCCTCCCCAGTGCGCCACTCCGGCACCCGCCGGGTCACCCAGGTAGTCGTCGCGACCGCCGAGACTTCGGCCAGTAACTGCACCGCCGACGCGCCGCCGCCGACGACCAGCACGTGCTGCCCCGCCAGCTCGGCCGGACCGCGATAGTCGGCCGTATGCAACTGCCGCCCGCGGAACGTTTCGATGCCCGGATACCAAGGAATGAACGGACGATCCCACGTACCGGTCGCGTTCACCAGCGCGGCAGTCTCGTACTCCCCAGCCGGCGTCCGTACCAGGAACCCGCCGTCGATCCGCCGCACGCTCTGCACCGACACCGGCCGTACGACCGGCAGCGCGAACCGCCGCTCGTAGTCCGCGAAGTACGCCGGCACGAAGGTATTCGCCTGCTCCGCACCGACGCTGGGAGGCACCGGAACACCCGGCAGGTTCGCGATCCCGTGCACGTCGTGCATCGTCAACGAGTCCCACCGATGCTGCCACGCTCCGCCCGGCGCCGGGTTCCGGTCCAGTACGACCACCTCGTTGTACGGCCTGAACCCCATCCGCACCAGGTGGTACGCAGCCGACAACCCGCCCTGCCCCGCACCGATCACCACGACTTCGAGCACACCACCACCAACACCGCGCAGGCGCCGACTCTTCCCACTTTGAGAACCCACCGCGCGTTTTCAGACCGCGGAAACGCGCGGTGGGTTCCCAAAGCCGGGTCTTTACGTGCGTCGCTCCGGTACCCGGCGGGAAACGCGCGTGACCCTCAGCCAATCTCAGAGCAACTCGTCGATCCGGTCGTGGTACCGGCGGCCGGACTTGCCGCCGATGATCGCCGCGAGCAGCGTGAACAGCAGCAGGGCGCCCGCGGCCGCCGCCGCGCCGAGGGCGAGGGTGCTGTTGGAGAGCGCCACGTCCGGGCGGTTGATGTCGCCGACGAGGTCGTACTGGTTGTCCAGGAGCCAGCCGGTGCCGCCGGCGATCGCGCCGACCAGGAGCGCGATCACCCAGACCCCGAAGCCCTGCCGGCCGCCGTCGAAGCGGGCCAGCCGACCGGCCACGTACCCGCCGGCGTAGAAGGCGATCGTGAGCATCAGGATGCCGACGCCGGCCGCGGTGAGCGCGGCCGCGCCGGGCTGTGCCTTCGCGTCGGCGGTGCCGTAGTCGAGGAGCTGAGCGGTACCGAACGCGGCCGCGGAGACCGCCGCGAGCAGCAGTACCGACATCGCGATCGCGATCAGCCAGCCGAAGAACGCCGCGCCGAACTTGAACCCGCGGTACGAGAGCAGCTCCGGATCGAGGTCGTCCCCGGCACTCGCCCGCACCGGCGGCGACGGCCGCACCGCACCACCCAGAGAACCGCCCTGCGCACCGCCCGCACCGCCCGGACCGTTCGGACCGCTCTGTGGACTGCCCAACGGACCGCTCTGGGTGCCGCCCAACGGGCCGCTCTGGGTGCCGATCAGCGACGTGGACTCGTCCGGGTCGATCGCGATCGTGCTCATTGCCCGGCTCGCCGCCGCCCGTGCCTCCTCGTAGCGCTGCGTACTGCTGGCGTCACCGGCAGGCGTGATCATGGTGGCGGTGTTGCCGGGTTCGCCGGGGTACTGCTGGCTCATGTCCGCAGGCTCCTCACTGGTCGGGCTTCGCGCGATCCCTACCCGTCCGGGGCCCGGCTGACACGGGCGATGGACGGATTTAACCGGCTCCTGGGCTGGTATCACGGACCGTCGCCGGGTAGCGGCGCGGAGTGAAGACCAGCGGGCCGGCCGGGCGGGGCACGGTTCGGGTCTGCGACGAGCCGATCAGGAGCAGGCAGCGCATGTCAACGGTTGCCGGGTCGAGTTCGGCCAGTGTTGTCACGGTGATCGCTTCCGCCGGGCCGCCGACGTCACGGCCGACGACGACCGGGGTTTCCGGGGCGCGGTGCTCCAGCAGCAGGTCGCGGGTCGCGGCGACCTGCCAGGTCCGGGACTTCGACGCCGGGTTGTAGATCGCGATCGCGAGGTCGGCCGCGGCGGCCGCGGTCAGCCGCTGGGCGATCACGTCCCATGGCTTGAGCCGGTCCGACAGCGACAGCACGCAGTAGTCGTGCCCGAGCGGTGCCCCGACCCGGCTCGCGACGGCCTGCGCCGCGGTCATCCCGGGCAGGACGCGGACGGCGACCTCGGCGTACTCCGGGGCGGATGCGACTTCGGTGACCGCGCTGGCCATCGCGAACACGCCCGGATCGCCGGACGACACGACGACCACGGCAGAGCCTTTGCGGGCCAGGTCGAGCGCGAACGCGGCCCGCTCGGACTCGACCCGGTTGTCCGAGCCGTGCTTGCGCTGCCGGGCGCGGTCCGGGAGCCGGTCGACGTACGTGGTGTAGCCGATCACGTCGTCGGCACCGGCGATCGCGGCGCGTACCTCCGGGGTCATCCACTCCGGCCCGGCCGGTCCGAGCCCGACGACTGTCACCGAGCCGTCCTGGGTGTCCCGCGGTGCCGGCGGCGTGAAGGTGTTGTTGATCGGGCTGGGCAGCAGGGCGAGGGAGAAGTACGGGACCTCGTCCGGGTCGACGTCCGCGAGTGGGGCGGTGCGCTGGGCGTCGGTGGTCGCGCGTTCGACGTACCAGGCCTCGTCGGCCCGGCCGGCCAGTTCGAAGGCTTCGCGGACGCCGGTGAACGTACGCCCGAGCTTCATCACCGCGGCCGCGTCGGTGGAGCGCAGCCGGTCGGCGAGTACGTCCGGCGGGAGCGTGCCGGGCAGTACGGTGAGGATCTCGTCGCGCTCACACAACGGGCGGCCGAGCACCGCCGCCGCGGCGCTGACCGAGGTCACGCCGGGCACGACCTCGCACGGGTACCGGTCGGCGAGACGTTTGTGCATGTGCATGTACGAGCCGTAGAACAGCGGATCGCCTTCCGCGAGGACGACCACGTCCCGCCCGGCGTCGAGATGCGCGGCCAGGCGGGCGGCGCAGTCGGCGTAGAAGTCGTCCATCGCGCCTTGGTAACCACCGGGATGATCAGTGGTCTCGGTGGTCAGCGGGTAGACCAGGTGCTCTTCAACCTGCCCAGGCGTCAGGTACGGCGCGGCGACCGATCGCGCGATGCTCCGCCCGTGCCGCGCACTGTGAAACGCGATCACGTCCGCGGCCCCGATCAACCGAGCCGCTTTGACCGTCACCAACTCCGGGTCACCGGGGCCGAGACCGACGCCCCACAACCGGCCGCTCACTCTTCCTCGCTCGCGATCGCGTTGATGGCGGCGGCGGTGATCGCGCTGCCGCCGCGGCGGCCGCGGACCACCAGGTACTCCAGGCCGAGCTGGTTCGCTGCCAGTGCCTCCTTGGACTCGGCGGCGCCGATGAAGCCGACCGGGATGCCGAGTACGGCCGCCGGACGTGGCGCGCCGGCGGCGATCAGCTCGAGCAGCCGGAAGAGCGTGGTCGGAGCGTTGCCGATAGCAACGACCGCGCCGTCGAGGTGGTCGAGCCAGAGATCGACGGCGGCGGCGCTGCGGGTGGTCTGGTGCTGGTGCGCCAGGGCCGGGGTGCGGGGGTCCTGGAGGGTGCAGATCACCTCGTTGTCCGCCGGCAGCCGACGGCGGGTGACGCCGGCGGCGACCATCTGCGCGTCGCACAGGATCGGCGCGCCGTTCTGCAGGGCGGCGCGCGCGTTCTTCACCGAGTTGGGCGACCAGGCCAGGTCCGCGACCAGGTCGGTCATCCCACACGCGTGAATCATCCGAACGGCTACTTGCGCCACGTCCGCCGGCAGCCCGTCCAGTGCCGCCTCACTCCGGATCGTCGCAAACGACCGCCGGTAGATCTCCGCGCCGTCCCGCACGTACTCGTCACTCACAACCGCTCCCCGTTCACCAGATATCCATCGGGTACAGCTAGCACGTCCACGCTGTCTCCAGTTGGTTTGCCGCAGCGTCGCTCACAGCCGGACAGATGTACTCGCCGGCCTCGCCGCGTGAGCTGAGGGAGTAGCCGGGCAGCGTCTCCACGTACGTCTGCCAGCGCCTTCGCACAGCCCGGCTGACCCGCGCAGGCCGTGACACCCTCCCAGACCGAGTCGGGTGTGGTCACCAGCCCGACGTCCTCCAGCCCAGCGCTGTTCGCAGGTACCACCACCGAACGCCATGGCGTCACCCTGACCTCACTGCCCACCTGGCTGAGCGCACCGGCCTGTTCCTGCGTCAGACTGCCCAGCGGCACCGTCACGACCAGGGCCGCTCCGTGAACCCCAGCGGTCAACCGCGTGGCAGTCATCGGCACTACCTCGTCCGCCGCAAGCCCCAACCGGTTGAGTATCAGCTGCTCGCCGTCGGGGACCTCCGCGATCCGCCACTCCTGGTCGCGAACAGCCAGAAAGGCATCCGCGACAGCCAGCATCAGGTCAGGTACGTCGGTCCACTCCACCTGCACGGCACGGGTCCCGACGACCAGCAGAGCAGTCCGGTCATCCAGTGCGCGCACCGCGACATCGGCGCGTACGTCGGCTAGGTCGCCTCGCCCGTCATCCAGTGCGAACAGGAACCGTCCTGGTAGCTCAGCCAGCTCGGGACGGCCGCACAATGCCTGGTCAAGTGCAGTAGCCACCGGGAGTACGTCGTACGCCGACTGTCCGTCCAGGCCGGAGAGCGGTGACACCAGGATGTTGCGTACGCGTTCGTGGGCGAGCGACGGGAGCAATCCGGCCGCGAAGAGTCGCTGCGAGAGCTCCGGCGGACCAGCTGCCTTGAGTGCCCGGAGCTGTACGTTGCCGCGCGACGTCAGCTCCAGACGTCCATCACCTAGGTCAGCAGCGGCTACGCGTAGTACGTCGAGCTGCGAGCAGGTCAGCCGTCCACCTGGTACTCGCACTCGTGCGAGCCCGCCGTCAGCCGCCTGGTGCACTGCCAGCACACCAGGGCATCGGTCGGCCTCTGTTCTCGCCACAGCGGTGATGCTACGTGCCCGGAACCTGCTGTGTTCTGGACCACAGCAGGACCGTGACCGCCAGCACCGCACAGACTCCACCGGCCATCATGACGACCTGCACCGACCACGCGTCCACCACCAGCCCACCGAGCAGTGCGCCGGCCGACAGCACGGCCTGGAACGAGGAGGTGAACCACACTGTCGCCGCCTCTCGCGACTCCGGTGCAGCCTGAGCGAACATGCTCATCGAGCAGACCGGTACGCCGCCGTACCCGAGCCCCCAAACCACCAGCAACAGCAACGCACCGCCCGTACTGCGCCCAACGACCGGCATCAGCAACGTCGCTGTAGCGATCAGCGCAGCACAGGCGGTGAAGGTGATGATCAGGTTGCGCCCGGCGTACAGACCGGCGATGACGTTGCCGATCAGCCCGGCCACACCGTAGACGAGCAGGAACAGCCCGATCAGCTCCGGGCGCACTACGTCGCGCAGGAACGGCGTTACGTACGTGTACGTGGCGAAATGCGCTGTGACGATCAGACAGGTGACGATGAGCGCGTTGCGGCTGCCGCGGAGCGCCTTGCCCAGTACGGACGCCCGTGTGACCTGCAACGGCGGAAGCGGCGGCACGGTCGTACGTAGCGCGACGAGGGCGATCACCGCGAGTACGCCAAGCACGGCGAACGACGTACGCCAGCCGACCAGCTCACCGACGAACGTCCCAGCCGGTACGCCAAGCACTGAACCGAGTGGCACGGCCGAGAAGATGACAGCAGTCGCTCGGGTAGCCGCGCGCTCCGGGACCAGTCGGCCGGCCAGACCGGCGCCGATCGACCAGAAGCCGCCGATAGTCAGTCCGACGAAGAATCTGGCGACCAGCTCAAGCCAGAAGACCGGCGCGGCAGCTGCAAGGAAGCCGGCGGCGGCCAGCAGGACCATAAGCGCGCAGAGCATCAGCCGGCGGTCCAGACGAGCTGTCGCGAGCGTGACGACCGGAGCGGCAACCGCCGCGACCAGTCCGGGCATGGTCATCAGCCAACCGGTCCGGCCGGGAGTGAGTGCGAAGTCGGCGCCGATCGGGGTGAGCAGGCCGATCGGGAGGATCTCGGTGGTGACGATCGCGAAGATGCCTAGCGTCACGGCACCGACCCCGAACCAGCGAACGGCCGGCCGTGCCTCTGTCAGAACAGTCATGACTCCAGGCAACCGTCCGCGACCGCCCGCGGCTCGCGGTTTCGCGACACTGCGGTCGACCGCGACCAACCCGTCGTTTTTCCGCGATTGCGGGCCCGTACTGGCAGGATGCGGGCATGGAACCGAGGGACCGGCCGTGGCCGGGCGACGACCTGAATTTGCCTCAGTCAACAATCGGGTTCTGCCAGTTCATCCAGACGACCGTGGTGAACAAGCTGGCAGGTCTGGACGAGCACCAGGCGCGGGCGACGCCGCTGAAGAGTTCGCCGGTGATGAGCCCGCTGGGCCTGGTGAAGCACCTGACAGCGGTGCAGCGGCAGCACATCCAGCGGACGATCGGCGGGCAGGACCTGCCGTCGCTGTGGCGGGACGACGACTACGACTACGAGTTCCGGGTCGGCGCCGACGAGACGATCGCGTCGATCGTCGCGGCGTACGACGCGGAGTGGGAGCGCTCGCAGACCACGTTGCGCGCGGCGGACTGGAGCGCGTTCGTCGAAGGAAAAGAGGGCCCGGTCCGGGTGGAGCGGTTGCTGCTCGACGTACTGCAGGAATCCGCGCGGCACCTTGGGCAGCTCGACGTGCTTCGTGAGTTGATCGACGGCGGTCGCGGGGAGTAATCCGGTCCCGCGCGTACACCGTGGTGTACGCGCGGGACCGGATTGGTCAGGAGCCCAGACCGGCCCAGAAGTCGCACTGGTGTTCAGCGCTGAGGTTGACCGGGCCAATGCCACTCTGGTCAGTCGGTGCGAGTGACAGGCCGCTGATCGACCGTGCGCCGGTGGGGGACCAGTGCGGACGGTTCGGTCCGTTCGGGTTGCCGGTGCGGGCGAACGTCGTCCAGTAGTCGATCATCTGGTTCGACAACGTCTGCTGCGTCGCGGACAGCGGTACGTCGTAGCCGCCGAGCCGGAACAGGTACGGCAGCTCGGTAGCATGTGCGGCGCCCTGACCGGGCCCTTCGATCGGTGAGTGCTTGTCAGCGAACTCATACGCGTACACCGGCACCCTGCCGGCCGCCTGCTGATCTGTCGCGACCTGCGTGCACGACCAGATCCGGTCCGTCGTCACAGCGCTCCACGCCGCCGTCGGTGACGCGTACCGGGAGAGCGGGTAGTGCTGCAGGACCTGTGCGGCCTTCGTCGTGCCGACCATATCTGCAACGAGCTTCGGGTAGTCCTTGATCTCACCGAACGCGGGCATCCAGCCGTCTGCCTCGTCGTGGTTGTTCCCGGAGATCATCGGCACCCGGTGGAACAGACCGGCCTTCATTGCCTTCGCCGGGCTGTACGGCGCCACCGCACTACCGCCGTACCCGATCTGGGTGAACTGGAGCATGTCGTCGACCAGCGCGCCGGCCTGCACCGACCGGAGGCACTGGAGCATCGACTGGCCCGGCTTGCACCCCAGCTCGCTCTTCTTGCTCGCCGCCCAGTCCTTGCCGTTCGCCTGTACTCGGCTGACCGGTACCCACGGGGAGTCGGCCTCCTGACCGGGGTACTGGCTGTTGTCGGCCCAGTTGAACGCGCAGGACCCGCTCTGCATGATCGCCTTGGAGAACAGGCCGGTGGCAGTCGGCGAGGTCAGTTGCGCGCAGACGCTCATGCCGCCGGCGGACTCACCGGCGACCGTCACGTTCCGCGGGTCGCCGCCGAACGCGCCGGCGTTGCGCTGCACCCATCGCAGTGCCGCCTGCTGATCCTGCAGACCGAACGTGCCCGAGCCCGGCAGCCCCGGGTACCCGAAGAAGCCGAAGATGCCGAGGCGGTAGTTGACCGTCACCACCACGACGTCACCGCGGGCGGCGAACTTCGACGCCTCGTAGCTGCTGCCGGCGCCGGAGAAGAACCCACCGCCGGGAATCCACACCACCACTGCCCGCGGCTTGACGGACGGCTTGGCGGGCGTCGTCACGTTCAGGTACAGGCAGTCCTCGGCGTCCGATCCCTTCGGCGCCTCCGGGTTCGGTTGCTGCGGGCAAACATTCCCGAGCGCGGACGCCCGTACGCCACTCCAGGCCCGCGCGGCCTGCGGCGCCTTCCACCGCAACGCCCCGACCGGCGGCGCCGCGTAAGGAATCCCGTCGTACACGACAGATTCCCCAACCGCCTTACCAGCCACCAGCCCTTTATCAGTCCGCACCGGCCCGGTCCGCACAGCATCTGTCCGCACAGCATCTGTCTGCGCGGCGTCCGGCTGTGCGGCGTCCGGCTGTGCGGCGTCCGGCTGGGCCGCTTCGCCGGCCCCGGCGCCCACCACCAGCACCCCAACCGGAATCACCGCGGCCGCGATCATCGCCAACAGTCTCTTAGTCATACCCGCAGCCTCGCCCACCGACCCGGATCCCCGCCTCGATCCGAAGACCAGCCCACCTACACCTTTGGTCTATGCCTTTGCTTCGCTCCGGCGTAGTAGGTAGGTGTCCATGATCCAGCCCTTGCGTTCGCGGGCCTCGGCGCGCAACTTCTCGATTTCCGGGGCGACCTCGCGGAGGGGGCCGGAGACCAGTAGTTCGTCGGCGGTGCCGAGGTAGGCGCCCCAGTAGATGGTGGCGTCCTGGTCGAGGTGTTCGGTGAAGGCGGTTTGGGCGTCGAGCATGACGACGACGTCGTCGGCGTCGGTGGGCCAGCCGGCGGCGAGGCGGCGGCCGGTGGTGATGTGGATCGGGCGGCCGACCTGGTTCAGGCCGACCCGGTGCCGGGCGGCCAGCGTCGAAACGCTGCTGATGCCGGGGATCACCTCGACCTCGAAGCTCAGCTCGCCGCGGGCCTGGATGTCGTCCAGGATCGCCAGCGTGCTGTCGTACAGCGACGGGTCGCCCCAGACCAGGAACGCGCCGACCTGGTCCGTGCCGAGTTCGGTCGCGATCAGGTCCGCGCAGACATCGGCCCGCCGCCGCCGCCAGTCGTCGACGGCCTCGACGTACGCGGGCGTACCGCGGTCCCGCTCCGGGTCCTTGCCGACGACGACCCGATGGTCCTTCGCGTACCGGCGCAGGATCTCCGACCGGAGGTCGACCAGCTCCTGCTTGACCTCGCCCTTGTCCAGTACGAAGAACACGTCGACCCGCCGCAGCGCCGACACCGCCTGCATGGTGACCTGCTCGGGATCGCCGGCGCCGATCCCGATCACGATAATCTCGCGCACTACTCCCGCCACTCCCGCTCGAACGGCAACCGCCACGCCCGCGGCGCGATCAGCTGGTGGATCGCGTTCGGACCCCACGTCCCGGCCTGGTACGGCTTGGCCGGCGGCGGGTCGTCCAGCAGCGGCGCGGAGCGATCCCACAGCGACTCGATGCCTTCGGCCGTGGTGAACAGCGTGTGGTCACCGCGCATCGCGTCCAGGATCAGCCGCTCGTACGCCTCCAGTACGTCCGCCGCGCCGGCCGTCTCCTGGGTGGAGAACTGCATCGACAGCTTCTCCAGCCGCATCCCCGGCCCGGGGCGCTTGCCGTAGAACGACAGCGAAACCCGGGACGAGTCGGCCAGGTCGAAGGTCAGGTGGTCCGGTCCTTCGGAGCCGACGCCGGAGCCGGCCGGGAACATCGTCTTCGGCGCCTCCTTGAAGGCGATCGAGATGATCCGCTGACCCTCGGCCATCTTCTTGCCGGTACGCAGGAAGAACGGGACGCCGGCCCAGCGCCAGTTGTCGATCTCGACCTTGAGCGCGATGAACGTCTCGGTGTCCGAGTCCGGCGCGACGCCCTCCTCGTGCCGGTACCCGGAGTACTGCCCGCGGACCACGCAGCTGGGGTCGAGCGGCAGCATCGAACGGAAGACCTTGTTCTTCTCCTCCGAGATCGCCCGCGGTTCCAGGGCGGTCGGCGGCTCCATCGCGACGAACGACATCACCTGCATCAGGTGCGTGACGACCATGTCCTTGAACGCGCCGGTCGGCTCGTAGAAGGTGGCGCGCTGGTCCAGGCCGAGCGATTCCGGGATGTCGATCTGGACGTGGTCGATGAAGTTCCGGTTCCAGATCGGCTCGAACAGGCCGTTCGCGAACCGGAACGCGAGGATGTTCAGCGCCGCTTCCTTGCCGAGGAAGTGGTCGATCCGGAAGATCTGCGACTCGTCGAAGGTTTCGTGGACGAAGTCGTTCAGCTTGATCGCGCCGGCCAGGTCGTCACCGAACGGCTTCTCCATCACCACCCGGGCGCGCTCGACCAGACCGGCGTCGCGCAGCATCGCGATCACCGCCTGGGCCGCCTTCGGTGGCACCGACAGGTAGTGCAGCCGGCGGGTGTCCGGGCCGAGCAGTTCCTCGGCGGCCTTGACCGCGGTCGCCAGCGCCTCCGGCCCGGCGGTCACCGGTACGTAGTCGATCCGCTCCGCGAACTGCGCCCACTCGTCGTCGCTGATCTTGTGCGTACCGAACGTCTCGACCGCCTTGCGGGCCCGCTCCCGGAACTCGTCGACGGTCAGGTCATCGGTGGCCGTCCCGATGATCCGCACGTCCGGCGCGAACTTGGACTGCTGCAGGTACGCCAACCCGGGCAGCAGTTTGCGCTTGGCCAGATCACCGGTGGCACCGAACAGCACGATCACATGCGGCGCCAGCGGCTCCAGATCCCGCCGCGACGGCCGCGACCCGGGCGCCGGGTACGCAATGGTCTGTATACGGTCTGGCACAAGTTCCTCCCGAGAGCCACCGGAACAACCAACACCGGCAGTCTAGGCACTACGGGTGTACGTCGAACCGGGGCGTGACCGTCAGCAACTCGGACAGGTCTGTACCGGTCGCGATCTCCGTCGGCGCCACGCCCCGCCGGAACAGCCGTGCCCCGGCCGGCAGACCGCCGAGCACCAGCCTGTCGTCGTGCAACCGCAGCCAGGTGCCTTCGCGGATGCCGAGCACCGGCACGTCGTTCTCCTCCAGGAACTCGGTGATCCGCTTCTCCCGCGTCTCGCCCTGGTGCGTGGAGGTGGGGTCCGGGTCGAGATAGTGCGGGTTGAGCTGGAACGGCACCAGACCGAGCGTCTCGAACGACGGCGGCTGCACGATCGGCATGTCGTTGCTCGTACGCAGCGTCGGCCCGGCGAGGTTCGTCCCGGCACTCGACCCGATGTACGGCGTCCCGCCGCGAACGCGCGACCGGATCACCGCGAGCTCACCGCTGTCGTGCAGCGTCTTCACCAGCCGGAACGTGTTCCCACCGCCGACGAAGATCGCCTGCGCCGATTCCAGCGCCGGCGCCGCGGAGTGCGCTCCGATCACGCGTACGCCGAGTGGCTCCAGCGCGGACCGTACGGTCGCGGTGTACCCGTCGTGGTCGGCGAGCGCGTACGGTACGAACACCACCTCGTCGACGCCGGTCAGCACGTCGCGAAGCGCGTCGAGCGCGTGCGCCAGGAACGGCTGTCCGTGCGTGGCGGAGTTCGAGAGCAGAAGCAGTTCCACAGAGGTCCCCAAGGGTCAGCGGCGGCGGGCCGCGGGCGTGCGGTGGGCGAGCAGGTTGCTCAGTTCTTCGGTTGCCTCCAGCAACCGCGGGACCTGGTCCCGGATGTCGCCGGGCAGGTCCTCGTTCTTGCCCTCGGCGACGGTCAGCGAGCCGATCGGGCGGCGGCCGAGCCGGACCGGGGCGGCGATCGCCCGGGTGGCCGCGTCGTACTCGCCGTCGGAGAACGCCCAACCGGTCTGCACGGCCTCCTCGAAGCTCCGCTCCAGCGCGGCCTCGTCCACCTCGGTCAGATCGGTGAACCGGGCAAACGGGCGGCCGGACAGCAGTGCCCGGCGCTCGTTGCGGTCCAGGAAGGCGAAGTACGCCCGCGAGGTCGCGCCGGCATGGGCCGGGTACAGGTCGCCGACCAGCGGATGACCGCGGAGCGGACCGCCGCCACCGTCGACGGCCGCGATACAGCGGACGTGGAACCCGTCCGGGATGGTGAACGTGGTGGTCCGGTCGGTGTCGCGGGCGAGCCGTTCGAGGACGCCGTCGGCGAGCGCGGCGAGCCCGCCGGTGCGCTCCCAGAGCGCCGCCATCCGCCACATCGTCGGCCCCAGGCTGTACCGGCGGGTGATCGGATCCGGCCGCAGGAAGCCGCGGAACGCGAGCGCCGCGAGCAGCCGTTGCGCCGAGGACTTGTCGATCCCGAGCTCGTCCGACAACTCCATCACGCCCCAGTCCCGGCGCCGCTCGGAGTACGAGATCAGTACCTGCAGCGCCCGGTCGACCGTCTGCAACGGTGATTGTGCGTCGTCGTTCACACCGAGAACCGTAGTCGTTCCGGCCCGATTATTGAATTGGTCTCTCAGATAACGGGAAGTCGTTGCAGCTGGCGCGCCTTAACCCCGAATGTCTTCGGCATGAACCTCGTCCTGCGCCGCGTGTTCGCGATGGTGCCCGCGCTGATCGGCGTCGTGGTGTGCATCTTCGTGCTCACCCGGGTGCTGCCCGGCGATCCGGCCCGGACGCTGGCCGGCGACCAGGCCGACCCGAGTGTGGTGGCGAAGATCCGGACCGAGATGGGGCTGGACAAGCCGCTGCACGTCCAGCTGGTCCAGTACTTCTCCGACCTCCTGCACGGCAACCTCGGGTACGCCTGGCACACCGGTCACAGCGTGGCCTCCGACTTCGCCTCCCGGCTGCCCGCGACCGTCGAGCTCGCGCTGGTCGCGCTGGTGATCGCGCTGCTCGCGGGCGTACCGCTCGGCGTCGTCAGCGCGACCCGCCGGGACCGGCCGGTCGACCACGCCGGGCGGGTGTTCTCGCTGCTCGGCGCGTCGATGCCGCTGTTCTGGCTCGGCCTGATGGTGATCGTCGTCTTCTACAACAAGCTCGGCTGGGCGCCGGCGCCGCTCGGGCGGGTGTCCGAGGGCGTCCACCCGCCGACCCACATCACCGGGCTGTACATCCTCGACTCGCTGATGACCGGCGACCTGGTCGCGCTGCGGTCGTCGCTGTCGCACATCATCTGGCCGGCGCTCTGCCTGGCCACCGGCAGTACCGCGATCATCGCGCGGATGACGCGGTCCGCGATGCTCGAGGTGATCGGCCAGGACTACGTGCGGACGGCGGTGTCGAAGGGACTGAAACCGTCGGTCGTCACGCTCAAGCACGCGCTGCGGAACGCGGCTCCGGTCATCGTCACCATCTCCGGGCTGCAGTTCGGACAGTTGATGGGCGGCGCGGTGATCACCGAGACCGTGTTCACCTGGCCCGGCATCGGCTCGTACGTAGTGCAGTCCGTACTGGCCACCGACTACGCGCCGGTGCAGGCCTTCACGCTCGTCGCGGCCGTCGTCTACCTGGCGGCGAACCTGCTCGTCGACCTCGTCAACGCCCGCCTGGACCCGAGGATCGCCGATGCCTGAGACCGTTCCTGAACCCCAGACAGCCGAGAAGGCCGAGACAACACAGCCGGTGCTGAAACCACAGACCACGCTGCGGCTGTTGCTCCGGAACAAGCTGGCGGTCGTCGGGCTGGTGTTCATCGCGCTCTGGACGCTCGGTGCCGTGTTCGCGGACCTGCTCCCGTACGGCGCGACCCAGCCGGGCGTGGGCGGCCTGCTCCAGGGCCCGACCCTCGCGCACCCGTTCGGTACCGACAACTTCGGCCGCGACCTGCTCTCCCGGGTACTGGCCGGCGGCCGGATCTCGCTCTGGACCGGGCTGATCGCGATCGCCATCTCGCTGCTGATCGGCGTACCGCTGGGTGCTTTCGCGGGGTTCGTCCGCGGCCGCGCCGGCGGCCTGGTGATGCGGCTGATGGACATGCTGCTGGCGTTCCCGTCGCTGGTCCTGGCGATGGCGATCGCGGCCGCGATGGGACCCGGCATGGTCAGCGCGATGGTTGCCGTCGGCATCGTCGGGATTCCGGAGTTCGCCCGGATCGTGCACGGCCAGACGCTGTCGCTGCGGGAGCGCGACTTCGTCGAGGCCGGGCACGCGATCGGCCTGCCGGCCCGGAGCATCCTGATCCGGCACATCGTGCCGAACGCGCTGGCGCCGATCCTGGTCCGCGCCACCCTCGGCATGGGGTACGCGATCCTGACCGCCGCCTCGCTCAGCTTCATCGGCCTCGGCGCCCAGCCGCCGGACCCGGAGTGGGGCGTGCTGATCTCCGACGGCCGCGGCTACATCATCAGCGGCGAATGGTGGATGACGACTTTCCCCGGCCTCGCGATCGCCACCTCGATCCTCGGCTTCAACCTGCTCGGCGACGGCCTGCGCGACGTACTGGACCCGCGCCTGAGGACCAGCAAATGACAAGGAGACCCCGCATGAAGCGGACAATTCTCGCCTTCGCGGCGGTGACGGCACTGGCGGTTTCGGGTTGTGCCGCGAACGCGAACAGCGGCGGCAGCGGCGCGGCGGAGGCCGGCGACACGCTGGTCGCCGCGTACTCCGAGGGCGGCAAGACGCTCGACCCGGCCGAGGCGAACGACGTCACCTCGGACACGTTCGTGGTGGCCGCGTACGACCAGCTGGTCACCTACGGGCGGACCACCGACGGTGGGCAGCCGAAGGCGAAGACCGACGAGATCGTGCCGATGCTGGCCAAGTCCTGGAAGGCGAGCGCGGACAACACCTCGTACACCTTCACGCTGCGCGACGACGCGAAGTTCCAGGACGGGGCGGCGGTGACCGCGGACGCGGTGGTGAAGTCGTTCGAGCACATCAAGGCGTCGAGCTCGGCCAGCTTCCTGTACAAGATGGCCGGCATCGCCAAGGTCACGAAGGCCGGCGAGCACACCGTCAAGATCGACCTGACCGCCCCGAACCACCTGTTCCTGCAGATCCTGCCGATGTACTCGTTCTCGATCATCGACATGGACAAGGTGACCCAGAACGGTGGCGCCAAGTGGCTGGCCAACAACACCGCGGGCTCCGGGCCGTACCAGATCACCAAGTGGGACCCGTCCACCGAGGCGTCGATGGCGCGCAACGAGTCGTACTGGGGCGAGAAGCCGAAGTTGCGGCAGGTGGACGTGAAGTTCATCGCCGAGGCGTCGAACCGGGTGCAGCTGCTGCGCAAGGGTGAGGTCGGGCTCGCGCTCGAGGTGCCGCCGAAGGACGTGCAGTCGCTGAAGGGTTCCGACGGCGTCGTGATCGACTCGCGGGCCGGCAACAAGATCCTGTTCTTCGCGATGAACAACAAGATCAAGCCGTTCGACGACCCGCGGGTACGGCAGGCCGTCGCGTACGCGATCCCGTACGACAAGCTGCTGAACGACGTGATGAAGGGTCAGGCGTCGCCGATGAAGTCGGCGGTGGCCAGCTCCACGCCGGGCTTCAGCGACGCCGGGTACACCTACGGCCACGACCTGGACAAGGCCCGCGCGCTGCTCGCCGAGGCCGGGCTGTCCAAGGGCTTCAGCTTCGACTTCACGCTCGGTTCCGGGTTCGACGACTGGAACGACGACGCGGTGCTGATCCAGGCCGAGCTGGCCAAGATCGGCGTCAGGATGAACATCAAGAAGATGGCCCGGCCGCAGTTCCTGGAGGCACTCGACACCCGCAAGGTGCAGGCGTACATCACCCGCTGGACGTCGTTCGTGAACGACCCCGGCTACCACCTGGGTCTGCTGCTGACCACGCAGGGCTCGAGCAACTACGCCAACTTCTCCGACCCGGTGGTGGACAAGTCCTGGCAGCAGGCGGCGACCGAGCCGGATGTTGCCAAGCGCAACAAGTTGTACGGGACGGCGCAGCAGGAGATCAACACCAAGGCACCGTGGGCGTACCTGTACGAGTACAACATCGTCGTCGCGCACCGGGCCGGGCTCGACGGGTACACGTCGTACCCGGACGGCATCGTCCGCTTCTTCCAGCTGAGCGTGACCAAATGAGCTGGGAGCAGCGGGTCCTCGACGAGATCGAGCGGACCGCCGACGACCTGATCGAGCTGGCCGGTGACCTGATCCGCATTCCGAGCGAGAACCCGCCTGGCGACTGCACCGAGGTCAGTGAGTTCATCGCGGCCGTACTGCGGAAGGCCGGTGTGGACGTCGACGTCCACGACGCTGGGCAGGGCCGGATCAGCATCGTGTCGCACCAAGGCCCGGCCGGTGACCGGCACCTGGTGCTGGCCGGTCACTCGGATGTCGTACCGGTTGGTGATGTGAGTCGCTGGAGCTTCCCGCCGTTCGCCGGTGACGTGGTCGACGGGTACCTGCGTGGCCGGGGCGCCAGTGACATGAAGGCCGGTCTCGCCGGGGTCATGCACGCGTACGTGGTGATGCACCGGCTCGGCGTACCGCTCAACGGGCGCTTGTCTCTCGCCGCGGTACCGGATGAGGAAGCCGGTGGACCGCTCGGCGCGGACTGGCTGCTCGACCAGGGCGTACTGGACGGTGCGACCGGTGCGGTGATCGCGGAGCCGGCCGAGCGTACGCACCCGACCATCGGGCAGAAGGGCAGCAACTGGTTCCGGCTGACCGTGTCTGGCCGGCCTGGTCACGGCAGTCTGCAGCCGTTGCACGGTACCAATGCGAACTTGCAGGCCGCGAAGGCGATTGTCGCGCTGCAGGGGCTGTGGGAGCTGGTCCCGGACGCACCGGCTGACGTACGTGAGCTGATCGCGCTGTCGCAGCGGTTCGCGGAGGAGCGGGAAGGGTACGCGCCGGGGATCGGCGCGGTGTTCGACCACGTGACGATCAACGTCGGGAAGATCACCGGTGGCTCGGCGACCAACGTGGTCGCGGACAAGTGCGTGGTCGAGATCGACACCCGCGTACCGATCGGACTGAGCCGGGCGCAGGTGCTGGCCCGGGTGGACGAGCTGCTTGCGGCCGCGGGGGTAGAGGCGACCGTGGAGCCGCTCGGGTTCCGCAGTGAGCCGAACTGGACGCTGCCGGACGATCCGATCGTGGTGGAGCTGGTCAGTGCACTGCGTGAGCTGACTGGTGAACCAGCTGAGGGCGTACTGCAGTGGGCGTCGTCTGATGCCCGTACGTTCCGCAGCCATGGCATTCCGGTCCTGCAGTACGGACCGGCTGAGCTGGCGACGATCCACGGCTTCGACGAGCGTGCACCGGTCGCGGATGTCGTACTGGCAGCCAAGACGTACGCACTGACCACACTGCGGTACCTCGGGGTACGTGATGAGTGACCTGCTCAAGCTGACCGATCTGACCGTACGGATCGACACGTCACGCGGTCCGATCACGCCGGTTCGCGACGTCAGCCTGAGTATCCCGCGAGGCAAGATGCTCGGCCTGGTGGGGGAGTCCGGCAGCGGCAAGAGCGTGACCGCGATGACGATCACCAGGCTGCTGCCGCGGCGGTCCGTACACGTGACCGGTGGGCGGATCGAGTTCGACGGGCGGGACCTCACCAACCTGTCGGACCGGTCGCTGCGGGCGGTCCGGGGCAAGGAGATCGCGACGATCTTCCAGGAGCCGATGACCGCGCTGAACCCGGTGCTGACGATCGCCGATCAGGTTATGGAGCCGCTGCGCGTACACCTCGGGCTGTCCCGTCGCCAGGCGGCGGACAGGGCTGCCGAACTGCTCGACATGGTCGGCATCCGCGACACTGTCCGCGTGCTGCGTGACTACCCGCACCAGCTGTCCGGTGGGATGCGGCAGCGGGTGATGATCGCGATGGCGATGTCCTGTGAGCCAAAGCTACTCATCGCGGACGAGCCGACCACCGCGCTGGATGTCACTACTCAGTTGCAGATCCTTGAACTGGTGATGGACCTGCAGCAGAAGCACGGTACGTCGGTGCTGCTGATCACCCACGACCTGGGTGTGGTCGCACAGACCTGTGACGAGGTCACCGTGATGCACAACGGTCAGGTCCAGGAGACCGCGCCGGTTGAGCAGTTGTTCGAGTCACCGCAGGCGGACTACACCAAGCGGCTGCTGAGCTTCCTGCCGTCCAGCCGCGAGCGGGCGCGGGACGCGCGGCCGTCGGACGAGGCTCCGTTGCTGGAGGTGTCGGACCTGGTGAAGGTGTTTCCAGGTCGTCGGCGCCGCGGCCGCCGTACCGAAGCCGTCACTGCGGTGAACGGCGTGAGCTTCAGCGTCGCACCGGGACGGACACTCGCCATCGTGGGGGAGTCCGGCTCTGGTAAGTCCACCACCGGGCGGGCGCTACTCAGGTTGCACGAGCCGACCTCTGGGACAGTGCGGTTCGACGGGGTTGATCTACTCGGGCTGTCCGATGCGGAGCTGCGGGCGATGCGCTCCCGGATGCAGATCGTGTTCCAGGACACGTACGCGTCGCTGGACCCGCGCTGGACGATCGAACGCACACTGGCCGAACCGCTCCGGCTGCACACCGAACTGGATGCCACGGGGATTCAGGATCGGTTGGTCGAGGTGATGGAGCTGGTCGGACTGGAAGCCGACCACCTGCAGCGGTTCCCACACGAGTTCTCCGGTGGACAGCGTCAGCGGATCGGCATTGCGCGCGCATTGCTGCTGAACCCGTCGCTCGTGGTGTGCGACGAGCCGGTGTCCGCACTGGACGTGTCCGTGCAGGCACAGGTGCTTGAGCTGTTGAAGGACCTGCAGGAGCGACTCGGTCTGGCGTACGTGTTCATCTCACACGACCTGTCGGTAGTACGGCTGATTGCTGATGACGTACTGGTGATGAGTCGCGGCAAGGTCGTTGAGCACGGCACGGTGGAAGAGGTGTTCGCGGCGCCGAGCCACCCGTACACGAAGGCCTTGCTGGCAGCGGTCCCGTCACCGGACC
Source organism: Kribbella solani (assembly GCF_014205295.1). NCBI lineage: Bacteria > Bacillati > Actinomycetota > Actinomycetes > Propionibacteriales > Kribbellaceae > Kribbella > Kribbella solani. Next base: position 104,800 of record NZ_JACHNF010000001.1, read on the forward strand.
CGCGTGCGCGGCTGGACCGCGCCCGCCGTCGCGAGCTGGTCGAGGCGGGTACCAAGGAGGCTGTCGCGTGACGGTTCTCGGTGTCGTGACTATTGGACAGTCGCCGCGGAGCGACATGTTCCCGGAGCTACTGCAGTGGTTGCCGTCGTCGGTCGAGGTGCGGGAGCGTGGTGCGCTCGACAGTCTGAGTAGCGCGGAGATCGCGGCCCTCGCACCGGTGCCTGGCGACGAGACACTGACCACACGGCTGCGGGACGGGTCGTCGGTAGTGATCGGACGGGCCGGCATCTTGGTACGGCTGCAGGCGGCGATCGACATTCTCGAAGCGGGTGGTGCGGACGTCGTACTGCTCGTCTGCACCGGCGACTTCCCGCAGTTCCGGCACAGCCGGCCGTTGCTGTTTGCTGGTCCGCTACTCACTGCAGGGCTGACCGGGCTGGCCGGTGACTCGCTTGTCGGCGTGGTGTGCCCGCTGGCGGAGCAGGAGCAGCAGTCGTACGAGAAGTTCGCGCACCTGGACCAGAAGATCAAGGTGGCTTGGGCTACGCCGTACCAGCCGGGGCTGACCGAGCTGGAGAGCGCAGCGCGTCAGTTGGCTGTGAAGGGCGCGCAGCTGCTGGTGCTCGACTGCATGGGCTACACGCAGGAGCACCGGGAAGCCGCCGCGGCCGCGTCCGGCCTACCGGTGGTGCTGTCGCGTTCCGTGGTCGCCCGCCTCACCGCAGAACTCTGCTGAGCAACCCCACTTATCGAGGAGACATATATGCCATGGCGTGAAGTGCTTGACCTGTACGACCTGTTGGACGACGCGTCGGCGTCCGGTGAGTCGGTGGCGGCCTGGTTGCGGAAGCAGGGTGTCGACGACGTCAGCGTGACCACCGTGCAGGGCGACAAGGGCAGCACCGACTTCGTCCGGGCAGTCATCCCGGGCAGCCGCGGCCGGCTCGCGGGTGGTGACGTACCGACCCTCGGCGTGATCGGCCGGCTCGGTGGGCTGGGCGCGCGGCCGGAGCGGATCGGCTTCGTGTCCGACGGCGACGGCGCGCTGGTGGCGCTCGCGGTCGCGGGCAAGCTCGGCTCGATGGCGCGCCGCGGCGACCAGTTGCCCGGCGACGTGATCGTGGCGACGCACGTCTGCCCGGACGCGCCGACCCGCCCGCACGACCCGGTGCCGTTCATGGACTCGCCGGTGGACGTCGGCGCGATGAACGAGCACGAGGTGGAGGCCGCGATGGAGGCGGTGCTGTCGGTGGACACCACCAAGGGCAACCGGATCGTCAACCACCACGGCTTCGCGATCTCGCCGACGGTCAAGGAAGGCTGGATTCTGCGGGTCAGCGAGGACCTGCTCGAGATCGCCTCCCAGGTGACCGGGCGGCTGCCGGCGGTGCTGCCGCTGACGATGCAGGACATCACGCCGTACGGGAACGACGTGTACCACGTGAACTCGATCCTGCAGCCGTGTACGGCGACCGCGGCGCCCGTGGTCGGAGTCGCGATCACCACCGAGACCGCGGTACCTGGCTGTGGCACCGGCGCGACCGACCTGGCCAGTGCCGAGTCGGCCGCCCGGTTCTGTGTCGAGGCCGCGAAGAGCTACGGCGCCGGCACCTGCGAACTGTTCGACCCGGCCGACTTCGACCGGCTGACCAGCCGCTACGGATCAATGCGGCGCCTCCAGACGATGGGTGCCTAGGAGGTCTGCCAGAGGCCCAGGACGTTGCCCTCCGGGTCCTTGAAGTAGGCGGCGAAGCCCATGTCGCCGACCGGCATCTTCTCGCCGACCCGCTCGCCGCCGAGGCTCTCGATCGCCTTGAAGGCGGCGTCGATGTCCGGCACGTCGACGGTCAGCATCGGCCCGCTCAGCTGGTCGGTGCGCTGGAACATCCCACCGTTGATGAAGCCGGGCTCGGAGGGCATCGACTGCTCGTTCACCGGGCCGGTCGACGCCATCGTGTAGTTCATCTCGGGCATCTCCATCAGGTTCCACCCGAAGGCCTCGCGGTAGAACGCCCGCGCTCGCTCCCCGTCGTCGTACGGCACCTCGAAGTGCACGATTCGCCCTGTCATCGCCTTTCCTCCCCGCCCGCGTCGCCTGCTCGGTTCCGTCCTTTCGACGCTAGACCTGCGAGGATGGCCAGGTGAAGTACCTGCTGATGATCTGTGGAGACGAATCGGCCGCCGAGCACGCGAACGACGGGTGCGGTGGCTGGACCGAGGAGATGGAAGCACGCGGCGTGCTGGCCGGCGGCGCGGGGCTGCGGCCGCCGACGGAGGCGACCACGGTCCGGGTACGGGACGAGGACGTGCTGCTGACCGACGGCCCGTTCGCGGAGACCAAGGAGCAGATCGGCGGCTTCGTACTGATCGACTGCGCCGACCTGGACGAGGCGATCGAGATCGCGGCGAAGCACCCGGCGGCCGGGTACGGCACTATCGAGATCCGCCCGGTGCTGGAAGGGCCGTGACGTTCGAGGACGTCTACCGGCAGGAGTGGGGCCAGGTGGTCGCCACTCTGATCCGCCTGACCGGTGACTGGGAGCTGGCGGAGGAGTGCGCGCAGGAGGCGTTCGCGGCCGCGCTGGAGCGATGGCCGCACGACGGCGTACCGGACCGGCCCGGTGCCTGGCTGACCACGACGGCCCGCAACCGGGCGATCGACTGGCTCCGGCGCGAGGCAGTGGGTACGCGGAAGCTCCAGGAGCTGGCCGCGCTTCCAGCCGACTCCGATCCGCCGTACGACGTACCGGACGACCGGCTGCGGTTGATGTTCACGTGCTGCCATCCCGCACTGGCGATGGAAGCACGGGTGGCGCTGACACTGCGGACACTGGCTGGTTTGAGTACGACGGAGATCGCCCGGGCGTTTCTGGTGCCGGAATCCACTATGTCGAAGCGGTTGACTCGGGCGAAGCAGAAGATCCAGCACGCCGGTATCCCGTACCGGGTGCCGCCGGCGCATCTCCTGCCGGAGCGGACGCCCGCTGTACTCGCTGTGCTGTACCTGCTGTTCAACGAGGGGTACTCCGATGTCGTACGGACCGCGCTGAGTGGTGAAGCGATCAGACTGGCCCGTCTGCTCGTCCAGCTGATGCCGGATGAACCTGAGGCGGCTGGACTACTCGCACTGATGCTCCTGCACGACGCACGTCGCGACACCCGGCTCACACCGGACGGTGTACTCGTCACGCTGGAAGACCAGGACCGTACGCGCTGGGACCACGACCAGATCGCCGAAGGTGTCGCCGTACTGGACTCTGCTCTTCGCCGTGGTGCACCTGGTCCGTACCAAGTGCAGGCGGCTGTCGCTGCCTGTCACGCGACCGCACCGGCGGCGGCTGACACTGACTGGTCGCAGATCGCTGCCCTGTACGCGCAGCTCCCACAGACACCTGTGGTGTCGCTCAACCGTGCCGTTGCCATCGGTATGGCCGACGGACCGGCCGTAGGACTCCGTGTAGTCGGCCAGCTCGCTGCTGGACCGCTGACTGGCTACCACCTGCTCCCGGCGACCCGTGCGGACTTCCTGCGACGGCTGGAGCGCTGGTCCGAGGCTGCAGCGGCGTACGCGGAGGCGATCGCGCTAGCGACGACAGAGGCCGAGCGCGGGTACCTGGAGAAAAGATTGCAGGAGGTGTCTGTCCGGGGCTGACCTGTTCGTCGGTGGGGTATGACGGACATCAGAGAAGCAGTGGCAGGTGAGCGGACCGATCTGGCGGAACTGCTCGCCGCGCTGCCGGAAGCTGACTGGGACAAACCCACGTTGTGCGACGGCTGGCGGGTCCGGGAGGTCATCGCGCACCTCACCATGCCGTACCGGATCTCCGGGCCGCGGTTCTTCGCCGGACTGATCAAGGCCGGCGGCAAGTTCGACCGGTACGCCGACCGGCAGGCGCGCCAGGACGCCGCGGAGCTGTCCGCGGGGGAGTTGACGGAGTGTCTGCGGCAGAACGTGCAGCACCCGTGGAAACCGCCAGGCGGCGGCTATGAGGGCGCCTTGTCGCACGACGTGATCCACGGTCTCGACGTGACCGTTGCACTGGGCATCGACCGCCAGGTACCGCCGGAACGGCTACGGCTGATCTTCGGTGCGATGAAGCCGCGGCAGCTCAAGTACTTCGGCGTGGACCTGTCCGACGTCCAGCTACAAGCCACAGACCTGGACTGGTCGTACGGCGAGGGGCGGGCGCTGACCGGCAAGGCACAAGACCTCCTGCTGGTGATGAGCGGCCGTACGCTGCCACCAGACCATCTGCACGGACCGGACGCCAGTCGCTTCACCGAGGGAGTACGCCGATGATCATCAGCCTGCCGATCGCGGACCGGCCGCGGTCATACGTCTTCTACCAGGAGGCGCTCGACCTGAAGCCGGTCGGCGAGGAACTCGACGAGGACGGCATCCCTGAGCCGCTGCAGTTCGCCCTGGCGGACGGGGTCAACCTGATGCTCATCCCGACCGGTGGGTTCGGCTGGGTGCTCGGTGACCAGCCCGCTGCGCCGCCCGGGCAGAGCGAGTGCATTCTCAGCCTGCATGTCGAAAGCACTGACGCCGTCAACGCACTGGTCGCCAAGGCGGTGGCCGCCGGGGCAGTGCAGGTGACCGCACCCACGCGGAAGCCGTGGGCGTACCTGGCCACCTTCACCGACCCGGACGGGCACTTGTGGATGGTGGAAACCGCCTAAAGCACGCGGGTGCGCAGCTTGGCTACTGAGGCGGTGGTGGACTGGCGGCTGCCTGCTGGGTGCCAGCGGAACAGGCGGCCGCCGTACCGGAGCCAGTCGACCTGACCGTCGTCTCCACGGACGAAGTTGGCGCGGGTGTGGGTGGGAGTGCCGTCAGGTGCCAGTGCGAGGACGTAGTCCTTGCGGTAGAAGGCGAACCGGCTCGCGGCCTGACCACCCACACTCACTGTCAGCTGCCCGTTGTCAGCAGCCAGGTCCAATGCGATGTCCTCCGGCTTTCCGTCGAAGCCGATCTGCTGCGACACGTACGTACCCACGTACTCCGCCAGGCGGCGCGGCGGCAGCGACTGCGGTACGGCCGGCAGGTTGTTGACGCCTGCGAACTCCTGCAGAGCCCAGTCGTCAGCAAACAGCTCCGCCACCAGCGCCGGACCGCTCTCCGAGTTGGTGAGCAGCGTGATCGCGAAGTCCCGCCGCGGCACGAACAGGAACCCGGAGTGCTGCCCTGACCAGTCACCACCGTGCTGTACGACCAGCGGGCCCTGCGCTGTCGGACGCAGCATCCAGCTCACACCGACACCGTTCAGCTCGACGAACAGCGTGCCACCGGGTCCAGGGTGCGACTGCATGGCCAGTCGGCCGCGCTCACTCAGCAGCTGGGGGAGCCCGCGGTGCCCCAGGTGGTACCGCGCGTACCGGAGCTGGTCCCGCGGGCTGGAGATCAGACCGCCGGCCGCGTGCAAGCTCCTGGGCACGCGGTCGAACGACGGCTCCACCACCGGCTTGCCGTTCACGATGTTGTGCGACGCGGCGACGCTGAAGCCGTTCAGTTCACTCCGGAAGTACCGGCTGTGTGCCAGGCCGAGCGGGTCGATCACCAGTTCGCGTACGGCGGTCTCGTACGGCTTGCCGTACACCACCTCGAGGATCCGGCCGGCCACGCCGATCGCGGCGTTGTTGTACGAGAACACCTTTCCGAGCGGCGTGAGCTGCGGGACCTTCGTCATGTCCGCGATGTACTTCGCCAGCGCCTCGTCACCGTCACCGGTGTCCTCGAAGTAGTCACCCTGCCAGCCGGCCGAGTGGTTCAGCAGCTGCCGTACGGTGACCCGCGCCGCGACCGAAGCATCCTGCGTCGCGAAATCCGGCAGGTACGCGCGTACCGGCCGATCCAGACTGATCCGGCCCTGCTCGACCATCCGCATGATCGCCGTACCCGTGAACGTCTTGGTGGTGGAACCGATCCGGAACACGGTGTCGGCCGAGACGGGTTCCTTGGTGTCCACGCTGGTGACCCCGAACCCACGAACGTACTCGCGCCCCTGGTACCAGACCCCCAGTCCGACGCCAGGAACCGCGTACTTGGCCATCCCGGCCTGGATCTTGTCGGCCAGCCGCCCGATCCCCGCCGGTTCCCGCAACCCACGAGCGGACGCCGGCGACGCGGGCAGACCGGGCAAGGCGGCCACCGGCACGGCAACGGCAGCAGACTTCAGCACAGCACGACGAGTGAGCGACACGTCAGGACTCCTTGGGCGAGGCGAATGGTTCCAGTCCGGCTATTATTACCACCCCTGGTATCAATGGAATACCCTGAAAGAACCCTGATGGAGTGCCTGATGGAGGAGTCGCCGACCCCGGTGCTGGACGTACTGCTGCACCCGGTCCGCTGGCGGATCGTGCAACGGGTGCTCGGCCGCGAGGTGACCACGACCGACCTCAAACGCGACCTCCCGGACGTCCCCACCACCACGCTCTACCGCCACGTGGCCGCCCTGATCGACGCCGGCTACCTCACCGTCGTCCGCGAACGAAAGGTCCGCGGCACCACCGAACGCACCCTCGGCCTGGACAACACCAAAGGCCACATGGACCAGCGCGAGGCCCGCGCGATGACCCCCGAACAACACCGCCAACTCTTCCTGATGCTGCTCACCAGACTGGCAGCAGACTTCGACCGCCTGATCGAATCCGACGACCTCTACCCCCGCATGGACCAGGTCGGCTACCTGCAAATGGCCCTCTACCTAACCCCCGAAGACATGACCACGTTCCGCACGGCCTTCCACGCCCTGGTAGAGCCCTACCTAAAACAGGCCCCAGGAAGAGACCGAGTAGCCCTCTCCCTAATCTCCCTCCCGGACAGTTAAGCCAACAGCCAAGAGCCGAAGCCAAGAAGCCAACCCCAACCACCGAAGCCGCGCTTCACCACGTAAGGCCAAAGAAGAACATCCCGGCCCCGCACACCCTCGGGGGGTCCGGGGGGCGAAGCCCCTCCGGGCGGGGCCTGGGGGTTGCACCCCCAGAAAGCACAACGACCGATCCAAGTGCGAGCACCACCCGCACACAGATCGGCCAGATCGGTCGCGCCCCCGGCAGGATTCGAACCTGCGCACCCGCCTCCGGAGGGCGGTGCTCTATCCCCTGAGCTACGGGGGCTCAGGAACGAGCAGAACAGTAGCAGGAAGTTCGGTGAATGCCCGAATCGGGTGGGCGGGTGGCGCGCTCCAGGTTCACCCTGAGTGAACCCTGGACCGTCGGTGCGCCGGGATCTGTTCGGTCGCGGAGGCCGTCATAGTGGACGTAAGGCTCACGCTGGAAAGGAAACGGTACTCATGGCTAGCTCTCTGGTCCGCCCGTCCAACAACCGCTGGATCGGTGGTGTCTGTGCCGGACTCGCTCGCCGGTTCGGTATCTCCGCGAACACGATGCGGCTGATCTTCGTACTCAGCTGCTTGCTTCCCGGCCCGCAGGTCCTGATCTACATCGCTCTCTGGTTCATCATGCCGTCGGAGCGCTGACCCCAGCTTCCGGCCGCCCGGGTGCCACGTGACAACCTGCTGTGCATGACACCAGGCAGGTGGCCCCGGGCCGGGCTGACCGCGCTCGGTCCCACCGGGCACCGAGCGGCGCTTGCCGCCGCCGGCCTGTTTCTCGGCGGCGTGCTGACCGTAGGTTGCGGTGTCACCCCGGCCCAGCCGGCCGCCGCGGACCTGCGTACCTCCGAGCCGCCCTGGGACGCTCCCCGGGACGCGGTGTCCTACATCGACAAGGCCGGCTTCGAGCGCCTCCCGCTCGACTTCTCCGGCCCGTCCCCGTACACCCTGAAGATCTCGGTCACGGTCGACGGCAAACCCGTACAAGTCCCGGCCGGCATCGGCGTGGACCGGCTGCGCGCGGAGCAGGCCGCCGTACACACCCACACCGCCGACGGCGTGGTCTGGGTCGAGGCGAAGTCCGCCGCTGACCGCCCCACCCTGTCCCAGTTCTTCACCCTCTGGGGCCTCCGCTACACCCCCACCTGCCTCGCCAACGCCTGCCAAAACCTCACCATCACCACCAACAACACCCCCACCCCCTGGAACACCCCGCTACTCCCCAACGCCCACCTCACCATCACCGTCCGCAACCAGCGCTGATCGGTCCGGCGAGTGCGTGCGTACCGGGCTGTGGATGGTGAGTCAAGGGTTTGGGTGGGGGCCCATTAGGCTGAGGCGGTGACTCCGGAACAGCTCGCTGAGAAGATCTTGCAGGCCCTGGCCGCGCTCGCCGATGACGGGACCATCACCGTCGAGGGTGGGCTGCCGCGCGAGCTGAAGGTCGAGCGACCCAAGAACCCCGAGCACGGGGACTATGCAACCAACGTCGCGATGCAGCTCGGCAAGCGCGCCGGGCTGAATCCGCGGCAGTTCGCCGAGCTGCTGGCGGCGAAGCTGCGCGACGACGAGGCGATCACGGCGGTGGAGATCGCCGGGCCGGGGTTCATCAACCTGCGGGTCGCGGCCGATGCCCAGGGCAAGGTGGCGCAGTCGATCCTGGCGGCCGGCGAGAAGTACGGGACCAGTGACAGCCTGCACGGCCGGACGATCAACCTCGAGTTCATCTCGGCGAACCCGACCGGCCCGCTGCACCTCGGGCACACCCGCTGGGCCGCCGTCGGGGACGCGCTGGCCCGGGTGCTGACCGCCGCTGGCGCGAGCGTGAAGCGCGAGTTCTACATCAACGACCGCGGCAACCAGATGGACAAGTTCGGCGCGAGCCTGCGGGCCGCCGCGAACGGCGAGCCGATTCCCGAGGACGGGTACCACGGTGAGTACATCGCGGAGCTGGCCCAGCGGATCGTCGCCGAGGTGCCGGGGATCCTGGAGCTGCCCGCCGACGAGCAGTCGATCGCGTTCCGCGAGGCCGGGTACGAGCGGCAGCTGAAGGAGCAGCAGGACCAGCTGGAGCACTTCCGGACCAAGTTCGACGTGTGGTTCTCGGAGCGCAGCCTGCACGAGCAGGACGGCGTACCGCACGCGATCCAGAAGCTCCGCGAGCAGGGCCACCTGTACGACGCGGACGACGCGCTCTGGATGCGGACCACGGACTTCGCCGACGACAAGGACCGGGTCCTGATCCGTACGAACGGCGAGCCGACGTACTTCGCCTCCGACGCCGCGTACTACGTGAACAAGCGCGAGCGTGGTTTCGAGACCTGCGTGTACCTGCTCGGCGCGGACCACCACGGGTACGTGAACCGGCTGAAGGCGATCGCCGCCTGTGCCGGTGACGACCCGGAGCACAACATCGAGATCCTGATCGGTCAGCTGGTCAAGATCCTCAAGGGCGGCCAGGAGATGCGGCTGTCGAAGCGGGCCGGCACGATCGTCACGCTCGCCGAGCTGGTCGAGGAGGGCGGCGTCGACGCGCTCCGGTACACGCTCTGCCGCTACCCGGCCGACTCCCCGCTGACGCTGGACATCGAGGAGATGACCAAGCAGGCCAGCGAGAACCCGGTCTTCTACGTGCAGTACGCGCATGCCCGCCTGGCCTCGATCCTGCGGAACGCGGACGACCTCGGCATCAAGCTGGACGAGTTCGATCCGGGTCTGCTGAACCATGAGCGCGAGGGCGATCTGCTCCGCGCGCTGGCCGAGTTCCCGCGCGTCGTCGCCACCTCCGCCGAGCTGCGCGAGCCGCACCGGATCGCGCGCTACCTGGAGGACACCGCGTCGGCGTTCCACAAGTTCTACGACAGCTGCCGCGTGCTGCCGCGCGGCGACGAGGAGGTGGAGCCGGTGCACAAGGCTCGCCTGACCCTGGTGTCCGCGACCCGGACCGTGCTCGCCAACGGGCTCGACCTGCTCGGCGTCTCCGCACCGGAGCGGATGTGAGAGCGCACGAGGCGGGCGCGCTGCACGCCGACCTCGGCCACCGGGCACCGCCCTGGCTGCGCGCCCCCCGCGACCCCAACGAACTGGTCCCGTCGCTCTGGTCGATGAACGCGAAGAAGGACGCCGAAGGCGCCCTCGTGGTCGGCGGGGTCGACGTCCGGGACCTGGTCGCCGAGCACGGCAGCCCGGCCTACGTACTGGACGAGGACGACTTCCGGGCCCGCGCCCGTGCCTTCAAGCACGCGTTCAAGGACGTCGACGTGTACTACGCGGGCAAGGCGTTCCTGTGTACGACGATCGTCCGCTGGGTGATGGAAGAGGGCCTGAACCTCGACATCTGCAGCGGGGGAGAGCTGGCCGTCGCGCTCCGGGCCGGCGCGGACCCGAAGCGGCTCGGGTTCCACGGCAACAACAAGTCCGAGGCCGAGCTGGGCCGGGCGCTGGACGCCGGCGTCGGCCGGATCGTGGTCGACTCGCAGTTCGAGATCACCCGGCTGATCGAGCTGGCCCGGGAGCGTGGCGTGGTCGCGCCGGTGATGGTCCGGGTCACGGCCGGCGTCGAGGCGCACACCCACGCGTACATCGCGACCGCGCACGAGGACCAGAAGTTCGGTTTCTCGATCACCTCCGGCGCGGCCTTCGAAGCCGTTGCCCGGATCAACGAAGCGCCGGAGCTCGAGCTGCTCGGCCTGCACTCGCACATCGGCTCGCAGATCTTCGACTCGTCCGGGTTCGAGGTGGCCGCGAAGCGCGTGGTCGCCTTGCACGCAAGGGTTTCCGAGGAGATCGGCGTCGACATGCCGGAGCTCGACCTGGGCGGTGGGTTCGGGATCGCGTACACCACCCAGGACGACCCGTCCGACCCGGCGCAGCTGGCCACCGAGATGGGCAAGATCGTCGAGCACGAGTGCCACGCGCACGACATCCCGGTCCCACAGGTGTCGGTCGAGCCCGGCCGCGCGATCGTCGGCCCGGCGATGTGCACGGTGTACTCGGTCGGCACCGTCAAGGAGGTCGAGCTGGACGCCGGCGCGGCCCGCACGTACGTGTCGGTGGACGGCGGGATGAGCGACAACATCCGCACCGCGCTGTACGACGCCGACTACTCGTGCACGCTCGCGAACCGGTACTCGTACACCGAGCCGACGCTGGCCCGCGTGGTCGGGAAGCACTGCGAGGCCGGTGACATCGTGGTCAAGGACGAGTTCCTGCCCGCCGACGTCCGGCCCGGCGACCTGATCGCGGTCCCCGGCACCGGCGCGTACTGCCGGTCGATGGCGAGCAACTACAACCACGTACCGCGGCCGCCGGTGATCGCGGTCAAGGACGGCCGAACGCGGGTCGTGGTACGCCGAGAGACCGAAGCCGACCTGCTGCTCCTGGACATGGGGACCGCCGATGAATGACTCCGCGAATGACGAAAAACCTCTCAAGGTAGGCCTGCTCGGTTGTGGCGTGGTCGGCACCGAGGTGGTGCGGATCCTGACCGAGCAGGCGGACCATCTCGCGGCCCGGGTCGGGGCCCGGCTGGAGATCGCCGGGATCGCCGTCCGCCGGGCCGGCCGGGCCCGCGACATCGCGGTCGACCCGGCCCTCGTCACCACCGACGCGCGGGCGCTGGTGTCCCGCGGTGACCTCGACCTGGTGATCGAGGTGATCGGCGGCATCGAGCCGGCCCGCGGCCTGATCCTGAGCGCGCTCGAGCACGGCGCCTCGGTGGTGACCGCGAACAAGGCGCTGCTCGCCGAGGACGGGCCGACGCTGTTCGCGGCCGCCGAGAAGTACCAGCGCGACCTGTACTTCGAGGCCGCCGTGGCCGGCGCGATCCCGATCCTGCGGCCGCTGCGCGAGTCGCTCGCCGGTGACGACGTGACCCGGGTGATGGGCATCGTCAACGGCACCACGAACTACATCCTCGACAAGATGGACAGCACCGGCGCCGGGTTCGACGAGGCGCTCGAGGAAGCGCAGGCGCTCGGGTACGCCGAGGCCGACCCGACTGCTGACATCGAAGGTTTCGACGCGGCCGCGAAGGCGGCGCTGCTGGCCAGCCTGGCGTTCCACACCCGGGTCTCGATCGCGGACGTGCACCGCGAGGGCATCACCGAGGTGACCGCCACCGACATCGCCTCGGCCCGGGAAATGGGCTGTGTGGTCAAGTCGCTGGCGATCTGCGAGCTGGACGAGCGGACCGATTCGGTCAGCGCCCGGGTGTACCCGGCGATGATCCCGCTCACGCACCCGCTGGCCAGTGTCCGGGACGCGTACAACGCCGTCTTCGTGGAAAGCAAAGCGGCCGGCCGGCTGATGTTCTATGGTCGTGGTGCCGGCGGCGCCCCGACGGCCAGTGCTGTCCTCGGGGATCTGGTGTCCGCCGCGCGCAACCGGCTCAAGGGTGTGCCGGGGGTCGGCGAGTCGTCGTACACCCAGCGGGCCGTGCGGCCGATGGGCGACGCGATGACCCGCTACCACGTGTCGCTGGACGTGGCCGACAAGGCCGGTGTACTGGCGGCGGTGGCCCACGCGTTCTCCGAGCACGACGTGTCGATCCAGACCGTCCGCCAGGAGGGCCGGGGCAGTGACGCGCAGCTGGTGGTGGTCACCCACACCGCGACCGATGCCGCGTTGTCCGCGACCGTGGAGTCCTTGCGGGACATGGACATCGTCCGTGAAGTCAGCAGTGTGATGCGGGTAGAAGGCGAGTAAGACACATGGTGCACCAGTGGCGCGGCGTGATCGAGGAATACAGAGACCGGCTTCCCGTCTCGGCGGACACGCCGGTGGTCACGCTCGGCGAGGGCGGTACGCCGCTGGTGGCCGCGCAGTGGCTGAGCGAGCAGACCGGCTGCGAGGTCTGGCTGAAGGTCGAGGGCAACAACCCGACCGGCTCGTTCAAGGACCGCGGCATGACGATGGCGATCTCGCTCGCCGCGCAGGCCGGTGACAAGGCGGTCGTCTGCGCGTCGACCGGAAACACCTCGGCGTCGGCGGCCGCGTACGCCGTCCGCGCCGGAATGTTGCCGCTGGTGCTGATCCCGGCCGGGCGGATCGCGAAGGGCAAGCTCGCGCAGGCGGTCGTGCACGGCGCCAAGCTGGTGCAGATCGACGGCAGCTTCGACGACTGCCTGCGGATCGTCCGTGAGCTCGGCAAGCACTATCCGGTCGCCCTGGTGAACTCGGTGAACCCGGTCCGGCTGGAAGGGCAGAAAACCGCCGCGTTCGAGGTGTGCGACGCGCTCGGCGACGCGCCGGACCTGCATCTGCTCCCGGTCGGCAACGCCGGCAACATCGCGGCGTACTGGAAGGGCTACCAGGAGTACGCCAAGGACAAGCTGGCCACCCGGACGCCGAAGATGTGGGGTTTCCAGGCGGCCGGCGCGGCGCCGATCGTGCGCGGTGCGATCGTCGAGCAGCCGGACACGCTGGCCACCGCGATCCGGGTCGGCAACCCGGCGTCCTGGACGCTGGCCGAGGCCGCGCGGGACGAGTCCGGCGGGCGGATCGAAAGTGTCACCGACGAGCAGATCATGGCCGCGCAGGGTGAGCTCGCGGCGCGCGAAGGCGTGTTCGTCGAGCCGGCGTCGGCGGCCGGTGTCGCCGGTCTGCTGCAGGCCAAGGCGCAGGGCCTGCTGCCGGGTGGCTCGACGGTGGTGATCACCGTCACCGGTCATGGCCTGAAGGACATCGACACCGCGCTCGACCACGCGGCCGTCGACAAGTCCCCGGTCACCCCCGCCGACACCGACGCCGTCGCGCGCGTCGCCGGTCTGGCCTGATATGCCGGAACACGATGCCCAGGCGGGGACCGAGGCGGACGGCCGTCGGCGGCCGTGTGATCAGGTCCGGGTCCGGGTGCCCGCGACGAGTGCGAACCTCGGCCCCGGCTTCGACACCTTCGGTCTCGCCCTGACGCTGTACGACGACCTGGTCGTGACGCCCGGTGGTTCCGGGATCGCCGTCCAGGTCACCGGCGAAGGCGAGAACGACGTACCACTGGACGAAACGCACCTCGTGGTGCGAGCGATCCGGCACGGGCTCGAGGCGCTGGGCGCCCCGATGCCCGGCTTCACCCTCCGCTGCGAGAACCGGATTCCGCACGGCCGCGGACTCGGCTCGTCCTCGGCCGCGATCGTCGGCGGACTCGCGGTGGCGTACGCGCTGGCCGGCGTCCCACTCGACCGCGATCGCGTCGTCGTACTGGCGAACGAGCTCGAAGGTCATCCGGACAACGTCGCGGCCGCTGCCCTTGGTGGTTTCACCATCGCCTGGACCGACAGCGGAGCGTCGAATCCGGGTGGTCGCGCGATCAAGTTGAAGCCCGACGGAATCGGCGCGATCGCTTACGTACCTGACAATCGGGTGCTCACCAAGGAGGCGCGCGGACTGCTTCCGGGCGTTGTTTCCCACACCGACGCGGCGGCCAACGCCGGAAAGGCCGCCCTGCTGGTCGCGGCGCTGACCGGGTACCCGGAGCTGCTGCTGACCGCGACCGAGGACCGGCTGCACCAGGAGTACCGGGAACCGGCCATGCCGGAGAGCCTCGCGCTGGTGCACAAGCTGCGCGGGAGTGGTCTGGCCGCGATCATCAGCGGCGCCGGGCCGACGGTCGCCGTGCTCGCCCAGCCGGACGGCAAAACCGCAGGTCAGAGCGCTGGTTCCGGTGGCCGGGCGGCGTCGTTCCGGAGCGTGCCGGAGGCACCGGACGGCTGGACCAGGTACGAGCTGGGCATCGATCCAGTCGGCGTACAGGTCTGGTCGATGGAAGCAGGCTGAACCTGAAGCTGAGCCTGAGCCTGGATCGGGTCGAGCCGGGGAATGCCGTTCGGCTGACACGCGTTGTACCCCTCGGGTCGGCAGAAGGACCTGTAGTGGTGCTAGTCTCGACTCACCCGATCCCCTCCAGGTGATCGGTGAACTCTCGTCACGATCCGGGCTGTGCTCCCGGCACCCTGTGTTGTGTGGCGACCCTCCTGTGGATGTGACCTTGCGCCGCCTGCGTCGGAGATGTCCGGGGGGACTCAGATCGAGCGAGAGCCTCTTGTATCCCGCGTACCCGTTGTGTGGTCGTGGGTGAAATTTGGTCGGCGAGCCTTTCGGACGCCGACGATCCGTGTGGGAAGGACCTCACGTGACAGAAACTGTTGAAGCCTCCAGCGGAGCAGACGCCGCGGCAACCACCGCGTCGCGTCGCCGGAAAGCTGGCGGCGGCCTCGAGGGCATGCTGCTCCCCGAGCTGAAGCAGCTCGCCGGGACGCTCGGCATCAAGGGCACCGGCGCGCTGCGCAAGGGCCAGCTGATCGAGGCGATCAAGGCCGCCCAGTCCGGAGGCTCGGCCAGTGGTTCCGGCGCTTCCGCGGGCGGTTCGGCCGGGGGTTCCCGGGCCAAGGCTCCGGCCACCCGGCCGACGCAGCCGACGCTCGACGAGGCCGCCGAGGCGACGAACTCCGCCCCGGCCAAGTCCGCCGCCGTGAAGTCGGCGCCGGCCAAGCGCGAGGGTGGCAGTCGCCGGACCCGCGCCGCGGCTCAGAAGGACGCCGCGACCGATGTACCCCAGTCCGATGGTGTGCAGATCTCCGCGCCTGCTGAGGCGGCCGGGGTGACGGCGCCGGGCGCGCAGGCGGAGACCGCCGCGCGGAACGGTGCCGGTACGCAGCACGGGTCCCAGCAGGGCGCCGGCTCGCAGCAAAGCACTGGCGCGGTCGCGCGGAACGGTGCCGGCGAGCGGGCCGAGGCGCGTGCGGACGACCGTTCTGACGACCGCGCTGACAACCAGAACCGCAACCGGGCCCGCGACAACAACCGCGACAACCAGCGGAACCGCGCTGACCAGAACCGTGCCGACCAGAACCGTGCCGACCAGAACCGCGCCGACCAGAGCCGGGACACCAACCGGGACGGTCAGCGCGACAACCGCGACGGCAACCGGGACAGCGGCCGGGAGAGTGGCCGTGACGCGAACCGGGACGGCCGCGCTGACAACCAGCGGAACCGGGCCGATCAGAACGACCGGAACGCGGATCGCGGCACCGGCCGGAACGACGACCGCAACACCGACCGGAACACCAGCCGGAACGATGACCGGGGCGAGGAAGGCGAAGGCCGGCGGCGGCGTCGCCGGGGTCGCGACCGGGACCGGAACCGCGACGGCCAGACCAGCAGCCGTGACGGTCGCGACAGCGGCCGGGACAGTGGCCGGGACCGGGACAACACACGCAACCGTGGCCGCGGCGAGCGGTACGACACCGAGCCGACGATCAGCGAGGACGACGTCCTCGTCCCCGCGGCCGGCATCCTGGACGTCCTCGACAACTACGCGTTCGTCCGGACCAGCGGCTACCTGCCCGGTCCGAACGACGTGTATGTCGCGCTCTCCATGGTCAAGCGCTACGGCCTGCGCAAGGGTGACGCGATCACCGGCGCGGTGAAGCAGCCGCAGGAAGGCGAGCGCAAGGAGAAGTTCAACCCGCTGGTCCGGATCGACACCGTCAACGGTGCCGACCCGGAGATCGCCAAGCAGCGGCAGGACTTCAACAAGCTCACCCCGCTGTACGCGACCGAGCGGCTCCGGCTGGAGACCGAGCCCGGCATCCTGACCACCCGGATCGTCGACATCGTCAGCCCGATCGGCAAGGGTCAGCGCGGCCTGATCGTCTCGCCGCCGAAGGCCGGCAAGACGATGGTGCTGCAGGCGCTGGCGAACGCGATCACCACGAACAACCCCGAAGTGCACCTGATGGTCGTGCTGGTGGACGAGCGGCCCGAAGAGGTCACCGACATGCAGCGGACGGTCAAGGGTGAGGTGATCGCATCCACCTTCGACCGGCCGGCCGACGACCACACCACGGTCGCGGAGCTGGCGATCGAGCGGGCCAAGCGGCTGGTGGAGCTCGGGCACGACGTGGTCGTGCTGCTGGACTCGATCACGCGGCTCGGACGGGCGTACAACATCGCGGCGCCGGCCAGCGGTCGGATCCTGTCCGGTGGTGTCGACTCGTCCGCGCTGTACCCGCCGAAGCGGTTCTTCGGCGCGGCCCGGAACATCGAGGACGGCGGTTCGCTGACCATCCTCGCCACCGCGCTGATCGAGACCGGCTCGAAGATGGACGAGGTGATCTTCGAGGAGTTCAAGGGCACCGGCAACATGGAGCTCCGGCTGCGCCGCGAGTTCGCCGACCGGCGGATCTTCCCGGCCATCGACGTGGTCGCCTCCGGTACCCGCCGCGAGGAGCTGCTGATGTCCAAGGACGAGACCCAGGTGGTCTGGAAGCTGCGCCGGGTGCTGTCCGCGCTGGACGGCCAGGCGGCGCTCGAACTCCTGATCGGCAAGCTCAAGGAGAGCAAGTCGAACATCGAGTTCCTCCTCCAGGTCAACAAAACCACCCCGTCCACAGGGACAACCCACAGCACCACCAACGGCGACTGAGAAAAGACGGTGGCGAGGGGTGGCCAACAAAACCACCCCGTCCACAGGCACCACCCACAGCACCACGAACGGCGACTGAGAAAAGACGGTGGCGAGGGGTGGCCAACAAAACCACCCCGTCCACAGGCACCACCCACAGCACCACGAACGGCGACTGACCCCACCCCACCCCACCCCCGCCGCTGGCGGCGTGGTCCATTTCAGGGGTTCACCTGTGAGGTTGCCCCTTACTGCCGCGGATGCGCGGCAGTAAGGGGCAGTTTCGGGGGTGAACCAGTGAAGTCGCGGCGGCCGGATTTCCGGTGTGGCGGTGGGCGTGGCAAACTGAATGGCTGGTTCCGGTTCACGTTCGTACCGTGCGGACGACCCGGGGCACCTGAACCTAGGAGACTGTTTTGAAGAGCGACATCCACCCGACGTACGTGGAGACCACGGTGACCTGCACCTGTGGCGCCACGTTCACCACGCACTCGACCGCGGAGAACGGCGTGATCCACGCCGACGTGTGCTCGCAGTGCCACCCCTTCTACACCGGTAAGCAGAAGATTCTCGACACCGGTGGCCGGGTCGCCCGCTTCGAGAAGCGCTACGCGAAGAAGTAGTTTTTCGGCCGCGCGCCGGTTCTGCCCGTTCCTGGGCGGAACCGGCGCGCGGTTTGTTCTGTCCGGGAAGCTTGAAGGGAGGAGTGCGACATGTTCGAGGCGGTGCAGTCGCTGAAGGCGGAGTACGCCGAGTTGGAGCGGCAGCTGGCGGAGCCGGAGTTGCACTCCGACCAGGCCAACGCCCGGCGGGTCGGCAAGCGGTACGCCGCGCTGGCGCCGGTGGTGCGGACGTACGACGAATGGCTGCAGACCGGCGACGACATCGAGGCCGCCCGTGAGTTGGCGGCCGAGGACCCGGCGTTCGCCGAGGAGGCCACCCGGTTGAGCGGCCGGCGCGAGGAGCTGGCGGAGCGGTTGCAGACGCTGCTCGTACCGCGTGACCCCAACGACGACAAGGACGCGATCCTCGAGATCAAGGCCGGCGAAGGCGGCGACGAGTCCGCGCTGTTCGCGGGCGATCTGCTCCGGATGTACCTCAAGTACGCCGAGACGCAGGCCTGGAAGACCGAGGTACTGGACTCGGCCGAGTCCGACCTGGGCGGGTACAAGTCGATCACGGTCGCGGTGAAGGCGAAAGGTACGCCGGAGCCGGGCGAGGCGCCGTACGCGAAGCTGAAGTTCGAAGGCGGCGTGCACCGGGTGCAGCGGGTGCCGGTGACCGAGTCGCAGGGGCGGATTCACACCTCCGCGGCCGGCGTGCTGGTGCTGCCGGAAGCCGAGGACGTCGACGTCGAGATCGACCTGAACGACCTGCGGATCGATGTGTTCCGGTCGTCCGGGCCGGGTGGGCAGAGCGTGAACACGACCGACTCCGCGGTCCGGATCACCCACCTCCCGACCGGGATCGTGGTCTCGATGCAGAACGAGAAGTCGCAGCTGCAGAACCGCGAGCAGGCGATGCGGGTGCTGCGTTCCCGGTTGCTGGCGGCGGCGCAGGAGGCGGCCGATCAGGAGGCGTCGGACGCGCGGCGGTCGCAGATCCGGACCGTCGACCGGTCGGAGCGGGTGCGTACGTACAACTTCCCGGAGAACCGGTTCTCGGATCACCGGGTGGGTTACAAGGCGCACAACCTGGATCAGGTGCTGGGTGGGGAGCTGGAGCCGGTCATCAAGGCGCTGACGGACGCGGACCTGGCGGCCCGGCTAGAGGCCGTAGAAGCCCAGTGAGTGACTTGCGAGGGCTTGTGGCTGGGGGTGTGGAGAGGCTGCGGGGGGCGGGGGTGGCTTCGCCGGAGTTTGATGCGGGGGAGTTGATGGCGTTTGTTACCGGGTCGAGTCGGCTGAACCTCGCGGAGCCTACTGCTGAGCAGCAGGTGCGGTACGACGAGTTGATCGAGCGGCGGGCGGCTCGGGAGCCGTTGCAGCATCTGACCGGGACGGCCGCGTTTCGGTACCGGGAGCTCGCGGTCGGCCCAGGTGTGTTCGTACCGCGCCCGGAGACCGAGGTGATGGTCGGATGGATTCTCGACCGGATCGCCGACGTGCAAAACCCGCTGGTGGTGGATCTGTGTACGGGGTCGGGCGCCATCGCGGGGGCGGTCGCGACGGAACGGCCGGACAGTACGGTGCACGCGGTCGAACTGTCGCCGGAAGCCGTCGCCTGGGCCCGGCGGAACCTGGCTGGTACCGGGGCGATCCTGCACGAAGGTGACATCGACGGCTGCCTGCCCGAGCTCGACGGCAGGGTGGATGCGGTGATCTCGAACCCGCCGTACATCCCGCTGACCGCCTGGGAGTCGGTCACCGCCGAGGTGCGCGACCACGACCCGGCTCTCGCGCTGTGGTCCGGCGACGACGGGCTCGACGAGATCAAGGTGGTGGCCGCGACGGCCGGGCGGTTGCTCGTACCCGGCGGGTGGTTCGCCTGCGAGCACGCGGACGTACAAGGCGAGTCGGCCCCGGCGGTCTTCGCCGCGACCGGCCACTTCGCCGAGGTCCGCGACCACCAGGACCTCTCCGCCCGGAACAGATTCGTCACCGGCCGCCGCGTCTAGCGCCAGCTTGCGGCCGGCTACTGCCGGCCGGGGTGCTGGGAGCCGGTGGTTCGGCCACGGGAGGTCCCGTCGGTGGGCCGCCCGCCGTGCTCGGTGCCGCGCGGCTTCACGCCGTCCTTCATGTTGTTGGCCGCCCGTCCTTCGTCGGCCAGCTTGCGCAGCCTCTCCTTCTCTGCCTCCGACACCTTGTTGCGTTCCGCCATTGGATCCTCCTCGGTAGTCACTGTGAACGAACGTGTGACGACCGGGCCCCATACCTGGTTCCAACGTTTGACTTCCAGTTAGCCGTTCTGAGTTACGTAGCTGTCGATCTCGGTCAGCAGCGCGTCCTTGACCGCGTCCTCGGCGAACGATTCGCGGACGGCCGTCTTCGCCAGCTCGCCGGCGCCGGCCGCGTCCAGGTCGAGCAGGCGCGACGCGACCACGTACTCGTTCGTCAGGTCGGTGCCGAACATCGGCGGGTCGTCGGAGTTGATCGTCACCACCAAGCCGGCGTCGACCATCGCGCGCAGTGGGTGCACGTCGTACGAGTCGACCGCGCGGGTGGCGATGTTCGACGTCGGACTGACCTCCAGCGGAATCCGGTGCTCGCCCAGGTAGTCGACCAGCGCCGGGTCCTGCATCGCCGATGTACCGTGCCCGATCCGCTCGGCCTTCAGTACCCGGACCGCGTCCCAGATCGTTTCCGGGCCGGTCGTCTCACCCGCGTGCGGCACGCTGTGCAGCCCGGCCGCGATCGCCGCCTCGAAGTGCGGCTGGAACTGCGGGCGCGGTACGCCGATCTCCGGCCCGCCGAGGCCGAACCCGACCAGTCCGGCCGGCCGGATCCTGGTGGCGATCCGCAACGTCTCGTCCGCGCCGGGGATGCCGTCCTCGCCGGAGATGTCGAAGATCCAGCGCAGCACCAGGCCGAACTCCTTCTCGGCCGCGATCCGCGCGTCCTCGATCGCCTCGCAGAACGCCTCGGCGGCGATCCCGCGGGTCACCGAGGTGTACGGCGTGACGGTCAGCTCGGCGTACCGGAGGTTCTGCTGCTCGGTCATCTCGCGGGCGATCTCGTACGTGAGCAGGCGGACGTCGTCGGGTGTCCTGATCAGGTCGACGACACTCAGGTAGATGTCGATGAAGTGCGCGAAGTCGCTGAACTTGAAGTACTCGGACAGCGCGGCCGGATCGGCCGGTACCGGCGACCCGGGATGCCGCGCGGCCAGCTCGGCCACGATCCGCGGCGAGGCGGATCCGACGTGGTGGACATGCAGCTCGGCCTTCGGCAAACCGGCGAGAAACTCACGTGTCACAGTCATGGCCGGGATCTTAGGGAAGGTCCGGGGCGTACGTCCGGAAAGCTGACATTTGAATGTCATGGTCGGCCCGGTTGGAGTCGGGGCGGGAGTGAGTGGCACGATTCACTCCGTGAGTGAGCGCTTCGATTTCACCGGGGACGAACTGGCACCCGCGTACCGTGCGGCGGTCGACGCCATCGAGGCCGGGGACCTCGTGGTGCTGCCGACCGACACCGTGTACGGGCTGGCTGCCGACGCCTTCAAAGCAGACGCCGTGCAGCGGCTGCTCGATGCCAAGGGCCGTGGCCGCGACATGCCGCCGCCGGTGCTGATCTCGGTGGTGGAGTCGCTGGACGCGCTCGCCACCGACGTACCCGACAGCGGCCGGAAGCTGGCGCAGGAGTTCTGGCCCGGCCCGCTGACGCTGATCTGCCACGCGCAGGGGTCGCTGCTGTGGGACCTGGGGGAGACCCAGGGCACCGTCGCGCTGCGGGTCCCGGACCACGAGAACACCCGCGAGCTGCTGTCCCGTACGGGCCCGCTGGCCGTCAGCTCGGCGAACAAGTCCGGCCAACCGGCCGCGATGGACGTGTACGACGCCGAGGAGCAGTTGTCGGAGTCGGTCGCGGTGTACCTGGACGGCGGCGAGGTGAACGGAGGCCGGCCCTCCACGATCGTCGACATCACCGGCGACACCCCGCGAGTAGTCCGCCTGGGCGCCCTCACCCTGGACCAGCTCAGAGCAGTAGTCCCCGAAGTAACCACGGACGACGAGCCCACACCCTCTGAGCCAAACCCAGCTGTAACCGACGAGCCGGCAGCAACTGCTTCTCCCGAGCCGGCACCAGACGCTTCTCCCGAGACGGCACCCGCCGCGGAGAAGGATGCGGGTGCTGAGGAGCCGGGGGAGAAGTCGGCTGGTAAGCCAACTGATCAGGGTGGGTCGGCGTCTCATGGGGAGAAGACCGACTCTGACGTGAGGCCTGCGGACTAGTGCGTGAGTACCTGCTGGTCTTGTTCGTGGCGATGGCCACGACTTTTCTGCTGACCGGTGTGGCTCGGCAGATTGCGGTGCGTTACGGCGCGGTCGCCAAGGTGCGGTCGCGGGACGTCCACAAGGTGCCGATCCCGTACTTCGGTGGCCTGTCCATTCTCGGCGGCCTGATCGCCGGTTTCGCGGTCGCCTCCAACCTGCCGTTCCTCGGCAACAGCCTGCAGGTCGCCCACGACGCGCGGGCGATCCTGGCCGGCGGCGTGGTGATCT
Source organism: Kribbella solani (assembly GCF_014205295.1). Classification (NCBI taxonomy): domain Bacteria; kingdom Bacillati; phylum Actinomycetota; class Actinomycetes; order Propionibacteriales; family Kribbellaceae; genus Kribbella; species Kribbella solani. The sequence goes on from NZ_JACHNF010000001.1 coordinate 127,205, forward strand.
GCGCGGTCGGCGTGATCGACGACCTGTACGAGCTCGACGCGATCACCAAGCTCGCGGGTGAGGTCCTCGCGGTCGGCGTGATGATCGTCCAGGGCATCCAGCTGTTCTGGCTCCCGCTTCCGGGCGGCGTGATCTCCCCGTCACCCGCACTGCTCGCGGTGCTGACCGCCGGCATCCTGCTGGTCTGCTGCAACGCGGTGAACTTCGTCGACGGCCTCGACGGCCTGGCCGCGGGCGTGACCGCGATCGGCGCGACCGCCTTCTTCACGTACTCGTACCTGCTGAACGTGCACGAGAACCTCGACCGCGCCACCACCTCGACCCTGATCACGGTCGCGCTGGCCGGCGCCTGCCTCGGTTTCCTCCCGCACAACTTCTTCCCGGCGAGAGTGTTCATGGGCGATTCCGGCGCGTTGCTGATCGGCCTGATGCTGGCCGCGTCGACGATCAGCCTGACCGGACAGATGGACCCGAACGCGGTCCCGTACGAGGTGGGTGGCTCCAGCCTGCTGCCCGCGCTGCTCCCGTTGGTGTTGCCGATCGCCATCCTCGCGATCCCCGCGCTGGACCTCACGCTCGCCTACATCCGCCGCACCAAGGCCGGCCGCTCACCGTTCGCCGCGGACAAGCAGCACCTGCACCACCGGCTGATGCAACGCGGTCATTCGCACCGCCGCGCGGTCCTGCTGATGTACCTGTGGACCGCCCTGATCGCGTACGGAGTGGTCGTCCTCGGCCTCGCCCTGTACTGGTGGACCGCCCTGATCGTGCTCGTCGTCGGCGTCACCGCGGTCGCCCTCACCACCGGGCTGCCGCGGCGTTCCCGCAAGCCGCTCGCCAAGATCTGAACGCCGAACCCATACAAACGATTGTCTGGGTGGTTTGTACCGATTGTCGCTTCTCGACCCCGCTCTGTAGTGGAAAAGTCACCCACGTCAGAAAACTACAGGGGAAAGTGGATGACAATGCAGCGAGTATTGGTTCGGGCAATTGCGGCGACCGCTGTCGGTGCGGCCGCGGCGGGTGGATTGTCAATCGCGGCCTGGGGCGCGACGGATTCGGCTCAGGCGTGCGCTCATTACGTCGCACCGCCGGATTCGAACGGCAACAACGTCTGGGTGAGCGGTAGCCGGCGCGGCTGTACCGGAAACGTCCGGCTGACGATCGAGCTGTTCAAGAGCTACTGGGGTGTCGACGGCGTGGTGGCGACCGGCACCGGGACCGGCACGAACTTCGAGGTGACCGCGAAGGGCGCCTGTGCCGACCTCGGTCACCAAAAGGAGGTCTACGGCAAGCTGAAGGATTCCTCCGGTGGCACCTGGCAGGGCGTCAAGCAGAAGGAGTGCTGAGGTTCGTCTGCTCGTGACGGCGCTCGGCGGCAAGCTCAGGGCCTGCCGCCGGGCGCCGTCCGCTTCGGGGAGGGATCGAGATGTCCAGCAAGTCCTGGCGGGCGTTCGCCCTGCTGGCGGGTACGGCGCTGCTGCCGACCGTGCTCTTGACCAGCGGGATGAGGTCCGAGTTGCGCTACGCGTCCTGGGCGGAGACGGCCCGGGTACTGTCCACGTCCCTGATCGTGATTCTGCCGGTCGTGACGTTGGCGGTCCTGTTCCTGGCCGCCGGTCAAACCCCGCGCGGGGTGGTCGGCGCGGTGCTGTCCGGCTGGTTGGTGGGTGCCGGCCCGGCGCTGTTCTGGACGGTCCGTACGGCCGGTGACGCGCCGCCGCTCCTCTTCCTGCTCGTACCGATCGCCTGGCTGGCCGCGGTCGCGACTACCGCCGCGCTCCTCGTCCGGGCGGTCCGGCGGCGTACCGCGATAGTTGCCGCCGGCATCTTCTGGCTGATCGTGATCGGCGCGGACCTGAGTACCGGCCGGGATTCCCGCTGGCTTTCCTTGCTGCCGTTCAGCGGAATGTCGGGACAGCCGTCGGGTGAAGTCGCTTTGAATTCCTGGCTTGCCGGAGTGCGATTGTTCGTCGCCGCCGCGATGGTGGTGGCGGTCGCATTTCTGGCGTACCCGAATCGCCGGACCGCCGGCTGGGCGGCGGTCGGTGTCATCATCGCTTCGATCGCCTTTCCGGTGCCGGTTTATGCCAGTGCGGCACCTCAGGTCGCCTGCCTGGACGGCCGGCCGCGGGTGTGTCTGCTGACCGAACATCGAAGCGACCTGCCCGCGGTGAAGGCGATGGTCGATCGCGTGGCCGCGGCGGCCGGGCCGGAGCTCTTCCCGTTCACGCTGGCGAGCGAAACGGCCGTGAACGGCCCCACCGCCGTGCAGCTCGCGGTCGGCCCGGAGCGTACGGGTTCGCTGGCCCGCGACGTAGCCGGCGAACTCGCGGGCAAGGTGGCCCGGATCGACCGCTGCGCACCCACTCCGGGGCAGCACGTCGATCCCGCGTACCGGCTGGTGGCGTTCTGGTTCGTCGAGCGGATGGGCCTTCCGCTGGACGATTTCGCCCGCGACCCGGAGCTCGAGCCCCGGCTCGCGGCCTGGCGCCGGCATCCGGCCGAGGTCACGGCCGCGCTCCGTACGCTGACCGGGCGGCTCGACGCCTGCACCCTGACGGCGGGCGAACTCCCGGCCGGTCCGCCGGCGACCCGCTAGCCCGGAATCCGTGCTCCGGGGGACCAGACCAGTCGGTGTCGTGGCCTACCGATAAGGTGTTCGTGTACAGCGGGCTGGGGTGCACGTTCCTGCCGCGTTTGCTGACGATGCAGACTTTGTGCTAGTTTTCACAAGCACGCCAAGCAGCACCGAAGAACAGCGACACCCCTGACCCCGCCCAACCCGACGAGCTGGCCGCGAGACCAGTTTCGCCAGCAGGACGGAACCACCAGATGGCTCCCATGGCCCACAGCCCCGAAATCGCCGGCCAAGCTACCAAGCACCCGGCGCTGGCAATGCTGCGTGGCGCTCTGGTCGCGGCCGTCGTCGTCGGCGTCAACGCCGCCGCGGTCTCGACCGTCGCGGCCGGCCTGAAGGGCCTGTGGGGCGCGCTGCTCGGGCTGCTGATGGTGATCATCTTCTCCGGCGCCGGTCTGCTCGCGCTGCATCTGTCCCGGCGGACGTCGCCGACCACGCAGCTCGCGGTCGCGATGGCCTCGTACACCGGCCGGATCGCCATCTTCGGCGGCCTGCTGGCGATCGCGCTGAACTCCGACGCCCTGGCCCAGAACGTGAATCTGACCGCGCTGGGAATCTGCGCGATGGTGGTCGTGATGGGCTGGATGGCCGGCGAGATCTGGGCCTGGTCCCGGCTCCGGGTGCCGATCTACGACCTGGACAAAGAAGTGACGGCATGAGCACCGCCGGTAACGATTGCCCTGCCGTGGTGGAGATTACCGGGGCCGATGTGACCGGATCTGTCGCCAACTGGTACGTTGCGGGTGCCAATGAGCGAGAACCAGGATCCGAAGCCATCACCCCCCAATTCGGGCGACGGCTGGCGGGTCCTGTCCTACTTGATCGGCGGTGTCGCCCTGTACGGCGGCATCGGCTTCGGGTTGGACCGGCTCTTCGGCACCCAGTTCTTGCTTCCGGTGGGCATCGTGCTCGGTGCCGGGCTCACCATCTTGATGTTGCACTTCCGGTACGGGTCGCGGTCCTGACCTCGGGTCTGATCCTTACCGGGTCTGACGTTGCTTACCGCCATGCCCTGAGCCGCCCTGCCCTTTGCCACAAGGCGTCCGACTTGAGCACGACGCGAGAGGAGACCCGGTGACCGCCGGCGTTCCGACCGAGTTCATCGCACCCGGTCCACAGAACTTCACCACCCCGCCGATCATCGACGGCGTGGACTGGTTCACCAAGCCCGTCCTGGTGGCCGCTTTGTCCGTCGTGGTGATCGTCTGGTTCTTCTGGGGTGCGTCCCGCAAGGCAGCGATCGTTCCGTCGAAGCTGCAGTTCGCCGGCGAGCTCGGCTACAACTTCGTCCGGAACTCGATCGCCCGGGACGCGATCGGCAGCCAGGACCACATGAAGTACGTGCCGTACCTGTGCGGTCTGTTCTTCTTCATCCTGCTGAACAACGTGGCGGCCAGCATTCCGCTGATCCAGTTCCCGACCTTCAGCCACGCCGGCTGGGCCTATGTCGCGGCGATCATGAGCTGGGTCATCTACAACGCGGTCGGCATCAAGAAGAAGGGCCTCTGGGGCTACTTCAAGCACCAGACGATGCCGGCCGGCGTGCCGGTCTGGCTGATGCCGCTGATGATCCCGATCGAGTTCATCTCGAACATCCTGGTCCGGCCGATCTCGCTCAGCCTGCGGTTGTTCGCGAACATGTTCGCCGGCCACATCCTGCTGCTGGTGTTCGTGCTCGGCGGCGAGTACATGGTGTTCGAGTCCGGGAAGATCTTCCTCGGCGGCGTCGGCGTCATCACCTTCCTGATGGGCCTCGCGATCGCCGGGCTGGAGCTGTTCGTCCAGTGCATCCAGGCGTACATCTTCGTGGTGCTGACCGCGCAGTACATCGGCAGCGCGATCGCCGACGAACACTGATTCGCCGCACCACCCACAGACCCGTAGTAAACGGAAACCCGGATAGCCCCTATCCGTACCGAAAGGAAACACCGAAATGAGCAACCTGGCGCTCGCCATCACCGGTGACATCGCCGTTCTGGGCTACGGCCTCGCTGCCATCGGCCCGGGTGTTGGTGTCGGTCTGATCTTCGCCGCCGTCATCAACGGCACCGCGCGGCAGCCGGAGGCGCAGAGCAAGCTGCAGTCGATCGCGTGGATCGGCTTCGGCGTCACCGAGGTTCTGGCGATCATCGGTATCGCGCTCGCGTTCGTGTTCAAGGGTCACGCCTGATCCAACCCCCCTGACTGACAGGACCCAGAGATGCTGACGTTAGTTGTTCCGCTGACAGCCGCGGACGAGACACCGAGTCCGCTGCTGCCGCACACGGCTGAGATCATCTTCGGCTTCGTCTTCCTGGTCCTGCTGGCCATCGCCTTCGCCAAAGTCGTCGTTCCGAAGTTCGAGAAGGCGTACGCCGATCGGACCGCGGCGATCGAAGGCGGGATGAACGAGGCCAAGCGGGCCCAGGCCGAGGCGAAGGCGGCTTTGGAGAAGTACAACGCGCAGCTTGCCGAAGCCCGGCAGGAAGCCGCGAAGATCCGTGAGGACGCCCGCGAGCAGGGTGCGGTCATCATCGCGGAGATGCGTGAGCAGGCGAACGCCGAGGCCGAGCGGATCGTCACCCACGCGCGCACCCAGATCGACGCCGAGCGGAGCCAGGCGGTTGCCTCGCTGCGCGGCGAGGTCGGGCAGATGGCGACCACGCTGGCCGGCCGGATCGTCGGTGAGTCGCTCGAGGACGAGGCCCGGCAGCGGCGTACGGTCGAGCGCTTCCTGGCCGACCTGGAGGCGTCGGAGTCGGCGCGCCAGGCCGTCGGAACGGACGGCTGATGCGCGGCGCGTCGAACGAGTCACTCGCCCGGGCCGAGCAGGCCCTGGCGGGTGCGACGCCGGCCGAGGAACTGGGCGGCGAGCTGTTCTCGATCGCCCGGCTGCTGGACGGCAGCGGCGCGCTCCGGCGCGCACTGACCGACCCGGCCCGTCCGGCGGCCGCCAAGGCAGGGCTGGCACGGCAGTTGTTCGGCGGCAAGATCTCGGCGGCGGCGCTCGAGGTGCTGTCCGCCGCGGTGACCGGTCGCTGGGTCAGTGGCCGGGACCTGGGCGACGCGCTGGACCAGCTCAGCGTCCAGGCCGAGGTGGCCTACGCCGACACCCGGCGGACGCTGGACGAGGTCGAGGACCAGCTGTTCCGGCTGGACCGGGTGGTCGCCGCCGAGCGGGCGCTGGCCGACAAGCTCGGTGACCGCGCGATCCCGGTGGAACGCCGCCAGGAGCTGATCCGTGGACTGCTGCAGGGCAAGGCCGACGCCACCACGGTGCGGCTGGCCGAACGGGCCGTCGACGGCCGGGGCCGTAGCTTCGCGGGCTCGCTGCGGGTGTACCAGGTCGCCGCGGCGGCCCGGCGCAGCGCGAGCATCGCGACCGTACGGGTCGCCGGCGACCTGTCCGCGGCGGAGCGCAACCGGCTCGCGACGGCACTCGGCCGGCAGTACGGCCGGGAGATCCAGCTGAACGTGATCGTCGACCCGAGCGTGGTCGGCGGCGTCCGGGTGGACATCGGCGACGAAGTGATCGACGGAACCATCGCGGCCAAGCTCGACGAAGCGCAACGGCGCATCGCGGGCTGACGGCCCTTAACGACAGAAGCGGCGCTAAGGGTCCGGAAAAGCCTTTAGAGCCACGACAGGCCAGCAAGGTCAAAGGAAGCAGGAAACGCAATGGCTGAGCTCACGATCAGGCCGGAGGAGATCCGGGACGCCCTGGATCGGTTCGTCACCGATTACCAGCCCGACGAGGTGGCTGCCGAAGAGGTCGGTACCGTCGTCGACGCCGGTGACGGGATCGCGCACGTCGAGGGCCTGCCCTCGGTGATGACCAACGAGCTGCTCGAGTTCGAGGACGGCACCCGCGGGATCGCGCTGAACCTCGACGTCCGCGAGATCGGTGTCGCCGTCCTCGGTGAGTTCGACGGGATCGAGGAGGGCCAGCAGGTCCGCCGGACCGGCCAGGTGCTTTCGGTACCGGTCGGCGAGGGCTACCTCGGCCGCGTGATCGACCCGCTGGGCAAGCCGATCGACGGCCTCGGCGAGATCAAGGACCTCGAGGGCAACCGCGCGCTGGAGCTGCAGGCGGCCGGCGTGATGGACCGCCAGGAGGTCCGGCAGCCGCTGCAGACCGGGATCAAGGCGATCGACGGCATGATCCCGATCGGCCGGGGCCAGCGGCAGCTGATCATCGGTGACCGCAAGACCGGCAAGACCGCGATCGCGGTCGACACGATCATCAACCAGAAGGCCAACTGGGACTCCGGTGACCCGGAGAAGCAGATGCGCTGCATCTACGTGGCGATCGGCCAGAAGGGCTCGACGATCGCCGCCGTCCGCGGTGCGCTCGAAGAGGCCGGCGCGATGGAGTACACCACCATCGTCGCCTCCCCGGCGTCCGACCCGGCCGGCTTCAAGTACGTCGCGCCGTACACCGGCTCGGCGATCGGCCAGCACTGGATGTACCAGGGCAAGCACGTCCTGATCGTGTTCGACGACCTGACCAAGCAGGCCGAGGCGTACCGCGCGATGTCGCTGCTGCTGCGCCGCCCGCCGGGCCGCGAGGCGTACCCGGGTGACGTCTTCTACCTGCACAGCCGGCTGCTCGAGCGTTGCGCGAAGCTGTCGAACGAGCTCGGCGCGGGCTCGATGACCGGTCTGCCGGTGATCGAGACCAAGGCGAACGACGTCTCGGCGTTCATCCCGACCAACGTCATCTCGATCACCGACGGCCAGATCTTCCTGCAGTCCGACCTGTTCAACGCCAACATCCGGCCGGCCATCGACGTCGGTATCTCGGTCTCCCGGGTCGGTACGGCCGCGCAGATCAAGGGTATGAAGAAGGTCGCCGGAACGCTGAAGCTGGACCTTGCCCAGTTCCGCGCGATGGAGGCGTTCGCGATGTTCGCGTCCGACCTGGACGCCACCTCGCGCCGGCAGCTCGACCGTGGCCAGCGGCTGGTTCAGCTGCTGCGTCAGCCGCAGTACTCGCCGTACCCGGTCGAGGACCAGATCATCTCGATCTGGGCCGGTACCACCGGGCACTTCGACGACGTGCCGGTGAACGACGTGCTCCGGTTCGAGCGGGACTTCCTGGACTACCTGCGCCGGGAGAGCAAGGTGCTCAGCGCGATCCGTGAGTCCGGTCAGTTCGGCGACGACGAGGCGCAGGCCGCGACCGACGCGCTGAAGGCGTTCAAGCCGACCTTCCAGACCTCCGAGGGCACCCTGCTCGGCACCGAGGCGGAAGCCGAGGCGATGGACGAAGAGGACGTCGAGCAGGAGCAGATCGTCAAGCAGAAGCGGGGCTGATCGACCGTGCCTGCCAACCTGCGGGAGCTTCGTGATCGGAAGGCCTCGGTCACGACGATCAAGAAGCTCACCCGCGCGATGGAGCTGATCGCGGCGTCCCGGATCGTCAAGGCGCAGCAACGCGCCCAGGCGGCCGGTCCGTACGCGCGTGAGCTCACCCGTGCCGTGTCGGCGGTGGCGACGTTCTCGAACGTCGACCACCCGCTGACCACCGAGAAGCCGAACCCGAAGCGGGCAGCGGTGCTGCTGATCACCTCCGACCGCGGTCAGGCCGGCGCGTACTCGGCGAACGTGATCCGGGAAGGCGAGCGGCTGAACCAGCTGCTCCGCGAAGACGGCAAGGAGATCGTTCCTTACGTCAGCGGCCGGAAGGGCATCGCGTACTACGCCTTCCGGCAGCGCCCGGTCGTGCAAACGTGGAGCGGCGAGTCCGACAACCCGAGCTTCGCGCAGGCCCGGGAGATCGCCGACGCGCTGATCGAGGCGTTCCTGACCCCGACCGAGGAGGGCGGCGTGGACGAGATCCACATCGTCTTCACCCGGTTCGTGTCGATGCTCACCCAGCGCGCGGACGTGATCCGGCTGCTGCCGCTGGAGGTCGTCGAGGGTGAAGAGGCGCCGGCGGCCGACGACGTGCTGCCGCTGTACGAGTTCGAGCCGTCGGCCGAAGAGGTACTCGACGGGCTGCTGCCGAAGTACGTCGCCAGCCGAATCCACTACTGCATGCTGCAGGCGGCCGCTTCCGAGCTGGCCAACCGGCAGCGGGCGATGAAGTCCGCGACGGACAACGCGCAGGACCTGATCGAGAAGCTGACGCGGGACCTGAACCAGGCCCGCCAGGCCCAAATTACCCAGGAAATCAGCGAGATCGTCGGTGGCGCCACGGCGCTCGCCGATGCGAACGCCGGGAGCGAGTGAGAGAGATGACTGCCACGGTTACCGAGAAGAACAACGAGGCCGCCGCCCCCGGCGTCGGTCGCGTCGCCCGGGTGATCGGCCCGGTCGTCGACGTCGAGTTCGCGGCCGACGCGATCCCCGACATGTACAACGCGCTCGAGGTGGACATCACCCTGGGCGACAGCACCCAGACGATCACCCTCGAGGTGGCGCTGCACGTCGGCGACAACATCGTCCGGGCGATCTCGATGAAGCCGACCGACGGTCTGGTCCGTGGCGCCGAGGTGCGCGACACCGGCGCGGCCATCTCCGTGCCGGTCGGTGACGTCACCAAGGGCCGGGTCTGGTCCGTGACCGGCAAGTGCCTGAACCAGGACGAGTCCGAGTTCGAGATCACCGAGCGCTGGCCGATCCACCGCAAGGCGCCGGCCTTCGACCAGCTCGAGTCCAAGACCGAGATGCTGGAGACCGGCATCAAGGTGCTGGACCTGCTCACGCCGTACGTGCAGGGTGGCAAGATCGGCCTGTTCGGTGGTGCGGGTGTCGGCAAGACCGTCATGATCCAGGAGATGATCTACCGGATCGCCCACAACTTCGGTGGCACCTCGGTGTTCGCCGGCGTCGGGGAGCGTACCCGTGAGGGCAACGACCTGATCAACGAGATGGAAGAGGCCGGGGTCTTCAAGGACACCGCGCTGGTCTTCGGTCAGATGGACGAGCCGCCGGGCACCCGGCTGCGGGTGGCGCTGTCGGCGCTGACGATGGCGGAGTACTTCCGCGACGTCAAGGAGCAGGACGTACTGCTCTTCATCGACAACATCTTCCGCTTCACCCAGGCCGGTTCCGAGGTCTCCACGCTGCTCGGCCGGATGCCCTCGGCCGTTGGTTACCAGCCGAACCTGGCCGACGAGATGGGCGTACTGCAGGAGCGGATCACGTCGACGCGCGGTCACTCGATCACCTCGATGCAGGCGATCTACGTACCCGCCGACGACTACACCGACCCGGCGCCGGCCACCACGTTCGCGCACCTGGACGCGACCACCGAGCTGTCCCGTGACATCGCCTCGCGTGGTCTGTACCCGGCCGTCGACCCGCTGACCTCGACGTCGCGGATCCTCGACCCGCAGTACATCGGCCAGGAGCACTACGACGTGGCCGTCCGGGTGAAGCAGATCCTGCAGAAGAACAAGGAACTGCAGGACATCATCGCCATCCTCGGTGTCGACGAGCTCACCGAAGAGGACAAGATCACCGTCGCCCGGGCGCGCCGGATCGAGCAGTTCCTGTCCCAGAACACCTACATGGCGGAGAAGTTCACCAACGTCCCGGGTTCCACCGTGCCGCTGAAGGACACCATCGAGTCCTTCAAGAAGATCACCGAAGGCGAGTGCGACCACATCGCCGAGCAGGCGTTCTTCAACGTCGGTTCGCTCGACGACGTCGAGCGCAAGTGGGCCGAGCTGCAGAAGGAAAGCTGATGGCTGACCACTTGGAGGTGGCGCTGGTCGCCGCCGAGCGGACGGTCTGGCAGGGGCAGGCGAAGATCGTCATCGCCCGGACCACGGACGGCGACGTCGGCATCCTGCCCGGCCACGCGCCGCTGCTGGGCCTGCTGCAGGGCGGCACCGTCCAGGTGCGGACCGTCGACGACGAGTACTTCGTCGCGGCCGCGCCGGACGGCTTCATCTCGGTGGCGAACGACCGGGTCTCGATCCTGGCCGAGAACGCCGAGATGGGTCACGACATCGACCTCGAAGAGGCTCGCCGGGACCTCGAGCAGGCGCTGGCCGCCGGGCTCGACACCGACGAGGACACCGACGAGGTGCGACTCGCCGAGGCCAGGGTTCGGGCCGCCGAGCAGACTGCCTAACCGGACCTGCCATAATCGAATATCGTCACTGACAGTACGGTTCTCCGGGGTGCCCGGGTGAGTACCGAAGATCGGGCACCGGAAATGAGGTCGGCAAGGTATGAGGACAGCCCTCGATGTCGTCGGGGTCTGTCTGCTTGCCGCCGTGCTGTTCATCGTGCTGGTCGCGTTCCGCCGTCGCTGGTTGTCCAGGGACGGCGGAACTTTTGATTGCAGCCTGCAGCTCGCGCAGAAGGAACACGGCCGCGGCTGGGCCCTCGGCCTGGCCCGCTACGTCGGCGACGACCTGCAGTGGTTCCGCGTCTTCAGCCTGGCCTGGTGGCCCAAGCTGGTGGTCAACCGCCGCCAGCTCGAAGGCATCACCACCCGCCGCCCGATGGGCAACGAGCCCCTGGTCACGTACGCCGGCCACGTCATCGTCGACGCCAAACTGCACGACCGCACGGTCCACTTCGCGATGACCGAAGAAGCCCTCACCGGCGTCCTCGCCTGGATGGAATCCGCACCCCCGAGCACCCAGACGTACCTGTAACTAGTACCCGCCGGACCAGGTCAGGCCCCTCGCTCTTGACATGCGTGCTTGGTGTTCGTAGGTTCCTGCGCATACGTAAGAGCAACGCGCTCCAAGCTCGTAGCTGGTTGTTCATACGTATGAGCGTGCACCGACTGCTTGTAGGAGAGCTGATGAAAGCGCCGCGTCAGGCTGATGTCGCCCGGCTTGCCGGGGTGTCGCAGTCGGCGGTGTCGCGGGTGGTGAGTGGCGACATCGACCGGATTCCGCTGGAGACCCGGGACCGGATTCTCGCGGCGGTGCGGGAGCTCGGGTACGTCCCGAACGCGGCCGCGCGGAATCTCCGGAACAAGCGCAATCGGCTGCTCGGCGTACACACCTTCGAGGCGGTGTTCCCGCATGCCCGTGAGGACTTCTACTTCGAGTTCCTGCTCGGGATCGAGGAGCGGGCCGAGGAGCTCGGGTACGACCTGGTGCTCTTCACGTCGACGGGTACGAAAGACGGCCGCCGCCGGATCTACCGGGACGGGACGAACCGGCTGAACCTTGCCGACGGCACCGTTCTGCTCGGTGCCGCGACCGACCGGGACGAGCTGGCCCGGTTGTCGCACGACGGCTACCTGTTCGTCCACATCGGCCGCCGGGAGGTGCCGGGCGCGGCGATTCCGTGCATCATCCCCGACTACGCGACGGCCGCCGACCAGATCGTCACGTCGCTGGCCGAGCGCGGGCACCGGCACTTGGCGTACCTGCACTCGGGCGCCGACCAGGAGGCGTACGCGGATCGCCGCACCGGCTACCGGGCAGCGGTCGAACGCCTTGGACTGCAAGACCGCTCGCCGGGTTATCGCGGCGAGCCGGGGCTGACCGACGCGTGGCTGGACGAGCTGGCCGCCGGACCGGAGACCGCGGTGGTGGCCGAGAACATCGGCCAGGCCGAGGACCTACGGAACCGGCTGGCCGCGCGCGGCCTGACCATTCCGGCGGATCTGTCGGTGGCCGTGCTGGAGGGATCGAGTGACGAGCCTGGGCACCGGTGGGACTGCCTGGTGATCACGCGCAAGGAGATCGGCCGGATCGCGATCGACGCCCTGGTGGCGCGGATCGAGGCTCCGGACGTGGAGCCGGTCAGCCAACTGGTGCCCTGCGACCTGGTGGCCGGCGAAACCGTCGCCGCGCCCCGTACCTAAGGAGTAGCCGGTGGAGCTAGACACAGATGTCCTCGTAGTCGGCGGTGGACTGGGTGGGGTGGCCGCGGCATTGGCGGCCGTCAAGCTGGGCCACCGCGTCGTGCTGACCGAGCCGACCGACTGGCTGGGTGGGCAGCTGACCAGCCAGCTCGTGCCACCGGACGAGCATCCGTGGATCGAGGAGTACGCCGCCGCCGGGTACGCCGACCTGCGCAACCGGATCCGGGCGTACTACCGGCGCAACTACCCGCTCCGCCCCGAAGTCGCTGCCGATCCATTGCTCGATCCGGGTCTTGGTGTGGTCAGCCGGTTCTGCCATGAACCACGGGTCGCCGCGGCCGTACTGGACGAGATGGTCGCACCTTGGCGCGCGTCCGGCCGGCTCCGCGTGTACTTGGAGCACGAGCCGATCGCGGCGTCGACCAACGGCGACGAGATCGAGGCGGTGACGCTCCGGGACCTGCGTGCCGGTGCTGAGTTGACGGTCTCGGCGGCGTACGTGGTGGACGCGACCGAGCTCGGTGACCTGCTGGAACTGGCGCATGTCGAGCGTGTGATCGGCGCCGAGGGCTGCGACCAGACCGGCGAGCTGCACGCACCCGAGGTCGCGAATCCCCTTGATCAGCAGGCGTTCTCGTGGTGTTTCGCGCTGGAGCATCGCGCGGGGGAGGACCACACCATCGACAGGCCGGCCGGGTACGAGCACTGGCGGGACACGGTCGCGCCGTTCTGGCCGGGATCGCAGTTGTCCTGGACCGATGTCGTACCGGTGACGCTGGAGCGGCGGGAGTGGAAGCTGTTCGAGCCGAACCCGGATCAGCGCGCACCGTTCTCGATCTGGCGGTACCGGCAGATCCTTGCCAGTAGCAACTTTGTCGACAAGGTGATCCCGGACGCCACCGTGGTGAACTGGCCACAGCTCGACTACTGGGAGCAGCCGCTGCTCGGCGGACCGGACCCTGCGGTCGCGCTGGCCGCGAGCCGGGATCTGTCGCTGTCCTTCCTCTACTGGATGCAGACCGAGGCCGGCTATCCCGGGTTGCGGTTGCGGCCGGACCTCGCTGGTACCGCGGACGGTCTGGCGAAGACGCCGTACATCCGCGAGGCACGGCGAATCCAGGCCGAGTTCACCGTGCTGGAGCAACACGTCGGGGTTGAGGCACGACCGGACGGGTCCGGTAGCGAGGTTTTCGCGGACACGGTCGGCCTCGGCCGGTACCGGATCGACCTGCACCCGAGCACGGCCGGGCGTACCTATGTCGACATCGAGGCGTACCCGTTCCAGATTCCGCTCGGGGCGCTGATCCCGGTCCGGGTGAACAACCTGCTGCCGGCGAACAAGAACATCGGCACGACGCACATCACCAACGGTTGCTACCGGCTGCACCCGGTCGAATGGAGCATCGGCGAGGCAGTTGGCGCGCTGGCCGGGTTCTGCCTGACCGAAGGCCTGTCACCACGCAAGGTTCGTAACGATCCGACCCACCTGGCCGACTACCAGCGCCTGCTGGCGGACACCCTGAAGATCCCGCTGGCCTGGCCGGAAGACATCCGCACCTACCGTGACTGAACGGCTGCATCAGGTCCCCTGAGCTCGGTGACCGGTCCATCCGGGACAATTGACCGGCACCGACCGCCCATTGATGAGCTGAGGAGGAACGCTGACTTCCCGACCGCGACGGATCATCGCCGCGCTGATCGCCGGTGTGTTGGTGTTCCCCCTGGTCCCGGCGGTCACGTCGCGGCCGGTGAAACTGCAGGTGCTGTCGAGTCGCGCGGACGCGGTCACCGGCGGTGACGCCCTGATCCATCTTGACGTGCCGAACCCGGACGACCAGGTCCGGGTGACACTGAACGGCAAGGACGTGTCCTCGGTGTTCACCACCGACGACACCGGCCTGACCGGCCTGGTCGGGAACCTCCGCCTCGGTGCGAACGAACTTCGCGCCGAGGCCGGCGGGCGGCGGACGACGCTCGAAGTACGCAATCATCCGGCCGACGGCCCGATCTTCTCCGGGCCGCACGAGCAGCCGTTCCAGTGCGAGACCACGAAGTTCAAGCTCCCGGTGATCGGCGGCACGCTCGGCCCGCCGGAGGACGCCGCCTGCACGGTGCCGGGGCGAGTCGACTACTTCTACCGGACCACCGCGCGGAAGTGGGCGAAGTGGCCGGACGGCGCGCGCCGGTACCCGCGCGATCTGGCCGACACGGACTCCGGCGATCCGTTCATCGTCCGGATGGAGACCGACAGCGCGAACCGGGCGGTCGTCCAGACCAGCATGCTGCACGACCCACTGCGCGACCCGGTGCCGACACCGACACACCGGTCCGCGAGCTGGAACGGCCGCGCGATCTTCACGCTCGGTGGTGGCTGCGCGGGCGGTTGGTACCGCTCCGGATCGGTCACCGGCGGGGTGACCGATCCGGTGTTGCTCGGGCGCGGGTACGCGCTGATGTCGTCGTCGCTGAACGTCTTCGGGCAGAACTGCAACGACGTGATCGCGGCCGAGTCGGCGTCGATGACGAAAGAGTTCTTCATCGAGCACTACGGCCGGCCGGACTTCACGATCGGCTTCGGCTGCTCCGGCGGTTCGTACCAGGCGCAGCAGATCACCGACAACTATCCGGGCATCTTCGACGGGATCATCGTCGGGTGCTCGTTCCCGGATGTCGGGTTCGGCACGGTGTCGTTCATCAGCGACGCGTGGTTGCTGGATTCGTACTTCCGGGCGCGAAGTACGGTGCAGTGGACGCAGGAACAGAAACGCCGGGTCGCGGGCTTCGCCACGTACGCGACGTTGCCGAGTATGGCGCTGAGCGCGCGCCGGATCGATCCACGGCGGAACTGTGGCATCGTCCCGGTCGGCCTGCGGTACGACCCGGTGCGGAAGCCGGACGGGGTTCGGTGCGATGTGTACGACCATGCGGTCAACCAGTACGGCGCCGATCCGCTGACCGGGTTCGCGCGGCGGCCGTTGGACAACGTCGGCGTGCAGTACGGGCTGAAGGTGCTGCGGTCCGGGGGGATCACGCCGGAACAGTTCCTTGATCTGAACGACCGGGTCGGCGGATTCGATGCCGACGCCAACCTCGTCCCCGGGCGTACGGTCGCTGATCCGGAGGCGGTGCGGACGGCGTACCGGACCGGGCGGTTGAACAGCGGTGGCGGCGGGTTGAAGGACGTGCCGATCATCGACTACCGGGCGTACTCCGACAATGCGCCGTGGGGCGACATTCACGTGCGGTACCAGACGCTGTCGATGCGCGCGCGGTTGCAGAAGGCGAACGGTACGGCGGTCAACCAGGTCAGTTTGCTGGAGGATCTGCGGTATGGGTTGTTCAGCACCGGCAGTCCGCTGTTGCGGCATGCGATCGACGCGATGGACGCGTGGTTGACCCAGCTGACGGCAGACGCCACCGATCGGCCGCGGATCGACAAGATCATCGCGGCGCACCCGTCCGGCTTGGCCGAGGGTTGCCGCGGCCCCGACGGCTTCATCAAGCAGTCCTTGGACCGGAGCCCGTCGTCACGCTGCGAACGCCTGTACCCGTCGGCATCGTTCCCCCGCGAGGTCGCCGGCGCCGGTGTCGCTGCCGACGTGATCAAGTGCAACCTCCGCCCCCTCCGCCGCTGGGACTACCCCGGATTCACCGACGCCCAGTGGGCCAAACTCCGCTCCATCTTCCCGGCCGGCGTCTGCGACTGGTCCAAACCAGGCGTAGACCAGCAACCCCTCGAAGGAACCTGGCTCACCTACTGAGGTACGCGGCCATCTGATACCCATCCGGCTCGTTGTGCTGCCGAGTGGAAACCCCCGTACACCCGTACGTCGCTTCGCATTGCGCTTGCTGGTTTGCGCTGACTGGCTGTGACGGGGGTTGGTAACGATTCCAGATTTGTCCTGGGACGCTCCGGCAAGCGGTTGCGAGATGGGCTCAAGACGCGACAATATCGAACAAAGGGGAACGGAAAGCGCTCTCCACTGTGAGGGCGACGACAACCACCCAGGGAGTCTCGCGTGGCTCGAACCGATGCAATCCAAGACCGGTCAATCCCGGAAAATGATTCCGCCGGCCCCGGCCCCGGCCCCGGCCCCGGCGCCGGTCCACCGGGCCCGGCCGCGGGGAGTAGATCGCGCGGCCGGACGCTCTCCTGGTGGGCGCGCGCCCGCCGGGACAAGATCCTGCTGCTGATGGCGCTGCCCGGGCTGGCGCTGCTGCTGGCGTTCCACTACCTCCCGCTGCTCGGAAACCTGATCGCCTTCCAGGAGTACCTCCCGTTCGTACCGCTCGGCCGCAGCGCCTGGGTCGGCTGGGACAACTTCGCCGTCATCTTCAACGGTGACGCCGAGTTCCTGAACGCCCTGAAGAACACGCTGCTGATCACCCTGGTGCAGGTCATCTTCGTGTTCCCGGCGCCGATCGCGCTCGCCCTGCTGCTGAACAGCCTGCTGTCCGAGCGGATCAAGCGGATCGTCCAGTCGGTGCTGTACCTGCCGCACTTCCTGTCCTGGGTGATCGTGGTGGCGATCTTCCAGCAGGTCCTCGGCGGCAGCGGGCTGATCAACAACTTCCTCCGCGAACACGGGATGAGCACGATCGACTTCCTCGGCAACCCGGACGGCTTCATCGCGCTGCTCACCAGCCAGGTGATCTGGAAGGACACCGGCTGGGGCACGATCCTGTTCCTCGCCGCGCTCACCCAGATCGACCAGGGCCTGTACGAGGCCGCCCGCGTCGACGGCGCGTCCCGCTGGCGGCAGCTGTGGCACGTCACCGTTCCCGGAATCCGCGGCCTGATCATCCTGCTGCTGATCCTGCGCCTCGGCGACTCGCTGACCGTCGGCTTCGAGCAGATCATCCTGCAACAGAATCTGGTCGGCAGACCGGCCAGCGAGGTCCTCGACACGTACGTCTACAACAACGGCGTACTGGCCGGCCAATGGGGCGTCTCCGCCGCGGTCGGACTGGTCAAGGGCCTCTTCGGCGTAGCCCTCGTACTAGGCGCGAACAAAGTGGCCCACCTCTTCGGCGAGGCAGGAGTGTACAAGAAATGAGCACGATCGAAGAGGCTCCCGGAATGTCCTCCCGGGTACTGAAGGCTGTTGTGCTGATTGTTTGTTGCGCACTGGTGATCGTGCCGTTCCTCGGCGTCATTTCGACCAGTATCGCGAGCCAGAGCCATGTCACGAACTCTGGTGGTTTCGTGCTCTGGCCGGACGGGCTCAACCTCGAGGCGTACAAATCGATCTTCAACGGCGGCGTGGTGCAGCGGGCGCTCGGCGTCAGCGTACTGATCGCCGTCGGCGGCACGTTGATCAGTCTGGCCGGGTCCACGATGCTGGCGTACGCGCTCAGCCGGCAAGGTTCTTTCGGGCAGAAGCCGATCCTGATGATCGTCCTGTTCAGCCTGCTCTTCAGCCCGGGCCTGATCCCGAACTACCTGGTGGTGAAGGAGTTCGGCCTGCTCGACTCGCTGCTGGCCCTGATCCTGCCGACCGCGATCAGCGGCTTCAACGTGATCGTGCTGCGCTCGTTCTTCATGAGCATCCCGGACTCGGTGCTCGACTCGGCCCGCGTCGACGGCGCCGGCGACTTCCGGATCTTCTGGTCGATCGTTCTCCCGCTGTCCCGTGCGGTACTGGCGGTGGTCGGCCTGTTCTACGCGGTCGGGTACTGGAATGCGTTCTTCAACGCGATGCTCTACATCAACGACACCGCGAAATGGCCTTTGCAGCTCGTACTGCGGACTTATGTGGTGAACAACACCGAGTTGAGCAGCGGCGATCTCGGCGGCGCGGCGGCCGACCAGTTACCGCCGCAGGAATCGATTCAAATGGCGATCCTGGTGGTTTCGCTGGTACCGATCCTGATCGTGTACCCGTTCCTGCAGCGGCATTTCGCCAAGGGCATGATGACCGGCGCGGTGAAGGGGTGACGAGATGATCAGCAGAAGAACGCTCCTCGGCGGATCGCTGGCCGCGGCCGCTACCGCCGGCGGGTTGAGCGGTTGCTCGACGGTGACCAGATCGACCGATATTGCTGCCCTGAACAAGCCGGTCGCGTTGCCGACGTACAAACGATTCGCCGGGCCGAAGCCGGACCTGCCGCGGGTGCATCCGCTGATGCCGGACTGCTTCTACAAGTTCCCGGCGCACCCGGTGAAGGTGACCGACGGGATCCCCGGCGACGGCACCACGGTGACCGGTTCGGCGCCGACGTCGAACCCGATCCCGCCCACCGCCGATCGGAACCCGTACTGGCAGGAACTCAACCGTCGCCTCGGTTCGCCGCTCGAACTGAACATCACCGCCGCGGGCGACTACACGAACAAGTTCGCCACCTCGGTCGCCGGTGACACACTGGGCGATCTGTTCAACGTGGACGGTGCGTTCGCGTATCTGCCACAGTTCCTCGAGGCGCGGGCGCAGGACCTGACCGAGTACCTGTCCGGGGATGCCATTCTCGACTACCCGTTCCTCGCCAACGCGCCGGCTGATTCATGGCGCGGTTGCGTGTTCTCCGGCGGCATCCGCGCGGTGCCGATCCAGCGCGGGGTGATGTCGTCGAACGCGTTGCTGGCCCGGCAGGACCTGCTCGACCAGTTGGGCGTCGAGCTCGGGTCGCCGACGCCGGACGACCTGATGAAGGTCGCGAAGGCGGTCACCGACGGTAAGAAGAACCGGTGGGGCTTCGCCGTCCCGCCGACCGCCGCGTTGAGCGCGATGCTCGGACTGCCGAACGGCTGGGAGGTGCGGGACGGGAAGCTTGTCCACAGCCGGGAACTCCCGGAGCACAAGCAACTGCTGTCGATCACCCGGCAGATGGTCCTGGCCGGCGTGATCCATCCGGACGGCGTCGCGAAGAACAACCAGAAGGTCTGGTTCACCCAAGGCTCGGCGGTGATGACCCAGGACACGTACTCGTCGATCCAGAGCTTCTACCGGCGCGCGACCTCGCCGACGTTCAGCGTCTCGCTGCCGGTGCCGAGGAGCTCGGACGGCAAGGTCGGCCGGGTGCTGCTCGGCTCGCCGAACAACTCGATCGCGGCGATCCGGCCGAGTTCGCCGGAGCGGACCAAGCTGTTGCTCCGCGTCCTGAACTGGTTCGCCGCGCCGTTCGGGACCGAGGAATACCTGTTCCGCAAGTTCGGTCTGCCCGGTCGGCACTACACACTGAACGGGACTGATCCACAGCTGACCAAGGACGGTGGAAGTGAGGTCTGTTTGGGTGAGTTCCCGATCCAGTACCTGGCCGACGGTCCATACCCGCTGTACTTCCCCGGTCATCAAGACGCGGTCGAGATGGCCTACGACCATCTGAAGACCGTGCTACCGACAGCGATCCTGCCACCGGCGTACGGACTGTACTCGCCGACGCAATCCACCAAGGGCAAGATCCTCGACACCCGGATGGACTCCCTGACCAAGGACATCCAACTCGGCCGCGCTCCACTCAGCGACTGGGACGACGCCGTCGCCGACTACCGCAAGTCCGGCGCCGACGCCATCCGCCACGAACTGGAACAAGCAATGGCGGTCCAGGGCCGCAAGTAACCTGCCCCGAGTGCACCGCCCTCCCCACGGCGGTGTACTCGGGCGGGCGGCGGGTGGGATTGGGCGTCAGGGACAATGGGTTGCGATGACGCTTACTGAGCTGGTGCCGGAGACGACCGAGCCTGACGACCTGTACGACGCCTTCGCGCGCTGGGTGGGTGAGCAGGGCATCTCGTTGTACCCGGCGCAGGAAGAAGCGTTGATCGAGGTGATGACCGGGTCGAACGTGATCCTGTCCACGCCGACCGGGTCCGGCAAGAGCCTGGTGGCGACCGGCGCGCACTTCGCCGCGCTCGCGCACGGCCGGCGCACCTTCTACACCGCGCCGATCAAGGCGCTGGTGTCGGAGAAGTTCTTCACCCTGTGCGACGTGTTCGGCGCGGACAAGGTCGGCATGCTGACCGGTGATGCCGCGGTGAACGCGGGCGCGCCGATCATCTGCTGCACGGCCGAGGTACTCGCCAACATCGCGCTCCGGGAAGGTTCGGCCGCCGACGTCGGTCAGGTCGTGATGGACGAGTTCCACTTCTACTCCGAACCGGACCGCGGCTGGGCGTGGCAGGTGCCGCTGCTCGAGCTGCCGGACGCGCAGTTCGTACTGATGTCCGCGACCCTCGGCGACGTCGAACGGTTCAAGATCGACCTGTCCCGCCGTACCGGCCGGCCGACCGCGATCGTCGCGTCCGGCGAGCGCCCGGTCCCGCTGGTCTACAAGTACGTCACCACGGCTCTGCACGAGACGCTCGAAGAGTTGCTCACCACCCACCAGGCGCCGGTGTACGTCGTGCACTTCACCCAGGCCGCCGCGCTGGAACGCGCGCAGGCACTGATGAGCATCAACGTCTCCTCGAAGGAGGAGAAGGAGAAGCTGAACGAGCTGATCGGAAACTTCCGCTTCAGCAAGGGTTTCGGGCGGACCCTGCAGCGGCTGGTGAAGCACGGTATCGGTGTTCACCACGCCGGCATGCTGCCCAAGTACCGGCGCCTGGTCGAGCAGCTCGCGCAGGCCGGCCTGCTCAAGGTCATCTGTGGCACCGACACGCTCGGCGTCGGCATCAACGTTCCGATTCGTACGGTCGTACTGACCGCGCTGAGCAAGTACGACGGCCGCCGCCAGCGGATCCTGAAGGCGCGCGAGTTCCACCAGATCGCGGGCCGGGCCGGCCGCGCCGGGTACGACACGTCCGGCACCGTCGTCGTCCAGGCGCCGGATCATGTGGTCGAGAACGTGAAGGCGCTCGCGAAGGCCGGTGACGATCCGAAGAAGCAGCGCAAGGTCCAGCGGAAGAAGCCGCCGGAAGGTTTCGTCACCTGGGGCGAGGAGACGTTCGACCGGTTGGTCGCGGCCGAGCCGGAGGCGCTGCAGTCCCGGATGCGGGTCAGCCACGCGATGCTGCTGAACGTCATCGCCCGCGACGGCAACGCGTTCGCCAGCATGCGGCACCTGCTCCGCGACAACCACGAGGACGCCCGCGCCCAGGTCCGGCTGATCCGGCGCGCGATCCAGATCTACCGCACCCTGGTCACCGCCGGCGTGGTCGAACGTCTCGACGAACCTGACGAGAACGGCCGGTTCCTGCGGCTCACGGTCGATCTGCAGAAGGACTTCAGCCTGAACCAGCCGTTGTCCACCTTCGCGCTGGCGGCGCTCGACCTGCTCGACCCGGCCGACCCGGCGTACGCGCTGGACGTGGTGTCGATCATCGAGGCGACGCTGGAGGACCCGCGCGCCGTGCTCTGGGCGCAGGAGCATCACGCCAAGGGCGAGGCGGTGAACGCGATGAAGGCCCAGGGCATCGAGTACGACGAGCGGATGGAGTTGCTGGAGGACGTCAGCTGGCCGAAACCGCTCGCGGAGTTGCTTGAGGCAACGTTCGAGATGTACCGGCAGACGCATCCGTGGATCGCGGACACCGGGCTGTCGCCGAAGGCGGTGGTCCGGGACATGTTCGAGCGGGCGATGACGTTCGGCGAGTTCATCGGGTACTACGGGCTGGCGCGCTCGGAGGGCATCGTGCTCCGCTACCTGAGCGACGCGTACAAGGCGCTCCGGCAGACCGTACCGCCGGACAAGGTGGACGAGGACCTGGCCGACCTGATCGAGTGGCTCGGCGAGGTCGTACGGCAGACCGACTCCAGCCTGCTCGACGAGTGGGAGGAGCTCACCAACCCGGCCACCGAGGAGGTCGTCGCCGCGGTACCGGTCGGCCCGCGCCGGATCACCCTGAACACCAGGGCCTTCCGCGTACTGGTCCGGAACGCGATGTTCCGCCGGGTCGAGCTGCTCGCGCTGCACCGCTGGGCCGAGCTCGGCCAACTCGACACCGATGCCGGCTGGGACGCCGCCCGCTGGGCCGAGGCCGGCACCACGTACTACGCCGAGCACGAATCCCTTAACACCGGCCCGGCCGCCCGCGGCCCGGCGCTCTTCCTGGTCGAGGAGCACCCGGGCTACTGGGAGGTCCAGCAGATCATCGACGACCCCGAGGGCAACCACGACTGGCGCATCACCGCGACCGTCGACCTCGACGCATCTGACGACGCCGCCGAGCTGGTACTCGAAATGGTCTCCTTCAAGCCACTCTGACCCGCGCTTCGGTCAGGCCGGCCATTCCACATCGACCTCGGTTTCGGCCGCGTAGTCCACACCGGGTACGTCGAAGCCGTACAACCGGCGTACCTCGGCGAGGAACCACTCCGCGTCCGTGACGTCCGCGATGTTGTCCTTGGTTGCCGATTCCCACACCGCGCGGACATCGGCCTGCACCTCATCGGTCAGCTCCCAGCGATCGAGCCGGATGCGGCCTTCGTCGTCCAGATCGAGCGGTGCCGTACCGGTCAGCTGATCCCACAGCGCGATCGACTGTTCGACCGGCGTCTGCAGACCGATCACCTTGTGCAGGATGCTGACATACAGCCCGATCCCGGGAATCGCCGACGACGCCTGCGTGACGGCAGCGCCGTTCACGGACGTCAGCGCGGTAACCCCGTCCGCGGCCAGCTTCAGCGCGGTCTGCTCGAGGTCCGCCTTCGCCGCACCGATGGAACCCTGCCGGTACAGCGGTCCGGTCAACTCGGACCCGATGTACGTCAGCGCGACCGTGTTGAACCCGGGCTTGAGCAGCTCCCGCTCCTGCAGCGCGCTGACCCAGCGGGCCCAGTCCTCGCCGCCCATCACCTTCACCGTCTGCGCGATCTCGTCATCGGTCGCGACCTCGATCCCGACCTCCTGCAGCACCGGCGCGCCGTCCTCGAACGCGAGGCTCTTCGTGGTGTGCTCCGCGCCGATCGCCTTCAGCACCGACTGGTACGTCTCGCCGCTCCGCGGGTCCACCCGCCGCGGCGCGGCCACGCTGTAGATCAGGTGGTCGATCCCGCCGAGCCGCTCGGCGATCAGGTCCAGCACCTCGTCCTTGGTGGTGTCCGCGAACGCGTCCGCGTTCACGAAACTCCACGACCGGCCAAGCTCAGCGGCCAGCGCAGCCGTCTCCGCGGTCCGGTACCAGCCGGCGGTCGCGGTCCGCCGAGCCGTCGGCGCCTTCTCGAAGCAGACCCCGATCCCGTCCACGCCGTACCGCGCGAGTCCCGCGATCGTCGCCGCCAGTCCGTACCCGGAGCTCGATCCGACCACCAGCGCGGTCCGTCGTTCCGCCGTACGCGCCTCAACCTGCCCGGCCAGGTCTCGCACAACCTGTGCACACCCCGCCGGATGCGAGTCGAGGAACAGAAAACCACGCCCGAGGGGCTTGATCACGCGCTCAGTCATGCCGAGACCCTAACCCGACCGCCTGCAAGCCATAACCCGCCCGCTGGCGGCTTTTGTGATCGCTGGCGTGTTACAGCAGGTCAGCGGTGAAACAACCGGCCAGCGGCGCTCAGTTCCAGTACATCTCCGCGTCGTCCGGCTCGACCACGACGTCGGCGCCGAGGCGGCGGAGGTTGCCGGCGAAGTCGGTGTACCCACGGTGTACGTGGTGCGCCGCCGACACCAAGGTCTCGCCTTCGGCCGCGAGACCGGCCAGTACGAGCGCGGCGCCGGCGCGGATGTCCGAGGCGACCACCGGTGCGCCGGACAACCGTGGCACGCCGCGTACGACCGCGTGGTGCCCGTCGGTCTGGATCTGCGCGCCGAGCCGGGTCAGCTCCTGCGCGAACGTGAACCGGCCCTCGAACAGGTTCTCGGTGACCATCGCCGCGCCGTCACTGAGCGCGTTCATCGCGATCACGAACGCCTGCAGATCGGTCGCGAAACCGGGGTAGGGGAGCGTGACCACGTCCACCGGCTTCGGCCGGTCGTGCATCCGGACCCGGAAACCGGGGTTCAGTACGGTGATCTCCGCGCCGGCCTTGTGCAGCTTGTCGAGCGGCAGTTCCAGGTGCTCCGCGTGCCCGTTCGACACCGTCACGTCACCCTTGGTGATGGCCGCCGCGAACGCCCAGCTGCCGGACACGATCCGGTCCGCGACCACGGTGTGGTCGACCGGGTGCAGCAGCCCGTCCACGCCGGTGATCTCGATCCGCGACGACCCGGCGCCGTCGATCTGCGCGCCCATCTCGACCAGCATCGCCGCGATGTCCTGGATCTCCGGCTCGCGGGCGGCGTTCTCGATGATCGTCGTACCCTTCGCGAGCACCGACGCCATCATGATCGTCTCGGTCGCGCCGACACTCGGGAAGTCCAGCCAGACCTCCGCGCCGTGCAGCCCCTGCGGCGCCTCGGCGATCACGAAGCCGTGCTCGATGTGCACCTTCGCGCCCATCGCCTCCAGCCCCGCGACGTGCATGTTCAGCCCGCGGGAGCCGATGTTGTCGCCGCCCGGCAGCGCCACCTCCGCCTGACCACAGCGGGCCAGCAGCGGCCCGAGCACCGAAATCGACGCCCGCAGCTTGCGTACCAGGTCGTAGTCGCACTGGTGTTTGACGTCGGCCGGCACCGAGATCGTCGCCAACTGCCCGTCCGGGTCCACCTTCACCGAGCAGCCGAGCGTGTCCAGCAGTTGTGCCATGAACGTGACGTCGAGAATGCCCGGCACCTGCCGCAGCGTCGTCGTACCTTCCGCCAGCAGTGCCGCCGCCATCAACTTGAGCACGCTGTTCTTCGCCCCGGCCACCTCGACAGCGCCGTCCAGCCGTGCCTCACCCGCGATCCGAAACCGTTCCACTGGTCGACTGTAGCGTTTGTGGGACCGGGGGTTTGCGTAGAGTCCTGGCATGGCTGTGAACTTGACGCGGATCTACACCCGCACCGGAGACGCCGGCGAGACCCGCTTGGGCGACAACTCGACCACCTCGAAGACCGATCCGCGGCTGGCCGCGTACGGCGAGGTGGACGAAGCGAACTCCGCGATCGGCGTCGCGATCGCGGCCGGGCACCTGAACACCTCGATCGTGGTGCTGCTGACCCGGATCCAGAACGACCTGTTCGACGTCGGCGCCGACCTGTGCAACCCGATCACGCCCGACCCGGAGTACCCGCCGCTGCGGATCACCCAGGAGTACGTCGACCGGCTCGAGGCGTGGTGCGACGAGTACAACAGTCGTTTGACCAAGCTGCGCTCGTTCATCCTGCCCGGCGGTACCGAGGGCGCCGCGTACCTGAACGTGGCGCGCGCGGTCGTCCGGCGTTCCGAGCGGGCCGGCTGGGCCGCCGTCGAGGCGCACGGCCCGTCCGTCAACCTGCTCGCGATCACGTACCTGAACCGCCTGTCCGACCTGCTGTTCATCCTCGGCCGGGTGGCGAACCTGTCCTCCGGCGGCGACGTCCTCTGGGTACCAGGCGGCGAGCGCTAGCCAGTCTCCCAGCTGCTAGCCGATCTCCCAGCTGAGGGGCATCCGTAGTACGCCCGCGGGTGGCAGGCCCAGTGCGCTGTAGAGACCGGTGGTCAGGCCGTCCAGCGTCAACGGCGCCGCGGTGACGGCCAGATCGTCGGTCGTCACCGGCGCCCGAAGCTGACTGAGCAGATTGCGGTGCGGTACGGACGTCACGCCGATCTCGTCGCGGTCCAGACCAGCCCGGTTGCAGGCGAGCGTCAGCGCATGCTGGAACCCACCAAGCTCGTCGACAAGCTTGTGCATGTGCGCATCGGCACCCGTCCACACCCGGCCGCGAGCAAGCGCCTCCAGCTGCTCCTCGGGCAGCCCGCGGTCCTGCGCGGCCTTGGCGACGAAGTCCTTGTAGATGCGGTCCAGCGTCTCCTCCAGCCGCGCCCACTGCTCGTCGGTGAACTCCTCCTGCGCGGAGAACATCCGCGCGTTCGCACCCTCCGACACCGCCTCGCGGGAGATCCCGATCCGGCCCAGCGCGTCCCGTACGACGCCCTTGCCGGTCAGTACGCCGATGGACCCGGTGATGGTGCCTGGCTGGGCGACGATCACATCGGCCGGCATCGCCACGAAGTACCCGCCCGATGCGGCCACTCCGCCCATCGACGCGATCACAGGTCGTCCGGTCGACCGCAAGCGCAGTACCTCGTTCCGGATGGCATCCGACGCGACGTACGAGCCACCGGGACTGTCCACGCGCAGCACCACTGCCTTGACGTGCTCGTTGTCCGTCACGGCGCGCAGTGCTGCGCCGATGGTGTCGGAGCCGGCACCCGGTCCGCCCATCGGGCTGTTGGAGTTGCGGCCGACCGAGATGCCGCCGGCTACACGGACCACTGCCACAAGTGGCTTCTGCGGCCAGGGGAGGGTCTTGCGTAGCTCATCGACAGTGCGCGGCCCGCGCCGGATGTAGCGCTCAGCCAGCAGGCGGTCCTCGTACTGAAGCTGCTTCTTCAGCTCGTCGTACACGTCTGACCGGTAGCCGAGTCGATCGACCAGTCCGGCATCCAGACCGTCCTGCGCGGGCAGGGGCGCGCTGTCGACGAGCTCCCGCACCCGTGCGGTGTCCAGACGTCGGCGTACCGCGATGCCTTCGACAATCTGCTCGTACGCCGACTCGGCCAGCCGGGACGCCATCTCCCGCGCCGGCGCGGTCATCTCCTTCTCGGTGAACGTGTCAGCTGCTGTCTTGTACTCATGCCGTTTGCCGAACTGGGGGACCACCCCGGCCTTGTCGAGCGCACCGCGTACGAAAACGGCCTGCACGGTCACACC
The DNA here is from genome assembly GCF_014205295.1 of Kribbella solani. Taxonomy (NCBI): domain Bacteria; kingdom Bacillati; phylum Actinomycetota; class Actinomycetes; order Propionibacteriales; family Kribbellaceae; genus Kribbella; species Kribbella solani. Next base: position 154,266 of record NZ_JACHNF010000001.1, read on the forward strand.
GGTGATGGCCAGATCACCGGAGGGCTGCAGCCAGATCTCGTCGAACGCCGTGGAGAGGTAGTAGGGGACGGTGCCCTGACCGGCCTCACCGAACGACTCGGTCCAGGCCACTGCCGGCTTCCCTGACGTCCGGAAGTCGGCCACCGCCTCACGCAGCTCCTGCACCTGCGCCAGCGACAGGCGGTGCGCACCGAGGTGCGCGACGACACCGACTACCGAGTCGTCCCGCGAACCCTTCCGCAGCGCTCCCACCAGCTCGCGCAGCGTCGGCAGATGACGAGCGCGGAAGGCCGCCACCGGTGAGGCAGGCGGCGTCTCGAGTACGCCACGGGTCAGATCCAGCTCAAGCAGAGTCCCCATACTCAGACCCTAGACGCTGGCTAAAACACCTGTCCCGCGCGACTCCCGGCAGTTGCCGTGTCAGGTTGCGGTGTCAGGGGGCGTCAGGAGGTGTCCAGCAGGCCGCGGGCGGCTGCCTCGTCCTGTGGCCAGACGTAGATGGTCCAGCCGTCGTCGGTGCGCGCGGCGGTCGCCTTGATCCGGAAGGCCGCCAGCCGCGACACCAGCACCCGGGCGTCGTTGTAGCTCGGCACCGTGCGTACGTCGATCAGGAGCCCGAACGAGTCCCGCGCGGCCGGTGTCGTGTCCACCCGGCGGACCAGTGACCCGCCCTTCGCCTTGGAGAAGGCCCAGCGGCACAACAGCACCATGGAACCGGCCAGCGCGATCGTCACCACCGGAAACCAGAAGTACTCGTCCGCAGCCACAGACCCCATTCTCCCGCGAACCCACCACCCCCGCCGCACCGCCGCCCCACCGCCCCACCGCCCCACCGCCCCACACCGAGCCCACCCGCCCTGCTTCGGCCGCTCGAGCCCTCCTTCGGCCGCTTGAGGTCCGTCGTCACCCGAAGTAAAAGTTCGCGAGGTCTTGGCAACCTTCCGTGTCTGCAGGGAGTCTTTAGGGACAAGACGCTGCCACGCGGCCGAATCACTCGGGGGCCGCCGGAAGAGCGGAGGGCCCGGACATGCTCGCACCGACCCACAACCAGACCCACCTGCAGTCTGACAACGTGGTACATCTGACCGGCATCCTGGACGTACGCTCAGTGGGCGACGTTCGGCAAACGCTCAACCATCTGATCGACACCTCCGACGGGGACGTGATCGTCGACCTGGAGGAGGTCGATGCGGTCGACGCGACCGGCCTCGGCCTCCTGGTCGCGACCCACCGCCGTACCCAGCTCCTCGGCCGCCAGCTCGTGCTCTGGCACCCGATGCCTTCGGTCGTCCGCATCCTCGCGGTCACCCGTCTGCACCGGGTCCTCAAAGTCGAGCGCACCCCGCTGCCGATGACCGCCTAGGGGCGCGTCCTCGGCGGCCTTCGTGTGATCCACGCCCCTGGTGACTCGGGTCACGAGGGGCGGACTCACAAGGGCACAGAGTCCTACTCTCGGGTACATGGCCACCGAGAAGGATCGACCGTGGGTAATGCGAACCTACGCGGGTCACTCTTCCGCGGCGGAGTCGAACGCGCTGTTCCGGCGGAACCTGGCCAAGGGGCAGACCGGACTGTCGGTCGCGTTCGACCTGCCGACCCAGACCGGGTACGACGCGGACCATCCGCTCGCCAAGGGCGAGGTCGGGAAGGTCGGCGTACCGGTCGCGCACCTGGGTGACGTCCGCGCGCTGTTCGACCAGATCCCGCTGGCGCGGATGAACACGTCGATGACGATCAACGCGACCGCGATGTGGCTGCTCGCGCTCTACCAGGTCGCCGCCGAGGAGCAGGGCGCGCGCCCCGACGAGCTGACCGGTACGACGCAGAACGACATCGTCAAGGAGTACCTGTCCCGCGGCACGTACGCGTTCCCGCCGGAGGCGTCGCTGCGGCTCACCACGGACGTGATCGCGTACACGGTCGCGAACATGCCGAAGTGGAACCCGATCAACATCTGCAGCTACCACCTCCAGGAGGCGGGCGCGACACCCGTACAGGAGCTGGCGTTCGCGCTGTCGACGGCGATCGCCGTACTGGACCGGGTGCGCGACGCGGGTCAGGTACCGCCGGAGCGGTTCGGTGAAGTGGTGCAGCGGATCTCCTTCTTCGTGAACGCCGGCGTGCGGTTCATCGAGGAGACGTGCAAGATGCGCGCGTTCGTACGGCTGTGGGACGAGCTGACGCTGCAGCGGTACGGCGTGACCGACGCGAAAGCACGGCGGCTGCGGTACGGCGTGCAGGTCAACTCCCTCGGTCTGACCGAGGCGCAGCCGGAGAACAACGTGCAGCGGATCGTACTGGAGATGCTGGGCGTGACGCTGTCCAAGAACGCGCGCGCCCGGGCCGTACAACTGCCCGCCTGGAACGAGGCGCTCGGGCTGCCGCGGCCGTGGGACCAGCAGTGGTCGCTGCGGATGCAGCAGGTGCTGGCGTACGAGTCCGATCTGCTGGAATACGACGACATCTTCGACGGATCGCACGTGATCGAGGCGAAGGTGTCCGCGCTGGTCGACGGGGCGCGCGAGGAGATCGACCGGGTGCAGGCGATGGGCGGTGCGGTCGCTGCTGTCGAGAGTGGTTATCTCAAGCAGGCGCTGGTCGCGTCGCATGCCGAGCGGCGGCAGCGGATCGAGTCGGGCGAGCAGGTCGTCGTCGGCGTGAACCGGTTCGAGAACACCGAACCGTCACCGCTGACTGCTGATCTCGATACAGCTATCCAGACCGTCGACCCCGCTGCCGAGTCCGCTGCACTGGAGGCGTTGCAGGAATGGCATACCAAACGAGATGCCGCCGCCGTTGACGCTGCCCTTGCCAAGTTGCAGGCGATCGCGAAGACGGCCGGCAACCTGATGCCCGCGACCCTGGAGTGCGCGCGGGCCGGTGTGACGACGGGGGAGTGGGCGGGCGTACTGCGGGAGATGTACGGCGAGTACCGCGCGCCGACCGGCGTGTCCGGATCGGTCGGTATCGCCGCGGGTGGCGCTGAGCTCGCGGCTGTCCGCGCGAAGGTGAAGTCGACGTCGGACGAGCTGGGTGGACGGCTCCGGCTGCTGGTCGGCAAGCCCGGACTCGATGGTCACTCCAACGGTGCCGAGCAGGTCGCGGTACGCGCCCGAGACGTGGGTTTCGAGGTGGTATACCAAGGCATCCGCCTGACACCGGAGCAGATCGTCGCCGCCGCGGTCGCCGAGGACGTGCATTGCGTCGGGCTGTCGATCCTGTCCGGATCGCACATGGAGCTCGTACCGCAGGTGGTCGACGGTCTTCGGACGGCCGGGCTGGAGGACGTACCGGTGGTCGTCGGCGGGATCGTCCCGGACGGCGACGCGAGGAAGCTGCTCGCCGCCGGCGTGGCCGCGGTATACACACCGAAGGACTACGACCTGACCGGCATGATGTCCGATGTGGTGGACGTGATCCGGCAGGCGAACAAGCTGTAGGCCGGGTCGGCGCTGTTCCACGGCGCTGTTCCACGGCGCTGATCCACGGGCGTACGTCCCGCGGGCGCCGTTTCCTTCCGCGTGGTAGAAGGGTTGTATGACTCAGCTGACGCGCACGTTGTCCAATGGCACGGAGCTCCCGCTGTTCGGGTTGGGTGTCTGGCAGGTCGACGACGGGGCCGAGTGCGAGCGTGCCGTCACCTGGGCGCTCGAGGCCGGATACCGCCTGATCGACACCGCGCAGGCGTACCAGAACGAGGCCAGCGTCGGCCGGGCGATCCGGGACAGTGGTATACCACGCGAGGAAATCTTCCTGACCACCAAGTTCTACCCGGGTGGGAAGGACGCGCGGGTCGAGGCGGAGAAGAGCCTCGAGCGGCTCGGCACGCCATACCTCGACCTGTACCTGATCCACTGGCCGCAGGGCGGACCGACCTGGGCCTGGCCGGGGATGCAGGCGGCGGTCGAGGCCGGCCTGACCAAGGGCATCGGCATCTCGAACTTCGGCGCGGACGAGATCCAGGAGCTTTCGAAGGTCGCGGAGATCCAGCCGGCCGTGAACCAGATCCAGTTCAGCCCGTTCGAGTACCGGCGTGCGCTCGTCGATGCCGGTGAAGCGGCCGGGATCGTCGCGCAGGCGTACAGCCCGCTCGGCACCGGGCGGCACCTCGGCGACCCGGTCGTGGCCAGGATCGCCGAGGCCACCGGCCACACGCCCGCGCAGGTGCTGATCCGCTGGGCGATGCAGAAGGGCCTTTCGGTGATCCCGAAGTCGACGCATCAGCCGCGGATCCTGGAGAACTACAACGTCTTCGACTTCGAGCTGGACGCCGCCGCGGTCGCCGATCTCGACGGGCTCGACACCACCGGTGAGACCGCGGACGCGTTGTCGCGCGGCAACAAGTGGTGGTCCTGAGCTACTCCAGCACCTCGGCCAGAACGGCCGCCTGACTGATCCCGGCCTGTTTGGTTGCGGTGAGCAACGTCAGCGTTCCGTTCGTCAGTTTCTTCAGCCGGGCAAGGGCTTCAGCACGTTCTGGTTGCTGGAGCTCTTCCCGGTACCGGCGAGCGAACTCGTCGTACCGAGCAGGATCGTGTCCGTACCACTCGCGCAACTCGTTGGATGGGGCAACTTCTTTGCACCACTCGTCCAGCTGGGCGTGCTGCTTGCTGACTCCGCGCGGCCAGAGCCGGTCGACCAGTACGCGCTTGCCGTCGGTGTCCTCGACGGCGTCGTAGATCCGCCGCACTCGCACCGTCATCAGGTCACCTCCTGGCCTTCTACGGTAGCGGCTCCTGGTTTTCGCGGGCTTCGTGGCCGCCGTAGCGGAGGAGTTGCGGGGTCCAGAGGGCCAGGAGGGCGAGCAGGACGACGAGTAGGAGTCCGCTGACGAACGTGGTGATGCTGACCCCGTAGTGCTCGGCGAAGGCGCCCAGCGCGAGGGATGCCAGCGGCATGATGCCGATCGCGAGTTCCTGGACACCGAGGGCGCGGCCGTGCAGCGACTCGTTCGTGGTCATCAGCAGCAGCGTGGTTTGCAGGACACCGAACGCGGCGCTCATCACGCCGATCGCGGTCATCAACACGAACGACGCGACCGGGCTGTACGACAGCCCGAAGGCGGCCCAGAGCATTCCCCAGATCGCGGTGCCGACGACGAACATGCCGCCCTTGAACCGGAAGTCGCCGAGCCACGCGATCACCAGCGAGCCGGTCAAGCCGCCGACGCCGGTGCAGGTGAGCAACCAGCCAAGCCCGGCGGCGTCGAGGCCGAGCGACTCCTTGGCGAACACCGGCATGAACGACTGCGCGATCGGCCAGATCAACGTGTTCGCCGCCAGAGTGACCAACAGAACCGTCGACGCCAAGCGATTCCGCGCGATCTCACGCAGCCCGCTCGTCACCATCCGGACCGCCGATCCGGTGTGCCCGCCGACGACCCGCCCGTACTGACGCAGGGGCAGCAGCGTGACGAGCGAAATGGCATACCAAAATGTGGAGACCCACAACGCGGCCGGCGCGCCGAGCCCGCTGATCATCAGACCGCCGAGCGCGGGACCGATCACCTGCGTCATGTTCAGCGCCATCGAGTTCAGTGCGTTGGCGTTGCTGATGTTCTGCCGGCCGACCAGATCCATCACCAGCGAGGCGCGCGCCGGTTGCGACGGCGATTGCGCCAGCCCGATCGCGAGACCGCCGACGACGAGCACCCAGTACGAGGCCCGGCCGAGCGACGCCAGCGTCGCGACGGCACTGACCGCCACCAACGCCCACGAGGCCGCGATGATCAGCAGCCGAACCCGGTTGTGCCGGTCGGCGTACGCGCCCGCGAACGGTCCCAGCAGCAGCGGAGCAAGTCGTACCGCGGTGAACACGGCGACCAGGAAGTCGGAGTGCGTCGTCTCGTACGCCAGCCAGCCGAGTACCAGCGTCTGCGTCCAGACCCCGCCGAAGAAGAACAGATTCGACAACCAGAACAGGCGAAATGCCCGGTTGTCGCGCAACGAGCCCAGTGTCCTCCCGACGACCGTGGCAGTCCCGGTACTCACACCTGGAGTACGCCGTCGCGCAAGACGACCTGTCCGCCGGCGATGACGAATTCACGTCGCGGCGCGCGCACCAGCACGTCCGGGACGTTCTCCGCGTCGATCAGCACGATGTCGGCGCGGGCACCCGGCGTCAGGCCGTGCACCTCGCGGTGTACGAACGGCGCGGCGGCCGTGGTCGCGAGCTCGATCGCGTACGTGAGGTCGGCGTCGTCGCGCAGACCGTGCAGCCGGGCGAAACCGCGGGCGATCTGGAGGAGATCACCGTCACCGTACGGGGACCAGAGATCGCGGATGCCGTCCGTACCGAGTCCGATCGCGACCCCGGCGGTCCGCATCTCGCGCCAGGGCAGCGGTGCCGAGTTGACCGGCGCGACCGTCGTCCAGGAAACTCCGGCCTCACCCAATTGGTATACCATTTCCGACCGCCGCTGCGGCGACAGCTCACCGAGCGCGAACCCGTGCGAGACGTTCACCCGCCCGGACAGCCCGCCGGCCACCGTGCGCTCGGCGATCAGCTCGTACTGGAACCCGCCGAGGTCACCGCGGTCGTGCAGATGGATGTCGATCCCGACGTTCCGCCGCACCGCGATCTCGAACAGCGCGTCCAGCTGCCCGACCGGGTCCCGGTCGATCGACGCCGGATCGAGGCCACCGATACTCGTCGCCCCTTCGGCCGCGGCCTGATCGAGCAGTTCCAGTACACCCGGCCGCCGGAGTACGCCATCCTGCGGGAACGCGACGATCTCCACTTCGACCGCACCGTTCAGAGCGGCGGCAGCCTCGTGCACGTTGGCGATTCCGCGCAGTCCGACACCGAGATCGACGTCCACATGCGTACGCGTCGCGGTCGTCCCGTGCCGCAGGAACTCGCGAAGCACTGCCTTCGTACCGTCCACGCTCGGGATCCCGTACTTGTCCCGCTCGGCCCGCTCATGCGCGATCCGCCCCTGGGTCGTCGGCTCACCGCCGTACGAAACCCACGGCTGCCCCCACCAGCTCTTGTCCACATGCGCATGCGCGTTGATGAACCCCGGCAAGGCGAGCAACCCACGCCCGTCGACCCGCTCCACCTCCGGCGGCACGACAGCACTCCCCGCTGCCGCCACGTCGGTGATCACCCCATCCACAACCACCAGATCAACCAACGCCCCACCCGAACCCCGAACCCCACCAACCACCAAGCTACGCATACCCACAATGGTATACCAAACCTGACCAAAGCCCACCCCTCAGGCGCAAATCCGGTATACCGCCACCGCCACGCGCCAAGGCCACCCGCCAAGGCCACGCGCCACCGCCACTCGCCAAGGCCACGCGCCACTGCCACGCGCCAAGGCCACGCGCCACCACCGCCCGCCAAGGGCACCCGTCATGGGCACCCGCCTCAGCCGATTGCCACCCTGACCGCCGCCCCGTTGGCCCCCACCCTCAACCGTCGGCTCCGCCGACGGTTGAGGTGATGTGTCGAGTGGGGCTGTCAGGGCATCCCGCGGCTGTCGCGGAACAGTGACTGGGACTGCGCGAGATGTTCACTGGCCATACGTTCGGCCAGATCAGCATCCCGGTTTGCGATCGCCGCGTAGAGCTCCATATGCTGCTCCGCGACCGCCTTCAGATCGTCGTGCTGAGTGAGCAACCACCGCATCCTGCTCCGCAGCGGCCGTTCGATCTCGATCAGCAGCTCGTTCGACGCAAGCTCGGTGACGATCTCGTGAAAGTCCGCCGCCTTCCGCCGCGCCACCACCGCATCCCCGGTCCGCGCCGCCGCCAGCTGGCCATCGAGCGTACGCCGCAACCGATCAAGCCCCTCCCGCGTACGCCGCTCAGCAGCCAACCGAAAGGTCAACGGCTCGAACGCCGCACGCACTTCGGTAAGATCGGCAATGTCGGAGTCGGTAAAGGTCCGGACCACGGCCCACGACCGCGGCCGCAGCGTGATCAGCCCTTCGGCAACGAGTACCTTGAGGGCTTCCCGGACCGGCACCCGGCTGACCTCCAGCCCCGCCGCGAGCTCCCGCTCGACCAACCGCTCCCCGGGCCGCCGCACCCCGTCGAGAATCTCGTCCCGCAACCGCCGCGCCACCCGCTCGGCCTCAGACTCCCGCACGTCACTCATCCACGCTCCAGGTTTGGTATACCAACCATCCCAAGCATGCCGCACCACCCCCAGCACCCCAAACCCGTTGTCCACAGGCCCAACCAACCTGTTCTGCCTTCGGGCGCTGAGCGGTTCTGGCGGGTCAGGGTTCCAGCAGGCCGGCCCGGATGGCGTACCGGGTGAGATCGAGACGATCCCGGAGCCCGAGTTTCTGAAGAATGTTGGATCGGTGCCGCTCGACTGTTTTGATGCTGATGGTGAGCAGCCCGGCGATCTCCTTCGAAGAGTTGCCCTCAGCAACCAGCTTGAGGATCTCCTCCTCGCGCACGGTGAGAATCTGCTGCGGCAGGTCGGCGCCCTGCCGGACGCGCTCAAGGTAGCTGCGGACGAGCCGCTTCATCGCGCCCGGGTACAGGAACGGTTCGCCCCGCATCGTCGCCCGGCACGCTTCGACCAGGTCGCGGTCGAGCACCGACTTCAGTACGTACCCGGAAGCCCCTGCCTTCAACGCCTGGAAGAAGTACTGCTCGTTGTCGTACATGGTCAGCATCAGCACCCGTACGTCCGGCTTCACGACCGACAGCTCGCGCGCCGCCTGCAATCCGGTCATCCGCGGCATCGCGATGTCGAGAATCGCCAGATCCACCTCCTGGCTCCGGCACAACGCGACCGCCTCACTACCGTCATCCGCCTCCGCGACCACCTCGAGATCCGGCTCACCATCAAGAATCAGCCGCACCCCACGCCGTACCAACGCATGATCATCCGCCAGCAAAATCCGAGTCACCCGCATCCCGGCCCCCCGTCCCCATCCACCCGATCGGCCGAACCATCCGGCCCAACGGCAGCCGCAGGCCCCGCCAGCCCGCCTGCACCCGCGGGACCGGCCGGCCCGACGGAAGCTGCGGGACCCGCCGGGCCGCCTGCACCCGCGGGGCTGCCTGCACCCGCGGGGCTGCCTGGACCCGCGGGACCGCCTGGACCTGCTGGCTTCGGTGGGGGAGCGAGTTTCTGGACCGGGACCGTCAGGCTTACCTCGGTGCCGCCCGCCGGCCGGGGTTCGATGTCGAGCGCCGCGCGAATCAGCAGGGCCCGCTCACGCATGCCGCGGATCCCGGCACCTTCATGCGCCAGCCCGATCCCGCGTCCATCGTCCGCGATCCGCAAAACGACAGCCCCGGCGTACGCCGCCAGCGACAACTCGATCCGCCGCGCCCCGGCGTGCCGCGCAACATTCGTCAGGCTCTCCTGCGCGACGCGGTAAAGCACCAGCTCGGTCTGCCCATCCAGCTCCGGCAATCCGGCGTCGAACCGCCGATCGATCACCAGCCCGGTGTGATCCGACACCTCGGTCGCCAGCGCCGTCAGCGCACTGATCAGGCCAAGATCCTCCAGTACGCCGGGCCGCAGCCGATGCGCGAGCCGCCGTACCTCATCCAAGCTCGCCCGCGTCGTCTCCTGCGCCTGCGCCAACTCACCGCGCAACGCAGGATCAGGCGAACGATCGGCCGCCCGCTTCAGATCCATCAGTACCGCGGTCAGGCTCTGCCCCACCTCGTCATGCAACTCCCGCGCGATCCGCCGCCGCTCGGACTCCTGCGCGGACAACGCCCGCGCCGCGCTCGTCGCGCGCTCGCGTTCCAGCCGGTCGAGCATGTCGTTGAAGGCATGCAGCAGATCCGGTATACCACCGTGCCCGCTGACCGGAAGCCGTTGCCCGGGACGCAGTACGTCGACGGTCGACATCCGCCGGTTCAGCCGGGCCAGCGGCGCGAGACCGACCCGCAGGAGAGCGGCGTTGGCGACCAGCATGACCACCAGGCCGCCGATCAGTACGGACGCCTCGGTGAACAGCACCGGCACCGACACGGTGACCGGCGCCCACAGCAGCAACGCGGTCGCCCCGCCGAGTACAAGCGCGTTCAGGCCGAAGATCCGCCAGAACAACGACACCAGCATTCCTTTCCTCAGCCCTTCAGTCCTACCAAACGCCACCATCGTGGCCGTTACCTTCGCCACCAACGTGGACGTGCTCCGTGGACGTGTTCCTTCGCCACCATCGTGCGCCCATCGTCTCCGGTATACCTCAGCGGCCAGCCTGACCCTGCCGTCCACCGCTGTCGATCGGGCCTGACACCCATCCGCCGGGCTAGGCGTACGCCGCGTACCTCACCCGCCGCGGTACAGCCCGCGCCAGACGTGCCGGAGGTATACCAAGATGGGGGTCAGTCCCGATAGGAAACCGCTGACCCAGCGGCCATGGTGTGGTCATGAACACCCAAGAGACCTCGACGTTCGGCTCCGGCGGTCAGCCCGGTGCGCACCGCGTCCACGAGACTCTGCAACGTCTGCAGCACGAGCGCAACACCCGGCTGGCCCAGCTGAACGCGATGGAGGCCGACAAGCCGAACGCCAACGAGGACCTGGTCACGGCGCAAACCACCGCGATTCGCCTGGTACTGAAGGAGATCGACGCCGCCGTCGAACGCGTCGAGGACGGCAAGTACGGCATCTGCCAAGGCTGCGAGGCACGCATCCCGGTCGGACGCCTGGAGATCCTGCCGTACGTGCGCTACTGCGTGCGCTGCCAGCAGCAGGCGCTCTAGGCGCCGCCGCGCCAAGTGAGGAGCAGCGTGAAAAGCCAGACCAGGAAGTCGCGCAACGGTGGTATACCACGAGACGAACTAGCCGGCCTCAGAGCAAGCCTGCTGGAACAACGCACCTTCCGCCGCGAACAACTAGCCCAAATCCACCAACGCCCCAAACCAAACCCCACCACCCCCCACGCCTCTCAACCCTCCCCACCAACCACGAATCGGCCCTCCCCGCCGGCCACCACATCCGCTGCTTCCGACGACCGTGCAACACCGAACGCCGCGGCCTTCGGTACCCACAACCAATCGGTGCCAGGAGCTTCGGTCACCGGTATACCAACCGTCACACCCGCTGCGGGTCGGGCTGAGGTCGAGGATTGCCTGGTGATCGCGGCCCGTGACGTACTGGCCGACGTCGAGGCAGCTCTGGACCGCATGGAAACCGGGCACTACGGCCAGTGCCGTGAATGCCGAGGCGGCATCGCATTGTCGCGGCTGCGGATCTGCCCGGAAACGCTGTACTGCGGCGACTGCCACCGAGCCCGCGAAACGGCCACCCAATGAAGCCGGCGAGGCACACCTCCAGCCCCGACACATCACAACCCCCGACCCCACAGCCCACCACCGGCCGCTCATGGTGGCGCACCCGGCCACCAACCACCCACCCAAAACAACCAAGCACCCCACCACCCAACCCTCACCCGAACAGTTCGAGCAGTTCGTCGACTGACGTTCGCTCGGCGCGTTCGAGTGCCTGGTCTGTCCATGGTTGGGCGGAGGCGTGGTGCATCGGGCCGGTGGGTGGCGGGTTGGATGGAGTTGGGCATCGTGGCGGCTGACATGTGGGTGGAGTGGTGGCGTGGTTCGGCGGGTGGTGAGCGGGCTGGGTGGTGGCGTGTGCTGCCGATGGGAGACCGGATGGTGACCGGGATCGCGATTGACCTCGGCAGTGCGCGTACGCGGATCTGGACCACCGAGCACGGCCTGGTCGCGGACGTGCCGACTCATGCACCGGGCACGTCCGGCCGGCGCGGTTTGGTATACCGGGGCGAGATCGTCAACGCCGCCGCAACCGCCAGCTTCCTCGCTACTCTGCTTGGCCGCGAGACCCCCACCTCAGCCACGTCCTCGGTGCGGATGGCCACACGCATCAACCAGCCCGACGTCGGCAACCTGGTTGAGGACGGTGGTCCGCGCAGGTCCGTCGGAGCGGCCAGGAAGGCTTCGTTGCCTGCACAGAGCGATCCGAACAGAACGAGCGAGCTGACTGTGGGGCGGCGGCTTACGGTGGTTGCTGTTGTACCGGTGTTGGGTGGGGAGCGGCAGCGGCTGGAGCTGCGGACGGTGCTGGATGTGTTGGGGCCGGCGGCTGTGGTAACGCTGGATGGGGCTAAGGCGGTTGCGTTCGGGGCGCGGGTTGGGGTTGCCGAGCCGTTGCTGGTGGTTGATGTCGGTGCTCAGCTGATCGAGGTTGCGTTGCTTACCGACGGCGCGGTGGTGGAGGCGCGGCGTACGCCGTTGGGGGTGGATGATCTGTCCGCGGCGGAGGTTGTGGAGGAGGTCGCGGACGCGGTACTCGGTCTGCTGCAGGGTGATTGCTGCGGTCAGGTGGTTGACGCGCTGGATCGTGGGGTTCTGCTCGCTGGTGGCGGGGCGTTGCGGCCGGAGATCACGTACAAACTTTCGCGTCGGATCGGCGCCACCGTACGTCCCGCTCCGGCACCGCACACCGCCGCCGTCCGCGGCGCCGCCACCGCCCTGCAAGCCACCCACCGCCACCCCGGCACCCGCAACGCCTGAACCCACGCCACTGCACGAACCACACCCCCTGTACCTGAAACCACCCCTTTGTACTTGAAGCCTGCGCTTGTATCTGGGCCCCACGGCGGTGCGTGATTGCAGCGTGCGGCTGAGGTGGGGGATCGGTTGGGGTGGTTAGGAGGCGGACTTGGATTTGATCAGGTCTTCTACGGATTGGGGGATGGTGGTTTCGAAGTCGAGGAGTTTGGTCCAGGTGGGGGTGATGGTGATCAGGGTCATCTCGTCGTAGAGGGCGCGGACGCCGGCTTCCCAGGCGGGGTACTGGGCGTCGGTCATGACCTTGTGGCCGGAGTGGAGGTAGCCGTCGGGGATGCCGGGGTGGAGGGCGAGTTCGGCGGTGCCGCGGATCAGCAGGACCTTGGGTGGGAAGACGCCGGTGTCGATGGTGAGCGCGACCTTCGGGTTCTTGCGGAGGGCGGCGACCTTGGCGGACTTGGGCAGGGTGGCCATCAGGATCTGTTCGCCTTCGGTCCAGAAGCCGATCGGGATCACCCGCGGGTCGCCGTCGAGGCCGTCGTAGGCGAGGCGGGCGGGTTCGGGGCCGTTCAGGAGCTGCTGGGCGTACGGCTTGGCGAGGATCTCGGCGATCTGCTGCTTGTCCATTTTGGTATCCCATCTGGTTCGAGGTGGTTGCTCATCAGGGGGACGGAGCGACGGCGCGGTTCTCGACATCGATAGGTTGGCGAATCGTGGAAAGTTTTGAATTCGGTCCAGGCTCGGTCCAGGTCGCCGATGACGGCGCGGTCGCGCAGGTACTGCACCCGGACGGCCGGCGGGTACTGCTGGACGAGGGCGTGGTGCACGACAGCCTGCACGCGTGGGGCAAGGGTTTCGTCATCACCGATCACGGTGCGTATCGGTTCGACACTCCGGCGTTCACGCGCTGGCGGAGCAGCGGGATCGACCTGATGTACCGGTTCGGCGACCTGGAATTGCGCGTGGGCCGCCGCTTCGGTGAGCGGTGGACGGAGACGTACGAGCTGCGCAACACCGCCGATGCGCCGGTGGAGATCGGTTCGATCGCGATCAGTACGCCATACCGCGACGTGTACGCGTCTAGTCGTGAGAGCCTCACCGGATCAGTACATGCGCATGTCTGGACGGGCGGCGCGGACGCCTGGGTCTGGGCGGTGCCGATGGACGGCAGCGGTCCGGGTCTGGGCCTGCAGCTCACGGAGGGTGAGCTCTGGGCGTATTCGATCGAGTCCCGCGAGCCGGGCACCAGCAGCAACATCCGCGGACACATCTACCTGCATGTCACCGACCAGGCCCGCGCCCCGCACGCGATGGGCGGGCAGCCGGCGATCACTCTCGAACCGGGCGGCACGTACCGCTGGACCTGGCAGCTCGCCTGGTATACCAAACTGCCTGACTTCCACGCCGATCGCCAACCGTTGATTGAGGCAACAAAACTGGCGACCGAGGTCGGCGAAACGCTTCGGCTCACCGGTGTCACCCCGCGCGAACTCAGCAGTGACCAACCCGGCATCCAGCATGTCGAAGCCACCGACGGTACGCGGACCGCCCGCGTCGCCGTCCTGTTCCACGAGCCGCTGCGCGTGATCTCGGAACGCCGCGCGCGATTCATCCTTGATCATCAGCGGCGGCCCGAGCTGGACGGGAGCCGGAAGTACGCCTTCGTGCCGTACGACAACGACAGCGGTTTGACTGTACTTTCCAGCGCGTGGCGCGACTGGTCGGACGCCCGCGAGCGGATCGGGATGGCGATCCTCCTGCAGGAGGTACGTGATCGTGGTTGGGGCGACCGTGCCGAACTGGACGATGCGTTGGCGGGGTACGAGGAGTTCGTCCGTGATCATCTGCTCGACGACGCGGGCACGATCCAGGACGACAGCATCCATCAGAACGCCGTACGTCTCTACAACTTCCCGTGGTTCGCGCGGTTCCTGCTCGGGCAGGGTGATCGGAGTGGCGCGACCCGCATTCTCGATCGGTACTACGAGCTCGGCGGTGATCACTTCCTGGCGTTCGATCTCGGTCCGCTGCTGAGTGAGCTTGGTCTGCACAATCATCTCGTGCGGCATGCCAAAACATTCATCGGGTACGGGGACGAGTTGCCGCCGCATGAAGTGAATTACGAGCAATCTATGGTGGCGCCGTTGCTGGAGCTGCTGGTTTCGGCATACCAAATCGCGCCGGATGAGATCGACGGCGCCGAGCTAAGCCGGCGGTTGCCGTGGTTGACCGCGTTCGCGGCGGACCAGCCCGACGTACGCCTTCGGCATGTCGCGCTTCGGCACTGGGACGGGTACTGGTTCGGCCGGTTGCGGTTGTGGGGTGATGTTTTCCCGCACTACTGGTCCGCGTTGAGTGCGGTGGTGTACGCCGCCTGGCCGCGTGAGCTGGTCGCACCGGAGTTGGCGGACTGGCTTGATGCGGCCGAGGACGCGATCCTGCGGGCGAACCTGGTCAGCTTCGCGGCGGACGGTTCGGCGACGTGCGCTTTCGTCTACCCGAGTTGCGTGAACGGGCAGCCGGCACACGTCGCCGACCCGCTGGCGAACGACCAGGACTGGGCCCTCGTCTACGCCCTCCGCCGCCTCTGAAGCACCCGCCCACGCGTCACTCACGCTCACGCGTCACTCACGCCCACGCGTCACTCACGCTCACGCGTTTGCTCACGCGTTGCTCAGGTTTTCGCTCGTGTGGAGGGTGCAGTTAGGTCAGGGTTGGTAGTAGGTCGCGCAGGTGGTTCATCAGGTGGTCGTGGACGCTTGTTCCGTACGAGATGCGGGTCGCGCCGGCTGCCGCGAGTTCGGCCGGGGATGGGCCGCCGACTTTGGCGTGCCCGTTGATGGGTCCGCCAACGGCCTCGGCCACCTGCTTGATTTGGTATACCGGAGCAAGTATCGGGTACACGCAGTCGGCACCGGCCCGCCGGTACTCGCGGCCGCGGGTGATTGCCGCCGCGACCGGGTCCTCGACCCGCCGGACGAACGTGTCCACCCGGGCGTTGATCACCAGCTCGGCGCCCGCCGCGGCGCGTACCTCGGCGAGGTAGTCGGCCTGCTTCGCGACGTCGACGAGTTCACCGCCGACCGAGTCCTCCAGGTTGCAGCCGACCGCGCCGGTCGCCAGCAACCGCTCGACAAACTCCTTCGGCGCCAGCCCGTACCCGGCCTCCAAGTCGGCCGTCACTGGTATACCAACCGCGCGGACGATTTGCGCGACGGCGGCGAACATCTGGTCCGGTGGAGTCAGTTGCCCGTCGTCGTACCCGAGCACCCGGGCGACCGCTCCGCTGCTGGTGGCGACAGCGGGGAAGCCGGCCTCGGCGATCAGGCGCGCGCTGACCGGATCCCAGGCGTTCGGGAGGACCAGAGGAGTACCGCCGTGGTGCAGTGCCCTGAAGAGTTCCGCGGTCATCGGCCTGCCTCAGCTCGGGTTGTAGTGGCCGGGCTCCATCTTTCCGGTCACTCCGACGCGGGTCCACATGTTGATGGTGATGATCAGCGCGATCAGCCGGGCCAGGTCCTTCTCGTCGAACGCCTGCGCGGCCACCTCGTACACGTCGTCCGGCACGTGGTCGACGCTCACCAGCGTGATCGCCTCGGTCAGCTCAAGCGCGGCCTTCTCCTGCTCGGTGTAGAACTTCTTCGCCTCCCGCCAGACCGGCAGCAGACTGATCCGCTGCTGCTGCTCCGCGCCGAACTGCAGCAGGTCGAGGGAGTGCATGTCGGTGCAGTACGCGCAGCCGTTGATCTGCGATGCGCGGATCCGGACCAGGTGCGCCAGCTTCGGGTCGAGGCCGGTGCCGGAGACCCGGTCGAGCTCGATCATCGCCTGGTAGAAGTCCGGTGCAAGGTTGGCGAGCTTCACTCGCCGCGTTGTCGATGTGCTCATGTCTTCAACCTAGGCCGCAACCGGCCCAGGCACGTGGTCCACTTCCAAGAAGATTCCAGGGGCCAATTCCACGGCGAAAACCCCTCACGCATCTTTGCGGATGCCGAGTCAGCGACAGCCTGGGCGAACGCGCATCCGCAGGTCCCGGGGGAGGTGCTCGACCCGGCGGCGGCCGAGGCGCTCGGCGTACGGCTGTTCGGCGCCCTGCTCAAGCCAACCGGGTGATGCCGCTCGGGTGCCTCGGGATTCGAAACCAGTCGTGCCATGCGAACCCAGTCGTGCCACATGTCCGGGTCGCGCAGCGCGTCGGCGTAGTTGTACCGGCTCCGCCCTTCGGCGTTAGGCGTCCAGGACCTGGCAGAGGAGGTCGAGGGCGCCGGGGTAGGCGTGGTCGGGTGGGGTGCCGTAGCCGACGATCACGGCTTGGCGGGTGGCTGGGGTGGGCGCGAAGTGGTAGGTGGTGAGAGTGGCGAGGCCGAGGCCTTGGCGGGCGGCCCGGGTGGTGATGTCTTCGGCGTCGCCGGGGACGTCGAGGAGGACGTGCAGGCCGGCGGAGATGCCGGCGACGTCGACATTGGGCGCGCGGACGGCGAGTAGTTCGACCAGGCGGTCGCGGCGGCGACGGTAGTGCAGCCGGGATCGGCGTACGTGCCGGTCATAGTGGCCGGAGGCAATGAATTCGGCGAGAACCAGTTGCTCGATCGTCGCGGTTTGGAAGTCCGCGGTACGTTTCGCCGCGACCACCGGCTCGATCAGCCGTTGCGGGAGCACCATCCAGGCCAGCCGCAACCCCGGCGCGAGGCTCTTGCTCGCCGTACCCGTGTACACGACCCGCTCCGGATCGAGCGCCTGCAACGCGCCGACGGCCTGCCGGTCGTACCGGAACTCCCCGTCGTAGTCGTCCTCGATCAGCACCGCCCCGGACTCACGCGCCCACTCCACCGCGGCGGTCCGCCGCTCCGGCGCCAGTGGTACACCCGTCGGCATCTGGTGCGCCGGCGTCAGCAGTACGCCCTGCCCGGCCAGGTGATCTGTCCGCGCTCCCAGCTCATCCACCGGCACGGCAACCGCATCCAGTCCGCGTGCCCGGATCACGTCGCGGTGCAGCCCGTACCCGAATTCCTCGACCGCCATCGTCGTCCCGCCGAGGGTTTTGATCACTTCGCTCAGCAAACTCAGCGCCTGCACGTACCCGGAACAGATCAGAATCCGCTCCGGATCAGCGCGTACGCCGCGCGCTCGCGCCAGGTAGTCGGCCAGCATCCGCCGCAGCTCGATCCGGCCGCGCGGATCGCCCAGCCCGAACGCCTCGTTCGGCGCCGCGGTCAGCGCCTTCCGCGTTGCTGCCAGCCACTCGGTTCGCGGGAAGGTGGCCAGATCCGGGGCACCGGGCGTCAGGTCATACCGGAAACTGCGGGCCTCCGGCAACGAAACCGCCGGCGCGGGCGGCACGGCGGCGCGATTCGCGACCACCGTCCCGGAGCCCTGCCGCGCGGTCAGCCAGCCTTCCGCGACCAGTTGCCCGTACGCGTCGGCGACCGTGTTCCGCGCGATTCCGAGGTCCTTCGCGAGCGACCGCGACGACGGCAACCGCGTACCGGCGGTGAGCCGACCGCTACGGATCGACGCGTGCAACGCCTGCACGAGATCGCCCCGCCCGCGCGTCGCGGAGAGCTCCAGGTGCAGGTCCGCGCCCGCCGAAGTCGGTCGATCCTCCATGGAACTGGACCTTATGCCCTTTCGACCCGAAGCGACGGTCGGTGAGCGGTTTCGCCGAACGTTACGGGGTGTCCGCCGCGACCGTGCCGACCAGCTGGAAGACCTCGTCGGCGCAGCCCCAGGAGAGCGTCACGCCGGAGCCGCCGTGGCCGTAGCAGTGGATGATGGGGTGGCCGGTTCGGGTGCGGACCAGTTCGCAGCGGATCGTGGGACGCGCGGGGCGGAGGCCGACGCGTTGGCGGATGATCTTGGCCTTCCGCAGTTGCGGTACGAGCTCCGCCGCGCGGGTGAGGATCTGGCGGCTGGTTTCGGGGTCGACGGCCAGGTTCCAATCGCCGGGCTGACTGGTGCCGCCGACGATCACATCGTGCTCGCGCGGCACCACGTACGTCAGCTCGTCCGGTGAACGGTCCGCGAGCAACCATTCGCTCAGGCCGCACGGTTCGACGCTCATCACCTGGCCGCGTACCGGTGTGACCGTCGGGTCGCCCGCGGTCAGACGGGCGCCCAGGCCGGTGCAGTTCACCACCAGGTCGGCGCCGGTCGGCAGCGCGGACAGGGCCGCGCGGGTGAGCGTACCGCCGGCCTGTTCGAGGCGTTTCACCAACGCCGGCAGGTACATCGGCATGTCGATCACCGGCGAGGTGAACGACCAGCCGTCCACGAAGCCGGCCGGCGGTGACCCGACGCGGGTGAGGTCGGGGAGTACGTCCGCCCAGCGCGGGTCCGGCGTACGCTCCGTCAGGAACTCGCGCCCGTGCCGCAGCCGCACCGACGGCTCGTGCTCGGCCAGTTTCGCGAACTCCTCGTACGTCGACCGCGACCAGGCGGCGACGCGATCCTCGGGCGCGGACAGGTACGGATACCAGACCGCTGCCGCTACCGAGGACGTCGTCTCCAGGGGCAGATCGCGGGCGAGCACCGCGACGTCGTACCCGCCTTCGGCGAGCCGGATGGCGCAGCTCAGCCCGATCACGCCTGCACCCACCACGATCACGCGCATTCACACAGTGTTACCCACCACCCCCGATCACGCCAGCAGAGGGGGTGGCGCGGGCCGGCAAACGGGGTGGCGCGTGGATGTCATTCGGTCACGCCGCGGCTGAGTAGCACCAGGGCGATGAAGGTTTGGTATACCACCAGCGGGTCATCATTGCGCAAGGCAACGACCTTCTCCTCCCGGCGTTCGACGCCGCGCAGCCGGCAGGCCAGTTCGGCCTACGCCCCGTTGCGGAACCGGACCGTCAGTTCGGCCGGGAGGGCGATACTCGGCGGCCGGATGCCGGTCAGCCGGACCTCCGCGATCGCGCGCGGGTTGTACGTGTGGTGCAGCACCGACGACGTCGAGCCGGCCGAACCGTGGTACGACACGAAGAACACCGCGTCGTACGAGGCGTCGAGGCCCTGCATCATGTACATCGGCTTGTGCTTGCCGGACAGGTAACTCGCGCGGCCGTGCAGTTCGTCCGGGCGCAGGTTCTGCATCGTCGAGTGCGAGTCGTTGACCAGGAACTCGGTCCCGCCAGCGCGCCGTCGATCGCCGCGTTCACCTCGGCCTGCAGCTGGCCGCGGTAGTACTCGTACTCGACGCTCGGCCCGCGACACTGACTCCAGTCGACGACGCCCGCCGTACCTTCCATGTCGGTGGACAAGAAGACCTTCATTCACCGCACCATACAAGGCCGCTTCGGGTCGAACTCCCAGTCCTCGATCAGGTACCGCATCGCGATCGCGTCGTTCCGCGCGCCGAGCCCGTGCTCCAGATAGAGCTCGTGCGCCGCGGCCAGCGCGTCCCGGTCCAGCTCGACGCCGAGCCCGGGCCGATCCGGTACGGCGATCGCGCCGTCAGTGATCCGGAGTGGATTCCTGGTCAGCGCCTGCCCGTCCTGCCAGATCCAGTGCGTGTCGAGCGCCGTGATCTCGCCGGGCGCGGCCGCGCCGACGTGCGTGAACATCGCCAGCGAGATGTCGAAGTGGTTGTTCGAGTGCGAACCCCAGGTCAGCCCGAAGTCGTGACACAACTGGGCGACCCGGACCGAACCGGCCATCGTCCAGAAGTGCGGATCGGCGAGCGGGATGTCGACCGCGTTCGACCGGATCGCGTGCGCCAGCTCGCGCCAGTCGGTCGCGATCATGTTCGTCGCCGTCCGCAGGCCGGTATACCGTTTGAACTCGGCCATCGTCTCGCGGCCGGAGAACCCGGGCTCGGCACCACACGGATCCTCGACGTACGCGAGTACGTCGTCCAGGCCCGAGCAGACCGCGACGGCTTCGCGGACCAGCCAGGCGCCGTTCGGATCGACGGTGATCCGCGCCGACGGGAACCGCTCGTGCAACGCCCGGACCGTGTCGATCTCGACGTGCGGATCGAAGACGCCGCCCTTGAGCTTGAAATCCGTGAACCCGTACCGGTCCTGCGCCGCCTCGGCCAGCGCGACAACCGCCTCGGCCGTCAGCGCCGGTTTCCGCCTGAGCCGCGTCCATCGGTCGTCGTCGCGCGACGACCTGGCGTCGCCGGCATCCAGCACGTACGGCAGGTCGGTGCGTGCCGGATCGCCCACATAGAAGAGATAACCGAGGACGGGAACCGCGGCACGTTGTTGCCCTTCGCCCAGCAACTCGGCGACTGGTATACCAAAATGCCGGCCGAGCAGATCGAGCATCGCCGACTCGAGCCCGGTGACGGCATGCACCGTCGTCCGTAGGTCGAACGTCTGCAGACCACGCCCACCGGCGTCCCGACCGGCGAACCTGGTGGCGATGGATCGGAGCAGACTTCGGTACCGGCTGAGTGGTTGACCGACGAGGAACGGCGCGGCGTCACGGATGGTGGCCGCGATCTTCTCGCCGCCGGGCACCTCGCCGAGACCGGTGTTCCCCGCGCTGTCGGTCATGATCACGACGTTCCGCGTGAAGAACGGACCATGCGCGCCGCTCAGATTGAGCAGCATGCTGTCGTACCCGGCAACCGGCACGACCTCCACAGCCTCGACGGTCGGAACAGCCCCTGCAGTCCCGGCAGTCCCGGCGACTCCGGCAGCTCCGGCGACCCCGGCGACCCCGGCAGCCCCGGCGGCTCCGACGGCCCCGGCGCGGGCGGTGGACGCGGCGGCCCCGGTGCGGGCGGCGGGTCCGGTGGGCGGGGTCATTGGAGCTTTCCGATCAGGGTGGCCAGTTCGGTTCGTTCGTCGGGAGTGAGGTCCTGCAGTGGTGGCCGGACCGGTCCGGCGTCGGGTCCGATCGCGGTCACCCCCGCCTTCACGATCGAAACGGCATACCCTTTCACCCGGTCGCGAAGGTCCAGGTACGGCAGCACGAACTCGTTCAACTTTTGGTATACCACCGCCCGGTCCTGCGCCAGCACGTCCGCGTAGAAGCCGAGCGCGAACTCCGGCACGAAATTGAAGATCGCCGACGAGTACGTGCTGTACCCGAGCTGCAGCAGCGGGAGCGCGAACGTCTCCGCGGTCGGCAGCCCGCCGATGTACGTGAGCCGGTCGCCGACCCGGGCGTACGTCCGGGTCATCATCTCGATGTTGCCGACGCCGTCCTTGAGGCAGACCAGGTTCGGGTTCCGGTCGGCCACCTCGGCGACCGTGACGTCGGTCAGGATCGCGTTCGCGCGGCTGTACACGGTCACGCCGAGGCTCGTGCTTCGGCATACCGCCGAGATGTGCTCGGCCAGCCCACGTTGCCCGGCCTCGGTCAGATACGGCGGCAGCAGCAGGACTCCGTCCGCGCCGGCGGCCTCGGCCGCTTGCGCACCGGCGATCGCCGACGCGGTCCCGCCGGTGGCCGGCGCGATCACCGGGACCCGCCCGTTCACCTCGCCGACGGCCGCGCGGACCACGGCGCCGATCTCGTCCGGGGTGAGCGAGAACCCCTCGCCGGTACCGCCCGCGGCGAACAGCCCGGCCACGTCGTACTGGCTGAGCCAGGACAAGTGCTCGCGGTACCCGGCCTCGTTGAAGCTGAGATCCGGGTGAAAATGCGTGACGGGGAACGAAAGCAGCCCGGTCTTGAGGTGCGCGGCCAGCTCGGTGGGGGAGTAGTTGGTCACGCTGGTCAGCGTAAGAACGCCGATGGATACCTGTCCAAGATCGTTTTTGGATCTAGTGATGCTCTGGGAGCATCGTGAGCACCCGCTGCAGGACCGGACTGGTCGAGTCCCGGCGCCAGATCGCGTGCAGCTCGACCGGTTCGCCGGCGCCGTCCAGTTCGCAGTACGTGACGCCGTCGACGCCGAAGCCGCGCGCCGACGCCGGCACCAGGGCGACGCCGCGCCCGGCCGCGACGAGCAGGATCACCGTCAGGATCTGCTGCACCCGCTGCTCGATCCGTGGATGCGCGTCGGCCAGGAACCGGACGGTCAGCTCGTGGAAGTACCGGGCCTGGGTCGGTGCGTAGCTGATCACCGGTTCGTCCGCGAAGTCGGCGGCTCGCAGTGGCCGGTCCAGGGTGCCGAGCCGATGGTTGCCGGCGACAACGGCACACAGCGGCTCTTGGTATACCACCCGGGAGTCGAGGGCGGCGGTGTCGAACGGCGGGCGGCCGAGGCCGAGATCCAGCTCGCCACGCAGCAGTCCGTCGATCTGCGCCGGGGTGACCCGCTCGTGCAGGATCACGTCGACGTCGGGCAACTCGACGGCCAGCCGCTGGAGCAACGGCCCGAGGGTACGGATCGCCGACGTCGCGGTGAAGCCGAGTCGCAGGGTTCCCGCGGCGCCCTGGTCCACTCGGCGGGCGAGGTCGCCGGCGGTCTCGACCAGCGCGAGCAGCCGGCGCGCTTCGGTGAGGAACGCCCGCCCGGCCTCGGTCAGCTCGACCTTGCGGTTGTCGCGGTCCAGCAGCCGCGCGCCGACGGCCCGCTCCAGCTTCTGCACCTGGCGGCTCAGTGGTGGTTGGGTCATGTTCAGCCGTTCCGCGGCGCGGCCGAAGTGCAGTTCCTCGGCGACCGCGACGAACGCGCTCAACTGATCGAGCGAAAACATGATTCCCGAAAGGTATCACTCGATGCCCAATCAGGACCGAACGGGCATCATCGCTCCTCCCAGCGCCTGCCTGTCCAGCGCGTCACGCCCGGCAACTGCCCCAGCGATTGAGGGGTCAGTTGCTGGTGAGGCGGTGGCGGGTGTTCGAGAGGTGGACGCGGGTTGCGGATCGGGCGGTCTCGGGGTCGGAGCGGGCGATGGCGGCGTGGATGTTCTCGTGTTCGTGGACGACGCGGGTGAGGTGGTCCGGATCGTCCATTTGGTATACCGGGTTCAGCCGGGTCCGGGGCAGCATGATCATCATCGGGCCCAGGTCGGTGATCAGGTCAGTGTAGAAACGGTTGCCTGAGGCAACGGCGACTTTGAGGTGGAAGGTGAAGTCGGCTGCCACCGAACGCGCCGGGTCGGCGCCGACGCGGCGGAAGTCGTCGAGTGCCCGTTCGATCCCCTTCAGCTGGTGGGCGGTCCGGCGGCTCGCGGCCAGGGCGGCCGCTTCGCTTTCCACGCCGATCCGGAAGTCCATCAGCTCCAGTACGTCCCGATGCGAGCGCACTTCGCGCAGTCCGGGCGTACGCTCCGGGAGTTCGAGGACGTACGAGCCACGGCCCTGGAATGTCTCGACCAGGCCGGCGGCCTGCAATTGGGATACCGCTTCGCGGACGACGGTCCGGCTGACCCCGAACTCCTCGACCAGGCTGAACTCCGTCGGCAGCTTCGCGCCAGGCTCGATCGCGCCGCTGAGGATTCGTTGCTTCAGCTCCTCGACAATTTGGTATGCCAAACCGCTCATCGGAACTCGCAGCGGTCGACGGTCCAGCGCGCGCACTGCTCACTGGTGGTGAAGCCGAGGCCAGGCCGGTCGGGTACGAGCATCCGGCCGTCGACTGTTTCCAGGCGCTCGTTGAACAACGGGTTCAGCCATTCGAAGTGTTCGACCCACGGCTCGCGCGGGTACGCGGCGGCGAGGTGCAGGTGGATCTCCATCGCGAAGTGCGGTGCCAACTGCAGACCGTTGTGGTCGGCAAGCGTCGCCAGTTTCAGGAACGGGGTGATGCCGCCGATCCGCGGCGCGTCCGGCTGGATGATGTCCGCCGCCCGTGCATCGATCAGCCGCACGTGTTCGCCGACACTGGACAGCATTTCGCCGGTCGCGATCGGGGTGTCGAGGGCCGCTGCCAATTGAGCGTGGCCCTCCGCGTCGTACGCGTCCAGTGGCTCCTCGATCCAGACCAGGTCGAACTGTTCGAGCACGCGCCCGAAGCGCAGTGCCGTCGGACGGTCCCATTGCTGGTTCGCGTCGACCATGAGCGGTACGTCGGGCCCGAGGTGTTCGCGGACGGCCTGTACGCGCGCCAGGTCGATGCTCGTGTCCGGCTGGCCGACCTTGATCTTGATCCCGCCGATCCCGGCCGCGAGCGACTTCGACGCGCGTTCCTTGACCTCCTCGATCGGCGCGTGCAGAAACCCGCCGGAGGTGTTGTACGCGCGGACCGAATCGCGGTGCGCGCCGAGAAGCTTGGCGAGCGGGAGCTCGGCGCGCTTGGCCTTCAGATCCCACAACGCGATGTCGATCGCTGCGATCGCCTGGGTCGCGACACCCGAACGGCCGACGGACGCCCCGGCCCAGAGGAGCTTGTCGTAGATCTTCGCGATGTCGGACGGATCCTCGCCGATCAGGTTCGCGGCCACTTCCTTGGCATGCGCGTACTGGGCTGGTCCGCCGGCGCGTTTGGAGTAGCTGAACCCGATTCCGTGCTGGTCGTCCGCGGTGTCCACCGAGGCGAACAGGAAGACGATCTCGGTCATCGGCCGCTGCCGGCCGGTCAGCACCTTGGCGTCGCTGATCGGCTGATCAAGCGGCAGAACAACTGACGAAAGCCGCACGCGGCGGATGCGATCCATGCGAAGTGATCGTACAAGTAGACATGTTGTCCGACAATAGAGCGAACATGCTGACGAAGCAGTTGACGCCGACGTAACAGGGGGGTACCTGCTCGGTAACACCAGTTTGGCAGACTGCGGCCGCCAGATCTGGGGAAAGGGAAATCGTTGACGGAATTGGCGGAGTTGGCCGAGACGCGGTTGCGGTTGTTTGCGGAGTTGGACAAGGACGGTGATGGGCGGGTTTGGCTCTGGGACTTGCTCGCCCGGCTTGGGCAGGCGGGGATTCTGCCGGAAGATCCGCGGGTACTCGCCGCGCTCGAGGGGGTTCGGGACTCGTCCGGGCGGCCCGCGATGGCGCCCGGAGCGCGGCCGGTGCAGATCGACGTGCACGCGTTCGCGGGCATCGCGCAGTACGGCGACCGGATCGTGGAGCGGGCGCTGAGTGGTGAGCTGGCGGTACCCGCGGACGAGTTCCGGGAGTTCGCGCGCGGGGTCGAGGCGGCGTACGACGAGCTGCTGGCGAATGCGGACGGGCACGTCGCGGACTACATTCCGACGTTGCGGGACGCCGATCCGGACAAGTTCGGGATCGCGATCTGTACGGCTGACGGGCAGCTGTTCTCGATCGGGGACGCGAAGGCCGGGTTCAGCGTGCAGTCGACGTCGAAGCCGTTCAACTACGCGATGGCGCTCGAGGAGTTCGGGGCCGAGGAGGTGCATCGGTGGGTCGGGCAGGAGCAGAGCGGCGGTACGTTCAACGATCCGCGGCTTTCACTGGATCATGACGGGAAACCGCAGAACCCGATGATCAACGCCGGCGCGATGGCGACGCTCGCGCTGGTCGAGCCGGGGTTGTCCGAGGACGGCCGGCAAGTGGCGATCGATCACACCTGGACGCGGATGATGGGCGCGGAGCCGGGACACGACCACGCGACCTTTCTGGCCGAGCGGGACACCGGGCACGGGAACCGCGGGCTGGCCGGGCTGATGGCGGCCAAGGGGATGCTGCGGGTCGATCCGCGGGATCGTGACGCGCCGCAGAAGGCGGCCGAGTTCTACTTCGGGGTCTGCTCGATGCAGGTCGATGCGGAGCGGCTCGCTGCCGCGGGCGCGACGTTGGCGAGCGGGGGCATCGCGCCGTACTCGGGAGAGCGGGTGTTCGGGCAGGAGACGGTCGGGCGGGTGCTTTCGGTGATGGGGCACAGCGGCATGTACAACGACTCCGGGCGGTTCTCCGAACAGGTCGGGCTGCCCGCGAAGAGCGGCGTGTCCGGGAACGTGATGATGGTGGTGCCGTCGAAGCAGCTTGCGGTGGTGGTGTTCTCGCCGCGGCTGGACGAGGCGGGGAACTCGGTGCGCGGTGTGGAGGTGTGCCGGCGGCTGGTGAACGAGTTCGGCCTGCATCCGTACAAGGGCCTGGGCGCCGACCGGGGTCGCGTGGCCGGCGCGGTGAGCCGGCCCGCGGTGGGTCTGGGCCCGGCGGACCGTAAGGCGGAGACCGCGGGCGCGATGCAGCACGCCCTCGACGGCGTGAGCGGCCCCGTGGCCAGCGGTCCCGCCACCAGCACCACGGCAACCCAAAGCACCACCCCGTCCACCGAACGCACCACCTCACGTCCGGGCCACCAGCTCTAACCAGCCGGGGTTCTCCATCCGTGTTGGGGGGCGGGGTCCAGTGGTCTAAGCAACGAGTAGTTCGGCCAGTGCTTGGGCTGGGGTTTTGAGGTTGAGTGTAGGGCGGGGTCGTTGGTTGAGGGTGGTGGCGATCTGGTCGAGGCTGGCGGCGGTGTGGGTGGACAGGTCTGTGCCTTTGGTGAGCCAGAACCGCAGGAGCCGGTTGGTGTTCTCGTTGGTGCCGCGTTGCCAGGGGGAGTGGGGGTCGCAGAAGTAGACAGGCATGTTCAGATCGAGCTGGATGCGCCGGTAGGCGGCTAGTTCGCGTCCGCGGTCCCAGGTCAGGGAGCGGCGCAGGTGGTCGGGCAGGGTGCGCATCTGGGTGATCATGGTCTCGGCCACGGTGTCGGCGTCGTGCTGGCCGGGCAGGTGCAGCAAGATGGTGAACCGGGTGGTGCGCTCGACGAGTGTGCCGACCGCGGAGCGGTTGCCGGTGCCGATGATCAGGTCGCCTTCCCAATGTCCGGGCACGGCACGGTCGGTGGCCTCGGCGGGGCGTTGACTGATCGTGAACGCTTCCCGGTACGGGTTTCGGGCCTGGCGATGGTCGCCGCCGCGGGGTTTGCGGGCCGTGCGGCGCAGGCTCAACTGCCGGTGCAGGTCTTGTCGCAGCTGGCCGCGGGTCTGCACATACAGCGCTTGGTAGATGGTTTCGTGCGACACACGAGCCATCCTCTCCTGCGCGCTGTCGCCGGGGTGATCACGGCGCAGTACTGCCGCGATCAGGCCCGGGGACCAGCCGGTGTCCATCCAGCCGGTGATCCGGGCGCACAGCCCCGGATCGGCGGCCAGCTTGAACTCCTTGGGCCGGCGCCGCCGCTCATGAGCGGCACGGTGAGCCACCGGCGCCCAATAGGACCCGTCCCGGCCGCGATTGCGGGCCACCTCACGCCAGATCACCGACTTGTCCCGCCCGATCGCCTCACCGATCCCGGCATACGACAACCCCTGCCGTAACAGCACAGCGATCACCGCCCGGTCCTCACTGGTCAACGGCCGCCGAGCTCGCGTCCCCGCGACCCCACCCGGGACTGCTGCTGGCACGCTGCCCGGCAACCCACCAGCTCTGTTCTGCCGCAACGATGGCTCCACAAGCCCCGATGTTCGCCACCACAACGAACCCGTATCCCACGACACGCCGACCGCCGACGCCGCTGACTGCACCGACCACCCACCACCCACCAGCGCGAAAAACTCATCCCGCACTCCGTACGGATACCTCATCGGCATACACAACACCTTCCATCAGGCGTTGCTTCGACCACTGGACCCCGCCGGGGTTCTCCACCGGTACACGGGTGGAGAACCCCGGCGGGGTCCAGTGGTCTAAGCAACGAGTAGTTCGGCCAGTGCTTGGGCTGGGGTTTTGAGGTTGAGTGTAGGGCGGGGTCGTTGGTTGAGGGTGGTGGCGATCTGGTCGAGGCTGGCGGCGGTGTGGGTGGACAGGTCTGTGCCTTTGGTGAGCCAGAACCGCAGGAGCCGGTTGGTGTTCTCGTTGGTGCCGCGTTGCCAGGGGGAGTGGGGGTCGCAGAAGTAGACAGGCATGTTCAGATCGAGCTGGATGCGCCGGTAGGCGGCTAGTTCGCGTCCGCGGTCCCAGGTCAGGGAGCGGCGCAGGTGGTCGGGCAGGGTGCGCATCTGGGTGATCATGGTCTCGGCCACGGTGTCGGCGTCGTGCTGGCCGGGCAGGTGCAGCAAGATGGTGAACCGGGTGGTGCGCTCGACGAGCGTGCCGACCGCGGAGCGGTTGCCGGTGCCGATGATCAGGTCGCCTTCCCAATGTCCGGGCACGGCACGGTCGGTGGCCTCGGCGGGGCGTTGACTGATCGTGAACGCTTCCCGGTACGGGTTTCGGGCCTGGCGATGGTCGCCGCCGCGGGGTTTGCGGGCCGTGCGGCGCAGGCTCAACTGCCGGTGCAGGTCTTGTCGCAGCTGGCCGCGGGTCTGCACATACAGCGCTTGGTAGATGGTTTCGTGCGACACACGAGCCATCCTCTCCTGCGCGCTGTCGCCGGGGTGATCACGGCGCAGTACTGCCGCGATCAGGCCCGGGGACCAGCCGGTGTCCATCCAGCCGGTGATCCGGGCGCACAGCCCCGGATCGGCGGCCAGCTTGAACTCCTTGGGCCGGCGCCGCCGCTCATGAGCGGCACGGTGAGCCACCGGCGCCCAATAGGACCCGTCCCGGCCGCGATTGCGGGCCACCTCACGCCAGATCACCGACTTGTCCCGCCCGATCGCCTCACCGATCCCGGCATACGACAACCCCTGCCGTAACAGCACAGCGATCACCGCCCGGTCCTCACTGGTCAACGGCCGCCGAGCTCGCGTCCCCGCGACCCCACCCGCGACCCCACCCGGGACTGCTGCCGGCACGCTGCCCGGCAACCCACCAGCTCTGTTCTGCCGCAACGATGGCTCCACAAGCCCCGATGTTCGCCACCACAACGAACCCGTATCCCACGACACGCCGACCGCCGACGCCGCTGACTGCACCGACCACCCACCACCCACCAGCGCGAAAAACTCATCCCGCACTCCGTACGGATACCTCATCGGCATACACAACACCCTCCATCAGGCGTTGCTTCGACCGGTGGACTCCGCCCCCCAACAGGAGTGGATATCCACTCCTGTTCGAAGGCGGGGGCGACAGGGCTCTACTCGACGGTTACCGACTTGGCCAGGTTGCGGGGCTTGTCGACGTCGTGGCCGAGAGCGACGGCCGCGTAGTACGCGATGATCTGCAGCGGGATGGTCAGCAGGATCGGGTCCAGTTCGGCTTCGTTCTTCGGGACCACGATCTTGGCCGCGACGCCGTCCGGGACGTCCACGCCCCGGTGCGTGACCACGTACAGCGGCCCGGACCGCGCGCCGATCTCGTGCAGCGCGCCGATGTTGCGGTCCAGCAGTTCGTCGTCCGGCACGATCGCCACGCTCGGTACGTCCGGCGAGATCAGCGCCAGCGGACCGTGCTTCAGCTCGGACGTCTGGTACGCCTCCGCGTGCCGGTACGAGATCTCCTTCAGCTTCTGCGCGCCCTCCCGCGCCACCGGGTAACCGCGGGTACGGCCAACGAAGAAGAGCGACTCGTGCTGGGCGAGCCGGCCGGCGATCTTGGCCAGTTCCTCTTCCTGGGCGACGATCGCGGCGATGTCCTCGGGCAGCTTCTTCAGGCCGTCGATCAGCCGCCGGCCGTCGGCGGGGGAGACGTCCCGGATCCGGCCGAGGTGGATGCCGAGCATCGCGAACCCGACCGCCATGTTGGTCAGCGCCTTGGTGGACGCGACCGAAACCTCCGGTCCGGCGTGCAGGTACACGCCGCCGTCGACCTCGCGGGCGATGCTGGAGCCGACCGCGTTCACCAGGCCGATCACCCGGCCGCCCTTGCGCTTCAGCTCCTGTACCGCGACCAGCGTGTCGAGGGTTTCGCCGGACTGCGACACCGCCACGTACAGCGTGTCCCGCTCGACCACCGGGTTGCGGTACCGGAACTCCGACGCCGGCTCGGCGTCGGCGGGAATCCGGGCCACTTCCTCGATGAACTGCGCGCCCATCTGGCCCGCGTAGTACGCCGAGCCGCAGCCGAGGATCTTGACCCGCTTGATCTCCCGCGCCTCACGGGCGTCCATGTTCAGGCCGCCGAGGTGCACGGTGTGGAAGCGTTCGTCCAGCCGGCCGCGGATGGCCCGGCCGACGGCGTCCGGCTGCTCGTGGATCTCCTTCATCATGAAGTGCTCGTGCAGGCCGCGCTCGTACTCGTCGGCCTCCCACTCGACCGTCTTCGCGGTCTTGGTGGTCGGCGACGCGTCCTGGGTGAAGGTGCGATACCCGTCGGCGCGTACGGTGGCCAGCTCGCCGTCGTCCAGGTACACGACCTGACGGGTGTACCGGATCAGCGCGGCCGCGTCCGACGCGACGTGCATCTCGCCGTCACCGATGCCGAGGATCAGCGGGCTGCCGTTGCGGGCGACGACGATCCGGTCCGGGAACTCCAGATCGATCACCGCGATCCCGTACGTGCCGTCGATCCGGCGCAGGCTGGCCAGCACCTTCTCCTCGAGGGTGTCGCCGGCGGCCTGCTCGATCAGGTGCGCGAGCACCTCGGTGTCGGTGTCCGAGCGGAGCTTCACGCCGGACTCCTCGAGCTGCGAACGCAGCGCGCCGGCGTTGTCGAAGATGCCGTTGTGGACGACCGCGATCCGCTCGTTGCCGCTCATGTGCGGGTGCGCGTTGTCCTTGCTCGGACCGCCGTGGGTGGCCCAGCGGGTGTGGCCGATGCCGAGCTTGCCGCCGAACCGCTTCGGCAGCGAGGCTTCCAGCTCACGGACCCGGCCGGCGTCCTTGTGCACCTTGAGCTCGCTGGCGCCGAGAACCGCGACGCCCGCCGAGTCGTAGCCCCGGTACTCGAGGCGGGCCAGTCCGTCCACCAGGATGGGCGCGGCCGGCTTGGGGCCGACGTACCCGACGATTCCGCACATGTAATGGTGCCTTTCGGAAGGTTGTGGAGGTCAGCCGTAGACGATCCGTCGTAGCTGCCGGGCGGAGAGTTCGGGCGAGCGGACCGGCCAGTGCCGGAGCTCGGTGCCGAGCCGGGCGAAGATCTCGTCGTTGCGGGCGCCGTAGGTCTGCAGCTCACGGTGCCGGCGCCGGACGTACTCCTCGGTCGTCTCGGTGAAATAGGCAAGGACGTCGGCGACCACGCGTCGCGACACGTCCGCCGACAGGCCGGTCGTCCGGCTGACCTGCTCGGCCAGTTCGTCCACCGGCTCGACGGCCGCTGCCTCACTGATCACCCGTCAACTCTGCAGGTTCCAGCGGTCCAAGACAAAGGATCTGCCCGAAATCGGGCAAATTCCCTGCTTTGTCAGGAGTTGAACGGCCGTTTAGAACAGCCCCAGTACTTCTTAGAACAGGCGCAGGACGTCCGACTCCATCCCGCGGAGCGCGTCGTAGTCCACGGTCAGGCACTCCAGCCCGCGATCCGTGGCCAGGAACTGTGCCTGCGGCTTGATCAGCTGCGCCGCGAAGATCCCGCGGACCGGCGCCAGCAGCGGGTCGCGGTTGAGCAGTTCCACGTACCGGGTCAGCTGCTCGACGCCGTCGATCTCGCCGCGGCGCTTGATCTCCACCGCGACATGCTTGCCGTCGGCATCACGCAGCAGCAGGTCGACCGGCCCGATCGCGGTCGGGTACTCACGGCGTACCAGCGTCCAGCCGTCGCCGAACGTGTGTACGTGCTCCGCGAGCAGCTCCTGCAGGTGCGCCTCGACCCCGTCCTTGATCAGACCAGGGTCCGTACCCAACTCGTACACGGTGTCGCCGTGCACCTCCTGGAGCGTGATCCGCAGCTCCTCACCGGCCTTGTTGGTGACGCTCCAGACGCCGTCCTCCTCGGTGAGTTTGCACGGCGGCGACATCCAGTTCAGCGGTTTGTACGACCCGCCGTCGGCGTGGATCAGGACCGACCCGTCCGCCTTCACCATCAGCAGCCTCGGCGCCATCGGCAGATGAGCCGTCAGCCGCCCCGAATAGTCGACAGAACACGTAGCAATGACCAAGCGCACGAGAAAGCACCGTAGTGCACATCGTGGCCGGAACCTATGTCGCCCGGCCGGGGTGAGGTGGCAGGGTGGTGATCATGATGCCGAAGGTGAGCGAGGCGGCGATCGCCGAGTACGACCTGGTCGCGGCCGGGCTGGCGGCCGCCGGGGTGGTGCGCGGCTCGATGATGGGGATGCCGTGCCTGAAGATCGGCCGGAAGATGCTCGCCGGGATGTTCGGTGACGCGATGACGTTCAAGCTGCCACCGGAGCCGCGGGCGCGGGCGCTCGCGCTGCCCGGCGCGGAGTTGTTCGACCCGGGGATGGGCAGGCAGATGAAGGAGTGGGTAGTGATCCCGCTCGCGGAGTCCGGCGTCTGGCCCGAGTACGCGGAGGCCGCCTTGGAGTACGTGGCGCCATGAACCTGATGTGCCCGGCCCGGATTCTGCTGCTGCCCGGTGACATCCAGGACGCGACGATCGGTGAGCGGGTCGCGCAGGTGTACGCCGGGCCGTTCGAGGCGGCGGCGGGATCGCGGCTGGCGGACGTGCTCGGCGTCAAGCTGACCGTCGTACCCGAGCTGACCCAGCGGCCCGACGCCGAGCTGCAGGCGATCGCTGACCTGCACCGCGGCGAGACGGTGGTGGTGCTCGGGCTGGATCTCGGCCTCAAACTCCCCGCCACCGTCGAACACACCGGCGACGGCTGGAGCCGCGTACCCACCGACAACGAGCTGACCCTCGCCTCGTACGAGCAGGCGGCGACCAAGTTCCGCGACTCGATCCCGAAGCAGCCGAGCCCGGCGCTCGCGCACCTGATGGACCTGCTCGCCGAACGGGCCGGCGCGGGCGCGCGGGTGCTCGAGCTCGGCAGCGGCACCGGCGCCGGCGCACTCGAACTGGAGCGGCGTGGTCTACAGGTACGACGTACCGATGCCGCCGCGTCGTTCGTCGACATGATGCACGCCGATGGTCAGGCCGCGGATCGGCTGGACGCACTCGCGGACGAGTTGGGCGGTCCGTACGCGGCCGTGTACGCGAGCGCGGTCTTCCTGCATTTCGATCGCGCGCAGCTGGCCGGCGTACTGAAGAAGGCCGTGCGGGCGGCGCCGATCCTGGCGTTCACGACCCGCGAGGGCACCGGCGAGGAGTGGTCGAACCGCGTCCTGGACCTGCCGCGGCACTTCGTTCTGTGGCAGGAGGAGCCGCTGCGCGCGCTGCTCGCCGAGACCGGCTGGCGGGTCGACCACCTGACCCGGGCGGACGGCAGCCGCGGTACCTGGTTCCAGGTACTGGCGGTCCGTGGTTGATGGGTGTGAGGTTGGCCTCGGCGGTGACACAGCTCATGGGCGGACCACCGCCCGGACTGGCATAGTGCGAGCATGGCTCGGGAACTGACGACGGTGGGTGTGGTGGGTCTCGGCACGATGGGCGCCGGGATCGCCGAGGTGTTCGCGCGGCACGGGCTGACCGTGGTCGGCGTCGAGCGGGACGAGGAAGCCGTGGCCCGCGGCCGCGGACACATCCAGCACTCGACCGACCGGGCGGTGAAGCGCGGCAAGCTGTCGGTCGAGGACCAGGACGCGCTGTTCGGCCGGGTCACGTTCGCGACCTCGATGGAGGCGCTCGCGGACTGCGACCTGGTGATCGAGGCGGTGGTCGAGCGGCTCGAGCTGAAGCGCGAGATCTTCGGCGCGCTGGACAAGATCGTCCGCGCGGACGCGATCCTGGCCACGAACACGTCGTCGTTGTCGGTGACCGAGATCTCGGTCGCCACGCAGCGGCCGCGGCGCGTGGTCGGCATGCACTTCTTCAACCCGGCTCCGGTGCAGGAGTTCGTCGAGGTGATCAAGACCGTCGTCACCGAGCCGGACGTGGTCGACGACGTCCAGGCGCTGGCGCGCCGGCTCGACAAGGTACCGGTGGTGGCCGCCGACCGGGCCGGGTTCATCGCGAACGCGCTGCTCTTCGGGTACCTGAACCACGCGGTGTCGATGGTCGAGTCCCGGTACGCCACCCGCGAGGACGTCGACGCGGCGATGCGGCTCGGCTGTGGGTACCCGATGGGTCCGTTGGCGTTGCTCGACCTGATCGGGCTGGACACGACGTACGAGATCCTGGACACGATGTACAAGCAGGGCCGGAACCGGTTGCACGCGCCGGCGCCGATCCTCAAGCAGATGGTCACCGCGGGGCTGCTCGGGCGGAAGACCGGTCGCGGCTTCTACACGTACGAAGCGCCGGATTCGCCGGTCGTGGTGGACGACGAGAACACGCCGTCGGTACCGGCCGAGGCGCCGGCCGTACGCCCGGTCAAGCAGGTCGGCGTGGTCGGCTCCGGGACGATGGCGGTCGGCATCGTCGAGGTGTGCGCGAAGGCCGGGTACGACGTGCTGTACGTTGCCCGCGGCACCGAGAAGGTGGATCGGGTCCGGGCCACGCTGGAGCGCTCGCTGGAGAAGGGCGTACAGCGCGGCAAGCTGTCCAGCGAGGAGCGGGACGCCGCGCTGCGCCGCGTGACCGGTACGGCCAAACTGGACGATCTTGCCTCCGTCGACCTGGTGATCGAGGCCGTGGTCGAGGAGCTGAGCGTCAAGCAGGCGCTGTTCGAGAGCTTCGACGAGATCTGCAAGCCGGGCGCGATTCTGGCCACGACCACTTCGTCGTTGCCGGTGATCGACCTGGCGATGGCGACGAAGCGGCCGGCCGACGTGATCGGGCTGCACTTCTTCAACCCGGCGCCGGTGATGCAGCTGGTCGAGGTGGTCAGTACGGTCGCCACCGCGCCGGACGTCGCGGACACCGCCGCTGCCGTGGCAGTTGCCGCAGGCAAGCATCCGGTACGGTGCGGGGACCGGGCCGGGTTCATCGTGAACGCGCTGCTGTTCCCGTACCTGAACGACGCGGTCCGGATGCTGGAGGCGCACTACGCCGGGGTCGACGACATCGACGCCGCGATGAAGCTCGGTTGCCGGCTGCCGATGGGTCCGTTCGAGCTGCTGGACGTGGTCGGGCTGGACGTGTCGCTCGCGATCCAGCGCACCCTGTACCTGGAGTTCCGCGAGCCCGGTTTCGCGCCCGCGCCGCTCCTCGAGCATCTCGTCACCGCCGGCTACCTGGGTCGCAAGACCAGCAGAGGCTTCCGCGACTACGCCTGATCCAGGTAGGTTTTGCTGCTCACTCAGTAACATTGGGAGGGAGCGGCGTTGCCTGGTGACGCGGAGGGGCGCAAGCACATCACGGCGGCGCTCGGTGGGCGGGCACTCGCGCCGCTGAGCGCCGAGGAACGGATCGAGCGGGAACAGGTCCGCGACCTGATCCAGGCCGTTGCCTCCTGCTACAACAGTCTGGTCAGCCGGGCCGCCGGCCGCGAAGTGACGAATCCGGACGCCGAGGGCGCCGGGGACCGGGACGATGAGGCGCTGGCGGCGCGGCTCGCGTTCTACGACGGCGAGTTCCGGCGCCGGGACTCGATGACCGCGTTCGAGCGAGCCGAGGTGATCCGCCGCTACCCGGACCTGCTGGCCGAACTGCGCGCCGAGCTGGACCGATGAGCGCCGGACCTTCGGGCCGAAGCTCCGGAACAGGCCACGATCCAGCCCTGACCCTGGCCGAGGAGGCGGCGGTCCGTAACCGGCGGCTCAGCCAGATCACCCCACGGGTGGTGCCGATCCGGCTGCCCGGGCAGCGCCCGTTCCTGCTCGTGATCGGCGGTCAGCCGGCGGCCGGCAAGTCGACCATCCAGGAGCTGATCCAGGCCGCGCTGGGCAGCGACCGGGTGGCGGTGTACGACCGCGACGACGATCCGCCGGCGCATCCACGCTTCGACGCGAACATGCGCGCGAACGGGCTCGGCGGCAATCTCGTGATCGCGCAGAGCCTGCCGGAGGACCTGCGCGACCACCTGCTGGACAATCTTCGGGCCCAGCAGTGCGACGTGATCGCCAGCAGTCCGCTGCAGTCGGAAGCGGCCACCGACTTCTGGGTGGACGGCTTCCGCCCGCACGGGTACCGGATGGCGGCCGTGTTCATCGCCACCAACGAGGCCAACAGCCTGCTCGGGATGGCGGACCGGTATCAGCGGTCGAAGGACACGGTCGGGTTCGGGCGGTGGCTGGCGAAGCAACTTCATGACAACGCCTTCGCCGGGATGCCCGACGCGGCACACGCGGCCGAGATCTTCGCCAAGTTCGACGACATCTACGTGGTCGACCGCGACGGCAACGTGCTGTACGAGAACCATCGCGACGACCTCGGCCTGATGCCGCCACCGCACGGTGCCCGGCAGACGATCCTCGACGAACGCGACCGCCCACCGACGCCCGCCGAGAACGAGTACTTCCTCAGCACCGCCACGCCGCTGCTCAACCGCACCGATCTGGAACCTCCGGTGCGGCAC
This sequence comes from Kribbella solani, assembly GCF_014205295.1. NCBI lineage: Bacteria > Bacillati > Actinomycetota > Actinomycetes > Propionibacteriales > Kribbellaceae > Kribbella > Kribbella solani. Next base: position 190,842 of record NZ_JACHNF010000001.1, read on the forward strand.
GTGGTCGAGACCGCGATGCGGTTGCACAGTGCCCGGCCGGCGCCGCAAACCCTGAACCGGGGGCAGGAGAACCGGCTTGATCGCCGCCTGATGGAGCTGCACCGGATGACCAATTCGGGGCTGCTCGTCCCGACCAGCATCCCGCGCCAACCGAACCCGAACAGCCCCGGCAGCACTGGTCAGGCGCCAGGCCCGGACGGCGGGCGCACCCGCCCGGTGCCGGGCAATGAGTCGCAGGTCCGGGGGACGCCGGGCCACGAGCCCCGGGGTCGCTGACGCGAGCCTTCGGCTGCCGGTGGTTACGGCTCCATTTGTGCGTAGTCGCCGCAGGGGCCGCCGCCGATGGCTTCGGGGAGGACGGTTTCGCGGCGGTCGGGGCGGATCAGGGGGTTGTAGAAGGCGGCGATCTCGACGCTGTCCTCGGGGATGTAGTGGAAGATCAGGGCGCGGCGGAAGCGGTCCGCGGTGGTGTTCGGGCGGGAGCCGTGGACGACGCTGCCGTGGAAGAACAGCACGTCGCCGGCCTTCATCTTGGTCTGCACCCGGCTCAGGCCGGCCGGTACCGGGACCTCCGCGTTGGTGAAGGACTCAGTCAGGTCGGCCGGCTCCGGGCAGAGCAGGTCGGTGCGGTGCGAGCCGGGTACGACCGCGAGCCCGCCGTTGTCCGCGTCCACGTCGTCGACGGCGATCCACGCCGCCAGGCAGGTCTCGGGATCGGCGCGCAGGAACGTGTTGTCCTGGTGCAGCGCCTGGCCGCGGGCGCCCGGCGGCTTGAAGTAGAACATCGACTGGGCCCCGAGCGCGGGCCCGATCAGGGCCTGGACGACATCGAGGATCCGGCTGTCGAGCATCAGCTCCAGCGCGACCTTCCCGGCGTCGGTGTCGGTCCGCCGGTGCGGGTGTACGAACCGCGGGTACTTGGCCAGCGGATCGTCGTCGGGTACGCCGTCGTCGATCGCGAGCGAATGGTCCACCGCGACCTGCTCCATGAAGACGGTCCGGACCCGCTCGACCTCGGCCGGATCGAGCAGCTGGGGAACCTGGACGATGCCGTCCTGCTGGTAAACGTCGACAACTGTCATGCCTTCAGGATGCGGCGTACCGCGGCCGGCGAACGATAGTCTATCGAGCTGTGAACCTTCGATATCCTGCTGAGTCGCCACACCCGGCCGTACGCCGGCTGGTGACCGGTGAGTTCGACGAAGGGCCTGAGTACGCGACCTATCGGCACCGCGGTACGACCGACTGGCTGCTCGTTCACACGCTCGCCGGACAGGGAAGATTCGGTCAGATCCCCGCGCCGCCCGGCAGCGTCACGCTGACCCGTCCGGGCGTTCTGCACGACTACGCCACGGTCGGTGACCGCTGGCAGTTCCTGTACGCGCATGTGAACCCGAAACCGGACTGGCTGCCACTGCTGGACTGGCCGGAAGTTGCTCCGGGCATCGTTCAACTGCATCCGGCCAGGCCCACTTTCGATCGCATCACCGAGCACCTGCGCGACGCCGTACGCCACCAGCACAGCGTGCTCCCGCAGGCCGAGCAGCTGAGCGCGAACTCGCTCGAGGCCGCGCTGCTCTGGTGCGACACGCAGAACCCGAAGGCGGTCCAGATCGACGACCGGCTGTTGCGGGCGATCGAGCTGATCGACCAGGACCTGACCGCGACGCTGGACGTCCCGCGGCTGGCCCGCGCGGTCAATCTCTCCGTCTCCCGGTTCGCGCACCTGTTCCGCGAGCAGCTCGGCGTGGGCCCGCAGCAGTTCGTCGAACGCCGCCGCCTCGACGCCGCCGCCCGCCTACTGGAACTCACGAGCCGCTCAGTCGCCTCAGTCGCCACTGCCGTCGGGTACGCCGATCCGCTGTACTTCTCGACGCGCTTCCGTCTGCACACTGGATCGAGCCCCACCGCGTACCGGCGGAGGACTTAGCATTCTCCGCATGAGAACGCGTGCGGTGGTGGGCCTGGCGGTGGTGGCTCTGGTGGGGTTGGGTGCGTGCGCACCGGAGGAAAGCTCGTCCGGTTCGGCGGCGACGCCTTCGGGCGCGGCGGATTGTGCCAAGGACAAGCTGGCGGTCAAGACGGCCGGGGCGTTGACGGTCGGAACCGACAAGCCGGCGTACGAGCCGTGGTTCAGCGGGAATGACCCGAGTAACGGCAAGGGGTACGAGTCGGCCGTCACCTATGCGGTGGCGAAGAAGCTCGGGTTCGAGGCGGCCGACGTGAAGTGGCTGACGGTCCAGTTCAACACTGCCTTCGCGCCTGGACCGAAGGCGTTCGACCTGGACGTGAACCAGGTCTCGATCTCGGCGGATCGGGGCAAGGCGGTCGACTTCTCGTCCGGGTACTACGACGTCCGCCAGACCGTGATCACCACCGCGGGCAGCAAGATCGCGAACGCCAAGACCGTGGCCGAGCTGGCGGACGCGAAACTCGGTGCTCAGGTGGGTACGACGAGTTACACCGATCTTCGTGACATCGTGAAGCCGAAGCAGACCCCGGCCGTTTTCGACACCAACGACCTGGCCGTGCAGGCGCTGAAGAACAAGCAGATCGACGGCATCGTGGTGGACCTGCCGACCGCGTTCTACATGACCGGGGCGCAGCTCGACAACGGCAAGATCGTCGGCCAGCTGCCGTCCAGCGGTAAGGCGGAGCAGTTCGGCTTCGTGCTGGCGAAGGGCTCGAAGCTGACCGGTTGTGTTTCGCAGGCGGTCGACGCGCTGAAGTCGGACGGCACGCTGGCCAACCTGCAGAAGCAGTACCTGACCGGGTCCGGCGCACCCGAACTCTCGTGACCGAGCAAACGAGGCCGGCCAAGCAAACCGGGCCAAGCAGCGAGTGGCAACCGTCGGCGCTTCAGCGGGAGCGGATCGCGTACCGCGGCCGGCAGGCGCGGCGATCGACCCTGATCGCCGCGGTCAGCTCGGTGATCCTGCTCGCGCTGGTCGTCGTCGGCGTCACCTCGACGCCCGGCTGGCCACGGGTCCGGGAGACGTTCTTCGACGTCCATCGCGGCTGGGAAGCACTCCCGGTAGTTGCCCAGGGCCTCTGGCTGAACGTCCGGGTGATGCTGGTCTGCGCGGTCCTGATCGTGGTGATCGGGATGACGCTGGCCATCATGCGTACGCTGCGCGGCCCGATCTTCTTCCCGCTGCGGGTGTTCGCGGCGGCGTACACGGATGTGTTTCGCGGCCTGCCGCTCTTGCTGGTGATCTTCCTGCTCGGTTTCGGCGTACCGGCACTGCAGTTGCGGGGGCTGCCCAACCAGGCGGTGATCTGGGGCGGCGCGGCGCTCGTGCTGACGTACTCCTCGTACGTCGCCGAGGTGTTCCGGGCCGGGATCGAGTCGGTGCATCCGTCCCAACGGGCCGCGGCGCGCTCACTCGGCCTGACGTACCGGCAGACCCTGCGCTTCGTCGTCCTGCCGCAGGCCGTACGCCGGGTACTTCCGCCGCTACTGAACGATTTCGTCAGCCTGCAAAAGGACTCCGGCCTGATCGCCGTACTGGGCGTGATCGACGCGATCCGGGCGGCCCAGCTGGAAACGGCGATCGACTTCAACTTCACACCGTACGTAGTGGCCGGACTGCTCTTTGTCGCGCTGACGATCCCGTTGACGCGACTGACCGATTACGTGGCCCGCAAACAAGGCTGGTACGGCGGGGGAGGCGGACCGGTATGACCAACTTGCTGAGCATCCGCGGCGTACGCAAGGCGTACGGCGACAACCTGGTTCTTGACGGTTTCGACCTGGAAGTCGCGGCGGGGGAGTGCGTCGTCCTGATCGGGGCGTCCGGCTCCGGGAAGTCGACGCTGTTGCGCTGCGTGAACCTGCTCGAAACCGTCGACGACGGCGTGGTCGAGCTGGCCGGCGACGACATCACCGATCCGCGCGTCGACGCGGACAAGGTACGGTCCGGGATCGGGATCGTCTTCCAGTCGTACAACCTGTTTCCGCATCTGAGTGTGCTGGACAACATCACGCTGGCTCCGATCCGCGTACACAAGGTGCCGCGGGACACCGCACGGGCCCGCGCGCTGCAGATGCTGGAGCGGGTCGGCCTCGCGAACAAGGCGGCGGCGCGGCCGGACGAGTTGTCCGGCGGTCAGCAGCAGCGGGCCGCGATCGCCCGCGCGATGGTCAACTCACCGCAGCTGTTGCTGCTCGACGAGGTCACCTCGGCGCTCGACCCGGAGCTCGTCGGCGAGGTGCTCGATCTGCTCCGCGAGCTGAAGTCCGAGGGGATGACGATGCTCGTCTGTACCCACGAGATGGGCTTCGCCCGCGACGTCGCCGATCAGGTCTGCTTCCTGCACCGCGGCCGCCCGCTGGAAATCGGTCCGCCCGCGCAGGTCCTGGAGAACCCACGCGAGCCGCGGACCCGCGAGTTCCTGAGCCGGATCCGGACCGGCACCTTCGCGCGGCGCGACGACAGGTAGGTCAGCGGGACGACAGGTAGGTAAGGACCGCCATCACGCGGCGGTTGTCGTCCTCGGACGGCGGCAGGTCGAGCTTGGCGAAGATGTTGTTGGTGTGCTTGCTGACCGCCTTCTCGGTGACGAACAGCGCGGCGGCGATGGCCGCGTTCGACCTGCCTTCGGCCATCAGGCCGAGCACCTCGGACTCGCGTGGCGTGAGCCGGCTGACCGGTGAGTCCTTGGTGTTGCGGGCGAGCAGCTGACCGATCACGTCCGGGTCCATCGCGGTACCACCACCGGCGACGCGGCGGACGGCGTCCAGGAACTCGGCGACGTTCGAGACCCGGTCCTTGAGCAGGTACCCGACGCCGCCACCGCCGCCGGTGAGCAACTCCCGGGCGTACAGCTGCTCGACGTACTGGGAAAGGACCAGGATCGGCAGGCCGGGGACCTGGCCGCGGGCGTCGATGGCGGCCCGCAGGCCCTCGTCGGTGAACGTCGGTGGCAGCCGGACGTCCACCACCGCGACGTCCGGCCGGTGCTCCACCAGCGCGGGCACCAGCCGGGGTCCGTTGTCGACCGCCTCGACGACCTCGAAGTCGTGCGCCTCCAGCAGGCGGATCAGGCCGTCCCGGAGGAGGGCGTGGTCTTCAGCGATGAGGACTCGCAAGGCAGCTCCATGATCACGGTGGTCGGCCCGGCGTTCGGGCTCACCACGGTCAACGTACCGTCGAAGGCGGCCAGCCGCCGTTCGATACCGTACAGACCGCCACCGGGCTTGATCGAGGCACCTCCCACGCCGTCGTCGCCGACGATCATGTGCAGCTTCTCGTCCTCGTGCGTGATCTGGATCCAGGCGTTCGTCGCGGCCGAGTACTTGACCGCGTTCGCGAGGCATTCGGCGACCGCGAAGTACGCCGCCGACTCGACCGGAGCGGCCGGCCGGCCGGGTACGTCGAAGGTGACGTCGACCTTGAACGGGCAGGTCAGCGCGAGCGCCTTGACCGCACCCTCGAGCCCGCGGTCGGCGAGCACCGGCGGGTGGATGCCGCGGACCAGGTCACGCAGCTCGGACAGCGCTGTGCTGGCCGACTCCCGCGCCTCGGTCAGCAGCGCCGCCGCCTGGGCCGGGTCGCGGGCCACCATCTCCTCGGCCATCCCGAGGTTCATGCTCAGGGCCGCCAGCCGGGCCTGGGCGCCGTCGTGCAGGTCCCGCTCGATCCGGCGCAGCTCGGCCGCCTGGGTGTCGACCGTCTCGGCCCGGGACTCGGCCAGCTCCTGGACCCGCATCGCCAGCTTGGCGCTCTCGGTCGGGCCGAGCAGCGAGCGGGCCATGAACGCGTTCGCCTTCAGCAGCCGCTCGCCGGCCGCCTGCCAGATCAGGAACGCGAGGAGCGCCACCGGCATCAGCAGGAAGCTGGTGCCGAAGTTCACCGTGAACAGGCCGCCGAACGGCTCGGTGAACACGCCCTCCGGGGTGACCCCGACCAGCAGCGGGTAGACCAGGTAGAACAGCGTGGCCAGGAACAGCACCGCGCTCAGCAGGCAGAGCGTGAAGCCGAAGACCGCGTTCACCAGTAGCCAGATCAGGTCCCGCCAGGTCTGCGGGTCGGTCATGATGGTCCGGATCCGCATCAGCATGCCGGGCATCGGTGGCTGCTTGTACGGCCGCGGGATCCGCTCGCCGAGGAAGCCGGCCAGCATCGTCCGGTGGCAGTTCGCGTACCAGCGGGTGGTCGGCACGACCACGAGCAGTAGCGGGATGCCGACCCAGACCGCGATCAGCGGCACGGACACCACGCCGAGCACGAACAGCGCGATCCCGAGCTCGGCCAGGATGGCGAGGAACAGCGCGATCCAGGGCTGCGCGAGCCGCGGGTACCGCATCGGCGGTGCCTCGGTGAGGGCGACGGTTGTCATGCCTCCATCATGACCCAGGGCCGTCCCGGGCTCAGGGGAGTTAACTCCACCGCGGCCCGGGCCTCAGCTCCCCGATCACTCCGGGTAGTAGCACTCATGTAATCGACGGTTATGGCGACGAGGCTTGATGCCGTACGCTGGCCGCGGCTGTACGCCTAGGCCCCCCACCGAACCCGAGACGAGGACCTGATGGCTCAGCCACCTGTGTTAGCTCCCCCTGCCCGCGGCAGTGATTTCTCGCCGCTGCTGCGCGAGATCAAGTCAGCCGGTTTGCTGGAGCGACGCACGGCCGCGTACGCGATGGCGATCGGGATCAACGTCGCCCTGATGGCTCTCACCTGGGCCGGGATCGCCGCGATCGGCGCCTCCTGGTGGGTACTGCTGCTCGCGCTTCCGCTGGGTGTCCTGACCACCCGCGCGGCGTTCTTCGGGCACGACGCGGGGCACCAGCAGATCGCCAGCTCGCGCAAGCTGCACGACTGGATCGGGATGCTGCATGGCAACCTGGTACTGGGCATGAGCTACGCCTGGTGGAACGACAAGCACAACCGGCACCACGCCAACCCGAACCACACCGACAAGGACCCGGACGTCGGCGAGGGCGTACTGGTCTGGACCCTTGAGCAGGCGTCCGGCCGGAAGGGCCTGGAGGGCTGGCTGACCCGGAACCAGGCGCGGATCTTCTTCCCGCTGCTGACCTTGGAGGGTTTCAACCTGAAGGTGTCGAGCATCCGCTTCCTGCTGGCCCGCAAGCGTGAGCAGAAGGTCGAGCTCGGGCTGATGGCGGCGCACTTGGTGCTGTACTTCACCGCGCTGTTCCTGATCCTGTCGCCGGCCCAGGCGCTGGTGTTCGCGCTGGTCCACCACATGATCTTCGGGCTGCACCTCGGCAGCGTGTTCGCGCCGAACCACAAGGGCATGGAGATGCCGGCCGACGACGTCAACTGGGGTCACCTGGAGAAGCAGGTGCTGACGTCCCGGAACGTGAACGGCGGTCTGGTGATCGACTGGATGATGGGCGGGCTGAACTACCAGATCGAGCACCACCTGTTCCCGAGCATGCCGCGGGCCAACCTGCGGTTCGCCCAGCCGATGGTCAAGGCGTACTGCGAGAAGATCGGAATGCCCTATCTTTCAACGGGTTTGATCGATTCGTACCGAATGGGGTTGCGCCACATGCACGAGGTCGGCGCCGAACTTCGCGCCCAGGCGTAGCAATTACCGGGTAACCCCTCGCAATCATGGGTTACCCCTAGGCGACTCAGTCGCACGTCGGTTACGGTCTGGGCCTCTCGGGGCCCGCCTACCTCTCTTGTGAGGAGACCTACATGACCGAACGATCCGGTCTGAGTCGCCGGGGACTGCTCGGCGCTGCCGCCGGCGTCACCGCCGCCACCGCACTGACCGCCGCCACGCCTGCCTGGGGTGTCGACGACCTTCGGCCCGGGGCGGTGAACAAGCCGAAGCTGGACAGGTACGACCGGGAGATCGTGTCCGGCCTGTCCTCCGACCGCGCGCTGCAGCACCTCCAGGTACTGTCCGAGCGGATCGGCCCGCGGATCGGCGGTACGGCGAGCGAGAAGCGCGCCGCCGACTACATCGCCGGGCAGCTGGACAAGTTCGGGTACCGGACCCGGCTCGAACCGTTCCCGGTGGCCGACAAGTTCCTGGCCCAGATCACCGACGTCCGCGGCATGCTGCCGGACGACATCTGCTGGCAGGCCGGCGCCGCGCCCGGCGGCAAGCTGGACGTGACCGTGGAAGGGCCGGTACGGGACGCCGGCCCGGCGAGCGCCCCGGTCTGGCCGGCCGACGTACGTGGCGCGATCGTGATCGCGGACGACACCGCGGCCGCGCGGCCGGCGTTCGTCGCGGACGCGGCCGCGCGTGGTGCGGTCGGCGTGATCCTGCTGCCGGCCGACCAGGTGTACCCGCGGCGCGCGTCGGCGTTCTCGCCGGCCGGGCTGACCGACGCGCCGATCCCGGTGATCGGCGTCGCGCAGGTGCAGAAGCGCCTGATCCGCGAGGCACTCGCCGTCGTCACCTCGCTGCCGTTGAAGATCAGTACCGCGGCGCACCGTGGCCTGATCTCGAACAACGTGATCGGCGAGCGGCGCGGCAAGTCGGGTACGAACGGCCCGATCGTGATGGTGAGCGGCCACTACGACTCGGTGATCGGCGCGCCGGGCGCGAACGACGACGGTTCCGGCACCGTGCTGACGATGGAACTGGCCCGCGTGTTCAGCCGCATCCCGACGAACGCGACGCTGCGGTTCGCGCTCTGGGGTTCGGAGGAGCAAGGCCTGATCGGCTCGCGGTATCACGTGGCGCAGCTCGCCCAGGACCAGCGCGACCGGTACCGGGCGGTGTTCCAGAACGACATGGTCGCGACCAGCTGGGACCCCGCGGTGACGTACTGGCTGCTGTCCTTCACCGGCCTCGCCAACGCCGCGACCGACTCGGTTCGGGGCGCCGGGCAACGACTCGGGTACGACGCGCAGCTGGTCGGCCCGGTGCAGCGTGGCGCGTCCGACCACCAGTCCTTCCAGGAGGTCGGGATCGCGTCGGCGAACTTCTCCTGGCGGGGCGAGATCGCGCCGTCGTACCTGGAACCGCCGTACCACTCGCCGGAGGACACGATCGCGAAGAACGTCAGCCTGGAACGTCTCCAGGTGTCGATGGAGCTGATCGGATGCGCCGCGTACGCGGTCGCCCGGCAGTGAGTTAACCGGTGCGGCTAGCCTTGAGGGGCTATGTCGCGCCGAAAGCCTTCCAAGTGGCAGCGGCCGGTCAGTGACCGGCCGCTGCTCGGTGGTACCCAGAACCGGGAGCGGAAGGCCGGTGGCGAGTGGATCGTCCGCCGCGTCTCCGGATCGGCGTCGGCGAAGTCGTACCGCTGTCCGGGATGTGACCAGCAGATCCTGCCCGGTACGCCGCATGTGGTGGTGTGGCCGGAGAACCCGAGTCTGCTCGGCGCGATCTCCGGCGGTCAGTCGCTGGACGAGCGCCGGCACTGGCATTCGGCTTGCTGGCAACGTAGTCACTGACTCGGTACTTGGAAGGTGTTTGGATGAAGCTCCCGGTGACTTCGTACGGCGAGTCCGGTACGCCGGTCGTGGTGATGCACGGCCTGTTCGGCTCCGGCCGGAACTGGATGACGGCCGCTCGCCGGCTCGCGGACCAGCACCGGGTGTACGCGTTCGACCTGCGTAATCACGGCGGTTCACCACACGTACCGACGATGAGTTACCCGGAGCTCGCCGACGATGTCCGCGAGACGATCGAGTCACTCGGTACCGGGCCGGTCGCGCTGGTCGGGCATTCGATGGGCGGCAAGACAGCGATGTACACGGCGCTGCGGTACCCGGCCGTGGTCGAGCGCTTGATCGTGGTCGACGCGGCACCGGTCGCGTACCCGCCGGCGTTCGTCGAGTACGCGAAGGCGATGCGCGCTGCGGACCTGTCCTCGGTCACTCGGCGCGCCGATGTCGACGCGCAGCTGGTCGAGGCCGTGCCGACGCCTGGTACGCGGGCGTTTCTGCTGCAGAACCTGATCATGGATGCCGACGGCGCGCGCTGGCGGCCGAACCTGCCGGTGATCGAATCGGCACTGCCAGCGATCTCCGGCTGGCCGGCCGAGGCGGCCGGGCTGACGTACGCCGGGCCGACGTTGTTCATCTACGGCGGCAAGTCGGACTACGTACGGCCGGTGCATCGTGCAACGATCGCCGAGTACTTCCCGAACGTCACGTACGCGGAGGTGCCGGAGGCCGGTCATTGGGTGCATGCGGAACGGCTTGATGACTTTCTTGCGGCGCTGAGACCCTTCCTCCCACGAAGTGGACAAGACAGCCTTCCATGATGTGGACAACGATGTCTTCCAGGACTTGGGCCAAACCGTGACCGTAATCCATTGACCTTCTGCCGATCGCGTCGGTAAGTTTTCAACCTAGTTCCTGCACGATCCTTGAACTGGGTTGGTTGGTGGTAGCAATGATGGTCCGGACCGGCGCACAGCGTCTGGCCGAGGACCGGGGGCTGGTGCCCGACGGGCGCCTCGGACTGATCACGAACTTCACCGGCGTACTGCCGGATCTCACCCCGACGCCGGTGGCGTTGCGGGCGGCCGGTCTGCCGTTGACCGCGCTGTTCGGCCCCGAGCACGGTCTGCGCGGCACCGCGCAGGCGGGGGCGAGTGAAGCCGAAGGGATCGATCCCGACACCGGCCTCCCGGTGTTCGACACGTACTTGAAAGAAGGACAGCAGCTCGACGAGCTGTTCGCGGACGTGGACGTGCTGCTGTTCGACATCCAGGACATCGGTGCGCGGTTCTACACCTACGTCTGGACGATGTACGACTGTCAGCAGGCGGCGGCGCGGCTCGGCAAGCCGTTCGTCGTGCTGGACCGGCCGAACCCGCTCGGCGGGATGAAGGTCGAAGGGCCGCTGCTGCAGCCCGGGTTCGAGAGCTTCGTCGGCCGGGCGCCGATCCCGCTCCGGCACGGGCTGACCGTCGGCGAGCTGGCCCGGCAGTTGGGTGAGGCAACGGTCGTCACGGTCGACGGCTGGCAGCGGGAGTCGACCGGCACCGGGTTGCCGTGGGTGCCGCCGTCGCCGAACATGCCGACGCCGGACACCGCGCTGGTCTATCCCGGTACCGGGCTGTTCGAAGGCACGAACCTGAGCGAAGGACGCGGTACGACGCGGCCGTTCGAGACGATCGGCGCGCCGTACGTGGACGACCGTTTCGTCCCGGCGCTGCAGGCCTGCGACCTGCCGGGCGTGATCTTCCGGCGGACCTGGTTCGAGCCGGTGTTCAGCAAACACGCCGGTACGCCGGTGTCCGGGGTCCAGTTGCACCTGGTCGATCGCGAGGCGTTCGAGCCGGTACGGACCGCGCTGGTGATGCTCCGGGTACTGAACGAGCTGTATCCGGATGACTTCGGGCTGTTGCCGTCGTTGGACAAGCTGTGGGGATCGGACTCGCTGACCAAGGCACTCGAGGCCGGCGACGACCCCCTCGATCTCTTGCCTTCGGCAACCACACCGGCGGACTGGGTCCGGCCCGGCGTGTTGCTCTACGAAGGATTGCTCGATGAAGGGACCGTGTGATGATCCGTTCGTTCCAGGTCGGTGACGGGCCGGCGCTGGCGGCTGCCTGGACGGCAGCGGCACCGGCCGATCCGATCGGCTACCAGCGGCTCCGCGACCTGTTCCTGCTGGACCGGAACTTCGACCCGGCCGGCCTTCAGGTTGCCGTGATCAATGATCAGATCGTCGGCGCGGCGCTGGCGATCCGGCGGCTGATCGCGGTCGACGCCGACGACCTCGAACCGGCCTCGGGCTGGATTCCGTTCTTCTTCGTGCACCCGGACCACCAGGGCCAGGGGATCGGCCGGGAGCTGCTGACCGCGGCGACCGACTGGCTCCGCTCGCACGGGCGGACCGAGGTGTTCTTCTCCTCGTACACGCCGAACTACTTCCTCCCCGGCCTGGACGCCGCGCGCTACCCGGCCGCGGCGAAGCTGCTGGCCGGCCTCGGGTTCGCGAAGCAGTACGACGCGGTCGCGATGGACCGGAGCCTGGTCGGGTACGCCATCCCGGACGATGTCCGCAAGCGCATCGACGCCCTGATCGCGGACGGGTACACGTTTGGTACACCATCCGGTGACGAGCTGACCGAGCTGATCTCGATCGCCGGCGGCGAGTTCAACCCGGACTGGTCGCGGGCGATCCGCGAAGGTGTCGTGTCCGGTCTGCCGCTGGAACGGATCGTGGTGGCCCGCGAACCCGGTGGCCGGATTCTCGGCTGGGCGATGCACGGCACGTACGAGAGTGTGATCGACCGGTTCGGGCCGTTCGGGGTGCTGCCGGCATCCCGCGGCACCGGGCTCGGCAAGGTGCTGCTGCACCTGACGCTGGAACGGATGGTTGCCGCGGGGGCACATTCCGCCTGGTTCCTGTGGACCGGCGAGAAGTCGGCGGCCGGACAGCTCTATCTGAAGACGGGTTTCGACATCACCCGCACGTTCACCATCCTCCGGGCGCAGCTGCTCCCGGCCGACGGGAAGGAATGAGATGCGCATCTCGAGAGGACTGGGTCTTGCCGTTGCTGCCGGGTTACTGGCGACGGTCGCGGCCTGTGGCGGCGGCTCCAGCAGCGGCGGTGGTGGTGACAAGGTCGAGCTGACCCTGCTCAGCCACTACAGCGACGGGCCGTCCAAGGAAGGCCTGGACAAGATGATCCAGGAGTGGAACAAGGACAACCCGAAGATCCAGGTGAAGGCACAGGTGGTCAAGTTCGACGACCTGCTCACCACGATGACCGTCCGGCAGACCGGCGGCCGGGGCGCGGACATCGTCAGCGCGTACGGGCTGTGGGGCGGCCAGCTGATGAAGGCGAACGTGGTCGCGAAGGTACCCGACGACATCGCCAAGAAGATCAAGGCCGAGTACAGCCCGGCCGCGCTCGGCGCGGTCACCACCGGCGACACCCTGCTCGGGTACCCGACCGAGCTGAACACGTACGTGTTGTTCTACAACAAGAAGATCCTCGCCGCGGCCGGTATCACCAAGCCGCCGACCACCTGGGCCGAGCTCGCCGACGCCGCCAAGAAGACGGTCAAGCGTGATGCCAAGGGCAACATCCAGGTCGAGGGCCTGAGCCTGATCCAGGACGGCGACAACAAGTCCGTACACCCGTTCCTGTCGCTGCTGAACTCGGCCGGCGGCAAGTTCCTCGGTCCGGACGGGTCGCCGCAGTTCGACAACGACCAGGGCAAGGCGGCGCTCAAGTTCGAGGCCGACCTGGCGGCGGCGAAGGCGACCAACCCGTCGATCTCGCCGACCAAGCAGTTCCGCAGCGGCGGCGTCGCGATGGCGATCCAGGCCGGCTGGTGGATCGGCAGCCTGAAGACCCAGATGAAGGACAAGTACGGCACCGATGTCGGCGTGGCCGCGATCCCCGGCCCGACCCCGGGCAGCAAGGGCTCGCTGGCGTACGGCTTCTTCATGGGCGTGAACGAGCGCAGCAAGCACGCCGCCGAGGCGTGGAAGTTCCTCACCTGGATGAACGAGCACAAGGCCTCCAGCGGCAACGTCACGGAGACCGGCAAGTGGCTCGCCGACCAGGGCCTGATCCCGCCGCGGACCGCGGACCAGGAGGAGTACAAGAAGTCGCTGGCCGACCCGAACATGGCGCCGATCTACGAGGCCGCCACGTACGCGATGGCCGAGCCGAACCAGCCCGGCGCGTACGAGGCGAAGACGGCACTGCACAACGCGATCATGGGCGTACTGACCAACGGTGCCAGCCCCGATGACGCGCTGGCGCAGGCGGCGAAGGCGGTCAAGCCGCAATGACGACCGCGGTCAGCAAGGCCGGCGCCGGCCACACCGTGGCGGCGCCGGTCTCGCGGCCCGGCAAGCTGCACCGGGAAGGGCGCGCGGCGTACCTGTTCCTGTCGCCGGCGCTGCTCTTCTTCTGCATCTTCCTGATCCTGCCGTTCATGTTCGCGATCGTGCTCGCGTTCTCGAACTGGGGCGGCTTCGACCTGGGCACGATGAAGTGGTCCGGGATCGCGAACTTCAAGGAAGTGCTCAGCTTCGACGGCACCTTCGTGAAGCCGATCCTGGTGAACACGCTGCTGTTCGCGTTCGGCGCGGTGTTCATGGCCACCTTCGGTTCCGTACTGGTTGCCTACTGCATCGACCGGCTGTCCTTCCAGGGCTTCTGGCGGGTGCTGTACTTCCTGCCGGTGGTCGCCACGGTGGTTGCCATCGGCAACGTCTGGAAGATGATGTACCAGCCGGCCGGGCTGATCAACGCGGTGCTGAACAAGCTCGGCGTGAACAGCGTCGGCTTCCTGTCCGACGCGTCGTACGCGCTGCCGTCGGTGACCGTCGTCCACGCCTGGGCGTCGATCGGCGGCGCGGTACTGATCCTGACCGCCGGCCTGAAGGCGATCCCGGACATGTACTACGAGGCGGCCGAGATGGACGGTGCCAACTCGTGGCACATGTTCTGGTCGATCACGCTGCCGTTGCTGCGGCCGGCGCTGCTGTTCGTACTGATCACGCAGTTCATCGGCGGGTTGCAGTCGTTCGCGCTGATCATCGTGATGACCGGTGACGGCGGACCGGTGAACGCCACCAACGTGGCCGCGTTCGAGATGTACCAGCGCGCGTTCAAGTACGGCGCGTGGGGTACGGCGAGCGCGATGGCGATGGTGCTGTTCGTGATCATCCTGGCGATCACGCTGCTGCAGCTGTGGGTGGCCCGGCGGCGTGGAGAGGAGACGTCGTGAAACGGCGGCGCGGCAAGTTCCCGTGGTTCGCGTACCTGGTGGTGATCCTCGGCGCGGTGGCGATGGTGATGCCGTTCCTGGACATGGTGATGAGCTCGTTCAAGGGCGCGGGCGAGTACGGCGTGATCCCGTACAAACTGCTGCCCGAGTCGTTCAACCTGGACAACTACAAGGAGGCGTTCTCCCAGCTGGAGCTGCCCCGGTTGTTCAAGAACAGCGTGATCGTCACGGTCAGCGTCACCATTTCCGTACTGGTGACGTCGTCGATGGCCGGGTACGCGCTGGCGAAGCTGCGGTTCCGCGGCCGGGCAGTGATCTTCCGGTTCATCCTGGCGACGATGATGCTGCCGCCGTTCCTGCTGCTGATCCCGACCTTCCTGATCATGCTGAACTGGCCGCTCGCCGGCGGCAACGACATCCTCGGCCGCGGCGGCGACGGCGGGCTGACCACCAGCCTGATCTCGCTGATCCTGCCGTTCACGGTGTCCGGCTTCGGGATCTTCCTGATGCGGCAGTTCATGGTGTCGCTGCCGGACGAGATGCTCGAGGCGGCCAAGATCGACGGCGCCAACCAGTGGCAGACCTGGCGGCTGATCGTGCTCCCGCAGACCAAACCGGTGGCGATCACGCTCGGGCTGATCACCTTCATCGGCACCTGGAACGAGTACATCTGGACGCTGCTGATCTCGTCCTCCGACCCCGACCTGCAGACGCTGCCCGTCGGCATCCAGCTGCTGCAGAGCTTCCTCGACCCGGACCGGACGATGCCCATCGTGATGGCCGGCCTGGTGATCAGCACGCTGCCGGTGCTGGTCGTGTTCCTGATCTTCCAGAAGTACTACGTGCGCGGCGTCGTACTCAGTGGCCTGAAATGAGGAGTTACCTATGAGCAACAGCGTGCTCGCCATCGGCGGACACATCGGCGACATGGACCTGACCGCCGGACCGACGCTCGCCAAGCTCGTGCTGGAGGGCGCGTCGGCGACGATCGTCGCGCTCACCCCCGGCGAGCGCGGTCACCCGCGGCTGTCGCCGGCCGAGTACAAGAAGCAGAAGATCTCCGAGGGCAGCGCGTTCGCGGAGGCGATCGGCGCCGACTTCCAGGTGCTCGACAACAGCGACGGTTTCCTGCCCGACACCGACGACGTGGCGCTGCAGCTGGCCCGGATCATCCGCGAGAAGCAGCCGGACACGATCATCACGCACTGGAAGCACTCGATTCACCGCGACCACGAGCACACCGCCGTACTCGCCGAACGGGCCCGCTTCCTGGCCGGCCTCCCGGTCGTACCCGAGGACGACTTCGCGGCGATCTCGCCGTACCCCGAGCTGGCCGCGAAGCTCGCCGAACTCCCGCGGCACGGCGTCCGCTCCTTCCTGCACGCCGAGAACTGGGAGGACATGGAAGGCTTCACCCCCTCCCTGTACGTCCCCATCCCCGAGGAGGCCTTCTACCGCTGGGTCTCCGCCATCCGCCACCAGGCCTTCGCCCGCGGCGAAACCTACGGCTTCCGCTACATCGACTACTACACCGCCCTGATGACCACCCGAGGCTGCCTCGCCTCGTACCCCCGAGCCTGCGCCTTCCAAACCAACCAATCCCCCGAGGTCACCAAACTCGCCGGCCCGTAATCTGTCCGCCATGCTCACCATTGGCCGGTTGGACGGTACTGATCGCGGTGCCTGGCAGGAATTGTTTGCCGGGTACAACGAGTTTTACGGGCGCACGATGCCGGACGAGTTCTTCGCCCAGGCCTGGGAACGGTTCGGGCGGGACGAGGAAGTGCATGCGTTGGGGGCGCGGCTGGACGGACAGCTGGTCGGGATCGCGCATTTCCTGACGCATGCCAGTACGACCGCGCCGGACGCCTGTTACCTGCAGGACCTGTTCACGGCGCCGGAGGCCCGCGGGCAGGGGGTGGCGCGCGCCTTGCTCGAAGCCGTCACCGCCTGGGCACGGGAGCGTGAATGCGGCCGGGTGTACTGGTCCACCCACGAATCCAACACCACCGCCCGCCGCCTCTACGACCAGGTAGCCGAAAACCGCGGCTTCATCCTCTACGTGATCCCACTCTGAAGAGCAGACACATCTGAAGAGCAGGGCACACCTGAAGCGCAGGGCACATCTGAAGAGCAGGGCAGCGAACCGGCTTCGTCGGCGGCCACTCGGTGAGCCCGCCGAAACCACGCCCGAGCACCTCCGGCAGCCGGACGATCCGCGACGATGGACACCGCCGGGCAGGACGTCCGCGCGCGATCGTCGAGAAGACGGTCGCGGCCGGGCAGTACCGCGATCTCGCCCCAGGTGAAAACCTTGAGATACCGGCCAGCCGGCGCAACTCGGGCCGGACACCCGCGTCGGCCGCGGCGGCTCTCAGCAGATGCTGCTGCCACGGGTGCGATCCCGGAGCGGGATGCAGGTCAGGCCGACGCGGGGGTACAGGCAGCGCCTTCTTGATCCGCCGGGCCCTGGATGTCATCTCACACCGGCCTCGGCTGGGCGCTTCGGTGGCTCAGATGGTTGCGAAGGATGGCGGGCCGGTTGCGGGCTCGGTGGGCGTGCGGTGACCCCAGACAGCGAACCGGACCGCCGCGGTGGAAGCGGACCGCCGCGGTGAGGGTCGCTTCGTCGACCTTCCAGCAACTGGTTCGCGGGACGGCCCGGTCCAGGTAGCCCCGCGGGCCAGGCGCCGGGGTGTGGCGGGGACGGGCAGGTCCAGGTGGCCCGACGGGTCAGGCGCCGAGGGCGTCGCCGGGAGGAGCGGGTCGAGGTGGCCCGGCGGGGTGAAGTGCCGGAGGCGTGGCGGGGACGGGCGGGTCCAGGTCGCCCGACGGGTCAGGCGCCCAGGGGTACAGGCAGCTCGGTCTTGATCCTCCGGGCTTCGGTGGCTCAGATGGTTGCGAAGGACGGCGGTCCGGTTGCGGGCTCAGTGCGCGTGCGGTGACCCCAGACAGCGAACCGGACCGCCGCGGTGAGGGTCGCTTCGTCCGCCTTCCAGCGGCTGGCTCGCGGGACGGGCGGGACCAGGTGGCTCCACGGGTCAGGCGCCGAGGGCGTGGCCGGGACAGACGGGTCTAGGTGGCCCGACGGGTCGGGCGACGGGGGTGTGGTCGGGACGGGTGGGTCCGGGTGGCTCCACGGGTCAGGTGCCGGGGGTGTGGCGGGGATGCCTTCGGGATGGTGGGTTCTTACGCCGGCCTGGTTGAGCGCATGCTGATCAGGGCGGGCAGGGGTGGTGCCTGAAAGCACGGGTGTGGGCACCTTGTCGCGCTCGGTTGGGCGCCGGCGGGGACGGCCCCCCTCGGCCTCTGGGGACGTGATCCGCCGGTTGCCGCGCAGCTGGTCCGCGCCCGGTGGTGTGGTCCAGCTGGGGCGGTTGACCGGGCGCCGGCGGGGACGCCCCGGGCCTGGTGGAGTGGCCCAGTTGGGGCGGGTGACGTTGGGTATGCCGTTGGTGATGGTCACGTGCCAGCGGCCGGCGTGGAGGTCTACGTGGTGGCGGCGGCAGAGCAACGCGAGGTTGTCGACCGTCGTCGCGCCACCGTCGAGCCAGGAGATCAGGTGATGGGCGTCGCACCTGAGTGGAGGAGCCGCGCAGACGACGCAGCCACGGTCGCGGGCGTTCAGGGCGCGGCGGATGGATTTGGTGACGAGACGTTCACGGCGGCCGACATCCAGCGGCTCTGAGTTGGAGCCCAGGACCAGTGGGATGACGTTCGCATCGCAGGCCAGGCGGCGGATGGTGGTCGCGGACAGTTCGTCGCCGTAGGCCGTCTGACCAGTGGCGTTCGCGGTGGCTGACCTGAGGTCGTCCAGGTCGATCGTCACGGTGATGTTCGCCTTGGCCCCGTACCCCGGCACTGGTGCACCAGGCGTACGTATGCCGGTGTCCTTGGCGCCCCAGGCGTTGGTGGTCGTGTCCCGGCCGTTGGCGTTGGTGTGCCAGGTTTTGGCGGTCGTGTCCCGGGCGTTGGCGTTGGTGTCCCAGGTGTTGGCGGCGACGGTCAGGGCGGTGCTGAGGGCGTCGGCCTGGCGCTTGTCGCGGGCGCGGGGATCGAGCTCGCCGTCGGCGGTCTTGTGCGGGCGGGCACCGGCGTGGATGACCGCACGCAGGAGTTCGGCGTTCTCGTTGGCGAGGTACCCCTTGAACTTGACGCCGTTATCGGCAGTCGTGAGGGTCAGGGACTCGCGGTCGTAGGCCCGCTGTTCCTCGGGCTCGGGCCCGTCGGAGTCGAGGAGGTTGCAGAGCTGTTTCGCCGCGGCGCGGAGCTCACCCGGAGCAAGATGGGCGGCGAGCAACACCAGCTGGTTCTCGGCGACATCGAGGTCTTCCACCGGGACCCGGGTCCGAACTCGTTCGAGCTCGGAGACGATCGCAGCCGCGTGGGCGGTCTGCATCGCCCGGAACGTGCCATCGGAGTCGCCGTCCTGGGAGCTGCCGCCTTCGATCCCGTCGGAGTCGCTGGCTTGGGTGCTGCCGACCTTGATCCCGTCGGCGAGGGCGGCGTCTACGGCCGCGTACCTCGGCAATGCCCGCGCCAGCCGGACGTCTCGCCAGACCTCTGACCGGTCTCGGCGGTGCCGGAAGGCGAGCAGATCGACGGTGTCGCGCGCGCCGAGCTCCTGGGCGTAGCCCGTTTCCTCCATCCGCGCGACGACCTGCAAACGCAGCCCTTGCAGCCGGATGATCTCGGCGTCCAGCTCGTCGAGCACGGGCAGGAGCTCATGGTTGCCCAACGCAACAACCGAGCGCCCACCGAGAACATCCATGCCGATAACTATACCCTCCGGCTCGGACAGTTCTTCGCGAAATCCCCTTATTTTTCAGGGCATTTCGACGACCTTCACCCCTGCCGACGTACCACTCTCGACCGACCGTCGCCGTCGAGACCAGCCACTCGTCCGATGTGCCGAACGAGCTCACCCGGGACGTAGCCGCGTGGCTTATCGACGCGACCGCTCCAGTGCGGGATATGAGCAGCGTGCTCGCGCTCCGGTGCGGGACGTGAGTAGCGTGCTCGCGCTCCCGGCGCGGGACGTGAGTTGCGGAGCTGTCTCCGGGCGTACGCCGCCTGATCGGCGTGCTCGCGCTCCGGTCCCGGGAGAGAGCCTGGAGCTCGGCGTATCCCACCAGCGGGTTCCAGTGAGCCCGCGAAGCCCTGACCAAGATGTGTACGTTGCCTTGGCTGTCAGCGATGCGGTCAGGGTGCCTGGTACGGCCTGCGCAGCGACAGCCGCACCGCCCGGTTGAACACGATCCACGTTTCTGCCGGTGGCGAGGAGGGGCCGTCGGCCGAGGCGATGCGACGAGCGCGCAAGGAGTTCGCATCGGATCTCGTCATCCACCTGGACGACGGACGACCACCACAACTGGTCGACGTTCCCCACACGAAGGCCCGCAACCGCGAGCAGGTTCATCCACCCGGTACGAGCTTGAGCCCGTCAGCGCAAGCCACACCCCGAGCCCGAGGCGCCAAGCGAGCCAACGCCCGCGCCACCCCCAGATAGCAGCCGGTCTAGCACCGGCCCAATCGTCGGCCTAGCGCCGACTCACCGGTCGACGCGATGGACGGGCGGTCGGTCCGGCGGATCGCATGTCCCTGAGGCGCTGAGTGGGCCAGCGTCCGCGTTGGCTCAAGTGTCGGTTTGGCTTGGGCGTGAGTGTCGGCTCAAGTGCGGGCTTGAGGGTTGGTCTGGGGTGGGTGGGGTTGTCAGGAGGCGTCGGCTTTGCGGACCCAGACTTCTCGGATGATCAGGAGGATGGCGGCGGCGGAGGGGATGGCGAGGAGGGCGCCTACTACGCCGAGGAGGGCGCCGCCGAGGAGGGCGGCGATGACGGTGACGGCGCCGGGGATGTCCACGGCGCGGCGCATGATGCGGGGCGCGATGATGTAGTTCTCGATCTGCTGGTAGATGACGCCGTAGATCAGGCAGGCGACACCCGTCCAGAGACCGCCGGTGAAGCCGATCAGAGAGACCGCGACGACCCCGATCAGGCCGCCGACCATCGGGATGAAGCCGCAGAACATCACCACGATCGCCAGCGCCACCGCGTAGTCACGGATGCCGACGATCTCCAGGAAGATGAACATCGACGTACCGGCGCAGAGCGCGACCATGAACTGACCGCTGACGTACCCGCCGACCCGGCCGAGTACCTCGTCGCCGAGGATCGCGACGCGGCGCCGGCGGGTCTTCGGGACCAGGCTGTACGCGGCCCGCTTCACCGACGGCAGCGACGCCAGGAAGTACAACGTCAGGATCATGATCGTGAACGTGTTGAACAGCGCGTTCGCGACCACCTTGCCGACGCCGAGGATGCCGCCGAACGCGCGCTGGGCGAGCGCCGGGTCCTGGATGTACTCCTGGGCCTTCTGGATGAAGTGGTACTTGTCGTTCAGGTTCGTCAGGGTCTTCGACTTCTCCAGCAGATCGAGGTACCCCGGGGCGTTCTTGATCAGACTGTCGATCTGGTCGGTGACGACCGGAACGATCGCGAACCCGACGCCGACGACCGCGAGAATCATCAGCAGGAACACCACACCGACCGACAGCCCACGTTTCAGGCCACGGCGCATGAACCACTCGACCAGCGGGTTCAGCCCGACCGCGATGAAGATCGAAACCAGGAGCAGGATCAGTACGGAGCGGGCCTGGCCGAGCGCGTTCCACAGTCCCCAGGCGAAAAGTACACCGAGCGCCGCGAAGAAGCCGAAGGTGAACGGGTTGCCCCGGCGCAGCGGCGGGCCGGGCAGACCCATCCCTTCACTCGGATGCCGCGCGTCCATCAACAACTCGCCGGCAATGTCCACATCCTCATCCACCACTCGCGCAGCCGCCCCCACCTCAGCAGCCTCTGCTTTTACCTCAGCAGCGTCCGCTTTTACCTCAGCTGCGTCCGCTTTCGCCTCAGCCGCGTCGGCCTTCGCGTTCGTCGCAGCCGTACCCGCCTCGGCGGCAGCCGCATCCGCTTCAGCCGCCGAGCGAGCAGCCTCGTCAGCGGACGTACGTGCGGTGTCGGCTGACGTGTTTGCAGAGCCTGCCGGGGTTTTTGCGGTGTCGGTGGGGTGGGCTGCTGCCTTGGCCTCGGTGGGTTGGGTTTCGTCGGAGGCTTCGGTGCGGTCCGCGTCGGTGGTTGTCGTGGAGGTGTCGTCGCCGGCTGGCGTCACATCTTGTCCTTCGGGGGTCGCGCGGTCGAGGAGGCCGCGTCGGCGTCCTTGCCGTCCACCCGAGTCTGCTCGGTCGTGAGGTCATTCAGCCGGAACTCGTCAACCATCGTCGAATCCTTCGGCTCGTCCTCATCCGAACCAGCACCCCGGCCGGTCGCGGACACACCCGCACCCGCCGATCCACCGGAAGCCGACCCGCCGGAGCGCGCGGCGCCGGGGGAGTCGGTGCCGGTGGAGCTCGAGGTGCCGGAGGTGCCGGTGGTGGTGTTGCCGAAGCTGGAGGTGGTGGACGGGGAGGTGGTGGGGCCGCCTGCGGTTTTGCTGGGGGTGTACGAAGTCGGGTCGGGGGTTTTGCCGGCGAGGGTGCTGGTGTCCTTCGCGTCGACGCGGAGGTTGGTGTCGATGCGGGTTTCGTCGACGCGGGCGTCACCAGCGGCGGAACCCACGAACGGGCTGGCGCCGGTGAACGGTCCGCCGTCATCCCCGGACGAGCTGCCCTTCGCACCGGTCGACCCCGAGCCGGTACCGCTCGAGCCCGCACCGGTCGACCCGAGGCCCGCGGAGGAGCCCGCGGCCGCGGAGGAGCCTGCGCCGGTGGAACCGAGGCCCGGGGAGGTACCCGCGCCCGCGCCAGTCGCCCCGGCGCCTGTGGAGGAGCCGGTGCCTGTGGAGCCGGTGCCTGCGGAGTCGATGCCGCTGGTTCCGCTGGTGCTGGTGCTGGTGCCTGTGGAGATATTGCTGGCGGAGGTGGTGCTGGTGGGGGTGGGGGTTGTGGCGAAGGGGCTGGCTGGGGTGGGGGAGAACGGGCTGGTAGATGCCGGGCGTGGGCTGCCGTGGCGGTCTGTTGGTGACGCGGTGCCGGTCAGCCCGGACGCGCCGCTCACGCCGGACCCACCACTCAGGCCGGACCCACCACTCAGGCCGGACGCGCCGCTCACGCCGGACCCGCTGCTTGCTTCCGGGCTGACACCGGGGCCGGGGCCGGTGTCAGGTTTGGCGAAAGGGTTCGTGTAGGGACCTGCTGCCGTTTCGGAGTCGAGTTCGCCGGCTTGGCGGGCGATGTTGCTGGCGATTTCGTTGAGGCCGGCGATCTGGGTGAGGATGCCGTCGCGGCGCTTGGCCAGGCGTTCGGTTTCGCGGGCGACGACGGTACGGGAGCGCTCGGCCTCGTCGGCGGAGTTGGCGAGCTCGGCCTCGGCGCGGGTACGGGCGGTGGTGAGCAGCTGCTCGGCCTCGCGGCGGGCGCGGGACAGGGTCCGCTCGGCGGATTCCTCGGCCTCGGCGCGGATCTTGCGGGCCTGTTCGGTCGCCTCTGCCACCCGGCGCTCGGATGCCTCGGCGGCCTCCTTCATCTGGGTGGTCAGG
This sequence comes from Kribbella solani, assembly GCF_014205295.1. Taxonomy (NCBI): domain Bacteria; kingdom Bacillati; phylum Actinomycetota; class Actinomycetes; order Propionibacteriales; family Kribbellaceae; genus Kribbella; species Kribbella solani. The sequence continues at coordinate 214,025 of NZ_JACHNF010000001.1, forward strand.
CTGTCGGTGTCGGCGGCGATCTGCTGGTGCTTGTCGGCCAGCTCCTTGGCTTGCTGCTCGCGCTCGTCGGCGAGCCGGGCCCGGAGCGCCGCGGACTCGCGCTGGATCGCGGTCCGGATCTTCTCCGCCTCGTGCAGCGCGCCGTTCTTCAGCGTGCTCGCCTGCGACTCGGCGGTCAGCTGCAGCTGCTCCGCCTTCCGCTGGGCGGCCTGCAGCACCTCGGCCGCCTCGGTGTCGGCGGTCCGGCGCGACTCGGCCGCGTCGCCCTCGGCGGTCCGGCGCATGCTGTCCGCCTCGTTCAGCGCGACGGTGCGGATGTCCTCGGCCTCGCGGTCGCCGGTGGCACGCGCGGCGGCGGCTTCCTTGGCCGCGTTGGTACGCAGCTCGTCGGCTTCCCGCTTGGCCTCCTCGAGCGCCTCGGACGCCTGGTCCTGGGCGAGCCGGAGGATCTGCGCGGCCCGGTCGCCGAGCCCGGCGTACGACGGGTTGGCGCTGGCTTCGAGCTGGCGCCGGGTCTCCTCCAGCTGGAGCTGCATCGGCGCGACGCTCTGCTGCAGCTGCTCGGCGTGGTTGCGGGTCTCGGCCAGCTGCATTTCCAGCGCGCGGACGTAGTCGTCCACCGCCTGCTTGTCGTACCCACGACGACTGACCGGGAAGCCCCCGGCCGCAGTCGCCGTACGGTCGAAGAACGGCAGGCTCGACTCGTCAGGCATTACCGGATGTCCCTTCTGGCGGCTCAGCGGGTGAATTCCCCACGATAAGCCTGTCAGAACCCACCACAAACCGGCGAATCGGCTACCTGTGCACAACTACCTGTCGCGGAAGCGGTTGATCGCGCTCAAATGCTGCTCCCGCAAGGCGGTGTCACGGACCCCGAGGCCCTCGCCCGGCGCGAGCGTGAGGACGCCGACCTTCCCCTGGTGCAGATTGCGGTGTACGTCGTACGCCGCCTGCGCGGTCGCCTCCAGCGGGTACACCTTGCTGACCGTGGGATGGACCATGCCCTTCGCGATCAGCCGGTTCGCCTCCCACGCCTCGCGGTAGTTGGCGAAATGGGAGCCGATGATCCGTTTCAGGTTCATCCACAGGTACCGGTTGTCGTACTCGTGCATGAATCCGGAGGTCGAGGCGCAGGTGACGATCGTGCCGCCGCGCCGGGCGACGTACACCGAGGCGCCGAAGGTCTCCCGGCCCGGATGCTCGAACACGATGTCCGGGTCGTCACCGCCGGTCAGTTCGCGAATCCGCGCCCCGAACCGCTTCCACTCCTTCGGGTCCTGGGTCACCGGGTCCTTCCAGAACCGGTACCCCTCGGCCGACCGATCGATGATCAGCGACGCGCCCATCGCCCGGCAGATCTCGGCCTTCTCCGGCGAGGACACCACACAGACCGGAATCGCGCCGCCGTTCAGCGCGAACTGGGTCGCGTACGACCCGAGTCCACCGGACGCGCCCCACACCAGTACGACGTCGCCCTGCTTCATGTTCGCGCCGTTGGCCGACACCAGCTGCCGGTACGCCGTGCTGTTCACCAGCCCAGGGGATGCCGCTTCCTCCCAGGTGAGATGGGCCGGCTTGGGCATCAACTGGTTCGATTTCACCAGCGCCAGCTCGGCGAGACCGCCGAAGTTCGTCTCGAAACCCCAGATCCGCTGCTCGGAGTCGAGCATCGTGTCGTTGTGGCCGTCCGGTGACTCCAGCTCGACCGACAGGCAGTGCGCGACCACCTCGTCGCCCGGTTTCCACGCGTTCACGCCCGGCCCGGTGCGCAGTACGACGCCGGCCAGATCGGAGCCGACCACGTGGTACGGCAGGTCGTGCCGCGCGGTCAGCGGCGACAACTTCCCGTACCGCTTGAGGAACGAGAACGTCGACACCGGCTCGAAGATCGACGTCCAGACGGTGTTGTAGTTGATCGCGCTCGCCATCACCGCGACCAGCGCCTCACCCGGCCCGAGCTCAGGCGTTGGTACGTCGTCCAGGTGCAGGCTCTTCCGTGGGTCCTTGTCCTTGCTGTCCAGCCCGTCGAACATCGTCGCGTCGTCGGCGTGCACGGTGATCCCGCGATAGTGCTCCGGTACGTCGAGCCCGCCGACGGCGGCGTTGTCGCCGGAGAGGATCGCTTCGAGGATCTGCTTCACGGAAGTACCTCCTGCAGAGGCGGTTCTGGGTGAGCGGAACTTACCGCTGAGTATGCGCTCCTGGCTGTGCCTTGTGACACAGCGAGGGACGGTTGAGACGACCGTCACTTTTGCAGTCCACCGTTGTCAGTGGTCTTATCCGATCGCCAGTGCTTCCGGTCAGCGCAGGCGGGTGTGCAGCCTGACCTGGGTGAAGTCGTCGCCGGACCGCAGCTGGGCCAGGTCGCACAGCTGGTTCGCCAGCCAGACGCCGCGGCCACCGAGCCCGTCCAGCGGCGGCAGCACCCGGCCGACCAGCAGGTTGTCGATCCGGCCGCGGTCGGTCACGTCGCAGATCAGCGCGCCGGATGCGATCCAAACCGCGAGCGTGCCGCGACCACCGCCGAAGCGGATGCTGTTCGTGCAGACCTCGTGCAGGGCCAGCGACAGGTCCTCCAGCCGGTCCCGGGAAACGCCGTGCGACGACGCCTGACCGCTCAGCCACTGCCGCACCTGGGACAGCTCGCCGGGCCCGAACTCCCACCGCTCGGCCCGGTCCGGTACGTCGTCCAGCGCGGTCCGGAACGCCTTCTCCGCAAGGGCTTCCGCGCCCGCGTGGGTGGCAGTCGGATCGATCCCGACCGACGCTTCGTACACGCATTGCAGCCGGAACGACGGGTCGGTTGCGAAAGCGATGTCGGAGAGCGCCTCGTGCAGCTCGACCTCGGCGTACTCGGCGTCGCTCCGGCCCGCGTACGCCGCCTCGCTGAGCGCGCGGACCGGCCGCGCCGCCTGCTCCAGAACGGCACGCCAGAACGGGATCAGTCGCGCCGGGTTGCCTCCGGCAACGGTCATGTCGGCGAAGCGCACCTGGTCCTGGTCCGGACCGAGCGCGTCCCGCAGGTCCGCGGTCCGCCCGGGTGACAGCACGGCCACGATCTCTTCCCCCGCCGCCAGACCCACCCGTACGAACGTCGCCGCGCGCCGCACGAACTCCTCGTCCGACCCGTGGACGAAGGCGTCGTGCTCGAACCCGGCCGGCGCTCCGTACAAGGAATCGGTGGCGCTGTCCTTCAGCACTCGAACAGAGTAGACCGCCGCAAGGTACTCCGGAGAGTCCTTTCGCGCGCCGTCACCCGGTGTGGGAGGCCGATGGCTCCACGAGTTCGACCAGTACGCCGCCGGCCGACTTCGGGTGCACGAAATTGACCCGGGAGCCGGCGGTACCGCGTTTCGGCTCGTCGTACAGCAACCGGGCGCCGCGTTCGCGCAAGGTGGCGCAGACCGCGTCCAGATCGCGCACCCGGTACGCGAGCTGCTGGATGCCGGGACCGCGCTGGTCCAGGAACTTGGCGATCGGCGACGCGTCCGACAGCGGCGCCAGCAACTGGATCGACGAACCCGAGTCGCCGACCGACAGCATCGCCTCGCGGACACCCTGCTCGGTGTTGATCTCCTCATGCGCCACGGTCATGCCGAACATGTCGGCGTAGTACTGGACGGCTTCGTCGAAGTCGGCGACCGCGATGCCGACGTGGTCGATCGCGTCGAAGAGTTGATCCATCTCGTCAGCCTGGCGCAGACCTCCCGCGGAGGCCATCGAAAGTGGCTCAGCTGACATGATCCGTGTGACCGGTCTGACGTGCGCGAGCAGCGGCGTACCAGTGTCCTCGCAGGTATCGTGACAGCATGGCTGACACGCGAAACCGAAGCGTCATCGTCGCCGGTGCGCGGACCCCGATCGGGCGGCTGCTGGGTGGCCTCAAAGGCTTCACCGGCGCCGAACTCGGTGGGTTCGCGATCCAGGGCGCACTGCGGAAGGCCGGCGTCGCGCCGGACCAGGTCGAGTACGTGATCATGGGCCAGGTGCTGCAGGCCGGCGGCGGTCAGATCACCGCTCGCCAGGCCGCGGTCAAGGGCGGCATCCCGATGGACGTGCCGGCGATCACGATCAACAAGGTCTGCCTGTCCGGGCTGAACGCGATCGCGCTCGCCGACCAGCTGATCCGCGCCGGTGAGTACGACATCGTCGTGGCCGGCGGGATGGAGTCGATGACGAACGCGCCGCACCTGCTGCCCAAATCGCGCGAGGGCTTCAAGTACGGCGACACCACGCTGGTCGACTCGATGGCGTACGACGGGTTGTGGGACGCGTTCACCGACCAGGCGATGGGCGCGCTGACCGATCAGGCCAACAACAGCGGGCTGAAGCTGAGCCGTGAAGAGCAGGACGAGTTCAGCGCTCGTTCGCACCAGCGGGCCGCGGAGGCGTGGAAGAACGGCGTGTTCGCCGACGAGGTGGTTCCGGTCGAAGTGCCGCAGCGCAAGGGCGATCCGCTCGTCGTCGACAGTGACGAAGGCGTCCGCGGTGACACGTCGGTGGAGGCGCTTGCCAAGTTGCGGCCGGCGTTCGGCAAGGACGGGACGATCACCGCGGGGTCGGCGTCGCAGATCTCCGACGGTGGCTGCGCGGTCGTGGTGATGAGCCAGGCGAAGGCCGAGGAGCTCGGGCTTTCGTGGATCGCCGAGATCGGCGCGCACGGGTCGGTCGCCGGGCCGGACTCGACGCTGCAGAGCCAGCCGGCGAACGCGATCGCCAAGGCGTGTACGAAGGAAGGCATCGCGCCGGCCGAGCTCGACCTGGTGGAGATCAACGAGGCGTTCGCGGCGGTCGGGATCGCGTCCGCGCGCGAGCTGAAGCTCGGCGACGACAAGGTGAACGTGAACGGCGGCGCGATCGCGGTCGGGCACCCGATCGGGATGTCCGGCGCGCGGCTCGTACTGCACCTCGCCCTCGAACTCGGCCGCCGCGGCGGCGGTGTCGGTGCCGCGGCTCTCTGCGGAGGCGGCGGCCAGGGCGACGCCCTCATCATCCGAGTCCCGAAGCCCTGATGCCAACCCCACCCACCCCCGCGGCCCCACCCGCCACCCCGCGCCCGCACACCGCACAACACTCGCGTGTTGTGGACCGGGTGGCGAGTGTGTTGGGGCGGGTGGGGTGATGGGGCGTCGGACCGCGCCGGTGGGGGAGTTGGTGGCGAAGGCTCGCGAGGGGGACTCGCGGGCGGTGGCTCGGCTGATTTCGCTGGTGGAGGACGAGTCGCCGTTGCTCCGGGAGGTGATGGCGGCGCTCGCGCCGCATGCGGGGCACGCGCACATCGTCGGCATCACCGGATCACCCGGCGTCGGGAAATCCACCTCGACCTCGGCGCTGGTTTCCGCGTACCGCGAGACCGGTAAACGGGTCGGCGTACTCGCGGTCGACCCGTCCTCCCCGTTCTCCGGCGGCGCACTGCTCGGCGACCGGGTACGCATGCAGGACCACGCGACCGACCGCGGCGTGTTCATCCGGTCGATGGCGTCCCGCGGGCATCTCGGCGGACTCTCCTGGTCGACCCCGCAGGCGCTGCGGGTCCTGGACGCGGCCGGGTTCGACGTCGTCCTGGTCGAGACGGTCGGCGTCGGGCAGTCCGAGGTGGAGATCGCCGGGATGGCGGACACCACCCTCGTACTGCTCGCTCCCGGCATGGGTGACGGCATCCAGGCGGCCAAGGCCGGCATTCTTGAGGTCGGCGACATCTACGTGGTGAACAAGGCCGACCGGGACGGCGTCCAGACCGTCACCCGGGACCTGCGGGCGATGCTCGCGCTGGCCGACCGGGCCGAGGGCGCCTGGCTGCCGCCGATCCTGAAGACGGTCGCGTCCCGCGCCGAAGGGGTCGCCGAGGTGGTGCAGGCGATCGAGGACCGGCTGACCTGGATGCGCGGCAACGGCGTACTCACCGAGCGCCGCCGAACGCGTGCCCGGGACGAGATCGAGGCGATCGCGACGACGGCGCTGCGGGCCCGATTCGCGCACCTGCACGGCGACGCCCGCCTGGACGTCCTCGCGGCCAAGGTCGCGGACGGCGGCACCGACCCGTACGCGGCAGCAGACGAGCTGATCGCCGCGCTGTGAATCGGCAGCTCGACAGGAGGTGTCCAGCCGGTTCAACCGGTCGCACGCGTGAACCACCCGCCAAATGCCCGGCCGGGCCGGACACCTCCTGCCGAGCTGCCGATAATCACCGCCTTGGCGAAAGAGCGGCTTGGTGAGGGTTGTTCGGATTGTGATACTGGTCTCGCTCGTGGAACATTCGACCACGTAGTGTCACAGGAAATCTTCGCCTGGTGTTCGGGAAAAGTTGTTCCGGAATCGGGCAAAGTCCGCGGGATTTACCGGGTTCGGAGCGACGTACGTCTCATGGCGGCGCGCCGATGGGTGCCGTGCCCCCGAATCCGTTACAGAATGGGGCTTGTAGCTGGTGAGCATTGTGCGGTGGGCTGTGTTCAGTCAGTGACAATTGGTGACGGTCCGTGATACAAACTCAAACACAGTCGACCGAGTGGGTTAGGAACAAGGGAGTGGCGACATGCCGAAGAAGCTGCTGATCTGGTCGCTCATCGCCTTTGCCGGCTTCTATCTGTTCACTCAGCCGGCGAACGCCGCGAACGCCGTCGGAGGCGCGTTCTCGGCGGTCGGCGACGCGTTCGGAAGTGTGATCACCTTCTTGACCGCGCTGTTCAGCTGATCTGCCGCCGGGTGTCCCGTCGCGAGGCATCGTGCGGGACACTTGGACGTACGGGGTCACAACAGGCGTGACAGGGGAGTGAGTGGATGGCCGGCATTGGCCTGTTCCGGATCTTCGACCCGAAGGTCCGGCGGCATTTGATCTCGGACGAGGGCGAAGTCGTCATCGACGAGGTGCGGCACCACTGGATCGTGTTCGCGGTGCCGATGCTGGAGATCCTGCTCGCCACCGTGCTGCTGGTCGTGATGGTGCTGACCAAGCTCGGGGCGAACGTGGACCTGGTGCTGCTGGTGCTGGTCTTCGTACTGCTCGCGCATGCGTTCTGGAAGTTCCTGACCGAGCACCGGGACCGGTTCGTGGTCACCAACATGCGGGTGATGCGGATCCGCGGCGTGTTCTCGCAGACCGTCGCGACCACCCCGATCGCGCGGATTCTTGACATCACGCTGGCCCGGCCGTGGCTGGGCCGGATTCTCGGCTACGGCCACTTCATCTTCGAGTCCGCCGCTCAGGACCAGGGTTTCCGGGAGATCAAGTTCGTCAGCCGGGCCTCCGACCGGGACCTGACCATCCAGCGCGTCATCCAGCGCACCGGGCTGCGGGCGTCCGCGAGCGTCGACGTGGTCCAGGGCGACGAGGACACCGACGACGACGGCACCGGCCCGATCGGCATGGACTCGACGCAGGAAGTGACCATCTCCACCCCCGCGCCGTCCTCTGCCCCCGGCGCCCACCAGTCCCGTCCCGCCGCCTCCAAGTCGATCTTCAACAGCGACCGCGGCAACTGGACCGACGACTGACCGAACGCGCTGACCGAGGTTGCCCCCTCAGTCACCGGGTTGCCCCCTGAAAATACGACGGGGCAACCCCGCGCTTGAGGGGATGCCCCCTCAGCTGGAGGGTTCGGCCGGCGCGCCGGGCGGACGGGGGTGGGTTGGGGGGTGGGTGATGGATAGGTGTTGGAAGTGGGATTGGCGGTGTTCTCGGTGGGGGCGTTCGGGGTGGTTGAGGGGGGACGTGGCCAGGGCTTTGGTTAGTTCTGTGACGGCTTCGGGGTAGCGGGATTGGCGAGCGAGTAGTTCGGCGCGGATTGCGTGCCAGCGGGAGTTCTTGGGGATCTCGGTCAGCAGGTCTAGGGCTGTGGTGACCTGGCCGGTTTCGGCGATGGCTACGACTCGGGCCAGTTCGGCGGCGGGGTTGGGGGAGACCTCCAGCAGCAGGTCGTACAGCCGGACGATCTCGCGCCAGTCGGTCGCCGGGTAGCTCGGGACGCGGGCGTGTTCGGCGGCGATCGCGGCCTGCAGCTGGTACGCGTCGGCCTGCCGATCAGACCGTTCCAGCGAGTCGTTGAGCAGCGCCACGCCACGGGCGATCAGCTCCTGATCCCACCGCGAACGGTCCTGCCGATCGAGCGTCACCACCGCACCCGCCGCGTCGACCCGGGCCGGCCGCCGCGCCTCGGTCAGCAGCAGCAGTGCGAGCACCGCGGTCGGCGTCGCCTGATCAGGCAGCAGCGTATGCAGAAGCTCAGCTAGCCGAATCGCCTCAGTACAAAGATCGAGGTCGTACGCCGCGGAGCCCTCCGCCGGCGCATGCCCCGCCGTGTACAGACTGTGGATCACCGCGCACACCGCCGGCAGCCGATCGGGCAACTCAGGCTCGGCGGGCACCCGGTACGGGATCCGTGCGGCCGCGATCTTCTGCCGGGCACGCACCAGTCGTTTGGTGGTGGCGACCTCGGTACTCAGCAGAACGCCGGCGATCTGCGCCGGCGAGAGCCCACACAGCGTACGAAGCGCCAGCGCGACCCGGGTCGGCGGTGACAGTGACGGATGGCAGCAGGTGAAGATCAGCCGGAGCAGGTCGTCCTGCACCACTTCCTCGGGCTCGACGACGCGCTCGAGGATGGCGTCCTGGTCGAGCTCCCGGCGGTTGAGTTCGAGCAGCTCGGAGCCGTCCCGTTCCTTGTCGGTACGGCGCTGCTCGCGGCGGATGATGTCGATCGCCTTCCGGCGGGCCGTGACGGTCAGCCAGGCGCGCGGCTCCGGCGGTACGCCGGTGACCGGCCAGGCGCCGAGCGCCGCCAGCGCGGCTTCCTGGACGGCGTCCTCGGCGAGCTGGACGTCGCCGACGGTCCGGATCAGGGTGGCGAGAATCCGCGTTCCCTCGATCCGGATCGTCTCGGCGATCACGTCGTAGCGCTGATCCACCGGTCCGCTACTCCATCGACCTCGTCCGCCCGCTACTTGGCCAGAATCACTGGGCGCACCTCGACGGCACCGCCCCAGGCCGCCGGGATCTCGGCCGCGATCTTCACCGCTGCCTCCAGGTCATCGGCCTCGATCAGGTAGTAGCCGGTCAGCGCTTCCTTGGTCTCGGCGTACGGGCCGTCGGTGGTCACCACCGGCCCGCCGCGGGCGCCCTCCACCCGGACGACGGTCGCCGTCGCGGTCGGGTGCAGGACGGCGCTCGCCTTGACCTGTTCGGCGTACTCCACGCCGAACCGCCGGTACTCGGCGAGCTCGTCGGCCTGCTCGGGCGCCCACCAGTCGACGTCGGCGGTGTAGGTCAGTGCAAGGTACTGCGCCATCGGAATCCTCCTTCGCGATGAAACCACTGTGGTCTCTCGGGAAAGGAACGAACAGCCGGACGCGCGGAGGACATCGTCACTGGGTCGCCTCCGAAACCCGGCCACGGAAGGCGCGGAGGACGTCGAGGTCGCCGCTTGCTTGAACCACTTCGTCCCCGGCCCGCCCCCACAACCAGAGATAAACCTGCGCAGGCTCCCCAAAAACCACCACCGCGGCATCACCGGCAACCACCGGATCGCCGGTTGTGGATGGATGGTGGGGAGACGCGGCATCGCCGGTAGTGGGTGGTTGGTGGGTTGGTGCGGCATCACCGGTCGGGGATGGGTGGTGGGGAGGGGCTGAGGTGGGTGGGGTTAGCTGGCTGGGGGTGTCTTGTTGCACGGTGATGGTGGTTGCGGTGGCTTGGAGGGTCCAGGCGTGGGTGGGGGTGGTGATGCGGACAGTGGCGTCGACCGGGAACTTGGTGTCGCCTTCTTCCCACCATGGGCCGGCGACGGTGGGGTAGAGCACCTCGTCGATCCCGTCCAGGGCCAGCTCCGGGTCGATCGGGGTGACCGCGTCGTGTGCCTGCTCGACGTCGATCCGATGGATCACCGTCTCGTGTGCCATCCGCCGGTACCAGAACCCCGACGTACTGTCGCGCGGGCTGAACGTCCAGGTCGGCAGCTCCGTACCGGCCTGTTCGAGCGCGGCGACGATCGCGGCGCGGGTCTCGTCGTACCACTCCATGGTCTTCAGGCCGGAGAAGTCCAGCGGCCACGGATCCGGGAGCGCGCCGTGTTTCAGCACCTCGATCTTGTGTACGTAAACCTGCGCCACGTGCCGGACCGCGTCGTCGACCGTCCACCCCGGACAGCTGGGCACCGGCGCGTCCAGCCCGCGCCGCGCCACCGCGCCCAGCCGCGCGCTGTCGGCGCGAACATGCTCCAGATAATCCATCTCCGCACCCTCGCAGAGCCCACCGACAGTTTCTCCCGCCCGGCGGATGGCGCAACGGCTAATGTTCCGCACATGGTGAGGAAGAGGGCGTTGCCGTTCGATCCGATCGACGAGGCGTCGCGGCAGTGGGGGCGGCGGTGGGGCGCGGTCGAGCAGATGCGGGCCGTGACGTCGCTGATGCGCGCGCAGCAGATCGTGATCAACGAACTGGACGACATCCTCCGCAAGCACGGGCTGACCTTCGCGCGGTTCGAGGCGCTGGTACTGCTCACGTTCTCCCGGCGCGGGTCGTTGCCGCTGGGGAAGATGGGCGAGCGGCTGCAGGTACATCCCACGTCCGTGACGTCGATCGTCCGCCGGCTGGAGGCGGCCGGCCTGGTCACTCGTACGCCGCACCCGGACGACGGCCGCGCCATTCTCTGCGAGATCACCCCGGACGGCCGCGAGCTGGTCGAGCGCGCCACCGCCGACCTGGTCGCCGCCGACTTCGCCCTCCGCGGCCTCAGCGACGACCAGCTGGCCATGCTCTGGTCGGTCCTGGAACCCCTCCGGCACAACGCCGGCGACTTCACCTGACCCACCCACGACCCCGTTCCCGGCCGGGTTCGGGTGTTACGCGCGTGCTAAAAGTTCATTTCCTACTGAAACTTCCCAAGTTTCGCTATTGACCTGCATCGGGCCAGCCCTCAAGATCGGGGATCAAAGCCGGCCCGCCCCCTGCTGGGCCGGGATTCAGTTGGAGGACCTCATGAAGCGTGCCGCGGCCGTTCTCCTCGCCGGTGCCCTCGCTCTGACCGGCTGTTCCGGTGGTGGTTCCGGGTCGTCGGACGCCGGCGGGACGAAGTCGGTCTCGTTCGCCGTGTCCGATCCGGTGACCCTCAACCCGGGCCGCCAGACGGTGGCGTTCACGCAGGTCAAGGAGCTGTTCGCGAGCCTGACGTTCGTGAAGGCCGACGGGTCCGTGACCTACCTGAACGCCGAGTCGGTGAAGTCGTCCGACGCCGTGCACTGGACCGTGAAGCTGCGCCCGGGCTGGACCTTCCACAACGGCGAGAAGGTGACCGCCGAGAGCTACGTGCGGGCGTGGAACACGGTCGCGTACGGCCCGAACGCCTGGGAGAACAGCGGTCAGCTGGTGAACATCGCCGGGTACGACGCGCTGAACCCGGCGAAGGGCAAGCCGGCCACCACGCAAATGTCCGGCCTGAAGGTGGTCGACGACCTGACCTTCACGGTGACGCTGAAGAGCCCGGACGGTCAGTTCCCGGTGCAGTTGTCGCAGGCGCAGTCCGGGTTCTTCGCGCTGCCCGAGGTGGCGTACAAGGACTTCGACGCGTTCGCGAAGCAGCCGGTCGGCAACGGCCCGTTCGAGATGGTCGGCAGTTACACCGAGAACGAGCCGATGACGGTCAAGCGGTTCGGCGCGTACCAGGGCCCGAAGCCGACCGTCGACGAGATCGTGTTCAAGCCGTACACCGACATGACGACCGCGTACACCGACGTCCAGGCGGGAAACACCGACATCCTGTTTGTACCGGCGGCCCGGATGGCGCAGGTGAAGAAGGACTTCGGCGACCGGGCGTACGTGTTCCAGGGCCTCGGGATGAACTATCTCGGGCTGCCGCTGTGGGACAAGCGCTACCAGGACGTACGGGTTCGGCAGGCGATCTCGATGGCGATCGACCGGCAGGCCGTCAGCAACGTGATCTACGGCGGCATCTGGGAGCCGGCCACCGCGCTGACCCCGCCGGGTGAGCCGGGTACGCCGAAGGGGCTGTGCGGCGAGCTCTGCACGTTCAACCCGGCGAAGGCGAAGCAGTTGCTGGCCGAGGCCGGTGGGTTCGATGGCAAGATGGAGATCCGGTACCCGGGTGGTTCCGGCCTGGACGATCTCTACAACGCGTACGCGAACCAGCTTCGGCAGAATCTCGGCATCAAGGACGTGACCGCGACGCCGACCACCGACTTCCCCGAGTTCCAGAAGCTGCGCAACGAGCGGAAGCTGAGCGGCCCGTACTTCTCCCGCTGGGGCGCCCTGTACGCGAGCCAGCAGAACACGCTGCGCTCCTTCTACACGAAGTCCGGCGGCTGCGTGAACTGCATCCCGCACTACACCCCGCAGATCGACCAGCTGCTGGCGAAGGCGGACGGCCAGGTCGACCCGCAGAAGGCGATCGAGGGGTACGTCGACGTGCAGAAGGCGATCATGAAGGACTTCCCGGCGCCGCCGATGTTCTTCGAGAAGTACACGTACGCGACCTCGGACCGGGTCGCCAAGCTGGTCGAGGGCGCCGGCGCCTTCGAACTCGAGAACACCGTCATGGCGGACAACTGATGCCTGCTGTTCCCAATGTTCCCGCCGGTGCCCCGCTCCAGGTCATCCTGGAGCGGGCGCACCGCGTCCCGGACCTCGACCACTTCCCGGGCGTCGACGAGATCAACACCCGCCTCGACGCGCTCGCCGCGAAACACCCCGACCTGGTCACCAGGCGACGGATCGGTACGTCCCGGCTGGGCGACCCGATCACGATGTACTCGATCGGCGACGGCCCCGACCAGGCGCTGATGTACGCCGGGGTGCACCCGAACGAGCCGATCGGTTTCTGGACCGCGATCCATCTCGCGGAGGAGCTCTGCGCCGACCCGGACCTGCGTGCGTCCTGCCGGTGGAACATCATCGGCTGTATCGACCCGGACGGCACCCGCCTGAACGAAGGCTGGTTCGACGGCCCGTTCAACCGGGTGCACTACAGCGCGCACTTCCACCGCCCGGCGCCCGCGGAGCAGGTCGAGTGGTCGTTCCCGTTCCAGTACAAGGACGCGTACTTCGACCGCGTGATGCCGGAGACGCTCGCCCTGATGCGGGTGATCGACGAGCTGAAGCCGGTGGTCGCGGTCTCGCTGCACAACACCGAGCTCGGCGGCGTGTACTACTACGTCACCGCCGAGCTCGACGGCTTCGTCGAGGAACTACACGCGATCGCCGCGTCGTTCGGGCTGCCGCTCGACTTGGGCGAGGCGGAGACCCCGGCCGTACGGCAGCTCGGTCCGGCCGTCTTCGAGATGATCTCGGCCCAGGCGAACTACGACTACGCCGAGAAGCTCGGCGTGCCGACCCCGGATCAGTCCGGCGACTCGTCGGCCGCGTACGCGGGACGGCACGGCACGATCAGCCTGGTCGCCGAGTTGCCGTACTGGACGCACCCCTCGGCGGACGACCAGTCCGAGACGGACGCGTCGTACGGCAAGCTGCTGGACGATGCCGCCGATGAGCTCGACGGCAATCTCCAGGCGATGAACGAGATCTTCGAGCAGGCCCGCCCGTACCTGTCGGACGATTCCCAGCTGGTCCGCGGGATCGCCGCCTTCCTGCCGTACCTGCTCCGCCGCCCGGAGCGGGACCGGCGGCGGGCGGCCGAGGTCGACGCGAACCGGCCGGCCACCGTCGCGGAGGCGTTCGGTCTGCCCGACACGAACCGCATGTACCGGCTCCGCTTCGGCGGGATGCTGCTGCGCGCTATCGAGGGTGAGATCGCCCGCGGCAGCGCGTCGGCCGCGCTGCATCCGCCCGCCCGGCGGATGCGTGCGCTGTACAGCGATTGGCAGGACGAGGCCGCGACGCTGGACGCCCAGCTGCGCACGATCCCGATCAAGGACCTGGTCGGAGTGCAGTACGCCGCGGCGCTCGCGTTGCTGGATGCCGTCCGGAGAAGGGCGGACTGATGCTGCGCTTCACCATCCGGCGTTTGATCGAGCTCGTGCTGGTGTTCTTCGGGGTCACGTTCGCCATCTACGCGGCGGTGTTCGCGCTGCCTGGTGACCCGATCTCCAGTCTGGGCGGCGATCAGCCGCTGTCCCCGGCCGTGGTCGAACGCATCCGGGACCTGTACCACTTGAACGATCCGCTCTGGTCGCAGTACCTGCGCTATCTCGGCAATCTGGTCACCGGCGACCTCGGCGTCGACTTCCGCGGCCGCTCGGTGGCCGAGCGGCTGGCGACGCGCTGGCCGGTGACGATCCGGCTGGCGCTGACGGCGTGGGTGATCCAGGTCGTGATCGGTGTCGGCCTCGGCCTGGTCGCCGGGCTGCGGAAGAACACCTGGATCGACCGTGGCGTGCTGATCCTGACCATCCTGATCGCGTCCGTGCCGATCTTCGTGATGGCGGTGACGGCGCAGCTGGTGTTCGGCGTGAAGCTGTCGATCCTGCCGATCGCGGGCGTGAGCGACGGCTGGCCGACGTCTTACTTGCTGCCGGCAACGGTTCTGGCGATCTACGGTCTGGCCGCGGTCGCCCGGCTGACGCGGGGGAGCGTGGTCGACACGATGAGCTCCGACTTCGTCCGCGCGCTGTGGGCCAAGGGCCTGTCCCGGCGCCGGGTGATCGGCGTGCACGTACTGCGCAACTCCTCGATCCCGGTGCTGACCTATCTCGCGATCGACCTCGGCGCGCTGCTCGGCGGCGCCGTCGTGACGGAAGGCATCTTCAACCTGCCCGGCGTCGGTCAGCTGCTGTTCGAGTCGATCCGGGTACACGAGGGGCCGACCGTGGTCGGCATCGCGACAGCGCTGATCCTGATCTTCCTGCTGACGAGCGTGGTCGTCGACCTGCTCAACTCCCTCCTCGACCCGAGGATTCGCCATGACTGATCAGGTGCTCGCGCAATCCGTCGAGGACGACGTACTCGCGCGCCGCGGCGTCTGGGCAACCGTGCGCCGGCGCGTACTGTTCTGGCTGCCGCTCGGCGTACTCGCCGTCCTGGTCGTGATGGCGGTCTTCCCGCAACTGTTCACCAGCGTCGATCCACGCGCCTGCGACATCTCCGCCAGCGCGCGGTCGTCCTCGTCAGGTCATCCGTTCGGCCAGGATCTGCAGGGCTGCGACGTGTACTCGAGCGTCGTCCACGGCGCCCGCGCCTCGTTGTCCGTCGGCCTGGTGTGTACGTTGATCGCGCTCGTCATCGCCGTCCTGGTCGGCACGATCGCCGGGTACGTCGGCGGCTGGGCCGATTCCGTACTGGCCCGGTTGACCGACGTCTTCCTCGGCTTCCCGTTCCTGCTGGGCGCGATCGTCGTACTGAACAGTCTCGGCGAACGTTCGGTGCTGTCGGTGTCGCTCGTACTCGCAGTGTTCTCCTGGCCGGCGCTCGCCCGGATGGTGCGTACGACGGTCCGCTCGACCCGGGACGCGGAGTACGTGCAGGCCGCGAAGGCGATGGGCTTCCCGACCACGCGCATCCTCACGCACTACGTCCTGCCGAACTCGATCGGCCCGGTTCTGGCCGTCGCGACGTTGACCGTCGGCGGCGTGATCGTGGCCGAGTCGACGCTGACCTTCCTCGGCCTCGGCCTGCGGGCGCCGTCGATCTCCTGGGGCCTGCAGCTCGCCACCGCGCAGTCACGCTTCCAGCAAGCGCCGCACACTTTGATCTACCCCGGTGCTTTCCTCGCCGCGACCGTACTGAGCCTGATCACCCTCGGCGACGTACTCCGTGACGCGGTGAACCCGAAGGGACGCTCCTGAATGACCACCCACGTCAGCCCCTACAGAACGGATGCCGTCATGTCTCCCGCTACCCGCCCCGCCGCCCCGGCCGGGTTCGACGTCAGCATCGCCCTGGAAGCCGTTCCGGCGATCGAGCGCTGGCTGGAGTACCAGCGCCGCTATCTGCGTACGCCCGGGGTGCAGGTGGCGATCCGGGTGGGCGAGGAGCTGGTCTGGTCGGCCGCGCTCGGGTACAGCGACGAGGTGGCCGGCACACCGCTGCGTACTGATCACCTGTTCCGGATCGCCTCGCACAGCAAGACGTTCACCGCGACCGCGATCCTGCAGCTGGTCGAGCAGGGCAAGGTGCGGCTGGACGATCCCGTCGACCAGTACGTGCCTGAGCTCGCCGGGACCACGCTGGCCGCGATCACGGTGCGGGAGCTGCTCGGTCACCAGGGTGGCGTGATCCGCGATGGCGTGGACAAGGACTACTGGCAGTTGATGGACCCGTTCCCGGACCGGGACGCGTTGATCGAGTTGTGCCAGTCGGACGGTCAGGTGTTCGAGCGCAACGAGTACTTCAAGTACACGAACATCGGGTACTCGCTGCTCGGCCTGGTGATCGAGTCCGCGAGTGGATCGTCGTACGGCGAGTACGTCGGAACGCACATCGTGGACCGGTTGGGTCTGAAGAAGACCGGTGCGGAACTGGATGTACGCCGAGCCGACGAGTACGCGGGCGGTCACACCGGACTGCTGGACGGGAGCGACGTACGCGAGCTGATCCCGCACGTCGACACGCGCGCGATGGCCGCCGCGACCGGGTTCTACTCGACCGCGGAGGACCTGACCGTGTACGGCGCCGCGCACTTCTTCGGTGACGACCAACTGGTCAGCGACGTGAGCAAGCGGCTGATGCAGCGCGACGAAAGCGTGGTCGTCACGCACGGCCGCGAGGCGGGCCGGTACGGGCTGGGCATGATCATCTCGAAGGTCGGCGAGCGGCGGCTGGTCGGTCACAGCGGTGGGTACCCGGGCCACATCACCCGGACGTTCATCGACCCGGTCGATCAGTTGGTGGTGTCGGTACTGACCAACTGCGTCGGTGGCCCGGCCGAGTCGCTGGCGACCGGTGTGGTGAAGCTGCTCAACCTGGCCGCGGACGCGCCGGCCGGGACGCAGGTGCCGAGTGACATCGATGCTCAGCGGTTCTGCGGTAACTTCGCGAACCTGATGGGTGTGTTGAGCATTTCGCTGCTCGGCGGGCGGCTGGTCGCGTACTTCCCGGCGGCGCCGGACCCGGCCGACAGCTACGAAGAGCTGCAGGTGATCGACGAGAACACGCTGGCGATCGTGCCGGCCGCCGGGTACGGGTCGATCGGCGAGAAGGTCGAGTACACCTGGGACGCGGACGGCCAGCCGTCCCTGGTCCGCTACGGCGGCAGCTCCCGCTGGCCGGTCGAAACCTTCCGGGCCCGCCGCACCCAGCAGATCACGGACGCAGCCCTGGAGCGCCCCTGATGCCGGAAGAAAACACGATCGATGACGATGCGTGGGAGGACGACCCGCGGCGGGTCGAGTTCGTCGAGCAGTTCGCGCTGATCCGGGAGCTGGCCGGGTCGGCGCGAATGGAGGGCCGGGTGCTGGGCTATCTGATGGTGTGCAACCGGCCGTACGTGTCGTCGGCCGAGCTGGCCCGGGCACTGTCCGCGAGCGCCGGGTCGATCTCCAGCACGACCCGGCGGCTGATCGACCTCGGCTTCATCGCGCGGCACGCCGTACCCGGCGACCGCAACCACTACTTCAAGGTCGACGACGACGTCTGGGGCAGTTTCCTGGCCGGCGAGCGGCGCTCGCTGAACAAACAGCAGCAGATCTTCGAGCAGATGCTCGCGGAGCTGCCGGAAGGCATGCCCGGTCCGGCCAAGCGGCTCCGGAACGCGCGCAACTACTTCGAGTGGCTGGCGTCCTACCACCGGAAGATGCTGGCCGACTGGCAGGAGTACCGCGACAAGCTCGACAAGGAGGACGGCGAGTGAGCGATGAGGTGCTGCGGTTCGAAGAGCTGACCATCGACTTCTCCGTCGGCGGCAGCACCCAGCGCGCGGTGGATCAGGTCAGCTTCGCGGTTCGCGCCGGCGAGGTGCTCGCGGTCGTGGGCGAGTCCGGCTCCGGCAAGAGTGTCACCGCCCTGGCCGCGCTCGGCCTGCTGCCGGACAACGCCCGCGCCGGTGGCCGGATCATGTTCGGCGGTACGGACGTCCTGGCGATGTCCCGCGCCGAGCTGACCGCGCTTCGCGGCCGGCGGATCGCGATGATCTTCCAGGACCCGTCCGGCGCGCTGGATCCGGTGTTCACGATCGGCGCGCAACTGGTCGAGATGATCCGTACGCATCGGCCGGAGCTGTCCCGGAGCGCGGCCCGCGAGCGCGCGGTCGAGCTGCTGAGGATGGTCGAGTTGCCCGAGGGCCGGCTGAAGTACTACCCGCATCAGCTGTCCGGCGGGCAGTGCCAGCGCGTGATGATCGCGATCGCGCTCGCCTGCGATCCGGAGCTCCTGATCGCGGACGAGCCGACCACGGCGCTCGACGTGACCGTGCAGCAGGAGGTCCTCGACGTACTGCTCGCGCTCCGGACCCGGATCTCCGGCGCGATCATGATCATCACCCACGACATGGGCGTGGTCGCGGACGTGGCCGACCGGGTCGTGGTGATGCGCAAGGGCTCCGTGGTCGAGACGGCCGAAGTGCATGAGCTGTTCGATCACCCCACCCAGGAGTACACGAAGGCGCTGCTGGACGCGGTGCCGCGCGGTGGTCTGCGGGAGTCCGCGGAGATCCCGGCCGGTCCGGACGAGGCGGCGTTGCGGATCGACGAGCTCGTGGTCGAGTACCGCGGCCGCCGGGGCCGGACGGTCCGCGCGGTCGACAACGTGAGCCTCGTACTGCGGGACGGCGAAATCACCGGTCTGGTCGGGGAGTCCGGTTCCGGCAAGTCCACGATCGGCAAGGCCGTACTCGGTCTCGCACCGATCACGTCCGGCCAGGTACACGTCGCCGGGCAGGCGCTCACCAGCGCGTCGTCGTCGGTGCTCCGGCAGACCCGGTCGCGGATCGGTGTCGTGTTCCAGAACCCGGCCGGTTCGCTGAACCCGCGAGCCACAATCGGCCAGTCCGTCGGCGAACCACTCGCGGTCCATCGGGGCGTACGCGGAACCGAGTTGCGCCGACGGGTGGAGGAACTGCTGGAGAGCGTCGAGCTTCCGCGGGCCTGGGCCGGCCGGTACCCGCACGAGCTGTCCGGCGGTCAGCGTCAGCGGGTGTCGATCGCGCGGGCGATCTCGCTCGATCCCGGATTGCTGATCGCGGACGAGCCCACGTCCGCGCTGGACGTTTCGGTGCAGGCGACCGTACTCGAGCTGCTTCGCGCGTTGCAGGACCGCCTGCACTTCGCCTGCCTGTTCATCAGCCACGACCTCGCCGTGGTTGATCAGGTGTGCGACCAGGTGGCGGTGCTCAGCGGCGGCAAGCTGGTCGAGTACGGCGATCGCGAATCGGTGTTGCGCGGTCCGCAGGACCCGTACACGATCCGTCTGCTTGCCGCCGCGCCCGTCCCCGACCCGCGTGAGCAGACCCGGCGGCGGGAGGCCCGGCTCGCTGGTTAGCCAGTCCAGGTGGAATTTAGTTGGACGTCCTAGTACTTTGGGAGCAGTCCCGAGGAGGTCTGACTGATGGATGCCGAGCAGATCGCGGCCGGCCGGAGCCGGTGGCAGCAGCGCTACGACGCGGCCCGGAAGCGGGAGGCGGACTTCAGCACGCTGTCCGGCACCGAGGTCGCCCCGGTGTACGGGCCGCCGGACGGGGTCGACGACCCGCGGATGGAGCGGATCGGCTGGCCGGGCGAGTTCCCGTTCACCCGCGGGCTGTACGCGACCGGGTACCGCGGCCGGACCTGGACGATCCGGCAGTTCGCCGGGTTCGGGAACGCCGAGCAGACCAACGAGCGGTACAAGATGATCCTGAACGGCGGTGGCGGCGGCCTGTCGGTCGCGTTCGACATGCCGACGCTGATGGGCCGCGACTCCGACGAACCGAAGTCGCTCGGCGAGGTCGGGCACTGCGGCGTCGCGATCGACTCGGCCGTCGACATGGACCGGCTGTTCAAGGACATCCCGCTGCAGGACGTCACCACCTCGATGACGATCTCCGGCCCGGCGGTGCCGGCCTTCTGCATGTACCTGGTCGCCGCCGAGCGGCAGGGCGCGGACATCTCCAAGCTGAACGGGACGCTGCAGACCGACATCTTCAAGGAGTACATCGCCCAGAAGGAGTGGCTGTTCCCGCCGGAGCCACATCTGCGCCTGATCGGCGACCTGATGGAGTACTGCGCGACCAAGATCCCCGCGTACAAGCCGCTCAGCGTCTCCGGGTACCACATCCGTGAGGCCGGATCGACGGCGGCGCAGGAGCTCGCGTACACGCTCGCCGACGGATTCGGGTACGTGGAGCTCGGGCTGTCCCGCGGCCTGGACGTGGACGTGTTCGCGCCCGGACTGTCGTTCTTCTTCGACAGCCACCTGGACTTCTTCGAGGAGATCGCCAAGTTCCGCGCGGCCCGCCGGATCTGGGCCCGCTGGCTGCGCGACGTGTACGGCGCGAAGACCGAGAAGGCGCAGTGGCTGCGGTTCCACACCCAGACCGCCGGCGTTTCACTGACCGCGCAGCAGCCGTACAACAACGTCGTACGCACCGCGGTCGAGGCGCTGGCCGCGATCCTCGGCGGGACGAACTCGCTGCACACGAACGCGCTCGACGAGACGCTCGCGCTGCCGAGCGAGGAATCGGCCGAGATCGCGCTCCGGACCCAGTCGGTACTGATGGAGGAGATCGGCGTCACCAACGTCGCCGACCCGCTCGGCGGCTCCTGGTACCTGGAGGCACTCACCGACGAGATCGAGGCGGAAGCCGAGCAGATCTTCGCGCGGATCAAGGAGATGAGCCCGGACGAGTCGATCACCGGCGGGATTCTGCGCGGAATCGAGGACGGCTGGTTCATGGCCGAGATCGCCGACGCCGCGTTCGAGTACCAGCAGAAACTGGAGAAGGGCGAGAAGAAGATCGTCGGGGTGAACACCCTCACCGACACGGTGTCCGGCGAGCTGGAGATCCTCCGGGTCTCGCACGAGGTCGAGATCGAGCAGTGCCGGGTGCTCGCGGAACGCAAGGCGCACCGCGACGAGGACCTGGTCCGGCGTACGCTGTCGGCTCTGGTGGAGGCGGCCAGCGGCACTGGCAACCTGATCGAGCCCATGCTGGAGGCAGTGCGTGCGGAGGCCACGATGGGGGAAATCTGTCACGTTCTTCGGGAACAGTGGGGCGAGTACCGGGAGCCCGCCCGCTTCTGAGGAACTCTTACCGGCGGCAGCGGGCCGGGAAGCCGGGCGGCGGGTGGTGGTCTGCGGTTCGGACCGGACGATGCTGCGGGTGGTCACCGAGCTGGTGAGCTCCGGCGAGCGGGTGACCGCGATCGTGAACCCTGCTTCCCGGCACTACGACCGGATCGGCGAGCTGGGCGCGACCGTCATGGGCGCGCGGGTGGTCAGCGAGTCGCTGCTGCGCCGCGCGGGTGTCGACGCCGACGACGACGGGACGCCGTCGACCGCGCGGGCACTCGTGCTGCTGGACAACGACGACGTCCACAACGTGCACACCGCGCTGACCGCTCGCGACATGGACCCCGACCTGCGGATCATCGTCCAGATGGTGAACCCGCGGCTGGGCAAGCAGCTGATCAGCCTGCTCGGCGACTGCGTGGTGATCAACGGTCCCTGGCTGGCCGCGCCGGCGTTCGTGTCGGACGCGCTGGAGGACGACGAGCTGACTTGGCTCGATCTCGGTGGCCGGCGGCTGGTCGTCGGCCAGGCCGATCTGATCGCCGAACCACATCTGACCGTGCTCGCGGACACCACCTCGTCGGCGACGCCCGAGTTGTTGCCGGTGACAAGCGCCGACCCGGAGGGCGACATCGTGCTCGGCACCGGCGTACGTACGCTGTGGCGGGCGCGGGACGTCCGCCCGGCTGGGTGGCTGATGGCGATGCGGGACATCTTCGACAGCCGGGTCCGCAAGATCGCCGCCGTGATGGCGTTCCTGGTCGCGGCCGGTACGGGCGTGGTGCACTTCTTCGGGAACATCGAGTGGTGGCGCGCGCTGTACCTGGCCGCCGGGGTGGTGACGTCGGCGGGGATCGACGACGACAAGTTCAACGACGCCGCGCCGTGGGTGAAGGTCAGCGCGGTACTGGTCCAGCTGACCGGGATCGTGCTGATGGCGCTGCTGACCGCGGTCGTGGTCGACTCGCTGGTGGGTGCCCGGCTCTCCCGGATCATCGGCGGCGTCCGCGGGCGGCCGCGCAATCACGTCGTCGTCTGCGGGCTCGGTACGGTCGGCGCGCGCGTACTGGAGATCCTGACCGAGCGTGGTGTCGCGGTGGTCGGGGTCGACCAGGACGAGGACGCGCCGGGCGTACAGGTCGCGCACCGGTTGAAGATCCCGGTCGTGATCGGGGACAGCAGCAACGAGGAAACGCTGCGCTCGGCCGGTGTCCAGCGGTGTCAGTCGGTGCTCGCGATCACCGACGGGGACATCACCAACCTGGAGTCGGCGATGGTGGCCGGGGACCTGAACCCGGAGGCCCGGATCACGATGCGGATGTTCGACCACGACCTGGCCCAGCGGGTCGAGCGACGGCTCGGCCTCGGCCACAGCCGGTCGGTGTCGATGCTGGTCGCGCCGGCGATCGCCGCCGCGGTCGCGAACCGGCGCAGCCAGGTGACCGTACCGGCCGGTCGGCGGGTGCTGCTGCTGACCGAGGTGACCGTCGAGGACGGCTCGGTCGCGGTCGGCCGGCGGCTCGGCGAACTGGACGAAGCCGGCGGTCTGCGGGTGCTCGCCCGGCAGGACCTGGGCGGCTCGTGGGACTGGACCCCGGCGTACGAACGGCCGCTCCGCGCGGGCGACCGGCTGGCGGTCGCCGGCACCCGCAGCGGCCTGGCCCGCCTCCTGATGACGACCCGGCCGCAACAGACCCCAGCCGCGTCGTAGAAGATGGACCCTGTGAACGTTCGTAGCACGTACGGAATGCGAGGACAGTGGTGAGCCAGTCCAACTTCTCCCGTCCCGGGGCGATCGACTTGTCGTCCCTGCGCAAGCCGGCCGGTGCACCCGCCGGCGCGGGCGCGCCAGGTGGTGCCGCGCCCGGTGACCCGGCGGCCGCCGGCGCGTACGTGCTGAACGTGTCCGAGCCGACCTTCCAGAGCGACGTGATCGAGCGTTCGCTGCAGGTCCCGGTCGTGGTCGAGTTCTGGTCGCCGCGATCGCAGGCGTCGGTCGCGCTCGGGCCGATGCTGGCCAAGCTGTCCACCGAGTACGCCGGGAAGTTCCTGCTGGCCCGGATCGACATCGACGCGAACCCGCAGCTGGCGCAGGCCGTCGGCGTGCAGACGATTCCGCTGGTGATCGCGGTGCTGCGCGGTCAGGTGGTCCCGCTGTTCCAGGGGCCGGTCGGCGAGCCGGAGGCCAGGCAGTTCCTGGACCAGCTGCTCACCGTCGCGGTCGCGAACGGCATCACCGGGCGCGCGGAGCCCGTCGGTGCGCCGGCGCCCACGGAGGAGGTCGAAGAGGACGCGCCGAACCCGCGGTACGAGAAGGCCGAGAACGCCGTCGGCGCGGGCGATCTCGACGGCGCGATCGCGGCGTACGAGGAACTGCTCAAGGAAACGCCGAACGACGCCGAGGCGAAGTCCGGGCTGGCCCGGGTGCAGCTGGTGAAGCGTACTCAGGAGGTGCCGGCGGACATCCGGACGCGGGCGGCGGACAACCCGGCCGACGTCGAGGCGCAGCTGCTGGTCGCCGACGTGGACCTGATGGGCGGGCACGTCGACGACGCGTTCGCGCGGCTGATCAGCACGGTCCAGACCACCGCGGGCGACGAGCGGAACGCGGTCCGGCTGCATCTGCTGGAGCTGTTCGAGGTCGTCGGCGCGGATGACGAGCGGGTGATCAAGGCGCGGCGGCGGTTGATGTCGGCGCTGTTCTGATCTGGTTCTGCTCCGGTTTTGGGTGGGCCCGGTTTCGGGGTGACCGGATCCGGTCACTGTGAATTGTTGTAAATGACGGTGTGGTGCTCTGAGAATTTCTAACATGAGCGCTGCTGCCGAGACCCCGCCGCCGAGTCTGGAGGCGCGAATCCACGGTCTGCTGCCGGTGCTGAGCCCGGCACAGACCCGGATCGCCGCCGAGGTACTGCGCGACCCGGCGGCGGTGGCGGGATCGACGATCGGTCAGCTCGCGGTCCGGTGCGGTACGTCGCTGCCGAGTGTCACGCGGTTCTGCATCGCGCTCGGGTTGTCCGGGTACGCCGAGCTGCGGCTGACGCTGGCGGCCGAGAGCGGCCGGAACAGTCCGGGCTGGGTACGGGGGAGCGGTGCCTCGGTGCAGCCGGACGACTCGCTGGACGACATCCTCCAGACGTTGTTGCGGGCCGATTCGCTCGCGTTGGAGGACACGGTCGCGGCGCTCGACGTACGCGAGCTGAGCCGTGCGGTGCACGCGATCTCCGACGCACGGCGGATCGATCTGTACGCGGTCGCGGGGTCGGCGTCCGTCGCGGAGGACCTGCGATTGCGGCTGCACCGGATCGGGCGCGGGGCGAGCACCTGGAACGACGTACACACCGCGCTGGCCAGCTCCGTGCTGCTCGGTGCCGGGGATGTGGCAGTCGGGATCTCGCACAGCGGCGAGACCGTCGAGGTGGTCGAACCGCTGACGCGAGCCGGGCTGCAGGGCGCGACGACTGTTGCCGTCACCAACTATCCACGCTCGCCGCTCGCGGAGATCGCTGATGTCGTACTGGTCACCGCGGCGCGGGACATCACGTTCCGTACCGGAGGACTGTCCGGCCGGCACGCCCAGCTGATCGTGCTCGACGCCCTGTACCTGGGCGTCGCCCAACGCGACTACACCCTCGCCGAACAGTCCTTCAACGCCACCGCCGACGCAGTAGCCCACCACCGAACCCGCTAGCCCTTCTCTCCACCCGCCCGAAGGAGCAAGCCATGAAAACCCCACACCAGTCCCTCAACCAGGCGGCCTCCGCCCCCGCCTCCGCCGCCGGCACCGCTGGCCAGGCGGGCGCCGCTCCCGGCGACTCCGGTCGGCCGAGTCGGCGGAGTTTGCTTGTCGGTGCGGGTGCTACCGCACTCACCGGCGCGACCGCCCTCTCCGCGGCAACTGCCGCGTCTGCCGGTGCGACCTCCGCTGTCTCCGCGGCGCCGGCTGATGTTGTCGTGCCGTCGCCCGATCAGCTGCCGCTGACTGGTGGACCTGAGTTTCCGGTGGGTTTGTTCTGGCCGCCACACCCCTACGCCAGCACCAAGGAGCGGTTCGCCGAGATCAAGGGTGCCGGGTTCGACTTCGTCATCTCCGGCAACTACGCCGGCGACGGCAACATCTTCAAGTACCAGCTCGGCCTCGCCCGCGACACCGGCCTGCAACTGCTGATCTCCGACGACATCCAGATCCGCAACATGTCCCGCTGGTTCTCGATCTCCGACACCCCCACCGACTTCCTCAGCATCACCCCGGCCGAGGCCCGCGCTCTGTACACCCGCGCCCGAAACGCCTACGGCCCGTACTCCTCCCTGGCCGGATTCAACCTCTACGACGAACCAGGCGCCGGCTGGTTCACCACTCTCGCGAAAGCGCTGGCGATCTCCCGCGAACTGGCACCCCAGCTCCTCCCGTACGTCAACCTCCTCCCGTCCGACGACCCGGCGTACTACCGCAACTTCGTCGACACCGTGAAACCGTCGCTGATCTCGTTCGACCGTTACCCCCTGCTGTCCGCGGGCCGCGAGGACGCGAACTACTTCCACAACTGGGCGATCGTCCGCGACGCCGCGCTCCGTGGTGACGTACCGGCCTGGGTGTTCATCCAGACCCTTGCCTACAACAACCATCGCGAACCGACCGCGGCCGAGTTGCGCTGGCAGATCAACGTCAGCCTCGCGTACGGCGCGAAGGGCATCCAGTACTTCACGTACTGGACGCCGGAACCGGCGCGCGGCGAAGGCTTCGGCCCGGCGCTGATCACGGTCGAGGGGCGGCGTACGTCGCGGTACTACGCCGCCCAGCAGATCAACAACGGCTGGCTGCACCCGGTCGGGCGCGAGCTGAAACCGCTGGTGTCGGAGAGCGTGGTGCACGCGAACGAGACCCCACTGCCGAACGGCGCGGTCGGGTTCACGCCGACCGATCTGGTGCCCGGGATCTCCGGAAGCCCGGTCGTGGTCGGTACGTTCCGCTCCCGCGACGCGGCCTCGGGGGACCGGTGGTTGCTGGTCGCGAACCGGTCCCACAGCGCGCCGGCGAAGGCGGTCGTCGCGGTCGATCAGCAGAAGGTGGGTTCGGTCGGCGTGTTCCAGGCTGGGCGGCAGAAGTACCTACCGCAGCGCGTCGGGCCGGTGCGCGTCTCGCTGGCTCCGGGCGCGGCGACGCTGATCAAGCTTGGGGTGAAGTAGGGCCGGTGTAGACGCCGAGCGCCCGGAACCGAAGGGCCGGGGCCGCGTACTCCTCGAGGGCGTGCGCGGTCCAGCCGATCATCCGCGCGAGCGCGAACAGGGCTTCGCCCGCGTCAGGGCGGAAGTTGTACGCGTGCGTGATCGCGGCGATGGCGAGATCGCTGTTCGGGAAGGACGTTGTCCGGTCGGCGATCGCGGTCACGGTCTCCATGATCGGGTGGTCGCCGAGCATGCCGAGCAGGACTTCGGCGCGGGGATCGCGCTGCTGGTAGATCTTGTGACCAAAGCCGGGGATGGGTTCACCGGAGCGGAGCTGGTCCGAGAGTGCCTTCAGCGGGTCCTGCCGGGCTCGCCTCAGGAACTCGTACGCAAGGGTCGGCGCGGCGCCGTGGTACTGGCCGTCCAGCGCGCCGAGGCCCGCGGAGATCACCGCGTACAGGTTGGCGCGCGCACTCGCGGCCACCCGGGCCGCGATCGTCGACACGGCCAGCCCATGATCGGCCAGCAAGATGAGCGCCGCATCCAACACCTCCGGCCGCGGCGCATCCAACACCTCCGGCCGCGGCGCATCCAACACCTCCGGCCGCGGCGCATCCAACACCTCCGGCCGCGGTGCGTCTGCGCTCGCGGCGGTGTTCGGGTGAGTGCCGGCCACGGTGTTGGGGTGGGTGGTTCGGGACGGTGGGTTGTTGGCCAGTTTGGGCCAGAGCCGGCCGCCCAGCGTCGTATTGATGGCGATCGGGCCGGGGAGCGCCGCGATCAAGTTCCCGATCAGCTGTCCCGCGGCTCCGGTCACCGAACCCGTCGACAAATCGAACCGCAACGGATCAGCCGCCCCCAGCACAGCCACTCCCACCCGCAACAAATCAGTCAACCGCCCGTCCGCCACCACCTCCATCCCACCCCGAGCCAACCCCACCCGCCCGCGATCCCCCCCAAACACCCGCACGCCACCAGCACCGTGCGCCCCCGTGGGAGCGTGCAGTCCGGGGGCACCCAGCGCCCCCGCGCTAGGCTGGGGTCCCTGCCCCATTGCGCCCGCCCCCTCAGGTGCAGCTTGGTTCGGGGGTTCGCCGGTCCAGAGGAGGTGGGCGACTTCTTCAACTGTGTTGGTGGTGGCGAGGCGTCGGGCTGGGTGGCCTCGGTAGTAGAGCTCGTCGTCCTGGAGCAGCGTGAGTTGGGACTCGATCCGTTCGACGACCCCGGCGTGCTCAACCGATCGACCTGCCAACCGCTCCACCTCGGCCGCCGCGAACAGGCTCCCGCGCCGCCCCCGGGCCCGCACGCTGGTCAGCATCCCGCGGCTGACATACGCGTACACAGTGGCCGGCTTCACTTGCAGCCGCCGCGCCACCTCCGCGGTGGTCAGGTAATTCTCGTCACCTTCACCGGCCATCGCACGCTCACCACACCCTTCATATTGACTGGATCAATATTGACAATAGTTGATTGCCTGTCAACTCTGAATCTATGTCAACCACGATCACTGTCCCGCCTGGTCTCCGCAACGTCGTCGTCACCGAGACGACCCTCGGCGACGTCCGCGGCGATGAAGGGTTCTACCACTACCGCCAGTACTCGGCGATCGAGCTCGCCAAGTCGAAGACGCTCGAAGACGTCTGGTACCTGATGTTCGAGGGCCACCTGCCGACCCCCGCCGAACGGGACCGCTTCATCGCCGAACTGGCACCGCTGCGAGTACTACCGGCGGAGGTCCGCGCGGTCCTACCCGCCATCGCAACCGCCGGCGCGACCTCCAACCCACTCGCCGGCGCCGAGTCCAACCCGGTCGCCGGCGCGGCCTTCAACCCGCTTGCTGGGCTGCGTACCGCGCTGTCGTTGCTGGCTGCGGTCCGCGGTCTCCCGCCGTTGTGGGACGCAGACCCGGCCCGCCGTAAGGCCGACGCCATGCTCGTCTGCGCGGCGACCCCGACCATCCTCGCGGCCCTCTACCGCCTCCGCGAAGGCCAAGAACCGCTGGAGCCGCGCGCCGACCTCTCCGCCGCCGCGAACTGGCTGTACCTGATCACCGGCGCCGAGCCCAGCGCCGTACACGCGACCGCGATCGAGCACTATCTGGTCTCGACCGTCGACCACGGCTTCAACGCGTCCACGTTCACCGCCCGGGTGATCGCCTCCACCGGCGCCGATGTCGTCTCGGCGGTCGCGGGCGCGATCGGCGCGTTCTCGGGTCCGCTGCACGGCGGTGCCCCGGACCGCGCGCTGGCCAGCCTTGACGAGATCGGTACGCCGGACCGGATCGACGCCTGGGTCCGCGCGAAGGTGTCGGCCGGGGATCGGATCATGGGCTTCGGCCACGCCGTGTACCGCACCGAGGATCCGCGTTCGCTGATGCTGCGTGACCTCGCCCGCGGGATCGGTGGCGAGCTGGTCGACTTCGCCACCACCGTCGAGCAGCGCATCGTCGACGTACTCGCCGAGCTCAAACCAGGCCGCAACCTGTTCGCGAACGTCGAGTTCTACGCCGGCGTGGTGATGGAGCTGTGCGGTGTCCCGAGAGCGATGTTCACCCCGACGTTCGCCGTCAGCCGCATCATCGGCTGGTCCGCGAACATCCTCGAACAAGCCACCGACCCCAAAATCATCCGCCCGATCGCCACGTACGTCGGCCCACGGCCGCCAGCTCCCATCAGCTGAAGTGGAGGGTGCCGTCGGCTACTGGGGTGTAGCGGAGGGTGAGGAGGTCTCGGGGGTAGTTCTGGCGGAGGCGCCAGGGGCCTTGGGTGCCTTGGTGGGGGAGGATGGCGGCGGCGCGGCGGATGTAGCCGGAGGTCAGGTCGACGACCGGGCGGGGTGGGGCGGTGTACTCGGCGGGGTCGATCTCGGGGACGCAGGTCCTGGTGCCGGTGGTGGTGAGGTGGTTGAGGATCCGGGTGACGTACTGCGACGTGAGGTCGGAGCGCAACGTCCAGGAGTTGTTGGTGTACCCGATGCACCAGGCGAGGTTCGGTACGCCGCTGAGCATCATGCCCTTGTACACAAAGGTGTCGTGCGGCTGGACGGAGCGCCCGTCGACCGTCAGCGCGATGTTGCCGAGCGCAACCATTCGCAGGCCGGTCGCGGTGACGACCAGGTCGGCGTCCAGCTCGCGGCCGGACCGTAGTCGCAGGCCGGTCGGGGTGAACCGGTCGATCTCGTCGGTGACCACGGACGCCGACCCGTCGCGCAGTACCTTGAACAGGTCGGCGTCCGGCACCAGGCAGATCCGCTGGTCCCACGGCTTGTACCGCGGGGTGAAATGCGGATCGACCGGGATCGAATCCGGGAGCTGCTTCGCCACGGTGCTGTTGAGCAACCACGCCGCATGCGCCGGCCACCTGCGAAACGCGCTGTAGATCGCAGTACTGGCAACAACGTTCTTGCCACGGATCACCCGATGTGCAAGCCGCTCCGGCAGCACGGCACGTAGCCGGTCCGACAGAGCATCGCGCGCCGGGCGGGACGCCACGTAGCTGGGTGACCGCTGCAGCATCGTCACCTGTGCCGCCGCACCAGCCATGGCAGGTACTAGTGTCACGGCGGTTGCTCCGCTGCCGATGACCACCACCCGCTGGCCCGTGTAGTCCAGATCGTCAGGCCAGTGCTGCGGATGCACGATCCGCCCGGTGAAGTCGCTCTGCCCTGGGAAGTCGACCACGTACCCCGAGTCGTAGTCGTAATACCCGCTGCAGACGTACAAGAACGAGCAGGTGTACGAGGCGTTGGCCGTCTCAACTGTCCACATCGCATCAGCGGAGGACCAGGACGCGCTGGCGACCCGCTGGCCGTACCGGATGTGCTTGTCGATCCCGTACACCGATGCTGTCTCGTGCAGGTAGTCCAGGATCGCCGGTCCGTCCGCGATCGCCTTCGCCGCCTTCCACGGGTGGAACGGGAAGCCCAGCGTGAACATGTCCGAGTCGGAGCGCACCCCTGGGTACCGGAACAGGTCCCAGGTACCGCCGAGCGCGTCGCGGCTCTCCAGGATCGCGTACGTACGCTCCGGGCAGCGCGTCTGCAACCGGTACGCCGCACCGATCCCGGACAGGCCCGCACCGACGATCAGTACGTCGAAATGCTCCACTCCGGCCACGTACTCAACAGTAATGAAGATTGCTCGCCTGTGTTGTCGATTCCGTGTGGCGCCGTTCGTCAGCAAGATGTTCAGAGCAGTACCCAACCGAGGGAGCGTTGACATGGCGCAGTACTTGTTCCTGCTGTACGACACGGAAGACTGGTACGACAACCTGACCGCGGAGTCTTTCGAGGCGGCAATGAAGTTGCACGGGGAGTTCTCGGCGGCGGTGGAGAAGGCCGGCGCGCGAATTCTCGGTGGGGAGGCGCTGGAGCGGACCACCACGGCCAGTACGGTCCGGCAGCGCGAGGGGGCGGAACCGATGGTCACCGACGGTCCGTTCATCGAGACCAAGGAGGCACTGGGTGGGTACTACGTCATCGACGCCCGTGACCTGGACCAGGCGCTGGAGCTGGCGAAGCTCTGCCCGTCGGCCAATGTCGAGGTGCGACCGGTGATGGACACCTCATCGGATGCCACGCCGCCGGCCTGACATGTCCTCCGACCAGCCGGGTGCGCCCGCGGACAGCTGTCCGCCGGAGCACCCGGCTGCGGCGGTAGAGGTCGCGCGGGTAGTCGAACAGGCGCACCGGGAGAGCTGGTCGACCGTACTGGCCTCGGTGGTCCGTCTGACCCGTGACCTCGACCTGGCCGAAGACTGTACGCAGGATGCGTTCGTTCAGGCGCTCCGGACCTGGCCGGATGGCATCCCGGCCAATCCGGGTGGCTGGTTGAGCACAGTGGCCCGACGGGTCGCGCTGGACCGGCTCCGGCGGGAGACGACGCTGCGGCGCAAGCTGCCACTGCTGGTAGAGGAGTCCGGCGCGGAGGAGGAGCAGCCGACCGACCTGCTCCGACTGGTGTTCACGTGCTGCCACCCGGCCCTCGCACGGGACTCGCAGGTCGCGCTGACCCTGCGCCTGATCTGTGGGCTGACCACACGGGAGGTGGCCGCGGTTCTGTTGGTCAGTGAGCCAACAGCGGCCGCGCGGATCACCAGAGCCAAGAAGAAGATCGCGGCGGCAGGCATCCCGTACCGCATCCCGGCTGACCAGGAGCTGGCGGCACGCCTGGATGCGGTGCTGACCGTCGTGCACCTGGCGTACACGGCTGGGCACGTCGCGGCCGGTACGGAGCTGACGCGAACCGATCTGACCGGTAGGGCTGTCCAGCTGGCGCGGATGCTGGTGCGGCTGATGCCACGCGAGGCGGAGCCACAGGCGCTGCTGGGGCTGTTGCTGATGACTGAGGCGCGTGGTGACGCGCGAGTGAGTGCGGACGGCGAGCTGGTTCTGCTGGCTGACCAGGACCGGTCCCGGTGGGACTCAGCACTGCTCGCGGAAGGCGTGTCGCGGGCCACGCTCGCGCTGGAGCATGGCCAGGGCCGGTTCGCGCTGCAGGCGGCAGTGGCCGGGCTACACATGACCGCACCGTCCTGGGAGAAGACGAACTGGGTCCAGGTGGTACGGATGTACGACGCGATGCTGATCAGCTGGCCGACTCCGATCGTCGCGCTGAACCGCGCAGCGGCACACAGTCTCGTACCGGGCGCCGACCTGGTCGCCGTACTCGAAGAACTGGATGCCCTCACCAAAGAGACCGCACTGACCAGCTACGCGTACCTACCAGCGACCCGCGCCGACGTACTGACCCGGCTGAGCCGCCACGCGCAGGCGGCCGAGGCGTACGAGCAGGCGATCGCACTGACCGCGAACGAGACCGAGCGGCGCTTCCTGAGCAACCGGCTGGCGGAGCTTCAGGCCCGCGGCGCCCAGAGCTGATCCGCGTCCCCGGCCTCGAGCCGGCCCCGGTACACGTCGATCTTGTGGTCGATCAGCTCCAGGCTCTCCTGAAGCTCTGCTAGCTGCGTGAGCACGTCGGACCGGTGCGACTCGAGCAGCTCCAGCCGGTCCTTCTCGTTGCCACGCCCGGCCCTCACCAGCTCGGCGTACTGGCGGATGGTCCGGATCGGCATCCCGGTCGCCCGGAACCGCGTACAGATCCGGATCCAGTCCAGGTCGAGCTGCTGGTACCGGCGGCGGCCGCCCGCGGTCCGGTCGACGGTGGTGACGACGAGCCCGGCGCGTTCGTAGTACCGCAGCGTGTGGACGCTGACGCCGGTGCGTTCGGCGGCTTCGGCGATGCTGATCCCGCGATGATTGACTTCGAGCACGCTCTAAATCCTAGCGTTGCCGGTATGACCCTTCCAGCGCTCGAGATCGGCACCCCCGGCCCGACCAGCTCCCGGCGGTACGCGGTGCTGGCGATCTGCTGCGCGAGCATCCTGATCTCGGTGATGGACATCTCGATCGTCAACATGGCGCTGCCCGCGATCCGGGACGGTCTGGGCGCGTCGACGGCCGGCCTGCAATGGACGGTCGACGCGTACACGCTGGTGCTGGCGAGCTTCCTGCTGCTGGCCGGGTCCACCGCCGACCGGTACGGGCGGAAGCGGATGTTCCGGCTCGGGCTGATCGTGTTCGGCCTTGGCTCCTTGTGCTGCAGCCTGGCGCCGGGGATCGGCTGGCTGATCGCGGCGCGCGCCCTGCAGGCGGTCGGCGGCACGATGCTGAACCCGGTGGCGATGGCGATCGTGGTGACGGTGTTCCCGGATCGCGCCGAGCGGGCGCGGGCGATCGGCATCTTCGGAGCGACCGCCGGCCTGTCGCTGGTCCTCGGCCCGATCCTCGGCGGCGCGCTCGTCGACGGTCTCGGCTGGCGATCGATCTTCTGGGTGAACCTGCCGATCGTGGTCCTCGCGGTCGTCTTCACCAGCGTGTATGTGCCGGAGTCCCGCGCCGCGCACGGTCGCCGGTTCGACCCGGTCGGTCAGCTGCTGGTCATCCTCGTACTGGGTGGGGTCGTGTCGGCGATCATCGAGTCCGCGAAACACGGTTGGCGTACGCCGCTGGTTCTTGGCCTGCTCGCCCTTGCCGCGGTCGCTGCGGTCACACTGATCGGGTACGAACGACGTCGGCGGGAACCGCTTCTTGAGCTGCGGTTGTTCCGCAGTGTGCCGTTCAGTTCGGCCGTGCTGATCGCGATGTTCGCCTACACCGGATTCGGCGCGTTCCTGTTCATCACGACGCTCTACCTGCAAAGTGTGCGCAAGCTGTCCGCGCTCGACGCCGGCCTGTGCCTGCTGCCGGTCGGCTTGCTGATCTGCGTCCTGTCGCCGCTCACCGGCCGGGCGGTCGGCTCGCGCGGCCCACGCCTCCCACTGGTCGTCGCCGGCACGGCACTCACGGCCGGCGCGGCCGCGTCGATCACGATCAAGGCGGCCACGCCACTCCCGGTTGTCCTGGCGATCTTCCTGCTCTTCGGCGTCTTCCTCGGCACGATCAACCCGCCGATCGCGAATTCGGCGGTCGCCGGGATGCCCGCGTCGATGGCCGGCCTGGCCGCGTCCCTGGCCTCAGTGGGACGGCAGACCGGTACGTCGCTCGGCGTCGCGGTCGCCGGCTCGATCGTCGGCGCGACCGCGACCACCGATCCGGAACGCTTCGTCCGCGCCGAACACCTGGTCTGGTGGCCGACCGTCGCGATGGGGCTAGTCGTCCTCGCGCTGGCCCTGGTGAGCACGAGCCGTCGGTCCCGCCTCACAGCGCAGGAGATAGACCGAACCGCGTAACCAGCCCCGGCGTGCTTGACTGGAGTATGGCTAGCTCGGAATCCGGTTCCGGGGTGCCGTTGTCGGCCTCGGAGGAGCGTACGTGGGCGATGGTCGCGCACGTGGGGGTGTTCGTCGCGGCCTGGTTCGCGATGGGTTTCCTGTGTCCGTTGATCGTCTGGCTGGTGTTCCGGGGACGTTCGGAGTTCGTCCGCCGGCATGCGGTCGAGTCACTGAACTTCCAGATCTCGCTGCTGATCTACACCGCGGTCGCGGTCCTGCTGATCCTGATCACCTTCGGTCTCGGGGTGCTGGTGATCGTGCCGCTGATCCTGATCGGCGCGGTCGCCGCGGTGGTGGTGATCGTCCTCGCGACGGTCGCCGCGTCCGACGGCCGCGAGTACACCTATCCGCTGACCATCCGCCTGGTGCACTAGGGTCGGCTCGGTGGAGCTGATCGGGCAGGGGATGGAAGGCGCCGTCTACGACCTCGGTGACGGCACGGTGCGGAAAGTCTGGTTCGACCGGCGGCCGGAGGACGTCCGTCCGCTGCAGGAGTTCCTCGACGAGCTGCCGGAGTTGCCGTTCCGGACGCCACGGATCCGTTCGATCAGCGCCGGTGAGAACGGTCTGGCAGTCAGCGTGGAGGACAAGCTGACCGGCGTGCCACTGCACGAGGCCGGGTTGCCCGAAGAGCAGGCGCTCGACGCGTTCGTAGCAGTAGTAGAAGCACTGCGAACCGTACGACCAGGTGTCGCGAGCAAAGCCCTCCCAATGGTCGGTCAGCCGTTCTGGACAGAGTCCTGGGGCCAGAGCCTCGCCAGTCTGGTACGGCAGCGTGCCGCGACCTCAAAGGTGCATTTCGAACGTGACGTACCTGCCTTCGCCGAGCTACTCGACAATGTGGTCAGTCAGCTCACCGCACTGCCAACAGCCGACCTCAGTGTGGTGCACGGCGACGTGTGCCCGCCCAACCTCCTGATGGACGGCCACCAGGTTGCTGCCGTCCTGGACTGGGGATTCACGTCCGCGGCCGGCGACAACACCTTCGAGGCATCGCTGGCCGCCGGCTTCTTCGACATGTACGGGCCGGATGCCCGGCGGCTGGACGACCTCCTGCTCGACCGGTTCGTCCAACTGGGCCACGACCGCGAGCGCATGCACCTGTACCGGCAGGCGTACGCGATCATCACCGCCACCATCTACGACGAGAACGCCGGCGACGGCCACTACACCTGGTGCGTCAACCAGCTGACGAGGTGATCGGCGAACCGTTGCTCAGGTTGTGCAGCTGATCCGGCGTGGCCAGGATCATCGGCAACCGACGGGCATTCAGCGGCGACACCAGCGCGGCCAGCTCATCCGGTGCATGCCAACGTACGTCCTTGATCTCAAAGCCATCCGGTTGCAGCTGGTCGATCAGCGACGGGTCGTGCACCCCACCGTCGTACAGGATCTCGACTGCGTCACCCCAGCCCTCCCAGCGGGGCAGCCAGTCGATGGCCAGTACGCCCAGCAGCGGCAGCGCCGTACCGAGCTCTTCTTCCATCTCCCGGGTCGCACCGGTTGCCGGGTCCTCATCCGGCTCGACCACACCACCCGGTAGCTCCAGATCCTTCTTGTAGCTCACCTGGCAGAGCAGTACGCGGCCGCCGGTGTCTCGTACGACCACGTGGGCGATCACGCGCTTCTTTGGCAACACTGAGTCCATCAGTGCGGTCCAGCCGGTCACTGTGTCCGGGCGCGGGTCGCCGGGGCGCATTCCGTACACCGCCACGTCGCGGCGCTCGCCGTCCACCAGCGCGGCGCCGCGCAGTACACCCTCCCGGCGGAAACCGGACCGGATCGCCACACGGGCGGACGAGTGCAGCTCCGGGTCCACTTCTACCTGCAGCCGCTCCAGGCCGAGCTGACCGAACGCGTACTCCGCTACCAGCCGCAGTGCTTGCTGGGCGGCCCCTGGACCGCCCTCGAGCGCCCAGGTGACCAGCCCGGTACCGGGCGACGTCCGGCGTACCTCAACCGTGCCGATCGACTCGCGTAGCCCAGTCGAGTCGACCACCTCGTGGTGCTCCACGGAGAAGCTCGTCACTTGCCCGTTCGGCTGCGAAGGCTGCAGCGTCAGTTCACCATCTGACAGCGGTTGTGCGGCGGTCACGCCGTGAACGCTACCCGGTGAAGCGCAGGTACACCGTCGCCAGGGGTGGCACGGACAACTCGGCACTGGTCTCCATGCCGTGCCACGCCGGTCCGTCAGCCTCCACGGCGCCGTAGTTGCCCACCCCGGAGCCGCCGTACGTGTCGGCGTCGGTGTTGACCGCCTCCTCCCAGCTTCCCGCGTACGGCAGGCCGAGCCGGTAGCCGTGGTGGGGGAGCGCGGAGAAGTTCGTGACGCAGGCGACGGCCGGTGCGCCGTCGTCGCCGTACCGGACGAAGGAGAACACGTTGTTGCCGGCGTCGTTCGCGTCGATCCAGCTGAACTTGTCCGCGTCGTGATCAGTACGCCAGAACGCCGGATTGTCCTTGTAGACCGTGTTCAGGTCGCGGACCAGCTGCTGCAGACCCTGGTGGTCGCTGTGGTCCAGCAGCCACCAGTCCAGCTCGCCCTTCTCCGACCACTCCGACTCCTGGCCGAACTCACAGCCCATGAACAGCAGCTGCTTACCCGGATGCGCCCACATCATCGCCAGGTAGGCACGCAGGTTCGCCAGCTGCTGCCAGCGGTCACCGGGCATCTTGCGCAGCAGTGAGCCCTTGCCGTGCACCACCTCGTCATGCGACAGCGGCAGCACGAAGTTCTCCGAGTACGCGTACATCATCGAGAACGTCAGCTCGTGGTGGTGGAACTGCCGATGCACCGGCTCGTGCTCCAAATAGCGGAGCGAGTCGTTCATCCAGCCCATGTTCCACTTGAAGCCGAAGCCGAGACCGCCCAGATGCGTGGCCCGGGTGACGCCCGGCCAGGACGTCGACTCCTCGGCCACCGTGATCACGCCCGGGACGCGCTTGTAGAGCGTCGCGTTCATCTCCTGCAGGAACGAGACGGCCTCCAGGTTCTCCCGGCCGCCGTACTGGTTCGGCACCCACTGGCCGTCCGGACGGGAGTAGTCCAGGTACAGCATCGAGGCGACCGCGTCCACGCGCAGACCGTCGATGTGGAACTCCTCGGCCCAGTAGATCGCGTTCGCGACCAGGAAGTTCCGCACCTGCGGACGGCCGAAGTCGAACACCAGCGTGCCCCAGTCCGGCTGCTCGCCGCGGCGCGGGTCCGGGTGCTCGTACAGCGGGGTGCCGTCGAAGCGGGCCAGCGCCCAGGCGTCCTTCGGGAAGTGCGCCGGCACCCAGTCGACGATCACGCCGATCCCGGCCTGGTGCAGCCGGTCGACCAGGTACCGGAAGTCGTCCGGGTCGCCGAAGCGGGACGTCGGCGCGAAGTACGACGTCACCTGGTACCCCCAGGAGCCGCCGAACGGGTGCTCCATCACCGGCATCAGCTCGACGTGCGTGAAGCCAAGATCGTTGACGTACGCAACGAGTTCGCCGGCCAGCTCGCGATAGGTCCGGCCCTTCCGCCAGGACCCGAGATGCACTTCGTACACGCTCATCGGTTCGGCGTACGCCTGCGCCTCGGCCCGGTGCTCCAGCCAGGCGGCGTCGTCCCACGCGTACGTGGACTCGTGCACCACCGAAGCGTTCGCCGGGGGAGTCTCCGCCAGGTTGGCCATCGGGTCGGCCTTCTGCCGCCAGACGCCGTCCCGGCCGCAGATGTCGAACTTGTACCGGGTTCCCGGCCCGACGCCGGGCACGAACAGCTCCCACACGCCGGAGCCGCCGAGCGAACGCATCGGATGCGCGCGGCCGTCCCAGAAGTTGAAGTCGGCGGTCAGCCGGATACCCTGCGCGTTCGGCGCCCAGACCGCGAACGACGTCCCGGTGACGAGGCCGGCCGGGCCGTCGTAACGCCGCACGTGCGCGCCGAGCACGGTCCACAGCTGCTCGTGCCGGCCCTCGCCGATCAGGTGCAGGTCGACCTCGCCGAGGGACGGAAGATAGCGGTACGGGTCGTCGAGCTCGGCCGCCGGCCCGTCGGTGTACGTCACCTCGAGGCGATAGTCGGGCACCTTGTCGAGGTCCAGCACACCGACCCAGACACCCTCGTACTCGTGCCGCAGGTCCAGCCGGCCACCGTCGTACAGCACCGTGACCGACTTCGCGAACGGCCGCAGCACCCGCACCGTCACGCCGTGCTCGCCCAGATGCGGCCCGAGCACCTGGTGCGGATCGTGGAACGTGCCGGCCACCAACCGCTCCAGCGCCGTCCGGTCCACCGGGACCGCGGTCACCACCGGCTCGTCGGCGGGCACCGGCGGCGCCTCGAAAGCTTCGCGCTCACCCATCGAAAACCTCCTGCTACTGCTCGGCCAGCTGTGCGGCGGCGGACAGCGGAATCGGTAGCCAACTGGGCCGGTTGCGGGCCTCGTACAGCACCTCGTAGATCACCTTGTCGGCAAGGAACGCGTTCATCAGTACCTGCTGCCGCCGCGGATCGCTGCCCGCGACCTCGGCGTACCCGTCCAGGAACGCACGCTGATTGCGGGCCGCCCACTCGGCCGCGCGGTAGGCGATCTGCTGATCGCCCAGGTGATCCGCGAGCAGTGACCGGGCCGCGTAGTCGAACGACCGGAGCATGCCGGCCAGGTCCTTCACCGGGGTGTCCAGCGCGCGCCGCTCGATCAGCGGCTTGGCCGGCTCACCCTCGAAGTCGATCAGCTTCCAGCCTTCGATCGTGCGCAGCACCTGACCGAGGTGGAAGTCACCGTGAATCCGCTGCACCGTGACCGGCTGCCCGTACCCGGCGAGCGCGTCGAACGCCCGCGCCAGCCCGGCCGCGTACGGACCGAGCTCCGGGATCGCGGCCGACGCGGCGTCGAGCCGGCGGCGCATCGCGTTCGCGTGCTCGACCAGCTTGGCCGGCTCCCAGATGTCGGTACCGAGTGCCTTCGCCAGCTCCGAGTGCACCTGCGCGGTGCTCGCGCCCAGCCGGTGCGACTCGGCGGCGAAATCACCGCCGACCTCCTCGGCATGCAGATCCGCCTCGGCGTACAGGTCACGTACCGAAGAAGTGGCGAACGACCAGCCGTCGGTCGCGTTCCGCTGAAAGGCGGTGAGCATCGCCAGCTCGCCCTGATCGGTGCCACCGCCCGCGCGCGGCCACCTGCCGCGCGCGGAACCCAGCACCTCCGGGACCAGCTCGGACCCCGCCTCGGTGAGCGCCGACTCGATCTCGACCCCCGGGTTGCTCCCGGGCTCGAGCCGGCGGAACACCTTGAGCAGCGCCACGTCGCCGAACACCAGCGACGTGTTGCTCTGCTCGACCGTCAGCACCAGGGACTGCGCGTCCTCCGGTACCTCGACGGACCGATCCGGCGCCTGGACCGGCTGGAACTCCAGCCCGTCCAGCTGCCGGCCGTTCGTGATCGCGTCCAGCCAGTACGGCGTCGCTTCCTTGTCGTGCAGCGCGTCGTACACCCAGACCTCGGTGTCGCCGAGGTCCGGTTCGATCCATTCGCCGACCAGCGCGTGGCCGAGGTTTTCGACCGGCGCGCGGTGGTAGCTGATCGGCAGTTGGTACACCCGGATCGGGGAATCCGCCCCGGGTGGACCCGAACAGTAGACGAACCCGATCCGGACCGCCGGCCAGGCGTCCGCGTCCGACAGCCACACCGAGGTGGCCACCGCTTCGACGTGGACGTCGTGTCCCTTCTCCCCGAACCACCTCTGGCTCGCGCAGAAGGACTGGACCTGGTCCAGATGGGAAGTCACTTAAATGCTCTCCTCGTGGTCTTCCGGCTTCGCCACCGGGAGCCGGAACCAGTAGAAACCGTGGGCGCCGAGGGTCAGAAGGTAGGGCAACTCACCGATGGTGGGGAAGTGCACGCCGCCGAGCAGTTCGACCGGCTCGACGCCCTGCCACTGCCGCAGATCCAGCTCGATCGGCTGCGGGAAGCGGGACAGGTTGTTGACGCACAGCACCACGTCGTCGCCGAACTCACGGACGTACGACAGGACGCTCGGGTTGGAGCCGCCCAGATCGGTGAAGGTGCCCATCCCGAAGCAGGGGTGCTGCTTGCGGGTCTGGATCATCCGCCGGGTCCAGTGCAGCAACGACGAGGCGTTCTCCATCTCGGCCTCGACATTGACCGCCTGGTACCCGTACACCGGGTCCATGATCACCGGCAGGCTGAGCTTGCCGGGGGTGGCGGTCGAGAACGACGCGTTCCGGTCCGGCGACCACTGCATCGGCGTCCGGACCCCGTCCCGGTCACCGAGCCAGATGTTGTCGCCCATTCCGATCTCGTCGCCGTAGTACAGGATCGGGGAG
The DNA here is from genome assembly GCF_014205295.1 of Kribbella solani. Taxonomy (NCBI): domain Bacteria; kingdom Bacillati; phylum Actinomycetota; class Actinomycetes; order Propionibacteriales; family Kribbellaceae; genus Kribbella; species Kribbella solani. Next base: position 254,379 of record NZ_JACHNF010000001.1, read on the forward strand.
CCGGGCAGGCTGAGCAGCAGCGCGGTGAACAGCTCCATCTTGTTCACGTCGTTGTCCAGCAGCGGTGCCAGCCGGCGGCGGATGCCGATGTTCGCCTTCATCCGCGGGTCCTGCGCGTACTCGCCCCACATGTAGTCGCGGTCCTCGTCGCTGACCATCTCGAGGGTGAGCTCGTCGTGGTTGCGCAGGAAGATGCCCCACTGACAGGTGTCCGGGATCGCCGGGGTCTGGGCCAGGATCTCCGAGATCGGGAAGCGCGACTCCCGGCGGACGCCCATGAAGATGCGCGGCATCACCGGGAAGTGGAACGCCATCTGGCACTCGTCACCACCGGAGTCGCGGTCGCCGAAGTACTCGACCACGTCGGCCGGCCACTGGTTCGCCTCGCAGAGCAGGACGCGGTCCTCGTAGTTCGCGTCCACCTCCTTGCGGACCCGCTTCAGGAACTCGTGCGTCCGCGGCAGGTTCTCGCAGTTCGTCCCGTCGGTCTCGAACAGGTACGGGACCGCGTCCAGCCGGAAACCGTCCACGCCGAGATCCAGCCAGAACTTCAGCGCCTCGACGATCGCGTCGCCGACGGCCGGGTTCTCGAAGTTCAGGTCCGGCTGGTTGGAGTAGAACCGGTGCCAGAAGTACTGACCGCGAACCGGATCCCAGGTCCAGTTCGAGGCCTCGGTGTCGACGAAGATGATCCGGGCGTCGGAGTACTGGTCGTCGGTGTCGGACCAGACGTAGAAGTCGCCGTACGGCCCCTCGGGATCTTCCCGGGACGCCTGGAACCAGGGGTGCTGGTCGGACGTGTGGTTCATCACGAAGTCGACGATGATCCGGATGCCACGCGCGTGCGCGGCTTCCATCAGCGCGGCGAAGTCGGCGATCGTGCCGACCTCGGTCATCACGCCGGTGTAGTCGGAGATGTCGTAGCCACCGTCACGCAGCGGTGACGGCTGGAACGGCGGCAACCAGAGGCAGTCGACCCCCAGCCACTCGAGATAGTCGAGTTTCTCCGTCAGGCCTTGCAGGTCGCCGATGCCGTCGGCGTTCGAGTCCTTGAAGGACCGCACGAGGACCTCGTAGAAGACGGCCCGCTTGAACCACAGCGGGTCACTCTTCGTCAGTCCGTGGTGCTGCTCCGGCAGCATGTCGGTCACGCTCACCTCCATCGGTGTCTCCAAACCTAGCGGTACTGCGGCTTGTTCAACGGCTCGCCGCCACGACGTGACGACGGGTGGGATGGACCCGCCGGACCCCTGCGGCTTCAGGTACCCCGTTGCGGCGTACTCAAAAGAAGCCCGGGCCGGCCCGATCGGCTCCGGTACGTGATGACGCCGTGCGATGGACGGTCCGCGACGGCGTTCGGACAAAGTGTGACGGGACTTCACCTGTACAAGCAAATAGGGGCCGGATCGCCCTATCCGGCAGGGGTCACGGGGCAGTCACCGGCGCGTTCGCTCGTCTCTGTCCCGGCTCGGTTGTTGTCCGTTCGTGCGTCTTCCACCGGCGCGTCGCCTGGCCCTGCGCGGATCGACCGCTCCTCTGGCATCAGCTTGGCCGGCGGTCACCTCTTTCGGGGTGAGTTCCTTCGGCACCTCGTTCGCCGGGATGATCCGGTCCGGTACCAGGGGCTTCGGGTCGCCCTGCTCGTCGTCGGTGGCCACGGTTTACGGGGCCTCGACGGTGACCACGAGCTGTTCCGGCACGCCCACCTCGGCCGCGAGGGTGACGATCGCGGCGCGCAGGTCCTCGAGCGCGGCCTCGCGGGTCTCGCCCTCGCCGTTGGCGAAGGCGTCCGGGGTGAGGGCCGCCTCGGCGGTCCAGACGCCGTCCTCGTCCTGCTCGACGAGGAAGGGAACATGAATCTCGCGTCGCACTCCGCCTCCGGGTGTTTGCGTCGGTCCCGCGATCGTAGAACCCGGACTGGGTCATCACCGTGGCCCGACCACGGGATGGACCAGGGATCTAGTCGCGCGGGTTCGCGGACTTGCGCGGGCGGCGGGTGTACTTGGTGAAACCGGCGCGTTCGGCGTCGGCCTCGGTGCGGAACCAGACCTCGGGTTTGGTCCGGCCGTAGTACGGCGAGTCGGGGGTGTGGAACAGCATCGACTGCGCGTTGCCCTTGATGGTGAAGCCGTCCGGCGGTCCCTGATGCGGCACCGCGTCGGCCGAGCCCTCACCGTACCGTCCAGGCGGCACCGCGGCCGGTACCTCCACCTCACTGCGTGGCGGTGTCGCGTCCCCGTCGTACTCGAACAGCGTCGGCTCGACCGCGTCCGTTCTGACGTCCATCACCCGCGAGAACACCGGACCAGGTTCCGCCGGGTGTTCATGGTGTTGTTCGGTAGTGCCGGCGCCTACCAGTACTGGCTCGCGTACTTCTTCTTCCACCGGCGGTGCAGCGAGTGCCGGGCGGCGGCGGTCCAGCAAGAACCACGTGATCGCCGCGCCGAGTGCGAAGGCGAGCAGGGACCACGGCCAGTTGTTTCGTAGCAGCCAGCTCATCAGCGCGCTCCTCCCGGCGTCCGTACGAGTCTGTGTACCAGCCACGCGGCCGCACTGCCCAGCACGAACGCGGCGAGCAGCAGAATCCAGGTCTGGGCGATCAGCCAGCTCATTCAGTTCCCCTGCACTACTCGGAGCTCGGCGCGGCGGTTGGCGATCCGCCCGGCGCCGGTGTCGTTGGTTGCGATCGGGAACGACTCGCCGTACCCGTGTGGGAGGAGCCGGTTCGCGCCGACCCCCAGCCGGACCAGCTCCGCCTTCACCGCGGCGGCTCGGCGTTCGGACAGCGGCAGGCTGGTAGCCGGTGAACCGAGGTCATCGGTGTGACCGGCGATCTCGACCCGTACTGTCCCGCATGACTTCAGCAACGCGGCGGCCTTCACTACGGCCGGTTTCGACGCCTCGTTCACGATCGACGTACCGGACAGGAAGTTGATCTTGTACTCCCGGCCGAACGTGGCCAGCCGGCTCTGGAACGTACGGCACGGTTCGCTCACCGCCGTCTTGGCCGGCGCGGGCAGTTGCAGCTCGTCCGCGAGGACAGCGCCCGGCACCGCCTTCGCCGCGGCCCGGCCGACGGTCGCCTTGGTGGCCTGGTCGGGTACCTGACCGGACAGCGTCACGGTGTCGCCGTCGTACCGCACCGAGGCGTCGCCGCCGCCGATCGCGAGCGCCCGCAGCAGCGCGGACAGCGTGGTCGCGTCGGTGAGACCGTTGGCCGGGTCGATCGTGGTGCGGTCGTCGTACTCGCGGTCCGGACCGAGTACGCCGTCGACCTCCGCGGCGAGCGCGTCCTTCACCGCCTGACTCCGCACCGGCACCTGCACCCGGATGGCCCGATCGGTCCGCCCGACCTCGAACCCAGGAACCCCGGACCCGGCCGGCGCCGTGCTGCCTGTGGTCGCTTCGGCGGTCGGTGTCGGTGTGACCCCGGCTGTCGGCGTGCCAGTTGCTGTTGCGACGACTCCGCCGTCGATCTGCACTGATCGCACCCCGTCGACGCCGGTGACGATCGACCGGACAGTGCCTTCGTCCACACCCGCCGGGACGACGATCCGCGCGTCGCGCCCGTCGAAGTCGATCCGATTGGTCTCGATACCCCGGGCCTTCAACGCGGCCGCGGTCCGGTCACGCAGATCGTCCTCGGTGGTACCCGCGCGCGCCGGGATCAGCACGGCAGTCAGTAGTACTGGCACCGCGACGACCGCGAGTAGCCAGACGACGAGCGGCCGCCGTACGAGACCGGGCACTGTTCCTCCGTGGATGCGGGCCAGAGGTATCCGGCCAGAGTGACCGTGCGCGAGGAGACTACTCCGCTTCGCACGCGGAGCGCACGCTCGGCGGGGGAGCGTCGCCAGGTTCAGGCAGGATTTCCTGTCCGGTTCCGCTGTCCGGTCTCGGACAGGACGCACATGTGCCAGCCCGCTCCGCGTGGAATCCCTTGACTTAGTCGGGGCCGTGAACCGTACTTGTGGCTGGCCGGTTCAACTGGGAGGGGCTTGCCATGATGTCGATGGAGAGGGTGTCCGACTCGTCGCTGATCATCGGCGTGGCCGCGTCCGCGGCTGAACGAGTACAGCTCGCGCGGTTGCTCGGTACCGCGGACGCACTGCTACTGGTGTCCAGTGCTGATCAGGCCCGCGCGTTTCTGGCCCACGCGTTTCTGGAAGGCACGGGCGTCACGTCGTCGTCGGTCGCCGTACCGGAGGTCGCTCCGGCCGTACGGGTGGTGCAGGCTGCCGCCCAGATCGCCGCGGTACCGCAGCAGGCACCAGCTCCGGTAGCTGGTCTGCACCTCGACGTGGATCGCCGCGTGATGCGCTGGAAGGACCGTGAGCTGCCGCTGACCCGGTTGGAGCATGACTTCCTGCACTGCCTGGTAGAGGAACCCGGTCGGGTCTGGACGTACCAGCGGCTGCACCACGCTGTCTGGGGCAACGAGCACCTCGGTCACGGCTCGCACATCCACTCGGTGGTGAAACGCCTCCGCCAGAAGCTGGTCAACCTTGGCGCCAGTGTCACCATCCAGGCGGTCCGCGGCGTCGGCTTCCACTTACTACCCACCAGCTGACTACTACCCAACCAGCTGCCAAGGGCTCGGCCCCGGACCGGTGTGGTCCGGGGCCGAGCTGTCAGTACCTGACTACTTGATCGACTTCAGCGCGAAGTCCTCGGTGACCGGCGTGCCGGCGACCAGCTTGGTGGTACGGGTCTGTGGCTTGTAGCCGTCCTTGGCGGCGATCAGGGTGAGCGGGTTGTTCCGGCGGTCCAGCCAGTACGCGTAGTTGCCGGACTGGTCGGTGATGAAGGTGTACGACTGCGCCCACGAGTCCACCTGGACGATGGCACCCGGCAGCGGAGCGGACGCGCCGGACGAGCTGACGCCCGTGACCGTGCCCATCAGCTTGCTCCAGGTGGTGGGCGGGGTGACGTTCATCGTCACCGCGACCGGAGCCACCGTGTACGGGGTGTTCTCGCCGATCGTCACGGCGCCGCTGAAGGTACCGGGCTGGTCGACACTCGCGGTGAGCGTGACCTTGACCGTCGTCGACGCGCCCGGGGCCAGCGTGGCCTCGGTCTTGTCCAGCGACAGCCAGCTCACGTCCGCCGACGACTCGGTGCAGTCGCCGAGACCGGGCAGCGACTCACTGTCCGCGGTGGCGTTGAAGCCACCGGACGAGCCACCGACCTTGTAGAAGCCGCAAGCCGCGCCACCGCGGTACCGCGGCAGGTTGGCGTTCGGCAGCGCGGACCAGGCCTCGGTGGCCGGGTCGTACGCGAATCCGGCGTTGGTGACCGCACCGGCCTGGACACCGCCGACGACCAGCAGCTTGCCACCGGCGACGGCGTAGGACGCCGCCCAGTGGTCCGCCGGAGCGTCCGCGATCGCGGTCCAGGAGTCAGCTCCCGGGTCGTACACGTACGCCTTCTTGAGTGAGTTCGTGCCGTCGTTACCGCCGGCGCAGTACAGCTTGCCGTCGATCGCACCGCAGGACGCGAACGCGACCGACTGCGGGTAGTTCGCCAGCGTCTGCCAGGTGTTCGCACCGGCGTCGTAGCGCACCACGGTGTTGCTCATCGGGGTGCAGTTGGCGGTAGTGCAGCCACCGACGGCGTACAGCTTGCCGTCCAGTACTGCCTGACCAGCCGCGGCCCGGGGCGCCGGGTTGGCCGCTACCGCTGTCCAGGCGTTGGTGGCCGGGTCGTACGACCAGGTGTCCGCCGCCGGGCCGGACGATCCCCAGCCGGAGCTGGCGATGATCTTGCCGCCGGTGACCCCCACGGTGATGGCGTTGCGGGCACCCGGCAGCGGGGCGATCGCGGTCCAGGCGAGCGTCGCCGGGTCGTACACGTAGCTGTTCGCGGTGGAGGCGCTGCCGTCACCACCGGCGATCGAGTACGTCTTGCCCTCCAGGCTGACGACCCGGTTGTCCATCACCGTCGACGGGTAGTCGGCGATGTCGGTCCACGGCGCCGCCTGCGGCTTCGCGGCCACCGGCGCGGCATCGGTCTTACCGGACAGCATCCGGGCGAACGAGGTGCTGACGGCGATCCGCTGCAGCGGGGCGCCGGCGCTGTTCTCGACCTGTGCCTTGGTGGTCTTGGTGCCGTTCGCGTTCTGCAGGACGAAACCGCCGTCCTTCTCACCGAACTTCACGTCGACCGGTGCACCGCCGGTGTTCTTGACGGTGAACGACTTGGTCACCTTGCCGGTCGGCAGCTTCAGGTTGCCGGTGATCGCACCCGGCGTGACGGACAGCTGCCCGGCCTGCAGGGTGTAGTCAGCGGTAGTGGCCCAGTCGGCCTCGACCGGTACGGTCGCGGTCGAGCTGACGTAGTTGCCGGCCTTGGCGGTGAAGCCCTGGTCGCCGTCGGCCGAGGAGTACAGCCAGTAGAAGCCGTCGTTCAGACCGGTGTCCTCCGGCGTTGCCACCGTCGTACCGGACTCGCCGCTGCCGTCACGGGTGACGACCGCGCCGTTCACGAACCCGTTGGTGTTGCCGTCCTTGACGTTGCCGACGACGATGCCGCCGCCGGTCGGCTGACAGGTGATCTGGCTGCCGATCAGGACGTTGTCGACCTGCCACCACCAGGCGTACTTCGCCTCGTAGTAGTGGAACCGCACCTGCACGTTGGCCTTACCGGCCGCCTGCGGGATCGCGATCTCCTTCAGACCGCTGACAGTGGCCGTCTGCTGCAGCACGTTGGTCCAGGTGGCACCACCGTCGATGGACAGGTCCACGTCGGCCTTGTCGCTCAGTCGCTTGTAGTTCTGGTTGAACCGGATCACCGGAGCAGTGACCGAGCTCAGGTCCACAACCGGGCTGACCAGTGCGGTGTTCTGCGTACCGCCACTGCCGTACTTGTCGCTGTCGACGGTCGCGAACTTGCCAGTACCGCCGGTCTGGTTGCCCCGGTTGCCCGGGTCGTCGAACTTCCACACCTGGCCGTTGCCGGCGTTGTCGACCACGGTCCAGCCATTCGGTACGGCGCCGCCGTCGAACGTCTCGTACACGCCGTCGGAGCCCCACGTGTAACCAGGAGCAGTCGCACAGCTGTCCGTACGCACCGGAACCGCGACGTTCTTCGTCAGGTTGCCGCTGCCGACCGTGATCGGCTGGCTTACCGTCTGGTAGCCCGGGTACTGCGACTCGATCTTGAGTGAGTACGCCGCACCGGCCGGGACCTTCAGGCTGTAGCGGCCGTTGCTGGGCGTGGTGTAGTCGAACACTCCACCCGGGCCCTCGACGCTCACCTTCGCGTACAGCGGCCAGCCGTGACCGGAGCCGTCCGAGATGGTGCCGCCCACACTCACCTGCGGTGAGCTGACCAGAGCGAAGTCCTTGGTGGTTGTCTGACCAGTGGTGATGTCAGCAGTGGTGGTCTGCGTCTTGTAGCCAAAGGACGCGATGGTGAGGCTGTAGCTACCAGCAGGCAGAACAGACGAGTAAGTTCCGTTGCTGCCGGTGGTCAGTACCTTGTCCGGCGTACCGTCCTGGTGCACGGTGACGCTTGCGCCAGCCAGCGCGGCACCACCGGTGGCTGCAGTGACCTTGCCGGCCAGCGTGCCGGTGTCACCGATCGGCGCGGCAGCTACCAGAGCCAGCGCGTCCAAGCGGCCCTGACCGAACACGTTGTTGTTGTCAGCAGTGCCACCGCACTGGCTGTCCGGTGTGTCGATCGCGGTCTGGTTCAGCAGCGCGCGTGTAGCGGCCACATCGCCCTTCAGTGCCGGCGAGGCGGCCCACAGCAGTGCGATCGCAGCCGTCAGGTGCGGTGTCGCCATCGACGTTCCGTTGTACGAGCCGTACGCGTTGCCGGGCAGGCTGGAACGGACATTGACACCCGGAGCCGAGATGTTCGGCTTGATGGTGCCGTTCTGACCCACGCCACGACCGGAGAAGGACGCCGGGTTGTTGTTGATGTCGTACGCGCCTGATGAGTAGTTGCTGGTCAGGCTGCCCGGGGAGCCGCTGCTGTTGCAGCCCAGGTCGCCGCTGTTGCCGTTGGCGAACGTGCCGAAGATCCCGGACGCCGTCCAGGCCAGGCTGATGTCCTCCATGAACGGGTCGTTCGACGGCAGCGTCGAACCCCAGGAGTTGTTGATCACGTTCGGCCGCTTGCTCGCGTCCGGGTTCTGCCCGGCGAGGTCGGTCGGCTCCAGCATCCACTGGCCGGAGGAGATCAGCGCCTCGTCACTCGGGCAGCAGCCGTTCGCGGCGATCCACTTCACGCCCGGCGCGACGCCGATCTGGTTGCCGGCGCCGTCGTCGCCGACCATGGTGCCCATCGTGTGGGTGCCGTGGCCGTTGCCGTCGGACGGCTTGGTCGGCGAGGTGCCGGCCGCGTCGAACCAGTTGTAGTTGTGGTTGAAGGTGCCGTCGCCGTTGTTGCCGCGGTACTGCTTCACCAGCGCCGGGTGGTCGTACTGCACCCCGGTGTCGATGCTCGCGACGACGATGCCCTCACCCTTGTCGCCGTACTGCGACCAGACCTGGTTGGCCTTGATGTTGGCGATACCCCACTCGACCGCCTGCACCTCTTTCTCGGCCTGGCCGGCGGTGACCTTCGGTACCTCCACCTGGGTCGGCGCGTACAGGCCCTGCACCTCCGCGTACGCGGCCAGGTTCTGCGCCAGGGCGAGTGATCCGTTCTCGATCCGGATCGCGTTCGTACCCCAGAACGACCGGTACTTCACGTGCTGCGCGTCCAGCTCGGCGCGGACCTTCGCCTGGCTGTCCGCCGCGGCCTTCTTCAGCGCGGCGGCCACGGCGGTACCGCGCTCGTTCCAGTTGGTGATCTTGCTCGCGGCGGACAGGTCGGCCTTCGTACCGAACCGGACCCAGTAGTCCGTCGCGGCCTTGGCGTCCTTCCCGTCCAGCTTCGCCAGCAGCTCCGGCTTGATCTTGGCGGCGGGCGATGGCGTGGCCTCCGGCTTCGTCGGCGCTGACGCCTGGGCCTGGCCGGCGGCGGCCATCCCGGTCGCGACGACGGCCAGCGCCGCCAAGGTACTGACGAGCGACCTGGCCAGTGATCTGGCCGGCCCCCTTCGTGGTTGATGTGACATCTCTGCAGCCCCTCACTTGGAACGACCCCGAGTCGACTCCCCCGAGTCATCTGCTGCTTGGAGGCCCGAACACGCTGCGTGCCTCCCGGGCCGCGGCATGTGACACCGCAAGCTTGACGTGGACCTTATGTGTCAGAACAACGTGGTAACAAGCACACTTCGTGAGCAACATGTGACTAGCCGTCGCGCCGATCGGAGCAACCCTGAGCAATCTGGGCAAACGTTGTCATTCCGTTGACGATCCAAGGCAGCTATTGACATCGTGATCAGATGGTCACCGCCCGTGTCCCCGCCCCAGTGGACGTCGACCTGACCAGCACCGAACCCGAGCCGTTCCCGCTCCTGATCGCGGTCGCGGCATCACCAGAACAGCGGGTCCGGCTGGCTGAACTCGTCGACGACGTCGCACCGCTGCTCCTCGTCTCCAGCCTCGACGAGCTACGCAAGCTGCTCGTACCCGCCCAGCAGCCACCACCGGCCGCACCCGAAAATCCCGAACCACCCGAACCCGACGCCGCCGACACGTACCCCGACGCCACCCCCGGCCGGAACGACGGCACCGACGACGTACTCACCATCGACCGAACCCGCGCCGTAGCCCGCTGGCGCGGCCGCGAAATCCAACTGACCGAACTCGAACGCGACCTGCTCACCCAACTGATGTCATCGCCGCTACGGGTCTGGTCGTACAAGTCGCTGCACCAAACCGTCTGGCGAGCCCGAAACGTCCGCGGCACCGCCGACGTCCACTCGGTCGTCAAACGCCTGCGCCGAAAACTCGACGCCCTCGGAACAACCGTAACCATCGACGCCGTCCGCGGAATCGGCTTCCGCCTGACCGACCACCAACGCCCCACCATCACAGACCTCCGAGCCGGCTGAACCGCCACCCGGGGGAGTGGTCGTCGTGCTCCGCGCGGCTGTCCGTACGAACTCGGCTTTGAGAACTCACCGCGCATTTCCGGGCAATGAGGATGCGCGGTGACTTCTCAAAGTCGTGGTCGGCTTCAGTAGTCGATCCAGGTTTTCAGTTCGTTGTAGGTCAGCGTGGGTTCGCCGACGATGATCTCCACGTCGCCGTCGCTGGGATCCCATTCGGCCGGGAAGCTGAACTCGCCGTCGGCGAACGCCTCGCCGGCCCCCTCCTCAAGCGTGCCCGGGTCCACCGAGTCATGGAGCAGAGTGACCGGGAACTGCCCCTGGAACGTCCCCTCGAACGTGAACTCGAAGTACGTCCCACTGCGATCAAGCGACACCGACCGGACGGCGACGTCGAGCCAACCAGACTCGACCGACCCGGGGTACGCCGCACCGCCGGGAATGTGCTTGTTCTCGAAAGCACTGAAGACATCCTTGTGGAGGATTCTCTCGAGCGCGATCACCGGCTCTTCAAGTACAGCCGGCAACTCCCCGCCGCAAGCATCTTCGAGTACGCCCAATGCCCGCCGGCTGACCGCGCCGAGCGTGACCTCGACCTCGAGTGGTCCGTCCTCACCGCGCTCGACGTCGACGACGGAGTACGCGGAGTAGTCCAGGTCGACGCCGGCGTTCGCCATCGCCTGGATGAACCCGGGCGCGTGCTCGTTCAGCGTTCGCCGGGCATCCGCATCCGACAGATCCGCCGCCTTCGCCCGCAGCAACGCCGCCGCGATGGCCTTTGTGTCGTGGAATGTGCGGACGAGGCGGATGACCCGCGGCCGGAGATTCTCCGCCTTGCGCAGCTTGCTGACGATTCGTGGGACCTTCGTGAAATCAGTGCTGGCCTTCTCCTTGTTGCAGCCCGGGCAGATCGGACCGAGGTTCCTCGGGTCATGAACGTCGAAGTCGCCGTCGAGCCCCAGCTCCTGAGCAAGCTCGGCCACTCGTTCAGGCGACGCGGACCTGGGCAGCAGATGATCGATCTCCGCGTCCGGGAACGGCATCGCCCGGCCGCACCACCAACACTTGCCCTTGTAGGCGTCATAAAGCGCCGACGACAAGACGTTGTTGTCCTTACCTTCCTGATAACGCACAGGTTCAGTCACGGTCCGCTCCGGTAGGTCCGGCTTGGTGGATCAACAGCAGCGAGTCCAGGAGGTTTGCCGTCGCAGTTGGATCGGTCGTGTGGTGCACGGTCCGGATGCCGAGCACCTCAGCAGGTACGAGGTTGGCGGCCCGCTCGAACGCCTCACCGTTCAACCGCATCCGCGTGGTCAGCACCCCACCGAAGTCCAGAATCAACCCACGGTACGAGCCCGCCAACGTCCCTCCCACACACAATGCATCCCGGCGTACCCACGCGCGGTACGTCCGAAGCCGAGTAGTGCAGTAAGCGTGACCCGCACGTTCACCACCCGCAACTCAAACCGCCGGCCCACCGCACGGAACCGGACGCGCCGAGCAGCCGAACCCCCCCGTTTGAAGGGTCATCCCCGCAAGCGGAGGGTTGCCCCCTCGAATTTTCAGGGGCAACCCTCCACCCAAGCAGGCAAGCCCCAGAACGACTGATGTACCTAGGCCTGCCCTCGGCGTACGGCGAGGATGTGGGCGGGTTCGCCGTTGGGGTCGAGTTTGATGTAGTTCTGTTGGCCCCAGCGCCAGGTCGCGCCGGTGATTTCGTCGTAGACGGTGAAGGTGTCTTCGGGGCGCATGCCGAGGGCGGCCATGTCGAGGTGGACCATGGATTCGCGGACGGAGTGCGGGTCGGTGTTCACCACGACGATGATCGTGTCGCTGTGGCCGTCGGGGGCGGTGGAGCGTTTCGAGAAGCACATGATGGCTTCGTCGTCGACGGAGTGCAGGGACAGGTTACGGAGTTGCTGCAGTGACGGGTGCCGCCGCCGGATGTTGTTGAGCAGCGTCAGGTACGGCGCCAGCGAACGGCCTTCGGCCTCGGCGGTTGCCCAGTCCCGCGGCCGGAGCTGGAACTTCTCGGTGTCGAGGTACTCCTCGGAGCCGGGCCGCAGCGCGACGTGTTCGAAGAGTTCGTACCCGGCGTACACGCCCCAGGCGGGTGATGAGGTCGCCGCGATCGCCGCGCGGATCTTGAACGCGCCCGGCCCGCCGTACTGCAGGTAGGCGGTCAGGATGTCCGGGGTGTTGACGAAGAAGTTCGGCCGCAGGAAATGCCCGGTCTCCGAGGTCAGCTCGGTCAGGTACTCCTCCAGCTCCCACTTCTCGTTGCGCCAGGTGAAGTACGTGTACGACTGGTGGAAACCGACCTTCGCGAGCTCCTGCATCATCGGCCGCCGGGTGAACGCCTCGGACAGGAACACCACGTCCGGGTCGGTCTTGCGGATCTCGCCGAGCAGGTACTCCCAGAAGTTGACCGGCTTGGTGTGCGGGTTGTCGACCCGGAACACCGTGACGCCCTTGGCGATCCACAGCCGCACGATCCGCAGTACTTCGGCGTAGATGCCTTCGGGGTCGTTGTCGAAGTTGATCGGGTAGATGTCCTGGTACTTCTTCGGCGGGTTCTCGGCGTACGCGATGGAGCCGTCGGCGCGAATCGAGAACCACTTCGGGTGGTCCTTCACCCACGGGTGGTCCGGCGAGGCCTGCAGGGCCAGGTCGATCGCGACTTCGAGGCCGACCTCGCGGGCGCGGCCGACGAAGTACTCGAAGTCCTCGAAGGTGCCGAGTTCGGGGTGGATGGCGTCGTGGCCGCCGTCCTCGGAGCCGATCGCCCACGGCGAACCCGGGTCGCCGGGTTTCGGGTCGAGGGTGTTGTTCGGGCCTTTGCGGAACGAGTGGCCGACCGGGTGGATCGGCGGTACGTACAGGATGTCGAAGCCCATCTTGGCGACCGCTTCGAGGCGTTGCGCGGCGGTCCGGAACGTACCCGACTTCCAGGTGTCGGTCGCGTCGTCGTACGTCGCGCCCTCGGAGCGCGGGAAGAACTCGTACCAGCTGCCGTACAACGCGCGGGTCCGGTCCACCCACACCGGGTACGTCTCGGAGGACGTGATCAGTTCGCGCACCGGATACCGGCCGAGGGCGGCGCGAACCTGCGGGGAGGTGCCGGCCGCGAGCCGTGCTTCCGGTGGCAGTGCGCCGTTCGCCAGCGCGTGCGCGGCGTCGCTCAGGGTGCCGCGATCGGCCCGGACCGCGGGCGGTACGCCGGCCGCGGCGCGGTCGAAGAAGGCAGCGCCCTCGGCGAACATCAGGTCGACGTCGAGCCCGGCCGGGACCTTGATCTCGGCGTTGTGCCGCCACGTCCCGTACGGGTCGCTCCAGCCTTCGACCGCGAACGTCCACGCGCCCTGCTCCTGCAGCGTCACGTCGACGGTCCAGCGGTCGCTGCCCTGGCCGGCGGGCGTCATCAGCATCCGTCTGGTCTGTCCCGACGGCGAGGTCAGAACGACGTTCGCGTTCACCGCGTCATGGCCTTCGCGGAAGACCGTGGCCGCGATGGTGAAGGTCTCACCGACCGAGGCCTTCGCCGGATAGGCGCCGGCGTCGACGGTCGGCGTGACATCGGTGATCGGGATGCGCCCAGTCATGGCGTAGACGAACCTTCGCTTTCCGAAGTAGGAGATCCTGCAACCACGTAGTTCCTGCAACACTGACCGTATCGGTTCCCGGTACCCACCGGTGACACGCGGACCTGCAAAATCTTGCTCGCGTTGCAAGATCGATGCATGCCGAGGGTGTTCTCCGCCCCTTTGGCCGGTACGGTGTCCCGGTGCGAGCGATACGACGATTCTCCGTCCGCCCTGTCCTGCCCGAGCCGTTGACCGGCCTGGGCACCCTGGTGAACAACCTCCGCTGGGCCTGGCACCCGGAGACGCAGGACGTCTTCGAGGCCGTCGACCCGCAGTTGTGGCGGAGCACCGGCGGTGACCCGGTCAAACTGCTCGGTGAGGTACCGGCGGCCCGGCTCGACGAGCTGGCCAACGACCACGCTTTCCTGCGCCGGCTGGAACTGGCAGTCACCGACCTGGACGGCTACGTAACCGACGGCAAGTGGTTCCAGACCTCCGGGCAGCCGCTCAGCGCGGTCGCCTACTTCTCCCCGGAGTTCGGCATCACGCACGTGCTGCCGCAGTACTCCGGCGGTCTCGGCATCCTCGCCGGTGACCACCTGAAGGCGGCCAGCGACCTGGGCGTACCGCTGATCGGTGTCGGCCTGCTGTACCGGCACGGTTACTTCGCGCAGTCGCTGAACCGTGAGGGCTGGCAGCAGGAGCGGTACCCGCTGGTCGACCCGGACGGGCTGCCGATCAGCCTGCTCCGCGACGGCGACGCGCCGGCCACGGTCACCCTGACCCTGCCCGGCAACCGCGAGCTGCACGCGCAGATCTGGGTCGCCCAGGTCGGCCGGGTGCCGCTGCTGATGCTCGACTCCGACATCGAGGAGAACGAGCCGTCCGAGCGCGAGGTGACCGACCGGCTGTACGGCGGTTCGACCGAGCACCGGTTGCTGCAGGAGCTGCTGCTCGGCGTCGGCGGTGTCCGCGCCGTGCGGACGTACTGCCGGATCACCGGGCACGCGGCGCCGGAGGTGTTCCACACCAACGAGGGCCACGCCGGATTCCTCGGCATCGAGCGGATCCGCGAGCTGGCCACCGAGAAGGACCTGGACTTCGACACCGCGCTCGAGGTCAACCGTGGCGGCACCGTGTTCACCACGCACACGCCGGTCCCGGCCGGTATCGACCGGTTCCCGGTCGAGCTGATCCAGCAGCACTTCTCCGCCGACGTGTTCGGCCCGGAGGTCCCGATCGAGCGCATCCTCGAGCTCGGTGCCGAGGACTTCGAGGGCGGCGACCCGGCGCTGTTCAACATGGCGATCATGGGGCTGCGGCTGGCCCAGCGCGCGAACGGCGTGTCCAAGCTGCACGGCGTGGTCAGCCGGGGGATGTTCTCCGGGCTGTGGCCGAGCTTCGACCCGGTCGACGTGCCGATCACCTCGATCACCAACGGTGTCCACGCGCCGACCTGGGTCGCCCGTGAGGTGCACGACCTGACCTACGCGACGTACACGGCCGAGGGTGACTCGGTGTTCGAGGGACTGGACAAGTCCACCGACGCGCAGATCTGGGAGACGAAGCGACTCCTCCGGCAGCGCTTCATCGACGACACCCGCGCCCGGGTCCGCCAGTCCTGGCTGAACCGCGGCGCCAGCGACGCCGAGCTCGGCTGGGTCGACTCGATCCTGGACCCGGACGTACTGACGATGGGCTTCGCGCGGCGGGTCCCGTCGTACAAGCGGCTGACCCTGATGCTGCGTGACCCGGAGCGGCTGAAGTCGATGCTGCTGCACCCGGAGCGTCCGGTGCAGATCGTCATCGCCGGCAAGGCACACCCGCACGACGAGGGTGGCAAGAAGCTGATCCAGGAGATGGTCCGCTTCGCCGACGACCCGGAGGTACGGCACCGGATCGTGTTCGTGCCGGACTACGACATCGCGCTGGCGCAGCCGATGTACCCCGGGTGTGACGTCTGGCTGAACAACCCGCTCCGCCCGTACGAGGCGTGTGGCACGTCCGGGATGAAGGCGGCGCTGAACGGCGCGCTGAACCTGTCCATCCGGGACGGCTGGTGGGACGAGTGGTACGACGACGAGTTCGGCTGGGCGATCCCGTCCGCCGAAGGGATCGAGGACACCGACCGGCGTGACGACCTCGAGGCGCACGCGCTGTACGACCTGATCGAGAAGCAGGTCGCGCCGCGGTTCTACGACGGCGAGGTGCCGGGCCGCTGGATCGAGATGCTCCGGCACACGATCAAGGAGCTCGGCCCGAAGGTGCTCGCCACCCGGATGGTGCGGGACTACGTCGAGCAGCTGTACGTACCGGCGGCGCGGTCGTCGCGTTCGCTGAACTCGACGTACGACGGCGCCCGCGAGCTGGCCGCCTGGAAGCAGAAGGTCCGCGCCGCGTGGCCGTCGATCCGCGTCGACCACGTGGAGCTGCAGGGCCTCGGCGACGTACCGCAGCTGGGGACCACGGTCGGTATCCGGGCGTTCGCCGCGATCGGTGACCTGACTCCGTCGGACCTCTGCGTAGAGGTTCTGCACGGCCGGGTCGACGCCAACGACGAGATCACCGACCCGGTCCGGGCGGTGCTGTCGCTGGCGGAGACGTACGAGGGCAACCGGCACCGCTACGAGGGTGAGCTGAAGCTGGACCGCACCGGCCCGTTCGGCTACACCGTCCGCGTGGTCCCGAACCACACCGGTCTGGCCAGCGTCGCCGAGCTCGGCCTGGCCGCCGGCCCGTCCGACCCGGAGGACCCCGAAACCCCGGACCTCCCCGCCGGCTCGGAGTTCTGAGCCAACCACCACAAAAGACACGACCCCGCCTGCCTCACCAGGCGGGGTCGTTTTGGTGCCGGGCTAGACCTCGATCAGCCGGTACGGTCCGCCGGCGGGTGAGGTGATGAAGGAGCGGCCCGCGAAGGTGAGGGCCGGGTTGGTGCGGTAGAGGTTGTTGACCTGCTTGGTGGCCGCGGCGTCACCGTTGCCGGAGGCAAGCAACAGATCGGCGACCTGGTCGGTCAGGGCGAGGTCGGCGCCTTCGAGAGTGTCGGACATGTCACCCCAGTTGTCCCAGAGCAGAAGCTCGTCGCCGTTCAGGTGGGCGAGTTCGTAGTGCACGTAGTTGCGGACGAACCAGCCGCCGCCGATCGGCTGACCGGGACCGATGCCGTAGTTGTCCGGGTCGAGGTCGCCGGCGCGGACGCCCAGCCAGACCTCCGCGGCCGACGGGAACGGGCCGGCAGGCATGTCCTGGACGTCGAACGAGCGTTCGCCCGGCTCCAGCTCGGCGTCGATCATCACCCAGCGATCACCGTTCCAGTACTCGGCGACCACGTGGTCGTGGTTGTACCCAGGGGTGAAGTAGTCGGCGAATCCGATCCGGCTGCGGGCCGGAACGCCCTGGTGGCGCAGGATCGAGACGAACAGCAACGTGTAGTCACGGCAGCAGCCGACGATCCGGTCGAACGGTTCGCGCGGCTCGGCCAGCGGCCGTCCGTTGCGTTTCTGGTCGGTGCTGAGCATCGCGGACACCGACCGGTGGTCGATCTCGGCCAGCCGCTCGCCGGTGAACTCGATCCCGCCGCCGCGGTAGTGCACCAGCAGATTACGAACCACGGCCGCGATCCCGGGTACGTCGGTCGGCAGCGCGTCGTACAGTCCGGCATGGGCACCGGGGTCGCTGAACCAGGTCTGGATCGCGTAGTCCGCGGGGGACAGGTACGTCGGTGCATCGTTCTTGTTCATCGGTCAGGGCTTTCTGTTGTGAACGGGCAGAGCGATGTCGACGGCCGGTTCGTCACGGGGGATCGACTGGCAGTTCGCGAAGTACACCTCGCGCGGCGGTCCCGCGTCGGGGATGCCGTTGGCCCGGACCCAGTCGAAGACGAGGTCGTACGCGAGCATGATCCGCGGGTACGCGCACTCGTCCATCGTGATCGTGCAGTACGCCTCGTGGTGCGCCGGTTCGACCCGGATACCGATCCGGCCGTCCGGGTCGACCAGACCGCCGAACGGTACGCACACCTCGACGGTCGCCTGCGCGTCCGGTGTCACCGCGCCGTGGTAGATCACCCACGACCCCGCGGTCACGGTCGCGCCTGCCTTGTGCAGGTACGTCATGATCTCGTCGGTGCACGACACGATCACCCCGATCAGCTGTTGCTGGTCGGTCTCGGCCCGGATCGACGCGATCTTGGTCGCGGGCACGTCCCGGGTGTGTACCGGGCGTGGTGTCAGCCCGGACGTACCGGTCCGGGCCAGCCGGTCCCGCAGGTACTGCAGCGTCGCCCGGCGCGCGGCCGTGGTCGCCTCCTCGGCGGCCCACCACCGGTCCAGCCGGATCAGCGCCTCCTCGTCGGTCCCCGCCAGTACTTCGGTGATCGTCGCGAGCGGCATGTCCAACTGCCGCAACACACTGATCCGCCGAGCACGCTCCAACTGCTCCTCGGTGTACCAGCGGTACCCGTTGGCCGGGTCCACCTGAGCCGGCGTAAGCAGCCCAGACACGTCGTACAGCCGCAAGGCCTTGTGCGACAGCCCGGTCCGCCGCCCGAACTCACTGATCGTCAACACACCATCATCAAACCCTCTGCCCCAGGGGCAAGGTAAACCCTCACATCTGTTTGGGCGTTAGGACGTGGGTCGGTAGTGCGGCGAGTAGGGCGTCTGCGTGGCGGCGGTAGCCCAGGTTGTTGGGGTGGAACGCGTCTGGTGCGAGCATGCCGCGCCACGGTGGACGTGCGTGCCGGGAGACCTCGGCAACCGGCAGGCCGCGGGAGCCGGCCGTGCTGCTGATCCACTGGTTGATTCCGGACACGTACGGGCTGACTGCTCCGCCGACGCGCCACAGCCGGTCCGGAACGGTCAGGTCCATCACGACCGACGACGACGGGAGCCGGTCGATCACCTGGCGTAGGTGGTCGCGGAAGCGCTTTGGTGGGGTAGCGAGGATGTCGTTGTTGCCGATGCCACAGGTGACCAGTGCGGGATTCAGTCCGTCCAGCAAGGGCAGCTGGTCTTCCAGTACGTGCCGGGTCTGCGCACCGGATCTGGACAGGTTCAGTACGCGCCAGGGTGTTCCCTTGCGGCGTAGTGCGTTGAGGACTTGGCCGACGTACCCGTGCAGTGGTGACGACGCACCCAGTCCTTGTGCGGTCGAGTCGCCCAGTACGACCCAGAGCGGACCGTTGGCTGTCAGTACATCCGCGTTCTGTCTGGTCCAGTAGTCCGCGTACGTGCGCGCCTGCACGTCTACGTACGCCACGCCGTCCAGCCACCGCTGGATGGTCAGCCGCGAGCTGGTCCGCTCCGCCTCCCCCCAGCGCATGATGGCGCGGTGCAGCGCACCGATCGGTGTGGTCAACGTCGGTCCCCCAGAGGTGAACAACAGGTGACCGACGAATGTACAGGCGGAAGGTTAACGACCCCGTCGACCGCTCAGAGCGCGCGCAGCAGCACCAGACAGCGCGGTGCGAGCGGCACCGTCGCACCGGCTTCCACCTCGGTCACCATGCTGTTGCTGGTGTCCAGCACGACCTCGTACGCCGGTGCCCAGGACGCGTCCGGTACGACGACGTTCTGTGTCTCCGGTGTCGCGTTGAGAGCCATCAGGAACGAGCTGTCGGTCAGCGCGTTGCCCTCCGCGTCGGTCGCGCGCAACGCATCACCCGCCAGGAACATCCCGATGGTCCGCAGGTTGCCGTCCGACCAGTCCGCGTCCGTCATCTCACCACCGTGCGGCGCGATCCAGGACAGGTCCTTCCGGCCACCGGAGACGACCGGTTGTCCGGAGAAGTAGTGCCACTGCCGCAGCGCGGGGTGTGCGGCCCGAAGCGCCAGCAGCTTCTTCGTCAGTGCGAGGTGATCGGACCAGCTCTCCGGCAGCGACCAGTCGAACCAGGAGATCTCGCTGTCCTGGCAGTACGCGTTGTTGTTGCCGTGCTGCGTCCGGCCGCACTCGTCGCCGGCAGTGATCATCGGCACACCGGTGGACAGGATCAGCGTGGCCATCAGGTTCGCCATCTGGCGTTTGCGCAGCACGGTCACGCGCCAGTCGTCGGTCTCGCCTTCGACGCCGCAGTTCCAGGAGCGGTTGTCGTCGGTGCCGTCGCGGTTGTCCTCGTGGTTCGCCTCGTTGTGCTTCTGCTCGTAGCTGACCAGGTCGCGCAGGGTGAACCCGTCATGCGCGGTGACGAAGTTGATCGACGCGTACGGGTAGCGGCCGTCGTCGCCGTACAGATCACTGGAGCCGGACAGCCGGTACGCGAGGTCCTTCACGCCGTCGGACGTGTTCCGCCAGACGTCCCGGACACTGTCGCGGAACTTACCGTTCCACTCCGACCACGGCGGCCCGAAGTTGCCCACCTGGTACCCGAACGGGCCGACGTCCCACGGCTCGGCGATCAGCTTCACCCGGCCGAGCACCGGATCGGCCGCGACCTCGGCCAGGAACGGGTGACCGGGGATGTCGACCTCGTGCCGCTCGTTACGGACCAGCGTCACGGCCAGGTCGAACCGGAACCCGTCGACGCCCATCTCCTCGACCCAGTAGCGCAGCGAGTCCATCACCAGTCGGCGTACCTGCGGGTGTGACGTGTCGACCGAGTTGCCGGTGCCGGTCACGTCGTACATCGCCGCGCCCTGACCGAGCCGGTAGTACGCCCGGTTGTCGATGCCGCGGAAGCTCAGCGTCGGTCCGTCGAAACCGCCCTCCGCGGTGTGGTTGTAGACCACGTCCAGGATCACTTCGATGCCGGCGGCATGGAACGCGGCGACCATCGACTTGAACTCGGCCACCTGCTCGCCGAGCGACCCGGACGACGAGTACGGCGCGTGCGGCGCGAAGAACCCGAGCGTGTTGTAACCCCAGTAGTTCGGCAGGCCGCGGGCCGCGATCGACGGCTCGGTGAGGAAGTGGTGGATCGGCAGCAGCTCGACCGACGTCACACCGAGATCGGTCAGGTACCGGATCACGGACGGATGCGCCAGCCCGGCGTACGTACCGCGCTGATGCTCCGGAACGTCCGGATGCAGTTTGGTGAAGCCATTGGTGTGCAGCTCGTAGACGACCGTCTCGCCCCAGTGCACCGGCTTGCTGATCGGTGGCGGCGGCGGGGAGTCCGCGACGACGACGCCGACCGGCACATGCCCGGCCGAGTCGCCCTCGGAGGAGTCGTAGATCCGCGGGCTGTCGTAGTCGAGCTCGCCGTCGACGGCCCGCGCGTACGGGTCGAGGAGCAGCTTCGACGGGTCGAACCGCAGCCCGTG
Source organism: Kribbella solani (assembly GCF_014205295.1). Taxonomy (NCBI): domain Bacteria; kingdom Bacillati; phylum Actinomycetota; class Actinomycetes; order Propionibacteriales; family Kribbellaceae; genus Kribbella; species Kribbella solani. The sequence goes on from NZ_JACHNF010000001.1 coordinate 275,174, forward strand.
CGACGGGTCGAACGGGCCGTGCACCCGGTACCCGTACCGCTGGCCGGCACCGACGCCCGGTACGAAACCGGTCCAGAACTCACCGGTATGGGCCAGATCGAGATTCCGCTGGCTGCCGTCGGCGTCGATCAGGGCCAGCTCGACCCGCTCGGCGGCCGGCGCCCAGAGCGTGAAGGTGGTGCCATCGGTCTGGACCACCGCGCCCGGACGCGGTCCGGTGCCGACGGACAGGCCGGGAGCACTCGGGGCATCGGTCGCTTCTTTCACCGGCACATTCTGCACAAGCCGTCCGACATTCACGATAGTGAGGTGGTTGTGTTCGTGAGACGGTAGTTGCGAACGGCTCTGCGCAATGATACGCAAGGACCGTTATTAATTCACCCACCCCAGGGGAACACATGTCGGAACAGCTTGCCGGTCTGACCGTGGGTCTGATCGGCGCGGGCAACATCGCCCACATCCACGCCCAGTCGTGGCAGGGCCTCGGGGCCCGCGTCCTGGTGTACTCCGTCGACGGCGCGCAGGAGCTGGCGGAGCGGTACGGGCTGGAGGTCGCCCCGTCGCTGGACGGTCTGCTGGCCGAAGCCGAGTTCGTCGACATCGTCACGCCGTCGGCGACGCACAAGGAGATCACGCTGGCCGCGATCAAGGCCGGCAAGAACGTGATCTGCGAGAAGCCGCTGACGCTCACCGCGGCCGACTCGCACGAGGTGATCGACGCGGCCCAGGCGGCCGGCGTCCGGCTGTACCCGGCGCACGTGGTCCGGTACTTCCCGGCGTACAAGGCGGCGTACGACGCGATCCAGGCCGGCCGGATCGGCGACGTCGCGGTGGCGCGGTTCTACCGGCAGGCGTCGTCGCCGGCCGGCGCCGGGTGGTACCGGGACGTGGCCCGGTCCGGCGGCGTGATCATGGACCTGATGGTGCACGACCTGGACCAGGCCCGCTGGCTGTGCGGCGAGGTCAGCACCGTGTACGCGGTGCAGAACCCGCCGACCGTCGACGGAGTCAGCCCGGTCAACGTGGCGGCCCATGTCACCCTCACGCACGAGAGCGGCGCGATCAGCCACTGCCGTGCGACCTGGGGCGCGACCGGTACTACGTTCCAGACCGGCTTCCAGGTGGCCGGTTCGGCCGGAGTACTGAAGTTCAGTTCGGACGGCGACACCGGGTACAAGGAAGAGCTGCAGGACGGTACGTCCGGTGGTGACCTGCTGATCCCCGCGTCAGCGCTGGGGGAGAGCCCGTACCTGGTGCAGCTGCGGGAGCTGGCGATCGGTCTGCGCGGCGGACCGGAGCCGCGGGTGCTCGCGTCCGACGGCGCGACCGCGGTGTACCTGGCCGAGGCCGCGCGGGCGTCGATGGAGTCCGGTCAGCCGATCGACATGAAGAGCTTTGTCTCGACGGGAGCAGTGGCATGACGCTGAAGGTCGCGATCGCTTCGTTCGCGCACGTGCACGCCGGCGGGTACGCGCATCTGCTTGCGTCGATGCCGGAGATCGAGTTGCTGGCCGCCGACCCGGACGGCGCCGCCGCGCCGGACGCCGGTCCGCGGGGAGCAGAGTTCGCCGCGCAGTTCGGGATCCGGCACGTCGACACGTACGACGAACTGTTCGCCTGGGGACCGGATGCAGTCGTCGTCACCTCGGAGAACGCCGGCCACCGCGCACTGGTCGAGCGGGCCGCCGCGGTTGGCGCGCACGTACTGTGCGAGAAGCCGTTGGCCACCGAGGTTGCCGATGGTGAGGCGATGCTGGCTGCTTGTGAGGCGGCCGGGACGATTCTGATGGTCGCGTACCCGGTGCGGTTCGCGCCGTCGTACGCGCGGCTGCGGGCGAACGTCGAGGCGGGGCGGCTCGGCGAGGTGTTCGCGATCCTGGGGACCAACAACGGGAAGATCCCGTACGACGCGCGCCAGTGGTTCACCGACGCCAAGCAGGCCGGTGGGGGCGCGCTGGTCGACCACACCGTGCACTGCGCGGACCTGATCGACGGGTTGACCGGCGGGGCGAACGCTACCCGCGTGTACGCCGCGGCGAACCGGATTCTGCACCAGGACAAGGATGTCGAGGTGGAGACCGGCGGGCTGGTCACAATCAACTACGACAACGGGTTGCTCGCCACGATCGACTGCTCGTGGAGCGTGCCGGACAACAGCGCGACCTGGGGCGGGGTGTCGCTGCAGGTGACCGGTACCAACGGTTCGGTGGAGATCGAGCCGTTCGTGGAGCACGTCGGCGGTACGGACCGGTCCGGCGAGGTGTTCCTGGGCATCGGCGGCAACCTGGACGAGTCCCTGCTCGACACGTTCCTGGACGCCGTCCGCACCACCGGCCCAGCCAAGCCAGGCCAGCCGCCCGCGGTAGTCCCCCAACCCGACGGCGCGGTCGGCCTCCGTACCCTCCGCATAGTCGACGCCGCCCGCCGCTCAGCCGCATCTGGCCGAGCAGTAGACGTCTAAACCGCCCACCGGGTGCGCCCCCAGCGCACCCGCCAGTGCGTGGACGCTCAGTCGCTGCACGGTGGGTAGCCACCACCGGCCACCACCACCGGCGACCGGCCGACACCACGACCGGCCGACACCACGACCGGCCGACACCACGACCGGTCGCTGCGGCGGTCGGCTCCGCCGGTGCTGGTTGGCTCTTCTTCTCTCGCCGCCTCCGCTGCCGTCAGGCAGCGGAGGCGGCGTGCGTTTGGTTGCTGCGGTCCGGTACCGTTCCCGGGAATGTGACCGGCGGGTAAAGGAGCTTCGGGTATGGGCGAGTTCGTCAATCTCTCGGTGCGTGACGGTGTCGGCACCATCCGGCTGGATCGGCCGAAGATGAACGCGCTGAACATCCAGGTCCAGGAGGAGATCCGGACCGCCGCCCTGGAGGCGGCCGCGAACGACGACGTCCGCGCGGTGGTCATCTACGGCGGCGAGCGCGTCTTCGCGGCCGGCGCGGACATCAAGGAAATGGCGGACATGTCGTACGCCGACATGGTGAAACGCTCCGGCCCGCTGCAGTCCTCGCTGTCCGCCGTCGCCGCCATCCCGAAACCGACGGTCGCCGCCATCACCGGGTATGCGCTCGGTGGCGGTTGTGAGCTCGCGCTCTGCGCCGACTACCGGATCGCCGCCGACGACGCCAAGCTCGGTCAGCCCGAAATCCTGCTCGGCATCATCCCCGGCGCCGGCGGTACGCAGCGACTGTCCCGCCTGGTCGGCCCGTCCAAGGCGAAGGACCTGATCTACACCGGCCGCTTCGTCGACGCCGAGGAGTCACTCGCGATCGGCCTGGTCGACAAGGTAGTCCCGCCCGCCGAGGTGTACGACGCCGCGGTCGCCTGGGCGTCGCGGTTCTCCCGCGGCGCGGCGATGGCACTGCGCGCGGCGAAGGAATCGATCGACTCCGGTCTCGGCGTCGACCTGGCCACCGGGCTGGAGATCGAGCGGCAGCAGTTCGCCGCCCTGTTCGCCACCGAGGACCGCACGACCGGGATGAAGTCCTTCGTCGAGAACGGCCCCGGAAAAGCCGAATTCGAGGGAAAGTGATGTCTGCAACCGAGAAGCCGGCCGCTACTGCCGAAGAGGTCGAGGCGGCCTGGAACGACAACAAACTCGCCCAGGTCCTGTACCACGACTGGGAAGCCTCGACGTACGACGAGAAGTGGTCGATCTCGTACGACGAACGCTGCGTGGAGTACGCCCGCGACCGGTTCACCGCGGTCGCCGGAACGGACGGCTGGCCGTACGGCAAGAGCCTTGAGATCGGCGCCGGCACCGGCTTCTTCACGCTGAACCTCAAGCTGGCCGGCGTACTCGACGAGGCGCATGTCACGGACCTTTCGCCGGGCATGGTCGAGGCGGCGAAGAAGAACGCGAAGACGCTCGGGTTCGCGGTCGAGGGCAAGGTCGCGGACGCCGAGCAGTTGCCGTACGACGACGACACCTTCGACCTGGTGATCGGGCACGCGGTCATTCATCACATCCCGGACGTCGAGCTGGCGTTCCGCGAGATGCTCCGCGTACTCAAGCCCGGCGGCCGGTTCGTGATCTGCGGCGAGCCGACCCGGTACGGCGACTTCGTGGCCCGGCGGCTGTCCCGGTTCACCTGGTGGGCGACCACGAACGTGACCAAGCTGCCGGCGCTCACGCACTGGCGGCGCCCGCAGGAGGAGCTGGACGAGTCCTCCCGCGCGGCCGCGCTGGAAGCAGTCGTGGACCTGCACACGTTCGACCCGGACACGCTGGCGCGGATGGCGTCCCGTGCCGGCGCGGTCGACGTCAGCACAGTCACCGAGGAACTGCTCGCCGCGTGGCTCGGCTGGCCGATCCGTACGTTCGAGGCGGCCGTACCGGAGCAGAAACTCGGGTTCGGCTGGCGGATGTTCGCGTACAAGTCGTGGCTGCAGCTGTCCAAGGTGGACAAGGCCCTGTCCTCGATCGTCCCGGACGAGCTGTACTACAACGTCTCGATCACCGGTGTGGCTCCCGTGCGGCAGTAAGGTGTGTTGATGCGCTTGCTGTCCGTGCCGAATCTGCGCTGGGTGGTACGCCATCGGGCGTGGTCGCCGTACTATCTGAAGCGGTACTGGCGGTTCGCCTGGTTCAAGCTGCGCCACCCGCAGGTGATCACCGAGGGGTTCGTGTTCCTCGGAAAGCACCTGGAGATCGTGGCGCGGCCCGGGCACGGCCGGATCGTTCTCGGCAAGTGGGTGCATCTCGGTGACGAGACCCGGCTGCGCGCGCACGAGGGCACGCTGCGGATCGGTGACAAGGTCGTGTTCGCCCGCGACGTCACCGTGAACTGCTACCTGGACATCGAGATCGGCGCGTCCACACTGATCGCGGACTGGACGTACATCTGCGACTTCGACCACAAGACCGAGGATCTGGACCTGCCGATCAAGGACCAGGGCCTGGTGAAATCACCGGTCCGGATCGGGCCGGACTGCTGGCTGGCCACCAAAGTCACGATCACCCGCGGTACCGACATCGGCCGTGGTGCGGTGATCGGCGCCAACAGCGTTGCCCGCGGCAACATCCCCGCGTACGCGATCGCGGCCGGCGTCCCCGCCAAGGTGCTGGCCGATCGGGCCACCCGGTATGAGGCGAACGCCGAACGGCGAAAGTACCTCTCCGACCTGACTGAGACGAACGACCGAACCACCAGTCTTCTCCACGCCGGCAGCACTCCGACGCCCGCGCCGGTGGAAGTTCCGGGCACCCGGAGCGTGGTGCCGACGGATGCGGCTGGTGATGGGGTAGAAGCAGATGGTGAAAAAGAGAACCCTGAGGGGTTCTCAAGTTACTCACCAGTCGGGCACTATGGCCCACAGAAACGAACGAATCAGACTTGGGCGTGAACACCAGCGTGAAGCCAGAAGCCGTGAACTTGGAAGCCGCGAAGCCGGAGAGCGCGCTCGGCGCCGAACCGGACGGCAGCGGGACGGACAGCAGTGCGGTGGCTCCGGTCGCGGGTGCGCGGCGCCGGCTGTCACCGCGGCCGGTCCCGGTCAGCCGGCGCCGGAGGCCGCCGGCTGAGCAGGAGCAGCTGACCGGCGCGGTCACGGACGAGGAACGGACCCCGGCTGAGGAGATGGACGACGTGGGTACGCAGGACGAGAAGGCGACGGCCGCCGAAGCCGCCGGCACCACCCCGAACACCGACCCGGCCACCGAGTCCGGAGTCGGCGCTGCTGGTACTGCTGGTGCCGGGGCGGCCGCTGGTAGTGGGACTGGCGCTGGTGCTGGGGACGCGGCTGGCGCTGGGGCGACGACGGCGACCAGGGCCGGGCGTCCGAAGACTGCCGCGGAGATTGTCGCCGAGCAGCGTGCCCGGGAGCAGGCGGCGGAGAACGCGGCGTCGGATGCGGCCGTCTCGGAGGATGCCGCATCCGCTCAGCCGCCCGCCGCTAACGATGCCACCGGCAACAATCACGCCACGGGTGGTGCCGGCAATTCCGGGTCCGGTGGGAACGCTGGTGGTGCCGGGAACGCCGGTGCCGGTGGGAATGCCGGTGGGGCCGGGGATGCTGGTGGTTCGGGCAAGGTGGGTGCGGTCGCGCGGGCGAAGGCGGCTGGCGGGAGTGGTGCCGGAGGCAACAAAACCACCGGGTCGCGCGGCGGGTCCGGCAAGGGTAAGCAGGCGCTGGGCTCGGTCGGCTCCGGCGTTCGCAAGGTGCGGAACCTGATCGCCTCACTGGTTTGGCTGATCGCGGTGCTCGCGGCGGCCGTGCTTGCGCTGGGCGCTCTGTTCACCGCGCTCGACCAGACCAACCAGAGCAACGAGATCGTGCGCTGGATTCTGGAGCGCGGACACGATCTGGTCGGCCCGTTCAAGGACCTGTTCCGGCTGCAGACCGCGAAGAACACTCTCCTGGTGAACTGGGGTATCGCCGCCCTCGTCTACCTGATCGCCGGCAAGCTCGTCGAGCGCATCATCCGCCCGTAGGCGTCGCCACCAGCAGCAGATCGAGAGATTCGTCCAGGTCGCCTGGGCGGATCTCGAAGTCCGTGTACGTCGTGCCGCGCACCAGGTCGGCCAGCTCGTCATCCCAGTCGGCGTACCCGGTCGCCAACTGTGCATCCACGCACGACCCGTACCGCTCCTCCCACGACGTCAGCCGTACGCCGTGATGCAGCCCGAGTGTGTACGTGATCTCGAAATGTGGTTCGAGCAGCTCGGCGAACTCGGCGCCGGTGAGTTCGCGGGTGTGGTACCAGTTCCCGCTCGGGAAGGTCAGCCGATTGGGCGTACTGACCGCGAGCGTCCCGCCCGGCCGGAGGATCCGCGCGCACTCGGATACGAAGCGCGGCTGCTCCCACAGGTGCTCGATCGTCTGCAAGGACGTGACCATCGTGAACGCGTCGTCGGCGAACGGCGTCTGCACCAGATTGCCCCGGACCGTATTGGTCTGTGGATAAACCCGGCGGACGTGCCGCAACGTCGTATCTTCATAGTCGAGACCGGTCACGGAGCTCGCCCCCGCCAGGCGCAGCAGCTCCGCGCCGTACCCCTCGCCGCAGCCGGCGTCGAGGATCCGGCCGGTTCGTTCGATCGGTAGTTGGGCCGTGATCCAGCGATAGGCAGCCTCGTGGCGCGCGAACCAGTAGTTCTCGTGCCAGATCCCGGGCGCGGTCCTCTCGCCGGTCAGCGGTAACGTCTCGGTCACCTGAGTCAGCCTAGTCAGACCTACGGTGCCCGGGACTGTGATGGGACTCGCACGCCACTCATGTTTCTCGCGAGTAACATCCATGCAAGGCTTGGAGCGACCGTTAACCAGAAGGGGTCTCACACGCTATGAAGATCGTCGTCTGCGCGAAGTTCGTGCCGGATGCTACCGCGGATCGTCGTTTCCGTTCGGAGGACAACACGGTGGATCGTGCTGGTGTTGACGGGTTGTTGTCGGAGTTGGACGAGTATGCCGTCGAGACCGCGTTGACTGTGAAGGAGGCCGGGGATGCGGAGGTGACGGTGCTCACGGTGGGCCCGGAGCAGGCCGCGGATGCGGTGAAGAAGGGTCTGCAGATGGGCGCGGACGCGGGTGTTCATGTGGTGGATGAGGCGATTCATGGGTCGGATGCGGTGGCGACGTCGCTGATTTTGGCGAAGGCGCTGGGCCGGCTTGAGGCTGATCTGGTGGTGTTCGGGATGGGTTCGACCGATGGCGGGATGGGGGTTGTGCCGGCGATGGTGTCGGAGCGGCTCGGTCTGCCGGCGGTGACGTTGGGTTCGGAGGTGTCGGTGGACGGGCAGACGGTCCGGATTCGGCGTGATGGTGACACGGCGAGTGACACGGTGGAGGGCACGTTGCCGTTGGTGCTGAGTGTTTCGGATCAGGCGAACGAGCCGCGGTATCCGTCGTTCAAGGGCATCATGGCGGCGAAGAAGAAGCCGGTCGAGTCGTGGTCGCTGGCCGACCTCGGGCTGACCGCTGAGCAGGTCGGTGGTTCGGGTGCGTGGACCGAGGTGGTCGAGGTGACCGCCCGTCCGGCCCGCACGGCCGGCACGATCGTCACCGACGAGGATGGCAGTGGTGCTGCCGAGCTGGTCGGGTTCCTGTCCACGAACAAGTTCCTCTGAGACCTGAGAAGGGACAGCTGAAGTTATGTCTGGGATGTCGAAGGTTCTGGTTCTGGTTGACCACTCCGCGGGTGTGGTCCGTAAGACGACCGCCGAGCTCCTCACCATCGCCCGCCGGCTCGGCGACCCGGTCGCCGTGTTCATCAGCGACAGCGCCGCCGACAGCGCCACGCAGGTGCAGGGGGCGCTGCCGGTGTTGGGGCAGTACGGCGCGACCAAGGTGATCGCGCTGACCAACCCCGACCTCACGCAGTACCTGGTGGCTCCGAAGGCCGAGGCGTTGCAGCAGGTCGCGGCCAAGGTCGAACCGGCCGCGATCCTGATCTCCTCCAACGCCGAGGGCAAAGAGATCGCGGCCCGGCTCGCGATCAAGCTGGACTCGGGCCTGATCACCGACGCCGTCGACGTCCAACCAGCCGACGCCGGTGACGCTAGTGGTGCTGGTGCTGGTGCTGGTGGTGCTGGTGGTGCGGTGGCGACGCAGTCGGTGTTCGCGGGGAACTTCACCGTCCGGTCGAAGGTCACCCACGGCACCGCGATCATCACCGTCAAACCCAACGCCGCGACCCCGGAAGCCGCCGAGACGTCACCGGAGGTGGAGGAGTTCGACGTGACGATCTCCGACACCGCGAAGACCGCGCGGATCACCGACTCCAAACCACGCGAGGCCACCGGCCGGCCCGAACTGACCGAGGCCGCGATCATCGTGTCCGGCGGCCGCGGCACCGGTGGTGACTTCGCCCCGATCGAGGCCTTCGCGGACTCGCTCGGCGCCGCGGTCGGCGCCTCCCGCGCCGCCGTCGACTCCGGCTGGTACCCGCACGCCTACCAAGTCGGCCAAACCGGCAAAACCGTATCACCGCAGCTGTACGTCGCGGCCGGTATCTCCGGCGCGATCCAGCACCGCGCCGGCATGCAAACCTCCAAAACCATCATCGCGGTCAACAAAGACCCCGAAGCCCCCATCTTCGAACTCGTCGACTTCGGCGTCGTCGGCGACCTCCACAAAGTCCTCCCCACCGCCACCGAAGAAGTCACCAAACGCAAGTCCTAACCCAGCCAACCGGACCCGGCAATCCACGCCGGCCGCGTAGTTCCCACCCGGCAGCCCGACCCGATCCACGATCGGGCCGGGCTGCCTTTCCACCTCCCAGTGCGCGCGACACTCGGCTCAGTGCGCGTGCCGCTCGGCGGTGGGTGAGGTGGGCACTAGCATGCGGTGGGTGCGGATTTGGGTGAGTGGGGCGCGGGGGAAGTTGGGGGCGGAGGTGTGCCGGCAGCTGGTGGCTGCCGGGCATCAGGTGGTCGAGGCGGACCGCATCGGGCCCGACCCGGTCGACCTGATGGACCGTGAAGCGGTCGCCCGCTCGATGGCCGGATCAGCAGCTGAGTCGACCACTGGGGCGATGGCTGAGCCTGCTGTGGATGCAGTTGTGCATTGTGCGGGGGTTGCCAGTCCGGAGGGCATCGAGCCGGTTGAGTTGTTCGAGGCGAATGGGATCAGTACGTTCAACGCGCTTGAGGAAGCGTGGAAGCTGGGTGTGCGGACGGTGGTGCTCGCGTCCAGTGGTTCGATCTACGGGACCGCGTGGTCGCCCGAGGAGATCGGTACGCCGTCGGTGCCGGTCGACGAGGACACTGAGCTGCGGTACGTCGACCCGTACGCGCTGACCAAGGATGTGCTCGAACGGATGGGCCAGATGTACGCGCGTCGTGGCGTGCAGGTCACCGCGTTGCGCTTCCACTGGATTCTCACGCCGGCCGAAGTCCGTGAGTACATCGCCGACGCGCCGCCGGAGGAGAACCGCCGCAACCTCTGGGGGTACGTCGACCTCGCCGAGGCAGCCCGGGCGTGTGTGCTGTCGCTCCAGCCGCGTACCCACGCCCGCTACGCCGCGCTCCTGATCGCCGCCGAGGACACCGGCCGCCACGAGCCGACCCTCGAACTCCTGGCCCGCCACGCACCCGAAACCCAACTCCGCACCGATCTCCCCGCCCACGCCTCCCTCTACAACTGCACCCAAGCCGCCAAAACCATCACCTGGACCCACCACTCCACCTGGCGCCACCCCTAACGCCCATCCCACTGCGGCTGGCGGGTTGTTTCACCACTGGCGTGTTGCAACCTGCCAGCGATCACATAACCCGTCAGCCGCGGGGCCAGACTGGGTGGCGGGAGTCGGTGCCGGTGCCGTAGTCGGGGTCGCTGCCGCGGACCATCAGCCAGTGTTCGGTGGGCTTGGCCTGGTACAGGCGGAGTTCTGACGCGCCGGACAGTTCGGCCGCCGTATACGAGCGCAGTTCCGGGAAGCGTGCCGCGAAGACCGAGGCGCATCGCTCCAGTTCGTCCGCCGGTACTTCGGTCGCGTACGCCCTGAAGTAGACGGCTGATCCGCCGCCGATCGGCACGCTGGAGTCGAAGATCGCGATGCTGACGTCAGGCCGCGCGGTCAGGTTGCGTGAGTGGGCGGCGTCCGGCGACGACGCCCAGTAGAACGCGTCGTGCCCGTCGGGGGTGAAGTACACCGGTGTCACCCACGGGAGGCCGGCCGCGTCGACCGTACCGAGGGTGAGGTACTTGTTGGCTTCGATGACTGCCGCGGCGCGCTGGTCGAGGATTTCCTGTGTCATCCGCCCAGCATCCCCGACTGCGGGAACATCCGGGCCGGACATACCCTTGAAACCGTTATGACTTCCTCTGACCGTCGCCCGGTGTACCTGGACCATGCCGCGACGACGCCGATGCTCCCGGCCGCGATCGAGGCGATGACTCGTCACCTCGGCCGGACCGGCAACGCGTCGTCCCTGCACGGTTCCGGCCGGGCGGCCCGGCGGACCGTCGAGGAAGCACGCGAGTCGATCGCCGCGGCGCTGGGGGCGCAGCCGAGCGAGGTCGTGTTCACCTCCGGGGGTACGGAGGCGGACAACCTAGCGCTGAAGGGCCTGTGGTGGTCCCGGCTGGCCGAGGACCCGCGCCGCCGCCGGATTCTGCTCAGCGGCATCGAGCACCACGCGGTCCTGGACCCGGCGGTCTGGCTGGCGGGGCATGAGCAGGCCGAGCTGGAGTGGCTTCCGGTCGACGAGCTCGGGCGCGTACGTCCGGACGACGTCCGCCGGGCGATCGAGAGCGACCCGGAGAGCGTGTCATTCGTCACACTCATGATGGCGAACAACGAGGTAGGTACGCTCCAGCCGGTCCGCGAGGTGGCTGCGATCGCGGCCGAGTACGCGATCCCTGTGCACACCGACGCGGTCCAGGCGGTCGGGCAGGTGCCGGTGGACTTCGGTGCGCTCGGGGTGGACGCGATGACGGTGTCGGCGCACAAGGTCGGCGGCCCGTACGGCATCGGCGCGCTGGTCGTCCACAAGGAGACGAAGCTGACGCCGATCCTGCACGGCGGGGGACAGGAGCGCGACGTCCGCTCCGGCACTCTGGACGCACCGGCGACGGCTGGGTTCGCTGTGGCCGTGGAGCATGCGGTGAAGCATCAGGAGGACGAGGGGCGCCGGCTGGCCGAGCTGCGGGACAGCCTGATCAGCGGCATCATCAGTACGGTCCCAGGCGCCAAGCTGTCGGGCGATCCGGTCGGGCGCTTGCCTGGTAACGCACACTTGTCCTTCAGCGGCTGTGAGGGCGACTCACTGCTGCTGTTGCTTGACGCACGGTGCATCGAGGTCTCGACCGGGTCAGCGTGCAACGCGGGAGTCGCCGAGCCGAGCCATGTCCTGCTGGCGATGGGCTACGACGACCAGCGGGCGCGTGGCTCGTTGCGGTTCAGCCTCGGGCACACGAGTACGCGCGCGGACATCGACGCCGTACTGGACAGCATCGGATCGGTAGTGGAGCGGGCGAAGTCCGCCGGTTTGCAGAACGTAGGAAGGAACAGCTGATGCGGGTACTCGCAGCCATGTCCGGTGGAGTGGACTCTGCCGTGGCGGCCGCGCGGATGGCCGAGGCCGGGCACGACGTGACCGGAGTGCACCTGGCACTCAGCCGGAACCCGCAGTCGTACCGTAGCGGCGCACGTGGCTGCTGCACGATCGAGGACTCCCGGGACGCGCGCCGGGCGGCGGACGTGATCGGCATCCCGTTCTACATCTGGGACCTGGCCGAGCGGTTCCACGCCGATGTGGTCGAGGACTTCGTCAGCGAGTACGCGGCCGGGCGTACGCCGAACCCGTGTCTGCGCTGCAACGAGAAGGTCAAGTTCAGTGCCGTACTGGAGCGGGCGCTGGCGCTCGGTTTCGACGCGGTCGCGACCGGGCACTACGCGCGCATCGTGGACACCCCGTCAGGTACGCGTGAGTTGCACCGGGCGGTGGACCCGGCGAAGGACCAGTCGTACGTACTCGGGGTGCTGACGCAGGAGCAGCTGGCGCACGCCTACTTCCCGCTCGGCGACACGGTGAAGACGGAGATCCGGGCGGAGGCCGAGCGGCGCGGGCTGTCGGTGGCTGCCAAGCCGGACAGTCACGACATCTGCTTCATTGCCGACGGCAACACGCCGGGGTTCCTCAGCGAGCAGCTGGGCGAGGCGCCGGGTGACATCGTCGACGCGCAGGGCAACAAGCTCGGTGAGCACCAGGGCACGCATGGGTTCACCATTGGGCAGCGGAAGGGCCTGCGGATCGGTACGCCGGCTGCGGATGGCAAGCCGCGGTTCGTGCTGGACATCAGCCCGGTGGATCGTACGGTGACGGTCGGTTCGCGTGCTGAGCTTGCAGTGGAGCGGTTGACCGCGTCGAAGCCGCGCTGGTGCGGTCCGGCGCCGACAGGCCGGCTGGACGCCAAGGCGCAGCTGCGTGCGCACGGTGATGAAGTGTCGGTGGCTGCTTGGCTGGATGGCGATCTGGTGCAGGTGGAGTTTACGGAGCCGACGTCGGCGGTCGCGCCCGGGCAGGCGGTCGTGCTGTACGACGGCACGCGTGTGGTGGGCTCCGCCACGATTGACTCGGTTCAGCGCGTTACTGCTGCCGTATGACGACCACTGGTCTTGGGTCCGTTCCTGGCGATGACATCCGGGAGTGGATGCGCGCCGTACTCGAGTTGGTGGACATCCCCTTCCTCCCGGAGCTGCCGGCGCGCCCGTACGGGGACATGCTGAGTCGGAGCGTTGCTGTGCTCACTGAGCTGGCGGCTGACCTGCAGCCGGTTGGGTGGCGGCTGACCGGTGGTGGTGATGCACGGGCGAGTCTGGACCAGCGGCGGGCTCGGGCGTTGCTCAAGGAAGACCTGGATGTACTGGAGGAGTACTGCGACGGGTACGAGGGGCCGCTGAAGGTACAGGTCGCTGGTCCGTGGACGCTGGCTGCGACGGTGGAGCGGCCGCGTGGCGACAAGGTGCTGGCTGATCACGGTGCGCGGCGTGACCTGGCGCAGGCGTTGGCGGCTGGGGTGGAAGAGCATCTGGCTGAGGTACGCAAGCGCGTACCGGGTGCTGAGGTGCTGTTGCAGGTGGATGAGCCTGCACTGCCCGCTGTACTTGCTGGTGCGGTGCCGACTGCATCTGGGTGGAGTAAGCATCGGTCCGTTGATGGGCCTGGTGCGGTGGAGCTGTTGAGTCTGTTGACGTCTGCTGCGCCTACTGTCGTGCACTGCTGTGCTGCTCGGCCGCCGATCGAGGTGTTCACCAAGGCTGGTGCCGGTGGGGTTGCAGTGGATGTTTCGTTGCTCAACAACGCGGCGTGGGATCAGATAGCTGTTGCTGTTGAGGCTGGGACGACGGTCTATGCCGGGCTGGTTGCTACGACTGGTGCGGTGCCTGACAAAGAACAGGCGGCTCGGCCACTCATTCAGCGTTGGCGGGAGCTCGGGCTGGACCCTGAGCTGATGAAACAGGTAGTAATCACCCCCGCCTGCGGCCTGGCCGCCGCTCCGTCACCCCGCGATGCCAGAACCCGCCTGAACCTCCTCCGCGCCGTCGCGGACGTCATCGGCGACGCCGCCGAAGCCTGAACCGCGCACGAGCGGCACCCGCCACTCCCGCCGCCGTAGGCGGCGTTCTGTTCGTCGGAAATGTCGGTGGGCGGCGGTAAGTTCTTCCTATGAGTACGGAGGAAACCGCGGGTGCGCCGCCGGAGGTGCGGGAGCGCCACGCCGCGCTGAGCCAGGAGATCGAGGACCACCGCGCGCGGTACTACCTGTCGACTCCGATCATCTCGGACGCCGACTTCGACGCGCTGATGCACGAACTGCAGGGCCTCGAAGAGCAGTACCCGGAGCTTCGTACGCCCGACTCGCCGACGCAGAAGGTCGGCGCGCCGATCTCCACCCTGTTCACGCCGGTGCAGCACCCGATGCGGATGGAGAGCCTCGGGAACGCGTTCTCCGCCGAGCAGATGGAGGCCTGGGCGAAGCGCCTGGAGCGTGAAGTCACCGTCCAGCAGATCCACGACAGCGGCTTCCTCTGCGAGCTCAAGGTGGACGGCCTGGCGCTCGACCTGGTGTACGAGAACGGCAAGCTGGTCAGCGGCGCGACCCGTGGTGACGGCCGGACCGGCGAGGACGTCACGCCGAACGTCCGCACGATCAAAAGCATCCCGAACGAGCTGACCGGCACCGATCTCCCGGCATTCCTTGAGGTACGCGGCGAGGTGTACTTCCGGGTCGAGGACTTCGAGGAGCTGAACGCCCAGCTGGTCGAGGCCGGCAAGGACGTCTTCTCGAACCCGCGGAACAGCGCCGCCGGATCCCTGCGCCAGAAAGATCCACGCGTGTCGGCCGGCCGCCCGTTGCGCTTCGTCGTGCACGGGCTCGGCAAGGTCGAGGGTCACCAGCTCGGCCGGCTCTCCGCGGCGTACGACCAGCTGAAGGCCTGGGGCCTGCCGGTCAGCGACCGCGCCCGCCGGGTCGGCACGCTCGACGAGGTGAACGAGTTCATCGCGTACTACGGCGAGAACCGGCATTCGGTGGATCACGAGATCGACGGCGTCGTGGTGAAGGTCGACGAGGTCGATCTGCAGCGGGCGCTCGGTTCGACGTCGAGCGCGCCGCGCTGGGCGATCGCGTACAAGTACCCGCCGGAAGAGGTGAACACCAAGCTGATCGAGATCGAGGTGAACGTCGGCCGGACCGGCCGGGTCACCCCGTTCGCGCATCTGGAGCCGGTCCGAGTGGCCGGGTCCACGGTCGAGTACGCGACGCTCCACAACGCCAAGGAAGTCGCCCGCAAGGATGTCCGCCCGGGCGACACCGTGGTGCTGCGGAAGGCGGGCGACGTCATCCCCGAAGTGCTCGGCCCGGTGGTCGACCTGCGGCCGGAAGGGCTGCCGGCCTGGGAGATGCCGACGCGCTGCCCGTGGTGCGACACGCGGCTCGCGCCCGCGAAGGAGTCCGATGTCGACATCCGCTGCCCGAACTCGCAGTACTGCCAGGGTCAGCTGCGGGAGCGGTTGTTCTACCTGGCCGGGCGGTCCGCGTTCGACATCGAAGGGCTCGGGTTCAAGGCGGCCGACGCGCTGATCCGGGACGGGCTGATCGCCGACGAGGGCGACCTGTTCGCGCTGACGGAGGAGCAACTGGCCGGGAGCGCGTTCTTCACCACCAAGGCCGGTGCTCTGTCCGCGAACGCGCGGAAGCTGGTGGCGAACCTCGAAGAAGCCAAGGCCAAACCATTGTCGCGGGCGCTGGTGGCGCTCTCGATCCGGCATGTCGGGCCGACCGCGGCGATCGCGCTGACCGAGGCGTACGGCAACATCGACGACGTCCGGGCGGCAAGCGAGGAGCAGCTGGCCGAGATCGAAGGCGTCGGGCCGACCATCGCGCAGGCGATAATCGAGTGGTTCCAGGTGCCGTGGCATCAGGCGATCGTGGACAAGTGGCAGGCGTCCGGGGTGGTGATGCGCGAGGAGCGTACCGGGCCGACGCTGCCGCAGACCCTGGTCGGGCAGTCGGTGGTGGTGACCGGGACCGTCGAGGGATTCAGCCGGGACGAGGCGACCGAGGCGATCGTCGGGCGTGGCGGGAAGGTAGCCGGGTCGGTGTCGAAGAAGACGTCGTTCGTGGTGGTCGGTGACTCGCCAGGGTCGAAGTACGACAAGGCGGTGCAGCTCGGCGTACCGATCCTGGATGCCGCCGGATTCCGGGTGCTGCTGGCGGACGGGCCGGAGGCGGCGGCCGCGGTGGCGACCACGCCGGCGGCCGGTGACGCCTGACGAATTCGGGGCCGACTTGGGGCTGGACGGATCCGGCGGCAACCCTGAGCCGTCGGACTGTTAACTTTTGCACGTCGAGACGTGGGTCAGAAGGAGCAAGCTATGACGACGCCGCCGCAGGGACCATGGGGTCCTGGGCAGCCGGGGGGCCAGCCAGGCGGGCAGCACGGGGGACAGGGCGGCCAGCCGCCCCAAGGCGGTGGACAATCGCCTGAAGCCGGTAGCCAGTCACCGCAAGCCGGTGGGCAGCCCCCTCAGGGTGGGCAGCCCCCTCAGGGTGGGCAGTCACCGCAGGGCGGGCACTCACCCCAGGGCGGCGGGCAGCCGGCTCAGGGCGGGCAGCCGCCTCACGGTGGTGGGCAGCCGCAGCAGGGTGGGCAGGCGCCGCAGCAGGGTGGGTGGCAGCAGCCGCCGGCTCAGGGTGGGTGGGGACAGCCGCCGCAGCAGGGGCAGCCTCAGCACGGGCAGCCGTCGCATGGGCAGCCGCAGCAGCAGGGCGGTTGGGGGCAGCCGTCGCCTACCCAGGACCAGCCGAGCCAGCAGGGCTACCAGCCCGGTCAGTCCGGCCAGCCGGGTCAGCATGGCCAGCCTGGTCAGCAGCAGCCCGGTCAGCAGGGTGGGCAGCAGGGTGGTTGGGGGCAGCCGCCGCAGGGTGGTGCGTACCAGCAGCAGGGCTGGGGTCAGCGTCAGCAGCAGAGCGGTTGGCATCAGCAGCAGGGTCAGCCCAGCCAGCAGCCTTGGCAGCAGGCCGGCCTCGGCGGTCCAGGCGGTCCGGGCGGCTCCAAGGGCCCCGGCGGCATCCCCAAGGACAAGCTCCCGCTGGTGATCGGCGGTGGCGTCGCGGGCATCGTGGTGATCGCACTCCTGGTCTTCCTCGGCATCCGCGCGTTCGGCGGTGACGACACCCCGACCTCCGGGCCGAGCACCACCACGACCGCTCAGCCGACGGACGGCCCGTCCAGCAGTGGCGGCGGTCAGAACGGCGAGCTCGGCAACGCGACCGGTCAGGCCAAGACCGCGACCGAGAAGCTGCAGAGCAACGGCTTCGGCTGTAGTGACCTGTTCAACACGAGTCAGGGCGCGCACCGCGGCTGTTTCAAGTACGACAACAGCACGAAGGCCGAGGCGGTCTTCCAGTTCCAGTCCGACGGCACCATTCTCGCGATCCGGTTCGAGTCGCAGAACGCCGACAACATCAACAACGCCCAGGTCGTCTTCGACCAGATCCTGCAGGCGGTCGGCAACGACACGTTCGGCGGGGATCAGGTGAAGAAGGTCCAGGACGCGGTGAAGTCCGGCCAGAAGTCGGAGAAGGTCGGCAGTACCTGGGGCGAGTTCGAGCTCCGGAACGACGGCGACACGGTCCGGCTGTCGGGGGCGAAGTCCGGTGAGGACTCGCTGGACATCCCGCCGAAGCAGTTCGACACCCAGAAGCCGCAGCTGGTCGCGGCCCTGAAGGGCAAGGGGTACGTCTGTACGAGCTCCTGCACCAAGGAGACGGGCGACTCGAACTACCAGCGGGTGTACTTCTACGCCAGCGACGGCCAGGGCATCAAGGTGCTGCAGATGAGCGCGTCGGGTAGCCCGGGTGACGTGAAGCGGGCGATGCCGACGGTGATGAACGACGCGTTCGGGGCGCTCAAGGGCGGTGACGTCGCGGCGCTGAAGTCGTACATCCAGGCGCACGGTGACGGGAAGTCGTACGCTTCTTACGTGGCCGGCTGGCGGGTCGAGATCCGCGGCAACAACTCGGACAGCTACTCGTCGCAGCAGATCGAGATCACGTACGAGTCGTTCTACGTCTGACCGGTACGGTGACAGGTACGGGCGCAGGGACGGAGGACCGGATGAAGTTCCCCCGGGAGAAGCGGGAGCAGCGGACGGTGGTGACGCCACCGCCCGAGGCGGTCCAGCGCGTCGACGGTGGTGGGGCCTGGGGCCCCACCCAGTTCGACCTCCCGGATCAGAACGGCAGCAACAGCCAGGCGATCCTGATCGTCGTGCTGGTCGGCGTCGTGGTGCTGCTGATCATCGCCGCGCTGTGGGCGTTCGCCTACTTCCAGTTCACCTGATCACGAACAGCCAAGGCCCCCGCTCGATCGACGCGATCGGACGGGGGCTCGCTGTTTTCAGCCAAGCAACCGGTCAGCCAGGCAACCGGTTGAGCTGTCAGGCGGTGGCGCGGATGGTGACCGCGAGTGAGGCCAGGTACGAAAGCCGGGCCACCTCGGAGCCGAGGAATTCGGGTCCACCGCGGCGGCCGATGACCAGGATGCGTTGGTCGGAATCGAGCGGCGCGGCGACCAGTACCGACTCGGAGAGACCCTTGTGCTCGGGCGCTTCCAGCGTGCTCGCCTTCTGCATCGGTATCCACCGGCCGGCCACATCGCCGAACTCAGGTGTCGCGCTGGTCTCGAGCGCGACCTTCACCTCGCTGCCGGTCCCGTCGAGCAAGGCGGCCCAGTCCGCGTGCAGTACGGCGGGTGACTGCTCGACCAGGATGTCGATCGCGTCCGCGGGAGCCGATGTCATCTGCTCGACGGCTTCCAGGTCCATGTGCAGTCCGCCGCCGGCGCCGTACCGGGAGAACCAGATGACCTCGACGTCGTCCACCCCGTTGCAGGCGGAGACGAGCCGGTCGGGCAGTACGCCGGGTGGCAGGTCGACCACGATGTCGTCGACGGCGGTGCCGTTCTCTCGCCGGTGTTCGACGATTTCGATCGCGTGGATGTCGGCATTCACCTCACCGAGGGCGGTGGCGACCGTACCCAGCGATCCGGGCCGGTCCGGGATGATCAAGCGCAGCAGGAACACCGAACGATCATCTCCCAGCCGATCACCTTGCGCGTAACGCCCTGTCGCCGCCCATGTTACAGAGCGGTAGGGACAGACACGCCCGCCCATCTCATCGGGTAGTTGTCCACAGCTTCGGGGACGGGAAATACAGCTGTCACATCCGGCCCACTAAGCTGACGTGCATCACACCGAGAACCTCTTGGTGTTTGCGCTTCCAGCTACTGCACGCATTGGATCAGTTCATGCCATCGATTACCCGCGAAGAGGTCGCGCACCTGGCGCGACTGGCGCGGATCGAGCTCTCCGACTCCGAGCTCGACCACCTCGCGCCGCAGCTCGACCAGATCATCTCCCTGGTCGGGCAGGTCAGCCAGGTGGCGGCGGACGACATTCCGCCGACCTCGCACGCCCTGCCGCTGACCAACGTGATGCGCGCGGACGAGAACGTCCCGTGCCTCAGCCCCGAGCAGGCGCTCTCCGGCGCGCCGGCCGCGGAGGAGCAGCGTTTCCGGGTGCCGCGGATCCTGGAGGAGGACTGATGACCGACCTGACCAGGAAGACCGCCGCCGAGCTGGCGGAGCTGATGACGTCCGGGCAGGCCAGTTCGGTCGAGGTGACCCAGGCCCACCTGGACCGGATCGCCGCCGTCGACGGTGACGTCCACGCGTTCCTGCACGTGGATTCCGAAGGCGCGCTGGCGCAGGCGAAGGCCGTCGACGCGAAGCGGGCGGCCGGCGAGCAGCTGGCGCCGCTGGCCGGGGTGCCGCTGGCGCTGAAGGACGTGCTGACCCAGGAGGGCGTGCCGACCACGGCCGGCTCGAAGATCCTCGAGGGCTGGAAACCGCCGTACGACTCGACGGTCGTCAAGCGGCTGAAGGCGGCCGGGATCGTCATCCTCGGCAAGACCAACATGGACGAGTTCGCGATGGGCTCCTCCACCGAGAACTCGGCGTACGGCACCACGCACAACCCGTGGGACCTGGGCCGCATCCCCGGCGGTTCCGGCGGCGGTTCGTCGGCGGCGATCGCGGCGTACGAGGCACCGCTCGCGATCGGCACCGACACCGGCGGCTCGATCCGTCAGCCGGGGGCCTTCACCGGCACCGTCGGCGTCAAGCCGACGTACGGCGGCACCTCGCGGTACGGACTGATCGCGCTGGCGTCCTCGCTGGACACGCCGGGCCCGTGCGCGCGGACGACGCTCGACGCGGCGCTGCTGCACGAGGCGATCGCCGGGTACGACCCGATGGACTCCACGTCGATCAATCAGGACGTCCCGCCGGTGGTCGCGGCGGCCCGCAACGGTGACGTCGCCGGGCTGCGGATCGGCGTCGTCAAGGAGCTCGGCGGTGAGGGGTACCAGCCGGGTGTCGAGGCCCGTTTCCACGAAGCGGTCGAGCTGCTCACCAAGCTCGGCGCCGAAGTGGTCGAGGTCTCCTGCCCCCACTTCGAGTACGCCCTGCCGGCGTACTACCTGATCCTGCCGAGCGAGGCGTCGTCCAACCTGGCCAAGTTCGACGCGATGCGGTACGGGCTGCGGGTCGGCGACGACGGCGAGAACAGTGCGGAGCGGGTGACCAGCCTGAGCCGCGAAGCCGGGTTCGGCGCCGAGGTGAAGCGCCGCATCATCCTCGGTACGCACGCCCTCTCCAGCGGGTACTACGACGCGTACTACGGTCAGGCCCAGAAGGTCCGTACGCTGATCGCCCGCGATTTCGCGAACGCGTACGAGCAGGTCGACGTGCTCGTGTCGCCGGCCACGCCGACGACCGCGTTCCCGATCGGTGACCGGATCAACGACCCGATCGCCATGTACAAGAACGACCTGTGCACGATCCCGTCCAACCTGGCCGGTAACGCGGCCGCGTCGTTCCCGTGCGGCCTCGCCGACGAGGACGGTCTGCCGGTCGGCTTCCACGTGATGGCGCCGGTGCTGCGCGACGACCTGTGCTACCAGGTCGGTGCCGCGCTCGAGTCGGCGCTGGCCGACCAGTGGGGCGGCGTGCTGATGACCAAGGCTCCGGAGCTGGGGGTGACCCGATGACTGCTGCTGTACTCGAAATCGATGACGCGCTGGCCACCTACGACCCGGTGCTGGGGCTCGAGGTGCACGTCGAGCTGAACACCAGGTCGAAGATGTTCTGCGGCTGCCCGACCGAGTTCGGCGCGCCGCCGAACACCCAGACCTGCCCGGTCTGCCTCGGTCTGCCCGGCGCGCTGCCGGTGGTGAACGCGCGCGCGGTCGAGTCCGCGATCAAGATCGGCCTCGCGCTGAACTGCGAGATCGCCGAGTGGTGCCGGTTCGCCCGGAAGAACTACTTCTACCCGGACATGCCGAAGAACTTCCAGACCTCGCAGTACGACGAGCCGATCGCGTACAACGGCTGGACCGAGGTCGTCGTCGACGGTGAGACGTACCGGATCGAGATCGAGCGCGCGCACATGGAGGAGGACACCGGCAAGTCCACCCACATCGGTGGCGCGACCGGCCGGATCCACGGCGCCTCGCACTCGCTGGTCGACTACAACCGGGCCGGGATCCCGCTGATCGAGATCGTCACCAAGACGATCGAGGTCCCGGGGGAGAAGGCCGCGGCGGTCGCCCGGGCGTACGT
This sequence comes from Kribbella solani, assembly GCF_014205295.1. NCBI lineage: Bacteria > Bacillati > Actinomycetota > Actinomycetes > Propionibacteriales > Kribbellaceae > Kribbella > Kribbella solani. The sequence goes on from NZ_JACHNF010000001.1 coordinate 296,811, forward strand.
GAGCATGCTCCGCGACCTGCTGTTCTCGCTCGGCGTCTCCGACGTCCGGATGGACCAGGGGTCGCTGCGCTGCGACGCGAACGTTTCGCTGAAGCCGAGTGGTTCGACGACTCTTGGTACCCGGACCGAGACGAAGAACGTGAACTCGTTCCGCTCGGTCGAGCGCGCGGTGACGTACGAGATCACCCGGCAGGCGGCGGTGCTGTCGTCCGGCGGCAAGGTTCTGCAGGAGACCCGGCACTGGCACGAGGATACCGGCATCACCACGTCCGGCCGGGAGAAGTCCGACGCCGACGACTACCGGTACTTCCCGGAGCCCGACCTGGTGCCGGTGGCGCCGTCGCGGGAGTGGGTCGAGGAAGTGCGCGCGACCCTGCCCGAGGCGCCGTCGCTGCGACGAGCGCGACTGCAGCAGGAGTGGGGTTTCACCGACCTCGAGATGCGTGACGTGGTGAACGGCAACGCGCTCGAGCCGATCGTCGCGACCGTCGAGCTCGGGGTGACGGCGGCCGCCGCGAAGAAGTGGTGGCTGGGTGAGCTGGCCCGCGCGGCGAACGAGTCCGGTCAGGAGCTGGACGCGCTCGGGGTCGGCGCGGCCGAGGTCGCCGAGGTACAGAAGCTGGTCGACGAAGGCACGCTGAACGACAAGCTCGCGCGGCAGGTGTTCGAGGGTCTGCTCGCCGGTGAGGGTACGCCGGCGGAGATCATCGAGAAGCGCGGGCTGGCGCTGGTGTCGGACGACTCGGCGCTGATCGCGGCGATCGAGCGCGCGATCGCGGCGAACCCGGACGTCGTCGAGAAGGTCAATTCCGGCAAGCCGGCCGCGGCCGGCGCGCTGATCGGCGCGGTGATGAAAGACATGCGCGGCCAGGCCGACGCCGCCAAGGTCCGCCAACTCCTGAACGAAAAACTCGGGATCTGACGTTTGATCTGTTGAGATGCCGGCCCTCGTCTGAGGGCCGGCATCTTCTGTTCAGGCGGCTTTGCGGTGGTCAGCCTCGGGATCGGGGTGTGGGGCGTCGGCTATGACCGTGCGTTCTACCCGGCCGTCGTCCACGTCGGCGGCGTCCGCGAGGAGGGTTTGGGCTACTGAGAGTTCGTCGGCGGGGCAGCGGACCTCGTAGTACGTGGGGACGGTTTCGGTGCTGAACAGTTCCGGGCGGTTGCGGTTCAGGCCGCGGAACAGGCTCCAGAGCGTGCCGACGATGGCCCCGTACACGAACCCCCACAGCAGGACCGCGAAGCTGGTCAAGGTGGTCGCGGCGACCAGCGTGACAAAGACCGCCGCGAGTACGCCGATCAGCGCGCCTTGCAGTGCACCGACGGCCGTGAGCCGCACCACCGGAACAACCCTGCGTCTGCTGGCCTGCCGGAGTCCGGCGCCGACGATGTCCAGGCTCGTCGCGTCCATCCCGTAGCTCCTCAAATACTCAACTGTTCGCTCAGCATCGGGGTAGCTGTTCACTGCTGCGATCACGCTGCTGGGGACGCCAGACGCCTGGCCGGTCGGCATACCGATCTCCTCCTTGGGTCGTGGGGTTCCTTCCACATGTACCAGACGACCGAAGTCCCGAAACGGTTGACTGTCAGGAGGTGCTGAGTGTCACGCGCAGAATCCGGTCGTCGCCGGTCCGCGGCTGACCGCGCCCGTCGGTGTTCGACGTGGTCACCCACAACGAGCCGTCCGGTGCGGGTTCGACCGTCCGCAACCGCCCGTACTGGTTCGCGAAAAACGACCGCGGCTCACCAATTCGCTTGCCATTGGCAACGGGTATCACCCACAGCCGCTGACCGCGCAACGCCGCCATCACGACGTACCCCTTGCTGATCGCGATCCCGGACGGCGACGCGTCGGCGGTCTTCCACTGCGCGATCGGGTCGGTCATCCCGTCCAGGTGGCTGATCCCTTCGGCGGCCGGCCAGCCGTAGTTCGCGCCCGGAGTGATCGCGTTCAGTTCGTCCCAGGTGCTCTGGCCGAACTCCGCCGCGTACAACTGACTCCCGTCGAACGCCAGCCCTTGCACGTTCCGGTGGCCCTTGGTGATCCACACCCGCCCGTCCGGGTTCCCCGGCGCGGCCTTCCCGTCGGTGGTGATGCGCAGGATCTTCCCACCGAGCGACCCGTCATCCTGCGAGTTCGGCCGCTCGGCGCCGTCACCCGTACCCGCGTACAGATATCCGTCCGGCCCGAACCGCAGTCGCCCACCGTTGTGAATCGCCGCCGCTGGAATCCCGTCCAGTATCACCTGCTGATCCGACAGTTTCCCGTCCTGGTACGTGATCCGCGCGATCCGGTTGGCATCCGATCCCGAGTAGTACACATACACGTACGGCCGCTTCGGGTACCCCGGATCCACCGCCAGCCCCAGCAAGCCACCTTCCGACGAGGTCTTCACCCCGTCGACCTTCCCCACCTCACTGGCTCGCCCGCCGACGACCCGCAGCACCCGCGCCGAGTCCCGCTCAGTCACCAGCGCGCTCTTGTCCGGCAAGAACCCAAGCCCCCAAGGCACCTGCAGCCCCGAAACCACCGTCCCTGCCACCGCCAACGTCACGTCCCGAGCCGGCGTAGCGACAGTCGACACGCCCGGCGAAGGCTCTGAACCACGAGGGGTCGCTTCCGAGCAGCCACTCACCAACGCCAACGCCGTCACCACGACCGCCGCACGTCCCTTGGCCATTCAGCTGCCCCAGGTCGGGCGGAGGGGGAAGTGGGAGTCGCCGCGGGCGTCGGGTTTGGTGGCCAGGACCTGGTGTAGCTGGATGGTGTTGTGTTCGAAGCCGGCTCGGCTGGCGGAGAGGTAGAGGCCCCAGATCTTGGCGGTCGGGTGGCCCACTTCGGCGACCGCTTCGTCCCAGTGGGCGACCAGGTTCTCGTTCCAGGCGGCCAGGGTGAGGGCGTAGTGTTCGCGCAGGTTCTCCTCGTGGCGGACCTCGAAGCCGGCGTCCTGGGCTTCGGTGATGATGCGCCCGGAGCCGATCAGTTCGCCGTCGGGGAAGATGTAGCGGTCGATGAAGGCGCCGGTGTTGCGGAACCGGTTGTCCGGGCGGGTGATGCAGTGGTTGAGCAGTCGGCCACCGGGTTTCAGCCGGTCGTGCAGGAAGCCGAAGTACGCCGGGTAGTTGCGTACGCCGATGTGTTCGGTCAGGCCGATCGAGCTGATCGCGTCGAAATCGCGTTCGGGTACGTCGCGGTAGTCCAGGTAGCGCACTTCGGCGAGATCTTGGAGGCCTTCGCGTTTGATCGCCGCCGTGGCCCATTCGGCCTGCGCCGCGGACAGTGTCACGCCGAGCGCGGTCACGCCGTACTCGCGAGCCGCATGCCGGACCATGCCACCCCAGCCGCAGCCGACGTCGAGCAGCCGCATCCCCGGTTTCAGGTCGAGCTTCCGCGCGACCAGGTCGTACTTCTCGAACTGCGCCTCCTCCAGCGACGCGCCGGCGTGCGGATAGACCGCGCAGGTGTACGTCATCGACGGCCCGAGCACCCACTCGTAGAACGTGTTCGACACGTCGTAGTGGTGGTGGATCGCGGATTTGTCCCGGGCCTTCGAGTGCCGCAGTCCTTCGAACGTACGCCGCCATTTCGGCAGGTGCTCCTGCGGCGGCGGTGGCGGCGGCTTCAGGTGGTTCCAGCCGAGGCCGCGGATGATCCGCAGCGCCTCGGCCGCGCGCGGCCGGTGGAAATGGAACTGGTCCAGGATCAGCCGCATCAGCTCGTACGGGTTGCCGGGGTGGACGCCGGTGATCTCCAGATCACCCATCACGTACGCGCGCACCATGCCGAGATCGCCCGGCGCGGTCAGGACGTACGACAGGCCGCGCTCGGAGGCCAGATGCATATGGATCGCCGAATCTTCCGGTCCGGCCGCACTGCCGTCGTACGCCGTGAATCGAAACGGCAGACCGTCCGGAAGCACGGTCGTCAGAGCTTCGGCAATTGATACCTGAGTCGCCAGCGTCGTCATCGGCGCGTTACCGCCTTTTCGTAGAGCCCGGTCAGCCGGGTGTTTGGGTCGTAGCGTTGTTTTACCGCGGTCAGAGCCGGGACGTTGTAGAGGCGGTCGAAGGTTCCGCGGTCGTAGTACGCGTCGGAGTAGAGCGACTTGTGGCCGCCGAACTCCGCTACCGCCGCCTCGATCCGTCGGTTCACGTCTCCGTCCGCCGCTCCGGGGGCGATCGGTACGGTGCCCCAGAAGCCGACGTTCACGTAGGTTTCGCCGGGCGCCAGCGGGTACAGCGGCCACGACTCGGCGCCGCGCAGCCGCAGCGGGCAGAGCCAGACCGGGCGCATCCCGACGTCGGTGTCGAACCAGCGCAGGAAGTCCGCCAGCCGGCCGACCGGGATTTCCACATCCTGGACGACGCGTTCACGATCCGGCCGGCCACGGCGGCGGTTCAGCCGGGCCGCGTACTGGTGCCGGTTCTCGAAGCCGACGATCTTGTGGAAGACATCGCTGCGCCGCCACCGGCTCGGCCACAGCCTGCGGACCAGCGGCTGCTGCGCGCCGAACGCGGCCGAGCACCAGAACCAGTCGGTGTCCCAGCGCCAGAGATAGTCGTGCGCGGTGAGGAAGTCCCGCGGCCGTTGCTGGATCGACCGGTAGTAGATCTGCTGACCCGTGTACTTGCTGGTCCGCACGGCGGCGTCACTGTTCCGGCCGAGCGTCAGGTACGCCTCCGAAGGGCTGAACGCGACGCCGTCGACGAAGTGCACCGGCTCACCGTCGTACGTGCCGTCGGCAACGATCGTGTCGATGGCGGGCGCCAGCTCGTCCAGTCCGAGGCGTACGTGCCGCAACGCCACGTACGGCGAGATCTTGTCCAGCTCGATCCGCAGCCGGGTCGCGTACCCGAGGGTGCCGTACGAGTTGGGGAACATCCGGAACAGATCGGCGTACTCGCCGGTCGGCCGCGCCGTGACCAGCTCACCGGCGCCGGTGAGGATGTCGAGCTCCAGAACCGACTCGTGCGGCAGTCCGGCGCGGAACGAGGACGATTCGATGCCGAGACCGGTCACCGCGCCGCCGAGCGTGATCGTCTTCAGTTGCGGCACGACCATCGGGGTCAGCCCGTACGGCAGGGTGGCGGCGACCAGGTCCTCGTACGTGCACATGCCCTGCACGTCGGCGGTCCGCGCGACCGGGTCGACGGCGATCACGCCGGTCAGCCCCGACACGTCCAGGCCCGGGGTGTCGACGGCCGCGCGTGGACGGAACAGGTTCGAGCTGCGCTTCGCGAGCCGTACGGGGGCACCTGGCGGGATGCGCTGATACGACTCCCGCAGCCGGCCGACGGCCTGATCGTGGGCGAGCGTGGCCGCAACATCCGATGTCGAAGGCACCGATCCAGAGTACGACGGTGCTCACGGTCTGGCACGGGAGTTCAAACTGTCGGAGCGGCCGAGTAGGTTCGTTTCATGGCTGATGTGGTGAAGGCATGGCTCCCCTGGGCGGACCCGGACGGGTTCCTCGGCGGCGTCCCCGCGGGTTTCGACGTGGACGTGTACTCGGGCGCCGAGCGGCCGAAGTCGCTCGCCGAAGTGGAGTTCTACGTGCCCAGCTACATGGGTGGCGGTGACGTGTTCGACATCGTCCGGGAGATGCCCGCGCTGAAGGTCGTCCAGCTGCAGACGGCCGGGTACGAGAACGTTCAGTCCCGGGTCGCCGAGGATGTGACGCTGTGCAACGCGCGGGGCGTCCACGACGCGTCCACCGCTGAGCTGGCGGTCGGGCTGATCCTCGCCTCGTACCGGCGGCTCCCGCGGGCCGTCCGCGACCAGGAGCGACAGGTCTGGCCGGGGTCGTACGACCAGGTCGACGACTCGCTGGCGGACCGGACGGTGCTGATCCTCGGGTACGGCGCGATCGGCGAAGCGCTCGAGCGCCGGCTGACCGGGTTCGAGTGCGAGGTGATCCGGGTCGCGCGGCGGGCGCGGGACGGCGTACACCCCTTCACCGAGCTGCCGGAGCTGCTGCCGCGGGCGGACGTGGTGGTGCTGCTGACCCCGGCGACACCGGAGACGACGCGGATGGTCGACGCGAAGTTCCTGGCCCAGCTGAAGGACGGCGCGCTGCTGGTGAACGTCGCGCGCGGTGTCGTCGTGGACACGCAGGCGTTGCTGGCCGAGCTGGGTACCGGACGGATCAGCGCCGCGCTGGACGTGACCGATCCCGAGCCGTTGCCGACCGGACATCCGCTGTGGTCTGCTCCGAACGTACTGATCAATCCGCATCGCGGTGGTGCCTCGACGGCGTTCGCGCCGCGGGTGGCACGGCTGGTGCGAGCGCAGCTGGCGCGGTACGCGTCGGGGGAACCGTTGATCAATGTAGTCGCCGGGCCGCCAAGGTAGGAGGACAAAGATGTCCGAGGCAGTGTTGCTGATCGGGACCAAGAAGGGCCTGTGGATCGGCCGGAGCGATGCCGGCCGCCGGGACTGGCGGCTGGACGGGCCGGTGCCGGAGTTCGAGATGCAGGGTGTGTACGCGGTCGGCGTCGACACCCGCGGCGAGCGACCACGGCTGTTCGTCGGCGGCACGAGTGAGCACTGGGGGCCGGCGGTCTTCCACTCCGACGACCTCGGCGCGACCTGGGCCGAGCCGCCGGAGGGCTCGATCGGCTTCCCGGCCGACGCCGGCGCGTCCCTCGAGCGAGTCTGGCAGATCCAGCCCGCGCCGGCCGACCAGCCAGGCGTCGTGTACGCCGGGTCGCAGCCGTCCGCGTTGTGGAAATCCACCGACGGGGGAGTGACGTTCGAGCTGGTCCGCGGGCTGTGGGACCACCCGCACCGGACCGAATGGGACGCCGGTTTCGGTGGGCAGGCCGTACACACCGTGCTACCGCATGCGACCGATCCGCACCGGATCAGCGTGGCGATGTCGACCGGTGGCGTCTACCAGACCAGCGACGGCGGTGCGACCTGGTCACCGGCGAACCATGGCATCAAGGCGTACTTCATGCCCGACCCGGACCCGGAGTTCGGCCAGTGCGTGCACAAGCTGGCGGGGCATCCGGACGTACCCGAACGGATGTTCGCGCAGAACCACCACGGCGTGTACCGGTCGGACGACGGCGGGGCGATCTGGAAGTCGATCGCGGACGGGCTGCCGTCGGACTTCGGGTTCCCGATCGTCGTACATCCGCACGAGCCCGAGACCGTGTACGTGTTCCCGCTGATCGCGGACGGGAATCGGATCCCGGCCGGCGCCCAGTGCCGGGTGTACCGGTCGCGGGACGCCGGTTCGACCTGGGAGCCGTTGACGTCCGGGCTGCCCGACGTTTCGTACGTGCCGGTGTTGCGGGATGCGATGACTACGGACACTGCTGATCCGGCGGGGGTGTACGTGGGGACGCGGGACGGCTGCGTGTACGCGAGCGCGAACGCCGGCGACACGTGGACCGAGGTCGCGCGACACCTACCCGACATCCTCACCGTCCGCTCCGCGGTCGTGTGATGACGGTCGTTGGATGGCGGTCGCGTGATGACGGCGGCGGTGTGACGGCGGCGGTGGCGGTGGTGCGGGTGGTGTGGCGGTGGTGGTCTGGTGATGGTGGGTGGCTGATGGGAGTGGCGTGATGGGTGTGGAGCGGGCGGCGCCGCGGGTGGTGGTGCGGCTGCCTACCGTGCTGCGGCCGTTCGCGGGCGGCGTGGAGCAGGTTGAGGTCGAGGTCCCGGGTGATGGTCGCGGTGACGGTGCGAGTGGGGTGACTGTTGCCGGGGTGTTCGCGGCGTTGGAGTTGCAGCATCCGGCCTTGCGGCGGCGGCTGACCGATGAGCAGGGTGCGGTCCGGCGGCATGTGAACATCTACCTCGGCAACGACAACATCCGCGACCTGTCCGGCCTACAGACCCCGCTGTCGGAAGGCGACGAGCTCCTCATCCTCCCGAGCGTGGCCGGCGGCTGACAACACAGAGCGGCGGCCGGACTGAGGGGTTGTCGGCTGGGGGTGGCGGTCTTACCGTCGTGGGGAAGGGGGCCGGCGGCTGGGCGCCGTCGCCTGGGGGGTGCCCGGGGGAGGGGCACCCTATGCACGCGTTTCTGGAACGGCTCGGGCGGGCGGCGGCGCGGCGGCACTGGTATGTGATCGCCGGCTGGCTGGTGATCGTGGTCGGGTTGTTCGTGCTGCGGTCCGCGTTCGGCGGCACGTTCGTGAACAACTACACGGTCCCGGGCAGTGAATCGTCCGCCGGTGTGAACATCCTGAACAAGGACTTCGCGAGCGCCGGCGGGTACTCGGGCTCGATCGTCTTCCACGCCCAGTCCGGCACCGTCGCCGAGCACGCGGACGTGGTCAAGTCGACGATGGACGCCGTCGGGAAGCTGCCTGACGTGGTCACGGCCGTCGACCCGCTGACCACGTCACAGAGCGCGTACATCTCGAAGGACGGCACGATCGTCAACGCGCCGGTCTCGTTCTCGGTGGTGCCGGCGTCGCTCGACAAGTCGTACGTCGGCAAGCTGGACGCGGCGGTCCAGCCGGCCCGGGCAGCCGGGCTGCAGGTCGAGTACGGCGGCGGCGCGGGACAGATCGGCAAGCAGGCGAACGACGGCCCGTCGGAGGCGATCGGGCTCGCGCTCGCGTTGCTGCTGCTGTTTCTGATGTTCCGGTCCGTGGTCGCGTCCGGTCTGCCGCTGGTGGCGGCGGTCTTCAGTGTCGGCGGTGGGCTGGCGATCCTCGGCCTGCTCGCCGCGGTCAAGGACTTCCCGGTATCGGCGCCGACCGTGGCGACGCTGCTCGGTCTCGGCGTCGCGATCGACTACGGGCTCTTCCTGGTCTCGCGGCACCGGGAGCAACTGGACGACGGGATGGACGTCGAACAGTCCGCCGGGCATGCCGAATCGACGTCCGGCGCGGCGATCCTGGTCGCGGGCGGCACCGTGGTGATCGCGATCCTCGGGCTGTACGTGTCCGGCGTACCGTTCGTCGGCGCGCTCGGGTTGTCGTCGGCGATCGTGGTCGCGGTCACCGTACTCGCGGCGCTGACGCTGATCCCGGCCTTGCTCGGTCTCGCGAAACTGACCGTGCTGAACCGCAACGATCGCAACCACCTCGTACACGAACGTGAGCTCGAGGCGGAGCTCACGGACGACGCGGCCGTCGCGGCGCATCGCGCGCAGGAGCGGGAGCGGCGGGACAGCAAACACGAACAGAGCGCGTTCGCGCGGTGGGGCCGCAAAGTGAGCGACCGCCCGTGGCCGTACGGTATCGCCGCGACGCTGGTGCTTCTCGTACTCGCTATCCCGTTGCTGTCGATGACGCTCGGGCAGTTGGACGCGGGTACCGATCCGGCGAAAGACTCCAGCCGGAAGGCGTACGACCTGGTGGCGCAGGGATTCGGTCCGGGCGCGAACGGTCCGTTGACGGTCGTCGTCCAACTCCAGTCGGTGAGTCAGGGCGATCGGCAGTCCGTACTGAACGGGCTCGCGTCCACGTTGCAGAAGACATCCGGCGTGGCGGCGGTGCAGCCGCCGAGTACGAACAGCGCGGGGACGACCGCGATCATCAACGTGATCCCGACGACCTCGCCGTCGGCGGCCGCGACCGAGGACCTGGTGAACCGCGTCCGCTCCGACGTGCTCGCGGGGCAGAAAGAGCCGACGTACGTGGTCGGGACCACCGCGGGGTACGTGGACTTCACCGAGAAGGTCGGCAGCCGGATGCCGTGGCTGATCGGCGCGGTCGTGCTGCTCGCGTTCCTGCTGCTCACCGTCGCGTTCCGGTCGCTGCTGATCGGCGTGAAGGCGGCGGTGCTGAACCTGTTGTCGGTCGGCGCCGCGTACGGCGTGATCGTCGCGGTCTTCCAGTGGGGCTGGGGATCGTCGCTGGTAGGGATCGACGAGAAGGTGCCGATCCCGTCGTTCGTGCCGATGCTGATGTTCGCGATCGTGTTCGGGCTGTCGATGGACTACGAGGTGTTCCTGCTGTCGCGCGTGCACGAGGCCTGGATCGCGACCCGCGACAGTCACCGCGCCGTCGCGATCGGGATCGGCGCGACGGCTCGGGTGATCACCACCGCGGCCGCGATCATGATCGTCGTCTTCCTCAGCTTCGTCCTCGACGACGACCCGACGGTGAAGATGCTCGCGGTCGGGATGGCGGTCGCGGTACTGATCGACGCCAGCATCGTCCGGATGATCCTGGTGCCGTCGGTGATGACACTGCTCGGCGAACACGCCTGGTGGCTGCCGCGCTGGCTCGACCGCGTCATCCCGAACATCCAGCTCGAAGGCGGTACGCCTCCGGCGCCGCGGGAGAAGGTTCTCACCGGCAACAAATAGGGGTGTGATCCGGAGCCGGCCCGGCTAGCGTCTGGTCACATGAGTGACGTGCTGCTGCTGACTGGTCCGTCCGGTTCCGGAAAGACGACCGTGGGCCGGCTGCTGGCGACCGGGGCAGCGCGGCCGACGGTACACGTGACCACGGACGAGTTCTTCCGCGCGATCCGCACCGGTTTCGTGGAGCCGTACCTCCCGGGCGCCGAGCGTCAGAACGAGATCGTCGTCGATGCGATCGTCGCGGCCGTCGCGGTGTACGCACGCGGCGGGTACGACGTGGTCGTCGACGGTGTCATCGGCCCGTGGTTCCTCGCCCCCTACCGCCGCGCGGCCGCCGAAGGCCAGTGGACGATGTCGTACGTCGTACTCCGCCCCGACCTGGCCACCACCCTCCACCGCGGCCAGGCCCGCGGCGGCGTCGAACTGACAGACGCCGAAGCACTCACCGGCCTCCACGGCCAGTTCGCCGACCTCGGCCCACTCGAGCCGCACGCCTTCGACACCACCACACAAGACGCCCCCCAAACCGCCGCAACCCTCCGCAAAGAGGTTGCCTCAGGCGCCTACCTCCTCAAGCCCTGACCGCGCCAACCCCTCAATGCCTGAAATGATGTACGAGGGCTCGCCCGCGAGCACCTTTGAACGGGGGACTGTCGACGGGTGCGAAGGAAGCAGCTTGATGGGGATTCTTCTGGGGGCTACCGCAGCCGATCGGGTGGTTACTTCTGGGCGCGTATGACCAGGAGGGGGGACTTGGCTGTCGGTGGTTGGTTGTGCCAGTCGCCGTGGATTGTGATGTTTCGGAAGCCGGCGTGCTGGAGGTCGGCGGTTATTTCGGCGGGGGAGCGGAAGTGCAGGACGTTGCGGTAGACGGCGTCGGTGCCATCAGGGAAGACGTTATGGGCGTCGAAGACCACCCGGCCGTCGGCGGCCTCGATCAGGTCGATCCATTCGCGGAGTCGCCCGACCGACGTGTCGCGTTCGCCGTACGTTGCCTCTCGGGTCCACTGTTCCCACGCCCGCGCAGCCGGGTTCCGCGTCTCGAAGGCGATCGTCCCGCCGGACCGCAGCGCCCCCGCAAGCGCGCTCAGCGCCGGTACATGGTCCGCGTCACTCACATGCATCATCGTGTTCCCGCTACTGACGACCAGATCCGCATCCCCGGACGGCTCGATCGCGCGATAGTCACCGTCGATCCAGCGGACCGCATCCGCGCCCGGCTGGCGACGCGCGTACCCGAGCATCGTCGGGCTCGGATCAACCCCGACCACCACCCGCCCGGGCGCCACCAGCGAACGCGTCAGCAGTCCAGTGCCACACCCGAAGTCGAGAACCTTCCGCGTACCAACCGCGAGCGCCCGGTAGTACGCATGGTCCTCCCCATCAGGGTTGTCCAAGTCATACAGCTCAACCAGCCGCTCATCACCGTACGGGTCCGTGCTCACGCCTGAACCCTATGCCGGGGAATGAGCGGGCATGGGTGAGCCGATGTGGGCGGGGCGAGTGCCCACATCGGCTCGGTGGATGGATGGGTCAGAGGGCGGAGACCCAGCCGTAGATGTTGCCGGGGCGGCCGGCGTTCTTGGCTCGCTTGGGGTCGAACGGGCCGTACTTCGAGACCTGGTTGTTCGCGTTGCCTTCGACCGTGGTGATGTTGCCGTTGGACGCGACGGCGACGACTACGCCGGTGTGGACGCTGGTGTCGGTGTTCTGCGGACCGGTGCCGTACAGGACGATGTCGCCGGGCTGCATGCCGGTGTTGGTGGAGTGGGCGCGGCCGCGGGCCTGGCCCCAGGTGTAGATGTCGCCGGTGAAGCCGTAGTTCGGGATGTTGATGCCGGCCTGGCGCCAGGTCCAGGTGGCGAAGTGCGCGCACCAGGGCTCGCACGGGCCGTACGGGTTGCAGTTGCTGCCGGGCGGCGTTTCCTGCTGACCGACCTCGCCGTTGGCGGCGTTGACGATCGTGGTCCGGGTGTCCGCGGCGCTGGCGGTCAGCGTCATGGAACCGAGCAGGGCGATCAGTACGGCGGCGAGCAGCAGCCGTAGTGACAACAGGGACGGACGGGGGCGGGAGAACTTGAGCAGTCGCATGGGTCACTCCGATCCGGAGAGGGGGCGGTATAAAATTTTCAAGCGATCTCTCCAAACCAGTATGTGACTAACAAACGACGAACCACCATCACAGTGGTATTAATTCGCCGAGCCCTCACCCGTAAGACAGTGGTCTCAAAGTACGAGACGCTGAGCCGCTGAACTTGACCAGATCGCCGTCCGTCGGCGAATAATGCCTACATGCGATCGATTCTTCTCGTACTTGTGCGGCGCGCCGACTGACGCGACCACTGAGTCGAGCGCGCCCCTTCAGCCAACCCGGCGGAAGGGGTTTTTTGTTGCCAATGCGACTATCTGAGACCCAGTAGCGCGGCGGGAACGGCCACAGGCGAGGATGGATCGGTCGCGAAAAAGCCATAAGGCCACATCGTGACAGGACTGAGGGAAGGCACTCATGAGTGAGCAGCTGACCGGGGCACAGGCTCTGATCCGCGCACTGGAACATGCCGGAGTCGACACCGTCTTCGGCATCCCGGGTGGCGCGATCCTCCCGGCGTACGACCCGATGCTCGACTCGACCCAGATCCGCCACATCCTGGTACGTCACGAGCAGGGCGCCGGTCACGCCGCCCAGGGGTACGCCGCCGCGTCCGGCAAGGTCGGCGTCTGCATGGCGACCTCGGGCCCGGGCGCGACGAACCTGGTGACGCCGATCGCGGACGCGTACATGGACTCGGTGCCGATGGTCGCGATCACCGGACAGGTGGCCGGTGCCGCGATCGGTACCGACGCCTTCCAGGAGGCGGACATCCGCGGCATCACGATGCCGATCACCAAGCACAACTTCCTGGTCACCGACCCGAACGAGATCGCCACCACGATCGCCGAGGCGTTCCACATCGCCTCCACCGGCCGGCCCGGCCCGGTGCTGGTGGACGTGACCAAGGACGCGATGCAGACCACGGGCGTCGACTTCCAGTGGCCGACCGAGCTGTCGCTGCCGGGGTACCGGCCGGTGACCCGCCCACACCCGAAGCAGGTGCGCGAGGCGGCCCGGCTGATCGCCGCGGCCGAGAAGCCGGTGCTGTACATCGGCGGTGGCGTGATCCGGGCGCGGGCCAGCGCCGAGCTGAAGGAACTCGCGGAGCTGCTCGGCATCCCCGTCGTCACCACCTTGATGGCCCGCGGCGCGCTGCCGGACACGCACGAGCTGCACTTCGGGATGCCCGGCATGCACGGCTCGGTGTCCGCGGTCGGCGCGCTGCAGCGTTCCGATCTGCTGATCACGCTGGGCGCGCGGTTCGACGACCGGGTGACCGGCAAGCTCGACTCGTTCGCGCCCGAGGCGAAGGTCATCCACGCCGACATCGACCCGGCGGAGATCGGCAAGAACCGGGCCGCCGACGTGCCGATCGTGGGTGACTGCAAGGAGGTCATCACCGACCTGATCGCCGCGCTCCGGACCGAGATCGCGAACGCCGGCCACACCCCGTCGTACGAGGCCTGGCGCAAGCAGCTCGAAGGCGTCCGCGCCCGGTACCCGCTCGGCTTCGACGAGCCGGAGGACGGCACGCTGTCACCGCAGCACGTGATCCAGCGGATCGGCCAGATCGCCGGCCCGGACGCCGTGTACACCGCGGGCGTCGGCCAGCACCAGATGTGGTCCGCGCACTTCCTGCCGTTCGAGAAGCCGGGTCACTGGCTGAACTCCGGCGGCCTCGGCACGATGGGGTACTCGGTGCCGGCCGCGATGGGCGCGAAGGTCGCCCGCCCGGACAAGACGGTCTGGGCGATCGACGGCGACGGCTGCTTCCAGATGACGAACCAGGAGCTCGTCACCTGCGCGCTGGAGGGCATCCCGATCAAGGTTGCCGTGATCAACAACCAGTCGCTGGGCATGGTCCGGCAGTGGCAGACGCTGTTCTACGACAAGCGGTACTCGAACACCGACCTGCACTCGACCCGGATTCCGGACTTCGCCAAGCTGGCCGAGGCGATGGGCGGCGTCGGGCTGCGCTGCTCGGACAAGGACTCGCTGGACGCGACGATCGAGAAGGCGATGGCGGTCACCGACGCGCCGGTCGTGGTCGACTTCGTCGTGCACCGGGACGCGATGGTGTGGCCGATGGTCGCGGCCGGCGTCAGCAACGACGAGATCCAGATCGCCCGCGACATGGCACCCGCGTGGGAAGGCGAGGAACTCTGATGAGCAAACACACGCTCAGCATTCTGGTCGAGAACAAGCACGGTGTACTCGCCCGGGTGGCGGCGCTGATCTCGCGGCGCGGGTTCAACATCGACTCGCTCGCGGTCGGTCCGACCGAGCACCCCGAGGTGTCCCGGATGACGATCGCGGTCACCGTTGACGAGCAGCCGCTGGAGCAGATCACCAAGCAGCTGAACAAGCTGGTGAACGTGATCAAGATCGTCGAGCTCGAACCGACCCAGACCGTACAGCGGGAGCTGTTGCTGGTGAAGGTGAAGGCGGACACCCTGACCCGCGGGCAGGTGCTGGAGACCGTCCAGCTGTTCCGTGCCAAGGTGGTCGACGTGGCCCCGGACGCGATCACGATCGAGGCGACCGGCAATCCGGAGAAGCTCGAGGCGATGCTCCGGGTGCTGGAACCCTTCGGTGTCCGCGAGCTGGTGCAGTCCGGGATGGTGGCGATCGGGCGGGGCAGCCGCTCGATCTCCGACCGGAACCTGCGGCCGGTCCCGGTGCCGCCGCCGCACGTCGCGTCCGGTCCGCCGAACGTCCAGGCCCGGCCGCCGGCCGAGCGCCCGCATCCGCAACCGCATCATCCGGTTCCGGCGCCGCCGCCGGGCCGGACCGCTGCCGCCGTACCGAATCAACACTAAGGAGAAGTGCCCGAAGTGGCTGCTGAAATGTTCTACGACGACAACGCCGACCTGTCGGTGATCCAGGGCCGCCACGTGGCCGTTCTCGGCTACGGCTCGCAGGGCCACGCGCACGCGCTGTCGCTGCGCGACTCCGGCGTCGACGTCCGGGTCGGGCTGCCCGAGGGCTCGAAGAGCCGGGCCAAGGCCGAGGCCCAGGGCCTGCGGGTCGTCACCCCGGCCGAGGCCTGCGAGGAGGCCGACGTGATCGTCGTCCTCGCTCCGGACCCGGCGCAGCGCAAGCTGTACAAGGAGGCCATCGAGCCGAACCTGGTCGACGGCGACGCGCTGGTCTTCGGGCACGGCTTCAACATCCGGTTCGGCTACATCAAGCCGCCGGCCGGCGTGGACGTCTTCATGGTCGCGCCGAAGGGCCCGGGACACCTGGTCCGGCGCGAGTACTCCGAGGGCCGCGGCGTACCGGTGCTGGTGGCCGTCGAGCAGGACGCGACCGGCAAGGCGTGGGACCTCGCGCTCGCGTACGCGAAGGGGATCGGCGGCCTCCGCGCCGGCGGTATCAAGACCACCTTCACCGAGGAGACCGAGACCGACCTGTTCGGTGAGCAGGCGGTTCTCTGTGGTGGCGTGTCGGCGCTGATCCAGGCCGGGTTCGAGACGCTGACCGAGGCCGGGTACCAGCCCGAGGTCGCGTACTTCGAGTGCCTGCACGAGCTGAAGCTGATCGTCGACCTGATCTACGAAGGCGGCATCGCCAAGCAGCGCTGGTCGGTCTCCGACACGGCCGAGTACGGCGACTACGTGTCCGGCCCGCGGATCATCGACGCGTCGGTGAAGGCGCGGATGAAGGAGGTCCTCGGTGACATCACCGACGGCACCTTCGCGGCCCGCTTCATCGCCGACCAGGACGCCGGCGCGCCGGAGTTCGCCGAGTTCCGCAAGCAGAGCGAGGTACACCCGATCGAGGCGGTCGGCAAGGACCTCCGCGGCCTGATGGCCTGGGTGAAGTCCCACGACGAGGACTACGTCGAGGGCAGCGCCGCGCGCTGACCCCGCACTCCCAACCGGACCCCGGACAGGCTCTGCTTGTCCGGGGTCCGGTTTTGTCACCAGGGTTTGACACAATGTGTTGCGGTCTGGACTGGTGAGCTGGGGGTGAGCGGTGGTGGAGGACGGTGGTGGGGGACTGCCGCGGCCGCCGCGGCGTGTCCCCGCGGGGGCTGGGGCGCTGACTCAGCTGGAGGCGCCGGCCCGCTCGTCCGGTGCGCCGCCGCCGCGCGGGCCGTGGATCTTCGGGCGGTTCCTGGCCGGCCTGGTCGTCCTTCTGGTTGTCGTCGCGGGCGGCGCGGGCGCGGGCTGGTACGTCCGGGCGCAGACGTTGCGGATCGACACCAGTCAGGTACTGAAGAACGTGCGGCCGGCCGTCGTACGCGTCCTGGCGACCACCTGCGCGGGGACCGGCGAAGGCTCCGGCGTACTCATCGACGGCGGCCGCGTCCTGACCGCGACGTCCGCGATCAATCAGCCGTTGTCGATCGTGGTGATCAGCCCGGACGGCCGGATTCACCGGGCGAACCTGCTCGGTACGAGCGCCGACGGCGTCGCCGTACTGCAGCCGATCGGGCAGTTCGACGGTACGCCGGTGCAGCTCGCGCCGGCCGATCCCGAACCGAAGGCGGAGCGCGCGCTGATCGGGTACACCGCCGCAGGCAAGGCGACGATCCAGTCGATCGGATCGGCCGCCGAGCCGAAGGCGCTCGAATCGGTGCTGAACGCCGCCAAACTCGGCGGGCCGGTCGTGGACAAGTCCGGTCGCCTGGCCGGCCTGGTCGTCGGCGACACCGTGCAGACCAGCACGATCGTCCCGCTCGGCACCCTGCGTGGGTACGCGGCGACCGTGCCGACCGGGATCAGCGCGGCGGCCGGTGGATCGTGCGACCGGTCCCGCGGCCCGCAGAGCGCGGTCGCGCCGGAGCTCCAGGTCGCGCGTACCGGACTGGCCACGGAAGCGCAGCGCCTGCTCGGCAACTACCTGACCCTGGAGAACCAGCACGACTTCGCCGGCCTGCAGTCGCTGTACTCGGACCGGCTGGCCAAGACCCTGACCGAGGCCCGCGACCGGCAGAGCCACCAGACGTCGTACTTCTTCGGCCCCAATCTCACCGAGGTGAGCGCCGACGGCGACGGCGCGTACGCGCGACTGGCCTACAACGTGCTGTTCTCGCCGACGGCGGCGGGCGCCAGCGGGCGGACCTGCAACCGGCTGGACGTGCGCTACAAGCTGGTCCGGGCGGACGGGAAACTCGTCATCGACGAGGCCCGGCAGATGACCGACCCGGTCGCCTGCGACAGCCGATGAACAGCCGGTGACCGGATGGTGGGTCCACCCGCGCGCCGAAATCCGGACGGGGTACCATCGACTCAGCGGGCACAGCGCGGTGCTCTGAAAATCATGAGCCCCTACCGCTTCTGCAGGAGATTCCTCCATGACTGACGTAACCCGGCCCGTCGTCCTGATCGCCGAAGAGCTCAGCCCGGCCACCGTCGAGGCGCTCGGCCCCGACTTCGAGATCCGCCACGCCAACGGCGCCGACCGCGCCGAACTGATCCCGGCCATCGCCGACGTCGACGCCATCCTGATCCGCAGCGCCACCAAGGTGGACGCCGAGGCGCTCGCCGCCGCGAAGAAGCTGAAGGTCGTCGCCCGCGCCGGCGTCGGCCTGGACAACGTGGACGTGAAGGCCGCCACCCAGGCCGGGGTGATGGTCGTGAACGCGCCGACCTCCAACATCACCAGCGCCGCCGAGCTCGCCGTCGCCCTGCTGCTCGCCTCCGCGCGGCGAGTCCCGGCCGCGAACGAGTCGCTCAAGAAGGGCGAGTGGAAGCGCAGCAAGTACTCCGGTGTCGAGCTGTTCGAGAAGACCGTCGGCATCGTCGGCCTCGGCAAGATCGGCGTACTGGTCGCGCAGCGGCTGGCCGCTTTCGGCATGAACGTGATCGCCTACGACCCGTACGTACAGGCCGGCCGGGCCGCGCAGATGGGTGTCCGGCTCGCCTCGCTGGACGAGCTGCTGGCGGCCAGTGACTTCATCTCGGTGCACCTGCCGAAGACCCCGGAGACCATCGGCCTGATCGGTGACGAGCAGCTGCACAAGGTCAAGCCCGAGGTCATCATCGTGAACGCGGCCCGCGGCGGCATCGTCGACGAGCAGGCGCTGTACAGCGCGCTCAAGGAGGGCCGGGTGGCCGGCGCCGGGCTGGACGTGTTCGCGTCCGAGCCGTGCACCGACTCGCCGCTGTTCGAGTTCGAGAACGTCGTCGTCACGCCGCACCTCGGCGCGTCCACCGACGAGGCGCAGGAGAAGGCGGGCATCGCGGTCGCGAAGTCGGTCCGGCTGGCGCTGTCGGGTGAGCTCGTACCGGACGCGGTGAACGTCCAGGGTGGCGTGATCGCCGAGGACGTCCGCCCGGGTATCGGGCTGACCGAGAAGCTGGGCCGGATCTTCACCGCGCTCGCCGGTGGCGTCGCGCAGCAGCTCGACGTCGAGGTCCGCGGCGAGATCACCCAGTACGACGTGAAGGTGCTCGAACTTGCCGCCCTCAAGGGTGTCTTCGCGGACGTGGTCGAGGACAACGTCTCGTACGTGAACGCGCCGCTGCTGGCGGCCGAGCGGGGCCTCGAAGTACGCCTCGTCACCGACCACGACAGCCCCGAGCACCGGAACCTGATCACCCTGCGCGGCACGCTCGCCGACGGCGTACAGGTGTCGGTGTCGGGCACGCTGGTCGGCGTCCGGCAGTCGGAGCGGCTGGTCGAGATCGACGGGTTCGACGTCGAGATCGAGCTCGCCGCGCACCTCGCGTTCCTCACCTACGAGGACCGGCCGGGCGCGGTCGGTCAGATCGGCCGGATTCTCGGTGACGCCGACGTGAACATCGCCGGCATGCAGGTCAGCCGGGACCGCAAGGGCGGCAAGGCGCTGGTGGCGCTCTCGGTCGACTCGAAGATCGAGCCGGCGGTGCTGGACGACATCACCGGCGCGGTGCAGGCGGCGACCGCCCGTACGGTGGACCTCGAGGCCTGACGCGATCGAACAACTGCTTTACTGAAAGCGGTCTGCCGCCCGCAGGCGCATGGCGGCAGACAAGGGCCCGAGCTCAATAGCTCGGGCCCGCTTTCTTTCCACCCCATTTCAGTGGTTAACGTCTGAGATGGGCCCTTCGCCAGCAGCATGCGTAGCAGTAACGGGCTGTTTCGGACGTTCACCACTCAAATGGTCAGCGGCGGGTGGCCAGGAGGACGGCGGCGTCGGGGGCGACCATTACCTCGGCGGTGGTGAAGCGGTTGTCCATCAGCCATTCCTGGCGAAGCGTGTCGACCCGGCCCTCGTACATGGGTGGCCAGACCGCCGACGGGGTGAAGTCGTCGAGGACCACGAACCCGCCGGGCTCGACGACGTCGGCGATCACGTCGCGGGCGGACAGCTTCGCCTCGCGCGCGTCCACGAACAGCAGCGCGAACGGCCCGCGCTCGATCAGCGCCGTCCAGTCCGCCGAGACGACCTCGATCCGCTCGTCGTCGGCGAACAGTTCCGCGACCGCCTTCGCCAGCTGCGGGTCGCTCTCCGCGGTGACGATGGTGGTCCGGTCGCCGGCGCCGCTGCGCAGCCAGGCCGAGCCGACGCCGCAGCCGGTGCCGAGCTCGCCGAGCAGGCCGGTCTTGGACGCGGCCAGGGTGGCCAGCAGGCGGCCGGTTTCGTTCCGGGTGGAGCTGACGAAGCCGCGCCGGCCGGACAGGCTGAGGGCCGCGGAGACCAGCGGCGGCAGTTCTGGAGGAGCACTCACGGGCTGAGACTGGCACAGGTCGGGGCCGGTACCAGCACTGTCATCTCACATGATGGGATGTCGTGCCCGCATTGTGGTGAAATAGTCGGACGCCAGAGTAAATTCGTGCGCACCCTGCCGCCCACGTCGTCTTTGGGAGGAGCAGCATGTACGACATGTATCCAGCCAACTGGCCGGCGATCGACGCCCGCGAACGGAAGGCGACCCGCCGTCGCCGGACCGCGCGCCCGGCGAGCGACGAGGTCAGGGCTGTCCAAGAGGCCATGAACCGCCGTGACAATGGGGGAGAACCCAAGAAGTGAGCGAGACGAAGAACTTCACGCTGGCAGTCGTCCCGGGTGACGGGATCGGGCCCGAGGTGACCACCGAGGCGCTCAAGGTCCTGGACGCGGTAGCGGCACGGCACGGCGTGACGTTCGACCGGACCGAGTACGGCCTGGGCGCGAAGCGCTGGCACGCCACCGGCGAGACGCTGCCGGACGCGGAGCTGGCCGAGATCCGCAAGCACGACGCGATCCTGCTCGGCGCGGTCGGTGACCCGAGCGTCCCGTCCGGCGTCCTCGAGCGCGGTCTGCTGCTCAAGCTCCGGTTCACCCTCGACCACTACGTGAACCTGCGGCCGTCGAAGATCTACCCGTCGGTCGGCTCCCCGCTGGCGAACCCGGGCACCGTCGACTTCGTCGTCGTCCGCGAAGGCACCGAGGGCCCGTACGTCGGCAACGGCGGCGCGCTCCGGGTCGGTACGCCGGCCGAGATCGCCACCGAGGTGTCGGTGAACACCGCGTACGGCGTCGAGCGCGTCGTCCGCGATGCGTTCGCCCGGGCGCAGGCACGGCCGCGGAAGAAGCTCACCCTCGTACACAAGAACAACGTGCTGGTGCATGCCGGCCACCTGTGGAAGCGGACCGTCGACGCGGTCGCGACCGAGTTCCCGGAGATCACCGTCGACTACCTGCACGTGGACGCGGCGACGATCTTCCTGGTCACCGACCCGGCCCGGTTCGACGTGATCGTCACCGACAACCTGTTCGGCGACATCATCACCGACCTGGCCGCGGCGATCAGCGGCGGGATCGGGCTGGCCGCGAGCGGGAACATCAACCCGGACCGGACCGCGCCGAGCATGTTCGAGCCGGTGCACGGCTCCGCGCCGGACATCGCCGGCCAGCAGAAGGCCGACCCGACCGCGGCGATCCTGTCCGCAGGCCTGCTCTGCGAGCACCTCGGCCTGACCGAGGCGGCCCGGGCGATCGAGGCGGCCGTCGAGGCCGACATCGAGGAGCGCACCGGCAGCATCCGGAGCACCGCCGAGATCGGTGACGCGATCACCAAGCGCGCGGCGGGCTGACCCGATGCCGAACGGTGTGCCTACGGATGACGCCGCCGGAAGTTCTGTCAGGGGCGCTGCCGGCCCTGGCGGCAGGTGTGCCGCCCGCCGGCACGCTCGCCTGACCAGTTGGTCGAGAGGTACGGTGCGGCTATGAGCAGCGAGCTGCAGTTCACCGTTGAGCCAACCACCCATCCGGCCAGCGACGACCAGCGCGCCCAGATCCTGGCGAACCCGGGATTCGGGCAGTACTTCTCCGACCACATGGCGATCGCCACCTGGACGGCCGAGAAGGGCTGGCACGACGCTCGGATCACCGCCTTCGGGCCGCTGGAGCTGTCTCCGGCGACCTCGGTGTTCCACTACGCCCAGACCATTTTCGAAGGGATGAAGGCGTACCGGCATCCCGACGACTCGATCCACCTGTTCCGCCCGGAGGCGAACGCGGCCCGGTTCCAGCGGTCCGCGCACCGGCTCGCGCTGCCGGAGTTGCCGACCGAGGTGTTCGTCGACTCCCTGCACAAGCTGGTGGAGCTCGACAAGGCCTGGGTGCCCGGCGGTGGCGAGACCTCGCTGTACCTGCGTCCGTTCATGTTCGGTTCGGACCCGTTCCTCGGCGTCCGCCCGTCGGCCCACGTCACGTACTGCGTGATCGCGTCGCCGGCCGGCTCGTACTTCGCCAAGGGCGTGAAGCCGGTCCGGATCTGGCTGAGCGAGGAGTACACGCGCGCTGCCCCCGGCGGCACCGGCGCGGCGAAGACCGGCGGCAACTACGCCTCCTCGCTGCTCGCGCAGGCCGAGGCGATCGAGCAGGGCTGCGACCAGGTCGCGTTCCTGGACGCGGTCGAGAAGAAGTGGGTCGAAGAGCTCGGCGGCATGAACCTGTACTTCGTCCTGGACGACAACTCGGTGGTCACGCCGGAGCTGTCCGGCACGATCCTCGAGGGCGTCACCCGGGACTCGATCCTGAAGCTGGTCACCGACCTCGGCTACCACGTCACCGAGCGGAAGGTCTCGGTCGACGAGTGGCGCGAGGGTGCCGCCTCCGGCAAGGTGCGTGAGGTCTTCGCGTGCGGTACGGCCGCGGTGGTGACCCCGGTCGCCTCGCTGAAGGCGAAGGACGGCGAGGTCCAGATCGGCGACGGCAACGGCGGCCCGGTCACGGCGGCTGTCCGTAGCGCGTTGCTGGACGTGCAGTACGGCCGTACGCCCGACCCGCATGGCTGGATGACCAAGATCTGACCGCGTAATGCGCAACGGCCCGGCGGCTCCCCGCCGGGCCTTGTTGTTTCACAGCATCTTTTCAGGTCCTGGGTGTGGACGGATGGTCGCTGACTGTCGCTGTGACCCGATAGGGTCGGGCGCCATGAGCAGCTTCCCGGACGAGGTCGAGGGCTACTACGCGGAGCTGGCAGAGCGGCGTGGCTGGCCGGCCGAAACCGTCGCGGCGATCCGGTCCACGGTCGAGCTGATCCGCGACCTGGACCGCGGCACCGCCTCCCGGACGTACGGCGCGGCCGTCGACGACTACGGCACGGACTGGCTGTACGAGGCGGTCTGGCACGAGCGTGAGTGGGTGGTCATCCGCCAGCTCGGCGTCGGCGAGGACGGCGAGCTGACCCGGTACTGGTGGCAGCGGCTCGAGGACGACGAGGGCATCCTCACCGACCAGGCCCTGGACCGCGAGAACTGGGGCCTTCGGCCCCTGTCCCGCGAAGACTTCTACACCGCCTGGGACGACCCGGGCTGGTCCCTCACCGCATGACGGCGGTCTGAACTCCAGTACGGGTCGGCGTACTGAATGTTCGTGATGCGAGACGTCCGCGTCATCGGGCGGACATTGTGTGGCAGACTGCAAAACGTCATGAAGCACTATCGGGTGATTATTACCTAAGCGCGCTCAGCATGCCGTACCTGAGCGCGCAGACCTCTCGCACCTTGCGGGAGGTTTTTTGTTTGCCTCAAATTTCTGCACCGCACCCCTCCGGAAGGCCGACCCCCATGACTATCTCGGACGAGTTCCACGTCTACGACACGACTCTGCGCGATGGCGCGCAGCAGGAGGGTCTGGCGCTGTCGGTGGCCGACAAGATCGCCATCGCGCAGTACCTGGACGAGTTGGGGGTCGGCTTCATCGAGGGTGGCTGGCCGGGCGCGGTACCCAAGGACACCGAGTTCTTCGAGCGGGCGAAGACCGAGCTGCACCTGCGGAACGCGACCTTCGCGGCCTTCGGCGCGACCTGCAAGCCGGGTAGGGCGGCCGCGGACGATCCGCAGGTCGCCGCCTTGCGGGAGTCCGGCGCCGACGTCGTCACACTGGTTGCCAAGAGCCACGATGCGCATGTGGAGCGAGCGCTCCGGACCAGCCTGGACGAGAACCTGCGGATGGTCACGGACACCGTTTCGCATCTGCGCGCGAACGGGCAGCGGGTGTTCCTGGACACCGAGCACTTCTTCGACGGGTACCGCGGGAATCGCGCGTACGCGCTCGAGGTCGTCCGAGCAGCGGCCGAGGCGGGCGCGGACGTGGTCGCGTTGTGCGACACGAACGGCGGGACGCTGCCGCGGGAACTTCAGGAGATCGTCCGGGACGTACTCGAATCCACCGGGGCCCGGCTCGGCATCCACTGTCACAACGACGCCGGCTGCGCGGTGGCGAACTCGATCGCCGCCGTCGAAGCCGGCGTCACGCATGTTCAGGGCACGGTCAACGGGTACGGCGAACGTACCGGCAACGCCGATCTGCTGGCGATCGTCGCCAACCTGGAGCTGAAGCGCGGCCTGAAACTGCTGCCGCCGGGCAACCTGGCCGAGTCGTTCCGGACCGCGCACGCGATCGCCGAGGTCACGAACGTGCCGCCGTCGGCGCGGCAGCCGTACGTCGGGGTGTCCGCGTTCGCGCACAAGGCCGGGCTGCACGCCAGCGCGATCAAGGTCGACCCCGATCTGTACCAGCACACCGATCCGGGTCTGGTCGGCAACGACATGCGGATGCTGGTGTCGGAGATGGCCGGCCGGGCGAGCATCGAGCTGAAGGGCCGCGAGCTCGGCTTCGACCTCGGCAACGACCGCGAACTGGTCAGCCGGGTCGCGGACCGGGTGAAGGAGCTGGAGGCGCGCGGGTACACGTTCGAGGCGGCGGACGCGTCGTTCGAGCTGCTGCTGACCGAGGAGGTCGAGGGCAAGCGGCCGTGCTACTTCGACGTCGAGTCGTGGCGGGTGATCACCGAGTCGCGCGCCGACGGTGAGGCGGTCTCGGAGTCGACCGTGAAACTGGTCGCGGGCGGCGAGCGGGAGATCGTCACCGGCGAGGGCAACGGCCCGGTGAACGCGCTGGACCACGCGCTGCGGGTCGCGATCGAGCGCGCGTACCCGGTGGTGAACAAGTTCGATCTGGTCGACTACAAGGTCCGCATCCTCGACCAGGGCCACGGCACCGACGCCGTGATCAGAGTGCTGATCGAGACCGCTGACGGCGAAGGCTCCTGGGTGACGGTCGGCGTCGGGCACAACATCGTCGAGGCTTCGTGGGAGGCGCTGGTCGACGGTTTCACCTTCGGTCTGCTGCGCCACAAGGAGGTCGTGCGATGAGCCTCCTCGCCGTCGAACGCACGCTGACCGTTTTCACTGCCCGGGTCGTGGAAGTGGACGGGCTGCTGGCGCGGGTCGCCGTACTGCTCAACCCGTACGACGTCCGTGAACTGGAAGTCTCGCTGGACCGCGGCGAACTCCGGGTAGCCGTCGAAGGCAACGGCTTCGACGCCGGCCGGGTAGCAGCCCGCTTGGCAAAGGTGATCGGCGTCCTGGACGTGACCGTCGGCTCGAATTGATCAGCTAAGACTGATCAGTTGGGGCTGGACAGTTTGGGCTGTCTGGTTTTACGCTCGGGTGGTGAGCGAACGGTTGTCGGCGTCGGCGGGGCAGGCGGCGTCGCAGGTGCGTGTGGTGTTCGGGCGGGTCAAGCGGCGGTTGAACGAACTGGCCGAGACCGATGACCTGACGCCGTCGCAGTCGTCGGTGCTGAGCCGGATCGACAAGGACGGGCCCGCGTCCGCGAGTGAACTGGCCGCGGCGGAGCGGATCCGGCCGCAGTCGATCGCGGCGATCCTGACCGCGCTACGGGAGGCCGATCTGATTCAACGGCATCCTGATCCGGCGGACGGTCGCCGGCAGGTCGTGTCCCTCACGACCAGCGGCCGCCGTCGCCTGCAGGGCGACCGCAAGGTCCGCCAGGAGTGGCTGACCCGAACCCTCCAAGACCACTGCACCGAAGCCGAACGCCAAACAATCATCAAGGCGCTGGCCCTTCTGGACCACGCCATCGAGGCGGCAACTCCGCGGTGATCCACTGCCGCGAAGCTCGCCATCACCGACGGGTGGTGACGGAGGTGGGGCGGTTTGATCGGCGGTTGATTGCGCCGATGCTGTTTGGGTCGGTGCTGAATCCGATCAACTCGTCGATGCTTGCGGTGGCGTTGATCCCGATCGGAGCGGCGTTCGGCGTACCTCCTTCGCGGACCGCCTGGCTGGTCACCGGGCTGTACCTGGCGACCGCGGTCGGACAGCCGGTGATGGGTCGATTGGTAGACCTGTTCGGTCCGCGACCCCTCTATCTGATCGCCGCCTCACTAGTCGGCATCGCCGGCCTGCTCGGCGCGCTGGCACCGAACCTCGGCGTACTGATCGCCTCGCGAGTCCTCCTAGGCTTCGGCACCTCAGCGGCGTACCCAGCGGCAATGTCCTTGATCCGCAGCGAAGCCGACCGCACCGGAATGGACACGCCGGCGGTGATCCTCGGCAGCCTCTCGATCGCGAACCAGGTGATCGCGGTGATCGGCCCAACCCTCGGCGGTCTGCTGATCGGCCTCGGCGGCTGGCACCTCATCTTCACCATCAACGTGCCACTCTCGATCATCTGCGTAATCCTCGGGTCACTCTGGCTGCCCCGCACCGCGCGCGTACGCGGGACTGGCCGTTCGGATCGGCTGGACTATCCAGGCGCCGCCCTCTTCGCCGCCACGCTGGTCTCACTGATGCTCTTCCTGATGCGACCACAGCTGTCGACGTGGTACCTGCTCGTACTCGCGCTCGCGCTCGGTGTCGCGTTCGTGATCACCCAACTGCGCGTCGCCGAGCCGTTCATCGACCTCCGCGTACTGGGCGGCAACCGGCCGCTGATACTCACGTACGCCCGCCAAGTGCTCGCTTACGTCGGCGCGTACTCGTTCCTCTACGGTTTCACCCAATGGCTGGAGGAGTCGCGCGGTCTGAACGCATCCTCGGCCGGCTTGCTACTGCTGCCGCTGTCCCTCGCAGCTGTGTTGGTTACCGCATTGACCGGGCGGAGTGCACTGATCCGCGGCAAGCTACTGGCGGGCTGCCTGTTCCTGGTGATGGCTGCTGCGGCGCAACTGCTGGTTGGTCCGAGTACGCCGATCTGGTTGCTGGCTGTTGTCGGTGTGATCGCAGGCGTTCCGCAGGGCTTGAACAACCTCGCGAACCAGACCGCCTTGTACCAGCAGGCCGATCCGGCGCGGATCGGTTCGTCCGCCGGACTGCTACGTACCTGCGTGTACGTCGGCGCGCTCATCTCCGCCGCGGCGAACGCCCACTTCTTCCAGCACGGCGCGACAACAGCCGGCCTGCACGCCATGGCGATCTTCCTGCTCGTCGTATCCGGCCTGCTCGTGCTGGTGGTGGTTGGTAGCATCGAGCATGGGTGGACCGCGTGAGGGTGTTGACCCGGCTGAGGCGGGGTGGCGGGGGAGCGGTGCCGGCGTTGACTGGCTCGACGCGACGGCTCGGTCTACGGGAGTTGCCGGGGTTGAGCGGGTTCACCTGGAGGCGGCTCGGTTGGTTGCCGGGCGCACGGGGAGTCCGGCGCCTGCGGAGTCACCGGGGCCGGTTGCGGCGGATCGGTTGTTCGAGCTTCGGGCGGGCGAGCAGCCGTTTGCCGGGCTGGAGCTGAACTTCCGGGCCCGAGGCAACGAGCAGCTTGTGTACACGGCCGATCAGTACCCGGGTGTGGCCGTCAAGGTGCACTGGTTCGACACGAAGCTGATCCTTGAGAGCCTCGGCGCCGAGGCAGCCGCGCACTGGCTCGACGGGACGATCGGCGCCGCCGGCCGGGGCGCCTTGCGGTCGCACGGCGCGGACATGTCCCGGCGGCTCGACAATCTGCGGGCCGCGTTCGGCGACGGGCATTCGATCCCGCGGAGCTGCGGCACGATCGACTTCCCGTTCCCCGGCCGCGTACTGCGTGAACTGGGGTTCCCCGAGGCGATCGACTCCGAGGCGACGTACGTCATCCCGGCTCCGGTCACCGTCCAGGACTGGCGATCCCTGACGGGCGGCCGCGATCTCGCGATCGGCAAGGCACTCCCGGACCGGCCGTCCGCAGCCGACGTCACCCGGATGGGGCAGCAATGGCTAGAACATTCGCTGCCACCAGGTTTCGAGCCCGAGCTGCTGACTCGGCTGTCTCCGGACAGCACAGTGCCCGAGTTCATCACCGCGACCCGGGATCACCCTGAGCTGGCGGCGTCCACGCGGGCGTTCATCGACTCGGCCCGCCAGTACACCCACGACACCGGCGAACTGTTCGCGCTCCGAGGCCGTGACAACCTGTACTTCGACGCGGCCGGCGAATTCCACCTGATCGACACCCTGGGTCGCCCGGCCTGGCAGCTGTCGATCGGCCATGTCCAGGACAAGCTGGAGTGGATCAAAGACCACGGCGAGCCACCGCCCGGTCCCGGCTCGTTGGCGCCGATCGTCACCACCATCGCCTCGCTGAACGCCCTCGCCGACGAGGTGGGCACCGAACCGTACTGGGAACTGCCCACCGACCTCCGCCCCTACCCGTGGGACACGTACCACGCCTGCATCAACTGGCAAACCGACGGCCTGCCGCACGAACAACAAACCCAGGCCCAACGCCAAGCCATCGCCGAAGCCACCCGAGCCCGCCCCACCAACCCCCACCGAGGCAACAACCGCTCCATCTAGCCCCAGTTGGCGACCGAGCTGCGTTGGTAGCATCCGGCATGGATCGAACGAGTTCGGGTGACCGCACGGTTGGAGTGGGTGGGCTGGGAGCTGGCGCGGGCGTCGAGTGGAGTGCCGTGGATACGGCTCGGTGGGCGAGCGCGGTCGGGGTAGACCGGGTTCATGTGGAGGCGGCCCGGGTGGTTGCCGGGCGGACGAGTCCAGCGCCGGCGGAGCTACCGGCGCCGGTGGCGGCGGATCGCTTGTTCGAGCTGCGGGAAGGGGAGCAGCCGTTCGCCGGGATGCGGCTGACCTTCCGGGGGCGCGGCAACGAACAACTCGTGTACACGGCGGATGAGTACCCGGGTGTGGCTTTCAAAGTGCGCTGGGAGAACGTGAAATTCGTACTGGAAGGCCTGGGTGTCGATGCCTTGCCGCACTGGGCGAACGGGACGATCGCCGAGGCCGGCCGTGCTCAACTGGCCGCACACTCGATCTCGACCACGGGGCGGCTGGAGCGGATGCGGTCGATGTTCGGCGCCGGCCATTCGGTCCCACGCGGCTGCGGTGTGGTCGAGTTCCCTTTTCCCGGCCGGGTGCTGCGCGAACTCGGGTTCCCGGAGGTGATCGATCCCGAGGCGCGGTACGCGATGACGACGCCCGTCGCGGTGCAGGAGTGGAGGACCCTCGAGGGTGGTCTTGACCTCGCCACCGGGGTACAGCGACCGGGCCAGGTGTCTGTGGCCGGCGTCACTCGGATGGGGCAGAAGTGGGTCGAGCGGTCGCTGCCGCCGGGTTTCGAGCCGGAACTGCTGACCGCGATGGCCCCGGACAGCACCGTGCCGGCGTTCATCGACGCGGTGCGTAGCCGCCCGGAGCTGGCCGCCTCCGCACGGGAATTTCTTGATTCGGCCCGCGAGTACACCCGGAGTACCGGCGAGCTTCTCGCGCTCCGGGGCCGGAAGAACCTGTACTTCGACGCCGAGGGGACCTTCCACCTGATCGACACGCTCGGGGTTCACGCCCGGCTGAACTCGATCACGAAGGTGGAGGACAAGTTGCGGCAGATCCGGGACACCGGCCAACGGCCACCTGGCATCGCGACGCTGGGACCGACCGTCACCACGATCGCCTCGATGAACGCGCTGGCCGACGAAGTGGGTACGGAGCCGTACTGGGAATTGCCCGAACAGCTCAAGCCGTACCCGTGGGACACCTACTTCGGCTGTATCGACTGGCAGTCCGACGGCCAGCGGCACGAACCACAGCCGGTCGAGAAGCAGCAGGTGGTTGACGAGACGCTCCGCGCCCGCCCGGGCGCTCCGGGCCGTTCCGAAGGGTTGACAAAGTAGACCGGGTAGGTGGAAGGCCCGCGCTGCGGCGAGTTGCGGCGCGGGCCTTCCGGATCGGGTCAGTCCCAGGTCAGGCCGCCGGCGGACTGGTACTCGATCACGCGGGTCTCGAAGAAGTTCTTCTCCTTCTTGAGATCCATTACCTCTGACATCCATCCGAAGGGGTTCCGCGTTTCACCGAAAATCGGATTCAGACCAATTTGTTCCGCTCTGCGGTCGGTGATGAAGTGCATGTACTGCTCGCAGAGGTCGGCGGTCAGGCCGAGCATGCCGTTCGGCAGGGTGGCGCGGCCGTACGCGACCTCGAGCTCGCAGGCCTCGGTCAGCATCTGCCGGACCTCGGCCTGGAACTCGGTGGTCCACAGGTGCGGGTTCTCCTGCTTGATCTGGTTGATGCAGTCGATGCCGAAGTTCAGATGGATCGACTCGTCGCGCAGGATGTACTGGTACTGCTCGGCGATGCCGACCATCTTGTTCCGCCGGCCGAGCGACAGGATCTGGGCGAAACCGGTATAGAACCACATCCCCTCGAACACCACGTAGAACGCGATCAGGTCGCGCAGGAACGCGGTGTCGGTCTCCGGCGTGCCGGTGCGGAAGTCCGGGTCCTCTAGGTGCTGGGTGTACTTCAACGCCCACGCGTCCTTGTCGGAGATCGACGGCACCTCGCGGTACATGTTGAACAGCTCGCCCTCGTCCAGCCCGAGCGAGGTGCAGATGTACTGGAAGGTGTGCGTGTGCACCGCCTCCTCGAACGCCTGGCGGAGCAGGTACTGCCGGCATTCGGGGTTGCTGAGCTGGCGGTACACCGCGAGCACGATGTTGTTCGCGACCAGGGACTCGGCGGTGGCGAAGAAGCCGAGGTTGCGCTTCAGCATCAGCCGCTCATCGTCGGTCAGCCCGTCGCGAGCCCCTGATGGACGCCGCCACAGCGAGATGTCGGCCTGCATGGACACCTCGGTCGGCATCCAGTGGTTGTTGCAGGCGGCCAGGTACTTCTCCCAGGCCCAGGTGTACTTCAGCGGCAGCAGCTGGTTCACGTCCGCGCGTGAGTTGATCATCGCCTTGTCGGTGACCTGGACGCGGGATGCGCCGACGTTGATCTCGTTCAGTCCGGTGGTCACTGGCAGGCCTCGCAGTCGGGATCGTCGATGGAGCAGACCGCTCCGGTGGGTTCGGGCAGCGGCAGGTCATCAGGTACGGGCACCGGCGCTGGCATCGCGGCCGCCGGGGCCGTGACGGCGACCGCGTTCAGCCGGCCGTCGGTGCCCTTCAGCGTGGACTTCTCCACATGGGTCGCTGACTGGGAACGCAGGTAGTACGTCGTCTTGAGGCCGTACCGCCAGGCTGACCGGTACAGCTCGTCAAGCGCGCGACCGGACGGCTTCGCCATGTACAGGTTCAGCGACTGCGCCTGGTCGATCCACTTCTGCCGGCGCGACGCCGCCTTCACCAGCCACCGCGGGTCGATCTCGAAGGCGGTCGCGTACTGCTCACGGACGTCCGCCGGGATGCGCTCGATACCGGCCAGGACGCCGTCGTGGTACTTCAGGTCGGACACCATCACCTGGTCCCACAACCCGCGGGCCTTCAGCTCGGCGACCAGGTACGGGTTGGCGACGGTGAACTCACCGGACATGTTCGACTTCACGAACAGGTTGCTGTACGTCGGCTCGATCGACTGGCTGACGCCACAGATGTTGGAGATCGTCGCGGTCGGAGCGATCGCCATCACGTTCGAGTTCCGCATGCCGTCGCGCTGGACCTTGACGCGCAGGGCGTCCCAGTCCAGCCGCGTCGTCCGGTCGATGATCACGTCACCGTCGCGCGCGGCGTGCAGCAGCTCGAGCGAGTCGATCGGCAGGATCCCCTGGCTCCAGAGCGATCCCTCGTACGTCGAGTAGGGCCCGCGCTCGGCGGCGAGCTCACTGGATGCTTCGATCGCGTGGTAGCTGATCTGCTCCATCGACGTGTCCGCGAACTCGACCGCGGCATCCGACGCGTACGGGATCCGCAGCGCGGACAGCGCGTCCGCGAACCCCATCAGCCCGAGGCCGACCGGGCGGTGCCGCTGGTTCGCGCGCTCGGACTCCGGGGTGGTGTAGAAGTTCACGTCGATGACGTTGTCGAGCATCCGGATCGCGGTCTGCACCGTGTCCCGGAGCAGCTCGGCGTCCAGGCCGTCGGCGGTGAGGTGCGCGACCAGGTTGACCGAGCCGAGGTTGCAGACGGCGGTCTCGTCGACGGTCGTGTTCAGCGTGATCTCGGTGCACAGGTTCGACGAGTGGACAACGCCGTCGTGCTGCTGCGGCGAACGCAGGTTGCAGGCGTCCTTGAAGGTGATCCATGGATGCCCGGTCTCGAACAGCACGGTCAGCATCCGCCGCCAGAGCTCAACGGCCTTGATCCGCTTGAACACCTTGATCTCACCACGATCAGCCGCCGCCTCGTACCCGGCATACGCCGCCGCGAACGCCGCGCCGTACAGGTCATGCAGCTCCGGCACCTCGTCCGGCGAGAACAACGTCCAGTCACCACCGGCCTCGACCCGCTGCAGGAACAGGTCGGGCACCCAGTTCGCCGTGTTCATGTCATGCGTACGCCGCCGCTCGTCCCCGGTGTTCTTCCGCAGCTCAAGGAACTCCTCGACGTCGATGTGCCACGTCTCCAAGTACGCACAAACCGCGCCCTTCCGCCGGCCACCCTGATTGACCGCGACGGCGGTGTCGTTGGCCACCTTCAGGAAGGGGACGACGCCTTGGGATTCGCCGTTGGTGCCGTGGATTTTGGCGCCGATGCCGCGGACGGGGGTCCAGTCGTTGCCTAGGCCGCCGGAGTACTTGGCTAGGAGGGCGTTGTTACGGATGCCGGTGAAGATGCCGGAGAGGTCGTCCTGGACGGTGGTGAGGAAGCAGGACGACAGCTGTGGGCGGGTGGTGCCGGCGTTGAACAGGGTGGGGGTGGAGGACATGAAGCGGAACGAGCTGAGCAACTCGTAGAACTGGATTGCTCGGGCCTCGCGGTCGTCCTCACGTAGGGCCATCCCCATCGCGACTCGGAGGAAGAACGCCTGCGGCAGCTCGTAGCGAACCTTGTCCAGGTGCAGCAGATAACGGTCGTAGAGGGTCTGCAGGCCGAGGAAGGTGAAGTTCAGGTCGGCGTCGGGGTTGATCGCGGCGGCCAGCCGATCCAGGTCGAACGCGGCCAGCTCGGGGTCGAGCTGCCCGGCGTCGATCCCGGTCCGGATGTACGCCGGGAAATAGGTCCGGTACGCCTCGGTCATGTCGGCCTGGCTGGCCTGCCGGGGCTCGCCGTGGACGCGGCCGAGTGCCTCGCGGCGGATCTGGTCCAGCAGCAGCCGGGACGCGGCGAAGCTGTACTGCGGCTCGGTCTCGACGTACGACCGGGCGGCCATCACCAGCGCCAGCTCGACCTCGTGCTGGGCGATGCCGTCGTAGCAGGCGCCGAGCGTCTCGTTCAGGATCAGCTCCGGGTCGACCGCGTCCAGCCCGGCGGCCGCCTCCGCGACCACCACCCGGAGGCGGTCGACATCCAGCGGTGACCGGCTGCCGTCCGCGGCGCGTACGGTCAGCACCGGCGCATCGGTGACACCGCCAGGATCAGCAGGCGTACGGGCCTTGGTGCGCTCTTCGCGATACAGCACGTACGCCCGGGCGACCTGGTGTTCGCCGGCTCGCATCAGCGCCAGCTCGACCTGGTCCTGGATGTCCTCGACCTGGACGCTCCGCCGGGCGGTGTGGTGACGGCCGCGGCTGGTCAGCGCATCGACGACCCGGCCGGTCAGGTCGGTGACCAGGTCGCGGACCCGGTGGGTGGCGCCGGCCTCGGCGCCCTCGACGGCGAGGAACGCCTTGGTCACGGCGACGGAGATCTTGGTGGCGTCGAACGGCGTGCTGCTGCCGTCCCGACGGATGACGGTGAGCTCGGTCGGCTGGTCGGTCGGCACGGACGACGACGCAGCCGGTGAGGAAGCAAGTGTCACAGGTGTGCTCTCCACGGGAGTTCGGAGGGCCGGGACCACGCGCGTGGGCGCATGACGGGACCGGGCAGCACCGGCCGGGAACACTGCCGTCACGCCCTGCGATCCACGCCGCGAGGTCTCGAACCGCGTGCACCGGCGGTACACGCGCCGGTGGCAGGAATCCCACATCTTGTGGTGTAGGCCGCTTCGAACCACCAGCATCAGCGATGCTAGGCGTCGAGAACTAGATCTTGTGGTAGCGCCACGCCGCACGTCATACATGTTGTGATCCTCACGCCGCGACCGCATAGAGATCTTGGAGCGTCATGATCTCGGAGCCGTGGTGGATCAGCTCGCGGTTCAGCCGCAGCACGACGTGGCCGAACGGTTCGCTCGCGTCCAGCTCGTTCGCCTGGCTGAGCCCGACGGTCATCGCCTCGTCCTCGTCCAGGGCGGCGATCGCCTGTTGCCAGGTCTCGACCCAGTACGTCAGCCAGGCGACCGCGTCCTGCGCGTTGCCGTGCAGGGTGATGTCGCCGCGGCCCTGCCGGCTCGGGCCGAAGGTCCACTCCCAGCGCTCGAAGAAGGTTTCGGTCAGGTGAGCGATCAGCCAGGCGATCGTCCGTGGACCGCGATGATCCGGCTCGTCCGGCCACTGCGCGACCCATTCGCCGGAGCCGAGCGACCGGAACCGCCCGGTGTAGTGCCGCCGGACCACGGTCAGGGCTTCGCTGCTCGGTCGCCAGAAGTACTGCTCGTCGGTCAACCGGGCGAGCCGGCCGGACAGCACCATCCAGCTGAACCCGAGCTGGCCACGGACCATCGCCATCGCCGACGGCCGGTGCAGGATGTCCCAGTCGAACGCCTCCGACATCACAAACTCCCCTGTACGATCGAACATGTGTTCGAATCATTGCTCGCGCCAGGGCGGAAAGTCAAACCAAGATTCGAGCTATCCGCGTGTCGGTCCTGGCCTTGCCGGAACAGGTCTGATAGGCGGCGAAATCCGGGTATCGGCGGCCGGGCTCGCGAAGCGGCGTTCGAGCAAGGTGAAGGCATCGATCAGCTCGGGTGCCTCGTACACCCGATTACGGCGGCCGTCGGTGACCTCGCGGAGGACGCGGGCTTCGACCAGGCGGGTGAGGGCCTGGTTCGCGGCCTGCTGCGAGCGGTCGATCAGGCGCGCCGCGGCGGCCAAGGTGAGCACGGGCGCGGCCGGCAGCGCCTCGATCAGCCGCTCGGTCGCCGAGCCCGCGCGGACCGGGTCGGCGCGCTCCCGCCAGGCCTCCTTGAGCTCGGTCGCGTTCTGTTCGAAGCGGGCCGCCTCGGCGGTCGCCTGCGTGCACGCCATCGCGAACATCCGCAGCCACGGGTTGGCCGCCGCGCGCGCCTTCGCCGTCGTCGCGCGGCCGACGTACCGGAAGGTGGTCAGCGCGTTCACGTACTCCGCGGCGTGAGTCGCGAGCGCGAGCGACACTGGCGGCACGGTCCGGGAGACCAGGCCTTCGGCGCGCAGGATCAGGTGGATCAGCGCCCGCCCGGTCCGCCCGTTCCCGTCGGCGAAGGGATGGATGGTCTCGAACTGCGCGTGCGCGATCGCCGTCTTGGCCAGCACGGGCAGCGGCGACTCGCGGACGAACGTCATCAGATCGGCGAGCAGTTCGGGCACGAGTTGCGCGGGCGGCGGCACGTAGTACGCCTCGGCGGGGGAGCGGCCGCCGATCCAGTTCTGCAGGTAGCGGATCTCGCCGCCGTACTCCGGGTTCGGCGACTGCGCCATCAGTTGCCGGTGCGCCTCGAGTACGTGGCCGACCTCCAGTTTGTCGCCGGCCTGGACGGATTCGGTCACCCAGGTCATCGCGTCGACCGCGCCGAGCACTTCCTCGGCGGTGACGTCGCGGGCCCGATCGCGGAGTACGTCGGCCTTCAGCAACCGTCGCGCGCCGACGACGAGCCCTTCGATGTGCGACGACCCGACCGCCTCGGCCCGGAGCAGGGGGCGGGCCAGCGCCTCGCTGTTCGTCAGTACGGCCGCCGTCGCGTCCAGGCGGGCGAGATCTCCGGCGGCGTCCTCCAGTACGGCGAGCACGTCGTCGCTCAGGTCGAACGCGCGGCCGGTCAACGGGTCGGGAAAGTACAGCTCGTACGACCCGCCGAGCCGCTCCGCGCGAGTGAACCCGTCCGGATGCCCGGGCCACCGGTGCAACTCAACACGCGCCATACCTATATTCAAGCTTATCCACAAACCTTGAACAAGGGTCGTGCGTACGGGCAGACTGTTGTACGTGAGCCTGGACGAGCAGACACTGCAGCAAGTAGCCGCCAACGAAGCCGACTGGAACGCCCGGGCACCACTGCATGCGGCGAGCGACTTCTACGACCGCCCGGCCGAGTACTGGTTCGCCGACTACGAGTGGACCGATCTCGGCGAGCTCGACGGTCGCGACGTACTGCATCTGCAATGTCATCTCGGCACGGAGACGATCGCCTTCGCGGAGCGCGGCGCGCGGACCACCGGGCTCGACCTGTCCGCCGCGTCCCTGGCGGAGGCACGGCGGATCGCTGCCGACGCGAAGGTGGCCATCGAGTACGTACACGCCAATGTGTACGACGCGGTGGATGTGCTTCCGGGCAAGCAGTTCGACGTCGTGTACACGGGCAAGGGCGCACTGTGCTACCTGCCGGATCTGCAGCAGTGGGCCGAGGTCGTACGCGACCTGCTCAAGCCCGGCGGGATGCTCTACATCGTGGAGTTCCACCCGTTGCTGAACGCGCTCCGCGAGGTGTCACTGCCCGGTGAGACCGACGAGTTGATCCTCCGCGCCGACTACCTGGAAGGGCGCGGACCGATCGCGCACGAGTCCACTGTCACGTACACCGGCGACGAGGTCCCCGGCCGCCAGACCAGCTACGAGTGGCGGCACGGCCTGGGCGAACTCACCACCACACTGGCGGCCGCCGGTCTCCAGATCACCAGCTTGCGTGAGTCTGAAGTCCTCCCGTGGCCGCGTTGGTCCAGCATGCGGCAGACCCCCGACGGCTGGTGGCGCCTGCCCGACGAGGCCCCGCGAATCCCACTTCTGTTCGCGCTGAAAGCCCAGAAGCAGTAGTACCTTCAGCGTTTCTTCGGCCCCCGGAACGCCACATAGATCAGCGCCACCCCGAACGCCGCCACGATCGGCCCGACCGTCGCCCACAGGGTGCTGCCGGTCATCGAGCTGCCCTTGAGATACCCCAACCCCTGGAACGTCCAGACGCCACCGATCGCGATCAGCAGCGCGGCAAAAGCGATGGCGACGATCTTTCCCATACCGAAAGGCTAGCCGAGAAGGTGATCGCAGAGTTCCACGAGTTGCCGGCGTAGTGGTCGGGCGCGGTCGGCGAACCCACGCTGCGCCGCCGTGTACTCTGCCTTGCCCTCAACAGTCTCGATCCGCACCGGCGCGTACCCCAGGTCCGCGAGGTCGTACGGCGACGCGCGCATGTCCAGCGTACGGATGTCTCGCGCGAGCTCGAAGCAGTCCAGCAGCAACGCGCTGGGGGTGAACGGCATCAGCTTGCCGGCCCACTTGTAGAGGTCCATGTTCGCGTGCAAACAGCCGCCCTGCTCAAGTTGCGGCTGTGATCCCCGCGTCGGCTGCAGTGTGTTGCGAGGGCGCGCCGCGTCCGTGAAGAAGCGGAACGCGTCGAAGTGCGAGCAGCCGATCTTGTGCGACTCGACTACCTGATCGGTGCCTTCGGCTCCCAACCGCAACGGCCAGGCGGCGTGGCGTACGTCAGGCGTGCGGTAAACCATCGCCCATTCGTGCAAACCGAAACAGCCGAACTGTGGTTGCCGATCGAGCGTGGCAGCGAGCAGTCGTCGAATCCACGTGATGCTGTCGGTACGACGGGTGATCTCCGCACTGTCCAGTGCCGCAACGCCATCGACCACCTGGTAGCCGCGCCGCTCCGAGTAGGACGCCGCGTCGAGCAGCCGTACGCCCGGACCGGGATGCCAGACGCGCAGCTGGTTCGGGCGGATCGGGTAGTAGGTGAACAGGAAGTCCTCGACCGGATGAGCTTCCCGGCGACGCCGGCGCTCCAGATGACCGGACAGCAAGGCGTCCACACGGGCAGTGTGCGAGGCGGCGTACGACGACCACTCGCCCGACGTGAGAGTGATGGTCATAGCTCGAGAGTGAACGCGTACAGGTTGAGACCTGGAATCGGGGACCAGTCGCGTTCTGGCAGGCGCGTGAAGCCGAGGCGTTCGTACAGGCGGTGGGCGGTGGTCATGTACTCGGCGCTGCACATCACGATCCGGTGCTGCCCGAGT
The DNA here is from genome assembly GCF_014205295.1 of Kribbella solani. NCBI lineage: Bacteria > Bacillati > Actinomycetota > Actinomycetes > Propionibacteriales > Kribbellaceae > Kribbella > Kribbella solani. The sequence continues at coordinate 334,807 of NZ_JACHNF010000001.1, forward strand.
TCCCGCGTACGCGCGATGCAGCGCTCGGTCAGCGCCGTACCGATGCCGAGTCCACGCGCGCGGCCGGCCACGCCGAGCATCCGGAACTCGCCCTCGTCGTCGCGCCCGATCTCGCGGTAGACGGAGCCGGCCGGACAGTAAGTAACAGTGCCCAGCAGCCCGGACTTGTCGGCCGCGACCCACAGCTCTGCTTTGGCAGCACGATCAGCGGCGGCACGCAGCGTCAGCACGTAGTCACCACGAACGAAACCGTCATGGGCGTACGCGTCGACGGTCAGCTCACCGACGGCGTCGTACTCGGCCGCAAGCGCCAAGCGGATCTCATACGTCACCGCACAACTGTCTCATCACCTACCACCGGTAGGCTCGGCCCGTGCGTATCGCCAGATTCTCCGTGGACGACGAGCCCAAGTACGGCGTCGTCGAGACCGACGACCCCGAGGGACTCGTCGGTACAGTCAACGTTCTCGACTCGGACCCGCTCTACCGGTCGGCGCAGTTCACCGGGGAGAAGCTGCAGCTCGCGGACGTGCGGCTGCTCGCGCCGGTGATCCCGCGCAGCAAGGTGGTCTGCGTCGGCCGGAACTACGCGGCCCATGCCGCCGAGCTGGGCAACGACGTGCCGGACCAGCCGATGATCTTCCTGAAGCCGAACACCAGCGTGATCGGCCCGCGGGACGGCATCGTGTACCCGGAGCAGACGAACGACCTGCACTTCGAGGGCGAGCTGGCGATCGTGATCGGCCGGATCTGCCGGGACCTGCCCAAGGAGCGGGTGAACGAGGTGATCTTCGGTTACACGATCGCGAACGACGTGACCGCGCGCGACCTGCAGAAGTCCGACGGGCAATGGGCCCGGGCCAAGGGGTACGACACGTTCTGCCCGCTCGGCCCGTGGATCAGCACCGAGCTGGACGTGTCCGACCTGCGGGTCAGCACCGAGCTGAACGGTGAGCCCAAGCAGGACGGGCGGACGTCGCAGTTCATCTTCGACATCCCCGAGGTGCTCGCCTACATCACCTCCTTCACCACGCTGCTGCCCGGCGACGTGGTGCTCACCGGTACGCCGGCGGGGGTCGGCCCGATGTTGCCCGGTGACGAGGTGTCGGTCAGCGTCGAAGGAATCGGAACTCTGACGAACAAGGTGATCGTGCGTGACTGACCGCGCCGGCAGCGAGGTGCTGGGCGAGCTGGAGCCGAGCCAGGTCCGGGTGCGGTTCCCACCGTCGCCGACCGGCCTGCTGACCGTCGGCAACATCCGCAGCGCGCTGTTCAACTGGGCGTTCGCACGGCACTACGGCGGCAAGCTGGTGCTGCGGATCGAGGACACCGACACCGCACGCAACACCGAAGAGAGCTACCGCTACACGTACGACGCGCTGCGCTGGCTCGGCCTGAACTGGGACGAAGGACCGGAGGTCGGCGGCGACCTCGGGCCGTACCTGCAGTCCGAGCGGATGGACATCTACACGGACATCGTGACGAAGCTGCTCGCGGCCGGCAAGGCGTACCACTGCTACTGCTCGCAGGAGGAGCTGGACCAGCGCCGCGAGGCAGCCCGTACGGCCGGTCAGCACAGTGGGTACGACGGGCATTGCCGCGATCTTCCACCCGAGCAACTCCAGGCGTACGTCGACGAGGGCCGGCGTCCCGTGGTCCGGCTGCGGATGCCTGACCATCCGATCGTCTTCGACGACCTCGTGCGCGGCGAGATCACCTTCCTGCCGGAGAACCTCGGCGACTACGTACTCGTGCGCGCGAACGGCTACCCGCTGTACCCGCTGGTGAACCCGGTCGACGATGCGCTGATGGAGATCACCCACGTACTGCGTGGTGAGGACCTGTTGTCGTCGACGCCGCGGCAGATCGCCCTGTACGAGGCGCTCGCCGAGATCGGTGTCGGCAGCGGCCGGACGCCGCGGTTCGGCCATCTGCCGTTCGTGATGGGCGAGGGCAACAAGCGGCTGTCGAAGCGTGACAAGGGTTCCGGCCTGACCGAGTACGTCGAGCGTGGTTTTCTGCCCGAGGGTCTGCTGAACTACCTGGCTCTGCTCGGCTGGTCGATCGCCGAGGACCGGGACGTGTTCACGATGGCGGAGATGGTCGAGGCGTTCGACATCCGCAAGGTGAACTCGAATTCGGCCCGGTTCGATCCGAAGAAGTGCGAGGCGATCAACGCGGCGCACATGCGGATGCTGCCGCGGGACGAGTTCGCCGAGCGGACGATCCCGTTCCTGGTGGGCGCCGGCCTGTTGCCGGAGCAGCCGGCGGAAGCACAGCTGGCCGTACTGCATGCCGCCGTCCCGCTGGTGCAGGAGCGGATGAACATGCTGTCCGAGTCGGTCGGCATGCTCGGTTTCCTGTTCGTCGACGATGCCGCGTTCACGATCGATCCGGACGCGGCCGCGAAGGTGCTGACCGGGGACGCGGGCACTGTCCTGGACGCGTCCGCCAAGGCGCTCGCGGGCGTCGAGTGGACCACCGAAGCGATCGAGGCCGCGTTACGGGCCGCGCTGATCGAAGGGCTCGGCCTGAAACCGAAGAACGCGTTCGGTCCGGTCCGGGTGGCGATCTCGGGCCGCCGGATCTCGCCGCCGCTGTTCGAGTCGATGGAGCTGCTCGGCCGGGAGAAATCCCTGCACCGGCTCGAGCTGGCACGGCGTACGTCATGACGATGCCGACGCCGGAGAAGGCCCGCGACGTCACCCCGGGCCGGACGCGCTACCAGGACCTGCTCCGGGTACCGGAGGCGCCGCGCGGGTACGTGGTGCTCGGCGCGCTGACGATCCTGGTCGGCTGGATGCTCGCGAGCGTCGTCATCCTGACCATCCAGGTGTCGATCAAGAAGGACCCGGAGGGCACGATCTCCTGGTTCGGGCTGCTGGCCACGAACCTGACGCTGATCGTGCTGATCCCGCTCAGCATGCTGGTCGCCCAGAAGCTGAACCGCCAGCGACCGGGGCTGCTGTCCTCGGTGGTCGGCAGCCTGCGCTGGAAGCCGCTGGCCTGGTTCGCGCTGGCCGCGATCGTGATCGAGCTGCTGGCGCTGCTGGTCGTCCAGCTCGGTGACATCGAGCTCGCGACCGGTGAACGGCACGGCGGCGGCATGGCGCCGGACGTGATCGCGGTGATCGTCGTCACGCTGCTCACCTCGACGTTCCAGGCAGCGGGGGAGGAGTACTACTTCCGCGGCTACATGCTGCAGGCGATGGGCGCGCTGGTCCGGAGCACGGTCGTCGTCGTACTGACGACCTCGATCCTGTTCACGATGGCGCACGGGATCTGGCCGTGGCAGAGTCCGGCTTTGTTCGTCGACCGGCTCGCGTTCGGCCTGGTCGCCGCGATCCTGGTCGTCCGGACCGGCGGGCTGGAGGCCGGCATCGCCGGGCACGCGGCGAACAACGTGGTCACGTTCGTGTTCGCGGCGCTGACGAACACCGTCGGCGCGAGCCTCGGCGTGAAGGACGCGCCGTGGTCGCTGGTGACCGTCGACGTGCTGAAGTTCGCCGCCTTCGGCGCCGCCGCGCTGTGGATCGCGGGCCGGCTGAACCTGACCGCGACGGGGGTCAGGAGTCAGGTGTGACGGGAGTGACAACTCGCGGGCGGGGGCCCGTTTTGCTCCTCGGTCCCTGCCTCGGGTAAGCTCTCCGAGCCGGGTTGATGAGGGCGGAAACAAACTCCCAGCACGGTGAAAATGCCTTTGGGGTATGGGGTAATTGGCAGCCCGTCTGATTCTGGTTCAGTTAGTCTAGGTTCGAGTCCTAGTACCCCAGCGGATTGGACCGCACCGGTGAAAATCGGTAGAGTTCAACCTCGTTGCCCGGGCCGAAAAGCCCGGTTGACACACCTCTGGCCCCGTTGTGTAGCGGCCTAGCACGCCGCCCTCTCAAGGCGGTAGCGCGGGTTCGAATCCCGTCGGGGCTACCAGAGAAGAAGACCCTCGTCCTTCTGGACGGGGGTCTTCGTGCGTTTCGGCACGGGTTGGTAACGGCTGCTGGACACCTTCTTGTCTAAGCGCTTAGAGTCTAACCGCTTAGACCTTCGAGGCCGGCTCTCCGGCCGTTCGTGGAAAGGGGAGCGCCGTGCGGCGAAACCTCTTTGCTGTACCGGCCGCCCTGGTGGCCACCGCGCTGCTGGTGGCCGGATGTGGTGGCTCGTCCGAGACCCCGGCCGCGACCGACTCCGGTCCGGCCACCGGGACCGTCAACTTCGCCGGCACCGACAACGCCGAGACGTACCAGCCGGTGATCAAGGCCTTCGAGGCGAAGAACCCCGGGATCACGGTCAACTACACCCAGATCCCGTTCGACCAGTTCAACGCGACCATGCAGCAGCGGCTGAGCGCGAAGGACACCGGCATCGACGTGTACACGGTCGACGAGCCGCGGGTGTCCCAGCTGGCCGCGAAGGGGTTCCTGGTCGATCTCAGTGAGCTCGACGCGAAGGTGAAGTCGTCGTTCAGCGCGGCGGCGTACAAGACCAACCACTTCCGCGACAAGCTCTGGTCGCTGCCGATGTGGAACTCCACCCAGTACCTCTTCTACAACAAGACCGCGCTGGCCAAGGCGAAGGTGACGCCGCCGACCGCCGACCCACAGCAGCGCTGGACCTGGGAGCAGGTCGAGGCCGCCGGTCGCAAGGCGATGCAGTCCGGTGGCACCAAGTACGGCCTGTTCATGGAGCAGCCGGAGGCGTACTACCAGCTGCAGCCGCTGGCCGAGTCGCTCGGCGGCGGATCGGGTATCGAGGGCGACGACGCGCTCACCCCGGCGGTCGAGACGGACGGCTGGAAGAAGGCCATGCAGTGGTACGGCAACACGTACGCGAGCGGACTGTCGCCGCGCGGGATCGGCGGCTTCCAGACCGGACCGGTGTTCGCGAACGGTGGCGTCGCGTTCTTCGTCGGCGGTCCGTGGGACCTGAAGATCTTCGGCAGCTCGAAGGTCGACTGGGGCGTCGCTCCGCTGCCGTACTTCCAGGGCGGCAAGCCGGTCAGCCCGACCGGGTCCTGGTCGCTCGGTCTGAACCCGGCGTCCAAGCAGCTGGGGATGGCCCGCAAGTTCCTCGAGTTCGCCACCCTCGATCCGGCCGGCAACCTGGCCACCACGAGCGCGACGACGATCATTCCGGCGAACCTGGACGCGCGGAAGCAGTACACCCCGAAGATGGACAGCTTCTCCGGCGCGAAGACGGTCGGCGCCGCGGCGATCACGACGTACGAGAGTGAGCACACCGCGGTGTCGCGGCCGGTGAGCGTCGGGTACATCCAGTTCGAGGAAGTGATGGGCAAGGCGTTCGCGGACATCCGCAACGGCAGCAACCCGGACGCGCGGTTGCAGGAGGCGACCCGGCAGCTGACCGAGGCCTGGAAGTCGATCAAGTGAGCAGTCGCCAGGAACGCAAGGGCCGGCAGGGGCTGATCGCCCTTGCCTTCCTGGCGCCCGCGTTGCTCTGCCTCGCGGTGCTGCGGATCGTGCCGGCGATCTCGGCAGTGGTCGAGAGCTTCTACTCCGAGAGCCTGCTGCGCGGTGGCCGGGTGTTCGCCGGGCTGAGCAACTACGGCGACCTGCTGGCCAGCAAGGACTTCCGGCAGTCGGTCGGCGTCACCCTGCTCTTCACCGTGCTGGTCAACCCGATCCAGGTCGTGGTGTCGTTCCTGCTGGCTGTTCTGTTCACGCAGAAGGCAGCCGGGTCGCGTCTCTGGCGTACGTTGGTGATCCTGCCGATCGCCACCCCACCTGCTGTCTCCGCGGTGATCTGGAGTGTCATCTACCGACCGGACGGCCTGGCGAACGGCGTACTCGACCGGCTCGGCATCTCCGCCCAGCCGTTCCTCACGTCGCCGAGTCAGGTACTGCCGTCGCTGATCGTCCTGCTGTCGTGGATCGGCGTCGGGTACTGGATGCTCTTCCTGATCGCGGGCATCCAGGAAGTACCGGAAGAGGTACGCGAAGCCGCACTGCTCGACGGTGCAGGTGCCTGGCGCCGGATGATCTCAGTCACCCTGCCGCTCGTACGCCGCCCACTGGCCTTCGTACTGGTAGCCGACACCGTCTCGAACCTGCTGGTGTTCGCACCGGTCCAGATCCTCACCAAGGGCGGACCGAACGGAAACAGCAACCTCCTGATGTACGACGTGTACAACCGGGCGTACGCGCTTGGTGACATCCATGTCGCGCAGGCCGAGGTGGTCATCCTGGTCGCGCTCACGCTGGCGATCGTCGCCGGCCAGTTCCGGCTGTTGCGAGGTGACCAGTGAGGCGCGTCAGCCTGTCGGTGCTCGGCGGTGTCGTCGGCATCCTGTTCTTCCTGCCGCTGCTCTGGGTTGTCACCAACTCACTGCGCCCGGGCTCGGAGACGTTCGCACACCTCAACCCGCTGTCCTGGTCGACGTTCTTCGAGCTGCGGCCGACACTGCGGAACTACTCGGCCCTGCTGAGCAGTGAGATCGGCCGCGCGACGCTCAACTCGATCCTGGTCAGTGTCGCGACGGTAGCGATCGGCCTGGCGGTCTGTGCGTCAGCTGCCTTCGGACTGTCCGCGTTCCAGTTCCGGGGGCGCGGGCTGGTGTTCGGCGTGGTGGTGCTGAGCTTCCTGGTGCCGTTCGACGCGATCGCTATCCCGCTGTCGACCATGTTCCGGGACTGGCACCTCACCAACACGTTCACCGGCCTGGTACTACCCGGGATCGGCAACGGGATGGCGATCTTCCTGCTCCGGCAGTTCTTCCTCGGCATCCCGACCGAGCTGGTAGAAGCGGGTCGGCTGGACGGGCTGAACTGGTTCGGTGTCTTCCGCTGGATCTATCTGCCGTTGTCGAAGCCGGCACTGATCGGCGCCGGGCTGATGCTGTTCCTGTTCCAGTGGCAGTCGTACGTCTGGCCGCTGCTGATCGGCACCGACGCCAAGCACATCCTCGGTCCGGTCGCGCTGTCCAACCTGCAGGGCCAGAACTTCGCCGACTACGGTCTCGTCTTCGCGGGTGCCGTCGTCCTCACCGTCATCCCGCTGGTGGTCATCGCCGGTTTCCAGCGGTACTTCGTCCAGTCCGTGTCGAGTAGCGGACTCAAGTAGGGAGACCATGCGATCCATCATTCTGGACACCGATATCGGTTCCGACGTCGACGACGCGATGGCGCTCGCCCAGCTGATGGGCAGCCCGGAGCTCGAGCTCGTCGAGGTGCACACGGTGTACGGCGACACCCGCCTGCGCGCCCAGCTGGCCCGCCGGTACGCCGCACTCGCCGGGCGTGACGTGGACGTCGTACCGGGCGTGGTGGAGCCGATCTCCGGACGTGAGGTCTGGTGGGCCGGGCACGAGGGCACGCTGCACGCTGACCTGGACGCCGAGACCATCAGCGCGGACAGCGCGCCGGAGCGGCTCGTCGCCCGGCTGCGCGCGCGGCCGGGGGGGCTCGACGTGGCAGCGATCGGGCCGCTGACCAACCTGGCGGCCGCGTTCGCCCTCGAACCGCAAGCGGCCGGCTGGATTCGGCACCTGTGGGTTATGGGCGGCGGGTTCGGTGCTGCCGAGGACGCGGAGCACAACTTCAGGTCCGATGACGTCGCGGCCCAGGCCGTACTGAACGCGGGGGTTCCGACCACGATCACCGGCCTGGAGATCACCCGTCAGGTCACCATCGAGGCCGCGCGGCTGGAACGCATCCGCGCCGCCGGTCCGCTCGGTGCCGCGCTCGGGGCGGACATCGAGCAGTGGTGGGCGTTCTGGAACGAGACCTGGAACGTGCCGCACGACCCAGTTGCCCTGCTCGCGCTGAGCCGGCCGGAGCTGTTCACCTTCTCCGAGACCGGACGGGTGACGATCGCCATCGGTGGTGAGGCCGCCGGGCACAGCACCTTCACGCCGGACCCCACCGGCAGCGTGCGGATCGTCACCGGCGTCGACGGCGAGCAGGTGGCCGAGGAAATCACCAGCCGCATCGTGACAGCCGGGACGGCTTACCCTGCTCGCCATGAGGGGATCGATGACGACCGCGCGTGACGTCGCGGAGCGGGCCGGTACGTCCACCGCGGTAGTCAGCTACGTCTTCAACAACGGCCCGCGGCCAGTGTCGGCGGAGACCCGCCGGCGGGTGCTGGAGGCCGCGGCGGAGCTGGACTACCGGCCGAACATTCTCGCCCGCGCGCTCAGTGCCGGGCGTACGTACTCGCTCGGGTTGCTGATCCCGCAGATCCGCAACCCGTACTTCGCGACCCTGGCCGAGCACCTGGAGAGTTTCGCCCGGCAGCACGACCATCTGCTGCTGATCGGTGACTCGGCCGGTGATCCGGAGCAGGAGTCGGCGCACATCGGCTCGTTCATCGAGCGGAAGGTCGACGGCGTCGTACTCGTCTCGCTGCTGGTGGAACCGGCGATCCAGCGCTTCGCGGCGGCCAACGTACCGGTCGTCGCGCTGCATCCGGTGCCGGACGGGGTAACTGTCTCCACGTTGTCGATCGACTACGTCGCGGCGGCCGCGGCGTCGACCGAGCACCTGCTGTCGCACGGCTACCGCACGATCGGCGTCGTCACCGGGCCGGCGGATTCACCGGGTACGGCGGAGCACCGGCGCGGTATCGAGCAGGCACTGGAAGCACACCCGCGGGCCTCGGCGCGCTACGTCGCGTCGCCGGTTTCGCGGTTCGCGGCGCGGGACGCCGTACGCCCGTGGTTCCGGCAGAAGCGCCCACCGCGGGCGATCTACTGCTCCACCGACGAGCAGGCGTTCGGCGTCCTGTACGCGGCCTGGGAAGCCGGATTGCGCGTACCGGACGATGTCGCGGTGATGGGATTCGACGGCACCAGCGAATGCACGGTGACTGTGCCTCCGTTGGCCAGCGTGCGGCAACCGATCGAGGACACCGCACGCCAAGCAGTCGAACTCCTGCTGGACCGCTCGAACCGCACGGCGACGCGCCATGTCCTCGACTACGGGTTGGTTCCCAGCGCCTCGTGCGGCTGTCAGGCCGGTGACGGGCTACCGGTGTCGGACTGAGCCGGGCCGGACGCGGCGCGCCGTACCGACAGGCCGACACCGATGAGTACGGCACCCCAGATCAATGCGGTGATGCCGAGCAGTACGGCGATCTTGACCGCACTGGGACCGGGCCGGGCCGCGAACAGGATGCCGAGGAGCAGCGACAGTACGCCGTTCAGCACCAGCAGCCAGCGCGGTACGAAGAGCTGGCTGCTGAACGCGCCGGCCAGCTCGAAGATGCCGCGGACGATCAGCCAGATGCCGAGGATCCAGGTCAGTGTCACCGCCGTCATGCCCGGGTGGACGATCGCGAAGAACCCCGCCAGCAGCGCGATCACGCCGAGCACGATCAGGTAGACCCGGCTACCGCCGCGCGTCTCGGGCTGGAACGCCTGGGCGAGCGAGCCGATCCCGTCGGTGAGCGCCCAGATGCCCCAGAGCACCGCGAGCGCGATCGCCGTGGAGATCGGCCAGGCGATCGCCATGATTCCGAACACGATGCCGATCGCGCCCCGGACGAGCAGCATCTTCCAACCGAGTGTCAGCCAGTCCCGCTCCATGCCAGACCACATGCCAGACCTCCTCGAGGGATGTACTCCTCATGGTGATCTCAGCAACGCTGTGTGACAACAACCGACGCGATCCCGCCTCCCCAAACCGGTTTGGGGAGCGTGACTGCCCGATTTGGGTGGGTAGCGCTCCCCGAACCGGTTTGGGGCGGGCCGGGGTGGGGGAGCGGAGTGAGGGGTTATTCCGAAGCGCGTCGCAATGCCTCGGACAAACGCTCCGCGGCGGCCATCACGGCCGGGGCGTGCATCCGGCCGGGCTGGCGGGACAGTCGCTCGATCGGGCCGGAGACCGACACGGCGGCGATCACTTTGCCGCTGGGGGAGCGGACCGGCGCGGACACCGACGCGACGCCCTGCTCGCGTTCGCCGACCGAGTGCGCCCAGCCACGGCGGCGTACGCCGGCCAGCGCGGCCGCGTTGAAGGTGGAGCTGTGCAGACCGCGGTGCATCCGCTCCGGGTCCTCCCAGGCGAGCAGGATCTGCGCGGCGGACCCGGCCGCCATGGTCAGCTGGCTGCCGACCGGAACCGTGTCCCGGAGGCCGGACGGACGCTCGGCGGCGGCGACACAGACCCGGTACTCACCCTGGCGCCGGAACAGCTGTGCCGACTCGCCGGTGATGTCGCGCAGTCGCGCCAGCACGGGGCCGGCCGTCGCGAGCAACCGGTCCTCACCGGCGGCGGAGGCCAACTCACTGAGTCGCGGGCCGAGCACGAAGCGTCCCTGCATGTCGCGACCGACCAGCCGGTGGTGCTCGAGCGCGACCGCCAGCCGGTGGGCCGTCGGGCGGGCCAGCCCCGTGGCCGCCACCAGACCGGCCAGGGTCGCCGGCCCGGACTCGAGGGCGGACAGAACGAGAGCTGCTTTGTCGAGAACGCCGACTCCGCTAGAGTTGTCCATGGGACGATATTGCCGTCTCGAATCGTGGAACGCAAGTGGCTTCCGTGACCTGTACCGGAGCACTGTGAGCGAGAGCACTCAACTGTACGTATCTCAAAGGAGAGTCTGATGGGCAGGACGTTGTCGGAAAAGGTCTGGGATGCGCACGTCGTGCGCCATGCCGACGGAGAACCCGACCTCCTTTACATCGACCTCCACCTGGTCCACGAGGTGACCAGCCCGCAGGCCTTCGACGGCCTCCGGCTGGCCGGCCGCGCGGTCCGGCGCCCGGAGCTGACCATCGCCACCGAGGACCACAACGTCCCGACCTTCGACGTGGACAAGCCGATCGCCGACCCGGTGTCGCGGACCCAGGTGGACACGCTGCGGAAGAACGCCGAGGAGTTCGGCATCCGGATCCACACCCTCGGCGACCCGGACCAGGGCGTCGTGCACGTGATCGGCCCGCAGCTCGGCCTGACCCAGCCCGGGATGACCGTGGTCTGCGGTGACAGCCACACCTCCACCCACGGCGCGTTCGGGGCGATTGCCTTCGGCATCGGTACCAGCGAGGTCGAGCACGTGCTGGCCACCCAGACGCTGATGCAGGCCCGGCCGAAGACGATGGCCGTCACCGTCGACGGCGTCCTGCCGGACGGCGTCTCGGCCAAGGACCTGGTGCTGGCACTGATCGCCAAGGTCGGTACCGGCGGTGGCCAGGGGTACATCGTCGAGTACCGCGGCGAAGCGATCCGGGCGCTCAGCATGGAAGCCCGGATGACGATCTGCAACATGTCGATCGAGTGGGGCGCGAAGGCCGGCCTGATCGCGCCGGACGAGACCACCTTCGAGTACCTGAAGGGCAAGCCGCACGCGCCCGAGGGTGTCGACTGGGAAGCCGCGGTCGAGTACTGGAAGAGCCTGGCCACCGACGCGGACGCGACCTTCGACCGTGAGGTCGTGCTGCGCGCCGAGGACATCACGCCGTTCGTCACCTGGGGTACGAACCCCGGCCAGGGCGTGCCGCTGGCGGCCACCGTGCCGTCGCCGGACGACTTCGACAACGAGAACGACAAGGTCGCCGCCGAGCGCGCGCTGGAGTACATGGGCCTCACCGCGGGTACGCCGCTGCGCGAGATCCACGTCGACACGGTGTTCCTGGGCTCCTGCACCAACGGCCGGATCGAGGACCTGCGGGCCGCGGCCGGCGTGCTGGCCGGGCGGAAGGTTGCCGAGGGCACCCGGATGCTGGTGGTGCCGGGTTCCGGCCGGGTCCGGCTGCAGGCCGAGGCCGAGGGGCTGGACGCGATCTTCAAGGACGCCGGCGCCGAGTGGCGGGGCGCCGGGTGCTCGATGTGCCTGGGGATGAACCCGGACCAGCTGGCTCCGGGGGAGCGCAGCGCCTCCACCTCGAACCGGAACTTCGAAGGCCGGCAGGGCAAGGGCGGACGGACCCACCTGGTGTCGCCGCTGGTCGCCGCCGCCACCGCGGTGACCGGAACCCTGGCCGCGCCGGCCGACCTGCCGCCCGTCGCCGTCCCCGCGAACGCCTGAGGAGCAAGGGAATCATGGAAGCCTTCACCCAGCACATCGGTACCGCGGCCCCGCTGCGCCGCAGCAACGTCGACACCGACCAGATCATCCCGGCCGTGTACCTGAAGCGGGTCACCCGGACCGGCTTCGAGGACGGGCTGTTCGCGGCCTGGCGCAACGATTCTTCCTTCGTCCTCAACCAGCCCGAGTACGAGGGCGTCTCGGTACTGGTCGCCGGACCGGACTTCGGCACCGGATCGTCGCGTGAGCACGCGGTCTGGGCCCTGCTCGACTACGGGTTCCGGGTCGTCGTGTCGTCGCGGTTCGGCGACATCTTCCGTGGCAACTCCGGCAAGGCCGGTCTGCTCGCGGCGCTGGTCACCCAGGATGTCGTCGAGCAGCTGTGGTCCACGATCGAGTCCGACCCGGGGACGAAGGTCACGGTCGACCTGGAGAACAAGACGATCTCGGCCGGTGACCTCTCGGCGCCGTTCGAGATCGACGACTACACCCGCTACCGGTTGCTGAACGGCCTCGACGACGTCGGCATCACCCTGTCGCACGCCGACGACATCACCGCGTACGAAGCAACCCGGCCGTCCTTCAAGCCCGCCACGCTACCGGCGAAGGCCTGAAACTCCCACCAGAGTTATCGCTGCCGTAACGCTCCGGGCGGCGGCAACGATAACTCTGGTGTTACCCTCTACGGGTTGTCAGAACAAGGCTTGCGAGACCGAGGAGGTGAGGCGCTGATGAACAGCGATCCCTCCAGACATACCGGTCTCGCTCGACCTTCGAAGGGCTGACTCTCTCTCAGCTTTCCTTCAGCAGTTGCGGGTCGGGCAGACGTGCGTCCATCACTCACCCTGTTCCACCGCATCTGGAGGACTCATGTCCGACCTGCGCCTTCGCTCGTTCCGGGCGTTCAGCCGTACCCCGTCCCTGCGCGCCGCCGCCCGTAAGAGCGCCGCTGCCCGCAAGCACGCGGCCGCCGCCGCTGCCGCCACCGGCGCGCTCGAGCCGGCCGAGAAGCAGGGCCGCGATCCGCAGAAACCCAAGGGGCACAGCGTCGTCGACAGCGCGATCTACTGCGACGGCCGCCGGGTCTCGTCGCCGGTGTCGCTCGCGGAGACGTACGGCGCGCTGCACGAAGCGCCGCACAGCCTGGCCTGGATCGGCCTGTACCGGCCGGACCGGCGCGAGCTGGCCTCGCTGGCGGACGAGTTCGACCTGCACGAGCTGGCGATCGAGGACGCGAACGAAGCGCATCAGCGGCCGAAGCTGGAGCGCTACGGCGACACGTTGTTCGTGGTGCTGAAGGCCGCGCGGTACCGGGACGCGACCGAGCAGGTCGAGTTCGGTGAGGTGCACGTGTTCGTCGGACCGGACTTCGTGGTCACCGTCCGGCACGCCGAAGCGCCCAACCTGGCAGCGGTTCGGCGCCGGGTCGAACGCGATCCGGAGCTGCTCAGCCGCGGCGCCGAAGCTGTTCTGTACGCGATCATGGACAAGGTCGTCGACGGGTACGCGCCGGTGGTGGCCGGCCTGGAGAACGACATCGACGAGATCGAGACCGAGGTGTTCCGCGGCGACCCGAAGGTGTCCCGGCGGATCTACGAACTGTCCCGCGAGGTGATCGAGTTCCAGCGCGCCACCCGGCCGTTGATCGGCATCCTGGAGCAACTCCGCGGCGGCTTCGAGAAGTACGGCGTGGACGAGGAACTGCAACGTTCACTGCGGGACGTGGCCGACCACGTCACCGAAGTGGTGGAGAAGGTGGACGGCTTCCGCGAACTGCTCCGCGACATCCTGACCGTGAACGCGACCCTGGTGGCCCAGCAGCAGAACGAGGAGATGAAGAGCCTCACCATCGCCAGCAGTGAGCAGAACGAAGAGGTGAAGCGGATCTCTGCCTGGGCGGCGATCCTGTTCGCGCCGACCCTGATCGGCACCGTCTACGGGATGAACTTCGACAACATGCCGGAGCTGCACTGGCAGCTCGGATACCCGTTCGCGATCGGCCTGATGGCCTTGGTGTGTGTCGGTCTGCACCAGATCTTCAAACGCCGCGGCTGGCTCTGAAACTGCCGTCACAGCCCCGAATCGGGGCGATTCGGCCCGATTTGTGGGCCGAATCGCCTAAAACAAGGCCAAATTGCCGCGTTGGTGTTTGTGCACGGCCGTGTGAGTCCATAACGTTCCTGTGAGATCGAGCGCTGTGCTCGACGCCTAGTGTTCACGGAGGGAAGCAGTGAACAAGAGCCAGTTGGTCGAAGCGCTCGCAGTGCACTTCGACGGAAACCGCCGCCAGGCCCAGCACGCGTTGGAATCGGTGATCGACACCGTCCAGCGTGAGCTGACCAAAAAGGGTGGCAAGGTCGCCATCACCGGTTTCGGTGCCTTCGAGGCCATCGAGCGTGGCGCGCGCATCGTGCGCAACCCGCGGACCGGTGAGACCAAGCGCGCCAAGAAGACCACGGTGCCGAAGTTCCGCGCGGGTGCGGAGCTGAAGGCCGTCGTCTCCGGCGCGAAGAAGCTGCCGAAGCTGGTGGCCCCGAAGCCGGCCGCGACCGCCACCAAGGCGGCTGCCCCGGCGAAGAAGGCCGCGCCGGCCAAGGCCGCCGCGACCAAGACCGCCGCAGCGAAGAAGACGGTCGCCAAGAAGGCCCCGGCCAAGGCGGTAGCCAAGAAGGCGCCGGCCAAGACCGTTGCCAAGAAGGCCCCGGCGAAGAAGGCCCCGGCCAAGAAGGTCGTCGCGAAGAAGGCGCCGGCCAAGAAGGCCCCCGCCAAGAAGACCGCGGCGAAGCGTACCGCGCGCTGACTTCAGGCACTGCGGCACCAGTAGTACAGCGAAGGCCGGTCACCCCACACCAGGGTTGACCGGCCTTCGCCGTTGTTGCTGACGGCAGCTACAGGTGGGTACCGAACTCGACCTTGGTGACCGTTGCCGTCGCGCCGGAACCGGTCGTCTCGATCCTTACCCGCTGGCCGACGCGCAGGTGCCGGACAGGAGTGTCGGCGACCGCGTGCACGGTGAACGGAAGCTCGATCCCGGTATCGGTCAGCACCGCACCGGAGAACGTCTCGGTGTCGTACGCGCTCACGGTTGCCTGCATGTCAGCAGGCTAGCCCTTCGGTACCCGTCGCGGCACCGAGTACGAGAGACATCACGTCCGCGGTGGCCGGGCCGACGCCGAGCTGTACCGCGTGGGCGAGATCGGCGGCCGTGTCGACATCGCGACGTACCGACTCGATGCCGGTCAGCTCGATCGGTGCCGCGCCGGACGCCTGATGCGCGAGCGCGGAACCTACGCCGAAACGCGGATCCAGCGGTACGCCAGGGGCTGCCGCGAGCAACGTCGTCCCGGTGCCGGGAAGATCGATGACGAACGAACGTGGTGCCGTACACGCCGCCAGGACCGCGGTCAGCTCGGCCGGCCGCAGTGCGGGCAGATCCGCCGACAGGGCAGCGACGCCGTGTGCCGGGGACTCCGCGGCGGCCACGGTCGCGCCGTGCAGGAGGGCCTCGTTCAGCCCGGTGGCCGGGAGATCCGGGACCACCAGCGCACCGGCCGCGGTGACGTCGGCGGCCACCAGCGGATCGTCGGTGACGACCAGAACGGCACGCACCAGCGGGGAGGCGAGGGCGGCCGCAGTAGTGTCGACAGCGAAGGCCCGGGCGAGCTCAGGGCGGTGCTGAGGGTAGGCCGGAGCAAGCCGGCTCTTCGCGATCGCCGTACGCTTCACCGGGATCACCAGGGTCCAGGGAGCGACCTGTAGGTCTGCCATCAGGCAGGATTCTCCCATGACGGATGGCCGGAACGAGCACCAGGAGGCAGCTGTGGACGCGAGGCAGGCGGATCCACGGCCGCCGCGTGGATTCTGGTTCGGGGTGATCGTCGCGATCGTCAAACCGTTCATGATCGTGTTCACCAAGTGCCGGTTCACCGGCCGCGAGAACATGCCCCGGACCGGCGGCGTGGTGTACGTACCGAATCACCTCTCGCACTTCGACCCGGTGCTGCTCGGGTACTTCATCTGGGAATGCCGGCGGATTCCGCGCTTCCTGGGGAAGGCGTCGCTGTTCAAGCTGCCGGTGCTCGGCAAGATCATCACCAGCGCCGGGCAGATCCCCGTGTACCGGGATTCCACCCAGGCCGCGGACGCGTTCCGGGACGCGGTGGCAGCGGTCGAACGCGGTGAGTGCGTGGGCGTTTACCCAGAGGGCACGATCACCCGCGACCCGGAGATGTGGCCGATGACCGGCAAGACAGGCGCGGCCCGGATCGCGTTGATGACCGGCTGCCCGGTGGTCCCGGTGGCGAACTGGGGTGCCCAGGAGATCATCAAGTCGTACTCCGGCAAGCGGATCCGGATTCGGTTGCTGCCACGCAAGACCCTGCTGGTACGCGCCGGCGCGCCGGTCGACCTGAGCGCGTTCGCGGGCAAGCCGCTGACCAACGAGCTGTTGCACGAGGCAACCGAGGTGATCATGACCCGGCTCGCCGAAACCCTCGGCGAGCTCCGCGGCGAGACCCCGCCGAAGGAACTCTACGATCTCCGCAAGGCCCGCAAAGGTGAGGACAAAGCATGACGAAGGTAGCCGTCTTCGGTGCCGGTTCGTGGGGTACGGCGTTCGCGATGGTGCTGGCGAACGCCGGGAACCAGGTGTCGGTGTGGGCGCGGCGCGAGTCGCTGTGCGAGGTGATCAACAGCGAGCATGCGAACCCGGACTACCTGCCCGGGCTGCGGTTGCCGGATGCGATCAGCGCGACCCACGACCCGGCGGCCGCCGCTGACGGAGCGGAGGCGATCGTACTCGCGGTGCCATCGCAGTCGTTGCGGGCGAACCTGACCGAGTGGGCCGGCGTACTGCCGAACGCGGTACCGCTGGTCAGCCTGATGAAGGGCGTCGAGCTCGGTACCACGAAGCGGATGAGCGAGGTGATCGCCGAGCTCACCGGCGCCGGACCGGAACGGATCGCGGTCGTCTCCGGGCCGAACCTGGCGCGCGAGATCGCCGAAGGACAGCCGGCCGCGGCCGTGGTCGCGTGTACGGACGAAGGCACTGCGGCGCGGTTGCAGAAGTTGTGTCATTCGCCGACGTTCCGCCCGTACACGAACACCGACGTGATCGGGTGCGAGGTCGGTGGCGCCTGCAAGAACGTGATCGGGCTCGCGGTCGGGATGGCGGTCGGGCTCGGGTTCGGCGACAACGCCCGCGCCTCGGTCATCACCCGCGGGCTGGTCGAGATCGCCCGGCTGGGCCGGGCGCTCGGCGCGGACGAGCACACGTTCTCCGGGCTGGCCGGGCTGGGCGATCTGGTCGCGACCTGTTCGTCGCCGCTGTCGCGGAACCGGACGTTCGGCGAGAAGCTCGGTCAGGGCTTGTCGGTCGCGGAGATCTCCGGCGGGACGCGACAGGTCGCCGAGGGCGTGAAGTCGTGCGAGTCGGTCACCCAGCTGGCCCATCAGCACGACGTGGAGATGCCGATCGCCGAACACGTCACGAAGGTGGTGGCGGGCGAGATGACGCCGAAGGACATGCTGTTCGGGCTGGTCTCCAGGTCAGCGAAGTCGGAACGCTGGTGATCCCGGCCGCCTTCGCGAAGGCGACCGTCGATCGGGAAGGCGCGGCGGGGGCGGCCTGGCTCGCGGAGCTGCCGTCGCTTGCCGGCGAGCTGCTGACGCGGTGGAAGTGCGAGCGTGACGGCGAGGTCATGCATGGTGAGGTCGGCGTGGTGGTGCCGGTCCAGGGCGCGGTACTGAAGGTGTCGTTCCCGCATCCGGGCAACATTCACGAGCCGGACGCGTTCGCGGCGTGGGGTGGTCGGGGTGCCGTCCATTTGTACGAGCGCGACGACACCTGCTTTGCCATGCTCCTGGAACGCACCCACTCCACCACCCTGGCTGCTCACGTCCCGACGCCCACCCCCGCCGCGAAAGCTGGTGACCTCGCGACGATCGCCGGGAATCTCCTCCGGCGGCTGATGGTTCCGGCGCCGGACGGGCTGCCCCGACTGTCGGATCAAGCTGAGTCGTGGTCCGAGAGTTTGCGTACGGACGCGGCCGAGCTTGACCACGCACTGCCTGCAGCGGTCGTGGACGAAGCACTCGCGGTCGTCGACGGCCTCTGCCGCCGGCAACCGGAGACCGTGCTGCACGGTGACTTCCATCCGCGCAACATCCTCCGCGCGGACCGCGAGCCCTGGCTGGCGGTCGATCCGAAGGGCTACGTCGGCGACCCGGCGTACGACGCCGCTATCTTCCTCCGCACCCGCGCCTACCACCTCCACGTCGGCGATGGCCTCACCGGCAACGACCTTCTGCAACGCCTGCACACCGAGCTCGCCAACTTCGCCGAAGCCGCCGGTCTCGACGCGGACCGTATCCGCCGCTGGACCCAGCTGATCGCCGTCCAGTCCGCCTTCGGCGTCCGCCGCCAGGGCGGTCACCATCGCGCCCGCGACAACGCGCAGCTGGTCCGGCTCCTCGACCTGATCGACCACCTGGCCGTCGCCCTCACCACCTAACCCGCTCGGCCGCAGGTCGACCGGTAGTGGCAGCCGGACAGCGGGTCTGGGCTAGCCGACGACCTGGTCGCAGACGAGTCGCGCGGCGCCGAGCAGGGCGGCGTCGCGGCCGGTTCGGGACGGTACGACGTGCAGGTGGGTCGTGGCCAGCGGCAACGATCGGGCGTAGACGGTTTCGCGCAGACCGGCCAGCAGACTGTCTCCTGCTTGCGCGAGAGAGCCGCCGACGACGATCACCGACGGGTTGAGCAGACTGACAGCGGCGGCGAGGACCGTACCGATCTCCCGGCCGGCCTGGCGGATCGCCGTGATCGCGTCGGTGTTCCCGGCGCGGACGAGTTCGACGATGTCCTGGCTGGTCCCGACCTCCAGCCTGGACGCGAGTGCCGCCGCGGAGGCGATCGTCTCCAGGCAACCACGGTTCCCGCAGCGGCACAGTTCCGTACGCCCGAGCACCTGGATGTGGCCGATGTCGCCGGCCGCGCCCTGCGCGCCGCGATGCAGCCGGCCGCCGCTGATCACGCCGGCGCCGATGCCGGTGGCAACCTTCACGAACAGCAGATGCTCGACCTGCGGGTACGCGGTCGCGTGCTCGCCGAGGGCCATGATGTTCACGTCGTTGTCGACCAGTACCGGACCGGGCAGATCGCGGCCGAGCCGGCCGGCCACGTCGTACGCGTCCCAGCCCGGCATGATCGGCGGATGGTTCGGCCGCCCGGTGCTGTGCTCCACCGGGCCGGGCAGCCCGACGCCCGTACCGGCCAGGTCCGTGGGGGAGCGGTCCGCTTCGCGCAGCAACGCATGCCCCGCGCCGACGAGCGCGTCGAGCACGACCTCGGGTCCTTCGTCGATCCGTAGCTGGGTAGTGGATCGGTGCAGGATCTCGCCGGTCAGGTCGGTGAGCGCGACCGACAAGTGCGTCGCGCCGACGTCCGCTGCCAGTACGAGCCGCGCGGTCGGGTTGAACCGGAACCGCGCCGGCGGCCGGCCACCGGTCGACGCGGCCTCGCCGGACGGTACGACCAGACCGGACGCGAGCAGCGCCTCGATCCGCCCGTTCACGGTCGACCGGGCCAGGCCACTGCGGTCGATCAGCTCGGCGCGGGTCTGCGGCTGGCCGTCGAGCAGCAGCCGCAACACCACATCCGCCGTACCCAGATCGCTCATGCACCGGACTTTCGTCGTACCGAACGCGGACTTTTGCTTGACAGGGTTCAAAAGCCTGCCATAGCGTCCTTCGACGTGTCCACCAGCGCGCGCAAGCTCAAGGTAGGGATCGTCGGCGGCGGCTTCATGGGCCGCGTACACGGCCGGGCGGCGCTGGTCTCCGGCGCGACCGTCGCCGGAGCGGTCGGCTCGTCGCCCGAACGCGCGGAGGCAGCCGCCGAAGCGGCCGGCGCCGAGCGCGGGTACGCCACCCTGGACGAGCTGCTCGCCGCGGACGTCGACATCATCCATGTCTGCACCCCGAACAACACCCACCGCGACGTGACCCTGCGAGCGCTCGAAGCCGGCAAGCACGTCGTCTGCGAGAAGCCGCTGGCCACCTCGGTACAGGATGCGACCGGGCTGCAGGCCGCGGCCACCGAAGCGGGCCTGGTCGGCGCCGTCCCGTTCGTGTACCGCTACCACCCGATGGTCCGTGAGTTGCGGACCCGGATCGCGGCCGGGGACGCCGGCGTCATCACCAGCCTGCACGGCTCGTACCTGCAGGACTGGCTCGCGGGTGCCGACGACCAGAACTGGCGCGTCGACGACAGCACCGGCGGTCCGTCGCGCACCTTCGCCGACATCGGTTCGCACTGGTGCGACCTGACCGAGTTCGTCACCGGTGACCGGATCGCCGCGATCAGCGCCCAGTTGCGTACGGTGCGGGCGCGGCGCGGCGGAGCCGACGTACGGACCGAGGACCTTGCTACCGCGCAGTTCCGGACCGAGGCGGGTGTGGTCGGCACGATCGTGGTCAGCCAGGTCGCGGCCGGCCGGAAGAACCGCCTGTACCTGGAGGTGTCCGGGACGGAGTCGAGCTTCGGCTTCGACCAGGAGGACCCGGATCGCCTGTGGGTCGGTCACCGGGCCGGCAGTCAGCTGCTGACCCGTGACCCGGACACGCTCAGCCCGCCGGCCGCGCGAGTGAACCGGCTGCCGGCCGGGCACGCGCAGGGGTACCAGGACGCGTTCGACTCGTTCGTCGCCGACAGCTACGCCGCCGTCCTGGGTGACCACCCGGACGGCCTGCCCGATTTCGCCGCCGGAGCGCGGTCCGCCCGGCTGATCGACGCGGTACTGCGATCGGCCGCGAGCGACTCCGCCTGGATCACCGTCGACAACTCTTAGGAGCCCGTGAGATGCCTCGTCCGATCACTCTCTTCACCGGCCAGTGGGCCGATCTCCCGTTCGAAGAGGTTTGCCAGTTCGCGTCCGAGGCCGGGTACGACGGTGTCGAGATCGCCTGCTCCGGCGACCACTTCGACGTCCAGCAGGCGGTCGACGACGACTCGTACGTACAGGGCCGCAAGGACATCCTGGAGAAGTACAACCTGCAGGTGTTCGCGATCTCCAACCACCTGGTCGGGCAGTCGGTCTGCGACGACCCGATCGACTTCCGGCACCAGGCGATCGTGCCGTCCCGGATCTGGGGTGACGGCGACGCCGAGGGGGTCCGGCAGCGGGCCGCCGAGGACCTGAAGAACACCGCCCGGGCCGCGAAGAAGCTCGGCGTGAACACCGTCATCGGCTTCACCGGTTCGTCGATCTGGCAGTACGTGGCGATGTTCCCGCCGGTGCCCGCGGAGCGGATCGAGGCCGGCTACCGGGACTTCGCCGACCGCTGGAACCCGATCCTGGACGTGTTCGACGAGGAGGGTGTCCGGTTCGCGCACGAAGTACACCCGTCCGAGATCGCGTACGACTACTGGACCACCACGCTCACCCTGGAGGCGATCGGCCACCGGGAGGCGTTCGGGCTGAACTGGGATCCGTCGCACATGGTCTGGCAGGACATCGACCCGGTCGCGTTCCTGTGGGACTTCAAGGACCGGATCTACCACGTGGACTGCAAGGACACCCGGATGCGGGTCGGCGGCGGCCGGAACGGGCGGCTCGGTTCGCACCTGCCGTGGGGCGACCCGCGGCGCGGCTGGGACTTCTACTCCACCGGGCACGGCGACGTGCAGTGGGAAGACTGCTTCCGGGTCCTCAACTCGATCGGCTACGACGGCCCGATCTCGGTCGAGTGGGAGGACGCCGGGATGGAGCGCAAGGTCGGCGCGGCGGAGGCGGTCAACGTCATCCGCGCCCTCGCCTTCGACAAGCCCGCCGCCGCCTTTGACGCGGCGTTCGCCACGGACAAGTAGCAACCCCGGACCTCCGGCACTCACCAACCTCCGCGATCGGCGCCGGCCCGGCAGTCCTCAGGCGGCAGCGCCGCTCGGGGCCGGCTTTTGGTGAGTGCTGGGGGTCCGCCTGTCCACGCCACCCACGAACCCCACGGTCACCTGCAGCGCGGCCAGCGTCGCGAACACGATCAGCGTGACGGTCCAGCCGCCGGTCGCCTGGGTCAGGTAGCCGGCCAGCACCGGGCCGGACGCGGCCAGCGCGTAGCCGACTGCCTGTGCCATCCCGGACAGCTGGGTGGTCTCGTGGTGACCGCGGCCGCGGATGCTGATCAGTGAGAGCGCGGCGACCAGCCCGGCGCCCTGGCCGAGCCCCCCGATGACGGCCCAGACGATCGCCAGGTGCGGCGCCAGCAGCAGGCCGAGGAGCGCGATCAGGATCGGCGTACTCGCGGTCATCAAACCGGCGCGCTGGTTGGTCGGATGCTTCAGCAGGAACGGGATGCTGAGCCCGCCGATCAGCCCGAACACCTGGAACACGAACAGGTGTACGCCGGTGGACCGCTCCGAGACGCCGCCGGTCGTGATCTCGATCGTGGGCAGCCAGTTCACGACCAGGTAGAAGCTGGTCGACTGCAACCCCATGAATCCGGTCACCAGCCAGGCCATCGGCTGCCGCCAGACGCTCACCGGGGGAGTCTCGTCCTCGGTCCGGGGCGCGGGCATCGGCTCCGGCGCCAACGTACGCGGCAGCCAGACGATCGCCACCAGTACGGCCAGACCGCCCCAGACCGCGAGGGACAGCCGCCAGTCGACCGCGTCCGCGATCGGTACCGCGAGGATCGATGCGACCGCGGCACCGCCGGTGATGAACGCCGTGTAGACACCGGTCGCGCGGGACACGTGCGCGGAGTAGTCACGTTTGATGATCACGGGCACCAGTACGTTGCCGACCGCGATCGCGGCGCCGACCACGGCCGTACCGATCCAGAGCCCGGCCTGACCCGTGTACGGGCGGAGCGCGCTGCTCGCCGCGAGCACCAGCAGCGAGACGAACACCGCCCGCTCCATCCCGAACCGGCGGGAGGCGAGGTGCACCAGCGGTGAGGCGACCGCGAACGCGAGCAGCGGGAGGGTACCGAGCAGGCCCTGCGCGGCCTCACCGAGTTGCAGGTCCTGACCGATTCGCGGCAGCACCGGACCGACCGCGGTCAGCGCCGGCCGCAGGCTCAGCGCCACCACGAAAGCGGTCGCGGTGATCAGCGCCGACCGCTCTCGAGTCATTGGATCGGTCATGACCGCCACAACACACCTCTCTCCCCGGGAGTTCACAGCTTCTTTGCAGATGTCCTACATTTACACTGTACGCTCCTGGTGCGAGGAGGTCGTTGGTGGTGTCACTTGATGGACCGGTGCGGCAGGTGCCGCTCGTACTGCAGGTGTCCGAGCAGTTCCGGGCGCTGATCGAGTCGGGGGCGTGGCCGCGCGGGTCGCGGATCCCGGGCGAGAACCAGCTCGCGGCCGAGCTGGGGGTCAGTCGCGGTACGGTGCGGGAGGCGCTGCGGTCGCTCAGCCTGACCGGGCTGCTGGAGCCGCGCGTCGGCGACGGCACCTATGTACGCGCTACGAACGAGATCAGCGGCGTGCTGGTCCGGGACGAACTGTCCGCGTCGTTGACCGATGTCCTGGACGCGCGAGCCGGGATCGAGGCCGCGGCGGCACGGCTGGCCGCGCTGCGTCAGGACGAGGAGAGTTTGGCGGCGTTGGCGGCTGCGTTCGAGGCGCGAGGGCCGGCCGTCGACGGGGGTGACATGGACGAGTTCGTCGCTGTGGATGCCGCGTTCCACCGCCAGGTGGTGGTCGCCAGCGGGAACCCGCTGCTGCTGCGGTTGTTCGACGCGATCGCCGAGGTACTCACCGAGTCCATCCACCAGACCGCGACGATCCCCGAGGACCACCGAATCCCGGACGCGCACCGCGTCGTCGTCGAGGCGATCCGCTCCGGCGACCCCGAGGCGGCAAGCCGCGCGTCGTACGCCCTGATCGAAACCGTCAAACAAGCCCCGCGGGATCAGGCCAGTAATACCTGATCGCGGCGGTGTTCTGCTCGAGCACCCAGAGGAAGATGCCTTCGTCGTGGACGATCTGCGCGGTCAGACCGAGTAGCCGGCCACGGGGCGGGCTCAGAGGCCGGTCATGCCGTGGTGGCCCAGCCGGGCGCGGATCAGCGTGTCGAGGCGCTGCCAGGCCGGGGAGGATGCGTTCACGGTGGCTTGGAGGAGTTGGTGGATGGTGGGGTCGGCCGACGACATGCCGGGTGGTTCGGTGCCGTACCGCTTGATGCTGGCGGCAACGATCTGGTCGGCGAGGGCATCCAGTTCGGGGTCGGTCGGGTCGAGGTCGTGGGCTCGGTCGGAGGCCAGGTAGAGCATTCGGAGCGCGGGATCGGTCAGGGTTTGGGTCTGGTCACGGAAGAACGTGTCGGCGAGATCGGGCTGGGTCGCGTACAGGACGATCCAGAGTTCGCGTTCCATCGCGATCCAGCGGTCGCTGAAGCCGAGCGCGGGTAGTCCGTCGAGGTGGGCGTCGACTTCCGGCGGCAGGAAGCGGAGCTCGCCGCGGGCCAGCTCGCGGAGGCGGGTACGGGTGGCGCGGAGCTGTTTGATCCGGGCGGCCAGATCGGCGTCGATCTGGTCCAGTGCGGTGCTGAGGTTGCCGGGTGTCTTGTCCAGGTCGCGGATTCGGGCCAGGGGGACGCCCGCGTCGGCCAGGGTACGGATCCGGAGCAGGTCCACGACGGCTTGGGCCGGGTACCTGCGGTAGCCGGACGCGTCTCGTTCCGGCTCGGGCAGCAGGCCCTTCGCGTGGTAGACGCGGACGGTTTTGGTGGATACCCCGACGTACCGGGCGAGCTGTCCGATGGTGAGCACGGGACCATTGTTGACCTTGCCCTTAGGGCAAGGTCGCATGATCGGATCATGACCGACTGGGACACGTTGCGGGCGCTCGCCGACGAAGGCAACGAGAAGGCGCTGGACCGGCTCGCGGAGCTCGCCGACGAGCGCGACGACACCGCCGCGCTGAACGAACTGCTCGACGAGGGCTGCCAGCGGGCAGGCGAACACCTGACCCGCCGAGCAGCCGCCGCCAAAGACCTGCTCGAACTCCAACGCATCCGCGACGCCGGTTACGACGAAGCAGGCGAGATCCTCGACCAGCTACTCACCTGACCATTTGAGTGGTTAACCCGTGCGCACGCCCCTTCGCAAGCCGCATCCCGGCTGTGAACGGGCAAACCCGCGGGTTAACCACTCAAATGGCCGGGGGCTGGGGCTTGCTCGGGTGGTGGCTATTTGGCGGCTGCGGTGGTGGTGGGGCGGGTGGCTAGGACGCGGGCGAAGATGGCCAGGCCTGCGGCGAGTGCTGTGACGACTATGAAGGACGTGGTCAGGCTGCTGGCCTGGGCGATGCCGCCGATGATGGACGGGGCGACCAAGCCGGAGGCGTACGTGATGGTGGCGACGCCCGCGATCGCCTGACTGGCATTCGCGCCGGTGTGACCCGCGGCCGCGAACGCCAGCGGTACGACGACCGCGATGCCGATGCCGATCAGCCCGAAGCCGACCATCGCCACGATCGGGTGCGACGCGATCACCACGAGCAGACCGCCGAGCATCGCGATCACCCCGCTGCAGCGCACGGTGCGTACGGCGCCGAACCGGTCGACCACGGCGTCGCCGGTGAGCCGGGCGATCGCCATCGTCAGCGCGAAGCCCGTGGTCGCACCGGCCGCGACACCGGCCGAACTGTCCAGGATGTCCCGCAGGTACACGGCCGACCAGTCCAGGCTCGCCCCTTCCGCGAACACCGCGCAGAACCCGACCGCGCCGATCAGCAGCGCCGACTTCGGCGGCAGCGCGAACCGGGCCGGCGGCTCGGTGTCCTCTTCCGGGTGCAGGTTCAGCACGAAGTGGCAGAGCACCGCGCCGATCAGCGTCAGCACGACAGCGGCCACGGCATGGTGCAGTCGCGCGCTCACGTTCGCATGCGCGGCGAGCGTGCCGACCGCCGAGCCGAGCAGCGCGCCCGTACTCCACATGCCGTGCAGGCCGGACATGATCGACTTCTTCAGCCGGTGCTCGACCTCGATACCGAGCGCGTTCATCGCGACATCGGCCATCCCGGACGTGCCGCCGTACACGAACAGGGCCGCGCACAGGGTGAGCAGGCCGGGGGCGAGCGACGGCAGGATCAGGGCGAGGGTCCAGAGCGCGAGCAGGCCGCGGAGCGCGGCCCGGGTCCCGAACCGGTGGCTGACCCGGGCGGCCAGCGGCATCATCACCGCCGCGCCGAGCGCCGGGAACGCGAGCGCCAGCCCGAGCTGACCGGCCGACACCCCCGCATGCTCCTGGATCCAGGGCACCCGGGTCGCGAACGACCCGGTGACCGATCCGTGGACGCAGAAAACGGCGGCGACGGCGTACCGCGACCGCTTGACCAGGGCGGTGTCATTAGTCACAAGCAAACATACTATCTGTTTGAACGATCAGGCGGATGGTAGTTTTCTGCGCATGAGAAGTGCGGAACGGCACCAAATGATCGTAGATCGCCTACGTGCCGCCGACCGAGTCACCGTCCATGAACTGGTCGAGGTGACCGCCGCGTCGGACATGACGGTGCGCCGCGACCTGGATTTCCTGGCCGCGCAGGGCGTGCTGAAACGCGTCCACGGCGGCGCGGTGTCGGCGATGCCGTCCGGTCTGGAGCCGCCGTACTCGCTGCGCGTCCAGGCGGCGCTCGCGGCCAAGCAGGCGATCGCCCAGGCGGCGGCCGCGCACATCCGCGACGGCGAGACGATCGTGCTGGACAGCGGCACGACGGCGCTCGAGACCGCGAAGCTGCTGCACGACCGAGCGCTGACGGTGATGCCGCTCTCGCTGCACATCGCGCACGAACTGTCCGACGCGCCCCGAATCCGGCTGCTGGTGCCTGGCGGCGAAGCTCGTAAGGGTGAGCTGTCGCTGGTCGGTCCGCTGACCATCGCTTCGTTGCGGGCGCTGCGGTTCGACACCGCCGTACTCAGCCCGTGTGCGTTCAGCCTGGACGCCGGGCTGACCGCGTTCGACCTCGGCGACGCGGAGGTCAAGCAGGAGGCGATGAACGTCGCCGCCCGCACCATCGTGCTCGCCGACGGCGCCAAGTGGGACCGCGCCGCGCTCGCGTACGTCTGCCCGGCCGACCGCCCGGACCTGCTGATCACCGACAAGTCAGCTCCTGAAGATCAACGCACAATGCTCGCCCAGCGCGGCGTACTCGTAGAGGTGGCTCCTTGACTGCAACAGATGTCCGTGTGGCCCCGCCGAAAGCTGCTCGGGTCGCCACCTGGATGTACTTCGGGTTGAACGGGTTCGCGATCGGGATGTGGGTGGTGCACATCCCGAGCATCGAGCACACCACCGGGATCACGCACAGCACGCTCGGGCTGCTCCTGCTGGTGCTCGGCGCGGCCGCGTTCACCGGCATGCAGGTGGCGGGTCCGCTGGTCGACAAGATCGGGCAGCGGCGGCTCGTACCGGCGGCCGGGATCGTGCTCGGCATCTCGCTGGCCGGGCCCGGCCTGGCGACGAACTGGTGGACGCTCGGGCTCGCGCTGATCCTGGTCGGCTTCGGCAACGGCGCGATCGACGTCGGGATGAACGCGCAGGCCGTCGTGGTCGAGCGCGGTTATCCACGGCCGATCATGGCCGCGTTCCACGCCATGTGGTCGATCGGCGGCGCGATCGCGGCCGTCGTCGGCGCGGCGACGTTGCGGGCCGACGTACCCACCGAGCTGACGCTCGCGCTGGCCGGCGTGCTCTGCATCGTGCTGTCCCTGATCGCCAGCAGGTTCTTGCTGGAGGCAACCATCGAGGAAGAGGACAGCCCGGAGGGCGAGCGGACCAAGCCGCCGGCCAAGCTGGTCTGGGCGCTCGGCGGACTCGCCTTCGGGCTGATGCTGTCCGAGGGGGTTGCCAACGACTGGGCCGCGCTGCACTTCCGCGACATCCTCGGCACCACGGTCAGTACGGCGGCGTTCGCGTACGGCGCGTTCGCGGTCGCGATGACCGTCGGGCGGTTCCTCACCGACCGGGTCGCCGCCGCGGTCGGTCCGGCGGCGATCGTGCGCTGGGGCGCGGCGATGGCGGCGGTCGGGCTGACCGTGGTGATCGTGGTGCCGTGGGTTCCGGTCGCGCTGGTCGGCTGGGCGGTGTTCGGCCTCGGCCTGGCCGGCGGCGTACCGCAGCTGTTCACCGCCGCCGGCAACCTCGACCCGCGATCGTCCGGCGCGCTGATGGCCCGCGTCGTCGGCCTCGGGTACGTCGGGTTGCTGGCCGGCCCCGCGCTGATCGGTGGCCTGGCGCACTGGATGCCGTTGAACATCGCGTTCATCCTGCCGGTCGTCCTGTGCGTACTGACCTTCTTCGGCGGCCCGATCCTGAAGTCGAAGGACCCGGTCGCCAGGTCGGAGGAGCCGGCGGTCAGGTCAGCGAAATAGGGCCTGGTCGTCAGGTCAGCGAAGTAAGGGCCTGGTCGAGGTCGGTCCAGAGGTCCTCTGGGTGCTCGATGCCGACCGAGAGACGGATCAGGTCTTCAGGGATGGTCGGCACCTCGATCGCCCAGCGGCGGCGGCGTTCGAGCAGTGACTCGACGCCGCCGAGGCTGGTCGCGTGCACCCAGAGCTTCGTCCGCTCGCACACCTGCTGGGCTCCTTCGGCGTCGCCGCCGAGCTCGATCGAGAGGATCGCGCCGAAGCCGGACATCTGCGCGGCGGCCCGCGCGTGGCCGGGGTCGTCGGGCAGGCCGGGGTAGCGGACGCGGCTGATCCGCGGGTGCCGGCGGAGGCGCTCGGCCAGGTACGCGGCGTTCGACTGGGCCCGGTCCAGACGGAGCGCGAGCGTACGCAGGCCGCGGAGGGCGAGCCAGGCGTCCATCGAACCGGGGATCGCGCCTAGGCTGCGGCGGCGGAGCTCGATCGCCGACCAGAGGTTGTCGTCGGCGGTGATGACCGCGCCGAGGATGACGTCGGAGTGGCCGGCGATGAACTTGGTGGCCGAGTGCATGACGACGTCCGCGCCGAGTGCGAGCGGTTGCTGGAGCAGCGGGGTGGCGAAGGTGTTGTCGACGACGACGGTCGCGCCGGCGGCGTGCCCGGCCGCGGCGAGTGCGGGGATGTCGGCTACTTCCATCGCGGGGTTGGTCGGTGACTCGATCCAGAGCAGGGCGGCGCCGTCGAGGGTTTGGACTACTGATTCGGTGTTCGCGATGTCTACTCGGTCGACGGTGAGCCGGCTGGTTTCGGCTTGCTGGTCGAGGAGCGCGAGGACGCCGGAGTACGCGTGTTGTGGTGCGACGACGCGGCCACCGACCGGGACGAGGTCGATGACGGCGGCTGCGGCTGCCATGCCGGAGGCGAACGTCAGGGCGCGACCGCCTTCGAGCTGGCCGAGCGTGTCCTCGAGTGCGGTCCAGGCGTCGTTGCCGAAGCGTCCGTAGCCACGGTCACCACCGGCTACGTACGTCGAGCTGAACACCGGTGATCCGCCGACGGGAGCGTTCGGTACGCGCTCCGGCCGGCCGGCGTGGACGACGACGGTGGACGGGTCGAGGTCAGGAGTCATAGCCGGATTGTCGCCGCTCGGCCGGCACCGGGAATCGGCGGGTGGGGTCGGGCAGCGGGCGGCGACGGAGCTGAGTTCAGCGGGTGGTGGGAAGTGGGCGGCAGCCGTGCCGGGGTCAGTGGGTGGTGGGGGAGCTGGGGAGGGGGAGGGCGCGGGTGGTGAGGAGGTGCATGGCTTGGCGGGCCAGGGTCTGGGCCTCGACGGTGCCGGGGTGGTCGACCCAGACGCGGACGACGCTCTCGATCACGTTCATGGTGATACCTGCGGACAGCGCGGCGATGAACTCTGCCCGTTGCGGATCATCGGCCCGCAACCGCCGTACCAGCGCGTCGGCGAGGTCGTCGCGGAAGCGCCAGATCAGATCGTTCAGATGCGCGCTGACCGAACCGTTCTGCTCGGCCAGGTCGAACACCGCGCGGACCCGGTCCGGGTTGCTCTCGAGCTGCTGAAGAACCTGCTCGATCACCGCCCGCAGACCGTCCGGCAGGTCCAGCTCCGGCTGGCCGCGGAACCACGTCACCGCGTCGGCGAGGCAGTCCTCGACGAACTCGAGGACCAGGGTCTCCTTGGTCGGGAAGTACCGGTACAGCGTGCTCGGGCCGACCTCCGCCGCCGCCGCGATCTGCTCGACCGTGGTCCGGCCGAAGCCGTGGTCGCTGAACAGCTCGAACGCCTTGTCCGCGATCAGCCGGCGGGTCCGCTCCCGTTTCAGCTCGCGCAGTCCCATCAGTACCTCCATCAACACCGCCCCGCCGGCATCTCCGCGGGCAGCGTAACGCCTTCGCCACGCCGAAGCCGGTTCCAAATCGGAAGGATGAGCCATATGGTAGTCACTGCCAAATTCTCCCACGGTCCTGTCCAGGAGGTACGCGATGACCGAGAGCTTCCCCGTCGGCCGCCCGTCCGGCTGCCCGTTCGATCCGGCCCGGGAGTACGCCGCGTACCGCCAGACCGACGGGCTGACGAAGGTGTCGACCCCGGCCGGCGTGGACGCGTACGTAGCGAGCCGGTACGACGAGGTGCGCACGCTGCTCCGGGACAACCGGCTGAGCTCCCGGTTCGCGCCGTCGGACCACGTCGTACCGAACGCGGACCTCAGCCAGGAGGCGGAGCCGGGATCGCTTCTGCAGGCGGACGGCGCGGAGCACAAGCGGCTCCGGCGGCTGCTGGCGACCGAGTTCGCGGTGAAGCGGATGGAGGCGCTGCGGCCGCGGGTCGCGGCGATGATCGACGAACGGCTGGACGCGATGCTGGCCGCCGGTAGCCCGGTCGATCTGGTGCAGGAGTTCGCGTTGCCGATTCCGTCGCTGGTGATCTGCGAGCTGCTCGGCGTGCCGTACGCGGACCGGGACGAGTTCCAGGCGCGGGGCGCTCAACTTGTCCGCGTCGATGGCTGGACCGAGGAGTCACAGCGGGCGAGCGACGAGCTGAACGAGTACATCGTCGGGCTGGTGCTGGCGAAGCAGGCTCGGCCTGAGGACGACATCCTGTCGCGGCTGATCACCCGCGGCCAGGAGCTGGGTACGCCTTTGACGGTGGAGGAGCTGGTCTCGGTCGGCGTCACGCTGTTGATCGCCGGCCATGAGACGACCGCGAACATGATCGCGCTCAGCACGCTCGCTCTCCTGCGGCACCCGGAGCAGCTCGCGGACCTGCGCTCCGATCCGTCGAAGGTTCCGGCCGCGGTGGAGGAGCTGCTGCGGTACCTGTCGGTGGTGCACTACGGCCTGTTCCGGTACGCGACCGACAAGGTGCCGGTCGGATTGTCGACGATCGACGCCGGGGAGTACCTGATCGCCGCGTTGTCCTCGGCGAACCGGGACGAGAGCGTGTTCCCCGATCCGGACCGGCTGGACCTGGAGCGGGACGCGACCGCGCATGTCGCCTTCGGGTTCGGTCCGCATCAGTGCGTCGGGCAGCAGCTCGCGCGACTGGAACTGCAGGAAGTGCTGACCCGGCTGTACGCGCGGATGCCGACGCTGCGGCTGGCCGTACCGTTCGAGCAGATCGACTACCGGGTGAACACACTCGTGTACGGGGTGAAAGTGCTGCCGGTCACCTGGGACGCCCCGATCTGAAGACTTCTTAACCGAACCCCGATCGGATCCCGATCTCCGGACCGCTACAGTCGAGCCGGTGAGTGAGTTCTCCGAAGTTCAGCGCAAACCCCGCGTCGCCGTCGTGTTCGGTGGCCGGTCGAGCGAGCACGCCATCTCCTGTGTGACCGCGGCGAACGTGCTGCAGGTGATCGACCGCGACAAGTACGACGTGGTTCCGGTCGGCATCAGCACCAGCGGCCACTGGGTACTGGAAAGCGGCGACCCGGAGCGGCTGTCGATCACCGACGGCAAGCTCCCGGAGGTCGACGTGACCGCGCTGCCGGTGCTCTTCGGCGCGAACCGTGAGCTCGTGATCAGCGAACCCGAGCAGGTGCCGAGCACGCTCGGCCAGGTCGACGTGGTGTTCCCGCTGCTGCACGGCCCGTGGGGCGAGGACGGCACCATCCAGGGCCTGCTCGAGATGTCGGACATCCGGTACGTCGGTTCCGGGGTGCTCGCCAGCGCGGTCGGGATGGACAAGCACCACATGAAGGTCGTCTTCCAGGGCGCCGGGCTGGACGTCACGCCGTACGTGCTGATCCGCGACCGGGACTGGATTCGCGACCCGGAGGCGTGCCGGACGGCCGTCGACGCGCTCGGGTACCCGGTGTTCGTGAAGCCGTGCCGCGGCGGGTCGAGCCTCGGGATCAGCAAGGTGAACAGCCTGGCCGAGCTCGACGACGCGATCGTGGAGGCGCGCGCGCACGACCCGAAGGTGATCGTCGAGGCGGCGGCGAAGGACCCGCGCGAGATCGAGGTCGGGGTCCTCGGTGGGCTGGACGGCGGGTTGCCGGAGGTCAGCGTGTGCGGCGAGATCGCGATCTCCGGTGGTGGGCATGACTTCTACGACTTCGAGACCAAGTACCTGCCGGAGGGCGAGGAGTACACCGCGCTGTCGGTGCCGGCCGAGCTGCCTGAGGAGCTCGCGGCGGAGGTACGGGCGAAGGCGCTGGTCGCGTTCGACGCGATCGACGGCGAAGGGCTGGCGCGGGTCGACTTCTTCGTCGATGCCGACGGCAAGGTGATCATCAACGAGATCAACACGATGCCGGGGTTCACGCCGACCAGTATGTTCCCGCGGCTGTGGGCCGCGTCGGGGAAGGACTACCCGGCGTTGGTGGAGCATCTGCTGACGCTGGCGATGACCCGCAAGACCGGACTCCGCTGACGAGCTGAGATGACGCCGGCAACCACCCGATCCGGGCCACCCGCATGACGCTGGCGAACACGCGGTACGGCCCGGTTCGAGGAACAACCGTCGACCCAGACGACAGAACCGAACCGAACAGCTCGCCCGGCGGATCGGTTGGGGCTGAGGTGCTGGTGTTCAAGGGGGTGCCGTATGCGGCGGCGCCGGTGGGGGTGGATCGGTTTGAGCCGCCGCGGGCGCCGGAGCCGTGGACGCGGCCTTTGGATGCGACCGACTACGGGCCGACCGCGCCGCAGAGCCGCGCCGAGGGTGACCTGGCCGACTTCGCGCCGCGGATGGTCATCCCGGGCGACGACTACCTGAACCTCAACATCTGGACCCCGGGCCTGACCGGCAACGCGCCGGTGATGGTCTTCATCCACGGCGGCTCCTTCACCAGCGGCTCCGGCGCACTGTCCGTGTACGACGGCACGCACTTCGCACGGGACGGCGTCGTCCTGGTCACCATCAACTACCGGCTCGGCGCGGACGGGTTCCTGTGGTTCGGCGACGGCACCCCGAACCTCGGCCTGCTCGATCAAATCGCCGCCCTCACCTGGGTCCGCGACAACATCGCCGGCTTCGGCGGCAACCCGGACAACGTGACCGTCTTCGGCGAATCCGCCGGCGCGATGAGCGTGTGCACCCTGCTCGCCATGCCCGCCGCCGAAGGACTCTTCCACCGCGCGATCGCCCAGTCCGGCGCCGCCGGCAACACGATCAGCCCGGAGACGGCTCGGATCGTCGCCAACCGCCTCGCCGACGTACTCGGAACCGCACCCACCCGCGAGGCAATCGCCGCGGTACCGATGGATCGCCTGATCGCCGCCCAGGAACAACTCAGCCAGCAAGCCGCCGCGAAACCCCGCGCCAAAGTCTGGGGCGATGTCGCTCGTACGTTGCTGCCGTTCAGCCCGGTCGTCGACGGTGACGTACTACCCGCGCCACCACTCGACCGCATCCGCGCCGGCGCCGGCGCGAACATCGACCTACTGGTGGGCAGCAACAGCGAGGAAGCACGCCTGTTCCTCGTACCGACCGGTGTAGGTGCCCGCATCAACCTCCCGCTCCTGTACCTCGGTGCCGCGCTCCGCTTCGGCTTACCCGCGCGTGGCGTACGCAAGTACCGCGCGAACCGCCCTGACGCCACGCCTGGCGATGTGCTGGCCGCGATCATGACCGACTCGTACTACCGCATCCCTGCCCTTCGTCTCGCCGAGGCGCACCCCGGTACGTACGTCTATGAATTCGCCTGGCGGTCACCGGCCTGCAAGGGTCGACTCGGCGCCAGCCACGTCGTTGAACTTCCTTTCGTCTTCGACAACCTCGACGACCCGGCCACGGCAACCATGCTCGGCCTCGCGCCGCCGCAACACCTGGCCGATCTTGTCCACAAGGCCTGGATCGACTTCGCAACCACCGGCGACCCCGGCTGGCCGGCCTACACCTCCACCAACCGCATCAGCCGCCACTTCGCGAGCGCCTCCGGCACCACCACAGATGATCGCCCGACCGAACGCCGTCTCTGGGCCAACCGCTAACGCGGCGCGTAGCACTCGGTACCTCGTCGGCACCCGCCGAGGTGGTGCCCACGACCGACGAAGCGATCCCGCTGACGGCCTACAGGACCACTGACGCTCTGCAACACGCCATCGGCCACACAACCCGCCATCGGCCACCCCGCCAGCCGTACCCACCCACCCGACGATCGCGGACGTTGGTTGGCGGTGGGTGGGGTGTCTGGGGAGCCGTGCCTACCCAAAACGGGCAGCGCAACTCCCCGCTCCGGGTAGTGCCGCTCCCCAAACCGGTTTGGGGAGCGCTCGACCGGCCCGGCGTCCGACCGGTCCGGCGTCCGACCGGCCCGGCGTCCGACCGGTCCGGCGTCCGACCGGCCCGGCCACGCGTACGGCAGTTCGCGCCCGCCGCGCCAGGTCGGTGCACCCCTCAAAGTCAGGTCGCCGTACACTCCGGCCCCGCATGGGCGAACGCCGCCTTGGCATGGGCGGGGGAGCCCGCCAACGCGCGGTGTCTCCACCGGTGTTGGGGGGATAACGCCGGGTCTGCTCGTCGCGAGCCGGAGCCTGGGGGCGGCGTGATCGGTGTCGGGTCGGGTGGGGGCGCGTGGTTAGGGGACGGGTTCCGTGTTGGGCTGGTCGCACTTGTTGGTGGGGCGGTGTACGTGAGAGCGGGTCGTGGTTGGGTGGCTGCCGGTGGAGTTGAGCGTGGATAGGTCGGTGGGGGCGTTGCGTTGGGGTGCACTACCCGTTCTTCGGCACGCCGGTTTGCCCGGGCAGGACCTGTCAATTACGTCGGCCGGTAGCCAAAAACAGCTGATGTGTCAACGCGGAGAGGGCCGCGTCGGTGAGCGGGCGGGCGGAGAGGTGCCGTGTCGGCGAACAGGGCTGGGTGATGTACGGGGTGGGGACGGCGACCCGTTGGGCCGCAGTACGCCGAGGCGCCGCGCTGCGCGCGGTTGGTGGCGTCATAGGCGGCTGGCCCGGGTGTGGAGGTAGCGCTGTTGAGGGAGGCTGGTCGTGCGGCTTGCGGCCTGTTCGTAGGCGGTGCGGGCGGCGGCGCGGTCACCGGACATTTCGAGCAGGTGTGCCCGGACCGCCGGGACCCGGTGGTCCTTGGCGATTCTGTCGTCGTTTTCCAGCGAATCGAGTAACGCGAGGCCCTCGGCCGGACCGCGAGACATCGCCACGGCCACGACGTGGTTGAGGGCAATCATCGGGTTGTCGGTCAACTGCAGCAGCACTTCGTAGAGGGCGACGATCTGGGGCCAGTCGGTTTCCTCGGCGGACGGAGATTCGTCATGTACGGCAGCGATCGCGGCCTGCAGCTGGTATGGGCCGATCGGTCCGTGCGGCAGCGTGGCGGTGATCAGATCTACTCCTTCCTTGATCAGCTCGGGAATCCACCGGGCGCGGTCCTGCTCTGCCATCGGAACCAGCTCACCGTGAGGTCCGGTCCGCGCGGGCCGGCGGGCATCGGTGAGCAGGAGCAACGCCAGCAGACCGGAGACTTCGGGATCGTCCGGCAACAGGCGATGCAGCAGCCGAGCCAGCCGGATCGCCTCGGCGGCCAGCTCGACCCGTTGCAGGCTCGGGCCCGTGGTCGTCGTGTAACCCTCGTTGAAGATCAGATACACCACGTGCAGCACCGCGCCCAGCCGCTCCTCGCGGTCGGCCGGCAGGGTGAACCGGGAGCCGTCTTCCCGCACTGCTGTCTTGGCCCGGGTGATCCGCCGGGTCATCGTTGCCTCCGGCACCAGAAAGGCGCGGGCGATCTCCGTGGTGGTGAGACCGCCCACCGCCCGCAACGTCAACGCGATCTGTGATGCCGGCGACAGCGCCGGATGACAGCACATGAACAGCAGGACCAAGGTGTCGTCGGTGTCCGCGACCGGCTCGCCCTGCAACGCCCACCGCGCGACCCGCTCCTCCCGCCGCTGCCGTGACTGCTCCCGCCGCAGCAGATCCGTCAGCCGGCGGGAAGCCACCGTGATCAACCAACCCCGTGGGCTCTCCGGCACGCCGTCGGTTGGCCACTGCTGAGCCGCCGCCAGCAACGCCTCCTGCACCGCGTCCTCAGCCGTGTCGAAATGCCCGTACCGCCGGACCAGCGCACCGAGCACTCGCGGCGCCAACTCCCGCAGCTGGTCCTCGAGAGCGCTGGTCATCGCGATCAGCCCACCAGCTCGTCGCGACCCTCGACGAGCGGGCGGATGTCCGCGTACGCCGTCGCGCGGACAGCCTCCGGTGCCGGCGTGTCCGCCAGCCCGGCCGCGATCTCGGTGGCCCGGTCGAAGGACTCGCACTCGACGATCCAGTACCCCGCGAGCACTTCCTGGGTCTCCGCGTACGGCCCGTCGGTGACCACCGACTGCCCGTTCTTCGACCCGAACCGCCGGGTCAGGACAGGCGCGGCCAGCGCACGCGTCTCCACCAGCTCGCCGGACTCGATCAGGTCGTTGTTGAACTTCTCCATGAACGCGCCCATCGCCGCGAAGTCCTCCGGCTGCCAGGCCGGCTTTCCGGAGTCCTTCCCCGCCATGCCGTCGTAGTCCTGCTGCGACGCGTACGTCAGGATCATGTACTTCATCGGTCACTCCCGTCGTTCGGGCATCCCCTCCAGGATGCCTCCACCCGAAACGTCGACCCCGCCGCCCGGAACCGGACACGATCAGCACCGGATTCGGATCAGCGGACGATTTTTCGTTCTCGCCAGGGAGTATGCAGTCGTCAGGTGCAGGGAGTGACGAGTTTGTCGTGACTGTGGACAACTTCCGCGACGTCGGTCAGCGCGTTCGCCTCGGGGGAGTACTTGTCCGGGACGGCGAGCTCGACGTACAGCGCCCGCCCGATGGTGGTGAAGATGTACCCGTTCTCGACCTGCTTGGCGAACCAGCCGACGCCGTTCACCTCGAAGCACTGCGACTGGGCCTCGGCCATCCCGGCCGGTGGGGCGACCCCGCAGGTCACCTCGATCGGCGGATCGCCGTACGCGGCGGTGAGCGGGCTCTCCGGGCTGGTGTCGCGGCGCTTCGCGTCCAGGATCTTCGCCGGCAGCGCCTTGACCAGTCCCGCGCAGGCGGCAGCGACGTCGGGCGCGGGGGAGGGGACCGGCACCGGCGCGGCGCCGGGGCTGCACCCGGCGAGCAGGATCAGGCCGAGCGCGGCGAACAGGATTCTGGGCATACCGAAAACCGGACCGGTCCCCGTCCCGGCGCTCAGATGTGGACGACGGGGCAGGTCAGCGTACGGGTGATACCGGGAACGTTCTGGACCCGGGCGACCACCAGTTTGCCCAGCTCGTCGACATTGCGGGCCTCGGCGCGGACGATCACGTCGTACGGACCGGTGACGTCCTCGGCCAGGGTGACGCCCTGCACCTCGGCGATCTGCGCGGCGACGTCGGCCGCCCGGCCGACCTCGGTCTGGATCAGGATGTAGGCCTGGACCACCACGTCGTTCTCCACTCAGTCGTCCTCAGCTGGCTCCGGCCGTGCCGCGCTTGCGGTCCCAGCGGATACTGGGAGCGTACTGCGGACCGGCCGGGCGTACTCTTCGTTGCCTGGTCACGGTACCGCCTAGACTCCCGGTGGGTACATGGGAGGTCTGTTGACGTGACAGAGACGTTGGGGAGCACGGGTGAGTTCGGCCTGATCGCGGCCGTCACCAAGGGGCTGTCCACAAGTGCGGACGTCCTGGTCGGGCCTGGTGACGACGCTGCCGTGATGGCGGTGCCGGACGGCCGGATGGTGATCACCACCGACCTGCTGATCGAGGGCCGGCACTTCCGCCAGGACTGGTCGTCGGCGTACGACGTGGGCCGCAAGGCCGCCGCGCAGAACCTGTCCGACGTGGCCGCGATGGGCGCCCGTCCGACGGCGCTCGTGGTCGGTTTCGGCGCGCCCGCCGAGCTGCCGACCGCCTGGGCGCTGGAGCTGAACCAGGGTCTGGTCGACGAGTGCGAGCTGGTCGGCGCGAGCATCATCGGCGGCGACACGGTCCAGGCGGACAAGATCGTCGTGTCGGTCACCGCGTTCGGTTCGCTGGACGGCCGGGCACCGGTGCTGCGGTCCGGCGCCCGCCCAGGCGACGAGGTCGCGTACGCCGGACGGCTCGGTTGGGCCGAAGCGGGCTGGACGGTGCTCGCCCGTGGATTCCGCTCGCCGCGGGCCGTCGTCGAGGCACACCGCCGCCCGCAGCCGCCGTACGCGGAAGGGCCGCGGGCCGCGCTCGCCGGAGCGTCCTCGATGTGCGACGTCAGCGACGGCCTGCTGTCCGACCTCGGTCACATCGCGGCGGCGAGTCAGGTGATCATCGACATCCACACCAAGGCGCTGACGGTGCCGGAGCCGTTGCAGGCGGTGGCCGCCGCGACCGGTGTGGAAGCGCTGAAGTTCGTCCTCACCGGCGGCGAGGACCACGCGCTGGTCGGTACGTTCGAGCCGGCCGACGTGCCGGAGGGCTGGACCGTCATCGGCTCGGTTGCCGAGGGCAACGAGGAACGCCCGGCCGGGACCGTGACCGTGGACGGCGCGCCGTATGCTGCGGACACCGGACACGCCCATTTCAGGAGTTGAGGATGCCGCCGCCAAGAGTGCTGACGATCGCCGGTTCCGACTCCGGTGGCGGAGCCGGAATCCAGGCGGACCTGAAGGCGATGCTCGCCAACGGCGTCCACGGCATGAGTGTGCTGACCGCGATCACCGCGCAGAACAGCCGCGGCGTACAGGGTGCCTGGGAGCTGCCCGCGGAGCAGGTGCGGGCGCAGTTCCACAGCGTCGTCGACGACATCGGGGTCGACGCGGTGAAGACGGGCATGCTGGCGTCGGAGTCGATGGTCCGCGTGGTGGCCGAGCTGCTGCGGACGCTGCCGGACGACGTACCGGTCGTGGTTGATCCGGTGTCGGTGTCCAAGCACGGCGACGCGCTGCTCGCCGCTGACGCGATGGACGCCGTGCGGTCCGAGATCGTTCCGTTGGCCACTGTGTTGACGCCGAACCTCACTGAGCTCGGCCCGGTGTCCGGGGTGGAGCTGGAGACGCTGGAAGACCGGGAGACCGCGGCAAAGGTGCTGATGGACGCCGGTGCGACCTGGGTACTGGTGAAAGGCGGCCACGACGTCGGTACGGCGGCCGTGGACGTGCTGCACGGTCCGGGCGTACGCCGGTCGTACAGTGCGGTCCGCGCCGACAACAGGCACACGCACGGCACTGGCTGCACGCTGGCCAGCGCCATCGCGTCGTACCTGGCTCGTGGGTACGACGTACCGGGAGCTGTCGGTGCCGCGAAGGAGTATGTGACCGGAGCGATCGCGGCCGGGTTCGCGCTCGGCGACGGCATCGGTCCGGTTGATCACGCATGGAGATTTCGAGGGAGTGGCAGTTGAGCGAGCGGCCCCCGGTCGACGGGCACTGCGAGCAGTGTGGCTTCGACTACGGCACCGGTGATCTGCAGGGGACCGTGACCCTGCTGATCCGCCAGTCGGCCGACTGCAGCATGGCACTGACCAAGGCAGCCGCCGGACCGGACCCGAAGGTCGTCCGGCTGCGGCCGGAGCCGGAGGTGTGGTCGGCGATCGAGTACGCGTGCCACGTGCGGGACGTACTCGAGGTGCAGCGGCTCCGGATCGCGCAGTGCCTGGCGGAGGACCGCCCGGTGTACGCGCCGATGGACCGGACCGGTCGGGTGAAGCAGGAGAAGTACGAGGACCAGGACCCGATGGAGGTCGCGGCCGCGCTGATGCGGATGGCGCGGGAGTTCGGCGCGGCGGCGCGGGTGCTGCAGCCGCACGAGCTGGGGAAGCTGGGGCTGTACAACTACCCGGTCCGGGCACCGCGCACGCTGGGCTGGATCATCCGGCACACCGCGCACGAGATCCAGCACCACCGCCACGACATCATCGAGATCCTGGCGAAGGTGGAGCCCCCGATCATCCCCAAACCCAAACCGGCCCCGGAAGACACACCAGAGGAAGCCTCAGCGGGAGAAGCTGCGGCAGACGGCGCGCCGGAGAGCGGGGCGGGCGGCTCAGGAGGTAGCACCGCCGAGGTTTCTGCCGACTAGTGGTGGGTGGCCCAGGCGGCGATGGACGGCTCGCTGGTGAGCTGGTCCAGGGCCAGCGCGGCCGCTCCACGGAGCGGTCCGTCCACCTGATGCGTCGCGGCCAGCACCGGCGGCGGCGCACCGCGGTGGAACGTCATCAACCCACCCCGGTACGCCTCGTCGAACACCTCCGGCGCGGCATCCCGCAACGGGATCGCCAGCCCACCGATCGTCACGACGTCAGGGTCGTGCGCATTGACCAGACCCGCGATCCCCGAAGCCAGCGCCGACACCACGTGGGCAATTGCCGCCCGAGCAGCCCGGTCAGTACGCCGCAGCACCGCCTCGGTGTAGCTGACCGGATCATCCGGAGTCGGCTCACCAAGCCGCCGAGCCAACGCGCGCCCGTCGATCTCCAGATCCCAGCATCCACGCGCGCCACACGGACAAGCACGCCCGCGCTCCCCGAACGGCATATGCCCGTACTCACCGCCCGCACCAGATGCGCCGTGCGCCGGGACACCGTCGATGAGTAATGTCCCGCCGATCCCTACCTCGATGATGAGATGCACCGCCGTACCAGCTCCAGCTGCCGCGCCGGTCCGCGCTTCGGCCACCCCACTCAGCGTCGCGTCGTTGCCGGCGAGGAGTGGAAGCTCGCCGGCAACAGCGGTCAGGTCCAGCTCGGTCCACTCCAGTGTCGGCGCCTGCAGCAGGTGGTTGTCGCGGACAGTGCCTGGTACGGCCAAACTCACCATCTGGAGCCGTACGCCGTACTGCTCTTGTGTCTGCTCCACCTGTCGGCGCAGGTTGTTCAGTACCACCTGAGCGCGCCGACTCCGATGCCGCTTGTACTGGTGGTCCGCCAGCGACCCGTCCAATGCCACGACGGCACTCCGCCAGTTGCTCTGTCGCAGGTCGAGCGCGAGCACCACAGGTCCTTCCGGATGCGCCCGCAGCAACGTAGTCGGCCGACCACGCCCACGACTCGGAGCAGGTTCCTCAGTAAGCAGTTGTACGTCGCGTAGCCGGGCAGTCACCTCCGTGGCCGACCCGGTGCTCAACCGCAGCGCCCGCGCCACACCAGCCCGCGTGATCCCCGGCTGGCGGGCAACCTGAGCCAGGACCTCAGCAGCCGTCTGCCACTGCCCCCGCCGCACTGGAGTCATCGCCACCTTCCCCTTATGCTCGGAGAACGAGTTTAACGGGAGGGTTGATGGAGATCCGGGACATCCGCGCGGTGCTGTTCGACATGGATGGGACGTTGGTCGACTCCGATGCGGTCGTCGACCGGAGTTGGAGTCGGTGGGCGGGTGAGTACGGGCTGTCCGCGGCGGAGGTGGTGGCGGTCGCGCACGGTAACCCGGGGGCGGCGACGATCGCGCGGTTCCTGCCGGACGCGACGCCGGCCGAGCGGGCCGCGGCGTGGGCGCGGGTGTTCGACTTGGAGGTCAGTGACGTCGAGGGTGTGGTGGCGACGCCGGGCGCGGTGGAGCTGATCGGGACGCTCGAACGGATCGGCCTGCCGTGGGCCGTCTACACGAGTGCGCCGGCGCAGCTCGCGAAGATCCGGCTGACCGCCGCCGGGATCGCGCCGCCGGTCCTCGTCACCATCGACGACGTCGACCACGGAAAGCCCGATCCGGAGGGCTACCTGGGGGCCGCGGGCATTCTCGGCGTACCGGCGGAGCGCTGCCTGGTGGTCGAGGACACCGTCGTCGGTCAGACCGCCGGGCAGGCGGCCGGCGCGCTGACGGCCGGGCTCAAGGGCATCGCGGCCGACCTCGAACTGCCCGACCTGCGCCAGCTCGATGGGCTCTTCAAAGGTCTGGAATGACCGCCGGCTCGGCGGCCGCGGTGGACGCCGGGGCCCGCGGGGACGAGGTACGGATCGGAATCGCGCTGTCCGCGATGGGTTTCGTCCTGGCCGGGCTCGGCGCGTGCGTGGCGATCCTCGCCCGCGATCTGAACGAGCCGACCAGCCGGCTCACGCTGCTGTCATCGGGGTTCGCGATCGGGCTGATGCTGGTGGCGTTCGCCGGCCCGTGGTTGCTACGGAGGTGGCCGGTCACCACTGTCCTCGGGTTCGGGTCGGTTATCTGTGCGGTCGGTGCGGTGCTGATCGCAGTCGGTCCTACGTACGCCGCGGTGATCGGTGGCGGGCTGTTGGTCGGGTTGGGCGGTGCATTACTCGTGCTGGTTGCACCGCTGATGCTGAACGGTCCGATGGCTGACAAGCGGCTCAGCCGTGTCAACGCAGTCGCCAGTGGAGTCGGCATCCTCGCACCGGTCACCATCGGCGTACTGGACGGGCTGGGTCCATCCGGTCGGCTTGCAATGCTGCTTGCCGCGCCACCACTTCTGTACCTAGCTCTGCGCACCCGCCGACGACAAACAGCTCAGCCAGCAACCGCGCAGGACCCGGTCCCGGTGCTGATCGACTCCGCCCCAGCCGTAGGGCTGGGCCGGAAGTGGCGGCGCGTCGGACGGCGGGTAGTCGTGGATGTCGGAGTCGGGTGGCTGCGGGTGGTGCTGGCCGTCGCAGTCGAGTTCTGCTTCGTGGTCTGGGCAGTAGCGCGACTGGTGGCCTCCGGGCTGCCAACTGCCACAGCTGCGCTGCTCGGAAGCTCGTTCCCGATCGGCATGGCGGTTGGCCGGGCAGTAGGCCCGATCCGTTGGCGTGGCTGGTCGCCGGTGATGCCGTCTGGCGCGCTGGCAGCGTGCGGCACGCTGCTGGTCAGTCTGTTCGACTCCCCGGCCGTGGTCGCGCTCGGTCTGGTCGTGGCGGGCCTTGGCGTCGCTCCGCTCTACCCGGTGACGGTGGCGGCTCTGGTCGCTCTTCCAGGTCTCAGCTCAGCCCGCCTAGCCGCCATCGGCGCGCTGGCGTCGGGTACGGCGATCCTGCTCGCCCCCGCGGCCCTGGCCGTACTAGCCCGCGTACTGGACCTCCGACTGGCGTACCTGGTGACGCTCCCGCTGATCGCTGTTCTTTTCGTCCTCAGCCGTCGATCCGGTCGTTCCTCGTTCGTGTAGTGGGTGACAGCCCCCGAAACGAACGAGGTGACAAAATGAAGGTCCTCCTGGACGGCCTGGGGATTCCCGAGTCGGCACGCTGGCACGACGGCCGGCTGTGGTTCGCCAACTGGATCGACCAGCAGGTGGTGACTGTCGACGCCGGCGGCAAGGTGGAGTACGCCGATGCGCCGGCCGGACGCCTGATGGGCTGGTCGATCGACTGGTTGCCGGACGGCCGGATGCTCATGACCGGCGACAAGCTGCGCCGCTTCGAGCCCGACGGGACGGTCACGGTGCTCGCCGAGCAAGGGGCGAACGAACTCGTGGTGGATGCCCAGGGCAACATCTATCTGAACGGCGCCGACTTCGACTTCGCCGGTGGTGAAGCGCCGAAGCCCGGGTGGATCAAGCTGGTCACGCCCGACGGGCGGGTCCGGCAGGTCGCGGACGACATCCAGTTCCCGAACGGGATGGTACTCACGCCGGACGGCCGTACCTTGGTGATCGCCGAGTCGTTCGCCGGCCGGCTGACCGCGTTCGACGTCGCGCCGGACGGCGGCCTGTCGAACCGCCGGGCGTACGCCGAGAACCTCGGCCCGGACGGGATCTGCCTGGATGCCGAGGGCGCGATCTGGGTGCAGACCGGCGGTACGGCGGTCGTCCGGGTGGCCGCCGGCGGCGAGATCCTGGACCGCGTCGAGTTGTCCGAGGACCGGGCGCCGTTCGCGCTCACACTGGCCGACTTCGACGGCCCGACGCTCTGCATCCTCACCGCCGAGTGGCGAACGAACGACGGCATCACCGACAACCTCACCCGCCTCACCACCGGCCCCCGCACCGGCCAGGTCCTC
Organism: Kribbella solani; assembly: GCF_014205295.1. NCBI lineage: Bacteria > Bacillati > Actinomycetota > Actinomycetes > Propionibacteriales > Kribbellaceae > Kribbella > Kribbella solani. The sequence continues at coordinate 379,004 of NZ_JACHNF010000001.1, forward strand.
ACCACCCCAGCCCCCGCCCCACCAGCCGCCCGCTGAGGCGCGCACCCGGCATCCGTCGGCCGCCGACCGGCATCCGTCGGCCGCTGACCGGGCATCCGGCGACCAGCCGTGTCCGGGCGCTAAGATCAGGTCCCATGGAGTGCTTCGCCGCCGAGCGTACCCGGCGCTGACCCCGGCCCACGACCCGTGCCTGCGCGCGGGTGGGCCGGTCGCGCCTGCCCGGATTCTCCTTCACTCGCGAGAGGCACTCCGCATGGACATTCGTCCGTACGCCAGCACCGACCTGAACCAGCTCATCGACCTGACCATCGCCACGTTCGGCCCGTTCTACGAGGATTCCTTCCGGCCGCTGGTCGGTGACCTGATCTTCACCCGCCAGCACGGCGACTGGCGCGGGGACTACCGCAAGCAGCTCCCCGGATTGCACGACCCCGAGCAGCACAAGTACGTCGCCGTGGCCGAGCAGGGCGGTGTACTAGCCGGGTACGTCGCCTGGCACGTCGACCTGAGTCGCGAGCACGGCACGATCGAGCTGCTCGCGGTCGGTAGCGAGCAGCGCCGGTCGAACCTCGCCACCAGTCTCTGTGAGCACGCCTTCGCGGCGCTGCGTGCCGAGGGCGCTCGGTACGTCGAGATCAGCACCGGCGGGGACGCGTTCCACGCCCCGGCCCGTGCGTTCTACGAGAGCCTCGGCTGCATCAAGCTCCCCGTGGCCGTGTACTTCAGAGAGCTTTAGCCTTCCGGGAGCTCTAAACCGGAAGGTCGTACCGGCGGAGGAGGTCCCGCAGCGCGGGGACGCCGGCGGACAGGTCGTACGCCTCGGCGCGGAGGCCTACGGTCGCGGCGGCGGCCACGTTCGCCTGGCTGTCGTCGATGAACAGGACCTCCGACGCCGGTACGTCGATGGTGCTCAGGATCGCGCGGAAGTACGCCGGATCCGGCTTGGCCAGGCCCAGGTCGCAGGAGTAGAACGTCTGGTCGAACCAGGCCCCGTACCCGCGCTCGTCCTGCATGATCGCCCGCCGGTACGCGTGCTGGTTGGTGGCCAGATGGCACTGCACGCCGGCGGTACGCAGCGTGCCGACCAGCTCGATCGCCGCGGGCTCCGCGGCGAACCAGGTCCACGGCTCGAACGCCTCGTCGACGGTCGACGCCGAGTTCCAGCGGCGGAGTACGTCGCCGAGCGCCTCCCGGAAGTCACCCTTCCCGACCAGCGCCGGCCGCTCCGCCGCCATCAGATCGGCGATGAACGCCTCGGAGTCGGCGGGTACGAGCGAGCCCAGCCGGGCGAACCAGTCGAAGGTGGCGCGCTGGAGCACACCGTCGGCATCGAACAGGACAGCAACAGGGGTCATGCGCCTCATCTTGTCATCGGAGCCTTGACCGGTTCAGTGGTATGCGCTTACCTAATGGCTACGTAAACATCGGTGCACACCTTCCGGCGAAATCCAACAGAAAGCGCCAGGTGAGGCAATGACCCTGAGCAGAAGGAAGTTCCTCGCGGCCGGCACCGCCCTGGCCGCCGCGGGTCTCACTGGCTGCGGCTCGCGCAGTTCGCTGGGCGGATCGAACGAACTCAGCATGTGGACCTGGACCGGGTCGGTGAACGACGGCCTGATCGGGCAGGCGGAGAAGGCGATCCCCGGGGCCGACGGGATGAAGCTCGCGATGACCCGGATCGGCTCGAACTACAAGACCAAGGTGCTGACCGCGCTGGCCGGCAAGTCGCTGGTCCCGGACATCGTCGCGATCAACGACGACGTCGCCACCTACTTCCCGAACGCCGACCAGTTCCACGACCTGTACGAGCTCGGTGCCAAGGAGCTCGAGAAGGACTTCCTGCCCTGGAAGTGGAAGTGGGGCGTCACGCCGGCCGGCAAGATGCTCGGGTACCCGATGGACACCGGCCCGACGGCGCTGTTCTACCGCACGGACATCTTCCAGAAGGCCGGGATCGACGTCGACCCGGGCGCGGTCGCCCAACTCGCGCCGGACTGGGACACCTACATCGCGCTCGGGAAGAAGCTCAAGCAGGCCGTACCCGGTTCCGCGATCACCGACAACATCAGCGGCATCTACTCGTACCGGATGGCTCAGCAGCCGAAGCGGTACATGACGCCGGACGGGAAGTACATCGGCGATCAGGACCATGTCCGGCAGGCGTTCGACCTGGCCGTGCGCGTGATCAAGGAAGGGCTGTCGGCGAACGCGCAGAACTCGACCGACAAGAACGCCGTGGTCACCAACGGGAAGCTGGTCGCGTACAACGCCGCCGTCTGGTGGGCGCAGCTCGGCCCGAAGAATGCCGCGCCGAAGACCAAGGGACTGTGGAAGGTGACGGCGGCTCCCGGTGGCGCCGGCAACCGTGGTGGTTCGTTCCTCGGGATCACCAAGTACTGCAAGAACCCGAAGGCCGCGTTCGCGTTCATCAGCTGGCTGGAGTCGGCGAAGAACCAGGCCGAGGCGTTCCTCGATCCCGTACTCTTCCCGTCCACCCCGGCCAGCTACACCGACTCCCGGCTGTCGGCGCCCGATCCGTTCTTCGGTGGGCAGCGGATCGTCGACGTGTTCGCGGATTCCGCCAAGAAGTACCCCGGCGCGTTCTTCTCGCCGTACGACTCGATCATCGACACGCCGATCGGCGCCGAACTGGTGAACGTCGAAGCGGCCGGCAAGAACCCCGACCAGGCCTGGGCGGACGCTCAGCACCAGATCGAGCGCGAGCTCACCAGGGCGGGGGCGATCTGAGATGGCCGTGACCAGCAAGGCCGTACCGGCATCACTCGGTGCCACGACCGAGTCCACTGACAAGCGGCCGAACAAGTACCGGCAGGCACTGCCGCAGTACACCGCCGTCGCGCCGTTCTTCATCCTGTTCGCGATCTTCGGCGCGTTCCCGGTGCTGTTCTCGATCTGGATCTCGTTCCACTCCTGGGACGGGATCGGCCCGATGAAATGGGTCGGCCTCGCGCAGTACCAGTACCTGCTCACCGATGCCACGTTCTGGAAGACGATCGGCAACACCCTGATCATCTGGGTACTGTCGACCGTACCGATGCTGCTGCTCGCACTGGTGATCGCGAACGCGCTGCACAACGCCACCCGGCTCCGGACCTTCTACCGGATCGCGTACTTCATCCCGAACATCACCTCGGTGGTCGCGATCACCCTGGTGTTCGGCTCGATCTTCAGCAACAACTTCGGCCTGCTGAACGCGTTCCTGCAGTCGATCGGCCTCGGCCAGGTCGACTGGCTGACGCAGCCGTGGGGGATCAAGATCGCGATCGCCACCATCGTCACCTGGCGCTGGGTCGGCTACAACGCGATCATCTACCTGGCCGGCCTGCAGGCGATCTCGGCCGACGTGTACGAGGCCGCGAAGATGGACGGCGCGAGTCCACGGCAGACGTTCTGGCGGATCACCGTACCGATGATGCGGCCGGTGATCCTGTTCACCGCGGTCACCTCGACGATCGGCGGCCTGCAGATCTTCACCGAGTCCCGGGTGCTGTTCGGCGACACCAGCAGCATCGGCGGACCGGGCGACGCCGGCCTGACCATCGTCTCGTACCTGTACCAGAGCGCGTTCATCAAGAACCAGTTCGGGTACGGGGCCGCCGTCGGCTGGGCGCTGTTCATCCTGATCGTGCTGTTCAGCATCATCAACTGGCGGCTGATCGGCGGCCGGGACGAGGAGCGGCTGACCCGACGCGCCGCTCGGCGGGTGGAACGCAAGATCGCAGCCCAGAATGCCAAGAGGGAGGCCGCAGATGTCCATTGAGCGAATCCGCACCGCCGTGGGTCACGTCGTGCTGATGCTCGGTGTGCTCGTCTCGCTGTTCCCGTTCTACTGGATGGTGGTGATGGCCTCCAACACCACCCCGGACATCTTCAGTTACCCGCCAAAACTCTGGATCGGTTCGCACCTGTTCGAGAACATGGGCAAGGTGCTCGACAACATCGACTTCTTCGGCTCGATGCTGCTCACCCTGATCGCGTCGCTCGGCGTCACCGTGCTGGTGCTGTTCTTCGACTCGCTGGCCGCGTTCGCGTTCGCCAAGTACCGGTTCCCGGGCCGGAATTTCCTGTTCGCGCTGCTGCTCGCGACCTTCATGATCCCGAGCCAGCTGTCGCTGGTACCGCAGTTCGTCACGCTCGCCGAGTTCGGCTGGATCGGGTCGCTGAAGGCGCTGATCATCCCGGGCGCGGCGAACGCGTTCGGGATCTTCTGGATGCGCCAGTACGCCAGCGGCGCGATCCCGGACGAGCTGATCGCGGCCGCCAAGGTGGACGGCGCCGGGTTCTTCCGGCAGTACCTGACCGTCGGCCTGCCGGTGCTCCGGCCCGGCCTGGCGTTCCTCGGCATCTTCACCTTCATCAACGTCTGGAACGACTACCTCTGGCCGCTGATCGTGATGACGGACCCGAACCGGCTCACCCTGCAGGTCGCGCTGGACCAGCTGAACGGCGTGTACGGCACCGACTACTCGATGGTGATGGCCGGTGCGCTGATGAGCGTCATCCCCCTGATCGGCGTCTTCCTGATCGGCGGCCGGCACTTCATCGCCGACCTCGCGGCAGGCGCCATGAAGTTCTGACCTGACCACAACGACAACGGGACACCTTTTGACTGACACCAAGCTCCGCTGGGGCATCCTCGGCACCGGCAACATCGCATCCCGGTTCGCCTCGCAGGTGCCGACGTCGAAGACCAACGAGGTCGTCGCCGTCGGCAGCCGGTCGCAGGAGTCGGCGCACACCTTTGCCGATAAATGGGACATCGCCAACCGGCACGGCTCGTACGCCGGGCTGCTCGCCGACGAGGCCGTCGACGCGGTCTACATCGCCACCCCGCACCCGATGCACGTCGAGTGGGCGATCAAGGCGGCCGAAGCCGGCAAGCACCTACTGTGCGAGAAACCGCTGGCGATCAACCGGGCCTGGTCCGAGGCGATGATCGAGGCAGCGGTCCGCAACGACGTCTTCCTGATGGAGGCGTACATGTACCGGTGCCTGCCGCAGACCAAGCTGATCGCCCAGCTGGTCCGCGACGGTGAGCTCGGCACCGTGCACCAGATCCAGGCCACGTTCGCGTTCGCCGCCGGGTACCGGCCGGAGAGCCGGATCTTCGCCGACGACCTGGCCGGCGGCGGCATCCTCGACGTCGGCGGGTACCCGGTGTCGATGGCGCGCCTGATCGCCGGCGCGAACGTCGGTCAGCCGTTCCTGGATCCGGCCGCGGTCACCGCGGTCGGCCACGTCGGCGACACCGGCGTGGACGAGTGGACGGTGGCGACGCTGTTCTTCGACAGTGGCGTGACCGCCCAGGTCAGCACCGGCGTACGCCTCGCCGATCAGAACCAGGTCCGGATCTTCGGCAGCGAGGGGTATCTCGTGGTCGAGGACCCGTGGTTCGGCGGCGACGGCAAGCCGACGCACGTCACCCTGCACAAGGTGGGGGAGGAGCCGCGGGAGATCTCCGCGGAGCCGGCGCTGATCTACGCGGCCGAGGCCGAGGCGGTACAGGCGGCGATCCAGTCCGGGGCGAAGCAGGCGCCGGAGATGAGCTGGGCGGACACGTTCGGCAACCTGACCGTGCAGGACCAGTGGCGGGCGGCGATCGGCCAGCAGTACGCGAGCGAGCGGGAGGACGTACAGGTCCCGACCGCGACCGGTCGGCCGCTGACCCGGCGCGCCGACGCCCCGATGACGTACGGAAAGGTGCCTGGCCTGGACAAGCAGGTGTCGCGCCTCGTCATGGGCGTGGACAACCAGCAGACGCTGCCGCACGCGGCGGTGGTGTTCGACGACTTCGTCGAGCGCGGCGGGACCACGTTCGACACCGCGTACATCTACGGCGGCGGGCGCGGTGAGAAACTGCTCGGCCAGTGGATGGCGTCGCGCGGCAATCGCGACGAGGTGGTTGTCATCGGCAAGGGCGCGCACACGCCGCACTGCGACCCGGAGTCGATCACCCGGCAGCTCGAGGAGAGCCTCGAACGGCTGCAGACCGACCACGTCGACCTGTACCTGATGCACCGGGACAACGAGGAGATCGCGGTCTCGGAGTTCGTCGACGTCCTGGACGAGCATTTCAAGGCCGGCCGGATCAAGGCGTACGGCGGATCGAACTGGACCACCGCGCGCTTCGACGAGGCGAACGCGTACGCCGAGGCGAACAGCAAGCAGCCGTTCACGCTGCTGAGCAACCACCTCAGCCTCGCGCGGGCGTACGACGTGCCGTGGGCCGGCTGCCGGCATGTGGCCGACGACGAGTCGCAGGCGTGGTTGCGGGAGCGGCAGGTCGCGCTGTTCCCGTGGTCGAGCCAGGCGCGCGGGTTCTTCACCGGGCGGGCCAAGCCGGAGGACACCTCGGACCAGGAACTGGTGCGCTGTTTCTACTCCGGCGAGAACTTCCGTAGACTCGACCGGGCCCGGGAACTCGCGGCCGCGAAGGGCGTCGAGCCGACCGCGATCGCACTGGCCTGGTTGCTGCACCAGCCGTACCCGGTGTTCCCGCTGATCGGGCCGCGGCACGTCAGCGAGACCCGGACCTCGACACCTGGTCTTTCGGTCACGCTGACGGACGAGGAAGTGGCCTACCTCACTGCCTGACAGGCCCTGGACCGACGAATTGGTCGTGTGCTGACAGCCATGTAACATGATCTGTCGGAGTCACGACCCTGAACACGGAGAATCATGTCTAAGAAGTGCGATGTCTGCGGCAAGCAGCCGACGTTCGGCAACAGCGTTGCCCGTCTGGGTAAGGGCGCGATGATCCGCCGGGTCAAGGCTCGTACGCCGCGGCGGTTCAACCCCAACATCCAGCCGGTCCGGGCCATCATCAAGGGCACCCCGACCCGGATGAAGGTCTGCACGTCCTGCATCAAGGCCGGCAAGGTCCAGCGCGTCGTCGGCTGACCCTCAGCTCTCCTCCGTGTAGGTCCTGCCAATAGGCGCCCGGGTTTTCCCCGGGCGCCTATTCACGTTTGCTCCCGGCTCGCGGTTCTTCACCGCTGGCAGGTTGTTTCACCGCTGGCGTGTTGTAGGCCGCCAGCGGTGAAACAACCCGTCAGTCGGCTCGTCGGGCGACGACGGTGAGCTCGTTGCGGTTGTGGTGGAGTTGGCGGGCGTGGTGGATGGTGTAGGTGGCGCGCAGGGTTTGCAGGGCGTGGCGGGTGGCGTCCAGGGGGTTCTGGCCGCCGCCTTTCAGGGTGATGACCGCCAGGCCGCGCGGGCGCAGGTGGGCGGCGGCGTCGAGCATCATCCGGGCGCTGGTCTGCTGATCCATCCGCATGTCGTTCACGACCACGTCGAAACGGACGCGGTTGGCGGCGAAGAACCGGCCGGCCGTGGTCTGTTCGTGGTGGATCCGGCGGTCGGAGCGCAGCCGCGGGTCGAGCGAGCCGGGGTCGACCGACCACACCTCCTGACCGTGCTGCCGCAGAATCCGCGTCCAGCCGCCCGGGGAGGCGCCGAGGTCGAGCGCCTTTCCACCCTTCGGCAGCTCCAGACCGAAGGTCGCGATCGCCTCTTCCAGCTTGAACTCCGACCGGGACACCCGGTCCTTGCCGCGCGCGAGCCGCATCTGCCCGCCTGGCCAGTCCGACAGGCTGTCCGCGAGCCGGTTCACGCCGAGCAGCAGCTGCTTGCCCGCGACCACGGCGGACACCACCACCTCTTGGCCGGAGCGTTCGCTCGTCACCCCGCGGGTCGCCAGCGCGTCGGCGATCAGCCGCCGGTACGTCCCGCCCGTACCCCCGTCGTCGATCCACGCCTGGACCGCGACCGTACGACCGGTGAGCTCGTCGAGCAGCGTCGTCGCCAGCTCCGGCTCGGTCGGAAGATCATCGAGCGCGTACCCGGCGATCTCCCGGGTCAGGTGCCGGACGAACATGATGCGGCCTTCGTCACACGCCGTGGCCACCTGCTCTACCGGGACGGTGCTGTCCGCGAGCCGCGCGACCTCCGCGCCGAGCCGCTCGAACCGGTGTTCGCCGGGAAATGCCTCCCGGATCTCCCGCACCGCGTACCGGTAACTGTCGGACGCGAACGAGAACAAGATCGAGCAAGGCACAACACATGGTAAGCGGACGGGTTAGCCTTCCGGGCGTGGAGGAACTGACCGTCGACGTGTTGCGGGCGTGGGCCCGGACCGCGCTGGCCGAGCTGGCCCGGGCGCGGACCGAGATCGACGAGCTGAACGTGTACCCGGTGCCGGACGGTGACACCGGGACCAACCTCTACCTGACCTGGGAGGCGGCCTGTGACGCGCTGCCGAAGGGAAAGCTGACTTTCGGCGAGGCGATCGAGGCGTTCGGTCGCGGCGCGCTGCTCGGCGCGCGCGGCAACTCCGGCGTGATCACCTCCCAGCTGATCCGCGCCTGCGGCCAGCGGCTGAACCAGAACCTCCCGGGCGACGGCGGGGATCGATCGATGAGCGAGGCGGCCGCGTTCGCGGACGCGCTCACGTACGCCGCCGACGCCGCGTACGGGGCGGTCGCGCAGCCGGTCGAGGGCACGATGCTGACCGTCGCCCGGGTGGCCGCGGCCGCCGCGACGACCGCCGCGAACGACGGCAAGTCGCTCGCCGACGTGTGCCTCGCCGCGGTCGCGTCCGCGCGGCAGGCACTCACCAGGACCACCGAACAGCTCGACGTACTGCGGCGCGCGGGCGTTGTCGACGCCGGGGGAGCGGGTCTGGTCGTGATCCTCGGCGCGATGGAGTCGGTGCTGACCGGGCGGCACGTCCACGTCACCGTACCGGCGCGGGTCGAGCCGCGCGGCGAAGACAGCGCCGGCGTCGACGGACCGGCGTACGAGGTGATGTACCTGCTCGATGCGCCCGACGACACCATCGGCGACTTCCGGCGTACGCTCGCCAGGCTCGGTGACTCGGTCGTGGTCGTCGGCGGCGACGGGCTCTGGAACGTGCACGTCCACACCGATGACGTCGGCGCGGCGATCGAGACCGGGATCGGGATCGGCCGCCCGCACCGGATTAGGGTCACGCACTTCGCGGATCAGGTACACCAGCACGAGCCCACGCCCGGCCGCGCGGTGATCGCGGTGGTGGCCGGCGACGGGCTGGCCGCGCTGTTCGGCGCGGCCGGCGCCCGGGTGATCCGCGGCGGTCCCGGCCGGCGGTGCTCGACCGGCGAGCTGCTGCAGGCGATCGAGGTGTCGAAGGCGGCCGAGATCGTGATCCTGCCGAACGACCACGACTCGATCGCGGTCGCCGAGGCCGCCGCCACCGCGGCCCGCCAGGACGGCATCAGGGTCGCGGTGATCCCGACCCGGGCCCAGGTACAGGGCCTGGCCGCGATCGCGGTGCACGACCCGGACCGCAGCTTCGACGACGAGGTCGTCCATCTGTCGGCCGCCGCCGGGCAGACCCGGCACGGCGCGGTCACGATCGCGGTCAAGGACGCGTGGACGATGGCCGGCCGGTGCCGGCCCGGCGACGCGCTCGGCGTGGTGGACGGCGATTTCGCGTTGATCACCGAGGATCTGGAGGCGGCCGCGATCGGCGTCGTCGACCGGCTGCTCGGCGGTGGTGGTGAGTTGCTCACCATCGTCACCGGCCGGGACGCCGACCCGGCGCTGGCCGCGGCGGTCGAGCGGCATGTCCGCCGGGACCGCAAAGATGTCGACGTGATGGTGTACGACGGAGGCCAGGACAGGTACCCGTTGCTGATCGGGGTGGAATGAGGTTTCCGGAATGAAGGTGCTGGGATGAAGGTGCTGGTATGAAGGCGGACATGGACCGGAAGCTCCGCGACTTCCTCGGCGCCAAGACGGCCAAGACCTTCTCGGAGGTGCTCGCGATCGAGACCGTCGGCGAGCTGCTGCGGCACTACCCGCGGCGGTACCTGAAGAAGGGCGAGCTGACGCCGTTCGACGAGCTGGAGGTCGGCGACCAGGCGACCGTGAACGGCCGGGTGAAGAAGGTGTCGGCCCGCGCGCTCGACACCAAGATCGAGATCCGGCCGGACGAGGTACACAAGTTCCGGAAGAAGCGGACCATCACCAAGGTCGTCGTCACCGACGGGCGCAACGACCTGGAGGCGGCGTTCTTCAACCAGCCCTGGCTGCTGACGAAGCTGACACCCGGCACCTCGGCCCTGTTCTGGGGCGAGGTGACGATGTTCCGCGACATCATGCAGCTGAAGAACCCGGGTACCGAGGTTCTTGACGAGGAAGATCTGACCGAGGCCGAGATCGAGCGCCGGGCCCGGCCGTACCGGCCGCTCTACCCGGCCACCTCGAAGTTGCCGACCGCAACGATCGAGCGGTCGGTGAAGATCGTGCTGGACAGCCTGGACGACCGGATCGACGACCCGGTCCCGGAGTTGATCCAGCGGAACGAGAAGCTGCTCGGGCTGCGGGACGCCTTGCAGAAGGTGCATCTGCCGGATACCGAGAAAGATATTCACGACGCGCAGCAGCGGTTCCGGTTCGAGGAAGCGCTGGTGATGCAAACGATCCTGGCCCAGCGGCGCGCGGTGACCGACGCGCTGAACGCCGTGCCGAGGCCACGGGTCGCGGGCGGTCTGCTGGACGAGTTCGACCAGCGGCTGCCGTTCGAGCTGACTGAAGGGCAGGGTGAGGTCGGCGAGGAGATCTTCGCCGATCTGGCCCGGCCGCATCCGATGCACCGGCTGTTGCAGGGCGAGGTCGGTTCCGGCAAGACGGTCGTCGCGCTGCGGGCGATGCTGTCGGTGGTCGACAACGGCGGGCAGGCCGCGCTGCTCGCGCCGACCGAGGTGCTGGCCGTTCAGCACCACAAGACGCTGACGAAGATGCTCGGCGACCTGGCCGAGGAGGGCATGCTCGGCGGCGCTGAGCACGCGACCAAGATCGGCCTGCTGACCGGCTCGCTGAACGCGGCCGGCCGGCGGACGGCGATGCTGGACGCGGCCAGTGGCGCCGCCGGGATCGTGGTCGGTACGCACGCGCTGCTCGAGGACAAGGTGCAGTTCGCCGATCTCGGGCTGGTGGTGGTCGACGAGCAGCACCGGTTCGGCGTCGAGCAGCGGGCCGCGCTGAGCGCGAAGTCCGGCGAGAATACGCCGCACGTGCTGGTGATGACCGCGACCCCGATCCCGCGGACCGTGGCGATGACGGTGTTCGGCGACCTCGCCGTCTCGACCCTTACCCAGCTGCCGGCCGGGCGCTCGCCGATCCAGTCGTCGGTGGTCCCGGCGAAGGAGAAGCCGGAGTGGCTGCAGCGGGCCTGGATCCGGGTCCGCGAGGAGGTCGGCAAGGGGCATCAGGTGTACGTGGTGTGCCCGCGGATCGGCGACGACGTGAAGAACGCCAAGGACGAGGAAGGCGAACTGCTTGAAGCCGACGAAGGCGGCAAGAAGCAGGCCCGGCCGCCGATCTCGGTGCTGCAGGTGTCCGAGGCGCTTGCGGAGATCCTGCACGGCCTGCGGATGGAGGTGCTGCACGGGCGGTTGCCGGCTGACGAGAAGGACGCGGTGATGACCCGGTTCGCGGCCGGCGAGGTGGACGTACTGATCGCGACGACCGTGATCGAGGTCGGGGTCGACGTACCGAACGCGTCGACGATGGTGATCATGGACGCCGACCGGTTCGGGATCTCGCAGTTGCACCAGTTGCGCGGCCGGGTCGGGCGGGGGAAGGTGCCCGGGCTGTGCCTGCTGGTGACGGACCTGTGGGCCGGGTCCAAGTCGTACGGTCGGCTGGACGCGGTCGCATCGACGACCGACGGGTTCGAGCTGTCCCGGATCGACCTGGAGACGCGGCGCGAGGGCGACGTACTCGGAGTGGCCCAGTCGGGCCGGCGCAGCAGCCTGAAACTCCTCAGCGTGCTCCGCGACGAGGACGTCATCTTCGCCGCTCGCCACGTCGCCCAGTCCATCGTCTCGGTCGACGCCGACCTGACCGACTACCCAGCGCTACGCTCGTCCGTACGCACCGCCCTGGAGTCCGAGACCACCGAGTACCTGGAGAAAACGTGACGCGCATCGTCGGCGGAGCGGCCGGTGGGCGGCGGATCGCGGTGCCGGCGGGGAGTGGGACGCGGCCGACGGCGGATCGGGTTCGGGAGGCGTTGTTCTCCTCGCTGGAGTCGGAGTTCGGGAGCTTCGACGGGCTGGCGGTACTCGATCTGTACGCCGGGTCGGGCGCGATCGGGCTGGAGGCGCTGTCCCGGGGTGCCGCGCGAGTGGTGCTGGTCGAGTCGGACCGGCGGGCCGCGGAGGTGGTCGCGGCGAACCTCAAAACCGTCGGGCTTCCGGGCGCGACCCTGTTGACCCGACCGGTGGAGAAGGTGGCCGCGGGCGATCCGCCGGCGGTATTCGATCTCGTTTTCGCGGACCCGCCGTACAAGCTGGAGACGGCCGAGCTGCAGGACGTACTCACCGGCCTCGCCGCGAACGGCTGGCTGGCCGCCGACGCGGTGGTCGTGGTCGAGCGCGGCAAGCGGGAGCCGTGGGACTGGCCGGCCGGCTTCGCCGCGCTTCGGGATCGCAAGTACGGCGAGGCCCGGCTTTGGTACGGTCACCGCCATGGCGAGAGCAGCGAGGCCCCGGCATGAGTAAGGCCGTTTTCCCGGGCACCTTCGACCCGCCGACGGTCGGGCATCTGGACATCGTCACCCGCGCCGCTGCCGCGTTCGGCGAGCTGATCGTCGCGACCGGGGTGAACCAGTCGAAGAACCGGTTGTTCGGGCCGCAGGAGCGGATCGAGATGCTGACCGAGCTGGTCGCGCCGTTCCCGAACGCCCGGGTCGGTACGTTCGACGGCCTGCTGGTCGACTACTGCCGGGCCGAGGGCGCCGGCGTGATCGTGAAGGGCCTGCGCTCGGCCGCCGACTACGACTACGAGCTGCAGATGGCGCAGCTGAACCGGCGGATGACCGGGGTGGACACGGTGTTCCTGCCGACCGCTCCGGAAAACGCTTTCATCTCCTCCAGCTGGGTCAAGGAGATCGCCCGGCTGGGCGGCGACGTCAGCACGTTCGTGACCCCGGCAGTTCACGCACGGTTACTCGCCAAGCTCTGACGATCCACCAGTGCCCTGCGCCGGAGCACTAGGATCACCCCGGATTGGGCGGTACGCCGGGGAGTTGGTAGTCTTGACAACCGGTCTCGACGAGACCGAGATCATGCCTGCCCACGCCTGAAAGGTTTGCCCTGAGCGTCTTGGACCCGCGGTCCCCACTCGTGATCGATACCCACGAGCTGACACGCCGTGCCGGGTTCCAGCGCGAGGTCACCTTCACGGCGGCGGCGCCGGTCGATCTCGGAATCGACGTGATCGGCGTACCCGAAGGGGATCCGATCCAGTTCGATCTACGGCTGGAATCGGTCGTCGAAGGGGTGCTCGTGACCGGAACGGCCAGTGGCCGCCTGGTCGGGGAGTGCGCGCGGTGCCTGGTCGACATCGAGGACGAGTTCCTCGCCGACGTCCAGGAGCTGTACGTCTACCCGGAGAGCGACGCCGAGCCCGACGAGGCCAGCCGGATGGAGGGCGATCTGATCGACCTCGAGCCGGTGCTGAGGGACCAGGTGGTGCTCGCGCTGCCGTTCCAGCCGTTGTGTACGGACGACTGTCCGGGACTGTGCCCCGAGTGTGGGGTGCGCCTGGCGGACGAGCCCGGGCACACGCACCAGGAGCGGACCGACCCACGCTGGGCCGCGCTTGACGGGTTGCTCCGGCAGGACGACCAGAAAAACTAGATAGACCAACCAAGCGGGCCGATCACCCGCACTGATCGAGGAGTCGTTAACCGTGGCCGTTCCGAAGCGGAAGATGTCGCGCAGCAACACCCGGAGCCGCCGGGCGCAGTGGAAGACGACTGCCCCGTCGCTGGTGACCTGCGTGAACCCCGCCTGCCGCGCGAAGCACCTGCAGCACACCGTTTGCCCGAACTGCGGCCAGTACGGTGCCAAGGGCGAGCGCCGCCAGGTCGTCGAGAGCTAAACGGCACCAGTCACAGTGAATTCGGTCAACGAAACGGGGCTCTACGCCGAGCTGAATCAGCGGCTCGGCGTATCGCTGGCTGACAATTTGCTGGAGCACGCCTTCACCCACCGCTCGTACGCGTACGAGAACGGCGGGTTGCCGACGAACGAGCGGCTGGAGTTCCTCGGGGACTCCGTGCTCGGCGTCATCGTCACGGAGTCGCTGTTCCGAAACCACCCGGACCTGAGCGAAGGCCGCCTGGCCAAGCTGCGGGCCGCGGTGGTCAACATGCGTGCGCTCGCGGGGGTCGCCCGCGAGCTCAAGCTCGGCAAGTACCTGCGCCTCGGCCGTGGTGAGGAAGCCACCGGCGGCCGGGACAAGTCGTCGATCTTGGCCGACTGCGTCGAGGCGCTGATCGGTGCCGTCTACCTGGACCGCGGCTTCGAGGTCGCGGGCGGGGTGGTGCACCGGCTGTTCGACGACCTGATGGAGTCGTCGGCCCGCCTGGGCGCCGGCCTGGACTGGAAGACCTCGCTGCAGGAGCTGGTCGCCCAGCTCGGCGTGGGCGTGCCGGAGTACGTGATCGCGGAGTCCGGTCCGGACCACGCGAAGACGTTCGAGGCCCGGGTCCGGATCGGGTCCGACACGTACGGGCACGGCATCGGCCGGAGCAAGAAGGAAGCCGAGCAGCAGGCCGCCGAGACCGCCTGGAAGGCTCTGCGCGCCGCGCACCCGGACAGCGTGGACCCCTCGCAGCAGCCGTAGGTGCCCGAGCTTCCGGAAGTAGAAGTCGTTCGACGGGGACTGGCCGAGTTCACCACCGGCCGGACCATCGACACCGTCGAGGTGCTGCACCCTCGCCCGGTGCGGCGCCATCTCGCCGGCCCGGAGGATTTCGCCTCCCGGCTGAAGGGCCAGGTGCTCGCCGAGCCGGCCCGCCGCGGCAAGTACCTGTGGCTGCCGCTGACCTCCGGTGACGCGGTGCTCGCCCATCTCGGCATGAGCGGCCAGTTCCGGGTCCAGCCGTCCGGCGCGCCGGACGAACCGCACCTGCGGGTCCGGTTCCGGTTCGCCGACGGCGGCGGAGAGGTCCGGTTTGTGGACCAGCGGATGTTCGGTGGTCTGTCCTACGCCGAGGGCGGCGCCGAGCTGCCGGCCGAGATCGCGCACATCGCCCGCGACCCGTTCGATCCGCTGTTCGATCCGGACTCCGCGGTGGCGAAACTGCGCCGCCGCCGGACCGGCCTGAAGCGGGCGCTGCTGGACCAGACGGTGGTCAGCGGGATCGGCAACATCTATGCCGACGAGGCACTCTGGCGGGCCAAGCTGCACTACGCGCGGGCGACCGAAACGATGAAACCCTTTCAGGCAAAGGAGATCCTCGCGCAGGCGTACGCGGTGATGTCCGAGGCGCTGATCGTTGGTGGTACCAGCTTCGACGCCCTGTACGTCAACGTGAACGGGGAATCCGGCTACTTCGAGCGCGGCCTGAACGTGTACGGGCAGGAGGGATCGCCGTGCCCGCGGGACGGCCGGCCGATCCGTCGCGAGCCGTTCATGAACCGTTCGTCCTACCGCTGCCCGAGATGTCAGCCGGTTCCCCGGCATGTCCGCTGGTGAGGCGAGGTATCGTTAACAAATGTGGCCCAGGTTGACCCGTCGCCCTCGCCGGTGTCA
This sequence comes from Kribbella solani, assembly GCF_014205295.1. Lineage (NCBI taxonomy): Bacteria > Bacillati > Actinomycetota > Actinomycetes > Propionibacteriales > Kribbellaceae > Kribbella > Kribbella solani. The sequence goes on from NZ_JACHNF010000001.1 coordinate 394,616, forward strand.
CCCTGAAAGACGGCACACACTTTCGGCGCTCCCTCGTGGCTCCTTTGTGACCAGGAAGGCGAGCGCACCCGGCCAGAACCCTTCCGGAGGACAGCACAATGGCCAAGGCTCTTCTAGGGCATCTTGGAGGCACTGACCCGCGCATGCTCGAGCAGGTTCGTCTGCTCAACCGGCGTGTCGCAGATCTGGAGGCGCACGTGATGCGGCTCCAGGCCGAGAACGACCACCTGGTGGCTCAGATCCACGAGGGTCGGCTGCTCACCGTCGACGAGGCGCTGCGCGCTCCCGCCTCGGTCTGACACCTCGGTTCGTAACCCCGTCCGCTTTACCTTCCGTACGGCGGTGGCCCCCGTCCGGGCCTCCGCCGGTTGTACGTTCACCCGATGTTGTACTCCCAGACCTATCGCCGGCCGATCGGCTCGGCCTCCGCTGAATCGCACGGATCTCTTTGTAGACTGCGAAGCGGAACACCTTCCCCCGGGTAGCGGCAGCGTGACGAACAGCTACGGCGGTTCCTTCGGTATCGTCTGTCCTTTCACGGGTTGGAGAGCTTCGCCTTGTACCTGAAGAGCATGACGCTCCGGGGCTTCAAGTCGTTCGCGTCCGCGACGACGATGAACTTCGAACCAGGCATCACCTGCATCGTCGGGCCGAACGGTTCCGGCAAGTCCAACGTGGTCGACGCGCTGGCCTGGGTGATGGGTGAGCAGGGTGCCAAGTCGCTGCGTGGCGGCAAGATGGAGGACGTCATCTTCGCCGGTACGTCCGGCCGGTCGCCGCTCGGCCGGGCCGAGGTCGTGCTGACCATCGACAACACCGACGGCGCGCTGCCGATCGAGTACGCCGAGGTGACGATCAGCCGGACGATGTTCCGCAACGGCGGGTCCGACTACCAGATCAACGGCCAGAACTGCCGCCTGCTGGACGTCCAGGAGCTGCTCAGCGACTCCGGTATCGGCCGCGAGATGCACGTCATCGTCGGCCAGGGCCAGCTGGACTCGATCCTGCGCGCCACGCCGGAAGGCCGCCGCGGCTTCGTCGAAGAGGCGGCCGGGGTGCTGAAGCACCGCAAACGCAAGGAAAAGGCGATCCGGAAGCTGGAGGCCACCGAGGGCAACCTGCACCGGCTCGGGGACCTGATCCAGGAGATCCGGCGCCAGTTGAAGCCGCTCGGGCGCCAGGCGGAGGTGGCGCGGCGGGCGGTGACGATCCAGGCCGAGGTCCGGGACGGCCGGGCCCGGCTGCTCGCCGACGACATCGTGCAGGCCCAGTCCGCGCTCGAGGCCGAGCTGCGGGACGAGGCCGCGCTGACCCAGCGCCGGACCGAGACCGAGGAGCAGCTGCGCGCGGCGCGGGAGCTGGAGGCCGAGCTCGAGGACGCGCTCCGCGAGGACGCGCCGGCGCTGCAGGCCGCGCAGGACACCTGGTACCAGCTGTCCGGCTTCGGCGAGAAGATCAAGGGCACGGCGCGGATCGCGGCGGACCGGATCCGCTCGCTGAACGACGAGGCCGAGGAGCCGCGGCCGGGCCGGGATCCGGAGGAGCTCGAGCTGGAGGCGGCCCGGGTCCGCGAGACCGAGGCGCAGATCGAGGCCGAGGTCGAGGCGCACTCCGAGCTGCTGGCCGAGTCGGTCGAGCGCCGCCAGCAGCTGGAGTCCCAGGAGGCCGAGGAGGAGCGCCGGATCTCGGCGCTGATCCGGGCCGCCGCCGACCGGCGCGAGGGCCTGGCCCGGCTGACCGGTCAGGTGAACGCGCTGAAGAGCCGCGCCGCCGCCGCCGAGTCCGAGATCGGCCGGTTGGCGAACAACCGGCGCGAGGCCGAGGAACGCGCCGCGAAGGCGCAGCACGACTTCACCGCGCTGGAGACCCAGGTCGCCGGGCTGGACGCCGGCGAGAAGGGCCTCGACGAGGAGTACGAGGGCGCCCAGGCCGTACTGGACGAGCTGGACGAGCGGCTGGCGAAGCTGCGGGCCGAGGAGCGCGACGCCGAGCGGGAGCGTACCGGTCTGGCTGCTCGTAAGGAGGCGCTCGAGCTCGGTCTGAACCGCAAGGACGGCGCCGGCGCGCTGCTGGCCGCGTCCGAGCAGATCAACGGGCTGATGGGTTCCGTCGCGGCACTGCTGAGCGTACGGACCGGGTACGAGACCGCGATCGCCGCGGCGCTGGGTGAGGCCGCGGACGCGGTCGCGGTGACGCACACGGACGCTGCGCTGCAGGCGGTCAGTCACCTCAAGGAGCACGATCTGGGCCGCGCGGGCATGTTGCTGGGCGATGCTCCGGCCGACGATTACGCGCTGTGGCCGGCGTTGCCGTACGGCGCTTCGTACGCGGTCGATGTCGTGGACTGCCCCGAGAACCTGCGGCCCGCGCTGCGGCGGCTGTTGCGCAAGGTCGCGGTGGTCGACGATGTGGACGCGGCGCGGTCGCTGCTGCGTAACCTGCCCGACCTGATGTGTACGACGCGGGTGGGCGATGTGCTCGGTGCACACTTCGCGTACGGCGGGTCGGATGCGGCGCCGAGCCTGATCGAGGTGCAGTCCGCGGTCGACGAGGCGGCGGAGAAGCTGACCGAGGCGACCGCGCGCAGCGAGCGGTTGCGGTTCGAGCTGCAGGGGCTGGAGGCCGAGCGGGCGCGGCAGAAGGAGTCCGTCGAGATCACGCTGGCCCGGCTGCACGAGTCGGACGCGTCGATGGCCGCCGTCGCGGAGCAGCTGGGGCACTTCGGGTCACTGGCGAAGGCGTCCCGCGGCGAGGCCGAGCGGATGGCCGAGGCGATCGCCGCGGCGGAGGCGGAACGCGACAAGAACCTGTCCGGGCTGGCCGAGCTCGAAGAGCGGCTGATGGACGCCGAGGCGTTCGACGACGACGGCGACGAGCCGGACACGTCGGAGCGCGACCGGCTCGCCGACGCGGCCAAGGCGGGACGTGCGGCCGAGATGGAGGCGCGGCTGGCGCTGCGGACCACCGAGGAGCGGGCCCGGGCGCTGTCCGGCCGGGCGGACTCGCTGGAACGTGCGGCTCGCCAGGAGCGCGAGGCGCGGGCACGGGCGATCGCACGGGCAGCTCGCCGGGCGCGGCAGGCCGAGGCAGCGCAGGCCGTACACCTGGCGGCCGGGCACGTGCTGGCGCGACTGGAGTCGTCGCTGCAGCTGGCGGCGGCCGAGCGGGCGACCATCCAGGCGCAGCGGGCCGACCGGGAGCAGGCGCTGGCGCAGGCCCGCTCCACGACCCGCAACCTGAGCTCCGAGCTGGAGCAGCTCACCAACACCGTGCACCGGGACGCGCTGGCCCGGGCCGAGCAGAAGATGCGGCTGGAGCAGCTGTACGAGAAGGCGCTCGGCGAGCTCGGTATCGAGGTCGACGCGCTGGTCACCGAGTACGGGCCGGATCAGCTGGTGCCGCCGGTGCCCACTCCGGGCGAGGAGCCGGAGCAGGCCGAAGGTGAGCCGTTCAACCGGACCAAGGTCGAGAAGCGGCTGAAGCAGGCCGAGCGGGCGCTGAACCAGCTCGGCAAGATCAACCCGCTCGCGCTCGAGGAGTTCGAGGCGATGGAGGAGCGGCACCGCTTCCTCTCCGAGCAGCTGGACGACCTGAAGAAGTCCAGGCGGGACCTGATGGACATCGTCAAGGAGGTCGACGATCGGGTCGAGCAGGTGTTCACGCAGGCGTACCAGGACGTCGAGGTCGCCTTCGAGCACGTGTTCAGCCGGCTGTTCCCGGGCGGTGAGGGCCGGCTGGTGCTGACCGACCCCGACAACATGCTGACGACCGGTATCGACGTCGAGGCCCGGCCGCCCGGCAAGAAGGTCAAGCGGCTGTCGCTGCTGTCCGGTGGCGAGCGCTCACTGGTCGCGGTCGCGTTCCTGGTCGCCCTGTTCAAGGCCCGCCCGTCGCCGTTCTACATCCTCGACGAGGTAGAGGCAGCCCTGGACGACACCAACCTCGGCCGCCTCCTGGAGATCTACGAAGAACTCCGTGAGAACAGCCAGCTCCTGGTCATCACCCACCAGAAACGCACCATGGAGGTAGCCGACGCCCTCTACGGCGTCACCATGCGCGGCGACGGCGTCTCCGCCGTAATCTCCCAACGAATCCGCGAACCCGAACCGGTCTGACGCGGTGGGCTGAACCGATTGTGGTTCTGGTCCGTGTGCAGGGTTGGAGAGCAACTCTGGAGGTCGGGCATGAAGCGGATGGGTTGGTTCGTCGGGGTGACGGCGCTTGGTCTTGCGGCGCTGACTGCCTGCAGTGGGAGTAACGGGTACGGGAGCTCCGGGTCCAGTTCCCCGTCTTCGGCCCCGTCTTCGGCGCCGGCCGCCGGGAGTGTGAAGCTGGGGACCGCGAGTGTCGGCGGTCTGGGGACGGTTGTTGTCGACGGCAACGGGCGGGCCGTGTACGTGTTCGACAAGGACACCAAGAACAAGTCGAACTGTGAGGGTGGCTGCCTGGCGCAGTGGCCGGCGGTGGCGGCGGGTACGGGTACGCCGCGGCTGACCGGGATCAGTCCGTCGCTCGTCGGCTCGATCACCCGGTCGGACGGCACCAAGCAGCTGACGATCAACGGGATGCCGATCTACCTGTTCGCGCGGGACACGCAGGCCGGTCAGGCCAACGGACAGGCGTTCGGTGGCATCTGGTGGGTCATCGGTCCGGACGGCAAGAAGATCACCACGAAGGCGTCCAGTTCGGGCAATGGCAACGGTTACTGAGACCGGACCTGAGGCTGCTGCTTCCGGGTTGGTGTGGGCGCCGACGGTTCCCGGTATCGTGCGAACGGTGGGTGACACCCCGGGGCCGCACGACGCCGAGACGCTGGTCCGCACGCTGTACGCCGAGCACGGCCGCAGCCTGCTGGCGTACGCGGTCCGCCTGACCGGTGATCGCGCCGCGGCGGAGGACGTCGTACAAGAGACCCTGCTGCGGGCCTGGAAGCACGCTGCCGACCTGTTGTCCGGCACCGGGTCGGTCCGGGGCTGGCTGCTCACGGTGGCGCGCAACATCGTCACCGACCGCGCCCGGGCGCGTGCGTCCCGTCCGGTCGAGGTGGCGGACGTAGCGGACAAGCCGCCGGTGGCAGGAGACCACTCCGAGTCCGTGGTGAACACCATGGTGGTGATGGATGCCTTGGACAAGCTTTCGCCGGAACACCGCGAGGTACTGGTGGAGCTGTACTACCGCGGGCGGACCGTCGTCGAAGCAGCCAAAGAGCTCGGTGTTCCGCCGGGTACGGTGAAGTCGCGTTCGTACTATGCCCTCCGAGCGCTCCGCGCGGTGATGGCTGAGGAAGAGGCGGAGGTGTCCGGATGAGCGAGCACGAGCGTACGCAGCTGGGCGCCTACGCGCTGGGCGCGCTGGAGCCGAGTGAGATCGAGTCAATCGACCGGCACCTGGCCACTTGTGCGGAGTGCCGAGCCGAGCTTGCTGAACTGACCGGGCTGACGGACGTACTCGGTGCGGTACCGCCGGAGGCGTTCCTGGATGGTCCGCCCGACGGCAGCGACCTCCTCTTGCAGCGGACACTCCGGGAAGTGCGCGAGCCACAAGTACCGGTTGATGCTCCGGTCGCGCGGCGGCGTGCTCCCTGGTTGCTGGTCGCTGCGGCAGTCGTTGTCGTCGCAGGTGCGCTGGGCGGTGGTGTCGCACTCGGTCGGTCGACCGCGCCGAGTGGTACTGAACCGGTTGCCGGGTCGAGGCAGGTGACTACGTCCGACACCATCAGCGGCGCGAAGATGGCGACCACGGTGGAGCCACGGTCGGGCTGGACCTGGGTGCAGGTGCAGGTGACCGGGCTGAAGGCGGGGGACCAGTGCGAGATGGTCGTGTACGACAAGTCGGGCGAGCCGTGGACCGCTGGTAGTTGGCTGGTGTCGGAACAAGCAGCCAAGGACGGAAGTACGTTCGGCGGCGGCGTACTTGTTCCACTCGACCAGGTGCAGTCAGTGGAGATCAAAACCCTGCAGGGACAACACGTGATCACAGCGACGTTGTAAACGGGGTTGCGGGCCGCGAGAGGATGGGAATCGTGGCTACTACCTCCGAAGATCTGCGGGAGCGCCGGAAGAACGCGCTGGACAACTGCGACCGTTGGCTGTCGGGTCGGCGAGTGTCGGTGCCGGACCAGCTGCGGCAGTTGGCGGAGGTCGCTACAGACGATCAGACGGACATGTACGGCAGTGGTGGCGAGGTAGCCGCCCTAGAACAAGAGGTAGCGCAGCTACTCGGCAAACCGGCTGCCGTGTTCATGCCGACCGGCATCATGGCGCAGCAGGCAGTGCTGCGCGTGTACGCGGACCGGGCGGCGACCAACCGGGTAGCAGTGCATGGCCTGGCCCATCTACTGGTGCATGAGCTGAACGCGCTGGAAGAGGTACATCACCTGCGCATCGAGCGGATGACGTCTGAGCCACGTCAGCCACGCCCCGACGAGCTGGCAGCTGTTCCAGGCAAGTTGGCGGCGGTGACGCTGGAGCTGCCGCTCCGGGATGCCGGGTACCTCCTGCCGACGTGGGACGAGCTGGTGGTGTTCTCCGAGTCCTGCGCGGCACGCGGAGTCCCTCTGCACCTTGACGGGGCGCGGCTGTGGGAGAGCACGCCGTACCTGGAGCACAGCCTGGCTGAGATCGCCGCGCTGGCCTCGACCGTGTACGTGTCGTTCTACAAGGTGCTCGGCGGGATCAGCGGGGCCGCGCTGGCCGGCCCGGAGGACGTGATCGCCGAGGTACGCCGGTGGCAGCGGCGACTCGGCGGCAACCTCTTCTCGCTCTTCCCGTACGCCGTCTCCGCGCGCGAAGGTCTGCGGACCGTGCTGCCGCGGATGGACGACCTGTACCAACGAGCCGTCGAAGTCGCGATGGCCTTGCAGAGCGAGGGGTTCCGCGTCTTCCCGGAGCCGCCGCAGACCAACTCGTTCCGCCTGTACGCACCGCGCGCCGTGGATTCGATCGAGCGTGCTTCGATCGAACGAATGGAGCGTACGCACGAGGCGCTGTCCTACAGCTGGCAGCCGGCCGACGTCCCCGGGTGGTCGTGGGTCGAGTTCGTCACCACCCCGAACACGCTCGATTGGCAGGTCGACGAAATCGCCAAGGCGTTCGGGGAACTTCTGACGCGGTAACAACGTCAGGCACTGTGTTGGGGTGTGGGGATCCGGGGAGAGAAGTGCTGACATTCGTCGTCACCATGGTGGTTTTGCTCGTGCTGGCAGGTCTGGTCCTGCTGGCTGTCGCCCGCGGGGAGGGCAAGCACTTCGGTTAACTGACCGCGTCCACAATCGCCGTCACGATCGGGGCGGCGATCGTGATCGTAGGGATGATCAGCAGCGCCGCCGCCGCGACGTACGTGCAGCTGGACAGTAGGCGCTCGTTCGGCGCCGGTGCTGCCAGGCGTTCCACTCGAAGCACAGTGGAAGACTTGGCCGCGGCCAGTGCTGCTTCGGGCGCCGGCGCACCGGCCAGGGCTACTAGGGCTCTGGCCAGTGGGCGTGGTCCGTTGCGGCGTCGCGCGTCGTCATCGGCCAGCAGCTCCACCAACGTACGCGCCTGCTCCAGAGCCACATCACTGCGTACCCAGCGTGGGAACGCATGGTGCAGTGCGGTGAACTCCTCCAGCACCAGGTCGTGCCGTGCACGTAGGTGCGCCTGCTCATGAGCGAGTACGGCCTTCAGCTCGCCGTCGTCCAGCCGATCCAGTGCACCGACGGAGACAACGACCCGAGCACCGCGAAGAGCAGGCAGGCAGTACGCCAGTGGTGTCTCCTCCGCCAGCACGCGCAGTCCGGGGATCAGGCCGTCCGGTGTGGCAAGTACGTCGACCAGGTCCCGGTGCCGTTTGCGACGGGCCCGCGTACCCACTGCGACTCGTCCTACGGCCCAGAACAGTCGCACCACGACCAGTGCGGTCATGGCCAGGATCGCTGCGGCCACCAGGTCACGTGCTGACGACGGGTTGAACCGTGGCTCACCAGGGCGGCCGGCAATCGAGTAGGAAAGGGCAATGCCCGCACCGAGCGCGGCCAGTACGGCTGCGAGTGCTATCGCCTGCCAGAGGATGACAGCGGCGCGGGGGACTCGGTAGGGCCAGTTGGAACGAGCTAGCACGGCCGGGGCCGGGCCGGTGAGTACCAGCGCCAGGACGGCCAGCAGAACCGGGGTGATCACCCCGACTGCTCCTGAGCGTCCAGCCGCGACAGGGCCTCACGCAGTAGAGCCGCCTCCTCGTCGGACACCTGACCGACGAACCGGACCAACGCCTCCCGGCGATCACCAGCACGGTCCAGCGCGTCCCGCATCAGGTCGGCGGCCAGCTCCTCCCGCGGCGCGGCCGCACGGTACCGCCAGGCTTTGCCGTCGCGCTCCCGCTCGGTCAGCTTCTTCTTGGCCAGCCGGTCCAGCACGGTCATCACGGTGGTGTACGCCAGCTCGCGCGTGCCGGACAGCTGCTCGTGCACCTCGCGCACGGTCAGCGCGGCCGGTGCCGCCCAGAGCTGCTCCATCACCAGCCGCTCCAGGTCACCCAGTGGCCGCGGTGCCTGCGGCTGAACCTTCTCCTCACTCGCCACGTGACCAGTATAACTACATGTTGTAGTAGATCGGCGCTACCATCTACTACGACACGTCGTAGATGGGCTCGGAGGCCTGCCGATGGACACCCTGGACCTGGCGCGGTGGCAGTTCGCGATCACCACCGTGTACCACTTCTTCTTCGTGCCGGTGACGATCTCGCTGGTCGCGATCACCGCCGGCCTGCAGACCGCCTGGTACCGGACCGGGAAGGAGAAGTACCTCCGGCTGACCAAGTTCTACGGGAAGCTGTTCCTGATCAACATCGCGATGGGCGTGGTCACCGGGCTGGTCCAGGAGTTCCAGTTCGGGATGAACTGGAGTGACTACTCGCGGTTCGTCGGCGACGTCTTCGGCGCCCCGCTCGCGCTCGAGGGGCTGCTCGCGTTCTTCCTGGAGTCGACCTTCATCGGGCTCTGGATGTTCGGCTGGGACCGGCTGCCGAAGCTCGTACATCTGGGCTGCATCTGGATGGTCGTGCTCGGCACGCAGCTCTCGGCGTACTTCATCCTGGCCGCGAACTCGTGGATGCAGCACCCGGTCGGCTTCCGCTACAACGCCGAACGCGGCCGGGCCGAGCTGACCGACCTGTGGGCGGTGCTGACCAACAAGGTCGTCCTGGTCACCTTCCCGCACACGATCTTCGCCGCGTTCATGGTCGGCGGCGCGTTCGTCGCCGGGGTCGCGCTCTGGCACCTGATCCGCCGGCCCGAGGTGGACAAGGCGGTGTTCCGGTCGGCGCTGAAGATCGGCGCCTCGATCGTCCTGGTCGCGAGTGCCGGGGTGGCGATCAGCGGTGACCTGCAAGGCAAGGTGATGACCGAGGTACAGCCGATGAAGATGGCGGCGGCCGAGGCGCTGTACGAAACCGAGAAGCCGGCCGCCTTCTCGGCGTTCACGATCGGCACGCTGGACGGGTCGAAGGAGATCTTCTCGATCAAGGTCCCGTACCTGCTGTCCTTCCTGGCCACCGGGAGTTTCGACGGCGAGGTGAAGGGCATCAACTCGCTGCAGGAGGCGTACGAGCAGTTGTACGGCCCAGGCTCGTACAAGCCGAACATCCCGCTCACGTACTGGACGTTCCGGCTGATGATCGGTGTCGGGATGGCGTCCGCGGCGGTCGCGCTGTGGCTGCTCTGGACCACCCGCCGGGGCCGGGCGCCGACGCGCTGGCTGATCTACCTGGCCGCGCCGCTGCCGCTGCTGCCGATGGTGGCGAACACATTCGGCTGGATCTTCACCGAGACCGGCCGGCAGCCGTGGCTGGTGTTCGGCCTGTTGCCGACCGCCTCGGGTGTCTCGCCGGGTACGACCAGCGGCGAGGTGATCACGTCCTTGGTCGGCTTCACCGCGCTGTACGGCGTGCTGGCCGTGGTCGAGACCAAGTTGCTGCTCCGGACCATCCGTGGCGGTCTGGCCGGGACCGACGATCCGCCGGCGGACGAACCACCGGACGGCTCGCCGGAGCAGGCCGAGAAGCCACTGTCGTTCGCGTACTGAGGGGTTCGAGATGGAACTGACGACTGTGTGGTTCGTCGCGATCGCGACGTTGTGGACCGGGTACTTCGTCCTGGAGGGGTTCGATTTCGGAGTCGGCATGCTGTTCCGCGTGCTCGGCCGGAACGAGCCGGAGCGGCGGGCCGCGATCAGCACGATCGGGCCGGTCTGGGACGGCAACGAGGTCTGGCTGATCATGGCCGGTGCCGCGACCTTCGCGGCGTTCCCGGAGTGGTACGCGACCCTGTTCAGCGGGTTCTACCTGCCGCTGTTCGCGATCCTGGTCGGGCTGATCATCCGTGGCGTGGCACTGGAGTACCGCGGGAAGCGCGACGACGCGACCTGGCGGGGCCGGATGGATGTGATGATCGCGGTCGGTTCGCTGCTGCCGGCGCTGCTCTGGGGCGTTGCCTTCGGCAACATCGTGCGCGGCGTCCCGCTGGACGCCGACCACGAGTACATCGGCGGTCTGGGTACTTTGCTGAACCCGTTCGCGCTGCTCGGCGGGCTGACCTTCGTCGCGGTGTTCGTCACGCACGGCGCGATCTTCCTGGCGCTGCGGACCACCGGCGACCTGCGCGTGCGCGCCAACCGGCTGGCGACGCGGACCGGAGCCGTCGCCGCGGTGCTCACGATCGCCTTCCTGGCCTGGGCGCAGGTACTGCGCGGCGACTCGATGTCGCTGGCGCTGATGATCGCGGCCGTGGTCGCCTTCGCCGGTGGTCTGGTGGCGAACGTGGCGCGGCGCGAAGGGTGGGCCTTCGTCGGTACGACCCTCGCGATCGGGCTGGTCGTGGTGGCGCTGTTCGTCGCGCTGTTCCCCGACGTGATGCCGTCAACACTTGAGCCTGGATCAACATTGACGGTAGTTGATGCGGCGTCATCGCCGTACACATTGAAAGTGATGACGATCATCACGGCGATCTTCTTCCCACTGGTTCTGCTGTACCAGGGCTGGACGTACTGGGTGTTCCGCAAGCGCGTCATGGTGGCAGCGTCGTGAAGCCGCTCGATCCGCGGTTGCTGCGGAGGGCCCGGGGCGCGCGGGTCTTCCTCGCGGCGTCGGTGCTGATCGGGGTCGCCAGTGGCGTGCTGATCATCGTGCAGGCGGTCCTGCTGGCGCGGGGCATCGCGGGTGTTGTACTGCACGGCAGTCCGGTAACCGCGGTGGCCTGGGGGCTCGGTGCGGTGGTGGCAGGACGCGCGCTGCTGGTGTGGGCGCAGGAGGTGGTCGCACAACGTGCGGCGGCCGCAGTGAAGTCCACGCTGCGCAAACAGGTCCTGCGGCACGCGCTGGAGCTCGGACCTGTCTGGCTGAGCGGTGAGCGCAGCAGCGCGCTGACAACGCTGCTGACAAAGGGCCTGGACGACCTGGACCCGTACTTCGCGCGCTACCTCCCGCAGCTGGTTCTGGCGGCTACTGTGCCGGCCGGTGTGATCGGATGGATGGCGACCGGCGATCTGATAGCTGCCGGTACGGTGCTGATCACCTTGCCGTTGATCCCGATCTTCATGGCGCTGATCGGCTGGGCCACCCAAGCCCGCAGCCGGCGCCGCCAGCACGCGCTGGCGGTGCTGGCACATCACTTCGCCGATGTGGTCGGTGGACTGACCACGCTGAAGTTGTTCGGCCGGGCGAAGGCGCAGGTGACCGCCGTACGCCGGGTGACCGACGAGCACCGGAAGGCGTCGATGGGGAGCCTGCGGCTCGCGTTCCTGTCGTCGTTCGCGCTGGAGCTGCTGGCCAGTATCTCGGTGGCGCTGGTCGCCGTGGGCGTCGGCCTGCGCCTGGTCGACGGGAAGCTGGGCCTGGAGACCGCGCTGATGGTGCTGATCCTGGCACCGGAGGCGTACCTGCCGCTGCGGCAGGTCGGTCTGCAGTTCCACGCCAGCGCCGACGGAGTCGCCGCGAGCGAAGAGGTCTTCCGGGTACTGGAGACCCCGCTGCCGCAGCGCGGCGACCGGACCGACGTACCTGACCTGCGGACCATCCCGCTGCAGCTGTACGACGTGACGGTGTCTTACCCGGGCCGTGAGGAACCGGCGCTGGACGGCTTCGACCTGGAGTTGCATCCGGGTGAGGTGGTCGCACTGACAGGTGCGAGCGGCGCCGGTAAGTCGACCGCACTGGCTGTGCTGCTTGGGTTCGTCGAGCCGACGCGCGGCCTGGTCGTGGCTGGAGGCAGTGCGGCCGACGAGTTCGACCCGGTCGTGTGGCGGCGGCAGTTCGCCTGGGTGCCGCAGCGGCCAGGGCTGCGGTTGGGGAGCGTGGCCGACAACGTACGGCTTGGTCAACCGGACGCGTTGGACGACGAGGTACGGATGGCGCTGCTCGCCGCCGGTGCCGGTGAGCTGGAGCTGGACAAGGCAGTGGGGGAGCAGGGGCAACTGCTGTCGGGTGGTCAGCAGCGCCGCGTCGCACTGGCCCGGGCGCTCATCACCGACGCGCCAGTGCTGCTCCTGGACGAACCGACCGCCGGCCTCGACGCCGATGCGGAGGCCGCCGTGGTCGCCGGACTGCGTGCCAGCGGCCGGACCGTCCTGATGGTCGCCCACCGACCGGCGCTGATCGCCGCCGCCGACCGGACAGTCACTGTCGGAGCCAGAGAGCTGGTGAAGGTATGAGCATGGACCCGGAGCACCCGAGAGCTGGTGAGGGTGTGAGCAGGCACCCGGAGCACCCGAGAGCTGGTGAGGGTGTGAGCAGGCACCCGGAGCACCCCAGAGCTGGTGGCAGTGTGAGCGGGCAGTTGGTTCGCCCGGACAGTGGCGTGCGGTGGCGACTGGTGCTGGCGTTGATGTTGGGCGTTGCCGCGGCTGGGTCCGCTGTCGCGCTACTCGCCACGTCCGCTTGGCTGATCACGGCCGCCGCCGCGCAGCCGCCCGTACTGCTCCTGATGGTCCCGATCGTGGCTGTACGTGCCTTCGGTGTCGGGCGAGGCGTCTTCCGGTACGTCGAGCGGCTGGTCGGCCACGACGCGGCGTACCGGGTGCTGGGAGAGTCGCGTGCCCGCGTGACCCGACGGCTGGAGCAGGTAGCACCCGGCGGACTGACTGGGCAGCGAAAGGGTGATCTGCTCGCCCGCCTGGTGTTGGACGTGGATGCCGTCCTGGACCTCTGGCTGCGCGTCCTGCTGCCTGTTGCCGTGGCAGCTGTCACCGCAACAGCCACTGTCGCCCTGCTGACCATCCTGCTACCTGTGGCCGGTGCGGCCGTGGCGCTGGCAGTTCTGGTCGCGTGCACCGTCGTCCCGTGGCTGACTGCCCGGACCGCCGAGCGGGCCGAGCGGAACATCGCCGGCGCCCGTGGTGAGGTCTCGGCGACCACCACGGAGACCCTGCTGACCGCAGCCGACATCGTGGCCTTCAACGCGGTTGACTCGGTGCTGAACGACTTCAGCCGCCGGGATGCCCGCCTCGCCGCTGCAGAGCGTCGCTCCGCGTGGAGCACAGGCCTCGGCGGCGGTCTGCTCACCCTGTGCGTCGGCGGTGCCAGTATCGCCGCGCTGATCCTCGGCAGTACGGCGAACATCACCGGTCCGGTCTTCGCCGTACTGGTCCTCACTCCGCTCGCCCTGGCCGACGTCCTTGGTGGCATCCCAGCCGCTGCCCAGCTGGCCATCCGCGTACGGGCATCCCTCGCCAGGGTCCAGGAGCTCCTGGACACCCCAGAGCCCGTCACTGAGCCGACCCATCCGCTGCCGCTGCCCACCGGCCGCGACCTCCAGGTCCGGCTCCTACGTGTCGGGTACGACGACACCGATGTGCTGACTGGCCTCAACCTGGACCTGACGGCGGGCAGCCGCGTAGTGGTCACCGGTCCGAGCGGTTCCGGCAAGAGCACGCTGGCTGCCGTACTGCTCCGCTTCCTCGCACCACGCGGGGGAGAGGTGCTGCTGGACGGAGTGGACCTGGCCCGGCTGGAAGGCGACCAGGTGCGGTCCGTGGTCGGGCTGTTGACCCAGGAGAGCCACGTCTTCGACACGAGCATCCGGGAGAACCTGCTGCTCGCACAGCCCGGCGCAAGCGACCTGCGGCTCTGGAAGGTGCTCTACCGGGCCCGGCTCGGGCAGTTCGTCGAGAACCTGCCGGAAGGCCTGGACACCATGGTCGGCGAGCACGGCGCGCGGTTGTCCGGTGGGGAGCGCCAGCGGCTCGCTTTCGCCCGGCTGTTGCTCGCGGAGCGGGACGTACTCGTGCTGGACGAGCCCACGGAGCACCTGGACGAGGAGACCGGCCGTGCGCTGCTCGCCGACCTGTTCGCGGCCGCCGGAGACCGGACCGTCGTTCTGCTCACCCACCGGCCCGAGCTGGTACCTCCTCACGTACCGCGACAAGAAGTGTGCCTGACGTGACGAATGCGGGCGGCGGGCCGGGTGTCTGTCAAGATTGGGAACCGTGTTGACCCCACAGCTCGTCTCGCTGCTCACCGACCAGGCACTGATCACGATCGTGGTCGCGATCGCGGTCGTTCTGGTCGTCGGTACCACCGGTCTCGTCGTCGCGCGGCGGCGGCGCGCGGAGCTGCCGTCGGCCACCAAGCCTTCCGTCGAGGCCGGATCCGACCAGGCCGGATCCGACCAGCCCGGCTCTGTCGAGGCGGCCGAGCCGGGGGTGGCGGAGCCGCAGGTGGGCGACGACGCCGGGGAACCCCGGGACACGCCGACCCGCACGCTGGAAGACGCCGAGCTGCCGGAGCCGGTCACCCCGACCATCGAGAAGCCCGAGTCGGCGCAGGGCCGCCTGGTCCGGCTCCGGGCCCGGCTGGCCCGCTCCCAGGGCTCCCTGGGCAAGGGGCTGCTCGCGCTGCTGTCCCGCGACAAGCTGGACGAGGAGGCGTGGGAGGACATCGAGACCACGCTGATCACCGCTGACGTCGGCGTGGCGCCCACCCAGGAGCTGGTGGAGAAGCTGCGGACCCGGATGCGGGTCGAGGGCGTCGGCGCCCAGCAGGCCCGCGAGATCCTCCGCGAGGAACTGATCGCGCTGGTCAACCCGTCCCTGGACCGCTCGCTGAAGGTGAGCCGCAAGGAGGCGCAGCCGGCCGTCGTACTCGTAGTCGGCGTGAACGGCACCGGCAAGACCACGACGGTCGGCAGGCTTGCCCGCGTGCTGGTCGCCGAGGACAAGCACGTCGTGCTCGGCGCCGCGGACACCTTCCGGGCCGCGGCGGCCGACCAGCTGCAGACCTGGGGCGAGCGGGTCGGCGCACGCACCGTGCGCGGCCCTGAGGGCGGCGACCCGGCCAGCATCGCGTTCGACTCGGTCAAGGAGGGCATCGCCGAGGAGGCGGATGTCGTGCTGGTCGACACGGCCGGCCGGCTGCACACCAAGACCGGCCTGATGGACGAGCTCGGCAAGGTCAAGCGGGTGATCGAGAAGTCCGCCGAGGTGGACGAGGTGCTGCTGGTCATCGACGCCACCACCGGGCAGAACGGCCTGACCCAGGCGCGGGTGTTCGCCGAGGTCATCGACGTCACCGGCCTGGTGCTGACCAAGCTGGACGGTACGGCCAAGGGCGGCATCGTGATCGCGGTGCAGCGCGAGCTGGGCGTGCCGGTCAAGCTGGTCGGTCTGGGTGAAGGAGCCGACGACCTGGCACCGTTCGACGCGGAACAGTTCGTCGACGCGCTGCTGGACTGATGTCGAGAACCCGGCATCCGCTCCGTCTCCCGGGTAAAGGCACCCAAGGAGGAACATCATGACCAAGTTCATGCTGCTGATGAACATGGACGGCGGGAACTGCCAGACGCCGATGCTGGACTGGGACCCGGCCGACATGCAGGCTCATATGACGTACCTGGGCGAGAATCTGGCCAAGCTGCGGCAGAGCGGCGAGCTGGTGGAGGTGAACGCCCTCACCTGGCCGAAGCACGGCAAGGTGGTGCGGGCGGCGAGCGTGAGCGCACCGGTGCTGACCGACGGGCCGTACGCCGAGTCCAAGGAGGTCCTGGCCGGGTACACGATCGTCGACGTCGCGTCGGAGGAGCGGGCGCTGGAGATCGCCGCGGAGCAGTCCAGCGCGCCGGGGCCGGGCGGCGTGCCGCTGGAGCAGCCGATCGAGGTCCGGCGGATCATGGAGACCGATGCCGATCTCCAGGACATCTGAACCAGACGACCTGGAGGACCTGCTGCGGGAGCTGACGCCGCAGGTCCTCGGTGCGGTGGTGCGCTGGTCCGGCGACTTCGCCGCGGCCGAGGACGCGGTCCAGGAGGCGCTGCTGGCCGCCGCGACCACCTGGCCGCGTGACGGCCGCCCGGACAAGCCGAAGGCGTGGCTGATCCAGACCGCTTCCCGGCGGCTGATCGACGAGGTACGGCAGCAGCAGGCCAGGCGCCGCCGCGAGGAGCGTGCCGCGCTGCGAGACGTGCCGTCCGGAGACGTCGAGGAGCACGACGACACGCTGCGACTGCTGTTCCTGTGCTGCCACCCGGCGCTGACCCCGGCGTCCGCGATCGCGCTGACCCTGCGCGCGGTCGGTGGACTGACGACAGCTGAGATCGCCACCGCGTACCTCGTACCGGAGGCGACGATGGCGCAGCGGATCAGCCGGGCGAAGCAGAAGCTGAAGGGCGCCAGCTTCGCCGTGGATGCTGATGACGCCCGGCTGCGGAACGTACTGCACGTCCTGTACCTGATGTTCAACGAGGGCTACACGAGTACGAGTGGTCCGGAGCTGCACCGCAGTGACTTGTCGACTGAGGCGATCCGGCTGGTGCGTGCCGTACGTACGCAGCTTCCGGCGGATGGTCAGGTGACCGGACTGCTCGCCCTGATGCTGCTGACCGATGCACGGCGAGCAGCACGGACCGGTGTGGACGGTGAGCTCATCCCACTGGCCGAACAGGACCGGACGCGGTGGAATGGCGAGTACATCACCGAAGGCGTGGCGCTGGCTGTCGAAGCGTTCGAAACGCCTCCGCTGGGGGAGTACCAGCTTCAAGCAGCGATCGCCGCGCTGCACGACGAGGTGGACAAGGCTGAGGACACCGACTGGCCACAGATCCTCGGGCTGTACGGACTGCTCGAAACCCTGTCCGGCAACCCGATGGTCAAGCTGAACCGAGCCATCGCCGCCGCCATGGTGGACGGCCCAGACGCCGGCCTGCAGCTGCTGGAGCCGCTTGACGAGGAGCTGGCCGACCACTACCGCCTTGCAGCCACCCGCGGCCATCTGTACGAGATGCGCGGCGACCACGAGACCGCCGCCGAACACTTCCGCACGGCGGCCCGTGGCACGACCAGCCTCCCTGAGCGGGACTACCTACTCAGCAAAGCAGCCCAGCTCAGTTAGGCCACCGGTTGCCAGCAGCAACCGAAGGAGGATGCGGGCCTTGTAGGGATCGAGGAATCCGGCATCGATCAGACCACGCCGCAACAGATCGGTTTCCGATCCGGGCGCGTGGTACGTACCGCGCAGCACCGATCCGCCGCCGGTCCGCGAGGTGAGCACGACCGGGATCCTGGCCGCCAGCTCGCCGAGCACCGGCGCGAGCTTGGCCGGTACGTGACCGGCGCCGAACCCGGCGACGACCAGGCCCTGATGCGTGTCGGCCAGGCCACGAAGCAGTACGCCGTCGTCGTCCATGGTGACCGTGTAGAGCGCGACGCGGATGTTCTCCAGCTCGGCCGGCTCGGCGCTGCCCTGGACGCCGTCCAGCCGCGGCGGCCGGGTCAGGACGCGGACCCGGTCCTCGACCACGTGGCCGATCGGGCCGGTGTTCGGGGAGATGAAGGTCGCGGTGCTCGTGCTGTGCGTCTTGCGTACCCAGCGGGCCGCGTGGATCTCCTCCTGGAAGACGACGAGTACGCCCAGGTCGCGGGCGGCGGGGGAGCAGGCGACCCGCAGCGCGGCCAGCAGGTTGGCCGGGCCGTCCGGACCGGCGAGGGTCGGGTTGCGCATCGCGCCGGTGAAGACCAGCGGCTGCGGGTGCGGCCAGACCAGATCGGCCAGGAACGCGCTCTCCTCGAGCGTGTCGGTGCCCTGGGTGACGACGACGCCCGCGGCGCCGGCGGTCACCGCCTTCGAGGCGGCGTCGACCACCTCCAGCAGGCGGCCGGCGGTCAGGTCGCCGCTCGGGATCTTCTCGACGTCCTGGATCTCCACCTGGTGGCCGAGCCGGTCCAGACCGGGCACGGCGGCGGTCAGGTCGTCGCCGGTGAGCCGGTGGCTGCCGGCCATCGAGATCGTGCCGCCCAGGGTGAACAACGCGACGCTCACGGGGGTGTCTCCTTCATCGAGTTCGGGCTCTGACGTGCATCCGCTCCCCCTGCGGGCCGTACAGACATAGCACCTCGGTCGGTCCAGGTCCCGGGTTGGAGAACCAGTGCGGCACGCGGCAGTCGAACTCCGCCACCTCGCCCTCCTTGACGATGAAGTCCTGGTCGCCGAGCCGCAGCCTGATCCGGCCCGAGAGCACATAGAACCAGTCGTAGCCCTCGTGCGTCTTCTGCTCGACGTCGTTGCCCGGGTAGCCCTCCGGCAGGATCTGCTTGAACGCCTGGAGCCCGCCCGGCCGGCGGCTGAGTGGGATGTGCACCGTGCCGTGGCGTTTGATCGGCTTGGCGTAGATCCGCGGGTCGCCGGTCGGTGGCGCGTCCACCAACTCGTCCAGCTGCACCTGGTGCGCCCGGGCGAGCGGCAGCAGCAGCTCCAGCGTGGGCCGCCGCCCGCCGGACTCCAGCCGGGACAGGGTGCTGACCGAGATCCCGGTCGCCTCGGACAGTTGCGCCAGCGTGGTGCCTCGTTCGACCCGCAGCGAGCGCAACCGGGCGCCGACCGACTCGAGTACGTCCTCGAAGGTGTTTGCCATAGCGGCAACATTACTTGTCGAAAATGAAAACCACGACGGATCGTGGGGACACACCTGAGCAGAGGAGTATCGGAGATGACGAAGTACGACGTGATCGTGATCGGTGGCGGCGCCGCCGGGCTGAGCGGTGCGCTGGCGCTGGGCCGGTTCCGCCGTTCGGTGCTGGTGATCGACGACGGGACGCCACGGAACGCGCCGGCCGACGGCGTCCACAACTTCCTGACCCGCGACGGCGTACCGCCCGGCGAGCTGTATGCGCTCGGCCGGCAAGAGGTCATCGGGTACGGCGGCGCGATCGCCGAAGGCACCGTGACCTCCGCCCGGCGGGACGGCGACGGCTTCACGGTCGAGCTGGCGGACGGTACGACCTACCGCGCCAGGCGGCTGCTGGTGACAACCGGGCTGACCGATGTACTGCCTGACGTACCCGGACTGGCTGAGCAGTGGGGCAAGGACGTGATCCACTGCCCGTACTGCCACGGCTGGGAGGTACGCGACCAGGCCATCGGCGTACTGGCGACCAGCTCGATGGCGATGCACCAAGTACAGCTGTTCCGGCAGCTGAGTGACGACGTGACGCTGTTCCTGCACACCGCACCTGAACCGACCGAAGAGCAGTGGGAGGAGCTGGCTGCCCGTGGTATCGCCGTTGTACAAGGCAAGGTCGAGCAGATCGAGCTGGCGAACGGCAAGCTCACTGGTGTCCGGCTGGAAGGCGGTGTGGTCGTGCCACGACAGGCACTGGCGATCCAGAGCACCGTACGCGCGCGGGCGGACTTCCTGGCCGATCTGGGCCTCGAAACGACGCTAGTGGAGTCGAACGGGGTGGAGATCGGTACGGCGGTGCAGGTCGACGCCATGGGCGCTACACAGGTCCCTGGGGTGTTCGCGGCCGGCAACGTGACCAACCCGATGGCTCAAGTCGTACCGTCCGCAGCAGCCGGTCTGACTGCGGCTGGTGGCATCAACTTCGATCTGATCAACGAAGAGACACGTCAGGCAGTAGCAGTGCGCGGTAGTTGAGGAGTTCAATAGGGGCCGGGAGGGTGGATGCGCGACACGATCGACCCCGACTTCGCCTCGTATGTGGATGCGCGGCAAGTCAGATGGCTTCGTACGACGTACCTCGTGTACGGCGATCTGGAACGAGCTCAGAAGGTACTACTGCACGCCTTCGCGCGGTTGTCGATGCGCTGGCCCCGAGTGGACGACCCGGACGAGTTCGTCCAGCGCCTGCTCTACCAGCCGGCGCTGAAGCCGTGGAACCGCGCCAAGGCGTTCCTGGACACGGAGAACCAGGTGCAGCGCGTACTGGGCGAGCTGACGCCCGTGCAGCGCACTGTGCTCGTGCTGCTGCACGTGGAGGAGCTCACCGAGTTCGAGGTGGCCGATCTGCTCGGGCTGTCGCAGCCGGCAGTACATGCACATGGCATGGCCGCGTTCGGCTTGTTCCGTACGGCACTGGGCGATGGTGATCGGCGGGATGCCCCATGAGGCGTGAGGACGTGCAGCCACTGCTCCTGGAGACAGTAGACCTGCTCCCGGACCCGAACCTGGCCGATGCGGCGTGGGCCGACGGTCTGGCGCTCCGTCGTACCCATCGCCGCATCGTCCTGATCTGCGTACTGACCGTGATCGCGCTGGCGATCCTGACGTCCGTCCTGATCGGGATCAGCTAGTCCATGATCGCCCGCAACGTGACTTCGGCCAGTCGCTCGGCTTCGTCCGGGGTGGGCATCGGCTGACCGGTCAGGGCCCGGACCACGAAGACACCGGCCAGCCACTCGACCATCAGTACCGGGTCGGCGGTGTCCTTGACCGGCTCTCCCCTTGCCCGGGCGCGCTCCAGCGTGTCCCGGGTCTGCGCGATGCGGTGTTCCAGCAACGTTCGGTAGATCCGCGCGGACCGCTCGTCGCGGTTCGCCTCCGAGACTGCGAGCCGGATCATCGCCCGGCCCTGATCGGTGTTCACGAAGGCCAGCGCGACCCGGTACACCTGGAGCAGGTCACCGGCGATCGAGCCGGTGTCCGGGTCCGGGATCTCCAGGTCGAACAGGTCGGCCAGCGCGTCGTTCGCGAGCAGCTCCTTGCTGGCCCAGCGGCGGTAGATCGTCGCTTTGCCGACACCGGCGGCCTCGGCGACGTCGTCGACCGTCATGCCGTCGAAGCCCCGCTCCAGCAGCAACTGCACGGCGTACCTGCGGATTCGCGGTTCCGCCTCCGGGTCGCGTGGCCGGCCGCGGCGCGGCCTCACCCCGTGGTTCGGCTCCATTCGTCGTCCCCAGCTCAGACGGGTGCGGTGGCGCGTCCGCGGCCCGTGTGGTCCAGGCCAGAGTGCCATATCTTTGCCCCGGGCGAGCAATGTCACCCCGATGTCACCGGAGAGCTTGCTTTGTCACATCCCTGAAACAAATCGACCGATCGGCTGAAACCACGCGCCGAGACGGTGTCGGTGTGGCCGCGCGGCGGGCTCCCCGGCGTTGTGGAGACCTCCCCGACTGAGGACGCCGGCCATCCCCGTTCGATGGAAGGGATGACGTTGATGGAGATCAACGCCGGCGATACCGCCTGGGTGCTGGTGAGTGCCGCCCTGGTGATGCTGATGACCCCGGGCCTGGCCTTTTTCTACGGCGGCATGGTGCGCGTGAAGAGCGTGCTGAACATGATGATGATGAGCTTCGTCACCATCGCCGTCGTCACCATCCTCTGGGTGGTGGTCGGTTACTCGCTGACGTTCGGTGGTGACAGCGGGCATGTGATCGGCAACCTCTCCGAGGTCGGCCTGAAGGGCCTGCTCGCGCCGGACGCGGTCAGCGGGACGACCCCCACGCTCGCCTTCGTCGCCTTCCAGATGATGTTCGCGATCATCACGCCGGCGCTGATCTCGGGCGCGATCGCCGACCGGGCAACGTTCCGCGGCTGGATCGTGTTCGTGGCCGGCTGGACCTGCCTGGTGTACTTCCCGGTCGCGCATTCGGTCTGGTTCCTGGACGACGGCAACGGCGGCTGGATCGGCGACAAGCTGAAGGCGATCGACTTCGCCGGTGGTACGGCGGTGCATGTGAACGCCGGGGCCGCCGCCCTGGCGCTGGCGATCGTGCTGGGCAAGCGGATCGGCTGGAAGAAAGACCCGATGCGGCCGCACAGCCTGCCGCTGGTGCTGCTCGGTGCCGCGCTGCTGTGGTTCGGCTGGTTCGGTTTCAACGCCGGCTCGGCGCTGAGCGCGGGTAGTACCGCCGCTATCACCTTCGTGAACACGCAGGTGGCCACGGCGGCCGCGGTGATCGGCTGGCTGATCATCGAGCGGCTCACCCACGGCAAGGCCACCACGCTGGGGATGGCGTCCGGTGCGGTTGCCGGTCTGGTCGCGATCACCCCGTCCTGTGGTGCGGTGACGCCGGTCGGCGCGATCATCCTCGGCCTGTTCGCCGGTGGGATCTGTGCGTTCGCCGTGTCACTGAAGTACAAGCTCGGCTTCGACGACTCGCTCGACGTGGTCGGCGTACACCTGGTCGGCGGACTGTTCGGTTCGCTGGCGATCGGGTTTCTCGGTTCGGCAGCGGCGCCGTCCGGCGTGAACGGACTGTTCTACGGCGGTGGCGTGTCCCAGCTCGGCCGGCAGGCGCTGGCCAACGTGGTGGTCGGGATCTACTCGTTCACGATCGCGTTCGTACTGGCCAAGGTGATCGACAAGACGATCGGCTTCCGGCTGACGGAGGACGACGAGGTCACCGGCGTCGACCAGGTCGAGCACGCGGAGACGGCGTACGACTACCTGAGCGCCGCCGGCCTGCGCGGTGTACTGTCCGCCCGTCCGGTTCCGGCACCTGCTCCGGCCGCGGCGGAACCAGCGCCGGCGACCGAGCCGGAGACTGAGTCGGAGACCGTGGACGAGTCCGGTGACGAGACCGAGGCGTCGGAGAAGGAAGGTGTCAAGGCATGAAGCTGATCACCGCTGTGGTCAAGCCGCACAAGCTGGAGGACGTCCGGGCCGCGCTGGAGACGTTCGGCGTCACCGGGATGACGGTGACCGAGGCGAGCGGCTACGGTCGGCAGAAGGGCCACACCGAGGTGTACCGCGGCGCCGAGTACGAGGTGGACCTGGTACCGAAGGTCCGGCTCGAGGTGGTCGTCGAGGACGGCGACAGCGCCGACGTGGTGGACGTGATCGTGAAGGCGGCACAGACCGGCAAGATCGGCGACGGCAAGGTCTGGGTGACCCCGGTCGAAACCATCGTCCGGGTCCGGACCGGTGAACTGGACGGAGACGCACTGTAGTGACTGATCGGGCAGAGCAGCGGCGCGCCCGGGCCGGTGAGGCCGACGCGCTGCTGCAACTGCTGCTCGCGAAGGCTTGCGACGCTCTCGGTGTACCTGCCGAGGGCGTCGCGCTGGTCGCGGTGGGCGGTTACGGGCGCGAGGAGCTGTCGCCGTACAGCGACCTGGACGTGATGCTCGTACACGCCGAGGGGTATCCGCGGATCGACGAGCTGGCTGCCCAGATCTGGTACCCGCTGTGGGATTCGCGGACGAAGCTGGACCACAGCGTCCGTACGCTCGCCCAGGCACAGGAGGCAGCAGCAGCTGACGACCGGGTCGCGCTGGGGCTGCTGGACGCGCGGCACGTTGCCGGAGACACCCATCTGACCCTGCAGCTCCGGTCCGTGCTGATGGCGGACTGGCGGCGTACCGCGCGTTCCCGGCTGCCCGGTCTGGCGCGGGCGTGCCGTGAACGAGCCACGACGGTCGGAGAGCTCGCACATCTCGCCGAGCCCGATCTGAAAGAGGCGTACGGCGGGTTGCGCGACGCCGTCGTACTACGCGCCTTGGTGGCGTCCTGGCTGATCGACGTACCGCATCCTGTCGTGGAGCGGGCACGGCGTGACCTGCTGGAGATCCGCGACGTACTGCATGAGGTGTCCGGACGGGCGACTGACCGACTGGTAGCCGATCTGGCTGGTGAGGTGGCTGCCGGACTCGGCTTGTCGGGGCGAGACGAGCTGCTGCGCCACGTGTACGCGACGGGCCGCACGCTCGCGCATGTATGTGATGTGTCTTGGCGGCGCGTCGAGAGCCTGATGACCAAGCCGCCACGATCCAGACGACGTCAACGCACCGGTGGGCCGTTGCTGCTCGCGCTGGATGAAGGAGTTGGCCAGCACGAAGGTGAAGTCGTGCTGATGCCGGACGCACGACCAGAGCGCGATCCAGTGCTCGGTCTGCGTGCTGCCGCGGTCGCCGCGGATCGTGAGCTCGTACTGTCACCAGCAGTCTGCGCACGGCTGGCCGCGGCAGCTGCTGATCTGCCGGACCCCTGGCCGGGGGAGGCGCGGCGGTTGCTGTGCGCACTACTAGGTGCCGGCAGCGGACTGCTCGAAGTGTGGGAAGGCCTGGACCAGGCCGGGTACGTCTCACGCATCCTGCCCGAGTGGGACTCGGTGCGCTTCCGGCCACCGCAGTCGGCGATCCACCGCTTCACCGTCGACAGGCACCTGCTGGAGACCTGCGTCGAGGCGTCGGTGATGGTGCGCGACGTACGCCGACCTGACCTGTTGCTGGTCGCCGCACTGATCCATGACCTCGGCAAGGCGCTCGACGGCGACCACAGCGTTACCGGTGCGGGCATTGCCGCCAAGGTGGCGCGGCGGATCGGCTTCAACGAACCGGACGCCGACACCATCACAGTGCTGGTCCGACAGCATCTGATGCTTGCGCAGGTGGCCACCCGGCGCGATCTGGACGATCCGATGACTGTCGACATGGTGGCTGGGATCGTACGTACTACCGAGACGCTGGATCTGCTGGAGGCGCTGACGTACGCCGATGCGCGCGCCGCTGGACCGGCCGCGTCATCGCCTTGGCGGATGCGGTTGGTGGGGGAGCTGTGCCGGCGGGTGCGTGGTGAGCTGGCGGGTGGCGGTGAGGGCATGTGGACCGAGGTTCCGCCCGTACCGGTGCCTGTGCTGCACCAAGTGGTCGGCGTGGGGCGGTTGGGTGTGACCGTGACCGACCATCACGGTGATCTACGGGTCAACGTCGCCGTACCCGACCAGGTGGGGACGCTGTCGACCGTGGCGGCTGTCCTTGCTCTGGAGCGGTTGGCGGTCCGATCGGCCGTGATCACATCGGTTGAAGGATTGGGCATCTCGCAATGGACGGTGGCGGGTTCACGACCCGATCCGGTACGGCTGCGGGACCGGCTTGCCGTGGCGTTGCGGGACTCGACGGATGTCGTACGCCGGCTGACCGCTCGGGACGCAGCTCGGCCGCGGGTCGCCGGCCGCGTCGACCTGCTGCCGGAAGCGTCGGAGACCGCGACAGTCCTGCAGGTACGCGCACATGACCGTCCGGGGCTGCTGTACGACGTGACCGCAGCGATAGCGGCGACCGGTGCGGACATCCGCTCAGCACATGTCGGAACGCTCGGTGCGGAGTGCGTCGACGTCTTCTACCTGACTGACCGTCACGGCGCGCCGCTAGAGCCGGAGGACGCGCGGACAACCGCAAAGTCGGTCCTGGATCGCCTGACCTTCTAGTCTCGCTTCGTGGATGTCGTAACAGCACTCCAGCGACAAGCGATCGCCTGCGAAGACCTCGGGTCGCCGATGTACGCCGAGCTGCTCCGGTTGCTCGTCGACGACTATGAGGTCGGTGGCGTGTCAGTACAGGCGCTGGCCGGGTACGAGGACCGTTCGTTCGGTGAAGCGATCGGCCTGCGGCTGCTGGGCGCCGTACACGGTCTGGTGCTGGCTGGTACGGCACCTGAACTGGCGGCGTTCTATCCGAGTGTCGGCGGGACCTGGGACGCAGTACTCGGCTGGGAGGCCTTCGAGCAGGTGCTGCGGTCGCGGATCGGCGAAGTGCGCTCACTGCTGACGCAGCCGCCGCAGACGAACGAGGTGGGTCGAGCAGGTGCGCTGTACGGCGGTCTGCTGCACCTGGTCGAGCTGACGCCACTGCCGGTACGCCTGTTCGAGATCGGTGCGAGCGGCGGACTGAACCTACGGGCGGACCACTTCCGGTACGTCGCAGGCGGAGCGCAGTACGGTCCTGCGGACAGCCCAGTCGTGTTTGACCCGGCCTGGACAGGAGCTGTGCCATCGGTGGGGCTGCGCATCGCGGAGCGGGTCGGCTGCGACATCACTCCGATCGATCCGTTGACACCGGACGGGCAGGTCGCGCTCACGTCGTACGTATGGCCCGACATGACCGAGCGGCTCGACCGGCTTCGCGGGGCGATCGCGGTGGCGCGGCGGGTACCTGCTGACGTACGCCGGGAGGACGCGGTGTCCTTCGTACGCGGACTGGAACTGTCGGAGGGCCACGTCACTGTGGTGTGGCACTCGATCATGTGGCAGTACCTCAGCCACTCGGACCGGGACGCTGTGGAAGCAGCGCTCGCCGCACTGGGTGCCCGGGCGACACCGTCCGCGCCGCTGGCCCACCTGCGCCTGGAGCCGCACCGCCAAGGACCTGAGGGCTGGGAGTACCTGGTTGACCTACAGACCTGGCCGGGCGGCGACCGACGCGTACTGGGTCGCGCCGCGCCGCACGGTCAGGCACTGGTCTGGAACACGCCCGTCAGCTGAGTACGGCGACCAGAGTGTCGGTGAGCTCAACCGCGTACTTGCCGTCCGGATCCAGATCCGGGTCGAAGATGCCGATGTCGATCCCCACACACCCCGGCGCCCGCAACAACGGCCGCAGAAGCGCCCGCAGTTGCTCGTGGTCGATCCCACCCGGGTCCGGACTGTCCACAGCAGGCATCAACGCCGCATCCAAGATGTCCACATCCAAATGCACCCAAAACCCATCAACCCCACCCGACTCCGCCTCGCCGGCCCCGCCCTGCTCCCTCGCGTCGAGCGCGCCCGGTTCCGCCACGCCGACGTGGTTCAGCGTTTCGTGCGCGGCGCCCGCCGGATCGGCCGCGACCCGTGCCGCCGTCCACACCGGGATCCCGACCCCTTGCACCTCAGCGGCGTAGTCGTCATCCGCCCGGATCCCCAGCAGCACCGCGTCACTGTCCCGCACGTACGGCCGCAGCCCCTCAAGATCAGTCAGATCCGCCTGCCCCCGCCCGGTCACCAGCGCCAGCGCCTCACCACCGGCCGCGCCGACGTACGGCGAGTTGTCCACCGTCCGAAAGTCCGAGTGCCCATCCAGATACACCACCCCGTACCGCCCGCGCCGCTTCAACGCGACCGCCGGCGCCAGCAGGTTGCTGCACTCCCCACCCAGCACCACGACGAACTTTCCCTGGTCCACGAACCGCTCGATCCGATCCGCCAACCGAGTCGTGTACGCGGCGATCGCCCCCGCGTTGAACACCCCGTCGCCCGGCTTCCACCCACCCCGGTCGTACCGCGGCGGCGTCACGTACCCACCGTCCGCCGCCCCGATCCGCCCCACGAACCCCAGATCCCGCACCGCCCCCGCCAACTTGTAACACCCCGGCACCGCCCCCTCCACCGGCGGCCGCAACCCCAAGTTAGAAGGACCATCCACCACCACCAACTCGCGCGCCACTCCAACCCCCTAACCGTTAGCCGTCCATGAATTGGTTAGATCCTGGTGGCGGCGCCGTGCACCTGTCAATCACTCGGGCGCTCCAGGAGCTGCTCCTCCCGCCGGAGTCATCCATCAGTTGGGTGGCCGGTAGACTCGGGGCGTTCATACCTCAGACTGTTACCTCAGGACTGTTACCTAAGACTTGACCGAGGCGTCCGAGGTGATCGCTTCGAGGAAACGGACTGTTTCTCGTGTTCGACACGCTTTCCGATCGGCTCTCCACCGCGTTCAAGAATCTGCGGGGCAAGGGCAAGCTGACCGACGCCGACATCGACGCGACCACCCGGGAGATCCGGATCGCGTTGCTGGAGGCGGATGTCGCGCTGCCGGTGGTGCGGGAGTTCATCGCGGCCGTACGCGAACGCGCCAGCGGGGCCGAGGTGCGCGGCGGGCTGAACCCGGCGCAGCAGGTGATCAAGATCGTCAACGAGGAACTGGTCAACATCCTCGGTGGCGAGACCCGTGAGCTGCGGATGGCGAAGCGGCCACCGACGGTGATCATGCTCGCCGGTCTGCAGGGTGCCGGTAAGACCACCCTGGCCGGCAAGCTCGCCAAGTGGCTGAAGGAGACCAAGCACCAGACCCCGATGCTGGTCGCCGCCGACCTGCAGCGTCCGAACGCGGTCACCCAGCTGCAGGTGGTCGGCGAGCGGGCCGGCGTGCCGGTGTACGCGCCGGAACCGGGCAACGGCGTCGGTGACCCGGTCGAGGTCGCGCGGCGGGCGATGGACGAGGCGCGGACCAAGCAGCACAGCGTGGTCATCGTCGACACCGCCGGCCGGCTGGGCGTCGACGAGGTGCTGATGAAGCAGGCCGCGGACATCCGCGACGCGGTCAGCCCGGACGAGATCCTGTTCGTCGTCGACGCGATGATCGGCCAGGACGCGGTCACCACCGCGCAGGCCTTCCTGGACGGGGTCGGTTTCGACGGCGTCGTGCTGTCCAAGCTCGACGGTGACGCCCGCGGTGGTGCCGCGCTGTCGATCGCGCAGGTCACCGGCCGCCAGGTGATGTTCGCCAGCAACGGCGAGAAGCTCGAGGACTTCGACGTCTTCCACCCGGACCGGATGGCCTCGCGCATCCTCGGGATGGGCGACGTGATGAGCCTGATCGAGCAGGCCGAGCGGTCGTTCGACGCCGAGGAGGCGGCGAAGACCGCCGCCAAGCTGCAGAAGAAGGGTGGCAAGGAGTTCACCCTCGACGACTTCCTCGCCCAGATGCAGTCGGTCCGGAAGATGGGCCCGCTGACCAAGATCTTCGGCATGCTGCCCGGCGCGAACCAGTTCAAGGACCAGCTGGAGAACTTCGACGAGCGCGAGATCGACCGGATCGAGGCCGTCATCCACTCGATGACCCCGGCCGAGCGGGCCGATCCGCACATCATCAACGGCTCCCGCCGGGCCCGGATCGCGAAGGGTTCCGGGACCGAGGTGGCCACCGTCAGCGGCCTGGTCGAGCGGTTCTTCGAGGCCCGCAAGATGATGTCCGCGATGGCGTCCGGCAAGGGCCTGCCGGGGATGCCCGGGATGCCGGGGATGCCTGGGATGGGCGGCGGCAAGAAGGCGAAGCCGCAGCAGAAGAAGGGCAAGAAGCGCGGCTCCGGCAACCCGGCGAAGCGGGCGAACCAGGCGAACCAGCCGCCGGCGCCGCAGCCGGGGCAGCCCGGCCAGCTCCCGGCCGCGTTCGGCGGCCAGAACGGTGGCCAGAACGGCGGCGACTTCGAGCTGCCGGACGACCTGAAGAAGATGCTCGGCGGCAACTGAGCCCTGCCCGGCGGCCGCTTGGCGTTGCCTGCCGGCAACTGAGCCCTGCCTGCCGGCCCCTTGGCGCTGCCTGCCGGCCCCTTGGCGCTGCCTGCCGGCCCCTTGGCGCTGCCTGAAAGGGCAGCATCGCCGGCGTCACCACCCTGATCGCGGATGACGAAACCGTCATCCGCGATCTGCTGCGGACGGTGGCGCTTCGTCCTACGGTGGTTGGGTGCGTGGGGGAGTGAACGCGCGGGGAAGGCCGGCTGAACTGCCGGCGTGCGGCCCGTCGCGGGCCCGGGGCGGCGCACCGACGCCGGTTGTCGGCGACCCCGGGACGACTAAGATCGTGCCTACGCCCGAGAGACACACCACCTGCGGAATGCGTCGAGGACGGTTCGGATGAGGCAGCAGTTCAAGAACCTGGACACGTGGCGGGGAAAGCTGACCGCCACCTGGGTCTGCCTGGCTCCGCCGACCGCGCTGGTCGCCGTGTTCGTGGTCGGTGGCGTCACCTCGAACACGTTCATCGTGGACGCGCACGCGCTGGCCGCCCCGCGCCAGGACTCGGTCTTCGACGACCTGGCCGCGAACGTACCGTCCCAGCTGGGCGCCGACGGCAGCCTGCCGTCGCAGGAGAAGTCGACCATCCAGGTCCCCCTGACCGGTACGACCGACGGCACCGTGAAGCCGATCCCGGGTGCGATCGGCGACACCTCCGGCATTCCCGGGACGGTGCTCGCGGCGTACCAGAAGGCTGCCCGTGACCTGGCCACGTCGATGCCCGGCTGTCACATCACCTGGCCGCTGCTGGCCGGAATCGGCAAGGTCGAGTCCGATCACGCAGGAGGTGGCAAGGTGGACGCGAACGGCAACACCCGCGGCAAGATCCTCGGCCCGGTCCTGAACGGTGGCCCCGGGATGGCCGCGATCGCCGACACCGACCAGGGCGTGTACGACGGGAACACCACCTGGGACCGCGCGGTCGGCCCGATGCAGTTCATCCCCAGTACCTGGAAGACGTACGGCGCGGACGGCAACGGTGACGGTGTCAAGGACCCGCACAACGTGTTCGACGCGGCCCGCGCGGCCGGGGACTACCTGTGCGCCGGCGGTGCGAACCTGTCCGACCCGCAGGGCCTGGTCCAGGCGGTGCTGCGCTACAACCACTCGATGGACTACGTGTCGACCGTGCTGCGCTGGATGCAGTCGTACAGCAAGGACACGGTGAGCGTGCCGGACAAGCCCGGTTCGATCGACACCCCGGACGACAACGGCAATGCCGACGGCAAGAGCAAGACCGAGACGACACCTCCGCCGAGTACGCCGACGACTGCTCCGGTGACCACGGCGCCGACGTCGAGCCCGACGATCGTGCCGACGACGCAGCGTCCGGCCCGGCCGACCTCGGTCAAGCCGACGCCGACCCCGACCAAGACGTCGACGAAGACGCCGGGTGGGACGCCGAGCAAGCCGCCGACGACGCCGAAGCCGCCGTTCACGCCGCCGCCGACCACGCCCAGCAAGCCGACGACGACCCCGACGCCGGGCGACCCGAGCTGCACGCCGACGCCGACCCCGAGCGATACACCGACGCCCGACCCGAGCGACTCCCCGTCGACGACTCCGTCGACGAACCCGGCGGATCCGCCGACCACGCCGCCGTCGCCCTGCACCTCGACCGGCCCGGATTCGGAACCGACCAAGACCGCCGTCACCCCGGGACCAGGCCCGCAACCCGCGAACTGACCCGCGACCGGCGAGCTGACCACCGGCAAGTGAACCGATCAGCGGCCGGATTGCTGAGAGGCCGTCACTTTCAGGTAGCCACGTTCGTTACCTCGGTGGTGGTTTTCCGTGAGTTCCCGGCGTCCGTAACTTTGCGTCGTCTTGATGTAACTTTCTGGCCCCTGGTTCGTTGAAGGGGCTATGCGCCTAACCCGTAGTGGTAATCGTCGGGTCAAAATAATCATCGCTTCACTGTGCACGGCCCCGCTCATGGTCGGGGCCATCGTGACCGTTGCCTCGGGCGGAGCCGGTGCCACCGGCCAGCTCGCGGCGGGCAGCCCGGTCGCCCCATCGCCTGGGGCCGGGCTGAACAGCGGTGAGTTCGACGAGTTGACGATGATCGTGCCGCAGCGTCCGGGAGTGGACGGCCGGCTCGGTTCCGACAAACCCGCCCGCGCCGACGTCCCCGTGCAGGGGGCGACCGACGGCCGGTCGGTGGTCCGGCCCGGGCGGCCGGGAGCCGTGAACGGCATTCCCCGCGGGGTCTTCCCCGCCTACCGCCGGGCCACCGCGAACCTCGCGGTCGTCCGGCCGAACTGTGGGCTGACCTGGCCGCTGCTGGCCGGGATCGGCAAGGTCGAGTCCGACCACGCGGCCGGCGGCCGGGTGGACGTGGCCGGTACCACCCGCGGCCGGATCCTCGGCCCGGTGCTGAACGGCCGGCACGGCAACGCCCGGATCACCGACACCGACAAGGGCAAGTACGACGCCGATCAGACCTGGGACCGGGCCGTCGGCCCGATGCAGATCATCCCGCAGGTGTGGGGCGAGTTCGGGGCCGACGGCAACGGTGACGGCTTCCGCAACCCGAACAACGTGTACGACGCCGTCACCACGGTCGCCGTCGTGCTCTGCTCCGAGGGCGACGACCTGAAGCGGCCGCAGGACCTGGTCGCGTCGCTACTGCGCTACCAGCACTCCAAGGACTTCGTCGCCACCGTGCTGAAGTGGATGCGGGTGTACAGCAAGAACGCTGTCCTGGTTCCGAACGCGACCGGCAACATCGCGACCGCGAAGACGACCGGCAACGCCGATCGCAAGGTCGACCCGCGCCAGGTGCCGGACGTTCCGGACGACACCAAGACACCGACGCCGACCCCGGCGCCGACGCAGAGCACCGCGCAGCCGACGGACCCGTCGACCCCGGAGCCGACCGACGAGGGCAAGCCGACGCTGCCGAAGCCGGTGGATCCGACGACCGACACGCCGACGCACCACCCGACGGTGACGCCGACCAGGACGCCGACGAAGTCGCCCACCAAGACCCCGACCAAGACGCCGACTCCGACCCCCACGCCGACTCCGACGCCGACGGAGACGCCGACGGAGACGCCGACCGAGACGCCGTGCGCGGGCAACGAGACGACCACCCCGACGTGTACGCCGGGCGGCGGCTCGCACGGCTGATACCGGGCCGGATACGGTCGACGCATGACGGAGTTGATCGGGTCCGGCGTACTCAAGCTGGCCGGCACGGTGTTGCCGGCCGGCGAGCGGCAGGAGATCCACCTCAGCGGTGGGCTGGTCGTCGACCGGCCCGCCGCTGCTGACGTCACGACGGTGCACACCGGTGGCTGGATCGTGCCGGGTCTGGTCGACGCGCACTGCCATATCGGTCTCGACCGGCACGGTGCGGTCGAGCGCGACGTACAGGAGCAGCAGGCGGTCCTGGATCGGGACGCGGGCGCCTTGCTGGTACGGGACGCCGGGTCGGCCGCGGACACGCGCTGGATCGACGACCGGGCGGACCTGCCGAAGATCATCCGGGCCGGGCGGCACATCGCGCGCTCCAAGCGGTACCTGCGGAACTACGGCTGGGAGATCGAGCCGGCGGAGCTGGTCGCGTACGTCGAGCAGGAGGCGCTTCGCGGTGACGGCTGGGTCAAGTTGGTCGGCGACTGGATCGACCGGGAAGCGGGCGATCTGACGCCGTGCTGGCCGGCCGACGCGCTGAACGCGGCGATCGCCCGCGCGCACGAGCTCGGCGCCCGGGTCACGGCGCATGTGTTCGGTGCGGATGCGCTGCCGGATCTGCTTGCCGCCGGCATCGATTGCCTGGAGCACGGCACCGGCGTCGGACCGGAGCTGCTCGCCCAGCTGGCCGAGCGCCAGGTCGCGATCGTCCCGACCCTGATCCAGCTGGAGAACTTCCCGGAGTACGCCGAGCAGGCCGCGGGCAAGTTCCCGGTGTACTCGGCCCACATGCGCGATCTGTACGAGCGCAGACTGCACCGGCTCCGCGATGCGTTCGAGGCCGGAGTCCCGGTGTACGCGGGCACCGACGCGGGCGGCGTACTCGGTCATGGGCTGGTCGCGCAGGAGATCCAGGCGCTGACCGAGATCGGGATGTCGGGGGAGCAGGCGCTGGCCGCCGGCTCGTGGGCGGCGCGCGCGTGGCTGGGCGCGCCGAGTGAGCTGCGGCCGGGCGATCCGGCCGATCTGGTCGTGTACGACGAGGACCCGCGGACCCATCCGGAGGTTCTCACGCACCCGCGGCTGATCGCGCTCCGTGGCAACATCGTGTTCCATCGGTAACGGGAGAAAATTCACCCAAACCCTGGCAGAGGCGGAAGATTTTCCCTTACGGTGACTCCTGGGACCGCCGACGCCCCTCGGCGGACCACATCAGGGAAGGATCCGCCCATGGGTTCTGTCAATTCCACGTTGACCACCCGAGTACCCAAACTGGCCGTCGTTCTGGCGGTCGCAGCGCTCGGTCTGAGCGCACTGCCGAGCAACGCCGCCGAACCGGCCCAACCATCCGACGCGGGCCTGGCGCCCGCGTTCCAGGACGCCGCGGCGAAGTACGACGTACCGCGTGAGGTACTCGTCGGCGTCGGTTTCGCCGAGACGCACCTCGACGGCCACAACGGAGCGCCCAGCCAGGCGAACGGCTACGGCGTGATGCAGCTGGCCAGTAACAACGTGAACAAAACGATGTCGGAGGCAAGCAAACTCACCGGGCTGCCAGTGGCGAAGCTGTCCAAGGACGATCGGTCGAACATCCTCGGCGCGGCAGCCGTTCTGGACGCGTACGCGGACCAGGCCGGGCTGACCGGTGCCGCCCGCAAGGACCCCGGCAAGTGGTACAGCGTCGTTGCCAAGTACTCCCATTCGGCTGACGGGCCGACCGCCCGGCTGTATACCGACGAGGTCTTCCGGATCATCGGCACCGGCGTACAGGCGGCCGGCGTCACCACCGCGCCGCGTGCCGTCAAGGCGGACCTCGGCGCGTACGCCAAGGTCGCACCGCTCGGTACCCGGAGCGCGTCGTCGGTGCAGGCCGTCGACTACCCGGGCGCGATCTGGAACGCGGCCAGCACCAGCAACTACCGGGCCGGTCGCACCGCGGCGATCACCACGATCGTGATCCACGTGACCCAAGGCTCGTACGCGGGCACGATCAGCTGGTTCAAGGACCCGGCGGCGCAGGTCAGCGCGCACTACGTGGTCCGGTCCAGCGATGGTCAGGTGACGCAGATGGTGGCCGAGAAGGACACCGCCTGGCACGTACGCACCGAGAACCCGTACACCATCGGCATCGAGCACGAAGGGTACGTGGACCAGCCGTCGTGGTTCACCGACGCGATGTACCGGTCGTCGGCCGCGCTGACCCGCAACATCGCGGACCGGCGTGGCATCCCGAAGGACCGGGCGCACATCAAAGGCCACAGCGAGATGCCGAACAACGACCACACCGACCCGGGTCCGAACTGGAACTGGGACTACTACATGCAGCTGGTGAACGGCGGTAGCCCGAACCCGCCGCAGTACAACTTCACCACCTGGGGCAGCGGCGTCAACGTACGCTCGGCGCCGAAGCTCTCCGCGTCCGTGGTGACGTCGCTGGCCGGACCGACCCAGGTGTACGTCGAGTGCCAGGTCCAGGGCGACACCGTCACCGCCGGTGGTTACACCAACAACTGGTGGGCGAAGCTGCGCGATCAGAACGGCTACATGACCAACATCTACATCGACGATCCGAACACCAAGCTGCCCGGCGTACCGGACTGCTAGTCAGATCCGCCTGGTCTTGACCAGCCAGGCGACGAACGCAGCCATCACCACCCACCCCGGCCAGGCCTGCAGACCCACTTGCATCGGGTCCATGTCCTGGCCGGGCGCGCTGAGGAAGAAGACCGTCCGCATGGCCAGGCTGCTGACGACCGCGTGCGCCAGTACGGCCGGCAACACGGAGTTGGACCGCTTACGCAGCCAGCTGAAGATCGGTACGACAAGCAGGCACGAGACGACCAGGGCCCCGACCGACGCCGCCAGCGAGTGTCCTGGGTACTGACCGCCCATGAGCAGGGTCGGGAGGTGCCAGAGGGCGAAGATCACCGCGGTACCCAGGTAGCCGACCAGCCGGCCGTACTGCAGCAAACGCGGCAGCAGGTAGCCCTGCCAGCCCAGCTCCTCGCCGAAGAAGAACGGCAGCGACAGCACGTACTGCAAGGCCAGCGGTGCAATCCAGCCGATAATGCCGGACAGGTTGCTCAGCTCGAACTTGTACGTCCCGGCGAGCCAGGCGACGACCAGTGACGCGACAGTGAGTCCTAGTGGTACGACGATCGCCAGTACGCAGTCCATGACTCGGTGGGGCAGCTCCAGGCCGAGTGCTTTGCGCAGATTGGGTGTACGCCGCCGCATCACGATCACTGCGGCCAGGGCGGGCGCCAGCATGGCCGCGTACACACAGACGAGTTGCAGTGTGCCCATGCCTAGGTCGTTCGAGTCGCGGTGGAAGCCGCTGATGAGCAGCGGCGACATAGCCAGCCAGATGCCTCCAAAGGCGAGACCTATGTACGCCGGGAGGTCGTGGCGGGTTCTACGGAGGGTCTTTGTCATGTGACCAGACGCTATGGAGTACGGCCCGCTGGAACGATCCGGTGCGCTGCCAGGAAAATGGTGGAGTCTGCTGTACCGACCGCGGGTGCCGGCGTAGCGGAAGATAGTGGACATGCTCACCAAGATCCTGTCCCGCGGTGGACCTGCGGCCGGCTACCTGGCCATCCGCTTCCTCAAGTCGGTCACGTTGCTGGCGGCAATCCCGATCAGCCTGCTGCTCGGCTGGATCATCCCCGGCGCGACGGCCGGGCTGGTGCGGCTCGCCAACAGCGAGCGGCGCCGCGCGGCGAAGTACCTGGGCGTGGGTGAGCCTGACCTGCTGCCGTCGGCGCAGCGCCGGCTGCCGGGCGACGTGGTGACCCTGTTCCGCGACCAGTCGTTCAAGGTCAGTCTGCGGTGCCTGCTGATGCCGCTGGTGATGATTCCGGAGCTGACCGTCACCGCGATCGCGGTGATCGGGGTGCCCGCCGCCGTCCTCGGGATGGTGCTGTGGCCGATCCAGCCAGGCCAGTTCTCGCTGATGGGTGTCGGTGTGGACAGCTGGACAGAAGCGCTGACGAACGGCCTGGCCCAGATACTGATCAGTGCGGCGCTCCTGTACTGGGTACTGCCCGCGCTGGCCCGTGCGCATGCCGGTGCGGTGCTCAGCCTGCTCGCACCGACTGCGGAGCAGCTGGAAACCACACGCCTGGAGCAGCGCGTCGAGGAGCTCACCAAGAGCCGCGCGGGTGCTGTGGACTCCCACGGTGCCGAACTGCGCCGGATCGAGCGGGACCTGCACGACGGCACGCAAGCTCAGCTGGTGTCACTGGCGATGCGGATCGGTGTCGCCAAGCAGACCATGGCCGATGACCCGGACAAGGCCGCCAAGCTACTGGACGATGCCCGTGACGGTGCCGAGCAGGCGATGACCGAGCTACGCGGCGTACTGCGCACTATGTACCCGCCGATCCTTGCTGACCGCGGACTGGTCGGTGCGGTGTCCGCACTGGCCGCACGATGCCCACTGCCCGTCCAGCTGCGCATAGGCGAGCTGGGCGAGGTCCCGGCCGCGGTAGAAGCTGCTGCGTACTTCGTCGTCGCGGAGTCCCTCACCAACGTGACAAAGCACAGTGCTGCCGGCCACGTGGACGTACAGCTCGAACGGCGTGGTCCTGACCTGTTCCTGTCGATCATCGACGACGGGATCGGCGGAGCGCGGATCAGCGAGGAGGCGGACCTGCTGGGCCGGGGGAGTGGCCTGCATGGCATGCTCCATCGGGTGCGTGCGATCGATGGTCAGATGGAGTTGCGGAGCCCGATCGGTGGGCCGACCACCGTCGAGGTGATCCTCCCGTGCGGGTGATCATCCTTGAGGACAACCCGATCCTCGCCGAGGGCCTCGGCCTGCTGCTGAACAACTCCGGGTTCGTGGTGGCCGCGGTCGCCACCGACGCGGACGAGTTCGCGAAGGCGATCGCCGAGCACGAGGTGGAGATCGCGGTGGTCGACGTACGGCTGCCACCCACCTTCACCGACGAGGGCCTGCGGGCGGCGATCGAGGCGCGCCGGGTCCGCCCGGGGCTGCCGGTGCTGGTGTTCTCGCAGTACGTCGAGGAGGTGTACGCCGCGGAGCTGCTCGCCGCGGGCAGCGAGGGCGTCGGGTACCTGCTGAAGGACCGGGTGTCCCGCGTGGACGAGTTCCTCGAGGCGGTACGGCGGGTGGCGGCCGGCGGCACCGTACTTGACCCCGAGGTGGTCAGTCAGCTGATGGTCAAGCGGAGCAGCCCGCTCGACCGGCTGACGCCCCGCGAACGCGAGGTCCTGGCCCTGATGGCCGAAGGCCTCGGCAACGCCGCCATCGGCGAAAAGCTGGTGATCTCCGATGGCGCCGTACACAAACACGTAGGCAACGTCTTCCTGAAGCTGGACCTCCCGCCGACCGACTCCGGCCACCGCCGGGTCCTGGCTGTCCTTGCCTATTTGGGCCTCTAGCAGTAAGTCTTCCAGCCGCCACCGTGCTCGACAGCAATGTAGTTGCCGGCACCGAGCAGGAGCGCGGCGAGTACTGCGAGGATTCTTCTGGGCGGCGGGATCAGGCCGGCTCGTCGGCGGCCGGCTCCAGGGCCGGCTTCGTGCCGTCGTCCTTCTTGGTGGCCAGCGAGTCGATCAGCTGCTTGGCCAGCGCGAAGCCCGAGCCGCCCATGGTGATGGTCTTCACCAGGGTGTCCTCGATGCCCTGCGCGCCGTTCAGGACGACCATGTTGCCGACCTTCTCGAACGAGCTCGCGGCCGCGTTGACGATCTCCGGGTACGCCTCGGCGAGCTGCTGCGCGACGACCGCCTCGGTGTTCGTGGCCAGCGCCTCGGCGCGCGCCTTGATACCGGCCGCTTCCGCCATCGCCTTCGCCTGCACGGCGGACGCCTCGGCCTTACCGGTCAGCTCGGTCGCCTTCGCTTCGGCCTCACCACGCAGCTGGACTTCCCGCGCGTTCGCCTCGGCGGCCGCGATCTGCGCGTCCCGGGCAGCACTCGCGAGCGTGCGCTGCCGGTACGCCTCGGCGTCGGCCGGCTTCAGCACCGACGACTCCAGCTGCTTCTCGGCCAGCGACGCGTTCAGTTTCGCGGTCTCGGTCTCGGCCACCACGACCTCCTGCCGGGCCAGCGCCTCGGCCAGCGGACCGGACTGCGACGCCTTCGACTTCGCCTGGTCGACCTCGGCCTGGTAACCGGCCTGTGCGATCGAGCTCTGCCGGACGGCCGCGGCCTTCTGCGCGGCGGCGGCCTGCTCGCGCTCGGTCGCCTCCCGGTCCCGCTCGGCCTGCGCGATCCGGGCCGCGGCCTCGACCGCAGCGGCCTGCGGACGGCCCAGGTTCTTGATGTAGCCGGATTCGTCGTCGATCTCCTGGATTTGCAGCGAGTCGACGACCAGGCCGAGCTTCTCCATGTCGCCGGCCAGCGAGCCGCGGATGTTCGTGGTCAGCGTCTCCCGGTCGTGCAGCATCTCCTCGACCGTGGTCGAACCCACGATCGCCCGCAGGTGACCGGCGAACAGCTCGTGGATGGTCCCCATCACCTGCTCGTCGCTCTGCTCCAGGAAGCGCCGGGCCGCGTTCGCGATCGAGCCGTAGTCGTCACCGACCTTGTACGCGGTGACGCCCTTGATGTGCAGCGGGATGCCCTGGCTGGACACGCAGGTCACGGTCAGCGGCGTGGCCCGGATGTCCAGCGGCAGCCGGCGCACGGTCTGGAAACCGGGCAGCACCGCGGTGCCGCGGCCGACCACGATCTTGAAACCGAGGGTCTCGTTGACCTGCTCCTGGCTGGAGTGCGCGCCGAGGCCGGAGATGATCAGCGCCTCGTTCGGCTCGGCCACCCGCCAGACCATCCGGAACAGGATCAGAAGCACGACCACCGCGATCGCCGCGATGATCAGGTACGTCCAGAGCATTTCCCCTCCAGGGACAAAGTTAGATGGCGCGAGCGACGTACACGGTGCGCGGCGGGTCGAAGTCGACCACGACCACCTGCGTACCCACCTCGATCACCTCGTCGGTCGCCGGGTAAGCGTAGAAGGCTTCGGTGGCGCCCCGCACCGGCAGCATCACCTCGCCGACGATCCCGGGTGCGATCCGGCCGATCACCCGCCCCCGCTTGCCTACCATGGTGCCCCTCCGACGTACCGCTGCTGCTCTGGGTTCCGCAGCTTACCCGGAGCGCCGGTCGCAGTTCAGCCGCGGACCGCACCCTCGGTCGCGCCCTTGATGAACTGCCGCGCGAAGAGCGCGAACACGATCACCAGCGGGATCATCGCCAGCAGCGCACCAGTCATCACCATGCTGTAGTCGACACCGTGCGCACGGTTCAAGGTGGACAGTGCCACCTGCAGCGTGACGTGGTCCGGGTTGGTCAGCACGATCAGCGGCCACATGTAGTCGTTCCACGAACCGACGAAGGTGAAGATGCCCAGGAACGCCAGCGCCGGCCGGGCTGACGGCAGCGCCACGTGCCAGTACGTACCGAAGAAGCCGCAGCCGTCCAGCGTTGCTGCCTCGACCAGCTCGTCGTGGATCGAGCTGCGGAAGTACTGCCGCATCCAGAAGATCCCGAACGCGTTGGCGGCACCGGGGATGATCAGTGCCTTGAGCGAACCGACCCAGCCGAGCAGCGCCATCGTCTGGAACTGCGGTACGGCGGCCAGCTGCGCGGGTAGCAGCATCGTCGCCAGCAGGATCACGAACAACGCGTTCCGCCCCGGGAACCGGAACTTGGCGAACGTGAACGCCGCGAGCGAATCGAAGAACAGCACCAGCAGTGTGGTCGAGATCGCGACGACCGCGGTGTTCGCCATCGACTGGAAGAACGCCACGTTGTCCAGTACGTGCCGAACGTTGTCGAAGAAGTGCCCGCCGAAACTGAACTTGGGCGGGAACCGGTAGATGTCGGCGGTCGTGTTGGTCGCCATGATGATCGTCCACACGAACGGGAACAGAAAGACCAGCAGGGCCAGTACGAGTACGGCGTGCAGCGCGAGGCCCCGCCACCGGATCCGCGTCATCGGTCCTCACCCCGTCCGCGGAAGACCCGCCAGTTGATTGCCGTGAACAACAGCACGAGCAGGAAGATGCTCAGCGCGATCGCGGCGGCGTACCCGTAGTCGTTGTCCAGGAACGCGGCGCGGTAGAAGAACAGCACTACGGTCATACCGCTCTGGCCGGTGCCGCCGCTGTTGCCGACCATCACCTGTGGCTCGGTGAAGGTCTGCAAACCGCCGATCGTCGACATGATGACGGTGAACAGTACGACCGGGCGCAGCTGCGGCAGGGTGATCGAGAACAACGTCCGTACCGGACCGGCGCCGTCCACCTTCGCCGCCTCGTACTGTTCCTTCGGTATCGCCTGCAGACCGGCCAGGTAGATCAGTGTGTTGTACCCGACCCACTGCCACACGATCATGGTCGAGATCGCGATCTTGATGCCCCACGGCTGTCCGAGCCAGTCCTGCTGCGGTATGCCGAGTGAACGCAGTGCGGCGTTCACCAGTCCGAAGTTGGTGCTGAAGATCGAGCTGAAGAAGATGGCCATCGCCACCAGGGACGTGACGTTCGGGATGAAGTACGCGATCCGGTAGACGCTGGTGAACCGTACAGCCGACTGCAGCATCACGGCGAGCAGCAGCGCGATCACGAGCGTCGGCACCGTGGACATCAGGAACAGGACGACCGTGTTCTCCAGTGCCTGCCAGAACGTCGGGTCGCGGACCAGGAACGCGAAGTTGTCCAGTCCGGTGAACTTACGGGCGCTCAGGCCGTCCCACCGTTGAAAGGCGAGCACGATCGTGGACAGCATCGGGTACAGCCCGAACACGGCGAACAGCACGTAGAACGGCGACAGTGCCAGGTAGAACCGCCAGTACGACCAGATCCGCCGCCGGGTGGGTGCTCCGGCGACGGCCCGGGTACGCACCGCCGCGGTAGCGCTCACTGCACCCCTTGCCTTTTGGCGATCGCCTTCGCCTTGGAGACCGCGGCCGACCAGGCAGCGTCCGAGGTCTTGGCGCCGGTCTGTACGGTCTTCAGCTCGTCGTGGAACGGAGCGGCGACCGCGTCGTCGAACGGGCTCTGGTACGCGACCGGGATCGCCTTCGCGGCCGGACCGAAGATGTCGATCGGTACCTGGCCACCGAAGAAGCTGTCCGCCGCCTTGAGCTGCGGCTTGTCGTACGCGGCCGGGGTGGCCGGGAAGATCTGAGCGTCCGCGAACGCCTTCGCCTCGTTGTCGGGGCTGAGCATGTACTTGATCACGTCGAACGCCTTCTGCGGATCGGCGGCGTTCTTGGTGATCGCCAGGAACGAGCCACCGAAGTTCGCCGGGCCGCCCGGGGTCGGCGCCAGCCGCCACTTGCCGGCGCTCTTCTTCACCGCCGACTTGATGTCCAGGGCCACCCAGGCCGCGCCGATGTGCGCCGGGATCGTGCCCAGGTCCAGGCCGGCGTTCCAGTCCGGTTTGCCGCTCGGCGTCCGCCCGTCGATCTGCAACGTCATCGCCTTCACCGACGTGTCCCAGGCCTTACGGATGTGGTCCTGGTCGCCGACGAACTTGTTGTCCTTGGAGATGTACCGCTCGGTGCCCTGGCCGACCACCATGTCGTACAGGTCGGTGGCGTCCCACACCATCGGCGCCTTCGGGTTCGCCTTCTTCAGTTGCACACCGGCGGCGAAGAAGTCGTCCCAGGTCTTCAGCTGCTCGGCCACCTTGGCCGGGTCGCTCGGCAGACCGGCGGCCGCGAAGACGTCCTCGCGGTAGTACAGCGCGGTCGGGCCGACGTCGATCGGCAGTCCGATCACCTTGCCGTCCAGCGTGGTCGCCTGCTTGACCTTCCAGTCCAGGTAGTCACCCAGGACCGAGTCGGCGCCGACCGTCTTCAGGTCCACGAACCGCTCCGCCTGGGGCAGCAGCGAGGCGATGTCCTCGCCTTTCAGCCCGGTGATGTCCGGGATCGACGTACCGCCGTTGAACGTGGTGACCAGCTTCTGCTTGAAGTCACCGCCCACCTCGGAGTACTTGATCTTCGGGTCCGGGAAGTGCGCGACGGTGTCGTCGAGTACCGACTTGCCCAGGCCGCCCGGCCAGCACCACATGGTCAGCTCGGTGGCGGCGTTCTTCTTGGTGGTCCCGGTGTCCATCCCCGACGAGCAGCCGACGAGTGCGCCGCCGGCAACGGCCGCGAAGCCCCCGAGCAACGTCCGACGTGTGAGCGCCATGGTTCTACCTTCCTGAGTGTGCGCTGATCAGCGCGTGGAGGTGGTGGTCCTGGGGGTCCTGCTCGATCAGACCGGCCTGCCAGGCCGCGAGGTCGGACCAGCGTGGTGCCGCGTCCGCGCCACCGAGCCGGGTGACCGACAACGCCGCGGCGAGGGCGGCGAACCGCACCCGCTGCTGGAGCGGCAGCTCCCAGAGGGTCGCTGCGATGAAGCCGGCGGCGAACACGTCACCCGCCCCGGTGGTGTCCGCCGCCGTGACAGGGAAGGCGGGTACGGCGACCTGTTCGCCTGTCCGCGCGTCCAGAGCGAGTGCACCAGCCGCACCGTCGGACACGACGACCAGCGGCACCTGCTCAGCCAACTCGCGCAGTGCCTGCTCCGGAGTGTCAGTACGCGTGTAGTGCATCGCCTCTTCGGCGTTGGGCAGGAACACATCACAGTGCTCGAGCTGGTCGAGCACTCTGAGATTCCACTGCTCGGTCGGGTCCCAGCCGACATCCGCGAAGACCAGACTGCCGGTGGACTTCGCTTTGGCCAGCCACTCGTTCGGCCAGGGGCCAATGTGCGCTGCCACCGCGCGGGCGGTTGGCGGCGTACTGATCAGGTCGTCGGCCGACAGCGGGGGAGTAGTGCCGCGGGTGACCAGTGCGCGGTCGTTGTCGTAGGCAAGCGCCACGGTCAGCGGGGTCGGCCAGTCGGGCAGCCGCCGCGACAGCGTCAGGTCGATGCCTTCCGCGCTCAGAGCGCTCCAGACCTGGTCACCGTCCCGGTCCGCGCCGAAGGCAGCGGCCATCCCGGTGCGCAGTCCGAGCCGGGCCAGCGCGACCGCGAAGTTCGCGATGCCGCCTGGGCTCTGGTGCGATTCGGTGGCCCAGACCTCGGTCCCCGGTCGCGGCGCGGACGGCAGGCCGAGCACCAGGTCCTGGAAGACCAGGCCCGACAGGACGACGTCGAACTCCATAACGCAGCACACTCCTGCAGGGTCGATCAAACTCGTGCATGAATCTTGAAACTGTTGCCCGAGATGCGCAATACCCACTCATGACTTTGACTGAAAATGACAAAGTTTGCGTGATACCGTCTGTGCTGTGTTGCCGAAGCAGCGACAGGATCAGATCGTCAGGGCCCTCCGGGCCGACGGAGCCGGCGGCGTCAAGGTGCTGGCCGGGAAGCTGGGCGTCAGCGAGGCCACGATCCGTCGTGATCTCGAGCAACTGCACGCCGAGGGCCGATTGACCAGGGTGTACGGGGGTGCGCTCGCCGTCGACGGTGGTGACGAACCGTTCGCGGACGTCAACGCGGTCAACGCCGAGGAGAAGGACCGGATCGCCCGTCGCGCCGCCGAGCTGGTGAGTGACGGCGAGTCGGTCCTGCTGGACATCGGCACGACGGCGCTCCGGGTCGCGCAGCACCTGCACGGCCGTTCGTTGACCGTGGTGACCAGCAACCTCGCGGTACTGGAGGAGTTGGAGAACGACGAGCACATCGAGCTGATCGTGCTCGGCGGCTTCGTCCGGCGCAGCTACCGCTCACTGGTCGGCTACCTGACCGAGGAGAGCCTGCGGCAGATCCACGTCGACTGGCTGTTCCTCGGTACGAGTGGAGTCCGGCCGGACGGGCGAGTGATGGACAGCACGATGATCGAGGTGCCGGTCAAGCGGGCAATGATCAAAGCGGCTGACCGAGTGGTGCTGCTGGCTGACGGGACCAAGTTCCCAGGGCATGGCGTAGCCAGGGTGTGTGAGCCGAGTGAGCTGTCGGTGGTGGTGACCGAGCCCGGCGCCGACGAGGCAACCAGAACGCAACTGATCGAGGCAGGAGTACAGGTGGTGCTGGCGTGAGCGTCGAGGGGGTGTTGGGGTGAGGCTGACGATCCTTGGCGGAGGCGGCTTCCGCGTCCCGCTGGTGTACCGAGCCCTGCTCGGCGACCGCGGCTCCGGACGGATCACCAACGTCGTCTTGTACGACACCGACACCAGCCGCCTGTCC
This sequence comes from Kribbella solani, assembly GCF_014205295.1. Taxonomy (NCBI): domain Bacteria; kingdom Bacillati; phylum Actinomycetota; class Actinomycetes; order Propionibacteriales; family Kribbellaceae; genus Kribbella; species Kribbella solani. Next base: position 439,169 of record NZ_JACHNF010000001.1, read on the forward strand.
GCGATCACGGCAGTGCTGCGCCAGCAGGCCGCTGACGCAGTAGACGCCCCGGTCGTCACGGCGACGACTGACCTTGACGAGGCGCTGCGTGGCGCCGACTTCGTCTTCTCGGCCATCCGGGTCGGTGGCCTTGCCGGACGGACCGTGGACGAGCGGGTCGCACTGGACCTCGGTGTCCTCGGACAGGAGACAGTCGGTGCCGGCGGGATCGCCTATGGACTACGGACGCTGCCGGTCGCCGTACAGGTGGCTCAGCGGATCGCCGCGGTCGCACCGGAGGCTTGGGTCATCAACTTCACCAACCCGGCCGGCATGGTGACCGAGGCGATGATCCCGTACCTGGGCGATCGAGTGATCGGCATCTGTGACTCGCCGTCCGGCCTGGGGCGTCGGGCGGCGCTGGCACTTGGAGTGGACCCGGCTACAGCGTTCTATGACTACGCGGGCCTCAACCACCTCGGCTGGTTGCGTGGACTGCGATCCGGTGGCGTGGATCGGTTGCCAGAGCTGCTCGAGTCCACTAGCGCGTTGGCCTCCTTCGAGGAGGGGCGTCTGTTCGGTGTGGAGTGGCTGCGGTCACTGGGCTCCATTCCGAACGAGTACTTGCACTATTACTACTTCGCGCGCGAGACACTGGCCGCAGTACAAGCTGTTCCGCAGACGCGCGGCACGTTCCTCCTGGAACAGCAGTCCGCGTTCTACGCCAAGACAGGACAGCAGCCGGAGCAGGCGCTCGAGCTGTGGCAGCAGACGCGAGCCGAACGCGAGTCGACGTACATGGTGGAGAGCCGTGCGGTCGCGGACGCCGGGGAGCGCGACGAACGCGACATGGCAGCCGGTGGGTACGAGCAGGTCGCACTGTCCCTGATGCGGGCGATCGCGCACAACGAACGTGCCTCGCTGATCCTGAACGTCCGCAACCGTGGCGTACTGCATCAGCTGGACGACGACGCGGTCATCGAGATCCCATGCACTGTCGACGCCAACGGTGCGGTGCCGCGCACGGTGTCTCAGTTGACCGACCACCAGGCCGGTCTGGTCTGTTCGGTGAAGGCTGTCGAACGCGCCACGATCGAGGCAGCCGCTACTGGTTCACGGTCGACCGCGCTGCGTGCGTTCGCGTGGCATCCACTCGTCGACTCGGTGACCGTCGCGCATCGGCTGCTGGACACGTACGCGACGGAGCTTTCGGGACTCGGCCAGTTCAGGCACTGAGCCGTTCGCGCCACTCGGCTTCGATGCCGCGCATCAACGGCGGGTACACGAACAGGTGGCGGAACGGTCCGATCAGGCCCATGTACACGCGTCCCCACCAGCCGTTGGGTCGTACCAGTACGCCCATCTGCCCGCGGTACCCGCCGGCGCCGTCGGGCACCCAGGACAGATGCAGGACCGCATGCACAGTGCGGTTGGCCATCTCCGCCGCCAACTCGTTGCCGGTCTGGTAAACCGAGCTGAATGGCAGCTTGGTGAACTCCGGCCCGCCCGCCGGTAGATCGGGCGGCAGTCTGTGGCGCAACGATGCGACGCGAGCGTTGACGCCGGCGCCGGCTTCGTCCCAGCCGAGTACTTCGCCGAGCTTCCAGCGGATCGCGAAGAGCAGCCGCGCGATCCGTGACGGGTTCGTGGCCGTGTCGCCGCCGGCGAACAGGTCGACCAGCAGCTGGAAGTCGTCGGCGGCTCCAGGCGTCGGCAGCGCCCACACGTCGTACACCCGGAAGTCAGGGGTCAGCTCGTGGATACGCCACGGCAGCTCGGTGTGTGCTGATTTCGGGAGGTTCATGACAGGTCCTTTCCTTCGTTGGGCAGACCAAGCACTCCGGCGACCGCGCGGGCGGCGAGCTCCGCGTCGTACGGCGCGGTCCCCGCCAGCGCGACCACGGTGCCTTCGAGCGCGCCGATGAACGCGCGGGCGAGGACCTCCTCGGACGGGCCGGGCGGGACCGATCCGACGGCCCGCGCGGCGGCGATGTGCCGCGCGCAGATTTGCGTCAGCACGGCGTAGGCCGCCTCGACCGCCGCGCCGACCGGATGCTCCTGGCCGGCGAACTCGACCCGCAGCGCGAGCGCGACCCGGGCGAAGTCGCGCCGGCAGAAGACGGCGTGCCCGCGGGCCATCGTGAGCAGCGCCGCGGCCGGATCGGTCTCCTGGTCGACCAGCGTGCCGACCTGGTCGGACCAGGCCTGCTGAATCCACTCCAGCACCGCCAGCGTCAGCTCCTGCTTGTCGCGGAACTGGTGGTAGAGCGCGCCACGGGTGTACCCGGCCTCACGGGCCACGTGCTCGAGGCCGAGGTTGCCGTACCCGGACCGGGAGATGCCGACCGCCGCCGACTCCAGCAGGGCGGTCCGGGAGCGGGCCCGCCGCTCGGCTTGGGTGTTCATGGCAATAAACATACATGCACGTCTGTATGTTTGTCCGGCGGATAGCGTGCCGGGACCGCGAATTGGTTGCGCGGGACGGATCTGGCAGAATGTCTGGCTGAGTCCGTCCAGGTCCGTGCAGCCCTCTAACTCCACGTCCTGGCTCGGCCCATCGAGTGGTCACCCCGTTGTCCCCACGACGCGTCGTGCTGCTCACCAGACATGTATTCCGAGGGAGACCCCACAAGCGTGGCAGTCAAGATCCGTTTGAAGCGCATCGGCAAGAAGCGCACCCCGCACTACCGCATCGTCGTGATGGACGCCCGCGCCAAGCGGGACGGCCGGGCGATCGAGGAGATCGGGATCTACAACCCGAAGACCGAGCCGTCGTTCATCCGCGTCGAGTCGGAGCGGGCGCAGTACTGGCTGGGCGTCGGCGCGCAGCCGAGCGAGGCCGTCGAGGCGATCTTCAAGGCCTCCGGCGACTGGCAGAAGTTCAAGGGCCTGGAGGCCCCGGCGCCGCTGCGGGTGGCCGAGCCGAAGCGGGACAAGCAGGAGATCTTCAACGAGGCGCTGGCCGAGGCCCACGGTTCGCTGAAGACCGAGGCGGTCACCGCCAAGAAGACGGCGAAGAAGGCCGAGAAGAAGGACGACGCCGCCGACGCCAAGGCTGAGCCGAAGGCCGAGGAGAAGGCTGCCGAGGACAAGGCCGCCGAGGCGCCCGCCGCCGAGACCGCCGAGGCCTGACGGTGATGGAGACGGAGGCGCTGGAGCACCTGGTCCGGGGCATCGTCGACAACCCCGACGACGTCAGCGTCCGGGCCCGGAACCTGCGGCGTGGCCGCACCCTCGAGGTGCACGTCCACCCCGACGACATCGGCAAGGTGATCGGCCGCAACGGCCGGACCGCCACCGCGATCCGGACCGTCGTCGGCGCGCTCAGCTCCGAGTCCTCGCTGCGCATCGACTTCGTCGACGAGTTCAACCGGCGTCCGCGCCGCTGAACTCGGCAGTTCATCGCGAAGGGCCGCCCCGTCTCGGGTGCGGCCCTTCGTCCTATTCTTCCCTCAGTACTTCCGGAGAAGGGTTTGTGCAGGTGTTGGTGACAGTCGGGCGGATCGGCCGGGCGCACGGGATCAGGGGCGAGGTCGGCATCGACGTCCGGACCGACGAGCCGGACACGCGGTTCGCCGACGGCGCCGCGCTGGTGACCGAGGCCAAGGTGTCACGGACGCTGACGGTCGCGTCCAGCCGGTGGCACAGCGGGCGGTTGCTGGTGAAGTTCGCCGAGGTGCCGGACCGGACGGCGGCGGAGCAGTTGCGCAATCTGTTCGTCCAGTCCGAGGTGGACGACGACGCCCGCCCCGAGGACCCGGACGAGTACTACGACCGCGACCTGGTCGGCCTCGCGGTCCGTACCACCGACGGCGCCGAGGTCGGTGAAGTGGTCGACGTGGTCCATCTGCCTTCGCAGGACCTGCTGGAGATCCGCCGTACGGCCGGCAACCTGGTGCTGGTTCCGCTGGTGGAGGAGCTGGTCCCGGAGCTCGACGTCGACAAGCGGTACGTAGTGGTTGCCGACCGCCCCGGTCTGCTCGATCCGGATGGCGCGGACGTGGTTCCGACCGAGGCGGACGCGGACTGACATGCGGCTGGACGTCGTCACCATCTTCCCGGAGTACCTGGCCGCGCTGGACGTCTCACTGGTCGGCAAGGCCGCCAAGAGCGGGCTCCTGGACGTCCGGCTGCACGACCTGCGGCAGTGGACGTACGACCGGCACCGGACCGTCGACGACACCCCGTACGGCGGTGGCGCCGGCATGGTGATGAAGCCGGAACCCTGGGGCGAGGCCCTGGACACGATCGCCCCGACGGACGCTCCGGCGCAGCCACGGCTGATCGTGCCGACGCCGGCCGGTCGCCCGTTCACTCAGGACCTCGCGTACGAGCTCGCCGCCGAACCGTGGCTCGCGTTCGCGTGCGGCCGGTACGAGGGCATCGACGCGCGCGTGGCGGCGTACGCCGGGGAGCGGATGCGTGTCGACGAGGTGTCGATCGGCGACTACGTACTGAACGGCGGCGAGGTCGCCGTACTGGTCATGGTCGAGGCGATCGCCCGCCTGCTGCCCGGCGTGATCGGCAACCCGGAGTCCCTCGCCGAGGAATCACATTCCGGCGACGGCCTGCTGGAGTACCCGGTGTACACCAAGCCGCCGGCCTGGCGCGGCCACGACGTACCCGAGATCCTGCTGTCCGGCAATCACGGCGCGATCGCGTCCTGGCGTCACGACGAGTCCGTCCGGCGTACGGCCGAACGCCGGCCGGATTTGCTGGCTGCCTGGGGCGGTACGGTCGCGCAGAAGGACGATGCGGCGGCGGCAGTACGCCTGCTCCCCGCCACGGCTGCGGACGCGGGGGAACTGCACGTACTGCAACTGGCCGCCTTCCTGTCCGAGGCACGGCTCTACGACGACTACACGATCCCCCCGTTGACCGACGACGTCGCCGCGACCACGGCTCGGCTGGAGCGGGGCACTGTCCTGAAGGCGGTCGCTGGTACGCGCATCGTCGGCTCGGTGCAGCTCGTCGTCGACGGTTCCGTAGGGCAGGTCGAGCGGCTGTTGGTGGCTCCGGACTGGCAGGGGCGCGGCCTCGGCGTACGCCTCCTCCAGGCCGCCGAGAAGCTCGCGCCGGCCGACGTCACCTCGTACCAGCTGGACACCGGCGACCTGAGCGCCCGCAACCTGGCGCTGTACGCCAAGGCGGGCTACCGCGAGACGGGCCGGGAGCAGCAGACGCCGAAGGTCACGCTCGTCCGGCTGGCCAAACGCCGCCGGAGCCGGCGCTGACCGTACGCTCACCCTGCGCAGCGGCCGGTGGCGGATTTCGTCACCGTATGGCTGGTGTGGCAAGATTGCCTGTTGCTGCCCTTCGGTGCTCCTGCCACAGGGGGTGACCACCGACCGGCAGCCTTTCGACGACTTTCACCACCGAGATTCGTGGGTGACCTGTGGCACGCGCGAGAAAGAGACACCTGATGAGCAACGTGCTGAACGAGCTCGACAACGCGAGCAAGCGCGACGACATCCCGAACATCCGCCCCGGTGACACCGTCAAGGTGCACGTGAAGGTCGTCGAGGGCAACCGGTCCCGCGTCCAGGTGTTCCAGGGAGTCGTCATCCGTCGCCAGGGCGGCGGCCTGCAGGAGACCTTCACGGTCCGCAAGGTCAGCTTCGGCGTCGGCGTCGAGCGGACCTTCCCGCTGCACACCCCGATCGTCGAGAAGATCGAGATCGTCACCCGCGGCGACGTCCGCCGCGCCAAGCTGTACTACCTGCGCGAACTGCGCGGTAAGGCGGCGAAGATCAAGGAGAAGCGCGAAGTTCCGGCCTCCTGACGCCGCGTAACGACGACGGTCACCTATGGCGCCGAGCACCGCGACTCGCGCTCGCCCTCGCCCGGTCGCCAGGAGGGCACGTCGCAGCAAGGGACGTCACCGCAGGCTGAAGCAGCGGAATCCGCTGCTCAGCCTGCTGGTCGAGATGAGCACCGTCACGGTGCTCGCGCTCGTCATCACGGTGGTACTGCGGCTGTTCGTCGCGGAGGCGTTCTACGTCCCGTCGGAGTCGATGTACGACACGCTGACGAAGGACGACCGGATTCTCGCCGAGAAGATCAGCTACCTGCACCGGGACGTCGACCGTGGCGACATCATCGTGTTCAAGGACCCGGACAACTGGCTGAACGAGGCCGAGGCCCAGCCGGGTACGTTGCGGCGGATCGGTGAGTTCGTCGGCATCCTGCCGCGTACCGGCGAAGGCCATCTGGTCAAGCGGGTGATCGGAATCGGCGGCGACCGGGTGATCTGCTGCAACAAACAGGGCCTGATCACCGTCAACGGCATCCCGCTGGACGAACGTGAGTACCTGCTGAAGGACGCCAAACCGTCCGAGGTGCCGTTCAACGTCCTGGTCCCCGCCGGACACCTGTGGGTGATGGGTGACAACCGGGCTGACTCGGCCGACTCCCGCGCCCATATGGGCGGCCCCGGCGGCGGCTTCGTACCGGTCGAGAACGTGGTTGGCCGGGCCTGTTGCGTAATCTGGCCATCTGACCGGATGACGATGCTGCGTCCTCCGGATACCTTCAAGAAGCCGGGGCTGAAGAAGTGACCGATACACCGACCAAGCCGGACGCCAAACCCGCCCACCGCTCGGGCTTCGCGGCAGCGACCCGCGAGTTCGTGCTGATCGTGGTCGGTGCCCTGATCGTCTCCTCGATCCTGCGGGCGTTCGTCGGGCAGATGTTCATCATCCCGAGCGAGTCGATGCAGAACACCCTGCTGGTCGGTGACCGGGTCGTGGTCGAGAAGCTCACCGACGTGAAGCGCGGTGACGTGGTCGTGTTCGAGGACCCGGGCGGCTGGCTCGGTGCCGAGGAGAGCGGCCAGAAGCGCGGCTCGATCGGCCGGTTCTTCGAGATCGTCGGCCTGCTGCCGGACTCCAGCCACGGCCACCTGATCAAGCGCATCATCGGCATGCCCGGTGACAAGGTCGCCTGCTGCGACTCGAAGGGCCGGATGCTGGTGAACGGCCAGCCACTGGACGAGACCGGTTACCTCTATCCCGGGGATGCCCCGTCCCAGATGGAGTTCCAGGTCACCGTCCCGGCCGGCCGGATCTTCGTGATGGGTGACCACCGGTCCGCCTCCGGCGACTCCCGCGTGCACCTGCAGGAGGTCGACGCGAACGGCGGCAACCAGGGCGACGCTGCCTTCGTCCCGCTGGACAAGGTCACCGGCCGGGCGATCATGATCGTCTGGCCCGCGGGCCGCTGGGCCAAGCTCGGCGTCCCGGACACCTTCAAGGCGGTGCCGGCGCCCGGCCCGGCACCGGACAAACCTTCGATCTCCCTCACACCACCACCCAAGACCTCCGGCTGAGTACCGTCGGCGCTCTTGTCTAGGCTTGGTTCTGTGATCTGGAGGGCTGAATGAGCGCGCTTCCGCGCGGAAGCACGGTCCGGCGGGACGCGGGCCTGTACGGGTACGAGCGGGCCTTGCGCCGGGTCGGCCTGGACCCGATCGCGGGCGTCGACGAGGCCGGTCGCGGCCCGTGCGCCGGTCCGCTGGTCGCCGCCGCGGTGATCCTGCCGGAGGGCAAGCGCGGCCAGGTGCCGGGTTTGGCCGACTCGAAATTGTTGACCGCGAAGGCACGTGAGCGGTGCTACGACGAGATCCGCAAGCGTGCGCTGGCCTGGTCGGTGGTGTCCATCGAGGCACCCGAGTGCGACCGGCTCGGCATGCACGTCGCGAACGTGGAAGCGCTCCGCCGGGCCCTGTTCCGGCTGGACGTCCGCCCGTCGTACGTCCTGACCGATGGTTTCGGCGTCGACGGCCTCGGCGTACCGGGCCTGGCGATGTGGAAGGGCGACCGGGTGGCAGCCTGCATCTCGGCCGCCTCCGTGATCGCCAAGGTCACCCGCGACCGGGTGATGGAGCACTGGGATTCGGTGTACCCGGAGTACGGCTTCAAGATCCACAAGGGGTACTGCACCCCCGAACACCAGGCGGCACTGGACGAATTCGGACCGTGCCCACAACATCGACGGCGGTTTGAGAATGTCCGCCGCAGTCTACGGCCCGATATGGGACAGAATGTGACCAGTCCCACCGGAGTGGAGAGCCTGTGAGAGAGCGTAGCGAGCGAACAACCCACGCAGCGCCCTTCAGAGGGCGTCTCAGCGCCGATGTCCGAGCCGAGCGTGAAGAGGTGGCGGCATGAGCGCTGACGACCTTGAGAAGTACGAAACCGACATGGAGCTGCAGCTCTATCGGGAGTACAAGGACGTCGTCGGGATCTTCAAGTACGTCGTCGAGACCGAACGGCGTTTCTACCTGTGCAACGCGGTAGACCTGAAGGTCCGCACCGAAGGCGGCGACGTGTACTTCGAGGTGACGATGGCCGACGCCTGGGTCTGGGACGTGTACCGTTCCGCCCGCTTCGTCAAGAACGCCAAGGTGGTCACCTTCCGCGACGTCAACATCGAAGAGCTTGCCAAGTCCGACCTGGAAGTCCCCAAAGACTCCGACTTCGGCCGCTGACCCCACCCGCCGGATCCGTGGCGGGGGAGGGCGGCCCGGGGTTCCGCACGACGCGGCACCGCGCCCACCCCGGCGGTGCGGAGATCCGCTGCTGGTGCTCATCGCCGGCGCCACGTCAGGTGGGTGGTGTTGGGGTTGTGGGTGGCAGGCGCCAGCCGGTGGGGCAGTGTTCTACCAGCGCGAGGTCGGACAGGGTCAGCAGGCATTCCTGGGTGGTGGTGAGGTCCAGGCCCGCGGCGCCCGCGATCTGGTCGGTGGGCGCCGGGTCTTGGACGGGGACGGCGTCCAGCGTGCGGCGGAGGTCGTAGTCGAGGTCGTCGTGCGGGGTTTTGGGAGCCATCGGGTACGTGGTGAGACGAGTGCCCAGCGGTGAGAGGGCCTCGATGATTTCCATGACGTTGGTGACCAGGACAGCTCCTCGTTCGCGGACGAGGAGATGACTGCCTTCGGACATTCGGGACGTGACCGGTCCCGGTACGGCGAGCACCGCGCGGCCGCACTGTTCGGCCCAGCCGGCGCTGTTGAGTGCTCCGCTTCGGACAGCTGCCTCGACCACAACGACGCCGAGAGTACTGGCGGCGATCAGGCGGTTTCGCGACAGGAACCTGAGGCGCGTCGGCCGAGATCCGGGTGGGAGTTCGCTCACGATCAGTCCTTGCTCGGCGATCCGGCTCAGCAAAGCCGAGTTCCGCCGTGGGTACAGGACGTCTACTCCGGATGCCAGGACGGCGACGGTAACGCCGGCGGCAGCCAGTGCACCACGGTGGGCGGCCGCGTCGATCCCGAATGCGCCGCCGGACACCACCGTGTAGCCGTTGTCCGCGACTCCGGAGGCAAGCTCAGCAGCCACATGCTCGCCGTACGCGGAGCTGGCGCGAGCACCCACCACCGCGACGGATTGCTCAAGCACCCGACGCAGGTGGGCCGGCCCCCGGAGCCACAGCCCGTACGGCACGCCGCCTCGTCTTGTCAGCTGTCCGGCTTCGGCGAGGATCTCGACCTGTTCCGGCCATTCGTCGTCGCCGGGGATCACGAACCGGGCGCCGGTCGCGGCCGCTCGTTCCAGATCCCGCTCGGGGTCGGCATCGGCGAGGCGGGTGGACCATCGCTCGGTGCCTGGAGTCTTTCGCTGCAGCAACTCCCAGACCTCGGTCGCCGGCATCCCGTCGAATGCCTGCAGCGCTTTCAGATCGCCAGGTTCCACCACCCGCGACAACCCAACCCGCGCCAGCCGCTCCACCTCCCCATCCCCACCCCCAACCACCCCAGCAACAACTCGCCCGCCCCCGCCGCCACTTCCACCAGCACCACCCCGTCCGGCCGCGGTGTTGTTGGTGGTGGTGGGGGTGACGGGTTGGTGGACTTGGTGGATGGTCATTGGAAGAGTCCTTTGAGAGGGCGGGTGTCGGAGGGGGTGGTCAGGGGGTGGCCGGTTCTCAGTTGGTAGGCCTGGTGGGCTTGGGTGATGGTGGGTTGGGGGATGCCGTCGAGGTCGGCGAGGGTCCAGGCGACGCGGACCACTCGGTCCAGGCCGCGGGCGGTGAGTTGGCCGGCTGAGTAGAGGTCTTCGAGGAGGCGCTGGGCGGCGGCGTCGAGCGGATGATCACGGCGGAGAACCGGGCCGGGCACCTCACTGTTCAAGATCCAGGGAGTGTGTTGGTAGCGGTGTGCTTGGCGATCACGAGCAGCCTGGACGCGGGCTGCAACGACCGCGGTTGATTCCGGTTCCTCGCCGTCGACGATGGTCCGAGCCGCGGGGAGGATCTGCCGCTGGATGTCCAGACGGTCCTTGATCGGGCCGCTGATCCGCTGGCGGTAGCGCATCAACATCTGCGGAGTACAAGTGCAGTCGCCTTGTCTGGTCCCGGAAAGTCCACAGGGACAGGGATTCGCGGCCAGCACGAGCATGAACCGGGCCGGAAACTTCGCCACCGCCGCCGCTCGGTGCACCTCGATGTGTCCGGACTCCAGCGGCTGGCGCAGCGTGTCCAACGTCAGCGGGTGCATCTCGGGCGCTTCATCTATGAACAGAATGCCTCGGTGCGCGCAGCTGATCGCTCCGGGCCGGGGCATGCCCGAACCACCGCCGACCAGACTGGCCAACGACGCCGTGTGGTGCGGCGCGATGAACGGTGGCCGCACCACCAACTCGGCATCGCTGGTCAGCAGCCCGGCGAGTGAATGCACCGCGGAGACTTCGAGCGAATCATCGGTCGACAGGTCCGGCAGCAGCCCACCGAGTCGCTCCGCCAGCATTGTCTTTCCGGATCCCGGTGGACCGTGCAGGAACAGGTGATGACCGCCGGCGGCCGAGGTCTCGATCGCCAGCCGTCCTTCTCGATGCCCGATCACCTCGTCCAGGTCGACGTCAGGAACGCGGGTGAGCGAATCGGACAGCAAGCGGGGCTCGGCGCGCGGCGCGTCCTCGTCCGGGATCTCACTACCGCGCAGCAGCGCCAGCACTTGCCGGAGCGAGCGGACCCCGAAGACCTCGATGCCCGGCACCAGCCGGGCTTCGTTCTCATTCAGGTCGGGGATGACGATGCGCTCGAAGCTTGCCCGGGCCGCGGCCAAGGTCATCGCGAGCGCGCCGCGCACTTCGCGAATGCGACCGTCCAGGCCGAGCTCACCGATGATCGCGGTCTGCCGCAGCGACCGAGGCTCGACAACGCCGGCCGCGGTGAGTAGCGAGACGGCGATGGCAACGTCGTAATGGGAACCGGCCTTCGGCAGGGTGGCCGGGGAGAGGCCGATGGTGACCTTGCGGTCGGGGAATCGCTCGCCGCTGTTGACGACCGCGGCACGAACCCGATCGCGAGCCTCGGTCAGCGACGCGTCCGGCAGGCCGATCAATGTTGTCTTCGGCAACCCTTGTGAGATGTCTGCCTCGACCTCGACCAGGTGACCTTCCAGGCCGACCAGCGCGACCGACCAGGTCCGAGCGAGCGCCATCAGACCGCGCCCCGGACGTGCTCAACACTGGGCGGCGTCCTCCGGTCGAAGAGGATCGCGATGACGTCGATCCGGATCTCGGCCGGACGGAGCTGATGGGTCTGCAACCACCGGCCGGCCAGCCTTCGCAGCGTGGTCAGCTTCTTGTAGGTGATGGCTTCCAGCGGGCTTCCGTAGTTCAGCCCGCGGCGGGTCTTCACCTCACACACGACGAGCACATCACCTTCGCGGGCGACGATGTCGATCTCGCCCAGCTCACAACGCCAGTTGCGTTCGAGTACGGCGAATCCGTTGCTGGTCAGATACCTCGCGGCGAGCTCTTCGCCGTACTGCCCGACTGCTGTCCTGGTCCGCATCGATGACCACCTCCGACAAAGAACATGCCGGGATCAGGCCAGGATTTCGGACCCACTTTGCTGCCTGTGGACAACTTCCGTTGGCACCCAGGGCCGCGAACGGCTAGTTGCGCATGTGCTTGCCGCGCGGTTTCTGGCCTTGCTGCTCGGGAGGCGTACGGATCGCGCGCAACTCGGCCGGCCGGGCCTGATCGGCGCGGATCGCATGCAGGCCACCGGTTCCGGGGTCGGTGTCGCCGAGGTCGAAGTCCCAGCTGTCCTCGTTCGCCAACCGGCTGTGCCAGCGCCCGTACAGCGCGTAGATCGCGATCCCGATCGCCATCCAGACGCCGAACTTGGCCCAGGTGCTGGTCTTCAGGTTGACCATCAGCCACACGGTCGCGGCCAGCGACAGCAGCGGGATCAACGGCACCATCGGCACCCGGAATCCACGCTCCAGGTTGGGCTCGGTTCGGCGCAGCCGCAGCACCCCGACCGCGCAGAACGCGAAGCAGAACAACGCCCCGAGGACCAGCAGCTCCTCGAGCTCCAGCACCTTCGGGTACATCGTCAGCAGCACGGCCGCAACGCCGGCCGCGGCGGCGGCCCGCGCGGGGGAGGAGTACACCCGGCTGACCCGGCCGAGGCTCTTCGGCAGCAGACCATCACGGCCCATGTTGAACAGCACCCGGCTCTGCGCGATCAGAACCACGATGATCACTGTCATCAAGGCGAGCAAAGCACCGACATTGACCACCTTCGCGGCCCAGCCGGCCCCCACCGCGGCGAGTGCCTCCGAGACCGGTGCGTCCCCGCCGAGCTGGCCGTAGGGGCGCATACCGACCAGCACGACCGTCACCGCGATGTACAGAATCGTCACGGCGCCGACGCCGAGCAACATGCCTTGTGGCACGGTCTTTCGCGGGCTGCGGGCGTCCTCGGACGCGGTCGCGATCAGGTCGAAGCCGATGTAGGCGAACACGATCGTGCTGGCCGCCGTGAAGATGCCCATCGTCCCGAACGAACCGAAGGAGGAATCCATGATCCAGCCGATGACGGTCGGGCTCGCGGTCGCGGGCGCGGCCCGGGCCGGCGGCACGAACGGCTGGTAGTTCTCCGCCTTCACGTGCATCGCGCCGACGATCACCACCAGCAGGATCACTGCCACCTTGGCGATCACCACTACGGTGAGCACCCGCGCGGACAGCTTGGTACCGGTCACGATCAGCGCGGTGAGGACCAGCAGCAGCAGCGGGGCAACGAGGTTCAGCTTGGCGTTCGGGCCGAAGAACTGCGCGACCGCGCTGGGCAAGGTGATCCCGAATCCGTCCAGGGTGGCCAGGAAGTACGCCGACCAGACCCGCGCGACGATCGCCGCCGCGGTGACGAGTTCGAGGACCAGCGCCCAGCCGACCAGCCAGGCCCACGCCTCGCCGAAGGTGACGTAGCTGAAGGTGTACGCGCTACCGGAGACCGGGATCGTGGAGGACAGCTCGGCGTAGCAGGCCGCGGCCAGCAGGCAGACGATCGCGGCGATGACGAACGACAGGATCACGGCCGGTCCGGAGACGCCGGACGCCTGGACGCCACTGATTTTGAAGATGCCGGAGCCGATCATCACGCCCAGGCCGAGTACAACCAGGTCGCGACGGCCGAACAAACGCGGCAGCCGGTGCCGCGCGTCCTCGACTCGAGTGAACGCCGACTCGACCGGCAAACGCCGGCCTGCGGTCTGTCCGTTCGCTGAGGGGGCCATGGTCAGGGGTGCCTCCGTTGCTACTAGGGCAATCGGGCCGAACAGTAGTCGACCGTCGGGCTGTCGACCAGACCTCCTTTTCGTCGCCCCCGCGCGGTGGCTTGCGATGCCGTGCCAGCTCACGCATCGTCATGACATGACGCCGGACGATGTCAGTGGAAACGCCTCCTGGCCGGAGGGTTTCGCTGTGTTACTGGCTGACTACGAACGGCATCTGACGGCGGAAAGAGACCTCAGCACTCACTCGGTCAGAGCGTACATCGGGGACGTCGGGGATTTACTCGAACATTTGATTCGGCTTGGTCACGATGGGCTGGACGGGCTGGACATCCGGGGCCTGCGGTCGTGGCTGGCGAAGCAGCAGAGTCTGGGGAAGTCCCGCAGCACGATGGCCCGCCGGGCGACCGCGGCCCGCGTGTTCACGTCGTGGGCGCAGCGAACCGGGCGGATCAGCACCGATCCGGGTGCGTTGCTGGCCAGCCCACGTGCACAGAAGAGCCTGCCGGGCGTACTCGGCCAGGCCGACACCCGCGCCGTCCTCGACGCGGCCGCGGTCGCGGCCGACGACGGAAGCCCGGTGGGGCTGCGCGATCTCGCGATCATGGAGTTGCTCTACGCAACGGGTATCCGGGTGGGTGAGCTGTGCGCGCTCGATGTCGACGACATCGACCGGGCCCGCCGAGTGGTCCGGGTCTTCGGCAAGGGCCGCAAGGAACGCTCGGTCCCGTACGGGGTCCCGGCCGGCCAGGTGCTGGAACGGTGGCTGGCCGAAGCGCGACCGAAACTGGCCAGGGAAGGCAGCGGCCCGGCGGTCTTCCTCGGTGCCCGTGGTGGCCGGATCGATCAGCGCGCTGTCCGGCGGATGGTGCACGAGCGGGTCGGCGCGGTCGATGCACCGGACCTCGGGCCACACGGCCTGCGCCACACGGCGGCCACGCATCTCCTCGAAGGTGGTGCCGATCTGCGCAGCGTGCAGGAACTGCTCGGTCACGCATCGCTGGCGACCACGCAGGTTTACACGCATGTCTCCAGCGAGCGTCTGCGGCAGGCCTTCCAGCAGGCACATCCGCGCGCCTGACGGTGGTTGCGCATCGGGTCTGTCCGCGGGTGATGCGGCGCGGGAGCGGCGGGATGCGGCAGACTGCGGGACATGCGGGTTTCGGCGAAGTCTGACTATGCGTTGCGAGCGCTGATCGAGATCACCCAGCGATGGGTCGCGGACAATCCCTCCGTGGTGTCGGCCGAGGAGCTCAGCCGGGCCCAGGGCATTCCGCACGGGTTTCTGCAGGGCATCCTGGCCGACCTGCGGCGGGCCGGCATCCTGGCCAGCCAGCGTGGGCAGTCCGGCGGGTGGCGGCTCGCGGTCGACCCGAACGAGATCTCGGTCGCCGACGTGATGCGCGCGGTCGACGGGCCGATCGTCAGCATCTCCGGCGTCCGGCCGGAAAGCGTCAGCTACAACGAGCACGCGGTCGTCCTGCAACGGGTCTGGATCGCGGCCCGGGCGAGTCTGCGGGACGTACTCGAGCAGACCACGCTGACCGATCTCGCCCGGAACAAACTCCCGGCCGGGGTCGAGCGCCGGTCGCGGGACGAGGACGCCTGGCAGGCGCGGGTGCCCGGGAGCTGACCATCTGCTACAGTCACGGCTTATATAAGCTACGACTGAAGGAGCTGGACGATGGCCGAGCAGAAGATCAAGACGTTCCTGATGTTCGAGGGCGGTGCGGAGGAGGCGATGAACTTCTACCTGTCGCTGTTCGAGGACGCGGAGGTCGTGTCGATCAACCGGTACGGCGCCGAGGGGCCGGGGCCGGAGGGTTCGGTGATGGTCGCCGTGTTCCAGCTGGCCGGACAGCAGTACATGTGCAGTGACAGCTTTCAGCACCATGGATTCACCTTCACGCCTTCGGTGTCGATGTTCGTGGACTGTGCGGACGAGGCCGAGCTGGATCGGCTGTACGAGGCGCTCGGCGAAGGCCGCCAGGCGCTGATGCCGCTCGGTGACTACGGGTTCAGCAAGAAGTTCGGCTGGGTGAACGACCGGTTCGGGGTGTCCTGGCAGCTCAATCTGCCGGCGTAACGGTCGAGGTGTCCGGCATCCGTCGCCGGAGCGGCCCTGGTGGATGGGGTTGGGGCTCGGTGAGGGGGAGCAGGCGGATCGGGCGGCGCGGGGTAAGGGTCAAGGGGTTGAGGTACTGCTTGCCTTGGAGAAGGCCCCAGTGGAGGCAGGTCGCGGGTGGGCAGTGGGAGCCGGCGGCTGAGAGGTGGCCGATGACGGTGCCGGTGGTGACGGTGGTGCCGGCTGTGACCGTGGGGACGACCGGCTCGTACGTGGTGCGGCGTGGGCCGGTGGTGAGGGTGATGATGCCGCGGCCCGCGAGGGAGCCCGCGTAGGTGATCGTGCCGGTGGTGGCGGCGAGGACCGGTTGGCCTGGCCGGCCGGCCAGGTCGACGCCTCGGTGGCCGGGGAGCCAGGGCTTGGCGGGCAGTTCGAAGCCGCGCACGACCTCGGGACGTGGTCTCAGCGGCCAGTCCGAGACAGCGGAGTCCGAGGCAGCGGAGTTCGAGACGGCTGAGTCCGAGGCAGCTGAGCCCGAGATGGCTGTGTCCGGCGTGGCTGAGTCCGGCGTGGCTGAGTCTGGGGTGGTGAGGGTGAGTAGGGCGAGGGTTGTGCCGGCGAGGGGCATGCCGAAGAGGGTCATGCCAGAGAAGATGCCGTTGTCGTGGGTGGTTCTGGCCCGGTGGTGGCGTGATTGTGGATAACGCCGGCCGGTTCGCGTTCGGCGCGCCGGGTCACGTACACTTCCGGTGGCGCCCCCTGTGAAGAGGGCGACTACGCATGCCCGCACAAGTGTGCGGTTCCAGCGGTCCTGGAGTGATCCGGGCGGAGCCGTACGACGGGCATCAGGCGCGGTGCACCACCCGGTGCCCGTGAGAAAACCGAGAGACGCGCGGACCCCGGATCGAGCGAGCCGTGGGGAAGCGTGACAGGAGACCCACACAGTCATGGCCGTAGTCACCATGAAGCAGCTGCTCGAGAGCGGCGTGCACTTCGGGCACCAGACCCGGCGTTGGAACCCGAAGATGAAGCGCTACATCCTCACCGAGCGCAACGGCATCTACATCATCGACCTGCAGCAGTCGCTGTCCTACATCGACCGCGCGTACGAGTTCGTGCGCAGCACGGTCGCGTCGGGCGGGGCGATCCTGTTCGTCGGTACCAAGAAGCAGGCCCAGGAAGCGATCGCCGAGCAGGCGACCCGGGTGGGTATGCCGTACGTGAACCAGCGCTGGCTGGGCGGCATGCTGACCAACTTCCAGACCGTGAACAAGCGGCTCCAGCGGCTGAAGGAGCTGGAGCTGATCGACTTCGACGACGTCGCCGCCTCCGGTGTCACCAAGAAGGAGCTGCTGCAGAAGCGTCGCGAGCACGACAAGCTGCTCAAGACCCTCGGCGGTATCCGCGACATGGCCCGGGTTCCGGCCGCCGTGTGGATCGTGGACACCAAGAAGGAGCACCTCGCGGTCGACGAGGCGCGCAAGCTGAAGCTGCCGATCATCGGCATCCTGGACACCAACTGCGACCCGGACGAGGTCGACTACCCGATTCCGGGGAACGACGACGCGATCCGCTCGGTCGGCCTGCTCACCCGGGTCGTCGCGGACGCGGTCGCCGACGGCCTGATGGGCCGCTCCGGCGGGGGCTCGGCCGCCGCCGGCGAGGAGCTGGGCCAGGAAGAGCCGCTGGCTGCCTGGGAGCGCGAGCTGCTGGAGAGCCAGAACGGTGCCGCGGAGGGCAAGGCCGCTGAGGCGAAGGCTGCCGAGGCTCCGGCCGCGGACGCCGCCCCGGCCGCCGAGGCCGCTGCCGAGGCCGCCCCGGCCAGCGAAGCTCCGGTTGCCGAGGCTCCGGTTGCCGAGGTGAAGGCCGAGGAGACCCCGGCCGCCGAGGCGCCGAAGGCCGACGAGGCCTGACAGCCACGGGTGCCGTCCGGTTCACCGCCGGACGGCACCACCGCCGCGTACGCCGCACGGTCCCGGGCGAAGCGTCTGGGCCGGACGGCTCGCGGGGACCGAACCAGCTCCGCCCATCCAGCCGCATCGACAAGACGAGAGAACGAGGAATGGCGAACTACACCGCCGCTGACGTGAAGAAGCTCCGCGACGCCACCGGCGCGGGCATGATGGACGCGAAGAAGGCGCTCGAGGCGACCGACGGCGACTTCGACAAGGCGATCGAGGAGCTGCGCATCAAGGGCGCGGCCAAGGCGGCCAAGCGTGGCGCCGAGCGGTCCGCCACCAACGGCCTGGTGGCCGCGGCGGAGAACGCGCTGGTCCAGCTGAACTGCGAGACCGACTTCGTCGCCAAGAACGAGCAGTTCCAGCAGCTCGCGGCCGACATCGTCGCGCACGCTTCGGCGAGCAAGGTCGGCGACGTCGAGGGCCTGCTGTCCGAGAAGCTGACCGACGGCAAGTCGGTGGCCGAGAACATCGAGGCGCTGGCTTCGGTGATCGGCGAGAAGCTGGAGCTCGGCAAGGTCGCGGTCTTCGACGGCAAGGTCACCGCGTACATGCACAAGCGTGCCGCGGACCTGCCTGCCCAGGTCGGCGTGCTGGTCGAGTTCGAGGGCGACGACGTCGAGGCCGCCCGCGGTGCCGCCATGCAGGCCGCCGCGATGCGCCCGCTGTACACGAACCGCGACGAGGTTCCGGCCGAGACGGTCGAGAACGAGAAGCGGATCGCCGAGGCGACCGCCCGCGAGGAGGGCAAGCCGGAAGGCGCGCTGCCGAAGATCGTCGAGGGCCGGGTGAACGGCTTCTTCAAGGAGGTCGTGCTGCTCGAGCAGGCGTCGGTCCAGGAGAACAAGAAGACCGTCAAGGCTGTGCTCGACGCGGCCGGCGTGACCGTGAAGCGGTTCGCCCGCTTCGAGGTCGGCGCCTGATCCGGCGAAGGATCTGAGCGGACAGCAACGAACGAGGAGGCCGGAATCGTGACGGAAACCCTGGGTACCGAGACGAGTCCGGCCTCTTCGCCGAACTCCCCGGCCTACCACCGGGTGCTGCTGAAGTTGTCGGGTGAGGTGTTCGGCGGCGGCAAGCTCGGCGTCGACCCCGACGTGGTGAACTCGATCGCCAAGCAGATCGCCGAGGTGGCCCGGGCCGGCGTCCAGGTCGCCATCGTGGTCGGCGGCGGCAACTTCTTCCGCGGCGCGGAACTGCAGCAGCGCGGGATGGAGCGCAATCGCGCCGACTACATGGGCATGCTGGGTACGGTGATGAACTGCCTGGCGTTGCAGGACTTCCTGGAGAAGCTCGGGATCGAGACCCGGGTGCAGACCGCGATCACGATGGGTCAGGTCGCCGAGCCGTACATCCCGCGGAAGGCCGAGCGGCATCTGGAGAAGGGCCGCGTGGTCATCTTCGGCGCCGGCTCCGGGATGCCGTACTTCTCCACCGACACCGTCGCCGCGCAGCGGGCCCTCGAGGTCGGCGCCGAGGCGCTGCTGATGGGCAAGCAGGGCGTGGACGGTGTCTACGACTCCGATCCGAAGAAGAACCCGGACGCGGTCAAGTTCGACCAGTTGTCGTACGACGACTTCCTGGCCCGCGGTCTGCGGGTCGCCGACGCGACCGCGATCAGCCTGGCCCGCGACAACGCGCTGCCGATCGTGATCTTCGGTCTGGAGGAGGGCAACATCGCCCGGGTCGTGCACGGCGAGAAGATCGGTACGGTCGTCTCCCGCGGGCAGTAACCCGGCGTAGGCGGCCGCGAGGGCGTACCACTAGGATCAAGCTACGGGTGGAGGTCCGGCAGCGGACGGCCGCGCGTTCGTACGGTAGCTGTGTTTGTTGGTTGGGGAAGCCGCACCGAGGCGGCCCAGAGGAAGCGAGGAATGTCGTGATCGACGAAGCTCTCCGCGATGCCGAGCAGAAGATGGCCAAGGCCGTGGAGGTTGCGAAGGACGACTTCGCCGCGATCCGCACCGGCCGCGCGCACCCGCAGATGTTCGCGGGCATCCTGGCCGACTACTACGGCAGCCCGACGCCGCTGCAGCAGCTGGCCGGGTTCCAGGTCCCGGAGCCCCGGACGGTGCTGATCTCGCCGTACGACAAGGGCGCGATGACGGCGATCGAGAAGGCGATCCGGGACTCGGACCTCGGGGTCAACCCGGGCAACGACGGCGCGGTGATCCGGGTGGTGCTGCCGGCGCTGACCGAGGAGCGCCGCAAGGAGTACATCAAGGTCGCGAAGACCAAGGCCGAGGAAGCTCGGGTTTCGGTCCGCAACATCCGCCGGCACGCCATGGACCAGGTCCACAAGACGGTCAAGGACGGCGACGCCGGTGAGGACGAGGGCAAGAGTGCTGAGAAGCGGCTCGACGGGTTGACGAAGAAGTTCGTCGACGCGATCGACGAGCTGCTCAAGCACAAGGAAGCCGAACTGCTCGAGGTGTGATGGGCGTCGAGAGTACGCCCGCGCCGAGTCCCAACCCGAGCCGCGCCGGGCGGAACCTGCCCGCGGCGATCGCGGTCGGGGTGGGGCTGGGCGCGCTGATCCTCGGTTCCCTGTACTGGGAGAAGGTCCTCTTCGTCGTTCTGGTCCTGGTCGTCGTCGTGGTGGCGGTCGACGAGATGATGAAGGCCCTGCGGACCGGTGGCGCCGAGATCCCGCGGATCCCGTTGTACGTGGGCACGACCGCGATGCTGGCGGCGGCGTACTTCGGCGGCCCGATGGCTTTGCTGGTGGCGCTGGGTCTGACCGTGCTGGGCACGATCTTCTGGCGGATGCCGGGTGGTTCGGTCGGGTTCGTCCGGGATGTCAGCGCCGGGGTGTTCCTGATCGGTTACGTCCCGCTGCTGGCCGGGTTCGCGATTCTGCTGGTGCAGCCGGACGCCGACGGGCCGGGGCGAGTGGTGACGTTCTTCCTGGTCACGGTCGCGAGTGACGTCGGCGGGTACGTCGCGGGGGTGCTGTTCGGCAAGCATCCGATGGCGCCGACGATCAGCCCGAAGAAGTCCTGGGAGGGCTTCACCGGGTCCGCGCTGGCCTGTATCGGTGCCGGGATCGGCGCCGTCGTGCTGCTGCTGGACGGCAACTGGTGGGTCGGCGCGATCGTCGGCGCGGTCGCGGTGCTGACCGCGACGGTCGGCGACCTGGGCGAGTCGATGATCAAGCGCGACCTGGGCATCAAGGACATGTCGAACCTGCTGCCCGGTCACGGCGGCGTGATGGACCGGCTGGACTCGCTGCTGGCGACCGCGCCGGTGGTCTGGCTGCTGCTGCATCTGCTGGTGAAGTCATGACGACGGCTCCGGACGGACGCTCGCTGATCGGCGACGTGGTACGGCTGGATCGCCTGCAGGATGCCGATATCGAGGAGTTGTACGCGGCGATCGCCCGCCCGGAGGTGTACGCGGGTGGGTTCGGCGGTGGTCCCGCCGCGCTGCCCGCGAGCGCGGAGGCGATGCGTACGGCGTGGATCCCGGCCGCGGCGAAACGGTTCGCGTACGTGGTCCGCCTGGTGTCCGACGGACCGCTCGGTGCGGCCGGAACAGTGGTCGGTACGTCGAGCCTCGCCGATGTGGACGTACTGAACGAGCGAGCCCACCTCGGCTTCACCGGCTACACGCCCGCGGTGTGGGGTACGGCGGTGAATCCCGCGACCAAGCTCCTCCTTCTCACGCATGCCTTCGAGGTCTGCGGCTTCGGCCGAATCAAGATCCAGACGGGTACGAAGAACACGCGCTCCCAGGCCGCGATCGCGAAACTCGGGGCGACGCGGGAGGGCGTACTGCGCCGGCACCTGCGGCAGGCGGACGGATCGTTCCGCGACACGGTGGCGTTCTCGATCCTCGCCGATGAGTGGCCGGGCGTACGAAAGCGGCTCGAGGACCGAATCAGCCGGTGAGCTTCGCCAGCGCCGCGTACGACGCCAGCAGCGCGGCGCGATCGTACGTGTTGGTGGTGATCAGGATTTCGTCCGCTCCGGTACGGTCGACGAGCTCGCCCAGCGCGTCGTCGACCTCGTCGGGCGTGCCGTAGATCTGTCCGCGCAGGGCATTGTCGAAGAATTCCCGTTCGCGGGCTGTCATGTCGTCCGGGACCGATGGCTGGAGTGGTGGAAATACGCCGCGGGTCCGCGAGTACGCGCTCGCCCAGGCCTCGGGCAGCAACAGTTGCCGCGCCGCTTCGGTCGAATCGGCCACCGCAGCCGTGACGGCGAGGATGACGTACGGCTCCGCCGCCCACGCGGATGGCTGGAAGGCCTCTCGATACTGCGACACCAGCGCCGCGGAATCGGAACGCGCGGCGAGCACGACCGGCAGACCCAGCGACGCGGCGATCGCGGCCCCTTCGCCGACCGCGAGGATGAACGGCGGGATGCGCAGCCCTTCACCCGGCCGGGCGTGGACCTGGTTGTCGGCATCACCGGTCAGATAGCCGAGCAGCGAGCGGACCTGCGTGGCGAAGTCGTCAGCCGCGTCCTTCTCGACTCCGAGCGCCCGGCGGACGCCGTTCGTGAAGCCGACCGACCGTCCGAGACCCATGTCGATGCGGCCGGGATACAGCGATTCCAGGACGCCGAACTGCTCCGCGACGACGAGCGGTTGGTGATTCGGCAGCATCACCCCGCCGGTACCGACACGGATCTTCTCGGTGCGCGCGGCAACAGCCGCTGCCAGCACGGTCGGCGCCGAGCCGACCACCCCAGGAACGCTGTGATGCTCCGACACCCAGAACCGCTGGTAGCCAAGCTCTTCCACCTGCCGCGCGAGCTCCACGGTCGCCCGCAGCGTCTCCGCCTCCGTCTCGCCGGTGCGGGTCCGGGAACGGTCCAGAACTGACAGTGGGACAGGGCGCATGTGTCAGTTCAACGGGCTCGGCACCGGCCTGATTCCCGGCCTTTCCACCCAGATCGAAACCTCCGGTGATTTTTTCACCGCAAACCCAGTTGCTGTGTCAGTATCAAACGCAGGACGATCCGCCCCGGTCGTCCATCGCGTGTGAGGAGCTGACATGACCCCCACGACGAAATTCAAGGCCGCCCTCGGCGGTCTCGCCCTGATCGCCGCAGCTGCCGTCCCCCTCACGGCCGCCGCCGGCGCCGCCCCCGCCGCCGGCATCGCCCCGCCGGCCATCTCGGCCGAGGCGATCGCGACGTCCAAGCCGGTGCCCAAGCTCGGGTACTCGACGCAGGCGTCCAAGACCCTCGCCATCGACTTCCAGTACCAGCAGACCAGCTACTGGTGTGGCCCGGCCGCGACCCGGATCGCCTTGTCGGCAAGGATCTCGCCGCCGAGTCAGCAGCAATTGGCGAACGAACTGCCGACCACCACGAACGGCACCGACTGGATCGGCCAGGTGACCCGGGTGCTGAACAACCACGTCGGCACCGGCTGGTACGAGACGAAGGAGATGACCAACGACCCGCCCACCCAGGCGCAGCGTGACCTGCTCTGGCGCGACATCGTCCTCGACATCGACAACAACTATCCGATCGTCGCGAACATCGTTGCCCCGGCCAACAACCACCCGCCGGGCTACCCGAACTACACGATCTACCACTACTTCACGGTGATCGGGTACGACGCGAGCGACCAGACCGTACTGATCGCGGACCCGGCCGGCTTCGCGCCGACCGCTACGTACTGGCTGACCTTCAACCAGTTGGCCACGCTGATTCCACCGAAGGGCTACGCGGCCTGACGACCCGGCCCGAGCCACGGCGATCCCGGTGTCGTCGTGGCCCGGGTATCGAGGTCGGGGGAGCCGGCGGTGACGAGGGTCATGGGATGTGAATTTGTGAATCGTCCTGGCAGCTTGCGACAATAGGCCGGTTATGACTACCTCGCTTCCCCTTGTCTTCGATGAGCCGCGCCGTGCCAAGAAGCCGCCGCGGCACCTCGCCGATCTGTCCGGGGAGGAGCGGCGTACGGCGGTGGCCGCGCTGGGCGAGCCCGCCTTCCGCGCCAACCAGCTGTCCAACCACTACTTCTCCCGGCTGGTGTCCGACCCGGCCGAGATGACCGATCTGCCGGCCGCGACCCGGGACAAGCTGGTCGCCGAGCTGATGCCGCCGCTGCTGACCCGGGTCCGGGACCTGGAGTGCGACAACGGCGAGACCCGGAAGACGCTGTGGAAGCTGCTGGACGGCTCGCTGGTCGAGTCGGTCCTGATGCGCTACCCGGGCCGCGTGACGATGTGCGTGTCCTCCCAGGCGGGCTGCGGGATGGCGTGCCCGTTCTGCGCGACCGGCCAGGGCGGTCTGACCCGGAACATGACGACCGCGGAGATCGTCGAGCAGGTAGTGGACGGTGCCCGCGCGCTGGCTCGCGGTGAGATCGCCGGTGGTCCGGGCCGGGTCTCGAACATCGTGTTCATGGGTATGGGCGAGCCGATGGCGAACTACAAGGCGGTGATCGGAGCCGTTCGCCGGTTCACCGATCCGTCGCCGGAGGGTCTGGGCATCTCCGCGCGCGGCGTGACCGTGTCGACGGTCGGTCTGGTGCCGCGGATCAACCAGCTCGCGACCGAGGGCATCCCGGTCACGCTGGCGCTGTCGCTGCACGCCCCGGACGACGAACTGCGGGACGAGCTGGTCCCGATCAACAACCGCTGGAAGGTCGACGAGGTGCTGGACGCCGCGTGGGAGTACGCGCGCCAGACCAAGCGTCGGGTCTCGATCGAGTACGCGATGATCCGCGACATCAACGACCACGCCTGGCGGGCGGATCTGCTCGCGGAGAAGCTGTCGGCGCGCGGCGACTGGGGCTGGGTACACGTCAACCTGATCCCGCTGAACCCGACGCCCGGCTCGAAGTGGACCGCCTCCGACCCGGCCGACGAGCGCGAGTTCGTGCGCCGCTTGGAGGCCGGTGGCATTCCGGTCACGGTCCGCGACACCCGCGGCCAGGAGATCGACGGCGCCTGCGGTCAGCTCGCCGCCAGCGAATCCTGATGCTGGAATCCGGGTTCACCGTGCGCCGCTCCGGCCAGCGCTACGACTGCACGGCGGTCGACGCGCTGGTGGAGCGCCTGGTCGCGACTGTCGAGCGCCGGTCCGTCGGTCCGGACCTGACCGTGGCGGACCTCCGCGCGGCGCAGTTCGGGACGCCGATGTTCGGGCCCGGGTACGCGGTCGAGGAAGTGGACAACTTCCTGGCCGAGGCGGAGCGGCTGTTGCCCGCTCGCGACGGTGTGGCCGGTCAGCGAGCAGTTGCCCAGAGTGGCCGGCCGGTCCAGGGTGAGCTGACGAAGCCGAGCTTCTCCCGGGTGCGCCTGCGCGAAGGATACGCGCGGGACGAGGTGGATGCCTTCGTCGATCGGGTGCTGGCGACGGTCAACGGGCTGCCCGTGGATCGGCCGGTGACCGCGCAGGAGATCCTGAATACGCGGTTCCGGACGGTGCGCCTGAGTGAGGGATACGACGCCACCGAGGTCGACCTGTTCGTCGACACCACCGCCGCCCGGCTGGATGGGATGATCGGGCAGTGAAGATCCTTTCGATTCAGTCCGCGGTCGCGTACGGGCATGTGGGGAACTCGGCGGCCGTCTTTCCGCTGCAGCGCATCGGCGTGGAGGTCCTGCCGGTGTACACGGTGAACTTCTCGAACCACACCGGGTACGGGGCGTGGCGCGGGCCGATGATCAGCCCGGACGACGTACGCGAGGTGCTGCTCGGGATCGAGGACCGTGGCGTGCTCTCGCAGATCGACGTGGTGCTGTCCGGTTATCAGGGCGGTGAGGGGATCGCGGACGTGATTCTCGAGACCGTGCAGCGGGTGAAGGCGGCGAATCCGGCTGCGGTGTACTCGTGCGACCCGGTGATGGGCAACGCGAAGTCCGGCTGCTTCGTCGCGCCGGCGATCCCGGTACTGCTGCGCGATCGGGTCGTACCGGCCGCCGACCTGATCACGCCCAACCAGTTCGAGCTGGGCTTCCTCACCAACACCGAGCCGGACACACTCGAGTCCACGCTGGAGTCGGTGAAGCTGGTCCGCGCGACCGGGCCGCGTACGGTGCTGGTGACCAGCGTCGAGCGCCCCGACCGCGAGGAGGGGACGATCGAGATGCTGGCGGTCGACGACAGCGGCGCGTGGCTGGTGCAGACGCCGTACATCCCGATGAAGGCGAACGGCTCCGGCGACGTGACGGCGGCGCTCTTCACGGCGCACTACCGGCGTACGGGCGATCTCGCCGAGGCACTCGCCCGGACGACGTCGAGCGTGTTCGATCTGCTCACGCGTACCCACGAGTCGGGGGAGCGCGAGTTGCAGCTGGTCGAGTCGCAGGAGGCGTACGCGCACCCGCGGATGCAGTTCACGCCGCGCCAGGTCGCCTAGCTCACCAGGTCGCCTAGCTCACCAGCTCGGCGGCCTCGTCGATCGAGTCGACCAAGCGGACTGATGCCTGCATCGGGCGGTCCGTGGCCAGTGACTGCAGGAGCGGCCAGACCGGCAGCTCCACAGTCCAGTGGTTGACGTTGACAAGGACGAGTGGGATCTGGGTGGCCGCGTCGCCGTAGTAGTTCGGTGTGACCGCCTGGAACACCTCCTGCACGGTGCCCGCGGCGCCGGGAAGGTAGATGATCCCGCCGCGAGCGCGTCCGAGCAGTACGTCCTCACGTAGCGCGTTGGAGAAGTACTTCGCGATCGCCGACGCGAACACGTTCGGCGGCTCGTGACCGTAGAACCAGGTCGGAACGGACACGCCACCGTCGCCAGGGAAGCGCGAGCGCACACTCAGCCCTGCACCGGCCCAGGCACCGATCGACGGCCGGAACGACGGTACGGCGGCCAGCTCCGCCAGCGCGCTTTCCACGGCGGCATCGTCGTACGACGCCAGCGAAGCGCCCAGGTTCGCGGCCTCCATCGCGCCCGGACCACCGCCCGTGACAACCACCCGTCCGCGCCGGGCGAGCGTACGCCCCAGCAGCACCGCCGCGCGATAGCCGGCCGAATCACGCGGTACGCCGTGACCGCCCATGACGCCGACCCACGGCTTGTCGTCGGGCAGCTCGTTCAGCGCGTCCGCGATCGCGTGGTCGTGCAGCGCGGCGGCCAGCGTACGGCTGGTGTCGCCCTTCTCGTCGTGCTGCCGTGACCATGCGTAGATCTGCGCGTCCGGAGTGGCGTGATACCCCTGTTCGAGGCCGGCGTACAGCTCGTCGGCGTCGTACAACCGCCCCCGGTACGCGTCGAACGGCAGCGCCGGGATGGTCGGAAAGACCAGCCCGCCACCTTCGCGTACCCAGGTGTCGGCCTTCTCCTCCAGCGCACAGCCCAGGAACACCGATCCGGTCGGCTTCAGCGCAAGCAGTTCCGCCGTACGCCCGGTCAGATCGACCGACTGCACCCGCCACCCGGCCATCGTGCCGGCTCCCGCCGCCAGCAGCCGGTCGAAGTGCTCCAAGGACTCGATGTCCACATGCGGGATGCTCGGCAACGTCACGGGACAGAACGGTAATAGACGCGCACTGGGAGTTGAGGTAAAGGTTGGACATGACACATGCGGAGCTCTGGGAACGACACAAGGCCGTCATGCCGGCTTGGCTCGCGTTGTACTACGAAGAGCCGATCGAGATCGTGCAGGGGTCCGGCCGCCGGGTCACCGACGGTGAGGGGACGACGTACCTGGACTTCTTCGCCGGCATCCTGACCAACGCG
This sequence comes from Kribbella solani, assembly GCF_014205295.1. Classification (NCBI taxonomy): domain Bacteria; kingdom Bacillati; phylum Actinomycetota; class Actinomycetes; order Propionibacteriales; family Kribbellaceae; genus Kribbella; species Kribbella solani. The sequence continues at coordinate 466,347 of NZ_JACHNF010000001.1, forward strand.
ATCGGCTACGACATCGCGGAGATCTCCGATGCCGTCCGCGAGCAGCTCGGCTCCGGCATCGCGCACACCTCGACGGTGTACCTGATCCGGAAGCAGGTCGAGCTGGCCGAGCAGATCGCCGAGTTGTCCGGGATTCCGAACGCGAAGGTGTTCTTCGCCAACTCGGGCACCGAGGCGAACGAGACGGCCCTGCTGCTCGCGACCCAGGCCCGCCGCTCCAACCAGGTGCTGGCGATGCGCAACTCGTACCACGGCCGCGCGTTCGGCACGGTGGCGATCACCGGCAACCGGGGCTGGTCGGCGAGCAGCCTGTCGCCGGTGAACGTGCAGTACCTGCAAGGCGCGTACCGGTATCGCAGCCCGTTCCGCGACCTGCCGGACGCCGAGTACGTGAAGGTGTGCGTCGACGATCTGCGCAACGTCATCGAGACCACCACCTCGGGCGATGTGGCCTGTCTGATCGCGGAGCCGATCCAGGGCGTCGGCGGCTTCTCGTCCCCGCCGGACGGGCTGTACGCCGCGTTCAAGGAGGTCCTGGACGAGTACGGCATCCTGTTCATCTCCGACGAGGTGCAGACCGGCTGGGGCCGGACCGGTGATCACTTCTGGGGCATCCAGGCACACGGCGTCGTACCGGACGCGATGACGTTCGCGAAGGGGCTCGGCAACGGGTTCGCGATCGGCGGTGTGGTCGCGACGGCCGGGTTGATGGACAGCATCCAGGCGAACTCGCTGTCCACCTTCGGCGGTAACCCGATCTCGACCACGGCGGCGAAGGCGACGATCGACTACCTGCTGGACAAGGACCTGCAGGCGAACGCGGCCAAGCGTGGTGCCCAGCTGGTCGACGGTCTGCGTGGCATCTCCGACGAGTACCCCGAGCTCGGCGACGTCCGTGGCAAGGGCCTGATGCTGGCCGCGGAGATCGTCAAGCCCGACGACAACAGCCCCGACCCGGCGGCGACCGCCAAGCTCCAGCAGGAGACCAAGGACCGCGGGCTTCTGGTCGGCAAGGGCGGGCTCTACGGCAACGTACTCCGGATGGCGCCGCCGATGACGCTGACCGAGGAGGAAGCCACCGAGGCGCTGGAGATCATCCGCGACTCGTTCGGCACGCTGCGCTGAGCTCAGCCGGCCCGGGCACAGCAGCCGGTCCGAGCCAAGTGGTGAGCGCCACCTCGAGTCCTGTATCCGTCTGTACGTCCGTTGCCCAGGCGACGTGCCCGTCCGGACGGATCAGGACCGTGGCGGGTACGCGGATGTCGCCGGCGCCGGGAATTGTCCACTGCCGGGTGACGGCGTCAGCGGCCACGCAATCCAGTCGCTCGGTCCAGCCGGTAGCGATCGCGGGCGGCTCAGATCCGTTCAGGGACAGCAGAATCGGCTTCCCCGAGACGAGCAGCTGATGTACGCGCGTCGTCGACAGCTCCGCGTCCGGAACCCGCCGGCCGATCAGCGGATGATCGCCCGCCAGTTCGTACCTGATGTCGAGCCCGGTGATCATCAGCCCGAGCCGCTGGCGGACTTCGTCGATCTCCACCAGGCCGGTGAAGGTCTCGCGCAGCGCGTCACTGTGCGCGCCGGGACGGGCGAGCGCGGTCTGTGCCCGGGTGTTCTGTAGCACGCGCGCAGCGACTGGGTGCCGCTCGCTCTCATAGGTATCGAGCAGCAGGGCAGGTGCTTCGCCCCGGACCACCGCCGCGAGCTTCCAGCCGAGGTTCACCGCGTCCTGTACGCCGGTGTTGAGTCCTTGACCACCGGCCGGGTAGTGGATGTGCGCCGCGTCTCCGGCGAGCAGTACGCGCCCAACCCGGTAGCGGTCGGCCTGGCGGGCAGCGTCGCCGTACTGGGAGACCCAGCGCGGGCTGTGCATCCCGAAGTCAGTGCCCGCGACCTCTCGGAACGACTCCCGGAAGTCCTCGAACGTCGGCTCGGCCGCGCGGTCGATGACCCGGTCATGCCGTTGCACGAGCAATCGGTACCAGCCGGGCTGGAAGTTCAGCGCCGAGTAGTCGCCCGGTCCGCGACGCACGGAGAACACCGGTCCCGCGGGCGGGTCGGCCAGCTCCACGTCCGCCAGCATCCCCTGCATGGTCGACTCGGTCCCGTCGAACGAGATGCCGGCCAGCTTGCGCACGGTGCTGCGGCCGCCGTCGCAGCCAACCAGGTACTCGCACCGAATCCGGCTGCCGGCCGAGTCACCGACCTGCACCTCGATGCCGTCCGCGTCCGGCCGGATGCCACGCACCGGCGAACCCCAGCGCACGGGTACGCCGAGGGTGGCCGCGTGCGCGTCGAGTTCACGCTCGATCTCCGCCTGCACGATCGCCAGCGTGTACGGGAAGCGGGTCGGGAAGTCGCTGCAGTCGAGCTTGATCCCGGCGAAGTGGCCGGCCTGGATCGGCCGCCCGCGCTCGATCATCCGGTCCAGCAGACCGCGCTGATCGAACAGCTCCATCGTCCGCGCGTGCACGCCGCCGGCCCGGGACTCGCCGCTGCGTGCCGGCAGCGCGTCCAGGAGTACGACGTCGATCCCGGCCAGCCGCAGCTCGGCGGTCAGCATCAGCCCGGTCGGCCCGGCGCCGGCGATCACTACCTGGGTGGTTTCCATGCCAACTCCTTAACGATGTTCGATTTCCTTTAACACTGTTAAGGAGAACAGAACGCTGTTAAGGTTGTCAACATGAAGCCGGAGACCGGAACGAAGGTCGATGCCGCGAGCATCGCCGCCGCGGCGCTGCGGCTGCTCGACGACGGTGGGATCGACGGCCTGACCATGCGCAAGGTGGCCGCGGGGCTCGGCGTCCAGGCGCCGGCGCTCTACTGGCACGTGAAGAACAAGCGCGAACTGCTCGACGTGATGGCGGACGCGCTGTTCGTCAGGGCCGTCGACGGCATCGAGGCGCCGCGGCGGGACACCGCGTGGCAGGACTGGCTGCTCGACCTGGCCGGACGCCTGCGGTCCACGCTGCTGCGGCACCGCGACGGCGCCCGCGTCCTGGCCGGTACGAACGTGGCGGGCGAGTCACTGTGGCGAGTGACCGAGCTGACGCTGCGTACGCTGGAGGACGCCGGCTTCTCGGCGGCGGATGCGATTCGGGTGTTCCCGATCCTGCTGCACTACACGATCGGTTTCGTGATCGAGGAACAAGCACGGTCCGGCGTCGAGTACCCCGACGGGAACCCGTACACGGTGGACCAGCTCAGTCAGGCGGTCGACGCCGCGCGTTACCCGCTCACCGCGCGGATGGTCGGCACCGTCTTCGGCGCCGACAACGACGCCGAGTTCGAGTACGGGCTGCGCGTCATCCTGGCCGGGATCAGCGCGACCACCGGCCAAAAGCAGTAGGCCCCTCCGAAGAGGGGCCTACGTGTGTCAGAGCGGAGCTTCCGCCGAAGTGGCGGACTCGGCCGCCGAAGTCGGCGGCGCGCCGGTGACCTTGCGGCGGCGCCGCGAGCGGCCCTCGAGGTAGCGGGCCAGTACGGACAGCAGCGAGCACAGCCCGATGTAGATGATCGCGATCACGATGTACGTCGGGATGTACGGGAAGCCGTAGTTCAGCCGGCCACCCATCTGCTTGCCGACGTAAAGCAGCTCCGGGTACGTGATGATGAACCCGAGCGCGGTGTCCTTGAGCAGGACCACCAGCTGGCTGACGATCGCGGGCAGCATCGCACTGATCGCCTGCGGCAGCAGCACGAGCCGTACCACCTGGTTCTTCCGCAGCCCGAGCGCGTACGACGCCTCTCGCTGACCCTTCGGTACGGCGGCGATGCCGGCCCGGAAGATCTCCGCGAGCACCGAGCCGTTGTACAGCGTCAGACCGAGCACAACCGCCCAGAACGGCGTCAGACCGAGCTGGAACTGCAGGCTGCCGTAGTAGAAGAAGAACATCAGGATCAGCAGCGGCACCGCCCGGAACAGCTCGACGACGAACGTCGCCGGGGTCCGGACCCACTTGTGGTCGCTGATCCGCGCAGCAGCGAACACCGAACCGAACACCAGCGCGAGCACCGCCGCCAGCCCAGCCGCCTTCAGCGTGGCGAGCAGACCGTCGAGCAGCTGGTTCTGGATCGCGGTGTACTGGAACTGGACCCACCGGCGGCTCTCGAACTGGCCGGTCGCGTTCAGCCGGTAGATGACCCAAGCGACAGCGCCGGCCACCAGCAGCAGCACGACCACGTTCAGCGTCCGGTTACGGATCTTCGCCCGCGGTCCGGGTACGTCGTACAAGGCGCTCATCAGGCCACCGCCGTCCGTCGCTCGGCCCACCGCTGCAGGAACATCAGCGGCACGATCAGGATCAGGAAGCCGATCGCGATCCAGGTCAGTGTCAGCAGCTGGTTCTCACCACGCTCGGACATCGCCGCCGGGATCGCCCCCGCTTCCGCGACCGAGAAACCGGCCGCGATGGTGGTGTTCTTCAGCAACGCGATCAGCACGCTCATCAGCGGCGGTACGACGACCCGGAACGCCTGCGGCAGCACGATCACGGTCAGTACCTGGACGAACGACATGCCGACCGCGCGGCCCGCCTCGGTCTGCCCGGGCGGGACCGTATTGATACCGGACCGGACCACCTCGCAGATGAAGGCCGACGTGTAGATCGTCAGCGCGACCACCGCGGACCAGAAGAACGACGGCAGCTCGATGCTCATCTTCGGCGCGCCGAAGACCAGGAACGCGAACACCAGGGTCAGCGGGGTGTTCCGGAGCACGTTCACGTACCCGGTGCCGACGCCGCGCAGGGCCGGCACCGGGGAGACCCGGAACGTACCCAGCAGGGTGCCGATCACCAGGCTGAGTACGCCGGAGATCAGGAACAACTTGATCGTGGTCCAGAAACCTTGTCCGAACAGATCCCAGTTGTCGGTGAGGACCGAGAACATCGCGACCTTCCTCTTGCCCTTCGGTGGATCCGGTCAGGAGCCACCGGCCGTTGCCACGGCTCGGCCGCGGCGGCTGCGCACAGCCGCCGCGGCCGGGTGGTGGATCAGTACTTCTCGAGCGGCGGCGGGGTCGAGTCCGAACCCGACTTGCCGAGCGTCTCGTCGTAGATCGCCTTCCAGGTGCCGTCGCCCTCGCCGGCCTCCAGGATCGCGTTCACCTTGGTCCGGAGCGCCTTGTCGGCCAGCGGCAGGCCGATGCCGTACTTCTCCACGCTGAACGGCTTGCCGACCACCTTCAGGTCGTCCGGCGCGTTCGCCGCGTACCCCTTCAGGATCGCGTCGTCGGTGGTGACCGCGTCGGTCTTCTTGTCCAGCAGCTGGGAGACGCACTCCGAGTAGGTCTTGAACTCGGAGATGTTGCTCGCCTCGGTCAGCTGCTCGTCCTTGACCCGCTGAATCGGGGTCGAGCCGGTCGCCGAGCAGACCTTCTTGCCCTTCAGCGCGGTCTTGCCGGCGTCCATCGAGTTGTCGCTCTTGCGGACCAGCAGGTCCTGACCGGCGATGAAGTACGGGCCCGCGAACGAGACCTGCTTCTTGCGCTTGTCGGTGATCGAGTAGGTGCCGACGTAGTAGTCGATCTCACCACCGGCGATCGCCGTCTCGCGGTTCGCGGACGGGATCTCCTTGTACTCGATCTTGTCCGGGTCGAGACCGAGGCCGGCCGAGACCATCCGGGCGATCTCGATGTCGAACCCGCAGCGCTTGCCGCTGGCGTCCTTGTACCCGAGGTTCGGCTGGTCGGCCTTGACGCCGACGACCAGGTTGCCGCGGGCCTTCGCCTTGGTGAAGGCCGGGCTGCCGGCCACGTCCACGCCGCTCGCGGTGGTGAACTTGTGCAGCTGGCCGCAGGAGTCGGAGGCGTTGCCGCCGCCACCTCCGCCCGCCGCCGGCTCGCTCTTGCCACAGGCGGCGGCGGTCAGCGCGAGCGCCGCGACGCCGAAGGTGGCGACGAGGTTGCGCATTCTCATGATCAGGATTCCCCTTCGTTTCGTTACCGGGTACAGCCGCGGGCGGAAGCTCAGTGCTTCAGGATCTTGCCGAGGAAGTCCTGGGCCCGCCGGGAGGTCGGGTTGGTGAAGAAGGTCTCCGGGTCGGCCTGCTCGACGACCTCGCCGTCGGCCATGAACACCACCCGGTTCGCCGCGGTCCGGGCGAAGCCCATCTCGTGCGTGACCACGACCATCGTCATGCCCTGCCTGGCCAGGTCGACCATCACCTCGAGGACCTCCTGGATCATCTCCGGGTCGAGCGCCGAGGTGGGCTCGTCGAAGAGGATCACCTTCGGGTCCATGGCCAGCGCGCGGGCGATCGCGACCCGCTGCTGCTGACCGCCGGACAGCTGGGCCGGGTACTTCTGTGCCTGGGTCGCCACGCCGACCCGCTCCAGCAGCTCCATCGCCCGCTGCTCGGCCTTCTTCGGGTCCGCCTTCCGGACCTTGCAGGGGCCGAGGGTGACGTTCTGCAGGATCGTCTTGTGCGCGAACAGGTTGAACGACTGGAACACCATGCCGACGTCGGCACGGAGCTTGGCCAGCGCCTTGCCCTCGCTCGGCAGCGGCTGGCTGTCCAGCGTGATGGTGCCGGAGTCGATCGGCTCCAGCCGGTTGATCGCGCGGCAGAGCGTCGACTTGCCGGACCCGGACGGGCCGATCACGACCACGACCTCGCCCTCGTCGATGGACAGGTTGATGTCCTTGAGGACGTGCAGTTCGCCGAAGTGCTTGTTCACACCGGTCAGCGTCACCAGTCCGGCCGCTTTCCGTGTGTCCTGTGCCAGGGTGCCGGAATCGCTCATGGCCAGAACCTAGCGGAGGCCGGGGTGCGGTCGCAGGCCCGGGTGGTTCCACCGTGGTAACGATCTGCCAGAAAGTCGAACGGGCTGTGATCGATTGATCACAGCCCGTTCAGGGTTCTGCCTCAGTGCTTGCGCGGCGCGGTACCGCAGCAGCCGCCCGCGGCGATGCTCGCGGCCGTCGGCGGCTCCTTGACCGCGGCCTCGACCCCGGCCAGCAGTCGCTGCCGGTCGGTGGGGGAGATCACCCGGCCCCGGGTGACGACCGAGTGGATCTTCCGGGTGTTCCGGATATCGGTCAGCGGATCCGCGTCCAGTACGACCAGGTCGGCGATCTTCCGCGCCGCGACCGCGCCCAGGTCCGCGTCCATCCCGAGGAACTTGGCCGGCTCGACCGTCGCCGCGTACAGCGCCTGCCGCGTACTCGCACCGGCGCGTACGAGGTGCTCGAGCTCATCGTGCAACGCGAACCCTGGTACGGAGTACGGCGTGCCGGTGTCCGTACCGGCCAGCAACGGGACGTCGTGCTCGATCAGCTCCCGGACGAACCGCTGCCGCCAGGCCCACATCTGGCGCTGATGAGAGATCTCCTCCGCGGTGCGGTTGGGCGCGTACATGGTTCGGATGACGTAGTCGTACGTGCCGATCGAGTCTTCGCTCAGGTACTTCGCCAGCGCCGGGTCGAGGCCGGTGTAGTCGATCTGGTCGAGTACGTAGTGCATGGCCAGCGTCGGCGTGACGCGGGTGCGGTTCCGGCGGAGCGTGCCGAACACGTCGGCGGCGCGCGCCGGGCTGTACGTGTTCGCGGCGATCCACTCGATCGGGTGCAACTGCCGGAACCACCCGTTGTAGTCGCCGTTCGACACCTTGATCGCGAGCAGCATCCGGCGTACCTCGGCCTCCCGGGTGGAAACCGACAGGCCGAGCGAGTGGATGTGCTCGATGCTGCGCTGGCCGGCCTTGCTGACCTCCTTGATCGGGACCTCATCCGGCCCGTGGCCGTGCACGGTCAGGCCGACCCGGCGGGCCTCGTCGATGACCGCGCGCCACGACTCGCGGCTCAGCCGGGAGTACACCTTGACGAAGTCCGCGCCCTCACCCTTGACGCGGCGGACGGCGGCCCGCGCGGCGGCGGCGTCGTCGACAACGATCACCTTGATCAGGTTCGGGTCCCACAGCGTGGGGTCGCCGTCGAGGATGTTGCTGGCGACGATCATTCGCGGCCCGAGCAGGGTGCCGGCGGCGATCCGGTCCCGCCAGTCGTAGAGCGCCGGGTTCGTACCGGACATCTCGCGGACCGTGGTCAGGCCGTTCGCCAGGTAGAGCGGCGGCGACACCCGCTCGTCGCCGAGGCTGTGGACGTGCATGTCGGCCAGACCGGGGATCACGTACTTGCCGGTCAGGTCGATCTCGACGGCACCGCGGGGAACCGGGACGCGGCCGACGCCGATGATCCGGTCGCGATCGATCAGTACGGTCTGGTGCCGGTCCCGGCGGCCGGTGTGGACGTCGATCACGGTCACGTTGGTGAGCGCGGTGATACGCCGCGCGGCAGCTGACGGTACGGCGGCCGGGCCGGCCGTGGCGGTCGTGGTCGCGAAGGTGCCACCGGCGAGCACGGCGGCACCGGCGGCGGTACGGGCGAGAAACTGACGGCGGGAACTGTTCATGCCCATCACTATTGTCTCCCCGAACGCCCAGGTCAGGGGTCGCAGGCCACCGTCCCAGGTAGGTCTTTGTCTACCCCGGCACGTACTCTTGGTGGCTGTCATGCGTACTTATGAGGTCCGCACCTACGGGTGTCAAATGAATGTCCACGACTCCGAGCGCCTGCGCGGGCTGCTGGAGGACGCGGGTTACGTCCGCGCGCCCGAGGGTGACGAGGCCGACGTGGTCGTCTTCAACACCTGCGCGGTCCGCGAGAACGCCGACAACAAGCTGTACGGCAACCTCGGCCACCTGGCGCCGGTGAAGGCCCGCAAACCCGGCATGCAGATCGCCGTCGGCGGGTGCCTGGCGCAGAAGGACAAGGCGTCGATCACCCGCAAGGCGCCGTGGGTGGACGTGGTGTTCGGCACCCACAACATCGGTTCGCTGCCGGTGCTGCTGGAGCGGGCCCGCGTCGAGCAGGAGTCGCAGGTCGAGATTCTCGAGTCGCTGGACGTGTTCCCGTCCACGCTGCCGACCCGGCGCGAGTCGCCGTACTCGGCCTGGGTCTCGGTCAGCGTCGGGTGCAACAACACCTGCACGTTCTGCATCGTGCCGGCGCTGCGCGGCCGGGAGAAGGACCGGCGGCCGGGGGAGATCCTGGCCGAGGTCGAGGCACTGGCCGCCGAGGGCGTTCTCGAGGTCACCCTGCTCGGCCAGAACGTGAACTCGTACGGCGTCGAGTTCGGCGACCGGTACGCGTTCTCGAAGCTGCTCCGCGCGTGCGGTTCGGTGGACGGTCTGGAGCGCGTGCGGTTCACGTCACCGCATCCGCGTGACTTCACCGCGGACGTGATCGAGGCGATGGCCGAGACGCCGAACGTGATGCACTCGCTGCACATGCCGCTGCAGTCCGGTTCGGACGCGGTGCTGAAGGCGATGCGGCGTTCGTACCGCCGGGATCGGTATCTGAAGATCATCGAGGACGTACGCGCCGCGATGCCGGATGCGGCGATCACCACCGACATCATCGTCGGATTCCCGGGGGAGACCGAGGCGGACTTCCAGGGCACGCTCGACGTGGTCCGGGAGGCGCGGTTCGCCGGGGCGTTCACGTTCCAGTACTCGAAGCGTCCTGGTACGCCGGCCGAGTCGATGGAGAACCAGGTGCCGCGCGAGGTCGTCCAGGAGCGGTACGAGCGGCTGGTCGCGCTGCAGGACGACATGGCCTGGGCCGAGAACAAGCAGCTCGTCGGGCAATCGGTCGAGGTGCTCGTCGCGGAAGGCGAGGGCCGGAAGGACGCCAGTACGCGGCGGCTGAGCGGCCGGGCGCGGGACAACCGCCTCGTGCACTTCGCGGTGCCCGAAGGGGTGGAAACGCCGAGGCCGGGTGACCTGGCGACGGTCGAGGTCACGTACGCGGCGCCGCATCATCTGGTCGCTGACACCTTCGGCAACCTGCGCCGGACCCGCGCGGGCGACGCCTGGGCCAGAACGCAGGACGAGCCGACCACCAGCCCCGGCGTGATGCTAGGCATGCCAACCCTCGGCGCCAAGCCCCTGGAACCAACCACCGGCGGCTGCCAGATCGGATGACAGAACCCTCGTCCACACCGGCTCCGGCCACCGCCCCCGCTCCGGCCGCCCCTGTCACCCGCGCCCCGGCCGCTGCTGGGCCAGCCGCCGGTGTTGGGCTGTGGGCTTTGCTGCCTCCGGGCGCTGAGCCGTTCGCGGCGGGGCGGGATGCGGATGTTTTTGCGATCGACGACGACTGGGTGTTGCGGCGGTACCGGGACGGGCATCCGGTTCGGGACGAGGCCGACTACATGCGGCACGTCGCGAACCACGGCTACCCGGTGCCCGCGGTCCGGGAGATCAGCGGCCCGGACCTCGTGATGCAACGGATCACCGGCCCGACCCTCGCCGAGGCCGCCGTCGCGGGTGACGTCAGCGCCAAGCAGCTGGGCGAACTGCACGCCGACCTGCACCGCCGTCTGCACGCCATCCCCGCACCCAGCGGCACACCCGGCCTGACCGTCGTCCACGGCGACCTGCACCCGCAGAACGTGATCTCATCCACGGACGGCCTGACAGTCATCGACTGGCGCGACGCGACCGAAGCCCCCGCCGAGCTGGACATCGCCAAAACCGCGATCATCTTCGCCCAGATCGCCCTGGACCCGCAGTGGGCACACCTGTCGCCACTCCTCCGCGAGGCCCTGAGCGTCTACCTCGCCAACTCCGTAGACCCGACCCCGCAACTCCCTGCCGCGCTGCACACCCGCGCCAGCAACCCCACCCTCACCGCCGCGGAGCTGGCCCTTCTCCCCGCCCAGGAAACCCTGATCCGCTCCCTGCTCTAGAAACCCTGGACGATCACCGCGGGAAGTGCCTCGCCCTTGGCCAGTGCCTCAAGTACTTGGGCCTCCTGCGACACCAGCGGCTCCGGTAGCGCATCCAGCGCGTACCACTCCAGCCCGGCCGCCTTCTCTGGCTCCATCAACCGCGGCTCCCCGCTCCACGTCGACACCTCGAAGAAGAAGTCCACCCGCTCGTCGATCGGCTCGCCGTTCCCGCCCGTCCGGTGCATGGCCGTCAGGGGTACGAGATCAGCGGGCTGTACTTCCAGCCCGACCTCTTCCCGCAACTCACGCACCGCCGCCGCGATCGCCGACTCACCCTGCTCGACATGCCCCGCCGGCATCGCCCAGTGCCCGTCCATGTAGCCGGTGTTGGCCCGCAGCAACAACAACACCTCATTGCCCCGCCGCACCAACACGTAAGCCGCAGGCACCACCCGAAACCGATCCATAGCCGGAACCCTAGACAACCCGACCGACAAACCCGAACAGGATTGTCAGACGACGTACGTCGCACCGGGCGACGCGTACTCAACCTGTCCACCGAACCGCCTCGCAGCGCGCCGAGCAGCGCCAGCGGGGGACAGGGCACGACCAACATGCGTGACGATCAACCGGTTGGACCGGGACGCGGCAGCGGTGTCACCTGCCTGTTCAGCCGTGTGGTGTACGCCTCCGCCGTCACCAACCGCATCCGCTTCACAGAGGAGTACGTCGCAATCAGCCGCCAGGGCAGTCAGGTTGTCGCAGGGCGCTGTGTCACCGGAGTACACCAGTGACCTGCCACCGGACGACATGCGTACTGCGAACGCGGCCATGCCGTGCTCCACAGCTCGCGTGGTCAGCTGGACAGCGCCGACAGTCGCCTCGTGCTTGTCGTACAACTCAGTGACGGCAAAAGCGGACTCGATCGGACTACGCGTCGATGTGTTGGTCAGAAACCCGGCCAGCCGATCAGCAATGCCCGGCGGACCGTAGAGCGGGATCGGTGCAGTCAGCGTGACATCCGCGTACAGCGCGCCGTAGTACGCCGTCAGCAGGTCAGCTGTGTGATCGGCATGCAGATGTGAGATCCAGATGGCATCCAGCTCGTCCAGGCGCGCGTGGCGCTGCAGCGGCCCGAGCGTTCCGGTGCCGGCATCGACCCAGATCTTCGTCTCACCACAGGTCACCAGGTACCCGGAACAGGGGTTGTCCACAGCCGGGTACGGCGTCGCGCACCCAAGCACTGTCAGCCGCAAAGCTTCGTCACTCACACCGGCGATCCTAGAAGTACGCACGACAAAGGGCCGCAAGCTGGATGCTTGCGGCCCTTCGGGGGTTCGATCAGGCGGACTGGTTCGGTGCGTCCGGGATGTCGTCGTTCTGGCCATCCAGGTTGTCAAGCCCTTCCTTGGCCTTCTCGACACCGGTGTCGATCTTGTCGCCGTACTTGCCGCCCGTCTTCTCGTCGACGAAGTCGCCGGCCTTGTCAAGACCTTCGCCGACCTTGTCGCCGTGCTCGTTGACCAGGTCGGTGGCCTTGTCCTTGAGGTTTTCGGCCGTGCCCTTGAACTTGTCGAAGATGCCCATCTCGGGGCTCCCATTCCTGCGTAGTTGAGTGCTTACAGACAGCTAGCGGTGATCTTCGCACCTGCCACGCCGAAACTGTGGGATCTCCGCGAGCGCCATGCTGAGACGCTCAGCGACGGGCTGCCGAACGGTGGCTCAGACGCCGTCCTTCGGACCCGACTCGACGTCGCCGCCGCTGCCGTCGGTGCTGCCGCCGCCGGATTCGACGTCACCACCGGACTCGACGTCGCCGCCGCTCTTCTTCGCCTCCACGTCACCGCCGCTGCGGCGCGCCTCGACGTCCCCACCGCTCTTCTTCGCGGCCGCGACGTCCTCGGTGCCTTCCCCCAGTCCGGCCGCGTCCTTGGCCGCGGCGGACTCTTCCTCGAACGAATTCGTCACTTGGTTCCTCCCGTAGAAATGTCACCAACGCACAGGTTCCTACCGAACTTTCCGGGTCAACCACAAGGCTGGTACAGACCTCTTGGCGAAGTCTTCAGGGCGGAGCTGCCAAACTGGAGCGATGCCTGCTCCACTCGTCGTCGCGGTCGTCGGCCCCACCGCGGCCGGCAAATCCGATCTTGCCGTTGCCCTGTCCCGGCGCCTGGGCGGCGAGGTGGTCAACGTCGACGCCATGCAGGTGTACCGCGGGATGGACATCGGGACCGCGAAGATCACCGGCCCGGAGCGGCACGGCGTACGCCATCATCTGCTCGACGTTCTCGACGTCACCGAGACCGCGACCGTCGCCGAGTTCCAGGAGCTGGCCCGCGCCGCGATCGACGACTGCATCGGGCGCGGCGTGGTGCCGGTGCTGGCCGGCGGTTCCGCGCTGTACGTCCGCGCGATCCTCGACGACTTCGTCTTCCCCGGGACCGATCCGGTCGTCCGGGACCGGCTCGAGGCGGAGCTGGAGCAGCACGGTTCCGGCGTACTGCATCAGCAGCTGGCCGCGAAGGACCCGAAGGCGGCCGAGCAGATCCTGCCGAGCAACGGCCGGCGGATCGTCCGGGCGCTGGAGGTCATCGAGCTCACCGGCGGCCCGTACGTCGCGACCCTGCCCGAGCACCGGTACGTTTACCCGGGCGCGGTACAGCTCGGTCTGGACGTACCGCGACCGGTGCTGGACGAGCGGATCGACCGCCGGGTGGACCGGATGTTCGACGCGGGATTCGTCGCCGAGGTGCGAGGTCTGCTGAACAAGGGTTTGATTGAAGGTAAGACAGCCAACCGAGCGCTCGGATATTCGCAGGTGATCGCGTTGCTGAACGGTGAGCTCGACGAGGCGCAGGCCCGGGAGCGGACCGCGCAGGCCACCCGCCGGTTCGCGCGCCGGCAGGATTCGTGGTTCCGGAAGGACGACCGGATCAGCTGGTTGCCGTACGACGCCCCCGATCTGGTGGAGAAGGCATTTCAAGTGCTGCGTAGAACTGCAATGGCGCAAGGCAACCGTGACGGCGCCGGCGGCGTAGTCGAGTTGGAAGGCCCCGGACACCACTCAGGGGCTGTCGATGCGAGGGGGTGACCGTGAGGCCGAGTTCCGTGAGTACCTGCTCGCGGACCGCACCAGGCTGATGCGGACGGCGCTGCTGCTGACCGCCGGGGACGCGCACACCGCCGAGGACCTGGTTCAGACCGCCTGCACCCGGGTGTACGTGCACTGGCACCGGATCAAGCACGAAGGCGCCGGACCGTACGCCCATCGCATCCTGGTGAACGCGTTCCTGGACGAACGCCGCCGGGCCGGCCGCCATCCGGAGGTCGTCACCGCGGAGACCGTCGAGCCGCGACTGACCGATGTCCCGGACCAGGCGGACACGCTTGCGGTCCGGGGCGCGCTGCTGGAGCTCGCGCCGCGGCAACGGGCCGTACTGGTGCTGCGGTACTTCCAGGATCTCGATGTCGCCACCTGCGCGCGGATCCTGGCCTGCACCGAAGGGACGGTGAAGAGTCAGACGGCGAAGGCGCTGAAGCGGCTGAAGGACCTGATGACCGAGGAGACGGACCGAAAGACGGGGAGTAGCTGAGAACGCCGATGGACGACGTGAAGAGGTTGTTGGAGGGGTTCGCCGACCGTGCCGCCGACGGGTTGCCGGAGGCGGACATCGAGGCGGATGTCACCCGCGGGCGGGTCGCGCTGCGCCGGATCAAGCGCCGTCGCCGGACCACCGGGGTGTTGTGCGTGGCCGCCGCTTCGGCGCTGGTGCTTGTCGTCGGCAACCAGGTGAAGTGGTGGGGGAGCAGCAACAACGTCGCCAGCACCGTGGCCACTCCGCAGGTGGCGTCGGAGGCTTCGAAGCCCGCCGCCGCGCCGGTCACGCCGCGGAGCAAGGAGACGATCTCCAACTTCGGCGCACCGGTCGTGGAGCTGGTCGCGAACAAGCAGGCCTGGCGGAGCATCTCCTGCGGCCTGGCGCCGCGCGGCCTGACGCCGGAGACGCCGATTGCCGTCAACCGGGTGGTGCTGTCGCAGCCGACGATGCGGACCGCCGACACCGCGACCAAGGTCGTACTGCAGACGGCGCCGGAGGCCATCACGCTGTCGAAGGTCCGGGTCAGTCAGGTGAGCGGCAAGACCTTCCGCATCGGCACACTGAACGGCCGGCTGACCGGTCAGGTGCAGGTAGCTAGCCAGTGGCTACTGGTCGAGCTGCCCACCGGCACGGTCGAGTGGTCGGATGACATCTTGCAGCGGTTCCTCGCCTCCTGCAGCGTGAACTAGGGCGTGTCTCCTGAGACACGCCCTAGCCACGCCACAACTGGCGCGCACCGCCCGGGTGAGATAGGCAGGGGCCATGTCCCTTGTCCCGCCGAGCCCGTGTGGGGGAACTAAGTGAAGAAGCTGGTTGCAGCACTGTCCGCTGGTGCCCTGGTCCTGTCAGGTGCCAGTTCGACAGCCCTATCCACTGCAGTAGCCCGTCCACAGGTCAAAGCACCGGACCGGCAGCCCACCGCCATCGGGTACGGCGGTGCGGTGTCCTCCGTCGATCCGGATGCGACGAACATCGGCCTGGACGTACTGCGCCGTGGCGGCAACGCCGTTGACGCAGCAGTCGCCACGGCGGCCGCACTGGGCGTCACGGAGCCGTACTCGGCCGGTGTCGGCGGTGGTGGCTACTTCGTGTACTACAACGCCAAGAAGCACAAGGTGTACACGATCGACGGCCGGGAGACCGCACCGGCGACGATGCCGTCGAACGCGTTCATGGACCCGAAGACCGGACAGCCGTACCCGTTCGCGCAGCTGGTGACATCTGGTGTGTCGATCGGCGTACCAGGCACGCTGGCGACCTGGGACAGCGCACTGAAGCAGTGGGGTTCGCTGTCCTTGGGTGGCGCGTTGCAGCCTGCCGCCGCGCTGGCTGACCGTGGCTTCGTCGTGGACTCGACGTTCCGCCTGCAGACGTTGGAGAACAAGGACCGGTTCGCGCAGGTCGTACCGACCGCCAAGCTGTTCTTGCCGAACGGTGACGCGCCACAAGTCGGTTCGCTGTTCAAGAACCCCGACCTGGCGGCCACGTACAAGCTGATCGGTCAGAAGGGTACGTCGGTGTTCTACCGCGGCCCGCTGGCCGGTGAGATGGCTGCGGTGGCGAAGAACCCGCCGAAGACACCTGGTGCGACGCTGCCGTTCTTCCCGGGGTACCTGCAGGTAGGCGATCTCGCGGCGTACAAGGCGATCGACCGCGCACCTACCAAGGTCCGGTACGACGGACTGGACGTGTACGGGATGCCGCCATCGTCTTCCGGTGGAAGCACGGTCGGCGAGGCACTGAACATCCTGCAGCCGCAGCACCTGGACCGGATGTCCACCACGCAGGCACTGCACACGTACCTTGAGGCGTCCGCACTGGCCTTCGCGGACCGTGGCGCGTACGTCGGCGACTCGGCGTACGTCGACGTACCGCTGAAGGAGCTGCTCTCCAAGGGGTTCGGCGCCGAGCGGTCATGTCGGATCGATCCGAAGCACGCGGCGACCAAGCCGGTGCCTGCTGGTTCGCCGGACGGCAAGTACTCGCGTTGCGGGCAGGGCAGCGCGGTGGAGCAGCGGCCGGATACCGAGGGCCGTTCGACGACGCATCTGGTTGCCGCCGACAAGTGGGGCAACGTTGTCTCGTACACGCTGACCATCGAGCAGACGGGTGGTAGCGGGATCACGGTGCCGGGTCGCGGCTTCCTGCTGAACAACGAGCTGACCGACTTCTCCGCGGTGCCTGACCCGAAGGACCCGAACATGATCCAGGCCGGGAAGCGGCCGCGGTCCTCGATGTCGCCGACGATCGTGCTGCGCGGCCACAAGCCGTACCTGGCGCTGGGTTCGCCGGGTGGGTCGACGATCATCACGACGGTGCTGCAGACGTTGACGAACCGGCTCGACCGGGGCATGACGCTGCCGGCGGCGATCGCGGCACCGCGGGCGTCACAGCGCAACACGGCGTCGGTGACGGCGGAGCAGGGGTTCATCGACAAGTACGGCGCGGCGTTGGGGAAGTACGGTCACACGTTCACGCCGGCGGGTCCGCCGGGGAGTTCGGCGGCCGAGATCGGCGCGGTCGCGGCGCTGGAGTTCCTGCCAGGCGGAGCGATCCTGGCGGCCGCGGAGCCGGTCCGGCGTGGTGGGGGAGCAGCCGGGGTGGCCCGGCCCTGATCACAATGAACAGCTGGTCACAATGAACAGCTGGTCACAGTGACCTGATGTTCACAGTGCACTCATGATCACAAGTGCACTGATGTTCACAGGGATCTGATGATCGCGGCGACCAGGTCGACTCGTTCGGCCAGGGTCGCCGCGATCACCTGCTCGTGCACGGCGTGGGCACCCTTGCCTACGGGCCCCAACCCGTCCAGCGTCGGCACTCCGAGCCACCCCGTCAGATTGGTGTCGGCCGCCCCGGACGCGGCCGCTCCGCCGACGTCCTGACCAACCGACCGCCCAGCCGCCGCGACCTCCGCCAGCAGCGCGTCAGTCGCGCCCGACGGTTGCCAGGCCGGACGGTTCGACATCACCCGCACCTCCAGCTCGGCCCCCGAACGCACCGCCGTCAGCCCGGCGACCGCGTCCAGTACGGCACGCTCTGTCTCCGGATCGACAAACCGGAACCCGATGTCCGCGGCCGCCGAGCCCGGTACGACGTTCGTCCGCCCGCCGCCCGTGATCGTGCCGACGTTGCACAACACGTTGTCGTACCCGGCGATCAGCTGCCGGACCGCGATCAACTGGTCGACGAGCTCGTCGATCGCGGAGATCCCGCTGGCCGGGTCGAGCGCGGCATGCGCCTCGCGGCCCGTGACCTCGATGCGGACCCGGGTGCTGCCCCATCGCGACGTCTTCAGATCCCCGTTGGGATGTGGCGGTTCGAGACCGAAGGCCGCGTACACCCCGGCCGACGCGGCGGTTACCAGTGCGCGCGCGGACGGCGAGCCGATCTCCTCGTCCGCGACCACGACGACCCGCACCGGCCGATGGTCACGATCGGCGACCCGCTCCAGCGCGGTCTCGAGAATGACCAGCCCGCCCTTCATGTCGAAGACACCCGGGCCATGGATGATGCCGTCCGCTTCGCGCCACGGCATCGCGTTCTCGAGCTGCCCGATCGGCCAAACCGTGTCGTGGTGCGCGAGGAAGAGCAGCGGCGCGTCGGCGGCCCGCGGTCCGCGCCCGGGGAAGTCAGCGACCAGGTGGTCGCCGGTCGGCGACGGCTCCCGGCGGACGGTCCCGCCGAGCTCGCCGTACCGGTCCGCGAGCCGGTCCGCGAACGCGTTCAGCGCGGCCGCGTCGCCGGTCGGGGTCTCCGCGGCGACGTACTCCCGAAGTCGCTCGATGATCATGGATAGTCAACGTATCATCATCCGGCCCACGAATGGTCAGCGTCGAGTAATGCGGATAGCATCAAGATATGAATCGTATCTCTGAGGTGAGCTTTCGCGCTGTCTCGCTCACCACGGCGTCCCGGTTCGCCGAGGCGTCGGAGCTGTACCGCGCGGTCTTCGGCTACCTCGACCCGGTGTACGGGCTGAACCCGCGACTGCTCGGCGCGCTGGCCAGCAACGGCGGTTCGGTGGTCGGCATCCTCGACGAGAGCGACAAGCTGGTCGCGTTCGCGTACGGCTTCTGCGGCACCGACCGGCGCGGTTTCTACCACTACTCGCAGTCCGCCGTGGTGGCCGCCGAGCAGCAGGGCCGCGGCCTCGGCCGGATGCTCAAGCACGCCCAGCGAGAAGTTGCCCTCAGCCACGGAATGTCCCGGATGCGCTGGACGTACGACCCGGCCCAGATCCGGAACGCGCACTTCAACCTGGACGTGCTCGGCGCGCGCGGCCGCTGGTACGCCCCGGACATGTACGGCCCCGGAACGGACCGGGTCGTGGTCGAGTGGGACCTGACCGTCGAGCAGCCCAAGAGTGTCGACGAGTCCGCGCTGACAGAGTTGGTCGTACCAACCGATCCGGCCGAGCTGCGCAGAGCGTTCGAGGGCCTGCTGGGCCAGGGATTGGCCGCCGTGTCGTGCCGGCGGCTCGCGGATGGCACCGGCGCGTACTACTTCGGGCCGGTCGACGATGCCTGACGATCCGCGCAACCGGGAGCTCGCCAGCCCGCAGGAGCGGTACGACGCACGCCTGCAACGCCGTTCGTCGACGCTGCTGCAGCGCCGCGTGGTCGAGCAGGAGCGCGCGTCGATCGACGAGGCTCTGGACCAGATCCTGGCCGACGAGTCGATCGCGCAGGCGGCGGCCCGGATCGTCGCGGCACGCCGGCGTTTCATCATCGGCTCGGCGAAGTCGTACGCGTACGCGTCCTTGCTGGCGTTCGATCTGGGCGAGGGGCTGTCGCAGGTGACGCTGGTCGACGGGACCGTCGTCCGTGGTATCGACATCCTTGCCGACGTCCGGGCGAACGATCTGATGGTCGCGTTCTCCTTCCGCCGGTACCGGCGGGACACCGTCGACATCGCGCGCCGGTTCGTCGAAGCCGGCGGTGAGCTGGTCGCGGTCACGGATTTCGAGGACGCGCCGCTGGCGAAGCTCGCGGATCAGAGCATCTACGTGGCGACCGGAAGCGCGTCGTACGTCGACTCGCCGACCGTCGTCGCGTCGGTGCTGCACGTACTCGCGACGCTGACGACCGCGAGCGCGAAGGGCGCGCGGCGGCGGCTGATCGAGCGGGACCGCTTGAACACGGAGCTGGGGATGTATGTCAACTGAGCTGAAGATCGTCGCGGCCCGGCTGCACCGGGTGCGGATGCCGCTGGTACACGCGTTCCAGACCAGCTCGCATCGCAAGGCGTTCCTGGATCACATCCTGGTCGAGCTCGAGGACGTTTCCGGCGCCGTCGGCTGGGGCGAGATCGCATCGTCCTCGGACCCGTACTACGCGCCCGAGACGGTCGAATCGTGCTGGCACATCGCTTCCCAGTACCTGCTACCTGCCGTACTGGGCCGATCGTGGACGCATCCGGATCAACTGCAGAGCGTGTGGTCGAGGGTGCGCGGCAACTACTTCGCCAAGGCCGGTGTCGACATGGCGGCATGGGTACTTCACGCCGAAGCCGAATCCGTGCCCTTGGCAACAATCTTGGGCGGAACCCGGACCGAGGTGGTGGCCGGCGTCTCGCTGGGGATCGAGCCGGCGATCGACGACCTGCTGACCGAAGTGCAGCGCCAGGTCGACGCCGGGTACCCGCGGGTGAAGTTGAAGATCGCGCCTGGCTGGGACATTGAGCCGGTCCGCGCGGTCCGGTCGGCGTACCCGAAGCTCGATCTGCATGTCGATGCTAACGGCATCTATACGGTTGCCGATCTCACCCATTTGCGGCAGCTGGACGAGTTCGGGTTGACGATGATCGAGCAGCCGTTCGGGCCGCGGGAGCTGCTTGCGCACGCGGAGCTGCAGCGGGCGATTCGTACGCCGGTGTGTCTCGACGAGAGCGTGGAGACGCTGGCCGATCTGGAGACCGCGATCGCGCTAGAAGCGCTGCGGATCCTGAATATCAAGGTGTCCCGGATGGGCGGACTGAGCGCGGCCCGCGCGGCGCACGATCGGGCGCAGGATGCCGGGCTCGGGGTCTGGTGCGGGGGGATGCACGAGTTCGGCGTCGGCCGGCTCGCGAACGTCGCGCTCTCCAGTCTCCCCGGGTTCACCCTCCCATCGGATGTGTCCGGCTCGGAGAAGTACTACGCCCGGGACGTCGTCGTACCCGCCGTGGTGGCCGTGGACGGGGTCGTTCAGGTGCCCACGGCAACCGGTCTCGGCGCTGTCGTCGACCGGGAGTGGGTCGAGGCGCGGACGGTCGCCGAGCTGACTTTCCAGGCCGAAGAGCTGACCCTCCGGCCAGAACAGGAGTGATTCGATGCGGATCGCGGTTGCCGGCGGCCTGATCGCCGACGGAAGCGGCGCGGACCCGGTCCCGGGCACCTTACTGATCGACGACGACCGCATCACCGCGGTGCTGCCACCCGACGCGACGCTGCCCGGCGTGGGGGAGGCCGGGGCGGGGGAGACCGGGGCGGGGGAGGCCGGGGTGATGCTGCCGGGAGCCGAGGTTATCGATGCCACAGGCAACATTATCGCACCGGGGTTCATCGATCTGCACTCGCACGCGGATTTCAGTCTCAGCTCAACTCCGGCCGCGGAAACCCAGCTGGCGCAGGGCGTCACCACGCTGGTCGCGGGCAACTGCGGCTGGTCGCCCTTCCCGATCACCGACCTGGAGACCCTGCGGGCCGGTACCGCGTTCCTGGACCCGCGGCACGACTGGTCCTGGACCGACCTCACCGGCTTCGCTGCAACGTTGGAACCCGCCGTGAACATGGCCTTTCAGGTCGGCCACTGCACGCTTCGGATCGCCGCGATGGGCGGCGCGCAGCGCCCACCGACGCCGCCGGAGTTGCGCCGGATGCAGGACCTGCTGCGTACGGCCGCCGACCAGGGCGCGGTCGGCTTCTCGACCGGACTGATCTACGCGCCCGGCACGTACGCCTCGCCGGCGGAGGTCGCCGCGCTGGTCGCGACCGTCGCCGAATGCGGCCTGCTGTACTCGTCGCACATCCGCAACGAAGGCTCCGGCCTGCTCGGCGCGCTGGACGAAGCGATCACGGCGGCGCGGGCGGGCGGAGCACGGCTGGAGATCTCGCATCTGAAAGCCGTCGGCCAGGCCAACCACGGTCTGGTCATCGCCGCGCTGGAGCATCTCGACCAGGTCGATGACGTCGATCTCGGCTGGGACGCCTACCCGTACACCGCGACCAGTACGACCCTGACCACTCGGCTGCCGAGCTGGGCGCTGGCCGGCGGCGCGCTGCTCGACCGGCTGGCCGACCCCGCCGAGCGCGCCCGGATCGCCGCTGCCCTCCGCTCCGACGCGCTGCTCGCGCCCGAGTCGGTGGTGATCGCGTCGCTGCCACCCGGCCGGTACGAGGACAGTCGCGGCCTGAACCTGGCCGAGATCGCGCGCGCCGACGGGGTGGACGCCGCCGAGATCGTGCTCCGGATTCTGGAGAACCATGACGCCGCGGTCAGCATGGTCAACCACGCGATGCGCGAGGAGGACGTCGCGGCGGTCCTCGAACATCCCCGGACAGCGGTTGCCAGCGACGGCTGGATCCTGTCCGCGACCGGGCCGGGGCATCCGCATCCGCGCAACTTCGGCACGTTCCCGCGCGTACTCGGCCGGTACGCCCGGGAGCTCGGCGTACTGGGCCTGGGCGACGCCGTTCGCCGGATGACCTCGCTGCCCGCGTCTCGGCTGGGTCTTGCCGATCGCGGGGTGATCAGGCCTGGTGCGATCGCGGATCTGGTCGTGTTCGATCCGGCGCGGGTCGCGGACAGGTCGACGTACGCCGATCCCTGGCAGTTGTCGGTCGGGGTTGAGCACGTTCTGGTGGCGGGTCAGCCGGTGCTGGCTGATGGCGTACCAACTGGGCGCCGACCGGGCCGGGTCATCGCTTGAAGCGCGCTGCTATTGCTTGGCGCGCCGCGGCGTGGTGGGGAGCTTGTAGCGCTTCGGCGCGGTCGGGAGCTTGAAGCGTTTCGGCGCGGTCGGGAGTTCGGGCGGGGCGTTGACCGGCTCTTGCGTCTCCGTTTCGAGCCAGCCGTCGTGTTGTGCGATCAGCTTCTCGGCCCGTACCTGATCGGCGTCCCGGAGCAGCACCATCCACGGGTGGTCCTCGTCGTCGTCCTCGCCGTGGAAACGCCCGCGCCGTACCTCACCGCCCAGCTCCGCGGCGACCGCGTCCGCATCCTCCTGCTCCCAGAAGTAGGCGATCAGCTCCATGCGCACACCGTACGCTGTGCGCATGAGCACGTTTCCTTGGTTGAAGGGGCATGGGACCGAGAACGACTTCGTGATCCTGCCCGACCCGGACGGTTCGGTGCACGGTGACCTGGACGCGGCGCTGGTGCGGTTTCTCTGCGACCGGCATGCGGGCCTCGGCGCCGACGGCGTGCTGCGGGTGATCCAGGGCGGCAAACAGGCGTACGTCGAGGACGGCGGCGACTGGTTCATGGACTACCGGAACGCGGACGGCTCGATCGCGGAGATGTGCGGGAACGGGGTCCGGGTCTTCGTGAAGTACCTCGCCGACGCGGGGCTGATCGACGGCAAACCGGTCCGGGTCGGCACGCGCGCCGGGATCAAGGAAGTCGCCCAGAACGACGACGGCTCGCTGACCGTCGACATGGGCGAGCCGGCGCTGCCCGGTCCGGCCGGGATCGTCGTCGAGGCAGGAGGTCACCAGTGGCCGGCCGTACACGTCGACATGGGGAACCCGCACGCGGTCGCCTTCGTCGACAGCCTGGACGAGCCGGGCAATCTGTGCGACCAGCCGACCTGGTCGCCGGGCGAGGCGTTTCCGCACGGGGTGAACGTGGAGTTCGTCGTCCGGCGCGGTCCGCGGGATGTCCAGATGCGGGTTCACGAGCGTGGTTCCGGCGAGACGCGGTCGTGCGGGACCGGTACTTGCGCGGTGACGGTCGCGGCGGCGCGGGCCGCCCGCGACGAGTTGCCGGTGACGTACCGGGTGGGCGTGCCAGGCGGTGAAGTGCAGGTGACGTGGCGTACGGACAACCACCTGGAGCTGACCGGTCCGGCCGTACTGCACGCGCGCGGCGAGTTCGATCGCGCCTGGCTGGGAATCCGCTGATCGCCCAGGGCGTTGACGTACGTAAACGGGTCGCTTGTACTTGAGGCCCGTGCCACCATGGAAGGTATATGACGACCCATTCACATGCTTTTGACGAGACCACAACTGACCGGGGCGGCGGGGCGGGGGAGTTGGGCTCAGCCGAACTTGACCTCATTGAGGGCGAGGACTCAGGCGATTCGTTGACGGGTCACGACACGTACGCCGAACAGACCACCGAAGGTCTCGAGCTGGAAGAGCGCCAGGCGCTCCGCCGGATCGTCGGCATGTCGACCGAGCTGACCGACATCAGCGAGGTCGAGTACCGCAAGCTGCTGCTGGAGCGGGTGCTGCTGGTCGGCGTCTGGACCGAGGGCAGCGCCGAAGACGCGGAGAACTCGCTGGCCGAGCTGAAACTGCTCGCCGAGACGGCCGGTTCCGAGGTTCTGGACGGCGTGATCCAGCGCCGGAAGAAGCCGGACCCGGCGACCTTCATCGGCTCCGGCAAGGTTTCAGACCTGCGCAACCTGGTCGCGTCGCTCGGCGCCGACACGGTGATCGCGGACGGCGAGCTGGCCCCCGCGCAGCTGCGCAACCTGGAGGACCGGCTCAAGGTCAAGGTCGTCGACCGGACGGCGCTGATCCTGGACATCTTCGCGCAGCACGCGAAGAGCAAGGAAGGCAAGGCGCAGGTCGAGCTGGCCCAGCTGCAGTACATGAAGCAGCGGCTGCGCGGCTGGGGTGGGAACCTGTCCCGCCAGGCCGGTGGCCGGGTCGGCGCGGCCGGTGGCGGTATCGGTGGCCGTGGTCCCGGCGAAACCAAGATCGAGACCGACCGGCGCCGGATCAACACCAAGATCTCCAAGCTCCGCCGCGAGCTGAAGGCGATGAAGAGCACCCGCTCGACGATGCGCCAGGAACGCCGCCGGAACGCGGTTCCGTCGGTGGCGATCGCCGGGTACACCAACGCCGGCAAGTCGTCACTGCTGAACCGGATCACCGGCGCCGGGGTGCTGGTCGAGGACGCGCTGTTCGCGACCCTGGACCCGACCACCCGGCGGACCACCACCGCGGACGGTCGCGTGTACACGCTGACCGACACCGTCGGTTTCGTCCGGCACCTGCCGCACGACATCGTCGAGGCGTTCCGCTCCACCCTCGAGGAGGTCGCGGACGCGGACCTGCTGCTGCACGTGGTCGACGGTTCGCACCCCGACCCGATGGCGCAGATCCAGGCGGTCCGTGAGGTACTGGCCGAGATCGAGGCGAGCGACGTCCCCGAGATCATCGTGATCAACAAGGCCGACGCCGCCGACCCGCTCGCGCTGGCCCCGATCCTGCACCGCGAGCCGACCGCGATCGTCGTCTCGGCCCGCACCGGCGAAGGCATCGACAAACTCCGCGAGTTGCTCGAAGGCGCCCTGCCGCAGCCGCACGTGGCACTCGACGTCCTGCTGCCGTACGAGCGCGGCGACCTGGTCTCCCGGATCCACTCCGAAGGCGCGGTCGACCAGCTCGAACACACCGCCGACGGCACCCGGATCACCGCCCACGTCCACCCCGACCTGGCCGGCGACCTGACCCCGTACCAGGTGGCCACCGCCAAGTAGCCCACGGGCACGTCCCCCGGAGATCACTCCGGGGGACGCGCTTCGGGTGTTACTTACGCTTGGACACCTGAACCTTCATCGAGGTGCCGGTCTTCGAGACGACCTTGATGTTCACTCCGTTGTTCGGGACCTTGACGCTGCTCGTCGGCAGGTCCGCGGACCAGTACGACTTGCTGTCGTTGAAGGTCCGGACCGCGCTCTGGCCGCGGATGTAGCTCGGCTGCCCGTTGAGGTGCAGCGTGAACGAGTCCGCCTTCTCCAGCCCGAACGGCGCGTCGTACGCCGAAACCCGCGGTCGCCACACGTTCCCGTCCATGCTGTTGATCGGCGTCGGATGCGAGTCGATCGGCAGGATCAGGCCGGAGCCCGGGTGCTCGTTGGTGTTGTTGTCCTCCTGCGACGTGTCCCAGTACCAGATCAGCAGACCGTCCTGGTACGGGAAGTGCTCCGCCTTGCGGGCCTGCGTGCTGAGCCAGCCGTAGTTGTACGGGCCGGTCTGCAGGTGCTTGTCGTAGTCGACGTAGTTGATGTTCGACGCCAGGTAGTAGTTGTCGTACAGACTCGTGTACGACGCCCCGGCCGCGCTGAACCCCTTCAGTGTCCACCCGTCCGGCGAGGTCTCCGCGCCGGAGCTGAGCACGGTGGCAGAACCCGACGTCACCTTGATGTCGTCGGCGAAGAAGCCGAGTCCGCCGGTCGCCGGGTCGGTGGCGTACCGGAACTGCAGCGTGATCGTCTTCCCGGCATACGCCGACAGGTCGAACGTGGCCGGCACCCAGCCGTTGCTCTTCCCGTCGATGCCGTTGCCCTCGGCATCCTTCGTGATACTGCCCTTGATCGGCTTGGCGCCGGAGCCGTCGTTGACGTCGACGTACGCGTAGTCGCACGCCGTCGTACCGCAGTCCTCGATGTCCCAGTTCGCCTGAAAGGTCAGACTCGCGGGCTGGCCGGCCGGGAGCGTCACCTGGCGGCTCATCGTGTTGCTCAGCATGTTGCCCTGGCCGCTCCACCAGGACTTCGTGCCGGCTGCGGGCGGTACGAGCTGGTGCTCCACCTGTTTCTTCGGCAGCGTCACCACCAGACCCTGCGCCTTCGCCGAGTTGTACTCGTGTGGGCCGAGCTCCACGGTCCGGTTCTGGCCGGAGTTCACGATCTCGTAGTCGAGCCAGCCGAGCTGCAGTTTGTCCCAGCTGTTGAAATCGGCCGCTTGCTCGCCGATTCCGCCGTCGGACGGTTTGCCGACCCGGCTCTGCGCCATCATCGTCCACCAGTTCACGCCGTTCTCGACGGCCGCGCCCGAGGTGTCGTACTCGTCCGGCAGCCCGAGGTCGTGCCCGTACTCGTGCGCGAAGACGCTGACGCCGCCGTTCTCCGGCTGGATCGTGTAGTCGCCGACGTACAGCCCGGTGTCGCCGACCTGCGCGCCGCCGTTCGGGTTGTTCGAGGGGCCACCCGGGAACCCGGCGTACCAGCGGTGCGACCAGATCGCGTCCTCGCCCTGCCACGGGTCGCGATCGGCCTGGTCGCCGCCGGAATGCACGATCTGGAAGTGGTCGATGTACCCGTCCGGCTCGTTGAAGTTGCCGTCACCGTCGTAGTCGTACCGGTCCCACTGGTCGAACGCCTTCAGGCTCGCGGCGATCTGTGCGGTGGTCTGGCCCTGCGCCTTCTGGTCCGCGACCCACTGGTTGACCGCGTCCTGGACCAGGTTCCAGGTGTTGCTGCAGACGTTGCCGGCGCACGGGTAGCCGTTCGAGCGACCGTACCTGGCCTCGTTGTACTTCACCTTCACCCAGTTGGTGACCTGGCCGGACACCGAGTACCGGCCGGAGGACTGCTTCTCGTAGTACTTCTTCACCGAGTTGCCGTTGCCGAAGTACAGGTCCTGGTAGTGCTTCTGGTTGTAGTTGGTCTGCCAGATGGTGGAGTTGTCGACAGCGCGATCCGGTGCCGGGATCTCGTTGTGCAGCGGGCCGTCGAACCGGGCCGGGCCGGGAATGCCCGCGTTGGTGTCCTGGTCCGGGTAGTTCGGGTGCCGCTCGTTGCCGAACTCCGCCAGGATGACGAAAATCTGGTCGGTCTTCTCACGGGACAGCTCGACGTACTGGTCGACCTTGCCCTTGGCGTTCTTCGTGCCCTTGGCCCCCGCCGCCTTGGCGCCGAGGTTGACGACGGTGCTGCCGTTGCGCTGCTCGGGTGTCGCCGTGCCGTTCAGGACCTTGGTGAGGGCCTCCTGCCGCAGATCGCGGCGCTTGTCCTCCAGCGGACTGGACAGGTCGTCCGATGCCGCCGCGGCCTCGCCGGCGCTCGGTGCGGATCGCTGTGTGGGCGGTGCGGCGACGTTGCTCGCCGAGGCCGCGGCCATGCCGAGCCCGGTCGACGCCGCCAGAGCCAGGCTGAACAGCCCGGCAGGTAGCTTGCGCACGATTCCCCCTCCGATTCTGTCACTGAATGTGATCGAAGCTCCCCCGAGCGTGTTTGCCCGGGACGGTACGGGCAAACCCGGAAGGGCTGAAGTGGATCCGCGAAGAAATCTTTCAACGCGCGGGAAAACCTTCTGAGTAGAAGGGCTCACGCGGCGCGGCGGACATCCTTGGCAGACTGTCCCGGGTGGAACGGTCCAAGGCGGAGCTGCCGCAGGGTGAGGCGTCGCGGGTGGAGACGTCGCGGGTCGACGCGGCGCACGGTGAGGCGTCGCGGGTCGATGCGTCGGACGGTGAGGCGTCGCGGGTCGATACGGCGCGGGTCGGGCTCTCGCCGGTGGGGCTCTGGCGGGCGGGGCTCGCGCGGGTGGGGCGTGGGGGTGACGACCCGTTGCAGCCGTTGTGGCGTGCGCTGGTCGCGTTCCGCGCGATCACCTGGGCGTTCGCCTGCGTCGGCGTCTGGACCCGCTGGGACGGCATCGCCCGGCCGTCCGGCGCGGTCGCGCAAATGGCGGTTATGGGCCTGTGGACACTGATCTCGTCCTATGGATACAGCCGCCGCTGGGGCCGCCGGAACACCCGGCTCGCACTCGCCGATCTCGTCATCACGGCCGCTTGCATGTACGCCACGCTCTGGGCCCAGCCGCTCGTCGACATCCGCGCCGGCGCATCCGTACTCACGTCGGTCTGGGCCGCCGGACCGGTGCTCGCATTGGCGATCGCCCGCGGGCGTGACGGCGGCCTGGTCGGCGCGGCGACGATCAGCCTCGCGTTGCTGTCCCTGCGCGGCCTCGAACATCCGTCCAAGATCCTCAGCAACGTACAACTGCTCCTGGTAGCCGGTTTGGTCGTCGGGTACGCGGCGACCACGATGCGACAAGCAGACGCGCGCCTACGCGAGGCGATCGCGACCGAGAGCGCGACCGCGGAGCGCCTGCGGCTGAGCCGTTCGATCCACGACGGCGTACTCCAAGTGCTCGCTCAGGTCCAGCGCCGCGGTACCGCGATCGGCGGCGAGGCAACCGAACTCGCCACCCTCGCCGCCGAACAGGAAGTTGCCCTCCGCACCTTGATGTCCGCCCGCCCAACCATTGCCCAAGACAACCAGATCGACCTGTGCAGCCTGTTGTTACCGCTGGCCACGACCCGGGTCGATGTCGTCGTACCCGCCACCCAGGTCCTGCTGCCCGCGACCGTTGCCGCCGAACTGGTTGCCGCGGTCAAGGAAGCGTTGAGCAACGTGTCCAAGCACGCCGGCCCGGACGCGCGTTGCTGGGTGACCGTCGAAGACCTCGGACCGGAGATCGTACTGTCGGTTCGCGACGACGGCGTCGGTACCACCCCCGCCCGGCTCGACCAGGCCCACGCCGACGGCCACCTCGGCGTCAGCCAGTCGATCCGCGGCCGCGTCACGGACCTCGGCGGCACCGCCACCGTACGCACCGCACCCGGCGAAGGAACCGAATGGGAACTGGTGATCAGCAGATGACCCGCGTCATGATCGTCGACGACCACCCGATGTGGCGCGAAGGCGTAGCCCGCGACCTCACCAGCCGCGGCTACAACGTCTGCGCAACCGCCGCCGACGCCACTAGCGCAGTAAAAATAGCCCTCGCCACCCACCCCGACGTAATCATCATGGACCTCCAACTAACCCCAACCCCCACCCCCGGCTCCGCCGCGGGGGCCTCCGCCGGATCGTCCGGTGCTGGTTCTGCTGGTTCCTCCGGCTCTCGGTTGAGTTCCGGCGTGGACGCGACGCGCGAGATCACCGCGGCCCTGCCCGACACCCGCGTCCTCGTACTCTCCGCGAGCGCCGAACAGGAAGACGTACTCGCCGCGGTCAAGAACGGCGCCTCCGGCTACCTGGTGAAATCAGCCTCCCTCGACGAATTCGACGACGCCGTCCGCCGCACAGCCGAAGGCGACGCCGTCTTCACCCCCGGCCTCGCCGGCCTCCTCCTCGGTGAGTACCACCGCCTCGGCCCCGGCCCCGAAGTCCCACACCTGACCACCCGCGAAACCGAAGTCCTCCGCCTGGTAGCCCGCGGCCTCACCGCCAAACAAATAGCCACCCGCCTGGTCCTGTCCCACCGCACGGTAGAAAACCACGTCCAAAACACCCTCCGAAAACTCCAACTCCACAACCGAGCCGAACTGGTCCGCTACGCAATCCAAAACGGCCTAGACACCCCCGACTAACCCACGCCGGACATTTCGGCTCTCGCCGTGGGCTGCCGCCTACGGCTCGTGCTATCACGCGGTCGACGACACTGTCCGCGACGTCTGCAGCGATCCCGATCGAACCCCAACGCGGGTGGATGTCTTTACTGCCCCAGTCAAGCCCAGAGTCTGCGTAGTCTCCGAGTGTGGATGGGACCTCCGGGCCGCCCTGTGGCCCTATGTTTGTGACTTGCCATACCCGTTCCGCAAGTAGAGGTCGCGGAGCAGGCAAATCTCCGCGCCATGGTGAATGATCTCGACGTTCGAATACAGCATCTTTCTGGCCATCGGCGCGTGGGCGAAGGCGGGTGGCTCGCCTTGAGGCTGTGCGAGTCCTGCCGTGCCGAGGCTGCGCACACCGTTGACCCAGGTCGCGTACTCGTCATCAAGCTGCTGCAGCGCCTCCCGGGCGGTGCCCGCGTAACAGAATGTCGCCACACTGGTGGCCTCGCGGCCGAAACGCTTGCTGTTGGCCGATGCGAACTCGCCGATCAGATGCGCCAGCCGCCAGGCGATTGTCGTCACAGGCTCCTGCTCGTAAGGCGGCTCACCGTAGTCCATGGTGAAATCGCCGGCCCCGAAGGAGATCGGCGCAGAGCTTTGACCTCGTCGGCTGAGTGTCCAGCAGTCGGGGACCGGCTGCCAGAAGTACTCGTCGTCGGTCAGCCCATCCAAACGGGGCCTGAGTTGATGCCGCCAGTGCGACTCGATCTGGTCGACCACCTCGGCGTTCCAGTCAATGTCCATCCGCAGACGGTAGCCGCTGACCGGATCTCAACGATCGGTTCCGAGACTTGCGAACCGGCCGGGCTCACTTTGGGAAGCCACCGCGCATCAGCCGGCCGTCCAAGCAAACGGTGGCTTCTCAAAGTGCCCCACCCATCAATGGCTGGAGCGATTGATGGCAGGCCGCGGCAGGGGGAGCTACGCCGCTGGTGGGGTCTTGTCGGTGGTGACGGGCCCAGTGGGTCGGAGGACGCCGGCCTGGTGTAGGTGGGATCGGGCGGCGTTGATGGCTTCCGGGGTGGTGGTGAAGACGTGGCCGGCGTGGCGGAGGTTGTTGGTGACGTCCAGGGCGTCGAGGGTGCGGTGGTGGCCGGGGCGGATGCCGGACATGAAGACGGTGATGCCGCGGTGCTGGAGTTTCTCGATGGCGTCTTTGAGTACGAGGGCGCCGCTGGCGTCGATCGCGCTGACGGCTGACATGCGCAGGATGACGATCGAGACGTGCGCGACCTCGGACAGTTCCAGCAGGAAACGGTGTGCCGCGAACAGGAGTGGCCCGTCGATCCGGTACGCCACGATGTGCTGGTCCAGGAGTGCGCGTTCTTCGGCCGTGTGGTCGCCGGGCAGGTCTGGGTGCAGCGGCATCTGCCGGATGCGGGCGGCTCTGGCGACGGCTCGGAGTGCGAGCGCGCCGGCGACGACGAGACCGAGGAGTACGGCCTTGACCAGGTCGAGCGCGAGGGTCGCGGCGGCAGTGAGGATGAGGACGATCGCGTCTGATCGGGTGGCGCGGGTCATGGCGCGGATGGAGCCGACCTCGACCATCCGTACCGAAGTGGCGAGCAGGACCCCGGCCAGTGCCGCGAGCGGGATCTTCCCGACCAGCGGTGCCGCCGTGTAGATGATCGCGGCGAGGAGAGCAGCGTGAACCAGTGCGGCAAGACGCGATCCGGCTCCGGAGCGTACGTTGACCGCGGTCCGGGCGATCGCGCCAGTA
Source organism: Kribbella solani (assembly GCF_014205295.1). Taxonomy (NCBI): domain Bacteria; kingdom Bacillati; phylum Actinomycetota; class Actinomycetes; order Propionibacteriales; family Kribbellaceae; genus Kribbella; species Kribbella solani. The sequence continues at coordinate 497,744 of NZ_JACHNF010000001.1, forward strand.
GCAGGAACGCCTCCGAACAGCGGGGTGATGAGGTTGGCGAGGCCTTGGCCGAACAGTTCGCGGTCCGGGTCGTGGCGGTGGTTGACTCCCATGCCGTCGGCAACGGCTGCCGACAGCAGCGACTCGAGCGCGGCGAGCGCCGCGACCGCCAGCGCCGCACCGGCCAAGGAGCCGAGCGCGGCGGGGTCGATGAACGACAAGGAGGGCGCCGCGAGGCCGGTGGGCAGCGTTCCGATCCGGGCGACGTTCAGGCCGGCGAGTTCGACGATCACGGCCGCGGCCGCGACCGCGAGGATCGAGAAGGGCACGACCGGCCGGATGCGGGCGCCGGCCAGGATGGTCAGCGCGACGATGCCGGCGATCGCGACCGCGGTCCAGTTGGGGTTCGCGGCGAAACTGGCGATCGAACGGGCCGCGACGACGATGATCTGGTCGCCGTGCGGTGTCGCGACGCCGAGCGCCGCGGGTAGTTGCTGCAAGCCGATGACGCAGGCGATGCCGAGCGTGAACCCCTCGACCACCGACGCGGGCACGTACGCCATGTAGCGGCCGGCGCGCGCGTACGCCAGACCGATCAGGATCAGGCCGGCCATCAGCCCGACCGCGAGCACGCCGGCGGCGCCGTGCGCGTGCATGATCGGTACCAGGACGACGGTCATCGCGCCGGTCGGTCCGGACACCTGCAGGCCGGAGCCGCCGAAGAACGCCGCGAGCGCGCCGGCCACCACGGCGGTGGTGAGCCCGGCAGCCGCGCCGAGTCCGGACGAGATGCCGAATCCGAGTGCGAGCGGAAGCGCGACGATCGCCACGGTGAGCCCGGCGACCAGGTCACGGCGGGGCTGCCGCGACATCGCGGCCAGATCGGTGCGCGCGGGAAGCAGCGACCGCGTCCGCTGCCAGACCCCGAACCCGGCACTCACCGACCGGCCGACTCGGCGTCGCGTAGTTCGGCGAGTAGTTCGCTTTGGCCTGTGAGCAGTTCGGTCAGGATGCGGCGCGCGATCCGCAGCAGTTCGGCGACGTCGCCGCCGGCGAGTTCGTACACCACGGTTGAACCCTCACGCCGCGACGTCACGATGCCGTACCTGCGCAAGACCGCCAACTGCTGGGACAGACTGGACGGCTCGATACCGATCTCGGCGAGCAGGTCGCGTACGGGTCGCGGGCCGTCCTGGAGCAGCTCGAGTACGCGGATCCGGACCGGATGACCTAGCAGCCGAAAGAACTCCGCCTTCGCCTGGTACAACGGCACCGGCGCGGTCACCGCTCACCACCCGGCCCCACGACATCATCACCGGAGCCGCCGGAGCCACCCGTGACGAGCGCCTCGCCCGTGACGAGCGCTTCGTTCGGGTTGAGCGTGATGTTGTGCTCCATGGCGATCCGCAGCAGGCTGTCGAGTTCGCCGGTGCGGATGTCTACCGCGTAGAAGTCGCCCTCGGCACTCGCCACGTCCAGCGCCAGCCTCGCCTCCCGGACCCGCCGCCGCAGGTCCGCCGCGAACTCACTCGTCTCCACCAGCGCTCCTGCCCTCGACATCCACGGTCAGCTTGATGATGTAGTGAATTGAAGAATTCTGCAACTCGTGAACCAGGCGTGCTCGCGTCAGGCAGTCACCTACCGCTCGAAAGTACTGGTGCGAACAGGTCTTTCGGTCGGTGTTGGGCGCCGGCGATCGATGACAGGGTCGGGGTCATGGAATCTCGATTCTCTTGGTACAGAAGGGCATTCGTGCTCCGGTGCGTATTGGTCGCCGCCGCCGTGCTGCTCTCCAGTACGACCGCCGTCTCCAGCAGTTCAGCGGCGCCGCGCGTCACGCCGTCCCTGCCGGCTCCGACCGGACCACACCTGGTCGGCACCACGTCGCTGTATTTGAAGGACACGTCTCGCCGGGACCCGTGGGTTCCATCGGCGCGGGCGCGGGAGCTGATGGTTTCGCTCTGGTATCCAGCTCGGTCGCCGGGCGCGCACCCCGCGCCGTACATGACGGCCAAGGAGTCAGAGCTACTACTCACCAGCGCGGGGATCACCACCGTCCCGTTGGACATTTTGAGTAAGACGCGCACCCACGCGTACGCCGATGCTCGCCCAGCCGGACGGCATCTTCCGCTGGTGGTGTTGTCGCCTGGGTTCACCTGGCCGCGCAGTTCGCTGACCGCCCTGGCCGAGGACCTCGCGAGCTGGGGGTACGTGGTGGCCGCGGTCGACCATGCGTACGAGAACGCGGGGATGACCTTCCCGGACGGGCGGGTCATCGGATGTACTGCCTGCGATTTCATGGACAGGCCAAACTTCGAGCCAACCGTCATCAACGGCCGCGCCCGCGACATCTCCTTCGTACTCGACAAGCTGACCGGACCACGCCCGAACCAAACGGCCCGAACTGACCGAACCGGGTGGTCCTTCATCGGGCCGGGGTTGATCGATCGGTCCAGGATCGCGATGGCGGGGATGTCGATCGGTGGCGCGAGCGTCGGCGAGACGATGCTGACGGATCCGCGCGTACGGGCTGGGATCAACCTGGACGGGACCATGTTCAAGGACCTGCCGGCGAGCGGCCTGTCGCGCCCGTTCCTGATGTTCGGCCAGAACGCGCCCGACGCCTCCTGGGACCGCAACTGGCAACACCTGACCGGCTGGAAACGACGCCTCGCGGTAACCGGCGCGGTCCACGCATCCTTCACCGACTACGACGTCGTCACCCAGCAAATCAACGTGGACCTTGGGAGCCGGCTTCCTGGCACGCGCTCGGTCGACATCACCCGCGCGTACGTCCGCGGCTTCTTCGACCTGACCTTGCGCGGCAAACCCCAACCCTTGCTGAACCACCCATCACGGCAATACCCCGAGGTCACGTTCACCTCCTCAAGTGCGGCGGGCAAGCCGACCCGCTCCTAGGCCGAGCGGCGGCCTCACGTGCGGGCGCTGGTGTTTCGTACGCTTGCTGACAGTTTCCCGTTCGACCCGAAGGACTGACCCGTGCCCGACCGCCCCGAGATCGTCTGCATCTGCGGCTCTGTCCGGTTCATGACGCACAGGAGCTGATCACCCCAGAACAGAAAACGGCACTGGCCGCCCTCCACCTCCGCAAGATCGACCTGGCCGACCCGCATCCTGATCGTCAACCCAGGCGGATACATCGGCGAGTCCACCAGCAAGGAAATCGCCTACGCCAAGACCACCGGAAAGCCGATCACGTTCACGGACCCCGCCTGACCAGCAGGCAGGTCGTGGGTCCAGCGGTCGACAATCCCAGGCCAACCTCGAAGCGCAGCAACTTGGCATGACAGCTGGGAGGTCTGGCGAGTGCCGGGCTGCCCGGTGGTGGCCCAGAAGCCTTCGGCTGGAGCCGGAAGAGGCACACCCGTCGGTTCTATTGGCTGGTTCGACGTAGTGCCTTGCTGAGGACTGTGCGGATGCGGTCCGGGTTGGCTTCCTCCTCGTTGAGCAGGATGGCCGTGCAGAGGCCGTCGGAGAGCGCGACGATGGTTTCGATCGCGTCGGGGTCGTCGGTCTGGGTCCGAGCAAGTTCCGCGACATTTTCGCGCCAGCGCCGGGCTACCGGGCGGAGAGCGGGTCGGCGGGCTGCCAAGGTGGACAGTTCACGTTCGGCGAGCGCGCGCTCCCGGCCCGGGCCGGCGGACTCCGCGATCAGGTGGGCGAGACCGTCGATTGGCTCATCGCCGGACTCGATGAGTTGGCGGATGCGGCGGGTGTACTCGTCCGTGACGGTGGTCAGAGCGGAGACCAGCAGGTCGTCCAGGGTCGCGAAGTAGTACAGGGTCAGACTGGTGGTGATCCCAGCTTCCTTGGCGACGGTACGGTGGGTGACCCCGGTGGCTCCGTCGCGGCGGACGATCGCGAGCGTCGCCTCGATAATCTGGGCCCGGCGACGTTGGCCGCGCAGTCTGCGCCCATCGCCAGTGTCGTGTTCGGCCGTCATCTGTCCTGCTCGTCAGTGCGTCGCTGGATTACTTGGGTCCGCGGCGGACGACCGGTGGTCGCCGTTCGTGTTCGTCGAGGCTACCGGCTCGGTGCCGTGGTCGGCGTCGTCGAGCGGCCGGAGGTGTCGCAGTGTCGCAAAGCAGGCCAGCGCGGCAGCTAGTACGGCAAGGCCGGCGACCACGGCGGCGGTGTTGAGTCCGCTGGTGAACGCGGCGCGTGCCTGGTCGAGCGCCGATGACGGCAACTGGCGCGCGAGGGACGAAGCTCCGGCAAGACTGCCGCCGTAGGTATCGGCAGCGGTTGGTGACAGCCCGGCCGGGGCCTCAGTCTCGCTTCGGTAGATGGCCGTGGTGAGGCTGCCCAGGAGCGCAACCCCTGCCGCGATTCCAAGTTCTTGAACGGTCTCGGAGAGTGCCGCCGCGGATCCGGACTTCTCTGCTGGTGCTGCTCCGACGACGATGTCAGTACCGAGTGCGGCGATGACGCCGAGTCCGAGGTAGACGAAGGCGAATCCACCGACCACACTCAGTCTGCTCTCGATCCCTGCGAGGGCAAGCAGCACGTACCCGGACAGCGACAGTGCCAAGGCGGCCGACATGACGACGCCAGGCCCGATGCGACCGGCCAGCAGTGGGGCTCCGATCGCCCCGATGAGCATGGCCAGCGCGGGCGGACCCATCCACATTCCGGCCGTCGTCGGCGAGAGGTCCTGGACGAGCTGCAGGTACTGGGTGACCAGGAACATCACCCCGCCGAACCCCGCCAGGCCGATCAGCAAGACGGACAGAGCCGCGGCGAAGGTGCGGCTGGTGAAGAGTCTGACGTCCAGCAACGGTTCGCTCAGGCGCAGCTGACGACGGACGAATGCGACTGCCGCGGTGCCACCGACCAGGACGGCGGCCGATGCCTGGAGGTCGATGCCGTGGGCAGCCGCATGCTTGACCGCGTAAACAATCGGCAGCATCGCGGCGAGGGACAGCACGGCACTCGGCAGGTCGAGCGGACCGGCGGGTGCCCGGTACTCCGGCAGCAGCGCCGGCGCACCAGCCAGTACCAACGCGGCAACCGGCACGGCGATGAGGAAAACCGCACCCCACCAGAAGCCGGCGACCAAGGCTCCACCCACGACTGGGCCGGCGGCCATCCCCAGGGCGAACATCGTTGCCCAGACGCCGATTGCCAGCGCTCGCTGACGAACGTTGGTGAACATGTTGCTGACCAGTGACAGCGTCGAGGGCATCAGCGTCGCGCCGGCCACGCCGAGCAAAGCTCGCGCCACGATCAGCAGGACGGCGCTGGTGGCAAAGGCCGCGAAGACCGACGCCGCGCCGAAGGCTGCCACCCCGATCATCAGCAACCGGCGCCGGCCGATCCGGTCGCCCAGGGTCCCCATCGTGATCAGAAAGCCCGCGATGAAGAAGCCGTACGCATCCATGATCCACAGCGTCTCGGTCGCGCTCGGATTCAGATCCGTGGCCAGGTTCGGCGCCACGAGGTAGAGAGCCGTCACATCAAGCCCCAGCAACATCGTCGGCAGCGCCAGCAGCGCAAGCCCCAGCCACTCCCGCCACCCCGCACGCGCCGCCGGTCCCATCCGCACCACATCCCAACTAATTGAACGTAAGTACTATTTGTACCATGGTTCAATAACTATGAGTTGAATGGCTTCCGTACACTGTGCGTTCCACAAGTCTGTGGATGCTCTCTGTCATGACACCCGTACGCTGGGTGCCCACCTCCGGAGGATCTTCGGTGAACCGGTCGTCCCTTGTCCGTGCTCTGCTCGCGCTCCTGGTGCTCGCGGCGTCGACGTACGTCACGTTGACCGCGAAACCCCAACTCGGCCTCGACCTGCGTGGGGGGACGCAGATCGTCTTGGAGGCGAAGGATTCGCCGACGGTGAAGGCGACCAAGGAGACCACCGACAAGGCGACCCAGGTGCTGCACCGGCGCATCGACGCGCTCGGGGTGAGCGAGCCGAACGTCACCCGGCAGGGTGAGAACCGGATCATCGTCGAGTTGCCGGGCGTGCAGGACCCGCGTGAGGCCGCGAAGGTGATCGGCAAGACCGCGCAGCTGACGTTCCACGAGGTGCTGGACCAGGTCGCGACCAAGCCGGCCAAGCCCGCGGCGGGGGAGACGTACCTTCCCCCGGAGAGTGGTCAGGGCCTCCTGCGGCTGGCGAAGCCCGCGATGACCGGTGAGCTGGTCAGTGGTGCCGACGGCCTGCTCGACCCGCAGCAGGTCGCGCAGGGCTGGTTCGTGGACATGAAGTTCAAGGGCGACGGCGGCAAGATCTGGGCGAACATCACCGGCAAGGCGGCCTGTCAGCCGGTCGGTACGCCGCAACGCCTGATCGCGATCGTGCTCGACAACGAGGTGATCAGCTCTCCGCAGGTCGATCCGAACGGTGGCAACCAGCTCTGCAACATCGGTATCGCCGGTGGTTCGACGACGATTTCCGGATCGTTCGACGAGGCGGGCGCGAAGGATCTGGCCGCGCTGATCTCGGGTGGCGCGCTGCCGGTGCCGGTCGAGGTGATCGATCAGCGTACGGTCGGCCCGTCGCTCGGCCAGGACGCGATCCAGGCGAGTGCAATGGCCGCGATCATCGGTCTCGCGCTGACCGCGCTGTTCATCATCATGGTCTACCGCCTGGTCGGCCTGATGGCGGTACTCGGCCTGATCGGGTACGCCGCGATGTCGTACGCCGCGCTGACCGTGCTGGGAGCGACCCTCACCTTGCCTGGCCTGGCCGGCTTCGTGCTGGCGATCGGGATGGCGGTGGACGCGAACGTCCTTGTCTTCGAGCGTGCCCGCGAGGATTACATCGCCGGGCGTACGGACGGACTGCGCCGATCGCTGCGCAGCGGCTTCCAGAACGCGCTGTCGGCGATCGCCGACTCGAACATCACCACGATCCTGGCCGCCGGCCTGCTGTTCTTCCTGGCGGCCGGCCCGGTGCGTGGCTTCGGCGTCACGCTGTCGATCGGCGTACTGGCGTCGATGCTGTCCGCGCTGGTCGTGACCCGGGTGCTGGCGGAGTTCGCGGTGTCGCGTGGTTTCGTCCTGCGACGCCCGAAGCTGAGCGGGATCGCCGGTCACGGGCGGGTCCGGGTCTGGCTGGAGTCGCGGCAGCCGGCGTTGATGAAGCACAGCCGGCGCTGGCTGGTGATCACCGCGGTCGCGATCATCGTCAGCGTCGCGGGCGTCGCCGTACGCGGCCTGAACCTCGGGATCGAGTTCACCGGCGGCCGGCTGCTCGAGGTGAGTACGGCGCAGTCGATCACGCCGGACCAGGCCCGCGCGGCGGTCGCCGAGGCCGGGTACCCGACCGCGGTCGTGCAGGCGTCCGGCACGGATGACATCACCGTCCGGACCGGGACGATCAGCGACGACGAGGCGGAGAAGATCCGCGAATCGTTGTCCCGGATCGGCGGCGACACGGACGTACTGCGGAACGAGAGTATCGGCCCGTCGCTCGGTGAAGAGCTACGGAACAAGGGCCTGATCGCGCTCGGAATCGCATTGCTGGCCCAATTGGCGTACTTGGCCGCGCGCTTCCGGTGGACGTTCGGCGCCGGCGCGGTGCTGGCACTACTGCAGAACGTGGCGGTCGTGGTCGGTGTGTTCGCGTGGACCGGGAAACCGATCGACGGCATCTTCCTGGCCGCGATCCTGACCATCATCGGTTACACGGTGAACGACTCGGTCGTCGTTTTCGACCGGATTCGCGAGACCCGCAACGCCCGTGCCACCGACGGGCTCGGCAAGATCATCGACACCGCGATCGTGAACGTACTGCCACGGACGATCAACACCGGTATCTCGACGCTGTTCATCCTCAGCGCGCTGCTGTTCCTGGGCGGCGACTCGCTGTCCGACTTCGCGCTCGCGCTGCTGCTCGGCATCATCGTCGGCACCTACTCGTCGAACCTGACGGCCGCGCCACTGCTGCTCGAGCTGGAACGCCGTTTCCCGGCACCGCCGCCACGCCCGAAGCGCGCCCAGGTCGACCGCGACGCCCAGCCGGATCGGGGCGCCGTCGTCTAGCACATCGAGTTGTCCACACCCTCGCCCGCCGGACCGGAAATCTGTCCGTCGCGCGGGCTAGGGTGTGGCGGTGGGTGTTGATGTGCGGGAGCTGCTGGAAGCGGCCGTGGCCGGGATCGCGGGACAGACACGGCCGGGGCAGGTGGAGATGGCGCAAGCCGTGGACACCGCGATGCACGACGGTTCGCATCTCCTGGTCCAGGCCGGCACCGGTACCGGTAAATCCCTCGGGTACCTGGTGCCAGCGCTGATGCACGCGATCGAGGACCGCCGGGTCGTCGTCTCCACCGCGACGCTCGCACTGCAGTCCCAGCTCGTCGACCGCGACGTACCGGCGCTGCTCGACGCGACCGAGAAGCTGCTGCCACGCCGGCCGAAGTACGCGATCCAGAAGGGCCGGAACAACTACGCCTGCCTGCACCGGATTCGGGAGGGCGCGCCGGACGAGGACGGCATGCTGGTCGACGTACCGCCCGCGGGTGAGGTCGGCCGGCAGGTGGTCGAGCTCCGCGAGTGGGCCGAGCAGCAGCTCGCCGACGGCGCGGCCGGTGACCGCGACCACGCGCCCTCGCACCAGTACCAGGCGTGGCAGCAGATCGCGATCGCCGCGCGCGAGTGTCTCGGCGCGCAGAAGTGCCCGTACGGGGAGGAGTGTTTCGCCGAGAAGGCCAAGGAGCACGCCCGGAAGGCCGACATCGTCATCACCAACCACGCGCTGCTCTCGATCGACGCCTTCGAGAACCGTACGGTCCTGCCCGAGCACGATGTGGTCATCGTCGACGAGGCGCACGAGCTGCCCGCCCGGGTCACCGGCGCGGCCGGCGACGAGCTCTCGCCGCAGATGGTCGAGCGCGCCGCCAAGCGGGCCCGCCGGTTCGTCGACGACGACAAGGCCGACGACCTGATCGACGCGTCCGACGCGTTGCGTGCTGCCCTCGACGGCACCCGCGAGGGCCGGATCGAGCCGTCCAACGCCCCGGTCCTGGAGGCAGCCGGCCTGATCCGGGACGCGGCCCGCGGGCTGTACTCCGACCTGAACAAGAAGTCCGACGACAAGGACGACGACCCGGACGGCGCCAAGCGGCAGTCGAAGGGCGCGGTCAAGGAGATCTTCGACGTCGCCGAGCGGGTCGCCGCGCTGAGCGACGCCGACGTGGTCTGGATGATCGACCGCGACCGGTTCGGCCGCGAGCTCCGGATCGCGCCGCTGACCGTGGCCGGCCTGCTCCGCGAGCTCGTGCTCCGGGACCGGACGGCCGTGCTCACCTCCGCGACCCTGACGCTCGGCGGCGACTTCGACGCGATCGCCCGGCAGGTCGGCCTCCGGCCCGCCGACAAGCTCGACGACGACGATGAGATGCCCGAGCTCGACCCGGACGCCGAGAAGGGGCCGCTGCCGTGGCGCGGTCTGGACGTCGGTTCCCCGTTCGAGTACGAGAAGCAGGCGATCCTCTACGTCGCCAAGCACCTGCCGCCGCCGCACCGTGACGGTCTCGGCAAGAAGCAGTTCGAGGAGATCATCGACCTGATCACCGCGGCCGGCGGACGTACGCTCGGCCTGTTCTCGTCCCGCCGGGCGGCGGAGGCGGCGACCGCGGCGGTTCGCGAGGGGACCGACCTGAAGGTGCTCTGTCAGGGCGACGCGCAGCTCGGTGAGCTGGCCCGCGAGTTCGTCGACGACCCGGAGACGTCCCTGTTCGGGACGTTGTCGCTGTGGCAGGGCATCGACGTGCCCGGCTCGACCTGCAACCTGGTGATCATCGACCGGATTCCGTTCCCGCGCCCGGACGAGCCACTGATGGCCGCCCGCCAGCGCGCGGTCGACGAGGCGGGCGGCAACGGCTTCATGTCGGTCGCGGCGACCCACGCCGGGCTGCTGCTCGCGCAGGGTACCGGCCGGCTGATCCGCCGCAGCTCGGACCGTGGCGTGGTCGCGATCCTCGACCCCCGCATCGTCACCCAGCGGTACGGTGCGTTCCTGCGCGCCTCCTTGCCTCCGATGTGGCCGACGGCCGATCGTGAGAAAGTGCTCGGCGCGTTGAAACGGTTGCAGTCCACATGAGCGCGGTGGCCGGTCCGCCGGTGCTGCCGATGATGGCGGCGCTGGGCGAGCTGCCTGCGGGCGCGGGCTGGTCGTACGAGATGAAGTGGGACGGCATCCGGGTGATCGCCGAGGTCGACGACGGCGTCTGCCGGTTGTGGTCGCGGAACAGCCACGACGTGTCCGGCGGGTACCCCGAGCTGATCGGCCTGGCCGAGGCGCCCGGCCTGCGGCTCCCGGCGGTGCTGGACGGCGAGATCGTCACCCTGGACGAACACGGCGCGCCGTCGTTCGGCCTGCTGCAGCGGCGGATGCACGTCCGCGACCCGCGCCAGCTGCGGCACCTGATCACCGAGGTGCCGGTTTCGGTACGACTCTTCGACCTGCTCCGGTTCGACGGCAAATGGTTGCTTGAGGCAACGTATGACGACCGGCGCGGGCTGCTCGAGTCACTCGACCTCGGCGACCCGTTCTGGGAGATCCCGGCGGCGTTCCAGGACGGCGACGAGGCGCTCGACCTGTCCGCGGCGCAAGGACTCGAAGGCGTGGTGGCGAAACGCCGAAAATCCAGGTACCTGCCGGGCCGGCGCAGCTCGGACTGGATCAAGGTCAAGCCGGTGCTGACCCGCGATGTCGTGCTACTCGGCTGGCACCCGGGGGAGGGGAACCGGGAAGGCCGGATCGGCTCGTTCTACTGCGGGGCGTATGCCGAGCCGGGCGGCGACCTGGTCCTGATCGGCAAGGTCGGATCGGGCCTCGACTTTGCCACCCTGGAAATGCTCAGCGCCGAGCTGGCCGGCCTGGAGATCGACCGCCCGGGGTTCGATCCGGCGAGTATCCCGGCCACCGACCAGCGGCGGGCGCACTGGCTGGACCCGGTGCTGGTGGCCGAGGTGACCTACTCGGGCTGGGGCGGTGACGGACGGCTCCGGCATCCGGTCTGGCGCGGTTTACGCCTCGACATCGACCCGGAATCGGTCCTGATGTCCTGAGCCGGAGGTTGGACCCGGTCACCGCCGAGCGTTTCGCCGGGCCGCAACCTGCCCGGAAAGCTGCAATTGCCGGTATTTGCGACATGCAGATCATCGGCAGAAGTGTTCGAAATGCGGTGAATGCACTGCGTCGCTGCGACGCTTTCTGTTCAGTTGTCGCAGAATTGCGCCCAACAACAGTTGCGTACGGCCCCGAAACCGCGGCTTGGGTCAGTCGTTCGTTTCCCGCGACGGTGCCGGCACCGCCAGTGCGGCCTCGACCTTCTCGGCCAGCTTCTCCGGCGTCGCGGTCGGCGCGTACCGGGCGATCACCGCGCCGTCCCGGCCGAGCAGGAACTTGGTGAAGTTCCACTTGATCCGGCCGCCGAGCAGGCCGCCCTGCTCGCGTTTCAGCCAGTTGTACAAGGGAATCGTCCTCGAACCGTTCACCTCGATCTTGGCGAACATCGGGAACGTGACGTGGTAGATCGTCGAGCAGAAGTTCGCGATCTCGTTCTCGTCACCGGGCTCCTGGTGGCCGAACTGGTCGCAGGGAAACCCGAGCACGGAGAAGCCCTGCCGACGGTAGGTCTTGTAGAGCTTCTGCAGCCCCGTGTACTGCGGGGTTTGGGCACACTGCGACGCCGTGTTCACCACCAGGAGCACCTGGTCGCGGAAATCGGCAAGAGACTGTTCATTGCCTTCGATCCGCGCCGCGCTGAAGTCATAGACAGTCGTCATGACTCAATGCTGACATGACCCGCCGGACTTCGCAGGCCGTCTCCCATGTCAGACGCGACGCAGAACTGTAACGACCTTTCCGAGAATGGTCGCGTCGGTGCCGTCGATCGCCTCGAAAGCCGGGTTGTGCGGCAGCAGCAGGATCTCCGTCTTGGTCTTCTTGAACGTCTTCACGGTCGCCTCGCCGTCGATCATCGCGGCCACGATGTCGCCGTTCTCCGCGGTCGGCTGCTGCCGGACGACCACCCAGTCGCCGTCGCAGATGGCCGCCTCGATCATCGACTCACCCTTGACCCGGAGCATGAACAGCGTGCCCTCGCCGACCATTGCCTTCGGCAACGGGAAGACCTCCTCGATCTCCTGCTCGGCGAGGATCGGTCCACCGGCGGCGATCCGGCCGACGACCGGCACGTACGCCGCATCTGGGTGCGCGTCGCCGGCCCCGGTCTCGTCGTACGACGTCTGCCGGACCGGGCCGAGCGCGGACCGCCGGGCCGCGGCGTCCACCTCGCCCGGGTAGCGCACCTCGATCGCCCGTGGCCGGTTCGGGTCGCGGCGGAGCAGGCCCTTCTGCTCCAGCACGCGGAGCTGGTGCGACACCGAGGAGGAGCTGGTCAGGCCGACCCGCTCACCGATCTCCCGCATCGACGGCGGGTAGCCCCGGCTGTCCACCGAGTCCCGGATCACGTCCAGCACCCGGCGCTGCCGCGGCGTCAGCCCGGTCGCGTCGGCCGGCCCGTCAGGCAGTTCGCTGACGGTCCGGTCCGCGGCCTTGGCCTTGTCGGGAGCCTTGTCCGCTGCCTTCTCCACGCCTGTGCGCTCGTCCTTGCTGGAACCGCTCGGCGTCCTGGCCATCGCTGGTGCTCCTCGGGTGCGGGCCGGCGATCACCGCACCGGCCGAAGCTTGCTGACTGTGATGACCGTAGACCGAATTCTGAGATTCTTCAAACATCTGTTCGAAGGCGTGTCGGTTCGCACGTTTGTTCGTGTGTCGGGTTATAGGGCGTACGCGGGGTGCTGACGCGGCAGGGAATTTCTCCCGCGTGTCGTGGTTGGAGATGGTTGCGCGACGGGCGGCTGCCGGTTAATCATTCGTACAGACGTTCGATCGAACAAGTGTTCGGACCGGTCGAACGCGTCACCCGCCGAAAACTGTCGGCGGCGGCCGGTAGACAGGAACCAACACCGCAGGACGTGGACTGACCGAGGTCTGGAGGAACCGATGAGCACACCAGCTCTCACGGCCGACGCACTCACCCCGCACCGCAAACAGCAGCCGCCGGCAGCGGCTGCCCACTCACCCGTGCGCCGACTGCTCAGCATCGTCCCCACACCGGCCACCCGCCGCTCGGCAGAAAGTGCTTCCGAACCGGCGGCGCGCCGGTCGGCGGAATCGGTCCCTTCGCGAGTTGCTCCGGTCCGCCGGCGGATTCAGGGCGCGACTACCGAGCCGATGCCGGTGCGGGGTTGCTCGGGAGAGGCGCTCGGGCGTACGGCGCACCAGCACGGCGCGACGGCACCGAACGAATTGCGGCGTACGACGGAGCCGAGCGGATTGCGGGGTGCGACGGAGCCGAGCGGGTTGCGGCATGTCACACCGTCCGCCCGCGAGGTGACCGATGGCGAGCCGGTGGCGCTGCGGCTGACGCGGCGCGGGCGGATGCTGGTGACGACGCTCTCCGTGCTGGTGTTCGGAGCGGCGATCGTCGTGCTCGGTCTGCGCGTGAGCGGCGTGCTCGAGCCCGGTCCGCGGTTCACCCACACCGTCCCGGTCCAGGTCGCGCCCGGTCAGAGCCTGTGGTCGATCGCCCAGGACACCAACCCCGGGCAGGACCCGACCGCCGTCGTCGAGAAGATCGCCAACCTCAACAACCTCCACACCCCGGCCGACATCACCCCCGGCCAAACCCTCCAAATCCCAGTAGCAGGCTAACCACACCACGCATCACCCAACCGCGGCACAGCCTCAGGGCCGGCCGGAAGGTGCCGTGTTTGGTCAGGGTCGTGGAGTGCGCCATTCGTTGTCCAGTAGCGCGTACACGTACTCGTTGGCCCACTCGCCTTTGAACACCGAGGCGTGTAGGTGGTGTGCCTCTCGGCGCATGCCCAGGCGTTCGAGGAGTTGTGCTGATGCGGTGTTACGGTCGTCCAGAACTGCGACGATCCGGTGCAGACCGAGCTCTTCGAAGCCCAGCCGCAGCATCTCGCGAGCCGCCTCCGCTGCCAGCCCCTTGCCCTGGTACGCCGAATGCAGCGCGAACCCGATCTCACCCTGACGATCGGCCGCACTCGCCCACTTCGGCAGTACCTCGCCGATCACCGTGCCGGTCTCGCGTAGTTCGATCGCGAGTACGAGCCACTGGCCCGGCTCCGTCAGCTCGCCCTGGGAGAGCTTCTTCTCCAGCGCGACCCGGGTCTGTTCCCGATCCCGCACCGGCCACGGCGTGTACCGCACCACCTCCGGCCGCGAGTGGAACGCGAACAGATCATCCAGGTCATCCATCCGATGCGGCCGCAACTCCAACCGCTCGGTCCGCACCGGATACTCCGGCCGAAATCCAGTCACCGACTCATTCTGACCCACCGCATCCACGACCGCCGACGGTACCGACCCGCGGCCCGTACACCTCTCGAGCCGCGCGTGCGCGCTGACTGCCATTTGAGGGGTGAACCTCCGCGGTTGTCCGTCAACCCCCGGCATGCGGGCAGGGAACGAACCATTTGGAAGGTGAACGTCCGAAGTGCACCGGCGTACGCCGCGCCGCACTGGGTGCTTGCCGCGGCTGTCCGCCTGCACTACCTCCTGCCTGTCCCACCCTCCAACCCCACCCCGCGTACCCGCCGGTGGCTCCTCAAACCGGGTTTGGAGGGTGGGTTTGGAGGGTGCAGCGCGTGAAGAGACAACCCACCGTGGGTGCGGGCTTCCCAAAGCGCGTCGGGTGGCGGGTGCACGGCGGTCGTGGTGGCGGGCTCTTCCGCCGGCACCCAACACGAGTGGATATCCACCGCTCTTGTGGGTTCTCCACCCGCACACCGGTGGAGAACCCACAACACGAGTGGAGAACCCCCAGCGAGACAGCGGCCCACCGCCAGCCAGTCCGCCCGCCCTGCCGAACGAGCGGCGGCTGACCCACCAGTCACGCCGGCGGGCGTGCGGGGGTGGGGCCGGGGGTCACGGCAGGGTGGTCACGGTGAGTCAGGCGTGTTGTCGGCCGACTGTGCTCAGCCACAGGTCGGCGTACCGGTTGCCATCCACCGCGGTCGCGACCTGCACGGTCGTCGCGGCCTGTCCCTGGGGGTCGCTGGTCCGATCCGCCGACCTGTCCCGCGTGTCGACGATCGTCCGTCCCCGCGACCAGCTCCCGGCCAGCTCAACTCGCACGGGGTACGCCCGCGTCTCCAGCCCCGTCGGATCGATCACCGCGCAGATCGCCCCGCCATCACCGATCGTCGCCCCATCAGCTTGGTACAGCGCGCTCCGCTTCTCGATCAGGGCCCGCGCCAGGTCGGCGGATTGCGACCCGCCCAACGTACGCGCCTGCTCGAGCGTCACGACGACGTCGTAGAACACATCGAGCCCGTACATCGTCGTCGGCACGCCGAGCTCGCCCGCGGCCGCCAGCACGATCGCGGCCGCCTCCGGGTCCGCCCAGGTGTTGAACTCGGCGGCCGCGGTCACGTTCCCGATTCCGGCCGCACCGCCCATGAACACGATCTCCCGCAAACCGGCGGCCGCGTCCGGGTACGTACGCAGCAGCAATGCGATGTTCGTCAACGGTGCCAACGGGATGAGCGTGATCAGCTCACCACTCGCCGCAGCCGCACGCAGTACGTCCCGGAGCAGCTCGACGGCATGGCGCGGATCGGTCGTACGCGCCGACCGTGGCCAGTCGAGATCGCCGAGCCCGTCCACGCCGTGAATGTGCGGCGCCGGCCGGACGGCCTGGATCAGCGGCGCGGCTGCGCCGGCGGCCACCGGCACGTCCGTCCGGCCGGCGGCGTCCAGGACGGTGAGCGTGTTGATCACCACATCGTCCAGCCCGACGTTGCCCCCGGCGCACGTGACGGCCTTGAGGTCGAGCTCCGGGTGCTGGGCGGCGAGCAGCAGCGCGCAGGCGTCGTCGAGACCCGTGTCGACGTCGAGAATCACCGGCTTCATGTGCACATCCTCACTTATCCGATTCCGGGTCGGCACACCCGGTCCGGCCCGCGGAAGTCACCCCGCGTCAGGGCCTGGAACGACTCCGCGACGACCCGCTCGGGGCCGCCGTCCGGACACCGCCCAAGGGCCGCGGCGAGGACGTAGTTTGCGCCTCGAAAGGGTCATCCGGAGGGCGCCACGCGGGAGTACATCGGGCCGCGCGAATGTTGAAACTTCAGACACGCGCGGGAGATCGGGGCGTTCTTGCAACTGGGGGAGCAGAGTTCTAGGATCGCTAGATGTAGTGGTTACACGGGTGTAATTTTCCACAGGTTGTGGTTGGTTGCCCACAGGTTCTACACAAGTTGTCCCCAGGCTGATCCACAGCCGTCCACCCGGACGGCCTACGGGAGGAGTGATCCGTCATGCACTGTCCGTATTGCCGGCACGCCGACTCCCGGGTGGTCGACAGCCGGGTGGCCGAGGACGGCGGAGCGATCCGCCGCCGGCGCCAGTGCCCGGTCTGCGAGAAGCGGTTCACCACTGTCGAGCAGATGCAGCTCACGGTCGTGAAGCGTTCCGGCGCGACCGAGCCGTTCAGCCGGGAGAAGGTCATCAGCGGGGTCGGGAAGGCATGCAAGGGCCGGCCGGTGAACGCCGACCAGCTCGCCCGGATCGGGCAGAAGGTCGAGGACGCGCTGAAGGGCAGCGGCTCGCCGGAGATTCCCGCGCACGAGGTCGGTCTCGCGATCCTCGGGCCGCTGCGGGAGCTCGACGAGGTCGCGTACCTGCGGTTCGCGAGCGTGTACCGGCAGTTCGAGTCCGCCGACGACTTCGAGACCGAGATCGCGCTGCTGCGGGCCGAGAAGGAGCCGCGCGGCACCGAGCCGGACCAGCTGAAGCCGACCCCGTAGACGTAAACCGGGGGAACGGAAGTTCCAGTAGTGGCAGTTCGACGAAAACGCAGCACGCGGTACCTCAACGGGGCGGTCCCGACAGACCGCGGCAGTACAGACACAGGGCGAGGAGCAGCCATGACAGAGACGGTGACCGGCCACTCGGGGTCGACCAAGCGGTCGGCGGCCGGGTTCCGGGGGCGCAAGAACGCGCCCGCGGGACTCACCATCGAGCGGGTTTTCAGCACCGAAGGAGTACATCCGTACGACGAGGTGACGTGGGAGCGTCGCGACGTCGTCCAGCAGAACTGGAAGACCGGTGAGACCGTCTTCGAGCAGCGCGGAGTCGAGTTCCCGGACTTCTGGAGCGTGAACGCCTCGACCATCGTCACCACCAAGTACTTCCGTGGCGCGCTCGCCCACGACAACCGGGAGTGGAGCCTCAAGCAGCTGCTCGACCGGGTGGTGAAGACGTACCGCCGGGCCGGTGAGGAGCACGGATACTTCACGACGCCCAAGGACGCCGAGGTGTTCGAGCAGGAGATCACCTGGCTGCTGCTGCACCAGTACTTCAGCTTCAACTCGCCGGTCTGGTTCAACGTCGGGACGTCCTCCCCGCAGCAGGTGTCGGCCTGCTTCATCCTCGCCGTGGACGACTCGATGGAGTCGATCCTGAACTGGTACAAGGAAGAGGGCCTGATCTTCAAGGGCGGCTCCGGCGCCGGCCTGAACCTGTCCCGGATCCGCTCCTCGAAGGAGCTGCTGCAGTCCTCCGGCGGCACCGCGTCCGGCCCGGTCAGCTTCATGCGCGGCGCGGACGCGTCGGCCGGCACGATCAAGTCCGGCGGCGCTACCCGGCGGGCCGCGAAGATGGTCGTCCTGGACATCGACCACCCGGACATCGAGGAGTTCGTCGACACCAAGATGCGCGAGGAGGAGAAGATCCGCATCCTCCGCGACGCGGGCTTCGACATGGACCTCGGCGGTCGCGACATCACCTCGGTGCAGTACCAGAACGCGAACAACTCGGTCCGGGTCTCGGACGAGTTCATGCGCGCGGTCGAGGAGAAAGGCGAGTTCGGGCTGCGGGCGCGGCTGGACAACTCGGTGATCGAGACCGTCGACGCGCGGAACCTGTTCGACAAGATCTCCCAGGCGGCGTGGGCCTGCGCCGACCCGGGTCTGCAGTACGACGACACCATCAACGACTGGCACACCACGCCGGAGACGGGCCGGATCACCGCGTCCAACCCGTGTTCGGAGTACATGCACCTGGACAACTCGTCCTGCAATCTGGCCTCGCTGAACCTGCTGAAGTTCCTCCGTGACGACGACCTGTTCGACTCGGAGAAGTTCACCCGCGCGGTCGAGCTGATCATCACCGCGATGGACATCTCGATCTGCTTCGCCGACTTCCCGACCGAGGCGATCGGCGTCACCACCCGGGCGTACCGGCAGCTGGGCATCGGGTACGCGAACCTCGGCGCGCTGTTGATGGCGACCGGGCACGCGTACGACTCCGACGGTGGTCGCGCACTGGCGGGCGCTATCACCTCGCTGATGACCGGCACGTCGTACAAGCGGTCCGCGGAGCTGGCCGGCATCGTCGGCGCGTACGACGGTTTCGAGCGGAACAAGGACGCCCACACCCGGGTGATGCGTAAGCACGCGGCGGCCAACGACGCGATCCGGACCATGCACGAGATCGACAAGGACGTGCACCAGCACGCGGCGGCGGCCTGGGACGGCGTACTGAAGATCGGCGCCAAGAACGGCTGGCGGAACGCGCAGGCGTCGGTGCTCGCGCCGACCGGCACCATCGGCTTCATGATGGACTGCGACACGACCGGGATCGAGCCGGACTTCTCGCTGGTCAAGTTCAAGAAGCTGGTCGGCGGCGGCTCGATGCAGATCGTCAACCAGACCGTGCCGCGGGCGCTGCGCCAGTACGGGTACACCGAGGAGACGATCGAGGCGATCGTCGAGTACATCGCGGAGAACGGCCACGTCGTCGACGCCCCGGGCCTGAAGCCGGAGCACTACGAGATCTTCGACACCGCGATGGGTGAGCGGGCGATCAAGCCGATGGGCCACGTCCGGATGATGGCGGCGGCGCAGCCGTTCCTGTCCGGCGCGATCTCGAAGACGGTGAACCTGCCGGAGACCGCGACGGTCGAGGAGATCGCCGACGTCTACTTCCAGGGCTGGAAGCTCGGCCTGAAGGCGCTCGCGGTCTACCGCGACAACTGCAAGGTCGGTCAGCCGCTCGCGGACGCGAAGGCGAAGAAGGCCGCCGACGCGGTCGCGGCCGAGGCCGCGGTGGCGGAGAAGATCGTCGAGAAGGTGATCGAGTACCGGCCGACCCGGCAGCGGCTGCCGAAGTCGCGCCCGTCCCGGACCACGTCGTTCACCGTCGGTGGCGCCGAGGGCTACATGACCGCCGGCTCGTACCCGGACGACGGTCTGGGCGAGGTCTTCCTGAAGATGGGCAAGCAGGGTTCGACCCTGGCCGGGGTGATGGACGCCTTCTCGATCGCGATCTCGATCGCGCTCCAGCACGGCGTGCCGCTGGAGACGTACGTCCAGAAGTTCACCAACCTGAAGTTCGAGCCGGCCGGTCTGACCGACGACCCGGACGTCCGGATGGCGCAGTCGATCATGGACTACATCTTCCGCCGGCTGGCCCTTGACTACCTGCCGTTCGACGAGCGGGCCGCGCTGGGCATCTACTCCGCGGAGGAGCGGTCCCGGCAGCTCGACACCGGCTCGTACGAGCCGATCCCGGAGATCTCCGAGGCCGAGTCGCTGAAGACGGTGGAGCCGGCCGAAAGCACCGAGACCAGCGCCAAGCCGGTCGAGGCGGCGTCGGTCAAGCCGATCCGGGGCGAGGCGCACACCACCGCGGAGATGCTGGAGCTGATCACGGGTACGTCCGTGGACGCGCCGCTCTGCTTCACCTGCGGCACCAAGATGCGCCCGAGCGGCTCCTGCTACGTCTGCGAAGGCTGCGGCAGCACCTCCGGCTGCAGCTGATGGAGGGCGGCCTCCGCCGCGACTGAAAGCATCACGGCCCCCGGGAACTTCCCACTTCCCCCGGGGGCCGAGGTGCGTCCGGGCCGTACGTTGTACGGATCGGGCCGTGCGTCTCATCGCCTGCCCACCCAGGCGCGAACTGTCGGATCTGTGGTTCATCATGGTCCAGCGGGCACGAATCGCGGTGGAGGGGTGGGCGAATGAAGAACCGGCTGATCACTCTGGTGGACCTCGGGCTGGACAGCTCGTTCGACGCCTCGATGACGTTCGTCCAGGGCATCACCGGCAACATCAACGCCGGCTGGGACCAGCCCGTCATCGACGTGAACTTCGTCCGGACCCGCGACCACGAGACCGCGTTCTCCGCGCTCACCACCCCGTCGACCGTGCTGCACGTGATGGCACACGGTGACCACAGCGAGGAGCCGTCCTTCCTGTCGACCGACGGCGAGACCCAGGTGTCGCTCAAGTCGCTGGCCGAGTGGTTCCTGGACCGCCAATGGGGCATCTCCAGCGGCGTCGTGATCGCCGACGGCTGCAAAACCGGCATCGGCAAATGGCAACGCGCCATCCGCGACTGTCTCCAGGACGACATCACGTACATCGGCACCAGCACGGTCATCGGCTGGTACGAGGCCACCGTCTTCTGCTCCGCCTTCTACGGCGCCCTGGTCCGCAACCGAGGCCTGGGCCGCACCCCCGCCGAACAAGGCTGGGACGCCGCCAACCGAGCCATCCGAGCCTACGAAACCCTCACCGACCAACGCTGCCCCTACAAACCGGTCCTCCTCACCCCCTCCCGCCGAGCCCTCCGCTCCCTGACCGGCTGACCGACACGCAGCGCGAGCGCCTGATCGCTGACCGCATGCGAAACTTTGCGTGGCTCTGGCGGCGGTGAGGCACGGGGTGTGATCGGTTTGAGTTCGCTGCACACGTTCGAGGACCTCGTCGGTCGATCGGCATGGGAGCGGTTGCTGACGGCGGGGACGCTCCGGAGCTACCGGCCGGGTCAGACGATCCTGCGCCAGGGCGATCCGGGCGGCTTTCTGCTGGCGCTGAACCACGGGCGGGTCAAGCTGCTGGCTTCGGCCGAGGACGGTGCCCAGTTGCTGCTGACCGTCCGCGGCGCGGGGCAGCTCCTCGGTGAGCTCGCCGCCGGCGCCGGCCAACGTACGGCCACGGTCGAGGCGCTGGACCGGTGCACGGCGCACTATTTGTCGACCGCCCAGTTCGAACGTTTCGTGGCCAAGAACGGGCTCGCGCAGGAGTTCAGCCGGTACGTCGTGGAGAAGTTCAACCAGGCGGTGTCGCGCCAGGTCGACCTCGCGCACCGCTCCGCCTTGCGCCGGATCGCGCGGTTGCTGCATGACACCGTCGTCGTCGCTCCCGCGACCGCGGCGAACCGGATGCGCGTGCCGTTCACCCAGGAAGAGCTCGCCGGGTCGCTCGGGCTGGCGCGGAGCACGGTGGCCGACCAGCTCACCAATCTCCGCGCGTCGGGCGCGCTGACACCCGGCCCGCAGCTCGTCGTCGCCGACCTCGAACTGCTGGCGCGCGCGTTTCAGGTTTGAGTGCTTCGTCACCTCCGGGTTGTCCGATTCCGGACAACCCGGTGCGCGGATCTCGCCGACTCTGAGTGGACCGTCCCGAAACCCCCAGGAGGCCATGATGAGTACCCCGATGGATTCGCGTTACGCAGGCGTTTCCGAGCTGCCGCCGTACCGGTCGCTGCTGGTCGTCGACATGAAGGACTACAGCGGCAACGCCAGCCGGTATCAGACCGAACTCACCAGATTGATTCCGGAGATCCTGCAGTCCGCGTTCGACCGCGCCGGGCTTGCCTGGGTGTGGGCGCGGAAGACCGCGCACAACACGACCGGCGACGGCTACGCGATCGTGCTCCCCACTGAGCTGCTCCCGCACCTGCTCAATCCGTTCCTGACCGCTCTGCAGGAGGAACTCGAGTACCGGAATCGCCATCGTCCGTACGGGTGGAACGGGCCGATCCGTTTTCGGGTCAGTATCAACGTCGGCCCGGTCGCGGACTCGGGCGCGAACGAGTTGGGAGACGGCAGTGGCGCGGAACGCGTGACGCTGCATCGCCTGCTCGACAGTGAGCCCGTACGCCATCTGCTGAACGGGTCCGACCCGGAGGTCACGCACGTCGCCGCGATCATTTCCCGGCGGGTGTACGAGGATGCGGTTCTTTCCGAACTGGCCGACGAGCCGAAATCGCTGTACGTCGAGGCCGGCGCCAAGGTGAAGACGTACCAGGGCCAGGCGTACCTGCGCGTGCCCAAACCGTCGGCCGGGCTCCTGATCGAGGGGTTCCTGACCGGTCCCGACGATCAGAGCGGTACGCAGGACCAAGGCGCGCCGACCGGACCTTCGAGCGGGATCGGGGTTCAGATCAATGGAGCGAGTGGTCCCATTCACGCCGGTAGCGGATCGCAGTACAACACCGATCCGCACAGGCATCAGCGATGAGCGAGCCTGCTGGTGACGTCGGTACCCAGGTCGACGACGTCGGTACCCAGGTCAACGAGAGCAGCGGGCCGATCCATGCGGGCACTGGCGATCAGCTGAACGACATCACGTACTTCCTCAACCTGCCTAGGGAGGCACGGACCCGGGAGATCACGTCGATCCAGCTCCGGCGACTGTGGGGATGCTTCGTTCAGCCACCGAACTTCGATCGCGCGGCGGCGCAGCTCGCGCAGCCGGAGGGTCTGGTCATCCTGGACGGTCCGACCGGCACCGGGCGGCGTACGGCCGGGTTGATGTTGCTGTCCGTCGGGATCACGCCGGATCTCGCGGTCCGCTTCATCCCGCCGGAGCTGGAGCTCCACGCGGCGCGGGCCGAACGGCGGATCTTCGAAGGAAAGGATGTTCGCGACGGCGACAGACTGCTGCTGGATCTGTCCGAGGTGGCTGCCGACACGTTCGCCGAACAGCAGTCCACCCTGCACGATCTCCAGTCCGCGCTTGTCCGGCGCCGCGCGAAACTCGTGGTGATCCTCCCGCACTCCCTCCGCGATCGGCTGGGTACGGACTTCAGGCCGCACGTCGTGGACATCGGCAGACCGGACATGTCGAAGGTCCTGGAGCGCCAGCTCGCTGCTCACGGGATTTGCCTGCGGAACACGTCGTCGCATCGCGGGACCTTCGCGTCGACGACGATGGCGGCGCTTGTCCGGGTGGTCTACGAGGTGGTTGACGCCAGCCGGACCCAACCGGACGCGGAGGCGGATGTGCTGCTGTCCGCGGTTCTCAGCTCCGGACAGCGACGGGCGCAGCTGGCCGCCAAAGCAGTCCGGTCAGCTGACGAAGCACGTCCCCGTGCTCTGCTGATCGCGGCTGCCCTGCTGCACGGCCAGTCGGTGGTATCTGTCTTCCTGGCTCAGCACCGCCTTCTGGAGCAGCTGCGACCACCGAACGACGACGGTGAGCACCCGCTGGAGCTTTCGGGTGTGGCCGGATCGCTGGACGACCTTGGCCTCGAACTCGTGGTGACAGCTGATCAGCGACTCGAGTTCGCCGAGCGGGACATCGCGGCTGACGTACTCCAGCGGTTCTGGGATGACATGCCTTGGCTGCGCGCTCCGCTTGTGGAGTGGCTGGTCGAGCAGCCCAGTACGGCGTCGGCCATGGACTTCGAGGTGGTGACGGTCGCGAAGCGCTTCGGCGCCCAGTGTCGGCGCAGTCGGCAGGCGGCTCTGGCACTTCAGCTGGTTGAGCAATGGTCCACCGGCGGGCGGAACCAGCGCGTTGCCGCGTACGCGTTGCTCGAAGACCTGCTCGATGACGACCAGACGGCGTCGCCCGCGCGACAGCTGCTGTACGGATGGGCGCGTGACTCACATCTGTCCGCGGATCGGGCCGCGATCGTTGTCGCCGCCTGCGTCAACATCGTGTTCGACAGGTACCCGGATCAGGCAGTCGTACGGCTGTCGTGGCTTGCCGAGCACTCTGACAATCTTGTCCGGTACGAGGCTCGAGAAGGTCTTTCCCGGCTGGCTGAAGACCCTGCCAGACAGGCGAAAGTCATCGACCTGATCCTCGACGCCCGACGGTTCAAGCCGTCGAGCTTCGCGGCGGTCGCGACGCCAGCAGGTGTGTTGTCGCTCGCCGACGGCGGTGCGGTCGAGCGGGTCCTCGACGGATGGCAGCGCGCGCTGACGGAAGTCGAGCCGGTTCGTCGTGCCGCACTGCTGCGGCCCTGGCTGCAGGCCCACGCGGACCTCGTTGCCAACGGTCGAACCGACGACGCGGCACGACTGCTGCAGCTACTCGCGTCCGTCTGTGGTCAGCAGCGTGAACTGTTCGACCTGTTGCACAACACCACTCTCGACTGGGTCGGGTACCGCCGCGACGATCCGGCTCGGCGCTGGACCGCGGATGCGGTCGTCAAGCTCGTTCGGCACCGTCGGCGAGTGGCTGGAACTGTTCGGTTGGAGGCCGGAGTATGAACATGAATCGGAAGACCGTGTACTCCGTCGCGATCCTTGTTCCGTTCGCGGCTGCCGTCATTTGGGTGCTGACGCGGTTGGGGTGGATCGGGGCGGTCCTGTCGGTCGTGGCAGTGATCGTGGGAGTGGTGGCGTACCGGCGGACCGGTGTACCCACACCGCCGGCCGAGGAGGTGCCGGAGGTGTCGCAGCTCTCCACCAGCGGGCTGCCTACCGCGGACGAGACCGTCTTCCTGGAGCTCTCGGCGACCGTGCACTGGCAGGCCGCGAAGCCGGAGTCGTACCACGCTGACGTCGCTCGCGAGTTCGTACTGCGGCGAGCTCGGGAGGTGACGAGTAGATGGCAACCCGCGCAGTATGCGCTGGCGCAGCACGAGCTCGCGGCGGCGATCGGACGACCGGAGTCTGACGGCACCGGGGAGCTGGAGGTCTGGGCAAGCGAACTACGGCTCCAGCTGCCGGAGGCTGTCCAGCACCATCTCGCCAAGCTGGACGAGGCGCACCGCGCCGGCCTGCTGTGGGAGGTTGGTGCATCGAACCAGAGCAAGGTCCGGGCCCATCTGCGTGACGACGCTCTGCGGACTCCGGCGTCGGCGATCGTGTGGTGGCTCGCGCAGAACGAGGGATCGGTGCAACAGGCCGTCGACTTGGCCGGTGTCCTCACCAGGTTGTCCCAGCTGGCGACGGGTCAGAGCACGACGGATGACGCCGCGCAGGTTCAGGTGATGATCGACGCGATCGAGAAGCTGGACGACGACGCCCGCAGGCCGGCAGCCCACGACCTGGCTGACGCGTTCGGCCAGGCCGGTCTGGACGATCTCGCGAGGAGGCTGCGGGACCACTATCAGCTGCCCGCACTGCATTCGGTCGTCGACAGGCCCGAGAGCCCGGCTGGAGGGATGGCTTCCGCCGAACCAGGCTGGTGACGCTGGGCGACACGCTTCTGGGGGCTGGTTCGGGTGGGGCGTGTGAGACTTTTGCTTGGGCTCGTCTCATGTGGCGGGGTCTGTGGGCTCGGTGAAGGAACGGCACCATGAAACTCCATCGGAACTCGCTTCTTGCGGCTGCGGGGATTGTGTTGGTGCTGTACCTGGTGACGGTGATTGTCGGGTTGCCGGTCTGGGCCGCTGTGGTGATGGCGGTGGTACTGCTTGTGGTGCTGGCCGTGGTTTGGCGGCAGCCGGAGGTGCCTCGGCCGGTGGTTGGTCGGCAGGTGCCGAAGCCGGCGCCGTCGGTCGTGCTGCCGGAGCCGGAGCCGGTGTTCTCCGGGCCGCCGTCGCGCACGGTGGCGGACGTACGGTTGCCGTCCGCGTCGCCGGACTTCCAGTTCAGTTTCTCGGCGATCGTTCAGTGGTCGACGGTGCTGTCCGGGTCGCGGCACGCGGATCTCGGCGCGGTGGCTGTCGATGCGTTGCTCGAGCGGGCGCGGTCGTTGACGGCTCGGCAGCAGGTGACCGAGGAGTCGCTCAATCAGCATCGGCTGGCCGCGATCCTTGGTGAGCCGGCGCTGGACGAGAAGGGTCAGGTACGGAGCTGGGCGACCGAGGTGCGGCTGCGGTTGCCTGACGCGGATCAGAAACATCTTCATCATCTGGCTGCCTTGCATCGACGTGAGCAGACGACGCTGCTCGAGCGACGGATGGAGCAGGACAAACGCGCGTACTTGAAGGAGGACGTCTTCTCGTCGCCTGGATCCGCCGCGGTGTGGTGGTTGGTGAATCATCCGGGTGAGGTGCAGACCGCGGTCGGGATGCTCGACACGTTGACCGACTTGTCGGCTGCGGCGAACGATCTCCCGGTCCGGCGCGCAACGGCCGAGCAGATCGAACGCCAACAGCCGACCCGCGCCGAACTCGCCTTCAGCACGGCAATCGAGAACCTCACTGACCCCACCGATCCCGCCGCCCAAGCCGACCCGGTCGCCTCAGCCGGCCTGGCTGTTCCTGCCGCTCCAGCCGAGCCCGCCGCTCCAGTCGACCCCGCCGCTCCAGTCGACCCGGATGCCGGGGCGGCTGGTGGATCGGCCAGGTCGAACGGGGTGACCGCCTCGGCTGACCAGCGTCCGGTCGTACGGCGCGATGCCGCGACAGCTGACGGTCGGCACGAGACCGGGCCCAGTACGTCTGACCAGCGGCGTGCAGTGAAGGGGAAGGCCGACTTGGATAGGGATGCGACTGAGGAGGGCTCGGAGTATCGGGAGCAGTTCTTCAGCGAATAGACCGGTGGGGCGGGTGGGGTGCAGGGGGTGCCCGCCCCACCGGGGTTCGGGGGTGGTCAGGCGTCCAGCCAGCGGATCGTGGTGGCTCCGTTGTGGCCGTGGACGGTTAGTAGGGCGTCGATGCCGTCCTGCCAGACCGTAGTTGTCGGGTAGCGGCCGAGCCAGCGCAGGACGACCGTCCCGTCGGTCCACTCGACTCCCTCGGCGACCACGCCCGTACCGCTGACTCCGGACACGTCCTGATGCCGGTCCAGCAGGAAACGGCGCGGGCCATCCTTGCTCGCGACTCGTAGGTGACGTCGCCGAGTGGTCCGTAGCAGCGTCGCGGTTGACCCGCTGATCTCGTCCATGTGCCAAGTCAACGCGTACCGCGGTGTCCGCACCAGGAACTCAACCGGTATCCACAGCGCACAAATTCGGCCGTCCATCGGTCACCCGATCGCCATATTCTCAATGCAGGGAGTAACTACGACTCAGCCAAGGAGCGACAGCGAAATGACAGTGATCGAGGAATGGACCGGTCGGCACGTGCACGCGTTGCGTACGGCGCTGCGCCTGACGAACGAGGGTTTCGCCGAGCAGCTAGGCGTCTCGCCGCGCACGCTGACGAAGTGGCGGGAGAGACCCGAGGTGGTGCCCAGTCCGTATCTGCAGGGCGCCTTGGACACCTTCCTGAACGAGGCATCCGACGACGCCAAGATCCGCTTCGCCGCCAACCTAGGCGTCGACGAGCGTCGGCTGCCGGTCGACAGCACGGTGCTGACCCAGTTGAACGCGGCGATCGGCGACCTGGCCCGAGCCGTCGCCCGCTTGCAGCCCGAGACCCGGGAGCGTACGCCGACCCCTTGACAGCAACGACAAACTGGGCAGACGCCGCTGCATGCGGATGAGGCGTGCGGCGGGTGGGTACGTGGTGCGCCGAAACCAGCGGCGATCAGTGCGGAAGGGTTGTGGATGAGGCGACGGGCAGTGGAATCGTCGAGCGTGCGTTCGGTCGGCTGGTCCGACGGGACGCTGGAGCTCGAGTACGTGAACGGGTACGTCTACCAGTACCTGGACGTACCACAGCCAACGTTCGCCGCGTTGATGGCCGCGTCCAGCATCGGCGCGTACGTCAACGAGCACATCAAGCCGTACTACGACTTCCGCGAGAGCTGACTACGTCAGCGTCGGCGCGGCGAGTTCCAAGGTGGGTGTGGAGCCGCGGTACGACGTCATCCACTCGCGCAGCAGCTCGACCCGAGACGCGTTCTCCTCGTTGCCCTTCACCACGGGCGCTTGGTTGTACGGCATGGTGTCCGAGCTCCGCCTGAGTTTCACGTACAGCCGGGACGACGCGAGCGCGTACCGCTCCATGTCGTCCTGGAGCGCGCCGATCACGGTGATGTTCCGGTCCCGCCCGATCTGCTCGAACAGGGCCACCGCCTCGCGCCGGTGCTGTGAACCAAGGTTGCGGCCGAGCTCGTCGAGGATGAGCAGCAACGGCCGGTCCGACCCGCCGGCGAGCGCCGCCGCGCACACCAGCTTGACCGCCTTCTCGTCCATCTGCGCGGTGTTGCCCTTGACGTTGAACGCGGAGAACGGGCCGCCTTCCGAGCGCCGCCACTTCGGCGTGACCGTCCAGCGCCACGGCTTGTCCGGCTCGGCCGGCGGGTCAGGCTCCGGGTACTCGAGCTTCGCGCCGTACCCGCCGTATTGCTGATCGAGCCGGTCGAACTCCTGCGACACCAGCCGAAGCCGCGCCTTGATCCCGTCGGCCAGCGACGCGCGGTGCGCCCGGGCCGTGCTTTCGGCCTCGCCGAGACCTTCGCGGGCGCGTTCGAGCGCGGCGTTCCGTTCGGCGCGCTGGGTCGCGATCTGCTGTTGCTGCAAGCTGTCGAACGTCTCGTGCTGCGCGAGGTGCGTGCTCAGCGTGCGGTGCAGCGCCGGCACGAGCCCGACGCGGTCGCCGAGCGTGCCGTTCGTCCAGCCGTCCGGACCGTTCAGGATCTCCCACAGTTCGTTCGGGATCTCCTCCCGGGACCGTGCGCTCGGGAAGCAGCGGCGGATCACGTCGTCGAGTTGCGTACACGCCTGGTGGTTCCAGTCCGCCGTCGTCCGGCGCTGGGCGTCCTCGGGCAGACCGAGCACGAACTCCTCGGCCTCCGCGGGCGTACCGCCCCAGCCGGTCGTCCGCGTGGTCAGATCGAGCGCGGCCTGCTCCTCCAGCAGCGTGAGCCGACGGCCGCGCAACTCGTCCAGCACTCGGTTGTGGTCGCGCCGGGTGGCTTCCAGGTTCTTCAGGCGTTCGTCGCGGACGAGTTGCTGACCCGCGGCCGTCTCGGCGGACTCCTTCGCGGCCTGCAGTTGCGGCGCGAGCGAATCCCGGTCGGTTTCGTGCCGGTCGACAGATTCGCGGAGGGCGAGGATCTGCTCCTGGACCGATTCGGCGTCGGCGAGCGCGCGGGCCGCGGCCGTCCGCCGCTCTGCCTGATCGACGCGGGACCGCGCCTGTTCGAGCGCGGCGGACGCCTCGGCCCGCGCCTCGACCGCGGCCTCGACCCGGCGGCGCGCCGCCTCGATCCGCGCGGTCCGCCCAGTGATCGGCTCGTCGAACTGGCCGACCGCGACGACACCCGCGACCTCGTCGATCGAATCCTTGGTCGCGCGCGCACCGATCGTGGCGAAGAACGCGTCCAGTACGAACCGCTTGTCCGCCGACTTCGGTCCGCGTTTCGCCGAACCCGTGGGCGCCGCATCGGGCCGATTCGCCAGTACCAGCAGGAATCCCGCGTACCCGGCGTCGGCCAGCGCGGTCGACGCGAGCACCGCGTCGCCGGCGTCGATGACGACAGCCTCCCGGTACGGCGCGAGGCGCGGCTCCCATTCGGTGCGATCCGCGGCGGGCAGCTCGGTGATGTCGGTGAGGGCGCCGCACTCGATGCCGGTGTTCTCCAGGACCTGCTGCTGCGGCGCCGACACGGTCTGGCCGCTCTCCGCCTCGCGCAGCTCGGCCGAAGCGTGGTCGACCGCGGACCGCGCCGCGTGGTCACGACCGATGTGCTCCTCGAGCACCGCCCGCGCCTCGTCCTGTTCGGCGGCCGCCGCGGCCAGGTCGCGACCGTCCGCCGAACGACCAGCCTCCAGCAGCCGCCGGTGCTCCTGGCCGAGCCGCTCCAGCTGCTCCCGCACCGAGCGCTGCGCGAGATCGAGCTCGCGGTCCCGGGCGTCCAGCTTGTCGCGCTCCTGCCGGGTCAGCTGCACATCCCGGAGCAGGCCCTCTTCGTTGCCAAAGGCATCGATTTCGCCTTCGACGGCATCCTTGCGGGCCTCCTGCTCGGCGACCCGCTCGTCGAGCGCGGCCAGCTCCTGCAGGATTTCCTCGTTCCGCCCGGCGCCGTCGATCAGGTACCGCGCGGAGCGGGCCAGCCAGGACTCCTTGGCCGCCGCGAGCGCCTCCCGGGCCGCGGCGCGCTGCAGGATGCCGGCCTCGACCGTCGCCATCTCCTGCTCCCAGCGCTGCAGGTCGGCCGCCGCCTGCTTGGTCGCCTCGCGCTGAGTGTGCTCGGCGGAGCGGTGCGCCTGCTCCTGCTCGAGCTCGTGATCAAGACCGGTCAGCGTCGCGATCGCGTTGAAGATGCGCGCCGGGCCGAGCTCGTTGAGCGGCTCGGCCAGCAAGTTCGCGGTTGGGCTGGAGCGCACCGACGTGGACAAGAACGAGACACACCGGACCTGCCCGCCGTACAAGACCTGGGACAGCTTGTTGGCGTGGAAGTCGGTGCGGCCGTTGGAGTGCGGAAGCGCCGCCCACAGCTCGTCCGCCCCGGCGGCACGCTCGGCCTCGGTCGCGCCGTACGGGATGTGCAGACCGTGCTTCCAGCGCAGATCGAGGTACGACGCCTTGCGATTGATCCGAATCCAGACCGTCACCGCGGATGCCTCGATCTCATCCAGGTCGGTAAGGTCCGGGTCGGAGAAGACGCCGACGATGTAGCCACGGTCGACGTTCGACCAGTTGCCTTCCTGGCCGGCCGCTTCCGCCGTGAACAGCAGCTCGGCAGCGCCCGGAGCACC
The DNA here is from genome assembly GCF_014205295.1 of Kribbella solani. NCBI lineage: Bacteria > Bacillati > Actinomycetota > Actinomycetes > Propionibacteriales > Kribbellaceae > Kribbella > Kribbella solani. The sequence goes on from NZ_JACHNF010000001.1 coordinate 528,305, forward strand.
GCTGGTGAGACGCCACTGGTCATCGGCGTGCAGCAGGCTGAGCGCCGCGATCCAGGACGACTTGCCGGCGCCGTTCGAGTCGGTCGGGCCCTGGCCGGCGACGGTGATCAGACCGCGGCCGATCATCGGGATCGGGTGCGTCGACAGCCGCGACAGGTCGACCACCTGCACGCCGAGCAGCACCTTCGACCCGAGGATGTCGAACGGCCCGTCTTCTCCGGCGCTCATGCGTCGTCTCCCGTCGTCGTACCAACTGCTACTGGAGCTTCTACTGGACCGGCTGATGGAGCGCCGTTGCGGGCGCGGATGGCTTCGGCGATCGGGCTGGCGGGGGCGGCGGCGAGGATGAGCTGATCCTGCAGACGGCGGCGCGCGGCCGCGGTCAGCCGTTGCAGCTGCGGACCCGGGATGTACGCCGGCCCGCCGGAATGATCACCCGACAACTGGATCAAACCCGCCGCGCGCAACCGTTGCAGGGCCAGGCGCCGCTCCTCACCGCTGATCCTGGACGTCCGGAGCTCGTCGACCGTGGTCGGGCGGGCGGATTTCCAGGAATCGCCGGTGAGGATGCCTTCGCTGCGCGGGATCGCGACCGAGTGGATCAGCACCAGGACCAGCACCGCGCGATCGATCACCGGAAGCGGTTGCCACCCCTGCGCGGTGAGCGTCGCCGCGATGTCGTCGTCGTACCCGGCGGTCCAGTGCGTGCCGTCGACGTGTACGAGCGTACGCCCGATGAGCTTGAGCATCCGCTGTACTTGGCGGCGGAGCGTGACGTCACGCAGCCCGGCAAGCTGCACCTCCGCGACCGGATGCGCCGCGTACTGCACCGCACTGAACGCGGCCAGCACCTCGTCCCGGGACCGATCACTCAAGTCCTGAAGCAACGAGTCGAACAGAGCATGCCGCTGCTCACTCATCGTCCACCTCGCTAACCCCCTCCACGCCAAGACCAGGCTGCACGCCGAGCTCGGTGGCGGACAGGACGGCAGATGGTTCGGCGGTGGGTGGTTCGGTGGAGGAGTTGGGTTCGGTGGGGTCTGGGAGGGCGTCCGCGGGGGGTGGGGTGGGGCGGGTGGTGAGGGTTGCGGGGGGTGGGTCTGGGAGGTGGCGGCAGAGGTCTCGGAGGGTGGAGAGGTCGGTGGGGGTCCAGGTGACGACGCGGGGACCGAGGCGTACTTCGGCGACCTTTTCGTCCCAGCGGATCCACTGGGTGGCGTGCAGGCGGCGGAGGCTGCCGATGATCAGGGTCAGGTCGCTCGGTTGCTCGCGGCGGCCGCGCATGCCGGCGTACACGGAACGGATCTGCGCGAGGGTGCCCGTCGCGCCGGGCCAGGCGGGCGCGCTGCGGTCGGTCCAGCAGCAGGTCACGCAGATCGCGAGCAGGCGGGCGGTCTCGTTCGGCTGCTCGACGGCGACCGGGGGAGCGCCGAGCTCCTCCAGTACGCCGTGGCCCGCGCCGGACGGCATCGTCGGAACCAGCCAAACCTTGTCACCATCCGGAGCGACAGCGCGGGTCAAACCGGCGACGGCTGGCGTATCGGGATCGATCTCGATCGGCCCCGCGGACTGCACCTTCGCCCACCACAGCGCGTTGTACAGCCGCCGCTCCACCGCCTCCGACTGCTGCGGACTCATCGCGCCACCCGCCGGAACACGCCCTCGGTCGCCCACGGCGTCCCCGCCTCCGGATCGATCCGCATCCCGTCGGACCAGACCAGCTCGTACTCGAGCTCGTCGTGCAAGTGCGCCGCGGTCAACTCGGCCAGTACGCGCCTTGCGGTGATCCAGTCACCGGCTTCGTCCACAACCTCGACGATGTCGACCTCCGCACGCCCGGCGAGCACCCGCTCCGCCTCGGCGCGCAGGTCCTCCCGATCGGTGGCGGCGGCCGATTCCGGTGCGTCCGCGTCCGCGGTGGGGCGTGGCGGCGCCATCCGCGCGCTGCCCGTACGCCGCCCCATCTCGATCGCCTCGACCATCGTCTGGGCGGAGAAGTCCGGCGCGGCGGCGTCGAAGAGCATGCCGTCGAGCACCGCGGCGAGCGCCTCCGGGTCGCTGCCACGCGTGAACGTCAGCCAGGTTTCACTCGGTAGCAGACCGAGCGCCCGCGTCGTACCAGCCCGCTCGACCAGGCGGCCGGCGGCCAGCTGGACCGCATCGGCGTACGCCGCCAGCGCCATCCGGAGCGAGGTGCAGTCGCGGTGCAACTCGGGCCAGCGGCCGAGCACGAGGCGGTGTACACCCTCGGCCTGCTCGATCAGCCGCTCGTTGCCCCACGCGAGCTGCGCGTTCTCCCGGAGCTGCGCGGTGGTGCTGGTGGAGACGAGGATCGCGAGCTCATTGCCGAGCAGCCGGAACACCTTGGTCAGGCGCTCGATCGACGCGCGGCCGTCGTCGGCGATCGCGTTCGGGTCGCTGACGCTGTGTGCTTCGAGCTGGAGCAGCTGGTGCAGCTCGGCCTGGCCGCCCTGGACGGACATCCGGCGGAGGAACATCAGCATCACGTACGGCGCGAAGGCGGCGCGGTGGCGCAACTCGTTCGGCCGGTCGACCAGTTTGGTGATCGCGCCGTACTGCCTGAGCACGTCGAAGCGGCGGGTGATCACGTCGTGCGGGTACGAGCGGCAGGCGACCGTTGCCTGTTCGACGGTCAGGCCGTCGCTGCCAGCCTCAGCGAAGGCGTCCAGGATTGCTTGGTCGGCGTCGAGCAGGTCGGGGTCGATGATCATCGCGCCGGCCTCGCGGGCGAGCACGGCGAACACCTGACGGTAGACACGCAGCACAGCCGCCTCGGCTTCGGCGTCGAGCAGTGTCGCGTCCATCCCGTACTCCCTCCCGTGTGCAGCAGCCCGAGCCACCAGACCAAGGACTCTAACGAGCCCCACCGACAACCCAAAACCCACCCGCCGCCTCCCTGTGGACAGCTGAGGTTGGTGGGGGTGAAGGGTGGGGAGTGGTTGGCGCCCGGTAACCCAAAACCCACCCGCCGGGTGCTTGTGGACGGCCGGGGTTGGTGGGGGCTGTGGAAAACCGGGTGACGGTGAGGAGTGGGGTGTTTAGCATCCGGAGGGTGATGAGAATCCTTGGTTGATGCGGTCGGGAAGGCCGCGTCTGTACCACGGCGCCCTGGTGGCGTCGCCCCGCCGGTGTGGGCCCTGTCGCAGGGTCCCCGGCGCGCTTGCTGATTCTCTCCGTACGGAGCCCGCACATGACTGTGCACCCTGTCGCGTCGATCGGCGCGCAACACCCCCGTGTCCGTGACCTGCTCAGCCTCCGCAAGGACGGTTCGCCCGGCCGGATCATGGTCGAAGGAGGCTGGGAGCACGACCGTCTGCTCACCACCACCGCGACCATCGAGGCCTTCTTCTGGTGCCCGGAGGCCGCCCCGGACGACATCGGCGCGATCGTCGACCGCGCGCTCGAGGTCTACCGCATCTCCGCGAAACTCCTCGCCCGCCTGTCCCGCAAAACCCGGTCCGACGGCCTGATCTCGATCGCCCGGCTACCGCAGTGGCGTCCGCAGGCGTTCCGGTTCTCCGCGGAGTCCATCGTCCTGGTCGCGGACGGCGTCGAGTACGCGGGCAACCTCGGCACCCTGATCCGTACCGCCGACGCCGCGAAGGTCGACTGCCTGATCCTGACCAGCCGCCGCGCCCGCCCGACCCACCCGGCCGTGTACTCGGCCAGCCGCGGCACCGTCCTCTCGACTCCGATCCTGGAGTTCGACGACATCCCGGCCGCCGCGGACTGGCTGCGTGGGCACCGGTTCCAGGTACATCTAGCTGATCCGGCAGCGACCGGCAGCTATCGAATCCCGCGGTACGACGGCCCGACCGCGTTCGTGGTCGGTTCGGAAGGCTCGGGGCTGTCGCGGGAATGGCATGCCGAAGGGTTCGGCGCGGTCTCGATCCCGATGCTCGGGCAGGCGGACTCGCTGAACGTGGCGCTGTCGGCCGGCATCCTGCTGTTCGAAGCGCGGGCTCGCAAGGACGGGTGGTGAGCGGCCAGGCAGAATGGCTCCGGCCGCATCAACCGGCCGCCTCGAACACCGCGCGAAACAGCCGCGCGAACCAGTCGGCGGCACCGGCCCGCGTGAAACCGTCCAGATGAAGGAGCAGCCCGTGCCGTTCGAGCCAGGCGAGGTCGTCGCCCCGTCCGATCCGCGCATTGTCCTCGAAGGCCAGTGGGGGCAGGAGCCGGGTGTCGCGGTCACGGTCAACTCCGGATCCCGGATCTCGTTCTCGTACGCGGGTCAGCGCGTGCAACTGCTCTTCGACACCGACGGTCTCAGCGTCGCACCGCACCTGTGGATAACGCTCGACGACGGCGAGCCCGAACTGCATATCATCGAGAAGCCGGTCGTCGAACTGTCCGCGCCCGACGGTCGGCACCAGGTCGAGGTCGTGGTGAAGGATGTGAACGAGCATGCCAACCGGTGGAACCCGCCGTTCGGGTGCGCGGTCGTGTTCGCCGGGCTGGTGCTCGATGCGAAGACACGGCTCCGGCTGAGCGGCCGGCCCGATGGTCCGCGGATCGAGTTCTACGGTGACTCGATCACCCAAGGCGTGCGCTCGCTCAGTACGCATTCGGAGTCCGAGGGCGCGGACGGCACGACCTCGTACGCGTACCTGACCGCGCGGGCCTTCGGCGCGACCTCGTACCAGGTCGGGTTCGGCAGCCAGGGGATCAGCAAGCCGGGGAACGGGGAGGTGCCGTCGGGGCTGGACTCGTTCGGCTGGAACTACGCCGGCTCGCGGGCGGACCGGGTCGAGCCGTCGGACGTGGTGGTCGTCAACCTCGGCGTGAACGATCCGACGCTGGACGTCGCGGAGTATGCGGGTTATGTACGGCGGGTGCGCGCGGCGTACCCGGCTGCGACGATCGTGTCGTTACCACCTTTCAACGGAAAACACGCCGAGACGATCCGGTCGGCGGTGCGGTCGCTCGACGATGCGAAGCTGGTATGCATCGACTCGACCGGCTGGATCACCGAGGACGACTGCACTGACCAGGTCCACCCGTCGGTCGCCGGACACGCGAAGATCGCCGCCCAGTTGATCCCTGAGCTGGAGAAGTACACCGAGTTACGTCGTCGGAGGTAACCCATGGAGACCGTGGACGAGTACATCCAGTCGTTCCCCGCGGAGGTGGGTGAGGTGCTGGAAAAGGTACGCCGCACGATCCACGCCGCCGTGCCAGGCGCCGGCGAGAAGATCAGCTACCAGATCCCGACGATCGTCCTGGACGACCGCCCACTCGTCCATTTCAGCGGCTGGAAGGCGCACGTCGCCCTCTACCCGATCCCACCCGTCGACGACGACCTGGCCGCCGCCATCGAGCCCTACCGCTCTGGCAAGGGCACCCTCAAGTTCCTGCTCAACAAGCCCATCCCGTACGACCTGATCACCCGGCTGGCCCACGCGTACGTCAACCGCTGACCTACTCGTACGCAGGCGCGATCGCCCGCGCGAGCGTCACGATCGGGATCGGACGCATCTCGTCGCCCGGCGTGGAACCGACCATCACGTACGCGCCGGAGCTCGTACGGAAGGCGAGCAGGCCATCGTCCTGCTGCCACCCCTCGGCGCCGACACTGACTTTGTGCGCGGGCCGGAGCGCTCCGGTGCCCGCGGACTTGATTTCAACGAAGGCCATCGATGCGTCGGAACCGGCTGATCCTGAGCTGACCCACGCCGTACGGGCAGTTGAACCCCACTGGCACCAGAGGCGACCGTCGACCACGGCGTCGCGGCGAACAACGGCTTTGCCGCCGAGGATGTTTTCGGCAGCAGACGTACCCCGCTCGCACTCAGGCCTGGCAATCACCGCTGGCATCGACGAGAGACGGCCGGACAGGTCGTTGACAGTGCGCGCGACCAAGCGGAGGTCAGCCATCGTGCCGGCCCCGGCGTTCTCGATCCGCAGGCGGACCTGGTGGTTGGCGGTCCGAAAGACGAGCCAGGGCGCGGCGGCCGCCGGCTCGAGTGCCCAGGAGCCGGCTCCGGCACCGCCGTCGGTGACCTTGGCGACGTAGCCTCCCGATGCCGCCATTGACTCGTCGTGCTTGCGGTACGCGGCAGCCTGCTTGTCGGTGACAGGCAAGACCGACAGCGAGACCCGGATGCGGCGGGCGGGTTGTGCGGAGTCGACCAGCGAGCAGTTGTCCGAGAGAGGTGCGGCGGTGCTCGGCGCGCCGGATTCGGTGGTCCAGGTGCCGGGGAGGTGGGGGCGGACTTGGTCGCAGAGGTTGGCGGCGGGGGTTGGGGTTGGGGACGGTTTGGATTGTTGCGTGGTGGCCGGGTCGCAGGCGGGCAGGGCTAGTGCGAGGCCCGCGGTGGCGGCGAGTGTGATGATGCGGCGCATGGATGTCCCCCCAGGATGGCTCGGGGTGGAGCTTAGAGGAGGTCTTGGGGGTCGGCTGTGGGTGGGCGGGTGAGGGTCCAGTCGTTGAACTGCAGGTCGAAGCGGTACCAGAGGTTGTCTTTGCCCAGGCGGAGTTGGAGTTTGCCGGCGGTTACCCGGTTGGCTTGAGTGGTGGTTGGGCCGAAAGGCTGGAGGGCTTGCTCGGCTTCGGTCACCGCTTCGGGGGCTGCGTCGTGCGGGTCGTCGAGGGTGACGGTGAGGCCGCTGGGGCCGGCCTCGTGCCAGGCGGCGGCCCAGGTGGTCAGTTGGCGGGCGGAGATCCCGGCGCGGTGGGCGAGGTCGGCGAGGTCCGGTGTACCGAGTACATGAGATGCGCGGCGGGCGAGGTCCTGCTCGAAGGTCAGGTCGAGAGCGCCGTCCCCGTTACCGGACGCCAACTCCCAAGCCCGCTGAGCCGCGTCGGCAGCGAGCGCAACCAACTCCCGAACCTCGATCCCCGAACCTCGAGGCGGCTCCAACACCCGCACCGCCACCGGCGTCCCCGCCTTCCCCAACACCCGCCCCACGGCCGGAACCGCAACCCCACCGCGACCGCCGACCGCACCTGACGTGCGCGCATCACCTGCTGTGGGAGCATCACCACCGGCCTCACCTGAACCGCCCGCCCCACCCGAGCCGCCGGCCTCACCTGAGCTGGCTGAGTCACCTGAGCTGGCGGTCTCACCTGAACCGCCGGTCTCACCCGAGCTGGTGGCGTCACCTGAGCTGCCGGTCTCACTTGAGGCGGCGGCATCAACTGGTGCTAGGGCGTGGGTGGCGAAGGCAGCTAGGGCTGGGATGCCTCGGGGGCGGGGCGATGTGGGGAGGGTGGTGGTCGGGTGGGAGCGGCGGGTGCGGAGGGTGGTGAGGAGGTCTTGTTTGGAGCGGCCACGTAGGTGGAGCAGGGCGAAAGGGTCCTCGTCGAGGGCGTCGGCGATCAGGTAGCAGACGGCGGCGGAGTGTTTGCACGGGACGGCGAAATCAGGGCAAGTGCAATGAGTGTGTATCTCACCGGCACCGGGCAGCAGATCAAGACCAGTTGCGCGTACGTCATCCACCACCTCCGGCGGAAGCTCCCCGTCGAGCAGTGCGGCGACCCGGCCGATCTGGGTCGACACGATCTTCAGCACCGCATCCCACTCGGTCGTCGAGAACGCGCGGATGCGTACGGTCACCTGGTACGGCGTGCTGCGACTGCCCTGCACGATCGCCTGTACTTCGCCAGCCGCAACAGTCAGCTCCAGCACACTGCCCCGGCGCGCGTACGAGCGCCCGCGCGACAGCCGACCCGGGTCCAGCCGAGCCCGCTGCTCCAGCGCGTCCAGCCACGCACGACCCCACCAGGTCGCACCGAACGTACGCCGACTGCCAGGCCCTTTCGCCGCAGGCAGCCCGGCGTCCTCACCCTTCCGCCGCCAGCCTTGCCAGGGCGTACGCTCCTCGTCAGCCACCTGGCCCACCACCAGCTCCACGAACCTCAATCACCCGGCTCACCGCCAGATTTGCCAACGCTGGACGGGTTGTACGCGCTCGCCGAGCCCGACTTCGCCGGTGTGGTGGACAACTCGACCAACTCGGTCAGCTCGGTGTCGGACAATTCGCTCAGCCAGGATTCGCCAGATCCGACGACAGCATCGGCCAGGTCCCGTTTCGCGTTGATGACTGTCGCGATCCGGTCCTCCAGCGTGTTCTCGGTGACCAACCTGTGTACCTGGACCGGCCGGTCCTGCCCGATGCGGTACGCGCGGTCCGTCGCCTGATCTTCGACGGCAGGGTTCCACCAGCGGTCGTAATGCACGACATGCGTCGCGCGCGTCAGCGTCAGCCCGACACCGCCGGCCTTCAACGACAGCAGGAACACCTGCGCGGCGCCGGATTGGAACTGCTCGACCAGGTCCTCCCGTTTCCGCACGCCGATGCCGCCGTGCAGGAACAGCGTACGCACCTGCCGCGCCGCGAGATGCGCTTCGATCAGCCGGCACATCTCCACGTACTGGCTGAAGATCAGCACCGACTCGCCCTCCGCCAGGATCACGTCCAGCAGTTCGTCGAGCGCGGCGAGTTTGCCGGACCGCCGCTCGAGCGGACCCTTCTCGTGCAGGAACTGGGCCGGATGGTTGCACACCTGTTTCAGCTGCGTCAGCAGGCTCAGCACCAGCCCGCGACGCTCGATACCTTCCGCCGATTCGATCTTGGCGAGCGTCTCCTTCGCGACGGCCTGGTACAGCGTGGCCTGCTCGGTGGTCAGCGGTACGACGACATCGTGCTCGGACTTCCGCGGCAGCTCCGGCGCGATCCCGGGGTCGCTCTTCTTCCGGCGCAACAGGAACGGCCGCGTCACCCGGCCGAGCCGAGCCGTCGCCTCCTCGTCGTGGAAGCGTTCGACCGGCACGGCGACGTCCTGGCGGAACCGGTCGAGGGTGCCGAGCAGGCCGGGTGCTGACCAGTCCAGGATCGACCAGAGCTCGGACAGCCGGTTCTCCACCGGCGTACCGGTCAGGGCGATCCTGGTTGCTGACGGCAACGTTCTCAAGGCGCGTGCGGTCCGTGACAGCGGGTTCTTCGCGTGCTGCGCTTCGTCCGCGACGGCGAGGCCCCAGCTGATTTCACCGAGGACGCGGTGATCCTGGCGCACCACGCCGTACGTCGTGAGCACCACCTCGTCCGGTTCCAGCTCGCTGAGACTCCTGCCGGAGCCGTGGTAGCGGCGGGTCGGGACGTCCGGGGCGAACCGGGCGAACTCGCGCTCCCAGGTGCCGAGCAGGGTCGACGGGCAGACAACAAGAGTCGGGCCGCGGCGGTTGAGGTGCAGGTGCAGGGCGATCACCTGAATGGTCTTGCCCAGACCCATGTCGTCGGCCAGGCAACCGCCGAGGCCGAGGTCGGCGAGTTGTGCCATCCACGCGACGCCGCGGCGCTGATAGTCGCGGAGGGTCGCGCGAAGGCCGGCCGGGTCGGTGAACGGAGGCGTCTCCTCGGCGGTACGCAGCCGGGTGAGCATCGCCGCGAGCGAACCGCCCGCGTCGAACGGAACCAGCTCGCCGTCGACGTCGATCGTTCCGGTGAGGGCGGCGCCGAGCGCTTCGGCGCCGGTCAACCGGCGCGTGGAACCGTCGCGCAGTTTGCGGACGAGGTCCTGGTCGACCCGAATCCAGCGGCCGCGCATCCGGATCATCGGGCGTTTGGCCTCGGCCAGGGCGGAGATCTCGGCCTCGGTCAGCTCCTCGCCGTCGACAGTGGGCCGCCAGCGGAACGCGACCAGCTCATGGAGGCTGAAGTCGGGGCCGGTGACGGCGCCTGGAGTTGGGGTTGCGACGGTGCCGCGGATCGCCAGCTCGCCCGCGAAGAGCTCGGTCGGCCAGAGCACTTCGATGCCGGCGCCCTCCAGCGCGGCGCTGCCCTCGGCGAGTTCTTCGAGGGCGGTGTCGTCGATGGTGATGTGCTCCGGCGCCGCGTCGGTGAGTGCGGCGCCGAGCGGCGGCCAGACGCGGGCGCCGCGGCGGAGAGCGAGTAGCAGGTCGGTCTCCGCGCGTTCGCCGAGGGCCGAGAGCACGGCGGACGGCGCGTTCCAGAGCTCGGCGACATCGATCAGCAAACTCGGATCCACCCCACTCCGAAGCTGCAACACGGCCCGGAACTCCGTGGGGTGCAGGTCCATGTGAGGCGCCGCCGTGGTGTCCGGGTCCGCGCGAGGCGCCGCGGCGGGGTGCAGGTCGACGTGAGGCGCCGCGGCGGGGTGCAGGTCCGCGTGCAGGTCCGCGGCGGGGTGCTTGTTTTTGTGAGTGGTGTCGGCCGAGCTGGGGTGCTCTGGGGTGAGCTCGTCTGAGGTGGTGGGGGGTTCTATGCGGAGGACGAGGTGGGTGCCGGCTTGTTCGGTGAGGGTGGTTTCGTCCAGCCAGGCGGTGGGGCCTTCGATGGGAGTCGGGCTGGTTGCGGCGAAAGGGGCTGCGCTCGGGTGGGTGGTCAGCGCGGCGGCAGGGGTGCGTACGAGGGTGTCGGCGAGCGCGTCCCAGAAGGCGCGGATCAGCTCCTCGGGCTCGACGACGCGGAGTGGGTCGGTGCCTTCGATCGGGACCGCATAGGCGTACGGCGGCATCGCGGCGCTGAGGTTTCGAAGCCAAGCAAGATCGAGCGGCTCGAGCGGTGCAACTCGCCAGGCGCCGTACCCGGCGGGGCTGTGGTCGGGCACCAACCGTCCACGCCCGATCAACCCCAGCCCAGCAAGCCCAGCCGCCCGCCACGCCTGCCAACTGACCGACCCCGCCCAACCCTCTGACGCCGCCCAACCCTCTGACGCCGCCCAACCCTCCGACGCCGCCGGATCGCGCGATGCGGCCGGACCGCCCAGCGCCTCCGGATCCCTCAATCCCGTCGGATCGCCCAATCCCGTCGGATCGCGCAGTGCCGCTGGATCGCGCAATGCCGGCGAACTGGTCAGACGGGTGAGGAGGGTGGGGATGTCGATCAGGTGCGCGGGGACGGTGGTTTGGTGGACGGTGGTGGTTTGGGGCAGGGCCAGGGTGGCGGTGCCGTTTGGGGGCACGGCCGCGGTCAGGTCGCCGTACAGCGCCAGGCGGCCCGCGCGTGGCGGGTCGGCGGGGATGAAGACGGCGTTCAGCATGTCCGCACAGTACGCGGGCGCGCCGACAACTTCTGAACCTTGACCTCAACAAAAGTTGAGGTAGCAGGCTCGGTACTACTGAAAGTCGAATACTGGAGAGGCAGTCATGCGTGCAGCAGTAGTGACCGAGTTCGGCGGTCCGGACGTGATCGAGACCCGTGAGCTTCCGGACCCGGTGCCCGCCGCCGGACAGGTGCTGGTGGAAGTCGGGTACGCCGATGTGATCTTCGTCGAGACCGCGATCCGCCGCGGGGAGCACGGCAAGTTCTTCGACGTCCAGCCACCGTACGTTCCCGGTGGCGCGCTGGGTGGCACGGTCCGCGCGGTCGGCCCGGACGTACCGGCGGACTGGATCGGAAAGACCGTCGTCGGCCGCGCTATCGGGTTCGGGGCGCAGGCCGAGTTGGCGCTGACGACGACCGATCTGGTCGAGGTACCGCCCGAGTTGGACCTCCAGACCGCGCTCGCGGTGTACGGCGACGGTTTCACGGCCCTCATGCTCGAACAGCTCGCCCCGCCGATGGCCGGCCAGGACGTACTAGTGACAGCGTCTGCCGGCGGCATGGGCCTACTACTGATCCAACTGGCCCACCAAGCCGGTGCGCAGGTGATCGCGGCCGCCCGGGGCGACGAGAAGCTGGAGCTGAGTCGTACGCAGGGTGCGGACGTACTTGTCGACTACAGCCGCCCAGGCTGGGAGAAGGACGTACTAGAGGCGACCGGCAACCGGGGCGCCGGCATCGTGTTCGACGGCGCTGGTGGCGAACTTGGCGCGGCCGCGTTCCGGGCCGCCGCGGACGGCGGATGGATGTCAGCGCATGGTGCTCCGAGTGGTGGTTTCGCCGCCATCGACCCGGACGAAGCGGTACGCCGTGGCATCACCGTCAAGGGGATCATGGACCTGCGCGCCGACAGTACGACCACAACGGTCACCGGCGCTGATGTCATCGCCCGAGCAGCAGCCGGCGACCTGAAGCCGGTAGTCGACCAGGTATACGACTTGGAGCACGTGGCTGACGCGCACCGCGCACTAGAGGGTCGCACCCTCCGCGGCAAGGCCCTGATCAGAGTCAGTCGCTGACGGACCGGTCCGAGTCTTCGGACTCCGGCTGTTCCGCAGTGGCCGGGTGCGGCCGGGCAGCGACGATCTGGTTGCGCCCGGCCCGCTTGGCAGTCAGCAGCGCGTCGTCGGCCGCCAGCACCAGCTGGTCCATCGTCGTGGCCACCTCTGGGTAGATGGCCGCGCCAAACGAGGCCGGTACGCCGTTGATGACTGCCATGCCCCGACCGGTCGTACTGACCGACAGACTGAGGCTCACCAGCCGCTCGCGGATGCGGTCCGCGATCTCCAGCACCTCTGGCTCGGACGCACCCGGCAGTAGCACCGCCAGCTCGTCTCCACCGACCCGCGCGACTAGATCGCCGTTCCGGACCTCGGCGCGGATCGCCTGTCCCACTGCACGCAGTGCCTGGTCACCAGCCGGGTGCCCGTACGTGTCGTTGATCTCCTTGAACCTGTCGAGGTCCAGCAACAGCAGACCGACAGTACTGCGCAGCGTGTCCGCACGAGCGAGTTCGGCGGGCACTGCGCTCGCCCAGTACGAGGACGTGGCCAGACCGGTCTTCGCGTCAGTACCGGCTGCACGCTGGTACTGCGGGAGCAGCAGATCCCGGTGCAGCGCGAGCACCGTCACCATCAGCACCGGAACGACCCACGGGTACGACGACTGGATCGCAGCGATCGCCACGCCCAGCCCAAGCCCTGCACACACCACAAGCTGGTCGGACAGCTCACCGAGCGCCTGGCGCGCAGTGGCCTCCGGACTCGACAGCAGGATCGCACCGATCACCAGCGCGTAGTTCACCAGCCACCAGGTCGCAGCAGCGGCTACGACCACCAGCAGCGACCAGAAGCCGGTAGGCACCCGCGGAGCGCCCAGCAGGCCCCCAGCGCGCAGTACGGCAGCGGCTGCCGCGCTGGCCAGGATGTACGTCGACGCGGAGAACACCTTCCGGTGCGCGACGGTCCGCCCGTACACGCGGAACCAGGAGTAGCAGTACGACAGGACGATCAGCGGGACGACCAGGGACAGCGGGAGCAGGAGCAGCGCCGCGAACGTCCACAGGCACTTCAGATTGGTGTGCGGGGAAGTATTGGCCGCCATCTCGCGTCGGCGCTCGATGCTGCGGGCAGACTCCAGATGCAGCGTCGACGTCGCGGCAAGCACCACGAAGGCCACCCACTCCGCGTGCCGGACCCCGGGATGCGGGCCGCTCACCGTACTGCGAACGGCGAGGGCGGTGATCGTGACCGCGATCACATCGATCGCGAGCACATAAGCCAATGCTGTTCTCGGCAACGACCAGAGCTTCCATTGCCGGGGTGGCAACCAGTTGCTCCGACCGATCAGAATCATCAGCAGCCCTCACACGGTCGATCCGAGCGGTTTATGCGTTCATCGTAACTGGACGTTCACGTCAGGTCACTCCGAAGTTCAGGGCATTCCACCAGTTGGTCATCAGAAGGGTCGAAATCATGCAGAACACCATGCGCATCGCCAGCACCGGCAACGACTGGTTCACCGGCGGCGGAAACGACTGGCTGACTGGGGGAAACGACTGGTTCACCGGCCGCTCCGCCCGGCGCGGCGGCGGTAACGACTGGTTCACCGGGAGTGGCAACGACTGGTTCGTAGCTGGTGGTAACGATTGGTTCGCCGGCGGCAACGACTGGTAACCCCGGGTAATTCTTTACCCGTTTCTTACATTTCACCGCAATCGTCACGGATTGAATCCGGACGGTACGGAATTCCGTCAGTTGCACTGTACCTGGAATTGTCACGGCCCGCGCCGGGCACAATGCGTACACTGCCGCCTGCCGAGGGTGATCGACCCGGCCGCGGCGGCGGCGCATCAGTGCCAGCTCCGGACCGAATCGAGGACCCGGTGAGGCGCCGTTTGGGTGCACGTTCTACTCTGGAGATCTCCGGTAGCGGGGTCTGGGCGGGGCGGCCCCGACCCCGCTACCGGAGCTCTTCTTTCCGGCCCCGGGCCGGCGCCCTGAGCCGGAAGCTCGGCGACTCAGGACCACGCTGGCCCGGCTCGCCGGACCGTCGCCGCTCGCCGGGCACAGCCGACGTACAGGCGATGCGCTGCCACCGCAGGTCCCGGAGCTGACGTGGATGGCGAAAGCAGCCTGAAGGCGCACTGGCACTCGTAGACGTTGTGACCTCCCGGCCGGCCGATGACCCCCTCGAGTTTCTGGAGGCAGGTCGAAGCGCAACTTCAGGGAGAGACCTGGGAAACGCGGCAAACCACAGTCATCGCCGTGAAGGGTGTCCTATGGATACTGCCTGCCGTGCTGGCCGCCCTGTCCGTCCGAGAGTTGCGCCGACCAATCAACGAAGCGCCTGAGCCATCCTCCGGCCCGTGAACCCTCGGTCCGCACCCGGAGCGGTGCCTGCCGATCCGAAACTGTCGGTGGCCGCCGGTAGCGTTCTTGGTGCCAGGGGCGGCTCCTGGACGTGCTTCCTTCTCCTTCACCAGGCCAAGTAGCGCGTCCGCTCTCCGCCCCTGGCGCTGTCCGCACTGCCCACCGGGGGAGCCGCCATGCCTGCCGCAGCTGATGCACCGGATGCGCCTGACGCACCGGACAACCGGCACGCTCGCGCCAGGCCGGGAGCCGTCACTCCGCTGACGGCCGTCCTGCTGCGCCGCCGCAACCTCGTCGACGCCGCCGCGCTCACCCCACCGGTCCGGCGCTCGGCCTGGCACTGGCTGCGCCGCCCGCTGACGATCCAGGCCGGCCTGTCGGCGCTACAGGCCGACCTGATCCAGCGCGGCTACCTACTCTCGGTCGACCTCTACCGGCACTGCAGTGCGCTCTCCGCACCCGCGCTAGCCGGCTTCGGCGTCGCGCTGCTCGACCTACTCGACGCTGAGTCCGGGTTCGACACTGAGCACACTCCACTGTTCCGTGACTTCCCGGAGTCCGTCCCTGGCAACACCGAGACCTTCTACATCAACAGAGTGTTCGCCCGGCTCCTCCAGGAGTCAGACCAGCCCTGTGTCTTGTGCGGTGACACCAGAACGGTCCATCCGGTTGCACCGTGCGCCCACCTGGTCTGCCGTACCTGCTGGGATGGCGCCGACCTGAGCGCCTGCCCGCTGTGCCTGCGCCGGATCGACCCAAACGACCCGTTCCTGCAGCCGTCCGCCGAGGCGGAGCAGCCAACGCACGTCCGTTCGGACCGCCTCCGGCTGCTGTCCCTGGCAACGCGCGACTCCGCCCGGCAAACCGCCGAGGCGCTCCTGCAGCGCCGCGCGCCACTCTCCGCGTCCGACCGCACCGACCTACTCACCCTGCTCGACGGAGCAGACTCGTCCTGGTTGCCCGCCGACATTCCCGTACGCGAAACCCGCGCGCTGGTGCTGGCCCGGTTCCTGCCGGACGATCCGGAGCTGATCGACCGTACGGATACCGCTACCGATGTTCTTCGCCTGATCCACGCGCTGATGGACGCCGACCCGGGCCTACGTACGCCACCAGCCCGCCGGAAGTCACTGCCACGCGCGACCCGGCGACTGCTCCTCCAGCGACTGGATCGGATGCCGGCCGAAACCCTGATCGAGGACCTGCTGCGGCACGAGCGGGCCTGGAAGCGGATCGCGGAGAACCTGCATCCTTTCGAGTTCGCCGCCCGGTTCCCGGTCGCCGCGCTGGCCTTCGCGATCCTGCGCCGCACGGATCTGGAGCTGAGTACGCCGGCCGGACGCGCGATAGCGGCCGAGGCGTCGCGGCACCCGTTCGTACGCCTCGCGGATGGTCGGTTGGTGATGACAACCTTCGCCGCGCGGGTGGAGAGTGCGTTCGCGCGGGACCGGCCCGATCAGGCGCTCGATCTGCTTCGCCAACGTCCGGGCGAGCTCGTACGCCGCCTGGTGCACTTGGCGCGCACGCTTCCACCGGAGCACCACGCGCTGCTCGTGGAGGCGCTGACGACCGCCGCGTCGGACGTGTCGCCGGCCGTGCTGACCGCGGCGCTCGGCCAGGTGCGTACGCCACCGGGCGACCTGCGCTTGTTCTTCCCACGCGGCGCGACCGCCCGCGTCTGGACCGCGGTCGACGAACGTGAACCGATCCCGTCCGGGCTCGCGTCGGCGCTGTCCGGCGTACTCACCGGCGAAATGTTGCGCCGGGCAACGGATCTTCCGCGGTGGCGCCGCGCGTTCCTGGACGAGGAACTGACCCGCCTGGCCGCGCCCGCCTCGGAGCGAACCGCGTCGTCGAGCCTGCTGCGGATGACGCGGGGGAGCGCGGTGCCGATCCCGCAGGACGAGATGTTGCGGCTGTTCCTGCATTGGGTCGAGCCGAGCGGCCGGCGGATCGACCTGGACCTGTCGGTAGCGGTGTTCGATGACGAATGGGGTTTCGTCGGCCTCTGCGACTACACCCGGCTGCGGTTCGACGAGGATGCGCTGGTGCACTCCGGCGACCTGACCTCGGCGCCCGCGCCGGGCGGCGGCTCGACCGAGTTCGTGGATCTCGACCTCCGCGCGCTACGGCGGGTCGGCGGCCGGTACGTACTGCCGGTCGTGTTCAGCTACAACGACGTCCCGTTCGACGTACTCGAGCGCGGGTTCGTCGGAGTGATGCGGCAACCGGACGGGCTGTTCGACCCGGCCGCGGTCGACGAGCGGTTCGACCTGTCGGGTCCGGCGAAGATCCTGATGCCGTTCGGTGTCGACCTGCGGACCAAGGAGCTCCGCTGGTACGACGTCAACCTCGGCGCGGCCGGGTACGGCCACAACATCGCCCGGTACGGCGGCCGGCTCGGACTGATGTCCGCGACGCTGGAGGAGGTGTACGGCTCGGGCGATCGGGTCAGCCTGTGGGAAATCTGCTGCTGGCACGCCGCCGCCCGGACCGACGAGATCGCGGTTCGCTGTGCCGACGGTTCGGTGGTCGGCTACCTCCGGGACGTGGCCGAGGACGTCGCGGCGTTCGCGCGCCGGGTGACGGCTCGGCTGGAGCCGGACCGCGCGTGGGACGAGGACGCGGCGAGCCGGTCCGACTTCGTCGCGGTGCTGACCGGCGACGTGACGCCGCGGCCGGGGACCGAGGTGTTCGCGCTGCACCCGCGGTTGCTCGACCGGGGCAGCGTGGCGCTGGTCGACGCGCCGCAGCTGCTGGCCGGGCTGGCGCCTGACACCCGCGCCCGGGCGAGTCTGGGAGCCTCCTGAGAGGAGTTTGACAATTCCGTGACACACGCGGGGCCGGTTTTGGCGCACCCGGGTCCAGGAGTACAACGGAATTGGCGAAGGGAGCCACGAATGACGTACGACGTGGTGGTGCTCATCGAGCGGGAGATGAGCGAGGGCGACGCGCGCCGCGTTGCCGCCCTGCACGCAAGGTACGAGGACGCCGTCGAGTACCACCTGCTGGTCTCCAGTCATCCGGAGATCGGGTTCGGTGGGCCGATGGCGTTGCTGGGTTCGACGTTCGCGGACGTTGCCGGGATGACCGGTTCGGCGACCGTGATCGGCTCGGCGACAGTTCCGTCGGCGCGGGTCATCCCGCCGGCACCGACCCGTACACCGGTGGCCACCCTCGCGGACCCGGCCGTCGATCTCGGCTCGGTGATCGAGCACAGCTCCCGCCGGCTCCGGGCCGCGAGCCGCGACCCGGTGCACGTGTCCATCACCCACGGCGAGGTGCTGCTGGCACTGATGCAGATGGTGAAGACGACCGGCAGCCACGAGGTGGTCGTGGTCGCCTGGCCCGAGACCGCGGCCAGCTTCCTGTGCTCCGACTGGAGCACCAAGGCCAGGAAGCTGCTGAAGGTCTCCCGAGTCCGGATCCTCGAGCACGACACCTGAGGACCCGTACCGGACGGCAGGAAGCAGTTTCGCCTCGGAGCGGGCGGGCTCCTGACGGCGAAGGCGCGCACCGCCAACCGCCTCCTGCCGCCCGGCACCGGCCCACCAAGCACCGGTCGACCACGCACCGGGTCCGCCACGCACCGGGTCCGCCACGCACCGGGTCCGCCACGCACCGGGTCCGCCACGCACCTGGTCCGCCACGTACGAGGCCAGCACGCACGGATCCGGCACCCACCGGTCCACGCAGTGGTCCAGCACTCGCTGGTTCACCACGCACCGGGCCAGCAACACCGGTTCAGCGCCCAGCCTGTGCAGCACTCATCAGGGCGACACCGGCTGGGGGCGGCGTGCGCCTCGCGGCAGCCGCGGTGGAGCACTAGCGGAGGCAGCGCTCACCGGGCTCCATCCACTCGGAACACCGGCGCACGTACCCGCCGGAGCAGCACCAACCGCGCCGGCGCCTCCAACCGCCCGTGCCCCGGCCTCTAACTGCCCGTGCCGCGGCCTCTAACTGCCCGTGCCCCGGCCTCCAACTGCCCGAGCCCGCACAGGCCCCAACCGTCCGCGAGCCGCGCCCGCGCGGACCCCGACCGCCTGCGTGCCGCGACCACCTGCGCGCCGACGGCACGCGTGCGCCCCGACCGCTTGCGTGCCGTTTCAGGCGTTCACCTCTCAGATGCACCCTTCGCGGCCCGCATGCGGTCGGTGAACAGGCATCGCGGGACGTTAACCTCTCAAATGGACCTGGGGCGGCGTGCGTGGCGTGCGTGGCGTGCGCGGCGTGCTCGGTGAGCTGGACCAGTTCGCGTACGACGGCGAGTGCGCGTACGTTGCCGCGGAGCATCCAGCGGGCGGCACTCGTCGCGCCGCGCGTGGCGGGCCAGGGGTGTGGGCCGGGGGTGCGGGCCGGGGGTGCGGGCCGGGGGTGGCGAGCCGCGGGGCGGCGGCGGGTGCGGGCGGCACTCGTCGGGCGGGTGTGCGGCGGGTGGCGGGCGGTGTGTGGTGGGTCAGTCTTCGATCAGGGCCTGGAGGGTTTCCTGGTCGGCGTCGGGTACGTAACCGGCGTAGTAGTCGTACATGTTCTGCCGGGCGATGCGTGCGGCCGCGTGTCCGTTGCCGTCGCGGATCGCGTCGACGACCTCGGCGTGGTGATGCAGTGACTCGAGCATCAGCGCGCGGCTGTTCGGCGCGTGCGCGATCTTGTCCGAGATCAGGCCGAGTACGACGCCGCGGACGACCTCGTTGCAGGTTTGGATCAGCGTGTTCCGGCTGATCCGCGCGATCAGCTCGTGGAACGCGAGGTCGGCCAGGCTGAACGCGTCGAAGTCGACGTCGATCGCGTCTCGCATCGCGACCAGCGTGGCCTCCAGCTCGTCCAGCTGTTCCGGTGTACGCAGCCGGGACGCGACCTGGATCGCGGCACCGTCCATGATCATCCGGAAGCCGATCAGCTCGCTCAGCGTCAGCTCGTCGACGCGAGCCAGCCGGACCAGTTGCCGGCGCAGCGCAACCTGGGAGAACGGCAGCACCTCCGGACCGTTCGGATCGCCGGCCCGGGAGCGGACCACGCCGTTGCTCTCCAGCACCCGCAGCGCCTCGCGGACCGTCGAGCGGCTGACGGCGAACTGGCTGACCAGTTCACGCTCGCTGGGGAGCCGCTGACCCGGCGTGAGTTCGCCCCGGGCGAGCTGATCCTCCACCTGTTCGACGATCCGCTGGTACGCGCGAATCGGCTGCACCGGCTCAAACCGCGGCGTCTTTGTCATCCGGTGCACTCCAATCGTGTTGACACACCCGATCGTCTTGACACGGCGGTGTGGTGCGACAAACCTAGTGCCCCACTGCTACCTAGTCCACTGGTCAGACCAGTCACAGCTGAACGGCGAACCCCGCCGCCCGGCGTGCCACCTCCACCCAGAGGAACCAGGTCGAAAGAATGCGGCGGTGACACGGGTGCCACAACAAACGGCAACGGCGCCGCGAGACGCGGCGTCCGCGCACAGCGAGGCAGTGGTGCAGCATCAACGGACGGTGGCGATGCAGACGTGGTGCAGCATCAACGGACGGTGGCGATGCAGACGTGGTGCAGCATCAACGGACGGTGGTGATGCAGACGTGGTGCAGTGTCGGCGGACGATGGCGATGCAGGTGTGGTGCAGGGACGGCGGTGAGGTAGTGGTGGTGCGGCGTTGGCGGTCGGCGGTGGTGGGTGGTTCGCAAGCAGGTGATGGTGGCGAGGCCTTGGTGCGGTGGCGATGCGTTGGCTGTGGACGGCGAACGGAAGCCGTGGGCGGCGGTGGCAGACGGGCGGTAGTTGTGCGGCGGTCGCAGATGGGCGGAAGTGGTGCGGCGGCGGACAGGCGGTGGTACTGCGGCGGTGGCGTGGCGGGCGGCGATAGTTGTGCGGTGGTAGTTGTGCGGCGGCGGTCGCAGACGGGCAGACGGAGTGCGCGGCGGTTGCGGACGGGCAGACGGAGTGCGCGGCGGTTGCGGACGGGCAGGCGTGGTGCGCGGCGGTTGCGGACGGGCAGGCGTGGTGCGGCGGCTGTGGCGGACGGGCAGATGTGGTGCGGCGGTGGTCGCGGACGGGCAGGCGTGGTGCGGCGGTGGATGGGCGGCTAGTACTGCGGTGGTGTCGTGGCGGCGGTGGTAGGTGTGCGGCGGTGGTAGGTGTGCGGTGGCGGGAGCTTGGTGGTGGTGCGGTGGAGGCGGTCCGGGTGCTGGATGCCTGGTGGTTGACGCGGTTGTGGTGATGGCGGTTGTTGTGGTGGTGGGTGTGGTGTTGGGCTAGGTAGTGGAGGAGTTGGCGTGAAGGTTTCTGTGCGGGTGGGTGTGGTTGCCGCGGCGGTGGTGTTTGCGTTGACTGCTTGTTCCGCCGGGTCCGGTGCGTCCTCCGGTGGGAGTTCGGCCGGTGGTGATCAGAAGTTGTCGATCGGTCTGGTCGCGGAGCCGGCGAGTTTGGACTTCACGACTACGGATGGTGCCGCGATCCCGCAGGCGTTGCTCGGCAACGTGTACGAGACGCTGGTCAAGCAGGACGCCGACTCAGGCAAGATCGTCCCGTCGCTCGCCAAGTCGTGGACGGTGTCGCCGGACCGCAAGACGTACACCTTCGACCTGGTCGCGGACGCGAAGTTCACCAACGACAGACCGTTCACCGCCAACGACGCGGTCTTCAGCATCAACCGGGTGAAGACCGCATGGACAACCTCGCTGAAATCGGCGATGGACGTCGTCGCGACCGCGAAGGCTGTTTCCCCGACCCAGCTCCAGGTCACGCTCGCGAAACCGAGCAACGACTGGCTGTTCCGGATGACCACCCGGATCGGCGCGATGTTCTCCGAGACCGGCGTGAGCGCGCTGGCGACAACGCCGGTCGGCACAGGCCCGTTCAAGTTCGAGAAGTGGAACCGAGGCGACTCGATCGTCCTGGACCGAAACGACGGCTATTGGGGTACGAAGCCGTTCTTCCAGCAGATCACCCTCAAGTACTTCAAGGATGCCACCGCGCTGAACAACGCGCTGCTCACCAGCACGATCAACGTGATCGGTACGGTCCAGGCGCCGGAGGCGCTGAGCCAGTTCACCAACAACGCGAAATACCAGGTGATCGAAGGCACCACCAACGGCGAGGTGCTGCTCTCCTTCAACAACGAGCGACCGGTGTTCAAGGACATCCGGACCCGGCAGGCGATCCGGATGGCGATCGACCACAAGGCCCTGCTGGACACGTGCTGGGCCGGTCGCGGCAAGCTGATCGGCAGCATGGTCCCGCCGACCGACCCCTGGTACGAGGATCTGACCGGCGTCGCTCCGTACGACCTGACCAAGGCGAAGTCCTTGCTGCAGGCATCGGGTGCGGCCGGGAAGACGCTCCGCCTCCGGCTGCCGACGTTGCCGTACGCAACCTCTTGCGGCCAGGTGGTGAAGAGCATGCTGGAGCAGGCCGGGCTGAAGGTGCAGATCGATCAGCTCGAGTTCCCGGCGGCCTGGCTGACCACGGTGTTCAAGAACGCCGACTACGACATGTCGATCATCGCGCACGTCGAGCCGCGCGATCTCGGTGCGGTGTTCAACGCCAAGTACTACACCCGCTACGACGACCCGACGCTGCAGGCCGACCTGGCCGCGGCCGACGCGGGTGACGAGGCAGCGCAGATCGCCGACATGAAGAAGGCGGCCCGGCGGCTGTCGGAGCAGGCGGCGGGCGACTGGCTGTTCCTGCTGCCGAACCTGATGGTCGCCGACAAGGACGTCAAGGGCCTGCCACAGAACGCGATCACCGAGAACTTCGATCTTTCCAAGCTCGCGCGATGATCGTCCGTCTGATCGAGCGCGCGGGAGTGTTCTTGGTCAGTCTCGCGATCAGTTCGGTGCTGGTGTTCGCGTTCATGGCGGTGCTGCCCGGCGATCCGGCGCGGGTCGCGCTCGGGGTGAACGCGTCCGATGAAGCAGTCGCCGAGCTCAGACGACAGTTCGGTCTGGACCGGTCGCTTCCGGTGCAGTACTTCGACTGGCTCGGCGGCCTGCTGCACGGCGATCTCGGCACCTCGTACGTGTCGAAGGCCGCGATCGGGCCGCAGGTGTTCGACCGGCTGCAGGTGACGTTGTGGCTGGTGGTGGCCGGCATGATCATCGCGCTCGTGGTCGCGGCCCCGGCCGGTACGATCATGGCCGCGCGCCACCGCAAGGTCTCCGGACTGGCACTGTCCGCGCTGTCCCAGGTCGGCGTCGCGGTGCCGGCGTTCCTGGCCGGCATCCTGCTGATCGTGGTGTTCGCGGTCAAACTCGGCTGGCTGCCCGCGAACGGCTGGACCCCGCCCGCGCAAGACCCCGGGATGTTCCTCAAACAGCTGGTCCTGCCGGCGTTGTCGCTCGGTTTGGTGCAAGGCGCGGTACTCACCAGATACGTACGAAGCGCCGTGCTGGACGTGCTTCGCGAGGATTACCTGCGCACCGCCCGTGCCAAAGGCCTCCGCCCGTTCCAGGCGCTCTGGCGGCACGGACTGCGCAACGCCGCGGTCCCGGTGGTGACAGTGCTCGGCTTGCAGCTGGCCACGTTGCTGATCGGCGCCGTAGTCGTCGAACGGGTCTTCGTCATCCCAGGCCTCGGCAGCCTGCTCCTGGACGGTGTTTCGAACCGCGACCTCCTCCTCGTACAGGACGTCGTCATGGTGCTCGTACTCGCCGTGCTCCTGGTCAACTTCGTCGTCGACGTGCTGTACGCGGCGCTCGATCCGCGACTGAGGACGTCATGATGAGACGACTCAATCCAAGTCTGATCGCGGGTGGCGTGATCGTCGCGCTGATCGTGCTGATGGCGCTGCTGTCGTTCGTGTGGACGCCGTACGACGCGACGCTCGTGACGCCGTCGTCGCGCTTGCTGAAACCGTCGTGGGAGCATTGGTTCGGCACCGACAAGTTCGGCCGCGATGTGCTCAGTCAGATCATGGTCGGTTCGCGTACGACGTTGTTCGTCGGCGTGGTCGCGGTAGGGGTCGCGGCGGTGATCGGCGTACCGCTCGGGATCGTGGCGGCGATGGTGCGGCGCTGGCCGGGCGAGGTGATCATGCGCGCCAACGATCTGCTGCTGGCGTTCCCGGCGTTGCTGTTGGCAATCATGTTCGGCGCGGTGTTCGGCGCCAGTACGCTGACCGCGATGGTTGCCATCGGCATCGCTTCGGTGCCGAGCTTCGCGCGGGTGATCAGAAGCGGTGCGCTGCAGGTGATGCGGACCGAGTACGTACTGGCGGCGCGCGCGGCCGGTCGGCGTCCTTGGCCGATCGCCGTCCGGCATGTGCTGCCGAATGTGACCAGCTTGATCACCGTCCAGGCGTCGGTGTCGTTCGCGATCGCGGTGCTCGCGGAGGCGGCGCTGTCGTTCCTCGGGTACGGCACGCCGCCGCCGACGCCGTCGTGGGGGCGGATGCTGCAGGAGAGCCAGGAGTTCCTGTTCAGCGCGCCGCGACTCGCGGTGGTGCCCGGAATCGCGATCGCGATCGCGGTCCTCGGCTTCAACCTCCTCGGCGACGGCCTCCGCGACCGCTTCGACCCCAAACTGGAGGACCGCCGATGAGTGATGTGCTTGCGGTGCGGGGGTTGTCGGTTTCGGTTCGGGATACGGCTCTGGTGTCGGACGTCGACCTGACCGTCGGCGCGGGGGAGCGGGTCGGGCTGATCGGCGAGTCCGGCTCCGGCAAGTCCCTGACCGCGCTGAGCATCCTCGGCCTGTTGCCGGAGGACGTCCACGCCACCGGTTCCGTACGCCTCGAAGGTGTCGACCACGAGCTGATCGGCGCCGACGAGCGCCGGATGTCCCGCGTCCGCGGCCACGACATCGCGATGGTCTTCCAGGAGCCGATGACCGCGCTCAACCCGACGATGCGGGTCGGCGACCAGCTCGCCGAGTCGATGCTGATCCACAAGACGCGTACCAAACCCGCGGCGCGTACGGCCGCCGCCGACCTGATCGAACGCGTCCAGCTCCCGGCCGGAACCCTGCGCGCGTACCCGCATCAGCTATCTGGTGGCCAACGGCAACGAGTAGTACTGGCCCTTGCCTTGGCCAACGATCCCGCGCTGCTGATCTGCGACGAACCCACCACCGCCCTCGACGTGACGGTCCAGGCACTCGTCCTCGACCTGATCGTCCGCGGCGTGCTGGAACGGTCGTCGGCCCTGCTCTTCATCACCCACGACCTGGCCGTCGTCGCCACGGTCTGCGAACGCGTACTGGTCATGTACGGCGGCCGGGTCGTCGAATCCGGCCCGGTCAGCGAGGTGTTCACCCGCCCACGCCACCGGTACACCGAGGGTTTGCTCGCGGCCTCGGACCTGGAGACCAGATCGCGCCGCTTGACGACCATCCCCGGAAACGTACCGCCTGCCGGGCAGTTCCCGTCCGGGTGCGTGTTCCGGACCCGCTGCGCGTACGCGACCGCGGTGTGCGAGCAGACGCCACCCTGGTCCGGCGCCGAAACGGAAGGCTTCGCCTGCCACCACCCCGCGGGAGGCACGGATGCCTGATCACATCCCGACCACGCACGAGCCGGACACGCCGACCGCGATCCAGGTCGTCGATCTGGTCCGCGACTACCCGCGCCCGCGGACGTCCCTGCTCAAACCGGCACCCGTGGTCCACGCCCTCCGCGGCATCAACCTGGACATCAAACAGGGCGAGCGGTTCGGCATCGTCGGCGAATCCGGCTGCGGCAAGTCCACGCTGCTGAGAATCATCGCGGCACTGGACCGGGCCACCTCCGGTCAGGTAGTTGTCGAAGGCACCGATATCACCCGGTTGCCGGACCGGCGTCTGCGGTTCCTCCGCGAGAACCTCCAGCTCGTCTTCCAGGACCCGATGAGCTCGCTCGATCCACGGATGCGGGTCCGCGACATCATCGCCGAACCTCTTGTCGTACAAGGACATCCGGCGTCGGGGCAGCGCGTACGCGAACTGCTCGAAGCGGTCGGGTTGTCCACCGACGCCGGCGAGCGGTACCCGCATCAGTTCTCCGGCGGCCAGCGGCAGCGCATCTCGATCGCGCGGGCGCTTGCTCCGCGGCCGCGGATCCTGGTCGCGGACGAGCCGGTCAGCGCGCTCGACGTGTCGGTCCGCGCGCAGGTACTGAACCTGATCTCCGACCTGGTCGACGAGCTCGACCTGACGCTGGTGTTCGTTTCGCACGACCTGTCCGTGGTGAAGCACGTCTGCGATCGGGTCGCCGTGATGAACGCCGGCCAGATCGTCGAGACCGGCTACACCGGTGATGTGTACGCCGCGCCGCAGCATCCGTACACGCAACGTCTTGTTTCCGCGATCCCGACGCTGCAGCGCGCGCTGTCCGGCGCGACCACGTCCGACCTGCTCACGAAGGGAGAACCCGCATGAAATTCCCAGCCGGACTGCCGATCGGCGAGTCCTGGATCGAGCCTGCCGCGACGACTTCGGTGATCTTCCCGTACGACGGATCGACGATCGCCGACGCGCCGGAGGGTGACGCCGAGTTGGCGCGGTCCGCGCTCGACCACGCGTTGGCGGTGCGCGAGAAAGTCGGCCGGCTGCCATCACACGTACGCCGGAATGTCTTGCAGAGCGTACATTCCGCGGTCCTCGCCGAGCGCGACGCGTTCGTCGACCTGCTCGTGCTGGAGACCGGCAAGCCGCTGGTCGACTGCCGGGTGGAGATCGACCGGACGCTCCTCACGCTCGAGACCTCGGCGGAGGAGGTCGCCCGGCTGCATGGCGAGACCGTGCCGCTTGATCTGCTGCCGAGCGGCGAAGGATTGCAGGGGTTCTGGGTACGCAAGCCGATCGGTGTGGTCGTCGGCATCACCGGGTTCAACTATCCGCTGCTGCTCGCGGCGCACAAGATCGCTCCCGCGTTCGCCGCCGGTTGCCCGATCATCGTCAAGCCCGCGCCGCAGACGCCGCTCGCCACGCTGTGGCTGGTGCACTTGATGCGGTCGGCGCTGGCCGACGCGGGCGCGCCGGAGAGCGCGCTGCAGTTGGTGACCGGCGGGCCCGAGGTCGGCGCGACCCTGACCACCGACGCGCGGATCGGCGCGGTGTCGTTCACTGGTTCGGCCACGGTCGGGCACCGGATCGCGCGGGACGCGGCGCCGACCAAGGTCCTGCTCGAACTCGGTTCGAATTCGGCGCTTGTGGTAGCGGGCGACGCGGATCTGGACGCGGCCGCCGACGCGATCATTCGCGGCGGGTACTACGCGTCCGGCCAGGCGTGCATCTCCGTACAAAGGGTGATCGTCGTTGAATCCGTACGCGCCGAGTTGCTGGCGAAGCTTGGCGCGCGCCTGCCCACGGTCGTCGTCGGCGATCCACGCGATCCGGCGACCCGCGTGTCCGCGCTGATCAATCCCGCGTCGACCGAGCGCGTACGCGCCTGGGTCGGCGATGCCGTACACGCCGGCGCATCCATCGCGTACGAGGCGCCGGGTGACGTGCTTGGGCCGATCGTGCTGACCGACGTACCCGATGGACTGCCCGCGTGGGACGAGGAGATCTTCGGACCGGTGATCGCGGTCCGACCAGTGCCCGACGTGGACAGCGCGCTGACGGCCGTGAACGCGACCCGGTACGGCCTGCACGCGAGCGTTTTCACGTCTTCACTCGACACCGCGTTCGCCGCGATCGACCGGCTCGACGTCGGCGGCGTGGTGATCAACGACGTGCCCGGATTCCGGTCCGACGTGATGCCGTACGGCGGGGTGAAGGACTCGGGCACCGGCCGCGAGGGACCGCGGTTCGCGATCGAGGAACTGACCACGACCAGGATGGCGATCATCCGCCCGCGCCCGTGAGAGGTGGCCCGATGGACTACGCGAAACTGTTCCGGCTGGACGACAAACGAGTCGTCGTGATCGGGGCCGGCAGTGGGATCGGCCGGGAGAGCGCGCTCGCGCTGGCGGCCCACGGCGCGCGCGTCACCTGCGCCGATCGGGACGTCGCCGGTGCCGAACAAACCGTTGCCCAGGGCTACCCAGGCGCGCTGACGGCGTACGCGCTTGACGTCCTGGACGATGCCGCGATCGAACGCGCGGCGGCCGAGCTCGGACCCGTTGACGTATTGGTGTTCACGGCGGCAACCAACGTACGCAAACGGATCCTGGACTACAGCAGCGAGGAGTTCGACCGGGTGGTGTCGCTCAATCTGCGGGCGTCGTTCCAGCTGGTACGTGCCTTCGGCAAGGGAATGGCGGAGCGGGGGAGCGGCAGCATCATCGGGTTCAGCTCGATCCGCGGGACGACCGTCGAGCCGGGGCAATCGGTGTACGCGGCAACCAAAGCGGGTCTTGTGCAGTTGCTGCGGACCGCGGCGGCGGAGCTGGGGCCGTCCGGTGTACGCGCGAACGCGATCGCGCCGGGGGTGGTGGAGACACCGCTGACTGCCCAGATCAAGTCCGATCAGGGGTGGTACGACGCGTACGCGCGGAAGGGGGCGCTGGGCCGGTGGGCGCAACCGGGGGAGCTGGCTGGGGCGGTCGTGTACTTGGCTTCGGACGCGGCCAGTTTTGTGACCGGGAGCGTACTTGCGGTGGACGGCGGCTGGACGGCCGTCGACGGTCGCTTCGAGCCACCCAACTGAGGCGGCGCCGCGCCGAGCTCCCGAGCCGCTGACCCCCGGGCCGTTGAAGTGCCGAGCTGTTGAAGGGCCGACCTGTTGAAGTGCCGGGTCGCTGAAGTGCCGAGCTGTTGAACTGCCTGCATGTTTTCGACTGAGGAGGACCGCGTGAATCTCGCTGATCTGACCGCGACCGAACTGCTCGCGAGCTACCAGGACCGCTCCCTCTCGCCGGTCGAGGTCATCGATGCCGTGCTCGCTCGGGTGGAAGAGTTCGAGCCGAAGATCCACGCGCTGTACGCGCTAGATCCGGCCGGTGCGCGAGCGGCCGCGCAGGAGTCGGAGCGGCGTTGGCGAGATGGTACGGCGGGCGCGCTGGATGGCGTACCGGTGACCGTCAAGGAGAACATCGCGACGCGCGGGACGCCCGTACCGCAAGGAACGGCGGCGACCGAGCTCGTACCGGCCGCGGCGGACGCGCCGGCGGCGGCACGGTTGCGGGACGCCGGGGCGGTGATCTTCAGCAAGACGACGATGCCCGAGTACGGGATGCTGTCGTCCGGGGTGTCGACGTTTCACCAGTTGACCCGGAACCCGTGGGATCTGTCGCGGACCGCCGGCGGGTCGAGCGCGGGGGCGGCGGCTGCGGCGGCAGCTGGGTACGGTCCGATTCATGTCGGCACCGACATCGGCGGCTCGATCCGGTTGCCGGCCGGGTGGTGCGGGGTGATCGGATTGAAGCCCACCCACGGACGGATCGCGGTCGGCAACCCGTACGCCGGCCGCGCGATCGGCCCACTCACCCGCACCCCCACCGACGCGGCCCTCGCCCTAACGGTCATGACCGGCTACGACCCCCGCGACCACACCTCCCTACCAACCCCGCCCCTACCTTCAACACAATCCACCTCCGGCCCGCCGCTCGGTTCCGCGCCGTCCGGCTCCGCCCCGCCGCTGGGCTCCGCTAGGTTGGCCTCCGGCCCGCCGCTCGGTTCCGGTGGGTTGGCCTCCGCCGCGCGATCCGCTTCCGCTGGCGGTTCTGGGTCGGACTGGGATGGTTCTCTGCTCGACGGCAGTTGGGCGGACGGTTCGCTGGACGGGCTTCGGGTCGCTCTGCTGCTCGACGCCGGCGTTGGGCTGCCCGTCGACCCCGAGGTGACCGCCGCGATCACCGCCGCCGCGACCGTACTGGAATCCGCCGGCGCGATCATCGACCCGATTCCGCCGATCATCACCCGCGCCATGCTCGACGGCCTCGATCGCTTTTGGCGGATCCGTTCCGCCACCGACATCGCCGCCCTGCCCGAAGAACGCCGCGCCAAGGTCCTACCGCAGATCCGCGAATGGGTGTCCACGGCAACCGATCTGACCGCATCCGACGTCTTCCACGGCTACAGCCAAATGTCAGCGATGGCAGCCGCGGTCACCCACGTCTTCGCCACCCACGACGCGATCCTCTCCCCGATCGCCCCGATCACCGCGTTCCCCGCCGAACTCGCCTACCCCACCGACGACCCGGCCAAGCCCTTCGAACACATCGCCTTCACCGTCCCGTACAACATGTCCCACCACCCCGCCACCACAGCCAACGTCGCCTGGTCCTCCACCGGCCTCCCCATCGGCGCCCAACTCGCCGTCCCCCACCACCAAGACCACACCGCCCTAGCCCTAGCCAACCACCTCCACACCACGGGCACCTGGCCGGCCATTTAGCTTGTACCTAAGGACAGGTAGTGGTGGGCGCCGCCCTAGCACACCTCAGCGTGAACGCGCCCATGCGTACAGCGTCTCGCAGGTGTACTACCTGTCCTTAGGTACAGCATCCAGTCGCGCGATCGCCTTCGTCAGGAGCCGGGCAAAGGCGGCGTCCGACGGGATCGTGCGGTTGCCTCAACAACGTGCCGCCCCGGGCGACGTACGCCGAGTACTCCCACGACTTCGGATCACGAGCATCGCCAGTACGCAGTACAACACCGTCCTTCAGCCCGTCCCGCGCCGGCTCACGCACCACCGAACAGGCTTCCGGCTCGTACGCCACCAACCCATCCGCCGCCAACCACCGTACGCCGTCGTCCGGCGGCTCTCGGCACAGCAAGACATCGTGCGCGGACCTGCCGGCGGGTCACGGGCTTACCGCGGCATCTAGCCTTGCGGCGGCCATGGTTACGAGTTGGGTGAAGGTGGTATCGGTGAAGGATTCGCCGGAGGCGCTGAGGTCGATGACGGTGCCGCCGCGCACTATGTACGCGCTGTACTCATCCGGGATCGCTTCGCCGTCCGGATCGCTCGACTTGGACCGTACGGCGAACACTCCGGCCACTCCGGGCAAGGCCAGCCGCGTCGCCGTAAAGGTGTACTTTGCCTTGTCATTCGAGATCATCGTGTACCGCGAGCACTTCGGCAGCAGCGCGGTCAGGTCCGGGATCAACGAGTCCAGCCGAGTCGGCCACGACCAGACAAGCTCGGTGACCGAACTGAACTTTTCTCTGCTGAAGTACTGCCCTCTCACCGCGGTCGTAGGCGTACCCAACAGATCAGTGGGATGCCGGAACGCCAGGCACTCCGGAGCGTCGTACTCCCCGCGATACCCCGGCGTCGGCTTCGGATCGGCCGCCACGCCCCCGTCCCACCCCTTCGGGAAGTCGCGTACCAGCAACGCCGCCTTCGTCGCCTGCGCCATCGACAACGGCACGACCGGCTTCGTACTCGGCGTCCCCACCACCGGATCGATGTCGTCACCCGGCTGACCGGAACACGCCGCCACCGCAAACACCACGACCACCACCAGCCGCCGCATCACCCGCCCAAGCACCGAACGCACGCCGCTAGTACTCCCCGTAGACCTGGACCTTGGTGCCGAGCGGGGTGTCCTGGAAGATGTGGTGGATTTCGGGGCGGAGGACGCGTACGCAGCGGTGGCTGGCCGGGTAGGGCTTGATCAGGGAGTTGACTCGGGAGCCGTGCAGGGCGATGCCGGGGCGGTCCTTGAGGAAGTACAGGGAGTCGTACATGTACGCGTCCTCGTACAGGCTGCTCTCGTGGGCGCCGGCCCATTTGCGCCAGACCTTGCCGGTGCGGTTCGGGGTCTCGTACCCGGGTGCGCCGGTGGAGATCCAGACGATCCGTTTGTAGGTGTTCCCCACGACCTGGTACAGGATCTGGCAGGTTTTGTTGACGTAGATGCCGGGGGAGCGGGTCGGTGCCGGACGTTTGGTTGCGTTGAGCACCGAATACGCGTCGTTCAGGGTCAGGCCGCCGCGGCTGACCGGCAGACCGTTGGTTTCGCGCCACGCGCACAATGCTTGCTTCGCGCGGGCGGTGATGTCACCGTCGATGTCGCCGACCGGGTACCCGAGTTTGTCGAGCTGCCGTTCCACCCGGAGCGCGTAGTACTCCGGCTTCTGCTTCACCCGGGCCTTCGGAACGGCCGGCGTTGGCGTCGCGGTTGTCGGCGTCGGCTTGGCGCTCGGGGCAGTCGGCTTGGGCGTCGGGTTGACCGGCGTACTGGGTGCGCTGCCGGTGGATTGTTTCGGCGATGCCGACGGCTCGCTCGCGGCCACGTCCGAACAGCCCGCGAGTACGACCGGCAGCAGGATGGCACCGGCAACGAGAGCACGTCGACGCGACACGGGAACCCCTCTCCTCAGCAGTTTCAATGTCGCAGAGGTACGGCCGTTGAGCGCGCAGCGACCCGCCGAGACTAGTCCGCCAGAGGTCCCCGGACCGACCCTGATCCGGTTCCCGTCACCGAACCGTTGCCGAGCTCGGGCGCCGGATCGTCCCGCAATCTGCTGTACAGGTACCCGTCGCGCATCCGCCCGCCCCGGAACTCACAACCCCGGATGACCGCTTCGAGCTGGAAACCCGCTTTTTCCAGGGCTTTCTGCTCGGCATGGTTCTCCGGGTGCGTCGCCGCCTGCACCCGGTACACCGCCGTGTGCTCGAACAGGTACGCCGTCAGCATTGCCTGCGCCCGCCACCCGATCCCACGCCCACGATGCTCGGGCAGCAACGCGATCCCGATCTCCCAGTAGTTCGTGCGGCCGTCGAACGTACCCGACCGCCAACTCACGAACCCCGCGGTGTCGGCGCCGGCGACCACCATCAACCGCCCGCCGTCCGCGCCGAGAAACCCGTCCACCGCGTACTGCCGGCCGGGCGCCTGCGCGTCCCGGAACCCGTTCCAGTCCAGCCCGACCAGCCCTGGCTCGACCGCGAACCGCCGGAACAACCCCAGATCAGCTTCCCCGACAGGCCTCAACACAACATCCACACCCGCCAGCGTAGGCCCGCCGAGTGCCACACCCGATCTACTCCGACCACGTGGAGTTCTACCGCGCGCGGGGGGAGTACTAAAGGCCGAGGTCGCGGAGGAACTCTGGCTTGTACGCCTGCAGGACGACGTACCGCGGGTCGGGTACCTCCATGTCCGCGTTCTTCGCCGCGTCACCGGCGGCATCATGCGGTCCGACCGGAACACTCGGATCGGTCCAGTCCTGCTCGGCCGGGTTCCACCGGGTGATCGTGTACGTCGCCGCGAGCTGATCGGCGGACACCAGGTCCTTGGCGGTCCGCTCAGCTTCCCGCGCGTCCTCCAGCGTGTGCGTGTACATCAGCATCCGATGCCCGTCCCGAGTCACCGTCACCTGACTCCCGAGCCGCTTCTGCGCGTCATCATCCAGATCCAGCGCCCGCAACCGCTCCCACACCGTCAACCCGTGCTCCACACTCCCGAGCACAACCTCGACCCGAAACTCCTCATCCGCCATGAGCCCACCCTACCGAGCGCCGGGCGATGCTCTGGACAGCGACGCCTGAGAGGTAGAAGAGGTGAATCGAAAAGTTTCGATCGACTACAGTTCTTAGTTATGGAGCTGAGGCACTTGGAACATTTTGTTGCGGTGGCCGAGGAGAAGCACTTCACGCGGGCCGCGGAGGCGATGTCGATCTCGCAGTCCGGGTTGTCGGCGTCGATCCGGGCGCTGGAGCGGGAGCTTCGGGCGTCGTTGTTCGTCCGGAACACCCGGAGCGTCGAGCTGACCGAGGCCGGGCGGGCGTTGTTGTGCGAAGGGCGGCGCGCGCTGGCCGCCGCCGAGGCCGCGAAGGACGCGGTGGCCGCGGTGCAGGGGTTGTTGCGCGGGCATTTGACCGTTGGGCTCGAGCAGTGCCTCGGCGTGGTCGACGTACCGGCGCTGCTGGCGAAATTCCGGTCCGCGTACCCGGGCGTGGAGATCGAGGTACGCCAGGCCGGTTCGACGCCGATGCTTGACGAACTGGCGTCCGGACGGCTCGATGTCGCGTTCGTCGCCACGGCCGGCGACCCGGTCGACGGGCTCGATCTGCGGCCGTTGTCGCGTGAGTCGATGGTGCTGGTGTGTTCGCCGGGTCATCGCCTCGCCAAGTCCAGTGGTGTGCCGCTCGAAGAGCTCGCGGGCGAGTCCTTCGTCGACTTCGATCCGACGTGGGGAGCGCGCGCGATCTCGGACCGGGCGTTCACGACGGCCGGCGTCGCGCATCCGGTGACGATCGAGGTGAACGACGTACACACGCTGCTCGCCCTGGTAGCGCATGACCTCGGCGTCGCGCTCGTACCCGAACGAATCGCGGCCAAGCGCGGCGATCACGTCACGGTGTCACTGGCTCCCGGGGCCGCCGCCGACTGGCAGGTCTCGGTGGCCGTACCCACCGGCCCCGCCGCGTCCCTCGCCGCCGACGCACTCATCGGCATGCTGCCGACGACAGCAGGCAATTGCTAAGCCGGCAACGCCAGCCGGTACGGACCGCCTGGTCCGCGATGCCGCACCAGCTGGTTTGCGCTGCCTGTGACGGTTACCAGGCGTAGTCCTCGGGGGCGGTCTTGTAGCCCGGGAAGATTTCGTCGAGCCGGGCGAGCGCGGCGTCGTCCAGTTTGATGTCGACGGCGCGTACCGCCGACTCCAACTGCTCCAGTGTGCGCGGTCCGACAATCGGACCAGTCACCGCCGGCTGGTGCAGCAGCCAGGCCAGCGCCAGTTCACCCGGTTCGTGCCCAAGTTCATCCGCGTACGCCTCGTACTGCTCGATCCGCGGACGCAGCCGGTCCAGCGTTTCCTTCGCGCGACCCTCCAGCCGCCGTACGCCCTCGTTCGCCTTGCGGATCACGCCACCGAGCAATCCACCGTGCAAAGGCGACCACGGAATCACGCCCAGCCCGTATGCCTGCGCCGCCGGAATCAATTCGCGTTCGACATCGCGCTGAATCAGGTTGTACAGCGACTGCTCACTGACCAGCCCATTGAAGTTCCGCCGCGCCGCCGCCTCCTGGGCCTGCACAATATGCCATCCGGCGAAATTGCTCGACCCCGCGTACAGCACCTTCCCCTGCTGCACGGCGATCTCCATCGCCTGCCAGATCTCGTCCCACGGCGTATTCCGATCGACATGATGGAACTGGTACAGATCCACGTAATCCGTCCGCAGCCGCCGCAACGACGCGTCCAGCGCCCGCCGAATATTCAACGCCGACAACCGGCTGGTGTTCGGCCAGTCCACCCCCATCTCCCCGTACACCTTGGTAGCCAGCACCGTCTTCTCCCGATTCTGCCCACCCTTCGCGAACCACTCCCCGATAATCTCCTCGGTCCGC
This sequence comes from Kribbella solani, assembly GCF_014205295.1. Lineage (NCBI taxonomy): Bacteria > Bacillati > Actinomycetota > Actinomycetes > Propionibacteriales > Kribbellaceae > Kribbella > Kribbella solani. The sequence goes on from NZ_JACHNF010000001.1 coordinate 562,917, forward strand.
CCCGGATAAACAGCACGCCCATACCCATTGGCCGTATCAAAGAAATTGATCCCCACCCCATGCGCCACATCCATAATCCGATGCGCATCCCCCACCTCGGTATGAGTCCCAAAATTCATAGTCCCAAGCACAATCCGCCCAACCGACAACCCCGAACGCCCAAGCTGAGTGAAGTCCATACCCCCAGCTCACCTCAGCGGGCCAGCGGATGCCAACAGTAAGATCCACTGACTCTCATCGCTCCGCCTTCTCAATCTGTCGGTGAGCTTTGGTTGAATGAGGCTTCTGCCGCCGCTAGGGAGGACGATCCGTTGGATGCATGGCCGTTGGTACCCGGTGATCTGACATCGAGACGTGAGCTGGTCGAGCTAGTTGGGGGTAGCCGGTTCGGCGGTATCGAGCCCTCCGGTAAGACCCCGAACGTGCTGATCTACTCCGACCGGTCGGTCAGCGGGGAGTTCGGTTACGACTACGACGGCTGGGTCGAGGACGAGCCGCTGTACCTGTACACCGGCGAAGGCTCGGTCGGAGAGCAGGGTTTCAAGCGCGGAAACCGTGCCATCCGTGATCACCACGACGCCGGCCGGTCGCTGCGCCTGTTCATTGCGGACGGCACGCTGGAGGGAAGCACTGGCAAGGCGCAGCGCTACATCGGTGAGTTCGAAGTCGACCGCGAGCTGAAGTACGTACCGGGGCAGGCGCTTGATAGGCAAGGAGTGATGCGCTCGGTAATCGTCTTCAGGCTGCTGCCAATTGGCGAGGTGCTCCGCCGACCCGAGGATGCCAGCGAGTACCCAGATCCTCGACATGGCGCTGCGCCAGCAGTTGCCTCGACGATGGGACTTGAGCCTGACCTACTCGTCAATGGGGTCGCCCTGGAGGTCGTTGGAGCGAGCGAGTACGGGGTTAAGGCGACGTCCGCGACGATCGCAGTCCGGCGTGAAGCCGAGCTGATGGCGCGCTTTCAGGCCGCGCTTGAGAGCCAGGGGCACGAGGTCGGCCGGTATTCGTTGCGGCCGCCCGGCGAGGTGCGGAAGCTGTACACGGATCTGTATGACTTCACCGACGAAGTCCTATACGAGGCGAAAGCAAGCTCGACTCGTGAGGCGGTGCGGATGGCGATCGGGCAGCTTTTCGACTACTCGCGCCACCTGCCGAACCTCCATGCCAACGCCGTTCTGCTGCCGAGTCGGCCAAGCGACGACCTCATGTCACTCCTCGACTCAGTCAGCATCGGCTGCACGTACGAGGAGAACTCCCGCTTCGTCACCGTCTCCAACGCGCGATAGTCACGAGCCCCGGCGCCCCGGCGCCCCGGCGTGCCGAAGCGCCGGCGCGGTGGGCCGGCGCTTCTTCGGGGGGCGGGGTTCAGCGGGTGTGGAAGAAGGTTCGGAGGTCGGTTACTACGTCGGTGGGGCGTTCGAGGGCGGCGAAGTGGCCGCCGGTGGGGAAGGTGGTCCAGTGGGTGATGTTGGAGTTGTCGCGGTCGGCGAGGGGGCGGATGGTTTTGAAGTCGTCGGCGAAGACGGCTACGCCGGTGCGGGCGTGGTTGAGTTGGGGTTCGGCGCCGGCGTTGGCTTCTTCGTAGTGGTAGCGGCCGGCGGCGGCTGAGGTGTTGGTGAACCAGTAGAGGGAGACCTCGGTGAGGATCTGCTCGGGGGTGACCAGGCTGGTGCCGTTGCCGAAGTTGTTGAAGAGTTCGTTCCAGGCGAGCTGGCCGACGGGGGAATCGGAGATGCCGACGGCGACGGTTTGCGGGCGGGTGGAGTTGATCGCGTTGTAGCCGCCGACGGACTGGAACCACTTCAGGTGTTCGAGCGCCGCGTAGTCCTCGGGCGTGAACTTCTCGAACTCGGCCGGGTCGCCCGACGGGAACGAGAAGAGCTGAAGGACGTGCAGGCCGAGGAAGCCTTCGGGGTTCAGTACGCCGAGTTCACGCGAGACCATCGCGCCGCCGTCGGAGCCGTGCGTTCCGTACGAGTTGTAGCCGAGGCGCCGCATCAGCTTGTCGAACGTACGAGCGACGCGGGCCATCGTCCAGCCACGGTCCACCAGCGGCGTACTGAATCCGAACCCGGGGATCGACGGTACGACCACCGAGAACGCGTCCGCCTCGTCGCCACCGTACGCGGCCGGGTCGGTGAGCGGGCCGATCATGTCCAGGAAGTCGACGAACGAACCCGGGTACGTGTGGATCAGCAGCAGCGGCGTCGCGTTGGCCACCTTGGACGGTACGTGGATGAAGTGCACGGTCTGGTCGTCGATCTCGGTGAGGTAGTGCGGGAACGCGTTCATCCGCTCCTCCTGCGCGCGCCAGTCGAAGTTGTGCTGCCAGCGGTCGACCATCTCGCTCAGGTACTGGTTCGGCGTGCCGTAGTCCCAGTTGTCGCCGGGCGCCGGCTTGGGCAGCCGCGTACGGGCGAGGCGCGACTGCAGATCGTCCAGGTCGGCCTGGTCGATGTTGACGGTGAAGGGCCGGATGCTCTCGTTCGTGTTCATGGCTCTACCGTAGAATCCGTATAGGAACATTAGATTCCTAATTGGGAGATTGATTTGCTAGAGACTTCGCAGCGGTTGCTGGCCCTGCTCGCGTTGCTCCAGACCCGGCCGGCCTGGACCGGTACCGAGCTGGCGGGGCGGCTCGACGTGAGTACGCGGACGATCCGCAACGACATTGACCGGTTGCGCGAGCTCGGGTACCCGGTGGACGCGACGCGCGGACCGGCCGGGCACTACCAGCTGGGCGCCGGCGCGAAGCTGCCGCCGTTGTTGCTGGACGACGAGGAGGCGGTGGCGGTCGCGGTCGGTCTGCGTACGGGCACCGGCGTCGTCGGCCTGGGCGAGAGCAGCGCCCGGGCACTGACCAAGCTCCAGCAGGTACTTCCGCATCGCCTGCAACGCCAGGTGAACGCGATCAACTCGGCGATGGAGAAAGGCCCTGACAACACCCGATCGAACGTCGACGCCCCGGAGATCGATCCTGGCGTACTGGCCACGATCGCGGCGTGCATCCGGGACGAACATTACCTGCGCTTCGAATACGTCGTACCCGATGGTGTGTCGATGTGGAAGGCGGGATCGAGCGTCACGCAGGAGCTGCCGATCCTGGTCGAGCCGTACCGGCTGGTGAGTTGGCACGGGTACTGGCATCTCGTCGCACGGGACGAGCAGGCGGAGTGGCGTACGTACCGGGTCGACTGGATGTCGTTGCGGATGGCAACAGGCCGGCGGTACCGGCCGCGGCCGATGGTCGACGACGCGTACACCGATTTCGTGCTTCGGGACGTGGCGTCGGCGGGATGGAAGGTGCATGCGCGGATCACCGTGTACGCGCCGGCGGCGGAGGTGGTGTCGCGCATCCATGCCGCGGTCGGGGTGGTCGAGTCGGTTGACGAGAACACCAGCGTGCTGGTGACCGGAGCCGACTCGCTGGAGCTGATCGCCGTGTACATCGGGATGCTGGGCCTGGATTTCCGGGTCGACGGCCCGCCCGGGCTGATCGCGCATCTTGAGGTGGTGGGGAACAGGTACTTGCGGGCGATTGGCGTACCTAAGGACAGGTAGTAGTCGGTCTTTGGCGCAGTTGGCCGGGCCGTGTACGCGGGGCGCGGTGCGGGCTTGGGGACTACTACCTGTCCTTAGGTACGCCGAGGCCGGCGTTGCGGGCCTGGATGATGGTGGTGGCACGGTCGGCGGTGCCCAGTTTGGTGAAGATCGTGGAGACGTTGTTGGCGACCGTTTTCGCGGCCAGGTCGAGGCGGGTGGCGATCGCGGTGTTGGTGAGGCCGGCGGCGAGCAGGTCGAGGATCTGGCGTTCGCGGGTGGTGAGATCCGGGAACGGGTCGGCGGTTGGTGGTGGGGCGGCGAAGAAGCCGAGTACGCGGCGGGCGACGCCTGGGCCGAAGATCGCCTCGCCGGCGGCGACCGCCCGGATCGCGCGGGCGATCTCCTCTTGCTCGGCGCCTTTGACCAGGTAACCGCGGGCGCCGGCGCGCATGGCGGCGAAGACCGAGTCGTCGTCTTCGAACATGGTGAGTACCAGCACGGCGACGTCCGGAGCTGAGCGGGCGAGTTCGCGGGTGGCGGCGAATCCGTCCAGGTCGGGCATCTGCAGGTCGAGTACGGCGACGTCCGGGCGGGTGGTGACGACGGCGCGGATCGCCTCCCGCCCGGTCGAGGCGACCGCCACCACCTCGATGCCGGGGAGCGAGGTGAGCAACGCCTCCAGCCCGGCGCGTACGACCGGGTGATCGTCCGCGAGTACAACCCGAACCTGATCGCTCATCGAGACCCCTCCAGCTTTCCGCTCGGGCTCCCGGTCGCGGAGTGCGGTAGGGGGAAGTTGGCGTGGACCTGGCCGCCGGTCGGGGTGGGGCCGGCCTGGAGGGTGCCGCCCAGTTCGGCGGCTCGGTCGTGCATGGCCTGGAGGCCGACGCCTGGGGTCCAGGGTCCGGTCGGGGGACCGTTGTCGATGAGGCAGAGGTCCAGATCGGGGGTGCAGTGAACGGTCAGTACGGCGGAGGTGGCACGCGAGTGGCGAGCCACGTTGGTCAGTGCCTCCGTGGCGATGCGGTACGCGGCGACCTCGAGCGCGGCCGGGAGTGGTGGTAGCGCGTCGGCCGAAAGCTGCACGTGGATCGCGGTTCCGTCGGCGCGGAAGGACAGGTGGTCGCAGCGTTGGCGAAGAGCGCCGACGAGGCCGAGTTCGTCGAGTGCGGGTGGGCGTAGGTCGTCGACCAGGCGGCGTACGTCGGCGATCGCCGCTCTTGTGTCCGCGCGCAACTGCGTGAGCAACTCGACGGCGCGAAGGGTGTCACTGATAATCAGATTGGCTGCCGCGTCGGCGCTGAATGCCACGCCGGTGAGCGTTGGGCCCAGGCCGTCGTGGAGGTCCCGCCGCAGCCGTCGGCGCTCTTCTTCACGGGCTGCCACTAGGCGTTCGCGGGATGACTGTAGTTCGGTTGACAGGCGAGTCGCGTGCACGGCGACTGCCAGCGGTACGGCGACCAGATCGAGTACGCGATGGTCGGCGGGGGACAACCCGGACTCACCTGACCGCACCCCGACCTCCAACACACCGACCACTTCACCGCCATAAGAGAGGTCCAACAAGACCACCTCGCCACTAAATGAAGAGGCGGTTGAGGCAACTACTTCGGCGTTGATGGTCAGGGCCGCGTACGGGAGGCGGAGCGCGGCGCGGACGGCCGCTATTACGCCGGGGAGGCCGGCTGAGGTGGGGTTGGAGAGTTGTTCGCCTACGCGGGAAGCGACCCGGGCCGGGTCGTGGCGGTCGCCATAGAGCGCTTTGTCGACCAGGCGCTGCAAGCGGGGTAGTACGGGCGCGATGATCAGCGCGACGAAGACCGTGACCGCGGCGGATCGGCCGACCTGCGAGGTGATCAGCGAGTCCAGTACGGCGACCAGTGCCGCGTAGATGCTGATGGCAACCAATGACAGCAACGCCCAGGTCAGTGCGCGGGAGACGACCAGGCGGATGTCGAGCAGTTGGTACCGGACGATCGCCACGGTGACAGCGATCGGGATCAGTGGAATCGCCAGCAGTACAAGGATTGGCGTACCTGCGATGAACGCCCACGGGGTTACGAACAGCAGCGCGATGATACATGCCAACAGCAACCACAACAGCTGTCGGCGCCCGGTCTCGTCGGCGCGGCGGTACCTGATCGTGAGGCACGTGACAGCCAACAGGAGAGCGGCCAGGTTGCGTACCTCGGTCGTGGTCCACAGTGGCTGCAGACTGTCGAAGGACGGGATGGTCAGCAACCCGCGGGGGAGCTCGGGCGATACCGGCTCGCCGCTGCCTGCCATTTCGAGTACGAAGAGCGGCGCGGTCACGATGATGCCAATCGCCGCCCAGCGCCAACGTGGTGACAGGAGTTGGCCGTTCGGGAAGAGCAGTAGCGCGAGTGGCAGGAACAGGCCGATGGACCACGGCCAGGCGGCGAGCGAAACGGTGACGAGAGCACGCTGCGCGGTGTGGTCGGTGACGAGGTGGGCGAACGTGTCGGCGAGCGGAGTGGTCGCGTGCCCGATGCCATCGGCGAGAAACAGCCAGCCGATCGGATTGGCCGGCCGGTGCCAGGCGATCACCGCACCACAAAGCCCGAAGGTAAGCGCCATCAGCCCGTTCGTCACCACAAACGAGTCGACCAGCTGCCCCCACCCCCATCCGATCGACACCCCATAACCCACCGACACCAACACCTCGGCAACCACCACCCCCACCAACCCAACAACAACCCCACGCCACCCACCCAACCCCCCTGACCTCCGAATTCCACCCACTCCACCCGATCCACGCGACCCGGCTGGTCCGACCAGTTCATCTGGGTTACTCGGTGCACGTCGTCGGCGGCGTGCGCCGTCGGCTGGTCCGTTGGGCCGGTCGCCGGGGGTGGCCGGGGGTGGGGTGGTGTGCATATCGGCAGTGTGCGGCAGATTTCTCCCGGCGTCTCGGGATCGGGGTCCTGGGTTGGGCGGGGAACTGCCTGCAGGTGGGGGATGCCGCGCCCAGGACGTCGGGGCGCGGCTGCTCGACGGTGGTTCGGACAACAACCGAACTAGGGGGTACGGAAATGTCTGGACGGAACCGTTTCGGTCTGGTGCTGCTTGGGCTGCTCGCGCTGATCGACGTGGCCTCGCCGCTGACCACGGACGGCGAGCACCCGCCGATGAGCATCGCGGTCGGTGCCGCGGTTGCTGGTCTGACCAGTCTGGTGCTGGTCGGGTACGCGTGGCGGGGTAAGCGGTGGGCGCTGGCGCCGCTGATCACGTTGCGGCTGGCGTCGGCGCTGCTGGCCGTACCAGCCTTCTTCGCTTCCGGCGTACCAACCGCCGCGATCGTGGCGGCCGGTGTCGGTGTCGCGGCGACGATCATCGGCGTAGTGGCGGTCCTGCTGCCGTCACGTGAGCTGGCAGGCGCGCGATGACGCAGCCGGCGCGGCCTACCGACGCGGCCAACCAGCGCTCGACGGCATCGAAAGACACGGGGCGTACGGACATCCGGCGCTCGACGGGATTTAGAGGCACAGGGCGTACGGACATCGGGCGCTCGACGGGATTGACAGGCACTGGGCGTACGGACGTCCGGCCGGCCTGGCGATGGACGGCGGCGCTGGTGCTACCGATCGGCCCGGCCGCGGTCGCGTTGCTTCGGTACGTCCTGCCGTACAACACCACCGACGACGCGCCGACGATTGTCGACAAGATCGTGGGCAATCTCGATCGCAGTTCACTCGTGCTCTGGCTCGCGTACATCGCGATCCTCACGCTCGTCCCCGGCGCGTACTTCGTCGGTCGCCTGACCCGCCGCGGTACGCCCTGGCTCACCGGCATCGCGCTCTTCCTGATGGTCCCCGGCTACCTGTCCTTGCCGTGGACCGCGTCGAGCGATGTCCTCACCTGGTCGGCGGGTACCGTGGGGCTCGATCCGGCCATGATCACGAAGGCGGCCGAGGCCACGCATGGCTCGACCGACGTGGCCGGGCTGGTGTTCGTGGTCGGGCATGTGATCGGCACTGTCCTGCTCGGGATCGCGATCTGGCGTTCCCGGATCGTCGGCCGCTGGGCGGCGCTGGCGGTCGCGGTCTCGCAGCCGGTCCACTTCGTCGCCGCGGTCGTCGTCAGTAGTCACCTGCTGGACCTGATCGGCTGGGGACTGCAGGCTGTGGGGTTCGCCGCGGTGGGGTGGGCGATCCTCCGGATGCGCGACGACGAGTGGCAGCCGTCGTCCTGACCGACACGATCAGGACGGCGGACAGGACAAGCGCCCCACCGAGCCATTGCGGCCCGGTGAGGTGCTCGCCGAACACCACGGTCGCGGCGACCACCGTCACCACCGGTTCGAAGATCGACAGGATCGAGGTGACGGACGGTCCGACCCGGGCCATCCCGGCGAAAAACAACAGGATCGCGGCGACCGTACTGATCAACGCCACCCCGAGCAGCCACACCCAGCCGATCGGCGCGAAGCCGAAACTGGTGCCACCACGGACGAAACTCAGCAGTACGTACGTCCCGAACGCGCCGGTGCAGACCAATGCGGTGAGGGCCAGCGGCGGCAGCTTGAGTGAATCGCCGACGAGGATGTACGCGGTGTAAACGATTGGTGCACCCAACGCCAAAAGTACGCCCTGCAAGTCGAATCGCGCGCCGAGCGCTCCGCTGAGTACGAGACCGATGCCGAGCAACGCGGTCGCCAGCGCGAGCACTCGGCGGCGTGACGCGGTCTCGCGGCGGAGCAGGATAGCCGTACCCATGACGAGGATCGGGTACAGGTACAGGATCAGTGCGACGAGTGAAGCGTCGATTCGGGCGAGGGCGGAGAAGTACAGCGCGGACTGGGCGGCGTACCCGATCGCGCCCATGCCGATGCCGGTGAGTACTGCCCGGCGGGGCAGACCGCGCAGGGCGCCGCGGGCCAGCGCGATTGTCAGGAGGAGCGCGCCGGCCACGCCGAAGCGGACGAGTAACAGCGCGTCGACCGACACCCCCGCGTCGTACGCGAGTTTGCCGAAGACGGCCATCACCCCGAAGGCGGCGGCGGAGAACAGACAGAAGAGGCGTCCCACGAAATAGATGGTCGGACCAGTAGAACGTTCACGTCTATCGCAGCTTCTCGGACGATATTGTGAAGCTAAGCTGAACAACCAGCCGAACTGGAGCCGGGAGAGGTGCGGCGGTGATTGATCTGCATCGGTTGCGGTTGCTTCGGGAAGTGCACGGGCGTGGGACCGTGCATGGCGCGGCGCGGGCGCTCGGGTACTCGCCGAGTGCGATCTCGCAGCAGTTGGCCGTTCTCGAGCGGGAGGCTGGTACGCGGCTGCTGGAACGCGTTGGCCGGAATGTGCGGCTGACGGCGGCCGGTGAGGTGCTGGTACGGCATGCGAGCGTGCTCTTGGAGGGGGTTGAGGCGGCCGAGGCGGAGCTTGCCGCGGTGGCGGCGGGGCGGGTGGCGGGGGTGGTGCGGATCGCGTCGTTCCAGTCGGCGTTCATTCGGGTGGTCGCGCCGGCGATTCGTAGGTTGGCCGGTACGCATCCGGAGATCCGGGTCGAGGCGTCGGAGCTGGAGGTCGAGCAGGCGGCGCCGGCGTTGCGGTTGCAGCAGCTGGACGTGATGGTCGGCGACGAGTACGACGGGCAGCCGCGTGCTGTTCATGCGGATCTGCGGCGGGAACAACTGCTTCGGGAACAGATTCGGATCGTGCTGCCTGCGGATCATCCGGAGGCGACGGCGGAGCGGGTGCCGCTCGTGAACCTGCGTGAGCTTGCTTGGGCCGCGTGTCAGCCGGGGACGGGGCATCGTGAGATGACCGTGCGGGTGTGCCGGGAGCTCGGTGGTTTCGAGCCGGACGTGCGGTACAGCTCGGACGACTTCCTGATCCTGCTGGAGCTGGTGCGTACGACCGGCGCCGTTGCGCTGCTGCCGGATCTCGTTATCGGTGCCGGTGGTGAACGCGCGTCCGGGGCCAAGCAGGTGCGGCACGAGCCGGGCATCGCCGTACGCCGGCCGGCCGAAGGGGAGGTCGCCAGAGGAGTGTTCCTGCTGACCCGCCGAACCCGAACCCCAGCCGTCGCCGCGGTAGCCGACGCCCTGACCGCGGCCGCCCGGCCCGCACCACCAGAGCCGACGCCTTAACCACAGTGCACTGGCCAGACCACCAGAGCCGACGCGCTTGACCGAGTGCACTGGTCAGACCATGAGATCCGACGCGCTTGACTGCGGTGCACTGGTCAGACGGCCCAGGGCCCGCGCGCTTGACCGAGTGCACTGGTCGGACCACGGGAGCGGGCCGGCTTGGCCGCGGTGCACTGGTCGGACCCCCGGGTTGATGGGCGGGTCGCTCCTCGCCGGGGATTGACGAAAGGGGGTGGGCTTGGGAAGGTCAAGGTGAACGGGCGAGTCTGGGGGGAGGGCTGGGTGCCCGTCGGGGATTCAGACGCTCTGGGGTGACGTTTTCGCGCTGCACTCGACGGCGGTCACCGGTCTGCACGGCGTGCGGCGTACGCACGGCCGGTCTGCGACAGGCGACGGTTCGGGGAGCGGACATGAGCGCGATCGAGAGCCTCCGGGAACGGGTCCGGGGTCAGGTTCTGACGGTGGGTGACGAGGGGTACGACGTGGCGCGCCACGTCAACAACGCGATGCACGACAAGCGGCCGCAGGTGATCATCCGGTGCGAGAACGCCGGTGACGTGATGGCCGGGATCGACTACGCGCGGCAGCACGAGCTGGAGCTTGCGGTCCGTGGTGGCGGGCACAGCGTGCCCGGGTTCGGCACCGTCGACGACGGTCTGGTGATCGACCTGAGCGGGATGCGGTTCGTCCGCGTCGATCCGACCACCCGGACGGCACGGGCCGGCGGCGGCGCGACCTGGGGCGACTTCAACGCGGCGACGCATGCCTTCGGGCTGGCGACGACCGGCGGGATCATTTCGACCACCGGTGTCGGTGGGCTGACGCTGGGCGGCGGGATCGGCTACCTGGCCCGCGGGCTCGGGCTGTCCTGCGACAACCTGGTCTCCGCGGACGTGGTGACCGCGGACGGGAAGTTCGTGATCGCGAGCGAGAAGGAGCACGAGGACCTGTTCTGGGCCTTGCGCGGTGGCGGCGGCAACTTCGGCGTGGCGACCGCGCTGGAATTCCGGCTGGCGCCGTTGTCGATGGTGTACGGCGGGCCGATGTTCTTCGAGTTGTCCGACGCGACCGCCGTACTCACCGGGTTCCGGGAGTTGATCAAGGACGCGCCGGAGCAACTCGGCGGTTTCCCGGCGTTCCAGATCGCGCCGCCGCTGCCGTTCATTCCGGAGAATCGGCACGGTGAACCGTTCGTGGCGATCGTCGGTTGCTGGGCCGGTGATCTGGACGCGGGCGAGGCACAGCTGTCGAAGTTCCGGGAGTTCGCGCCGGTGGTCGCGGAGATGATCGGCCCGATGCCGTACCCGGCGATCAACTGTGCGTTCGACGCGCTCGTACCGCCTGGGCTGCAGCACTACTGGAAGGCGAACTTCGTCACCGAGCTGACCGACGACGCGATCCAGGCGCATCTGCGGCACGCGCCCGGCCTGCCGGCGGTGAACTCGACCGTGCACATCTACCCGATCAGCGGCGCCTGCCACCGGGTCACCGCCGACGGCACCGCGTTCGCGTACCGGGACGCGAACTTCGCGACCGTGATCGCCGGCATGTGGCCGGATCCGGCCGACAACGAGTCGGCGATCTCGTGGGTACGGTCGTACTACGACGACATCGCGCCGCACTCCGAGGCCGGTGGCTACATCAACTTCATGGCCGGTGACGATCAGGGCCGGATCCGGGACAACTACCGGCAGAACTACGACCGGCTGGCGGAGGTCAAGCGCCGGTACGACCCGGACAACCTGTTCCACCTGAACCAGAACATCGTGCCTTAGGCAACTACCTGTGCGGCCGGTACGACGTCGTACCGGCCGCGCCAGGTCATGCCTTCGGCGCGAGCTTGTGCACGACGATGCCGGACTTGAACGTCGTCGTTCCGAGCAGCTCGAGGTGGGTCGGTTCGATGCCGGAACCCTGCAGCATGGTCTCGCCGTCGGCGAGTACCGGAAAGATCCAGAAGTGGTACTCGTCGACCAGCTTGTGCTCCAGCAGCGTCTTGGAGAACTCGCCGGTGCCGTACTTGATCAGGTCGCCGCCGTCGGACGCCTTGAGCTTCCGGACCGCCTCGGCCGCGTCGCCTTCGAGCGGCTGCGCGTTCCACTTGAACTCGGTGAGCGTACGAGTGGCGACGTACTTGGGCATCGCGTTGAACTGGTCGGCGAACGGGTCACCGGCGCGGGAAAGCCAGGCGTCGGCGAATCCCTCGTAGGTGACCCGGCCGAGTACCTGTGCCTCGACGCCCTCCATCAGGGCGGCGTTGTAGGCCATGTGCTCGTCGTCCCAGTACGGCGGGCTCCAGTTCTGCGGTGCGTCGATGGCGCCGTTCAGGGTCATGAAGGTGGACTCGATCAGCTTCCTCATGGTGCTTTCCTCTCAGGTTTTTCTACGGCTTCAAGGTCGGTACGGGCGCCGGGTGCGGGCGTCCTGTAGTGCTGCCGCCCACCAGACGAGCTGGTCGAGCATGACTTTGGCTTCCGCCTCGTACCCGGCGGACGGTTTGGGCCAGCCGCCGTCGGCGGTGAACTGCTCCCAGTAGCAGGGCAGGGTCACGGTGTTCCGGATGGTGACGGCCTGGAGCTCGGTGAAGATCTGGCGCAGCTGGGCGGTGGCCAGGCAGCCGCCGCCTTCCCGGCCGTAGCTGATGATCGCGACCGGCTTGGCGTGCCACTCCTCGTAGTACCAGTCCAGTGCGGTCTTGAGCGCTGCCGGGAAGCTGCTGTTGATCTCCGGTGTGACCACGGCGAACGCGTCCGCCGCCGCCAGCCTCGGTGCAAGTAGCTCGACGCTGCGGGGCACCTCGTCGTCGGTGTCGGGCAGGGTGGCCGGGAGGCCTGCCGTGGCCAGGTCGACCAGGTCGACGTCGAACTGCTTCGCGGCCTGGTGTGCGAGCCAGTGCGCCACTGTCGGGCCGAACCGGCCACGCCGGGTGCTGCCGATGATCACTGCCAGTCGCATCATCCGTCCTCCTTCCGTCTGGTTCACACTCTGCCGGAGTGGGTTTACGGTTTCTTTCCGGTGCTTTGCCGTGCAGCCGGAATAGGGTGCGGGCATGCGTTTCGGGGTGCTGGGACCGGTGACGGCGTGGACGGACGCGGGCACGCCGGTAGTAGTGCAGGGGCTGAAGGTACGTGCGCTGCTGGCGGACCTGCTGGTGCACGAAGGGCAGCCGGTACCGGCGGACCGGCTGATCGACGACCTGTGGGGCTCCGACCTACCCGGAAACCCGGCTGGGACGCTGTCCGCGAAGGTGTCCCAGCTACGGCGTGCTTTCGAGGATGCCGAGCCAGGTAGTCGGGCCCTGGTGCAGTCTGGTCCGGCTGGGTACTCGCTGGCTGTTTCCAGTGCTGACTGTGACGCACTGCGGTTCAGCGAGCTGGTGACTGCGGGTGCGGTGGACGCGGCGCTCGCGTTGTGGCGCGGTCCGGCGTACGCGGACTTTGCTGACTACGCGTTCGTCGAGACGGCTGTGGCGCGGCTAACTGAACTGCGGCTCGCTGCGGTGGAGCGGGCGGACCTGCCAGTGGCTGAGCTTGGTGCGCTGGTCAAAGCGCATCCGTTGCGGGAAGGCATCCGCGCTTCGTACATGAGGGCGCTTTACCGGGCTGGTCGGCAGACGGAGGCTCTGGAGAGTTTTGACGAGCTGCGGGAGATGCTGCTGGCGGAGCTCGGCCTTGATCCCGGTCCGGCGCTGGTGGAGCTTCAGCAGTCGATTCTGACGCAGGAGCTGCCACAGGCGCGTAGCAACCTTCCGGCCCAGTTGACTGAGCTGGTTGGGCGTACTGACGCTCTGACTGAGATCGACGCCTGTCTGGTGTCTTCGCGACTGGTGACGCTCACTGGTCCAGGTGGTGTCGGCAAGACCCGCCTTGCGCTTGCCGCCGGCGCACTGGCCGCGGACCGGTTTGCTGACGGGGTTGTACTGGTCGAGCTGGCCGCAGTGACTCCGGACGCGCTATCGGTGCAGGATGCACTGACTGACGCGGTGCAGGTCGCTATGGAGCTCCGGGACGCTGGCAGTGCGCCCGTGGTCGACCGGCTGGCTGCAGTCATGGGTACTCGGCTGTTGGTGCTCGACAACTGTGAGCAGGTGATCGAGGACGTCGCTGCGCTCGCGGACCGGTTGCTGGCCGCTGCTCCGGGCCTGCGCGTACTGGCAACGAGCCGCGAGCCGTTAGGCCTGGCTGGTGAGGTCGTATGGTCTGTGCCGCCGCTTGACGTGCCTGCACCGACGCTGGAACCGGAGGCGGTGAGTGAGTGCAGTGCGGTGCAGTTGTTCGTCACGCGGGCTGCTGCGGCCTCGCGTGGCTTCGCACTGACCGCCGAGACCGTGGCTGACGTTGCGGTGCTGTGCAGGCGGCTGGACGGCATTCCGTTGGCGCTGGAGCTCGCGGCGACCCGCGTACGTGCGCTGGGCGTACGCGGGCTAGTCGCGCGACTGGATGACCGCTTCCGGTTACTGGCTACCGGGCATCGGGGCGCTGCACCACGACAGCAGACTCTGCACGCGATGATCGACTGGAGTTGGGAGCTGCTGTCGGCTGAAGAGCAGACAGTGCTGCGGCGCCTCGCCGTACACGCTGATGGATGTACGGCGGAGGCCGCGGCGGCAGTATGCGGTGAGCCCGACGTACTGGATGTGCTGGTGCGGTTGGTCGACCGGTCGCTCGTCGTACCGGTGGATGGGATGCGGTACCGGCTGTTGGAGTCAGTGGCGGCGTACTGCGTGGGGAAGCTGCGCGCGGCGGATGAGCTGGAGGAGGTACGCCAGCGACACCTGCTGTACTACGTCTCGCTAGCCGAGTCAGCCGAGCTGTACGGCGCTGAGCAAGGACGTTGGTTGCAGTTGCTCGATGAAGACGCGGCCAATCTGCGTACGGCATTGGACCGCGCTATCAGCACTGGGCAAACCGAGCTGGCCGCGCGACTGGTCGATGCACTGGCCTGGTACTGGTTCCTGCGTGGTCGTCAGTTGGAGGCAATGCGTGCACTAGAGGCGGTGCCACTGGGAGCGTGGCGCGTTGGGTTCATGTACTTGCTGGGGGACAGCCGTGCAGCCGCGGAGCGCGAGCGGTGGGTGGACTCGGCCGGCGCGCGTGGACTGTGGTGGATCGCGTACGCGGCGTCCGACGCGGGCGATCTGGCGATGTGCATGACGCTGCTAGAGCGTGCGTCGAACGACTTTGACGATGACCCATGGGGTGTCGCGGCGGTGTTGCTGGCGCGGGCGAAGCATGCGCACGTACGCGCTGATCTGCCGGCGCTGTTCGCGGACGCATCCGAGAGCGCGCGCCGGTTCCGTGAGTTGGGGGACCGGTGGGGTGTGTTGCAGGCGACGAGCTGGCTCGGTGCGCACGCGGAGCTGGTCGGTGACTTCGAGGAGGCGCTGCGACTGCATCAGGAGGGTGCGCAGCTGGCCGAGCAGCTTGGACTGTGGCCGGAGGTGGCCGGCGCACTGGGCATGCTGGGGTGGACGGCGATCCGGCAGGGGCAGTACGACGTGGCACGAACGAACGGCGAACGCGCGTACCGGCTGGCGACCGAGCAAGGGCAGCGGGCAACACAAGCACTGGCCGAGCTGGTATTGGGATTCGCGGCCCGGCGTACGGGTGCACTGGACGAGGCAGACGCACGGCTGCAGGCGATGATCGACTGGTCGCGCAAACAGGATGAGCCGGCGCTGTACCTGTCGTTGGTGCTCGTGGAGCTTGGGTTCGCTCGTGAGCTGCAAGGGCGGCCTGCTGAGGCGCTGGAGCTGCACCGGGAGTCCTACCGGGTCTCAGCGGAGTTCGAGTCGCTGCGGGGGATGTGCTGGGCGCTGGAGGGCATGGCGGCGAGCCTCCCGGACAAGGCGCTGGCCGCCCGGCTGCTTGGGTGCGCCGCTGCCACGCGGGCGACCGAGAACTACCTGATGGCGGCCAGCGAGACCTTCGACGTCGACCGGGCCGAGGTGGCGGCGCTGGCCGTGCTGGGTGCCGATGCGTACGCGGCGGCGCGTGCCGACGGGGCAGCGCTCAGCCCGGACGAAGCTTTCGATCTGGCCGAGACGTGACGAAGACCTGACGAAGCCCTGCCGAAGCTCTGCCGAAGCTCTGGCACTCAGCGACCCGAGATATTCTGCAGTTGAGATTATTTGTAGGGCGAAGTAGTTTTGTGGCCAAGCTGCCTCCGAACAGGTGAAGGTGAACCATGGACTACGGCCACGAGCTGGTCTTCGGCACGTTCCTGACCCCCGCGGCCGACGCCCCGGACCGGGTGATCGCGCTCGCGCGACTGACCGAGCAGGCCGGCCTCGACCTGGTCAGTTTCCAGGATCACCCGTACCAGCCGCGGCTGATGGACGCGTGGACCCTGCTCTCCGTCGTCGCCGCGCAGACCCAACGGGTCAAGGTCAGCACCAACGTGGCCAACCTGCCGCTGCGGCACCCGGTCGTGCTCGCCCGCAGCGTCGCCACCCTCGACCGGATCACCGGCGGGCGGGTCGAGCTCGGTCTGGGCTCCGGTGGATTCCTCGACGCGGTCGCGGCGAACGGCGGACCGCGGCTGACGACCGGGCAGAGCATCACCGCGCTGGAAGAAGCGATCGCGATCATCCGCGAGGTGTGGACGCCTGGCGGCGGTGGGATTCGGCTGGCGGGCAAGCATTACGAGCTCGCGGGGGCGAAGCGCGGTCCGGAGCCGGCGCACGACGTGTCGATCTGGCTCGGTGCGTACAAGCCGCGGATGCTCGCTGTCACCGGTCGCCTGGCGGACGGGTGGCTGCCCAGCAGTGGGTACGCGGGGCCGGAGCAGTTGGCCGCGATGAACAAGATCATCGACGAGGCAGCGGTAGAGGCCGGGCGCGATCCGGCTGCTGTGCGGCGGTTGTACAACATCGGCGGTCGGTTCGACGGTTCTGGTTTCTTGCAGGGGCCGGTGGAGTCGTGGATCGATCAGCTGACCGAGTTGACGCTCGCGGAGGGCGTGAGCACGTACATCCTGGCGTCTGATGATCCGGATGACATCCGCCGGTTCGCTGACGTGGCAGCGGGCGTGCGTGAGGCAGTACAGGCGGCCCGGTCTGGTGCTGTGGTGGCTTCTGTTGCGGCTCCGGTGCCTGCTGGTGGGTTCAGTGTGGTGCCGACACCGGCACCGGTAGTGCGGCGCAGTTCCGTACAGGTGCTGGATGAGGCTTCCCGGCCGACCGGTCCGGCTGCGGAGCCTCGGACGTACACGGCGCATCAGTTGCAGTCAGGGCAGCACCTAGTCGACGTACATGACCATCTGCGGGCTGAGTTGGAGCAGGTGCGCGATCTGGTGGAGCAGGTCGCCGCGGGGACGCTGGGGGTTGGCGCGGCGCGTTCGCACATCAACACGATGACCATGCGGCAGAACAACTGGACACTTGGTACGTACTGCGAGTCGTACTGCCGGCTGGTGACTACGCACCACTCGATTGAAGATGCTTCACTCTTCCCGCATCTGCGGCGGGCGGACCCCGCGCTCGCACCGGTGGTGGATCGGCTGCAGGAGGAGCACAAGGTCATCCACGACGTACTCGAAGGTGTGGACAAGGCGCTGGTCGACCTCGTCGGTGGTTCGGGTGACCTCGCCGGGTTGCGCGCCGCGGTTGACCTGCTGGACGACACGTTGCAGTCGCACCTGTCGTACGAGGAACGCGAACTGGTCGAACCGCTGGCCCGCCTCGGCGTCTTCTGATCCGCTACTTCACCTCCGGCGGGCGCTGGGGTCGTCTACCTGGCTGCCTATTTCGCCTCGCCCAGCAGGGAGGCGAGGATGTCGAGCAGGCGGAGCGTGGGCACCTCGCCGAGCAGGCGGGCGGCGCTGGTGGCCGGCTCCGCGATCAGCCGCACCTGCAGCAGCTTGAAGTCGCGTACGTTCGCCGGGTTGACCAGGTCGTCACGGACAGCCGACAGGAATTCCGCGCCGGCCGACGCGGTTCCGTACGTCATCCGGATGAAGCTGTCGGTCACCGGGTAGAGGTACGGCCGCTTCAGGTGCAGCAGCTTCGACTTCTTCGCGTGCCCGAAGCCGCGGTGCCCGGTGAACTTGTCGTCCAGCGCCATCGCCGCGCCGAACAACTCACTGCCCGGCGCCGCGTCCTCCAGCCGCGCGTCCACCGGGATCGCGGCCAGCTCCTTCTCGGCCTCGACCTCGAGCAGCCACGGGATGTCCATCGCGCGCAGGTCCGAGCCGATCACCATCGTCCGGCCCAGGTCCTCCAGGGTGATCCGGTTCGGGTCGGAGCCACCGACGGTGGTCAACCCCGGCAACCCGTCGTAGTACTGCAGCACGGCGCCGTTCGTTTCGGCGTACAGCCGCAACTGCGCGATCGCCTCGTCGACGACGATCTTCCGGGTACCGATGTTCATGAGCCACACCCTCACACTTGTGGTGGCAGATCCGCCGGTGGGGCGGACCATACTTCGAACGTTCCTCAGTCTGTTTCCGCAGATCGTAGCGACTCCCGGGGGACCTGTACGCCAGGGTCACTGCCCGTTATCCACAACCCGTAACCATCCGCTCCCAGGCACCCCGAAGTCGATAGACTCTGAGTAATTCTTCCACCACTGAGCGCAGTGCCCGAAATTCCGTTGAGTCCACCGATGCGCCTCGCCATCATGAGCCCATGACAACGACGCGTGGACTGTACTTGCCGGGATGCGGAGCCGAAACGGCCCGCGCCCAGCAGCAGACCACTGCCCACCGGAGGTCGATCCCCATCCCCACGTGACCGCCGTCGCCGCGGCTTTGGTCGCGGGGGCCTTGGCAGGGCTTGGGGTTGCGATGCCGGTCGGCCCGGTCGGGACCTACTTGGTTGGCCTGACCGCTCGTACGTCGTGGCGGATCGGCGTGTTCGCGGCACTCGGCGTCGCGACGGCCGACGGCGCGTACGCGGCAGTAGCCGCACTAGCCGGCTCAGCGCTCTCCCCGGTACTCGCACCGCTGCTCACGCCGCTGCGTTGGGCCTCGGCATTCGTACTCATCGCGCTCGCAACCACAACCACCTTCAAGGCAGTACGTACGTATCGCGCCCACCGCCTGACCACGATCGATCAACCCCCACCACCCAGCCCCCGAACCGCCTACCTCACCTTGCTCGGAATGACGCTCCTCAACCCCTGGACAGCCATCTACTTCGCCGCGCTGATCCTGGGCAACACCACCAACCCGAGCGGACACGGCGACGGCGGCTCCGGCTCCGCTGATGGCGGCGGTGCTGGTCTTGACGGCTTTGGTGGTGTTGACGGCTCTGGTGCTGGCAGCTTCATCGGTTCCGCCGCGGGGGAGCGGGTCGCCTTCGTGCTCGCGGCGTTCGTCGCCTCGGCTGCCTGGCAACTGCTTCTGGCCGGCGGCGGCGCCATCCTCGGCCGCCTGCTCACCGGCACCCGCGGCCGTCTCGCAACGGCTGTCGCCTCAAGCACCCTGATCACCATCCTCGCCGTCCGGCTACTCCAATAGCCGCGCGGCAGGGCGGGGTGGCGGCGCGGGTGGTCAGAGGGTGTGTTCCACGGCCGTGTCCGGAGTGAGGAACAGCAGGACGGGCGGCGCGGTGTTCGGGAGGATGCCGGCGTACGCCTGGAGCTGCGGCGCGTAGTGCGCTACTCGACTGGCCAGCGCCGCCGCGGGAATGGCATCGGTCTTGTAGTCGACGATCGTCAACCGCCCGTCATCCTCGCGATAGATCAGATCCACGAATCCTTCAAGCACGGTGCCATCGGGTTGGACAGTCCCCACGTACGACTCGCGCCAATGTTCCCGCGCGGCAGCTCGCCGAACCACCTCAGACGCCAAAGCGGATCGCACCAACGCGGTCACGACCTCCGCATAGTCGAGCACCCCTTCGGCCAGGCACTGCGTCGCGACCGCGGCTTCCAACCCGGCGCCGCTGGAGAGGTCGACCACTTGAAGTACGGCGTGGACCGCGCGGCCGATCGCCGTACCGTAACGGCCCTTCGACCAAGGTGGCAGTTCGAGGTCGCGGGCAGCCTTGGCCGTACCCGGGTCGATATCGGCGAGCGTCACCTCCGGCCCCGTACCTTCCAGACCGGACGCACTCTGCGCGGACCGGGCGCGGCTCGCGGCCTGAGCAGCACTCGACCGCGCCTCCCATTCGGTACGCGAGATGGGCGGTGTGACCTCCGCGCCGGCGGATGGCTCGCGATCAGGCACCGGCGGGCTGGTGAACAGGGTCGCGTACGGCGCCTCGACTCCACCCGCCGTCGCGAGCAGCTCGGCGTTGCTCGAATGGCGCCGGTTGCCCGAACGGTGCAGTGACACCACCAGGTGATCGCGCGCGCGGGTCGCGGCGACGTACAGGAGGCGGCGGCGTTCGTAGTCGTCCATCTGCTCGTCGACCGGCTGGACCAGGTCGAAGTCCTCGGTTTGTACGGATGACTTGAGCTTCACGGCGTACCCGCCGTCCGGCGGCCACAACACCTGTACGCCGCGCTGCCGGTTCGGGGCGGCGGTCATGCCGGACAGGATCACGATCGGGAACTCGAGACCTTTCGCCGCATGGATCGTCATCACCCGGACCGCGTCGGCGTCCGTTTCCGGCAGCACCGCCTCGGCGACGCGGGACGTTTCCTCGCCCTGGTGCGCGGCCCAGGCCAGGTACGAGCGCAGGCCGCCGTGTTCTACCTCGGACCAGGCACGGGCCTGATCGACCACGAACCGGATCCGGCGCCAGGCGTCGCGGGCACGAGGGCCGATCGCGGCGACCTCGAGCATCCGGCGATCGGCGACGATCTTCGCGAGCACCTCGCTGGGGGTGAGCCAGCGGGCCGCGTAATAGGTGCGGCGCAACCACTCCATCGCGACACCGACCGGGTGGGAGACGAGCTGGTCGGGGACCGGGGCGGTCAGGGTGAAGGCGCCGCCGGAGCGTTTCCAGGTGAACAGGTCGTCGTCACCGCAGCCGAACAGGGCGGAGCGCAACGTGGTGACGAGCGCGAGTTGATCGCTCGGGTCGCCGAGCGCGCGGGCGCAGGCGAGCAGGTCGCGGACCTCGGCGGTCTGGTACACGAGCGAACTGGCTTCGGCGCGGTACGGGATGTCGGCGCGGTCGAGCGCGTCTTCCAGGAACGGGAGCGACGTACGGGCCGGGACCAGCACCGCGATATCTCCGGCGGCGGCCGGTCGCCAGGTGTCCGCCCGATCGTCGTACACCAACCAGCCGTCCCGAAGCGCTTCTTCCACCACCGCCGCAACGTCCGCCGCCTCCCGCTCCCGCAGCACAGACGCCTGAGCCCGAGGCAGATCCTCATGCGGCACACCCCCCAACACAGTCACCGCCGGCCCCACCCCCAACTCAACCGCCCCGCCCGCTTCGGTCGCGTCAGCTGGTCGTGAGCCAGACGAACCACCTGCACCGGAAGAGCTCGCCTCGTCGGGGTGCACGGCTCCCGACACCACGTCACCTCGCCGACGGAAGGGCAGCACGGTCGCAAGATCCCCGACCAACTCGTCAGCATCCGCGGAACCAGAGCCTGCCCCCACACCAGAGCCGCCCGCGGAAGTGCTGCCTGTGGGGGAGCCGCCCACGCCGGAGCCGCCCTTGGATGAGCTGCCTGTGGAAGAACCGCCCGTGGAGGCGCTGCCTGTGGGGGAGTTGCCTGTGCTTGTGTTCTGCGTTGGTGGTGCAGCTCCGGTCGGCTCGGCCGGGGTGGGATCGGCGAAGAGGGTGGGGTCGTCGAACATGGACAGCTGGTCGCCTTCGACCGGGGTTGGGTCGGGGGCGGGAGCGCTCGGGCCGGGGAGTGCCGTGCTGGTGGGCCGCGGGGTTGGCGTGCTGCCGGCGCGGGTGGGGGTTGGTGCTTGGGTGGTGGGGTTCTGGCGGTGCGGGGTCAGCGGTTGGTACGCGGGCTGGGCGGCGTCCTGGGGCTGGATCAGCGTGGTGAAGACAGCGTTGATCCAGCTCAGGATCGGTGGAACGGTGCGGAAGTTGGTAGTGAGAGCGACCGTCTCGCCGAGCAGGCTCTGCGCGGTCAGGTACGTAGCGATGTTCGCCCGGCGGAACCGGTAAATGGACTGCTTCGGATCGCCGACCACGAACAGACGCCCTTCGGGGACCTCCACCTCTTGCCAGTCAGCGGCGTCCGCCTCGGCCCCGCCGGCGATGCGTACCGCGAGCTCGATCTGGATCGGGTCAGTGTCCTGGAACTCGTCCAGCAGCAGCCGCTCGAAGCGTTCCTGCAGGTCGGCGCGAACGCCGGCGTCGCGGCGGAGCAGGTCGCGGGCCAGCACCAGCAGGTCGTGGAACTCCAGCCGGCCCTCGGCGCGGCGTAACTCGGCCGACTCCAGCACGCGTACGGCGAGCCAATGTGAAAGGTGCCGAAGGCAAGCATCGAGCAGAAGCTCGACCAGCGAACCGGCTACCTCGACCACCTCGCCGCAGTCCGCTCGGACCTTGGCGATGTCCGGCCAGTTCTCCTTGCGCCCGATCCGGCCGACCTTCAGCCCGCGCAGTATCTGCAGGATCGCGAGCTGAGTCTCCTGATCGGACGCGGCGTCCAGCTGCAGACCGAGCTCGCGGATCTGCTGCACCTTCGGCAGCAACCGATCCTCGGCATCGAGGCAGGTGTCGACCGCCGCACCGATCTGGGCGGCCGCCGCGATCAGACCGGTCAGATCCGGCATCGCGACCAGCTCGGGCGGATCGACCAGGACCCGATCGGCGATCAGGTCCCAGTCGTTGCCGAACAGCCGGGCCAGCGAACGCAGATGTTTGAGTTCGACACCGACTGCCATCGCGAGCAGCAGTGGTTCGGCGATCGTGTCGTCGTCGAGCAGTTGCTGCTGCAGCTCGGCCCAGCGTTCTTCGAACGCGACCGACGATCCGACCTCGTCAAGTACGTCGATCAGCGGCGGAAGCCCCGCCTCGATCGGGTGTGCGAGCAGGATCTGCTGGGCGAACGCATGCAGCGTACCGATCGAGGCCGAGTCGAGATCGTCGAGCGCCGCGTCGGCGAGCGGCCGATCGTCACCCCGGCGCGCTTTCTCGAACTCCACCCGCAGCCGGTCGCGCAACTCCGCGCCGGCCTTCTCGGTGAAGGTGACGGCCGCGATCGTCCGCAGCGGTACGCCGTCGCGCAGCACCAAGGTGGTGACGCGATCGACGAGCGCGTGGGTCTTACCCGAGCCGGCGCCTGCCTCGACGAACAGGGTGGCGTCGGTGTCGGACCGAATCCGCTCCCGCGCCGAACCGTCGAGCAACACGTCACTCATCTTCGACTCCAAGAGCCGGCGCGGACACACCAGCAGACACAGTGGGCTCAGGTGACGACGGCTCATGCGACGACGGCTCAGGCGAAGGCGGCTCGGGCAGAGCGGTCGGGTCGATCAGCCGGACCAGTCGCTCCAGCACCGGATCATGACGTTTGCGATCCCATCGAGCGCGTACCTCGCTGTGCCCGATCCCGTCCGGATTGCAGTACGGACACTGCACCCACAGGAAATCAGGCACTTCCGGCGCCTTCGGCGGAAAATACCCGGCCGCGATCGACGACACGATCACATCAAGGGTGTCCACGTACCGCTCCTCCACCTCAGGAGTCAACGGCACCGGAATCCGCCGCCCGCCCTTCCGCACGAACCAGTACGAAGCCTCGACCGGCGTCGACGCCTCGCCGAGCCGAGCGCGCGCCGCGTACGCGTACACCGGCAACTGCAGTTTCGTACCACCCGCCACCGGGTCGGTCTCGATCCCCTCGTACCGCGAGAAGCCGCCGGTCTTGACGTCCGTGACGTAAATCGTCCCATCCGCGCCCAGATCCACCTTGTCCGCGGAACCACGCAGTAGCACCCGGCCGGACGGCACCGGAATCTCCACCGGCGGTTCACCGTCGAACCCAAAAGTGAGCTCGCTGGCAACCACCGACGCCCGCTTCGCCGCCCGCCAAGCTTCGTCGTCGTCAAGCAACCGCATCAGATCGAACAGAATCCGGCCCCGCTCGCGCTGCCACAACCGCGGATGCCCAGTCAGCCCCTCCGCCTCGAACCGATCGGCCAGCTCCGCACCGATCACCAGCAACAACTGTCGCTGGTCAGCGGTCCACGGTTCGCCGTACCCAGGCAGCGAGCCGGCCAGTCGAGTCACGAACGCATCCAGGCTGTGGTGGATCAGATTCCCGATCTGGATCGGTGAGATGACCAGCAGATCCTCAGGCGCTTCCAACGGTTCCACCTGAAGCAGTCGCTCGACGAAGTACGCATGCGGACACGTCGCGTACGACTCCAGCGACGTCGGCGACGCGATCCGATCCTGCACCGCGTACTCAGGTAATCCCGAAACCCCTGACAGATCGCCGTCGAAGCGAGTGAACGCGTTCGAACCACGCCCGCGCAGCAACTCACGAGCCTGCACGAGCACGCTGTCGTTCACCCACAACCGCGCCGCCGCGGCGCGGGTCTGCCACTCCTGCTCCGTCGCCGGCATGGTTGCCGTCGTCAACGATCCGGCGTACGAGGCGGAGGTGTGCAGCACTTCTTCGTAGCGATCCCACTGTGTCGCGGGCAGCGCGTGATCACCCGTCAGCTCACGCAACGAGCCCAGCAACCAGCGTGTCGGCAACCGCCGCGACGACCGCCGCAGGTCACCACGCGGGAACGACGCCACCACCCGCGCGCCCGCCGAGAACGCGACCAGCAGATGTCGTTGCTTCTCGTCCAACCGATCCCGGAAAGACGCCAGCTCCGGCGCCGCCGCCTCCCGAACTCGATGCGGCAGCAGCGCGTCCTCATGCACCCGCCCCGGATACAGATCCTCCGACAGCCCGACGACGTACACGAGGTCCGCCGACAACCCGACACTCGCCGACAACGGCGCCACCAGTACGCCCGTCCCGAACGTGCCGACCCGTGGCAGCGACTGTTGCAACTCGAGATCCAGCACGTCCCGCAGTACGGCGAGGGTCGCCGGTGTCCCGAGCTCGTCCAGCGTCGACAGCCCGGTCAACGAACCCTCGACCGCTGCCGCCGCGTACTGCTCCTCGGCCGGCAATGACGAGTAGTCCCCGAGCAAATCCTGGAACAACTGCAACACACCCGACGCCAGCGAAGCCCAACTCTCCAGCAAGGCAAGGGCGTTCAAGCGGCGCCGCAGCTCCGAAGCAAACGCATGCAGGCGCTCCGCGGTGGACGCGTTGTGCTGCGCCCGCCGCACCGCCGCGGGCCGGGGATCGTCGGCCGCCTCCTCCTGATCGGCCGTCCGTCGCTCCGCCTCCGCGTACCGAGCGAGCCGCGTGTCCCAGTCGCCGCCCCGCACCACGCCGGCTGCCCGGGACATCCGCTCCCACTGCGGCACCGGGATGCGCTCGCCGGTGAAGTCACGGGTCGGTGCGTTCGCCAGCGCGCGGAAAACATCGGCCCGGGGAAGATCCTGATCGACCAGCGCGAGCACTTCGAGCAGCGTCCGCGCGATTGCCCGCTCGTGCACCGGGCGCGTACCCGGCCCGTTGACCTGGATCTTCGCCGCGCCGAGGTGCTCGTGCAGCAACCGCGCGTACGGCGAGATCGCCGAGTACAGCACCGCGATCCGATGCGCCGGCGTGTGTTCAAGGGCGGCCACCACGTCCCGTACGACGCAACGCACTTCGTCATCGGCGTCGGACGCGTTCAGGATCTCGGTCGCGACCGGGTAGTTCTTCGAGATCGACGGTGGCAGGTCGATCCCGACCCGCTCCAGCGACCGCCGGACGGCGCGATCGGCGCGGCGTACGTCCGTGAGGCCGACGATCACGGTCAGATCGGCCGCCGCGTCGCCGAGCGCGGCAACGAACGCGGCCTCGGCCTGGGTCAGCTCCTGCGGTAGATAGAGGACGAGCGCGCCGAGCTCGCGCACGACCTCCGGCGACTCCGCGATCCGGAGCGCCGCGGCGCGGAGCAGATCGGTCGCGTCATACCAGTCCGTTGCCAGCTCGCCGGTGACATGCCGATGCAGGCGCACCAGATCGGGCCCGAGCGCCGACGCGTGCGCGACCTTGCCAAGGGCCGGCTCGGTCAGGTCGCGGAGCTCACGGTGAGCGGAGCCGAGCGCCTGGATGGTGGCCGGGTGGTCGGCGACCTCCTGGAAGATGCCCGGCGCCTTCGCCAGCGCCGCCCGCCAAGTGGCGGCAACGATCGGGCGCGTGGCCGGCCGGCGCGGTGACAGCAGGCTTGCTGCCACCTGCTCGGCGAGCCGTTCGAGTGTGGCCAGGTAGAGGCCCGCGACGGACGTCCGCGCGAGGTGCCGGCGGGCGATCACACCGGCCAGGTTGTTGGGCAGCAGCAGCGTGACAGGAGTCATCGGATCGTCGGCCTTGAGCCGCGCCACGACGGCCTGCAGGCGCTCCAGGGCCGCGGCGCCGTACGCCGTGCTCTCGATCCGGGTGGTACTCACCGCAACCCCCGTCCTTCGCCCGTTCTCGTTGGTCCTTCGACTGTCATCGCAGACGGTAGACCCTGCCACGGACAAAAAGATGACCGGGCGCGAAACGCCAAGGTTTCTGCGCGTCCGACGGACGGCTCGGACAATGAAGGAATGACCAGGGAGACGAGGATCGCGCGAGTGCTGCTCGTGCTTGTCTTCGCGCCCGCGGGCGGTCTGTTCGGCAAGGCCGTCGCCGAGGCCGCGCAGGTCCGGCCGTGGTGGCCGTGGCTGCTCGCGGCGGTGGTCTGGCTGCTGATTTCCGGCGCGATCTCGATGGCCGTGTCGAACCATTCCGACGAGCACAGATAATGCTCCGATGGCTGCCGCGGTGCATCACGTCGAGATCTGGGTTCCGGACCTGTCCCGGGCCGTCGCGAGTTGGGGCTGGGTACTCAACCGGATGGGCTGGAAGGACGGTGACGGCTGGCCCGGCGGGATGACCTGGACGGCGCCGGACGGCAGCTACCTGGTGGTCGAGCAGAGCCCGGCGATGTCGGCCGGCGAGCACGACCGGATGCGGCCGGGGATGAACCACCTCGCGCTGAACGCGGCGGACCGGGCCGAGCTGGACGGGATCGTCGCCGAGGCGGCCGGGCACGGCTGGACGCTGATGTTCGCCGACCGGCACCCGTACGCCGGCGGGCCGCAGCACTACGCCGCCTTCCTGCACGACAGCGACGGGTACGAGCTGGAGATCGTCGCCGAATAGGTCGTGAGACTACCGATGCCTGGAGTGACGGATGGGGCTCCTGGTGTGACATTGTTGGACAAGGCAGTTCGCTGGTGGTTCGCAGGCAATCGATACGGTCGCGGGGCAAGGGTGAAAGGGCGGTGCTCGTGACGGAGAAGCCTGACGGGGCAGGTATGCCCGGATCGGCTTCGCGCTCCGCGCGTGAGGGAGGCACAGCGCGCTCCGCGCGTGAGGGAGAGACAGCGCGCTCCGCGCCGAAGACAGCTGCCGACCCAGCCGCGGATCACAACGCCGGTGCCGCGCCGGAGGTGCTGGAAGCACGGATTCGCGGCCTGCAGCATGCCTTGGGACAACTGCTGGAGAACGCGCGCCGGCTGACGCACGGCGAGCACCAGCGCGCGGTCCAGCTGCACCGGCAGATGCAGGAGCAGACGGCGATCGCCCGCCGCGAGTCACGGGCGCTGGTCGACGCGAAGACGGCTGAGGCGATGTCCGAGGCGGAGCCGAAGGCGCGGTTGCTGGCCGATCGGCTCGCGCCTGGTCTGGCATCGATCCCGCCGAACGACGCGCGCTGGCGATCCCGGCAACTCGTCGGCGCGGGCGTCCCGGCGTACGTACGCGTCGGTGAACTGGACGCCGGTACGCCAGTGGTCGCGCCGCTGCTGCGGACGAACGGCTGGAAGGTCACCTCCAACCGCAACGAGTCCGCGCGCCTGCTGTTGCAGAGCGTCGCGCTGCGGCTGATCGCAGCTGCCGAACCGTTCCGGCTGCGGATCGACGCGTTCGATCCGCGACTGACCGGGATGATGGGGCTGCTCGGTCACCTGACCACGAAGTACCCGCAACTGGTGCCCAGGGCAACGCACACCGCGGAGCAGCTGCACACTGTGCTGTCCGGACTGGTTGATGTGTCGTCGCTGCGTGCCAGTCGGCAGGCGCAGCTGGGGCACGAGCGGTTCGAGGACCTACTGAAGGAGACCAGTCAGGTTACCGACCCGTACCGGCTGGTCATCTTGTTCGACTACCCGTTCGGCATCGACACGCTCGCCCAGCGGGACCTGCTCCGGCTCGCGGCGACCGCCGGTAAACGCGGTATCTGCTTCCTAGTGCACTACGACGCGTCGACTGCGGCTGAGCTGGATGTGGACTCCAAGCAGCTGCTGGAGCTGCTGGACGCGGTTGTCGTCAGCAATGACCGCGTGGAGATCGCGCAACTGCCACCGGCGAAGCTGGACCCGCCGTTCGACGCGACCGTTGCTACTGGCATTTGTGACGTGATCGCTGAGCAGGCAGAGCTCGCTGTACTCCCGACCGTCGACTTCGAACGTACGCTGCCGGACCGCTCTACCTGGTGGCGACCTGTCAAGGACGAGATCGGCACAGTGATCGGGTACGACGACCGTACGCCCGCGCTCGTCCGGCTGCGCAGCGGGAACCCGGCGCTGCCGCACGTGCTGGTCGGTGGTGCAGTAGGTCAGGGCAAGTCGAACCTACTACTGGTCCTGATCCACGGTCTGGCTGCGCGCTACGCGCCAAAGGACCTGGAGATGTACCTACTCGACTTCAAGCACGGAGTGGAGTTCTCAGCGCTCGGGCCGGGGCCGGAGCGGCCGCACTGGCTGCCACAGGTGCGGGTGCTTGGAGTACACAGCGACCGCGCGTTCGGTCTGGCAGTACTACGGCACCTGTCCGACGAGCTGGCGCGGCGCAGTGAGGTCTTCAAGTCGCATGGGAACGTCGCGGACATCGCGGAGCTTCCACCAGGTCCAGAGCGGCCGCCGCGGGTCCTGGTCGTACTGGATGAGTTCCAGGTGCTGCTGGAAGACGATGACGAGCTGGCGGACGAGGCCGCGAAGCTGTTGGAGCGGTTGGTACGACTGGGGCGTGCGTACGGCGTACACGTCGTGCTGGCGACGCAGACCATCGAGGGCGTGAAACGGCTGTCGACCCGGCGGGACGCGATCTTCGGACAGGTGCCGTACCGGATCGCGCTGAAGACGACACCGGCCGACTCACAGGCCATTCTGCGCAGTGGGAACACAGCGGCGGCCGAGCTGCAGTTCCGGGGCGAGGCAGTACTCAACGCGAACTTCGGTTCACCGGATGACAACCAGCACGTACTGGTGAGCTTCGCTGACAAGCCAGTGCTGGACTCGCTGCGACGGGAGCTGTGGGAGACAGCAGGCGACGTACGGCCGCCGCGCGTGTTCCATCTGGCCGAGCCGGCGCGGCTGACGGACACGGCGGCCGCGGTGCGGTCCGAGACTGGTCGGCCGTGGACCGGACTGCCGATCGCGGTGACCGAAGAGCCGGTGCAGATCGAGGTACGGCCGGAGCCCGGCGCCGGCGTGCTTGTGCTGGGCGACGGCCTGGTCGATGCGCTCGGCGTACTGACCGGGCTGGCTGTTTCGACAGCAGCTGCTGCGGTGGAGCCACCGCGGTTCGTGTTCATCGACGGGACCAACTCCGCGCCCGCGGTTGCTGAAGGCAAAGATGCGCTGGTGCAGGTGTTGCGGCAGTTGGGCTGTGAAGTCGAAACAGTGGACAAGCACGACGACATCGCGCCCCGGCTGTTCTCGCTGCGCGATGCACTTCGTACCGGACAGGCCGGGAACACTTACCTACTCGGGTTCGGCTTCCATGGCATACCGCGGATGCAGGTACACGCGGAGGGGTTCTTCGAGAGCCCGGCGAACGCGCTGCAGGAGATCGTCCGCGACGGTCCGGCCCAGGGGCTCATCACCTTCGGGTGGTGGAACCGGTTGCATGTCTGCACGGAACAGCTCGGGTACGGGCGCGCCAACGTCGCGACGCACTTGTTCCTACGGCATCCACAGGACGGCGTACGCGCAGTGGCCGGTCCGCTGGTGCGCTGGGCGTCGGAACCGCACCGGGGTCTGTTGTGGGACGGCCTGCATCCGGAAGCGCAGGTGGTTGTACCGTTCGCTGCGTTGCGGCCGGACGAGGTGGAGCGTGCGGTGGAGCTGGTACGGCGATGAAAACGGAAGAACAGCTGTGGAACGAGTACACGCGCGCTTTGCGTACCGTCGCGATGGCCAGAGCCGATGCGCAACAGACGCAGGACCGGTTGACCGCACACAAGACGAAGGCCGAGGCGACTGCAGCGGCCGAAGCTGATGCGATGGCGGAGCGCGGACAGAAGCTACAGACCCGGCTGAACGCACTGGCCGAGAAGGCCGCCGCCAGTCTGCAGCGAGCCGGACTGCCGGCTGACGGCAAGCGGGCCAACCACACGCTGCCGGAGATCCGGGCACTGAACGACATCGAGACCGTCGCCGCGCGGATCACCAAACAGCTGGCCGAAACAGTTGACCAGCTGGAACAGGTCCGGACGACTGCGCGGACCCTCCAAGAACAGCGGCAGCGGCGTACCATCAGCGCGGTCCTGGCGCTGGCCGGGTTCATTCTGGTGTGGGCGATCAGCAGGTCGTTCCTGGTCGCGGTCGAGGCCACGGCGATCGCGGCAGTGACGATGCTCGCCGCGTCGCGGGTGCTCGGCCTGCCGCGGCTGCCCGGCGCGCGCTGGTGGGGCTGGGGCGGTGCGGCGCTGGTGTTCGTCCTGATGGCCGCCGGTCTGCCGTGGTGGCTGGCCATCGCGGTACCGGTCGTGGTGGCGGGTACTGCAATCGTGCTGCCGAAGAAGCGCAACTAGTTTGGGAGTGGGTTGAGGTGTCCGACGTACAGCGGCTCAAGGAACAGCTGCACCAGGTCTCGATGGAGGCCAAGCAGGCAGCCGGTGGGCTGGCCGGGTTCAAACTCCGGTTCACCCAGCACAGCCAGCTGGTGGAGAGCCTGATCGCCGGCACCGCGACCGGCATCGACCGCGACATCACCGAGATCCTCGAAGCCGCCGGCAAAGCAGTCGAACAAGCCGCCGAGGCCCTGGAGATCGCCTCCGCCGGCTGCAAGAACTACGCCGACCAGATCTGACATGACGCCCTGGCCGGGTTTGCGCTGAGTACGCGGGGGTGTATTGATGCCGTCGGAGTTGCAGCGGGTCGCCCGCGGGTTGGTCGACTGTTTCGACGAGATCCCGCGCGTGGTCGAACACTTGCAGCGGACCGCCGTACGCTGCCGTGAAAACGCGCAACTCGCGCTGAGCGCGTCCCAGGGCCAGGCAACTGTCGCCGCCCAGCAACTCGACGCCGCCGCCCGCGCCTGCGAGGCCGCCGCGCACTACCTCTCGATGGCCCCACCCAAAGCCCGCGGCTGGGCCGAAGGCCTGGTCGGCGCCGCCGGCCCCGCCACAAACCGCCCCGCCGCCAACTCGGCCGACCGCAACAAAGCAACCGGCGGCACCGGCGACGCCCCCACCCGCGACTCCCAGGGCCGCACCAAGCGCCTCACCGCAACGTACGAGGACCTGGAACTCGAAGAAGACGACGAACCACCAGTCATCACCGTCGCCCGCAAAGCCTTCGAAAAATACCGCAAAGCCCACGAAAAAGACAACGAAGAAGACGACGACGACCGCCGCGAGAACGAAGACCTCCTCGAATTCGAAATAACCATCACCGAACACGACGAAATAAAATACGAGGAACGCAACCAAAAAGAAGAAGACCAACGCGAGTCCCGCCTCACCACCGACCACGCCCTCACCCCCGACCCAGCCCTCACCAAAGCTATCCAAACCCTCCTGGACTCAATGGCCAAAACCACCCCCGAACAATGGAACCAAGCCACCCTCACCATCACCCCCACCCACCTCCAAGCCACCTTCGACTACGCAGACAACCCCCCACTGGCCCCAATCACAACAGAAATCCACCCCTCGGACCTCAAGACACCAGAAGCCCTCGACTTCGACCCAGCCTTCGACTCACGTCCGCTGGAGCTCCGATTCAGCCCCGGGGTCTTCGACCCGGTCGGCTCCTTCAACCCTGAGGAGCGAGCGATTGCTGACCGACTTGCAGAGGAGGGCTGGCGCGTCGACGCGAGGCTTGCGGATCACAGTCAGGACAGGGTCGCGAATCCGGACAGCATGGTGCGGAAGGCCAGTGACGTGGCCGGTGTGGTGTTCGAGTTCAAGACGCCGAAGAGCGCTAGTTCAAACGCGATCAAAAGGAATATCCATGAGGCCACAGAACAGGCCGGCGAGCACAGCGAAATCCTGATCGACGGCAGGCCTGTCGGCCTGACCGAAGACGTCGCCTGGAGGTCATATCGCAGGGCCTGCGGCCAGCCGGGTGGAATAGTTGCCGACCATGTCCACGTCATCCTCGGTGACGGGCGCCTGATCACGTATACGAAGGAGCACTGATGGCGAACAGTGACACGATTTTTCTGGCTGGGCGTGAGTCGCTTGATGTGTTGGTGGGGTGGTTGGTGGGTGTCCTCGCGTTGGAGTCGGTGGATGATCCGGAGTTGCGGGCGGGGCAGTTCTTTTTGCGGGGGTCGGCTCGTACGGTCGATGGGCGGGTGTTGTTGGTGGTGGGGCCGAATGTTTATGGTGCGGAGGATCCGGAGCCGAGGGATGTTTCGGCGATCGATCGGTACTCGGGTGTGATTTCGGTGCGTGTCGCGGGTTCGAGGAATGAGGCGACGCAGGCGGGGGAGGCGCGGGCGATCTTCGATGAGCTGGTGGCATCAGAGCCGTCGGTTGCGCTTGTACTGGCGCAGGCGATGTCCTGGATCGTCGCGGCGTATCTCCCGGGCGCTGGGGCGCATGTCTTCCCTCCCGAAACCTCCCTCGACGTAGAGGACATCGAATCCTGGCGACCGTGGGTGCCGGACGAACACGTCTGATTACAGGGCAATGCAGCATTCGTCGATGCGAAAGCTCAGTGCATGAAGGAGTCGTGATGGCGGATAGTGATCAGGTGTTTGTGGTGTTGGAGGGGGGATTGGAGGTTGCGGCCGGGCGGGTGGCTGAGGTGCTTGGGCTGGAGTTGGTGGGTGATTTGAGGGATAAGACGGGGGAGTTGCAGTACAAGGGCCGGGCGCGGTCGTTCGATGGGGTTGTCGGGGTGTATGTGGGGTTGAACGAGTACTTGCCTGATGCGGGTGAGACGCAGGCGATGGATCGGTATCCGGTTGTTGTGGATGTGCAGTCGCGGGTGCGAAAGGACGCGCAGGCTGAGGAGGCTCGGCTGGCGTTCGAGGTACTGACGGATGCGCTCGCTGACGTACCGGCATTGTTGTCTCACAATGTCGAGTTCCTGGTCGCGGCGTACCTACCGGGTCGTGGTGCGCATACCTTCGAGGCCGATATCACCCTGGACGAGCCAGACCGCCCCACCTGGGAGCCATGGGTCGTCACCTAACGCTTCGCACTGGGCGTCTCGATCAAGGAGCAATGACGTCGACCGATGACAGTATTTTCCTCGCCGGCAGTGATGCGTTGGGGGAGGTGGCCGGGTGCGGCGCTGGGGTTGGAGCGCGTTGACGACCCGGAGTCGAAGGAAGGCGCGTTTCGCCGGTCACCCCGACGCGGAGGGTCTCGGCGGCTGGCGGCCCTGGGTGTGGACTCGCGGCGGCTGAGTGCGGGGCTGGTGGCGGTGGGGCAGGTTGTGTGGGCGCTGGCTGTTGTAGGGCGGTGGCGGGCTAAGGAGCCGTCAGGGGGCGGGTGGTTTACGGATTGTGAGGAAGTTTGGGAAACGGCGTCATGAAGACGGTTGGCGTGCGTCACTTCCTGTGAACCCATCCCCACAGGGAAGTGGAAGTGATTGACGTGAAGGGTTGTCTTGCGAGGTCGCTGATGGGAAACGGTGCGCTGCGGTTTCGGGTGCATTGAGATGGCCGACGGTGGTGATCCTGGGCCGGGCCTGGTCCGGGTTGAGCGTCGTCGGGTACGGGTCTGGTTCGGGGACCATCTGGTTGCCGATTACCGGGCCGAGGCTGAGTTGGCGGAGCGGTACGCGGCCGCCATGTCGCGCAGGTTTGCCGGGTTGCGGGTGACTACCGACCCGGTACCGGACCACGATCCGGGGCCCGAACGGGCGTTGCCGGGGGAGCGGTTGTGGGAGGTGGCGCCGAAATGAGTTCCCGTCGGTTTCGGTTGATCCGGCACCAGGACGTTTCCGGCGTCAGCGGTACGGGGCCGGTCGCGGAAGGGGTGCAGTTCAGCGACGGCGCGGTCGCGTTGCGCTGGTACGGGGACTATCCGACCACGACCGTGTGGGACGGCATCGAGTCGGTCGTCGCGATCCACGGGCACGGAGGGGCGACCGTGATCGAGTGGATGGACCCGGAGGCAGGCCCCGACCCGGACCTGGAGCTGCCGCCGCCGGAGTCCCTACCACCGAAGCCCTGGCCGGATCTGCACTCCTCCGAGCCACCTGACCCCGATCACCTGGGCGGATCGGCAGCACCGGACCGGACCGACTCACCAGGCCGGCACGCCAGATCCGAGGCACAGGATCACCAGAACAGCTCTGAGCCATCAGACCACCAGAACAGCTCTGAGCCACCAGGTCACCAGCACGGGCCGGCTCCCGACTCCACGCTTCCGACGAACCAGTCATCGGCACGCCTGTCCACCAGCAACTACGGCATCGCGCCGCAGGACCCCGACCCGTTGCACTCCGACGGGGAGGCAGGGGCGTACGGCGCGGCGCCGCCGTCCGGCTGGTCGTCGTACCGCGTGTTCCGTTGACCCCCTGATCCGGCGTACCGGTTCCGAACCCCCTCGCGGAGCCGGTGCGCCGACCACAGGTGCGGCGTACGCCTGGGCGAGCCGGTGTACGCCGCACCTGACCGCCGCGACCACACCAGCCCGTAGCTGATGGCTACTCAGGAGTAGTTCATCACCGCCACCAGGTCGAGGTTGTAGAAGGTCCCGGGCCCGTCGCACAGCTCCATCATCCGAGCCGAGAACTCACTCGTGTCGGACCGGCCGGAGTTCTCCATGGCCTCCTCGTACGACCCGAACTCGACGATCGCGAAGTACCTGCCGGGTACGTCCCGGTCGGCGCATGCGGTGGTACGAACCGGTGCAGGTCCGTCGTTCGCGGCCACCCGCTTCGCCCGGAACTCCTCCATCAGTGTCGCGATCTCGTCCGGTTTCGACGTCCGGTACTCGATGATCTGAACGAAACCAGTCATCTCTTCCCCCTGGGTTCACGGACGCCCGCTCTTGGCCGTGTCTGATAGACACCCCCAGGCATCCACTGCTTCGACAGTGCGCCCGGATCGCCTGCCTGACAAGGCCTCGGCCCCGGTGGTGACCGGGCGCGGGCACCGCTTCACCCGCCGTCGCCGCCGGTCCGCCGGCAGTCCGCCGAGATGGTTGCCGAGATGGCCGCCGAGGTGATCGCCGAGATGCTCGCTGTCTGCCCTCGGCAGAGGTGCTTGGGAATTGTCGGTGCGGCCTGATTGGCTTGCGGGCATGGAGATTCTGATCCTCGGTGGGACGGCGTGGCTCGGGCGCGAGATCGCGGCGCAGGCGCTGGCGCGTGGGCATTCGGTGACTTGTGTGGCGCGGGGCGAGAGCGGTGAGGTCGCGGCGGGCGCGACGCTGGTGGCCGCGGATCGCAGCCGGCCGGATGCGTACGATGCGGTGCCGGTCCGCGAGTGGGATGCGGTGTTCGAGGTGTCGTGGCAACCGGGGTTCGTGAAGGGCGCGCTGGCCGCGTTCGGCGCGCGGGCCAAGCACTGGACGTACGTGTCGTCGGGGAATGCGTACGAGAAGTTCGACACGCCGGGTGCGGACGAGTCCGCCGCGGTGCGTGAGCCGACCGATCAGGATGTGGCCGACAAGGAGCAGTACGGCGAGGCGAAGGTCGCTTGTGAGCTCGCGTCGCGTGAGGTGGTCGGGGATCGGCTGGTGATCGCTCGCGCCGGGCTGATCGGCGGGCCGGGGGATACGAGTGATCGGTCGGGCGCGTGGGTCGCGCGGGCGGCGCGGGCGCCGGAGGACCCGTTGCTCGTACCGGACACACCGGAGCTGGCGTCTTCGGTGATCGACGTACGAGATCTGGCTGCCTGGTTGCTGGACGGCGCGACCGAGGGACGGACCGGGACGTTCGACACGGTCGGTCCGGTGGTGCCGTTCGGTGAGTGGATCGAGTTGGCGCGTGAGGTGGGCGGTCATACCGGTCCGGTGGTGCGCGCGCCGCGGCAGTGGCTGGAGGAGCAGGAGATCAAGCAGTACATGGGTCCGGAATCGCTGGCGATGTGGATCACCGAGCCCGGGTACGAGGGCTGGTCGTCGCGGAGCGGTGCGGCGGCCGCGGCGGCGGGGCTCACGCATCGGCCGCGACGCGAGTTCCTGGCGGATGTGCTCGCGTGGGAGCGGGAGCTCGGGCTGGACCGCGAGCGCCGCGCCGGGCTGAGCGCGGAGAAGGAGAAGGAGTTGATCGAGTCGCTGGGGGCCTAAGGAAGAGTTGGTCGAGTCACTGAAGGCATGAGGAGGAGTTGATCGAGGCGCTGAACGCATAGACAGTGGGCGTATGCGCCTGGTGCTGATCTCGGATACTCATCTGCCGGTGCGGGCGAAGAGGTTGCCGGAGGCGGTTTGGGCTGCGATCGAGCAGGCCGACGTTGTCATCCATGCTGGGGATTGGGTGAGCGTCGCGCTGCTGGACGAGCTCGAGGCGCGGTCGCGGCGGCTGATCGGCTGCTGGGGCAACAACGATGGGGCCGAGCTGCGATCACGGCTGCCCGAAGTGGCGCGGGTGACGCTCGACGGGTTGTCGATCGCCGTCGTGCACGAGACGGGTACGGCGAAAGGCCGCGAAGAGCGCTGCGAGCGGGCGTACCCAGGTGTCGATGCGCTGGTGTTCGGGCACAGCCACATCCCGTGGGACACCACCAGCCCGGGCGGGCTGCGGTTGCTGAACCCAGGATCGCCGACGGATCGCCGCCGGCAGCCGTACTGCACCTACCAGACAGCGACGATCACCGCCGGCCGCCTCGAACAAGTTGCCTTGCACAACCTATAGACGGGTCGTTGCGTAATGCAACAACTGATCCGGCCACAACTGATTCAGCCACACAACTGATTCAGCCAGCCGCCGATTCGGCTGGCGAACTCCGGCTGGCTAACTGACCCGGCCAGGCGAGCGAGGGCAGCGCCGTCCCACCGAGTTACGGCGTGCCCTGCTCACCCGAACCGATCAGTGCCGGGGTCAGGCGTTCGCTGCTTCCTTGACCCGGGTCTTGAGGCGATCGCGGACCTCTTCCGGCGTGTACGCCCGGCGCTTCCGCTCGCCCCGTGCGACCACAACGCCCGTGGCAGCCACGCCGACGAGCCCCGCAAGCCCTACCACCTTCCATACCTTCATGACGACTAACCTAGCGACGTGAACACCCGGATTTCACTGGATGACGCTACGGATCTGACACGAACAGGTGACATTTGGCTGTTCCGGGGCGGTAGCGCGGCGGATCGCGCGATCCAGCTGACCACCAACAGCCCGGTCAACCACGTCGGTATGGCGGTCGTCGTGGAGGACCTCCCGCCGCTGATGTGGCACGCCGAGCTGGGGCGATCGCTGCCGGATATGTGGACAGGGACTCACCATCGCGGCGTACAGCTGCACGACCTGCGCGACGCGGTTCTGGTCTGGGGCCGCAAGTACGGTCAGCACGCGTGGATTCGGCAGCTCGATCACCCGGTCACACGGGAGATGGAGGACGCCGTGCTGCAGACGGTGGCGCGGCTGGACGGTACGCCGTTCCCTTCGACCGCGCGGCTCGCTTCGCGGTGGGTACGCGGCCGGGTGCCGGCGTTCCGGCAGGGCAACCGCGAACTGGAGCTCGAGTCCGCGTACTGCGCGGAGGTGGTCGCGGTGACGTACGAGGCGATGGGACTGCTGCGCGGACGGCGGCCGAACTGGTACGACCCCGGCAGGTTCTGGAGCGGCGACGAGCTTCAGCTGTCGCACGGCGCGCGACTGGGCGCGGAAATCGCGGTGGACCTCCCGCCGGAGACACCGGCCGAGACATCGCCTGGGACACCGCTTGGGGCACCGCCTAGGACTGTCGAGCGGTCGGTTGAGCCGACGGTCGAATCTGGTGGTGAGCAGACGAGCGGGCGGCCGGGCGACTGACGTGACGGAAAGTGTCGGTGGCGTGTGATTGGGTTGTTCCAGTCGGTCAGTAAAGCCGGAGGAGGCCCGGATGTACGCCGTCATCGACACCGAGACGACTGGTCTGTTGCCGAGCCATCGGCACCGGGTCATCGAGATCGCGGTCGTGCTGCTGGACGCACGCGGACAGGTCGAGCGTGAGTGGGTCACGTTGCTGAATCCGCAGCGCGATCTGGGACCGCAGCACATCCACGGCATTCTGACCGCTGACGTGCTGGCGGCGCCCGCGTTCGCCGATGTCGCCGCGCAGCTGGCGGAACTGCTCGCAGGGCGGATGGTTGTCGGGCACAACGTCGAGTTCGATCTCGGGTTCCTGCGGGCGGAGTTCGCGCGGCTCGGGGTGGTCGCGCCGTTGATCACCGAGCGGTCGATGTGCACGATGGCGCTGGCCGGCTACCTGTATCCCGGCGCCAAACGGACGCTGGGCGCGTGCTGCGCGGCGGCCGGGATCTCGATCGAGGGCTGGCATTCGGCGCTCGCCGACACCCGCGCCACGGCGGAGCTGTTCGGCTCGTACCTGAAGGCGTTTCCGTCACCTCCCCCTTGGCAATGGGCGTATGAAGAAGTGCGCCGACTACCCTGGCCAGCCTTGCCGCGTACTGACGTCGCGCCGACTGTCCGGCCGGTGCATGCGGGCGGGCGGCACGGATGGATGAGTCGACTCGTCGACCAGTTGCCGCGCGTACCCGAACCGCCGCAGGCCGACTCGTACTTGGTGTTGCTCGACACGATCCTGGCGAACCGGGAGATCACCGCCGCTGACGCCGACCAGCTGGTGCAGGTCGCGACCGACCTCGGGCTGACGCGATCACAGGTGGAGAGTCTGCACCGGTGGTACGTGTCCGCGCTGGCGACCGCCTCGTACGCGGATGGGACCGTCACGCCGGATCAGCGCAGTGACCTCGACCAGGTCGCGGTGATGCTTGGGCGTGGCGCGGCGGATGTCGACGATGCGCTGATGCGGGTGAGCGGCGGGAAGTACGTCGTACCGGATCGTCCTGGGGCGCGGGGGTTTCCGCCGGGGAGCACGCTGGTGTTCACCGGCGACATGGTCGAGCCGCGCGAGGTGTGGTGGGACCGCGCGGTGGCGGCGGGTTTCGTACCCCAGGAGGCGGTGCGTTCGGAGACCACGTTCGTGGTTGCCGCCGACGTCGACAGCCTGTCGGTCAAGGCTCGAGCGGCGCGGGAGCTCGGTGTCCCGATCATCTCCACTGACGACTTCCGCCGACTACTCCCCGCCCCCGAACGCAAAGCCGGCTGAGGAATGGTTCTTCCAAGGTCGACCGATGTCCACCAAGGTGCCGCCGACGAAGGGCCCGACCGCCGCCGCGATCCCATGTTCCCGCGGCGAGCTGGCGGGTGCCGGCCGGCACCCGCGGCGAGCTGGCGGGTGCCGGCCGGCGCGCGGATCGGTGTGCATCGCGCCGGCCGGGTTGCGATCAGGAGTCCCAGATCGGGCCCAGTGCCGGAATTCCCCGGCTCTCCAGGCCGTGGACGACCGACCAGGTCACCTTCTTGTTCGACACGCAGATCACGGCTTCGGAACCCGACGACCGGTACGCCGAGTAGGCGAGTTCCACCATGTCCGGCTTGCCGTTGGCGTCGGTGTCCCAGATCAGGGTCCCGGGCGCTGCCGTCAGGATCTCGTCGACCAGCTCCTGACCGTAGGTCTTGACCGGGTCACGGGTCACCCAGACCAGCTGGTGCGGTACTCGGGCGGCGAGGACATGTGCCAGTACGGGGCCGATGCCGCTGCCGGTCACGATGTAGACGACCTTCCGGAAGACCGTGCCGTAGTTCGCCATCCCGGCGGTCGGGACGCCGCGGACCCACAGGTGCGAAGGTGGGTTGTCGATGAACTCGGCGGTCCAGTCGCCGGCCCGGGACACTGCCATCCGGAAACCCGGCGCGTTCGGGGTCGGGACCACCGCGAAGCTGTGCCATTGCCGCAGCGGATGCCGCGATACCGAGCGGGTCGTTCCGGCCATCGGCCGCCGCCCGGCGGCCTTGACCAGCGCCACGTGTGACGACGGACGGGTGATCTCGACCGGAATCCGGCGCAGCAGCAGCCACGGCAGCAGCGAGCTGGCGGTAGTCACCACGAGTACCCAGATCGTCGGCGTCCTGATGATTGCCTCCGGCAATGAGTCGCCGTCGGCGCCCTCGTCGGCGAGCAGCACCGCCCCGCTCCAGAACAGCGTCGACAACGTCCACCCGCCGAACCGGTGCATCCGCTCGAACAGGTCGTGCCGCTTGGCCCGGAACTTCGGTCGCGAGGTGAACACGATCGCCAGCAGCAGGGCGGCCTGGGCGTAGTAGATCACCAGTACCGGAACGCCTACGCGGCCGGTGGCAATGACGGTCAGGCCCAGGAACCACAACGTCCCGCAGATCGCGCCGCCGACATGCAATCCACCCAGGTGGTACCCCTTGGCCAGCGCCCAGCGCAGCCGCAGCGGCCAGGACTTGGGTACGGTCATCACCACCCGCGAGAGCGCGTTCACCAAGAATTGCTGGCGAACGAGCACCCCGACAGCGAAGTTCAGCTGAGCCACCAGGGCGACGTTCGCGACCGTTGCCCACCAGTGCTGCGTCAGTCCGTAGCCGAAGACCACCAAGTTGATCAGCAGGACCGTCAGGATCAGCCGGTTGCTCTGCATCAGCCGGGGGTGCTTCCAAGCTCGCCGCCAGCGTGGCAGTGGCGCAGGCAGTACGGCGGCCGGTGCCGGCGGTGCCTGGCGCTGCGCGGCTGCCGTGTCCCTGTTTGAGGTCACGGCGACCGGCGTCCGCAGGCTCTCCGGCGCTAGCGTGGCGCCTCGCAGCCTGGTACGCCCGAGGGGTTCCTGTGGTCGTGTCCGGGCGATCGGTCGACCGGTAGGGTCCAGCCGGCGTCCGGTACGGCACTCCACTTTGCCGCCCGCCGCGTGATTGCTCTTGTTGTTGCCACTGTTGCGCCGAACCGGCGCGTCCGCACGTGCCTCACCCATGACGAATTCCCCCTGAGAATGTGTGAATGCGCCGGGCCTCATCCCCGACGCGGTCGGCGCTGCTGTCAAGCGCCGATGAGCGGCTACCTCTGGTGAACGGGCTGCGCTCCCCGCGCCGGCGCCGTGCATCCGTTTGCCGCCTGTTGAGACGTCGCGTCAACTGTTCCGGGTTGACCGGTCACCGTGTGTTGGTACTCACTGCAACCAAACGCCTGACTCAGGGGTCTGCCCGGCCGCGCCGCCGCAGGGCGCACATCACTGCGGGGCGAGTTCATCGCGCGCGTCGCCGCGAGCGGCTCGCGGGGGACTGAGTCAGAAGGGCGGGGGTTGGACGCCGACGGGGGTCAGGACGGCGCGGTGAGTCAGGTTGGAGTTCGCTGCGCGGCGGAGGGGCAGGTTGGGGGAGGCCGGCTGGCGTCCGGGGGTGCGGAGGGTCAGGTTGGAGGTTGGGGGGGCGGTCGGGGTCAGCGAGGCGTGGAGGGGTCAGGTTGGGGGGGGGAGGCCGGCTGGCGTCTGGGCGTGCGGAGGGGCTGGGTTGGAGGGCGGTGGGGTTAGCAGGGCGTGGAGGGGTCGGGTTGAGGGTTGGAGGGCGGTGGGGGTTGGCAGGGCGTGGAGGGGTCGGGTTGGGGTCGGTGGGGGTTAGCAAGGTGTGGAGGGGTCAGGTTTCGGGATTTGGAGGTTGGTGGGGGTTAGCAGGGCGTGCAGGAGTCAGGCGGGGGGTTGGAGGTTGGCGGGGGTTAGCAGGGGGTGGAGGGTTAGGCCGGCTTCGGTTAGGGCGGTGGGGGTGGTGGGGTTGCGGTTGATGACGCAGAGGGCGTCGGTGATGGTGGCGCCGAGGGCTCGGAGGTCGGTGGTGGAGAGGACGACCTGGCCGCCGGTGGTGATGACGTCCTCGACGATCGTGACCCGGCGGCCCGCGGTTTCGGCGCCTTCGGCGAGGCGGGCGGTGCCGTACGGTTTGGCCTGCTTGCGGACGAACGCGCAGGGGAGACCGGTGTGCCGGCTGAGCGCGGTCACGACCGGGATGCCGCCCATCTCCAACCCGGCCAGCACCTCGGTGCCTGCCGGTACCAACGGGACCATCGCCGCGGCGACCTCGTCCAGGAGTACGGGGTCGGCCTCGAAGCGATACTTGTCGAAGTAGTGCGAGGTCGTCTGCCCGGACCGGAGCAGGAACTCCCCAGTCAGATACGACGTCGCGTAAATCCGCTGCCCCAACTCACCAAGCTCCACGCCCAGCACCCTACCCACCTCCCGGCGCGGACCTCGGCGTAGTCGCGGACCCGGCGGCCGAGCAGTTCGGGCGTGGGGCGGCGGGTGAGAGGACTGGGAGGGGGTCAGGCTTCTTCCGGGGCGGGTTCTACTTCGAAGCGGAGTTGTTTGCCGGAGCGGATGCGTTCGATGGCGGCCAGGCAGGCGGGTTCGCTCATTTGGACGCCGATCTCGCCGAGTTTGTGGCGGAGGATGCGGGCCGCGTCCTCGGCGGAGCGGGCGCTGGACTCGTTGATTGCCTCGATCGTGGTCGCGGTCAGCTTCTCGCGGATGTCCGGGTGGGCCTGGTGGATCTCGTGCGTGATCTGGAACTCGGTCATCGCGACTCGCTCTCCCTTGTCATCCGCGGGCCGGTGGATGACACCAGCCTATGGCGT
Source organism: Kribbella solani (assembly GCF_014205295.1). Lineage (NCBI taxonomy): Bacteria > Bacillati > Actinomycetota > Actinomycetes > Propionibacteriales > Kribbellaceae > Kribbella > Kribbella solani. The sequence goes on from NZ_JACHNF010000001.1 coordinate 605,367, forward strand.
ACCCGGGGCTCAGTTGAGTACGCGCTGCACGAATGTTTCGAGCCGGGTCGCGAGCCGTTCGGCGCGGACCTCGGGCGTCGCGGTGTCTCCCTGCGGTACGTCGAGCTCCTTCAGTCCGCGGATGTACAACGAGCAGGCGAGATCGGCGCAGATGTAGGTACCGACAGTGTTGCCCTCCCGGCCGGCCTTGCCCGCGCGGCGCGCGACGAACAGCGCGATGTCGCTGACGTGGTGCGCGGTGTTGCACAGGTCGCACAGGCCGGCGAACCGGCGGGCCGCGCCGGTGGACTGGGTGCTGACCGCGACACCGGTCACGCCGCCCTCGCGCCGGACCACCAGGTAGCCACGGTTGGGCGCCTTCGGGTCGCGCCAGCCGAGGAAGTCCAGTGACTCCCAGGGCAGTTCCGCGTACCCGATGGGCAGCGTCAGCGCCTTGACCTGACTCTTGGACGAGTTGACGATCGAGCGCCTGATCTCGTCAGCGCTGAGCGGTTCCACGACGGTCCTCCGATTCTTCGAAGACTCATCACACCTGCTGCCGTACCGTCCGCGCAAGCGATTAACTCGGTTGCTGTCGGCAACGGTCAGCTGTCGGCGTACGCGTGGGTGCGGGTGCCGTCGTGGTTGCGCAGGTCGACGCCGAAGTCGACCAGCGCCTTCAGCCGGAGCAGCAGCGCGACCACCTCGACGCAGTCGGCCGGGTCGTCGGACTCGAGCGTCAGGTCGGTGCCGCCGCCTTCGCCGGGCGTGAGGGTGAAGCTGAGCGTGCGGCCGAAGTACCGGAGCTGGTACCGCCGGTCCTGGACGGCGTCGTCGATCCGGCTCTCGTCGGTCCGCCCGTCGGCGAGCCGGAATGCGATCACGCCGTTCGCCTCGGGCGCCGCGTCGGCCCAGAACCGCTCCCGCCCGTTCGCCGTACTCACCGCCCGGTACACGTCACTCGGCGCCGACGCGCAGAACACCTTTCGCTGCACAGCCCCCACCCTCCTGGAAACCCAAGCTCCGGACCATTCTCCGGGCTGGAGAGGTTCATCGTTGGAACACGCCGCGGGCGGGTGGACATCCAGGGCAGAAAGGTGAAATCTGTACTGTGGAAACTTCAACTAATCACGCTGGAGGAATTGGCGATGGCCAACGAGTACGCCGCACTGTCCGGTGACTACACGCTCGACCCCGCCCACACCCGGGTCGGGTTCGTCGCGCGGCACGCGATGGTGACGAAGGTGCGGGGCGCGTTCGACGAGTTCGAGGGCTCGTTCCACGTCGACGGGGAGAACCCGGCGAACTCGTCCGGCCGGGTGACGATCCAGGCGAAGAGCATCAACACCCGCAACAGCCAGCGCGACGACCACCTGCGCAGCAACGACTTCCTGTCGATGAACGAGCACCCGGAAATCACTTTCGTGTCGACCGCGGTCAAGCAGACCGGGGACGCGGAGTTCGTGGTCAGTGGTGAGCTGACGATTCGTGGCGTGACGAAGCCGGTCGAGGTCGGGTTCGAGTACACCGGCACGGCGACCGACCCGTTCGGCAACCAGCGGCTCGGGCTGGAGGGTTCGGTGGTGATCAACCGCAAGGACTTCGGCGTCAGCTGGAACGCGGCGCTCGAGGGCGGCGGCGTACTCGTCAGCGAGAAGGTCACGCTCGAGCTCGAGGTCTCGGCGATCAAGTCTGCCTGAACGGGCACCCGGGACTGCCCGTGCCGACCGGGGGATCGGGCGGTCCCGGGGTCAGGCGTGACGAGTGGTTTGGTGCAGGAGGGCCTCGACGGCCTGGTGCAGTTCTTGGTCGTGGTGCGGGCCGGACCAGACCACGATTCGGCCGCGGTCGCCGAGTTTGGTACTGATCAGGTCGCGGGCCGGGGCCGGATCGCCCTGGTTGACGAGTACGACCAGACGGCGGCCGTCTCGTTGCAGCCGGTCCAGGAGCGGCGGCAGGGTCGAGCCACGGAACAGGCCGGGATCGCTCTTCACCTTCGTCTCGATCATCACGCCCCGGCCGCGTACGACCAGCAGGAAGTCGGCGCGATCGCGGGTGAACTCGCGGTCGTGGTAGATCCGCGCCTTCGGCCAGAGCCGTTGCAGCGCCGCGTCGACCTCCGCGTCGTACCGCGCGGCCAATCTGCTGACGCGTGAGCTGGTGGCGCGAAACGGTTGCGGCGTACGCCGGCCACCGATCCACGTCGGCAACCAGCGGCGGACACTCGTGTCGATCATCGTCGGACCCCTCGACCTAGCCGGCACTCATCGAGAGTGTCCCCGCGGTCGTGAGCTGAAACCCGCCACGCGCGCAATCGTGATCGCACCGCCACAAATCTGATAGCGGCACAAAGCTGATGGAGGTCAGTCAGCAGTCGGCCGGGGTAGTGGTGCCGCCGTCGACGATCCAGTGCGATTGCTGGGGGAGGACGCGCATCTGGTCCAGCCAGCGGGTCGGGGTGGTGTTCGGGAGGACGGAGCGGCCGCGGCTGTTCACGGTGCGGGCGGCGGAGGTGTCGTAGCAGGCGCTGACGAGGACGCCGTTAGACGCGAGGGTGCGCTTCGCCCAGATCACCTTGGTGGTGCCGGTGTTGTGCAGCTTCTTGGTCCGGAAGTACCTGGCCTGCGCGCTGATCGCCTGGTACATCTTCGGCGTCATCGCTGGCTCCAGCTGCCGCGTACGGCTGCCGCCGCTGCGCATCATCACGTCCAGTGCGATCCGGTACGTGTAGTACGCGTGCACCACCGGATCGTCGGTGGCGGCCTCCTCGGCCAGCGTGGCGGGCTTGGCGGCCCGGTGCGCGGCGGGTGCCGCCGCGGCGACGCCGTCGGTGCCGCAGCCGGTCAGCATCGTGATCGGGAGTAGCGTGGCGGTCAGCGCCAGGTTCCGCATGCGCATGGTGTCTGAGCCTCCTGTTGACGCGGCCGTGCCGCTCGCGCCGCCGGCACCCACAGGATGTTTCCGCGAGCCGTGCACACCGTCCGGCACTGACCGTGTAACGTCGGCCGACGCATCGTGGTCACTGTGACCTGGATCACAGTCACCCCCTACCGGGGTATCGGGTCGAGGTTGGCTCCGCGGCTGGAGGTGCCGGCGGCGCCCGATTCCTAGTCTCGAAGTCTCAGGACTTGAGACTCGGAGGAGACCACGATGACGTACACGCTCACTGACCGCCGGACGCAGGCGAACGCGCGCGGCGGCTGGGGCCGATCACTGGCGTACGCGGCGCTGCTGACTCCGGTGAGCCTGCAAACCATGCTCGGCCGGCCAGCAGACGCAGGACGACGCTGGCAGCACCTGGCCCGCGCCGAACCATCCGAAACGACAGCGGCGGTCAGCCGGGCCAAGGTGTACGGGTACGGCGCGATCAGCGCACTACTCGGCCTCACCAGCTGGTTCCTGCTGTTCCTCATTGGACTGGCAGTAGTACGCGGACCGTTCTGGGGCTTCGTAGAGCATGGTGTGGTCGAGCCAGGGACGTGGGGTGGACCATCGCGCACCGGCGCCTGGGCAGTACATGGCGCGGTTGCCGTACCGGCAATCCTGCTCTTCCTGGGCGTGCTACGCGGGCTCAGCGCACTGCAACAGCTTCTGGTCCGCCCGCTGTACGGGAGGCAGGCGCGCTGGTGGGTGCTCCCGGCAACGATTCTGCTGGCCACCGGCAGCGCACTGTTCTTCTGGTCCTGGCTCCAGCAGCTGTGACCACTAGGGTCCAACTGTGACCACTGAACAGCCAGCACCGCACAATTGGCCGCGCGGGCGCTGGGCGTGGCTCGCCGGGCTGGGTGTCGCGGCGCTGCTCGTACTGACCGTGCTTGATCTAGCTCAGCACTACGAAGTGCAGTTAGGTGCTGTACTGGCGCTGGCGATCGCACGAGCACTCGCACTGTCACTGGCCTGGCTGCAGCCGCGAACCGCCGTCGTCGTATCTCTGATCGCCACTGCAGTCACCGCCGCGGTCACGACTCCGGTCAGTACGAGCGAGCCGTGGCCGTGGGGTACGACGGCAGCGTTCGGCCACTCGATCGTGCTGGCGATCGCGGCTGCGCGCGGACTGGGACGCCGCGAGCTGATCGGCTGGTGGATCGCCACGCAGGCGCTAGGCGTAGTCGCGACGGCAGCCGCGCCCGACAAGGGCAGCTGGCGCGGCCTGGTCACCATGGCGGTGCTGTCCGCCGTCGCGGTCGTGGTGGGTGAGCTGATCCACTCCCGTACCGAAACGAACCAGCGGCTGGCCGAACAGGAGACGATCAGCAAGGCCGAGCGTGCCGAGCGGGAGCGCCTGCAGGAGCGGGCCCGGATAGCGCGTGAGCTGCATGACGTCGTGGCACACCACCTGTCTGTCGTGGTGGTCCGTGCAGACAGCGCGCCACACCGGCTGACCGACGTACCGGATGCTGTTCGCGCGGAGTTCACTGGCATCGCCGACGAGGCCAGGGCGTCGCTGACCGAGATGCGGCGCGTACTGCGACTGCTACGCGAGCCGGTTCAGCAACCGAGTCTGGGGCCACAACCAGGACTGGACCAGCTGGTTGAGCTGGTGGAGGGCACTCGGCGCGCCGGAGCAGACGTACGGCTGGTAGGTGACGTGCCGGATGGCTTCGACCAGTCCATCGAGCTGACCGCGTACCGAGTGGTGCAGGAAGGTCTCAGCAACGCCGTACGCCATGCACTGCACTCGGTCGTCGACGTGTCGATCCGGCAGGTCGGTGATCAGCTGGAGGTGACAGTACGCAACGGAAAGCCGCCGCGGCCTGTCGCACCTGCGCCTGGGAGCGGGCAGGGTCTGGTGGGGATGCGGGAGCGAGTAGCAATGGTCGACGGGACGGTAAGCGCCGGGCCGACCCCTGAAGGTGGCTACCTGATTCAGGTATACCTACCGGTCACGGAGGAGGTGGCGAGTGGCGATCACGGTCATGGTGGTTGACGACCAGGAGATGGTGCGTGCCGGGTTCACTGCGCTGCTCGACGCGCAGCCGGACCTGGAGGTGGTCGGACAGGCCGGTGACGGCGCGCAGGCGGTAGAGCTGGCGGCCGCGCTGAAGCCGGACGTGATCCTCATGGACGTACGGATGCCCGTGCTGGACGGAATGGCCGCGACCAAACGCATCCTGGCCGGTACGCGACCAGGCGAGCCGCCGCGGATCGTGATGCTGACTACGTTCGACCTGGACGACTACGTGTACGCGGCTCTCCGTGCTGGTGCGAGTGGCTTCCTGCTGAAGCACTCCACTCCAGACGAACTGGCCGCTGCGGTACGGGTCGTTGCGGCAGGCGATGCACTGCTAGCACCATCAGTCACCCGTCGGCTGATAGAGGACCTCGCCCGGTCGCAGCCTGTCGTACCGATCACTCCGGCGCAGCTGACGCCACGGGAGACCGACGTACTGCGGCTGGTGGCCCGTGGTCTGTCCAACCGCCAGATCGCGGCCGAGCTCGTACTGGCGGAGCAGACCGTGAAGACGCACGTGAGCAACATCCTCACCAAGCTGGAGCTGCGTGATCGCGCACAGGCGGTCGTGTACGCGTACGAGGCCGGCGTAGTGGTGCCTGGACCGCGGCACTGACACAGTAGGCGGATGGACGTTCTGGAGCGCGTACGTAGCCTGTGCCTTGAACTGCCCGAGGTGACCGAACGGCTGAGTCACGGTGAACCCACGTGGTTCATCCGGGACAAGAAGACGTTCGTGATGTACGCCAACCAGCACCACGACGATCGGCTCGGCGTGTGGATGGCCGCGCTGCCCGGCCTGCAGGAGTCGCTGGTCGCCGACGACCCGGAGCACTTCTACCGGCCGCCGTACGTCGGCCACCGCGGCTGGCTCGGCGTGTACCTGGATGTCGACGTGGACTGGGGACATTTCGAGGACCTGGTCGAGGGCGCCTACCGCCAGATCGCTCCGAAGACGTTGATCGCCCGGTTGGACGAGTCCTGACGGCTGGTTGGGACAGCCCTTATAGGGTGACGCCGTGCTCAAGGGTGAAGGTGGACCGGTCGGTCAGCGGCTGGCGATCGCGCTGGCATTCGGGAGTTCGGCTGCTGTCATGGTGCTGGAGCTCGTGTCGCTCCGGTTGGTGGCGCCGTACATCGGTCTGACGCTGGAGACGAACACCGCGGTCATCGGTGTCGCTCTGGCGGCGATCGCAACCGGAGCGGCGCTTGGTGGGAAGTTCGCGGACGTGATGCCGCCGGAGCGGTCGCTCGGTCCGTTGATGCTGTTCAGCGGCGCGCTGGTGATGGTCATCCTCCCAGTGGTCCGCTGGAGCGGTGAAGCGTTCCGTGGCGGTGCGAACGAGCTGATCTTCCTCGTACTCGCAATCACTCTGTTCGCACCAGCGGCGCTCCTGGCCGCGGTCACGCCGATGGTGACGAAGCTCCGGCTGGCATCGCTCGCCAAGACAGGCACAGTGGTCGGCAGACTGTCCGCGTACGCGACTGTCGGCGGCATTGTCGGCACTGTGCTCACCGGCTTCGTTTTCGTTGCCACTGTGCCGATCAGCACGATCATCCTCACTCTGGGCGCCGTACTGGTGGTAGTAGGTGCCGCGCTGACGTTTCTGTTGCGCGGTGTGCAGGCAGCGGTCAAGCCGGTTGCCCTGGCCGTTATCGGTGCGACGCTGACGCTGGTGGCGCCCCGGCCGTGTGAAGTCGAGACGGCGTACCACTGTGCCCGGGTGGTAGCTGACCCGAACCGGGACGGAGGCCGGACGCTCTACCTCGACCAGGCGCGGCATTCGTACGTTGACCTGAACGACCCGACCCACTTGGAGTTCGAGTACATCAAGAGCTTCGCTGCCGCGATCAACGGCAACTGGCCGAAGGGGCAGCGGCTGGATGCGCTGCACGTCGGTGGTGGCGGTCTGACCATGCCGCGGTACCTGACCGCGACCAGACCGGGTACGAAGAACCAGGTGTACGAGATCGACCCGGCAGTGGTCGACATCGACAAGCGTGAGCTCGGCGTCAAGACCGGACCGGATCTGGCCGTGACCGTCCAGGACGGGCGGCTCGGCGTACGATCCGAGGCGACGGACAGCAGCGACCTGGTCATCATGGATGCCTTCAGTGGTCTGTCCGTGCCGTGGCATCTGACGACCCGTGAGCTGGTCAGTGATGTACGCCGCGTACTCCGCCCGGACGGTCTCTACCTGATCAACGTGATCGACCATGGGCAGGCGGCCTTCGCGAAGGCGGAGATCAGGACCGTACAGGCCGTCTTCCCGTACGTCGCGGTGATCGCGCGCAAGGACGAGCTGTCCGGCCGGACCGGCGGCAACTTCGTCGTACTGGCGTCCGACCAGCCGATCAAGGTACCTGAGATCTCGGCACTGCTGGAGCCGAAGATGGCGCTCCAGGACCAGCTGGCCGGGTTCGTCGGGGACGCACCGATCCTGACCGACGACTACGCCCCGGTTGACCAGCTGCTGACTCCGTACAGCGACTGACGCTCTTGTGGTTGCATGTGGGCATGCATCCACGCGCAGGCCAGCCCGCACAGCCCGAGGACCTCGTTGACGTCGACGCGCTGCTCAAGGCGTACGACGAGCTCACCCCGGACGTCACGAACCCGGCCCAGAAGGTCGTCTTCGGTACGTCCGGGCATCGTGGTTCGAGTCTCGACGCCGCGTTCAACGAGGCGCACATCCTGGGCATCACACAGGCGATCTGCGAGTACCGCGCCGGTCAGGGTACGTCCGGGCCGCTGCTGGTCGGCCGGGACAGCCACGGCCTGTCGGAGCCGGCCTGGCGCACTGTACTGGAGGTGCTGGCGGGTAACGGTGTCGAGACGCTGGTGGACAGCGCCGACCGGTTGACGCCGACCCCGGCGGTGTCCCACGCGATCCTGCGGCTGAACCGGGGTGCCGGCGCGGATGCGGACGGCATCGTGATCACACCGTCGCACAACCCGCCGCGGGACGGCGGGATCAAGTACAACCCGCCGCACGGCGGCCCGGCCGACTCGGACGCGACCAGCTGGATCGCGAACCGCGCCAACGAGCTGATCGCGGCCGGCAACCGCGACGTACGCCGGACGCCGTTCGAGCAGGCTCGCCGGAGCGCGGAGGGGTACGACTTCGTCGGCCACTACGTAGACGATCTGCCGTCGGTGCTGAACCTGGCCGCGATCCGCGACGCCGGCGTGAAGATCGGAGCCGACCCGCTGGGCGGTGCGAGCGTGGACTACTGGTCAGCGATCGCCGAGCGGCACGGCCTGGACCTGACCGTGGTGAACCCGCGGATCGACCCGGCCTGGTCGTTCATGACGCTGGACCACGACGGCAAGATCCGGATGGACTGCTCCTCGCCGTACGCGATGGCGTCGCTGGTCGCGCAGCGGGACAAGTACGACGTGGCGACCGGGAACGACGCGGACTCGGACCGGCATGGCATCGTCACACCGGATGCCGGACTGATGAACCCGAACCACTACCTGGCGGTAGCGATCTCCTACCTGTTCAGCAACCGTCAGTGGGGTGCTGACGTGGCAGTTGGCAAGACACTGGTGTCGTCGTCGCTGATCGACCGGGTGGTAGCTGACCTGGGACGCCGGCTCTGGGAGGTGCCGGTCGGGTTCAAGTGGTTCGTACCGGGTCTGGTGGATGGCTCCGTCGGGTTTGGTGGTGAGGAGTCGGCCGGTGCGAGTTTCCTGCGCTTCGACGGCACCGTGTGGACAACTGACAAGGACGGCATCTTGCTGGCGTTGCTGGCGAGTGAGATCACCGCAGTGACGGGGGAGACGCCGTCGAAGGCACACGCGAAGCTGGTGGAGCGGTTCGGCGCCTCCGCGTACTCGCGGGTGGACGCGCCCGCGACTCGTGAGCAGAAGGCGAAGCTGTCGGCGCTGTCCGCGGATGCGGTCACCGCGACCGAGCTGGCCGGGGAGCCGATCGTGGACCGGCTGACCACGGCACCGGGCAACGGTGCCGCGATCGGTGGCCTGAAGGTCGCTACGGAGTCGGCGTGGTTCGCTGCCCGGCCGTCCGGCACCGAAGACCTCTACAAGATCTACGGCGAGTCGTTCAAGGGCGCCGAGCACCTGGAGCAGGTCTTCGAGCAGGCCCGCGAGGTCGTCTCCGCGGCACTCGCCTAACGGACGAACGAGTCGAGCAACCGGTCCAGGTCCGCAGCGGGGTCGCTGGTGATCCCGCTGTGGATCGGTCCGGGGTGTACGACGGTGCTGCGCGGCGCAGCGAGCCACCGGAAGCGCTCACTGATCGTTGTAGCTGCTGCTGGTCCACCAGCAGGGTCACCGCTGCAGATAGCGCGGATCTGGTCCAGTGAAGCGCAGACGACGTCAACATCGACTGCTGGGTCCAGGGCCTTCAACCGTTCGGGCTGCACGTCCCACTCGGCGCCGAGGAAGTCCAGGGCCCGGCAGTAGAGCACTGCACCCACGTTGATGAACTCACCGCGCTGGATGCGCGGAGCGGCCCGCAGGATCACATAGTCGAACGGCACCAGACTCACCGCGCACCTCCCGGCAGCCAAGCCGGCCGGTTCTCCAGCCGCGCCAGTAAGTGCCCTAGGTACCTGTCACGATCTCCGTCGCCCAACCACTCGTCCGGCACGAGTGCGATCACTTCCGTCAGTAGCTCCGGAGTGATCGCGGCAGCCAGCTCGGCATCCACCTTCGGTACGCCCGGAGCGGCCACCGAGAACACGTGATCCGACGCGTCGTACGGCAAGCCGGCGAACTTCTCGGCGGGCATCCACGAGTGGTGGAAGTACAGCGCGGCACCGTGGTCGATCAGCCAGAGGTTCTTGTGCCACACCAGCAGATTGGTGTTGCGCCAGGAGCGGTCCACGTTGGCGACGAACGCGTCCAGCCAAAGTACCCGCGCCATCCCGTCGTCGCCCGGGTTGCCGGCGGAGCCGTCGTACCCGAACGAGCCCGGCAGGAAGTCGACCGCCAGATTCAGTCCGGCGCTGCGGATCAGCAGCTCCTGGATCTCGAAGTCCGGTTCGGACTTCCCGATCGCCGGGTCCAGTTCGATCAGCTTCAGCTCCGGCACCCGCATCCCGAGCCGCCGGAACAGCTCCCCGACGATCACCTCCGCGACCAGCGCCTTCGGCCCCTGACCGGCACCGTGGAACTTGATCACGTACGTACCCAGGTCGTTGCCCTCGACAACACCAGGCAACGATCCACCCTCCCGCAACGGCAACACGTAACGGGTAGCGGTAACCACCGGCAGACTCACGCCGCAGAGCCTAACCGGTTAGCGTCCGGGTACTAGTGCAGGGTGAGGTTTACCGCAGATGGGAGATCAACAGTCCGGTCTGCTCGACAGCTGATGAACTGCACGCAGCGTTGACCAGCATGCGCTCCGCGCTGGCCAGTGCGGCCGCCGAGGAGGGTGGACGGCTGCTGGCGATCGCAGTACCTCCCCGTGGGCGTCCTGCACAGCTTGTGACCAGGAAACGCCGTTACCAACAGCTGGCGGCTCGGTACGGCCAGCTGGCGCTTGAGCAGGGCGTGTGCGGTTGTCACGTACACGTGGACGTACCGGACAGGGAGACTGCCGTCCGTGTGTCCAACTACCTGCGGCCGCTGATGGGCGAGCAGATGGTCTATTGGGACGTACGGCCGTCCTCACACCTAGCCACCGTGGAGGTGCGGGTCAGCGACATACCACTGACGGTTGACGAGACAGTAGTACTGGCGACGCTGGTACGCGCGCTGGTGATGACTGCGCTCGAAGCCGGCGGTGTTGGCGCGGCTGTGGACGACGAGGTGCTGCACGCCGCGTACTGGCTGGCCGCGCGGGACGGACTGCTCGGGGACGGGCTGGACGTACTAGCTGCCGAGAGCATGCCGATGAGCGAGCTGGTCGAGCGGATGCGCCGGGAGGTGGAGCCGGCGCTGGAGGAGCTCGGTGAGGTGGAGCTGGTACGGGACGGGATCGCGCGGGTGCTCCGGGACGGCAACGGCGCGGTGAAGCAGCGGCGGGCCTTCCGTGAGGGCGACGACGTGCTCGCCCTCACGGAAGTGAAGCCCTAGCCGCGGAGGAAGTCCTCCAGGCCGTGTAGGTCGTCGGTGTTGAGGTAGTCGACGCCGGCCGTGGTCAGCTCGCGCCACAGCGCCTCACGGGCCGCACCGGGTACATCAGGAGTAGCCCAGAAGCGGACCTTGTAACCGGCGTGGTGGGCCTTGACGACGATGTCGTGCAGCTTGGTCTTCTCCGCCGCGGGCATCGGGCCAATGCCCTGCCAGGTGAACGCGTTGGTCCAGTTGTCGCTGACCAGCGGCATGAGCGACGCCGGCATACCGGATTGCAGGTCGCTGAGCCGTCCGTCGTAACCCGCGTACCGGACCTTCTGGGCCTTCAGCACGTCCAGTGGGCGGTTACCACTGATCACCGAGGTGACAGCGCCCTTGAACACGCGTCCGTTGGCGAAGACCGTGCTGATGCCACGGTACTTCGCCAGTGCCTTGTCGACCGCCGCGTACGTCGACGGTCCGTCGCTCTTGATGTCGATCAACAGCTGGAAGTCCCGTCCGTGCTTGTACACCTGACCGTGGTTCGCACGCACCCGGTCCGCCAGCGGCTTCAGGTACAGGCTCTCCAGCGTGCGACCCGGTTTGGCGTCGGCCAGGTCATGTGCCACGCGCAACTCACCGTCCACCAGCCACACATCCGCTTCGACACTGTTGAACCCACGGTCCAGTGCGTCCTGCAGGGGCCGCCGGTGCTCGTAGTCGTTGTGGGCGTGCGCTGACGACAGGGCACGGACAGCAGGCGCCTCGTACGCCTTCGGGAGCCGGAAGCCGTTTTCGCGGACGACGTCCCGCAGCCGATCCGGGTAGTCGGTGATCAGTCCGTCGACGCCCTTGTCGATCAGCGACTGCATGGTCGCCGGGTCATCGACGGTCCACGGGATGACCTTCATACCGGCCTGGTGCGCCGACTTGACCATGTCAGCGGTGACGTACGGCCGGTACGCCGGGTCGGTCACCTTGCCGTCCTGCGGGAAGCCATGGACGGGTGAGATCGCCGACGCGCCGAACGACTTGGTCGCCTTGACCAGGTCACCGCCGAAGTCGTCGATGTCGATCCCGCCCAGCCAGGGCGACTTGCCCGGCCGGCCGACCTGCAGGAAGTCGTAGTTGGTCAGCGCGACCAGTGGCAGCTCCGGCATCACCTGGCGCATCCGCATCAGCGAACCCCAGTCGAAGCTCTGGATCGTCACCTGCCGGGCGATCTTCGCCTTGCGGATCTCGCTCGCGACCACCTGGACGAACTGCTCGCGCGGCGCGGTCTCGGCCGGCGCGCCGGCCTCGACCTTGGTCTCCACGTTCAGCTTCACGCCGTACGCGTGGTAGCGGTGCACGAGCGCGAAAATGTCCCGCAGCTCGGGCATCCGGGCGCCCGGGTCAGGCTGCTGACCAGGGAAGTTCGCCTGCGGCAGGGACCCGCAGTCCAGCTGCTTGACCTGCTTCAGCGAGAGCGTGTTGAGATACTTGCCGACGTACGGGTACTCGGGGTCGTTCGGCGTGTACGGCGCGGTGTCGCGGCACTTCTTGCCGTCGACCTTGCGATCGTGGGTCACCACGGCGTACCCGTCCTGGGTGATCTGGACGTCGAGCTCCAGCGTGCTGACGCCGAGCTGCAAACCGTGCGAGAACGACGCGATCGTGCTCTCCACGGTCAGCCCGAGACCACCGCGGTGGCCCTGGATGTCGAAGTCGCCGCGGGCGGCGGCGGCCGGGGCGGCCGGAAGCAGCAGTCCGGCGATCAGCGCGCACGGGAGGAGTGCGCGGGGAAGGCGGCGCATCAGGAAGTCCCTTCCGGAGGGGTTTGTGGGCGGACGCCCCTGAGGCTGGCCGCCACAGGAGTACCCCCGTCCTCGTGAAGGTAGCCGAGAAGCAGCCGCCGGGTGACCACCGCGTGTCGCGGCCAGCGGGGGAAGCTCCGGAGGGAGAAGTAGTGGTGCCGGACCGGGAAGCGCCTCACGGCGCGTGGCCGCTCGTAGCGGCTAATTTTGGGACCCGGGGCTTGCACCGGCCCGACACCTCGAACAGTGTAGCGGCTGCTCAAACCCCTTGTCCCGTTGAGATCTCGGGCCGCGAGACGCAATAACATCCGATCGCGAGGTGCGCAACTACCAGAGGTGTCCGGCGCGTTCGGCCCGGGCCGCGGTCTGCAGCTGGTCAGCGGTCTCGACCAGTTTGGACGCGGACAGGACCCGGTCGTGCCCGTCCTCGGCCAGGTGCGCGCGGCCGGTGGCGACGATCCGGGCGAACGCGGCCGCCCGGTCCAGCGTGGTGGCGAAGTCGCCGGTCGCGACTCCGCGCAGTACGGCGTCGACCATGTCCCGTACCTCGGTCGGACCCGGCGGTTCGGCTACGCCCGCGACGACGGCGTGCACCTCTGCGTACTCGCGCCCGGTGGCGAACTCACGCGCCACCTCCGCCGCGTTGGAGTGCACCCAGGAGCGCAGTAGGTACAACCGCCAGAGCGCTCCGGGCAGTGAGTCGGCCGGGGAATCCGACCACAGCTCCGCCAGCTCGTCCAAACCGTACTCGTCGGCGAGCTTGACCACCCGCGCGTGGACCTCCTCGTCGGCCGACTCACGCACGCCACGGACCAGCAGCTCGGCCGTCCGGTGCGCCGCCTCGGTCACGGTGGCCGGGTCGGCGGCACCGGGCAGCGACTCGAACAGCTTGTTGCCGGGCATGATCGGACGGCGCGGATCGGGGGAGTTCACGGCCTCCATGGTGCACGACGTGACGTACGCCCGCATGCCGACGCGACTGTCACACTGGAAAACCGGTTGCGACCGCTGTTCTACTGATGGGCGTGATTCCATTGGACAGCTCGCCCGAGGCACTCGCGCTACGGGCCACGTACGACCAGCAGATCCGTAGCCGTGCAGGTGCCGCCGGGACGACCGACCGGATCGGCGCACTGATCCGTACGATCGGTCTGGAAGGTGACGGCTTCCTCCAGTACCAGGGTGGAGCCGACGGCGCTGAGTTGGACCAGCAGATCGCTGACCAGGTCGCGTACTTCGCTGAGCTCGGTGTGAAGGTCGAGTGGAAGTACTACTCCCATGATCTGCCGGCCGACTTGCCGGAGCGGCTGACCAAGGCCGGGTTCGTACCGGATGAGGAGGAGTGCCTGCTGATCGGTGCCCTGGCTGACCTGCCGACTGAGGTCGAGCTACCCGAGGGTATCCAGCTGCGGGAGATCACCTCGCGGGAGGACCTGGAGCGGATGCAGGCGATGGAGGAGGAGGTCTGGGGCTTCTCGCACGACTGGCTCCCGGACGCCCTGTCCGCGGCCATCGTGGGCGACGAGCCGACAGTGGTAGTCGTCGCAGAGACCACAGGCGACGAGCCGAAGGTGGTCTCAGGCTCATGGATCCGGTTCCACACCGGTACTGACTTCGCCTCGTTGTGGGGTGGGTCCACGCTGCCGGAGTGGCGTGGCCGTGGCATCTACCGCGCCCAGGTCGCGTACCGGCGCAACCTGGCGGCTCAGCGCGGCTACCAGTACGTGCAGGTAGACGCGTCGCCGGACAGCCGCGGCATCCTGGCGCGGCTCGGGCTGAGACCGGTGTCCGTCACGGTGCCGTACATCTGGAAGCCCACCAGCTGACCGGACCGGTCAGTACGCTCGACGTATGGCGGGTGGAGCTGCGGGCGCTGGGAAGAACAGCAAGCTGGCGAAGAATCTGGTCAAGTACGGCGTGCGGTACGGACCGCTCGTCGTCGAGGCAGTGCGGCACGGGCGGGAGCCCGCGCAGCAGGCGGTCCAGGCCGCCTGGGCGAAACGGACGGCCCGGCGCAAGGGCGTCGAGCACGCGCTGACCGTACGCGACGGGTCCTTGCTGAAGGTGATCAAGGACGGTCAGGCGATCTTCTTCGTGTTCTCCGGAGACGCGATCGTGACGACGTACCCAGCCGTACCGCAGGCCACCTACCCGGAGCTGCTCCGGCACGCCGACCTGGACAAACGCGAGCCGGCGGTAGTACTGGCCGCGCGGAAGCGACGGATCAACCCGCACCTGCCGAGGGTCCGCCGCAAACGTTGACGCACGCGTAACCTCACGGACCCACCGGAGCAACAGCCCAAACCCACAGTGGAACCACGTTTCCACGAGGGGAGAGCACCCATGCTCTGGAAGATCAGAACCGAACTGGCCGACCGCCCGGGCGCGCTGGCGGAACTTGCCGCACGATGTGGTGCGGACGACATCAACATCCTCAGCCTGGAGGTCTTCACCGCGGAGAGCGGGGCTGTCGACGAGTTGGTGGTCTCCACCAGTCCCAGCTGGTCGGCCGACGACCTGGCCGCGCTGGCGGCCGAGGCGGGTTGTCTCAACACGATCGTCCGCGCCTGCCAGGCGGATGTGCTCAGTGACGCGCCTACGCGGTACCTGCGGGCCGTGCTGCGGCTCCTCGACGACCCACTGTCGGTGGACGACGAACTGGGTGAACTGCAGGGGTTCGACGAGTACACACCGGCCGAGTGGGCCAGGGCGGACGTACTGGCTGAGATCGCCGGCAAGTTGGCTGACCGGCTTGAGAGTCCGGAGGGACCACGGCCTGGTAGCGGCGTACCGGAACTCCGCCAGGCGACAGTAGCTGATGCCGAGGCGGTGGTGGCTATGCACGAGCGGTGCTCGTACGAGACGCGCGCTCGGCGGTACCACGTGCCGATGCCGCGGCTGACCGCTCGTACGGCACGGCACCTGTCCGCGCCTGCCGGTGGCATGTCGGTCGTGGCTTGCGTGGACGACGCGGTGGTTGGGATGGCCACCGTGGCGCCCTGGGAGGAGCTGGGCAGTACGACGATGGAGATCGCCGTACTGGTCGAGGACGGCTGGCAGCGGCAGGGGATCGGGCTGCGGCTACTGCGGCAGGCAGTAGGGGAGGCCCGGCTCCTCGGTGCCGACCGGGTGGTGTGTCTGGTGCAGCCGCGGAACGATGCCATGCTGCGGACACTGCATCGGTTGCGGATGCGTTCCAGAGTGGTCCAGGACGGTGACAGCCTGATGGTGAGTGTCGCGCTGTCCAGCCAGAGCCTGTCGCATGCGGTGGATCGGCCGCCGGTGCAATATCGTCTAAGCCGTGCCACCCCTTCCCACCGGCCGGAACCCACACGGTCTCCTGGTCAACCTGCCCGCGAGCACTCGCTCGCCACTGTTTCAGCTGTTCAGCCGCTTCCTGGTCGCGCTGGGGCTGCTGACCGTGATGGTGCTGATCGTGGTGGTCGACCGGGACGGGTACCGGGACAGCTATGACGGCAAGGTCAACGTCATCGACAGCATCTACTACGCGACCGTCACGCTGACCACGACCGGGTACGGCGACATCACCCCGGTGTCGCCCGCCGCCCGGCTGGTGAACGCCTTCATCGTGACGCCGCTGCGGATCGCGTTCCTGGTGGTTCTGGTCGGTACGACACTGGAAGTGCTGGCCAACGAGGGTCGCCGGATCATGCGCGACACGCGCTGGAGGAAACGGATGAAGGACCACACCATCGTCGTCGGGTACGGCACCAAGGGCCGGTCCGCGGTCCAGACCCTGATCAGCAACGGCGTCCGGCGCGACAACATCGTGGTGATCGACCCGCGGGCGCAGGCGATCGGTGACGCGGGCAACGATCAGATGGCCGCTTTTCACGGCGACGCGACGAACCGGACCGTGCTGCGCCGGGCCGAGGTGATGACCGCGCGCGAGGTGATCGTGACCACCGACCGGGACGACTCGGCCGTACTGGTCACGCTGGCGGTGCGGCAGCTGAACGCGGACGCCCACATCGTGGTCGCGGTCCGCGAGGAGGACAACGTGCCACTGCTGCGGCAGAGCGGCGCGGACGCCGTGGTCACGTCGTCGGAGGCGGTCGGCCGGCTGCTCGGTCTGTCAGCGGTCAGCCCGAACCTCGGCGAGGTGATGGAGGACCTGCTCACCTACGGCGAAGGTCTCGAGGTCGCCGAGCGGCCGGTGCTCGGGCGCGAGGTGGGCAAGCCGCCGTCGTCCGTACCGGACCGGGTGGTGTCGGTGGTCCGGGACGGGAAAGTCCACCGGTACTACGATTCGAACGTCTCGGTGCTTGCCGCCGGCGACAAACTGATCGTCGTCCGCCCGGCCAAGGAGACCCCGTGGGCCGAGCGCCCCGGCGCCGACGAGCAGGAAGACTGACGGCCGGCGAGCCGGAAGCTGAGCCCGGCGAGCCGGAATGCTGAGCGCCCGCTGAGAGCTGTCACCACCTATTGACAGTCGGTGATGACGAGGCATAAGCCTGGGCTGGTTGCACCGACGGCGGCCCGCAAGGGGGGCCCTGAGCCGTCGCCGGCCCAGCCCAGGGGCCCCTTCTCTGCGGGGTGGAGGCACGCCGATGCGCGGATCCAGTTATCGGTGGAGAAATCGGTGGGGAATAGGGGCCGCCGTCATCACACTCGCGATCGCGATGATGCCGGCTCTGGGATGGCAGGCAACTGCCGCGGCGCCGGCTCCGGTCAAGCCGAACGCGATCGGTGGGATGGACTGCAACGGGTTCAGCCCGCTGTACAAGTCGGTCAAGCATGGATTGGGCGGGTTGTGTACGGACCCGGTCAAGATCGACAAAAACGGGGTGCCCTGGCGGTTCGAGGACAACGAGCACTACATCGGCCACGACGAGCCGTCGGTCAAGTTCATCTCGAGCCGGCCGGGCAGCGCGAACGACATCACGTACTTCATGCGGCTGTCGAAGGACCCGGCCGCCAAACCGACGGTGAGCAGTCCGGCGGTCAGCAAGTACGCGGAACTCAGTCCGGCGCCGTGGTTCGGTCTGCCGCTGTGCGACCCGAAGTCGTACCCGCAGAACTCGTGTACGCCGAACAGTGACAGCAACGGTTCCGCCATCAGCGATCCGAACGCGGCCGGTTCCGCGTTCATGGAACTGCAGTTCTATCCGCCTGGCTTCGGGCCGTTCCTGGACGGGCCGAGTTGCGACGCCGGCCGCTGGTGCGCGGCGCTGACGATCGACAGTCTTGCTTGCACGTTCGGTTTCGCGACCTGCAACAACAACTGCATCGAACCGGTGAACTTCTCGTACCTGCAGACCGACGGCGTCCCGGCCGGTCCGCCGAGCCCGCAGCTCACCGACGTGTCGACGCTGTCGCCGAACAAGAAGACGCTGGAAATGCGGCAGGGTGACGTCCTCCGGGTGGTGATGCGCGACACCGCGCACGGCCTACTCGCGAGGGTCGACGATCTGAGTACCGGACAGTCCGGATCGATGGTCGCGTCCGCGGCGAACGGGTTCATGAACACGAACATCGCCGACTGCACCGGAACCCCGTTCGACTTCCACCCCGAGTACAGCAGCGCCCAGCAGCAGAACCAGGTCCCGTGGGCAGCGCTCGAGGGTGGCGTGCTGATGCAGGACGAGCTCGGTCACTTCGAGGCCTGCTCCAGCGTGTCCAGCCGGCTGCCGGTCAGCCAGTCGTACCCGAACGGGCAGAGCTTCTCCGACCCGAACGTCTACCAGGTCTGCAACGGTGGTGCCGAAGGCAACGGTTCCGGTGAAGGGCCGTGCAACCCGGCGACCGGGATCTGCCAGAACGCGACTACCGAAACCGGAGCCGCGTGTCCGACCAATGATTCCGCCAGTGGCGTCAACTGTGAGTTCTCCGGCGCGAACTGCATGATCGCCGGTCCGCGGACCACGATGGTGAACGGCAAGGCGGTGGTCGAACGCTGGCCGATTGCCGGCTGCCAGGAGAACGTCTTCCAGAACGGTGACCTCGACTTCGACGGCTCCTCGTACCAGGCCGACTGGCCGGACGGGTCACGTGGTCATCCGACCTCGTTCGAGTACATCGGACCGTTCACCGGCGGAGCGCATCCGTACCCGAACATCCAGTTCGAGACGAACGTGGCGGCGTCGGAGATCCTCTGCAACACGATCACCGGAGCCGGCTGCACCGCCGTACCACAGGGTGCCGCGTTCTACCCGTTCTGGAGCCTCGGCTCGACCAGCGCCCTCCAGGCGACCCCGTCCCTGGGCCGCCTGTGCGTATGGAACTTCGGCAACGTGATCAACCACCGAACGGTCCAAACCTTCGGCAAGACCACCCAGTACGGCACCCCCGACCTGACCCGCTTCGGCGGAACCCTCACCAGCGCCGTACTCCCCAACCCCCAACTGACCACCCGCTGCTGACAAGGTAAGCAGCTGACCCTGGGCGGAGACAGCCACCTGGTCTCCGCCCACGCGGTTGGCCAGGCATCAGTTCACGGAGCGGCCGGGGTGTTCGGCTGCGGCGGTTGGCTCGGTGGCTTGCCCTGTTTGAACCAGGTCTCCACCGCGCCGGCGAGCGACTTGGCGTTGGCAAGCATGTCTTTCGGCGCCGTGCTCAGGCCCGCGTAGGTTTGTGATCTGAAGCCGAGGTAGAAGGCCGTGAACACCCCGAAGAACAACGGAACCCACCCTGCACGCCAGCTTTCGCTGTACCAGACCGACAGGCCTGACAGGCTGACCAGCGCGCAGCCGACGACCACTCCGGTGAGCGTCTTGCGAATTCCGAAGCCGATCAGGAGCAGAGTGGCAGCCGCGGTGACGGCGAGCATCGCGATGACAAGCCACGACCAATCACGCCGTACGACCTCGGTTCCGAGCAGCGTACCGAGAACACAAGCCGTGAACTGCGCGAGGTTGGGCACTGCCACGGGGCGCATCCGGCGTGCCAGCGGAGGGCCGGCGGTCGGACCTGGGCCTAGGCCGGCATTGCGCCACAGGAACTCGAGGTGCCTCGACCTGCTTGCCTGCGGGGTTGCCTCGGCTTCGAGTGCCCATGTCAGTCCGACCGTGCTCCACCCGACCGCGGCGAAGGCCACCGCGCCGATGGCTGCCACCACGAGACCGCCGTCGGCCCAGTCGAAACCGGCGATGGCGAGGCCGAGACAGAACCGGAGCGGGTAGCCGATGGCAACGAGAATGATGACTCCGGCAACTGAATCGTCGGCCCGTGCCTTCTCGTACAACACGGCCAGTACGAAGATCGCGACCAGCCCAACCAGCAAAGCGGTTCGGGTCCCGGCCGGAGCGCCGAGCGCGAGCACGAGCGCCGCACCCACCCGGGCAAGCGCGACCTGCGCGGACTGACGGATCGGGTCGCCTCCCGAGTCCGGCAGCCGCTTTCGCGCCGTTGCCATCGGATGAGTGGCTTCGCCCGCGAATCCACGGATGTCGTTCCACTGGTACCTGGCCTGGTAGGCAAGGAACTCCAGCACGACCCACCCCCAGATGAGCGCGAGCAGGTGCAGCCCGAACGTACGGTCGGCCGCGCCGTACGTGAGCGCGACCAGGAATCCGGCGAGGTAGTACAGCCCTTTCTGGAGATCGACCGGGCGCGGCAGCGCGAGGTACTTGACCAGCTGCCCGTCCGGGCCGGTCGCGCCGCTGGTGTGGATCTGGAGGCGTTCGCGGGCGCTGTTGTAGAACGTCAGCCCCGCGGCCGTCGTCGACCACGTCAGGTGCACCAGGAGCAAGATCGTGAACGAGTAACTGACCGTCATCAGGGCGGCCCACGGCCCCGGTACGTTGATGGCGATCAGGATCAGGATGACGATGAACGCGGACATCGCGATCGTGATGAGCATGACGGTGATCGCCCGGTAGATCGCATGTCCGTGCTTGAGGCCGACCAGCGCGCCGACGATCCGAATGAACGAAGGGCTGGGGGTTGCCGCGGGATCGGCGGTCGGCTGCGCCAGTTGCTGCTCGAGGTCGCGAAGATAGTGCGTTCGCAGGGTCGCCTGCGCGCCGGCTTGAACGAACATCCCGAACAGCGCCAGCGGAACCATCGGCGCGAGTACGAGGAGCCCTGGCGGGATGTCGTTCTGGTGGCTGTTCGGCAGCACGTACCGGCCGACGAGACCGGCGAGCAGGCCGAGTGTGGTCAGGGCGAGCGAAGCGAGAGCCACCTGGGTCGTCTGAAACGAACGTTCGTCCTCTCTCGACGCGATGTAGTCGGCGAGGAGGGTGTCCCGGTCGATCGGGGGCGGGGGCGGTGAGACGCTCATCCGCGCCATCCCGGGAACTGCCGGGAACCGACGACCAGCGCGAGCAGCCGGCCGCAGCGGTTCTGCAGCCTGGCCAGCGGTGGTGGGTCCTCGGCCTGCACATGAACGAAGGTGAACCCGAGGCGGGTGGCGAGCAAGCCGTCCGTCAGCGACACGTCACCGCAGACGACGCCGCTCCCGGCGGCCGCGGACAGCCCGAGCGTACGCCGGGTGGTCCATGGTTTCCGGGCCCGGCGAACGAGCCGGACCGATGTCCCGCGGTCCGGGAGCGGTTGAATCAAGCCGGACAAATCCCGTCGTGAGTTCGTCACGACGACTACCGCGCCGACGCCCTGGTCGACGGCGCGGCTCAACACTTCGTGCCAGCGAGAGTTCCAGGCCCCGTCCGGAGCCGACCAGTCGATCAGCAGTGGCTCGGCGTCGAGGATCAGCACCGCCGGCCGGAGCCCCAGACAGGTCGAGATGGCGTCCTCCGTGGAGGACCGCACATACCGAGGATGCTCGACCACGGCTCCAGGTCCCTTCCGCACGGCGGTGAGGTCGAGCATATGCCGCCGGTGGGACCGCGGTACCTGAGCTGACTGAGACATGGAACGGCCCTTCGAACGTTCTCAGATTGACATCACCCGAACAATGCGCAACCTGTCGTCACGGATCTACCATCAATTCACTGTGCCAAGACGTCTGCAATTCTCCTTGCCACAGTCCGGGGGGCGTGCTAGCGGTTGGGGGATCGAGGGGATGTGCGAGATACCAGTGCAACGTGGGGCCGGCCGATCCGGGAGCTGACTCCGCAAGCTCGTACCGCTTGGTTGTTGCGGGTCAGTCGATTGCTTGCGGCCGATGGTGCTTATGTTTCGCAGGCGAGATTGGCGCGGGCTTTTCCCGACGAGTCGCATCAGTTGGTGACACCGGCAACCATTTCGCGCTGGGAGTCGGGGAAGGTGCCCGTCCCGCGGTGGGGCGCGGAGCGCTACGAGCAGTTGCTCGGGCTGCCTTCGGGACAGCTTGTCGCGGTCATCGAAACCATGCACCGCTACGCGCGCGGTGCGCCGCCGCGGAACTGGACCGCGGCACGTGACCGCACGCCCGCGGACGATGTCCGGATCCAGAACCTGCTGGACCGCGCGCTCTCCGAAGGCGTGATGTCCGGTCCGCGATGGGATCGGCTCACCTGGCATCTGGTCACTGATCACGTGCTTCTGCCAAGTAGATTCTGGGTCGACCTGACCGAGCGACTGCTCGTGGAGATGATCATCTCGGACGGAGTCCGGTGGCATCAGCGCTATGAGGCCTTCAATCGGTTGCTGAGTCATCCGGTCGGCCAGTTCGCGGCGATAGCGGCCTGTACGTCGCTGGGTTCGGACCGCTCCAATCAGGTCGTCGTCGAAACAATCAGCGCGCTTGATTTCAGCTCGCATCGGGACGCGAACTCCGCGGTCATTCGGGAGTTGCGTGAGCCGAGCAGCGACCAGGCGCAACTGGGCGCATTGCTGGCCTGTTTCCGAAAGCTCCAGCTCCGCCATTTCGCCGAGCCCGAACGGAGAGTACTGAGTCAGGTTCTGCTGGAGCTGAGCCACGACTCCGCGGGAGGCGCGGCGAAAGTGACCGCGGACCAACTGCTCGCATTGTCGGCACATGTCGCGCGGTCCGCTCCGGCAGCGGGCTGGCAACGGCCGGTGCTGACCGGGTCGGCGGTGGAACGAGAACTGGTCGTGAGTCGCGTCGTGAGCGTCGTGAACGCCTGGGTGCGGCCGGAGCACGAATCGTTCCACGACGCCGTACTGCCGACACTGGTCGAGGAGATGTTGTACGCCGCCTCGTGGGACGTACGGCTAGCGGCGGCGAGCTTCATCGCCGCTTCACCGTACCGTGACGGGACGGCCAGGGCGCTCGCCGAGGAGTTCAAGTCGGCCCGGGCGCTGCTGGAACGGCTCGACTGGGCGCTGTCGCTACTCTCGGCGCTTCGTCTCGTCGGGCGTCACCAGGAACGGCGGTTGCTGGAGCAGGTAGTGCTGTACGGCGGCGCCTCGCCTGCCGTTGAGGTCTCGGCCGCGTACTCGATCGGTCACCTCGCGCCGTCGGCCGATGTGACCGCACTGCGGGCGGCGGTGACGAAGCATGCCACCCAGTGGCGGACGACCCGGTCGGTGCATTCGGTGGCCGTGCTGGCCGGCCTGAGCTACAGCGCGGGGGTGTCCGGAAGGCTGGACCTGCTGCAGGCGATCTCGCGGTCGCACGACGTGCCACGTCCGCTCGTACCGGCGCTGACGTGGTGGCTCGGTCTTCCGTCCTGGGTGCTGCGTAGCGTTACCGCCTGACGATGCCTTGACCTGATGGGTGGGAAGGTTCTACTGTCTGGCCTGTAAACGATTACAAGAACGATTACAGGAGGTCTCGGGTGAGTCGTCCGACGATCGCTGGGGTGGCCCGGGCGGCGGGGGTCTCGGTGGCGTCGGTGTCGCGGGTGCTGAACGGGTTGCCGGCGACCGAGGAGATGGTCGAGCGGGTGCAGCGGGCGGTGTCCGAGCTCGGGTACGTGCCGGACTCGCGGGCGCGGTCGTTGAAGGTCGGGCGGACGTTCCAGTTGACGCTGGCGGTCGCTGATGTGGGTAACCCGGTGTACGTGACGATGATGCGGGCGGTCGAGGAAGTCGTGTCCGCCGCGGGGTACCGGTTGGTGGTCACGACGACCGGTCCGGAGGTGGTGGACGAGGTCGCGCTGGTACGGGGGATGGCGCGCGGGTACGCCGACGGGTTGCTGATCAGCCCGATCCGGGTGGACGAGGATCTGGTGAAGTCGATCCGGGAGTGTGAGGTACCGGTGGTGGTGGCCGGTAGTGTCCCGGCCAAGGCCGGCGTCGACACGGTGCGCGCGAACTCCCCGAAGGGCATGCTGCTCGCCGTTGACCACTTGGCGTACTGCGGCCGGAAGCGGATCGCCTTCCTGAACGGTCCCGCCGACACGGTCCCCGGAGCCGCCCGGGCCAAAGGTTTCGCCGAGGCGATGAAAGCCCACAACCTCCACCCAGCCGCCCTCGCCGAAGCCACCGACTTCACCTTCACCGCGGGACGAACCGCGGCACGTGAGCTGCAGGCCGCAGCCAAGTTCGACGCGGTGATTTGTGCGAATGACTTGTTGGCGGTGGGGTTGATGCATGAGTTGGCGGGGGTTGGGCTGGGGGTTCCGGATGATGTCGCGGTGGTCGGGATGGATGACAGTGAGTTGGCCGAGCAGAGTTTTCCGCCGTTGACGAGTGTGAATCTGGGGTCCGCGGAGCGTGGTCGCCGGGCGGCTGAGTTGCTGCTGGCAAGGATCGAGGACAACGAGCGGACGCCCCGGCGGATCGTGGTCCAGCCGTCTCTGAGCCTGAGGGGATCGACCCCATGATGGCTTCGATCACCGCCGCGGCGAAGGCGAAGAACTCCGGGAAACCGAACAACTCGGGTCGGCCGAAGCAGAATCGGGAAGCGATTCTGTTGTTCCTGCCCGCGCTGCTGCCGGTGCTGATCCTGAGCGTGTACCCGCTGATCCGCGGCATCGCGCTCGGCTTCACCGACGCCCGCGCCGGGCTGAACGTCGAAACCAGCTTCATCGGCTTCGAGAACTTCTCCAAGCTGCTGCACAACAACCTGTTCTGGGACTCGTTCCGGATCGGCGTCATCTGGACCCTGTCGGTGACGATCCTGCAGTTCGTCGCCGCGCTCGGGCTGGCTCTGCTGCTGAACGCGGATCTCAAGTTCCGCGGCGTCGCCCGTACGCTCGCGCTGATCCCGTGGGCGATGCCGCCGGTGGTCGTGGCGATCATGTGGCGCCTGCTGCTGCACCCGACGAACGGTCCGGTCAACGAGATCCTGCTGAAGCTGCACCTGACCGACCAGCCGATCAACTTCCTCGGCGATTTCAGTACGGCGCTGCCGGCCGTGATCGTGGTCGGGATCTGGGTCGGCATGCCGATGACGACCGTGACGTTGCTGGCCGGTCTGCAAAGCATCGACCGCAGCCTGTACGAGGCGGCGGCGGTCGACGGCGCCAGCGCGTGGAGCCAGTTCTGGAACATCACCCTGCCGCAGCTCAGGACGGTCATCGTCGCGATCACCAGCCTGGACATGATCTGGAACTTCAACTCGTTCGGCCTGGTGTACGTACTCACGGCCGGCGGACCAGGTGGAAAGACCATGCTGCCGATGCTGTTCGCGTACAACGAGGCCTTCCGTTACGGAAACTTCGGGATGGCCGCGGCGATGGGTGACGTGATGGTGGTCATCATCATCTTGTTCCTGTTCTTCTACCTGCGGAACCGGCTGCGGAGCGAAGCATGAGAACCCGTCCGGCCACCCGCGCCCTGCAGTACGCCGCCGTCGTGGTGTACCTGATCTTCCTCGGCTTCCCCTTGCTGTGGCTGATCTCCAGCTCGCTGAAGTCGCCGCAGGAGTTCGCCAGCATCACGCCGAGCCTGCTCCCGAAGCACGCGAACCTGTCCAACTACACCGACGCGCTGAACGAGCAGGGCCTGGTCCGCGGGCTCGGCAACAGCCTGCAGATCTCGATCTACAGCACGATCCTGGTACTGATCGTGGCGCTCCCGGTCTCGTACGCGCTGGCCCGCTTCCGCAGCAGGCTCCGCCCGTTGACGAATGGCTGGATCCTGGTCAGCCAGGTGTTTCCGGTGATCCTGATCGTGATCCCGCTGTTCATGATCCTGCGCCCGTTGCATCTGACGAACACGATCCCCGGCGTGGTGATCGTGTACATGGTGTGGTCGCTGCCGTTCGCGTTGTGGATGCTGCAGGGGTATGTCGCGGCCGTACCGCGTGAACTCGAAGAGGCGGCCGCGGTGGACGGCGCGACCCGGTTGCGGACGATCGTCTCGATCGTGATGCCGCTGCTCCGGCCCGGCCTGATCGCGACCGCGATGTTCACCTTCATCTCGGCGTGGAACGAGTTCTTCTTCGCCCTGGTCCTGTTGCAGGACCCGGAGCTCAAAACACTCCCGTTGGTCCTGGCCCGCTTCGTCGGAGCCGAAGGCCAAGTGCAGTTCGGCCCGCTCGCTGCCGCCTCCGTACTGGCGACGGTGCCAAGTCTCGTCTTTTTCGCCTTCCTCCAGCGCCGGTTGACGTCCGGTTTGCTGAGTGGCGCAGTCAAAGGTTAGGAGAGGTAATGAAGAAGGTATTGACCGCGTTGCTCGCGGCGGGCGCCCTGGTGACGCTCGCGGCGTGCGGGGGCAACAGCAACGACAGCAACGGTTCGGGTTCCGGCTCGAACGAGAAGGTGACGCTCAAGTTCCAGAGCCTGGCGTTCCAGAAGACCACGGTCGCGGCGACCAAGAAGATCGTCGCCGACTGGAACGCGGCGAACCCGAACATCCAGGTCGAGTACGTGCAGGGCAGCTGGGACTCGGTGCACGACCAGCTGGTCACGCAGTTCCAGGGCGGTACCGCGCCGGACATCATCCACGACGAGTCCGCCGACATCACCGGTTTCATCAACCAGGGCTACCTCGCGGACATCTCGAAGTACCTGAGCCAGGAGACCAAGGACGCCGTCTCGCAGGGTGTCTGGGACACGGTCTCCAAGGACGGCAAGGTGTACGCCGCGCCGACGCTGCTCCAGTCGTACGTCGTGTTCGCGAACTCGAACCTGCTGAAGCAGGCCGGGATCACCGCGACCGGTGACTCGCTGAGCTGGGACGACCTGGCCGCGGACGCGAAGAAGCTGACCGCGGCCGGCAAGTACGGTCTGGGCTGGGGTCTGAAGAGCCCGACCGCGACGATGCTGAACCTCGGTCTGAACTTCGACGCGAAGTTCTTCGACGGCACCGGTCAGGACGCGAAGGCCACGATCGGCGACGCCGAGCTCGAGGTACCGAAGCGCATCCACGCGATGGCGTACACGGACAAGTCGATCGACCCGACCTCGCTGACGCAGAGCGGTTCGGACGTACTGCCCGGGTTCTACGCCGGCAAGTACGGGATGATCGTGGCCGGCAACTATGTCGCGCAGCAGATCGCCGAAGAGGCGCCGAAGGGCTTCCAGTGGGAAGTGCTGCCGCCGCTGAAGGGCACCAGCAGCAAGCAGGCCGCGAACCCGCAGACGCTGTCGGTGCCGGCCGAGGGCAAGCACATCGAGCAGTCGGCGAAGTTCATCGACTACTTCATGAAGGCCGAGAACCTGGCCGCGGTCGGTCAGGGTGACTGGCTGATCCCGACCACGCAGGGTGCTCGGGACGCGATCCAGAAGGCGACCGGTGGCAAGAACGGCTGGCAGCAGACGCTTGCCTCCGGCACCGAGCTGACCAAGGCACCGTTCCAGAGCGTGCAGAACTACCCGAAGTGGAAGGACCAGATCGCGACGCCGGCGTTCCAGGAGTTCCTGGCGAACAAGACCGACGCCGCGGCCCTGGGCAAGAAGCTGAGCGACGGATGGGGTCAGGTCAACCAGTGACGTCCTTGCTCGAAGAGAAGGCGACCGGCGTCCTCGTCGGCTCCGCGGTCGGTGACGCGATCGGTGGGGCCGTCGAGGGCTGGACCCCGGAGGCGATCCGGGAACGGCACGGCGGCTGGGTGACCGGCATCGTCGGTCCGTGGTACGACAACTGGCGGACGGCGCGCCCGATCGCGCCGTACCACAAGGGCGACGGCCACATCACCGACGACACCTTGATGACACACGCGCTGGTCGAGGTGTACGACGAGCGGCGCGCGCACCTGGACGCGTACGCGGTGGCCGAATCGCTGGTCCCGAAGATGCTGAACGGTACCCGCTGGGTGCCGGAGCTCGAGGCCGACGCCCTGCTGCTGCAGCGGGTGTTCCTGGCCGAGAAGTGGCTGGTCGCGCGGCTGCACTACGGCCACGTCGACCCGCGCGAGGCGGGCGTCGGCAACATCGTGAACTGCGGCGCGGCCATGTACATGGCGCCGGTCGGGATCGCCAACGCGGGCGATCCCGAGGGGGCGTACGCCGAAGCGCTGGATGTCGCCGGCGCGCACCAGTCGAGCTACGGGCGGGAGGCGGCCGGCGTGTTCGCGGCCGCCGTCGCCGCGGCGATGACCCCGGGCGCGACGCCTGCGTCCGCGGTCGAGGCGGCGATCGGCCTGGCCAAGGACGGCACTCGGAGGGCCGTCGAGGCGGTGGCCGAAGCGGCCCAGGGCGTGACCGACTGGGAGCAGGCGATTCCGGTGCTGCGGAAGGCGATCGAGCCCTACGACACGGTCGGCCCGAACTACCGGGACCTGTCGATGGACTCGCGCCGGCCGAGCCGTACCAAGGCGATCGAGGAACTTCCGGTCGCGCTCGGGTTCGTGCTGGTCGCCGAAGGAGACGTCCGGCGGGCCGTGCTGGGAGGCACGAACTACGGGCGCGACGCGGACTCGATCGCGTCGATGGCCGGCGCGATCACCGGTGCGCTGAGCGGCCGGGCCGGCGTACCGGACGAGTGGGCCGGTCCGATCGCCGACGCCAGCAAGACCGACCTGGAAGAGCCGGGGCGGGTGATGGCATCGGTGGTCAAGGACATCCGTACGGCCGACGCCGCGCGCTGGGCGGAACGTACGGCCGCGTTGGACGCGTTGGTCTGAATGTCAGTTGACCGGGGCGGTGGGGCGGGGAAGGAATCAAGCACCGTAGGCCTCTATTTCGACGATTCGGGAGTACCCGTGGTCGTTGGAGTCGTGGATGACGAGCTGGACCGCGTCGACTGCCACCGGTGTGAAGGTGACGGTCACGCGGCCGGTCTCGTTGCCGCGTACCTGGCCGACCGGCTTCCATTGATCACCGACGCGGACTTGGACGTCGAAGTCGCGGATGCCCATCACGGCGGCCGGGTAGCGGGCCGAGTCGAGAGTTTGCAGGACGACGCGGCCGACGGTGGTCGGCTGGACGAAGTCGACGCCGTACGTGTCGGGGAAGACGTCCTTGGTGTTGTCGTGCCAGCCGCTGGCGCCCCATTGCGCGGAGTCGGCGTTACCGTCGACGCCGCCGCAGAGCCGCATGTTGCCGTTGGTCGACGACGCGACGGCCTGCTCGCCGAGGAGCAGGTTGTCGCGCGCCGGGACTGGCTTGACGATGACCGGGATCTTCAACTGCTGCTTGTCGACGCTCAGGTTGACCGTGTGGGTGGCGGGCGCGGTGCCGCGTGGGACGGTGATTTCGAGCGGCGCCTTCACCAGCTGGTCGATGGGGAGATAGCTGGAGAACTGGTGGCGGGAGAGGGTGAGCGCCGGGTCGGCGGAGACGCGCAGGTCGGCGATGGTGGGTTTGCGGCCGGTGTTGGTCATGCCGAGGGTGAGCTTGCCGGACGGGAAGCAGGGGAGGGGGACGACCTCGACGGGTTGTGGGGTGGCGCTGAGCTCCACCTGGTTGTTGCCGCTGGCAACAGCAACCGCCGGGACAGCAAGCACGAGCGGCAGGGCGAGCAACGCGGCCGGACGTCTGAGCATGAGCAGATCCGTTCTGATGAGAGCCGGACGAGGTCGGGCGGGAACGGGCCGGGGTCGGGCGAGAGCCGGACGGCGTCGGGTCCGAGCGGGCCGGGGTCGGGTGGGAGCCGGGCGGGGTCCGGTTCGGGGCGGGCGAAGTCAGGCGAGGCCGGGGCGGTTGTTTTCGACGACCAGGGTGGCGCGGGTGGACGCTGTGCCGCCGGGTGTGGTGACGCGGTCGACGATGCGGAACTCCGACGTCCACTGGGTCCGATCCAGCCGGCAACTCAAGTAACCCCGCTGCACGTTCTGGAACTTGACATGCGGATTCTCGGCCAGCAGCGCCCGCCCCGTACTGTCGACATCAACCCCGTCCTTCCCGGACGAAATCGACGTGGTGACAAACTCGCTCCCGATCACCGGCGCACTCGGATCGGCGAAGTTCACCCGCAGATCCGACGCCACGCTGCGATGCAAATCACCGGTCAGGACGACGAAGTTCCGTACGCCCCGATCGCGTACGCCGGACAGAACCCGATCCCGGGACGCGGTGTACCCGTTCCAGGTGTCCATCGGAAGTTCGAGCTCCGGCCCGGTCTTCCGGTCGAGCTGTGCCATCGCGACCTGTTGCGCGACCACGTTCCACCGACTGGTCGACCGACCGAGCGTGTCCAGCAGCCACCGTTCCTGCGCGTCGCCGGTGATGGTCCGCGCCGGATCGGCGGACACCTCGTCCGGCGGCAGCCACCCGCCCGTACTGGTCTGATCGTCGCGGAACTGTCGCGTGTCCAGCACACTCAGATCCGCCGTACGCCCGTACCGGAGATGCCTGTGCAAGCGGATCGACGGACCGTCGGGGCACTGGTCGAGGCGCAGCGGCATGTGCTCCCAGTACGCGCGGAAACCGTTGGCGCGGCGGACCAGGAACTCGTCGTAGGGCAGCCCGTCCTCGGACACGTACCCGGCCCAGTTGCCTTCGACTTCATGGTCGTCGAGCGTCACGATCCACGGCGCGGCGGCGTGCGCTGCCTGCAGGTCGGGATCGGTCTTGTGCAACGCGTACCGCGCCCGGTACTCGTCGAGCGTAAAGATCTCGCCCGCGAAATCGACCGGGACCTCCTGGTTGCGTACGCCCGCGGTCGGGCCGACGCCGACTTCGTAGATGTAGTCGCCGAGGAAGAGCACGACATCGTGATCGCGGCGAGCCACATCCTGGTACGCGGTGTAGAAACCGTCGTAGAACGCTTGGCAGGACGCGACCGCCATCGTCATCGCGGGTTCGTCGGCCGGTGCCGGCGCGGTGCGCGTACGCCCGACCGGACTGATCTGCCCGGCGGCACGGAAGCGGTAGAAGTAGTGCCGCCACGGTCGCAGGCCGCGGACGTCGACGTGCACGGTGTGCGCGTACTCGGGGCGGGCCTGCGCGGTGCCGCGACGTACGACCCGGCGGAACGTCTCGTCTTCGGCGACCTCCCACTGCACGGCGACAGCGCGGTCGTCCATGCCACCGAACGGTTCGAGCGGGCCTGGTACGAGCCGGGTCCAGATCACCACGGCGTCCGGCAGCGGATCACCCGAGGCGACGCCGAGAGTGAACAACGGCCTTTTGCCGGTGCGATGCGGTATTCCTGCCGCATCGGCAAGGTCGGGGAGGTTTCCGGTGAGAGCGAGCGCGGCAGCGGCACCCGTGGCGGTCAGAAAACTGCGGCGGTTGACCATGGCAGTGAGTATCGATGCGCTCCGACAGAACGAACCAGGCACGCGTTTCGCCTGGCGCAACAAGGGAAGGAAGAGCAGCGATGAGAATGACCTGGGTGCAGCCGGAGGACCTCCTCCCGCACCAATTGGTCCAGGCCCGGTCCGAGGGTGTGGACGTCACCGACGTCCAGGCCCGCTGGCTGGCCGCCGGGGGTACGACGGATGCTCCGGTGTCCGGCGCCTCCAGTGAGCCGGCCGCTCCGGCGTTACGGGCGCTCGCCCGGGAGCTGCTCGACGTACTCGACGCACGGACGGCGGAGTGGCACGCCCCGGAGATCCCGGAGCTGCCGTCGCTCGGCGCGCCGGTCGAGCTCGAGCAGCGGACGCTGAACGCGTGGCTCGGTCGCGCCGCGGGGAACCTGCTCGGCAAGCCGGTGGAGAAGATCCCGCGGGTGGGCATTCGGGAGATCCTGACCAGCTCGGGGCAGTGGCCGCTGGCGCGGTACATCACCGCGATCGGCGTACCGGACGAGGTGCAGCAGCGCTGGCCGTGGAACCGGCGGTCGAAACCGACCAGCCTGCGTGAGGTCATCGACGGGATGCCCGAGGACGACGATCTGAACTTCGCCATCCTCGCGCTGCTGATGATGGAGCGGCATGGTCCTTCGCTGAGTACGGAGGACGTCGCGCTGACCTGGCTGAACGATCTGCCGGCCGGGCGCGTGTTCACCGCCGAACGTGTTGCCTACCGCAACCTTCTGGAAGGCGTCGAGCCGGCCCGCGCGGCCGTGGTCGGCAACCCGTTCCGGGAGTGGATCGGCGCGCAGATCCGGACCGACGCGTACGGCTGGGCGCATCCGGGCGACCGAACCGCCGCCGCGCGACTCGCGCTGGTGGACGCCCGCTTGAGTCACACCGGGGCCGGTGTCGACGGCGCGCTCTGGGTGGCGGCGATGTCCGCGGCCGCGCTCGTCGTCGATGATCCGGTCAAGGCCGCAATTGCCGGTCTGGACGTGATCGACCCACAGGGCGCGATCGCGCGCGCGGTTCGCTTCGGGCTGACCCTCGCGGACGCCGGTCTTGACGAGGCGCTCGACGCGTTGCACGCCGAGTACGGCGATCTGCACTGGGTGCACTCGGTGAACAACAGCGCACTCACCGCGTACGCGCTGACTGCACCGGACTTTGCCGGCGCGGTCGGCCGGGCGGTGATGGGCGGCTGGGACACGGACTCGGCCGGTGCGACCGTCGGGGCGGTGTTTGGTGCCACCCGCGGGGTTCCGGCAGAGTGGTCCGCACCGCTGGACAACCGGGTGGCCACGAGCCTGCCGGGAATGGACCAGATCGCGATCGACGAGCTGGCGCGCAGGACTGTGGAGGTGGCCCGGGGTGGAGCCTGATGTCGAGGTTGTGGTGGTCGGGAGTGCGAACGTGGATCTGGTGCTGCCGGTGCAGCGCATTCCGCGGCCGGGGGAGACAGTACTGTCCGGCGAAATGAGTCGCGGTCCCGGCGGCAAGGGGGCCAACCAAGCGGTCGCGGCGGCGCGGGCCGGGGCGCGGACGGCGATGGTCGTCGCGCTCGGCGCCGACGAGGGCGGCGACCTGTTGCGGGAGGCACTCGGTGGTTCGGGAGTGGACCTGTCGCTGGCGATCAAGAGCGATGCCCCGACCGGTACGGCGATCATCACGGTCGAGGAGAGCGGTGAGAACTCGATCATCGTCGCGCCCGGCGCGAACGGCCGGCTGACGCTGTCGCCGGAGTCGCTGACCGCGATCGGCGCGGCGAAAGTCGTCCTTTCCCAGTTGGAGATCCCGTTCCCGGTCGTGCAGGCCGCGGCAGCGGCATCCACGTACTTCATCCTGAACGCGGCGCCGGCGGCCGAGCTCGCGGACGAGTTGCTGGCCGAGGTCGATCTGCTGGTGGTGAACGAGACCGAGGCCGAGGCGATCGCCGGTCCGGAGCGGTCCGCGCTGCTGGCGAAGGTGCCGGCCGCGGTCGTCACCCTCGGCGGCGCCGGCGCGGTGATCCTGACCAGGGACGCGGCCGAGATCGCGGTGCCCGGCGTACCGGTCGACGTGGTCGACACGACCGCGGCGGGCGACACGTTCTGCGGGGTCCTCGCGGCCGCGCTGGCTAACGCGTCAGCTAACGACTCGATCACGGCAGCCGACCTGACGAACGCGGTCCGACGCGCTAACGTTGCTGCTTCATTGAGTGTTCAGGTGGCGGGGGCGATTCCCTCGGTGCCGCACGGGGATGCAGTCGACGCGCGTTATGCGGAGGTATACCTGTGAATCCGCTCGAACCCCGGCCCATCGACCTTCCGGCGACGGTCGACCTCGGGCCCGGGGCAGATCTGTCCGTCCTCGACGACGCCAAGATCCTCGGCGCACCGGACGACCCGGCGGAGTTGCCGCGCTGGCGCGCCCGGCTGGCCGAGTGGCGGTACGGCGCCTTCGAACGGACCCGGTACGACGGGTCGCACTACGACGAACCGGGCCGGGAATGGACCCAGACCGCGTACTCGGTGGCGCTGGTCTGGCTCTGGGACGATCTGCTGTACGACGTCGGGACCGGGAAGTTCACGCCGGAGAAGTTCGTCCGGCACGGTGTCACCGAGTTCGGTGGGCACGACGCGATCGTGCTCTGGCACGCGTACCCGGTGATCGGGATCGACGACCGGAACCAGTTCGACTTCTACCGGGACGTACCAGGCCTGCGGGAGCTGGTCGACGACCTGCACCGGCTCGGCCTGAAGGTGTTCTTCGACTACAACCCGTGGGACGTCGGTACCCGCCGGGCGGCCGGTTCGGACCCCGCCGAGTTCGCGGCGCTGGTCAGCGACTACGCGGTCGACGGCGTGTTCCTGGACACCCTGAAGGAGGGCGACCCGGCGCTGACCCGGGCGATCCGGCAGGCGAATCCGGCGATCGCGCTGGAGGGCGAGTCACGGTTGCCGATGGCAAGGATCAGCGATCACGCGCTGTCCTGGGCGCAGTGGTTCGCCGACACCCGCGCGCCCGGCGTACTGCGCGCGCACCTGTTCGAGCGCCGGCACATGATGCACCACACCCGCCGGTGGAACCGCGACCACAGCGACGAGCTGCAGTCCGCGTGGGTGAACGGCGTCGGCCTGCTGGTCTGGGAGTCGGTGTTCTCGGCGTGGGTCGGCTGGAACGCCCGCGACCGCGCGACGCTGCGCCGGATGGTGACCGCGCAACGCGCGTTCGCGGAGGTGCTGATCAACGGCGACTGGATTCAGCTGACGCCGGAGATCCCGGAGAAGGCCCGCGAGCACGGCGTGTACGCGTCCCGGTTCGACCTGGCCGACATCACCTTCTGGACGCTGGTGAACCGCGCCGACGAGGACTTCGACGGCATCGTCCTCCGCTCCGAAGATCAGGTCGGCGACTGGTACGACGTGACGTCCGGTGTCCCGATCACGGCTGACGACGACGGCGTCCACCTGGTCGTACCGGGCCGGGGTGTGGCCGGAATCGTCCGGGTCGGCGCGACCGCCGGGGAAGAATGCCGCGCGACCGCGCGCCGGTTGGGCACCTTGTCACGACCGCATGTCGCCGACTCCGCGTTCCCGATGCGGCCGGCCGAGCTGGTCCCGGTGCCGGTTGTCGCTGGGTCCGCCGAGCTCGGCCCGGTGGTCGAGGTGCCGGCGGGGGAGCGGACGCTGACGGTTCGGCATCGGCGGCGTGAGACCGGGCTGTACGGCACCGCGCCGTACGTGGAGGAGTGGAAGCCGCTGCCGCCTCGGCTGCATGACATCCAGACGGTGACACGTGAGGTCTCGTTGCCGGCGATCTCGGTGGCGGTCGCGGAGGTGACCAACGCGGAGTACGCGGAGTTCCTGCGCGCGACCGGGTACCAGCCGCTGGTGGCGAACCGGTTCCTGAAGCATTGGGTCGACGGTGCTCCGGTGCCCGGGACCGAGGATCAGCCGGTGACGTACGTCGACCTGCCGGACGCCCGCGCGTACGCGGACTGGCGTGGTGGGCGACTGCCGACCGAGGACGAGTGGCAGGTCGCGGCCGGGCTGGACGGCTTCGGCCGGCTGGAGCCGTTGGTGTGGAACCTGACCGAGAGCGAGCATCGCGATGGTCGCAGCCGGTTCTGCATCCTCAAGGGCGGCTCGCACTACACTGCCGAGGGCTCGGACTGGTACGCCGACGGTGGTCCGCAGGAGCCGGAGGTCAGCTTCAAGCTGGTACTGACCGGCGGCGGGCTGGACCGGTCGGAGAACATCGGCTTCAGGTGCGCGGGATGAGGCCCGCCGCGCTGGACGGTGTGAAGGTGCTGGAGGCGGCGACGCTGTTCGCGGGTCCGCTGGCAGCCACCTTCCTCGGCGACTTCGGTGCCGACGTCACGAAGATCGAGCACCCGTCCCGTCCGGATGCCGCGCGTACGCACGGCGCGTCCAAGGACGGTGTCGGGCTGTGGTTCAAGACCCTCGGCCGGAACAAGCGGCTCGCCACGCTGGACCTGTCCCGCGGGCGGGACGTGTTCCTCTCGCTGGTACGGGAGAACGACGTACTCGTCGAGAACTTCCGCCCGGGCACGTTGGAGCGCTGGGGACTCGGGCCTTCAGTCCTGCTGGAAGCGAACCCGCGTTTGGTGATCGCGCGGGTGACCGCCTTCGGCCAGGTCGGGCCGTGGTCGCGCCGGCCGGGCTTCGGTTCGCTCGCGGAGGCGATGAGTGGGTTCGCGGCGGTCACCGGTGAGCCGGACGGTCCGCCGACGCTGCCGCCGTTCGGACTGGCCGATGGCATCACCGCGCTCGCCACCGCGTACGCCGTGCTGGTCGCGTTGCGGGAACGGGATCGGTCCGGGCAAGGACAGGTGATCGACATGGCGATCATCGAGCCGATCCTGATGATGCTGGGCGGTGGCATCACCGCGTACCAGCAGACCGGGTACGTGCAGCCGCGGCTCGGGAACCGGTCGTCGAACAACGCTCCGCGGAACGTGTACAAGACCCTGGACGGCCGCTGGGTGGCCGTGTCGACGAGTTCGCAGAGCATCGCCGAGCGGGTGGTGACGCTGGTCGGGCGGGCGGATCTGGTCGCGCAGCCCTGGTTCGCGACCGGGCGGGAGCGGGCGCAGCACGCCGACGAGCTCGACGACGCGGTCGGTTCGTGGATCGCGGCGCGGCCGTTGGAGCTCGTGATGGAGGAGTTCGAGAAGGCCGAAGCCGCGGTCGGTCCGGTGCACGACATTCGCGGCATCGCCGGCGATCCGCAGTACGCGGCGCTGGGGACGATCGTCAGCGTGGACGACGACGAGCTCGGTGGCCCGGTCGAGATGCAGAACGTGTTGTTCCGGCTGTCCGAGTCGCCGGGTTCGATCAAGTGGGCCGGCCGGCCGCACGGCGCGAACACCGACGAGGTGCTCGCCGAGATCGGCGTGACGCCGGACCAGCTCGCGGCGCTGCGGGCCGCTGGAGTCGTGTAAGGGGTGTTGTGAGTGCTGACCGCACTGTATGTTCCGGCCAACCGGCCGGACCGGTTCGCGAAAGCCGTTGCCGCGGGCCCCGATCTGGTGGTGTTCGACCTGGAGGACGCGGTCCCGGTCGGTGACAAGGCCGAGGCGCGCGGCTGGGCGGTCGCCTGGATCGCGGCGAACGCGCACGGGCCGGTGCAGATCCGGGTGAACGCGCTGACGTCGCCGTGGATCGAGGACGACCTGGCGGCGATCTCGGCCGTACCGTCGGTGCGGATTCGGGTGCCGAAGGTGGAAAGCGCGGCCGACGTCCGGGCCGTACTGGACAAGGTGCCGTCGGCAAGGATCACCGCGCTGCTCGAGTCACCACTCGGAGTGGAGCGGGCGTACGAGATCGCCACCGCCGATCCACGGGTGGAGGCGATCGCGCTCGGCGAGGCGGACCTGTCCAGCGCGCTCGGCGTTGACGGTGCGGAGGGACTCGCGTGGTCGCGCGGGCGGCTGGTCTCGGCGTCACGGGCAGCCGGGCTGGGCGCGCCGATGATGTCGGTGTACCCACACGTCGGCGATCTGCCCGGCCTGCTGCGCACGTCGATCGAGGGCCTGCGACTCGGTTTCGTCGGCCGCACCGCGATCCACCCGCGCCAGCTCGCCACCATCGTGGAAGCCTTTACCCCGACCGAAGCCGAGGCAACCGCCGCGGCGGAGCTGCTCGCGGCGGTGGACGCCGCCGGCGTCGCGGACGGCGGGGTGATCGTGCTGCCCGACGGCCGGATGGTGGACCCGGCGATGCTCGGCCGAGCCCGCGAAATCACCACTCTCCACCACCAAACCAACCCCCACCCCCACTAACGCCCCGCCCCACCGGCCCCGCCCCACCGGCCCCGCCCCACCTGCCCCGCCCCACTAACGCCGCCCCACCTGCCCCCGGCCGCCTGCCGCCATTTCAGGGGTGAACGTCTGAGCTTGACCCTTCACATGCCGCATGCGGGGGGTGAACGGGCACCGGGAGGGGTGAACCTCTGAAATGGCGGCAGGCGGCCGGGGTGCCGGGGTGGATGGGGAGGGGCGCCGAGTTATGGTCCTATACATGCTGCCGCGCAGTGTTGATGCCGTTGTGATCGGAGCCGGGCCGAACGGGCTGGTGAGTGCGATCACGCTCGCCGACGCCGGCTGGGACGTGCTGGTACTGGAGGCCGCCGACGATTTCGGTGGCGCGGTCCGGTCCATCTCCGACGGGGGCTGGATCAGCGATCGTTTCAGTTCGAACTATCCGCTCGGGGTCGCGTCACCGGTGATCCGCGCGCTGGAGCTGGAAAAGTACGGGCTGAAGTGGGCGAACGCGCCGCTGCCGCTCGTACACCTCCTGGACGAGAACGGCGCCGCCGCCGCGATCCACCCGGACCCGGAGGACACCGCCAAGTCGCTCGGCGCCGAGCACCCGGGCGACGGTGACGCGTGGTTGCGGTTGTACCA
This sequence comes from Kribbella solani, assembly GCF_014205295.1. Taxonomy (NCBI): domain Bacteria; kingdom Bacillati; phylum Actinomycetota; class Actinomycetes; order Propionibacteriales; family Kribbellaceae; genus Kribbella; species Kribbella solani. Next base: position 643,413 of record NZ_JACHNF010000001.1, read on the forward strand.
GCAGTACGTGTCGATCCGCGAGCCGTTGCTGAAGGCGCTGCTCACCAGTTGGCCGCCGATCGCGCCGGGCGTACGACTGGCGCGAAAGCTCGGCTCGGCGGGTGAGTTGTTGCGGTTCGCGCGGTTCATGGCGATGCCGATGCACCGGATGGGCCTGGAGTTGTTCGACGGGCGGCATGGACCGGCGATTCTGGCCGGGAACGCGCTGCACGCCGACGCGCCACTCTCGGGCAGCGTCAGCGGCACGATGGGCTGGCTGCTCGCGATGCTGGCCCAAGACGTCGGGTACCCGGTCGCCGCCGGCGGATCGTCCGCGTTCTCCGGCGCGCTCGTACGCCGTGCCGAACGCGCGGGCGCGCTGATGGTGCCGGGCATGCCGGTCACGGGCATCGACGTGTCGGCGGGCCGGGTGACTGCCGTTCGTACCGCCTCCGGTGAGACTGTCTCGGTCGAGCGGGCCGTCATCGCCGACACGTCCGCGCCGAGCCTGTACGGCGAGTTGTTGCCCGAGGCCCTTGTTCCGGCCGGGCTGCGCCGGGATCTGGACGAGCGGTTCGAATGGGACTATCCGACGGTCAAACTGAACCTCCGGCTCAGTGGCCCGATCCCGTGGATCGCGGAAGAAGCACGGTCGGCCGGCGTCGTACATCTCGGCGGAACGGCCGACGACCTCGTCCACCTGTCCGCGGACCTCGACACCGGGCGCGTACCGTCCCAGCCGTTCCTGCTGATCGGCCAGACCACCAAGTCGGACCCGTCCCGTTCGCCGGAAGGCACCGAGGCGGTCTGGGCGTACGCGCACCTGCCGCGCGGGATCGCCGATGACGCGTCCGCGGAGAAACTCGCCGGCCGGATGGAACGCGCGATCGAACGGTACGCACCGGGGTTCGGCGAGCTGGTCATCGCCCGCGACCTGCAGCGGCCGTCCGCGCTGGAGTCCGGCAACGCCGCGCTCGGCTTCGGCGCCCTCGGCGGTGGCACGATGCAACTCCACCAGCAGCTGGTCTTCCGCCCGACGATCGGGCTCGGCAGCGCCCGTACCTTCGTCAACGGCCTGTATCTGGGCAGCTCCGCGATCCACCCCGGCGGCGGCGTCCACGGTGCCTGCGGCCACCTCGCCGCTCGTACGGCCCTCCGCGACGCCTCCGTCCTCGGCCCGCTCACCCGCACCCTCCCCGCCGCCGCCCTCCGCCACCTCCAACGCTGACGGTGTCACGGCTAGGGTCGGAGGGTGAGACTCGACGAGGGTGAGTGCCGCGCGCGGGTGGGGGCGGCTCGGGTAGGGCGGTTGGCGACCGTTGGTGCCGACCTGCGCCCGCATCTCGTCCCGGTCACGTACGCGGTGCACGGCGACGAGCTGTTCATCGGGATCGATCAGAAGCCGAAGAGTACGACCGCGCTGCAGCGGCTGCGGAACATCTCGGCGCACGACCAGGTCGCGGTACTCGTGGACGAGTACGACGAGGACTGGACACATCTTTGGTGGGTACGCGTCGACGGTGCCGCGCGGGTGGTGCCGTACGACGCGGTGGCGATCGAGTTGCTGAGCGCGAAGTACCCGCAGTACGAGACGGATCCGCCGCGTGGTCCGGTGATCGTGATCCGGGCCGATCGCTGGTCGGGATGGGCCTACCGTGGGGAGGTCGCGTGACCCAGGTGGACGAGTTGATGCGGGAGCTCGCGCCGCAGGTGCTGGGGTTCCTGGCGCGGCGGTACGAGCAGTTCGATCTGTGCGAGGACGCGGTACAAGAGGCGTTGCTGGCGGCGGCGACGCAGTGGCCGGTGGACGGCGTACCGGCGAATCCGCGGGGCTGGCTGATCACGGTCGCGACGCGGCGGCTGACCGATGCGTTCCGGAGCGACAGCGCGCGCCGGCGGCGGGAGGATTCCGTTGCCGCGATGGCCGGTCCGGAGGAGTTGGTTGCCCCGGGCGCCGATGTCGACGAGACGCCGGACGCGGACGATACGTTGACATTGCTCTTCCTCTGTTGCCATCCGGCGGTGACGCCGGCGTCGCAGGTGGCGTTGACGTTGCGGGCGGTGGGCGGTCTGACGACGGCCGAGATCGCCCGCGCCTTCATGGTGCCGGAGGCAACGATGGCGCCGCGGATCAGCCGGGCGAAGAAGAGCATCAAGGCGGCCGGCAGCCGGTTCGCGATGCCGCCGGAGCCCGAGCGTGCGGAGCGGCTGCGGGTCGTACTGCAGGTGCTGTATCTGATCTTCAACGAGGGGTACACGGCGAGCTCGGGGGAGTCGTTGCAGCGGGTCGAGCTGACTGCCGAGGCGATCCGGCTGGCGCGGATGCTGCGATCGGCGCTGCCGGACGACGGCGAGGTCGCGGGCCTGCTGGCGTTGATGTTGCTGACCGATTCGCGCCGCGCGGCGCGAACCACCGCGGACGGCGGTCTGGTGCCGATCGACGAACAGGACCGATCGTTGTGGGACCGCGGTCAGATCACCGAGGGCGCCGACCTGATCCTGCGTACGCTGCGGCAAGGCACGATCGGCTCGTACCAACTGCAGGCCGCGATCGCCGCCGTACACGCCGAGGCGCCGAGCGCGGACGAGACCGACTGGCGGCAGATCCTGTCCTTGTACCTGGTCCTGGACAAGCTCGCGCCAAACCCGATGGTGACGCTCAACCGGGCGATCGCGCTCGCACAGGTCGAGGGTCCGCAGGCGGGGCTGGACCTGCTGGCGACGCTCGAGGACGACAAGTTGATCACCGAAACGCACCGCCTGGACGCCGTCCGGGCGCATCTGTACGAGCGGGCCGGCGAGCTGACCAAGGCGCACGAGCACTACCTGGCCGCCGCTCGCCGTACGACCAGCCTTCCGGAGCAGCGCTATCTGCAGGCGAAGGCGGCCGCGATCGCGATCTGATCAGCACCCGGTTCTCCAGGTGTGCTGGCTGGTTACCGGCGGCCCAGGCGTGACCTGAGTTGTAACTTCGGTTTACAGTTGCTGGTATGAGCCTGCAGCAGCGCACCCGCCGGGACGCGATCGGCTTCGGCGTCGCCTGGCTGAACAAGCTGGCGCGATCGCGGACAATCGACCGGTTCGGACTGCGAAAACCAGCCGAACGGGTGGTCTTCGAGGCGACCAAGACCGGATTCCGGACAGCGGGAGCGCTCTCGCGAGGGTTTACCGCGGTGTCGAAACAGGCGGGGTCGGCGCCGTCGCGCCTGCCGGCCGCGCGGGGGAGCGGGTACTTCGACCTGACCCCGACCGAGGACCAGGAGCTGATGGTCGGTGTCGTCCGCGAGTTCGCGACCGAGGTACTACGCCCGGCCGCCTCCGCCGCGGACACCGCCTGCGCGACCGAACGCACCGTGCTGGACTCATCCGCCGAGCTCGGGTTGAGCTTGATCGAGGTACCGGAAGAACTCGGCGGCATCGTCACCGAGCGATCCGCGATGACCGGCGTACTCGTGGCCGAGGCGCTTGCACATGGCGACATGGGTCAAGCAGTCGCATGTCTCGCGCCGTCCGCGGTGAGTACGGCGATCTCCTTGTGGGGTGATGAGACGCAGCAGGCGACGTACCTGCCGGCGTTCACCGGCGCGTCCGTACCGGCGGCCGCGCTGGCGTTGGTGGAACCACGACCGGTGTTCGATCCGTACGACCTGAAGACGCGCTACACCGGCGGGCTGCTCAACGGTGTGAAATCGCTGGTCCCGCGTGGTGCCGAGGCGGAGCTGTTCGTGATCGGCGCGCAGACCGACGCCGGGCCCGCGCTGTTCCTGATCGAGGCGGATCATCCGGGCGTCACGATCGAGGCCGAGCCGTCGATGGGCTTGCGGGCGGCTTCGCTGAGCCGCGTGATCCTGACCGACGTACCGGCGGCGCCGCTCGGCACGGTCGACGACTACGCCGAGTGCGTGCGGCTGTCGCGGCTCGGGTGGTGCGCGCTGGCGCTTGGTACGGCACGGGCGGTGCTCGACTACGTGACACCGTACGTGAACTCGCGGTACGCGTTCGGCGAACCGATCAGTCATCGGCAGTCGGTGGCGTTCATGGTCGCGAACATCGGGATCGAGCTCGAGGGCATGAAGCTGGTGACGTACCGGGCCGGATCGCGTGCTTCACAAGGGTTGCCGTTCGCGCGGGAGGTGGCGCTGGCGCGGCGGTTGTGTACCGACAAGGGCATGCGGATCGGCACCGACGGCGTCCAGCTGCTCGGCGGCCACGGCTTCGTGAAGGAACATCCGGTCGAACGCTGGTACCGCGATCTGCGCGCGATCGGCGTGATGGAAGGCGCGGTGCTGGTCTGATGATCAACCTCGAAACCCCGCGCAAGTTCCGCGCCTTCGTGAACCAGGCGCATCAGGTCGCGGCGGAGATGCTGCGACCGAACTCCCGCCGGTACGACCTGGCCGAGCACGAGTACCCGATCGAGCTGGACATGCTGGCCGCGATGGTCGACGGCTTGGGTGCCTCAGGCAACGGTTCCGGCGCCGGAGCATCGGGCGTACGCCGCACTGCCGCCGCCGACGCGGGCGTGGTCAACGGGTCGAACCTTTCATCGGTGCTGTCGATCATGGAAATGTGCTGGGGCGACGTCGGCCTGCTGCTGTCGATGCCGCGGCAGGGCCTGGGCAACTCGGCGATCGCGTCCGTCGCCTCCGACGAACAACTCCGCCGTTTCGACGGCTTGTGGGCCGCGATGGCGATCACCGAACCCGAATGCGGCTCCGACTCGGCGAACATCCGCACGACCGCCCGGCTCGACGGCGACGCCTACGTACTGAACGGCGAAAAGATCTTCGTCACCGCCGGCGCCCGCTGCGACGCCGTAGTCGTCTGGGCAACCCTCGACAAAACCCTCGGCCGCGCCGCGATCAAGTCCTTCGTAGTCCTCAAAGACACCCCCGGCCTGACGGTAGAACGCCTGGAACACAAACTAGGAATCCGAGCCTCCGACACGGCAACCATCCACTTGGAAAACTGCCGAGTCCCTCGCGAAAACCTCCTCGGCTCCCCGGAAATCAACACCGACGCGGGCTTTGCGGGCGTCATGCAGACCTTCGACAACACCCGCCCCCTGGTGGCCGCGATGGCAGTCGGCTGCGCCCGCGCCGCCCTCGAACTCACCCGCGACCTACTCTCCGAGGCCGGCCTGGAAATCGACTACGACCGCCCCCTCCACCACCAACCCGCGGCCGCCGCCACGTACCAAACCCTGGAAGCCGACTGGGAAGCCGCCTACCTCCTCACCCTCCAAGCCGCCTGGCTGGCCGACAACGGCCACCCCAACTCCCTCCAAGCCTCAATCGCCAAGGCCAAAGCCGGCCGCACCGCCAACACCATCACCCTCACCTGCATAGAACTAACCAGCTCCCTCGGCTACTCCGAACACCACCTCCTGGAAAAATGGTCCCGAGACACCAAAATCCTCGACATCTTCGAAGGCACCCAACAAATCCAGCAACTAATAGTCGCCCGCCGCCTATTGGGCCTATCCTCCGCCGAGCTCAAATAGCCTTGTCTTCAAGTGATCCAAGCCCTGCAGTCGTACGCCCTCAGACCAGTCCCGGGTCATTGTCGAGGTCCGCCTCATCGAGCTCTCCAATGTCCCTGCTCCGTGACTGCTCCGTCAGCCGCAGCGCAAGTTTCCGCAGCCGCCGGTCGACGGCCTGCCGTGCGCGGTCGTACGACGAGGGCAGCATGTGCGTGTACATCCGCAGCGTGAACCCGGGATCGTGGTGCCCGAGGTACTCCGCGAGCTCCTTGATGTTGACGCCATCGGCGAGCGTAATGCTGGCGTAGTAGTGCCGTAAGGCGTGCAGTCCTGTGGTCCGGTCGGTCTTGAATCGTCGACGGCCGCGCTTGTCCTTGGTCGGTGGCGGGATGACGCCGGCAGTTGCCAGTGCAGGTTTCCAGACAACCTCGTCGTACAGCCGCGCCTTGAGATGTTTTCCGTCCGGCCAACTGAAGATCAGTTTGTGATCCTGGATCTTGCCGTTGAGTCGTTCCCACGGAAGCGAGATGGTAGTTGCGCCGAACCGTTCGATGTGATTCTGGACAGCCTCCGCGAGTACGGGCGACATCGGTACGAACCGTTCCTTGTCGTTCTTCGGCAACGCGAACACGAACTGCTTCCCCAGCCGTTTCACCTGCCGTCGAACCCTGATCACCATGAGCCCGAAGTCGAAGTCATCAACCGTCAGCCCGAACAGTTCGCCCTGACGCAACCCCGCTGCGGATGCGATCGTCGGCAGCATCCTGAACTCCTCGGGATGCGCCTGGACGATGCTCGCAACCGTCTCATCAGCCCAGGCAACAGCTTCGGAGAACCGGCGACTCGGCAACTTGACGATCTTCGACTGCGCCGGGTTGCGTTTGATCAGCTCGTCGGCAACCGCGAGTTCAAGACACCCGTTCAATACCAGAAACGCGCTCCGCGCCGTCGAAGGCCCGTAGGCGCCGAGCAGATCAGCCAGCCAGACCGCGACCTCTGACGGCAGAATGCTCTTGACCATCCGCCCCCGAACACCGGCTCGACATGCAGCCGCCACCTCGACTCGTACTGGATCTCAGTAGCCGGGTCGATCGTCCGCGATCCCATCCACCGCGGCCAGACCTCATCGAGCCGCACTTTGCCGGCGCTGGGATCGAAATAGTCCCCACGATCCCGATCCGTCTCCATGTCGGTGGGCGGTGTGGAATGGTCGCCGTGGGCGGCGCGTTGGCGTGCGGCGGTGACGGCGAGGAAGGCGTGGGCGAGCATCGCCAGGGTGGTCCAGCGGTGCCAGGAGGTCCAGGTGCGGACTTGGTGTTCGTCCAGGCCGGCGCATCCTTTGCCGGCTTGGATGTTCTCCTCGATCCGCCAGCGGGTTCCGGCCACCCGCGCCAGTGTTGCGAGCGGAACAGTGGTGGTGGCGTGGCAGAGAAAGTAGGCCAGCTCACCGGTGTGCAGGTTGCGCCGGAACAGCAGCCGGCGGTGATGGGTCGGCTCGCCGTCGCTGATGCTGGTGAAGGCCCGGGCGTAGAGCCGTTCGCCTTTGCTGCCGCGGCCCGCGGACAAGACCTGCCAGCCGTTGCGTGGGATCTGCTCGACGAGGCTGTCGGCGCGACAGCTTGCCTGCCGGGGTGGGGACCTGGGTGTCACAGGACACGGCCATCACGTAGTTCATGCAACGCGTTTCCAGCTCGCGCCGAAGCTCGGGGTTGTCACCGTAGGCCTCGTCGGCGGCGATCCAGCCCGGAAGGATCCCAGCGGCCAGGACCCGCTCGGTCATGCGCGGCGCCAACTGTGGCTTGGTCGCGAACCCCACCTCCTGAGGCACTCCGGCCTCGGCCAGCCGGTCTGGGTCAGATGTCCAGGATTGGGGCAGGTGCAGCTCGACATCAACGAACGCGTGCCCGGCCGGAGTGGCCAAGGTGGCATACACCGCGAGTTGGCAGTTCTCGATCCGGCCGCAGGTGCCTGAATACTGGCGCTGCACTCCGATCGTGCGCGAGCCCTTCTTCTGGTCGCCTGTCTCATCGAACACCAGCGCCACCAGATCAGTGTCCACACCGACGGTCAGATTCTCTGCCACGTAGCCGGCAACGTCAGCCCGGACCGCGGCATCGTCCCACCTCGCACGCCCCAGCAAGTGCTGCAACCGATCCGGGGAGCCGTGCCCGGCGTACTCGGCCAAGCTCCAGCAATTCTTCCGCGGCAGATCCGCCAGCAACCCATCGATCGCATCCCGCGCCGTCCGGCGCGCCTCCGGCCGCACGAAACAGCCGCCAACTCGCAGCATCAGCGCGTCGAGTTCCTTGCTCCAGCTCTCGACCTCTACCCTTAGCGCAGCGGCCATCGCCAGATCTTCAGTTGTCGTCACAAACACTGCATGATCAAGCGGTGGCCGCACCCTGTCACAGCGATACGCCGAGCACCAGAGCCCCTTGCTCACAAGGCGAAATCAGACCAGGTCACGATCTACTGCTGCAGCACTAGGAAGTCAAGGTCGGGTTCGAGAACCTCCGCGATACCGCCGAGTCCGGGGTGCCGGAATCGTGGCCAGGTTGGATACTCCAGCCACGAAGCGGCTGGCCCAACCGCCGTCAGGGGTGCTGAACTGTTCGTCGCACGGTTCAGCACCAGCGCCATGAGACATGACGTTATGCGATCGAGTCGCATATGGGTACTGCGGTGAGCTTACGATTAGATGGTGTCTAGTGCTCAAGCGGTCAGCGTTGGCGTCGCCACGATCGAAGATCTGCCAGGAATCGTCGAGATCCTCAACGAAGTAGCGGAAAACTCTATCGCGAACTTCAGCACCTCTCCGACGACGGTGACTCAGCGACAATCATGGTTCGAGCGACACGAGCCGACCGGTCCACACCGACTGCTGGTCGCACGCCTCGGTGGGTCCGTGCTTGGCTTCGCTGCGAGCGGCCCGTATCGAGACGACTATGACGCTTTTCGCGAGACCGTGGAGGTCAGCATTTCGCTGGCACCTGCTGCCCGCCGTCGAGGCGTCGGCACGCTGCTCTACACGGACTTGTTCGATCGCTTGGTCGGCGAACCGGTCCACGTTGCGCTCGCTGGTATCGCACTGCCCAACGACGCGTCGGTGACATTGCATCGAAAGTTCGGATTCTCCGACGTAGGGACCTTTCGTGAGTACGCAAGGAAGAACGGTCAGTACATCAGTTCCCTGTGGATGCAGCGCGTCTTCTGAGGCGGACAGACGGCATCCGAGCGACGTGGCCGCTGGCAGAAGGCCGCGCCGTAGGGCAAGGCTTGGTCCATCGGCGGCCTTGGCACGCGATCGTCACGGAGTCGGCCGACCAGCCCGATCTCGAGCCGTCCGGGCATTGTGTAAGACAAGCCTTGCCCGCCTCCTCTTGTATCGAACGCGTCAAGGGTGTCGGGATGAGTTCTGGGGCCGTCAGATTGATGGAGTACTGCTCGGCGGAGTGGATGATTCTTTCGAGTACGGTCGTGCGCTCGGTGGCTGAGCTGAGTCGGAGCAGCCGTGTTTGCCGGGCAGCTTCGGCGAGGAGGTTCCAGCGGGTCCAGGTCGCGTGCTTGGATTGCAGTGTCAGAACGGTGGCCGCGCCGTACGCCTCGATGGTTTCTGGACTCAGGTCAGCAGCGCCGAGGTGACGGCCGCCGGCCTGTTGGAGCGTGCCTTCGATGCTGGCAAGCGCGTCGCGGCCGATGGCCAGTTCTGCGCGCTTGCGCCACTGCTCCATGAGGTCTGCCAGGGGTTTGGCGGCGTGCTTGGCTGGGCGATTCATCAGGGTTGCCTGCTGCCGAAGGCCGCCACAGCACCCCGTTGACCACCTGCCGGTGATCACGCCACGGACGGCCCCGTCCGTCCACCTGAGGCAAAAGGGGCTCTGTCCGCCTCCATGCCGCATCCGTCAACTCACCTCGACCTGCCACAAGATCAATTATCGGACCGGCTATAGAGTCCTGCCCGTGGCGCATCAGGACGAGACCAGGACGGCCTACGACAGTGTCGTCGAGCTGTACGCATCGCTGTTCGCAAACCGGCTGGAAACACAGCCTTTCTCCCGGGCCATGATCGGCACCTTCGCCGAACTGGTGCGCGCGACGGGCAACCTGCGGACAGCGGACGTCGGGTGCGGGCCCGGACATCTGACAGCCATGCTGCACGAACTCGGCCTGGACGCCTTCGGACTAGACCTTGCCCCCGGTATGGTCGACCACGCCCGGCAGGCCCATCCGGCGCTGCGTTTCCAAGAGGCGCGGATGGAATCCCTGCCGATCGAGGACGCCACGCTTGGCGGCGTGCTGGCCCACTACTCAATGATTCACACCCCTCCGGGGGAACTACCGGAGCTGCTCGCCGAACAGGTACGCGTGCTGGCACCGAACGGTCTGCTCCTGGTCTCCTTCTTCGGGACCGACGGACAAGTACCGGTCCAGTTCGACCACAAGGTGGCGCCCGCCTACAGCTGGCCGGTGGATCGCCTCGCCGAACTGCTGGGCGATGCTGGGCTCGATCCCTTCGCCCGGCTGCTCCACGATCCATCCTCTGATCGGGGCTTCCTCGACACCCATCTACTGGCCCGCCGTTCGTAGCCACTGCCCAGTCCCCCCAGCCGATCGGCGCACCTCCGGATTGCCAGCTCAGCCGAATCTCGCTGATCAGACCGGAATTGTCAGACACCCCCTAGTGCCGCGAGATCGTCGAACATCGGTTGCGCGGCATCGAGTACGACGGTCTGGTCGAGGCCTCGCCATCGGCGAGGGCGGCGGCGGAGGTGCTTCTGGAGCAAGGGCAGGGCTGCGATCAATGTTGCGCGGTCGCGAGGCAGGCCGAGTTGTGCCAGGTTGGTTAGAGAGGTATCAGGCATGCCACGAAACGTCACTCCGTACGGCGCTGCGGCGGACTCCGGATGGCAGGCTGCTTTCAAATGGTGCTCGAGTCGGGCGGCGATTCGTAGCCTCCCGTTCAGCTCCTCCCCGAGGTAGATGAACGGCGAGATCAACGCGGCGCCGAGCAGTATCGACGGCAGTACCGAGCCGGGTTCGTCGCTGGCGAGGAGTTGCAGCGGTACGACGACAGTCACTGCCCAGCCGATGTACATGCCCGAGTTGACGAGACGAGACAGCGCACGCTCCTTCTCGACGACACCGATTTCGTCGTCGGTGAATCCGTGCTCGTGAAGCCAGTGCGATGGCTCGGTACTGCGGCGCATAGCCCGGATGACGACGATCACTGCGAGGACCGAGTGGGCGGCGACGGCACCAATGGCGACGATGCCACTCCACGGTTGGATCGTCACGAGCCTTATGAGGATGGCCATGCCGCCGAGACAGCTGATCAAGCCGAAGAGGCCGAGATAGCGCAGGGCTGACGCTCGGGTGGGTACCGGGCCTGCGGCCGGCGCAGCGTGCGGGCGCGAGCTGCCGTAGTCGGCGAAGACCGCCGCCAGATACGGCCATACGTGCCGTTCGATCCTGCGGGACGGGGAACTCTTGTCGGTGGCTGCCGCGATCCTGTCGGTCATGATCGACGACGACCACAATGACGAAGCCTTGTTCGCTGATCTTGCGGAAGGTCTCAACGACGACGCTGACACCGCGGCGGCAGCAGCTGCCATCCAGCCGATCGGGCCGGCGCTGCGCGACGCAGGTGTCTATCTTCTCAATGAAATGGTTCTGCGCTCTTGCGTCGGCCAGGAGCGGTTCTGTGCAGTGGTCGACCCCGACGATGCAGACGCGGGAAAAGCACTGCCCGAAGACCGTGGCGTCTACCTGTTCGTCACACCGGGCCACTTCTACGCCTACCCCGGCGGGGCGTCGTCGATCAGGTACATCGGGAAGGCGGCCGGCCGGGAGGGCATCCGCGGCCGGATCAAGCAGCACGTGCACTGCCTGTGGCATCTGGCTCAAGGCGCCGATGACCGCTTTACCCGGTCTACGAGTGGGCCTCGACCTACAAGCCGCTGATTGCCTACGTCACCACCCGCGACGACCCGAAGGAACCTCGAGTACGAACTGCTCCGCACCTTCGCGCAAGCCTTCCGCGTGGTGCCCGTGGCCAATTCGCGGTCGGCCAGTCGGTGTCCTCGGCAACCAATTGGGCAGGCAGTGGGTCAGCTGGGGCGACGGAAGGCGGCGCGGCCCATCATGTGCAGGATCTCCGGTGCGTCCGTAGTGTCGCGGGCGAACGTGCAGAAGACCTCGCCGGGGTTCGAGGTGGCGCCGAACCGGTCCTGACCCAGGTACACGAGGTCGACCGGCGGGAATTCGTCGTGCGGTTCGGTCAGGTCTTCCCGGGGACGGATCAGCACTCGCAGGCCGGTGGGCCCGGGTTCGACCAGGAACATGCCCAGGCCGAGCTCGTAAGTGCCTTCGAATTCGGCCGCTGCGGCGCGGGTGAGTTGTACCGGCGTGAGGCAGGGTGAGGCCGGCAGCTCGGCGAGGTGCTCCAGGCACCACCTCAGCACCCGATCGCCCAGGCCCTTGCCGGCGCGTGCGTTGGCAAGTACACAGACCGCGAGGGCATGGTCCGGCACGAGGTCGAACGTCGACACGGTGACATTGGACAGGTTCCCGCCGTGGCTGACGATCCCGGCGCCGTGACGTTTGCTGAGCAACCACGGCAGCCCGACACCGGCGAGTGGCGGGGAGGCGACGCCGGCCTGCTGCTGGGCCGCGACGCGGAGGCGGTCGCTGAGCACCGGGGTGCCCCCGGGGCTGCCGTGCAGCTGATAGCGGGCCCAGATCATCATGTCGTCGATCGTGGAGAGCAGTCCGCCCTCCGGGAGTTCGGTGCGCCATTGCGCGTAGGGCCAGAGCGCGCCGTCGGTGCCGTGGCCGAGCGCGACGTCGCGTCCTAGCGCCTCCCAGGGCAGGAAGACGCTGGCGGACATCCCGAGCGGCCGGAGTACGGTGTCGCGGACGAGTTCGTCGTACGGCGTACCGGAAAGGCGCTGGGCGAGGATGCCGAGCAGCCGGAAGCCGGCATTGCTGTAGGACATCGCCTGCCCGGGCGGGAACACCTGCGGCAACTCCGCGAACTCGGGGAGCGAGGCCTCCAGGGCGTCCGCGCCCCAGTCGCGGACCGGCGAGTCGTCGCCCTCGAAGCCCGCGGTGTGGGTGAGCAGGTGACGAGTGGTGACGTACGCGGTAGCGTCCGGGTCGCCGAGGCGCAGGTCGGGGAGGTACTGGACCACGGGCGCGTCCAGGTCGAGCAGTCCCTGTTCGTGCAGGCGCAGTACGGCGGTCGCAGTGAACGGTTTCGTCGCGGACGCGATCTGGAACAGCGTCTCGGTGGTCACCGGGTGCCGGCGCGCGGTGTCTGCGACCCCGTGGCAGCGCACGACGGTCTCGTCACCGAACACGACCCCGACGGCGATGCCGGGAGCTGCGGTCTCGGTGAGCGCGTGTTCGAGCCAGGGGGTGAGGGCATCGTCGAGGGACATACGGCCATGATTCCGGACGCGTGGGCGCCGCTCTTGTCGGATCGACTCAGGATCGCGGCGGGCTTTCGTCGGAGTCATCAGAGTGTCCGCCGCGGGGTAGCGCGACGATGGCGTCCGCGACGAACACGAGACCGGGAGTGGCGATGACAGATGACTGGCGAGAGCTGCATGCGACCGCCGTGGTGGCGGATACGCACAACGACCTGCTGTGCGCGGTGGTGGCTCGGCGGCCGGACGAGTGGGGCAGCTATTTCCGGCAGGTCTGGCTTCCCCAGCTGCGTCTCGGTGGGGTCGATATTCAGGTACTGCCGGTGTTCGTGGACGACGTGTTCCGGCCGGAGGGAGCACTGCGGCAGACCCTCCGCATGATCGAATGCGCGCCCCGCGTGGCCGCGGAGAACCCGCGGGACGCCGCACTGTGTGTCACGGGAGCGGAGATCGACAACGCCCTCTCGTCGGGCCGGATCGCCCTGGTACTCGCGTTGGAGAGTGCGCCGGGGATCGGCGAGGACGTGGAGCTGTTCCGTACGTTGCAGGCGCTCGGTGTCCGGATCGCGTCGTTCGCGCACTTCGGCAGGACCGCACTGGCGGACGGTAGCGCCGAGGACGCCACCGGCGGCCGGCTGACGTCGAAAGGCGTCGCGGCGCTGGAACTGCTGGAGGAGCTGGGCGTCCTCGTCGATGTCAGTCATCTCGGCGTGGCCGGGGTCGGGCACGTACTGGAGATCGCCAACCGCCCGGTGATCGCCACGCACTCGTCCGCTCGGGCCTTACGCGATCACCATCGCAACCTGACCGACGAGCAGATCAAGGGCATCGGCGCGACCGGTGGACTCGTCTGCGTGAACTTCTTCGCGCCGTTCCTCGCCGAGTCGAATGCGACGCTGGACGTACTGGTCGACCACATCGAGCATGTCGTCTCGCTGATCGGTGTGGACAGCGTCGGACTCGGGCCGGACTTCATCAAAGAGGTGTACGCCGAGACCAAGCCGGCGTGGTGCGAGGCCGCGGGCGCCCGTGTGCTGGGATCGCCGGTGCGTTATCTCGACGGCCTGGAGGGACCGGCGGGGCTGCCGCTGGTGACCGAGCTGATGGTCGGCCGCGGCTGGGATCCGGACGGCGTCCGCGCTGTTCTCGGCGGCAACGTGCTCCGGCTGTTCCGCGCTTCTTTCGGGACGGAGCAGTCGTGAGCGCGCTGGACACCGATCGGATGGTCGCCGACCTGCGCCGCCTGGTCGAGTGCGAATCACCGTCGGCGGATCTGACCGCGGTGGCGCACAGCGCGGAGGTCGTCGCCGATGTCGGCAGCCGGCTGCTCGGTGCCGACCCCGAGGCGATCGTGCTGGACGGACGCACCCATCTGCGCTGGCGGTTCGGTGACGGCCCGGGTGTGCTGCTTCTCGGGCACCACGACACGGTCTGGCCGCTGGGCAGTCTGGAGCGGCACCCGTGGCGATTCGACGGGGACCGGATCGAAGGTCCCGGCTGCTTCGACATGAAGGCCGGCTTGGTGCAGCTGTTCCACGCCGTCGCCGCCGGTGGCTGGGTGGCGGCCGGTGCGCCGGTGACGGTCTTGGTGACCGGGGACGAGGAGCTGGGCGCTCCGAGCTCGCGCACCCTGATCGAGGACGAGGCCTGTCGGGCCCGGGCTGCCTTGGTCCTCGAAGGAAGTGCCGACGGTGGTGCACTGAAGACCGCCCGCAAGGGTGTCGCGATGTATGTGCTGACCGCACACGGGCGGGCGGCGCACGCCGGGCTGGAACCATGGAACGGGGTGAACGCCGCCGTGGAACTCGCCGCTCAGGTGCTCGCGCTGATCGGCCTCGACCGGGGACCGGATGGAGCCACCGTGACGCCCGGGGTGATGGCCGCCGGAACCACCACGAACACGGTGCCGGCGACCGGGACGGTGACCATCGACTGCCGGGTTCCGTCGATGGCCGAGTTCGAGCGAGTGAACGCAGGCCTCCGGGCGCTCACCCCACACCTGAACGGTGCCCAGCTCACGCTCGACGGCGGACTCCGGCACCCGCCGATGGAACCGGAGTTCTCGGCCGCGCTGTACCGGATGGCCACGGCGGTCTGCCGCGACCTTGGCCTCCCGGAACCGGCGTCGGCCCGAGTAGGTGGTGCGAGCGACGGCAATCTGACCGCGGGCGCCGGCACCCCGACGCTCGATGGTCTGGGCGCGGTCGGCGGAAATCCGCATGCGCCGGGGGAGCATGTACTGGCCTCGACGATGGAGCCGCGGGCGCGGATGCTGTCCGGATTGGTGGCTCGGATACTGGCGGCTTCGTAGCCGTCGACGAAGGTCGCCGCGAGAGTCGGTCGTAGCGACGAGAACCGGAGCGGCTCGCGACGCGACGATCGAAGGGTGACCACACCACTGGACCATCCCGTCGATCCTGTCGATCTTGCCCTCGCTCGTGAACGGGTACACCAGGTGGCCGCGGACGCGGGCGTCGAGCTCCGGTTGCTGGAGACCGTCGCGGAGTTCGACGCCGCGTCCCGGTTGCTCGATGGCATCTGGAAGCCGACCGACGGTTCGCAGCAGATGCCGGTCGAGCACCTGCGGGCGCTCACCCACGCCGGCAACTACGCGGCCGGAGCGTACGTCGGCGAAGAACTGGTGGCCACCTCGGTCGGGTACTTCGGACCGCCCGACGAGCGCTACCTGCACTCGCACATCACCGGGGTCGCCGAGAAAGCGCAGGGCCGCGGCGCCGGGTACGCGTTGAAGCTGCATCAGCGCGCGTGGGCGCTCAAGGCCGGTGTACGAACGATCACCTGGACGTTCGACCCGGTGGTACGGCGCAACGCACACTTCAACCTGTCCAAGCTCGGCGCCCGGCCGGCGGAGTACTACGTCGACTTCTACGGCGAGGTCGGCGACTTGATCAACGCCGGCCAGGGTAGCGACCGGCTGCTGGCGGCCTGGGACCTCGGCTCCGAGCGGGTCCGAGCTGCCCTCGGTGAGATACCCGATGACGTCGGCGGGGCCTCGCCCGCGCTGGACGACCGGTCCGGCCTGTGCGCGGTGGGCGCCGCCGAGGGAGGGCCGGTGCTGGCCGCCGCGGATGACCGCCGAAGTGCGCCGTACGTCGTCGTGGAGACCCCGCCGGACATCGAGGCGCTGCGCCGTCACGACCCCCACGCCGCCTTCGCGTGGCGGCTCGCGCTGCGCGCGGCGCTCGCCGACCTGATCGGATCCCGGGCCCGGTTCGTGGGGCTGTCCCCGAACGGGTCGTACCACTTCGAGAGGAATGCACTGTGAAGATCGAGAGCTTCGAGCTGCGCCGGGTCGCCCTGCCCCTGGTCGCGCCGTTCCGTACATCGTTCGGGGTGGAGGTGAGTCGCGACATCCTGCTGGTCAAGGTCACCGGGCCGGATGGTGAGGGCTGGGGAGAATGCGTGTCGAGCGCCGACCCGCTCTACTCCTCGGAGTACGTCGATGGTTCGGTCGACGTGATGACCCGGTTCCTGGTTCCGTGGCTTTTCGCGGCCGGCGATGTACGGGCCGACCAGGTCGCGGAGGTGCTGGAGCCGGCCAAGGGCCATCGGATGGCGAAGGCCGCACTCGAGATGGCCGTTCTCGACGCCGAGTTGCGCAGCGCCGCCCAGCCGCTCGGCCAGCACCTCGGCGCCGTCCGCGAGCACGTGCCGGCCGGTGTGTCGGTCGGCATCATGGACTCTGTCCCGGAGCTGCTCGACGCGGTCGACGGTTACCTGGCCGAGGGGTATGTGCGCATCAAGCTGAAGATCGAACCAGGCTGGGACATCGCGCCGGTCCGCGCGGTCCGCGAGCGGTTCGGTGACGATGTCCTCCTCCAGGTGGACGCCAATGCCGCGTACACGCTGGGAGACGCGACCCACCTGGCGAAGCTTGACGACTTCGGACTGCTGCTCATCGAGCAGCCGCTGGCACACGACGACCTGCGCCACCACGCCCTGCTGGCGCAGCGGATGCGTACCCCGATCTGCCTCGACGAATCGATCGAGTCGGCGAAGGACGCGGCCGATGCGATCGCACTCGGGGCCGCTCAGGTCGTCAACATCAAGCCTGGCCGGGTCGGTGGCTACCTGGAGGCCCGCCGGATCCACGACCTCTGCCGCGCGCACGGTGTGCCGGTCTGGTGCGGTGGCATGCTGGAGACCGGTCTCGGACGCGCCGCCAACGTCGCCCTCGCCGCTCTGCCGGGTTTCACGCTACCCGGCGACACCTCCGCCTCGTCGCGCTACTACGCCGAGGACATCACCGAACCGTTCGTGCTCGTCGACGGCGGGCTGCCGGTTCCCGCGGCCGTCGGCATCGGGCGTGAGCCGGACCCGCGGATCCTGGCCGAGGTCACGACCTGGACCAACACGCTCACCCCGCAGTGAGTCGTATTGGTCGGAACGGACGAGAATCTGGCAGGGTTTTGGTCGCCAGCGCCTAATGCGATCCCTGACTTCGGATTAGCATCCGGGAATGTTTGTCGCTGAGGAGAGCGGCGGCCCGACTCTCGGCCGCGTGATCGATTACCTCGGGAGCACTCTGCTCGAGGTCATCGCGGGCCGGGTCAGGGCCGACGCCGGCATGGACCGAGTGGTGATCCACGACCCGGACGCGCCGCCGGAGGTACTGGAGCGGGCGATCGTGCTGGCCGTCGGCGTCTCCGGACCGGCGGCCGTGCGCGACCTGGTGCTGGCCATGGCGCAAGGGGGCGCGACCTGCGTGATGGCACGGCTTCCGGTGGATCTCGACGACGCCGGACGGCAGGCGATCGAAGACTCCGGAGTGGTGCTGGTCGGCCTCGCCCGGGGCGCATCCTGGGCGCACATCGTGGTCCTGCTCCGCTCGATGCTGACCGTCGACGATCTCGCCGCGGATGCCGCGGTGTTGCCCGGCGACTCGCAGGGTGACCTCTTCACGCTGGCGACGGCGGTGTCCGCGCTGCTCGACGCACCGGTGACGATCGAGGACCTGAACTCGAACGTACTGGCGTTCTCCGCCAACCAGGATCAGGCCGACGACTCGCGCAAGGAAGGCATCCTCGGCCGCCGGGTCCCGGAGCGGTACACCCGCGAGCTCGCCGTACGTGGCGTCTTCCGCCGGGTCTACAGCAGCGCCGAGCCGATCTATGTCGAAGCGTTCCACGAGGGTGACCTGTCCAGGGTCGCGGTCCGGGTGTGCGCCGGCGACGAGGTGCTCGGCTCGATGTGGGCCGCGGTCACCGAGCCGCTCGGACCGGACCGGATGCGGGCGTTCATGGACTCCTCGAAGCTGGTCGCGCTGCAGTTGCTGCGGCACCGCGCCGGAGCCGACGTCGAACGCCGGTTGCGGACCGACCTGGTCGCCACCTTGATCGAGGGCGGTCCCCGGGCCCGCGAGGCCGCCGAGCGTCTCGGGCTGGCCGGCGGTTCGTCCTGCGTCCTCGCCTTCGGACTCGCGGACCTCGGTGACGCGCTCGGTCAGGAAACTGTTCTGCAGAAGGCACGCGCGGCGCTGTCGGTGCACTTGGCCGCCGTCCAGCCGAGCTCGGCGACGGCGCTGATCGGTGGCATCCTGTACGGCGTACTGCGGGTGCGCGGGGCCGGCGACACGGCCGAGCGCCGAGTGGTGGACGTCGCCGAGGAATTCCTGGCCCGGTTGTCGAACTCCGACCTGATGATGGTCGGCATCGGCAGGATCGCGGACCGGCCCGAGGAGGTCTCGCTCGCCGCTGGCGACGCGGTCCGGGCGCTACGGGTGATTCGCAGCGGGCAGGTCGCGGGGCGGACCGCTCGTGCCTCCGACGTCGCCGTCCAGGCGCTCCTACTGGACGCTTCCGGCCTGGCCGCCCACCAGCACTGGCAGGCCTCGCGGGGTCTGGCCGCGCTGATCGCACACGACGAGGCCCGCGACTCCTGCCTGCTAGACACCCTGCGCGCCTGGCTCGAGGCGTTCGGCGACGTCTACGCGGCGGCCGCCGCGGTCCACGTGCACGCGAACACTTTCCGGTACCGGCTGCGCCGGGTCACCGAGGTCAGTGGGCTCGACTTCGGCGACTCCGAGGTCCGCTTCGCCACGATGGTCGAGCTGCGGATCCTCGCTCTGATGAACGGTCAGCGCGGAGCGATTGGTCGGATCGAACAGGGTCGGGCGCGCTAGATGTTGTGATCCGACAGGGAATCGCCACCGGCGGCAACGGATGCTGTGAGCCCCGCAGACGCGGGAGACGAACCGGACATCGACAGGGGGAGTGCGCGGCGTGAGCAGGCTGGAAGTGGTCGACGCTGACGTGACCTTCGGGCACGGGGCCGACCGGACAGTGGCGGTGGCGGGTGCGAACCTGGCGGTCCCCGCCGGCGCGGTGATCGGGCTCGTCGGTGAAAGTGGGTCGGGAAAGTCGACGCTCGCCCGGGCGATCGTCGGCCTGGTCCCGCTGACGCGGGGATCGGTACGGCTCGACGGCAGGGATGCGCTGCGCTCCGGTCGTGGCCCGCGCCCGATTCAGATGGTGTTCCAGGAACCGTCGTCGTCGCTCGACCCGCGGATGACGATCGGCGAGTCGGTCGGCGAGCCGATGGTCCGCCGGCTGTCCCGGGCGGCCCGGA
The DNA here is from genome assembly GCF_014205295.1 of Kribbella solani. Lineage (NCBI taxonomy): Bacteria > Bacillati > Actinomycetota > Actinomycetes > Propionibacteriales > Kribbellaceae > Kribbella > Kribbella solani. Next base: position 662,889 of record NZ_JACHNF010000001.1, read on the forward strand.
CCGCGAAGGTCGCCGAGCTGCTGGGGCTGGTCGGCATCGACCCGGCCCGGGCGCTCCATCGTCCGGCGGCCTTCTCCGGCGGGCAGAAGCAGCGGATCGCGCTCGCCCGGGCGCTCGCGGCCGAGCCTTCGGTTGTCATTGCCGACGAGATCACCAGCGCGCTGGACGTCTCGGTCCAGGGCACGGTGCTGAACGTCGTCCGGGAGGTCCAGCGGGCGCTGGGCTTCTCGATGCTATTCATCTCCCACGACTTCGCGGTGGTCCGTTACATCAGCGACGCGATCGGCGTCATGTACCGCGGCAAGATCGTCGAACTCGCCCCGACCGAGGACCTCGTCGGCTCACCCCAACACCCCTACACCCAGGCACTCCTGGCCTCGGTACCGCGGCTCGGTGCACCACGGACGGCCGCACCGGCCGCACCGGCCGCACCGGCCGCACCGGATGGGCCGGATGAGCAGAGTACGGCAGGCTGTGGCTTCGTTGCCCGGTGCGGGCGGTACGCCGAGCTCGGTCCGGCCGGTCGTCGCTGTGTCGAGGACGATCCGCTGGTGGACGCCGCGCAGCGGCTGCACCAGGCTGCATGTCACTGGGTGGCCGGGGCGGTCCTCTGATGGCGACGATCCAGACAAGACGGCCCGTTGCGCGGACCTGGAGTCTGCGAGCGCACCCGTGGCTGTACTTCGTCTCCAGGCGGACAGGGCGGCTGCTCGCCTCGCTCGCGGTCCTGGTCACCGCGGCGTTCCTGATGATCCATCTGATTCCCGGTGATCCGGTGCGGTCCTCGCTAGGCCTCGACGCGCCCGCTTCGCTGGTCGAATCGCGGCGGCACGAACTCGGCCTCGACGATCCCCTCTGGCGGCAGTACCTGGACTACCTCGGCCGGCTCGTACACGGTGATCTGGGCCGGTCGCTGCTGACCGGGAACCCGGTCAGCAGCACGGTCCGGGACCGGTTGCCGGCCACTGTCCAGATCGCGGCGATCAGCTTCGTCCTGGTGATCGCGATCGCGATTCCGCTCGGCCTCGTCGCCGCGGTCCGCACCCGCGGCGGCCGGCGGCGCGGTCTTGATCTCGGATTCGCCAGCGTGACCTCGCTGGCTGCGGCCGTCCCGGAGTTCCTGCTGGCGGTCGGGCTGGTTTATGTCTTCGCCGTCCGGCTCGGCTGGGCGCCTGTCGCTGGGCACGCCGGCTTGTCCTCGTACGTGTTGCCGGTGGTGGCGCTGAGCCTGGGGCCTGCGGGCGCGCTCGCCCGGATCGTCCGGGTCGAGGTGAACGCCGTACTCGACCAGGACTACATCCGGACCGCTCGGGCCAAGCGGTTGCCGGACCGGCTGATCTATCTGCGGCACGCGCTGCCGAACGCGCTGACAGCGACGCTGACGCTCGGCGGGCTGCTGCTGATGGGCCTGATCGCCGGCAGTGTGCTCGTCGAGAACGTCTTCGCCTGGCCCGGCCTCGGCAGCACCATCGTCCAGTCGATTCTGAACAAGGACTACCCGGTGGTCCAGGCGGTGGTCCTGGTGTACGGCGTCGGCGTGCTGCTGGCCAACCTCGTGGTGGACGTTCTGCTGGCGGTACTCGACCCGCGCTCGACGATCAGGACGGCCTGAGATGACCTCTGACTTCCGACGCCGGCGGCGGTCCGCGGCGCGCACAGTACGTGGACCTTGGGCGACGGTCCTGCGGACGCCGCTGGGAGCGACCGGGGCCGGCCTGATCCTGGCCTTCGTGGTGCTCGCCCTGCTGGCGCCGATGGTCTGGGGCGACGCGGCGACCAGAATCGACGTGCACGGTACGGCGGGCGTGCACCTGCTGGGTACCGACGCGCTCGGGCGGGATGTCCTCGCGCGGGTGCTGGTCGCCTCCCGGCTCTCGATCAGCCTCACGCTCCTGGCGACGGTGATCGGGCTGACCCTCGGGATTGTGCTGGGTGCCGCGCCGTCGGTGCTCGGCCGGCGCGGTGGGCGGGCGGTGATCGCGGCGATCAACCTGGCGGTGGCTTTCCCGGGTTTGCTGCTGGTGCTGTTCTTCGCGGTGGTCTTCGGCGTCGGTGTGCGGGGCGCGGTCCTGGCGATCGGCCTCGCCATGGCTCCCTCGTTCGGCCGGTTGACCCACACGCTCGCGGCGTCCGTGGCCGGCCGGGACTACGTGGCGGCCGCGCGCCTCGCCGGCGCGGGGCGGCTGCGGCTGCTGTTCCGGCACATCCTGCCGAATATCGCCGAGCCGCTCGTGGTGAACGCGACGATCAGTGCCGGCGGCGCATTGCTGACGTTCTCCGGTCTGTCCTTCCTGGGGATCGGCGTCCAAGCTCCGTCGTACGACTGGGGCCGGCTGCTGAACGAAGGTCTGAACAAGATCTACACGCAACCGGCCGCGGCGCTGGCGCCGGGCGTCGCCGTCGTACTGGCCGGCCTCGGATTCAGCATCTTCGGCGAGATGGCGGCCAAGGTGCTCGGTGGGAACGTGGCCCGCCCGCACCGGGACACCGCCGGCGACACCGCCGCCGCCGACGCGCTCGCGGGCCGGCAGCCTACCGCCGCCGCTGGCGAGGAGGTCCTGGTGGTGGAGAGTCTCCGCGTCCGGATCCCGGGGCCGGCCGGCTGGGTGACTCCGGTGCAGGACGTTACCTTCAGCATCCGCCCGGGCGAGATCGTCGGGCTCGTCGGCGAGTCGGGCAGCGGCAAGAGCCTCACGGCGATGGCGACGGCCCAGTTGCTCGAGGCGCCGGTCGCGGCCTCCGCCGCGCGGCTGGACTTCCTGGGTGAGTCGCTGCTGACCGGCAGGCGGAGCGGCCACCGGACGCTTCTCGGGACCACGATGGCGCTGGTCTTCCAGGATCCGATGTCCTCGCTGAACCCGTCCAAGCTGGTCGGCCGGCAGTTGGCCGAGGTGGCCGAGGTACACGCGGGCGCCAACCGGCGGGACGCGATGGCGCTGGCCGTCGAACGGCTCGGCTCGGTCCGGCTGCCGCGGCCGGGCCTCCGCGCCCGCCAGTATCCGCACGAGCTCTCCGGCGGGATGCGTCAGCGCGCCATGATCGGCATGGGGCTGATGGGTACGCCCCGGCTGGTCATCGCGGACGAGCCGACGACCGCGCTGGACGCGACCGTGCAGCAGCAGATCCTGCACTTGTTCCAGGAGATCCGCGACGAACACGGCACCGCGATCCTGCTGATCTCGCACGATCTCGCCGTGGTCGAGCAGATCTGCGACCGCCTCTTGGTGATGTACGCCGGCCGCGTCGTCGAGGAACTGCCCGCTCGGGCCCTCGAGGACGCCCGGCACCCCTATACCCGGGCGCTGTTCTCCGCGGTGCCGCAGCTCGATGCGGACCGCACCGCGCCGTTGGCGGTGATCGACGGCGCGCCACCCGACTCCGGCGCGGTTGTAGCCGGTTGTGCTTTCGCGGATCGCTGCCGGGTCGCGACCGATCGTTGCCGGACCGACGGTCCCGCCCTGGCCCAGCACGACGGCGACGGCGCTGTCGCCTGCTGGTATCCGCAGTCCGAACCAATCACCTTGACCAGGAGACCCGTGTGACCCGATCAGCCCCTTCGGACGACGGCGTCCGGCCGTACTCGACCGCAGCCGGTTGCCCGGTCGCCCCGGCCGGAGCGACCACCTATGCTTCGTTCCTCAACGTGGACGCCCTGCTCGCCTTGCAGGAGCCCGGCGAAGCCCACGACCGCCTGCTCTTCGTGGTCATCCACCAGTCGCACGAGCTCTGGTTCAAGCTGCTGCTGCACGAGCTCGATCACGCGGTGTCCCTGGCCGGCCGGCGGTCCTACCGGGTGGCGATGGTGCCGGTACGCCGGATCAACTGGATCGTGCGCTCGATGATCGCGCAGTGGGACGTGCTGGACACGATGACGCCGCGCGGGTACCTGGAGTTCCGCGACGCCCTGGAGAGCGGCAGCGGATTCCAGTCCGCGCAGTTCCGGGAGATCGAGTTCACGGCCGGGTTGCCTGATCGTGGGTACGTCGCCTCGCCGTGGCTGAGCGACGACGAGCGCGGCCGGCTGTCCCGGCGTCTGGAGCAGCCGACGCTGCGGCAGACGTTCCTGGATGCGGTGGCGACCACCGGGCAGTCGATGGTCGAGCTGCTGCGCGACCCCGTCGACCCGGAGCTCGGTGACTTCGCCGAGACGCTGGCCGACTTCGACGAGTTGTTCGCGCTCTGGCGGTCCCGGCACGTGCTGGCCGTGGAACGCCAGATCGGGGCGAAGCCGGGTACCGGCAGGTCCTCGGGCGTCGAGTACCTCCGGTCGACGACCACCCGCCGGTTCTTCCCCGAGATCTGGGAAGCCCGCAGCATCCTCTGAGCCCGGGTTACCGAGCCAGCAGCCGGCTGAACGAGTCGAGGTCGACGTTGCCTCCGGTGACCACCGCGACGCTTCCCGCCGGGATTCGGCCGGGGTGCTCGAGCAGCGCCGCGGTGGTGACCGCGGCACTCGGCTCGACGACGAGCTTGCCGACTTCGGCGAGCAGCCGGACGGCTGTGCGGATGCCGTCCTCGGTCACGGTGAGCACCGCGTCGACATACCGCGTGATGTGTGCCCAGGGCAACATTCCTACGGCACTCGAGCGCACGCCGTCGGCGATCGTCCGCCCGGTCAGATCGGTGGACCACGTCCGCCGTTCACCGGCCCGGAACCCTTCGGCCAGGTCGCCGGCCAGCTCGGGCTCCACAGCGATGACACGAGTGCCGGCCAGGGTCAGCTTCACCGCGGTCGCGATACCGGAGACGAGAGCGCCACCTCCGACGGGGACGAGCACGGCCGGTGGCTCGGGGATCTGCTCCAGCAGCTCCAGCCCGACTGTGCCCTGCCCGGCGATGATGCGGGCGTCGTCGAACGGCGGTATCAGGCATGCCCCGGTGCCGCGGGCCAGTTCGTGGGCGAGTTGGACCGTCTCTGCCGCGGGCCGGAGTACCACCTCGGCGCCCCAAGCCTGGGTGCGGGCGATCTTCCATGGCGACGCCACGTCCGGCATCACCACGGTCGCAGCCACTCCGAGCGAGGCGGCGGCGCAGGCGACCGCCTGGCCGTGATTGCCGGACGAATGCGTGACCACCCCCGCGCGGCGCTGATTCTCGTCCAGCTGCGCGAGCGCGTTGCTCGCGCCGCGGAGCTTGAACGATCCGGTGCGTTGCAGCGATTCGAGCTTGAGCCAAGCACCCCCGGCGGGGCCGTTCTCAGGCAGCCGGACCACCGGCGTTCGCAGGCACGCGCCGGCGATCCGGTCCGCGGCCAGACGGATGTCTTGCAGGGTGACGGTTTCGATGATCTCCACCCGACCGGACGTTAGGCGAGCACCTCGACCCGGGTCTCGTCCGATCCGCCGACAATCGGGCCGAAGGTGGGTGCGGACGTACGGAGCATCCGCGGTGGCTTCGCTGTGATGATGCCGAGCGCAGCCGGCGCGGAGGAGTGCGAGATGAGCGGATCGGTCCAGCAGGAAACCCTGTGGAACCTGGAGGTTCCGGAGGAGCCGGTGCTGTCACCGGACGGGCAGCGGATCGTGTACGTGCTGCGCGGTCACGACCGCACCGCCGACCGGGTGGTCCGCTCGCTGTGGTGCCGTGGTCTCGACGGCAGCTCCTACCGGCTGACCGACGGCCAGGACGACCGGGCGCCGGCGTGGGCACCGAACGGCCGCTCGGTCGCGTTCCTGCGCGGGCGTCCTGCGCAGCTGTGCCTGCTCGACGTCGACGGCGGGCCGGACCAGCCGCGTACGCTCGTCGGGTCGGGGGAGAGCGCAGGCCGGCCGGTGTGGAGTCCGGACGGCGGAGCGATCGCCTTCACTACGGTCTGCAAGATGCTGGGGCGGAACGAGCCGATGGTCTCCGACCGAGTCGACTACCAGTTCGACGGTGCCGGACTGGTTGGCGACCTTCGTAGGGAGCTACGGGTGCTGGAGCCGGTGACGGGGACGAGTCGTGCTGTCAGCGCGGGACACCGTTGGTGTGGCGACCCCTCCTGGTCCCCCGATGGGCGGTGGCTGGCGTTCACCGCGGGCGGGTCCGGAGATGCGGATCTGACCTTCCGCACCGAGGCGTTCCTGGCGTCGTCCGACAGCGGTGACCTGGTGGAGCACGCGGTCGCACCGGGCGTCGTCGCCCGCGGGCTGGTGACCTGGACGCCCGACGGGGAGGGGCTGCTCGCAGTGGTGGCCCGCCCTCGTGCGAACCATGAGCTGGTGCGGATATCGGTCCGCTCAGGAGGATCGGTTCCGCTGACCGCTTCCCTGGACCGCAATGTGCTTCGCGGCGAGCCCGGCTACCCAGGAGCGGCGCCGGTGGTCAGCGGAGACCGCGTCCTGTTCATCGCACGCGACGCCGGCGCCGGGAGGCTGTACGAGGTGCCTGTCACCGGCGGCGCCGTCCGCGAGGTCGAGATCGGCGCGGGGGCGAGTGCGTCCGGGCTGACTGCCTCGGGCGGCACGGTGGCGCTGGTGCGTCGTACGCCCACGTCGTACGGCGAGCTCGTCGTACTCGAGGATGGCCGATCCGCCCATGCGGTGGTGTGCGCCGACCGGAAACCACCCGTCGTGGCGCAGCCAAGGGAGTTCACCGCACCGGACGGGGCCACGATCCAAGGCTGGGTGCTGCGTTCTCCGGACGCCACCCAACCGCAGCCGCTGCTGCTCGACGTACACGGTGGTCCGCACAACTCGTGGGACGGCTGTGCCGACGAGGTGCACCTGTACCAGCAGGAACTGGTTTCCCGCGGGTGGACAGTGGTGCTCGCCAACCCACGCGGGAGCGACGGCTATGGAGCCGCGTTCTGCCATGCCATCGCGGGACGCTGGGGTCTGGCCGATGCCGATGACCTGTACGCCGTCGTGGATGCTCTCGTCGCCGACGGGTCAGCGGATTCCAGTCGGCTCGCGGTGAGCGGCTACAGCTACGGCGGTTACATGGCCTGCTATCTGACAGCGCACGATCGCCGGTTCCGGGCCGCCGTCGCCGGCGGGCTCGTCTGCGACCTCGGCGGAGTGGTCGGCACCTCCGACGTGGGCGTGGCAACGGCGTTGGATGAGTTCGTCGGCCTGCCCTGGGACGCGCCCGACGGCTACGCGGCGATGTCGCCTTGGAGTCGGGTCGGTGCCGTCGAGACCCCGACCCTGGTGATGCACGGCGCGGCCGACCTGCGCTGTCCGCTCGGCCAGGCCCAGCAGTGGCACGCGGCTCTGCGGGCCCGGCGGGTGCCCAGCCGGCTGGTCCTGTACCCCGAGGCCGGCCACCTGTTCCTTGTCGAAGGCCGGCCGTCGTACCGCGAGCACTACTCCACTGCAGTGGTGGACTGGCTGAGTACCTGGGTCGGGGACGACGCCATCAGGTGATGGCCTGCAGGACCGCGAATCGTGGGTGTGCGAACTCATCGGTGCGCAATACCGCGGCCAGCTCCTCCACCGCGGCCAGTACGTCGCGGTGGCTGAGGTAGAGCGCGGCGAACCCGAAGCGTGCGATGTCCGGGGCGCGGAAGTCGCCGACCACGCCGCGTGCGATCAGGGCTTGCACCACGCCGTACGCGGCCGGGTGCCGCAGTGAGACCTGGCTCCCTCGCCGGTGCCCGTCCCGCGGTGTCACCACCTCGACCGAGGTGCCGCACTGGTCGTCGACCAATGCGATGAAGTAATCGGTCAGCGACAATGATCGGGCCCGCAGCGCCGCCGGCTCCACGCCGGCGAAGGCGTCAAGGGCGGCGTCGAGAGCGGTCAGCGCGATCACCGGGGGAGTGCCGGATGCCATCCGGGCCGCGCCCGCGGCGGGCTGATACTCCAGCGACATGGCGAACGGTTCGGCGTGCCCCCACCATCCGGGGATGGGATGCGTGAGCCCCGCGTGCAACCGCGGTGTCACCCAGCCGAACGCTGGGGCGCCGGGCCCTCCGTTCAGGTACTTGTAGGTGCACCCGACCGCTAGATCGACATCGTCGTCGAGCAGGGTCATCGGGACCGATCCGGCCGAGTGGCAGATGTCCGCAAGTAGCAGCGCGCCGGCGGCGTGCGCGGCGCGAGCGGTCTCGCGCAGGTCGAGGAGCGCGCCGGTGCGGAAGTCGACGTGGTTGACCAGCAGAACGGCTACGTGTTCGTCGAGCGCGGCCGCCGGGTCGCCCGGCTCGGACCAGCGGAGCTCGAGCCCGAGGGCGTCTGCAACCCCACGGGCGACGTAGCCGTCGGTCGGGAAGGTCGTCGGGTCCACCAGAATCGTCCGCCGGTCCGGCCGGCGCCGGCAGGCCGCGTAGAGCGTCTTGAAGAGAGTGACCGACGTCGAGTCTCCGAGTTGGATGTCCGCCGGGTCGACGCCGAGCAGCGGGGCCAGCTTCGCCGCGACGCCGTCGGCCAGGCCGGCCCAGCCGGCATCGAGCCAGGAGCCGATCAGTCCGTCGCCCCATTCGTGCCGGATCGCCCGGGCCACGCGCTCCGGCACACCCGCCGGCAGGGCACCCAGCGAGTTCCCGTCGAGATAGATTCTCCCCGGCGGCAGCAGGAAGCGCTCGTGGGTGGCCCCGAGGTCGGTGGCGTGGTCGAGAGCATCGGCGTACGACGGATCGGTCAGTTTTCGGGTGGTCACAGGTATCTCCTTTCCGGTGTGGCCACCGTGCCCGGTCCGCATCCGCGAAGAGTTGTGAACACGGACCAACTGTGGGCGGAAGTTCGTCGGAAACGCCCGCGACACTGCGAACGCACGCTTGGGACAGTTGCCTACCGGCTCGGCGAACCAGCCCCGGACAACGGCTACGGAGGGCACCCATGACAGTTCGGCACGAGACCGGCGAGTCCGTCCATGCCGGCCTCGAGACCTGGGTCGACGAGGAGTTGCGCGACCTGGCAGTCCCTGGCCTCGCGGTCGGGGTGCGCTACGGCGACCGTGAGCAGCACGTGTTCCGCGGCATCACCAGCGTGGACAACCCGCTGGAGGTCAACGAGTCGACCGTCTTCCACTGGGCCTCGGTCACCAAGACGTTCACGGCCACCCTAGTGATGCACCTGGTCGACCGCGGTCAGGTCGAGCTCGACGCTCCGATACGCCGGTACTTGCCAGAGCTCTCGCTCCGGGATGCCGACGTACGTGTGCTGCATCTGCTCAACCATACGGCAGGGTGGACCGGCGACGTCCCGTACCGGGCTGTCTCTGCGGAGACCGCCGCGTCCGGGTTCCTCGAGGCGCTCGGCCGGGCGCCGCAGCTGACTCCGCCAGGCACTGTCGTCAGCTACAACAACGCCGCCTACATCGTGGCGGGACGGCTGGTCGAGAAGGTCACCGGGACCGACTACGCCGGCACCGTCCGTGACCTGCTGCTGGAGCCGCTGGCGCTCCGGAACACCTTCGCTGACGCCGGTGACGTGATGACCCGGCGGTTCGCGGTGGGACACGAACTGCGCGAGGGCACAGACGTTGTGGTCGGGCCCTGGCCTGTCCCGGCGTACGCCAGGTCCGCCGGCGGTCTGTCCGGAACCTCGGCGGACCTGCTCGCCTGGGCCCGGTTCCATCTGAATGACGCGGCCCTCGCCGGCCGCGAGGTGCTGGCACCGAACTCGCGCGTCGCCCTGCGGACCGCCACGGCGCAGGCGCAGGGGAGCGAACTGGGTGATGCCACCGGTATCGGCTGGCTACTGCGCGACGTCGGCGGTACTGCGTTCGCTGGGCATTCCGGCGTCGCGACCGGCCAGGTGGCCCGCCTCGACATCGCGCCGGCGCACGACTTCGCGCTCTGCATCCTCACCAATAGCGGCACCTTCGGCCCGCGGCTGGTGAGCAGGCTCCGCCGGAAAATCGTCCAGGAACTCCTGGGCGTCGACTACGCGCCGCCCCGGACGCGTCCGTTCACCGCCGAGGAGTCGCAGGCGCTGAGCGGCCGGTACGCCACCGAGGAACTGGTGATCGACGTCGCTCCGGACGACCACTCGCTGGCGCTCACCATTCGGGTCGCGCCACGCGATCCGCGGACCGGTGAGCGGGACCTGACCGACGAGGTGTTCGCAGTGCCGGTCGGCGTTGCGGTCGGCGAGAGCGACCGCCACATCGTCGGGCTGCAAGGGCAGTTCGCAGGGGTGCGCGGACGGTTCCTGTACGACGAATCCCTGGGACTGGACGCTCTCGACTTCGGTGGCCGGCTGGCGCTGCGCGAGACCACGAGCGAGGTTCGATGACCACCGGCGCGGACAAGGTGGCGCAAGACATCCGGGCCGCGGCGGCAGCCGCCGGTGTGCGGATCTGGCTGCACGCGCGCTCGCTGTCCTCCGGGCAGGAGGTCGGCGTCGCGGCCGACGAGCCGGTGGTGCTCGCGTCGGTGCTGAAGATCGCCGTCGCCGTGGAGCTCGCCCGCCAGGCGGCGCGCGGCCGGATCGGCCTCGACGAGCGGATCACCCTGCGGCCCGCCGAGCTCACCCCGTCGCCGAGCGGCCTCGGCGTGCTCAGTGGCCCGGTCACGCTGCCCATTCGGGACCTGGCCGTGCTGATGCTCTCGCTCAGCGACAACGCCGCGACCGACGTGCTGATAGCTCGGCTCGGAGCGAAAAGTCTGGATCTCCTGACCGAGGAGCTCGGCCTCACTCAGACCGCGATCCCGGAGGACTGCGCCGCGATCATCCGCAGTGTCGGCGAGGATCTCGGCCTCGGCTACACCGACGACGAGTCGGCGCTCGACGGCGTCGATCCAGCACGGCTGAGGACGCTCCGGGCCCTCGACCCGACGCGCACCTGCCGGTCGACGGCCCGGGAGACGGTCCAGTTGCTCACCGCGGTGTGGCGCGACCAGGTGGATCCACCGGAAGCAGCCGCCCTGGTACGCGCCTGGATGTCGCACCAGGCGTGGGAACACCGCCTCGCCAGTGGCTTCGACGACGAGATCACCGTCGTCGGCAAGACCGGAACGTTGCCGGGCCTGCGGAACGAGGCCGGCGTGGTCACGTACCCGGACGGTCGGGACTACGCCGTCGCGGTGTTCACCCGCGACGACGACTTCCGATCGAGGAGTTCCGCTCGGGACCACTTTCTCGGCCGGGCCGCCCGGATGGCCGTCGAGGAGCTTCGTCGTACCGACGGACAATCGATGAGGAGACCAGCATGATCCGATCGACGCGCCCGCTGCGAGTGCTTGCCGTGGCGGCGATTCTCGCCGTGTCCGGCTGCTCGGCGAGCGGGAACAGTGACGGCGACGTCGTCAGGGACGGCACGTTCACGATGGCGATCCCGAGCGATCCAGGTGGGATGAACCCGATGCGCGCCGCTGAGGGCGTGACCCAGAACGTGCTGCGGTTCGCCTACGACTCGCTGGTCGCGTTCGCGCCGGACGGCAAGGTCGAGCCGTACCTCGCGCAGTCCTGGAAGGCAGGCCCCCGGTCGGTGGCGTTCACGCTCCGGGACGGCATCACCTGCTCGAACGGCAAGACGTTCACCGCGGCAGCGGCCGCCGCCACTCTCAACTTCGCCGGTGACCCGGCCAAGAAGAGCGACTACCTGCGCGACCTGCCGCCGGGGATGAAGGCGGCCGCCGAGGGGAACACCGTCACCGTCAGTACACCGAACCCCGACCAGTTCCTGCTGTACAAGGTCGGCGGCATCCTGATGGTGTGCCCGGACGGGCTCTCCGATCCCGCGTCGCTCACCAAGCAGACGCAGGGCACCGGGATGTTCCAGCTCAGCGACGCGGCCGCCGGCGACCACTACACCTTCACGCGGCGCGACGAGTTCGTGTGGGGCCCCGGCGGGGTGACTGCCAAGGAGCAGGGGCTGCCCAAGACCGTGGTTCTGCGGGTTGTGCCGAGCGAGACGACCGCGGCGAACCTGCTGGTCTCCGGCGAGGTCAATGTGACGAGCATTCTCGGGCCCGACCGAAAGCGGGTCGCCGAGGTCGCCGGCGTCCAGGAGAGCATCCGTAGCCCGCTGGGCCTGACGTTCTTCAACCAGGCCGCCGGTCGTCCCGGCGCGGATCAGGCAGTCCGTCGCGCCCTCACCACCGGCATGGACCGCGATGCGCTTGCCAGGGTGATGACCGACGGCACCGGTGCCACGCCGCGAAGCCTGCTCACGATCCCGCCCGACCCGTGCCATGCGGACACCGTGTCCGGGGCGTTCCCGGCCTTCGACGCCGGCAAGGCCGCCGCGGAACTCGAGGCGGCGGGTTGGGTGGCAGGACCGGACGGGGTGCGTACGAAGGACGGCAAGAAGCTGCACCTCCGCTTCATCTACAACTCGGCCCTTGGCGACAGCGTGGTCGCTGCCGCGGAACTGTTGCGGGACAACTGGAAGCGGATCGGCGTCGAGCTGGAGATCAAGGGGTACCCGCCGAGCAACCTCGGGACGATCGTCTACGAGACCGGTGACTGGGACGCCGGCTGGCTCCCGATCACGGTAGGGATCCCGAGTGACTTCGTCGCCCGGCTCAGCGGCCCAACCCCTCCGGCGGGTGCCAATCTGGCCTCGATCCACAACGCCGGCTACGACAAGGAGACGGCGGCCGCGGCGGCGCTCCCACTGGATCGCGCATGCCCGCACTGGATCGCCGCGGAGAAGGCGTTGTTCGAGAAGGTGGACGTGGTCCCGGTCGTGGACGGCACCATCCCGACGTTCGGCAAGGGCGTCGGCTTCCGGCTCCAGGGCGGCCTGATCGATCCGACCTCGCTGCGGCTGAAGGGCTGAGCGTGCACGCCACTGAGCAGGAGCCGGGTGCGGGAACGGTGGCCGGGCGGCTGGCTTCGGCCGGCTGGGTGCTGCCGGCCCCGCCCCGGCCGGCCGGGGACTACCACCCGGCGAGCGTTGGCGCGGGTCTCGTTGTCACCGCAGGTCAGCTGCCCCGAGTGGACGGCGTCCTCGCCTACAAAGGTCGCATCGGCGTAGAGCTCTCGGTAGCCGATGCGCGTGCCGCCGCCGAGGTGGCGACTCTCAACGCGCTGGCGGCGATGGAATTGGCCACTGGAGGCTTGGACCACGTCCGCGCGGTGCTCCACCTGCGCGGATTCCTAAGAGCCGTCGATGACTTCGAACACCATGCACACGTCATGGATGCTGCGTCCGCGGTGCTGTCCGCGGCCTTTCCCGGCAGACACGCCCGGACAGCGGTCGGCGTGGCTTCGCTGCCCGGCGGCGCGCCGGTGGAGATCGAGCTCCTCGCCGAGCTCGCGGGCAACTGAACCCAGTAAACCGAAGGAGCACAGCATGCTCGTCGCCGCGCGTGCAGCGTCGGAGCTTCGACCGTACGACCAGGCCGAGGGCCGCATCTACCTGACCGGCATCCAGGCGCTGGCTCGGCTGCCGATCGACCAGGCGCGCCGCGACCGTGCCGCGGGGCGGCGTACGGCGGCGTACATCAGCGGCTACGAGGGCTCGCCCCTCGCCGGTTACGATCTCGAACTGGCGCGGCAGCTCAAGCTGCTCGACCGTCACGACATCGTCTTCGAGCCCGGCCTGAACGAGGAGGCCGCGGCGATGGCGGTGCAGGGCAGCCAGCTCGCGGCCGCCCGGTCGGAACGGTACGACGGGGTGGTGGGGTACTGGTACGGGAAGGCACCCGGTCTCGATCGGGCCACCGACGCGCTCCGGCACGCGAACCTGATGGGTGCCGCGGCTACCGGAGGTGCGGTCGCATTCGTCGGCGACGACCCTGGTGCGAAGTCCTCGACGGTGCCGAGTGCCTCGGAGCAGGCGCTGGCCGACCTCGGCATCCCGACGCTCTTCCCGGCAGACCCGGCGGAGATCCTCTCCCTCGGACTGCACGCGGTGGCGATGTCCCGGGTCAGTGGGCTCTGGTCGGCGCTGAAGATCGTCACCGCGGTCGCCGATGGTGGTGTCTCACTGGAGCTCGGCGCCGCCGCACAACCACGGATCCAGGTCCCCGCGGGGTCGTACGAGCACCGTCCCGACGGCCGGCTGGCCCCGCCGGCGGTGGCCGCTCTGGAGGAGGACCTGTGGGGGAAGCGACTCAGGATCGCCCGCGAGTACGCCGCATTGCACAATCTCAACGCGGTCACGGCACGCCACCCTGGGGACCGGATCGGAATCCTTGCACCAGGCAAGACCTACCTCGATCTGATCGAGGCGCTGCATCGCCTCGGGCTGGTCGAGGCCGAGCTCGAGCGATGGGGGATCCGGCTGATGAAGGTCGGCCTGGTCTGGCCGATTGAGGACACCGGTGTGCGCGGATTCGCCGAGGGGCTGCGTACGGTCGTGGTGGTCGAGGAAAAACGTGAGCTCGTGGAGACCGGCGTACGGAAGGCATTGGCCGTAGTTCCGGACACGCCGGAGGTGCTCGGAAAGCACGACCGCGACGGCGCGCCGCTCTTTCGGGCGTACGGAGAGCTGGGCCCGGAGACCATTGCGGCCGGGCTGGCCAGAGTCCTGTCCGACCTTGGCGCGGACATCCCGTCAGTGGCCGCCTACCGGGCTGAAGTGACTGCCCGGCGCGAGCGGCAACGGCTGTCCCTGTCGCTGACGCCGGTCGCGGTCCGGACGCCGTACTACTGCTCCGGATGCCCGCACAGCAGTTCCACCACCGAGAAGACCAAGTCGCTCGTCGGTGCCGGCATCGGCTGTCACGCGATGGTGCTGATGATGGACAGCGAGCAGGTGGGCGACATCGTCGGCGTCACCCAGATGGGTGGAGAAGGTACTCACTGGCTGGGGATGGCGCCGTTCGTCGAGGCCGATCATCTGGTGCAGAACCTGGGCGACGGGACCTTCCACCACTCCGGGAGCCTGGCGATCCGGGCCGCGGTCGCGTCCGGGCGCAACATCACCTACCGGCTGCTGCACAACTCCGCCGTCGCGATGACCGGCGGCCAGCAGGCGGTCGGCCGGATGACGCTGCGGAGCATGGTCGACAACCTGCGCTCGGAGGGCGTGCGGAAGATCATTGTGACCAGCGACGATCCCCGGCGTACGCGGCGCGAGGCCGGCCGCCAGGTCGCCGTATGGGATCGATCCCGGCTCGCGGAGGCGGAGACGTTGCTGGCCGGCGTGCGTGGTGTCACCGTGCTGGTGCACGATCAGGAGTGCGCCACTGAGTTGCGGCGGCGGCGGAAGCGCGGCCTCGCCGCGGCTCCGCGGGAACGAGTGCTCGTCAACGAGCGGATATGTGAGGGCTGCGGCGACTGCGGGGCCGTGTCGAACTGCCTGTCGGTGCATCCGGTTCCGACCGAGTACGGCGACAAGACCGCGATCCATCAGTCGTCCTGCACCTCTGACCGCACCTGCGTGCAGGGTGACTGCCCAGCGTTCCTGACCGTGACACCCGGAGGGGTCCGGCGCACTGCCACACCGGCGTCGCTGGCAGCGAAGGACCTGCCCGCCCTCGAGCAGCCCGGGCCGGTCGACCGTGACATCCGGCTGATGGGTATCGGCGGGCTCGGCGTGGTCACGACCACGCAGATCCTCGCTGTGGCAGCGTTCCTCGCCGGTCGGCACGTCCGCACGCTCGACCAGACCGGACTCGCGCAGAAGGGCGGCGCCGTCGTCTCCGACGTACGGATCTCGGCCGAGCCACTCGAACAGGGCAGCCGGCTCGGGTCTGGGGACTGTGACCTCTACCTCGGCTACGACCCACTCGTCGCCGCGGCCCAGGCCAACCTCGAAGTGCTCTCGCCGTCGGCGACCGTCGTGCTGTCGACGACCGTCGTACCCACCGGTGCCATGGTCCGCGACCGGCGTACCGGGCTCCCGGACGCAGCGGACCTGCGCGGCCGGATCGGGGCCCGGCTGACCGAGGGCGAGCTGCTGGCACTGGACGCGATCCGAGCAGCCGAGAATCTGTTCGGCTCCGGGCAGTTCGCGAACCTGATGCTCATCGGAGTCGCGCACCAGTGCGGGGCGCTCGGCCTTGGTGCCGACGTCGTCGAGGCTGCGATCGAGCGCGTCGGGATCGCGGTGGAGAAGAATCTGCAGGCGTTCCGCCGCGGGCGGCAGTTCGTGGCCGACCCAGCCGCCTTCGCGGCGGCGGCCGCCGAACCGGGTGAGCCGCCGTCGCCGGGCGACCTCGACGACCTTGTCCGTCGACGGCAGGCGGAACTGGTGGCCTACCAGGACGAGCGGTATGGACAGCGGTACGCCGACCTGGTGGCGACGGTACGCGCGGCCGAGGCGCAGGTTGCCCCGGACCGGACCGAGCTGACTGAGGCCGTGGTGCATGGGTTCTTCAAACTGCTTGCCTACAAGGACGAGTACGAAGTCGCCCGGCTGGCGTTGGACACCGAGGTCCGTCGCCGGATCGAGGCCGATCTCGGTCATCGGGCCAGAGTCACCTGGAACCTCCACCCACCGGTGCTCCGGGCGCTCGGAATGCGCCGCAAGCTCCGGCTCGGTCCGTGGTTCGGCGTCGTGTTCTGGATCTTGTACCGGATGCGCCGGCTTCGCGGCACGCGGTTCGACCCGTTCGGGCGTTCCGCGGTACGCCGGACCGAGCGGCGGCTTGCTACGGAGTACGAGCGCACCGTCCGGTACCTGTGCCGGCTGCTGTCGCCCGAACGCCTTCAGCCCGCGGTCGCTCTGGCCAGACTCCCCGAGACCGTCCGGGGCTACGAGGAGATCAAGATCCGCGCGGTCGCTGACTACGACGCGGCCCGCTGCGAGCTTCTCGGCGCCCTCGGACTCGACGAAAGTGAGGTGTCACGTGCAGCTACGGCTGATTGATTGGGGTGGCGTGCTTTGCGCCGTCCGGTGCGACGACGAGACCGGCGCGGCCTTTGTGATCGCGGTGCACTCGTTCGCGCTGGGGCCGGCCGCCGGAGGCACCCGGGCGATGGAGTATCCGTCGCTGGACGCGGCGGTCCTGGATGCGACCAGGCTTGCGGAGGCGATGTCGCTGAAGCTCGCTGTGGCCGGGCTGCCACTCGGCGGCGGCAAGTCGGTGATCGCGCTGCCGGTGCCGCGTGCCCGGCTCGATCCGGCGCGCTGGCGGCGCATCCTCGAGATCCACGCGGAGAATGTGGCTGCTTTCGGCGGCAACTACGTCACCGGCCCCGACGTCGGCACCACCGCCGCCGACATGGACGTCGTCCACGAATGTGGGGCGTACGCGACCGGCCGGACCCCGGCGACCGGGGGATCAGGTTCGAGTGCCCCGGCGACTGCCCGTGGCGTCCACATCGCAGTCAAGCGCGCGGCGGCCGAGGCCGGGTTCGACGAGCTCGACGGTCTCACGGTCTTGATCCAGGGTCTCGGCGCGGTGGGTGCGGAGGTGGCGCGGCGCGTCGCCGCGGACGGCGCTCGGCTGATCGTCGCCGACATCGACGAGCGGGCCGTCACCGCCGCGGTCAGGCTGGGTGCGACAGCGGTCCCCGTCGAGGACGTACTGCAGGTCGAGTCGGATCTCTTCGTACCGTGCGCCATCGGCGGAATCATCGACGCGGACGTCGCCGGCACCATCCGGACGAAGGCCATCGCGGGTGCGGCCAACAATGTGCTGACCGGCGGCGCCGCGGCCGAGGTGCTCCAGGGGCGCGGGATCGTGCTGGCCCCGGACTTCATCGCGAACGTCGGTGGGGCCGTCGACCTGGCCGGCCGGGAGTTCCTCGGCTGGGGCGACGTCGAGGTCGAGCAGAAGCTCGCGGAGATCGGCGACACGCTCGACCGCGTCTTCGCGGACGCGGCGACCGAGCACATCTCGACAGACGAGGCAGCGCGTTGCCTGGCCCGGCGGCGTCTGGAGGCGCTCCGCACCAGTCGCTGATTCACCTTGTCCAGTTCCGGCGCGGTGGGTACCACCGCGCCGGAAGCGGTCAGTGGCCGAGACCCTTGCCGAAGCCGCCGTCGACGGGGAGTTCGATGCCGGTGGCAAAGGTAGCGTCCACCGCCAGATAGAGGGCGGCGGAGGCGATCTCCTCGACGGTGCCGCCACGGCCCATCGGAGTGGACGCGTTGCCCTGCTCGATGAACTCGGCCCGCTGATCCGTGGTCAGCTCGGCCACGCCCATGGTGGGAGTGAGGATGAACCCGGGAGCGACCGCGTTGACGCGGATGCCGCGCGGCAGGAGCTCGGCGGCGAGGACCTTCGCGAAGGCGGCGACCGCCTCCTTCGCGCCGGAACAGGCGCTCAGGCCCGGGAAGATCTCGTCGTTCGAGACCGTGGTGAAGACGATCGAGCCGCCCTCGGCGATCAGCGGGGCCAGCTGCTGGACGGTGAAGAATGAGCCCTTGGTGTTGACACTGAAGATCCGGTCCCAGGACTCCTCGGTGACCTCTTCGAGCGTCTGAAACTCGGCGATGCCCTGGGTGACGAAGAGGTAGTCGATGCCGCTGAGAGTGTCCGAGGCCTGTTTGGCGAGCGTGGCGAGATCGGTCATATCGGTGACGTCGGAGCGCACCGGATGGGCCAGCGGAGTCTTCAGCTTCCGTGTCCTCGAGAGGTGCCTTACCGAGGTAGCCGAGCTCCACGGGTCGGAGACTGCACGCCAAGCTCGCAGTGTGCTGGGCAAGTATGTGCTCGACCAGCTCATTCGCGACGAACTGATCGACGCCTCGCCCATTGCAGGCAAGCGCCTCGATCTCGCCGGGGTCAAGGGTGACACCCAGACTCGTGGCGGTGTGGCTCTGAGCGTCGATGAGTGGATTGCCGTAATCGATTATCTGCTGGCTCTCGACCCTGCCGAGGGAGTCGAGCCCCCCAAGCGTGGGATGTACACACTTGAGGACCGCATTGCGGTAATAGCGAACGCTATCGACCTCACATTGCTGCAGTCCGTAACTGGTCTGCGGGTCAGCGAGGCTACGCGCGTCGACGCCCCGATGCTCACGTTCGACCGGGGACGGGACGGTCTTCGACTTGCCGCCGGAGATCACGAAGACGAAAAAAGGTCGCTTCGTTCACGTGACCGATCCGGCCATCGTGGCTCGGTTCAGACCGCGGTGGGAGGCGGCGCGCGAAAGAGGCGGTCCTTTGATTCCCAGTCCTGCCAAGCCTGGCGTTGTCTGGGACCAGAGGCAGCGTAACGAGGCGGTGAAGACGCTGTACCTGAGGATGGCCAAGGAACTGGATATTCCAGCTCTCGAGACCGAGCGTTCGCACGTCATTGACCGAGCTGCGGGCGGCAAGAAAGACGAGCAAAGTACGGAAGACGCAAGCCCTCCAGCGATCCCTGACGAACCGATCTGAGCCCCAAAGGATCCAGCGAATCGTGGCCTGACCAGGCAGTTCATAGCGAAAGTGCCCTCTGACCAGGCACTGTGGCGAGAAGCCTTTAGATAATGAGAAGGTCGTCGGTTCGATTCCGACACCTGACCTCCACCCGCGCTTCCTGGTGCGCCATTGGGCGGCCTGTGCGGCCAAAGTGGCGGCGCGATTGTGCTCGCGCAGGGCGGCGACCGCCTCGTCTCGGACCTGTTGCCAACGCAGGCGCCGTTCGGCGAGGTTGATCGTTTTCGTGTCGCTGAAGGTGGACTGGCGAACCGGGATGCCGCTGGCGACTGCGATGGTTAGCCGGCCGGAGGGGACCTTGTCGTACGTCGGAACCCGTGGGTAGCCCCACCTCTCGAAGTCGCGGTGCTCTTTCGCGGTTGGTTGGTGCGGGACTTTGTCGTCGTTCTCGGAGACCTGTAGGCCGTATGTGTGTCCAGTGATGGAGACAGCGAGGTCGGCGGGATGGTGATCGTCGCGGTTCCGGGCCGGGCAGGTGACTTCCCACCCCCGTGCTGAGGCGCTCTTGGCTATCGCATCGAGCAGGCATAGTGCTCTTTGCCGGACGTTGCCCTTGAACCGCAGCCGATGCTCCTTGTCGGCGCGGAGCGCGACGATCGCGGTGTGGGCTTTGACGAGCCGATCGGATACCTCGATCGGCTCCAGGACGGCGTTCATCCAGGCTGGCTTGTCTACCAACTGCAGCACCCTCATGGGCCAGCTGCGGTGTGCTATGTCCAGCAGCTTGCCCTCGGGGACCTTTCCGTGCCGTATGGCTGAGGACACGAGGTTGTCGTAATAGTTGTGGAAATCCTCGACTCAATGCTCCCGCCTGCTGCCACGATGTCGGCAATCATCTGGTCAACCGGGCGCAAGGCGGTGACTTTCCGCTCTGCGCGTGCCGGAATGGTCGGTCTCGCCGGGGACGATATCGCCGCGCTCTTTGCGCGTGTCGTGTCCGAGGTGTTCGTCCAGTGTCCAACTGGGTAGCAGCCGTGCTCGGCGAAATGCCGACCGGCCTCCGTTGCCTCCGCTTTCCACACGCCGCGCTTCTTGGTCACGGTTGACATAGTTGTCTGTAACGGTGTGGGGATTTCGCACGATGTGAGAGCTGACGAGTCCGCCCCTCTGCCAGGAGTTGATCCGTGAGGTCTCGAACGCTCATCTGTGCTGGCGTGGCCTTTCAGCCTGCTCGTCGGATTCAGCTCTCAGGCGTCGGCTGATCCTGTCCAACAGACGCCTGGCCCAGCGGCGGTTGCTCAGGCTCGCCCGAACAGCGTGTTGGGGCCAGCGAAACTGATGCCGCCGATGAAGAAACTGGCGAAAGGAGCAACGGGAGAAGGACTTCCAGCGTGCGCTGAACGCCTACGCGATTCAGTCGGGGCAGACCTACTCTGTCGATGCGAGTTCCATTCAGCCGGCGACGGCGGGCAGGAGTAAGTTCGCCGCAGCCACGGAGCCGGTCGTATCTACAACCACTACCAGTGGTGCGCGTGGACCGACTCCAAGATGGACTATTACGAAGACTTACCGACCGTCGGCCGATCCAGGACGGGGCGCCTGACCTGGCGTACGACGCTGATCGGCTGGGGATCGAAGAGCACGAACCAGGTCGTCGTGCGTGTCTACATCGATCAGGTCAACGCGGACAACGGCAGCAAGGTGACCCCGGGCAACGCGAGTCTTCGGATGTCGCTTTCGTGCGATTTCGTGTACGGCAACACGAGCTGTGGCGATGCACCTGGCTCGTGCCACGAGGCGACCTTCGCCCAGTTGGCCGCCGGAACGCCTCTGGAGTTCACGACGACCGTCGACCTGCCGGCGGCCACACCTGAGCTGCCGGACCGCAAGACCGGACTCAACCTCGGTGTGAAGTTCGATGCCTTGACCACGCTCGCGGCCGGTCAGACCTTTCCCGCCGGCACGATCAAGTCGGTCGTGCGGTGTGACGGCTCCACCCGGTCAACCTTCAACGGTCCGGCGTGCATCTTCGCGGGGGTCGTTCCGCAGTGGACCCTCAACAGGGCGGACGGTGAGGTCGGTGATGTCGCGAAGCACGTCTACCAAGCGATCAATGATCCGAACTCGACGGTGCCACCGGACCCCAGTGGCAACAAGTACATCCCCTACAACCTCACCCGGACCGTCGACACGAATCTGAACCAGGCGCAGCGGGACCGGGCGAAGTATCAGTGCAAGAAGTGGTTCAACAGCGAACCCGACGAGCAGTGTGACGAGTACCCCTTCGCGTCGTCCTATGAAGGCACATTCAACGATCCGGAGACCAACTACTCGGTCAAGCTTATCGACGCCACGCAGAACGAGACCGAGGGCTGGAAACGTGGCCTCTGGTACAAAGACGACCGGATCTTGGAGTTGGACGGCTTCAGAGTGATCGCGTACCAGGAGCGATGATGAGCATCGTGTCGGACTGGCAGGCCATCGACGTCGAACTACGCCAGCGGGCCCCGCGGATTCTCGCGGACCTCCGTCCGCCGATCACCGAGTCGGAGGCGGAGAACTGGGCCCACACGGCTGGTGTGTTGCCGGTCGAGCTGCGAGAGCTGTACGACGCGCACGCAGGCACTGCGACCCGCGGCAGTTCCGGGTTCAGCTTCATCGGGGAGTGGTACCCGTTCACCGTTGACGAGGCCCTTGTGCGCTACCAGCGGTGCCGCCGGATGGCAGAGTCCTGGGAACGTCCGCCGCTGATTCCATTCGCGATCGACCTGAGCGGGAGCTACCTGGCTGTCCGGCCCGGCGGCCGCGGCGACCTCAGCATCATCCTGGACGACGCGGGTGATGCGCCGTATGAGAGATACCCCGACATCGCCACGCTCGTCGCCAGCACTGTCGATGGGCTCCGCGGCAACAGCCCAGATTACCGAGCCGAGCTCGCCGAGCAGTACCTGTCCTGGACAAACCTGGAGGAAGAGGCAGATGACCGTGGCTATTAGCCGCGCACGACACCTCTCTCGCAGCGTCGTCGTACTGCCAGTCGTGGCGCTGTTGACGGTTGCACTGTTGACCGCGGGTGTGTCCTCGAGCGAGGCCGCTGGGCAGCGCGCGGCGGCCTCGTGCACTCTCACTTCAGCTACCCAACCTCGTGGGGCGTGTTCGACACCACCAGCCTTGCGCCGTGGACCTGGCAGCCGGCCGGCGCCAGAACCCGAGGCGACACCACCCTTGCTACCGCGGGCCAGCAGACCCCCGGCACGGCAGACTCCGGGCAGATCCAGGCGGCCGTGCCGCAGAACACCCCAACCACCGACATCCGCATGGTGTCAAAGATCGACGCGCTGCCGACCAACAACTGCGCAGGTGGCATCAACGCCCACGTGTACGCGCAACGCTATGCCATCGCACCGCACGGACTCATCAACTATGGCGGCCGTAGCGGCTCTCTTCAGCAACTCAACTCCAGCACCGGGGGATGGTTTGTGGTTCAGAACTTCACCACGGACAGCACCGGTCACTGGAGAGGCAATGTCACGTGGCCAAGCCCTGTGGGATCGGCGCTTTCTGCTCGTGTCGTCATCTATGACGGGCAGTACATCTTCGGCAGCATCAGTCCGACCTGTACGGGAACGACCCTCCCGCCGTGCCCGACCACGCCGGCAGCGAGGACCAGCGGCCGCGACACGGTCCTCGGGTTGAGCGATCCGAAAGTTGCACCCAACAAGGAGGAACCGGGACCACTCGAGCCACCATCCGTGCGCTAGGCGCATCGCTCGACGGCACACCAGTCATCAGGGCGTGCGAGGCAGACGGCCCGGACTCATCTTCCCACCCTGGCACAGCCCAGCTCGACCCTGCGCTGGTCATGCACGAGGTGCCGGTCGGCGGCTCGCTCGATCACGTCTGGACGCTCGTCGACGGCCTGCCGAATCATGCGGCTCCCTGGCGCTGCTCCGTCACTGCTCCGTCGGAGGCTGCTAAGCGTCGATCACCGGCGAGGGAGGTTGAGTAAGAAAGGCCAGGTCGGGGGCATGTTGACGGATTCCGGTCGCGGGTGGCGCTCAGCACCGGGAAGATCCTCGACATCTTCGAAGGCACCCAACAAATCCAGCAACTGATCGTCGCCCGCCGCCTCCTAGGCCTAACCTCAGCCGAGCTCAAACAGCCCTGGTATCCGCAGCCTCCGGTCGACGGCCTGCCGCGCTCGGTCGTAAGAGGACACGGCCATCCGGGTCGGCTTGCCGCCCAACCGCGTGCCATGCCGATCAGAGCACTCCGGAACCTGGAGCCGTGAACAGGAGTTGATAACGTCGGGGCATTATGGATCGATTGGCAACGTGATGGGGACAGCGACAGCGGGAGATAGGTGGACGATCCATGCTGTCCTGTCACGGTCTTGTGAATGGGGCAGTCGCTCGCCAGACGCCGGCAGCCACCGCGTAACGTTGGCTCGTTGGCTCGTTGGCTCGTTGGCTCGTTGGCTCGTTGGCTCGTTGGCTCGTTCTGTGAGCTGTCGGTGGGCGGATGAGCCCGCAGTGGGAGACGGTCACTTCTGAGCGGCGGGTCCTGGCAGTCGCGCGGACGGTGACGTCGCTGAATCGGCTGCTCGAGGTTCTGGTGGTGTTCGGCGACGATCCGCGAGTGGGTGTGGAGTTCGTCGTCAGCTCCGGGTCGAGGTTCGGCGCGGAGGTGCCGGCCGTGCTGCGGCGGCTCGGCGCGCGGATTGTCGACTGGGACGATGCCGTGGCGACCACGTATGACCTGATCTTGTCGGCGAGCGAGCACGACGATCTGCATGAACTGCATGGACCATTGGTACTTCTGCCGCATGGCGCAGGGTTCCAGAAGTACTCGCCGCACAACGTTGGGGGCACGCGCGAGCGGGCCGGACTGACGACCCGTGCGCTCTGGCGCGATGACCGCCGCGTACCGTCGCTGGTCGTTGTTTCCCATCGCAACCAACGCCGGCTGCTTCCCGAGTTCGCGGACCGGATTCTGGTCGCTGGTGATCCAGCGATGGACGCCTTGATTCAGTTGGCCGGCTACCGCGAGGAGCTTCGTCGCCAGTTCGGCCTGCAACCCGGCCAACGGCTGGTGACGGTGACCTCGACCTGGGGCCCGCGATCGCTGCTGGGGCGCTGGCCGACGCTGCCGCCGCAATTGCTGGCGGAGCTTCCACTCGACGAGTTTCGGGTGGCCGTCGTACTCCATCCGAATGTCTGGGCCGAGCACGGCGGGTGGCAGATCCGGAATTGGCTTCGGACGGCGCTCGCCTCCGGACTGATCTTGGTGCCGCCGACGGGACCGTGGCAGAGTGCACTTGCGGCCGCGGAGTGCGTGATCGGCGATCACGGGTCGTTGTCGGCGTACGCGACTGGACTCGGAACCCCTTTGATTCTCGGCGCTTTCGGCGCTGAAGAAGTACCTAGGGATACCGCGATGTGGCAGCTGGGCCGGACGGCGCCGCGCTTGGACGGACATCTGTCGCTGGCGGACCAGATCAGGGCAGCACTGTCGAGCGTGGACATCAACCGCGGCCTGGCGGCGGAAGTGTTCGAGCGCGAAGGGCAGTCGCTGGACATTTTGCAGCGTGAGTTCTTCGAGATGCTCGGCCTTGCGCCGGTGCATCGTCCTCGCGCGGCCGTACCAGAGGTCTGGGACGCCCGGCCGCCGAATATCCGCGCTTTCCAGGTGGAGGTGGCGGACGACGGATCGGCGCTTCGGGTCGAGCGGTTCCCCGCGGAGCTGGACGAGTTCGCGCGGCCGGGTGCCGCGCGTCGGCTTGTTGCGTACGGCGACGCTGAAGAGGCGATCCTGCAACGCGCCGCGGCGATCGTTGCGCCGGACGCCACCGATGGCAGCTGGGCCTCAGCCATCCTGGATCGGTACCCGGGATGCCGGCTGGTCGTCGCACCGAAGAACCCCACTTCAGCCGCACTGACCGCGCGGCACGGCCCGACCGCCTACTCCATGACGTATCGCGGGATCGACGGCGTCGTGGCGGCAGCGATCTGGCTGTACCTGCGCGCCGAGGGATTCGAACGGACCGAGGTGACGGCAACGGTCGGCGATGCGGCCGGTTCGGTCGAGGTCACGTCCCACTGAGGTGCCGACGATGGTTGGATGCGGTCGGCTTGGTCGAGATCACGTCCCGCCGAGGTGGCCGAGCTCGGTCAGGCGCTGTCCGACGGCAGTGCCGCGAGGATCGTCGGTGGCCGCGAAGATCGACTGGAGCTTGGTCAGGTAGCTCGTCTCGGCGACCGCGTCACCTGCCTCCTGAGCCAGTTGGCGCAGCAACTCCAGCGGCGCTACGACCAGAGTGGTCTGTCCCAGCGGCGCTACCCGGCGAAGTGCGTCATTGAGTGCCTCCACCGCATCGTCCGATCGGCGAAGGGCGCGGAAGACCCGCGCCTTGCTGTGCAGGATGCGCGACTCGGCCCGATGGTCGCCGAGTCCCGTGATGAGCTGTTCTGCCCGGTTCAGTGCCGCCAGCGCCTCGTCGTACCGCCCTAGCTGGTTGAGACAGCGGCCGCGGAACTGTGACTGCAATGCGATGCCACGTCGGTCTCCGAGCTCTTCGTTCAGACGCAGTGATTCGTCGAACGCCGCGAGCGCACTTGCGGCGTCGCCATAGCGGGCGCGGAGCTGGCCCTCGAAGTCGAGCACCGATGCTCGCAACGCGCGGTCGTCGACGATGTTGCTCAGTTCGGTCGCGGCCTGGATGTCGGCTTCTGCCTGGCCAAGGTCGCCCTGCTCCATCCAGGCACGGGCGCGATAGCACCGCATCCGCGCTTCGGCCCGTCGGTCGGCGGAACGTTCGGCGGATTCCACGGCAACGGTGCCGGCCTTGATCCACTCGTGGTACAGGTTGTGGCTGGTGTGGAAGGGCCAGCAGGCTTCGAAGATCTGCCAGGCCTCGGTGTCGAGTCCCTGCGCCGCCGCACCGACGATGACCTCGAGCAGCGCATCGTGCCAGGTCTCGAACCACCGCATCGCATCTTGGGCGTCGGCGAACGCGGGACTGCCGGCTTCGAGGTCGGTCGGGGTCACTCTGAACCGGTCGCGCTGAACGGCATGATCGGCCGCGACAGCCAGCGAACGCCATGACCGGATCATCCGGGCTCGCCCAGCGTCGCGGAGGCCGGTGTCTGTCGACCAGCCGGCGCGCTCCGCGTGTGAGCGTACGAGCGACAGCATCCGGTAGCCGCCGTCGGTCAACTGGAGCAGGTCGAGCCGTACGAGTTCGCTGAGTGCTGCCCCCACGTCGACCGTGGTTTCCGCCAGCAGGGCTGTGATGGTCTCCTTGGGCCAGCGATCGGCTGGAACCGTGCCGAGTGCTCGGTACGTCATTGCGACGTCCTTGCGCATCACGTCCTCGAAGGAGTCGAAGATTGCCGTCAGGGAGTGCCGGATACCTGCTCGTGCGGGCGTTGGCTCGGCGTCGTGTACGCGTGACTCGAGGTCCGCGACCAGGTGCTCGACCGAGAGTTCAGGCTCGAGCTGTAGCTGCCGGGCGGCGATCTTGAGGCCGAGTGGTGACCCGGAGCACAGAGTGACGAGACGGTCGACGGCATCGTTCTGTCCGGCCAGACGGTCCGCTCCGAGGATCGTGGACATCAGTTCCAGTCCGTGCTCGGCATCGAGACCGCCGAGGCGGCGCACCGTAGCGCCGTCGAGGGCCAGGTCGTCGAGCCGGATGTTGCCAGCGGCAATGACCATTGCCGCCGACGAGTTCGGTGTCAGCTGGCTGATCTGCGCGGCATCCGTCGCTCCGTCCACAAGTACGAGCACCCGGCGCCGGTCGGTGACGGCGAGGAAGCGGCTTCGCCGGGACCGGAGGTCAGGCGGTACGGCGGCCAGATCAACGCCGAGATCAGACAAGGCCGAGCCCAGTACATCGGCCATGGCGCCGCCCGGAATCTGCTCGAGGTCAAGCTCGATCGCGTGGTCGAAGTATTCCTCCACCGCGTCTGCCAACCGGCGTAGCACACTGGTCTTGCCCGACCCGGGCACGCCGTGGATTGCGAGCACCGGAGGGCGCGACCGAGGAGTCGTGGCGAGAGCGGTCACCGCCGCCACCAGTTCGGTCCGGTTGACGAAGTTCCCGACCGGTGCCGAAACCGTCCAGATCCTTGCCGCGGCCGGCGGACGGATCGCGTTCAGGACGGGTTCGGAGGCATCGAAGGCTCTGCCCGGCTGGGAGCTGTTCCCGTCAGCCGCCATTCGCGTCCCTCCGTAAAGCCTGTCGGGCAATCGACATCACGCAGTCCTCCCGGGTCCGATCACGCACAGTTCACTCTAAGACACAGCGCGGATCAGCGCGGTGGGTGCGGCGATCCCGGCAATGCTGTCTTTTGCCACGGCGCGCGCACTGTGACAGCGGCCGGGCGACGGTACGGTGTCCGGCATGAATCCGACCTGGCTGACGATCGTCGTGGCCGTCATCGGCGTACTCGGGACGCTGAGCGCCGGCTGGCTGACCGGCCGCCGCGCCGACCGAGCGACGAACGCGGACCGGGCGGCACGTCAGCTCGAAGAGGAGCGGTCCTTGAAGCGCGCGACGTACGCCGATGTCCTCCGCACGGCGCGCACGCTCGACCGGAGGGTGGCAGCAAGTCGTAGCGCTACCGAACTGGACGACGTACTGGAGCAACTCCTGAGCGCGGCGAGCCACGTCGAGCTGCTCTCACCCGAACTGGCTTCCGGCCTGCTCTCGACTGTCATCGACCTTGCCGAGCGGCTCGTCGATCTCGCCAAGCGCCGACCGGCAACTAATGAAGTCATCGACGAGACCCGCGCGGACTACACGTCAGCGCTCGACGACCTCACCCACCGCCTGCACACCGAGATCAGTCGGCCTTCTCCCCACTAGAAGCCGAGAAGGTCCTGCTCATCTCTTGTGGTCAGGCGGGGCTGCCGGAGGTGATAGTTGGCCGGCGATCCAGCCGAACAGGATCAGGAACATGACCCCGGCGACGTAGACGACGAGCTGGAGGAGGATGAGCACGCAGACCATCGTCGCGAGGCTTGGCAGCGCTCGACAGTGGCAACAATGCCCAACTCCGATAGATTCTCGCCATGCATCGTGTCGCCGTCGTCGCCGCTGATCACGTGAAGACCCTCGAGCTCGCGATCCCTGGTCAGGTGTTCGGGACCGCGAGCTCGCAAGACAAACCGGTCGGAGAGGTGTTCGGCGCTCCGCTGTACGAAGTGGCCGTGTGTGGGGAGCGTCCCGACCTGGTCGTGTGCGGCCGCGGGGGAGCGGTGATGTTCCGGATGACCGCGCCCCATGATCTGACCGCGGTCCTGACGGCCGACACGGTGATCGTGCCCGGTACGCGGACGGACGTCGAACCGTCCGTCGAGGTGCTCGACGTCCTTCGTCAGGCGCACGGCCGCGGCGCGAGGATCGCCTCGGTCTGCTGTGGCGCCTTCGTCCTCGCCGCGGCGGGGCTGCTCGACGGGCGGCGGGCAACGACGCATTGGACCTCCGCCGAGAACCTTGCCCGGCGGTTCCCTCGGGTCGAGGTCGATCCTGACGTGTTGTTCGTCGACGCGGGCGATGTACTGACTTCGGCGGGGGCGGCGACCGGCCTCGACCTGTGCATTCACATGGTCCGCAACGACTTCGGCGCGGCGGTCGCGGCCGACGTCGCTCGTCACATCATCATTCCGCCGCAGCGCACCGGCGACCAGGCGCAGTTCATCGTGCACCGGGAGCCCACGGCTGACAGTGGTTCACTCGAGCCGACGATGCGCTGGCTGCGTGACCGCGTCGGTGAGCCGTTGACGCTGTCCGACATCGCACGGCATGCGGCCATCAGCCCGCGCACCCTCAACCGGCGATTCCGGGAACAGACCGGGATGACGCCGCTGCAATGGCTCCTTACTCAGCGCGTACGCCACGCCCAAGAACTTCTGGAAACCACCTCACTGTCGGTCGAGGACATCGCCCGGCACTGTGGGTTCGGCACCGCAATCAATCTGCGCCAGCACTTCACGCGCCGGGTGCACCTGTCCCCGTTGGCCTACCGGCGTGCCTTCCAACTGGGCTGAGTCGAACCGGATCACTCGAGGGGAGTGAGGTAGCCGGCCAAGGCCTGGTTGAGTTCGGTGATCCAGCGTTTGAAGTCAACCGTATTGAACCTGCTCAGCTTCCCGGTTCTTGATGGCGTCGGCCTCAGAGGCTTGGCGGGATGTGGGTCGATCCGGTTTGGGTGAGTTTCTGGAGGGTGTACGCCTCGGCTCGGCCGGGGCGGGTGGAGTCGGTGAGGTGGAAGACCGCTCGGCGACGGACGACCTCGGTGCGGAGGTCGGCCGGGTTGACGAGCTCCACCCGTTCAGCCTCGGGGGCCCAGGCGAACCGGACGCATTCGACGGCCGTCTGGGTGCCCATCGTCTGTTCGCGGAGCAGCGCGTACGCCGCCTCGGTCGCGGGGATGACCGGGGCCTCGACGATGGCGATGTCGAGTTGTACAAGGGCCGGTTTCACCGGACCGTTGTCGACGTGCAGCAGCAGTCGTAGCCGCTCTCCGGGCGTGAACGAACCTACTTGGTCCAGCGCAAGCTCGTAGAGCTTCCCCGCTGTCAGCTGTTCAGGGCCGCCGGGTATGTCCCGAGGGGTCTGGTCCAGGTCGATCTGCTGCAGGGCCAGCGTGACCTGGGGAGCACCCGGAGGTGCGTCGTCCCAGTCGAAGCGGAGCGCCAGCGTACTGTCCGGGTTATACTCTCGGCGCTCGGCGGAGAGTGTGATGAGGCGCTGAGGGCTGGTCGCTCCCGCTTGCTGCGGGAACTGCACCGAGACGCTGGCATGTGCTGACGGCGAAGCCAGCCGCCGGTTGTACTCCGGGTCCTCGAAGTGCACATGTCGCGGCGACAAGGGCAGGTACGGCAGGGCCGGGTTGGCCACCCGCAGCGGGAACCGCAGGGTGTGGCTGTAGCCGTCGTGGTACGCCGGCGCCCCGGCCGGCACGAACTGCGCCTTGATCCGCGCCAGCGCCGTCGTGCCAGGTGCCACACCGGCAATCAAGTCCCGGGCGCTTGCACTGCCACCTGCCAAACCGAACTGGCGGATGAAGAACTTCTCCGTCTCAACGGTGTCGACGTCCGGCCCGGGCAGCGGCACACCGGCTGCACCAAGCTGAGCACGCAGCTGCGGAGTGAGCACCACTGTCGGGGGAGTGATGTCCGGCAGGGCGACTACCCGCCCATCGACCACTAGTTCCAGCGCCAGGCTCCAATCGTGGATGGTGCTTGGCTGCGGCTGCCCGGCGGCCAGTGTGACGCTCCCATCGACCCGATAGACGAACGTCAGCACGCCGTCCCAGTCCACCTCCAGCGCGTACCGCTCGACCGCGGCCAGCTGCAGCCGTAGGCGCTGCGCGGTTTGCCGGTACGTCGGTGCCTCCGGCGGATCACTGAACTCGGCCCGGAACGCCTCGTCGGCCGGGGACACCGTCACCAGTGCCGACCGCTCCGCGTCGAAGTGGCTCGCCCACGTCCGCAGTGCGATCTCTTGCCGCTCGTTGTCGTTGGCAGGCAAGGGGGCCGGCCGGGGCGCGCGGTGCTGCACCGGAAGCCCACCAGAGAGCAGCCCGAGCCCTTGCGGCCGCGGGTGCGCCCCATCCAGTACGACGCCGCTCTGGCGCAGCACATGGTTCCGTATGGTCAGGTACGCCCCTGCCCGCGCTCCGCTCATCAGATACCGCAGTCCACCTGGCAAAACCGGCTGCCACCGCGCCAGCCCGGCCGGTATCGCAGCCTGCTCGTCGGCCGGCTTCGGCAGCTCCGGCTGGTCGAACAGTGACTCGGTCAGCGCAGGCAGCGGCGGGTTCGGCGGCACCGGCAGCAGACTGCTGATCGCCGGCGCGCGGAACCGCTGTGGCAGACCGGCCGCGGGGCGATCGGTATGTAGCGCCGACCGGAACTGCACCGAACGCTGCAGGGTCTGCCACCACAGCGTCTGCCCTGCATCGCCAGGCACAGCAACCCCGCTGACTCCCTGCTGGCCTTCGGTGTACTGCAAGCTCATCCGCAGCGCACTGAGTCCCCAAGGCCAAGCGGGCTTGGTCAGCTGCAGGGGCTGTACGCCGATCGTCTGCGGCGGCGCCAGCTCGAAATCATGGGCAGCCGCTGGGATCGCAGCGATGTTGCACTGCCCCTCGCGATATCGCAGGTCACCCAAGCCCGGACGGATACGGAACAACCGCCTCGCCAATGGCGTCGCCGCGGCGACCCGCACCAGCGCAAAGGCGTACC
Organism: Kribbella solani; assembly: GCF_014205295.1. Lineage (NCBI taxonomy): Bacteria > Bacillati > Actinomycetota > Actinomycetes > Propionibacteriales > Kribbellaceae > Kribbella > Kribbella solani. The sequence goes on from NZ_JACHNF010000001.1 coordinate 694,219, forward strand.
CGGTGGTCAGCGCCGCCTCCTCAAGGTCATCGGCGCCGGTGTTGTCATTGATGGTCCGATAGCGCAGCACGGCGATCGGTGACTCCGGCGCGAGTAGTCGCTGCGACTGCACCGCCCAGCTCTGTGCCTCGGCCCGTAGGTCGATGGTGCCGTCGGTGCTCCACATCCGGGTCGCGACCGGTTGCAGCCCCGCCGTACCGGGCGCAAGACAGAGCAGCTCCACTAGCAGCAACCGGGTCTGCAACGGCGACGGACCAGTCGCCGGAACAAGCGGAGCAGGCCGCCACTGCAGTCCCAGGTACGGGCTGACGACCAGGTGCAACGGACGCGGGTTGGCGACGCCGTCGACAGCCAGCGGTGCTGGGATCAGCGTGGCTGCGGGATAGCGCCGCGGCCCCTCGGTGGTCGGCTGACCGATCAGGCCACTGCTTGCAATCAAGGCCGCAGCCAGCGTCCACCCGTACGGCGGAGCTCCCGCCGGAGCGACCGCACTCACGGACTGCGTCAGCAGCAGACTGTCCTCTCGCCACACCAGTCCGGCGTACGGCGACGGTTCGGCCAGCGCCGGCTGGTTGTCCGGCTGAGGTGGGTAGAACGGTCGCCGTGGATCGAATGCGCGCCGTAGGGCGGGCGACCGGCTGAGTCGGGCCGGTGTCTCGGGCAGTGCCGCCAGAATGCTTTGCAGCAGGGCTTCCTGCGGTTCGGCCGGCGGATTCTGGGTGCGGAACCAGCTCTCTTCCAGAGCCAGCGGATCGAGTCTGGCGAAGCTATGGCCGACGGCTGCGTCCAGACCGGCGAACGTGACGGTTCGTGCCGCGTTGTCGGCCCAGCCGGAGAGGGCGAGCGCCGGCGCGGGTAGAGCGGCGGCCGGAGCCGAGGTTCGCAGCCGGGCGATCAGCAACACCGGATCGATCTGCAACGGGCTCGTCGATTGGGCCAGGTCACGGGCGGTGTCCTGCAACCGGCCAACGAATGGCATGGTCAGCAACAGCCAACGCGGGTCAGTCGGATCACTCGGTGCGTAGTCCGCAGGGCTACTGAGCAACGCTCCTTGGCTGCCGGTCGGCAGGTACTGCAGTGTGGTGGCCGCACTCTCTGCCACAGGCACCAGTCCGACCATGTGGTCGGCACTCGCCTCAACCAGCAGGGTATCCTCCGGCAACGCATCGAGCGCCGCGCCGACGTCCGCGAGCAGTGTCGACAGTCCGGCGGCCAGATAGCCTCCGCTCACGGTGCCGAGCGCGCTGACGCCCTCTACTGGATCGGTGGTCTTGAGTGACCTCATGGCACGCAGGAGCTGCGCGGCCCGCTGAGGTGCGAGCAGCCGCACCTCCTGCACAGCCGTCCAGCGCGTCTCGCGACCCAGCGTGCCACCGTCCGCGGTCGGTGCTACCTCGACAAGCTGGTGCTCGACGACCGCCAGTGGCTGCCAGCTGTGCCCTTGGGCGAAGTTGAACAGCAACGGGCCGTCGGCACCGGTCAGAGAGGTTGCGGGTAACTCGTGCTGGTTCAAGAGCACGCGAATGGTGTGACGCAGGTGCGTCAGCGGTGGTGGTGCCGCCAGCCGCGCGGCGGGGAGAGTGATGCGCGCGTTCGCCATGTCGTAGTTGAGCTGCTGAGGCCACGAGACCAGGTTGGTCGCGGTCAGCATTCCGTTGAGCAGGAACGTCTCTTGCCACTCCGAACCTTGCAGGCGCGAGGTGTAACCGACCACCAGATCACCGCTGGACGAGCCGTACAGCTCCGCATTGCCGGCGGTGCGAGTCCGGTTGTCCTGCAGTGAGTGACCCCAGTGTGTGAAGAGCAGCGCCTCGACGAACGCAGCGGTGAGTTCGAGCTTCGGCAGCATGTCCGGCCGCGCGGTGGCTTGGAAGGACACTGTCGCGAAACCAGGCGCCGTACGCTCACCGAGCCCGGGCGTCTGCGCGTCTGCCAGCCGCATGCCGGGCAGGAACTGGAGACCGTCCGGAGCCGGCGCCGAGTAGCCGCTCCAGCCGAACTGCAGGGTGGTGTCGTCGGCGAGCGCCGCCGGCGAACCGTCGGGCAGCGTGGGTGCGAGGTCGAGGTCGCCGAACAGCTTCGCAGTGCCGATGCTGAAGCGATCGGCGCCGTTCGCCAGCAGGTTGACGTTCAGCGTACTCGCGAAGGCTTCGCCGCTGGCCGCGGCGGGCGCGACCGCCGAGCCCGCTCCGAAGCGCGCCGCGATCTCCTCGGCGCTCAAGGCACGGTTGTAGATCGCGAGCATCCGATAAGTGCCCGCCCAGCCGTGACCACCGGTGAGCTCGTTGCCGAGTGCGAGTTCGAACTGGTCACTCCAGGCGGCCAGGGTGCCGCCAACCGTCTGCTCCGCCTTCAGCTGCCCGTTCTGAAAGATCCGCATTCGGCCGTCCGCGGAGCGCGTCAACGCCAGGTGCATCAGGCCCGTGCCGACCGGACCGGCCGGCGTGACCAGATCCGGCTCACCTGCGGCGTCCGTGCTGCCGGTACGTACCCACGCGCCGATCGTGGACGAGTCCAGGACCAACGCCTTGTGCTGCTGCACCGTCACATTCCGGTGCCCGTCATCGGCTGCAATGGTGCAAATGGTGAAATCGCCGGCTGTCAGCAAACCCGCGACCGGCTTCACCCACGCCTCGATGCTGAGCTCGCTGCTCGACTCGACCGCGCTGATGAGCTTCGCCGCCGGACCTCCGGAGCGGACGAGTTTCCCACCGGCCAGCGTCAGCCCGTCGGTGGTCCAGGTCATGCCCTGCGTCGTCCCGCCGGCCAGGTTCAGCGGGTCCCCGACTCCCGAGGTGTCGCGGACCACGGCGCCGCTGCCCTCGTTGAAGCGGTAGAGCGCCTGCAGTCCGGTCGGCGGCCGGCCGATTTGTACGGCGAGGGTCAGCTCAAGTGTGTGCAGACCGCCGGGCAGATCGAGGTGGAGCGCTACCTGCCGCGGCGTGATCGGATCCGTACCCGTTGCCCCAGGCAACGTGAACGGCGGTGTCACCGGGTTCGGGAAGCTGATCGGCGGTAGGTCGACCGCCCACTCGACCTGGAAGAGGTGGAACGACAGCCGCACCTGCTGAACGGTCAGCCCGGCGCCATCGGAGGTCAGCGCGACGCCACCGACGCGCAGCCGCGGCGCGTCCCCGGCCTCGCCCGCGGTGGTCGCCAGCGGCCACTCGAGTGGAGCCCCCACGAGGCTGACGGCGCTCAGGCTCAGCGCCGTACCGGACCCGGAGAAGGTCAGCCGCACGCAGTTGCTCAGCTCGGTCTGCTCGTCGTCGGAGCCCGCGACCGGAAGCTGCAGCCGCCCGATCACGTCGACCGCCGAGACCCCGTCCCCGGCGAAGGTGACGTTGTCCAGTACCAGCGGGAAGAACTGCAGGCCGAAGAGGTCAAGCGCGGACACCGGCTCGTCCGGATCGTCCGTGAGCGGCCGCAAGCGCCACTCGTACCCCGTGCGGTGTTCGTACTCCGTACTGCGCGCCTCGGGATCGTTGCTGTCCAGGTCGAGCTCGACCGCCTTGGGCGAACGTGCAGCGGCCTTGCTGAAGGCGGTTCCCTGTGCCGGCAAGTCACGGAACCAGAGCTGCCATGTCTCCGCCGCATGGCCGAGGGCGAGCGGCACCCGGCTAGTGGTCAGCTGCACGTCGCCCGCTACCGGATGGCTCAGCGGAGTCCTGATCAGGTTGGACGTGCTCTGGCTGGCGCCCCGCGCCAGTCCACGCTGGTCGGTGTAGCCGTTCGCTCCGGCGCGCGCGGCCATGCTGCCTGCGGTCAGCTGGTACTGCGCTGGGTCCGGCGGAGCGTCTGCCGGTAGCCGGCGGAGTCCGTCCGCGCCGTCGACGAACTTGCCGTCGATCCCGGTCAGTGCGGCTTCACCCGTCAGGGAGAGGGGAGCACTGGCGGCTGGGTCGGTGTTGTCCAGGACCACCTCTCCGGGATAGCCGTCGAGGTTGAGTGTGGCGCGGACTGGCCAGGTGCGGGTCGAGGTCAGGTGTTGCAGCACTGTCTTACCGGACTGCTGTCCGAACGCCGCCACGCTGTCGGCCGCCGCCAGTCCGGCACGCTCCGCGAGCGTACGCCAGTGGTCGGCGTAGTCCGTGCGAGTGAGCGGACGCGGCGGCTCGGGTGCCGCGGCGTCCGGCAGTGGTGAGCTCTCCCGAGGGTCCGTGGGGATTCGGGGTAGCTGCGCGAGTGCCTGCACCTCGTCGGTGTACGGCAGGTCGTAGCGGTACTGAATCGGCAGACCGAGACCGGAGTCGTTCTGCGGGCTTGCGGACTCGGGCCGCGGGTCGAGAACCAGACCAGGCAGAGACAGCGCCGCGAGCGGTAGGTCGAACAGCTCGTCCTCGCCGCTACCGATCCACTCACGAGCAGGTGCGGCGCCACCGGCGTACCGCGGCCAACCCGCTGCACTGCCTGCTGCGAACCGCCAGTTGTCGGGCAGGTCCACGCCGTCCTGACGAGACACAGGCAGCTCGAACGGGACCAACTGGCGGCTCGCGATCGGCACGTTCGGTGGGCTGACGCTCTGAGTCAGCGCGAGTGCCTGCACCATCGGCAGTGTCGGGTGGCGTCGCCAGACCAGCGGCAGCGCGGTACTGATGGTGTCCGGCCGCAGTACACCGCTGGTGATGAAAGACCGGAGCAGGACGGAGTCAACGCCGTACTGGAACGCCCAGGCAGCAAGGGATGCAGAGGGAGCCGGTGTACTCCGGTAGCTGAAGCTGATCGTGTCAAAGGCCAGTCGGATCAGGGGCGCGAACAACTCGCGTCCGGTGACGGTCCTCAGCGGCTGGGACGTCAGACCGCCGACCCAGTCGTCGAAGTCCGGCAAGGCGTCCTGCGCCGAGGGGGCCTCGGTGCTCAGCCAGAACAGACCGTTGAGTGCCACCTCCGGTGCGTCCAGCCTCAGGTCGACCGACTGCAGCTGGTACTCCGTGCCGTTCGGACCGAGCACCCAGCTCGCGGTCAGTCGTTGGGCGGCGGCGATGGTGAGACTCCACGGCTGCTCGCCGGGGACCTGCTCGGCCACTGCCGGGTCGTCGTTGCCGAAGCTGACCGCACCACGCAGCAGGTTGTCGGGGACCTCCGCAGGCTCCGCGCGAGCCACACCGGCATCCAGATAGACCTGTTCGGACAAGTTGGGGAGCGGGAGCTGTGCCCAGCCGTCGTCGAGGGGTGTGAACCCCCAGAGCAGTGCCGGTTCGACGGGGCTGCCCGGGGCGTTCCAGGACGGCTCGGGCTCGTGCAAGGTGGCACGGAGCCGGCGCGCGGTGTCGTTCGGGTCGAAGGCGAGTGTGGTGGCAGCCAGGGTGACCGTCTCGTTCCAGCCGGAGGTGTCGCGATCGGCCTGGTAGGTCAGCGTGGAACCGGCAGGGGAGTCACCGCCCGAGACATCCACCCGCAGTGTGGTCCCATCGACCGACAGTCGCACAGCGGCCGGAGCGATGCGTGCGAGTGTGTCCGGCTGAGCGGCCGGGTCATAGGGCTGCCGGTCGCTCAACAGCACGCTGAAGGCGTCACCCGCAAAGCTGATCGGGCGCGTACCGGGCTGCTCTTGCCAGGGCGCGATCTCCCAGTACAGGCGTGGCACCGCCAGCGGGTCGGCGAGCTCCAGGGTCGCCCACTGCGGAGTCGGCGGTGGTACGAGCAGGCCGTTCAGCGGGTTGTTCGGATTGAGGTAGCGGTTCAGCCGGCGCCAGGAATCGATGAGCGCAGTGCCCTCACCGTCGGTCAACCGTTCGACCTCAACCGACATCCGGTACTGAGGTACGGCGGACGGGAAGACCCGGGCAACCTGGAACACAGCCTTGACCGGCGCGGTGTCCCACAGCAAGCGGATCTGCCCGTACGCCGAGATTCCCGACGCGTGCACGGACAGGGCCCCCAGCAGCCTCGCCGCACCGGACCGCCCGCTGATCGGCGCCGTGGCGAGTCCCAAGGCGGTGTAGAGCTTCCCGGTGGCGTTGACCTGGGCGGTCAGCGGATCGAGGACGATCTCGCCGCCCAGGCAGGTGAAGGTCGGGAGCCGGCCGATGATGCTTGTCGGCCAGCCGTCCGCAGGGGCTTGCAGCAGTAGCAGACTGGCCGTGCCGGCGTTGATTGCCGCCCGGATAGCCGCAGGTGCGAGCCTCCCGTCAGGTTTCGTACCGGTAGTGCGTTTCCATACGTACTGCGGCGTGCTGCCGTCGGTCGGGTTGATCGTGACGCTGGTGACGTAGACCAGAGCCAGTAGCGACCCCGGCGCGAGCACGTTGTTCTCACCGGCCACCTGGCGCGGCGTCGTGTCGACGTACAGCGTGCGGAAGGCCAGGTTGACGACCGGGTCCGCCAGCCGGATCACCTCGGCCTCGGCGGTCCAGAACGGGCCCGCGATGCGTACCTTGGGCAGCTCGGGGAGTTTCGCCATCGCCTGCTCCTGGTCAGCTAGATGTTCGCGGGATCGATCGGCCGAGGCTCGCTCGGTACGGCGCTGCCGCGGCGTGCCCGGATCACCAGGTCCCGCCCGCGCATTCCGCTGCCCTGGCTGGTCCGGTGCAGCCGCCGCAAGGCGCGCTGGTCGGGCCGGCCCGGGTACCGAGTGGCGAGCGCCGCCGGATCGGTGGCGCGCATCATGCCGTGGTAACGCATCAGCACCGAACCGATCAGCAGCCCTTCGGCCACCACCCCGGTCAGCGCGCTCTGCAGCGGTCGCACCGGTACGGTGAACGGAACCGTGATCACGGCGTCCTGCGCCTGGTTCGGGTCCTGCACCGCGACGATCAGCGCCTCGACCGCTTCCTTGAACTCCCCGAAGTGCGCCCAGCGCCGTAGTGCCTCCATGTCCGCGGGACTCATCGCACCGTTCCACCCCAGCGACACATACGCCGTACCGGCCGCGTTGCGTGCGAGCTGCACCTTGCTCTGAAGCTCGTCCGGGATTTGGTCCGGCCCAACCGGGATCTCCACTCGCGTCACCGTGTCGGGAGCCGCACCGGTCGCCTGAGTGACGATTTTCGCGATCGCTCCGGTGAAGTCGCTGTCACCCGGCAGTTGCAGCAGCAGTGCTGCCGCAGCGTCCGAAGGTCCTTCCCAGAGCAGCGTCATGGTCTGCGTGGGCAAGAAGTCGATCAGCCCGTCGAACCCATTGGGCAGGTCCGCAGTGGCCGCACTGACCGGTTCAGTGACGTACCAGTTCTCGAACAACTGCTGGATCTTCGCGGCATCTGGAGCCTGCAGCTGCGCAACCAGAGCATCCCGGTCGGCCTTCGTCATCACTCCGGCAAACAGCAGCCGCCCTTGTGGGTCGATGGAGACCCGGTTGCGTGTGTCCGGTGGCAGGTTCGCGGTGGAGTAGGTGGTACTCAGCTGCTCCTCGGTCACCTGAACCAGGTCTACTGTCAACGGGAAGTCGCCAAGTACGCCGGTCGGCGGCAGCAGAGTGGTCTGTGCAACCAGGAACCGCTTGCCCAGCTGCCGATGCGTGAACTTCCGCGCCACCGCGTCGTAGAAGCACTCCGCCTGCACTTCGATGTTGCCGCTGAACAGCTCCACGATCTGATACACGACCTCCGGGTCCGGTAACGCGCTCAGCTTGCGCGCGGTCGCCGTACCGGCAGCCGGATCAGGTACCTCACCCGGCCAGCGCTGCTGCGCATCGTCGGGCAGGCTGTCCCAGAACCGGCGCAACGGGATGGTGATACTGCGCGCGCGGGTGTCGTGGCTCAGCTCACCGGGCGACCCCTCCGGGAACGGTGGCATCCGTTGCCAGTCGACGTCCGCCCCGGTCACGGTTGCCTGCGGCAACGGCGAACGGTACGTCAGGTCGCGCTGGGTCACGCTGTTGATCGGAGAGACCGTGTTGTCCGTCTGGGCGATCAGCAGTAACCGGTGGTCGTAGTAGAAGGGCAAAGCTCGCCACTGCAGGGCGACCACGCCCTGCGAGAAGTTCCCGACCCGCTCGGGCAGGTCGAGTCCGCGCAGTTCGTCGAGCTCGTCCGTGCTGTCGAGTGCCAGGTGATCCGGTTCGCTCGGTAGCTCGGCAGGGATTCCCGGATATTCGCCTTCGACCAGTCGTACTGGCAGTTGGAGCTGGTGATCGGTGGCGAAGTCGAGCAGCCAGTAGTACCAACTCGCATAGCCGAAGCGGCGGAGCAAGCTGAAGGCGATTTGTCGGAAGGTGAGCTGCCGGACCAGAGTCTGGTTCCGCTCCGTCAGTGCCTGTTCGTGGTGCTGGGCGACGATCACTTCCCACAGGGCACCCGGGGCCGGCGGGTGCGCCGGAGTTGCTGCCTCGTCGAGCCGGCGGGAACTGAGGACCAGGGGCGCGTCGACGGCCTGCGTACGGTCGATGACCACGTCGAGCCCGCCCGCGGCCGGGTCCACCGTGACGACCGGAGTGTCGATCTCGGTGGCCGCGCGGCCGGGGAACAGAGTGGGTGAACGCCGAAGGCTCTGCCAGAGCAGGTCGTAGCGGCCGTAGGGCTGCAGGTAGTAGCGCAGTGTGTGGGCCCAGCGATCTTCGAGCAGCTGCGTGTAGGTCAGCCGCCCACCGTCGTCCGGTGTGGCGACCGCAGGCGATCCGGCCCGTGGGTACGCCGTTGCCGCCCACGGTCCGGCTCCGGTCTCGCCAAGCCCGTCCGCGCCCGCGGCGATCGCACCGCTGGCGTCGAAGAAGCGTGCTGTCCACCCGAGGACGTCAGGCAGGACCTGACCGATCTCCGTCTCGCCCGTGGGGACGGTGACCTTGCTGGGCTCCTTCGGGTCGGTGCTGTTCAGCGTCTCCAGGTAGTACTTGAGTCGGAGCCACTGTGTGTTCTCGGGAGTGGTGCTGTCGGCAAACGCTGTGGCCAGCGCTCCGGTCGCGACGGCGAAGTGGTTGGTGCGTTCGTCGGTTGGGCCGAAGTCGTCGATCTGCAGAGTGCCGGCCAAGCCCCCAGCAGCCTGCAGGTCGGCCGCAGCCAACGAAGGGCGCAGCAATTCGAGCTGGTCGGCGCTGAGCATGGTGCTCGCAGTCAGTACCTTGAGCTGTCCGTCGTAGCTGAGCAGCGGCTTGATCGCGTCGGCGAACGGCTGCGGATCCACGGTCAGCTTGGCCGACGGACGTACCTCGATCGTTGCGGGCAGGTCCGCTCCGCGGAGGAACAGCGCGGCTTCGCCGTTGAGCGGCAGCCTGATCACCTGGGAGATGTTCGGCTGTGCCGCAAGCTCCCGCTGGCCGGCGCCACTGTCGGGCCGATTTACCACGCTGCAAGGCTCCGTGACGCTGAAGCGCACCTCGACATCGGTGTTCGAGCGTCCGGTGATGGTGACGGCTCGGTACCGCAGGCGCTGCCGGACGGTCGGTCGCAGACTGATCTGGACCAGCGCGAGGAGGTCATCGGTCTCAGCCGGGCGGTCACTCAGCTGGACGCTGCGGCCCGGCTGGAACAGCAGCTCGACATGGAGATGACGACGTACAGCGGCGTAGGCCGCGGCATCCGGGTCCGTACTGTCTGCCAGTTTGGCCAGAAGATCCTGCAGCAGCTCCGCCAGCCTCGGTCCCTGCAGTGTGCCCGTCACCGGGTCGTGGAGGCTGAATGTCACAGCCAGACCGAGACGCTGCAGCACACCCCAGCCATACCGATCGGCTTCGGGCGGGCAGCTGGCCTGGAAGTCGGCAAGGTTGTTCGGCAGCGTCGGCGGGCTGACTTGCAGTGCGGCCGCATAGCCGTTCGACAACAAGCCCTGTCCGTCGACGACGCTGCCGGGCCGCAGTGCCCGCAGCCGGTCCACGACGCGTTCGAGCAATGGATGAACGGCCGTCGTCCGCACCCCAGCAGGCTGAGTGACGCCCGGCCACTCCGGCCACTCCAGATACGAGTCCTGCCACGAGTACCAGGGACCACGTTCCTCCTGGATGCCTTGCGCCGCGGGATCCGGCTGGCGGCGGCGCTGGATCGCACCGGGGTACCAGGCTTCCCACTGGCTGGTGTTCAAGGTGTCCCCAGGCATCAGCGGGAGGTCGTCGGCGGGGAGCATCTGGACCTCTTGCAGCAGCCGCAGTTCCGCGGCCAGCCGGGCACCGTTGGCAAAGGTGTCCGTGGTGGCAGCGTCGATGTTCAGCTCGTACAGCCGGAACCCGGCGTTCAGATCGAGTGGGTACGCCGCGGATCCGCTCGGACCCTGGTTCCAGCGAAATCGGATCGCCCGGATCCCCAGCGGATGCGGCCGGAACCCGATAGTCCCGGCGACATCACCGGTGAAGACGAAGGGCGCCGTGCCGGTCCCGAGCGGCATCGGGGTGTGCGCCGTTCCTGGCTCGGCCCGCTCGTCCTCGGGCTGCACTACAGCGAAACTGGTCGGACGCGGCAGCCACTCCAGCTCGGCCGGCCGACGCTCCTCGCGCGGGTTGCCCGACGCCTCGACGTGATCGGTCGGCGCTGCCGATGTCGGCGGGGTCGCGACGGCCTCGGCCGCGAGCAGGAGCTGCACCGGAGCGAGCGCCGACGGTACGTCCCGGTCGGAGATCGTCTGGAAGAACACCCGCCAGGCCTCCGGACGCCACGCACCCGTCGGCAGCACACCCTTCTCGCGCAGTACGTCGATCGGGATCACCGCGGCGCGCGCACCAGGCGGTCCGAGCACCTGCTCCAGGTCGATCTTGATGTCGGTGGGCAGCGGGCGCGCGTTCGACGTCGGCAAACCGGCCGTGCGCCCGCGCTGCGTCGTGCTGTCCAGACCGTAGGAGCCGATCGGGACTGTGCTCTCGCGCCGGAAGATCAACCGGTACGTACGGATCGGAACCGACGGTCCGTTCTCGCGAGCCGGCTCGGTCCACTCCACGGAGACCTGCCGCGGGGGCAGTACCTGTGGTGTCGACGCGCTACCGGTGGGCTCCAGGTCGGACGGCGCGATGCTGTAGCTCACGGTGAGATCACCGTCGACCGGAACCGCGGGCGGGGTGTTCGGGTAGCGCGTGGCGATCAGAGTCAACGGGCGTCCAGCGGTACCGGAATAGTCGACCGGGGTGATGGTGTAGACGTAGCTACGTCCCTCCCGTGGCAGTGCCGCACGGTCCTCGGCGGTGTCGGGGAAGTGATCGACCACCTGGAAGCGGGGCTGCAGTATCGAGAGCGTGTCGACGCCCTCGGTCGTCTCGCGGTGCAGGACCTTGATCGGTTTCACCGTGGTGGTGTGCTCGGCCTCGTCCCCGTTGAGCGACCGGCGTCGTACGAGGTAGTGCGCAAGGTGATGGTCGGGGTCGTTCTGGACCCGGGTCATCCCTGTCCCGGCTGGACGCTGCCAGGTCAGCTCCCAGGTCAGCGCGATGGTGCCGGCGTCGTTGTACTGACGCACCTGCTCGAACTCGGGTGAGAACAGGCTGAACTGCGACTGCGCGACATTGAACGTGCGGACGTCCGCACTCGTCGTACCAGGAGCCGTCGCCTCGGGGCGCTCGCGCTGACTGATCGACGGCTGCGCGGCGCGGTCGTCGGCGACACGGTCGAGCCAGGCGGGGAGCCGGTTGCCGGTGGGTCGTACCGCGAACACCAGCCCCATGCTGAAAGCCACGGAGCTCTTCACCAACTCGTCGCGGGCCTGCTGGTTGTTCTCCGCATGGAACGCGCGCAGGTCGGAGATGACGTCGTGGATGATCACCCCACGCAACTGATGCGCCTGCTGGTTGCCCTGGGTCGGACTGACCGTTCCGGGGTCGCCGTCGGAACCGGCCAGCCCATCGCCGGAGTAGATCGATGTTGCCGGGTCGAAGGACTTCTCGAGCAGTTGCTCGTAGAGCTCATCGGGGTCGCGCTTGAGGAAGGGCGAGCCGTTGAACTGCTCGTACGCACCTCGGACGGCTGCTTCGAACGAACTGTCCGTCGGGTTCCGCACCCGCGGGTCAGTCACCGCGGTCCGGTCGACCGGTAGCGCCTCCGGGTCACCGACCGGATGTGCGACCGCGATGTCGCCTGCTCCCACGTAGACCTGCTTGAAGGCGTTGCCGACGTGCTGCGCCAGGCTGAGTCCATCGTTCAAGGGGTCAGGTGCACTCGGTTGCCCAGTGACCGGGTTGACGATGCGGCGCTCGGACGACCCTTTGTAGACGCGCGCGGCCCAGTCGACCGCCCAGGTGATGGGCTGACCGGCGTTCACCGCCGCGGTCACGTCGATGAACCCCGCATTCGGCAGCGGCTCGAAGTGCCGCAGCGTGTAGGTCTCCGCCGCGGCCGGTGCCGGTACCCGCAGCGCGAAGTCCTTTGTGACCACGGTGCCCTCGGCAGGCGGTGGCGGCAGGAAGCCCACCTCTGGCTGGGCAACTGGGAAGCCGTCGACGATTACGAGCTTCCCGTCGGCGTCACGAAGCAGCCGCTCCGCTTGCGGCAGCAGGACGAAGTAGATCTGTCCCTCGGCGTCCCAGCTCGGTGCCTCCCGCAGTACCAAGACCGAGTAGCCGGGCACGTGAAAGGCATCGACTACAGGCTCGGCGATCATGGGCACGGCACCAGCGAACGCCCGTACGGGGGTCCCTGCGCTCTCGGTCCCGGGGATCGGCTCGACCTCGGTTGCTTCCAGCCCCAGCGACAGGAACTCTTTGGTCCGGTCGAAGGCGGCCTGGACGTTGTCCTCCTGGAACGCCACCTTGACCGTAGCCTGCAGGCTGTGGCCGCAGCAGGAGACACCCACGGTCCCGACACCGCGGACGCCCGGAATGCTCAGGCCCTTCACGCCGATCTCAAGGCCCGCGCTGAACGTGATCTCGAGGCTGAAGCTGAACGACAGCCGGATCGTGGTGAAGACCAGCGGGATCTTGATCCAGAACTCGATCGAGAAGCTGACCTGTACCTCCAGCCCGATTCCGCCGTACACGGCCGAGTTGTCCAGCGGATCGCGGAAGTCGATCACGCCGATGTAGCGCGCCCCGAAGGCGACCCGGGCCGTCGCGCTGATCCGCATCCCGATCAGCCCGAGGTCGACCCCGGCGCTCAGCTCCAGCCGGCCGCGGGCCAGGAAACTGGTGCCGAGCACCAGCTCGGTGGTCGAGACCCGGAAGATGAACCCACCCTCGACCTCCACCGCCAGCGGTCCGAGCGTGGTGTGCCAACGCAGCATGTTCGGCCAGCCGAGCTCGTAGTGGAACAGGCCGGGCTCGATCAGCAGCGTGGCCGAGAAGCGGCTGTTGCCGATCGCGTCGCGGACGAAGTCGGGCAGCGGCGGGTGCACGCCCGGCTTGCCGCCCTCCGGCTTCGAGACATGCGCGAGGAATCGCTTCTGCCGCGGCGACAGCAGGACGAACCCGCTCAGGATCGGGTTGTCGCGGGCGCCGTCCTTGTTGATGACGTAGTCGTTGTAGTTGGTGTTGAACCAGCCCCGTACCGACATGAAGAAGGTCAGGTCACTGCGGAACGCGATGATCGCGTCGACCAGGAAGATGCAGGCGAGATCCGCCTCGGCGAACTGCTCGTAGCGCAGCGGCGACGCCGACGCCGACGTCTGCGAGATCATCGCGCGCAGCACGATCGTCCAGCGCGGATCCTGACCGGCGTCCTCCAGATCCACTGCCCAGCGGTCGCGTTTGGACAGCTCGCCCTGGGTTCTGGACAGCCCTTCGAGCGTCTTGAGCAGCTTCTTCACATCGTTCTCGGCATCGGCGGCCTTGATCGCGGCGATCGTGAACCGGTACCCGAAGCCCAGGCCGATCTCGCGCAGATAGATCTGCACGACCGGAATCATGAAGCTGACCTGACGGATCTCGAGGTAGATGAACCAGGCCCGCAACCACGGCTGCCCCGGCCCGCGCCGGACCCGGAGGAATCCGAAGCTCGCGGCGATCGTCGGCAGGCCCTGGATCTGGACGACGCCCTCGCCGATCAGACCCGTCTGGTCGGGCTCGTCGACGAAGTCGACCACGCCGCTCAGCTTGAACGCCGCGCCGAGCGCCAGGTTCACCGCCAGCCGGGTGAAGTGCAGCCGCGGCACGAACTCACCCGGTGCCGGCAGACCGATGAACAACTGGTGGTAGTCGGGCCGCGAATCCGGCGTGTCTCCCGGACCTTGCGCGAACCTCAGCTGACCGGTCACCTGCATCGCGCCGTCACCGTCGAAGAACTCGCACTGCGGTACGAACCCGATCGCGCGCAGCTCCATCTCGAAACACCCGAGGAAGCTGAACGTCACCGGCTTCGGCAGCTCGATCAGGAACTTCACGTGTTTCGCGATCACCGACGCGTCCCCGGTGAGCGGGCACTGGACCAGATCGATCCGTACCTTGCCCAGCAAGGCCAACGGCCCATCGGCGTCGTCACCCGGCGCCGGCGTGAACTGCGCGGAACCTGTGACGGTGAAGTACAAGTGGAAGGCGCCGTCGTCGACGAACCGTAGCCCGAGCGCGTCGACCGAGAACTGGAACCGGGTGCCCTTGCAGTCGAGCAGCTTGTTGCCCCGCAGATTCGCGGCGCCCTGTACCAGCGTCAGATTCCCGCCGTCGCGCTGCGCGAACTGCAGCGCGATATCGGCCGTGGCATCACCCACCAGATCAGGCGGCAGCGGGCCGGACCCGGCGATCGTGAAGTCCGCGATCCGGTTCTCCCGAATCGTGAACCCGCTGTCGGTGAAGCGGAACCGGGTCCGCAACCCGTTCAGCCGGGCAGGCCGATCGGTCACCTTGGCCGCCAGGTTCACACCCTTGGGCGTCAGCGCGAAGTCCGTCACGCTGAAGGTGATCGGCTCCTCGCTGGCCCGCGTGAAGTCCAGCTCCAGAACGGCGCCGCCGGGCTGCTGGACCTGGTAGTTGTAGTCCTTCGTGGCGATCGTGAAGTAGTGGAAGGTCCCGTCGCCGAGATCCTTGCCCTTGAACCGCCACCGCATCCCGAACAGCTCCGGGAACTCCCGCTCGGCCTGCTTCGACCGCAGCTGGATCCCTTGCTCGTGATCGACCTTCAGCGCAAACGTGCCGAGATCGAACGTCAGCCGGCAGAGCAGGTCGAAGCTCAAACTCAGCACCTTCAGCCGGATGCCGATGTCGAAACTCACCGCACCCTGCGGCAGGGTGATCGGGAGCCCGTCGAGCGGTGTGTTGGTGTAGAGCTGCAGGAACTGTCCGTCGTCCCCACCACCCTGCTTCAGGAAGGGCAGGGTGAAGTCGCCCGAGTCGAGGTTGACACTGAGCGACGCGGTCCAGCCGTCGTGCAAGTCAGTTGGGTCGTAGACCGTCGGCGTACAGTCGTCCGGCGCGAGCGGCGGAATCGGCGTACTGAGCTCCTGGAAGAAGCCGGGTAGCTTCGGCGCCCCGAGTGTCACATCCAGCAGCACCAGACTGCGCGTCGTACCCGGTGGCTTCAGCTGCACGGCGAACAAGGGTTTGTCCGGCGGTTGTGGCGGCTCGTCGTTGTGCAGCTCTCGATCACCATCCCGCCCCCACGCGAACGTAGTGCCCGCCGTGAGCGGATCGCTCCCGGTCAACGTGACCACGAACGCGGCCCGCGGCCCCATCAGCAACAGGGAGAAGCGACCCGAAGCCGGCACGCTCACGCTCAACCCGGGCAGCGAGAACGACGCCCCCGGCGAAGCCGCTTGCCAGTCCGCCCGGACCTCTTCGATCCCGTCGCCGATGATCATCCGGAGGGTGATCTGCTGATCCCCGGCCGGGCTCCGGTCGCCGAGGTTCGGTATCAGCTGCCCCAGCAGCCGGTTCAGTCCACCAGTCCACTGCAACACCAGACACGCCTTGCCGCCCTCGCGGTGGAAGCCCACCGAGGCGCCGTCGACGATGGCGCCGGTAGCGCCGATCTGCACCGGATACGGCAGCTGGGCGGTGAAAGGCGAGTCGAAGGAGATCCCGTCCGCGCTGGCACTCACATCCAGCTTCGGTACGCCGATTTCGACGTACTGACGACTGGGATCCGGCTCGTAACCTCCGTCGACCTTGCGCATCGGCCGCAGCAACTCCGGCCCGAACCGCAGCGCTACCGGCGCATCGGTCACCTTGAGAACCGTCTGCGGGTAGATGTCGAGCTCCAGGCCGATTCCGTCGGCGTCAGGGCTCCGCTGCAGTACGAGGCTGACCGCGTTCAGGCCGGGCATCGCCAGGACCAGGTCCTGCTCCAGGAGCAGGTGCGTGACGAGCCGTTCCTCGTTGGGCGTGGCAACGGTTTCCGGCGGCTCGATCCAGATGTGGGCGAGGACGGCCGGGTCGGGCGGTTCCGGCAAGAACGACGGCCACTTCGTACCGAGGTAGTCCTTGAGGGTCACGAAGATGTTCATGACCGGCAACCTCCCCAGGGCTTGGTCGAGTCGACGTCGTAGTAGCGGTCGTACTTCTCCTGTTCCTCGTCGGCGAGCGTCGTCGGCGTGGGGAACTCGACCGTTGTAATGCTGGGCGGCAAGAGGACTCCGCTGCCTGGTACGCCCCACCCGGGGTTCCACACGTTGAGCGCCTTCTCGATGTCGGCGATCTTCCCTTCGTCGGCGCTGCCGAGGCGGAAGGCGTCGGCCCAGAGCTTCACCCGGTACTGCCGCACCAGCAGGTCTTCGTCGTCGAGGAACGCCACGGAGTGCTCGATGTCGGTGTACAGACTGCGCCGGGTGAAATTGGCCGACCCGATGATCGCCCACTGGTCGTCGACGATGGTGCTCTTCGTGTGCACCACCACGTCACGGGAGAACATCATCACCTGGGTGCGCTGCCCCGAAGTCATCCCCTTCAGCAATCCTTGGGACAGTGCGGCCAGCCCGTACGGCGGGTACTTCGGGTCGGTCGGATCGGCAATCCCGGCGACCAGAACCACGGTGAGGGCGGGCTTACGCTGAATGGTGTCCCGCAGCGCCGACATCAGCTCGATCGACCAGAACGCCTGGTCCTCGACGTAGATGAAGCGCTCGGCCGCCTTGATCGCCTTCAGCCACGCACAGCGGATCTCGAACAGACCGTCCTGGGCCCACGAGATCCTGTCGTTCTCGGGAAACTGGTTGAAGGTCGTGTAGTGGAACTGGGGCAAGGTGCGCAGTGACTGGACCCGATGTTTGCCGGGCGCCGTGGTCGGCAAGGAGCGCGCGGCCAGCTCCGGCGTACCGAGGGTGTGGCTCGGGAGGTTCGCCGTCCCGAGGCTGAACGGCCGGATCTTTCGAACTCTGATCTCGTTCCACATGTCCCGGAAGTAGTCGTGCAGCGCCTGCACCGCCGGACCCTCGACTCGCGCCTGCACGTCGTGCCACTGCCGGGTGGGGTGCGGCGCAAGACCGTGCCGATCGCCGGCGAAATCCAGCCCACCGGTGTACCCGATCGCGCCGCTGTCGCTCCCGACGATCACCAGCTTGGTGTGCGCGGCGCCCGCGGAGTGCGTCAGGATGTTCACCCAGACCTTGTCCGCGAGCGTCGGCTCGGTGCGCAGATCCTTGATGGCGGCCAAGGTGCCGATATTGGTGCTGCGGACCGAGATCAGCCCGCCCTGCACCGCCCTGGCCTGGTTGAAATTGTTGGCCATGATGGCAAACGAGGCCCAGCCCAGGACCCGGACGTCGACCCCGGCCCGCGCCTTGGCCTTCAGCAAGTCGGTCATCAGCGCCGCGGCCGCGGGTCCGTCGAGTGAGAACGGCTTGTCCAGCTCGACCGCCGGTACGGTCACGCCCGACCCGCCCGGAGCCGGGTCGACCTTCCCGCCGACCAGGTGCAGCCACCAGCCGGTGAGGTAGATGAACTGCTTCTTGTTCTCTTCCGGCGTGCCACGACCCAAGAGGTCGAGCTGTGCCTTGAGATCGTTGAAGTAGGTGGTGCCGTCGATCAGCGGCGTGATCTTGTTACCGGCCGACGTAAGCGGCATCGGTTGGGACGGGAGCACCACGTCCTCGGGCTGGACGAAGTATTTCTTGATCAGCGCATCGATGTCCGCCACCGGATAGCCCCCCAGCTATGCACAGCACCCCGGACCGGACATGGGCGATCCGGCCATCACCCACAGGATTGCACACGCGACACAGCGTGACAATGGCCTGTCAGTTGCCGCTGCTCAGATCGCCGCCCGCCGACTTCTTGTAATCGTTGCATGAAACTGTTTACCCTCGACGGGCGGATCGGAGAGGGTGTGATCGTCGGGTGGATCAGGTGGATGCGGTGGTGGTCGGAGCGGGGCTGTCCGGCCTGGTGGCGGCGCGGCGGCTGACCTCCGCGGGGTGGAGGGTGGCCGTGCTCGAGGCGCGGGACCGGGTCGGCGGGCGGACGTTGAACGCTGATGTGGACGGCTGGCCCGGCAAGGTGGTCGAGGTTGGCGGTCAGTTCACCGGACCAGGCCAGGACGCGATTCAGCGGGTCGCGGGGGAGGTCGGCATCGGTACGTTCCCGACGTACGACCTCGGCGTCAACCTGCTGGAGTTGGGCGGCCGGGTGCGACGGTGGCGCGGACGTGAGCCGTGGGTCGGGTTTGCCGCCTCCGCCGCCTATGTCCGGGCGGAGCACACGTTGAACCGGATGGCGCGCACGGTTCCGCCGGAGCGGCCGTGGACCACTGCCCAGGCGGCCGAGTGGGACGCGATGACGCTGGCGGACTGGATCCGCGGTCAGGTCCGCTCCGAGCGGGCCCGTGTTCTGCTGGCGATGGCCGTCCGCGCCGTGTGGTCGGTGGAACCGGAAGATCTTTCGCTCTTGCACGTCCTTGCTTGTGTCAATGCGGCCGGCAACCTGCAACGTCTGGTGCGTACGGCGGGTGGCGCGCAGCAGGACCGCTTCGTCGGAGGTTCTCAGCTGATCGCCGAGAAGCTGGCCGAACGGCTCCCCGAGCCGCCACGTCTTCAGCACCCGGTGCAGCGGATAGCGCAGTACGAGCATCATGTCCTGGTCAGCACCCAGGACACGGCGATCCAGGCCCGGCGGGTGATCGTCGCGCTGCCGCCGATGCTTGCCGCGCGGATCAGGTACGAACCGCTGCCTCCGGGGCGTACGCAACTGTTGGCGCGCACTCCACAAGGCAGGACGCTCAAGTACCTGGCCGTGTACGACGAACCGTTCTGGCGTCGTGGCGGCCTGTCCGGACAGGCCGCGAGTGAACAAGGTCCGGTCACGGCGACGTTCGACAACTCGCCCCCGGACGGCTCGCCGGGGATTCTGCTCGGATTTGTCACCGGTCGCCACGCGCGCCGACTGCTCGACCTGCCCGCGGCGGCGCGACAGGACGAGGTGCTTCGGTGTTTCGCCGCCTGGTACGGCGACCGCGCGTCGCGTCCGCGCCAGGTGCTGGTGGGGTCGTGGACCGAAGAGGAATGGACGCGTGGGTGCTACGCCGGCTACTTCACCCCCGGCGCCTGGACGTCGTGCGGCGAGTGGTTGCGGCGGGCGCACGGTCGCGTGCACTGGGCGGGGTCGGAGACGGCGACGCGGTGGATCGGGTTCATGGACGGCGCCGTCACGGCCGGCGAACGGGCCGCGGCCGAAGTACTGGCCGAATTCGCCGGGGAAAGTGGAACCCGACGTCGTCCAGCGGCGAAGTAGGGCATGAATCAGGCTCCTTCGCCGACCACGGATCACCCACCCCCAGAATCGTCCCCGCCACCGTCCTCCGACCGTGAGCTGCTGTCGGGTTCGGTCGCGGACTTCGGCCGGCTGTTCGATCGGTACGCCGCTCAACTCCATCGCTACTGCTCACGACGGATCGGGCCCGACCTCGCCGACGACGTCGTGGCCGAGACGTTTCTGATCGCGTACGAGCGTCGTTGTTCTTTCGACCCGAGCCGCTCGTCGGGACTGCCCTGGCTGTACGGCATCGCCACCAACGTCCTGCATCGGCATCGCAAGGCCGAGGCACGGGCGCACCGGATTCTCACGTACCAGGGCGACTCGGCCGACATCGTGGCCGAAACGGCGACGGAGCGGACCGACGCGGCCGCGCGGATCCGGACGATCGCCCGCGTGCTCGGCGCGCTGCCACGACGGCATCGTGACGTCATCTTCCTGGCCGCCGCGGGCCTGGAGTACGCCGAGATCGCGGCGGCGCTCGCGATTCCGGTCGGCACCGTGCGGTCCCGCCTGCACCGGGCCAGGGCCCGGCTGCGGTGGGCGCTCGACCATTCCGATGTTCCGACGATTGTGAGGTCCGGCCATGCAGAAGCATCCTGAAGTTCAGGAGGTCATCGACACCTACGACAGCGTGCTGCCGGTGGCGAGCGCGGAGCAGTTGTCCGCGGTCCGGCGGCAGGTGCTCGCCCGGTTGGACGAGCGTCCCACCGCGGCCCGGCGGCGGCTGCGGGTGAGTCTGGCGACGACCGCCGTCGGCGCGCTGGCGGTGACTGCCGCGGTCGCCGCGTTCATCGTCCCGGGAGCCGACGTCCGGCCCGGCGACGCGCCGGCGATGACGACGGTCGTGGCGACGCTCGACCAACTGGCGGTTCGATCGGCGGACGCGAGAGCGTTGCCGGTGCCAGCCGGCGCATTCGTCTACACCCGCGGCCGGGAGGTCAGCCTGACCGCCACCTCGGCGATCACCGGAGCAGAGGCGTTGTGGTACCGGTCGGAAACGGTTCGCGAGAGCTGGGCATCGTCGACAGGCCTCGAGCCGCGGCGGATCGTCATGACGCGTGGCCTGAACGCCGTACCTCTGCGCGCGGGCGACGCGGCGAAGCTGGATGCCTCCGGTCTTCCCTGGCGGCGGGTCCAGAAGGTGACGTTGCCGGACGCAACCAAAGCGGCGCCTGCACCGGCCGCCCAACAGGTCGGCGTGACCGAGCCGACGCCGGCGTACCTGGCGTCGTTGCCGACCCAGCCGGACCGGTTGCTCGACGCACTGCGCCGCGTCGCGCCTACCAACACGAAGTGGTCGGCCGAACAGAACGTCTTCCAGCTGGTGGCCGTGCTGGTCAGCTCCGGGGACGCGCTGCTGTCGCCTGAACTTCGGGCCGGTCTCTATCGGGCCCTTGCCAAGCTGCCCGGTGTCGAACAGGTCGCGGGCCAACTCGATCTGGCCGGCCGGCCGGCCCTCGCCATCGCACGGACCGAGGGCGGCGTGCGGGAGGAGATCCTGATCAGTCCGCGAACCTCCCGGGTTGTCGGTACCAAGCAGGTGCTCGTGACGGCGCAGGACGGTCTGCCCGCGGGCACGGTGCTGAGCCGGACGACGTTCGACCAGAAGCTCGTGGCCTCCGTAGGCGCCATCCGCTGATCAGCTTCGACAAGGAGGCTTCTCGATGAGAGTTCTACGAAGTCGCGTGGTGCGCCTCGGACTCGCGGTGGCGCTGGTCGCGGCCGTGGGCCTGGCGGTCAGCAGCGACCCACGGGTCGCGGACGCGAGGGATTCCGGCGCCGCGACAACTGCCTGGACGCGGACGAACATGGCCGGAGAGCAAGTCACGCTTGTGACCGGGGACCGGGTGCTGTTCGACGTGCGCGGATCAAAGGTCCTGTCGGTGCACCTGAGCAGACCTGGCGGTGTCTCTTCGTTCGTCAAGTACCAGCGCGACGGTGACTGGTACGTGCTGCCGATGTCGGTTGCCGACCTGGTCAGTTCGGGGCAACTCGACGAGCAACTGTTCAACATCACCGGACTGATTCGGCAGGGATACGGCGATCAGAAGTCGAGTGATGTGCCCGTGCTGGTGCAGTACTCGAACGTGGCCGCGACGAAGAGCGCGCCGTCGGGTGCCCGGCGAGAGCGCCGGTTGCCGGCGCTGAAACTCGCCGCGATCGATGCCCCGAAACAGGTGGCCGGACGAGTCTGGGAGCAGTTGACCAAGCCGGTCGCGCGTGGGCAGCGGGTACTGGCCGCGGGGACTCAGCGGATCTGGCTCAATGCTCGCGTGCGGGCTGACCTCGACCGCAGCGTGCCGCAGATCGGAGCGCCGGCCGCGTGGCAGGCCGGATTCACCGGTCGGCAGGTCCGCGTCGCCGTCCTCGACACCGGAATCGACGCCGCGCATCCGGATCTTGCCGGCAAGGTGGCGGTCGCGAAGAACTTCACGGACACCGCGGACGTCGGCGATCATGTCGGTCACGGCACCCATGTCGCGGGAACCATCGCCGGATCGGGCAGTGCGTCCGGGGGCAAGTATCGCGGCGTCGCTCCGGATGCGCGGCTGGTGATCGGGAAGGTCCTCGACGACACGGGTACGGGGCAACTGGACGATCTGCTCGCCGGGATGCAGTGGGCGGTCACGGAGGCGCACGCCAAGATCGTCAACCTGAGTCTCGGGGGTCGAGGCGACGGCACCGACCCAGTCGCCCAGGCGGTGGATCAGCTCAGCGGGCAGTACGGTGTGCTGTTCGTGGCGGCTGCCGGAAACGACGGCCCGGGCCGCGGAACCCTGCACACGCCCGGTGTCGCGGCGGCAGCGCTGACCGTCGGCGCAGTCGACGCGGAGGACGTGCTGACCGAGTTCTCCAGCCGGGGACCAGGCCTGCCCGGCTCCTCCGTCAAACCGGAGATCGTTGCCCCAGGTGATCAGATCGTCGCGGCGCGAGCTGCCGGAACTCTCGGCCGCTGGGCGGTCGACGAGCACTACGCGCGGCTGAGCGGAACTTCGATGGCAACGCCGCATGTCGCCGGCGCCGCGGCGCTCCTGGCCGAACAGCACCCGCGGTGGACCGGCTCGCAACTCAAGGCAGTGCTCTCCGGAACGGCACACCCGGTCGCGGGCGATGCCGATGCGGTCGGCGCAGGTCGCGTCGACCTGGCTCGCGCGGTCAGGCAGACGCTTACCGCAGCGCAGCCGGAGGTACACACGTTCTTCCGCTGGCCGAATCTCGACCTGCCGGCCAGGCGACTCCCGATCACTTACACCAACGCGGGCTCGGCGGCTGTCACTCTGAACCTGGCACTCGAGCTCCGGAACGGCGACGGCGACCCTGCACCGTCAGGGACGGCTCACCTCAGCACGACGGCGCTACTCGTTCCCGCGGGCGAATCCGCGACGGTTGATTTGATCGCCACTCCCGCCGCCGGTGCCGCCGGACGTTACACCGGCACCGTCACGGCCACGGCAGGCGACCTGGTCATTCGTACGCCGGCAGCTGTCGAGCAGGAGGACGAACGCTACGACCTCACGGTCCACCTGCGCGATCGCCGGGGCGCGGAGGTCGCGGCCGGCCACGGCAGCACGCTTGTCCTCGGCGACGCGGGTGACTTCTACCGTGTTCTACCTGGTGGGACAGCGCGGGTCCAACGCGGTCACTACACCGTTATCGGCGAAGTGAGCGACGACGATCCAGGTGACCTGGAGGCTCGCGCGCTGATGATCGCTCAGCCGGACGTCGACATCACCGCGGACCGCGAGCTGGCCCTCAGCGTTCGGCAGACGGTTCCCGTACGGGCCCAGATCGACCGGCCGGGCCGAACCTCCGGCAACGTCCAGATCGACATCTGCCGCGAGAACCAGTGCGTTCTGTCGTTCTTCGATCCGCAGTTCGCGGAGCTGTACGCCGGCTCGGTGCCCGGCGTCCGCTCCGGCAAGTTCTTTCTCACCCTGTCGGCGGAGCTCGAGCGCGCGGCGACCGAGGTCCGGGTCACGTCGCCCGCGCGGTTCCCGGTCGACGCGCAGTGGTACTACCAATCGCCGCGGCGAACCGGCAACTATCGACTGACGATCGCCAAGGCCGGCGGCGGTACCGTCGCGGAACTGGATGCCGCCCGGCCACGTGGTCGCGCGGTGCTTCTCGACCTTCCGGCGGCTACCACGGCCGCGCGCATCCGGGAGACGGTTCAGCGAGTCGCGGCAGCGGGTGGCCGGCTAGTACTGCTCCGCTTCGGCTCGGGAGCGAGTCCTGTTCCGGATCCAGGTACTACGGCGCTGCCGACGATCGCGGTGACGGGACAGGGCGCCGCACAGCTGGCCGAGATCGATAGCGCGGTGGCCACGATCAGCACCATCCCGGACAGCCCTGACCTTTATCATCTCGCCTATGCCGAGCGCGGGTCGCTCCCGGCATCGATGACCTATCGAGTACGGACGAACGACCTCGCGCGGGTCCACACCCGCCAGTACGACGCCGGCGAGTACGCGCCTCGGCTGGCCTCGGCCTGGACCGTCATCGACGGACGAACCATCGCCAACAGCGGCGTGCGACTGTTGCCATGGGACCGTGACGAGTACTACCTCCCCGGACGATGGGAATCGGCGAACGACTCCGGCTACCCGGGGACGCCGGACATGCTGATCGGAGGGCAGACGCTGCGGCGGGGTGCGAACCCGGGCCAGGATTGGAACAAGGCGGTCGCGGGCCCAGGCCTGGCGGGAACCCGGATCAGGAGCACGCAGGCCTGGGCGGCACTCCACGGAACGACACTCGACGTGGCGGTGCCGCTGCTCAGCGACTCCGGCGGTCATGTCCGCTTCGCCGACGATCTCAGGGTACTCAACCGCGGCACCGGCGGCACGGTTCTCACCCACGACGGAGCTGTTGCCGGGAGCAACGGAACGCCCGGAGAGGGGATCTTCGAGGTCCCGAACCGCAGCGGCCGATTCGAACTCAGCGCGAGTACGGCGATCGACGATCCGCAATGGCGAACCTCGACGAAGGTGTCCGTGAGGTGGGCATTCGGCATCGAGCGGGACGGGCCGCTGCCGCTGTCGGTGGTTCGATTCATGCCGGCCGTCGACCCGCACAACCAGGCGCGAGCGGGCCAGGTCAGGGTGCCGATCGCTATCGAGCGGCAGGAGGGTGCTGCTCCGGCGCGAGTCCGGAGTCTGGCGGTTGACGTTTCCTACGATGACGGTGACACCTGGCGCGCGGCGCGCGTGACTCGTACCGGCGCGGGATTCGTTGCCAACGTACACAATCGGCCGAACGGCTTTATCTCGTTGCGTAGCCGGCTCAGCGACAGTGCCGGAGACACCAGCGATCAGACGATCATCCGGGCGTACCACGTGCGCTGACGGTACGCGAGGTCGGCGGTCGAAGTCAGCCGTCGCTCGGTGTACCGGTCCGCGGCGGGTCGAGGCGGACCGGTACACCGTTCAGCCAGGTCATTCCGGCGAGTGGTTCGAGGTCTTCGAGGGCGGAGCTGGTCAGGATGTTCAGGTTCGCTCCGCCCGACCGATTCGCCAGGCTCCAGCCGCCGCGGTGGCCCCAGCCCCAGGGCATGGCGATGGTCCCGGGCAGCACAGCGTCGGACAAGGTGATGGGTACCTCGACGGCGCCGGTTCTGGACGACAGTCGGGCCATTTCCCCGTCGGTCAGCCCCGCCGCGGCCGCATCGTCCGGATGTACGCGGACGGCGAAGCGCCGGCTTCTCATCAGCTGCGGCGAATTGTGGGTCCACGAGTTGTGGGATCGAAGCTCCCGCAGCGATACCAGACGGAGCGGATACGCCGGATCGATGCGTGGGCCGGCGAGCAGCCGGTCGAGTTCCTTGACGATCTCGGGCGGACAGAGCTCGACGCGCGATCCGCGGTGCCGGATGTACTTGGCCGCCACGCCCGTCGGATGGTGCTCGGACAGCCGGAGGCCATGTGGGTGGAGGCGTTCGAGCCGTCGCAACGAGAGTCCGCCCCGGCGGAGCCCGAAGCGGTCGCCGTACGGTCCGGCGCGCAGCCCGAGGTCGATCAGCCGGCGTGGCGTCAGCCGGATCCGCAGGCGATGCAGTGCCCGGAGTACAGGGACCGTGCTCGGAACGATGCCGAGTCGACGGCCGAGGTCGGTCATCACCTCCCACTCGCTGCGCGCCTCGCCGTACGGCGAAACGACTTGCTGTGACCATTGGACGAACGGACTGGTGTGATTGGTGGCGTGGAAGAACGGCGTTTCCTGCCGTTCCAGAAAGGTCTGTGCGGGCAGTACGAAATCGGCCAGCCGATTCGTGTCGTTCAGGTACAGGTCGTGTGACACGAAGAGCTTGAGTTGGCCCAGGGCATCGACGAACTCACGGCTGTTCGGCACGGACGCGACTGGATTGCCCGCGGAGACCCACAGCGCCCTGATCTGCCGTGGCCCGGGGGTGGTGATCTGACGGGCCATCAGCGCCGCCGGGAGCTCGCCGAGGATGTCCGGGAAGTTGCCGGCGTCCGAGCGCACGCGACCGATCCGGTGCAGGCGAGCGGCCTGACCCATGGCACGGACCGGTACCGCCGTGGTGGTGAACAGCGCGCCGCCGGGACGATCGAGATTTCCGGTCACGGTGTTGAGCGCGTCGATCAGGAAGCACACCAGCGTGCCGAATCTGCCGCGGCCGGCACCGGTGCGCCCGTACGCGACCGCGCGGCCGGCGCCGGCGAAGTCGCGGGCGAGCGCCTCGATGGTCAGCGCCGGAATTCCGGTCGACTCAGCCGCGCGTTCGGGAGTGAACGGCGCGAGGCGGGACACCAGCCGAGGCAGTCCGGTGGCCCCGACCCGAAGCGATTCGAGCTTGTCGCGGAAGATCACGTTCAGCATCGCCAGCAGCAGCCAGGCATCCGTGTCCGGCCTGATCGGGATGTGCTCGAACGCCTTCGCGGTCTCCGTGCGACGCGGGTCGACCACAATGACGCGACCGTTTCGTCCGCGGATCCCGGTGAGCCGCTCACGGATGCGCGGAGCCGTCAGGAAGCTGCCGTTGGAGACGAGTGGATTCGCGCCGATGATCAACAGGAAGCTGGTCCGGTCGAGGTCGGGGATCGGGGCGGAGAACGGGTGGCCGAACAAGAGTTGGCACGCGGCCAGCCGGCTTCCGATGTCCTGCGAGACAGCGCCGTACCCGTGCGGTGAACCGAACTGCTCGAGGAACCCTCGGACCCAGGTCAGATGCCCGAACGAGAACGAACTGGGCACGCCGGCGTACAGGGCGAGCGCGGCCGGGCCGAACTGCTTTCTGATCGACCGCAGGCGCTCCGCGATCTCGTCGAGAGCGCCTTCCCAGGTGGTCCGTTCGAAGGTGTCACCGACCCGGCGCAACGGGTGCAGTACGCGTTCGGGATCGTTCTGGATCTCGGTCATCGCGATGCCCTTGGGGCAGCAGTACCCGGCTGACATCGGATGTGCTGGGTCCGGTCGCAGGCGCACGAGGCGATCGTCGGCCACCGTGGCCACCAGACCGCACAGCGCTTCGCAGATCTGGCAGTAGGTGATCCGCTCCTCGCCGGTGGTCATGAGTCAGTGTCTTCGAATGCTTCGAGGTCGTCTCTGATCAGCTCGGCCAGGCGAGGTTTGTCGTGGTAGAGCTGGTGCAGGGTTGTGCCGAGTTTGCTCAGTACGGCGATGTCTTCCTCTGATGCCGTCACGCCCCAGGTCGGGTCCATGTCGCCGTCACCGTAGTCGTAGCCGTAGTTCGTGAAGGTCAGTCGCCCGGACTCCACGTACTCGATCAGGTCCAGCCCCGCTTGGCGTCCGGCGAGCACCGCGACGGTGAACCAGTCTTGTGGCTCCCCGGTCAGCCCGTACTCGGCAAACGTCGCCTCCGCGGCGGTCCGCGCCCGCGGATTCAGGTCGAGAACGTACGCCGGGTTGCCGTCGGCGTAGAGATACAGCGAGAACGGCGCGATCGGACTCACCGGAACCGTGCAGTAGGACTCGCCGCGCTCATCGGTACTCACAGACGGCTCCCATGGGGACGTGAGGATCAGGCAGTCGCCCGATCGCAGGACTTGTTGCAATCATTGCATAAAACTCGGCGGGCGAAACGACGATGAGGTCCTGTAGATGATTCTTACCCTCTCGACCGGCGGCTCGGCGGCTTGACAGGAGGTGTGGGCCGATTCGGGCGTGATCGGCGTCGGCGTCGGCGTAGGCGGGCGGGTCGCGGTACGTACAGATGTATGTACTGTCCGGGCGCAAATTCGGTCGCTCGGTGGGGAGGGGGCGGGTTAGCGTCGTGGGCATGGTTGATGCCAAGTTCGGGGTGCGTCGGTTGGCCGCGGTGTACGACTTGTTCGAGGGTGGTCGCGGGGACCTGGAGCATTACGTGGCGATGGTGGGTGAGTTCTCGGCGCGGCGGGTGCTGGACGTGGGGTGTGGGACGGGGGAGTTGGCCTGTCTGCTCGCGGGCGCCGGGGTGGGGGTCGTCGGAGTGGACCCGGCGGAGGCCTCGCTGGAAGTTGCTCGGGGCAAGGAGTTTGCGGAACGGGTGCAGTGGATCCACGGGGATGCGACAACGTTGCCCGGGCTGCAGGTCGATCTGGCGGTGATGACGGGGAACGTGGCGCAGGTGTTCCTGACCGATGAGGACTGGGCCGCGACGTTGAGCGGGGTGCATGAAGCGTTGGTCCCGGATGGGCGGTTCGTGTTCGAGACGCGCGATCCGGCGCGGCGGGTGTGGGAGGAGTGGCGGGACTGGTCGCGGGAGAGCACGTATCAGGAGGTACCGGTCGCGGCGGGCGGGACGGTGGCGACCTGGGGCGAGGTGCTCGCGGTGGAACTGCCGTTCGTGACGTTCCGGGGTACGTACGTGTTCTCGTCCGACGACGCCGTATTCACCTCGGATTCGACGCTGCGGTTTCGGGAGCGGGCCGAGCTGGAGGAGTCCCTGGTGTCGGCCGGGTTCGTGGTGGACGACGTTCGGGAGGCGCCGGACCGACCGGGGATGGAGTTCGTGTTCGTGGCCCGGAAGACCAGCCGGCCGTGAGCACTTGGTCGAGCAGGTGGCGTACGTCATCCTCGGGCAGACTGAGCCAGGTCCGCGGTAGCGAGCTTTGCCGAGTGTGCGGTGCCGCGGGTCTTAGGGGAGGTCGGGGCTTTTGCGTTGTCTGGCGTTGAAGCGGGCCTTCTTCTGGCGGTTTCCGCAGGTGTTCATGTCGCACCATCTGCGGGTGCGGCTCTGGCTGGTGTCGAAGAAGGCGGCTTGGCAGGTCGGGGATGCGCACAAGGCCAGCTTTCCGTCGCGTTCGCCCGCGATGATGCTGATCGCGTCGGCGGCGATCACGCCGAGGGCGTCTTCGACGGCGGACGCCGCGCCGAGCTGCCATCGCCGCTGCCCGTCGGGCGTCAGGACGGCCGCGGCCCGGCCCTGAGCGCTGCGGTCGTTGATGACGTGGACCGCGGCCGCCGGAAGAGCGTGCCCGCTCGCGGCGGCCGTCGCGGCGGCGTGAATCGACTCTCTCAACTCCCGAGCGAGCTCGAGTTGAGCGGCCGTGCACGAGTCCACGGCGAGACCGCTCACCGCCAGCCAGTCCGTGAGGCGTTGCGGCGTGGGTACGCGCTCCACGGCCTCGCCCTGACGCTCGGTAAGGGTCGCCGTGAAGCTGGTCGCGAGCACGGTACCGAGGCGGAACTCGGGAAACTCGGCGGGCATGGAACCACCTTAGCCGGTTGCAGGCCTTGCTGAAGCCATGCTAGAACCGGCTTAGATGGTTCACGCACGGATAACCGTTCCCCGGTGACCAGGAGGTCTGATGCCCCGCCACGACGTGCAAGCGTTCGAAGCGCACGCGACCGACGCCGACCTCGACGAGTTGCGGGCGCGATTGGCCGCGGCGCGGCTGCCCGAGGCCGAGACGGTCGAGCGCGCCGCATCGGGCCGACGCCGATGGGAACAGGGCGTTCCGCTCGCGGATCTCGCCGACGTCGTGCGGTACTGGCGTACCGAGTACGACTGGCGATCCTTCGAAGTGAGCCTCGACCGAATCGGGCAGTTCCGTACGACCATCGACGGCCTGGGAATCCACTTCCTGCACCGCCGGTCCGCGCGCGCCGATGCCACGCCGTTGATTTTGACGCACGGCTGGCCGGGCAGCATTGCCGAATTCGTCGACGTGGTGGACGAGTTGGCAGATCCCCGGCACCCGGACGTACCGGCATTTCATGTAGTGGTTCCGTCGCTTCCAGGCTTCGGGTACAGCGACAAGCCGGCCGTCACCGGGTGGGGAACCGAAAAGATCGCGACTGCCTGGGTCGAATTGATGGGCAGGCTCGGCTACGACAAGTTCCTGGCGCACGGCGGCGACTGGGGAGGAAACATCACCACTGTTCTCGCGGGCAGATTCCCGGCGCACGTACCCGGAATTCACACCACGTTCGCGGAGGCACCGCCCGGATTGCCGACCGACGGGCTGACGGCCGCCGAGCGCCGGTGGACCGAGGAAACCCACGACTTCTGGCACCACCGCGCGGCGTACGCAAAACAGCAGGCGACCCGGCCGCAGACCATCGGCTATTCGCTCGTCGATTCCCCGGTCGGGCTACTTGCCTGGATTCTCGACAAATTCGCCGACTGGTCGGACACCGAGGACAGTCCGTTCGAGCGGATTTCCCGAGATCGCGTACTCGATGACGTCACCCTGTACTGGTTGACGCGAACCGGCGCGTCGGCGGCGCGCATCTATTACGAGAGCCACAATTCGCTGGACCCCGGGCTTCGTGTCGAGGTCCCGGCGGCGATCACCATCTATCCGCGCGACATCGAGAAGTATCCGCGGCCGTGGGCTCAGGAGCGGTACCGGCAGATCGTGCGCTGGAGCTCGCCTGACGCGGGTGGGCACTTCCCGTCGCTGGAGGTCCCCGAGTACTTCGTCAAAGACCTGCAAGCAGGCCTCGCGGCAGTCCTCTCAGCCCAGCCGTGAGCGCCGGCTGGTGGGGTGCTCGCTGGTGGTCAGGTGGCTGGCGATTGTTTGCCGGCGCGGTCCAGTAGGTGGCGGCGTTCCACTTCGTCGGTGGCCAGTCGGTGTCAGCGTCGGTCGCGGCCTGGGCGTGGAGGGCTGCGATCGCGGCCTGGAGTTGATAGGGGCCGGTCTCGCCGTCGGACCAGACGGACTCGATCAGCGCTGTCCCTTCGGTGATGAGGGAGCGGTCCCAGTGGGTGCGGTCTTGGTCTTGCAGTTGGATGAGCTGGTTGCGGTCGTCGGCGCGGGTGGAGCGCCGTGATTCGTTGAGCAGTAGTCAGTTGCCGTTGATCAGGTGTACCGCCAGGTCGGCGCTGAACGTACCGGCCGGGATGCCGTCGCCGATGCCGCACGAGCCGTCGGAGTCGCCGGGGACCTTGATCCAGAGCAGCATCTCCGCGCCGCCTCCGAGCTGTGAGGTGACGCCGAGCTTTCGGCCCGGTGGGTTGCACCAATCGTTACCGGTGCCGTTCCCGTTCCGGCTGGTGTCGACGACGAACGGCTTGGTGGCCGGCAGGCTGCCGTTGATCGCGTTGCCGTAACTCACGGTCTGGGCGGTGGTGAAGTAGTTCGACACATTCAGCGAGAAGCCGTGAGCGTTGGCCAGGCCCGCGCCCTTGAGTCGCTGGGCCATCTCGCTCGCGCCGACCCATCCCGCGTTGCCGCCGTCGAGGTAGGCCCAGGTGTTGGGTGCCAGCTCCTTGAACTGCTGCACGGCGTAGCTCAGCATTCCGTTGCGCTCGGCAATCTGATCGGCGTTCATACAGTTGAAGTCACCGAGCGAGTCGGGCTCGATCACGACCAGCGCCGGGCGGTTGCCGATGGCAACGGCAAAGTCGTGGATCCAGGCGCGGTACGCGGCCGGGGTGCCCGCGCCGCCGCCGGAATGGCCGCCGCACGCGTCGCGGCCGGGGATGTTGTACGCGACCAGTACCGGGAGTTTGTCCGCGACGTCGGCGGCACCGACGAAGCTGCCGACCGCGGTGCCGATCGGGTTGCTCCAGTTGCCGAACCACCGGGCCATCGGCTTGCTCGCGATCGAGCTCTGGATCGCGCTCCGGCGACCGTCGTTCGGGTTGTCCCGGACCCAGTTGGCCGGGTTCGAGTTCGGGTCGACGTAGAACCCGCTGGTCAGCCGCGTCGGGTCGCCGGCGGCAAGACCGGCGGTGGGGGAGGCGCCGGCGGCAGGGCCGGCGGTGGCGGTGGCGGTGCGGGCGGCGCCGGCGGTCTGCGTCGCCGGCGCGACCGCGGCGAGCATCAACCCGCCGGCAATCAGGCCTCGGGCGATCCAGTTCATGTAATGCTCCAGTCTCGGGTGGGGCGGAACCTCTGGGAGCGCTTCCAGTGCTTCTCAACGCTGGATGGTGAACCAGATCTTATCGCAAACCGGGAGCGCTTCCAGTTGTACTCTCTACGCATTCAAACGTTAAGGACGGGCCGGTGACCGAGTCCCTCAGGCGGCAAGTGACGCTCGACGAAGTCGCCGAGCGGGCCGGTGTGTCCCGTTCGGCGGCGTCGCGGGTGATCAACAACGCCCCACATGTGAGCAGAGCCAAACGTGCGGCGGTCGAGCGCGCCGTCAGCGACCTCGGGTACGTACCGAACGCGAACGCCCGGGCGCTCGCGTCACAGCAGGCCGGAGCGGTCGTACTGGCGATCTCCAGCGAAAACCCGCGGGCGTTCGCGGATCCGTTCTTCGCCGAGGTCGTGGTCGGCATCAGCTCGGTACTCGAGGAGACCGACCACGAGCTGATGTTGATGATGGCGACGTCTGCCCGCGGCCAGGCGCGACTCGGGCAGGTGCTGCGTACCCGGCAGGCGGCCGGCGTCATGCTGATGTCGATGCACGGTGACGACCCCCTCGCTCGGCTCGCCGAGCAGGCGGACGTACCAGTGGTCTTCGGCGGCGTACCGGCGACCTTCGAACCGCGCTACTACGTCGATGCCGACAACCGGGGCGGAGCTCGCCTGGCGACCGAACATCTGGTCACCTGCGGCCGGACCAGAATCGGGACGATCACCGGCCGGATGGACGAAGGCGCCGGTTTGGCCCGCTACCGGGGTTACCAGGACGCCCTGGCCGTCGCCGGCCTCGACGCGACGCGCGTGATCCACGGCGACTTCTCCGAGGACGGCGGCGCCGACGCGATGCGCGAACTGCTGACCGCGCATCCGGACGTCGACGGCGTGTTCATCGCCTCCGACCAGATGGCGATCGGCGCGCTCCGGGTCCTGCAGGAAGCCGGAATCACGGTGCCAACTGACGTCGCTCTGGTCGGATTCAACGACATCTCGACCGCCCGCCACACAACCCCACCCCTGACCACCATCAGCCAGCCGATCCAGCCCCTCGGCCGCGAAATGGCCAGAATGCTCCTCGCCGTACTCGCGGGCGAGCGACCATCACCACTGATCCTCCCAACCCGCCTGACCAAACGAGAATCGACCGGAACCAGTACCAACCCGACCTGAAAGGGATTCGTCCGTCCGGGTCCGCGAACTCCACACCTTTCGGTCAAGGAGTCTTCCAGTGGCTCGCCAGAGTTTCTCCAGGGCGTGGTTGCAGAGTCCTCTGGGTAACTACTCGCATTACTCGGAGGAATCACATGCGACTCGTCAGATTGATGATCGGTATCGCCGCGCTGGGCGCCGCGACCGTACTGCCCGTGACAGCGAACGCCGTCGAACCTGGACCGGCCTCGCCGTCCGCGGCACAGCAGACGCAATCCCAACCGGAACAGCAGATGCAACATCAGCCGGCCAACCTGGACGCCGGGGTGCTGGAATCCCCGCCTGGCAGGTACTGCAATATCAACCCGCCGACGGGCACGGTGTGTCTCTACGCCCACCACAACGCGGTCGGCTGGAGCGCGCACTACGCCAAATGCGGCAACGCCGACATCCCGTCGTGGCTTGATCCCGGCAACCCGAACAACAACGGCGTGAGCTCGTACTGGGATGAACAGACCGGCGGCGCGTACCTCGTGGGGTACAACAACAACACTCCGGTGTTCGACACGAAGAACAAACATCACACGGTGAATCTCGTGAACGGAAATGACAAGGCCTGGTGGGTCCGCGTCTGCTGACGAGGGGGGAGCGCGGCAGCCGGCCGCGGACTCCGCGGCCGGCTGTCTGATCAGGAGGGACAAGCATGACGTCACGAAGGTTCGGGAATCGCTGGCCGGCCGCGGTAATGCTGCTTGCCGGAACAACCGCCGGCTGCACGGCGACCGAGGCCAGGTCTCCGGATCGGGCCCCGGCTGCTAGGCCCTCGATCACGATGCGGCAGTTGCCGGCCGACATCGGGCAGGTCGCCTACCCGCTTGATCGTTACCGGCTCACCGCGGCGGAGCAGCGCTTGATGGAGCAAGCAACCTATGTCCTGGTACGCCGCTGCACGCTGCGCTTCGGCCTCGAGCTGCCTCCGCTGGGAAAGGCGATCGACAAGACGCGCCGAGATCGGTACGGGCTCTCCGACCCGATCGAGGCGCGAACCTGGGCGTACTCGCTGGACAAGCCGTCGGTGCTCGCCCCGGCCTGGCTGGCGCCGATCGCACCGGGGAGCCGGCTCCACTCCATCGTCACGGGAACGGATGCCGATGGGCGGCCGGCGAAGGAGCACGGATTACCGGCCGGCGGTTGTGGCGGGTCGGCACGTCGAGCCTTGGCGCAGGACCGCACCTCGTCGGGCGACGACCTGGTCGCGGGGCTCGACAGCGAGGCCTGGAAGAGCGCCAGAGCAGACGCTCGGGTTCAACAGGCTGAGTCGGCGTGGCAGCGGTGCATGAATGCAGCGGGTTACCGATATCAGAACGCCGTGGAGGCGCCGTACGCCTATTGGGGTGAGCGGAGGCTGCTCGGTCGGAAGGCGGTGTCGCCGGCGGAGAAGAAGTCCGGCATCAAGCCCAGCCGTGCCGAGTTTGCCGCCGCACTCGTCGACGTCCGATGCAAACGGACGTCGGGGTTCCTGCAGACGTGGGTTGCCCTGACGATCGCCCGGCAGGACCAACTGGTGATCGATCAGGGGCCGGCGTTGCGAGCGCATCGCGAAGCGTTGAGTTCGAGCGTGCGTACCGCGAAGCACTTCATCAGAGCTGGTTGATCATCGGCGACATCGTGGTCGGGTACATCGCCGGTAGCGGAGTCGTTCGCGCGGCTCTCCACTCGCCGGGGCCCTTTCGACGATGCGGTCGCGAACGCCGCTGACCAGGGGCCCCGGTCGTACGCCGAGCTCGTCGTCCAGCACCCGCTCCAAGTCGCCGTAGCGGCTGAGCGCTTCGGCTGCTCTGCCACTGCGGGCCAGGGCCTGGAGGAGAAGAGCCCACAGGCTCTCTCGCAGTGAGTGTTCGCCGATCAGGTTCTCGAGCTCAGGGATCACGTCACTCTGCCGGCCCAAGGCGAGTTCGGCCGCGACACACTCCTCGACGATCTGCAGGCGCAGACTCTGGAGGCCGGCGGCATGCAACTGGACGACTTCCAGGTCGACCCCCGCGAACGCTTCGCCGGCCCAGACATCGAGGGCCTGGCGGAGGGTGTCCGCTGCCCGCTCGGTGGCGCCGGATTCGCGGGCTTTCCGGCCCGTCCGAACGAGCTCTTCGAATTGCGCCAGATCGAAGCCGTGCGCGGGAACTACCAGCCGATAGCCGCCCGCCAGCGACTCCACCGGTGAACGGCCGTCGGAGGTCAGCAAACCGCGCAGTCGATAGACATGTGACTGCAGAGTCGCAACGGCCGACGTCGGCGGTGCACCGTTCCACAATTGGTCGATGAGCAGATCACGACGACGAGGCCGGTTCGGCTCGATCAGCAACAGCGCGAGCAGTTGGCTGAGCTTCCCGGAACCGACGTCGACCGGACGCGCGTGATTCCGTACCTCGAGCGGCCCTAGTACCTGGAAGGTGAACGCAGTCGACTCTGGGACGGACGGGGCGGGCTGCATCTGACCTCCACGAGGTGATGTGGTGCCTGGGAATGGTTCCGCGAGGAACAACCGCAGGATCACAAGGTGCGCTTTCACTCCGCATTCACAGTGCTGTCCCGAGCCGGGCGTCGTGGGTTCGCGCAGGCGCTTCTCGGACAGCATTGTTCGAGTTAGCATGATCGATAACTCGATTCCTGGCGCGTACGTGCGCCGAAGGGGGCCGTGCTGGACAAAGAACGCGCTGCAGCGGTCGGCCAAGTTGCCATTGGATGTCTTGGTCCGATGATGATGTCGTCGGCGGGGCATCCGGTGTTCCTGCCCGCGGGACGGCTCCGAGTGGTTCTGTGCGTACTGGCTCTGGCCGGGGGTGCGACTGTCTCGACGGACAGGTTGATGTTCGCGCTCTGGGACGAGGATCTCCCCGAGCGCCCGCTGGCGACGCTGCAGACCATCGTGTCCCGGCTGCGAAGCCGGGTAGGCGAGGGGATTGTGCTCACCGAGCCTGGCGGCTATCGCCTTGCCGTCGGCGCCGATGCCGTTGATGCGCTCCGGTTCGAGCGCCTGACCCAGGAAGCATTGGATGCTCGTGCCGACGCGGCCGGCAAGCTCGATGCGGCGCTCGCCTTGTGGCGCGGAGAGCCGTTCGCTGACCTGGACTCGAGGTGGCTGCGGAACAACGAGGCTCCCCGGCTGACGACTCTCTATCTGGAAGCTGTCGAGTTGCGTACTGAGCTTGCGCTGGAGCAGGGAAGCGGTGCGCGGCAGTTGCCGATCCTCGTACGGCTCGTCAGCGACTTTCCGCTGCGGGAGACCTTGTGGTGTCGCTTGATCGATGTGTTGGCCGCGGCTGGACGGCCGGCTGAGGCACTCGCACAGTACGAGCGGGCTCGCCTTGTCCTGAGCGATGAATTGGGAGTCGACCCGGGTACGGAGCTGCGGTCGCGCTACCAACGCCTGCTCGGCGCGGAATCCCTCGCCGACCGGACGCGGCACCTGGTACCGCGGCAGTTGCCGGGCAACTACGGCATCGTGGTGGGACGCGAGAGCGAACTGGCCAACCTCGACCGTCTCCTGGCCGATGCGAGCACCGGTGCCGCGGTGATCACAGGCACCGCAGGCGTCGGGAAGACAACGCTGGCGGTGTCCTGGGCCCGACGCGTCGCGGCGCGCTTTCCTGGCGGACAGCTGTTCGTCAACCTCCGCGGCTTCGAGCCCAACGCCGAGCCGGTCGGAACCGACGAGGCCGCGCGATGGATGTTGGACGCGCTCGGAGTGGAACCGGAGTCGATGCCGGCCGGAGTCCCGGCACAGTCGGCACTCCTGCGGACACTGCTGTCGGAACGGAAGGTCCTGGTCGTCCTCGACAACGCTCGGGACGCGCAACAAGTCCGGCCGCTGCTGCCCGGATCGACCGACTCGTTCGCACTCGTCACGAGCCGGGATCGACTGACGCCATTGATCGTCGCGGGTGCCGGCCCGGTCGTGGTCAGCCGGTTCTCCCGGACGCAGTCGGTGCAACTGCTCGAGAGCCGCCTCGGAGACGCCGTCGTCGAGGATTCGCGCGATGTCATCCCGGCTCTCACGGAGGCGACGGCGGGGCTTCCCTTGGCGCTCGCCGTTGTCGCGGCCCGGGCAGCGGCTTCGGCGCCGTACGGACTGCAACTCATTGCGGCTGAGCTAAGTGACGGCGGTCATGCGCTTGATGTGTTGTCCGGTTCGGACTCGGTCACGGACCTGCGTACGGTGCTCTCGTGGTCGTACCGGGCGATGCCTGACGAGGTTGCGAAGATGTTCAGGTTGCTGGCTCTGCATCCCGGACCTGAGTTCGGTCATGGCGTCGCCGCGAGCCTGCTGGGCATCGAGGTGCAACGCGCCCGGCTCGTGCTGCGACAACTTCAGGAGGCACACCTGGTCGAGGGATCGCGGCCTGGGCATTTCTTCATGCATGACCTGCTGCGCGCGTACGCCGCGGAGGTCGCGTCCGCTGCCGAGAGACGGGATGCCGTCGTCCGGTTGGTCGACCACCATCTGCACACCAGCACCGCGGCCGCGTTGGTGATCAATCCGGGGCGGGTTCTGGAGTTGTCCGAGCCTCCGGCGGAGGGAGTTCGGGTCCTGACGCTGACCGCGAGGCAGCGCGCGCTCGATTGGTTCGCGGAGAATCATCGGGTCCTGGTGCGCATCGTCGATCTGGCCGTCGCGACCGGTCACGACCGCCGCGCGCTGGAACTGATCGCGGCGCTCCGTACGCCGCTGAACCGTAGTGGCCGATGGCAACATTGGCACGACTGGGTACACCTCCAGGCGGTGGCTGTTGACGCGGCTCGACGACTTGACGACCGCGAGGCAGAAGCGAATGCGCTACTGGTCGGCGCGCGTGCGCACGGGCGCCTCACCAACTACGCGAAGTCCATCGAGCTCGGCAACGCGTGCATCACCATCTGCCACGAGTTGAACGATCGGCACCTCGAGGCGTCCGCGTGTCAGACCCTGGCCAACGCCGCCTCGAGCTGGGACCGTCAGGATCTCGCGGAGTCCTACAGCTTGCGTGCTCTGGAGCTGTATCGACTCGTCGGCGACGAGTTCGGCGAAGTCGTCGCGACGCACGAACTCGGCTACCAGTATGCGTTGCTCGGCCAGTACGACGAGGCCTTACAGCACTGCCAGTACGCGCTCGAACGCATGGAGGCAGGCGCCTGGGACCAGTTGGAGATCGCCGCGGTCTGGGACAGCCTCGGCTTCATCCATCTCCGCATGAGCGCCGCGCCGCAGGCGATCTCCTGCTACCAACGTGCTGCTGACCTGTATCACGCCGAAGGCGACCAGTACTACACCGCGATGGGGATCGCCAAGGTCGGCGACGCGTACGCCTCGAACGGCAACACGGAACAAGCACGACACAACTGGCTCCGCGCGGCACACAAGCTTGAAGCCCTACAACACCCCGACGCAGCCACCGTCCGCGCACGCCTCGGCCAACTGGCGTTCTTGATGGACGGGATACCGAGCCACTCGGAACACCCCGACGCCATTTGAGTGGTTCACCTCCGCGGTCACCCCTTCACCCCTGGCAGGCGGGAGGTGAAGGGGCGAACGGCGTGGTTAACCGGCCCTTGGCTTGCGGCGCGGCACTGCCTGGTTCGGAGAGCCGTACTCCATAGTGAGGGACCCGCGGAGCGAGAAAGGGACACCTGGTGATTGCCCGGCGCCGAACCAATGGCGTCAGACCCGTGACGAACGCGGCCTTGGTCCGGCGGCTGCCGGTTGGCTCGGGTGCACGTACGGCGGTGTTCTCGGGAGCGGTGCTCATCGGGGAACCTCCAACGTGCGGGCGGCGATAGTCAGGAGCGTGTCGGTCAGGGCGGCTTGATCGAAGGTTGGGTCGGCCGCCGCCGCGCGCGGCGGTCGTGTCGATCACCGAGCGGATGGTGACGGCCATCGCGGCGCGGACATGGCGACGGTACTCGGCGACGAACTTGAGATTCGAGGTGATGTACCCGGGCAAGATCCGCCAGCTCATCGGATCGAGCAACCGAGCGACTGACCGAGCAACCGAGCGACTGCGCGAGCGGACGACTGCGCGAGCGGGCGACTGGGCGGGCGGACGACTGCGCGAGCGGGCGACTGGGCGGGCGGACGACTGCGCGAGCGGGCGACTGGGCGGGCGAGCGAGCGGGCGACTCTTCAAGCACCTCACCGCCATGCTGGCCGACACGGGCGGGCGGGGCGGCGGGCGCGGGCGGTGGTTGACGTTGGGGAGGAGGCCCGGCCGGGGCGTGTTCCAGGTGTCCGGTGGGTGACAGCTCGGCCCGGTTGTGGGTCGGGCCGGGCTGTCGGTGGCGCGGGCTGTTGGTGGAGCGGTTGGCTGGGGTTAGGACTTGCGTTTGGTGACTTCTTCGGTGGCGGTGGGGAGGACTTTGTGGAGGTCGCCGACGACGCCGAAGTCGACGAGTTCGAAGATGGGGGCTTCGGGGTCTTTGTTGACCGCGATGATGGTTTTGGAGGTTTGCATGCCGGCGCGGTGCTGGATCGCGCCGGAGATACCGGCCGCGACATACAGCTGCGGTGATACGGTTTTGCCGGTTTGGCCGACTTGGTAGGCGTGCGGGTACCAGCCGGAGTCGACGGCGGCGCGGGAGGCGCCGACCGCGGCGCCGAGCGAGTCCGCGAAGGCCTCGATCGGGGCGAAGTCACCACCGGTGCCGCGGCCGCCGGACACGATGATCGCGGCCTCGGTCAGTTCGGGCCGGCCGGTGGCCTCGCGTGGTTTGGAGTCGGTGATCCGCGCGGTCTTCGCGGTGTCGGAGATCGTCACGTCGAACTCCTCCACCTCCGGTGACGTCTCGGCGGCTTCCGGGGTCGCGGCGTTGGGTTTGACGGTGATGATCGCGGTGCCGTGGGTGACCTTCGACCGGACGGTGAAGTTCCCCGCGAACACCGACTGCGTCGCCACCGCACCACCAGCACCACCAGCACCAGCACCAGCACCACTAGCGTCACCGGCGTCGGCTGGTTGGACGTCGACGGCGTCGGTGATCAGGCCCGAGTCCAGCTTGATCGCGAGCCGGGCCGCGATCTCTTTGCCCTCGGCGTTGGAGGAGATCAGGATCGCGGCCGGTTCGACCTTGGCCGCGACCTGCTGCAACGCCTCGGCCTTCGGAGCCACCAGGTACTGCGTGAGGTCGGGGTTGGTCAGCGCGATCACCTTGGTCGCGCCGTACTGCCCCAACACCGGCAGCGCCCCCTGCACCTGCGTGGCGCTGTCGGCGGCGCTGTCGCTGATGAACACGGCGACCGGGTCGCCGAGCCGGCGGGCGATGGTGAGGAGCTCGGCGGTCGTCTTACGGACCACACCCGCGGAGTGGTCAACCAGAACCAGAACCTTCGACATCCCAGACATAACTTCAGCTGTCCCTTCTCAGGTCTCAGAGGAACTTGTTCGTGGACAGGAACCCGACCAGCTCGGCAGCACCACTGCCATCCTCGTCGGTGACGATCGTGCCGGCCGTGCGGGCCGGACGGGCGGTCACCTCGACCACCTCGGTCCACGCACCCGAACCACCGACCTGCTCAGCGGTCAGCCCGAGGTCGGCCAGCGACCACGACTCGACCGGCTTCTTCTTCGCCGCCATGATGCCCTTGAACGACGGATACCGCGGCTCGTTCGCCTGATCCGAAACACTCAGCACCAACGGCAACGTGCCCTCCACCGTGTCACTCGCCGTGTCACCATCACGCCGAATCCGGACCGTCTGCCCGTCCACCGACACCTCCGAACCCAACGTCACCGCCGGCAGACCGAGCCGCTCCGACACCATCGCCGGCACAACCCCCATCCCGCCATCGGTCGAACCCATCCCGAACACCACCAGATCAGCCTCAAGCCGGCCCAGCGCCTTCGCCAAAATCAGCGACGTCGCCACCGCATCCGACCCATGAATCGCCTCATCCACCACATGAACACCCGCGTCCGCGCCCATCTGCAGACCCTTCTTCACCGCATCCGCGGCCTGCTCCGGGCCCACCGTGAGCACCGTCACCTCCGCATCCCCGGCCTCCTTCACGGTCAACGCGGTCTCGACGGCATACTCGTCCAACTCCGACAACA
Source organism: Kribbella solani (assembly GCF_014205295.1). Taxonomy (NCBI): domain Bacteria; kingdom Bacillati; phylum Actinomycetota; class Actinomycetes; order Propionibacteriales; family Kribbellaceae; genus Kribbella; species Kribbella solani. The sequence continues at coordinate 735,183 of NZ_JACHNF010000001.1, forward strand.
ACCCGTCAACACCCGCCCGATCCACCGTGTTGTCCTCCGAACGGAAACGACGATCCGCGGTAGCATCCGGCACGAACTTCGCGCAGACGACGATCTTCAACAGGGTCTCCTTGCTCTGAGAGCTGTTCTGAGGGTCAACCGGCCCGGGTTTCGCTGTCGTCGAAGCCGAGTACCCGGCCGACGAGGACCACGGCGTGCTCGATGTACTCGTGTGCGGCGCTGATGTCCGCGAGTTGGACGATGTCCTTCGCCCACGCGCCCACCGAGCCGGAGATGGCGGTCGCGATCGCATTGGTGGCGGTCTCGGACTGTCCGTCGGCGAGCAGGACGGCGTTCCGCTTGGTCCAGGCGTCGCCCCACTGGCGGGAGACGGTGCTGAACCCGCTCGGGGTCTCGCCGTCGGCCAGGACCCGGCTGACGTCCCGGTCCTCCCAGACACCTTCGAGGTACGCCCTGGTGCCGGCCAGAAACAGTCGCCGCGGCTCGGTCACGCCCGCGCCCTTGACGGCATGGAGCGCGTCCCGGACGCGTTTGTCCTGCCGCTGCACGTAGTCCTCGTGCATGGCCAGGAAGATCTCGGACTTGTTCGCGAAGTGGTAGTAGAGGCTGCCGACGCTGATCCCGGCGAGCTGGGTGATCTCGACGACGCTGGTTGCCTCGTACCCCTTCTGTGTGAAGAGTGTCCGGGCCGCCGCCATCAACGCGTCGCGCGACTGCGAGCGGCCGGCCCGGGATCCTTTCTGCGGCTTCTTGCCGTCCAGAGTGCCTGCTCCCTCCTCGGGTCTTCGGCTTCTCCCGGGAGCGTCCGCCCGAGCGTTCGTCAGCTTAGCCATCCGGTCACTTCCTCGGCATCTCGAGCAAACGCTGCGCGATGATGTTCTTCTGGATCTGCGACGACCCGCCGTACACGCTGATCGGCCGCGACATGAAGTATCTGTGCAGGTAGTCGGGCCGTCGGCCGGTCACGACGTCGGCGCCGAAGAGATCCAGGGCCAGGTGCTGCAGTTCCTGCTCGGTGTGGGTCCACAATTGTTTGCTGATCGACCCTTCCTCGCCCGGCGGCCGGCCGGAGATCCGCAGGCTGAGCTGCTGCAGGACGTTCAGCCGGAGTACCTCACCGAGTACGTACGCCCGCGCGAGCCGGGCCTGTGTCTCCCGGTCGTCGGTCAGGCCCTTCTTCGCCGCGGTCTCCTCCAGCTCGGCAAGGTTCTTCCGGTACGTCGAGATGAAGCCGATGTCCGACGGACCGCGTTCGTACGACACTGTCGTCATCGCGATCCGCCAGCCTTCGCCCTCGTCGCCGAGCCGCTGGTTCGCGGGGATCCGGACGTCGTCCCAGAACACCTCGCTGGTCTCCGGTGAACCGTCCGCGAGGACGATCGGCTGGACGGTGATGCCAGGCGACCTCATGTCGACCAGGAAGGCCGAGATGCCCTTGTGTTTCGGGACGTCCGGGTCGGTCCGGGCCAGCAGCAGGCACCAGTCGGAGTACTGACCGCCGGAGGTCCACATCTTGTGTCCGTTGACGACGTACTCGTCCCCATCGCGAACCGCCCGGGTCCGCAGCGCGGCGAGGTCCGATCCGGCGCTGGGCTCGCTGAATCCCTGGCACCAGTGGATGTCGCCGCTGATCGTTGGTGGCAACAACTGCGTCCGCTGCTCGTCGGTGCCGTACATCTGCAGCGCGCGGCCGATGTAGCCTGCCGTGCCGGGCAGCGGGGGAGCGTTGAAGTTGCCGGTCTCCTCGTTGAGGATCGCGTCCATCGCCGGGCTGAGGCCCTTGCCGCCCCACTCGACCGGCCAGGACTGACCGATGTACCCGCCTTCGTACAGCTTCTTGTGCCACGCGTGCGCGACGGCGGCGCGGTCGTCCTGGGTGGTCGCGTTCTGGTGCCCTGGTGGGACGTTGTCCGCCAGCCAGGCCCGCAGGCCGGCGCGGTACTCGGCTTCTTCGGCGGAGTCGCGGTAGTCCATGTCAGCTGCCTCCCAGACGGGTACGGGCGATCTCGGCGAGCTGGGCGTTCTCGTCGCCGAAGAGCAGGGTGCCGAGTAACGCGCGGCGGGTGTAGAAGTGGGCCGGATGTTCCCACGTCTGTCCGACGCCGCCGTAGATCTGCATGACGTTCTCGGTGGCGGTGCGGGCGACGGACGCGCAGTACGCCTTGGCTGTCCGGGCCGCCAGTAGAGCCTCGGCGGGGTCGGTCTCGTCGACGCACCATGCGGCGTAACAGACAGTGCTGTACGCCGCCTCGATCGTCACGTGGGTTTCGGCGGCGAGATGCTGGATCGCCTGGAACGATCCGACCGGCTGGCCGTACGCGATGCGTTCCTTGGAGTACGCGATCGCGCCGTGCAGGGCTCGACGCATGATCCCGACCATGTCGGCGCTGATCGTGGACAGCGCCAGCGCCAGCCAGGCGTCGAGCCGCTCGCCGGGGATGGGCTCGCCGAGCTCCTCGCGAGCTCCGGGGACGGTGTCCCAGAGGCCCTGGGTCAGGTCGACGGAGCGATTGCCGGACAGTGGCTGGGACAGCGTGTGCCGGACCAGGCGCGCGCCGTCATCCAGCGCGAGCACGGAGCTGGTGCCGGGGCCGCCCCAGATCAGCGCGTCCGACCAGCCGTCGGAGTCGGCGAGGCCGGTGAGGTCGGGGCGGAGCAGCAGACCGCCGACGCGATCGTCGGACACCTTCGCCAGTGACAACAGCTCGGTGGCGAGCACGGCGGACGGCACGTACGGGACCGGAACGAGTCCCCAGGCCAGGGCCTGCGCGACGACCATCACCTCCACCCCACCGGCGATCGGGGCCGCGCCGTCCCGGCGGCGCAGCTCCAGCAGGCCCATCTGCTCCAGCTGGACCCACGCGTGGGCCGGGTCCCGGTCCTCGAGGTCGACCGGGTTGGTGATGCCCACCGCCGTGGCCAGCGCCTCGACGGTCTCCTGCAGGGCGAGTTGTTCGGAGTTGAGCAGCGCGTACATGGGTGCCCTCCCGGCGCATTGACTGAACAGGATTCAATTCATACGCAGTGAACGACTTGCTGTCAATCAGCAAAAATAGCGTGGCATCGAGCTATTGACGGCAGACAGGTTCTCCGACTTTGATACCTGAATCTCGTTCAGTTGAACCAGATTCAGGATGCTTCGGAGGTCATCATGACCGCTCGTACCAAGCGCAGGACGTTCCTGGTCCTGGCCTCATCCCTGGTCGCGGCGACCGGCCTGGCCGCCTGCGGGGGCTCCGGCGACGCGGCGACCGGCGGCAAGGGCAGTGGGCCCTACCGCGTCTACGTATCGATCGACCTGTCCGGCCCGACGAAGAGCTACTCGGAGCCCATCGTCGCGGGCCTCGAACTCGCCGCCGACCGGCTGAACAAGGGCGGTGGCATCCTCGGCCGCAAGATCGAGGTCGAGGCCGTGGACGACCAGAACAACCCCACCAAGGCCGTCAGCCTGCTGCAGAAGCGGCTGTCGGACGGCAACAAGCCGGACCTGGTCTACGCCGGTGGCGCCAGTTCCGTGTCCCTGTCTCTGCTTCCGGTGCTGAGCCGGAACAAGATCCTCTCGATGGCCGGCACGGTCAGCAACGTGCTCAACGACCCGGCAAAGTTCCCGTACCACTTCAGCGTCTCCCCACCGGGATCGGCGTACGCGCCGGCGTTCGCGAAGGAGGCGCGGGCCAAGGGATTCAAGAAGATCGCGATGCTGTTCTCGAACGACGCGACCGGACAGAGCACGCTCAAGCTGTACCAGGACGCGCTGAAGGAGTCCGGGATCGCTCTGGTCTCCGCGGGGTACGAGGCGGGCGCGCTCGACATGACCTCGCAGCTTCAGCAGCTCAAGGCGCAGAACCCGGACGCGCTGGTCGTCAACGGGTACGGCACGGCGGCGCTCTACGCGTTCCGTGGACGGGCCCAGATCGGGTGGTACCTGCCGACGTACGGCGACCAGCTGTCGAGCAGCTTCCCGCTGGTGAAGAACCTGAAGGCGAGCGACCTGAAGGACGTCAAGGTCGTGATGAGCTCGACCAGCGTTGCTGACGGCAACCAGTCGCCGTTGTTCGCCGACCTGGTGGCGGCGATCAAGCAGGGTAAGCACGCGGCGATCCTGCCGCAGATGGGCTACGGCATCTTCCTGACCGGGTACGACCTGCTCGAGCTGGTGAACGTGGCGGCCGGCCAGGCGAAGTCGGTCAAGGGCGAGGACGTCACCAAGGCGCTGCAGGAACTCAAGCAGCCCGATCCCGTTCCGTGGCTCGCGAGCGGGAAGTCGGCCGACGCGGTCCAGTACGCGTACAGCTCGTCGAACCACTTCCCGACCGCCGGACCGGGTCTGCTGGTGTTCGTCGATCCCGGTTCCTACAACGCCGACGGGCTGTACGAGCCCGGTAAGTACTGACCGAGTCGGACTGGAGGAAACTCGAGATGACAACCGTCTGGGCCGGTCTCGCGACAGGAGCGCTCTACAGCCTCGTTGCCATCGGCTACAACGTCGTCCTGCTCACGTCCGGAGTGTTCAACTTCGCCAACGCGCAGCTCGTGATGCTCAGTACGTTCGTGGCGTACCTCGGACTGCACACTCTCGGGCTGCCCGTGCCGATCGCGATGCTGCTGGGAGCCGTTGCCGTCGCCGCCGTGGCAATGGTGCTCGAGCGGGTCGCGGTCCGGCCGCTGCTGACGAAGAGCGGTGACGGGCACGGGACGCTGATCACCACGATCGGGTTCGGCGTCCTGGTGGCCGGTCTGGTCAAGCTGATCTGGGGGACCGACCCGTTGCGGGTCGAACCGGTGGTTTCCGGGGATCCGGTCAGCATCCTCGGCGGTACGGTGCAGCCGAACGACCTCGTCCTGATCGTCCTGGTACTGGCGATGGGTTGCGGACTGCACTGGTGGTCGCGGACCACGCGGCACGGTCTCGCGTCGCTGGCCTCGGCCGAGAACCGCAACGCCGCGATGTTGCGGGGGATCAACACCCGCGGCCTCGGCGTCGCCGCCTTCGCGGTCGCCGGAGCGGCCGCCGGGCTGCTGGGGATCTTCGTCGCGACCCGGACCTACGCGATCGCGTCGCTCGGTGACGGGCTGGCGATGTTCGGTTTCGTGGCGATCGCGATCGGCGGCGCCGGGAGCCAGTTGGGCGGTTTGCTGGGCGGCTTCACCGTCGGCCTCATCTACTCGTTCAGCGCCCGCTACCTCGGGTCGGAGTACCCGCAGATCGCAGTGTTCTTCCTGTTCCTGCTGATCCTGCTGGTTCGCCCGCAGGGTCTGTTCACCCGCACCGTGGAGCGTGCCGTATGACCGCCCGGGTCCGCGTCCCGCTGCTGGCGGTCCTCGGCGTACTCCTGCTCGCCGGCCCGTTCCTCGGGATGAGCGGTTACCTGGCCCGGACGGTCATGCTGGTCGGCATCCTGAGTCTGCTCACCAGCGGCCTGAACATCGTCCTCGGGTACGCCGGCGAGCTCGCGGTCAACCAGGTGTTCCTGTACGCCGTCGGCGCGTACGTCGCGGCGTACCTCGGCAGCGCCCACGGGGTGACCGACGTACTGGCGGTGCTCGCGGTCGTGATCGTCGCCGCGGTCGTGATCGGCCTGGTGACAGGTATCCCCGGCCTCCGCCTCGGCGGCTGGTCACTGGCGATGGTCGCGTTCTTCATGGTGCTGATCCTGCCGAGCGTCGTGCAGGTCCTGGAGAAGTACACCGGCGGACCGCTCGGGCTGTCGACGCCGGTCCCGACGATCTTCGGTCAGGAGCTCGGCGAGCGGGGGATCTACGTACTGATCGTCGCCGCCGTCGTGGTCTGGTTCGTGATCGCCCGCAACCTGATCAAGTCCGCGCACGGGAACGCGTTCCTGGTGCTGCGACAGAGCCCGATCCTGGCCGAGAGCCTCGGTATCTCGGTGTTCCGGCTCAAGCTGGTGGTGTACGTGATCGCGGCGGTGCCGTGCGCGATCGGCGGCGCGTTGTTCGCGTGGCTGGACGGGTTCATCGCTCCGGACACCTTCACCTTCGCGATGGCGCTCAGCGTACTGGCGGCGTCGATGTTCGGTGGCGCGACCTCCATCTACGGCGCGCTGGTCGGTGCGCTCCTGCTTCAGGTCGGGCAGCAGCAGCTGACGGCGTTCTCCGAGCTGGAGCTGGTCATCTACGGCGTCTTCCTGCTCGCCGCGGCGCTGGTCTTCCGGAACGGCCTGACCGGGCTGTTCCGGACCCTGGTGGCGCAGGCCCGCCGCCGTGGTTGGTTGCCTGCGGCCCCTTCTGCCGCCACTTCCGCGGTACGGACCGCGGCGCCGGCGCGGAGTGGCGGCCTGGAACCGATCGAGGGCCGGACCTTGAGCTGCCGCGGAATCGGCAAACGGTTCGGCGGCAACCAGGCACTGGACGACGTGTCGATCGAGGCGGTCCCGGGCCGGATCACCGCGCTGATCGGTCCGAACGGTTCCGGCAAGACCACGCTGCTCAACCTGATGTGCGGCTTCTACACCCCGACGGCCGGGTCGATCGCCCTCGGCGAGACGGTGATTTCGGGCCTGAAGCCGTTCAAGGTAGCCCGCGCCGGGGTCGCCCGGACGTTCCAGACACCGATGGTGGCACGCGGGATGACCACCCGGGACTTCGTCGCCGCCGGACGGTACACCGAGCGGAAGGTCTCGATGGCGGCGTCGGTACTGCGGCTGCCGTCGTACCGCCGGGGCAAGCGGGCGGACGAGGCGGACGCGCTGGCGCTGCTGGAGCTGGTCGGGATCGGTCAGGTCGCGGAGACCGAGGTCAGCGAGCTGCCGCTGGGTACTCGCCGGCTCGCCGAGGTGGCGCGGGCACTGGCCGCGCGGCCGCGGCTGTTCCTGTTCGACGAGGTCGCGTCCGGGCTCGACCCGGCCGATCTCGAGAACCTGGAGCGCGCGATCATCGCGATCCGCGACGCCGGCGGAACGGTCGTCCTGGTCGAGCACAACTTTCCGCTGGTACTGAAGGTGTCCGACACGATCCACGTGCTGAGCCGCGGCGAGCTGATCGCCTCCGGCACCCCGGACGAGATCCAGCGCAACACCCGGGTTCTGGAGGAGTACACCGGCTCGGCAACTGCCGTCACCGACCTCGAACTGGCAGCGACCGACAGCGAGGGAGGGCACTGACATGCTGACCGTCACCAACCTCACCGGAGGGTACGGCGACATCCGCGTCCTGTGGGACGTCGAACTCACCGTGCACCCCGGCAAGCTGACCGCGGTGCTCGGGCGGAACGGCGCGGGCAAGACCTCGCTGCTCGACGCGGTCAGTGGACTGCTGCCGGCGGTATCGAGCGGCGCGCTGCGGCTCGACGGCGACGACATCACCCGGGCCTCGACCCCTGCCCGCGTTCGGCACGGACTGGGGTACGTCCAGCAGAACAAGCAGATCTTCAAGCGGCGGACGGTCGAGGAGAACCTGCTGATCGGCGGGTACGTGCTTCCCGGGCGCGGTCTGCGCGGCCCGGCCCGGCGAGCGGCGCTGGAGCAGGCCTACGACCGGTTCCCGATGCTTGCCGAGCGCCGGCAGCAACCGGCCGGTGGTCTGTCCGGCGGCCAGCAGCAGATGCTGGGGATCGCCCAGGCGCTGATGCCGGGCCCCAAGCTCCTGATGCTCGACGAACCCTCGGCCGGTCTGGCGCCGTCGATCGTCGCGGAGGTCTTCGGGCTGATCGCGCAACTGCGCGACGACGGCCTGAGCATCCTGCTGGTCGAGCAGGTCGTGGACGACGCGCTGGAGATCGCGGACGACGTCGTCGTCCTCGAGAGCGGCCATGTCGCGGCCGCGGGTCCGGCCGAACGGTTCAGTGACAACGACATCGTCCGCGAGATCTACCTCGGAAACGACGTCTTCGAGACCGACGACGCGGCTCAACGGGAAGTGAGATGACCTATGCAGTTCGACAATCAGGTGGTCGCGGTCACCGGCGCCGCGCAGGGCATCGGCCGGGCGGTCGCGGAGGCGTTCGCGGCCGAGGGCGCCAAGGTCGCCGTCGTCGACATCCGCAAGGACCTGGCCCTCGAAGTGGTCGCGGGCATCGCCGACAGTGGCGGCCAGGCGATGGCGGTCGAGTGCAACGTGGCGTCCCGCGCGGAGGTGAACGCGGCGGCGCGGGAGATCGCGTCGGCGTACGGGCCGATCGAGGTGCTGGTCAGCAACGCCGGCATCACCCGGCCGGCGATGCTGCGGAACATGGCCGACGACCAGTGGCGCGACGTCCTCGCCGTGCACCTGGACGCGTCGTTCTACTGGCTGCAGGCGGTCGTCGAGGACATGGTCGAAATGGGCCATGGGCGGATCATCTTCTCGTCGTCGTCGACCGCGCAGAACGGGTCGATCGGCCAGGTGAACTACGCCGCCGCGAAGGCCGGCATCCTCGGCCTGATGCGCTCGGCCGCCCGGGAACTCGGCCGGTACGGGATCTTGGTGAACGCGGTCGCGCCGTCGGCGGCGACCGAGATGACCGAGAAGGTACGGACCGATCCGCGGTTCGCCGGCGGGATCTCCAAGTCGCCGCTGCGGCGGTGGGCGGAGCCGGACGAGATCGCGCCGGCGTACCTCTTCCTGGCCGGCTCCGCGTCGAGTTTCATGACCGGGCAGGTGCTCTCCGTCGACGGCGGCAACATGCTCGTCCGCTGACCACCTGCCATTACGAACAAACCGTGACGGAGGAACAACCGTGAGCGATCCGAACCACCGACTGGACCGCCTGCTGTCACCGTCGTCGATCGCGGTCGTCGGCGCCTCGGACAAGCCCGGCCGGATCGGCACCATGGTGTACGAGAACGTGATCCGCGCGTTCGCCGGACCCGTGTACCCGGTCAATCCACGCGGGACGATGCTGGCCGGCCGGCAGGCGGCGACCTCGATCGACGCGCTGCCGTACGGCGTGGACCTGGCCATCGTGATCGTCCCGGCCGAGCAGGTGGTCGCTGCGATCGAGCAGTGCGCCGCGAACGGCGTCGGCGGCGTCACCCTGCTCAGCTCGGGCTTCTCCGAGATCGGGCCTGAAGGCGCTGCCGTCCAGGCTGAGCTGCGGGAAGTCGTCGAACGCACGGGCATCCCGGTGATCGGGCCGAACTGCATCGGCTTCATGAACCTGCACGGCGGCGTGATGGCGAACTTCGCGTTGCCGCACACCACCGAGCTTCCCGTACCCGGCCCGGTCGCACTGGTGTCCCAGAGCGGCGGCTTCGGCTCGTACATCACCACCAAGTCGTTGCTGACCGGAGTCAAGCTCGGATGGTTCGTCAGCACCGGCAACGAGGTCGACGTCAACATCGCCGAGGTGCTGGCCAGTCTGGTCGAGCGGGACGAGGTCAAGGTCCTGCTGGTGTTCAGCGAGACGTTGCGGGATCCGGACGTGTTCATCGGCGCCGCCCGCCGGGCCGCTGAACTGGACAAGCCGATCGTGCTGCTGAAGGCCGGCCGCAGCGAGGAGGCCGCGCGCGCGGCGATGAGTCACACCGCGTCGATCGTCGGTTCCGCGGCCGTGCTCGACGCGGTCTGCCGGCAGTACGGCGTGATCGTGGTCGACACGATGGAGGAGATGCTCGATCTCGGCCTGATCTTCCAGGACGGCCGGCGGGCGCGCGGGTCGCGGATCGGCATCATGACGAGTTCGGGCGGCGCCGGCGTACTGCTGGCGGACTGTGCCGCGGCCGAAGGGCTGACCGTGCCATCGATCCCGGAGCGGGAGCGGGCCGCGATCGAGGCGATGATGCCGCGGCCCTTCTACGGCAGCGTCGAGAATCCCGTGGACACGACCGCACAGCTGACCGCGAACGCGACGACCTACCAACAGGTCCTGAACGCGCTGGTGGCGGTCGACGAGCTCGACGTGTTCACCACCGTCACCTGGGCGCAGCCGGGGCCGTCGAACGACGCGATCCTGAGCACCTACCGGAACAGCACCAAGCCGCTGGCCGTACTGTCCACCGGGTACCTGGCCGAGTTCCACGAAGCCGGCGTTCCGACGTATCTCGACCCGCGCCGCGCCGTCCATGCACTGAGTGCGGTGACGAAGTTCTCCCGGCGGCCGGCCCTCGATCCAGCACCGGAGGCAACCCCTGCCGCGGACCTGACGGCGGCGCGCGCCCTGGTCGCGCGAGCCGAGGGGCGAGGGTTGCTGCTCGAGTCCGACTCGAAAGAACTGCTCGCACGGTACGGCGGCGCGATCACCCGGGAGCGTACTGTCGCCGACGCCGAGGAGGCCGTTCGCGCGGCCCGCGAGATCGGCGGGGCGGTCGCGTTGAAGGCGATGTCGTACCAGCTGCCGCACAAGTCGGATGTCGGTGCGATCCGGCTGAACCTGCGGACCGCGGACGAGGTCCGGGACGCCTACGACAGCATGCTGCTCGAGGTCGCCGAACGGGCCCCGCACGCGAAGGTCGAGTCCGTGCTGGTCCAGCAGATGGTTCCGGCGCGGCTGGAGCTGACCTGCGGGCTGCAGCGCGATCCGGTGTTCGGCGCGGTGGTCGCGGTCGGGCTCGGCGGGACGACGATCGAGATCATGGCGGCGGCCGAGTTGCTGCACGTACCTTTCGGTCACGCCGTGGCTGAGCGCACGATCCGGGGCATGCTCGGCGGTCGGCTGGTCAACGCCGCCAGGGGTCTGGACGACGCGGAGGTCGATCAGCTGGCGGACTTGATGGTGTCGCTCGGCCGGCTCGCGGTCGATCTGCCGGAGGTGGTCGAGGTGGATGTGAACCCGGTCCGGGTGAGCGACGGGCAGGCGGTCGCGGCGGACGCGCTCGTCGTACTGGCAGCGGTGGACCCGGTATGAGCCGTGACCGACTCGTCGGGCGCCGCCTGCCGACGTACACGTTCGTCGTCGAAGCCGGCAAGGTCGCGGAATTCGCCGCGGCCGTGCTGGCTGACGACCCGGTGCACTTCGACGCCGGGGCGGCGGCCGAGACCGGGTACGACGGGGTTGTGGCGCCGCCGACGTTCAGCGCGGCCGCGCAGTCCTGGGGCCGGCCGGCCGGCGACGGCGGGCTCGAGCTCGACCTCCGCCGCGTACTGGCCGGCGGGGCGGAGTGGGAGTACCGGGCGCCGATCGTTGCCGGCGACACCCTGACGGTGACCGGCGAGATCGTCTCGGTCGAGCGGAAGTCGGGGCGGCGCGGCGGGATGACGCTGATCACCCGGGAGAACCGGTTCGTCAACCAGCGCGATGACCTCGCACTGGTTGTGCGCAGCACGTTGATCGAGCTGGACGACGCCCCGGCGGACAAGGGAGACGAGGCATGATCGACCAGATCGCCGAGCGGACCTTCGGACCGATCACCCGCACGGACATCGTCCGGTACGCGGGCGCCGGCGGAGACTTCAACCCGATTCACCACGACGAGGTCTTCGCCACGGCGGCGGGCTATCCGTCGGTGTTCGCGCACGGCCTGCTGACGGCGGGCGTCCTGTCGACGTTCGTCGCCGACTGGCTCGGCCTGGCGAATCTGCGGCGGTTCTCGGTTCGGTACGTCGACCAGGTGTGGCCGGGCGACAGCCTGGTCACCCGGGGCGAGGTGGTGTCGGACGACGGCGAGCGGATCACGGCCCGGCTGACGGTCCACGTCGCCGGAGCCGATCCGCGATTGGTGCTGACGGGCGAGGCGGAGGGGCAACGATGACGGAGCCATACGCGACGTACACCGAACTGTTGCAGGACGGCCGGATCGCCTATCAGCGCTGTGTCTCGTGCCGAAATGCGGTCTTCTACCCGCGGGTGCTCTGCCCACATTGCGGCGCGGTCGAGCTCGAATGGGAGCACAGCGCAGGGCGCGGAGTCGTGTACTCGACCACCGCGATTCCCGAGCGCGACGGCACGTCGTACGCGGTCTGCCTGGTCGATCTGGACGAGGGATTCCGGATGCTGAGCACCGTGATCGGCGTACCGGCGACCGAGCTCCGGATCGGCGAACGCGTCGTCGGGCGGGTGGACCCGGAGGAGTCACGGGTCGTTTTCGAGCGGGAAGGGGCAGGCGATGCGTGAGCTGCGCGGCGCGACGGCGATCTGCGGTGTGGCCGAGTCCGAGCTCGGTGAGGTCGGTCCCGGCCGGTACTCGCTGGACCTGCTCGCCGAGGCGGCGGGGCGGGCGCTGGCCGACGCCGGGATCGCCAAGAGCGAGGTCGACGGGTTGTTCACGGCGATCGCCGGCCGCGGCATGTCGAACCTGGACGCCGGCGAGTACCTCGGGATCCGGCCGCGGTACACCGACGGCACGATGATCGGTGGCAGTTCGTTCGTCGCGCATCTCCACCACGCCGCGCTCGCGCTGACGTCCGGCGCGTGCGATGTCGCGCTGATCGCGTACGGCAGTACCCAGCGGACCGACATGCGCCGACCGGACGCCGTACGGTATCCGCCCGAGTTGCCGTCGTACGAGGCGCCGTACCGGCCGCGGAACCCGATCACCGGGTACGCGCTGGCGGCCGCTCGGCACATGCACCAGTACGGGACCACGCGGGAGCAGCTCGCCGAGGTGGCCGTCGCCGCGCGGCAATGGGCAATGCTGAACCCGGTCGCCTTCAAACGCGATCCGCTGACCGTGGACGACGTACTGAACGCGCGCGTCGTCTCTTCGCCGCTCACCACGCTCGACTGCTGCCTGGTGACGGACGGGGGTGGCGCGGTGGTGATGACGCGGGCCGATCGGGCGCGAGCGTCGCGCAAACCACCGGCGTACGTACTCGGGGTGGGCGAAGCGCATTGGCATCGATCGATCGCACAGATGCCGGACCTGACCGTGACCGCGGCGACCGAGTCGTCGGCCCGGGCGTACGCGATGGCCGGGCTCGGACCGCGCGACGTCGACGTCGTCGAGCTGTACGACGCGTTCACGATCAACCCGATCCTGTTCCTTGAGGATCTGGGATTCTGCGCCAAGGGGGAGGGCGGCGCGTTCGTGTCCGGCGGCCGGATCGCGCCCGGCGGGGAACTGCCGGTGAACACGAACGGCGGTGGATTGTCCTACGGCCATCCCGGCATGTACGGCATCTTCACGCTGATCGAGGCGGTTCGGCAGATCCGCGGCGAAGGTGGCGAGCGGCAACAGTCATCGGTTGACGTCGCTGTTGCCCACGGCAACGGTGGGCAGTTGTCCAGTCAGGTCACCGCGATCCTTGGTTCGGAGGTGACGCTATGAGCGATCCGATCCTGCTGACCGAGTACGACGGTGCCGTGCTCGTCGTCACGCTGAACCGGCCCGAACAGCTCAATGCGCTGACGTCCGAGCTGGTGCACGCATTGACGGAGACCTGGACCGCCGCCGCGGATCCCAGTGTCCGGGCAGTGGTCGTCACCGGCGCCGGTCGTGGCTTTTGCGCGGGCGCCGATCTCCGGTCCCCACGTGTCGATGCGGGGCCGCAGGGTCTACGGCATACGTACAACCCGCACATCCTTGGTTTGACCGGGCTGGAGAAGCTGGTGATCGCCGCGGTCAACGGGCCTGCCGCCGGAGCTGGGCTGGCGCTCGCGTTCGGAGCCGACGTACGGATCGCGGCGCCGGCGGCGAAGTTCGTACCGGCGTTCTCCCGGATCGGGCTGGTACCGGACTCGGGTGCGACATACCTGATCCCGCGGCTGATCGGGTACTCGCGAAGCGTCGAATGGCTGACCACCGGACGCGCCGTCGACGCGGCGGAAGCGTTGCAGTGGGGCCTGGTCAACGAGGTCGTCGACCTACCCCGGTTGTTGCCTCGGGCAATGGAGTTGGCACATCAGCTGGCAGCCGTACCGGGGATGGCGGCAGGCCTCACCAAACGTGCGCTCACTCAGACCTCCCGGCGCCTGTTGCTCGAACAGCTCGAACTGGAGGCGGAGCTTCAGGAGCTCGCGGTGCATGCGCCGGGCCGCGCCGAGGCCAGGGCGCGAACGGTCGAACGGATTGCGACAGGGAAGGAGACCTCGTGACTGCACAGGATCGCGAGCCGGCCGCCAGGACTGGCCAGCAGGCCGATGTCGTCCGCGTCCAGGTGGACGACGGTGTGATGACGATCAGCCTCAATCGCCCCGAGCGGCACAACGCCGTCAACTCCGCGCTGCACGCTGGGCTGGAGGCAGCGCTGCTGCGCGCCAAGGCGGATCCGGACGTCCGGGTCGTACTGCTCCGTGGCGAAGGCCGGTCGTTCTGCTCCGGTGGCGACGTGGAAGGGTTCGCCGGCGGCGAGCCCCGGAACGGCGGGCAGCAGGTGATCGAGATGGCGAGCGGGCGGCGACTGCTGGAGACGTTGCTTTCCGTCCAGCAGCCGATCGTCGCCGCGGTCCGCGGGTACGCGCTCGGCCTGGGGGCGACGATCGCGCTCTTCTGCGACGTCGTCGTCGCGGCCGAGGACGCCCAGTTCGCCGACACGCACGTCAACGTCGGGCTGGTGGCGGGCGACGGCGGCGCGGTCGCGTGGCCGTTGCTGATGTCGTTCGGCAAGGCGAAGTACCACCTGCTGACCGGCGAACGGGTGAGCGGGGCCGAGGCGGACCGGATGGGCCTGGTGCTCAAGGCGGTGCCGGCGGACGAACTCGAGGACGAGGCGCTCCGGGTCGCCCGCAAGCTCGCGTCGATGGCGCCGATCGCGGTGGCCGGTACGAAGGCGACCCTCAACCTGATCCTGCGGGAGCGGATGAACCTCGTGCTCGACTACGGGCTCTTCTACGAAGGCGCGACCTTCCTGACCGAGGACCATCGGGAAGCGAGTACGGCGTTCGTGGAGAAACGGCCGCCGACGTTCCGGAACCGATGAGCACCCGGTCCCGGGAGGGGCTGCCGGTCGCGACATCGCACGCGCAGTTCGAGGCCTGGTTCGCGCGCGACGTGCCGCCGGTCGAGCAGGTCCGCGACGACGTCTGGTCCCTGCCCTTGCCGCTGCCCGCCGGAAACCCGGTGGTGTACGTCAACTGCTACGTACTCGCGGGCCCGGACGGCTTGATCGTCGTCGATCCGGGCTGGGACCACGACGAGGGCTGGCGATCCTTGAACGCCGGCCTCCGCGAGCTCGGCCACTCGATCGAGGACGTCACGCGGGTACTCGTCACGCACTTCCATCCGGATCACTACGGCCTTGCGCCCCGGCTGCGGGCGGAGTCCGGCGCGCGGGTACTGATGCATCCTGCCGACGGCCGGATGATCGGTCTCCCGGACCGATCGGTCGACGAGACGGTCACCTCGCTCGCGGACTTCCTCCGTTCGTGCGGGGCGCCGGCGGCGGAGATCGCGGACCTGCTTGACGAACGCTCGCTCATCCACCGGATGCGAGCCTTGACCGGGCCCGATGACGCCCTCGCCGCGGGGCCCGCGCCGGGTGGGCTGGAGGCCGTCTGGACACCCGGTCACACACCGGGTCATCTGTGCTTCTATCTGCCGCGGCATGAGCTGCTGCTGACGGGGGATCACGTGCTGCCGCGGATCAGCCCCAATGTCTCGGTGTACGCGGATTCGCCGGCGAATCCGCTGGGTGACTTCCTGAGCTCACTGGCGCGGCTGCGCGGGCTGCCGGTGGCGGAAGTGCTTCCCGCTCACGAGTACCGCTTCACCGAGCTGGACTCGCGGCTCGACGAGATCGTGAAGCATCACGGCCAACGCAGTACGGAAGTTCTGAACCTGCTGGCGGAGCTGGGGGCGACGTCGTCGTGGGAGCTGGCGTCCCGGATGCATTGGTCCCGGCCCTGGACGGAGATGCCCGGCTACACCCGCCGGTCCGCGAACGGCGAGGTCCTCGCACATCTGGTGGAGCTTGCACGACACGGCCACGCGATCCGTACCGACGGCTCGTGGACGGTGCCGCGATGAAGCCGACGCGGCGATGTGAAGCCGGTGCGGCGATGAAGCCGGTGGGACGATGTGAGCCCGTTCCGGTGATGAGGACGGTGTGGCGGTGAAGGAGGACACCGGGCTGCCGCGGGAGGTTTCTGTGCTTGCGACGATGGCGTTCATCGTCGCGGTCGGGTTCGGCGTCCAGTCACCGGCGCTGCCCGTGTTCGCCGAGAACCTCGGCGTCGGCAGCGCGGCGGTCGGCGCGCTGGTTTCGGCGTTCGCCTTGATGCGTCTGGTCTCCGGCCCGCTGGGCGGCAGGTTCGTCAACGCCGTCGGCGAGATCCGGGTGCTGATCACCGGCATGTTCATGCTCGCCACCACCAGCGTCATCGCCGGCCTGTCGACCAGCTTTCCGCAGTTGCTCATCATGCGCGGCCTCGGCGGCATCGGCTCCGCGCTGTACTCGGTGGCCGCCATGAGCCTCGTCTTCCGCGTCACGCCAGGGCACCTGACCGGACGAGCGGTCGGCATCTTCCAAGGCGCGTTCTACTCCGGCACGGTGATCGGCCCAGCGATCGGCGGCCTGATGTCCGGCCTGTCCCCACGCGTCCCGTTCTTCGCGTACGGCGGCGCCGCCGCGCTGGGCGGTGTCGTCGCGGTGATCTTCCTCCGCCGGCTGTCGAACCGGCGACCCGCGGACGACGAGCGACCGAGCCCGGCCGTCGGCCTCCGAACCGCGATCCGGCACTACCCGTACCGCGCCGCCGTGACCGCGAACTTCACCATCGGCTGGGCGGTCTTCGGCGTCCGGGTGTCCGTACTGCCCCTGTACCTGCTGAACGTCGTAAAGGCACCGGCGGTCTGGATCGGCGTCGGCCTCTCGGCCTGCGCCGTCGTACAGGCACTCACCCTGCCCGTCGCCGGCCGCCGGGCCGATCGCTGGCCCGCCCGGCGCCCGCTGGTCCTCGGCGAAACCGTGATCATCCTCGGCTTCCTGGCGATCCTCCTCGGCGCGAGCGTGCCCACGTACCTGGTCGGCCTCGCGCTGCTCGGCCTGGGCGTCTCGTTCGTCACCACCGGCGGTTCGAAACTGGTCGCCGGCATCGCCACCGGCCGCGCCGGCGTGGTCGTCGCGATCTACCAGTCCGGCGCGGACGCAGGCATGGTCGTCGGCCCCCTGATCACCGGCCTCCTCGCCGACCACTTCGGCTACCCAACCGCTCTGACCACCACAATCACCATCCTCACGATCGGCCTGACCATGAGCGCCTTCATCCGCCCCCGCCCCTCAGACCCGACCTGAAGCACTCCCGGCCACCGGGTCCACCCCGATCGTCCTGCCGGTTTCGAAGGCCGCTCTCCGGCGTAAGGTCACCGGCATGTCGATGTGGACCATGCCCGAGCGCCGCGAGCCGCCGATCAACCCGACCGACGAACGGGCGGCGCTCGAAGATCGCCTCGAGTTCCAACGCACGACGTTGCTGATGAAATGTGGCGGGCTGAAGCCGGAGCAACTGGCACTGAGGTCAGTGCCGCCGTCGCCGTTGTCGCTGCTCGGCCTCGTTCGGCACCTCTCGGGGGTGGAGGCCTGGTTCCATTCGTACGACGGCCAGCCCGATCATCAGTATTTCTGGGACTACGGCTCGACGGAAAGCCGCGAGGTCGACGTCGCGCGGGCCGCGGACGACCTGGCCAGCTATCAGGCGAGTGTCGCTCGGTCGCGCGCGGCGGTGGCCGGACGCGGTCTCGACGAGGCCAGCCCCGGCGAGGAGTACACGCTGCGCTGGATCTACCTGCACATGATCGAAGAGTACGCACGTCACAATGGCCACGCCGATTTCCTCCGCGAACGCATCGACGGCGCCACGGGCGAGTAGCTCGCCGACGCCGTCCGGCCGCTCGGCTACCGCCGAACCGTCGGACGCCGGCGCAAGACTGAGGACGTGGGACCGTCTGCCGGCCTTCGCCAGTGCGGTCATCAAACCACTTCACCTGGTCCTGAGCTGGGCACAGATGGTGCGCGCGCCGCGGGCATGACCTCTCGATCAGCTCACCGCGGACCTACAACAACTCTTCGCTTAGCCAGTTGCCGAGGGTCGGTTCTGTGTGGTCGGCGACTCTGGCGACGAACTCGGTCGGCCAGGCGATGCCCGTGCGTTCGCACAACGTACGCGCCACGGGGACGAAGTGCTTGGCGCAGTAGTGCTGTACGGCGAGGTTTGATGCCTCGGTTGCTTCGATGGCGGGCATTTTGGCGATCACGGAGTAGTGGTCCTCGGGCAGCAGCCGCCGCAAGTAGAGCGCGCCACCGCGATCTTCGACCGCCACCAGCTCCTGGAACGCCTGAATCAGCATGGTGCGCAGGAGAGCCGAACCGGAGGCGCCGACAGCGAAGTCTGATCTGCCGAGGACGATCGGCACCATCGAGAGGACCCGGAAGAACTCAGGCACAAGCTTGCGTACGGTGTCGGGCGACGGAGCCGTGAGGGGCAGCCGCTCAGGCAATCGCTGGTAGACCCCACTGCGGTCGAAGAGGACCTTGACCGTACTCTGCGAGCGATTCGAGATCGCGGCTTCGGTCGTCGCCGTGATGTCGTACCGGACCCAGTCGGTGGTGATCTGGTTGAAGAGTTTGGATGTACCGAAGTCGAAGGCCATGTCGTAGCTGAGCGGCGTGACCGAGTCGCGAATCGCGGCCCAGCGGGCGGCAACCTCGTCCAGCCTGCCGTCGGTGGCGACGAGCAGGAAGTCCACATCGCTGTAGTCGTCGTCCGCGTCGCGTCCGATACTGCCTGTCACCAACAAGGCTTCGACGTCCTCGTCGTCAGCGAGTGCGCGCTGGACGAGGTCGATCAGTTCGCGCTGCGCCAAGCCTGGCATCGCTTCACCACACCCTTCACCTGTCGGCCGGCACACACCAGCGACGTAACGCTAACGCAGGCGCCTCGTCACCAGGACCGCGCGGCGGGCTTTGACACCGACGCCGAAATCCGGAGCTCCCGCTTGAGCAGCTTCCCGGTTGGTCCTTTCGGGAGAGTTTCGACGAGCTGGACCAGGCGCGGGTACTTGTACGCCGCAACCTGCGCCTTCAGGTAGTCGCGCAGTTCATCTGCTCGTGCGGTGGCGCCGGGTTTGAGTACGACGGCAGCCGCGACCTCTTCGCCGAGCTCAGGATGGGGTACGCCGAACACGGCGACCTCGGCGACCGCGGGGTGCTCGTGGAAGACCTCCTCGAGCTCTCTCGGGTAGACGTTGTAGCCGCCGCGGATGATCAGGTCCTTCTTGCGGTCGACGATGAAGAAGTAGCCGTCGGCATCGACCCGGGCCAGGTCGCCGGTGTGGAACCAGCCGTCCCGGATCGCGGCCGCGGTGGCGTCGGCACGCCGCCAGTAGCTCTTCATGATGTTGTGGCCGCGCACGACGATCTCGCCGATCTCGCCAGGCCGCGCCTCCGTCCCCTGTTCGTCGACGAGCCGCATCTCGACCCCGCTGACCGGTGTCCCGATCGAGCCCGGCTTGCGTACGCGATCCGGGTGGTTGAAGGACACGACCGGCGAGGTCTCCGACAAGCCGTAGCCCTCAAGGATCATGCAGCCGAACTCCCGCTCGAACCCCCGCAGCACTTCGACCGGCAGCGCCGCGCCACCGGAGACGCACAGGCGCAGTGCGGACACATCGTGCGTACGGCGACCCGGGTCGTGCAGGAGCGCGGCGTACATCGTCGGCACTCCTTCGAAGATCGTCACGTGATCGCGGTGCAGAACCTTCAGTACCCGGGCCGGCTCGAAGCGGGGGACCAGGGTGACGGCGGCGCCGACCCGGATCGCGGTGTTGAGCGCGCAGGTGAACCCGAAGACGTGGAACATCGGCAGCCCGCCGAAGACGACGTCGTCGGCCGTGATCGAGAACAGCGCCTGGGTCACCTCGACGTTGCGGACGAGATTGGCGTGGGTGAGCTCGGCACCTTTCGGCTCGCCGGTCGTGCCCGAGGTGTACAGGATGACGGCGGTGTCGTGGTCGTCGCGCTCGACCACCTCGCGGGCAGCGGCGGCCGAACTCATCAGCTCGGCGAAGTTCTCGTCGACGAGCACAAGCTCGGCACCGGCCTGCCGCGCACCGTCCCCGGCCGGTTGTGCGACCTGGTGCCACGCGAACAACGTCTTGCTGCCGGAGTCACGCAGGTAGTAGGCCACCTCACGTTCCTTGAAGAGCGGATTCATCGGTACGACGATGCAGCCCGCGCGCAGTACGCCATATGCGAGTGCCGCGAACTCGGGAACGTTCGGCAGCATCAGACCGATCCTGTCACCGGGGACATGACCGTTGTGCCGGAGCCATCCGGCCACCCGCGCGCAGAGCTCCTCGAGTTCCTCGTACGTGAGGGCGTGATCGTCGAGCCGAACGGCCGGCCGGGCGGGGTGTGTTCGGGCCGTGTACGTGAGGTTGTGCGCGAGATTCACGAGTCCCTCCGTTCCTGTTGTGTCGATGCATGGGTGCGGCCGCGAGGTCAGTCCCACCATTGGGGTGGGTGTCGCGTCTGCCAGCCGATCGTGTCCTCGAGTTGGGCGGCCACGCTGAGTAGGAGCTGGTCGCTGCCGTGGTCGGCGCCGGTGAGCTGGACACCGATCGGCAGACCGTCCGGCGTCAGGTGGCTCGGCAGCGACACGGCCGGTAGGCCGCTGGTGTTCTGCAACGGCGTGTACGCCGACCAGCGCAGCATGCGCATCGCGGGCGCCTCGGAGCCGCCCGCGTGGAAGTGTCCGAGCGGTACCGCCGGGCCGCTCGATACCGGTGTGAGCGCCAGGTCGTACGGGGTGAGTCCCGCGATCAGTCTGGTAGAGAGCGACGCCAGCGTCGCCGTGGACCGGACGAAGCCGGCGGCCGTGAGCCGGTCGCCCCGCTCGCGCATCCAGCGGGTGTCCGCTTGCAACGCAGCCGCGGCGGACGAGGGCATCCCGGCGAGCATGCTCGAGACGACACCGGCGATGTAGTCGAACAGCGAGTCCGCGCCGGCGGCGTCCCAGGGCGCCGGGTTGGTCAGCTCGACGATCTCGTGGCCGAGTTCTTCGAGCAGCGCCGCGACGCGCGCGACCGCTCGTACGGTCTCGGGGTGCGGTTCGTCGAGGCCGCTGTCCGTCCAGACGGCGATCCGCAGCGGTCCGCGCGGCGGCCTTCCTGTTGCCGCGAGCAACGATTGCCCGGTACGCACCTCGTACAGGCCGGCCGGGCGCCTGACCGTCATGGCGTCCAGCAGGAGTGCCGCGTCGGCGACCGTTCGGGCGAGCGGTCCGTCGGTGGTGAAGGCGAAGAAGGAAGGATTGGGCGCCGAGCTCACGACCCCTCGGCTGGGTTTGATGCCGACGAGTCCGCAGACGGCGGCCGGCGTCCGGACGGAACCTGCGCCGTCGCTACCGTGACCGACTGGCACGAGACCGGCCGCGACCGCGCTCGCCGCGCCGCCGCTCGACCCGCTTGCGGACCGGCCGGGGGCATACGGCGTGACGGCGGCGCGTCCCACGACCGCGGAGGCGGTGTAGCAGGGGATGCCGAACTCCGGCGCGTGCGTCGTCCCGAGGGTCACCGTGCCCGCCGCGCGGATCGAACCGACCGCCGCCGCGTCGACCTCGGCCGTGTACGCCGGGATCGCCGTACTCCCGTTGGTGACCGGAACGCCCGCGATCGGCTGCAGGTCCTTGAAAGCGATCGGCAGACCGAGCAACGGCCGATCCGGTTGCGGGCCCTCGGCAAGTAACCGGTCCGCCGCGGCAGCCTCCTTGAGTGCGAGCTCCGGCGATGTCACCACGAAGGCGCCGAGCGGACCGCCGAGACGATCGATGCGTTCGAGGTAGTGCGCGGTGAGCTCGACCGCGCTGATCGTACGACCAGCGAGCGCCGCGCATTGCTCGACGGCGGTCAGCTCGTGCGGAGCGGTCATCGGACGCCGCGGATCGGCTGGATCGCGAGCGCCCCGAGCAGGCTGAAGACGGCCGCGCCGATGAACAAGGCGGTGTAGTTGCCGCCGGAGCCGGTGCCGATGGCGAGGAAGATCGGGGCGATCGCCGGTGCCACCAGCTGCGGGACCGCGTTGGCGATGTTGAAGACGCCCAGGTCCTTGGCGGCGGTCGCGCCGCCGTCCGGCAGGACCTGTGCCACCAGGGCGAGGTCGACGGCCAGATACGCACCGAGCGCGAGGCCGCCGATGACCATGCCGATGAGGAAGGCGCCGAAGGTTCCGGCTGTCGCGACGACGATCATCGCCATGCCGTAAACGCCCGCCGAGCCCAGTACGAAGGCCTTGCGGCGACGAAGGCGGTCGGACAGCCATCCGCAACCGATCGAGCTGACGACGACGGTCGCGGTGAGTACGAGCGTGGACTGCAGTACGAGCGTCGGGATCCGCACTGTCTCGACGCCGAGCTGATCGGACAGGTAGTAGACCTGATACGTCTGCAGGATCGCGAAGCCGGTGATCATCAGGAACCGGCCGAGCCAGGCCCAGGCGAAGCCTCGGTGCTGGATCGGATTCACCCAGAAGCTACGGAAGAAGGCGCCTATGTCGTAGCGTCCGCGGTCCGCCGGGTCGAGGCGACGGTCGCGCACCGCGGCGGCCAGCACGATCACCGCGGCGGCTGCCAGTGCGCCCGGGACGAGGAACATCAGGGCGATCGAGGTGCCGACCGACTGCACGAGGAAGACACCGGTGACCACGCCGAGCGCCTGGCACATGCCGACGAGTCCGGAGACCTTGCCACGCTGGAAGTCGGGGACCTGGTCGATCAGGAGGGCGGCGAGCGCCGCATTGAGAGCGCTGAACCCGATCTGGGTCACGCACCAGCCGACCAGCAGCACCGGAATCGACGCCGCGGTCGCGAGCACGCAAAGCCCGGCGAGACCGACTGCCAGACCGCCGACCAGCCAGGGCCGCCGCATACCCCAGCGAGAGGTGGTCCGGTCGCTGAGCTGACCGAAGAACGGACCGGACAGGAGAGCGACGATCGCGGCGACCCCGAGTACCAGCGACAGGCCGGCCGCCGCGTTGTCCGGATCGATCTGCTTGATCCGGATCGCAAGGGTCACCGAGACCGGGGTGAGGGTCGCGACGGCGACCCCGAACAGAGCGGTCACGAAGGCAGCGATGAAGCCGCCGCTCGCCGCCGGGGGATTCGTGGCCTGGGCGGGAGCCGTCGCCGTCATGATCCGGTCGTCAGTCATCTCTGAACCTCCTCCTGCGGTGCTGCTCGGGGTGGTGCGAACGGACCTTACTAACAACTCAGTAAGTTTGCTAGAGCGAAACTGACAGACCACTCAGGTTGCTTGTACGATCGGCCCGTGACCCCGAAACCCGCACCGGCGAACCATCGACAGGTCTCGCCGTCGCCGCGCGGCGAGCGGCGCCGCGAGCAGATCGTGACGGCGGCCCTGGCCCTGTTCGCGAGCAGCGGCTACCGCGGGACCGGGATGACCGAGGTCGCCGCGCAGGTCGGGATCACCGAGCCGGGGGTGCTGTACCACTTCGGCACCAAGGTGGGTCTCCTGCGCGCCGTCGTCGAGCAGCGCGCGACGATCAGCCGGGCGTTCGCCCGCGACGCCGCCGAGCTGGGCGGACTGGCGGGTATCCGCGAGCTGATCCCTCTTGCGGAGCGCAGCATCGGCGAGCCCGACCTGATCAAGCTCTTCTCCGTGTTGCTGGCAGAGAACTTCGAGGCCGACGGTCCCGCGCACGACTTCTTCGTCGAGCACTACCGGGCCCTTCGGGTGAGCGTCGTGGAACTCATCGAGGCCGGTCAGCGTCGCGGCGAGGTCCGTGCCGGCATCGATCCGGCCCTGAAAGCCGTCGAGATCCTCGGTGCCCTCGACGGGATGGCCAGCCAGTGGTTGCTCGACCCGGAGGCCATCGACTTCGTCGCTTGCATCGAGGCGTACGTCGCGACGCTCGAGCGCGACCTGGCCGCAACCAGCTGACTCAGATCGTGTCCCTGGCCACGAGCCGGGTGACGTGTGGCCCCGGCCGGCGGAGCGCCGGCTTGCCGTCGAGCTGCCGGATCAGGACGGACGCGGCATGCCGGGCCTGCGCCTGGGAGTCGATGGCGATGGTGGTCAAGGGCGGTTGGGCGAGTCGCGCGGTCGGGATGTCGTACACGCCGATGACGGCGAGATCGCCGGGCGCGGCGAGCCCCCGGTCCCGAAGGGCGGCGAGCATTGTCAGTGCGGTCGGGTCGTCGTACGCGCACAGGCCGGTGACCGGTCGGCGCGCGGCGCGCCAACCGTCGATGATGGCGGCCGCTCCCTCGACCTCGGTGGGGATGGCGCTGATCACGGGTCGCGGCAGGCCCAGGTCGGCGCAGGCGCGCAGGACGCCGTCGCGCCGGAGCTCGATCTCGGAGCGCAGGCGGTCGTCCTCGGGCATCCCGTAGGCGAGCTGGCGGTGTCCTGCCGCGGCCAGCGCTTCCACCTGCTGCCGGCAGATGTCGTCCTGCACGTTGTGTACCCACCGGGAGAGCGCGTCCCCGGCGGTGAACGTGGAGTGTACGAGCTGCACGCCGGCGTCATGCATGGACCGGACCTCGTCAACGTCGAGATGCTGGGCCAGAACCGCGACCGGCGAGAGCGCGGACCAGATCGCGGTCACCGGCCGCAGGTCGCGCGACCAGGGGTGGATCACCAACGTGAGCCCGGCCTCGGCCAGCGCGGCGGACAGGTGCTCGAGCATGTCGCCGAACTGGGTGTTGAGCCGCAGATGCGGCGGTAGCAGGTACAGAACGACATCGCTGCGGCCCCGGCTGAGGGTCCGGGCGGCGGCCGAGGGCGCGTACCCCAATCGCGCGGCTGCTTCCCGGACCCGGTCGCGGGTGGCCGCCGGGATCTTCTGGTGCGGAGTGTCGTTCAGCACGTAACTCACCGTTGCCCGTGACACGCCCGCCGCTCGGGCGACATCGGCGGCCGTCACCCGCTGACCGGACCGATCGGCCACCTCGTTGCCCACGTAACTCTCCTCAGGGGTTGTGCCGTCCTCAACTGGGACCTAGCCTAGCCGACGCGCGTAAGTGAAGCGCGTAAGTGATCCGCGTAAGCAAACTTCTGCCGACTCGCTCCGGCGGTCCGGCCGCGTTCCACCCAGGAGGTCCCGTGTTCGTCTCATCCCACCCGCCGGTGCTCGGCCGGCTTCGGCGTACCCGCGCGGGGGCCGTCATCGCGGCGCTCCTGCTGATGGCGACGGTCGCCTGCTCGGCCACTCCGGCCGGCGTCGCGGCGAAGCCCGACACACTCAGCGTGGGGTTGCCGGCGTCGTCGATGCCGCAGGACTTCAACGTCGCGAAGACCGTCTCGAGCATCTTCTTCTTCGCGCTGGCCTACGAGCCGCTCATCCACCTCGACGACGACGGAACCTTCGGGCCCGCGCTGGCCAAGAGCTTCGGCTACGTGGGGCCGGGCAACAAGAAGTTCCAGCTCGAGTTGCGGGCCGAGGCGAAGTTCTCCGACGGTACGCCGGTGACCGCGGCGGCGGTCAAGAAGTGGATCACCTACTACGCCAAGAACGGCCCGTTCGCGTCGCAGTTCGACCTCGCGTCGATCGACACCGAGGGTACGACCAAGGTCGTCCTGAACCTGAAGACGCCCAACCCCAGCGTGCCCTGGAACCTCGCGCAGACGAACGGATGGGGGTTCATCGCGAGCCCCGCCGCGGTCGACGACCCGGCGCGGCTGAGCAAGGCGACCTTCGGGGCCGGGCCGTACAAGCTCGACCCGGCGCAGTCGCAGGCCGGCAGCCAGTTGACCTTCGTGCCGAACGAGAACTACTACGACAAGTCCAAAGCCCGGTTCAAGAAGGTCGTACTCAAGCAGATCAGCAACGCGTCGTCGATGATCCAGTCCCTGAGTGCCGGACAGATCGACATCGGCCAGGGCGACTACAGCATCCTCGACGCCGCCACCCAGGCGGGCTTCGCCACTACCGGTGGCACGCTGTCCTGGGACGCGCTGCGCTTCAGCAACTCGCCGGACCGCCCGTGGGGCAAGTTGCAGGTCAGGCAGGCGGTCAACTACGCCATCGACCGCGCGAGTCTGACCAAGGCGCTCATCGGCGGAAAGGGCGAGGCCACCTCGACCTGGATGCCGGCCGACGGCTACGTCAAGGAAGCGAAGGATCGCTATCCCTACGACCCGGAGAAGGCCAGGCAACTGCTCAAGGAGGCCGGCTACGCGAACGGCGTGACCCTGACGATCGTCGACATTCCCGGCGTACTGACGGACGGTACGCCCGCCGACGCGCTCGTCCAGGCGATCGCGCAGCAATTGCAGAAGGTTGGTGTCACCCTCAAGATCACGACCGTCCAGCCGGCCCAGTACTTCACCGAGCTCCGGAGCGGGAAGTACGACGGGTACGTCGCGAACTTCGGCATCAACTCGTACGGCACGTATGTCCCGATCTTCATCACCTCGCCCGCCGCGGGGAAGGGCACCACTGATGACGTGACGTTGAAGAAGCTCACCGCGCGGTACCTGTCGGCGGAACACCCGGAAGCGGTCGCGCAGGAGGTCAGCCGGTACGTGACGGAGCAGGCGTTGTACGTGCCGGTGTACGCGCCGAAGTCCTACATGGTCTTCAAGAAGGATCTGAAGGGCGTCGCGTTCCCGACCCTGCCCAACGGTCTGACATACGGCGCCCAGCCGGACCCGACCCAGTGGCAGTACTGAACCGGATCCGATGGAGGAACAGCATGCACCCCTTGGCGCAACTGGTGCGCCGTCGCGTCGCGCTCACGGCCGTCCTGCTGATGGTCGTGTCCGGATCGACCTTCGTCCTGGTCTCGCTGTCGCCCGGAGACCCGGCCGAGCAGATCCTCGGTTTCAACGCCACCCCCGAGTCGATCGCGCGACTCCGTTCGGCGATGGGATTGAACCAGCCGCTGTGGGACCAGTACTGGAACTGGATCCGGAGCGCGGCGACCGGTGATCTCGGCACCTCGATCAGCACCGGCACGCCGGTCGCGGACGCCATCTCCGCCCGGCTCCCGGTGACCTTGTCGCTCGTGGCCGGTGCCCTGCTGGTCACCTCGCTTCTGGGGGTCGGCGGAGGGGTTCTGGCCTCCCTGCGCGGAGGTGGTGTCGCTCGTGCGGTCGACGCCGTGGCGCTGCTCGGCTTCGCGTTGCCGAGCTTCTGGCTGGCGTCGGGGATGGTCGCGCTGTTCGCGGTCCGGCTCGGCTGGTTCCCGGCGATCGGCTACGTGCCTTTGGCCGAATCGCCGGCGGGGTGGCTGCGCTCGCTGGTCCTCCCGATCGCAGCGCTGGCGTTGCCCAGCATCGCCTTCGTCGCCAAGCAGACCAGGGAATCGATGGCGGGCGCGCTCGACTCGGAGTACGTCCGGATGGGGCGCGCGCACGGCGTACCGGACCGTTCTCTGATCGGGCGGCACGCGCTGCGCAACGCGGCCATGCCGGTGGTGACGGTGATCGGCGTGCAGGCGGTCGGGCTGCTGGCCGGCACCTTGTTCGTGGAGAACGTCTTCTCGCTGCCCGGGCTGGGATCGCTGCTCGTCCAGTCAGCCCTCGGTCACGACGTACCCGTGGTGATGGGCATCACGATGACGATCACGCTGCTGGTGGTAGCCGTGAACGCCGTCGTGGATCTCGCCTACACCTGGCTCAACCCGAGAGTGCGGACGTCATGAGCGGCTCGATGCGCGGGCGGGGCGTGCGTAGCCCCATCACGATCCTGTGCCTGTTGTTCCTGCTGGCGCTGGCGATCGTCGCGGTAGTGGCGCCGATCCTGCTGCCTGACGTCGCCGGTCAGCGTTCGGGCGATCTTCTGCACGTCAAGGAGGGCCCTTCCGGATCGCACTGGCTTGGTACTGACACCCAGGGCCGGGATGTCCTCGACCGGCTCCTCGTGGGCACCCGGTTCACGCTCATCGGAGTCGTCGAAGGCGTGGCTGCCGGACTGTTGTTCGGGGTACCGATCGGCCTGGCGGCGGGCTACCTCCGAGGCCGGCTGGACCGGGCCGTCGGCTGGGTGGCCGAGCTGGCGATGTCGATTCCCGCGATCGTGATCGTCGTCCAGGTGCTCTCGATCTTCCGCGGCAGCCTGCTCGCCGCCATGGTCGTGTACGGCGCGCTGACCGCACCTGGACTCATGCGGGTGATCCGGTCGGTCGTGCTCCAGGTCAGGGAGGAGCTCTACGTCTCGGCGGCCGTCGTTGCCGGGCTGAGCGTTCCGTACATCCTGTTCAGGCACGTGCTCCCGCGCATTCGCGGCGTTCTCGTCGTACAGACCGCGCTTCTGGCCGCCGGTGCGCTGCTGGTTCAGACCGGCCTCGCGTTCCTGGGGTTGCTGGTCTCGCCGCCCGCCCCGTCGTGGGGCGAGATGGTGGCGGACGGTCTCGGCATCATCGTGCTGCAGCCATGGCTGATCTGGCCACCCGGCATCGCGATCGTCCTGACCGTGCTGGCCTTCGGGTTCCTCGCCGATTCGTTCAGCGACCGGGCCGAGGTCGTCCGCGTACGACGCCGCGGCACGGGGGCCGTCAAGGCTCGGCCGGCTCCGGAACGTACACCCCAGGACTCGCTGTTGAGCGTCACGGACCTGCGCGTCACGATCTCGGGAGCCGCCGGCCCGAAACGGATCCTCGACGGTGTCAGCTTCAGCATCGCTGCCGGCGAGGCCGTGGGGCTGGTCGGTGAAAGTGGTTGCGGGAAGTCGATCACCGCCGCCGCGATCATTCGGCTGCTGCCACCAGGCGGTGTGCTGGAGAGCGGTGAAGTCGAGCTGGAGGGTCGACGGCTGTCGAGCCTGGCCGAGCAGGACCTGCGACGTCTGCGCGGCCGTGAGATCGGCTTCGTCGCACAGGAGCCGATGATCGCGCTAAACCCTGCGATGCGCATCGGGGATCTGATCGGCGAGGTCGTGCGGGTCCACCACGGAGGGTCCAAAGCGGAGGTCCGCCGGCGAGTACTGGACCTGCTGAGCAGCGTGCGGTTGCCGAACCCCGCCGAGGTCGCCCGCCGCTACCCGCACGAACTGTCCGGGGGCATGGCACAGCGCGTCGGTATCGCCCGCGCGCTCGCCGGCGAGCCGAAGCTGCTCATCGCCGACGAGCCCACGACGGCGCTGGACGTGACGGTGCAGGCAGAGATCCTGCGGTTGCTGCGAGATCTCCGGGACAGCCGCGGGATGGCGCTGCTGCTGGTGACGCACGACTGGGGTGTCGTCGCGGACGTCTGCGATCGGGCCGTGGTCATGTACGCCGGGCAGGTCGTCGAGGACGCGACCGTGGCGAGTGTCTTTGCCGCGCCCAAGCACCCGTACTCGAAGCGGCTGCTCGAGTCCGACCCGCATCGGGTGGTCAAGGGAGCAATACTTCCGACGATCCCTGGGTCCGTGCCGGCGCCGGGTCAGTGGCCTGGCGGCTGCCGGTTCGCGCCGCGCTGCGCGTACGCCGAGGATCGCTGCGGCGAAGCAGCCGTACCGCTCGAGTACGCCGCCGCCGACCACCTCACCCGCTGCCTTCGCCGGCCCGAGCTCGAGGAGCTGAACGTCCTGTGAACACACCCATGCTTCAGGTCACGGACCTGACGGTCGAATACGTGCAGGGAGCCCGAAGACCACCCTTCCGCGCCGTCGACGGGGTCGATTTCGAACTGGCCGCGGGCGAGACGCTGGGGTTGGTCGGCGAGTCCGGATCGGGGAAGTCGACGGTCGCGAAGGCGCTGTTGCGGCTGGTGCCGACGCATCGCGGCCGGATCACGTTCGAGGGCCGCGACCTTACCCACCTGACCGGCAAGGACCGGCGGGGATTGAGCTCGGCCATCCAGGTCGTGTTCCAGGACCCGTACAGCTCCTTCAACCCAGCACGAACCATCGGCGACTCGTTACGCGAGATGTTGCGCCCGCAGGGAATCCGTGACCGGAGCGTCGCCCAGGCGCGCGCCGCCGGTCTGATGGAGCGGGTCGGCCTCGATGCGTCCGCTCTGGACGGGTACCCGGGTGCCTTCTCCGGCGGGCAACGGCAGCGCATTGCCATCGCCCGCGCGCTGATGGTCGACCCGAAGCTGCTGATCTGCGACGAAGCGGTGAGTGCCCTGGATCTGTCGGTCCAGGCCCAAGTGATCAATCTGCTGCGCGAACTGCAGCAGGAGCGGAGGATCTCGTTGCTGTTCATCTCGCACGACCTCACGGTCGTCAACCACGTCTCCCAGCGGGTGATGGTTCTCTACAAGGGCCGTGTGATGGAGGCCGGCGACACCGATACGGTCTACAGCCATCCACGGCACCCGTACACTCGCGTCCTGCTTGATGCGGTGCCGATGCCCGACCCGGACGCGCAGCGCCGACGCCGGGCGAATCGCTTGTTGAGCCAGGAGACCCCGTCGGCGGCGCAAGGGGCTGACGCATGACGGCACCGGATGTCGACGAGGACGCGACTCGTGTGGTGGTGCGGGATCTCACTGTCGCCGGTCCGCACGGTGATGTCCCGGCACGGCTGTATCGCAGCCCGGGCAGGCTCCCACTTGCCGGCCTGGTCTGGGTGCACGGCGGTGCCTTCGTTTCCGGTGATCTCGACATGCCCGAGGCCGACTGGGTCGCTGGACGGCTGGCAGCGCGAGGAATCGCGGTCCTTTCGCTCGACTACCGCAAGGCCAAGGACGGTGTGCAGTACCCGGTCCCCTCGGACGACGTACTGGCGGGATGGACCTGGGCCGTCGAACACGTCGACGTCCTCGGAGTACCCGTGCAGCGGCTGCACCTCGGTGGCGCGAGCGCCGGCGGCAACCTGGTCGCAGGCGTGACCAAGCGGCTGCGCGACGGCGCGGGCCGCCTGCCTACCTCGCTGGTACTCGCCTATCCGGTCGTTCATCCGGAGCTGCCGGTCGACGGGCCTGTCGACGTTGCCGGTCTCGAAGAGCTCGCGGGCGATCACTACTTCTCGCCCGAGCTCACCCGGCGGATGACGGTCAACTATGTCGGCGGCGACGAGCGGCTGCTGACCCACCCGTACGCCTTTCCCTCCAACGGCGCGGTCGGCGGGCAGCCGCCGGTCTACGTCATGAATTGCGAGTACGACTCCTTGCGAGCGTCCGGGCACGCGTACGCCGTCCTGCTCGCGGAAGCGGGCGTCATCGTCCGCGAGGAGACCTTGGCCCGCACGCAGCACGGCGCGCTGAACCGCCCCGGCGGCGAGGCGCTGCGCTCCCTCGACGGCATCACGTCCTGGATTCTCGAGGGTCCGGACGGGCCGAATGCCGGCTGAAGTACGAATCCGCGACCGCCCCGATCGGAGTACTTTGAACGCCCCGAATCGCCCGTACGCCCTGCGCGTCGACCACCTCACCACCCCGCTTGGGATCGGTCCGGAGACACCTCGGGTGTCCTGGAAGTTGCCGCCGGGGGCCGCGGCCCAGCACGCCTACCGGATCGTGGCCAACGGTTGGGACTCGGGCAGAGTCGAGTCGGAACAGTCGACCTGGTTGCCTGTGGCAATGGTTCCGGCGTCCGGTCTTGCGGTGACCTGGAAGGTGAAGACCTGGACCGATCTGGGTGAGAGTGAGTGGTCCGCGCCCAGTACGTGGGAGGTCGGGCTGCTTACTGCCGACTGGAGGGCCGAGTGGATCGGTCCGGTCGAGGTCGTGGGCCTTCCGGCCAGGCAACGACCGGCCTTCCAGCTCGGCGGCGCCGTCTCGATCACCGGAGAGGTCGTGCGGGCGCGCTTGTACGCGACGGCCCACGGTGTGTACGAGGCCTTCGTCAACGGGCGCCGAGTCGGCGATCACGAGCTGACGCCGGGGTGGACCGCGTACAACAGCCGGCTGCAGGTTCAGACCTTCGACGTCACCGACCTGCTCGTACCGGGTGTGAACATGCTCGGGGCGTTGTTGTCGGATGGGTGGTGGCGCGGCCAGAACAGCGTTGCCCGCAGAGTCGACGACTACGGCACCAGCACTGCCTTCCTTGCACAGCTCGTCGTGACTTTCGCGGACGGTTCGCAGGTCGTCACCGGGACCGATGAGGGATGGCGATCGATTCCCAGTCACGTACTGGGCGCCGACCTGATCGCGGGCGAGGTGCACGATTTGCGGCGGCGTGTTTCGTGGAGTGGCTGGCGTGACTGGCAACCCGTCGTACCGCAGCACCATGGATATGACCGCCTGTGCCCGTCCCCGGCACCGCCCGTGCGCCGGATCGAGGAACTGCGTCCGGTGTCGGTCCGGGAACTGTCGTCCGGGCGGTGGCTGGTCGACGTCGGCCAGAACATCAACGGCTGGGTGCGGTTGCGCGGGCTCGGCAGCACCGGAACCGAGATCACGCTCACCTACGGCGAATGGCTCGATCGGGACGGGGATGTCACCCAGGACCACGTGGCGTGGCCGGCCTCCACCGAGGTCGACCGGTCGGTCCCGTTCCAGGTCGACCGGGTCGTGGCCGCCGGCAACGATGATGACGTCTTCGAGCCCAGACACAGTACGAAGGGCTTCCAGTACGTGCGGGTGGAGGGCTACGAAGGGACACTCACGGCTGACGACGTGACCGCTGTGGTCGTACACACCGACCTCGAGCGTCGCGGGTCGTTCGCGTGCTCGGATCCCCGGCTCGAGGCCATCCATCGGATCGCCGTGTGGAGCTTCCGCGACAACGCCTGCGACATTCCCACCGACTGCCCGACCCGGGAGCGGGCGGGCTGGACCGGGGACTGGCAGATCTACGTCGAGACAGCCGCGTTCCTGTACGACGTCGGTGGCTTCTCCGTGAAGTGGCTGCGGGACCTCGCGGCCGAGCAACGACCCGACGGGAGGGTCACCAATCTGGTGCCCGAGTCGCATCCCGGTGACGCCCGGGCACCCACCTATTGGCCCGACCTGGAGGGGTCGGCCGGATGGGGCGACGCCGCCGTGCACGTGCCGTGGCAGATCTACCGAGCGACCGGCGATGAGCGCGTACTCGCCGACCAGTGGCAGTCGATGCGCGCGTGGGTCGACTACGCCGCCGCGACGGCCGCGGGGGAGCGGCATCCAGCGAGGGTGGAACGCCGCGCCGAGCCCGCGGCCCATGAACGGTTGGTTTGGGACACCGGCTGGCACTTCGGCGAATGGCTCGAGCCGGGCCAGGACGTTCCGGCAGCGATCAAGGCCGCCTTCAGCGCGGATCACGGTCCGGTGGCAACCGCCTATCTGCACCGTTCCGCCCACCAACTGGCGCAGGCCGCGAGGATCCTGGGCCGCGACCTCGACGCGGCGCGGTACGCCCGGCTCGCTGCCGACGTCGCGACGGCGTGGCAGCGTGAGTTCCTGACCGGCGACGGCCAGGTGACCCCCGGCACCCAGGCGACCTATGTACGGGCGCTCGCCTTCGGGTTGATCCCAGCGCCGTTGCGCGCCGCCGCCGCGGGCCGACTCGCCGAGCTGGTGCGCGCGGGCGGGTACCGCGTCGGCACCGGTTTCCTCGCCACCGCACAGCTGCTTCCCGTACTCGCCGAGCACGGGTACGTCGACGTCGCGTACGAACTGCTTCTCCAGCACCGCGAGCCGTCGTGGCTGGTCATGGTCGACCGTGGCGCCACCACCATCTGGGAGGAGTGGGACGGTATTCGCGCGGACGGCACCCCGCACGCGTCCCTCAACCACTACAGCAAAGGCGCGGTGATCAGCTTCCTGCACCAGTACGTCGCCGGCCTCCAACTCCTCGAACCCGGCTGGCGCCGCTTCCGCGTCGCCCCACACCCAGGCAGCGGACTCAACTGGGCCGAGGCACAACATGAAAGCCCCTACGGAACCATAGCCACCCACTGGGAACGCCAAGGCAACACTTTGAAACTAAAGGTCCAGGTCCCACCCGGCACAACCGCCGACATTCCCCACCCCAACGCAGCAACCCAGATCCTCACGAGCGGCACGCACACCCTCACGTACACCCCACCAAGACCCAACGCCGAATAACCGGCGCGGCCAGCGGATCGCGCCGGAAGTGCCTGTCAGGCGTCTCTGGAGTGGAAGGTGCGGATTGCGAGGGTGGTTAGGCCTGCTGCCCAGGTGGAGAGGGTCAGCCAGTTGGTGCTGTCTGGGAGGTAGGTGGTGAGTGATGTGTGGGCTTGTAGTAGGGGGCCGAGGATGAAGTAGTAGGTGAGGAGGCTGACCAGGGCCGGGACTGTTTTTCGGAGTAGGGTGCCGGTTGCGTGGGCGATGATTGTGGTGGCGGTCAAGTAGCCGATCGCGCGGAGGTCGGCGGGGCCGTCGATGAGGGCGGTGATGGCGACGGTGGTACCGGCGACGGGGAGCGTGACGAGCAAGAGCGCGACGAGTTTCGCGCCGTACGTGGTGATCCGTCGAGGTACGGCGAGCAGCGTCGTACGGATCTGTCCGCCCTGGTACTCAGAGGTGATCGGCAGCAGGCCGAGTACGACGAACCCGGCCGGCACCGCGCCGGACAGCGCGTCGGCACCGTCCTGGCCGGCGTTGACGAAAGCGACGGTGAGCAGCGCAGTGAGCGCCCAGGTCCCGACGACGGTGTAGCCGATCGCCGGGAGGGTACTGAGCTTCAACAGCTCGGCCCGGAGCGCGTCGATCGACGGCGTGGCGCGTGGTGTCATGCGTCACGCCGGGTGAACACGGTGACGCCGATCGCGGCGACCAGTACGACCCACAGCCCCATCACCAGGCCGCCGGTCACCGGGGCGATCTCGGCGGAACCACGGAGGTCGCGGAGGAACATCCGCATCCCGGCCAGGTCCGGCAGGTAGTTCGCCAAGCGTGTCACCTTGGTCAGCAGGAAGCTCACCGAGACGACAGACATGTTCACGATGAAGAACGTCAGCGGGATGATCCCGCTGCGGGTGACGAGGGTGATGGCTCCCGTGAGCAGAGCAGTGAGGATCCAGTACGCCGTGACGCCGACGACTCGCGGCAGCTCCGCAGTACCGATGGCGGTTCCGGTGAGCGAGGTCGTAGTCAGTGTGATGGCCGAGCTGACGAGCGCGAGCAATGCGACCGTCATCGACAACGCCGCGGCCTTCGCCAGCAGGAACCGTGACCGCGACGCCGCCGCGGTCAGGCTGGTCGTGACTTGCCGCCCGCCACCGGACTCGGCGCCTTCGGCGAGGTACTCGCTGCTGACCGCCGCCACCCCGAGCACGATCGCCCCGATGACACCGACGGCCAGGGACTGGAACCCGGCGTCCACGCCCCGGGACACGTCGCCGCGGGAGTTGAGGGCGGCCACTCCGGCGGGCAGGATCACGGCGAGCGCGGTCGCGAGCCAGGACGCCGGGAGCGTCGCGAGCTTGAGCAGTTCGGCGCGGATCAGTTTCATCGCGGGCCTCCTTGCGGTGCGCCGGTGAGGGCGAAGTACGCGTTCTCGACCGAGCCGTGCTCGCCGACCACCTCCGGCAAGGTGCCCTGGGCAACTATTCGGCCGTGGTGGATGACCACGACGTCGTCGACGGTTTCGGCGACCTCGCCGAGGAAGTGGCTCGACAGCAGAACGGTCCGGCCGGTAGCGGCCCGATCGCGGAGGAAGGTCCGCATCCAGCGGATGCCCTCGGGGTCGAGGCCGTTCACCGGCTCGTCGAGGATCAGGATCTCCGGGTCGCCGAGCAGCGCGGCGGCGAGGCCGAGCCGGCGGCCCATGCCGAGCGAGTAGCCCCGTACGCGGCGGCGGGCATCGTTGGTGAGACCGACGACTTCGAGTACCTCCGCGACCCGGGCCGGCGGGAGGCCACCGGCGGCGGCGAGCCAGCGCAGGTGCCCGCGAGCGGTCCGGGACCGATGCGCTCCGGAACCGTCGAGGAGCGCGCCGACCTTCGTCAGTGGGTCTTTCAGCCGGCCGAACGGGACGCCGTCGACGAGCGCCGTACCAGAGGTGGCCGAATCCAGTCCGAGCAGAATGCGCAGCGTCGAGGTCTTCCCGGCGCCGTTCGGCCCGAGGAACGCCGTCACCCGCCCCGGCCGCGCTTCGAAGCTGATGCCGGACAATATCTCCCGCGACCCGCGCCGCTTGCTGAGCTCATGTATCGAAAGCATGCCCCAACCCAACGCGCTCCCGCCCCAAAGCACATCGGCCCCAGGTCCGTCATCCCTGAGTCCGATGATGGCTGGAATGGTTGGCCAGGCCCGGCCCGGTGGTTCGGCCGGCGGGTTCCCGGGCAGGTTCGGCGCTCATCGGAGCAGAGACTACATGCGATCTGATCGCAGATGGAAGTGGTGCGGATGCGACGTGAATTGGTGGGGGAGTGGGCCGGGCGGATAGGGGTGGGTGGCATGAGTAGTTCGACAACCGCGTGCCGACTGGCGCGCAACTACACGATGCGTGGTCGCCGCGCCTGACGGCGCGTTCGCTTTCATGCTTCGCGGTGCCGGACTTTGTGTTCGTCGCGGCGCGCGCCGTCTTCCGAGAGTTCATGCGCCTCGGACCGGCGATCGGTACGCAACTCTCCTGGGTTGCCCTTGCCTTCGAGGCGCTCCACTTTCTGCTCATGGAGCGCACCTTGCCCCGTTCTCTGCACGGTGGCCGACACGAGCTCGGCCAGAACTTCCTCACCACCTCGACGAACACCGCATCACTCGGCTTCGGCGATCGCTCCCCGGCGTACGCGTTGAACACGCCGACGCGCTCCGGCATCCGCTGGACTCGTCGGTGATCGTCGGGAACCTGTCGTTCAATCTGATCACACCGATCCTGCGACGCCTCCTGAGCGGAACCGCTTGGAACGAAGCGATCCTGATCACTCAATGGGAAGTCGTACGAGCGATCTTCGGTGGACGTGGGAATACGTTCGCGCGGATCGTACAGAACGCGACCCGACTCGGCGCTCAGGAAACCGGACAGGCGTCGCGCCGTACCGGGATCGACCGCGACAGCCTGCCGCGTGACCTGACCGCGTCACAGTGGGCCGGACTGTGGACAGTCGTTCGCACCTGATACCGGCTGGGCTGCTTTTCTGTGATGAAACGGTAATTTTTGTGCGGTTACACTGCCATCTGTCGTTATTTCTTGACGAAAGGAAGAGCAGAGAGTGAAGAACCGGATTCTGGTTGGTGCGGTACTGACCGCGGCTCTGGCCGGTAGCCAGGCGGCGCTCGTCGTGCCGGCGACGGCTGCCCCCGTGACCGCGCAGGCCGGGTGCTCCAAGCGTTTCGTCATCGCGGAGGCGAAGCTGAACATCCGCAAGACGGCCAGCGCGAGTTCTGACAGCCTCGGCACTTTTCCGAAGGGGGCCCAGGCGAGCTGCTCGGCCAACTACGCGGGTGGCGACGTCACTGCCTGCGGGTCGAGCGGCAACACCTGGACCCAGATCAAGTACGGCACGAAGAGCGGGTACGTTCCGTTCAGCTGCGTGAAGTTCGTCGACGCGAGCTGACCGCGGCAGCCCAAAGGCGTGCCCCTGCCGATGCGTCGGCAGGGGCACATCCGTGGAGCCGGTCGATCGAGGCCGACGGTCGGTCGCGGCGCGCGTTGTCAGCCGCGGCCGTGGCTGGCGCGGGTTCGGCGGGCCAGTGAGTCGACGCCGACCGCCAGCAGGAGCACGACGCCGGTGACGAGGAAGCGGTAGGACGAATCCAGGCTCAGTAGGGTCAGACCGCTCGAGATCGCCTGGATGACAAGCATTCCGAGGACGGCGGCGAACGCGGTGCCCCGCCCACCGAACAAGGACGTGCCGCCGATCACCGCGGCCGCGATCGCGTTCAGGTTGACGTCTCCGCCGCCGCTGGCCTGGTTGGCCGCCGCGAGCCGGGCCGCGCCGAGAATCCCGCCGAAGGCGGCGAGCGTGGTGCAGATCGTGAACGCCGAGACATAGATGAGGCGTACGTTGATGCCGGCCCGGCGCGCCGCCTCGACGTTGCCGCCGACCGCGTACATGGCCTTGCCCCACTTGGTCGAGGTCAGGGCGTAGTGCAGCGCCAGCGCGAGCGCCACGAACAGAACGAACATCCAGCCGATCCCGCGGGTGCGATTCAGGTACCAGGCGGCGAAGCCCAGGCCGGCCGCGAGTACGCAGCTTCGCACCAGCAGGAAGCGAAGCGACCTGGCCGACAGGTTCGCGGCGCGGCGCTTGACCGCGTGCCGGAATCCGGCAACGAAGAGCGCTCCCGCGGCAAGCAGCACGAAGACGTACGACAACCAGGCGGGTACGAACCGCAGCTGTGCGAACTCGACCAGCCCGGAGTCGAACGGCAGGTTGATCGAACCGATCGCTCCGAGCGTTTTCAGCTGTAACCCGAGGAAGGACAGCAGCCCGGCCAACGTAATCACGAAGGTGGGGATGCCGATCCGGTTGAAGATCTGCCCGTACAGCAGGCCGATCGCGGCGCCGGCGGCGAGCGAGACAAGCACTGCCAGCCAAGCAGGCCAACCCTCTTTGACGAAAAGGATCGCGGTGATCGCCGCGCACAGGCCGCTGATGGAGCCGACCGACAAGTCGATCTGTCCGACGAGCAGTACGCACACGATGCCGAGGGCAATGATCCCGACCGGCACGCACTCCATCAGCAGGTTGACCAGATTGGTGCTGGACAGGAAGATCGGGTTCAGGATCTGCAGGACCACGCAGATCACCAGCAACCCGGCCATGACCGGCACCATTCCGAGCTCACCGGCGCGCACCCGGTCCAGGAGGGCGGTGGCGGCACCGCGTGCGCCGGACGTGGGGCGGAGGCGCTCGTCGGTGAGGTCGGTGGCGGTCACTGCCTTGCTCCTTCAGTCGGTACGGGGCCGGCGCGATGGGTCACGTCGGCACCGGTGATCGCGGCGACGAGTTGCTCCGACGACGTACCGCGCGCATCGAAAACGCCGTTGTTCCGGCCGAGCCGCAGGACCACGACCTGATCGGCGACCGCCCGTACGTCGGCCATGTTGTGGCTGATCATGATCACGCCGTGGCCGTTCTGGCGGAGCCGGTCGATCAGGTTCAGCACCTCGGCGGTCTGCGCGACGCCGAGGGCCGCGGTCGGCTCGTCCAGGATGATGATCTTCGGATCGCCCAGCAGACTTCGCGCGATCGCGACCGTCTGGCGCTGACCGCCGGAGAGGGCCGCGACCGGCAGCCGGACGGCCGGGATCTTCGCGGACAGCTGCCGAAGCAGCTCCCAGGACCGGACCTCCATCGCGACGTCGTCGAGCCGGAACGGGCCGAGCTCCTGGCCGAGGAAGAGGTTCTCGATCACGTTGAGGTTCTCGCAGAGCGCGAGGTCCTGGAACACGGTCGCGATGCCGAGCTTGTGCGCTGCCGCCGGGCCCGGAATCGACACCTCGCGGCCCTCGAAGACGATCGCGCCGGCGTCCGGAGCGTGGACCCCGGACAGTACCTTCACCAGCGTGGACTTCCCGGCCCCGTTGTCGCCGACGACCGCGACCACCTGGCCGGCGTCCACGGTCAGGTCGACGTCGGTCAGTGCCGCCACGGCACCGAAGTTCTTGCGGATGCCGCGGAGCTGGAGTGTCGTCATGAGTTCAGGCCCAACTGCGTACACGCCGCCTTGTACTCAGCCGTACAGACATCGCTGATCTTGACCGCGAAACCTGGCTCCCGCAGTACCTTCGCGATGTTGTCGCGGGTCACGACGGTCGGTGTGAAGAGCTCCGAGGGCGTGTCGAACAGCGTCGTCTTGCCGGCCGGCTTGTTGCCTTTGGCAAACTCGTGGGCGATGGTCGCGGCGGCGTCGGCGACGATCTTGATCGGCTTGGAGATGGTGTTGTACTGGTCGCCGGAGATGACCCGCTGGAGGGCTGCCAGCTCGGCGTCGTTGCCGGTCACCGGCGGGAGCTTGGCGCCGGCCGCCTTGAACGCGGCGATCGTCGCGCCGCCGGTGCCGTCGTTGGCCGCGACCACGCCGGCGATCTGGTTCGGGAACCGGGTGATCTGGCCGCTGACCCATTCCTGCGCCTTGGGTGGCGCCCAGCCCGGGGTGTCGAACTCGGCCAGCAGCTTCAGCCCGCTCGGGTCGACCGCGCTGTGGATCCCCTTCTTGATCAGGCCTGCCGCGGCGTCGGTGGGGGAGCCGTTGACCTGCAGGATGCCGCCGGTTGCCTTGGTCGCCTTCAGCTGGTCGACCAGCGACTGGGCGATCAGCTTGCCGATCTTCTCGTTGTCGAACGAGACGTAGTAGTCGGCCTTCTTGTCCGGGATCGGCCGGTCGTACGCGATCACCGGGACGCCCTGGCCCTGCGCCGCCTGCACGATCGAGGCAGCCGCGGCGGAGTCGACCGGATCGATCACGATCGCCTTCACGCCCTGCGCGAGCATCGAGTTCGCCTGTTGCTGCTGCTTGGCGGGATCGGCCGCCGCGTTCTGGTACAGCACCTCGCAGCCGGAGCACAGCTCCTTCATCTTCGCGGTGAACAGCGGCGCGTCGAACAGCTCGTACCGGGTGGAGGCGATGTCCGGCATCAGGAACGCGATCTTCGCGTCCGAACCGCCACCGCTCGCGCCGGCCCCCGAACCGCAGGCCGTCACGGTCGTCGAGAGCGCGATCAGCCCCGCGGCAGCCAATACACGGTAACGCTTCATCCGGCTATGCCTCCCAGATAATCCTGTTAATTTCACGCTGAGGAGTGGTACGAAACCGCAGTTGGACACGGACTGTCAAGGGGCGGCTGCGCTGAGATTCATTCAGGTCAGCGAAAGTTGCTGGGTGCATACGCGGTATGCATACTGGGTATCTATGGTCCTCATTCGTGTTCCGGTAGCTGTTCGCCGCAGGTTGTTCCGCGTCGCCGCGGTGGTGGCGGCCGTGGGTGGAGTCGCGGCGGTCAGTACTCCGGCGGAAGCGCGGGCAGTGCCTGCCGCGCCGGTGGCGAAGGTCGTGGTGATCGGCGTACCAGGGCTGACGTGGGACGTGGTGAAGGCTTCGCCGGAGTTGACCGCGCTGGTGGATGAGGCGCAGGTCGGGTCGATCACGGTCAAGACGGCTGGTCCTACCACTTGTCCGATCGATGGCTGGTTGACGATCGGTGCCGGTGCGCGTTCGTGGGGGAGTGTTCCGGGGCAGGGTTGTGGTGAGCTGCCGGCGGTGATTGATGGCAGGGTCGCGGGCTGGCGGACGTACGTAGACCGCCAGGCCGAGCACCACACCGCCGCCCCACTCGGCCGCCTCGGCCAAATCAGCCAGGGCGGGCAGACCGCTCGGGTCGGTCGGGGTGGGCAGGCGATCTGTGGGTTCGGGGCGGGTGCCGCGGTGGCGCTGGCGAGGGCGGATGGCTCGGTGGTGGACTGGCAGCCTGAGTTCGACGCGGCCAGGCTGGCGAGCAGTCGTTGTGGTGCCGCGATTGTCGACGGCGGTGCTCTAACAAAGGGCGATGACGCCGGCCGGCGGATCGCGGGGCTCGTCGCACAGGTCAGGTCATCCGGCGGTCGTGTACTGCTCGTCGGTGTCGGTCAGCAATCGGCGGACGCCCGCCGAGAGCTGCAGGTCGTGATGCAGCTCGCGCCGGAGACAGTCGCCAAGCAGTTCGTGCCAGGGACAGTCGCCAAGCAGCTCGTGCCGGAGGGTGGTCGTGGGTGGCTGACCAGTGCTAGTACGCGTCGGCCGGGGCTGATTCAGCTTAGTGATGTGACCGCGACCATTGTCCGGGAGCGTACCCCCGGGACCAGCGATCTGGCCGGCGTGGACGACACCGGGCCGCTGGATGGGAGTCCGATCCGCGCGGCCGGCGAGCGGCCCGCCGACGCGCGCGCGGTGATCGAGGACCGGCTGGACTTCAACCAGCGGTTCGAGCAGCAACGGCCCAGGCTGATTGCGGTCGCGATGACGATCCTGGCCGCGGAACTGCTCGCCCTGGCATGGTTCTGGCTGAAGTGCACTCCGCGATCCCGGCGTACCCTCGTCTTCACCCTGCTCACGCAGTGCGCGTTCTTCGTCGCCGTCTTCCTGTCCACGCTGACATTCTGGTGGCGCTGGCCGGCGCCGGGTTTCGCCTTGTACTGCGTGGTTCTGGGCGGTAGCGCGATCTTGGCCGGACTCGCTCAAGCCGTGCTGAAACGCGACGCGTTCCTCGGCATCGCATCGGCGGCGTACTTGATCCTCTTGGCTGACGGTGTACTCGGAACGCCGCTGCAGTTCGGGAGCATGTTCACCGACGGGCCGATCACGGGTGGGCGGTTCTACGGTTTCGGAAACTCCACCTTCGCGACGCTTGCGGTCGCCGCGCTCGTCACCGCCGGCGCGGTTGCCCAGCGGCTGATCGGCAGCAGCAGAGCGCAGGCTGCGATCGCGGTACTCGTCATCGGTGGCGCCGCGATCGTTGTCGATGGCTGGCCGGGATGGGGTACGGACTTCGGCGGCATCATCGCGCTGACTCCCGCCGTACTGCTGATGGCGTGGTTGACCTGGCGCAGCAGTGTGTCATTGCGCGCGCTGATCGGCGAGGGCCTGGCCGGCTTGCTGGCCGTGGCTGCCCTTGCCTTCGTCGACTATTCGCGTCCCGTCGACTCACGCAGTCATTTCGGTACGTTCGTGGCCAAGTTGCTGGACGGTGATGCGAGTGAGGTACTGATCCGCAAGTTGGAGGCGGCGGCGCAGCCGTTCACCGGCCTGTCCGGTTGGGCGATGCTGGCCGGGGTGGTGCTGTGGATCGGCGCCACGGTGCTGCCGGGCCGCGTACCGTTCGCGACGTACCGGCGCTTCTACAACGAGCTTCCGATGGTCCGGCCAACCCTGCTCGCCGTCTCGGCGTGCGGCCTGATCGGCATGCTGCTGAACGACGCGGGC
The DNA here is from genome assembly GCF_014205295.1 of Kribbella solani. Lineage (NCBI taxonomy): Bacteria > Bacillati > Actinomycetota > Actinomycetes > Propionibacteriales > Kribbellaceae > Kribbella > Kribbella solani. The sequence continues at coordinate 777,611 of NZ_JACHNF010000001.1, forward strand.
GTCGCGCTCCCCGCGATCATGGTCGGCTTCGCGCTCCCGCTGCTGGTCGCGCATCTGATGGTTACTGGAGACCGGAGCGCGTCGAGGTGATGCGGTGGGTGTTGAAGCCCAGCCAGTGCATACGGCCGGTGTAGCGGGCGTGCTCGATCTTCAGGCAGCGGTCCATGACGACGGTGAGGCCGGCGGTTTCCGCGATCTCGGCGCCCGCAAGGTTGATGACGCCGAATTGGCACCAGAGCGCGCCGGCGCCGATGGTTGCCGCGGCGCGAGCGATTTCGGGCAGGGCGCCGGGCGCGCGGAAGACGTTGACGACATCGACCGGGACGGGTACGTCGAGCAGGCTCGGGTACGACGGCCGGCCGAGGATCTCGGTTTCGCGCGGGTTGACAGGGATCACGTCGTACCCGTGCCGTTTGAGGTAGTAACCGACGAAGTGGCTGGCGCGGAGTTCGTTCGCCGACAGGCCGACGATCGCGATCGTCCTGGCGCCGTGCAGGACACGCTGGATGGCAAGCGGGTCCTGGTACCCGCCGAGGTCCGTCATGCGCCGGCCTCCGCGCGGTCGATGCCTGCGGCAACATGTTTGAAACCGTTCTCCAGGTCCCAGATCAGGTCGTCGACGGACTCGGTGCCGACGGACAGCCGGACGGTTCCCGGGCCGACGCCGGCCGCGGCCAGTTCGTGGTCGCTCAACTGCCGATGGGTGGTGCTGGCGGGATGGATGACCAGGCTCTTCGCGTCGCCGACGTTCGCCAGATGGGACCATAAGTTCAGCCCGGAGATGAGGCCTTGACCACCGGCGCGCCCGCCGGCGCAGTCGAACGAGAACACGGCGCCGGCCCCGCGCGGCAGGTACTTGTCGACCAGCGGCCGGTACCGGCTGTCCGCGAGACCCGGATGGCTGACGTTCGACGCGAGCTCGTGGGATCGGAGGAAGCCGGCCACCGCCAGCGCGTTGGCGACGTGGCGTTCCATCCGCAGCGACAGCGTTTCCAGGCCCTGCAGGAACAGGAACGCGTTGAACGGTGAGAGCGCGCCCCCGAGGTCGCGCAGCGTTTCGGCGCGCAGCTTCATCAGGTACCCGTAGGTGCCGAACGTTTCGTGGAACTGCAGTCCGTGGTACGCCGGGGACGGCTCCGCGATCACCGGGAAGCGCCCGTTCGACCAGTTGAACGTGCCGGCCTCGACCACGACGCCGCCGATGCTGGTGCCATGTCCGCCGAGGAACTTGGTCGCCGAGTGGATCACGATGTCGGCGCCCCAATCGATCGGGCGGCACAGGTACGGCGTCGCGAACGTGTTGTCGACGATCAGCGGCAGCTCGTGTTCGTGCGCGATGTTCGCGACGGTCTCGAGGTCGAGTACGTTGCCGGCCGGGTTGCCGATGGTCTCGGCGAAGAAGGCCTTCGTGTTCGGGCGTACGGCGTGCCGCCAGGCATCCGCGTCATCGGGATCGACCCAACTCAGTTCCACGCTCAGCTTGCCGAGGACATGCTTCAGTTGGTTGACCGTGCCCCCGTACAGGGCCGTCGACGCGACCACATGGTCTCCGGGCCGCAGTAGCGTGAACAGCGCGGCCGCCTGCGCGGCGATCCCGCTCGCGAAGGCGACCGCTCCGGCGCCGCCTTCGAGGTTCGCGACCCGTTCCTCGAACACGGCCACGGTCGGATTCATGATCCGCGAGTAGGTGTTCCCGTACTCCTGCAGGTTGAAGTACGCCGCCGCGGACTCCGGATCCTCGAACACGTAGCTGGTGGTCTGGAAGATCGGTACCGCGCGGGCGCCGGTGTTCGGGTCGGGGCGCTGCCCGGCATGCAGCTGCCGGGTTTCGAAGCCGTACGCGCGGGCTTCCTCTACGCTCATGGGGTCCTTTCGTCAGCCAGGAACCGGCGGATGATGGGCGTTTGGCGGGCTTCCTCCAGCAGGAAGCAGTCATGTCCGTACGGCGCGTCGATCACCTCTAGCTCGACCTCCTTGCCGAGCGACCGCAGCGCCTGCGCGAGCTCGCGCGATGCCTGTGGCGGATACAGCCAGTCGGAGCTGAACGCGATCAGCAAGGTCCGCGCCGCGACCCCTGCCAGCGCGCGCTCAAGTGATCCGTGCCCGCGGGCGAGATCGAAGTACGTCAACGCCCGCGACGTGTAGAGGTAGGTGTTGGCGTCGAAGCGTTTGACGAACGTGTTCGCCTGATGGCGCAGATAGTTCTCGACCTCGAACTCGGGTTCGTCGATGGTGTACCGGATATCGTCGGCGTACTGCAATCGGCGGGCGAACTTCTGGTCAAGCGCCGGCGCCGACAGGTATGTGATGTGGCCGACCATCCGCGCGATGCCGAGGCCCGCGTCGGGTCCGTGACCGGTGCCGTAGTAGCGACCGCTTTGCCAGGCCGGATCGCGCCGGATCGCCTCGCGCGCGATCGCGTTCCAGGCGAGTCCCTGTGGATGCAGCGCGTGCGTACTGGCGATCGCGATGACCGCGTCGACCTGGTCGGGGTAGCGGACGGCCCACTCGAGCGCTTGCATGCCGCCGAGCGAACCCCCGGCCACCGCGGCGAGTCGCTCGATGCCGAGCGCGTCCAGGAACGCGCGCTCGGTTCGTACCATGTCAGCGACGGTGACGACCGGGAAGTCTGGTCCGTACGGCGCGCCGGTGGCCGGATCGATCGACGACGGACCGGTCGTGCCGCGGCACCCGCCCAGCAGGTTCGTGGACACGACGAAGAACCGGTCGGTGTCGAACGCCTTGCCGGGCCCGATCATCCCGTCCCACCAGCCGAGTCCCTGGCCGGCCGTGCCGTCGCTGTCGGCGGCTCCGAACCCGTCGCGGGCGCTGTCCGTCGGTGCCTTCGAGGTACCCGCCGCGTGGGCGTCGCCGCTGAGCGCATGGCAGACCAGGATGACGTTGTCGCGGGCCGGGGACAGTTCGCCGTACGTCTCGTACGCGACGCGGACCGGGTACAAAGCGCTGCCGCAGTCGAGCGGCACGGGTGCCGGCAGGTCCAGGTACTGGGTCTCGACTGTTCCAGCTGAGCCGGCCGCAAGCACTGGGGCTGACTCCACCATGTGGTCATCGTAGCCATAATGTGTACTAATTCAATAGACTAAGTCGAAATCCTAAGGAAAGGCAGCACGCATGACTACGACGGTTGTCAACGGCGTCAACGTCCAGGCTCTGCTGGACGCCCGTGAGGTGCTGAAGACCTCGCCCGAGGCCGCACGGTTCGTCTGGCGGGCATCGTCCACCTGGCGCAAGGGCGTGCACAGCACGACCACGATCGAGAAGTTCTTCGGGCTCGGCGCGGAGCAGACCCACCAGGCCGCGTCGGTGTTCGAGGCCGACCACCCCGCGGTCTTCGCGGCCGACGACAACGGCATCACCCCGATCGAGTACCTGCTGGTCGGCCTGGCGAGCTGCCTGACCGCCGGCGTCGCGTCGGTCGCGCAGAACCGTGGCATCCAGCTGCGCTCGGTGGAGTCGACGGTCGAGGGCAACCACGACATCCGCGGCATCCTCGGCGCCGACAGCGACGTACGCAACGGCTTCAACGACGTGAAGGTGACGTTCAGCATCGACGCGGACGCGTCCAAGGCGGAGATCGAGGCGCTCGTCGCCCAGTCGCAGAAGCGCTCCGCGGTGTTCGACGCGCTCACCAATCCGACCAGCGTGACCGTCGAAGTCGCCTGAGGACCGGCCATCGAACACACCTCGGCCGTCGTCATCGGCGCCGGCCACGCGGGTCTGGCGGCGAGTCACTTCCTGACCCGCCGATCCATCGACCATCTCGTGCTCGAGCGTGGCGAAGTCGCGAACTCGTGGCGGTGCGAACGGCGGCCGTCGCTGCGCTTGCTGACGCCGAACTGGCTGACCCGGCTGCCGGGCCATCACTACGATGGCCCGGAGCCGGACGGGTACCTGACGATGGCCGAGGTGACCGAGTTCATCGAGCGCTTCGCGAAACTCTCGGCCGCGCCGGTGCGGACAGGTATCGAAGTGCTTTCGGTACGACGTACTGACACCGGCTATCGCGTACTGACCAGCGACGGCGAGATCAGTTGTCGCGCGGTGGTGATCGCCAGCGGTGCGTTCAACCAGCCGGTCGTACCGGAGCTCGCGGCCGCGGTGCCCGAAACCGTGCAGCAACTGACGCCGTTCGATTACCGCGAGCCCGACCAGCTCGCGGACGGCGGTGTACTTGTCGTCGGCGCGTCGTCCACCGGGGTCCAGCTGGCCGCCGAGCTGCGGCGCTCCGGCCGCCCGGTGGTGATCTCGGTGGGGGAGCAGGCCCGGATGCCGAGGACGTACCGGGGCCGCGATGTGCTGTGGTGGATGATTGCCTCGGGCATCTGGAATCAGCGGTACGACGAGATCGACGACCTCGAGCGCGCGCGCCGGTTGCCGTCGCCGCAGTTGATCGGATCACCCGAGCGTACGACGCTCGACCTCAACGCGCTGACCACGCTGGGCGTGGAGCCGGTGGGGCGGCTGGCGGCCGTTCGCGACGGGGTGGCGTTGTTCTCCGGCGGTCTGCGGAACGTGTTGTCGCTTGCCGACCTCAAGCTGTCCCGGCTGCTCGACACGTTCGACGAGTGGGCCGGTGAGACGCCCGGTTCGCCTGGACGCTTCGAGCCAACCGCGGTTCCGTCCTCGACCCGGCTCCAGCTCGACCTGAGCAGCGGCGAGATTCGGACCGTCATCTGGGCAACAGGTTTCCGTCCCGACTACAGCTGGCTCGACGTACCGGTCCTCGACACGAAAGGCCGATTGCGCCACGACGGCGGCGTGGTCGACAGCCCAGGTCTGTACGCACTCGGCCTGCCTGTCCTGCGCCGACGCAAATCAACTTTCATCTACGGCATCGAGGACGACGCCCGCGACCTCGCCGACCACCTCGCTCGCTACTTGCGGTAAAAATGCCTTTACTGGCGGTGACTCCAGGCTGATACTCGAGGTGTTCGGGGAGCTGAGGCTGGGGGAGTCGTTGATGCCGGAACAGGCTGTCGTGCGTGATTTGCCGTCGTTGTCGTTGCCCAAACCCGGGGGTGGGATTCGCGGGCTGGGGGAGAAGACGTCGGCGAATCCGGTCACCGGTACGGCGTCGGTGAGCGTGCCGGTGACGATGAGTCCCGGTCGTGGGGCGGCGGCGCCGCGGCTGTCGCTGGCGTACGACTCCGGTGCCGGAAACAGCCCGTTCGGGGTCGGCTGGAATGTCGAACTGCCTTCAGTTTCACGGCGTACGGACCAGGGCGTACCGAAATACGACGAGTCCGACGTCTTCCAGCTGACCGGCGCGGAGGACCTGGTACCGGCACTGCGCGAGGTGGACGGACGATGGTTGCCGGTACGCCGGACCGACGGGGACTTCGTGGTCGAGCTCTACCGGCCACGGACCGAGGGCGCGTTCGAGCGGATCGAGCGGTGGCGGCACGTGGTCACCGGCGACCTGCACTGGCGGATCACCGGCGGCGACAACCTCGAGCGGATCTACGGGCGGGATCCGAGCGCCCGGATCGTGGACCCGGACGATCCGGGCCGGGTGTATCGATGGTTGCTGGAGAGCTCTGCCGACGATCACGGCAACGTCGTCGGCTACGAGTACAAGCAGGAAGATGCCGCGGGCACCGATCGGAACGCCTTTGCGTACAGGTATCTGAAGCGGATTCGCTACGGCAACGCGCGGCCGGGTGTCGCGGCGGACTTCCTGTTCGAGCTGGTGCTCGACTACGGGGAGCATGACCAGGCTCCCGACGAAGTACGGCCGTGGCCGGCGCGGCTCGATCCGTACTCCACGTACCGGGCCGGGTTCGAGCAGCGGGTGAACCGGTTGTGCCGGCGGCTGCTGATGTTCCATCGGATCGACGAGTTGGGTGATCAGCCGGTCCTGGTCCGCTCGACCGATCTGGCGTACGCCGCGAACCCTGCTTTGACGCAACTCACTTCGGTCGTGCATCGGGGCTATCTCGGCGGCAGTTCGAAGGTGCTGCCCGGCCTCGGGTTCGAGTACACGCCGCGCAAGGTGTCGGACCGGCCGGTACCGTTCAGCGGGCAGGGCCTGAACGCCTCCGGCTATCGGTGGACCGATCTCGACGGTGAAGGTGTGACCGGTCTGCTGGCCGAGCAGGGTGGTGCCTGGTACTACCGGGCGAATGACGGCGGCGGTGTGATCGCGCCGCCGCGAGCGGTCGATCCGGTGCCGTCCGGGGTGTCCCTCGGGGCGGGTCTGCAGTTTCTCGATGTCACGGGTGACGGGGTCCAGGACCTTGTTGACACCAGGGGGCGGGGGTACTTCGGCCGGGTCGATCGCGCCTGGTCGGGGTTCGAGCCGTTCGGGTCCGCGCCGACGCAGGCGTTCGACGATCCGAACCTCCGGATGGTTGATCTGACCGGGGACGGCTTCTCCGATCTACTGTGTACTTCCGACGACGGGTTCACCTGGTACGAGTCGACCGGACCGGACGGATGGCAGCCGGCGCGGCGGGTCGACGCGCCTGCCGATGACGATCACGGTCCGAGGCTGGTGTTCGCCGATCCGGAGCAGGCGGTGTACCTGGCCGACATGTCCGGTGACGGACTGACTGATCTGGTCCGCGTCCGCAACGGCGAGACGGCGTACTGGCCGAGTCTTGGCTACGGCCGTTTCGGCGCGAAGGTGATGATGTCGAACGCGCCGGTGTTCGACACCCCGGACCGTTTCGATCAACGCCGCATTCGTTTCGGTGACGTCGACGGGAGTGGCCCGACGGATCTGTTGTACGTCGGCCCGGACCACGTCAGCGTCTGGTTCAACCAGGCGGGCAACTCGTGGAGTACGCCGGAGAGTGTGCTGGTGGCGTGCCCGAACGGCGACGTACAGGTGGCCGATGCCCTGGGCAAGGGCACGTCCTGCCTGGTGATCGCGGAGGACCGCCCGGACGGTGAGGCCCAGCTTCGGTACGTGGACCTGATGGCGGACGGCAAGCCACATTTGCTCTCGCGGGTGGACAACAATCGCGGGCTGAGTACGACGATGCGGTACGAGTCGTCGACCGCGTACTACCTGCGGGACAGGGCCGCGGGCATCGAGTGGGAGACGCGGCTGCCGGTTCCGGTGATGGTCGTGAGCGAGGTCGAGCTCGTCGACGCGGTTGCCGAGACGAGTCTGGTGACGACGTACACCTATCGGCACGGCTACTACGACGGCGTCGACCGGGAGTTTCGCGGCTTCGGGTACGTCGAGCAGCGGGACGCGCTCAGGGTCGAACCGTCGGAGCTGTTCCAGCCTCCGGCCGTGATCAAGCGGTGGCAGCACACCGGACGGCGCGACCAGGCCGCCCCGATCCCGGTCGGTCTGACGGCTGAGGAGGAGCGGGAAGCCTGCCGCGCGTTGCGGGGCGCCGTGCTACGCGAGGAGATCTGCGCGGACGACGGCACACCGCTGGAGAACGAGCCGTACCAGGTGACCGAGTCGAGTTACGGGCTCCGGATGATGCAGCCGTCGGTCGACGGGCGCGATGCGGTCTTCCTGCGGTTGCCCGATCAGACGATCACGACCCACACCGAGCGGCAGGCCGGTGATCCGCGCGTCACCCATGAGTTGGTGTTGCGCGTGGACGACTGGGGCAACGTGCTGCGATCCGCGAGCGTTTCGTACGGCCGGACGGCGCCAGGCGATCCGGAACAGACGCGTACCCACCTGACGTGCACCGACCGCACGGTGGCGAATCAGGTGGCCGATACGGGTCCGCGGCGGGTCGGAAGCCTGACGTCGGAGCAGTCCTTCGAGATCGGCGGCGTGCCGGCGGACGGGCGCTTCGACCCGGTCACGCTCGGCCACGCGATCGATGCTTGCACTCCGATCCCGTACCAACAGGACCTGTCGGGAGCACCGGAGCGGCGCTCCATCGCACGCAAGCTCCAGCTGTATCAGTCAGACGATCTGCGGACCGAGCTGCCCGTGGGGTCGGTCGGGTCGCGGGCCATTCCGGCGCGCGGCTTTCAGCAAGCGTTCGAGGACGGTCAACCGGCCAAGCTGTACGGCGACCGGGTGCCGGACGCGATGCTCGGCGCGGCAGGCTACGTCAGGATCGATGGCGAGTCCGGATGGTGGTCGCCGTCGAGCCGGCAGCAACTCGACGCGGATCGCTTCTGCCTGCCGGTCGCGGTCATCGATCCATTTGGCGCGGTCAGCCGGATCGAGTACGACGTGCACCTGCTGGCGCCCGTACGCGTGCAGGACCCGGTCGGCAACATCTCGGTGGCCGAGTTCGACTACCGTGTACTGCAGCCGACCGTGATGACAGATGCGAATGGCAACAAGTCGATGGTCCGGATCGACGAGGTCGGCCTGATCACCGCGACCGTCGTGCAAGGAAAGAACGGTGCGGGGGACACCCTCGACGCGCCGACCACCTGGCTCGAGTACGACCTCACCGTGCAACCGGTGGTCGTCCGGACCTATGCGCGCGAAGAACACAAGGGCGCGAAGGTCCAGGAGTCGAGGGCGTACTCCGATGGAACCGGTCGCGTGATGCTGATCAAGGTCCAGGCCGAACCGGGTGACGACGGACTTCCGCGCTGGGTAGGTACCGGGCGGGTCGTGTACGACAACAAGGGCATGCCGGTGAAGCGGTACGAGCCGTACTTCGCGAAGACGGCCGACTTCGACACCGAGGACGAGTTGGTACGGTCGGGTGTCACCGCCGTACTGCGCTACGACCCGCTCGGCCGACCGGTACGAACCGACCTGCCGGACGGGACGTACACGAAGGTCGTGCATGGCAGCTGGGAAGAACAGCAATGGGATGCCGGGGACACCGTCCTCGACAGTCGCTGGTACCTGGAACGGCAAGGCACCCGGGCGGCCGAGCTGTCGTCGGCGTACGACCGGACCTTCACGACGACCCGGCGGGACTCGCTCGGCCGGACCTATCTGACGCTTGCCGACAACAAGGCCGAGATCTTCCGTACCCGCCTCGATCTCGATGTTCAGGGCAACGAACTCGGAACCCTCGATGCTCGCGGCAACAAGGTGCTGGAGCAACAGTTCGACATGCTCGGCCGTGTGGCGCGAAGCCACGGCCCGGACGCCGGTGACCGCTGGTCCTTGGCCGATATCACCGGGGCGCCGCACACGGCGTGGGACGGCCGCGGCATCGTCAGTAGCTGGCGGTACGACGACCTGCGCCGACCGACCCATGCGTACGCTGACGCGCGGCTGCTGTTGCGGTACTACTACGGCGAGCGCGCCCCCGATGCCGAGGCGCACAATCTGCGCACCAAGCCGTACCTGACCTTCGACGGCGCCGGGCTGGCGCGGACGGCGGACGTCGACTTCAAAGGCAACGTGCTGCACACCGCGCGGCTGCTGACCGTCGATGCGATCCGGCAACCCGACTGGTCGGCGATCGCGGCCGTCGACGATCCCGCGTCGGCGCTGGCGCTGATGGCCACGTCGCTGGAGGACAACTCGTACGACACCGTGACCGCCTTCGACGCGCTCAACCGCCCGACGTTGCTCACGGCACCCGACGGAAGCCGGATCCGGCCGGCGTACAACGAGGCGAACCTGCTGGAGAAGATCGAGGTCGCGATCGGCGCCGACTGGGTTCCGTACGTCACGAACGTCGACTACAACGCCCGCGGCCAACGGGTCCGGCTCGAACTCGGTTCCGGCATCCGTACGACGTACAGCTATGACCCGGAGTCGTTCCGGCTGACCAACTTGACGAGCGTCCGGGGCATGACCGTGTGCCAAGACCTGGGCTATACGTACGACAGCGCCGGCAACATCGTGGAGATCACTGACGCGGCCCAGCAAACACTGTTCTTCGCCAATCAGGTCGTGACCCCGGATCGCCGCTACGAGTACGACCCGACCTACCGCCTCATCGCGGCGGAGGGCCGGGAACACATCGGCCAGACGGCGACCGAGCAACCCGGCCCGGATGACCCGGTGCGGTACCGCATCCCGCATGTCAACGATCTGAACGCGATGCGGCGCTATCGCGAGGTCTACGAGTACGACGAGAGCGGCAACTTCCGGTCGATGAGCCATCAGGTGAACGGCGCCGCGACCTGGCGTCGCCGTTATGCCACGGCCGCGGACGGAAACCGGCTCCTGGCGACGAGTGTTCCGGGTGACGCCGATGCACAGTTCGCCGCGACCTACAGGCACGATGCCAACGGAAACTTGACCGCGATGCCACACCTTCCTGAACTGGTCTGGGACAGCGACAACCGGTTGACCGAGGTTGATCTCGGCGGTGGCGGCACGGCGTACTACCAGTACGACGCGACCGGGCAGCGCGTTCGGGCGACGATCGTCGCGGCCGGTACGACCGACGTACGGATCTATCTCGGCGGAACCGAGATCTACCGTCAGCTGGTCGGCGATCGGGTCCAGCGCGAGGAACACACGTTGCACGTCATGGACGGCGATCGCCGGATCGCGCTGGTCGAATCGACCACGATCGACTCGGGCCGGCCGGTGTCGGCGCCGCGGCCGGTCAGCCGGTACCAGCTCGGTGACCACCTCGGCAGTTCGTACGTCGAGGTGGATGCCGATGGCAACCTCTTGTCGTACGAGGAGTACCACCCGTACGGCACGACGTCCTTTCATTCCGATCGGGGTGCGGGCGTGAGCAAGAAGCGCTATCGCTTCACCGGCAAGGAGAAGGACGCCAAGACCGGTCTGTACTACCACGGCGCCAGGTACTACGCGTGCTGGCTCGGTCGCTGGCTCACTCCGGACCCGGCCGGGTTCGTCGACGGCCCGAACCTTTACCTCTACGTCAGCGCGAACCCGGTCCGGTTCCATGACCCGACCGGGCACGCGGACCGGGAAGGCGACCAGGCCGCCCGGACGACGATGTCGACGGCGTCGAACATGGCGCTCGGCGCCTGGGACGCGGTCCGCGGCAACGTGGCCGGCGCCTGGGAGTTCATCCGGCCGAAGACGCCGGAGGAGCGCGAAGCGGACTTCCAGCGCGGCCACGACGAGATAGCGGCGGCCTATCGCGAGGGCAACAATGCCTTCGAGGGCGTGCGCAATGTCGTGAACCTCTACAACCCCTTCTACATCGGCGCGAAGAACGTCGAGAACAGCCTCAAGGCGATGAAGGAGGGCGACGCCCGGACGGCGGCCCGCGAGTGGGTCTCGGCCGGGATGCTGCTGGACGGAGCCCGCGGCGAGGGCGGCGGCGGACACGGATCGGCCCGGACCGAGCCGGCCACCGTCGCGGTGACGCCGGAAGGAGTCACGGTTCCGGTCCCGAAGTCCGAGCCGGTCTCCGCACCGGCCGGGCGCCAGGGCGGTGGCGGAGCCGGGTCTCCGGTGGCGCTGGAGGCCCGGGGCAAAGCGCAGGCGCCGAAGGCCAAGCCGGAGGCGGCACCGCCGAAAGGACCGGTCGAGTACACCGGGCCGGACCGACAGCTGGGGCCGGGCGGGCCGACGACACGCACCGGGCAGCAGGTGAAGAACACCAAGGGAACCGGTAACGAGCGGGCGGCGGTGAACCAGCAGCACCAGGCCGAGCTGTACCGCGGGACCCACAAGCAGATTCTGGAGATGACTCCGGAAGGGCCGCGTTTCTTCGACGTTCGCGCCCGCGTCAACGGCATGGAGTTACGGGTCGAGGTCAAGAGCTACCTGACGCACCGGACCGTCGACGGCGCGGTGGTCGTCGGCGCCGTGCCGGCCTCCAAAGCGATCCTGGACCAGGTCAAGAAGGACGTCTCCTGGCGCGCGGCGGGCGCCGCGATCGGTGAGCCCCGGTTCGTGCAGTGGGTGTTCACCGGCGCCCCGCCGACCGCGGATCTGGCCAGGACCCTGCTCAACGAGCACATACCGTTCGTCACCACTTCCAAGTAGCCCGGGGGGCTTACCGTGGCAGCTACAACTTCAGGCACATCGTCAGGCACGGCCTCCGTCCGGGGGCACGTGCGCCGGCCGGACGGCGGCGCGGTCGCCGGGCTCGAGGTCCGCGCCGGAGTGCGCCGGTTGCGGTCGACCGAGGAGCTGGGGAGCGCGACGACCGGCGCCGACGGCACGTACACGATCGTGTTCCCGCCGCGCGGGTCCGGGTTCGACCTCGTTGTCGAAGCATCGGTCGACGGCCGGACGTGGTCGGTCGTCCGTCCGTCGGCGACCGCCGATGAGGTGGTGGACCTGCAGGTTCCTGGCGCGCCGGCACCCGAGTACGCCCGGGCCGTCGGCGCCGTCGAGCCGCATCTCGACGGGCAGCAGCTGACCGCGCTGACCGAGCCGGGCGACTACGAGTTCCTGGCCCGGGCGTCCGGAGTCGATCCGAGTCAGGTCGAGGCACTCGCGGTCGCGAGTCGGCATGCGGCCGCGACCGGTCTGCCGGCGGAGCAGTTCTACGGTCTGCTGCGGATGGATCAGCCGAGCGACCTGGCCGCGCTCGCCAACGTACCGGCCAGTGAGCTCGGGGCGGCATTGACCAGGGCCGCGGACGCGGCGGTGATCGAGTCTGGTGGCAATCTGGTCCAGGAGCTTCGCGCGCGGGAGGCCGCAGCCGTCACCGGCGGCGCCGGCCTGGTCGGTCAGCTGTTCTCGAAAGCCATTCCGGACGAGGCGCAGCGGTCAGCGGTGGTGGCGGCGTACCTGGAACACCGCGATGACCTGCGGGCGTTCTGGTCAGCCGTCGGACCCGAGCCGTACGCCGCCCGGCTGAAGCTGACCTTCGAACTCGGCGCGCTGACCGACGGTGACACCGAGCTGGTCGGCTCGCTCCTGGAGAGATGCGGGCAGGTCAAGGATCTCGTCACAGCCGATGACCTGCCGGCGAAAGTGAAGGGTCGGCTGGCAGCCTGGTTCCCGACCGCGTACGTCGCGCATCGGCTGGCCGCCGCGCAGACGGCCCAGCAGACCACTGAGCGGACCACGGCGATCGATCCGGCGGCGGCGTTCCTGGCGGACAACCCCGACTTCGATCTCGTCGGTACGCCGGTGAACGCGACCTCGGTACCCGGCGAGGATGCCCGTTCAACACTCGCGGAGATTCAGCGTACGCTGAAAATCGCACCGCGCTTCGAGGCGATGCAAGCCCTTCGTACGCAGGGATTCACGTCGGCCTCGGCGGTTGTCGCGTACGGACCGGACGAGTTCGCCGACAAGCTTGCGGGCGACGTCGACGTGGACGAGGCGCGCCGGATTCACAGCCGGGCGGTGCAGGTGCATGCCGCGGCGGTCAATCTGGTCACGGACCTGCGGTCAGCGGGGCAGATCGACGTACCGTGGCTGGCTCCGTTGCAGCCGTTGACGGATCAGATCCCGAACTGGGAAGAGCTGTTCGGGTCGACCGACTACTGCGCCTGCGCCGAGTGCCGATCGCTCTACAGCCAAGCGGCGTACTTGGCCGATCTGCTGACGTTCCTGCGCGAGCTCGGCATCGACTACGGGTATCCGCGCGGCGGCGAGGGGTTCGCCGAGGCGCAGGGCGACCCGTTGAGTTCCCGCCGTCACGACCTGTGGGAGCTGAAGCTCAGCTGCGACAACACCAACCTGCAGCTGCCGTACGTCGACCTGGTCAACGAGCTCCTGGAGACGGCGGTCTCGCCGACGACTGCCGTCCCCGCTGCCGACCGGCAGACGAGTGGCGATCCGGGCCAGCTGCGGGTTCGCCCCCAGCACGTGAACGCCGGCGCGTACGCGACGTTGCGGACCGCCGTGTACCCGTGGGGGCTGCCGTTCGACCTATGGCGACTGCAGATCGGCACCGCGCTCGACCAACTCGGCGTACCCCGCGAAGCATTGCTCAGGGCAACCAGTGCGCCGGGCGCCGACTCGGCGCTCGTCGTCGAGGAAGTCCTCGGTCTGACGAAGGTGGCGGCGCAGATCGTCTCGGGGGAGGCGCTGACTCCGGCCCGTACGTTGCCGGAGTTCTGGGGGTTCCCGGCGGACACCACGCCGGACTCCCTGATCGAGGACCTGTTGCCGGTTCGTGCCGTGCTCTACCGGTCCGGGCTGAACTACGCGGACCTGGTGGCAGTACTGGAGACCAGGTTCGTCAACCTCCAGATCACGGTTGATCCAGCCGACCCGTGCAACACCGCGGGGATGCGGATCGCTCAGCTGACTACGGACGCACTCGACCGGATGCACCGCTTCGTGCGGCTGCAGCGTGCGCTCGGGTGGTTGCCGAGCGAGCTGGACCGCGCCATCGCCGCTCTCGGAGGAGGGACACTCAACCGGACCACGCTGGCGCAGTTGGCAGCGGTACGACGACTCGCCGAGCGACTCGACCTGCCCCTTGAGCGCGTGCTCGTCTTGATCGGCCGTTTCGATGGGTTCACTTATCCATCGGTCGACCAGCTACCGCTGTACGACCGATTGTTCCTCGATCCGACAGTCGTCGTGACGCAGCCGGGTGTCGCGAACCCGTTCGCGCTGAACGCCACGCGGACCGAGGTGGCAGTCAACGGACCGCTGCTGGACTCCACGGTCACGGCTGGCCTGCTGGCCGTATTGCAGGTGACGGACGAGGAGTTGTTGCTACTGGTGAACGGTCCACGGTCGGTGACGCCTGACCGTACTGTCACACTCGACAACCTGTCTGCCCTGGTCCGCACGGTGACACTGGCCAAGGCGCTCGGGTTGAGCGTCGCGGACCTGCTGCGGCTGATGGAGCTGTCTGGGCTGACCTTGCAGTCAGTGACGCTGCAGACCCCGGCTGAGGCCGAGCTGATGGGTGGACAGCTGATGCGGTTCCCCACGCCTCCGCCGCCCGTCCTTCGGGATCAGCACGAGTCGGAGCTGCAGGCCGGGGCGCTGCCGCGCTTCTCCGCGCCGCCGGTCACCTCGGCGGCCGCGATCCCGGTCGACGTCGCGCTCGACCGACTGAGCCGCCTCGCCGACGCGGTACAGGAGCTGTCCGCGTTCGGAATCGGCGATCTGGACACCATCCTGGCCGGTTCGCTCACCGGCGTGCCGGACGACGGGCAGCTGGAGCTGACGCTGACGGCGCTGCGGGCGGCACTGCAGGACGTCTACCAGGAGACCGCGCAGAGCGACGACGACCAGGGTGATCTCACCCGGAAGAACCTCGGACTGCTCGGCTGGGATGCGGCGGCCGTTGACGATGCGCTCGCGACCTTGCGGGGTACGACGGTCTATCAGGAGCCGCTCGCGACACTACCGACCGCGATACCTGCAGGTCTGCCGGTACGTTATGACCCGGTCGACCTGCAGCTGATCTGCACCGGACCGATGACGGACGCCGACCGGCAGCAACTCGAAGGTCTGAGTGCGGACGCGGCGTACCGCGCCGCGATCCTCGCTTTGTGGGACGCTCCACGCGATGCGGTCGCGAGCCGGATGAAGGCACTGCGGCCACCCACGTACGCCACGCGGCTGACCGCGCTTCCCGGTGACCTCGACCTGCCGAAGCCGATGGCGGGTCGGGTGTACTACGACGCGACCACCGGCTCGTTGTGCTGTCGCGGATTCCTGTCGGCGGCCGATGCCGAGATCCTGTCGGCGGCGTCGAACGATCCCGCCTTCAAGGTGGCGGTCGCGGACCTGCGCCGGCTGCAGCTCGAGACGCCGATTGCCGACGGCAACCAGTTCTTCACGCGGGCCGAGGCGGATGCGCTGTTCGCCACCGATCTCGGTGCGGCGGGGCGATTCCGGATCGTCCAGGCGAAGCTCGGACCGGTCGTCCGGAAGCTGCTCACCGAGACCGCGGTGAAGCAGCACCTCGGAACCGCGACCGGTCTCGATGCCGCCACCGTCGAGGCGCTGCTCGGGACCTGGCTGCCCACCGTTCCGATCGCCACGTTCCTCGCGCCGGAGTACGTCGGCAGCGATCCTGCCGTACCGGTGATCCGCTCCGGCTTCCCCGCGCAGTACGTCGCGCTGACGCAACTGCATCGGGTCGCGCTGCTGCTCACCCGAGCTGGGATCGGGGCGCGGGACCTGCCGTTGAGCTGCGGGTACGTGTCCGCCGGTTGGCTGGATCTCAATACCTTGCCGCGGGCGGACGTCGCGGGCGCGTCCCCGTTGTTCGGACCGCTCCTCAGGTTGCTCGCGTTGCTGCGGCTACGGACCGCCGTACCGACGGTGGGCGCGGTCTTCGCTGCGGTTGGTACGGCCGGGAGCACGGTGGCCTCGGTGCTTGCCGCGCTCAGTACGGAGACCGGCTGGAACCTCGACGACGTCACGGTGCTGGCAGGGCTCCTCGGCCTCGACCAGGTCGCCGAGTTCGCCGACGAACGGAACCTGCTGGCGCTCACTGGCGCGGTCAGGGTCATCCAGCGGCTGGGCGTGTCCGCGACTCGCGCCGGCGCCTGGCTGGCCGCCGAACCGACCGCGCAGGCTGGTGAAGCCGCGTGGCAGGCGGCGAAGGCCAAGTACGCGCTGCCGGACTGGCCGGCAGTCGGCGGGCCACTCCAGGACAAGCTGCGTGAGCTCCAGCGGTCCGCGTTGCTGTCGTACCTGGTGGCGAACCCGATCATGGTCGACGGGGCGCCGGCCTGGTCGGACGAGATCGGCGTACACAACTACTTCCTGCTCGACGTCGAGATGGGCCCGTGCCAGCAGACGACCCGTCTCGCCCAGGCGATCTACAGCGTGCAACTGTTCATCGAGCGCTGCCGGCTGCACCTGGAACCGACCGCGGACGACGGTTCGCGCTACGCGTGGCCGCGCTGGGAGTGGATGCAGGAATACCGCCTGTGGGAGGCGAACCAGAAGATCTTCCTGTACCCGGAGAACTACACCGAACCCGAGCTACGGGCCGGGAAGTCGCCGTTCTTCGTCGACGTCGAGAACGAACTGCTCCAGGGCGAGGTGACGAACGACGCCGTCGAAGCGACCTTCCTGAACTACCTCGAGCAACTCAACGGCGTAGCCCGGCTGCAGCCGTGCGGCATGTACAGCTACTACAACGAGAAGCTGTTCGAGACGACGCTGTACGTCTTCGCCCGGACCGAGTCGACGCCGCGGCAGTACTACTTCCGCCAGTTCACGTACGACGGTCAGGAGCTGCAGTACGGGATCGGCGAATGGACGCCGTGGCAGCACATCGAGCTGGACATCGAGGGCGAGACCCTGGTCCCGGTCGTCTGGAACGAGCGGCTCTACATCTTCTGGCTGAGTTTCGTCGAGGTGGCCGAACCGCAGCCGATCAAGTTCCCGCCGGACAACGGCGTCATCCCGCTGCCGGACAAACATTGGGAGATCAAGCTCAACTGGAGCCAGTACGTCAACGGGCAATGGCAGGCGAAGAAGATCTCGCAGCAGGTGCTCAGCACCGCGATCCCGCCGTATCAAGAGGTGATCGGCCCATTCGTCTACCCGCTGACGCCACCCGAGGACGCGAAGCGGAAGGATCTGTACGTCTGCCGGCCGGCGATCGATCCCACCAGCGGCGACCTGGTCATCTGGTGCATGCTGAACGGCACCTGGGACTACTCCTTCACGTTCCCGATCTCGATCACGTTCACCAAGGGCGTCGCGGGAGGTTTCCAGTTGAGCTCCCGCCGCGGGACGGTGAGCGTCGCTCCACTGACGCTGCGTCCGCCGGGAGACATTCCGCCGATCGTGCCGGTGCCGACCAACACGTACACGCAGAACAACGAGTTCGTGGAGCGGCCGGACGGCGACGGCAAGCTGTGGCTCCCGTCGCAGGAGGACCCGCTGACGATGCTGCGGCGGATGGATCGGACACCGGGCGCCACGCCGTTCCGGGTGCTGTACCCACACCAGTACTTCCGGAACTGGGAGAACCTGGCGATGTTCTTCACCGACGCGACCCGGACGTACCTGGTCGAGCCGTTCAAGTACTACCAGCCGGACCCGGGGACCGAGCGCCCGCTGCCCGCGCTCGCCCGCGCGCTCGCCTCCGGCCGTACGCCGATCGCTGCCGCCGCGCCACCTGCGTTGCTGACTGGACCGCCTCCCGCGGTCCCGCCGGGTGCCGCGCTCCAGCCGCCGGTGAGTGGCACGCTGGTTGTGCCCGGCCCGGCGCCGGCAAGTGACCTCGGCGCGGTGGTGCCCGCGGCGTCGGACGGCTGGGAGTTCCTGATGGCGAAGTTCGTCAGGTTCTACCACCCGCACGTCGAGCTGTTCATCGGGACACTGACCAATTTCGGACTCGAGGCGCTGTTCGATCCGGTGCTGCAGGCCGATCCGGAGAGCTTCCTGCCGGTACGCTTCAACTTCGGTAGCGAGCCGGACTCGGTGTACGCCGCCAACGCCGGCGCGGTCGCGCAACCGTACCCGGACGAGCCGGTCGCCTTCGAGGACGACGACGCGTACGCGACGTACAACTGGGAGCTGTTCTTCCATATCCCGTTGATGATTGCCGAGCGGCTTTCGGCGAATCAGCGGTTCGAGGAGGCCCAGCAGTGGTTCCACCGGATCTTCGATCCGACCGCGACGGCCGGGACCGGGCCGCAGCGGTACTGGCGGACCAAGCCGTTCGCGCAGAAGACCGATCCCGATTATCAGAAGGAGCGGATCGAGAAGATCCTCGCCGCGCTGGGCACGGGGGACACCGAGGCCGAGCAAGCGGTGTTCAACTGGATCGACAATCCGTTCCAGCCGGATGCCGTCGCGCGGCTACGGACCACGGCGTACCAGAAGGCCGTCGTGATGAAGTACCTCGACAACCTGATCGCGTGGGGCGACCAGTTGTTCCGGCGCGACACGATGGAGTCGATCAACCAGGCCACCCAGTTGTACCTGCTCGCCTCGGAGCTCCTGGGCCGCCGGCCGGAGGAGGTCACCGACCGGGCCGAGCCGGCGCCGAAGAGCTATCTGGAGCTGGTCAGCACACCCGGCCAGGATGCGGTCACGCTCGCGGAGCACCTGGTACCGATGCCCGGTGGATCAGTGCACCCGACGATCACGCCGACCACCGGCAGCGGGTACCTGAACTATTTCCGGCTGCCGCGCAACGAGAAGCTCCTCGGGTACTGGGACACGGTCGCGGATCGGCTGTTCAAAATCCGGCACTGCCAGAACATCGACGGTACCGAACGGCCGGCCGCGTTGTTCGGGCCGCCGATCGATCCAGGTCTGCTGGTCCGGGCCGCGGCCGCCGGCGTCGATCTCAGTACGGTTCTCGACGACATCAACGCGCCGCTGCCGCACTACCGGTTCAGCACGATGCTGGCCAAGGCGAAGGAGCTCGCGGCCGAGGTCAAGTCGTTCGGTTCGACGCTGCTGACCGCGCTGGAGAAGCGTGACGCGGAGGTCCTCGCGCGGCTCCGGTCGACGCAGGAGCTCGCCGTACTGCGCGCCGTTCGGGACGTAAAGCAGCAGCAGGTCGACGAGGCCGCGGCGGCGCTGGAGGCGACGGTCCGGTCGAAGGCGACGGCCGAGGCGAAGCAGAAGTACTACCAGGACAAGAAACTGACGAACGACAAGGAGGACGCGCACCAGCGGCTCACCATGGAAACGTTCGGCAACCTGGAGATCGCGCGGACGATCAACATGATCGCCAGTGTGATCAGCGCGCTGCCGGACGCCAAGCTGGGTACGCCGACCACCATCGGCGTGACGTGGGGCAGTAGCAACATCATCGCCGGGCTGCGGGGGATCTCCGAGGCGCATGTCGCCGGGGTCGGGATGAAGCAGGGCCGCGCGCAACTCTCGGCGACGCTCGGTGGCTACGACCACCGCTTCGAGGACTGGCAGTTCCAGGCGGCGCAGGCCGGGCTCGAGGCGAACCAGCTGGAGCAGCAGATCCAGACCGGCATCATCAAACTCCAGATCGCGCAACACGAGCTGGCCAATCAGGACCTGCAGATCTCGAACGCGAAGGCGACGGACGAGCTGCTGCACGCGAAGTTCACCAATCAGGAGCTGTACGACTGGATGGCCGGCCAGATCTCGACGACGTACTTCCAGGCGTACCAACTGGCGTACGACGTGGCGAAGCGGGCCGAACGCTCGTACCGGCACGAACTCGGCGTCGACGACTCGAACTTCGTGAAGTTCGGCTACTGGGACAGCCTGCACAAGGGCCTGCTGGCCGGCGAGAAGCTGGCCACCGACCTCGGCCGGATGGACGCGGCGTACTGCGAGGCGAACGCCCGCGAGTTCGAGCTGAGCAAACGGATCTCGATCGCCCAGCTGGACCCGGACGCGCTGCAGAGCCTGAAGCAGACCGGGCGGTGCTTCGTTTCGTTGCCGGAGGCATTGTTCGACCTGGATACGCCGGGCCATTTCCGGCGCCGGATCAAGAGCCTGAGCATCACGGTGCCGTGCGTGGCCGGGCCGTACACCGGTGTCAATCTGACCGCGACCTTGCTGCGGAGCTCGATACGGGTCGATCCGCGCACCGGGGACTATCCGCGCAAGCAGAACGATCCGCGGTTCCGGGACGCGGCCGGGAGCGTCGAGTCGATCGTGACCAGCGCCGGGCAGGAGGACGCCGGGCTGTTCGAGACGAACCTGCGCGACGAGCGGTATCTGCCGTTCGAAGGCGCCGGCGTGATCAGCGAGTGGGAGTTGAGCCTGCCGGACAAGTTCCGGCAGTTCGACTACGAGTCGATCACCGATGTCGTACTCCATCTGCGCTACACGGCACGCCAAGGCGGCAGCGGACTGGGGGCCGACGCCGTCGGGCAGCTCACCGACGCGCTCGACAGGTGGGTGCACGCCGGTGGCGGTCAGGGGATGTTCCGGGGCTTCAGCGTTCGCCGCGAGTTCGCGGACCAGTGGAGCCGGTTCCTGCAGCCGGCCGGTTCGTCCGACCCGCAAGTCACTCTGACCCTGTCCAAGGATCGCTTCCCGTATCTGTTCCGCGATCACCGCCTGACTGTCGACAAGCCGACGGTTGTCCTGGTGCTGTCGAGAGCGGCCGTCGGCGTCTACCGAACCGCTACTGCCTTGCAGGTGCAGGCCTCGACGCCGAGCGGGCCGGACGGGGCGACGCTGAGCCCGGGGCCGGATGGTCAGCCGCAGGGCCGACTGACCAAGGTCAACGCCGAAATCACCGAAACGGCGGCCGACTGGGTGCTGTCCATTCCGCGTACGGTGATCGCACAGCTGCCGGAATCCCTGCGGACAACGGACAACCTCCTGCAGCCCGGCGTCGTCGAAGATCTGCTCCTGGTCTGTCACTACACGGTCGCGGAGATCGGGACCGATGGCTGACCCGGCGTGGACCGCTGCCGCGGATCTGCCCATCGCCGGTTGGTGGGCGGGACAGACGAGCCTGCTGCGGCTGAAGGACCGGGAGGCGTTGCTGCTCACCGGTGGAGAAGACAGTCGCCGACAACCGCTCGGTGCCAGCTGGATCTACGAGGCCGGCGCCTGGCACGCGACCGGTCCCGTCGTTCTTCCCCGGCGGCTCGCCGGTGTGACCCTGCTCGGCGACGGCCGGGTCCTGGTGACCGGTGGTCTCATCGGGGAACCAACGCGACCGGAGGTGCCGACGGCCGCTGCCGAGATCTTCGACCCGGTCGCGGAGAAGTGGACCGTGGCCGGCGCACTGCAGCAGGCCCGGTTCGCGCACACCGCGACGTCGCTCCCGGACGGCCGGGTACTAGTTGCCGGTGGCAACGCTATCCGTTCGGCGGACTCCAATCGGGCGCTCCGCTCGGTGGAGATCTTCAACCCCGGATCAGGGGCCTCGGAGCTGGTCGAGCCGATGACGGACCCACGGTTCGCCCACATCGACGTACCGTTGCTCGACGGCCGGATCCTGCTCGTCGGGGGAGCGGTGGTGGCCGGGCCAGGGCTGTACGGCGCTCAGGCGTTGTGTGAGCTCTACCAGCCGTCGACCGGGCTCTGGACAGCGACCGGCAACCTGGAGATCGGGCGAAAGGGGCATCAGGCGACCCGCTTGCTGGACGGGAGCGTCCTGGTCAGCGGCGGCGACGGTCGTGGATTGCAGAGCTGGGAGTACGAGCGTTACAGCCAGACGGCGACCGAGGTGTTCGAACCGGACAAAGGCACCTGGAAGCGGGTCGGTGAGATGGCGTGGGGCCGCAGTCACCATCGGGACGTGCTGCTGCCGTCGGGCCGGGTACTGCAGGTGGGCGGGACGGACAGTGGTTCGTTCGACGCCGGGTACCGGAACGCGGCGGTGTACGACCCGGCGACCTCGGCCTGGACCGAGACGGTCGCGCCGACCGTTGGCCGCTTCGGGTTCGCCGCCGGGCTGGTGGACGGACGGGTGTTGATCGCGGGCGGGTTGAACCGGTCCGGAGCCGCGACGTTCGCCGCGGGGGCGGATGTCGTGACGGCTTCCGCCGAGTGTTACCAGGGGGCATCGTGACAGTGGAATGGCATTCGGCGGGGGAGCTGCCGGTCGCCCTCGGGTTGTTCGGCGACGAGTCGATGCTGCTGGACGACGGTCGCGTACTCGTGGCCGGCGGGGTCGACGGCCGGCGTACGGCACTGGACGCGGTCACGCTGTACGACCCGGAGACCAATGTCTGGTCGGCGTCGAACCCGATGCTGACCAGCCGCCGCGATCACACCGTCACCCAGCTGAAGGACGGCCGCGTCCTGGTCGCCGGTGGCGAGTCGGGGAAGCTGACGTTCCCGTTCGACGGGCTCGCCACCGCGGAGCTGTTCGACCTGAAGACCGAGACCTGGACCGAGACCGGTGCCATGCACACCGCTCGATGGGGCCACACGGCGACGCGCCTCCCGAGCGGCAAGGTGCTCGTCGCGGGCGGCGCCGGGGCCAGGACACCGGAGTCGTACCAATCCTGGTCATCGGCCGAGCTCTTCGACCCGGGCAGCGGGACCTGGACACCGGTCGACGACATGACGGACGCGCGGATGGGCCACACCGCCGTACTGCTTGCTGATGGCAATGTTCTGGTGATCGGCGGGATGCTGTCGACCGGCCGGGGCGACGGAGTCGCGCTGGGTTTCTGCGAGCTCTACAACAGCGACACCGGTCGCTGGACGCCAACCGGCAGCCTCACGATGCCGCGGATGTCGCACACGACCGCGCTCCTGCCCGATGGGTCGGTACTGGTGGCCGGAGGCTGGGTTTCGACTGTTCCGGTCGGATGGAACTATCAGGAATACAGTCAGTGGTCGGTCGAGCGGTACGACTCCGTGGCCGGCCTGTGGTCCGCCGACTCCAACCTGCCCGGCGGCCGGGCCGACCACAAGATGGTGCTGCTCAGCTCGGGGCAGTTGCTGCTGGCGGGTGGTACCGAGGCGGCCAACCCGGACACCGGCTACCCCAGTGTGTTGCTGTACGACCCGCGCCTTCGGCTCTGGTCCACGGTGGCGCCGATGACGGCAGGGCGCTTCGGGTTCGGGCTGGTCGCGCTGAAGGACGGCCGGGCACTCGCGATCGGAGGCATCGACCGCGCGGGTCAGGCGCGCCCGCATCCGGGTGACGACGAGGTGATTGCCGCGACCGAGACGTACGGCGAGTACGTCGTACCGAAGCCGCCGACGCAGGAGGAACTCGACGACTGGCTCAGACAGGGCGAGGAATGGTCCCGCGTGGCGGCCGTCGATCACCGGGAGGGCCGGGATCCGGACGCGGTTGCCGCCGAGCGGAAGGCCGCGGTCTTCTTCCTCCGGCTCCGCCGCGCGCGACAGGCGTACACCTGGCGCTGGGCGCACTCGGCCGTGTACCTGGGCATCTACCTGTCGTACGCCGGATCGCCCGACGAAGCCGCCGCGTCCGAGGCAGCCGCGATCGACGCCTTCCACGAGATCGGGGACCGGCCACTCGAGGCCTGGGCCGGCTCGAATCTTTCGGCCGTGCTGGACCGGGCCGGCCGGTATCCCGCTGCCGTGAACGCGCAGCAACAAGTACGGTCCATCTACACCGAACTCGCCGCCGCCGACCCGAACTACCGGGGCATCCTCGCCCAGACGAACGTCTTTCTCGGCCAATACCTCAGCCATGCGAACCGCCCGGACGAGGCCGTCTCGGTCACCGAGGAGGCAATCAACCTCTATCAGCAAATCGGCGATCAGGGTCTGACCGGGTGGGCG
The DNA here is from genome assembly GCF_014205295.1 of Kribbella solani. Lineage (NCBI taxonomy): Bacteria > Bacillati > Actinomycetota > Actinomycetes > Propionibacteriales > Kribbellaceae > Kribbella > Kribbella solani. Next base: position 801,534 of record NZ_JACHNF010000001.1, read on the forward strand.
TACACCAACCTCGCGGCCTATTGTTCCGCCGCGGCCAGATACCCGGCTGCCGCCGCCGCCCAGACCGAAGCCTGCCGGATCTATCGAAACCTCGCCGCCACCGACCCCAGCTACCGACCGGTCCTCGCGCAAGCGGCGGTGATCCTCGGTGGCGTCCTCGTCCAGACCAGCCAGTACGGCCAGGCGATCGCCGCGATCCAGGAAGGCATCGACCTCTATCGCGCGCTCGCCGACCGCCCGCTGCTCGCCTGGGCCCTCGGCAACCTGCGCGCCGCGGCCCAGGCGGCGAACCGGCTCCCCGCGGCGATCGCCGCCGGGCAGGAAGCGCGGGACATCTACGCCGGCCTGGCAGCGGCGGACCCGGCGTACAAACCGCTGCTGGCCGACGCCGCGCTCCGGCTCACCCAGGCCATGCTCGCGGCGAACGACCACGCGGCCGCGCTCACCCCGGCCCGCGAAGCCGTCGACCTGTATACCCAACTCACGGCCGCCGACCCGACGTACGCCGCCCGGCTCGCACTCGCCCGGCAACTCCTCGATCAGACCCAAACGGTCCCATAGCGCGAGACGATTTCTGGAAAGTGTAGTCGTCCACTATCCTTTAACCTGGCCGTGTTCGTGGCGAACTGGTTGCCGTCGGCCCCGAACACCAGGCGGGACCGCCGGCCTCCCCGCCACGGACATGGCCGAACCGGACCGTCACGATCCTGGTGTATCCGTAAACCTGTCGACGATCAGCCGTCGTTCGGGTCGTCGCAGTAGGTGCAGGGCCACTCCTTCAGCTGAAACTCGCCCAGCGGCACGGCACCCGGGCCGAACCAGCTGTCGATCAGCGCTTCGTCGGTCAGTGCCCCGGACACCGTCGATCCCCACTGCACCAGCCGCAGCAGCGCGACCAGTCGTCGAGCCGTCTCACAAGCCATCGATCCCTCCCGATAGGTGTATCGGGCAACGACCTGCCGATGTTTCACAATCCCCACAACAAGTTTCCACCGGGCCGTGGCGCCGTGGGGCCGGTCTCGGTCGGCCGCGGGAGATCGGAGGTCTTCACGACATCTTCACATCCGTCGGCGAAGGTTGGTACGACGACGAAATGGCAGGACACGAAGTGCACGATGCGGCTCGGAATGTACGAGGACAGTGACAGCAGTGGGCCGACCGGTGGTACGCCGGCCTCCGATCCGTACTATCCCGGACCGTCCTATTTCCGCGACGAGCACGGCAAGAAGGGCCCGGTCGACACCTTCTTCATGATCCACGCGCCGGGTGACTTCAGCAGTACGACGAGCTGATCATCTTCGAGGGAGGTTCGTACAACGACGGACCGGCGCGGTTGCAGCTGGCGGGGATCTTCGCCGCCACCGGGATCGGGCAGGACGGAGATCCCGGCTTCGCGATGGAGCTCGACGGCGGCGGCTCGGCGGCCGTGGGTGTGCAGCAGGACAAGTTCACCAAGGTCGGTGGCGCGCTTGCGGCCAGCGGCTGCCCGGGAGCCCCGGTGTGGTGTACGAAGCCTGGTCAGCCCGACGGCAAACCGCGACCGGTTCCGACCTGGCTCGGGTTCGATCTGACGGTCGTTCCCTGACCATCGTCAACCGAACCTCACCAGTTCCTGGGGGGCGATCGTCTCATCGACGATCGCAAGGCGGCTCCGGTCTCTCGGCCGGTCTCCTGCCGGGAGATCGGAGTTTCGCGCCGCGGTCAGGGTTTGCGGCCGACGCCTACCCACAGACTGCACATGATGTCGGTGAATTCGCCGCGGGCGACGCGTCGGTCGGTGTCGGCGTCCGGGTGCCAGCGGAACGGGGTGACGACGCCGGGCTCGACCAGCTCGGTGCCGTCGAAGAAACGGGTGACTTCTTCCTTGCTGCGGACCTGGGCGCTGATGCCACCGTCGGACTTGAAGCCCTTGACCGCCCGGTCCCACATTTCCGGGGCGAAGTCGCCGGTGGCGTGCGAGAAGATCAGCATCGAACCGGGCGCGAGTGGCCCGACCAGTTGACGAAGGATCTCGTACGGTCGCAGGTCGTCGGCGAGCGAGTGGAAGACGCCGACCAGGCTGAGCGCGACCGGTTCGCCGAAGTCGATCAGCTCGTTGACCTCGCCGGACTCCAGGATCGTCCGCGGCTTGGTCAGATCGGCGTCCAGGTAGGCCGTCCTGCCTTCCGGCCGGCTGGTCAGCAGCGCGCGGGCGTGGGTGAGCACGATCGGGTCGTTGTCGGCGTACACGACGTGGGCCGACGGCGTGATTTCCTGGACGACTTCGTGCAGGTTCGGCTGGGTCGGGATGCCGGTGCCGATGTCGAGGAACTGGGTGATGCCCTGCTCGGCCGCGTACCTGGCCGCGCGGTGCATCCACATCCGGTTCGAGACCGCGGTCGCGCGCGAGCCGGGGAACGCCTGCAGCAGGTGCTCGGCGGCCTGCCGGTCGATCGCGAAGTTGTCCTTCCCGCCCAGGAAGTAGTCGTAGACGCGGGCAGTATGCGGCCGGTCGAGCTTCAGTTGCTCGAACAGTTGCGGGTCGACGTTCTCGTCCTGCGGTTCAGCCATCAGAAGTCCTTCGCGCGGCGGCTTCGTTTACTACTCGGACAACGTGTCCGGGCCACGACGGAGCGTGACCCTGGCAGGACGAGACTACCGCTCGCGGGATTCACCGGCCGCCGCTGCCGGCGCTTCCCAGCGAGCTCGAGCGCCGGTTGCCGGTCGGTACGGTGGGGTGATCGCGGTGGGCAGTGATTCTCTGAGGAGTGGGTATGGCGCGGCGGGTGCAGGCGGCGGGTGCGGTCGAGGCGGCGGACTGGGTGGTCGCGGGGGTGGGGGAGTTCGGGTCCGGTGTGGGTGGGCTGGTGCCGTGGGGGTTCGAGGCGTACGCGCGGGTGTTGCATCCGGCGTCGGCGGTGGGTGGGAAGCCGGTGACGTGGGCCGAGGTGGCGGAGTGGTCGGGTGGGGTGGTGCATCCGCGGGTGCAGTTCATGGCGCTCGCTGCTCGTCGGTGGAAGGGGAAGGGGTCGCGCGTACCGGCTGACACGCCGTGGGAGGAAGGGCCTGAGGTCGGGTCGCTGCCGGGCGCGCGGTTGAGTGCGCTGGGGGAGGTGCTGGCGCGGCACACGGGTACGGCGGAGCGGTGCTGGTTCTGTGTTTGGGACGGGGACGAGGACCGGCCTCGGGTGGAGTTGCCGAATCGGAGTTATCTGTTGCTGGAAGGGCCGCTTGATGCGGCGGGGGAGTTGGCGAGGTCGCTGTTGCCGCAGTCGCCGAACGTGTTCTGGCCGGACGACCGGGCCTGGTGTGTGGCGACCGAGATCGATCTGGATTCGACCTATCTCGGTGGTACGGCAGAGCTGGTCGCGGAGGTGCTGGCGGATGAGCGACTGGAGGCAGTACGCGTCGAGGTGACTGATCCGGTCTGGGCGGACAGCGACGAACTCAACCGCTGACGCCGAAAACTCGACCGCCTTCCAAACCCGCGCCCCGACCACCGGAGCCACTCGTGCTACGGGGCCAGGTGGCGTTGGGTTGCCCATTGGGCTACGTGGACTCGGGACGGCAGACCCAGTTTGCGCATCACGTTGCGGACGTGGTTGATGGCCGTCCACTCGGCGATCCGCAGCCGGTTCGCGATTTGGCGGTTCGTCAAACCTTCCGCCACCAGCACGACCACCTCGCGTTCGCGCGCGGTGAGTATCGTGTCCTCGAAGCTGTCGGCAGGATCGACGTACGAGTTGAGCAGGCCGGCGTCCTTGTCGAGCAGGGTCGGCAGCGGGAGCGATCGGCCGGCGATGCACGCGTTGTCGAAGGCAACTTGTCCGAGCCGTTGCCGCAGGTGCTGCAAAGTGCGGTCGACGTACGACAACACCTGCGCGCACGCGTAGCTCTGGGTTCCGGCCCGGATCGAATTGGCTGCCGCGATCAACCGGACCGCGGTCAGATCGCTGGCCGGGCGGCGATGACCGGACAGCACCAAGGCGAGCGCCTCCAGCGCGAACGGCGTCTCCGGGTGCGTACCCTGCTCGACCGACGCGGCCACCGCGGACCGGCAGATCCGCTCCGCCTCCCGGTGATCGCCGCGCCGGAACGCGATCAGCCCGGCCAGCGCGCGGACGTTCTGATCGGCACCGTGCGCCTCCAGCAGCGGAAGCGCGAAATCGACCGCCTCGTCGGCCGCCGGCACGTCGCCGTGACTCAGCGAGATCACCGCCAGGTCGATGAGCGCCCGCGCGGCCGCGCCCGGCGCCTCGGCCGCCCGCCACATCGACAGGCTCTGCTCGCACAGCGTCCGGGCCGCGCGCAGATCGCCGCGGATCCGGGCGATGTTTCCCAGATGGTTGAGAGCAGCCGCCTCACCGAAGGCCAGGCCGAGTTTGTGGTACGCGGCTACCGCGGCGCGCTGGTAATCCTCGGCCAGCGCGTACTCGCCGGCCGCCATCGCCAGCGCTCCGGCCGAATGCAGCGCGTCGGCGTGGCGACGGTGGCCCGTACGCGTCGAATGGTCCGCCAGGGTTTCCTTCAGCATCTGCAGGCCCGCGCCCAGTTCGCCCTGGCTGAACATGAACCGTGACAGCCAGGTCGCGAGTGCCAGCGCACTGTCCGCATCGCCGCGGAAACGCAGGTGCCGGTACGCGGCCAGGACGTTCGCCTGTTCAGGCATCAGCCGGCGCAGGTACGCGGCGTGCCGGCCGTCGCCGAGCTCTTGTTCGGCGTCGGCGACCAGTTGCAGGAAGTACACGGCGTGCCGGTCGCGTACTTCGTGCTCGTCGATCGTGTCTTGGAGTTGCTCGATGCAGAACGCCTGAATCGTACCCAGCTGATGGAATCGCGGCTCGCCGTCGGGATCGGGCGAGACCGACAGCAATCCCTTGTCCAGCAGGGATTCCAGCAGTTCTTCGCCAAGGTTCCGGGTCACTTGCGCGACGGCCGCCGCGGCCGCGAGGCTGAATCCGTCCGCGAAGACTCCGAGGCTGGTCAGCAGGTGGCGCTCCCGCGGACTGAGCAGTTGGTAGCTCCAATGGATCGCCGCGCGCATGCTCTGCTGCCGAGGTGGCACGTTGGCCAGGTCGAAGCGCAGGATGTCGATGCCGTCGCGCAACCTGGTCAGCAACGCGGCCGGCGCGAACAGCCGGAGCTTCGTCGCCGCGAGCTCGATCGCCAGCGGCAGTCCGTCGACCAACCGGCAGATCTCGGCGACGTCGCCGACATTGTCGTCGGTCAGCTTGAAGTCCGGCGTGACCGCCCGGGCCCGCTGTACGAAGAGCGCGATCGACGGCGTGTCAGCCAGCTTCGCGAACGGCATCCGCCGCGAGTCGGGAAGCGGCAGGGGCCGAACCGGGTACAGCCGTTCGCCGTAGATCTGCAGCGGCTGACGGCTCGTGGTCAGTACGCGCAGACTGGGACAGTACGACAGCAGACCGGCCAACAGGTCGGTGACGCCGGTCGCGACGTGCTCGCAGTTGTCGAGAACCAGCAGCACTTCGCGGTCGCGCAATCGCTCCCGGATGGTGTCCGCGGTACCGGGATCACGCTGCAACTCGGCAGGACAGGCCGTGGTGACCGCGCTGGGGACCTGGCCTGATTCCGACAGCGCGGCGAGCTCGACCGGCCAGGCGCCGTCGCGGAAGGCGGCGCGTACGTCCTTGACCACCGCCTGAGCCAACCGGGTCTTGCCGGCGCCGCCGGGACCGGTGAGCGTGACGAGCCGGGCCGGACTCTGGATGATGCGGCGCAGTTCGGCCCGGTCATGGTCGCGTCCGACCAGCGGGGTCGGCGGGCAGACGCCGTTCGCCCAGTACACCGCTGTCGTGTCGCGTTGCTCGGCCGGATCACGGCCGTCACCGGTACTCATCGCGCCGCGTAGCCGCCGTCCACGATCAGGTCGGTGCCGGTGACGAACGAGGCGTCGTCGGACAGCAGGAACAGCACCGCGGCCGCGATCTCGTACGGGGTCGCCATCCGGCGCATCGGGGTGGCGGCCACGAAGTCGGTGACGAATTGTTCCGGTAGGCCCGTGGTCATCGGGGTCCGGACCATCCCGGGGGAGACGGCGTTCACGCGGATGCCGGCCCGCGCGAGTTCGACGGCCGCGGCGCGGGTCATCGCCGCGACGGCGCCCTTTGCGCCGTGGTACGCGAAGGCGGCGCCGGAGCCGATCTGGCCGAAGACCGAGGACACGTTCACGATCGCGCCACGGCCGGCCAGGTGCATACTCGGTACGACCGTCTGCATGCCCAGCCAGGTACCGCGCTGGCTGACGTTGACGACGCGATCCCATTCGTCCGCGGTGATGGTTTCGAGACCTTGCCGACCGAGGACGCCGGCGTTGTTCACCAGCAGAGTCGGGTAGCCGAAGTGCCGGCGCGCGGTGCGGGCGAACTTCGACCAGGCGTTGGGGTCGGTCACGTCGACCTCGGCCGGAACGACGCGGCCCGGCAGACCAGCCGCCTCGATCTCGGCGGCCGCGGCCGCGCACCGATCCCGATCCAGATCACCGAGGACGACACCGACGCCGGCCGAAACCAGCCCGGTCACAACCTCCCGCCCAATCCCACCAGCGGCCCCGGTCACCAGCGCACAACGCCCGGCCAGCCCCACCGCCCCACCCAACCGCTCCTGCTGCACCCCCTGCTCGTCGTGGGGGAGCTGAGCTGGGCGGGTTGGCTCTGCGTCCGGTTGGGCGGGGGTTGTGGCGGGGGTCATTGGTTGGCCTTGTCGGGGGTGGTGGGGAGCCAGGCGAGGGCGGCGGCGTGGTTGGCCGCGTGGGTGAGGGAGACTCGCGGTACGGCGAGGCACGCCGCTTGACGCCAGCGCTCGATCGCGCCGGAGAGGCGTACCTCGGGTGGCTGACGCGGCGTCCGGAGGATCTCGATGCCCTGCCACGGCACCGGACCGGGCCAGCACAGCGCCGCGACGACCGCCTGCTTGGCCGCGACTCGCGCGGCCAGGTGCTCGCCGGCCCGCGCGAGCCCGAAGCAGTACGCGAGCTCCGCGCGACTGAGCAACCGGCGCCATGGTTGCTCCGGGCAAACATCGTCCGGCACCCGGACGATGCACACCCGAAGCGCGGTCGAGTACGTCATCCGCACGGTGACAGCACCACCGACGCGTACGTACCGCCCCAGTTCGCCGCCGTGACCACCGCGGCCCGGCCGGCCGGATCACGCTCCGACCCGACGTACCGCTCCAGCCCAGGCAACGGTTCCCGCAACCCCGCGATCGGCGGAACCCATCCGGTCCCAAGACTCTCGGCGGCAGCGAGTACGGACATCAACGGAGTCGTCGAGTGGATATGCCCGACCTGTCCGGAAATGTTGGCCAGCCGAGTCGTACCAGCCGGGAACACCGAGGCGATCGCCCGCGCCTCGGCCCGGTCGAGGGTGCCGGTGCCGCGCGCGTCGCCGTACACCACGCCGACCTCCGCCGGGGTCACCCCGGCCGCGTCCAGCGCGTTGCGGTGGCACTGCGCCCACGCCTCGCCGGACTCCTCGTTACCCGCGACCCGATACGCATCCGCGGTCCCGGCATGCCCGCGGACCTCGGCGAGGATCGTCGCCCCACGCTCTTTCGCGTGCTCCAGCGATTCGAGTACGAGGGCAACCGAGCCTGCTCCGAGCGCGCAGCCGCTGGCCCGGGTGTCATACGGCCGGAGCGCGTCGGAGGTCAGAATCCCGAGGTGGTCGTAGCCGAGATGCACCAGTCCGGTCAGCTCGTCCGCGCTGACCGCCGCCATCACCTCGGCCTCACCCCGCCGGATCAGGTCCGACGCGTACCCGAGCCCGGCGATACCGGACGCGCAACCGATGGCGAGCGTGGACAGCGGGCCCTTGATCTGCAAGGAAAGGCAGGCGTGGCCGGGTGCCGCGTTCATCACCGAGTTCGGGAACAGGCGTGGGTTCACCCGGTGCGGACCGTCCGTGCCGATCGTCTCGGTCAGTTGCGCGACGGTGTCCAGCGGACCGGTGTACGTACCGAACACCATCCCGACGTCGGTCGCGTTCTGCCGGGTGATCTGGTACTCGGCGTCCGCGAACGCGTCCCGGGTTGCCGCCAGTACGAGGGTTCCGAGCTGGTCCAGCCGGCGGGCGTACGCGGGATCGATCCGCCGCCGGTAACCCTGATCGGTGATCTCGGCAACCAATTTGCTGGCTGCTTCGCCGGTGTCGATCCGGGTCGCCGCCGCGATCCCGACCTGGCCGGCGCGCAGGCCGGTGATCAGGCCGTCGCGGCCCAGACCGATCGGCGAAACCACCCCGGCGCCGGTGATGACCACGCGGCGATCGGGCCGTTGCGGCCCTGGTTTGAGCGTCCGCCCGAGTACCAGCGAGCAGTTGTTGCCGCCGAAGGCGAACGAGTTCGAGACCACCAGCCCGAGGTCCGCCCGGCGCGACGCGTTCGGCACGATGTCGTACGCCGGGCCGGCCGCGGCGACCTCCTCGGCCGGCTCGACGTTCACGGTCGGTGGCAGGATCTGTTCGCGCATCGCCAGCGCGCAGACGGCGGCCTCCAGCGCCCCGGCCGCGCCGAGCATGTGGCCCACCTGCGACTTGGTACTGCTCATCGGCGGCACGTTCTTGCCGCCGAACAACGCCGTCACCGCCTTGCGCTCGGCGCTGTCGTTGGCAGGCGTTCCGGTGCCATGACCGTTCACATAATCGACATCCGCCGCGGTGTACCCGGCCTGCTCCAGCGCGCGGCGCATCGCCCGCAGTGCGCCGCCGCCGACCGGGTCCGGCGCGGTGGCATGGTGCGCGTCACTCGTCAACGCGTACCCCAGCACGTACCCGAGCACCTGAGCGCCGCGCGCCCGGGCCAGTTCCTCGGACTCGAGTACGAGGAACGCCGCGCCCTCGCCGATGTTGAGTCCGCTGCTTCGCGAGTACGGGGCGCAGGGCTCCTCGTCGAGTGCTTTCAGGCTGTCGAAGCCCGCGAGCGAGAGCAGGTCCAGTACGTCCACGCCACCGGCCAGCATCACGTCGGCCCGGCCTTCGCGAATGGTGTCCAGCGCCCAGCCGATCGAGTTCGCACCGGCCGCGCAGGCGTTCGAGATCACCACCTTCGGGCCTTTCAGGCCGAAGGCCGCGCTGACCGCGTCGGTCGAGGTGGACAGCGGGTACATCAGCAGATGCGCCTTCGAAGCGCCGGCGCGGCCGTCACGGAGCAGCTGCCAGTGGTACTGCTCGCCGGCATCGAGACCGCCCACCGACGTACCCGTCGCGATCCCGACCCGGTACGGATCGAATCCCGCGAGGTCCAGCTTGGCGTCCTCGAGCGCCTCCGCCGCGGCCCCGAGGGCCAGGCCGATCGCCCGATCGATCCGGCCTTTGCTCCGCCGCGGCGGAGCCGCCACCTCGGCGACCTCACCCGAGTAGTGGCAGCTCAGCGTGGACGTGTCCAGCCGCTTGGTCCGGCCGATGCCGCTGACGGCGTCGCGGACGCCGGTCCAGACCGCGTCGGCCCCGGTGCCCAGCGCGCAGGTCACCCCGATGCCGGTAATGGCGACCCCTGTGGCGTTCATATGCTCTCCTCACCAGACCTGTGTCGTCAGCCGTTACTCGAGTGGTACGCCGAAGCTGGTGGCGACCAGGAACGGCGCGGCGGTGGTCAGTACCAGGTGTTCGGGCTGCTCGAGGGTCAGCTCGAGCCCGGCCGCGGCCACGTCGGCGTCGACCCGGGCGGTGCCGATCACCCGCTCGAGCCGGGGCGAGTACACCGCGTGCGTGACCGCTCCGAGCGGCTCGCCGTCCACGCCGAGGGCGGTGCCGGCGGCCGGCGGGTCGTCCAGCCCTTCGGCGGCGATCCAGCAGACCGGGCGGCGGGCCGGACCGGCCTCCCAATGCGCGGTGAGCGCCGCCTTGCCGATGAACTCGTGGCCGAAGTCGACCATCCACTGCAGGCCTGTCTCGAACGGCGTCGCGCCGTCGGCCTCCTGCTCCAGGTTGGCGAACCGCATCTCCATCCGGCAGATGTCCAGGGCATCCAGGCCGACCGGCTGGGCGCCGAGTCCGGCCAGGTGATCACGCAATTCATTGCCCGCGGCAACCGGGATGTGCAGCTTGTACCCGTACTCGCCGCTGACGCCGGTCCGGCTGACGAGCAGATCCTGGTCGTCGCCCCACGACTCGGTGACGAAACTCGAGTACGACATCGAGGTGATCGGGAAGGACAGGAACTTCTGGGCGAGCGCCGGTGATTGCGGGCCTTCGATCCCGTACACGCGGTAGTCGTCGGTGACGTCCTGCACGTTCACGTCCTGGCCGCAGGTGTTGCCGGCGGCAACCAGGTAGTCGGCCACCGCGGCGGCCTGGGCCGGCCAGACCTCCACCAGGTAGTCGTTCCCGGAGCAGTGGATCAGCGCCTCGGCCAGCAGGGTGCCGTCGGTGTTCAGCAGCAGCGCCGAAGAGATCTGTCCTTCGAGCAGGAAGTCGACGCCGCGGGTCGAGACCTGGCTGAGGAACTGGGCCGCTTCGCCGCCGGTGATCCGGAGCAGGCCGAGGCCGGTGTAGTCGATCAGGCCGCACGCGCCGCGCAGCAGCTCGTACTCGGCGACCGGGTCGGAGTAGACGTTCCGCATGATTGGTCCCTTCGTCAATGTCATTGACTGTCATTCCGTTCGGTCACGACGAGCCGGGTCGTCATCACCACTTCGCGGCCGACCGACGCCTGGCCGATCACCGACATCAGGTCCCGCAGCCGCGGACCGGTCTGAGCCCGGATCACCAGCTGGTCGCCGGGTACGACCGTGCGCAGGAACTTTGCCTGCTTGATCTCGGCGAGATAGCCGACGCGTTCGGCGACGTCCGCGACCGGCTCGCCGGTGGCCTGGGTCGCCGCCGCGCTGCCGTAGATCACCGCGGCGAGCTGCGCGACGCATTCGACCAGCAGTACGCCCGGGTACAGCATCCGGCCGGGAAAGTGGCCGGCCAGGACGGGATCGGAGGCGGTGATGCTCTTGATCGCCTCCGCCCGTACGCCTGGCTCGACCGACGTCACCCGGTCCAGCAGGAAGAACGGGTACCGGTGCGGCAGCAGCCGGGCGATCTCGTCGGCGGACAGTTCGCGTACTCGCGCGACCGCGGGCGTACTCGTCACCGGTTGCCCGCCACGTGGTCGACGAGTCGGTTGAGTGAGAGCAGGCACTCGGTGTCGTCGTCGGTGATGACCACCCCGAACTCGTCCTCGACGGCCATCGCCAGCTCGAGCGTGTCGATCGAGTCGAGCTCGAGCCCACGGCCGAACAGCGGCTGGTCGTCACCGATCATGTCCGGGTCCACCGCCAGGGCGAGCCGCTCGACCAGCAGGTGCTTGACCTCGCCGCACAGCTCCTGCCGTACCTTCGCGGCTGCCTTCGTCTCTTCCAGCGTTGCCACCATGTGGCCTCTCCTGTCGCTTGTCGGGTTGCGTTGCCGTACGGCTCAGCAGGTGCTGCGGATTCAGCAGGTCAGGCCGCCGTCGATGACGACGGACGCCCCGGTCACATAGGCGGATTCGGGGCCGAGCAGGAACCGCACCACCGGCGCCACGTCCGCGGGTGTTCCGATCCGGCCCAGCGGCACGCGTTCCACGAAAGCGGTCAGCTGGTCCTGCGGCATCGAGCGCGTCATCGCGGTGTCGACGAAGCCCGGGATCACGGAGTTGACCCGGACGCCGTAGCTTCCGAGCTCCTTGGCGAGCACCCGGACCACGGCGAGCAGACCGGCCTTGGAGGCGGCGTAGTTCGCCTGGCCGGCCGGGGCGTTCACGCCGCTGGTGGAGGCCACCGCCACGATCGCGCCGCCGCGCTGCACCGCCATCAGCCGAGCTGCCGCGCGGCAGACCAGGAACGAACCGGTGAGGTTGGTCTCCAGGACCGAACGCCACTTCTGCTCGCCCATCATCAGCGCGTAGCCGTCGTTCGCGATGCCGGCGTTGCTGACCAGACCGTCCAGCCGGCCGTGGTCGGCGCGGATGCCGCGGAACATCCGGTCCACCTCGGCCGGTACGGCGACGTCGGCCTGGATCAGCTCGGCCCGCGGTTGCAGTTCGCGGATCTGCTCGAGGACGCGCTTGGCCTGCTCGAGGTCGCGCCGGTAGTTCAGCAGTACGCGGGTGCCGTCCGCGGCCAGGTCCATCGCGACACCGAGGCCGATGCCCTTCGTGGCGCCGGTGACCAGGACGACTCGTTCTGATTTGCTCATCACCGGACCGCCGTCCGGAGACTGAGGGCGAGTGCTTCGGAACCGGTCAGGTGCCGGCCCGTCCGCACCATGCTGCGGCCGAGCCCGGTCAGCACCCGGCCGGGACCGACCTCGACGAAGGTTCGCGCACCGATCCGGGCGAGGGTCCCGACGGTGTCGGTCCAGCGCACCGGCCGCATGATCTGGCGACTGAGCAGCTGCCGGTACGCCTCGATGTCGTGGACCGCGCAGCCGGTCAGACTGGAAATGAACGGTACGCGGGGCGCGCGCAGGTCCGCCGCCGCGAGCATCGGCGCGAGTTCACGCTCGGCCTCGGCCATCAGCGGCGAGTGGTACGCGCCGCCGACCGGCAACCGTTTCACCCGCAGCGCGCCGGCCGACCGGGCGGCCTCGATCACCAGCTCGACCTCCTCCGGCGTGCCGGACACGACGACTTGCCGTGGTGCGTTCAGGTTGGCCAGGACGACCACGCCCGCGCTGACCGAGGACTGCCGGCACAGATCGGTCACGTGATCCGCCGACAGTCCGCCGATGGCGGCCATCGCTCCCGGTTCCCGCTGCGCCGCGTCGGCCATCGCCCGGCCCCGCTTCGCCACGATCGAGAGCGCGTCCGCCCAGCTCAGACAGCCCGCGGCGACCAGCGCGGCGTACTCGCCGAGGCTGTGCCCGGCCACCGCGATCGGGCGGCAGCCGGCCGCGGTGAGCTCGGCCGACAGCACGCTCGACCAGACGAAGACGGTGAGCTGAGCTGCCTCGGGATCCGCCAGCGTGATCGCGTCGGCGCGGGTCATCAGCTCGCCGACGGCGACGCCGGTCAGTTGTTCCGCGGTGTCGATCAGGCTCCGGGCCTCGACTCCACAGCGCGCCAGTTCGCGGCCCATACCAGGTCGTTGGCTGCCCTGGCCGGGGAAGACGAACGCCAAGCCGGTCACCAGTCCACCTCCGCCTCGGTCGCGGCGGCCCAGCACAGATCCAGTGCGGGGAGGCCGGGGGACGGGCAGGGGTGCAGTGCGCCGTGGCCGGGAATCTCGGGCGCTCGGCGGTCGGCATTCGGTGGCGCCTGCGCTGAACCGGCGGTGTCCGGGCACTCCTCCAGAACACCGCCGGCCAGCACGCCGCCGGCCAGCACGGCCCGGTGATCGCGGGCCCAGCGGGCCAGCTCTCCCCGCAACCGGATCGGCCGGGCACCGTCGCCGCCCGTCGTAGCGACGACGATGTCGCGGTAGCCGGCCCCGACCGGCAGACCGCCGACGATCTTGATCACGCATTCCTTGATCCCGAACAGCCGAGCCAACTCCGCCGGCTCGGCCGCTCGTTCGGTTTCGTCGAAAATGCGGTGCGGCCAAGCCGGACCGACGCGCCTGGCGGCCAGCGCGAACCGCTGCTGGTCGAGCAGGTCGACACCGGCGCCCAGCAGCCGGCCCCCAGGTGTCCGGGGCACCGTCAATACCGTGGCGTAGCCGTCCGTACCGTCGAGCGGCAACGGCCGGCGGTGGCCGGTAGAAGGCATCATGAGTTTGCTCCCAACACGCATTGAATCGGGGGGCGGGTGGGCTCGGTGCTGAATTCCGAGCGCTTGTTCGTGCGGGTTGGGGTGGATGCTATGAATCCGCTCTCGGGGCTGTCAAGGAATCCACGCCTAACCAATGCTTGCCGGTTGACGCCCGGCGCCGGCCGTCGCCAGTCTTGGCGCAGTCCTTACCGCCGGCGAAAAATGTTGAGACCGGCATCAATAGTTTTCACCGGAATCAATTATCGACAAATATATGAATGGAAAGGAAACGGCCTATGCCACGCTGGGTCGAGACCGCGCCCCGGATCGTCAGCTGGGGGTACGTGGAGACCGCCGTCCAGGTGCGGTGGTCCGAGTGCGATCTGCAGCGCCATGCCTACTACGGCAACTACATGGTCTGGTGCGATCTGGGCCGGGAGGCGTTCGCCCTGGCCGTCGGGGTGAACTACCTGGACTACCAGTTCACCACCACCGAGTTCCGGATCCGTTTCCACACCCCGGCCTACTATCGCGACGAGCTGCTGGTCCGGACCTGGAGCTCGACGCCGCAGGCCCGGCTCGACTGCCACTACGAGATCTATCGCAAAGCCGGCCGGCAACTGATTGCCGAGGCAACTTCCCGGCACGCGCTGGTGGACTCCGAGAAGGGCCTCCGGGTCAAGGGCCCGTCGGAATTTCACGACATTTTCGAGGCGTTTCTGGAAAGCAAGCGGCCGCGTCAGCCCGAACGCGCGTAGCCGGGAATATACCCACGATCGCAGGAGGACGGCCCATGAGTGAGCTACCTACTGATCAGTTGGCCGCCCAGTTGCGCGGTGAACTGCTGGTCCCGGACGGTCCCGGTTACGAGGACGCGCGCCGGGTGTACAACGCCGCGATCAATCGGCGGCCGGCGCTGATCGTCCGCTGCCGCGGGGTCGCGGACGTGGTCCGGTCGGTCCGGTTCGCGGCCGAGCATTCGCTCCCGGTCGCGGTCCGCGGCGGCGGTCACAGCGTTGCCGGGCACGGCACCTGCGACGGCGGCCTACTCGTCGATCTGTCCGGCATGCGTGATGTCCGGGTCGATCCGGAAGCACGCACGGTACGAGTCGCGGGTGGCGCCACGCTGGGCGACCTGGACGCCGGCACCCAGCTGTTCGGCCTGGCTACACCCACTGGCCAGGTGTCGATGACCGGCATCGCCGGCCTCACGCTGAACGGCGGCATGGGAATGTTGCAACGCCGCTACGGCCTGACGTGCGACAACCTGTTGTCGGCGGACGTGGTGACGGCCGATGGCAGCATCGTCACGGCCGGCGCGGACAGCCACCCGGAGTTGTTCTGGGCGTTACGTGGCGGCGGCGGCAACTTCGGCGTGGTGACCTCGTTCGAGTTCCGTTGCCATCCGGTCGGTCCGACGGTCCTGGCCGGCATGGTCGCCTGGCCGGTGGACAAAGCACCCGAGGTGCTGGCGTTCCTGCGCGACTACATCGTGGACGCGCCGGAGGAGCTCAGCGCGGACGCGCTCTTCATGTTCGCGCCGCCGCTCGACGTGATCCCGCAGGAGTACCAGGGCACCCGGCTGATCGGGATCTTCCTCCGGTACGTCGGCGCGGACCTCGATCCCGAGGTGGTCCGGCCGATCCGCGAGTTCGGTACTCCGGTGCTCGACTTCGTCTACCCGATGCCGTACGTCGCGGTGCAGCAGATGCTCGACCCGTTGAACCCGAACGGAAACCTGCACTACTGGACCGGCGAGTACCTTGCCGAGCTCGGCGACAAGCAGATCGAGTTGCTGTCCATGTTCGGCGCCAGCCTGCCGGACCCGCATTCGATCATCGAGGTGATCCCGTTCAACGCCGCGGTCACCCGGGTCGCGCCGGACGCGACCGCGTTCAGCCACCGGCAGGACAGCTGGCTGATCCACATCCTCGGCCAGTGGCCGGACCCGGCCGACTCGCACCGCTGCCGGACCTGGGTCAAACGGGCCGGCGCCGACCTCCGGGCGATCGGCTCCGGCGACACGTACCTGAACCTGGTCACCGATGAGGAAGTCGACCGGGTCGACACGGTCTGGAACAAGACCCGCATGCGCCGGCTGGCGAAGGTGAAGGCCCAGTACGACCCCGGCAACATGTTCCGCTTCAACCACAACATCAAGCCCGCCGATGATGCGGACAAGGATGCGGCCGCGGATGCGGACACTCGTCGCGAGCGGCGACGGTGACTCGCTGCACGGCTCCGGACCGAAGGCGCGCGTAGGTTCCGTCGGCAGCGGTCAGCACGCCCGCTGCCGCCTCGCCGCCGAACTCGGTGATGACGAAGGCCGCGGCCAGTTCGGTGACGTCGCGGATGACGCCGAGAGGTAACAGGGAGCGGGTTTCGGCGATCGCTTCCTGTTCACCGGCGCGCAACACCACCCGGGTACCGGGCGCGACGGCCGTGGCAGCGACGGCGACCGCGAGGTTGTCCAGGTCGTCCGATCCGACCGCCGCCAGCGATCGGCACCGATCGAGCCGGAGTCGTTTCAGTACCGAGCGCTCGGTACCGTCGCCGATCACGACCGGTATGCCGAGGCCGCGCGCGACCGGAAGCCATCGGGCCGACCGGCTGCGTTCGAGCCCGATCACCGGAACTCCGAGGTTGAGCAGCAACTCACACAGGCGTACGCCCAGTTGCCCCATCCCGACCACGATCACGTGATCCCGTCTGGGTACCGACCGTGAACCGACCATGCTCAGGAGCCGTGGTTCGAACAACCGGTCGATCAGGCCCGCGGTGAAGATCGAGGTGAAGCCGATCGTCGCCAGCATCGCCAGCCCGGACCAGATCGCGTACCCACCGCCTGTTCCGGTCGGTCCTGGACCCACCGTGGCGACGACCCGGGCGGCGTCGAGGAACGCGCCGGTGGGGTCATGGTGTGCCGCGAGAACCAGCCAGGCCCAGTCGATCAGCAGGACGGTGAGCAGCCCGAACAGGCCGAGGAACATCAAGCGCGTACCCGTGTCGTGCTGATGTGGATGGTTCCAGCGAAAGGCCCTGATGATCCGGCGCCGGCGGCCGGGCCGTGCCGGCGGGGCATGGCGTACATCCGGCGTCCCGTTCGCTCCGCTGACGATCTGCCGGACCTGGTCGTCGTGCGCCTGGACCCAGAGCAGCTCCGGGTCCAGGCTCGGTCCGGCGATGCCGGGGGCCGCGATCGACGCCGGTGAGAACACCGTGCACTGCGGCAGCAGGGACCGCAATTGGCCGGCCATGGTGCGGTCGAACACGGTCACCACCTGGCGGAGCGCCGGCGCCAGGTGCGCGATCGCCAGCGCGTACCGGAGGGCATGGACGTCCTCGCGGACGAGGATCGCGGCGGCGGTCACCGGCGCCGCCAGTACGCGGGCCAGCTCGGCATCGGTCGGTGCGCCGAGATGCTCGATCGCGCACCGGGCCTCGAGCGTCGCGCAGACCCGGCGCGCGGCCGGGGTCTCGCCCACGATCAGGAACGTCATTCTTTCCCGATGACCCGGTCCACGAACCGCCGGACGAAGGCCGCCCGATCCACCTCGAACGCGATCCGTACCCGCGGGCCGTCACCCCAGTCGCGAGCGTCGGAGTCCTGGCCCGGACGCCAGTCGGCGATCGTCATCCCGCGGGTGAAGCGCCCCTGGGTTTCCACCGCCATCGGGAGCGTCTCTTCGGCCGTGATCAGTTCCGGATGCGCGACCACGCCGACCGTCAGCGGCGAATGCATGGCGCAGCAGTAGCGACCGAAGATCTGCTCGTAGAACGACATGTAGAGCGGCGCGCCGGCGGCCACCAGCTCGGCGGCCGGGGTGGCGGCGGCGGTCACCTCGTCGAGGTGTTCGGCCTCGAAGATGGTGTCGTTGGTGACGTCCAGGCCGATCTGCAGGAAGTCCCAGCCGGCGGCCACGCAGAGGGCGGCGGCCTCCGGATCATGCAAGGCGTCGGCTTCGGCGACCGGAGTTTGGTTGCCTGGTACCCGTACCGCGCCGCCCATCCACACGACCTTGGTCAGGCGCGACGGCAGCTCCGGGTCGAGCAGCAGCGCGATCGCCAGATTCGTCAGCGGCCCCAGCCCGATGTACGTCAGCTCGCCGGGGTACTGCTTCGCCAGATCCACCGTCAGCTGAGCGGCCGTCGCACCGACCAGACTCGTGTACTCCGGGTCGGGAAAGTTCGCGTTGCCGAAGCCGTCCTCACCGTGGATCTCCGGTACGTAACCGGCCTTACCGCCCGCGAGACCCTGCCCGGCCCCCTTCGCCAGCGGTACGTCGCAGCCCAGTCGCTCCATGATCACGGCAGTGTTCTTGGTGACCTTGCCGACGTCGACGTTGCCGAAGCTGGTCGTCACCGCGACGATCTCGAGCTCGGGAGACAGGATGCCGTAGATCAGGCCCATCCCGTCGTCGACGCCGGTGTCGGTGTCGATGATGACCTTGGTCATGTCATGTCCTCCATGGCTGGCTGAAGAATTCACAGTCGCTCCAAACCCCATTCGGCGTTGGCGGCCAGCAGACCGCCGTCGACGGCGAGCAACGCGCCGGTGATGAAGGACGCGAGTGGACTGGCCAGAAAGGCGACCAGCCCGGCGACGTCCTCGGGCTCACCGATCCGGCCGGCCGGGTACAGCGCCGTCATCCGCCGCTCGGCCTCGGCCGGATCCGGGGCGGCGGCCCAGGCACGGGTGGTCAGTGGCGTACGGATCGCGCCGGGCAGCACCGCGTTCACCCGGAGCCGGCCCGCGTACTCGAGGGCGGCCGTCTTGGTGAAGTTCGCGATCGCGCCTTTGGTGATCGTGTAGCCGGCCAGCGCGGGATCGCCGGTCACGCCGAGAACCGAGCACAGGTTGACGATCGACGACTCCGGGGGAGCGATCACCGCGAACTCCGAGGTCATCGCGACCACGGCTTCGACGTTCACCTCCCAGAGCCGGCGGCGTTCGCCGGCGCTGGTCTCCGGCAGGCGCTTCTCGAGCTGGAGCGCGGCGTTGTTGACCAGCAACCAACGCCGATCCGGATCGAGCGTACGCAGGGCCTCGGCCCGGACCGCGCTTTTGGTCACGTCACCTCGAACGTCGAAGTCCGACTCCGTCGCGGTCAGGTCGAGTGCCGTGACCCGCGCGCCGGCGGACCTGAGCAACCGGACGCAGGCCGCGCCGATACCGTTGCCGCCGCCGGTGACGAGAGCATGGACGTCGGAGAGGTTGATCTCGAGCATGGTCAGCCGTTCCGTACCGACGAGACGGCTCGTCCGAAGGATTCGATGACGCGCTCGACGTCGTCGTCGGTCACCGGGGTGGACAGACAGCCGGTGCCACGCGGCATGATCACGATGCCGTGGTTCACCAGCTGCAGCCGGACCTCGTCGAGCAGGTGCGCGTCCGCGGCCCGATGCGCCTGGTAGCTGTCGATCGGCTCGTTGCTGAAGGCAATGTTGAACATCGAGCCGACACCGTTCACGTGGACAGCGACGCCCTGGTCCTTCGCCTCCTTGCGGAGGCCTTCCCGGAGCCGGTCCGTACGATCGGCCATCTCGTCCATGACCGGCTGGGTCAAAGCGGCCATCGCGGCCCGCGCTCCGGCCAGGACCGGGGGAGCAGCGGTGAAGGTGCCGGTCTGGAGCACGGCGCCCGGGCCACCGTTGAAGACCTCGAACAGCTCCGCGCGCCCACCGAACGCGGCCAGCGCGAAACCACCGCCCATGATCTTGCCGATCGCCATCAGATCGGGCCGATAGCCCCACTCGCCCGAGGCACCGGAGTAGCCGGCCCGCAAGGACTGGATCTCGTCGAAGACCACCAGTGCCCCGGCCCGGTGCGCGTGCTCGAAGACCGCGTCGAGAAAGTCGCGCGTCGCGGTCACCAACGAGCCGTTGCCGAGGAACGGTTCGACGATCACCGCCGCGATCTCGCTTCCCCACCGGCCGAACGCGTCGGCCACCGCGGCCGGATCGTTGTAGACCGCGGTGACCGTCGAGGTCGGTTCGAGCCCGGCCGACGCCGGTCGTGATGGCGCCGCGGTACCGGCCGCGAGCGCGGGCAGGACGTTGATGTCCTGGTAGAGCTCGTTGTGGCTGCCGTGGAAACCGCCCTCGAACTTGAGTACCCGATGCCGGCCGGTGTTGGCCCGGGCAACCCGCAGTGCGAACGCCGCCGCCTCCGAGCCGGTGGTGGTGAAGTGCAGTCGTTCCAGTGGCGGGTAGCGGACCGCAAGCTCGAGCGCGTACGCGGCTTCGAGCGGATGCGCGGTGCCGATCGCACTCGAGGCACTCAGTTCCCGTACGAACGCGCTGTTGGTCGGCCGGTGCCCGTGCCCGTGCGGCAGTGACGTGTAGTTGTTGACCAGATCCAGGTACTCGTTGCCGTCGATGTCGGTGACCGTCGCGCCACCGGCGTCGGCGGCATAGAACGGGTACGGCTGGAAGGCGAGGGTGCCGCGGGAAACGCCGCCGCTGACGATCGTCCGGGCGGTGTGGAAGAGCTCCTGTGAGCCGGGCGTAAGCGTCTGGTAGTGCTCGATCGCGGACTGATGAGACGTCGTCACAAGTGTCTGCCTCCCGGTGCGGTTCCGGCCTTGACGTTGCCGCCGGACTCATGTGGTAATACTGGTTATACCAGCAGGATCCGTCTGGTCACAAGGCAGCTCTGGGGTCAGCCGCCACCGGTCATGAGTGGCACAAGGAGACGTTTCATGGGACCTGTTCACAAGGTGATGGCCGCGCTGGCCGCCACTGTTTGTCTGCTCACCACGGCCGCGTGCGGTGGTGCCTCCGGCGGCTCTTCCGAAGGTGGCGGCAGTGGCGGCGTGGCGCTGCTGCTGCCGGGGACGAGCGGTGACGGCGGATTCCTGGACAGCGCCAAAGCCGGTGTCCAGACGGCGGCGGACGAGGCGGGCATCAAGGCGCAGGTGGTGGAGGCAGGCACCGACCCGACGAAGTGGCAGCCCGCGCTCGACGACCTGGTCGCCGGCGACGCGAAGCTGATCGTCACCGGAAGTTTCGCGATGGCCGACATGATCCAGCAGGCGGCCGAGGCCAACCCGGACAAGACGTTCGTCATCTTCGACGCGTCCGTGAACTACGGCAAGTGCAAGTGCCCGAACGTCTACTCGATCACCTACGTCGAGACCCAGGTGGGATTCCTCGGCGGGGCGCTGGCCGCGCTGATGGTGACGACACCAGGGATCGCCAAGGTCAACTCGGCCGGTACGCCGGCGATCGGCATGGTCGGTGGCGAGGAGATCCCGGTGATCGCCGCGTACTTCCAGGGCTTCAAGGCCGGCGCCAAGGCGGTCGCGCCCGGCGTCAAGGTGCTGACGACGTACTCGGGTTCGTTCAGTGACCCGGTCAAGGGCAAGGCCGTCGCGGCCGACCTGATCAACCAAGGTGCCGGCGTGATCGCCGCGGCGGCCGGCGGTACGGACAAGGGTGTTTTCGAGGCCGCTGCCGCGCGTGGTCTGTGGGCCATCGGTGCTGACAAGCAAGAGACCGTCGATCCCAAGGTCGGCGGCGTGGACACCGTACTGACGGCCGCGACGGTCGACGTCCGCAGCTCGGTCAAGCAGGCAGTTCTCGACTGGCACGACGGCAAACTCAAGGGCGGCACGGCCGGCGCGTACGGGGTCGAGGACGGATCGGTCTCGATCGTGGAGAGCCCGCTCTACACCTCGGTCGTCCCGGCGAAGATCCAGAACCGGATCAAGGAACTGGTCGCGGAGCTGAAGGCCGGCAAGTACAAGGCGGAGCTGACCGCCTCATGACACGGCCGGACCACGGCGCGGAAGATCCTGGTACGCCGGTCGTGCTGGAACTCCGCGACGTCGACAAGCACTTCGGGCCGGTACACGCGAACCGCGCGGTGTCGCTCTCACTGCGCCAGGGCAGCGTGCATGCCGTCCTCGGCGAGAACGGCGCGGGCAAGTCCACGCTGATGAACATCCTCTTCGGGGTGCTGACGCCGGATTCCGGTGAGATCCGCGTACACGGTGAGCCGCGGACGTTCGCGACACCGAAGGACGCGATCGCGGCCGGGATCGGAATGGTGTTCCAGCACTTCGGGCTGGTGCCTGAGCTCTCCGCGCTCGACAACATCTCGCTGGGTGCCGAGCGCACTTCCTGGGGCCTGGTGGATCGGGATGCCGCGCGGGCGAAGATCGAGGACCTGTGCCGGGAGCTTCGGGTGGAGTTGCCGCTCGAGCAGCGGGTCTCGGCGCTGACGGTCTCGCAGCAACAGCGGGTCGAGATCCTCAAGGCGCTCTACCGCGGCGCGCGGATTCTGATCCTCGACGAGCCGACCGCGCTGCTCGCGCCGCAGGAGCGCGAGGGGCTGTTCGACGCCGTCAAGCGGCTGCAGCAAACCGGAGTGTCGGTGCTGTTCATCACCCACAAGCTGGACGAGGTCGAGCTGCTGGCCGACGACGTCACCGTCATCCGGCACGGCGCGGTCGTCGCCAGGCATCGGGTCGGCACCGTCACCCAGGACGAGTTGGTCGCGGACATGGTCGGCGCGGCGACGGTCGCGTTGAGCCGGACCGAGCGCGTACCGCTCGACGTGGCGATGGCAGTGCGCGAACTGACCGCTGTCAAAGCGAACTCGTCCTCGTTGCAGGAGATCGATCTTGAGCTTCGGGCCGGCGAGATCACCGGTGTGATCGGCATCGACGGGCATGGCCATCAGCTGCTCTGCGAGGTGCTGGCCGGAGTCCGGTCCCCGGCCGGCGGCGAAGTCAGTCTCTTCGGCGTGCCACAGCGTCGCTGGGGGCGCGCGCGGGCAATGGCGGCCGGCGTCGCGTTCGTACCCGAGGACCGGCTCACCGCCGGCGTCGCCAAGCATCTCAGCATCGCCGAGAACCTGGTGGCGAACCGGCTCGGCGACCCGCTGATCACCAGGTTCAGGTTCATCCGGCGGCAGGCGTCGCGCCGGCATGCGCGGGTGCTGATCGAGCAGTTCGACGTACGCTGCCGGGACGAGCTGCAGCCGGTCGGGAGCCTGTCCGGCGGCAATGTCCAGAAGGTGGTGCTGGCCAGAGAACTGTCGACCGATCCCCGGGTCGTGGTCGTGTGCGAGCCGACGCGTGGTCTCGACATCGCCGCGATCGCCAGCGTGCACGGGCGGCTCGCGGCCGCCGCCGATGGCGGCGCGGCAGTGGTACTGCAGTCCAGCGACCTCGACGAAGTACTTGCCGTGGTCAACCGGATCGTCGTGTTCCGGGACGGCAGAATCGTTGCCGACGTCCCCAATCGGGACGACGTCGACGCGAAGGTCCTCGGCGCGCTGATGCTCGGCGCCGCCCGGCCGGAGGCAGCCTGATGAGCGGCGGCCTGATCCGGGCCGGTGTGCGCAGAGGCAGCGCGATCAAAGTGTTGCCCGACTGGCGGTCCGGGATCCGGCTCGGCGCCGGCGTGCTCGGTGCCGGCCTGGTCGTGCTCGCGCTGCTGGCGCTGACCAGCGACAACGTGCCCGCCTCCGTCGACGGTCTGCTCACCGGAGCGGTGTCCAGTCCGGGGCGTACGGCGCAATGGCTGTCGTACTCGAGCTATCTCATGTTCACCGGTGCGAGTGTCTGCCTCGCCTTCCGCGTCGGGATGTTCTCGATCGGAGCCGAGGGCCAGGTGTTCGTCGGTGCGCTGGCCGCCGGCGTCGTCGCACTGGCGCTGGGGCCCAGCGCGGCCGCACTTCCGCTGGCGGTGCTGGCGGCCGCGGCGGGCGGCGCGATCTGGGCCTTCCTGCCCGGGCTGATGAAGGCGTACCTGAACGCCGACGAGATCGTCACCACGTTGATGCTCAACTACGTGGCGACCTTCGCGTTCGCCTTTGTGATCAAGGAGGCGCTGCTGCCGGCCGGGGCCGGCTTCCCGGTCTCGGCGTACTTCGACCGCGGCACCTGGCTGCCGAGTTGGGGATCGTCGCCGGCCATCCCCAGCTCGTTGGTGTTCGCGATCCTGGCCTGCGTGGTCGTGAGCGTCTTGCTGAACCGGTCCCGGCTGGGCTTCCGGCTGCGGATGGTCGGCGACAGTCAGCCGTTCGCCCGGGCCAACGGGTATCCGGTCCGGCGGCTGATCTGCGTTGCCTTCGTGGCATCCGGAGCGGTCGCCGGTCTGACCGGTGCCGCCATCGCCTTCGGGGGTACGCATCGCCTCATCATCGGGATGGGCGCCGGGATCGGCTTCGAAGGTGTACTCGTCGCCCTGCTGGCGGTCAATCGGCCGGCTCTCGTACCCCTGACCGCGCTGGCCTACGGCTATCTGCGTACGGGTGGAGAGATCATCCAGATCACCGGCAACGTACCCCGAGATGTCGTGGTGGTCCTGCAGGGACTCCTGATCATCGGACTCGCTGCTCTGCTGCGCCGGCGCGCCGCACGCAACGCCACGGAGGTGACGCACTGATGTACCTGGCAAGCGTTCTCGAGGTTGCGACGCCCTTGGTGCTGGCGGCGCTCGGCTGTCTGCTGACCGTACGGGCAGGCATGGACAACATCGGCATCGAGGGCATGATGCTCGGCGGCGCCTTCGCGGGCGCGGCCGTGTCCACCACCATCTTCGGGCCGTGGGGAGGCCTGGCCGTCGCGGCCCTCGCCGGTCTCGCGCTCGCACTGTTACTGGCCTGGTCCCACCTGTCATTGGGCGCGGACTTCGTCCTCGCCGGCATCGCCGTGAACCTGCTCGCCGCCGGTGGCACGGCAACGTTCCTCTTCGCGATCAACAAGAGCAAGGACAAGGGCGCCAACGCGCTCGAGTCGAATCCGTTGCCCACGGTGCACCTGTCCTTCCTGGACGGCGTCCCGGTACTGAAAGCGCTGGCCGCTCTGTCGCCGATCACCTGGGCGACGCTGGTCCTCGCCCCGGTCGTGGTGTACCTGTACTTCCACTCCCGGCCCGGAATCTGGATCCGGGCAGTGGGCGGCAACGCGCCGGCCGTGGTGGAGGCGGGCATCTCCCCGACGCGGGTGAAGTGGCTGGCGATGAGCATCTCGGGAGTCTTCGCCGGCCTCGCGGGCGCGCAGCTCTCGCTGGCCACCACGCACACCTTCGTCCGGGACATGACCCAGGGCCGGGGCTTCATCGCGCTGGCTGCCGTCTACCTCGGCCTGAAGCATCCGATCGGCACCATCATCGCGGCGACCGCGTTCGGCATGTGCCAGGCGCTGACCATTCTGCTGCAAGCCCGTACCAGCATCCCGACGGACCCACTGACCGCCTTCCCGTACGTCGTCACCGTGCTCGCGCTGGGTATCGCAGGACTCCGGTCACTGCGCCGCCCGTCGGCCACGGTGGCCTGACCGGAGCAGGAGCTCTGCTTGATGACCACCACCACTTCGTTCGTACGGCAAACCCATCGCCCGGCGGAGCTCGATGCCGGGAGCTGGCCGATCGCCGCCGGTACGCTCCCGTTCCCCGCGGTCGACCGCCGGGGGAGGACGGCGCGTTCCGGCGGCCGGGCCGAATGGGCGGCCCGGCTCGGTGAGCTGGCGGCGGCCGGGTTCGACCACGTCGAGATCACCGACACCTGGCTGCGCGCCGGGGACTTGGACAAAGAGGAGCTTGCCGACCTGAGCGCTGCCGGCCGGGAACTCGGCCTGACGATCGCGGCGGTCGCGTTGATCCGTGCCAGCGTGATCGATCCGGTGCACGGCGACGACAACCTCGCGTACAGCCACCGTGCGATCGAGGCCGCCGCGACGCTGGGTGCGCAGGTGGTTTCGGTCGGACTGCATGAGCGGCTGACGAGCGAGCAGGCGTCGGCGTGGTGGTTCTGGACCCGCGATCATCTGGCCAACGACCCGGACGACCGCGAGCTGCGGGCGCTCGCGGTCACCCAGCTGCGCGAGCTCGGTGAGCACGCGGGGTCGCTCGGGATGCTGCTGACGCTCGAAATGTACGAGGACACCTTCCTCGGCAGCGCCGAGAGCGCGATCCGGCTGGTCGAGGAGATCGGCCGAGCTGACGTGGGCCTCAACCCCGACACCGGAAACCTGATCCGGCTGCATCGGCCGACGGACCCACCCGGAGAGGTACTGGCCGCGGTTCTGCCCTGGTCGAACTACTGGCACGTGAAGAACTACCTTCGCCTGGAGGACCCGGCGAGCGGCACGATCCTGACCGCTCCCACCTCGATGGAGCTCGGCGTCATCGACTACCGCGACGCGATCCGGTCGGCGCTCGACTGTGGGTACGCCGGAATCATCACCTGTGAACATTACGGCGGCGACGGGTTGTCGGTGAGTGCTGCCAACCAGCGCTACCTTCGCGGCCTGCTGAAGTCGGTGCGCCGATGACCGCGATTCACAACGGTGCCGAGACGTTCGCCGACGAAGCGTTGCAAGGTTTGGTACTCGCGTACGGCCGGGATGTACGCCGGGTGGACGGCGGGGTGATCCGCGCAGCTGTTCGGCCGGCTGGTCAGGTGGGGGTCGTGCTGGGTGGGGGCTCGGGTCATTATCCGGCGTTCGCCGGCCTGGTCGGTCCTGGGCTCGCCACCGGAGCGGTATGCGGGCAGGTCTTCACGTCACCGTCGGCGGCGCAGGCGTACCGGGTGTGTCACGCCGTCGACGCCGGAGCGGGGGTGCTGCTCGTGTACGGGAACTACGCGGGGGACGTGCTGCATTTCGGCATCGCGCAGCGCCGGTTGCTTGCCGAGGGCCACGATGTTCGTACCGTCCTGGTGACCGATGACATCGCCAGTGCTCCGATCGAGGAGCGGGACCGGCGGCGGGGGATTGCCGGTGATTTCGTTGTGGTGAAGATCGCCGGTGCGGCGGCGGAGGCCGGTGCCGATCTCGATGCGGTCGAACGGGTTGCGCGGAAGGCCAATCGGCATACCCGGACGCTGGGCATCGCGATCTCCGGTTGCACGTTGCCGGGGGCAACCGAGCCGTTGTTCGAGGTGGCGGCCGGGACGATGTCGGTCGGGCTCGGCATCCACGGCGAGGCGGGGATCGAGGACCGGCCGCTCGCTCCGTCGAGTGAGCTCGCCGTCCTGCTGGTCGACGCGCTCCTCGCGGAGCGGGTCGACGGTGGAGGGCCGGCGCGGGTCGCGTTGGTTGTCAACGGGCTCGGGACGGTCAAGTACGAGGAGTTGTTCGTGCTCTTCAAGGATGTGGCCGGCATCTTGGCCGAGCGTGGAGTGGAAGTGGTCGAGCCGGAAGTGGGGGAGTTGGTGACCAGCCTTGACATGGGCGGGGTGTCCGTCACTGTCTGCTGGCTCGACGACGAACTCGAGACGTTGTGGCGCGCGCCTGCCCGCGGCCCGGCCTTCGCGAAGACCGTGCCGGGCGAGGTCGACGACAGCGTCCCGGACGTCGGGCAGTGGAGCGACGCGACCGTCCGGCTGCCGAGGCCGTCGACCGCAGAATTGGTTGCCGCCGCCAACGATGTGGTGGCGGGGCTGGAGCTGGTGTGCGCGACCCTGGCGGAGCACGAGGAAGCGCTGGCCCGGCTCGACGCGGTTGCCGGTGATGGTGATCACGGCTCCGGGATGGTGCGGGGTGCACGCGCCGCGCTCGCCGCCGGGATCGCGGCCGAACACCAGGGCGCGGATGCGGTACTGGTCGCCGCCGGTCGCGCCTGGGCCGAGTACGGCGCCGGGACTTCAGGCGCGTTGTGGGGTGCCGGGCTGGAGGCGGCCGGGCTCGCTGCCAACACGGCCGGGACCCTGAACACGTCCACCGGAGTGCAAGCAGTCGGCGCGGCGGTGGCCGCGATCGAGGAGTTGGGTGGCGCCCGGCCGGGCGACAAGACGATGCTCGACGCGATGCACCCGTTCATCACAACACTCACAACCAGCTCCACCACGGAATCTGATCGCCCGGCGGCGGAACCGGCCGGCGGGCTGGGTGGGGAATCGGTTCGTCCGGCGGTCTGGGTTGAGGCGGCGGCTGCCGCGGGTGTGGCTGCCGCGGCGACTGCTGGTTTGAAACCCAGGGTGGGGCGGGCGCGGCCGCTGGCCGAGAAGAGTTTCGGGCACCCCGATCCGGGCGCCACCTCGTTCGCGATCGTCGCGATGGCGGTCGCCCAACACCTGATGGAAAGGTCGTTGCAATGACCGGCAAACTTCGGATCGTCGTCGGTTCGGACGACGCGGGGCTCGGGCTGAAGACCGCGCTCGCGGCGGATCTCGGCCGGCACCCGCGGGTGGAGTCCGTGATCGACGTCGGCGTCGGCCAGGACAGCCACACCGCGTACCCGCACGTGGCTGTCGCCGCGGCCCGGCTGATCGCGGCGGGCGAGGCCGATCGCGGCCTACTGGTGTGCGGCACCGGACTCGGCGTCGCCATTGCCGCGAACAAGGTCCGTGGCGTCCGCGCGGTGACCGCCCACGACGTGTACTCGGTCCAGCGCGCCGTACTGAGCAACAACGCGCAGGTACTGACTCTCGGCGAAAGGGTGATCGGGATCGAGCTGGCGCGCGCCCTCGTCCAAGAATGGCTGCGGCACGACTTCGACCCGGAATCGGCTTCCGCGGCGAAGATCGACGCCATCACCTCGTACGAGCAACCATCGTCCGAAGCCGCGGCCGGGAGGAGGCCATGAGCTCACCCCGAGACGTACGGCCCCTCCCGGCCGCGGGGGATCTCCCGCGCGTACGGGAACTGCCCAAGGTGTCGTTGCACGATCATCTGGAAGGCGGACTCCGGGAGTCCACCATCCTCGAAGCCGGCGAGTCGCTCGGTCTCGCGCTGCCGGCCGATGACGTGGAGTCCTTGGGCGCGTGGTTCCTCCGCGCCGCCAACAGCGGCTCGCTGGTGACTGTGCTGGAGTCCTTCTGGATGTCGGTCGCCGTGATGCAGACCGCCGACGTACTGTCGCGGGTCGCCTGTGAGTACGTACTGGACCTGGCGTCCGACGGGGTGATCTACGGCGAGGTCCGATGGGCGCCGGAGAACATGCTCACCAAGGGACTGAGCCTCGACGACGCGGTCGAAGCGGTCCAGTCGGGACTCGAGACAGGCATCGCGACGGCCGCGGCCCAGGGCCACCGGATCGTCGTACGCCAGCTCCTGACGGCGATGCGCAACGGCGCCAACTCGCTGGAGATCGCCCGGCTCGCGCTGCGCTGGCGTGACCGCGGCGTGGCCGGGTTCGACATCGCCGGGCCGGAGGCAGGTTTTCCGCCTAGCCTCCATCGCGACGCGTTCGAGCTGCTGGCGAGCGAGTTCTTCCCGGCAACGGTCCATGCGGGCGAGGCAGCGGGCCTCGACAGCATCCGGTCCGCGCTCGTCGACGGTCGCGCGAGCCGGCTCGGGCACGGCGTACGCATCACCGAGGACATCGACGCGACCGGCACCGGACCGCGGCTGGGACAGGTGGCGCGGTGGGTCCGGGATCACGGCGTGGTGCTGGAGACGAGTCCGACCTCGAATCTGCAGACGGGCGCCGTGCCCAGCGGAAACCTGGCCGAGCATCCCTTCGACCTGCTCCACCGGCTCGGCTTCGCGGTCACCGTCAACACCGACAACCGCCTGATCAGTCAGACCACCCTGAGCCACGAGATCGCCTTGCTCTGCGACACTTTCGGGTACGGACTGCCGGACCTGGAACGCTTCCAGCTGAACGCACTGTCCGCGGCGTTCGTGGATGCCGGTGAACGGGCCCAGCTCGAAGCCGTCATCCGGACGGGACACGCGCCATGGAGCTGACGAATTCCGCACTGAACCGGCTGGGCGGCATACTAAGTGGTTGCACTGGTCAGACTGGCCTAACAGCTGACCGACTCGGTTTCGTGTTCCCGGAGGCGTCATGATCGACCCGAGCGCCGTTCAGCGGCGCGATTCGCAGGCCAGCCGGATTGCCCGGGCGCTGGTGGATCGGGTCAAGGACGGCAGCTACCCGATCGGCCAGAAGATCCCCAGCGAGCGGCAGCTCGCGACCGAGTTCGGGGTCTCCCGGCCGGTGATCCGGGAGGCGCTGTCGACGGTCAGCGCGATGGACATCCTGGACATCCAGATGGGTCGCGGCGCGTACGTGACCGCGGCGCCGGCCGAACACATCGCCGGCGGCGGCCTCAAGCTCCAGGACGTGGTGAATGTCCGTGAGGTGCTGGAGGTCGGCGCGATCGAGCTCACGCTGAAGAACCCGGAGCCCGCCCTCGACGGGGTGCGCGCGGCCGCGGAGCGCCTGCAGCAGGCGGTTCGCGATCGGGAGGACACGGTCGAGCCCGACCGCGCGCTGCACGCCGCGATCGTGCAGGCGGCCGGCAGCAGCCTGCTCGCCTCCATCTGGCAGACCATCGACCAGCAGGTGGTGGAGACGATCCGGATCTCGCCGCACGGCCGGACCATGAGCCAGGACATCCTGGATCTCCATCAGCGGCTGGCCGACTCGATCATCAACGGCGACCTGGAGGCGGCGGTCGAGTCGTCCCGCCTGCTCTACGAGGACAACCGCCAGTTCCTGCGCGAGCTGCTCCAGTAGCACCGCGCCGAAGTCCGACTTGCCCCACCGGAGCCGCTCAAGCGGGTGCTTCGGTGGTCATGTCCGTCAGCACGGCAGTCATGATCTCCCGGCAGCGACCCGGGTCATCGGCAGCGGAAAGGTGGCGGGTCCACGAGATCGACCCGACCGCGAAGACCTGCCCGCCGGCGCCGGTACGCCGCCACACCACGTCACCGCGGAGGGCATTGGCGACCGCGCGGACCGGATCGCCGTCGAGGCTCAGGTACTCGGTCACCGGGCGGTACTCGGGCGGGATGTCGACCGCCCGCCCGAGTACGACGCAATCCACGTCCGACCCGAGCGTCACGTCGTGACAGTCGAGCTCGAAACCGCACAGTCCGAACGGATCGGCACCGACGTCGCCCATCACCGCGGCCAGCCGTGGCGGAAGCGCATCGACCTCAAGATCGGCCGGCGCGGCGTACGCGGTGTCGCGGGAGAACCCGATCGCGCAGTAGCCCAGGCCGGTCAGCAGGTTCGGTGGTCGCCCGGCGTGTCGCCACAGGCCGCCTTGCTGCCCCGACACCTGATGCCGCAGCTCGCCGGGCTCGTCGTTCCACATGTTGCGGTCGTGGTTACCGCGCCGAAGCTCCTGCATCCACGGGCGGTCCGCGGGTACGTCGACGCGCAGGATGAAGCCGTTGCCGCCGAGGTACATCAGGTTCCCGCCGGACGCCAGGTGATCGTCGTACGCGTCGAGCAGGTTCTCGGTCGAGTACTCCGGATGGCTTCCGGTCAGCACGGTCCGGCAGCCGGCCAGCGCCGCGACGCCTTCCTGGTCGAGGAATTCGTCGGTGGTGACTGCCCAGCTCAGCCCGGAGCGCGACAGCCAGTTGACGATCGACAGGTCGGCCGACAGCTGGTGCGGACGACCGACGAGCTGGTACACCCAGTCCGGCCGCATGGTCGCCTGCGGCCGCTTCAAGGACGCGAGGTGTACGCCGGAACCGTCCGGGTGCAGGCCGTACAGCGAGAGCATCCCGGTCTCGGCGAGATAGTCGTAGACATGTTGCGAAGTCGACGCGCCCTTGGTCGTGTACACGTCGGCCGGGGCGTCCTCCCAGTACCCGTTGTTGGCGTACGAGCGGTAGCTGAACGTCGGTAGCACGAGAGTCACGTCAGGCGCCGAGTCGGGTGGCGGCGCGACGAACACCGAGACCGGGAAGAAGCGGCCCGGGTCGTCGAAGCGGGGCACTTCGTCCACCGACAGCACCGCGCACAGTACGCCGGATCGCGTACCGGCCGGGAGGTCGAGCTCGACACCGATGGGCCAACCGGCGTCGCCGAGGTCGTCCCGGTGCAGGTACGCCGCGGCGTACTCGGCAGGCGCATCCTCGAAGGAGAGGGAGCGGCCCCGCCACGCCGAGCCGGTCACGGCGCGAGTGGGCTCGTTCACCAATCTGGAGTCGGCGAAGACCTGATAGCTGTCGGGGACATCGCCGGCGTACGGGAGCCGGCCGAGGTTCCACTTGGTGATCAGGTCGCCGTCCAAGGTACGCAGCGCAGGCGCCTCGATCTTCGCGTCGAGCCGGCCGCGTCCACCGCTCGGAGAGCGCGGGTCGATCACCCCACCGATGAGGAGCTCGCGGAGGACACCCGGTTCGGCGCGTACCGCGAGGTACTCCGAGGTGGCGTCCGTGCTCAGGGTGATGCTGTCCGCGGAGATGGCGAGTGCCACCTTCGTCCAGCGGCGCGGCCGTAACGTCAGCGTAGTGGCGTACTCCTGGTCGCCGTGGCGAATGACGAAGGACTGGTCCGGCGTGAGGTCGAGTGAGAGCAGGCCGTGCTCGCCGACGTACTGCAGAAGTGTTGACGGTTCGGTTTGGGGAGCCCGGGTCCAGAGCGTCACCTCGATGCTGAGCTCTGCCAGTTCGAGATTGCTTTCGCGGGCGTGGAAGTACGAGCCCGTGACCAACGGGATATCGGCGGCGGCGAACGGACCGGCCGGCGGCAACTCGACCGGGCAGTGCGCCCAGGCATCGCCGTCACCGAGGAAGTCGGTGACGCGGAGCAGGTGCACCCAGAACTCGGGACACCGGCTCGACACGTGGATCGGAACTCGGTCGCCGGGCCTGGCGTGCCATTTCGGCGCATAGCCGACGATGTCGTAACCCACGCTCGCCTCCCTGGGGATCGGATTGGCAAGACCAGTACTACCATGGCACTGGTATTGCCAGTAAGGCCACAGCGTGTCAACATTGCCGGAGCCGACAACAGCTGAGGGGCGGGTCGATGGCGAGCGAGCTGGTGGCGCGAGGAGACATGGGTTTCGAGGATCTCTTGTCCGGCCTGGTCTGGAACGGACGCAAGCCCACGGAGGTACCGAAGGTCATCGCCAGACCGGTGGATGTCGCCGGGGTGGTTGAGGCCCTGGCCGTCGCGCGGCGCGACGGACTGCGGGTCGGCGTCCGGTCCGGCGGGCACAACTGGCTCGGAGTCTGCCTTCGGCCGAACGGCATGGTGATCGATCTGTCCGGGTTTCGGCAGATCGAGATCGCGCCGGATCTTTCGACCGCGAGAGTCGGTCCGGGCGTGACCAACGACGTGCTGGATGCAGCGCTGGAACGAGTTGGCCGGGCGTTCCCCGTCGGTCACTGTCCGAGCGTTGGTGTCGGTGGATACCTGCTCTCGGGTGGGTTCGGGTGGAACAGCGGCGAGTGGGGTCTGGCCGGCGAACGTGTCCGGCGCGTCGAGGTGGTGACGGCGGCGGGGGAGGTTCTGATCGCCGACCAGGACGAGCATCCGGACCTGTTCTGGGCCGCCTGTGGCGCTGGCATGTTGTTCCCCGCTGTCGTGACCTGGTTCGAGATCGAGCTCGCCGCGCGCCCGCGACACGTGGAGTGGGCCACCGCCGTTTTCGGTCGCGAGCAGAGCCGTGCGGTCGCCGACTGGTTCGCGACGCGGCAGGAACAGGCACCGGCCAACGTCGAGGCGGCCCTGCGGCTCTGCCGGGAAGGGCCTGGTGAGCCGACGCTGCTCGAGGTCACGGTGGTGTCCTTCGCCGCGGATCGCGAACAGGCTGACCGCGATCTGAAGCCTTGGTCCGATGCTCACGTGCAGCCGCTCTCGGCGACCAGAAGAGTCGGCGCCATCAGCGATTTGTTCGCGATCGAAGATCTGCTCCATCCCATCGGCGCCCGGTACGCGACCGACAACGTCCAGTCCGGCGAACCGTTCCGGTCCCTGCTCGAACGGCTGGTGACGGCGATGGACCGCGCGCCGAGTGACCTCTCGTTCATCGGTACCGGGGTGAACCCGGCCGGCTCGCCCGGTGCCGACGGCGCCTTCTCGGTGGCGAGTTCGGCGTTCGCGTACCCGGTGGCCATCTGGCCGGACGAGTCGGGCGACGCGGCGAACGACGAATGGGTGCGCGAGACGATGCACGACGTCCCGTTGGCGCAGACCAGTTACATCGCGGAGACCACCCCCGAACTGCACCCGGGAGGTGTCCGGGACTGCTTCTCGGCCGAGTCCTGGGAACGGCTGACCGAGGTGCGCCGGAAGTACGATCCGGACGGGTTGCTCGAAGTCGGCTACGCCGGAATCGCTGATCGGCTTGGCGAATGATGGACTACCAGCCCGTCGACCTGACTTCGCAGGCGGATGCCGATGACGACCTGGAGCTCGCGTACGCCGCCGTCTGGCGCGGGGAGGTGCTGGCCCGCGGACTGCCGTTCCTCGCGCCGGAGCGAGCGGGCCGTGCCTCGGTGCTTCGGCTCAAGTCCGGTACGGCGCGGACGATCGGACTGGATGCGGAAGCACCGATCCGGACGATCACGTTCGCGCACCGTACCCGGGTCGAGGCGGGCTTGTCCGAACTCGGCCGAGTGAGCGCGGTCTATCGCTTCGACTTCGCCGACGGCGAGTCGGTGCGCGTTCCGATCAGAGACGGCTTCGAGGTCGAGAACCCCTTTCTGGGCTGGGGTATGCAGCCAAGTCTGGCCGTCCCGGACGCGGCGGACAGTCGCCCGGATAGGGACTTCGGCGCCTTCGCCGATGCCGGCGCGCGACAGACCGAGGTGGTGCAGGCCGGGCGCTGGTCGGATCGGCCCGGCGGACCGAGCCTGCGGTTGCAGGGCGTCGAGGACCAGCCGCCGCGGTACTTTCTGTGGTCCTGGATCAATCCACGGCCCGGGCATCAGATCGTCCGGATCGGGCTGGAGCCGGGCCAGGCGGTGGTGGAGGTCGGCGGTATCTGTCTGGGGTTCGTCGACGAGTATCCGCTGCAGCCGGAGCCGGCCAGAGTCGTGACGGCGGAGACGCCGCGAGGCTACCTGGGTGACGGTACCGACCTGGAAATCACGGTGGACCGTGGCACCGTCTCCTTCACGACTCCGCTTCGGCGGCAGCCGGACCCCGGCGATCCGATGGCGGTGTGGGGCGATGCGCCGGATGCCGAGGTTGTCGGTGTGTACGCACGTGTCGCATCGGTCGACTCCGGCACCGTACGGCTGCAGGCGAACGGCGAGACGATCGAGACAGCCCGCTGGTCCGAGCTGGGCCAGGGGCGGTCGAGCGGTGTGGGTTCGTTGCAGGTCTCCGAGCTAGGGCGCAACTGGGTCCGCACCCGGATCGTCGACGACGCCACCGGCGAACCCATTGCCTGCCGGGTGAACTTCGCCTCGCGCGACGGCGTCCCGTACCAGCCGCACGGCCATCCGCAGCACGTGAACGGCGATCGATCCAGCTGGCACCTGGACGTCGGCAGCGACGTGCGCCTGGGGCGTACGACGTATGGCTATGTGGACGGTAGCTGCGAAGGTTGGCTACCGCGCGGTGAGGTACGGGTCCGGGTCGCGAAGGGGTTCGAGTACGAGCCGCTCGACCAACTGGTCGAAGTCGCTGACGACACTCGGGAACTGACCTTGCGGGTCAGGCGCCGCTTCGACGTCAGCGCCGACGGCTGGTACAGCGGCGATACGCATGTCCACTTCGTCTCCAGTTTCGGCGGGCTGAAGGAGGCGGCCGCCGAGGGCGTCTCGGTGGTGCACCTGCTGCAGGCCCAGTGGGGGAGCCTTTTCACCAACACCGAGGAGTTCCTCGGCCGGCCGGTCGTGAGCGACGACGGGCGGACCGTTCTGTACACGTCCCAGGAGAATCGTCAGCACTTTCTCGGGCATCTGAGTCTGCTGGGACTGAAGGAACCGGTGATGCCGTGGAGCACGGACGGTCCCGAGGAGGCGGAGCTGGGCGGCGGTCTGGAAGCGACGCTGTCCGATTGGGCGGATCGCTGTCGCGCGCAGGGCGGCACCGTGGTCGTACCGCACTTCCCCCTGCCGATGGGCGAGCAGGCAGCACTGATCGCGACGAACCGCGTCGATGCGGTCGAGTCGCTTGGGCTGTGGCCGGACCTGATGTACCTGCACTACTACCGGTACCTCAACGCCGGGTACCGGCTGCCGATCAACGGTGGGACGGACAAGATGTCGAACGACGTCCCGATCGGGATGTCGCGGACCTACGTACGCCTCGGTGCCGACGACGACTTCGGGTTCGATGCGTGGTGCCGGGGGTTGTCCGCGGGGCGCAGTTACATGAGCAGCGGGCCGTTGCTCAGCCTGTCGGTCGACGGCCGGGGGATGGGGGACACCGTCCACCTTCCGGAGCGGGGCGGAGCCGTCTCGGTCGTCGCGACCGCGCAGAGCATCTTCCCGATGTACCGGCTGGAGCTGGTGCATTCCGGAAAGGTGATCGCGACCTCTGAGGACGAGGCCGGTACGCACACGTTGACGATCGACGAGAACGTACGCTTCGACCGGCCCGGGTGGTTGGCCGTACGGGTCGGTGGCGGTGGACCGGAGTTGCGGACCCAGCATCGCGACGTGTGGCAGCGGTCGATCATGGCGCACACGTCCCCGGTGTACGTCGCGTGCGGCGAACGCGCCGCCTCGGATCCCGGCGCACTGGCCGAGATCATCACGCTGATCGAGCGTGGGCGTTCGTACGTACAACACCGCACCGCTGCCGCCACCGCTGCCATGCACCACCACGGCGGCGATCACCGGTCGTTCATGGTCCGCCCCTTCGACCAGGCACTGGCGGCGGTACGAGCTCGTTTGGCCGAGTTCCCTGACTAGTTGAGGCTTGCTTGGTCGACCGGAGCTAGTCCGCGACGCGGGCCGGGGTGCTGGTGGTCCAGAGCACCTCGAACAGGTTGCGTTGCAGCTCGGCGTACTCGTGGCTCTCGATGATCATCGCGAACCGTTCCCGCGCCGACGACATCGTCACCACCTGGCTCTCGCCGAGCACGGTCGTCATCGTGAACGCGTACCGCGCCGGGGCGAAGCGGACTTCGCGGAAGTCGTGGCTGCTGGTCAGCCACGCGCCCGGTACGTCATGCTCCCGCGTCCGGATCACCCGCAACGAGAGCTCCCGAGTACGCCGGGCCGCGATGTACTGCCGCATCGCCTCTTCGCCAGGCACTGTCAGCAGATCCCGCATCGACAGGATGCCGAGGATCGGTGACTTCCACTCGAGCGTTTCGAACAGGGCGGACCGGATCCCGCTCGCGCCCTCGAGGTAGCGGACCCGGGGCCGGCTACGCCCGGATGCGTGCAGGGCGCGGAGCTCCGGCACCAGTGACTCGAGCTGACGCCGGCGCTCCGCCCACTCGTCCAGGAACCGCGCGGGATCGTTCGCGACCAGTACGCCGTGACTGCGGTTCCCGGTCGACGAGGTCGGGCCGGACTCGACCATGCTGATCAGTCCGCGCTCCCGGAGCCGCTTGGCGAGGTCGTAGCCGTTGGTCCGGCTCGTCCGCGCGCTCCGGGCGGCGTCGGCGATCGTCGTCCGCCCGGCGTCCAGTACGGCCAGGTAGAACTGAGCTTCCCTCGGGTCCAGGCCCACCTCGACCAGCCGTTCCAGCATCGGTCAGCCCTCCGTTTGTTGTCGAAAACATTCGACAACCAAAGTGTTCGCAATCCGTTGATAACCCCGCTGCGATGAGCTTATCTTCACACCGATCATGTCGAGGGCTGTCGACAGTCGCGAGGGGGTGGGTGTGCTACCGACGATCCGGGTCGCGGCGGTGCAGGCGGCGCCGGTCTTCCTGGATCTCGCCGGGACGATGGCGAAGCTGGAGGCGCTGGTCGCCGAGGCGGCCGGGCAGGGCGCCGAACTGGTCGTCTTCGGCGAGGCGTTCGTGTCCGGGTTCCCGATCTGGGGTTCGGTGCTGCCGCCGGTCGACCAGCACGAGTTGCACGTCCGGCTGTTCGAGTCGTCGATCACCGTGCCCGGTCCCCACGTTGAGCAGCTCAGCCGGATCGCCGGCAGGTACGGCGTCGTGCTGTCGGTCGGTGTGAACGAGCGGGCCGCGCATTCGCTCGGGCAACTGTTCAACTCGAACCTCATCTTCGACCGGACCGGTGCCTTGGTGAACCACCGGCGCAAACTGGTCGCGACCTGGCACGAGCGGATGACCTGGTCGCACGGTGACGCGTGTGGGCTCGAGCCGGTGCCGCTCGACGGCTGGTACCTCGGCGCGCTGATCTGCGGAGAGAACACCAACACCCTGGCCCGGTACGCCCTGCTGGCACAGGGGGAGCGGCTGCACATCTCGACGTACCCACCTGCCTGGCCGTTCGACCGGCGCGCGGACGGCGCCGGGTACGACCTCGCCGAGAGCATCCGGCTGCGGGCCGCCGCGCACGCCTTCGAAGGCAAGGTGTACAACGTCGTCGCCGCGACCGCGCTGGATCAGGAGGCGGTCGACGCGGTGGCCCGCGGCGACGAGCGGATCGAACGACTGCTGTGCGGTTCGCCGCCGGCCTCGATGGTCGTCGGGCCGCGCGGCGACATCATCGCCGGGCCGCCGGCGCTGGACGAGGGCATCGTGCTCGCGGACGTGGACCTGCAGGACGAGATCGTGCTCAAACGGGCCCACGACATCGTCGGCACCTACAACCGGTTCGACATCTTCGAGTTCCGGATCGACAAGCGCCGCCCGGCCCCGATCACGTTCGCCGACTCCGAGGAGACCAGTACATGACGGCACCGTACGTCCGGACGATCCCGGAGCGCCGGCCGGAAGGCCACGTACCGAAGGCGCCGCGTTGGTCACTCGCGTTCGAGGCACCGGTGTCGCTGGTGACCGCCGACTACCTCGCCATCCAGCTGCCTACTGACGGAACGGACGAGGCAGAGCTCTTCCTCGAACTCGCCCGGCAGTCGAGCGACGGTCCCGATGCCTGGGAGCTGCTGACCTGCACCGACGAAGCCGGGGCGGTGAACCTTGTCCAGGTCAGCTACTGGTTGGACCCCAGCGCCCATGCCCGCTGGCTGCGGTCCTCGAAGCTCGGCCGCTGGTACGCCGGCCTGAATCCCGCGGCGATCACCTTCGGCGCGTGGCACGAGACCGTTCAGGTGCCACCGGACCGTCTCGAGACCATCGCTTCCAAGCCGGGCCACGTCTTCGGCCTCGGCCGGGCGCCCGGCGCCCTGATGCGGCACACCACGACCAATGGGTACTACGGTGCGGCCCGCGACCGCTTCCCCGTCTCGGCCGTCGATCCGTTGGAGCCGGCCGAGCCGCACGTACGACGTACGCGGCCGGTCAACTCGGCCAAGCGACGGCTGCGGGCCGAATGTGGACACAACACCGTGGTCATCCGCTCCGGGCAACTGTGGGAGTCGGCAACCGGAGACCAGCTCGACGACTACGTGAACGAGCTCCAGCCCAAGCTGCTGGCCGGCATGCGCCATCTGGTGGATCACGCCGACAGCGAGGGAACGCTGTCGCTGCGCATCACGACGAACCTGGACAAGGAGACGCTGCAACCGCGCCGGGAGACGTCCGTCTACGCGCACTTCGCCTCACTCGAACACCTGGAGCACTGGGCGAAGACCCATCAGACGCACGCCCGCATCTACGCGCACGCGATCCGCAAACAGCAGGAGTACGGCGATGATCGCAGCGTGGTGACCTGGCACGAGGTGTTCGTGCTGCCGAGAACGGCCGCGTTCGAGTACGTCAACTGCCATCCCGGGACAGGCATTCTGCCCTTTGCTCCGACGGTGATGGGCGTCGAGTAGCGGCCGGGCGCCGCAGGCGGGCGCCCTTGCGGTGGCACCAGACGATGACGGCGATCAGTACGGCTAGGTCGACGGCCGGACAGAGGGTGTCGCGGACGCGGGCGCTGACGAAATGGAGTGAGTCGGACAAGGTCGCGGCGACCTGGGGTGCGTCCGGGGAACGACCGGGGACGTACGCCAGGGCGACCATCGTCGTACGAACCGCCAGCAGCACGTCCAGTTTCGAAGCGGCCACTGTCGCGAGGGCGGACCAGGCGATCACGTCGTACCAGGGCAGCGAGTACATCGCGGTCAGCACCCAGGCGACGGCGTAGATCGCGGTGTACCGGAGCGCGGCCGGGGTGGGATCGCCGGGATGGGTCTGCGGGACGAGCGACTTCGGGAACACCTGCGACAGCAGGATCGCGACGACGATCAGCGCACCCCAGGCGAGGATGGCCAGCAATGTCCGGACCACGCCGTTGGGGAGGAAGAGCTTCAGAAGTTCGAGCAGGGCACGGTACGGGGTGCCGACCGAGATGGACGATGACTGTTTTTGTGCTTGCTGGAAGGCTTGCAGGCCAACGATCGCGTACAGCCCGCCCATCGCGATCGCTCCGCCGCCACAGAAGAAGATCGCCTTCCGCCGGTCGGCGCGCAGCGACCACAGCATCGCGACACCGACCAGACCGATGGACAGTTTGGTACAGCCCGCGACGCCGAGCATCAGACCGGCCAGGAACACGTGCCGCCGGAGCAGCACCAGCGCGATCACCGCGAACATCACCGCGATCGCGTCATTGTGCGCGCCGGCCAGCACCGCCCAGAGCAGCAGCGGGTTCGCCAGCGTCAGC
This sequence comes from Kribbella solani, assembly GCF_014205295.1. Taxonomy (NCBI): domain Bacteria; kingdom Bacillati; phylum Actinomycetota; class Actinomycetes; order Propionibacteriales; family Kribbellaceae; genus Kribbella; species Kribbella solani. The sequence continues at coordinate 841,496 of NZ_JACHNF010000001.1, forward strand.
ATGATCACGCGCCGCCGGGCGGTGTCCTGATCCTGGCCGTCGACGTTTGCTGGGTCGCCCGCGACCCCATTGCCGACGAGCTTCACCAGCAGCAGGGCGGTGACGATCAGGCTGATCGCGACCGACAGTTGCAGCATCCAGACCGTGAGGTGGGCTGATTCACCGCCGATCTTCGACGCCACCCATTGAATCCACGTGGCGATCGGACCGTACACACTGCGCGCGCCCTGCCACGGCGGCTCGGTCGCGTCGATCACCGGGTCGTGACCCCGTTGCATGAAATCGGCCGGCGAGGTCGTGTACGGGTCGCCGCCGAGCGCCATGATCCGCCCGTACGCCGCGTAGATCAGGACGTCGCCGGAGGCCATTGGCGGGACCAACGTGATGGCCGCGGTCGTACCGATGCCTAGGGCAATCAATCGGTTGACGCGCGGTGCCCAGCCGTGCCGAAGTGCCTTCGTGGCCAGGTACACGCCGCATCCACCAAGAAGAATGGCGGCGTAGATCAGCACCGACACGAGCCAGTCGTTCGGCTTCGTGTTGAACCAGTACGACGGCAGCCAAGAGTGCCGGTTGGTCAGCGTGAGGACGACCACCGACGGACCGAGCAGACCGACCGCGACGATCAGCGCCGTACACGCGAGATAGAGCGCAACCGCCCACCGGCCGTACTTCACGAACTCATCGCTTCCTGCCGACGGTCCGACCGTGCCGTCGACCGGGCGTACTGGACCCCGAGCACCACGACCGCGACCAGTGCGGCGATCAGGTACGCGTTGCCGAGTAGCTGCTGGCCGAACGTCCAGTCGAACTCACGATCGCCGGTGTTCGGCGGCCACCAGATCGGGCCGAGTACGAACAGCCCGTACCAGCCGACGCCGACCGGGATACGCGCCCTGGACGGGACCGCGGCCAGCAGCACCACCCCGAACGGGATGATCCAGACCCAGTGGTGGCTCCAGGAGATCGGCGAGCAGAACAGGCCGGCCAGTCCGCAGATCGACACCGCGGCCAACGGCTGGTCCCGCAGCCAGAGCAGGCGGGCGAAGGCCAGCGCGGCGACGGCCGTGGCGAGCACGAGCACCATCCACACCGGACCGCCGCCGTCAGGGTTGCCGGCCAGCCGGGTCAGGATGCCGTTCCACGATTGGTTGCTCGCGTACCCGATCCCGCCGATGTGTTTGGTGTCGTTGACCAGCGAGACCCAGTAGTGCGCGGTGGCGCTGGGTGAGATCAGGAAGCCCAGCACGACGGTGCCGGCGAACCCGGCCGACGCGTAGAGCGCGGCCTTCCATTGCCGGGTGACGAGGAGCAGGGCGATGAAGATCAGTGGGGTGAGTTTGACGCCGGCGGCGAGACCCGTCCACAGACCGCGCGTCTTGTGTTTCCTGCCGAGCAGGTCGGCCAGGATCACGGCGCAGAGGATCAGGTTGATCTGGCCGAAACCCAGCGTCTGACGCACCGGCTCGAGAAACGCGGAGGCCGCGGTGACGCCGAGGAGCGCCCACGGAGTCAGCCGCGCCGAGTGCCGCCAGATCACGAACAGGCAGATCAGACTGAGCACGGACCAGGTCGCCGCCGCGACAGGGGCCGGGACGATCGAGAACGGCGCGACCATCACGGCCGCGAACGGGGGATAGGTGAACGGCAGGCCGATGCCCGGCAGATGCACGTCGTACAGCTCGCCCGGATGCTGCAGCAGCGTCGCGCCACCGAGCCGGTAGACCCGCAGATCGAGGAAGCCGTGCGGCATCGCCAGCACCAGCGCGATGCCCGCGATCACACAGATGCCCAAGGCAACCGTTCGCGGCCGGGTGATCCGGGGCAGGCCAAGCGGAGCGCGCGTTGTCATTTTCCTGATCTTTCGCTAGGGCGGAGAACGCCACCCTACGAGACCATTGCCCTCCACCCCGAATGCTGAATCTTGCTCCACTTTCCGCGCCGGGTCCGGGCTCACTTGAGTTGGCTGACGAACCAAGGGAAGGCTTGCGCGAAGGCGGGGGCGGCGAACTGCCAGACGTGGGTGCCGGGGGAGACTATGAGTTGGGTCTTGATGCCGACTTTGGCCGCGGCGCGGGAGAGGTCGCCGGCTTCGCGGATGTGGATGGTTTCGTGTTTGCTGACCAGGAAGAGGCCGGAGACGCCGGTGTACGGGCCGTGGACGCGCATCACGGTTTGCGGGTCGTGTAACGCGCGGTCCTTGGTGGATCCGCCGTACAGGTCGGCGAGGGTTTGCTCGGCGTTGCCGCTGTTCGGGGTCAGGTCGCCGGAGATGTCGACGAAGTGGCGGAAGACGTCCGGGTGTTCGACGACCAGGCCGAGCGCGCAGGTGCCGCCCATCGAGAAGCCGGCCACGCCCCAGCGGTTCGGGTCGGCGGTGGTGTCGAAGGTTTTGACGATGTACTCGGGTACGTCGCGGACGAGGTGATCCTCGGCCTGACCGTGCCGGCCGTTGACGCATTCGGTGTCGTTCGAGAAGCCGCCGGTCGCGTCGACGAAGACCAGGATCGGGGCGTACCCGTTGTGCCGCGCCGCGTACGAGTTGGCGGTCTGCACCGCGTTGCCGAGCCGGACCCAGTCGGGCGGTCCGCCGCGTTCGCCGCCGACCAGTTCGACCACGGGCAACGTACGCCGGAATGCCGGGCCGCGGAACCAGGTCGGCGGGAGGTAGACGAGCTCTTGGCGGTGCTTGAAGCCGGAGTGGGTGGACGGGATCGTGACGCCGACCAGCTTGCCTTCGGGCAGGATGTTTCCGTCGGTCGGTGGGTGGTGCTTGACGCTGCTGATCGAGGTCACGCCAGGCAGTGGTGTGTGCGTCCAGTCGTCCCAGACCGCGCCGATCGTCGGGTAGTACCCGACGAACTGGTTCACCCCGTTGGCGCAGACGAACGCAGCCAGCAGCGCCGCCGCGACGGCCGCACCGCGCCGCCACCACCCGGCGGAGCGCCAGCCGACGGCCAGTACGAGGAGAGCGCCGATCGCGCAGCCGGCCCAGATCCAGACGTTGGCCGGGAGCGGGTCCGTGATCCCGAGGAGGCTCGCGCTGTTGCTCGAAAGAAGCAGCGTGACGATGACCGCGACGACAGCGACGACCGGGACTCGGCGCAGTCGCCACGTCTGGTCGCGCCAGCCGACCGCCAGCAGCAGCATCCCTGCGGCGAGCAGCGCGACGACCAGCGGAAACCAGCCCTTCAGCAGGGACACGGTCTGCATTGGCAATCCTTCCCCAGCTCAGGACCGGCACATCCACTGTAGGTCGCCGGCCGCGCCGCTCAACTGAGGCAAGGCCCGGCTACAAGGAGATCTCGTACAGATCGCCGCGGAAGATCGACGTGGTGTGCTCGAACGGAGTGCCGTCTCCGGTTTCGGACGTGACGATGGTCTGCAGGCAGGGCAGCATCGGGTCGATGCCGAGGTGCGCGGCCTCGTCGGAGTGCGGGCGGCGGGTCGAGACGACGATGCCGCTGCGGACCACGTCGATGCCGAACTGGGCGGTCAGCGTGTCGTACAGGGAATGTTCGAGGTTCGCCCCGAGCAGCCCCGGGAACAGGCCGGCGTTCAAGGTGGCGACCTCGAAACCGAGCGGTACGCCGTCGCCGAGCCGGACGCGCTTGATCGAGTACACCGGCGCGCTCTCGCGGACGCCGAACCAGCCGGCCTCCTCGGCGCTGGACGGCCGGACCGCCGCCGCCACCAGCAGGCTGGTCGGCCGGCGGCCGGAGGAGCGCATCGCGTCGGTGAACGAGGCCGCGCTGGCGATCATCTTGGTCACCCGGGGATGGGCGACGAAGGTGCCACGCCCGGGTACGCCGCGGAGCTGGCCGTTCTGGATCAGGATCTGCAACGCCCGCCGGACCGTCATCGTCGAGGCGTCGAACTCGGCCGCGAGCTCCTTCTCGGTCGGAATCCGGGCGCCGGGTTCGAGCGTCGCGATCCGCCCGGACAGGTCCTCGAGGATCTGCTCGTACTTGTGCATGGACGTCCTCCGCACGTTCGGTAACCGGACCAACCCTAGTGCAATCCCGCCTTGGCAGCACTCAGCAGTCTCTGCTACGGTCAATCAACCCTAGGGTAATCCAAATACACTAGGGAATCGGCGCGGAGGTCGTCATGAAAGCTGCAGGGTTGGTCATTGCGCTCGCCACGGGCCTGGCGCTGGTGGGCTGTGCGCCCAGCACCGGGTCGAAGGCCGGCGGTTCCGGCGGGGAACAGGGGAGCGGGAGCGGCACCGTCAAGATGGTGCTGTGGCCCGGGCCGGAGGGCGACGCGATGAGCAAGGTGGTCGACGCGTACAACGCCGGCCAGGGATCGAAGGACAAGATCAAGGTCGAGATGACCCTGTTGTCCCGTCAGGACACCTTCTCCAAGGAGGCGACCCTGATGGCGGCGAAGTCCAATCAGCAGGACATCTACTTCGTCGCCAGCTACAACGTCGGCCAGTACGCGAATTCGCTCGACCCGCTGACGTCGGTCGACGCGAGCAACTACTTCCCGGTCGCGGTCGACGGGCTGAAGTACCAGGACAAGCAGTACGCGCTGCCGCTGGACGTCTCGAACCACTTCCTGCTGTACCGCAAGGACCTGGTCGACACGCTGCTCGGTACGAAGAGCCAATGGCCCGCGTACCAGGCGGTGGCGCAGCGGGCGATCGGGGAAAGGCGCGACCCGAAGCCGGCCGCCGAGTGGGACTGGAACGACTACACCGCGATGGCGGCTTGGTTCAGCAAGACCGCGAACCCGTCGTCGCCGACCCGGTACGGGACGATCCTGCAGGCGAAGAACCTGCTGTACAACACGATGATCTGGGACGACGTGCTCTGGGGGTCGGGTGGTTCCTGGACCACGCCGGACGGCAAGGCCAACCTTGACACGCCCGCGGCGGCCAAGGCGGTCGGGGTTTACAGCACCATCTACAAGAACGGCTGGACGTCGAAGGACAGCTCGCAGGCCGAGTTCCCGGAGACGCAGGCCGCGCTGAAGGCGGGTACGACGGCGTTCGCGCTGCAGCGGTCGGCCGGATTCGCCGAGCTGAACGACAAGACGAAGTCGCCGCTGGTCGCCGGCAAGCTCGCGATCGCGCCGGTACCGGGCCAGAAGACGCACGTGCACGCGCTGGCGGTCGCGCTGAACAAGTACTCGGAGAACAAGGACGCGGCGACGAAGTTCCTGAACTACCTGGCCACCAAGGACGCGATGAGCGCGTACGCCGAGGCCGGCGGGATTCCGGCGATGCCGTCCGTACTGCAGGACAAGGCCTCGATCAACCCGGCGTTCCCGCAGATCGCGGAGTCGATCGACAAATACGGCTACTCGGTGCCGGTGTTCCCGAACACGTTCCAGGCGTACAGCAAGATCGCCGAGTCGCTGAGCGGGGCGTGGGTCGGCCAGCAGGACGCCGGACCGGCGCTGAAGACGGCGAACGCGGCGCTCGAGAAACTGCTCGGCTGAGGGGCGACCGTTGAGTACACGAACAACGTCACGGCTGTCGAAATGGGTGCTGGGTTCACCACTGATCGTCTTCGCGCTGATCTTCGTGGTGTACCCGGTGTACCAGGGCATCCAGACCGGGTTCTACAGCCTGTCGCTGCAGAACCCGGACACCCTGTTCACCGGGCTGGAGAACTTCGGCACCGTGCTGACCGATCCCGGGTTCCTCGCGGCGGCGAAGTTCACGCTGCTGTTCGCGCTCGCGGTGACCGCGATCGAGACGGTGCTCGGGTTCGGCCTGGCGTTGCTCGTGAACCGCGAGTTCCCGGGGAAGAAGGTCTTCTTCACCATGCTGCTGGTGCCGATCATGGTCGCGCCGGCGCTGCTCGGCGTGATGTTCAGGCTGCTGCTGAACGGTGACATCGGGCTGGTCCCGGAGGTGCTGCGCGGCGTCGGCCTGGACGTCTCGCTGTTCGCACCGAACACGGTCGTCCCGCTGCTGGTACTGCTGGACGTCCTGCAATGGACACCGTTCGCGTTCCTGATCATGTACGCGGGGTTGCAGTCCTTCCCGTCGGATGTACTGGAGGCGGCCCAGGTCGACGGTGCCGGGCGGCTCCGGACGCTGCGCTCGATCGTGGTGCCGATGATGAAGCCGATCATCTTCGCGGCGCTCTTCCTGCGGCTGATCGACGCGATCCGGACCTTCGACGTGGTCTACGTCCTCACCGCGGGTGGTCCGGGCACGAAGACGACCACGATGAGCATCTACATCTACAAGACCGCGTTCGAGTCCGGGCAGTTCGGGCTCGCGGCGGCGGCGTCGACGATCGTGATGGTGGTCCTGATCCCGTTCGTGCCGCTGTTCGTGAAGCGGATCGCCACCCCGGGAGCGGCCGAATGACCAAGCGCCGGCTCTGGGGTACGACGGTCGCGGTCGGGCTGATCGCGATCCTGGTGAACGTACCGTGGTTCAACACCCTTTTCGTCAGTTTCAAGTCCGACGGCGACATCTCCCGCGGCGCGACCGCGGCCGGTACGCCGACGACCGATCACTACGCGAACGCGCTCGGCGCGGCCGGGTACGACTTCCCGCGGTTCTTCCTGAACTCGGCGATGATCGCGCTCGGGGCGGTGCTGCTGGTGCTGCTGATCGCGATTCCCAGTACGTACTCGGCGATCCGGCTCGGGTTCGGCGGCCGGTTCGTGATGAACGCGTCCAGCGGGCTTCGGTTGCTGCCGGCAATCTTCTTCGCGGTGCCGTACTTCCTGCTGATGTCGAACCTCCGGATGCTCGACACCGTACCCGGGCTGATCCTGGCGAACACGTTCCTGAACTTGCCGCTGGCAATCATCTTGCTGTCGGCCGGGTTCCGGGACGTACCGATCGAGGTCGAGGAGGCGGCGAAGGTCGACGGCGCGAACACGTACCGCATCCTGTACTCGGTGCTGATGCCGATCCTGGCGCCGTCGCTGGTCGCGGTGGCGGTGCTGGTGTTCATCTTCTCCTGGAACGACTACCTGTTCGCGCTGGTGCTGTCGTCGTCGAACGCGACCCCGATCACGCTCGGCGCCGCGAACTTCGTCACCAGCACCGGCATCCGCTGGGGTGACATCTCCGCGACCGCCGTGCTGTCCACGCTGCCGCCGGTGATCTTCGCGGTCTTCGCGCAGCGGTACCTGGTCAGCGGCCTGTCGGCCGGCGCGGTGAAGGGATGAGCGTGATCCTGGCGGTGGACATCGGCGGTACGAAGATCGCGGCGGCCCGCGTCGACACGGACGGCCGGCTCAGCGCGGACGGCCTGTACGGCGGGCCTGGCGCGGATGGTGGGCTTGGTGTGGGCGTCGTGGAGACGCCGACGCCGGCTCGGGAGGGCGCGGCGAGCGTGGTTGAGGCGACGGTGCGTTTGCTCGAATCACTGCGTGGAGCTGAGGACGAGGCGGTTGCGATCTCGACGGCCGGGGTCGTCGACACGGTCAACGGCACCGTACTCGGGGCGACCAGCAGCATTGCCGGATGGGCCGGTACGCCGTTGGGCGCGCTCGTCTCGGCCGGGGTTGGGCTGCCTACCTGGGTGGTTGGGGACGGCAACGCGTTCGGGATCGGGTTGGCGTTGGAGTACGGCGTGTCTGACCTGGTCGCGTTGGTGGCGGGAACGGGGATCGGTGGCAGCCTGATTGTCGGTGGCGAACCGGTGCTGGGCGCGCATCATGCGGGTGGGCATCTTGGGCATGCCGTATCGCTGGAGGCGGCCGGTATGGTGTGTCCGTGTGGACGGATCGGGCATCTGGAAGCCGTTGCCAGTGGCTACGGAATCCTTGCCTGGTATCACGCTCGGGGTGGTGATCCTGGGGTGACGACGACGCGCGAGCTGCTGGGCCGGGCCGGGGACGACTTGGCGCAGGCGGCTTTGAGCACCGGCGGAAGTGCGTTGGGTGCGGCTGCTGGTGGGTTGGTGAACGCGTTCGATCCGGAGTTGGTCGTGGTCGCGGGCAGTGTCGCTCGGGCGGGTGATCCGTGGGAGACCGCGTTGCGTGCGGCGTACGCGGACACGTTGCTGCCGGCGGTGGCCGGTACGCGGCTGGAGGTGTCCACGTCCGGCCCCGAAACCGCCCTCCGCGGCGCCGCACACCACGTCAGGAACCGAACCAGCAGCACGGCCCGGCACATCCGAAAGCAGAGCGGGGCGGCGCAGGACGTTCAGGAGCAGGGTGGCGGGGTGGTGCGGGACGCTCGGGAGGAGGGTGCCGCGGCGGTGCGGGAGGTTGGGCGGCTGGGCGATGGGGTGGCGTCCGGGGTTCGGAGAGATGGGGAGGGTGGCGCGTGATCGGGTTGGCGTTGGCCTCGATCGAGGGGCAGTTGGTGGTGTCTTGTCAGGCGTACCCGGGTGAGCCGATGCGGTCGCCGGTGATCATGGCCGCGGTCGCGCAAGCTGTCGTCGAAGGTGGGGCGAGAGGCGTTCGCGCGCAGGGGATCGAGGATCTGAAGGCGATTCGTCCGCTGGTTGACGTCTGTCTGATCGGGTTGGTCAAGCGCGGATCGGACGGGGTCTTCATCACGCCGACCGTCGCCGACGCGGTCGATTGTGCGACTGCCGGCGCGGATATCGTCGCGCTGGACGGCACCCGGCGCGACCGGCCGGACGGGCAGCCGCTGGCAGCGTCCATCGAAGCGGTGCACGCGGCGGGTTCGCTGGTGATGGCGGACTGCGGCAGTCTGGACGACGCCCTGTACAGCATCGCGGCCGGGGCTGACTGTGTCGGGACGACGCTCGCCGGGTACACCGGCGAGCGCCCCGTCAGCCGCGGCCCGGACCTCGAACTGCTTGCCGAACTGGTCGCGAACGTCGCCGTCCCGGTCATCGCCGAAGGCCGCATCCGCAACCCGGACGACGCCCTGGCCTGCCGCGACGCCGGCGCGTACGCGGTGGTGGTAGGCACCGCGATCACCCACCCCACCCGAATAACCCGAACCTTCGCCGACCCCTTGACCCGACCACCCGAATAATCCGATCCGGTCACCTACCTGACCACCCAAGTGATCAGAGCCAACGACCCGGCCCGACCACCCGGCCCGATCAGCCCGTGAGCCGGCCAACTCGACGGCCGTGTGCCTCCGGCGTGTTGGTGGGTGGTTCAGTGGCGGGCGTCGTACAGGACTGGGGTCAGGGGGGTGTCGGCTACCTGGCCGATGACGGCGCCGGGCATCCAGCTGAGGTCGTCCTTCTGGTGGTCGTTGGTCGGTTCGGTGATGCGGATGTCGGCGTCCATGTAGATCACCGTCATCACCCGGCGCGGCACGGTGCCACGATTCGGGCCGGCGTGGTGGAAGGTCCAGCCGCGGTGGAAGGTCGCGTCGCCGAGCGCGAACGGCTCGACCACGTCCTGGAAGTTCTGCTCCGCGACGGCCTGCTTCAGCCGCTCCTCGGACTCGTCGGAGATCGCCAGATCACGTCCGAACGCGAAGTTGTGGCTGCCGCGCGCGAACGCCAGCGGGCCCATCTCGAGCGGCGTCTCCTGCAGCGGGAGCCAGATCGTCAGGCACCGGTCGGACGACAGCGGCCAGTAGTACTGGTCGGCGTGCCACGGGGTGATGCCGCCGCTCGGCTCCTTGTACAGCGCCTGGTCGTGGTACAGCCGGACGGAGTGTACGCCGAGCAGCCGCGCGGCGATCCCGGCCAGCCGGCGCGAGAACACCAGCTCCTTGACCTTCTCGTTCTCCCGCCACAGGTTGCCGACCTGCAAGAACGCCTTCCCGTACGTGTCGCGTTCCGCGAGCGGGAGGTCCTGCGTGTTCAGCCGGATCACCTCGGAGGTGATCGTCGGTTCGTACTCGGCGATGGTCTTCGCGTCGAGCACGCCGGACAGGTGGATGAAACCGTCGCGATTGAAGTCGGCGGTCGCGGTCGGTGCCAGGCCGTCGTACGGGAGGTCGAGGAGCGAGGCGTCGGTGGTCGTGGTCATGTCGTCGGTACTCCTACCGGTCGGCAGCGGATCGATCGCTCCACGATCGCAGCCCGGGTGGCGTCACCACCACGCCGCTGGTAACCAGTTCTGGTACTCAGTTGACACTCGGCTAGGCTGACGCGGGTGAAGCCCCGCTACGAGCGGCCCGGAGTGCCGGACGGGTCGACTTTCACCTGCTATGTACGGCGTGAGCGCGCGTTCGGCTTCGAGTGGCACTTCCATCAGGAGTACGAGCTCACGCTCATCACGGCGGGATCGGGTACGCGGTATGTCGGTACCATCGTGGAGCGCTATCAACCGGGCGATCTGGTCCTGCTCGGACCGGAGCTCCCACACACGTACGCCTCCGAGCCGCTTGAGCCGACCGGGCCGCCGGAGCCGGCTGGGGTGTTCGCGGAAGCGTCCGTGACCCAGTTCCGGCATGACTTTCTCGGGGTGGGGTTCTTCGAGCACCCGCAGTTCCGTCGCGTCGGCGAGCTGCTGGCTCGTTCTGCTCAAGGTCTGTGGTTCCACGACGCCGGCGTACGCGAGCTGGTCGCCGCGCTACCGCGTCTGGAGCCCGCCACCCAGACCGTGCGCCTGCTCGACATCCTCTGCCAGCTCGCCGCCGACACCACCGCGACGCCGATCACCGGCCCGGGTTACACCTCGGCGCCCAGCACGATGGTCCGCGACCGCGTCGACATCGTCTGTCGCGAACTGCAGTTGCGTCACACCGAGGCCGTGACGCAGGAGGAGATCGCCGCGCTCGTACACATGCCGCCGACGTCCTTCAGCCGCTTCTTCCGGCGCGCGCTCGGCTGCACGTTCACCGAGTACGTCAATCAGCTTCGCATCGAAACCGCGTGCCGCCTCCTCACCGACACCGCTTTGCCGATCACCGAAGTGGCGACTCGCAGCGGATATCACAACCTCTCCAACTTCAACCGCCGGTTCCTTGAACTGAAACACCTCCGGCCCACCGCGTACCGGGCCGCTCATCCACCGCTGGCGCCGGTTGGCAGGTTGAGGTAGCCGGCCGCGGCCAGCAACACGACGGTGCGGGCGGCGTGCGCGAGTTGCCAGTGGTCGCGGATCTCGGACCAGTTCGCAGGTGGGGTGGTCGGGTTCCAGTTCAACTGTTCGAGGTTGATCGGGCCGTTGACGGCGAGCGTGATGACGATCGCGACGAGGATCAGTGCGAGGGCGATCAGCGGTGGGCGGAGTAGTTGGCGTTTGTGTTTGTACGCCTGCACTGTCAGCGTGATCACGGACGCGAGTGTGAGGACGGAGATCACGCCGATGAACCAGGTGAAGGGTTTGTACTCGGCCTGGCGGAGGCGGACGTAGTCGGGGCCGGCGAGGTGACGTGAAGCCAGTTCGAGCACGAGGACCGTCAGCGCGACACCGGCGAGCACGGCACTACACCCACGCGCCGCGGCGCGGCTCCTGCTGAGGTCCACGTCAGTAGCCATGAACCAGCCTCCCCTGAAGGCTACTGCTCCGGGCGCAGCAGTTCGGCGAGGTCGGGTGGGGTTGGGAGTTGTTGGGTGAGGCCGATCGAGGCGCGGCCGGTGTTGCCTTCGGGGTAGCGGCCGGTGAGAGAGCCGGGGGCGGCGACGGCGATGCGTACGACCTGGCCGAGTGCCTCGCGGCGGTCGCGTTGCTGTACGGCCAGGACGAGCATGCCGACGTGATTGCGGGTATGCAGCCAGGGATCCGGCTGGGACAGGATGTGCGCGCGTTCGAGATGCGCCCACCGGTGCGCGGGGTCGGCGGCGATCTTCGCCGCCCGCATTTCCTCGTGGTACCGGGCACGGGCCGCCGCCGGGATGCGCGACATCGCAGGTCCTCTCAGCTCGGGGTGATCGATCCTGATCAGACCATATCATCGCCACATAGCGATGTTAAGCAGGCGAGGTCAGGTCATACACCGTTGCGCCGCCCACGGTTGTCGGTTCGAAGGTGGCCTTGACCCAGGTGGTGATTGCGTTCGGGAAGCTGGTGCCGTCGATGAAGTAGCGGATCTGGTTCTTGGCAACCAGTTGCTGGAAGGCAGTGAGAGTGGGGGTCGGGTTCGTCCCGTTGAAGCCGCCGATCGCGATCACCGGTCGGCCGGCCGCGAGTTCCAGTGGCGCGGCGGTATGTGCGCTGACTGCCGCCGCGGCCCACGTGTAGCCGGAGGCGCCGTCTTCGAGCAGTGCGATCAGCTCGGCGGGTACCTGGCTGGTCGCGGTTCCGCTGATCAATGCGCCGCTACGCCCTCCGCCGCTGCTGACGTCAGGGCCGGCGGCCGGCATCGTCCCGCCTTTGCGGACGCTGATCGTTTGGATCGAGTAGGTCAGTGGCCCGGTCAAGGCAGTGGCGACAAGGAGACCGGCAATCAGTACGCGAAACCGGCGATGCGACGGGTTGACGAGCAACAGTCCGGCGGCGAGTACGCCGACAATGAGGACGGTGTACGGGAGCACGCCGGCCGATGCCCGTGACAACAGTCCGAAGCTGATGCCCGCGGTCAGCAAAGCCGCGCCGCTCAGGGCGGAGCGCGCGATGGGATGATCGCGGCGGCTCCAAAGCAGGACGAGGCCGGGGCCGCTCAACGCCGCGATCGGTGGCGCCAGCGCGATCAGGTAGTAGCTGTGCACCGTCCCGTCCATCAGCACGAACACCGCGCCGGTCACCACCAGCCAGCCCGCCCACAACACGACGAAGGCGCGCGAGCGACGCTCCAAGCTGACCAGGGCGACGGCCGAGATCAGTGCCACCGGCAACAACCACAGGATCTGACCGGCGTACTCCGGGTCCAGCAGCCGTTGCAGTCCGGTGGCTTCCGCGCTGGGACCCGACCGCGCCGCACTGCCGCTGAGCCTGCTCAGACCGTTGTAGCCCAGCGCCAGCTCGACGACGCTGTTCGTGCGGGATCCGCCGATGTACGGTCGCGCCGACGCCGGCATCAGTTCGACGATCGCGATCCACCAGCCGCCACCCACGACCATCGCGATCCCGGCAAGGGCGGTGTCGCGTACGCGTACCCGAACGCTCTTCCGGCCGGCCAGCAGATACGCGAGCGCCAGTGCCGGCAGGACCAGGAACGCCTGCGTCATCTTGGTGAGAAACGCGAAGCCGACCAGCGCCCCGGCCAGCATCATCCATCGCGCCGGGTGTTGCTCCGCCGCGATCGCGCGCGTCACCGCGTACGCGGCCGAGGTCAGCAGCAGGACCAGCAACGCGTCCGGATTGTTGAACCGGAACATCAGCACCGCGACCGGCGTCACCGCCATGATCACGCCCGCGAGCAACGCCGCCCGCGCGCCGAACCATCGGCGTACGCACGCGTACAGCACGGCCACGGTGGCGACACCCATCAATGCCTGCGGCAACAACATGCTCCAGCTGCTGAACCCGAACGCGCGCGCGGACAGGCCCATCACCCACATCGCGCCCGGTGTCTTGTCGACGGTGATGAAACCGGGCGCGTCGAAAGCCGCGAAGAACCAGGCTTTCCAGCTGATCGAACCGGCTTGGACGGCGGCCGCGTAGTACTCGTTCGCGAACCCGTTCCGGGACAGTCCCCAGAGGTAGCCGATCGCGGTCAGGACGAGGAGAGCGACATACGCCGCTCTACTGGTACGGATTGTCATCCGTCGATGCTGTTGGGTGATCCTGAGTGGGACCTCCTGCTTAGCTGGCAGCCGGCTGGCAGTTCACTTTCTGCCCCGGCGGGCGGTGGTTCGGGACACGCCGGCGATCGCGTTCAGGCGCAGTGGCGCGCCGGAGTCGCGGATCTCGACCAGCGTCGGGCAGATCCAGCCACCTTCGTCGAACTCGTTCCAGGCATAGATCAGGGCGGTGCCGGCGGCGGTGCTGGCCGGATGCGCCTTGGTCCAGCTGACCGCCGCGCCCAGGTGGGACGCGATCTGAGCTGGGGTCGCCTGCTGGGTCCAGGTGTCCTTGAAGCCTGTGTAGTCAGGCTCCCAGGACACCGGATAGTCGTACCGCGGGCGCTTGTCCCAGCCGGTGCTCACAGTCGGGATGACCTGGCCGGCCGCGGTGGCGTACTGGTCCCACAACCCGCTTTCGGCGGCAGCGAGGTCGGAGTACGGCGCACCACTCATCGAGCCGGTCGCGTACCGGCTGACCGCGTCGGCGCCGACCGTGGTCTTCAGATCGGCGGCGCCCTGCGCGGTCCACCCCATCACCACCACGTACGGATTCGCCACCCCGAGCTCGGCCGCCTTGGCGCGGAGCTTCGCGACCTTGTCGGCGTCCGCGCCGGACAGGAAGTACACCAGCGGCCGGCCGCCGAGCACTTTCTGATAGTTCGGCGTACTGAACTGCGATGCCAGCGCGGGGAGATTCGCATCGAACGTGCCGGTGAAATTCCCGTCCAGGATCGCGCACCAGTTCACGTCGTTCTTGTAGGCGCTGGACAGGTACAGGTTCCGAGCCGCCGACAGCGGCGCCTGCGGATAGTAGACAAATGCCCAATAGTCGATACCGGCCGCGGCCGCGTAGTGAATTTCCTGATCCATCACGCTTTGCACCGCGCCGTTGGCATTCACCGACTCGGTCACTTCGACGCTGAGATTGCGGATGTACAGGTCCGAGGTCAGCGTTTCGTTGGTCCGCAGCGAAAGCCGATCGAAGGAGGTCATTGCTCCGAGCAACGGCACGTGATTGGCCCGGCGGACGCCGTCGACGAAGATGTCCACCCACGGCGTCGCGCCCTGCGGCGGAGCCGGATCCGCAATCACCTTGAGTGAATACCAGGTGTCGTCGGCAACGGGCTGCAGCACCTTCCACGTACCGTCCGACGCGCGGTACACCAATTGCGTACCTGACGCGTCGGAGCGGGTCGCGATGTCGACGGCCGCGCTGGACCCACTGACCAGAATGGCGCGGGCCCACCGCCCGGCGACCGTTTCCTTCCAGTCCCACTCCACCGTGACAGCGCGAGACTGTGGCGTGAACGGGCGGGACAGCTCGACCATTTGCGTCGTCGACTCGTCGTGCAAGAGCGTCTGAGCCGGCTCGTCGATGAGTACCCGATTGGGCACGGTGATGCCGGCGTAGTACGGCAACCGGAACTCGTACTTCTTCGGCGACAACGTCCGGTTCACCTGGCTTCCGACCGCCCAGTCACCGCCCACCCAGGCATCCCAGCGAATCGCCCCGAGCAGCAGCTTCGCGCCCGCGGCTTCCGCTGTCCCGCCTGTCCCGCTCGGCATACCCAGCGCCACCGCACCCGACGCCAAAGCCGCTACCCGCAAGACATCCCGCCGACTCGGTCCACCGTCAACCATGGCCCAACCTCCAACGATCCGGCACCCCACTTGGTGCGAAGGACCCTAGCCGGGGCACCGCGCGGCGGCGCAGGGCCCGGATTGGGCGAAACCCGGACGATGTTGACGCCGGGCCGGCGCCCGAAGCGGGTACCAGATCAGCGCGCGAGGCAGCCGCCGGCGCAGCGCGCGAGGCGGTCGCCGGGTCAGAGCGCGAGTCCGCTTCCGTACGTCCGAGTGGTTTCCGGAATCGGCGCGCCGAAGCGCGCGCCGCTGATCGGCAACGCCGGCTCGGCTTCGGTCGACGTGTGGTATCGCGCCTCGCCGGTGCGGGCGCGTTGCCGGTACGCGGACGGACTCAGGCCGTACGCGGACTTGAAGCGCCGCGCGAAGTACCCGGCGTCCTCCCAGCCGACGCGCGCGCCGATGTGGGCGATCGGGTCGTCGGTCTGGACGAGCAGCCGGGCCGCGGCCTGCTCCCGGAGCCGATTGAGGTACGCGATCGGCGGCGCGCCGAGTTCGCGCTGGAACAGCCGCACCAGATGCGTACGCTCGGTGGACGTCGCGGTCGCCAACTGCGCAAGCGTCCACGATCGCCCGGGATTGTCCTCCATCAACTGCGCCGCCCGGGACACCGCCGGATGCATCGGCGCCAGGGATCGGCGGTGACTCGCCTGCTCGGGGGACCAGGAGCGGTTCAGGATGTCCAGGTAGATCAGCAGGTGGCCGACGAGCTCGATCCGGGATCGCCGGGCCGGGGTGGTGTCGCTCATGCTGTGCAGCTCGGCGACCGCCAGGCTCACGTCGTACTGGCTGAGCTCGACGCGTTGTGGCAGCGGCAGGCTCGACTTGTGCACGGTCTGCATCAGCGGCAGCTCGGCGTCCAGGAACGACAGCGTGCCGTCGATCAGCTCGGGCGCGACGAAGCTGTCGAAGACCACGAGGTCCTCACACCGCGCGTACCCGTGCCACTGGTTCGGCGGGACGACGATGACGCTGCCCGGCCCGATCGGGTGGTCACCGTCGGCCGCGATGTGCAGCCCACGGCCCTGGGTGACCAGCGCGATCTCGAAGAAGTCGTGGTCGTGCGCCGCGACATCGGCCGGCATCCGGTGCCGGTCGGCCCAGACCGGCAGACCGTCCGGGTTGAACACGGCGGCTCGTTCGTAGCGGGGCTTGCTCCGGCTGCTTGCCACTTTTGTCCTACTTTCGCTCAATCCATGCGAAGGTGCGGCGCCTCGTCGGTCAATAACATCACACCACGGTAACCACGAGCCTGGAACAAGGAGTGCCTGTGACCGAAGGCGACGTCACGATCGCGGCGTACTACTTCCCGAACTTCCACGTCGACCCGCGCAACGAGCAGTGGCACGGCGACGCCTGGACCGAATGGGAGCTGGTCAAACGCGCCGAACCCCGGTTCGAAGGGCATCTGCAGCCGCGGGTTCCGCTGGACGGCTACCTGGACGAGGCGGATCCGGACGTGATGGCCGGCAAGATCGCGATGGCGACCGAGCACGGCGTCGGCGCGTTCCTGTTCGACTGGTACTGGTACGGCGGCCGCCCGTACCTGGAGCGTCCGCTCGAGGCGGCGTTCATGCCTGCCGCGGTCGGGCACGACCTGAAGTTCGCGCTGATGTGGGCGAACCACCATTGGAGCAACATCCATCCGTGGAAGTCCGCCACGCCCGCGACCCAGCTGGAGTCCGGCAGCGTCGACGCGGAGCAGTTCGAAGCCGCGACGGATTACATGATCGAGCGGTACTTCGGTCACCCGGCGTACCTCCGGATAGGCGATGCTCCGTACCTGTCGATCTACGAGCTGGAAACCCTGGTCGCGGGGCTCGGCGGGGTCGACGCGGCCAAGGCGGCGCTGGACGGTCTGCGCACCCGTGCCGCGCGGGCGGGCTATCCGGAGCTCCATCTGAACGCCGTGATCCGGGAACGCGCGGTGCTGCCAGAGGACGGGGTCGCGCTCGACGGTCCGGCCCTGGTCAGCCGGCTCGGCTTCGACAGCGTCACGTCGTACGTGTGGGTGCATCACCATCCGATGCCGACCCGGCTGACGCCGTACGCCGAGATGCGCGCGCAGGCGGCGGACGGCTGGAAGCGGTACGCGGCCGAGTACGACCAGCCGTACTTCCCGAACGTGACGGTCGGCTGGGACTGCTCACCACGAACCGTGCAGTCCGACCGGCACAACCCGGCGTGGGGGTATCCGCACACCAACATCATCTCGGACGCGACGCCGGAGCAGTTCGGGCTGGCGCTCGAGCAGGCGCGAACGTTCGTTGACGCGACCAACGTTCCGCTGCTGACGATCAACGCCTGGAACGAGTGGACCGAGGGCAGCTATCTGGAACCGGACACCCTGCATCGGCACGGGCACCTGGAGCAGATACGCCGGGTGTTCGGAAGCAGCCGCTGAGGTGCCGGCGGTGAACAAGTACACCGGCTGGACGCGGGCGGAGCTGGTCGAGCTGGCCGACCGATCGTTGCTCGCCCTGCGGCCGTGGGCGACGCCCGGGCACGCACGGTTCGACCTGCCGGGTGCGGCGGGGCAGTCGGGTCCGATCGTGGACGGTTTGGAAGCGTTCGCGCGTTCGTTTCTGGCCGTCGGGTTTCGCTTGTCGGCGGCCGACTCCGATCCACACGATCACGCCAGTTGGTACGCGCACGGCCTGATCGCCGGCACCGACCGGGCCGGAGCGGCCGAGCGGGGCGGAGGGGCCGACCGGACCGGGCGGGCCGAACTGGGCGCCCGGGCCGAGCGGTGGCCGTCGTTGGTGGATACGCCGCAGGCGCGCGTGGAGGCGGCCGCGATCGCGATCGGGTTGCACGAGAGCCGCCGGTGGATCTGGGACGCCCTGCCGTCGAGCGCCCAGGAGCGCATCGTCGAGTGGCTCGCCGGTTCGGTCGGCGCGTGGTACCCGGAGAGCAACTGGCAGTGGTTCCACAACGTGACGCACGCTTTCCTGCGCTCGGTCGGCGGACCGCACGACCAGGCGAAGGTGGACGAGTACCTCGAGTATCTCGACAGTTGCTACCTGGACGAAGGTTGGTACACCGACGGCCGCGGCGGCAACGTCGACTGGTACGCGGGTTTCGTCATGCAGTTGTTCTCGTTGTGGTACTGCCGGATGTCCGGTGATCACGAACGGCAGCTCCGGTACGCCGCGCGACTCAAGGCGTACGTGGCGAGCGCGGCGGATCTCTTCGGCGCGGACGGTGCGCCGCTGTACCAGGGCCGATCGTTGGTGTACCGGCATGCCGTCGTCGGTGCGCTGTGGACTGCCGCCGTGTTCGACGCGAGTCCGCTCCCACCTGGTCGTCTCCGCCGGACCTGCTTGGGAGCGATCAAGTACTTCGTGGATCGAGGCGCGTACGACGAGCACGGACTGCTCAGCCAGGGCTGGCACGATCGCTTCGAACCGATGCGGCAGTCGTACTCGGGGCCGGGATCGCCGTACTGGGCGAGCCTCGGTCTGGCCGGACTGGTCCTGCCCGAGTCTCATCCGGTCTGGACCGAACCCGAGGAGCCCGCGCCGATCGATGTCGGCGATCACGTCCACGCGATCCGTCCGATCGGCTGGATCGTCTCCGGTACGGCGTCGGACGGAATCGTCCGGGTGACCAATCACCGGGCCGAGACACCGGACGGCGAGAACCAGCTCTACAGCAGATTCGCGTACTCGACAGTCACCGCCCCGGTGCCGTTGCCTTCAGGTGCAGCCGACCAGGCCGTGGACAACCAGGTAGCCGTGATCGACACCCACGGCCGCTGGTCCCAACGCCCACACATCAAGCTCCAAGTAATCAACACCCACCGAGCCGAAAGCCAACACGTCGCAACCTTCGCGAAGCCATCTGAGCCCGGGCCGACGCTCACCTGTGTGTCGCTGGTGCGTGGAGCGGTTGAGGTTCGGGCGGTTCGGGTTGAACCTGGTGGGTCGTGCGTGGCGCTGGTTGTGTCCGGGTATGCGGTGCCTCGTAGGCCGGCGCCTGGGGCGCGGGTGGGGCTGGTCAGTGGGGTGACGGCTTTGACCGGCGGTGGGCGGACTGGGCACTCGGTGCATTTGCTTGCGTCGCCGTTCGGCGCCGAGCTTGAAGTGCCTTGGTGCCGGTTCGATTCACCGGCGGCTGACCAGTGGTACGTGGTCGCGGTGTGCCTCGGCGGCAGTACGCCGACGTGGCCTATCTTCGACGCCGATCAGGCGAAGGTGTGCTGGCCGGACGGCTCGGTCGACGAGCTGTGACCGTCGGCGAATCCTGTCCTAGTTTCGGTCAACTCAGTCGGTGGTGTGGCCCGGCAAGCGCTCAATAACATCCCAGCATCGACCGGCGAGGAGGTGGGAAATGCAGCAGCGGGTGCAGCGGTTACGGCAGTTTCGGCGGGACAAGGTGCTGGTGGCGCTCGGGTTGCCGGGTGCGATCGCGCTGATCCTGTTCCAGTACCTGCCACTGCTCGGCAACATCATCGCCTTCAAGGACTACCAGCCGTACCTCGGCATCAACGACGCGCCGTTCGTCGGCCTGCGCAACTTCTCGTTCCTCTGGGACGGCAACCCCGAGTTCCTGAACGCGCTGGTCAACACGCTCATCCTCACGCTGGTCCAGGCCGTCTTCGTCTTCCCGATCCCGCTGGCGCTCGCGCTGCTACTGAACAGCCTGGCCGGCGAGCGCCTGAAGCGACTGCTCCAGTCGGTGCTGTACCTGCCGCACTTCCTGTCCTGGGTGATCGTGATCGCGATCTTCCAGCAGATGCTCGGCAACGCCGGCATGCTGAACACGTTCCTGGTCCAGAACGACTTCCCGATGATCCACATCATCGGCGTACCCGAACTGTTCAAGGCGCTGCTGACCACGCAGGTGATCTGGAAGGACGCGGGCTGGGGAACGATCATCTTCCTGGCCGCGTTGTCCCAGGTCGATCAGGAGCAGTACGAGGCGTCGGCGGTCGACGGCGCGAACGCGCGGCAGCGACTGTGGCACATCACGTTGCCGTCGCTGAAGGGGATCTTCATCCTGCTGCTGATCCTGCGGCTCGGTGACAGCCTGTCGGTCGGCTTCGAGCAGATCATCCTGCAGCAGGGCCCGGTCGGGACCGATTCGAGCGAAGTGCTCGACACCTGGGTCTACAACAACGGCATCATCGGCGGCGACTGGGGCATGTCCACCGCGGCCGGGCTGGTGAAGAGCATGGTCGGCGTCCTGCTGGTGATCGGTGCGAACAAGCTGGCTCATCTGTTCGGCGAGCAGGGGGTGTACCAGAAATGAGCACACGTCCGATCTGGATGGAGCCGCCGAATCCCCTGGTGCAGCTGGTCAAGTCGATCGCGCTGGGTATCGCGGTCCTGCTGGTCATCGTCCCGTTCTGGTCGGTGATCGCCACCTCGCTCGCGGATCAGCCGACGATCGACGCCTCGGGCGGCGGCATGGTGCTGTGGCCGGGTGGGGTGTCGATCGGCGCGTACAAGGCGATCTTGTCCGGGGGAGTGGTCACGCGGGCGTTGACCATCTCGATCGCGGTCACGGTCGTCGGCACGCTGTTCTCGCTGACGGCCACCTCCGGACTGGCGTACTGGCTGTCCGGGCGCGGTACGTTCGGCGCGCGGCCGATGGTGCTGGTCGTACTCGGCGCGGTGCTGTTCAGTCCGGGCCTGATCCCCAGCTATCTCGTGGTGAAGCAGTTGGGGCTGCTGGATTCATGGTGGTCGCTGATCCTGCCGGTGATGGTGAACGCCTTCAACGTGCTGGTGATGCGGGCGTTCTTCCAGCAGTTGCCGCCGGAGCTGTTCGAGTCGGCGGCGATCGACGGCGCGTCGAGCGCCACGGTCCTGGTACGGATCGTGCTGCCGCTGTCCAAAGCAGTGCTCGCGGTGATGGGCCTGTTCTATGCGGTCGGGTACTGGAATGCGTTCTTCAACGCGATGCTCTACATCCAGAGCACCGACAAGTGGCCGATTTCCCTGGTACTGCGGACGTTTGTGGTGAACCAGACAACCATCGGGGGTGACCAGGTCGGCGCCGGGGCGGAGGCGATGCCGCCGCAACTCCCGCTGCAAATGGCGATCCTGGTCGTCGCGCTGGTTCCGATCCTGATCGTCTACCCGTTCCTGCAGAAACATTTCGCCAAGGGAGTCATGATCGGCGCCGTCAAAGGCTGAGGCCGGCGGCTGAGAGTTCGGCGGTCGAGTACAACCGGGGGTCGTTCAACAAGGAGGAAGTGATGGACAGGTCTATCGGGCGCCGGTCGTTTCTGGCCGCCGCCGGTGGCGGTGCCGCGGCGCTGCTCGGCGTCGGGTCAGTTGCCGGCTGCAACAGCAGTGGTGGCGGCGCGCAGGCCAACTCGGCGGAGTCGAACACGAAGGTGAAGCTGCCGGCGTACCTCCCGTACACCGGGATCACCCCTGATCTGGCAGCGACTGCCGCCGGTGTCGAGGCGGCGTTCCGGCACTTCCCGAAGGAGCGGCCGAAGTCGGTGCCGGACAAGCCCGGGAGCGGCGAGACGGTCAGCGGGATGAGCAACATCTTCTACGCCGTCCCGCCGGGCCTGGATCGGAACAGTTACTGGTCCGGCCTGAACGACCGGCTCGGGATCGACCTGAAACTGCAGATGGTCGCGGCCGCGGACTACGAGCAGAAGTTCGCCACCACGATCGCGGGCAACGAGCTGCCCGATGTCCTGCAGCTGCGCCCGGTGGCGAACCTGCCGTCGCTGCTGGACAAGCGCTTCACGCGACTGGACGAGCACCTGGCCGGGGACGCGATCAAGAAGTACCCGAACCTCGCCAACATTCCCACCCGGACCTGGAAGTCGGCCGTGTTCAACGGCGGCATCTACGGCGTACCCATCCCGCGCGGCGCGGTGCAGTTGTACAGCTTCATCCGGCAGGACCTGTTCGAGGCAGCGGGCGTGTCGCCGGAGCCGAAGAGTCTGGCCGAGTTGACCGAGACCGCGAAGGCGCTGACCGACCCGAAGTCGCGGCGCTGGGCGTTCGGCTACTGGATTCATGTACGGGACTTCCTGCAGATGATGAACCAGTCGCCGAACGGCTGGCGCGAAGAGGGCGGGCGGCTCACCCATCAGTACGAGACCCAGGAGTACAAGCAGGGGATCTCCGACCTGGCCCAGTTGTGGACGGCCGGCGTACTGCATCCTGACGCGTTCTCGGATCAGCTTCCGTTCAAGAACCTGTTCAACGCCGGCACGATCGCCATCAACGCGATCGACGGCTACCTCGGCTGGAACGCGTACATCCAGAGTGGCGCGAGCAACCCGAAGTTCAAGCTCGGGCTGATGCCGATCTACACGCGTACGGGCGGCACGCTCGCGCCGTGGTGGCAAGGCAGCGGCACCTATTCGATGACCGCGTTGAAGCAGCAGAGCGATCCGAAGAAGATCGAGCTGATCCTGCGGATGCTGAACTGGCTGGCCGCTCCGTTCGGCACCGAGGAGTACGTCTACCGGCTGTTCGGCAAGGAAGGCGTCGATCACACCGTCAACGCCAGCGGTGACCCGACGCTGACGGCATCCGGTCTGACCAACACGGCCCTGCCGATCCGCTACCTGGCGGACGCGCCGGCAGTCATCTACCAACCGGGCCGGCCGCAGGACGCGGACGTCCAGCACGCGTACCAGACGAAGGTACTCGCGAAGGTGGCGGTCAACCCGACGGTCGGACTGTTCTCGAACACGAACGCGACCAAGAACGCCACGATCGACAAGGCATTCGGCAACGGCGTGAAAGAGATCGTGCAGGGCCGCAAGCCGATCGCCACGCTCGACGACCTGGTGAAGTCGTGGCGATCCGGCGGCGGTGACGCGATGCGCTCCGAGTACGAGGCCCAGCTGCAGAGTCGTTAACGGAAGACGTCGAGGTCGGGGTTACGCGTGTAGACCGGGATCACTTCGAGTGGTACCTCGCGGGTCACCAGGCCGTTCGGTACCTGGTCGCCGGTCCACACGTCGTACCAGGTACCTGCGGGGATGTACGTGGTCCAGGTCGTCGCGCCCGGTTCGAGGACCGGGTTGACGAGGAGCTCGTCGCCGAGGAGGTACTGGTGCGGGTGGTTCCAGATCTCCGGGTCGTCGAGGTGGTCGAAGAACAGCGGCCGGAGCAACGGGCGGTCGGTACTGATCGTCCGTTTCGCCTGCTCGGTCAGGTACGGGACGAGCTGTTCGCGAAGCGTCGCGTACGCGCGGAAGACCGGGATGACCCGATCGTCGCCGGTGGTTTCGGCGACGTGCCACGGGGTCCGGTCCCGGAGTGGACGCTGATGGTGGTTGAACTCGGAGTGGTACTGCATGATCGGCAGGAACGTCGACGCGGCGGTCGCGCGCAGGTACAGCTCGGCGTCGGGGACCGGGCCGGAGAAACCGGCCAGGTCCCATCCCCAGTACACGATGCCGCAGGACGCCGCGGTCAGACCGGCGGTGATCGACGACCGGAACGCCGCCCAGGTGGAGTCCTCGTCGCCGGCCCAGAACACGCCGTGCGCCTGTGAGCCGGTGAACCCGGCCCGGGAGAACGTCACCGGCGCCTTGCCGGCCGAGCGGAGCAGGTCGCCGAAGGCCTTGGCGTAGTGCACCGGGAAGAGATTGTTGCCGTCGGCACCGCGGCGCCCGTCGGCGTACCGGAGGTCGTGGCCCCAGGCGTGCTCGCCGCCGTCGGTCTTGAACCCGTCGACGTCGAAGTCCTCGACCAGGTAGCGGCGCTTCTCCGTCCACCAGTCCCGCGTACGCTGAACGGACAGGTCCGGCATCAGTGCCTTCGGGAACCACCAACCACGGTTGTGGTACGCGGTACCGTCCGCTTCCAGGACCGCGTGCCCGTCACGCACCATCGCCTCCGCGTCGGCGGCCACCTGACCCGTACTGAACTCGCTCTTCTGCAACGGGATCTGCCAGAGGATCACCTTGATGTCGCGACCGTGCAGCTCGTCGATCATCGCCTTCGGCGCCGGCCAGGCACCATCCGCCGGGTAGCTGAAGCCGGCTGCCTTGTGCGCGCTGCCGTCGGGCGTGACCGCGTACTCCGCGTCCCGCCAGATCGTGATGCCCTCCTCGTCGCTCCACGCCTCGATCACCACCGCGCCGACCGGGATGTCCAGGTCGCGATGCGCGTCCATCCGGGCCATCACCAGGTCCTGTGTGTTCCACTCGTTGCCGGAGGCCCACAACCGGAACACCCAGTCGGGTAGCTCTTCCGCGCGTCCGACCTCGCTCAGGAAAGCGGTAAGTACTTCGTTCGGGGTGCCTTCATAGATGCCGAGGTCAACGATCGGTTCGTCGCTCAGGGCAACTTCCACCGTCAGCGCGTCGCGGTCCGAGCTGAACCACGTGCGCCTTGAGGTACGCACATGGAAGCCCCAGCCGCCGTTGACCACGTGCGCGAAGGGCATCGGCAAGTACGTACGCCCGTGCTTTCCCTGCGCCTTGTACTGCTCGAAGACGACCGCGTCGAGCTCCTGACCGCGCTGATCGAGCCGGTCGTACCGTTCGCCGAACCCGACGAGGTGGTCGTCCGGTTGCAACGGCAGGACGAACCTCGCCCGGTGCACTCCGGCGGCTGACACCAGCCATTCGACGTCGCGCACTCGGTCCTCGCCGCCGCGTACCTGGCCGGCGTCCGGCACCCAGGACGCGGGGGAGAGGTCGAACCATTCGGTGGTCTCGTTGTCGGTACGGAAGCGGTACCGGATCGGCTCGGTCACCGGCGGGGTGGTCACCGACCAGCCGCCGTCGGCGCCGAGGGACTTCGCCTGCGCCTCGCTCAGATGGCCCTCGCCGCCCGCCAGCGCCGCGGCGTCCGCGCCGTTGCCGTGGCCGGGGGAGAGGTCGAGCGTGATGGTGCCCCAGTCGCAGACGATCGAGGTGACGTCCGGGGAGGCGACGACGCCCAGGCGTACCGGCTCGCCGGCCAGCGGGAGAACGGGGACGCGCTGGTCGGGCGAGGTGGCGTACGGGTGCTCGATGCCGTGCGGGCGATGGGTGATCATGTCAGGCCTTGTCGGTGAGGTTCGAGGGCAGGATGCCGAGCTCGTCGGCGAGGATCAGGTACATGCCGTGCGACCAGAGCAGCGGGGTCGCGACGGTGCCCCAGCGGGCAAGCCACTCGGCGCGTGATCCTGGATGGAGCAGGTGGTGCGGGACCTGCTCCGGGAGATCGCCGTCCGGGGTTGCCTGGTCGGCGATCCAGCGCAAGTACCGCCAGGCGCCCGCGGTGTCGCCCGCGACGGCCAGGTTCCAGCCGAGGAGCGCGGAGAGCAGGATCCATTGGCCGCCGCCGTAGAACACATCGGCGGTGAATCGGTGTACGCCGCCGTCCGCGTCCAGGTCGCGGGCTACCGCGGCCAGAGTCGCGGCGGCGGTGTCACCGGAGACGAGTCCGAACGGTACGACGCAGGACGGGAGTGACCCGTCGACGGCCGTGGTGCCCAGCCATTTCGTCAGGTGGCCGTTCTGGGTGCCTTCCGCGGCGACGAGCGCGCGGATGCGGTCGGCGGCTTCCAGGACCGGCGCGGAGGTGTGCGGCGCGATCGCGGTCAGGCCGCCGTGGATCGCGCCGAGGGTGGATACGTGCCGGTGCTCGACGTGTTCTTCCCACCAGTCGTAGCAGGGGCGGTCCCAGAAGGCGAGCAGGTAGTCGACCGCCACGTCGATGCCGGCGCGCCAGCGTTCGAGGTCGAGGTTGTGGCGGTTCGCGTGCGTGACCACCGACCACAGCCAGATCCCGTACCCGTCGGTCTGGAAGTCCCACCACGGGTCGGACCCGTCTCTCCCGTCGAAGGTGAACCGAGTCGGTAACATCGCCGACTCGTCCGGCTGCTCACCCCGCCGCACCTGCCCGCACAACTCGTCAACCTGCCCCCGCCGCCCGGCCAGCACCCGATCCACCCAGTCATGAAACCGGTTCGCCGAACCGACGTCCCCGTACCGAGAGATGCCTTCCGCGGTAAATCCACCGTCCCGCAACCACGCATACCCCTTGTACGCGGAGAACGTGGGCGCCGCCGGATAGGCACCGCCCTCGTCCTGGAACCTGGTGATGACAGCGTGGCTGTACTCGGCCAGCTCACGCAGTCTGTTGAGATCCACGTCCGATGCGATCACTTCTTCAACAGGCCGTTCACCTTGGTTTGGGCGTCGGCCAGGGCCTTCTCCACCGTCTTCCGGCCGGCGGCGGCCGCGGTCAGTTCCTGGGTCACCGCGTCCTGCATTTCCTGCTGGCGTTCGATCACCGGCGGCAGGACCGGGGACTCGAGCGCGGTGAAGACGGCCGCGCGGTTGGCCGGCTTCGGCTGGTCGAGGTACGACTTCAGCTTGCTCTCGTCGGCGATCGGCGGCAGCTCCCACGACGACGCGAGCCGGGTCTTCGTCGTCTCGTCGGAGGACGACAGGTACGTGATCCACTTCTGCGCCGCGGTCGCGTTCTTCGATGCCGCGTTCACCACCAGCCCGTTCGCGAACATCGCGGACGCCTTCTTCGTGTTCCCCGGCTCGACCACGACGTCCCAGTCGAACTTCGCGTCCGCGAGCGCCGAGAACATCCAGATCCCGGTGTGCCACATCGCCAGCTTCCCGGACTTGAACAGCTTCGAGTCGAAGTCCGGCGTGCCGGCACCGTCCGCCTCGGTCGGCATCGTCTTACCGACCTTCCCGACCAGGAAGTTCGCCGCCTCGACGCCCTGCGGAGAGTTGAACGTGGCAGCGGTCCGATCGGCGTTCAGGAACTCGCCACCGTTCTGCGCTAGTACCTTGTAGAACTCGTTGTACGACACCGGCTGGTAGTCGCCCCACGTCTTGGTCGCCTTGTTCGTCAGCTTGGTGGCCGCCGCCTGCTCGTCCTTCCAGGTCCAGTCGGCCGTCGGCGCGGCCACGCCGGCCTGCTTGAACAGCGTCTTGTTGTAGAACAGCACGACGTTCGAGAACGATTCGGGGACGCCGTACTGCTTACCGTCGGAGCTGAACGCGCTGTACAACGACGGCTTGTACACGGCACCGTCGACGTCCTTCAGCTCGGCCAGCGAGCCGTTCTTCGCGTACGTCACGAAGTTCTCGTAGTTCAGTTCGAACGCGTCGGCCGCGGTGCCACCAGCGACAGCGGTCTGCAACTTGGTGAAGTAGTCGGCGTACGGGACCGTCTCGACCTGGACCGTGATGTCCGGGTTCGCGGTCTGGAACGCGTTCACGATCGCGGTCAGGTCCTTCTCGTGCCCGTCGTTGGACGAGAAGTTCATGTACCGCACCACTGCCTTCCCGTCCGGTGCCGCGGCCTCCTTGGTGGCCGAGCCCTGCCCACAGGCGGTCAGCGCAAGCGCGACGGTCACACCGACGGCCGCGAACCTGAGAATGCGCATTGGCGACTTTCCCTTCACTTGATGCGGAGCTACTTGGTAGGAGTTACTTGATTCCGGTGTGGGCGACACCGGCGATGATGTGGCGCTGCGCGAGCAGGTAGACGACAGCGATCGGGACGATGGAGACGACGGAGCCCGCCATCACGACGTCCCACTGGGTGGTGAACTGACCCTGCAGCGTGGACAGCCCGAGCGGCAGCGTCATGAACTCCGGTGACCGGATCACCACCAGCGGCCAGAGGAAGCTGTTCCAGCTGCCCATGAACGCGAACACGGCGACGGTCGCGAGCGCCGGCCGGATCAGCGGCAGCACGATGGTGGTGAAGATCCGCAGATGCCCCGCGCCGTCGATGGTCGCGGCCTCGTCCAGCTCGGTCGGTACGGCGGTGACCGCCTGCCGGAGCAGGAACACCCCGAACGCGGACGCGATCGTCGGCGCGAGCAGTGCGAAGTACGTGTCCTGCAGGTTCAGTGTCTTCATCTCGATGAACAGCGGTACGACGAGCACCTGCAGTGGCACCATCAGGGTGGCCAGGTAGCAGCCGAAGACCACGTTCTTCAGCGGGAAGTGCAGTCGCGCGAACCCGTACGCCGCCATCGATCCGGTGATCAGCTGGAGCACCGTGGAGGCGCCCGCGATCAGCAGCGAGTTGATCAGGATGCGCCAGATCGGCATCGCGTCCAGCAACGTCCGGTACGCGTCCAGCGTCGGGTTGTGCACGATCAGCTTCGGACCGTCGGCCAGTGAACCTTCGGGCGTGATCGACGTGATCACCGTCCACAGGAACGGGAAGAGCATCACGGCCGCGCCGATCAGGACCGCCGCGTACAGCCAGAACCTACGCATAGTGCACCCACTTCCGCTGGCCGCGGATCTGGAACACCGTGATCACCAGGATCACCGCGAACAGGATCCAGGACAGTGCGGACGCTTCACCGGCGCGTCCGTACCGGAAGGTCAGGTCGTAGATCTGCCCGACCACCACCTGGCTCGATCCGGACGGGCCGCCGGCGGTCATCACGTACACCTGGTCGAACACCTGGAAGCCGTTGATCAGTGAGATCACCACCACGAAGAACGTCGACGGTGACAGCAGCGGCAGCGTGATCCGCCAGAACCGTTGCCAGCCGTTGGCCCCGTCCACCAGCGCGGCCTCGTGGACGTCGGACGGGATCGCCTGCAAACCGGCCAGCAGGATCACCATCACGAACCCGAGGTCCTTCCAGGCCGACGACAGGATGACCGCGGGGAGCGCCCAATGCGGATCGGTCCACCACCCGGGCTGCCCGAGGCCGAGCGCGCCCAGGATCTGGTTGACCAGACCGTTCGCGGGATTGAGCAACCACTTCCAGACCAGCGCGACGACAACCCAGCTGGTGACGACGGGCAGGAAGTACGTGGCCCGCAGGAAGGCCCGGCCTTTCAGCCGTTGGTTGAGGACGAGCGCCAGCCCGAGCCCACCCGCGTACACCAACGGGAGGTATCCGGCGACGTAGATCAGGGTGTGCAGGAAGACGCGGCGCGTCATCGGATCGCTGAGCAGGTTGGTGTAGTTGTCCAGCCCGACCCACTGCATCGGCGAGATCAGGTTCCACTTGTGCAGGCTGACCCAGAGGCTCGACACCATCGGCACCAGCGTGAACACGGTCAGCGGGATCGCGCTCGGCAGCAGGAAGAACAGCACCCAGCCGAGCTTCTTCCAGCCCTGCGCCCGTCGACCTGGCCGGGACTGCCGCGGTGCACTCCGCCGGGCCGACGGCCGGGTCAGCGTCGGCGTACTCATGATGCTCCGAGCCGGGCGCGTACCAGCCGGCCTTGCTCGCCGCCGTTGCCGGCGGAGTCGAACGGGGAGGCGAGTACGAGCGACGCCGCGCCCCGAGCCCACTGATCTTCGGTCCAGGGCTCGACCGCCACGGGCACGCCTTTACGGGCCGGGAGCAACGATCTGCGGAACGACGGTTCGAAGCCGGTCTGCCAGAACTCCCAGGCGTCCACGCCTTCGCCGAGCAGCACGACGACTTCCGGGTCGACCGTGTGGATCACTCCGGCCAATGCGCGGCCGAGAAGCTCGCCCGCTTCCGCGTACACGGCGCGGGCCTGTTCGTCGCCGGTGGTTGCTGCCTGCAACAGTTCGGCGAGGGTGTCGCGCCGGCCGATGATGCGGCGGTCGCGGGCGGTACGGAGCACCGCGTCGGCGCCGATGTACGCCTCCAGGCATCCGGTCGAACCGCAGGTGCAGCGCGGCAGCTCGGCTCCGGTGTCCCAGACGGGGAGGTGGCCGATCTCGCCGGCGCCGCCGTTCGCGCCGCGGTAGATGGTGCCGTCGACAACCATTCCGCAGCCGATCCCGCGGCCGATGGTGACGACCAGGTAGGACGAGTGCTCGCGGCCGATCCCGTACAACCGTTCGGCCGCGGCCAGGGTGTTCACGTCGTTGTCGACCAGCACCGGCGTACCGACCGCTTGCCGGAGGATCGGTCCGACCTGGGCGGCACGCCAGCCGAGGGTGGGGGCGTCGACGATGCCGGACGCCTGGGCGTCGACCGATCCCGGTACGCCGACGCCGACGCCGAGGAGCTCGCCGTCGAGGGCCGCGACCTCGGTGGTGAGGATCTGCCCGAGCCGGTCCAGCGCGCCGGTGGCGCCCGGGTCGAAGTCGTGCGAGCTGCTGGACCGGACGCTGCCGTCCAGCTCGACCGTCACCACCGCGACGTGATCGGCGGTGACCTTCGCGCCGAGCGCGACCCCGGCCCGTCCGGCCAGACCGAGCAGCCGGGCCGGCCGGCCACCGCTGGAGGGGACCGATTCGAGCTCCTCGACGATGCCGCGGGCGATCAGGTCCTTGGTCACCTGGGTGACGGTGGCGGGACTGAGCCCGAGGTCGCGGGCGATCGCGGTCCGCGACGTCGGCCCGCGGGTACCGAGCAGGGCGACAATGCCCGCCGGCACCAACTCACCCCTGGGACTGACACCACTCACGAACTGCCTCCGACTTACTTTGCCACTAAATTTAGTAGAAAAGTAAGCAGGTGGGCGAGGGGTTGTCAAGAGTGCCGAGGTCTTGACCGGTGCCGCTCGGCGGGGATACGGTCCCGGCACTTACTTCGGTGACCTTAGGAAGTGACCGCATGCAGCCGGTCCGGGTGGGCAGCAAGGAACTGATCCGGGAGATCAATTCCTCGCTGCTGCTTGCCGAGCTGCGCGGCGGCCTGCTGTCGCGGACCGAGCTGGCCAAACGGACCGGCCTGAGTCTGCCGACCGTCTCCGAGATCGTCGCCGAGCTGCTGCGGCGCGGTGTCGTCGAGGAGCGCGAAACCGCGCTGTCCGGGGGAGGACGCAAACCGGTCCTGCTCGCGCTGAAGGCAGATGCGGGTTTCGTGATCGGCATCAAAGTCACCGAGACCCGCGTGATCGGCGTCCGTACGGACCTGAACGCCGGCATCGTCGCCAGGGCGACCGCGGCAGTACCGGCCGATGACGTACCGACCGTGGTTCGTGTCATCACCAAACTGGTCCGCGGCCTCCGGCCGAAGTCGGCCCCCTTGTACGGCGTCGGGGTCGGCCTGGCCGGTGTGGTGGATCGGGCCGGCGGGGTGGTTCGGCACGCGACGTACGCGGACTGGCGGGATGTGGATCTCGCCGGTCTGCTCGCGGACAAGCTCGGCGTACCGGTGGTGGTCGACAACGACGTCAACACCCTGGTCGCGAACGAGCAATGGTTCGGCGCCGGCCGTGGCGTGTCCGACATGGCCGTGGTCAGCATCGGCCGCGGTATCGGGCTGGGCATGGTGCTGGACGGCCGGCTCTACCGTGGCGCCGGTGGTGGCGCGGGCGAGTTCGGCCACCTGAAAGTTGCCGATGGCCCGGAATGCGCGTGTGGCGGCCGCGGTTGTCTGGAGGCGGTGATCGGTGGGCCGGCGATTCTGGCCCGGACCGGGCAGCGCACGCTGGACGACGCTGCCGCGCTGGCGCGGGCCGGTGATGCCGGCGCCCGCGCCGTGTTCGACGAAGTCGGCCGGACCCTGGGGACGGCCGTCGGAAACCTGGTCAACCTCCTGAACCCGAAGCTGGTCGTCCTCGCCGGGGAGGGGACGCGGGCCGGTGAACTGATCCGGCCCGGCTTCGACGCGATGTTGCGCAGTTCCGTCTTCGACGGTCTTCAGCGAGACCTGGAGATCGTCGTGGACGAGTGGGACGACGAGGCCTGGGCGCGCGGCGCCGCGGGCCTGTTCCTGGGCGAGCTCTTCCAGCCGAACCTGCGACCGGACGAGGCCGGCCGCCCTTCCCTGACCGCACGCTCCGCCAGCTGAGAACCTGACCCCCGGCCCCGTCCGGCCGGATCACCAGAAGTGAGGCAGTCGATGCGTCATGCCGTCATGTCCAGAAACAGGTGGGTCGCCGCGCTCGTCGTGCTCGCGGCCGTCCTGTTCCAGTTCGCCCCGGCGCCGGCCTGGGCCGGCACCCTCACCGGGGTGTTCCACGCGCCGTACGGCGCCGACGAGCTCTACAACACCCAACCGACCGAACGCGCGCCGCGGGACCCGATGGCCGGTCAGGCCGTCGAGATCAAGGCGACCACCTGGCCGATCTCCAGCGGTCAGACCCTGTGGGTCACCTGGACCAAGAACGGCGTGAACCAGACGCCGATCGGGGCCGCGTTCGACTACAACAGTGGCAACAACACGTACTGGAAGCTGAATCTCGGTACGTTCGCCCGCGGCGACCAGATCACGTACACGGTCAACGCCGATGTGGACGGGGCCAACCAGAAGTCGAGCGGCCCGTTCTCGTTCTCGGTGACGTCGTTCAGCGGGGCCGGCAACGTGACCGGGTTCGTGAACAACGGCTCGAGCGTGGACGTGACCACCACCGACACGGCCGGGAGTTTCACGCCGAAGATCCGGTTCGCGTTCCCCGCGCTGGACCGGTTCCACGTTCAGGTCGCGCCGAAGGGCAGCGGGCTGAACATCACCGGCAGCACCTCGTACACGGTGACCGACAGCGCGTCGACGCTGACGCTCGCGACCACGAAGGTCGTGGTGAAGATCCAGAAGTCGCCGTATCGCGTGGCCGTCTACAAGGGGGACGGGACGACGCTGATCGCGCGGCAGTACGATCCGGCGACCTTCCGGAACACCGGCTGGGCGAGTGACGGCGGTTCGAGCGTCACCAAGATCGAGGATCACTGGCTGAGCCCGGCGGGTGAGCGCTTCGAAGGGCTCGGCGAGCGGTACGACGCCCTCGACCAGCGCGGTAAGGATGTCCATAACTACGTCTACAACCAGTACCAGGACCAGGGGCCGACGCATCGCACGTATCTGAGCGTGCCGTTCTACACGAACTCGGCCGGCTACGGCATCTACGTACCGAGCACGCGCTACTCGATCTTCAACCTGTGCACGTACCTCAGCGACATGGCCGGCTTCACCGTCGACACCGGCGGCGCGGCTGCCTCGACGGCTGACTACTACTTCTTCACCGGTACCCGCGCCGAGATCGTCGACCAGTACACGGCAACGACCGCGCGGCCGAAGCTGCCGCCGAAGTGGGCGTTCGGTTTGTGGGGTTCGGCCAACGAGTGGAACACCCAGGCCGAGGTGACCGCCGAGCTGGGGAACATGACCTCGAACAACATCCCGCACACGGCGATGGTGCTGGAGCAATGGAGTGACGAGGCAACGTTCTACTTGTGGCACGGGGCAACGTACACGCCGAAGCCGGGCAGTCAGGCGCTCACGTACTCCGACCTGTCGTTCCCGGCCGGTGGCGAATGGACGGACCCGAAGGCGATGGTCACGGCCGCGCACAACCAGGGCGTGAAGATGGTGCTCTGGCAGATCCCGGTGCTGAAACAGGAGTTCGACACAAACCCAGCCACTCCACCGCAACAGCACATCAACGACCGCGACTACGCCGTTGCCCAGGGCTACGTTCTCGGTGATGGCGCCGGTGGGCCGTACCGGATTCCGGCGGGTCAGTGGTTCGGCAACAGTACGGTGCCGGACTTCACCAGCACCGCCGCGTCGAACTGGTGGATGAGCAAGCGGGCGTACCTCTTCGACGACATCGGGATCGACGGGTTGAAGACCGATGGCAGTGAGGCGGTGTTCGGGCGCAACGTGACGAGCGCGAGCGGCAAGAAGGGCGACGAGCTGCACAACGCGTACCCGAACGAGTACACCCGGGCGTACAACGACCTGGTCCAGACGAAGAAGGGCAGCCAGGGCACGCTGTTCAGTCGTGGCGGTACGTCGGGCGCGCAGGCGAACTCGATCTTCTGGGCCGGCGACCAGGCGTCCACGTTCGACGCGTTCCAGCAGGCCGTACGCGCTGGTCAGAGCGCCGGGCAGTCCGGCGTGCCGTTCTGGTCGTGGGACCTGGCCGGCTTCACCGGTACGTTCCCGAGCAGTGAGCTGTATTTGCGGTCGGCGGCGCAGGCGACCTTCGCGCCGATCATGCAGTACCACTCGGAGAAGTCGAACCCGAGCCCGTCCGAGGCGCGTACGCCGTGGAACGTGCAGGCACGGACCGGCGACACCAGTGTGGTGCCGACGTTCCGCAAGTTCGCGAACACCCGGATGAATCTGGTTCCGTACCTGTACACCGAGGCGAAGAACGCGTCGACGACCGGGCTGCCGATGATGCAGGCGATGAGCGTCGCGTACCCGAACGACACCACCGCGGCGGCGCAGGACCAGCAGTACATGTTCGGCCGGCAGTTGCTGGTGGCACCGATCACCACACAGGGCGCGACCAGCAAGAACGTGTACCTGCCGGCGGGTGAGTGGTACGACTTCTGGAACGGCGGCCGCGCGCAGGGCGCCGGGACGAAGGTGTACAACGCCGGAACCGGCACGATCCCGGTGTACGCGAAGGCGGGCGCGATCGTCCCGCTGAACCTGAACGCGAACTACGAACTCGGCGGGAACATCGGCAACAGTGTCGACACGTACACAAATCTTGCCTTCCGCATCTATCCGTCCGGCACCACGAGCTACGGGTACTTCGAGGACTCGGCGAACCAGACCCGGACCGTCACCTCGACGGAGAACTTCGCCGGGCACCAGGTCACGGTCAGCGTCCCGCCGTTGAGCACCAAGAGCACGCTGCAGGTGGCCTCGTCGAAGCCGTCGAGCGTGACCAAGGACGGGGTCACGATGACCGCGCACGCCACGCTGGCCGCGCTGCAGTCGGCGACCGAGGGCTGGTACTGGGACCCGGTCCAGCAGCTCACGCTGGTCAAGACCGCGTCGGGTACGACGGCGCGGTCGGTCGTGCTGAACGGGGTCGACAAGGCGGCGTACGAGGCCGAGTTCGGGACCAACACCGGTACGACGACCAACACCGACCACGCGGGCTACACCGGGACGGGTTTCGTCGACGGCTTCGAAACCGCGGGTGACGCGGTCTCGGTCGACACCCAGGCCGACGTGACCGGTTCGCACGTCCTGAAGTTCCGGTACGCGAACGGTGCGGCGACCGCCGCGACCCGGACGATCCAGGTCGACGGGGTCACGGTCGGCACGCTCAACCTGCCAAGCACCGGTAACTGGGACACCTGGGGGACCGCGACGCTGACGACCAGTCTGACCGCGGGTAGACGGGTGATCAAGGCGCTCTACGCGTCCGGCGGGATCAATCTCGACAACGTGACGGTGGCGCGACCATGAAACGAATCGCTGCTTTCATCCTGCTGCTTCCACTCCTGGTCGTGCTACCGACCCAAACCGCGCAGGCGGTCGTTCAGCGGGTGCAGTTCTTGGCCGGAGGCAACTATTTGGTGGTGGAGTTCCTCGACGACGATCTGGTGCATTTCGAAATGGGTACCGGGAGCGGGCCTGGTACGGGGTCGCCGTTGTTCACCACCACCCAGATCGCGAAAACCAACTATTCCGGACCGACGAGTCTGACTCAGTCGGGTGGCGTACTGACCACGCCCGGTCTCAAGGTCGATGTCAATACGACGACGTTGTGCGCGACGGTGTACGACACCACGCGTACGCCGCAGTTGTTGCTCAACACAACGTGTCCGCGCAACCTGAGCCAGGCCTGGAAGGGGCTGAGCTTCACCAAGTCCTCGATGCAGAACGCGTACGGGCTGGGGGAGCAGTTCTTCATGGGCGGAAGCGCTGACGGCGACTGGGTCGGCCGGCAGCGTACGCCGGGTGGGAACTACGGCAACGCGATGGTGTACGACACCGACAACGGGCCGGTCGGCAACACGCAGATTCCGGTGCTGTTCGCGGTCGGCGCGAACAATGCGAACTACGGAATGTTCGTCGACCAGGTCTACAAGCAGCAATGGGATCTGACCGGCGACCCGTGGACGATGGACACCTGGGGTGATCAGCTCCGCTGGTACGTGATGTCCGGGCCGGATCTTCCGGATCTGCGCAAGGATTACCTGGAGCTGACCGGCCGGCCGCCGGTACCGCCGAAGAAGGCATTCGGGCTGTGGATGTCGGAGTACGGTTACGACAACTGGAACGAAATCGACACCACGCTCGCGAGTCTGCGGTCGAACAAGTTCCCGACCGACGGCGTGATGCTGGATGTCAACTGGTTCGGTGGTGTCACCGCCGGGTCGGACAGCACCCGGATGGGTACGCTCGAATGGGATCCGGTCAATTTCCCGAATCCAGCGACCAAGCTGGCGTCCTTGCAGAACACCAACGGTGTCGGCGTGATGACGATCGAGGAGTCGTACATCGGGAAGAACCTGCCCGAGCACACGTCGATGGCATCGGCCGGGTACCTGATCCGGGCCGGCTGCTCCAGTTGCAGTCCGGCGTACCTGACCGGGAACGACTGGTGGGGTCGCGGCGGCATGATCGACTGGACGCAGCCGGCCGCGAGTACGTATTGGCACAACACGCAGCGGCAGCCGCTGGTCGACGCCGGCGTGATGGGGCACTGGCTCGACCTCGGTGAGCCGGAGATGTACGACAGCAACGACTGGACCGCTGGTCTGCTGGCCGGCAAGCATGCGCACGCCGATTACCACAACCTGTACAACCTCGAGTGGGCGCGCGGGATCGCCAAGGGGTACGCGGACAATGCTGTCCAGCAGCGGCCGTTCATGCTGGCGCGATCGGGTGCTGGTGGGATGCAGCGGACCGGTGCGGCGATGTGGTCCGGTGACATCGGCTCGAAGCTGACCGCGCTCGCGTCGCAGCAGAACGTACAGATGCAGATGTCGATGTCGGGGATCGACTACTTCGGGTCGGACATCGGCGGGTTCCGCCGGGAGATGCTGAACAGCGACCTGAACGAGCTGTACACGCAGTGGTTCGCGAACTCGGCCTGGTTCGACGTACCGATCCGGCCGCACACCGAGAACCTGTGCAACTGCGCCAAGACCGCGCCGGACTCGATCGGCGACGTCCCCAGCAACCTGTCGAACCTGCGGCAGCGGTACGAGCTCACGCCGTACTACTACTCGCTGGCGCACAAGGCGTACACGACCGGCGATCCGTTGATGCCGCCGCTGGTGTACCAGTACCAGAACGATCCGAACGTCCGTGAGATGGGCCACGAGAAGCTGATCGGCAAGGACCTGCTGGTAGGAGTAGTTGCCGGTGCCAACCAACGGCAGCGGGACGTGTACCTGCCGGCCGGGACGTGGTTCGACTACTACACCAACACCAAGACGGTCAGCACCGGTCAGACCCTGACGAACGTACCGCTGTGGCGGAACGGGAAGTTCCAGCTCCCGGCGTACGCCCGGGCCGGCGCGATCATCCCGAAGATGTACGTCGACGACCAGACGATGAACGTGCAGGGCAAACGGGCCGACGGGAGTACGCGCAACGAACTGGTCGCGCGGGTCTACGGCAACTCGACCGCCTCGTCGTTCACGCTGGCCGAGGACGACGGCAGCACGGTCGGGTACCAGTCCGGTAGCAAGCGGACCACCGATCTGACGCAGCAGGTGTCCGGCAGCACGGCGACGGTCGGCATCGCGGCGGCATCCGGTACGTACACCGGTGCTCCTTCGTCCCGGTCCAATGTGGTGGAGCTGGTCGCCGACACGCAGGCGTCCGCGGTCGCGCTGAACGGGACGGCGCTGACGCAGTACGCGAACAAGGCAGCCTTCGACGCGGCGACCAGCGGCTGGTACAACGCCGGCGGCAACCTCATCGTGGCGAAGTCGGCGTCGCTGGCGGTCAGTACGGCCAAGACCTTCACGTTCACCCTTGGCCAGGCGGTCGTCTCGAAGACCTTCAGCTGCGCGAACGGCACGACCACGTCCGGCCAGTCCGTGTACGTGGTCGGCGGCGCTCCGCAACTCGGAGCGTGGTCGGTGGCGAGCGCGGTCAAGCTCGCGCCCACGTCGTACCCGACCTGGACCGGAACGATCACCAACCTCCCGCCGAGCACCACCATCGAGTGGAAGTGCATCAAACGGCAGGAGGCCAACTACCCAGCCACCGCCGACCAATGGGGTCCCGATCCGAACATCTCGTTCGTGACCCCGGCGACCGGCAGCGGGGGAACAACGAGCGGAGGCTTCTGATCCACCCCGGCGAAGCGGCTCCCCGGTGAGCCGCTTCGCCGGGGCACTCGTTGGTTACCAGGGCGGGGGCGCTGGTTGGTTCGGGTTGGTTCAGAGCAGGCCGGATTGCCAGGCCCAGACTGCTAGTTCGGTGCGGTTTCGGGCGCCGAGTTTGGTTTGGATGCCGGCGATGTGGCCCTTGACGGTGCTCAGTGAGATGAACAGGTCGGCGGCGATCTCGTGGTTGGTACGGCCGCGGCCGACCGCCTGAACCACCTCCACCTCCCGATCGGACAACGGCTTCCGGGCGCGCCGGGCCGTGGTCGCATCCGGCGTCAGCCGGCGCAGCAGCCGGACCAGCGTCTTTCAGGATGAACGCGACCGCCCCATGGCACCACCGGCTGCGATCACGATGGCTTGAAGCCGAGGCAGGGTGGCGATGGCAGACCCGACCAGGACAGCCAGCGCAAGCGCCATCGCCGGCCCCGGTTCAGTCGGTAGCTCTTCTCGCCAGTTGCATGTGGCCAGAGTACGGAACCGGCCGCGCGCACAGTACCGGCCGAAAGTACGGCGTCGAGGGTACTTTCGGCTAGCAGCGCTGGTCGTGGCGGCGGATGGCGCGACCCATTCCCAGACGCCACAGCACGGCCGCCCGGGAGTTGGTTCGGGAGGTGGCTTCCTGCTGCATGGCAGCGAGGAAGTGGGTGGCGAAACCTGTCCGCGGAGCTCGTGCGTGGACCTCGGTGAGAGTGGATGTGGCGAGCTCGGAGCGTCGGGTGCCGGCTACATCCAGGTGCGTGCCGGCGTGCAGGAGGTGGGCTTCGGCGCCCCAGGAGACGGGTACGGTGACGTTGAAATGCGCCGCGATCGCGTCGGCCACGGTGTCGGCGAAGGGTCCGGACGCGCCTGCATCACGAACTATCTGACGTGCGACGGCCGCCCCGTGGACCGCGAAACAGGATGCGTCGGGGCCTGGGTGGTTGACCAAGGCAACGTCGTGGAGGAGTGCGGCGACGTACAGGCGTTCGTTGTCGTACGCGAGGTGGTCGAGGTCGCCGAGCATGCCGGCCCAGATCCACGAGCGCAGGGAATGCTGCAGCAACGGCTCCGGCAGAAGCGCCTGCGCGTACGCGCTCACGTGCCGCGCGATCGGAGTATCCGGAAGGAGCCGGTCCGGGGCGAGTGTCAGGTCCGGTGAGCGTCCGCGCCACGCTCGGCCGCCCGCGCCCGAGCGGAGGCTCTTGAGTTCGTGGACGATCGCCTGGACGATGAAGCGCACCTGGTCCACCGGGCCCAGCGCACCCCCGGTCCGCGCAACCCACGCCGACGACCCGATCTCAACCACGTCACCCTCCGAAACAACTCTTGCAACAATTACAAGAACCACCAAATCCTACCGCCCCCACTTTCACCCCCTGCCCCATTTGAGGCGTTAACGTCCCGCAGTACCCGTTCACCGGGCGCATGCGGGGGGTGAAGGGTGCATTTGAGAGGTGAACGTCTGAAATGGCGGGCAGGCAGCAGGCAGCAGGCAGCAGGCAGGCGGCAGGCGGGCAGGCGGGCGGGCCGCGGGCGGGCGGGCCGCGGGCGGGAGGGAGGGGGTGTGGGGTTGGGTTGGGGTGCGGGGTGGGGTGAGGCGCCGCGGCCGGGGCTGCTGAGAGGGAGTCCCGGCCGCGGCGGATTATGGGGTCAGCCGACGGGGGTCAGGTGGCCGGTGCCGGTGAGGGTGGTGAGGTCTATGTCGGCTATGCAGCGGACGGGCTGGAAGTTGAGGGTCAGGGTGCCCTCGACGTGGACGTTGCCGGTCGCGGTGGTGAAGTCGGCGGTGCCGAGGTCGGTGGCGTCGTCGATGCGGACGCCGAGGTCGGTACCACCGCGGGTACCGGTGAACTTGAGGAACACGTACTTGAGCTCGGTCAGCCGATGGTGGAACTCCTCCACCGACGGCGCGGGTCCGCCGACGGCGATGTCCTGTCCTTCGGCGCTGAGACGTTCGACGAGACGGTCCATGAAAGTGCCCTCCTAGGCTGTTTGGGTGCCGTCCATCTGGACGCGAAGGCTGCGCGGGCGCATGTCCGTCCAGACCTCGTTCACGTAGGCCAGGCAGTCGTCCTTCGACCCGCTCACCCCGGTTTCCTTCCAGCCGGCGGGTACGGTCAGGTAGTCCGGCCAGAGCGAGTACTGCTCTTCGTCGTTGACGAGAACCTTCTTCACCTCGGTGTCATCCATTGCGTCTGCTCCATTTGTCGGGTTGCACAAAAATCAGGAAAACAGCCACGGCGCTTCAATCCGGCGGCGTTCCTCGTACGCGAGCACGTCGCCGCGATGTGACAACGACCAGTCGACGTTGTCGAGTCCGGCCAGCAACGACCGCTTCTTGAACGCATCGATGCCGAAGGCAAACGTATTGCCGGCACCGTCCGAAACCGTTTGTGCCGGCAGATCCACGAACCACCGCGCGCCGGGAACATCGAGCGACTTGACCAGTACGTCGATCTCCGCCACGTCCAGCGTGATCGGCAGGATCCCGCTGTTGAAGCAGTTGTTGTGAAAGATGTCGGCGAACCCGGGCGCGACGATGCACCGGAACCCGTACTCGTTCAACGCCCAAGGCGCGTGTTCCCGCGACGACCCGCAACCGAAGTTGTCGCCACCGACCAGAATGCTGGCGCCTTCATAACGCGTCTGGTTCAGTACGAACGCGGGGTCGGGAGTCACCCCGTCCGCGAGGTACCGCCAGTTGCCGAACAGCCCGACCGCGAAACCGGTCCGCCGGATCGACTTCAGGTACCGCGCCGGGATGATGTCGTCGGTGTTGACGTTCGCCCGCGGCAACGGCGCGACCAGGCCTTCGTGGGTGCTGAACTCCTTCATCACCGGATCTCCTTCCACCACAGCTGGCGGGCGTCGGCGAAGTGCCCGGCGACCGCGGTCGCCGCCGCGGTCGCCGGGCTGACCAGATGGGTCCGGCCGCCGCGGCCCTGGCGGCCTTCGAAGTTCCGGTTGCTGGTCGACGCGCAGCGTTCGCCGGCGGACAGCCGGTCGCCGTTCATCGCGATACACATGCTGCAGCCGGCCGCCCGCCACTCGAAGCCGGCGTCGCGGAAGATGTCGGCCAGCCCTTCGGCCTCGGCCTGCCGGCGGACGTTCATCGACCCCGGTACGACGATCGCGCGCAGCCCGTCCGCGACCCGCTGTCCCTTGACCTGCCCGGCGGCGGTCCGCAGGTCCTCGAGCCGCGAGTTCGTGCACGACCCGATGAACACCGTGTCCACACCGATGTCCTGAATCCGCTGCCCGGCCTGGAGCCCCATGTACTCGAGCGCCTGCCGCACCCCGGCGCGTACCTCCGGATCGCTCTCCGTCTCCGGGTCGGGTACGGTCCCGGTCACGCCCGTGACCATGCCCGGGTTGGTGCCCCAGGTGACCTGCGGCGCCAGGTCCGCCAGGTCCAGTTGGTGTACGACGTCGTACGCCGCCCCGGGGTCGGCGGCCAGCTCCCGCCACTGCGCCGCGGCCTGCTCGAACAGTTCGCCCGCGGGCGCGAACCTGCGGCCGCGGACGTACTCGATGGTGCGCTCGTCCGGTGCGACCATGCCGGCCCGGGCGCCGGCCTCGATCGCCATGTTGCACAGCGTCATCCGGCCCTCGATCGACAGCCCCCGTACGGCCGACCCGGTGAACTCGATGACGTGGTTCGTCCCCGCGTCCGTGCCGAGCCGGCCGATCAATGCCAGCGCGATGTCCTTGGCGGACACCCCGTCGGCAAGCCGTCCCTCGATCGAGATGTTCATCGTCCGCGGCTTGTGCTGCAGCAGGCACTGGGTGGCGAGCACGTGCTCGACCTCGCTGGTCCCGATGCCGATCGCGAAGATCCCCAGCGCGCCGTGCGTGGACGTGTGCGAGTCGCCACAGACCAGCGTTGTCCCCGGCAACGAAAGCCCGAGCTCGGGACCGATCACATGGACGATGCCCTGGTCGTCGTGGTCCATGTCCAGCAAGGTGACGCCGAAGTCGCGCGCGTTCTCCGCCATCGTCTCGATGCAGAGCACGCTCGGCTGGTCGACGACGTCCATCAACCGGCGCCCGGGCAGCGTCGGTACGTTGTGGTCGAC
The DNA here is from genome assembly GCF_014205295.1 of Kribbella solani. Taxonomy (NCBI): domain Bacteria; kingdom Bacillati; phylum Actinomycetota; class Actinomycetes; order Propionibacteriales; family Kribbellaceae; genus Kribbella; species Kribbella solani. Next base: position 883,625 of record NZ_JACHNF010000001.1, read on the forward strand.
GACGGCGACCACGGTTTCCGGCCGGTGCACCGGCAGTTCGCGGACCCGGAGCCCGGCGAAGGCCTGTGGCGAGGTGGCCTCGTGGGTGAGGTGCCGGTCGATGTACAGCATCGGGATCTCGCCGGGTACGTCCCGGACCAGATGGGTGTCCCAGATCTTGTCGAACATCGTCCGCGGCCGGTCACTGGACTTCATGAATCGTCCCTCCTTCGTGATAGCAGCCTTCGCGGTAGCAGGCTTCCAGGTCGGCCGGGGTCAGCTCCCGGCCGAGTTCGTTGGCGCGGGCAAGGACCCGCTCGATCAGCGCCGGCGTCAGCTCGCGCGGATCGCGGCCGCTGTTCAGGTACGCGAGCTTGACCGTGCTGTGTCCGCTCCACGGACTGACACCGACCGACTGGACGCCGCCGATCGTGGCGGGATCGACGGCCGAGTACACCGTGCGGGCCATCTCCCGAAGCTTCGTCTCGAGGACGAAGTCCTGGTCCGCGCGGGCGTTGTCGGCCAGGCCGTGCGCCTTGAGGATCGCGTCGGCGTGGATTCCGGACGAGGTGTGGCTGTACCGGCGGCCGAGTACGCCGTGCTCGGGTGTGGGTACGCCGACCATGTCCTGGTAGAAGGAGATCAGTTCGAGCAGCCGGTCCAGCTTCCACGGCACCGGCAGGCCGGCTTCTTGCTGGATCGCCGCCAGGTTGAGCACTACCTCTTCGAGCGCGGCGTTGCCGGAGCGCTCGCCGACGCCGCGGGACACCACGTGGACGCGGTCGATCCCGGCGGAGATCGCGGCCATCGCGTTCGCCAGTGCGTTGCCGGTGTCACGATGCCCGTGCCAGTCCAGTCGCACTTCCGGCCTGCCCATGTCCTCCAGTTCCTGCCGGACGAACGACACCAGCCGGTACGTGCCGAGCGGCCGGATGACGCCGATCGTGTCCGCGAGCGCGATGCAGTACGCCCCGGCGGCCACCTGCGCGTTCAGGATCGCCCGTACTTCCTCGGGGCAGGTCTGGGTGGTGTGTTCGGTGCCGGCAATTACCGGGATACCCAGATCGGTCGTACGGCGGATGTACGTACCGAGCTTGTCCAGTACGAAAGCGATGCCCCAGCCCTGCGCGAGCCGCCGCGACGGCGCGGTGCCCATGAACACCAGGGACTCCAGTGCCGGGTGGATCTGCCGGCATTGGGCGGTCCACTTCAGCGAGTCGTCCGTGCACAGTGACAGCACCGTCGGCACGATCGACGGGACCTCGTCGCGCATCCGGGCCAGCAGTTCCTTCATCGCGGAGTCGAGCGAGTCCGCGTTGCCCGGGTAGATGCCGACCGTCGCCTGCCGGATGCCGAAGTCGTCCAGCAGATGCAGGTAGCGCACCATCAGATCGGTCGACGGGTACCGGGGGACGCCCTGCAGGCCGTCGCGCAGGCACTCGGACAGCAGCACCGTCCGGGCGGCCGCCTCGGGTGGCGGTTCGGCGGGGATCGCGGCCGGCATCGGGGCGATCGGGTTCTCGTCGCTGTTCCAGTTGAAGTTCGTGGGTACGTCAGTGCAGTTCATGTCCAGCCTCACAATGCGTCCGTGGGTGGCTCCCGTCGAAGCTGATCGGCGAGATCCCGACCGAGAAGCGGATGTAGTCGTCCGAGTAGCCGAAGGTGGAGCCCGGGATACCGGCGATTCCGGTCTTCTCGAGCACCTCGAAGCAGTCGGCTCCGGGTCTGAGCCGGCTCCAGTTGTAGATGGTCGCGTCGTCGTCGAGGTAGATGTGGTCGAACAGCCGGTGCTCCGCGTCGTACTGCCGCAGCTGCTCGCGCAGGCGGGTCCGGCGCAGCCGGTACAGGGCCCGGATCTTCGGAATCAGTCCGGGATCGCGGCGGAACAGCGTGTGGTACGCCATGTAGCGCAGCTGCCAGTCGCCGGGGAGAGAGCCGACGCTGTTCGTCCAGCTCGCGCCCATGGCGGTGGCGAACGCGGTGTCGCCGAAAGCCACCCAACCGAACCGCTCGCCGGTCAGGGTGTGTGTTTTGGAGAAGCTGCCGACACAGATCAGGTACGGCGCGAGGTCGGCGTTCGCGGACAGGCGGCGCATCCGCTCGTGATCGTCGTCCGGCGGGCCGGTGCCTACGTACGCGAGGTCGGCCAGCAGGTACACCTGTGCGTCGGTGAGGACGGATTGGAGTTCGGAGAGTTCGTCCGGGGTGTACGCGAAGGTGGTTGGGTTGTTGGTGATGGTCAGGTAGACGACTGTGATGTCGGGGTTCGCGGAGACTTCTTGCTGGAGTACTTGGGCGGTGAGTTTGAAGTTGTTGTCGGCAACTGTTCGGACCGGGTGCAGGCGGTAGCCGTACGCGGTGGCTTGGAGTTCGGGCATGTTGAAGCCGGGGGTTGCGAAGAGGATCGCGCCAGGAGAACCGCGGTGGGCGAGGCCGCGGAGGACTTTGTCGATGCAGTCGGTTGCGCCTAGTCCGAGGGCGATGTTCGCTGCTGAGAGCGTGAATCCCCAGGGGCGGAGGTCATCGGCCAGGCGGCCGCGCAGGATCGGGTTGCCGATGCCGTGGATGTCGTAGACGCGGGGGTCGTAGCCGGTGGCAAGCAGTTCGCGTTCGGCCGCGGTCATTTGTTCACGGAGCCAGTGGTGGACGCCGCCGGTGGCGACGTAGCCGTTCAGGTTCTCGCCGGGGAGGGCGATGCCGAGTTCGTCGGCGAGCATCCGGTAGTCGCCGGGGCCGCCTTCGGGGCCTTCGCATTCGGTGACCAGACGGAGGTTGACGTCGCCGATGGTCCGGTCGACGATCTCCAGCCGCGCCGCCACCGGATCGAACCGCCGCGCCGCACACTCCCGCCGAAGCTCCTGAACAACCCGAGCCATCACCCGAATAGGCGGCTCCACCCCACCCCCCGCCGCCCTGCCCACCACGCCCGCGCCACCCCCTGCGCCCGAGCCAACCGCCGCACCCGCGCCGCCCGTCGCGCCCGCGCTGCCCACCCCGCCCGCGCCGCCCGCGCCGCCGGGTGTGGCGGCGCGCCGGCGATGGAGTTGCAGGAGCTCGGTGCGGGCTTTCCGGACGATCCGGCGCTGCTCTTCGAGGTTGGTGTCTGTGGTTACCATTGCCGCCACCGCTGGTTTTGCTGGTCCGCGATCGCCAGTTGCTCCCGGACTCGTGACCCGAGTTCGGCGGTTCCGATCGCGGTGCCTCCGGCATAGGCGATGTCCTCGGTCCGGAACCCGTCGGCAAGTACCGCCTCGACGGCCGCTTCGACCGCCGCCGCCTCCGGATGCAGGCCGAGCGAGTGCCGCAGCAGCATCGCCGCCGACAGGATCGCGCCGATCGGATTCGCCCGATCCTGCCGCGCGATGTCCGGCGCCGACCCGTGCACCGGCTCGTACAGCCCGAACACCCCACCAGGCGTACGCCGGGAACCCAGGCTTGCCGATGGCAACATCCCGATCGACCCCGCCAGCATTGACGCCTCATCGGTCAGGATGTCCCCGAACAGGTTCTCGGTGACGACCACGTCGAACTCGGCCGGGTTCCGGATCAGCCGCATCGCGCACGTGTCCACCAGCATGTGCTCCCAGGTCACCTCGGGGTGCTCCCGCGCGACCCGTTCGACCACCCGCCGCCACAACACGGACGAGCTGAGCACGTTCGCCTTGTCCACCGAAGTGACGTTCCGCCGCCGAGTGCCGGCAAGCTCGAACGCTGTCCGGACAACCCGTTCGATCTGGTCCTCGGTGTACAGCAGCGTGTCGATGGCTTCCATCCGATTGCCACGCCGCCGGATCTCGCTCGGTTTACCCGGCACCGTCTCCAGATGCCCGTAGTACAGCCCCGCCGACAATTCGCGTACGAACAGCAGATCCGTGCCCTTGAGGTACTCGGGTTTCAACGGCGACGCGTCGATCAGCGCACCGAACGGCCGCACCGGCCGCAAGTTCGCGAACAACTCGAACTCGGTGCGCAACCGGAACAGCGCCTGCTCCGGTCGCGGACCGTCGCCTACCTGGGTGAGTCCACCGACCGCCCCGAACAGGATCGCGTCGGCCTGCGCGCAGTCGGCCAGCGTGTCGTCCGCGATCGCCGCGCCGTACGCCTCGATCGCGTCCATCCCGACCAGATCGGTCCGGATCGTGAAGCGATGCCCGTACAATTCGGCGACCGTTTCCAGTACCTCGACGGCCTGGTCCGTGACCTCCGGCCCGGTCCCGTCGCCGGGCAGCACCATGATCAGCGCGTTCATCGAGCCGCCACCTTCGCGTGGAAGGACAGCAGCCGGTCGACCAGCGAACCGCGCCAGCAGATCAGGTCGTGGCCGCCCATGTATTCGGAGTAGTCGACCTCGTACCCCTTCTCCTGCAGTACGTCCCGCATCGCCCGGTGCGTACCCATCGGGTCGTACTCACCGATCGGCCCTTCCAGACTGCCGATCTCCATCGAGAACCGGATCGGCAGCTTCGGGCTGTTCCGGTACTGCACGGTCAGCCACTCGTCTTCGAGGTCGCTGTTCTTCCCCGGCCACCAGAACGAACCGGATTGCGAGATCACGTTGCCGAAGAGGTCCGGGGACCGGTACGCGACGTACGCGGCGGCCAATCCACCGAAGCACGATCCGCCGACGACCGTACGCGCCGGGTCCGCGGTGACGTTGTAGTTCCGGCGCAGCCACGGCATCAGCTCGTCCCGGAGGAAGTCGTGGAACCGCGGATGACATGGCAGCTCCCGCGCCCGGACCTGCTGATCCAGATTGCTGTGCATGACCAGTACGTACGGTGGGATGCGCCCGGTGTACTGCAGGTTGTCCAGCACCGTCGTGACCGCGGCGAAGTTGTAGTACGCCCAGCCGTCGAACAGCAGGAAGACGTTGTAGTCATCGCCGTTCGGCGTGTACCCGGCCGGTACGTGCACGCTGACGTGATGCTGCGTACCCAGCGCGGCACTGTCCATCGTGTGCAACTGGCTCTTGCCCATCGGTACGCCGCGCCGTGCGATGTTCCACGGCTGCGCCGGTGCATCAGGCAGTTCGAGTACGGACACCACGTACTTGTTCTGCTCGTTCCCGAAGATCGGGTAGTCGCGCCGGTTCAGCGGATCGGGCCGGTACAACGGCAGCCGCTCCAGAACCTCCGCGTACGACGTGTACGGCTTGAGCGAGTCGTTCACCGACAGCAGGTACGTCGTACGCAGATCAGATGGCAGGAGGTACGACACGTACCAGAGGTCCGTGCCCTCTACCTGCTTCATCGTGTACCGGCTGAGGTCGCCCTCGCTCGGCGCGCTGTACAGCACGACCAGGACGTTCTCGGTGTCGCCGGGGTCACGCCAGACGAAGGTGACGAGCGTCTGCCCGTCCTCGCCGAGCTGCTCCATCAGCGGTGCCCCGGCGGTGTCGAGATCACGCCAGAACTCGTCCAGTGCGGTCAGGTCGCCAGTACGGGCCGCGTCCGTGACCTTGGCGATCCGCGGACTCAGCAAAGATGTCTCCGGTACGAATTTCATCGCGGCTCCTTGTCCGTCGCGCGGGTCACAACAGATCGAACAGTTCGGAAGCGTCCGGGCGGTCGTCCTCGCCGCCGGCGACCAGCTCGTCGACGGCGACGGCGAGCTGGGCGACGGTCCGGTTCTGGTAGACCATCGGCAGCATCAGTGCGATGTCCCAGCGTTCCTGGACCTCGGTCGCCATCGATGCCACCAGCAACGAATGGCCGCCGAGCCCGAAGAAGTCGCTCTGGATTCCGACCCGATCCAGCTTCAGCAGCCGCGCCCAGAGCTCGGTCAGCACCGCCTCGGTCGCGGTTGTCGGCGGTACGTAGGTGTCGCCCGTCTGGGCCTGTTCGATGATCTCGGACAGGTCCGGCAACGCCTTGCGGTCGACCTTGCCGTTGGCCGACAACGGCAGTTCGTCCAGTGCCACGAAGTACGTCGGCACGGCGTACTCCGGCAACCGCTCCAACAGATGCGACCGCAGCTCGTCCTCGGTCGCTGGTCGGCCCGGCACCGTGGTGAGGTACGCGGCCAGCCGTTTGTCAGCGGCCGTGACCTCGTGCAGCACGATCACCGCCGACCGGACCGCCGGATGGTCGGTCAGCACCGCCTCGATCTCGCCGATCTCGATCCGGTAGCCACGGATCTTGACCTGATGATCCTTCCGGCCGGCGTACTCGATCGCGCCGTCCGCCCGGAACCGGGCCAGGTCACCGGTCGCGTACAAGCGGCCCGGACCGAACGGGTTCGCGACGAATCGCTCGGCGGTCAGATCGGGACGAGCCAAGTACCCGCGAGCCAGTTGCACTCCGCCGATGAACAACTCGCCGATCACACCGTCGGGCACCGGCGCCATCGCCCGATCCAGGATGTACAGCTGGGTGTTCGCCACCGGCCGGCCGATCGGAACCGTGGTCGCACCGGCAGCGCACTCCCAGAAGCTCACATCGACCGACGCCTCGGTCGGGCCGTACAGGTTGTGCAGCCGCGTGCCCGGCAGCGCCTCCTGCAACTGCTCCTGCACGTCGAGCGGCAGCGCCTCGCCACTGCACACCACATCCCGGAGGCCCGTACAGCGTTCGCGAACCGTTCGCTGCCGGAGGAACGCCTCCAGCATGGACGGTACGAAGTGCAGTACGCCGATGCCCTGTCGTTCGATCAGCTCCGCGAGGTACGCCGGGTCGCGATGACCGTCGGGACGGGCGAGATGCAGTCGCGCGCCAGTGATGAGCGGCCAGAAGAACTCCCACACCGACACGTCGAAGCTGAACGGTGTCTTCTGCAGGACCCGGTCGTGCGCCTGCAGCTCGTACTCACTCTGCATCCAGAGCAGCCGGTTGCAGATGCCGCGGTGCGACAACATCGCACCCTTCGGCCGTCCGGTGGAACCTGACGTGTAGATGACGTACGCCAGGTTGTCCGGGCTGAGGTCCACGTCGAGCGGAGCCGTACTGGTCAGGTGATCGTCGCGGACCTCGATCAGCCGTACGTCGTCGAGGAACTCCAACTGACCAGGCTCGACGAGTGCGATGCCCAGCTGTGCGTTCTCGGCCATGTACGCGATCCGGTCCGGCGGATAGGACGGGTCGAGTGGTACGTACGCACCACCTGCTTTGAGGATCGCCAGCAGTCCGATGACCAGCTCCAGCGACCGCTGCAGACAGACACCGACCCGAGTCTCCGGACCGACGCCGTGCTGTTGCAGCGTGCGTGCCAGTTGGTTGGCACGGGCATCCAGTTGGCCGTACGTCAGCTGATCGTCCTCGAACGACAGCGCGATCCGGTCAGGACTACTGCGTACCTGCTCCTCGAACAGGTCATGCAGTGTGGTCGGCCGCAGCATGTCGGCGTCGTAGGTCGCGTTTCGCTCGGACAGGATCTGCTCGCGCTCGCTGACGCCGAGCAGTGGGAGCTGCGCGACCGGAGTGCGTGGCTGGTCCGCGACGCCGGCCAGCAGCGTCTGGAAGTGCTCGCCAAACGTCGAAACCGTGCTCTGCTCGAACAGCGCGGTGCTGTACTCGAAGGTGAACTGCAGGCGGCCGCTTCGGCGTTGCAGACTGAGTCCCAGGTCGAACTTCGACACCCCGACGCCGGCCTGGGTCACGTCGTGAATCCACTCCGGCTGCTCGTCCGCGGTGTCCTCGAACAGCTCGTCCAGCCCGGCGAACATCACCTGGAACAGCGGCTGGTAGCTCAAACTGCGCTCCGGCCGCAGCTCCTCGACGATCCGGTCGAACGGCACCTCCTGCCGGCTCTGCGCTTCCAGCAGCTTCCGGCGGACCTGGTCGAGTACCGCGGTGAAGTCCGGATCGCCACTGAGATCGACGCGGAGCGCGACCGTGTTGACCAGGAATCCGATCAGCGGCTCGGTTTCGACCCGGCCGCGGTTGGCGATCGGGATGCCGATCACCACCTGGTCCTGACCGCTGTAACGCGACAGCAGGACCGCGAACGCGCCAAGGATCGTCACGAAGTGCGTCGTCCGCGTGTCCCGACTGAGCGCGTCCAGCCGGTCAGTCAGCTCAGCCGACAGCAGACAGGTCAGGTTGGCGCCCTCGTAGGTCTGGACGGCAGGTCGTGGGTGATCGGTCGGCAGCGAGATCAGCGCCGGCGCATCCGCCAACTGCTCCTTCCAGTACTCCAGATGCGGCCGTACGCGCTCCTCCTGCAGGCACTGCTCCTGCCAGACGGCGTAGTCGGCGTACTGGATCGGCAGCGGATCGAGCGTCTCCGAGTTGTACAGCGCGAACAGCTCGGCGTTCAGGGTCCCGACCGAGTAGCCGTCGACGATCGCATGATGCGCGCTGAAGGCCAGTACGGCCTCGTCACCGGGGAGCTGGATGAGCAGCACCCGGAACAGCGGTCCGGTGCTCAGATCGAACGGTTCGGTCCACAGCTCGTGGGTGAGCGCCTGCACCGACTGCTCGTCGTACCTAGGTAGATCGGCCACCGAGAGGACGACCGGGCCGGTGTCGGCGATGGTTTGCCACAACCGACCGTCGGCCTCCTCGAAGGTAGTGCGTAGTGTCTCGTGCCGCTGGATCAGCTCACCTAGCGCACGTCGCAGCCGGTCCGGGTCGACCGCACTGGTGCGGTGCAGCAGCCAGCCAACGGTGTACAGCGGACTGTCGGGGTGCAGCCGCTCCAAGTACCAGACCCGGCGCTGATCGAACGTCGCCGGAATCCGCCCGTCGCGCGGTACCGGGACCAGCGGGACAGCCCCACCGGCCTGGTCGAGCCGCACGAGCTGGTCGACCTCGGCCGCGACCTGCGCGATCGTCGGCTGCTCGAAGATCACCCGGACCGGCAGCTGGACCGCGAATGTCTGCTGCACCCGGGCAACCACCTTGGTAGCCAGCAGGGAGTGCCCGCCGAGGCTGAAGAAGTCATCGAAGACACCCAGCGACCCCTGCTCGAGCACCTCCGCCCAGATGCCCGCTAGCTGGGCCTCGGTCGCGCTGCGCGGGGGAGTGGCGCCGGTACGGGAAGCTGGGTTGTCGCCGGGCAGCGGGAGTTCCTTGCGGTTCACCTTGCCGTTGCTGTTCAGCGGCAGCCGATCAAGCAGTACGAAGGTCGACGGGACCATGTACGCGGGCAGTTGCTCCCGCAGGTGCGCCTTGAGCAGGTCGGTCAGGTCAGCCGGTTGCTCGTGCGCGGCGACGTACGCCACCAACCGCCGGCTGGAGCCATCCGGTTGGGCGAGCGTGACGCAGCTGTGTACGAGCGGGTGCTGGTCGAGGACCGCATCGATCTCGCCGAGCTCCATCCGGAACCCGCGAATCTTCACCTGGTTGTCCGTGCGCCCGACGAACTCCACATTCCCGTCCGGCAGGTACCGAACCAGGTCACCGCTCTTGTACAGCCGCCCGCCGGGCTCCGGGCCGAACGGGTCCGCGACGAACGTCTCGGCCGTCAGTCCGGCCCGGTTCAGGTAGCCCCGGGTCAGACCGGCGCCGCCGATGTACAGCTCCCCGGGTACGCCCGGCGGGACCGGCTGGAGGGTGGAGTCGAGGACATAGACGCGCGCGTTGGTGATCGGCCGGCCGATGTGGATGACGTCGAGGTTCTCGTCGGTGTGCGTGCCGGTGGCGAAGATCGTCGTCTCGGTCGGTCCGTACACGTTGAAGAAGTCACGGCCGGGCGCCCAGGTCCGGATCAGGTCCGCGGGGTACGCCTCGCCGCCGACGACCAGCGTGCGCAGGTGCGGCAGCGGCGGCTCGGTCGGGAGCGTGGCCAGCGCGCCCGGGGTGAAGTTCAGACTCTCGATGGCACGCTCGGTCAGGACGCCGTGCAGGTCGTCGCCGATCATCCGCAGGCCCTCGGGCGGGATCACCAGGGTGCCGCCGGTCATCAGCGGCAGCAGGATCTCCCAGACCGAGAAGTCGAAGCTGAGCGACGCCACCTGCAGGACGTTCTGGCGCCGGCTGAAGCAGGCGTTCCGGTCGATCCACGGCGCGACGTGCTGGAGGCACTCGTGGGCGACCATGACGCCCTTCGGCTTCCCGGTCGAGCCGGAGGTGTAGATGAGGTAGGCGAGGTTCTCGGGGGTCAGCCCGCTCACCGGTGACTCGGTCCGGTCCGACGCCACTGACGCCCAGTCGGTGTCCAGACAGAGCGTCGGCAGGTCGGCCGCGGGTACCTTTGGCAGCAGATGTGACTGGGTCAGGAGCAGAACCAGGCCGGCGTCGCGCACTACGTACGACATCCGTTCCAGTGGGTAGCGCGGGTCGATCGGGACGTACGCTCCACCGGCCTTGAGGACCGCCAGCAGGCCGATCACGCTCTCCAGCGAGCGTTCAAGGCAGAGGCCGACCAGGGTTTCCGGTCCGACGCCGTGGTCGCGCAGCCAGTGCGCCAGCTGGTTGGCACGGCTGTTCAGCTCGACGTAGCTCAGCTGCTCGTCGTGGTACACGACGGCGACCGAGTCCGGAGTCACCCGGACCTGCTCGCGGAACAGCTCGTGCAGATACGTCGGTCCGTCCTCGGAGGTGCTCTCGCTGCTCCACACCTCCACAGCGAGGCTGCGCTCGTGGTCAGTGACCATCGCGACCTGGCCGAGCGGCTTGTCCGGTGTGGCCGCCAGGTCAAGGCAGATGTGGCGCAGGTGCTCGAAGAGTGACTCGATCGAGGGGTCGTCGAACCGCTGCGGGTCGAAGAAGACGTTCACACCGATCCGCGCGTCCGCTGTGATCACGACGTTCAACGGGTAGTGCGTCTGCTCCCGCGAGCTGGTCGCCTCGAGCCGCAGTCCGCCCGTACGCCGGGTGTCCTCCGGGTAGTTCTCGAAGACGAACAGTGTGTCGAACAGTGGCGTACCCGGTGGGAGCTCGCTCCACTGCTGCACTTGCCCGAGCGGGCTGTAGTCGTACTGGCGGAGCTGTACGGTCTGCTCCTGCAGTTGGCCGAGCCACTCGACTACGGACGTACCCGGAGGCACCTGGACGCGCAGCGGCAATGTGTTGATGAAGAGACCGGCCATCCGGTCGACACCATCCAGGTCACCCGGCCGGCCCGCACTGACCGTTCCGAAGACCACGTCGTCCGTTCGCGCGTACCGGCTGAGCAGTAGTGCCCAGGCGCCTTGCAGGACGACGTTGAGCGTCAGTCCATGCGCTTGCGCGAAGTCCCGGAGGCGGGTGCTTTCGCTCTCGGTGAGGAAGAAGTCGGTCCGGAGCTGCGGAGCCAGCTGGTCTGGACCGTCAGTGATCCGCGAGCCGAGCGGAGTGGGCGGTTCGAGTCCTTGGAGGGTCTCGCGCCAGTAGCTCTCGGCCTGGTGCAGGTCCTGCTGCTCCAGCCAGGCGACGTACTCGCGGTACGGCAGCACGGGCAAGTTGGTGAGGTGACTACCGGCGGCGAGCGCGTCGTAGTACTCAGCGGCATCGTTCAGGACCAGGCCGATGCTCCAGCCGTCCAGGATCGCGTGGTGGGCGCTGAACACCAGCTGGTAGGAGCTGTCCGCGGTGCGGGCGAGCAGCATCCGCCACTGCGGCGCGTCCGGCGGTACGAAACCACGCTCGCGATCATGACCGAGGTACTGCTGGAGGAGCTCGTCGGCGTTGCCGGAACGCCAGTCCTGCGTCCGCAGCGGTACGTCGAGGGTGTTCCAGACGAGCTGATCGGTCTCGCGGAAGCTGGTGCGCAGAATCGGGTGGCGGCGCATCACGTACGCCCATGCCTGCTGGAAGGTGGCGACCTCCAGGTCGTGGTCGATCCGTACGATCAGCTGGACGTGGTAGATGCCTTCACCCTGCGCGTACCGGCTGTGGAACCAGAGTCCTTGCTGAATGGGCGTCTGCGGGTAGCAGTCCTCGAGCGGACGTGGTGCCGAGGTCCACGCAGGGTGTTCCTGCAACTCGCCGATCAGGGTGTCCAGGGCGTCCTGGTTCATCCCACTCAACGGGAGATCGGCGGGGGAGTAGCCGTTGACCTCCGGCCGGGCCGCCTCCTCGCCGAGCTGCCGCAGCACGTCGCGGGCCTGGTCTGCCACCCGCCGGATGGTCTGCCGGCGGTGCGCGTCGTGGTTGTAGACCCACCGCAACCGCAGCCGGCCGGCGTGGAGGTGGCCGACGATGTCGATCAGGTACGGACGTTCGTTGCGCCCGTCCTCGTCCGGTCCGACCGAACCGAAGGACTGGTCGACTTGGCCGAGGTAGTTGAAGCTGATCTCCGCAGGTAGCTCAGTGCCGTCCGCAAGCAGCCCGTACCCGATGCCGTTGCGTGGGCGTTGCCGTAGCGACTCCTTGACCTGCTTGAGACCGTCGCCGAGACCGGTCGGAACAGGCAGTCGAACAGGTGAGACCGTGGTGAACCAGCCGACAGTCCGGGTGACATCGACCTCTTCGAAGAGCTCCTCCCGACCATGTCCTTCCAGGTCGATCCGTACGTTGCCGTCCTGAGTCCAGGCGCCGACCGCGGCCGCTACTGCGGTCAGCAGCACGTCGTTGATCTGCGTGTTGAACCGGGCCGGCACGGCGTGCAGCAGCGCATTGGTCTCCGCGACAGTCAGAACGGTGTCAACGACGCGGCTGCGGTCGACGGTGTTCCGGTCGGTGGGTCCGTCGAGGGGTAGCGGTCGTACCGGTTGGGTCTGTTCCGCCCAGTAGTCGCGCTCGTCAGCCGGTACGTCCTGCGTGAGGCGGGCGGCCCAGTGCTGCCAGGAGGTGGTCTTCGGCGGCAGCGGCTCGTTGCTGATCAGCGTACGCAGGTCTTCGAGCAGGATGCGCCAGGAGACGACGTCGACCACGAGGTGATGGATGACCAGTAGCAGCTTCGAGTCCGAGAAGAGCACTGCCCGGACGAGCGGTGCCTCGGCAATGTCCAGGCTGGCTTGCACCTGTCCCACGACGTCCGTGAGCTCGTCCAGCTCGTGCACCTGGAAGGGCAGCTCAGTGGGTACACCGGTGATCTCAGCCCGCCAGGTTTCGCCGTCCTGGTGGAAGCGGGTCCGCAGTACGTCGTGCTGTTCGAGCAGGCGGCGCAGTACGCGAGGCCAGTCGACGTCGGCGGGTACGTCGATGAGTACCGACTGGTTGAAGTGGTTGCGGTTGGTGAGCTGCCGCGACAGGAACCAGCGCTGGATCGGAGTGAGGTCGACCGGCCCGGTGACGATGCCCTGGTCGGCGTCGAGAGTCGTGGCGGCACGCTCCTGCACCACGGGAGCGAGCTCGGCGATGGTCGGGTGCTGGAAGAACTGTTTGACGGTGAAGTGCAGGCCGAGCTGCTTCGCGCGGAACACCACCTGCAGGCTGAGGATCGAGTCACCGCCGAGCGCGAAGAAGCTGTCCTGCACTCCCACCGGCTGGTCGAGGCCCAGCACCGACTGCCAGATCTCGGCGAGGTGCTGCTCGACCGGCGTTCTTGGCGCGACGTGGTCCCGGCCGGCGGCCGCGGGGTCGATGGGTACGGCGGTCAGTGCCTTCCGGTCGATCTTGCCGTTCGTCGTCACCGGCAGGCTGTCCAGGGCGACGAAGCCGGCCGGGATCATGTACTCGGGCAGCCGGTCGCTCAGGAACGACCGCAGCTCGTCCACGTCGAGCGTGTCCCGTGGCTTGAGGTACGCGATCAGCCGCTTCTGCTCGTGCAGCAGAACAGCGACCTGGCGTACCTCCGGATGCAGCGCCAGCGTGGCCTCGATCTCGCCGAGCTCGACCCGGAACCCGCGGATCTTGACCTGGTCGTCGACCCGTCCGAGCAACTCCAGGTTGCCGTCGGGGAGCATCCGGGCCAGGTCACCGGTCCGGTACAGCCGGCCGCCGTCGCCGCCGAACGGGTCCGCGACGAAGCGGTCGGCGGTCAGATCCGGCCGGCCGAGGTACCCACGAGCCACCCCGGCACCGCCGACGTACAACTCGCCCGCGACGCCTTCGGGCAGCGGCTGGTGGCTGTCGTCCAGGATGTACAGCTTGGTCCCGGTCAGCGGCCGGCCGATGTGCACCCGCGCCAGATCACTGGTGTACTGCGCCAGGCAGACGCCGACGGTGGTTTCGGTCGGGCCGTAGCCGTTGACGAATATGCGGCCGTTCGCCCAGGCGCGGACCAGGTCGAGCGGGCAGGGTTCGCCGCCGACAGTGAGACAGCGCACCGACGGCAGCGAGTCCTCGGGCAGCGTCGACAGCGCGGACGGCGTCAGGCTGACGTTCTCGACGTACTCCTCGAGCAGCAGCTCGGCCAGCGCCGGGCCCATCATCGGCAGGTCCGGCGGCGGCAGCACGAGCGTGCCACCGGACAGCAGGGCCATGGCGAGTTCCCAGACCGAGATGTCGAAGTTGAGCGAGGTCCCCTGCAGTACGCGCTGGGGTGTTTCCAGGCCGTAGTTCCGCTGCTGCCATTGGGTGAGTGCACGGAACCCGCGGTGGGTCACGGCGACGCCCTTGGGCCGGCCGGTCGAGCCCGACGTGTAGATCACGTACGCGAGGTCGTCCGTGCTGCTGTCTGGCGCCGGAGGTTCGGTGGGCAGCTGACTGAGCTGCTCCCACAGCTCCTCGATGGTCAGCACTGTCGCCTCGTTGACAGGCAGGACGTCGACCGTGCCGCGCTGCGCGAGCACGATCGACGTAGCGCTGTCGGTGACCATGTACTCGAGCCGCTCGCGTGGGTATGCCGGATCGAGCGGGACGTACGCGGCACCGGCCTTGAGGATGGCCAGCAGGCCGATGACCATCTCCAGCGAGCGCGAGATGCAGAGGCCGACCAGACTCTCCCGGCCGACTCCACGGGCCTGGAGGTTGTGCGCCAGCCGGTTGGACCACTCGTCCAGTGCTCCGTACGTCAGCTGGTGGCCGCCGTACGCCACCGCTACCCGGTCCGGGTACCGCTCGGCCCGCTCGCGGAACAGCTCGTGGAAGGGCGCCGGGCGGTGCAGTTGTTCGAGCCGCTGCCGCAGTGCGGTCTGCTGCTCGGTCGAGAGGTTCCCGACTCGCTGGGCAAGGGATTCACTCATTGTCCGACTCCTCTCGATCGGTGCTGGCCTGTACCTCCGCGAGCAGTTGCTCAAGGATGAACCGCTCCTCGCCGCTCGCGATCCCGTCCAGGAACGTCGTCAGGTCGGTCCCGTCGGTCTCGCCCTGCTCCAGTACGCGCCGCCGCTCTTCGTCGGTCAGTACGGTGATCTCGCCGAGCCGGATGCCTGGTTGCCGGACCAGCTGCGTACAGATCTGCTCGAACTGCGCCAGCAGGCGACTGACCGTGCGCTCGTCGAAGTACCCGGCGTCGTACTGCGCCGACAGCGCGACCGCCTCCTCAACCGCCACGACCAGAGCCAGTGGGTAGTTGCTGCGCTCCTCGGAATCAACCAGCTCGAACTGCAAGGACGCAGCGTCGTCGCGGCCGACCGGGTAGTTCTCGAACACGAACAGCGTGTCGAACAGCGGCGTACCGGTTGGCAGTGCCGCCCACTGCTGGATCTGGTTGAGCGGCGTGTAGTCGTACTGCCGCATGTGTACGTTGCGCTGCTGCAGTTGATGCAGCCAGTCCAGTACGCCGGACTGATGCGGCGTACGGATGCGCAGCGGCAGCGTGTTGATGAACAGACCGACCATGTTCTCGACGCTCGGCAGATGCGGAGGCCGGCCGGAGGTGATCGTGCCGAAGGTGACATCGGTCGAGTTGGTCTGCCTACTGAGCAGCAGCGCCCACGCACCTTGCAGGACGGTGTTCAGTGTGAGCTGGTGACGGTGGGCGAACTCGCGAAGCTCAGCTGTCAGAGCAGGGCTCAGCTGACGATCCGCCCGGGCCTGACCGGCTCCGGTGGTCCGGGGCTCGGCAGACAGCGGAGTTGGTGGCTGTAGCTCTTCCAGAGCTTGGCGCCAGTACGCCTCGGCCTCCTGCAGGTCCTGCTCCTGCAACCAGGCAACGTAGTCGCGGTACGGCGGGGTAGCCGGCCGCTCACCGGTTCTGTTCGCCTCGTAGTAGTGCGCGACATCGTTCAGGATCAGGTGGATGCTCCAGCCGTCCAGGATCGCGTGGTGCGCGCTCCACACCAGCTGGTAGCTGCTCTCGCCGGTGCGAGCCAGTAGCAGTCGCCACTGCGGCGCATCCTCCGGTACGAAGGCTCGCGCGCGATCCTGTTCGAGGTAGTGGGTGAGCTGGTTGTCCGTACGCCAGTCCTCGGTTCGCAGTGGTACGTCGAGGGCGTCCCAGACGAGCTGCAGCGGCTGGTCGGCATCGGCTCCGGAGAAGCTGGTGCGGAGGATCGGGTGCCGGCGCATGACCTGCGACCAGCTCTGCCGGAAGGCGGCGACGTCCAGGTTGGGGTGGTCGAACCGCAGGATCAGCTGGACGTGATAGACACCTTCGCCTTCCGCGATTTGACTCTGGAACCAGAGACCTTGCTGGATTGGTGTTTGCGGGTAGCAGTCCTCGAGCGGTCGTCGAGCGGCCGCCCACCGGGGGTGTGCCCGAAGCTCGTTGCACAGGCTGTCGATACCTGTCTGGGACAGACCACTCAGGGGAAGGTCCGATGGGCTGTACCCGTTCACCTCGGCCCGGTTGGCTTCGGCGGCGAGCTGCCGGAGCGTGTCCAGCGTCTGCTCGGCGACCCGTTTGATCGTGCGCTCGTCGTGCGCCTGGCTGTAGGTCCACTCCACGTGCAGCTGGCCGTCGCGGAGGTGGCTGACGATGTCGATCAGGTACGGGCGCTGGTTGTCCGCATCCCAGTCCGGTCCGGCCGACCCGAGCGCATGCTCGAACTGACCGAGGTGGTTGAAGCTGATCTGCGCCGGAGCTTGCCTGTCGAAGTCGGTGCCGTACGCAAGTAGTCCGTACCCGATGCCGCGCCGTGGCCGGTCGTGCAGCTGTTCCTTGATCTGCTTGAGCCCCTGGGTGAGGTCACTGGGCACCGGCAGCCGGACCGGCGAGATGGTCGTGAACCAGCCGACGGTCCGGGTGACGTCCACATCGGCGAACAAGTCCTCGCGGCCGTGCCCTTCGAGGTCGATCCGGACGTGGTCGTCATGTGTCCAGGCACCTATCGCCGCGGCGACCGCCGTCAGGAGCACATCGTTGATCTGGGTGTTGAAGGTAGCCGGGACGTCATGCAGCAGCGCGTCGGTCTCGTCCACGCCGAGCACGGCTTCGTACACACTGCTGTGGCCGATGGAGTTGTCGTCCGCGGGCCGGTCGAGGGGGATCGGCCGGGTCGGAGTGGCCTGCTCGTTCCAGTAGGCCAGCTCGCCGGGTACGACGGCTTGGCCGAGCCTGCTGCCCCACTGCGGCCAAGAGGTCGTCTTGGGCGGCAAGGGCTCGTCGCGCAGCAGCGTGTGGAGGTCTTCCACGATGATGCGCCAGGAGACGACATCGACGACCAGGTGATGGACGACGAGGAGCAGCTTCGACTGTTCGCCAGTGAACAGGACGGCGCGTACGAGTGGCGCGTCGGCAAGATCGAGGTCGGCCTGGACCCGCGCCGCGATCTCGGGCAGGTCGCCGAGTTGGTGTACCTCGAAGGGCACCGCGTCGGGGAGCCCGGCAATTTCGGCCCGCCACTCGGTCCCGTCGTACTGGAAGCGGGTGCGCAGGGCATCATGATGTGCGAGCAGTTGGCGTAGTACGCGGTCCCAGTCGGCCTCCGCCGGCACGTCGATCAGCACGGACTGGTTGAAGTGGTCGGGGTTGGTGAGGTTCTGCTCGAAGAACCAGCGCTGCACGGGTGTCAGCTCGGCCGGACCGGTCACCAGCCCTTGCTCGGCCTGCAGATCCGGTGCTTGCTGTTGCTGGGCGATCGGAGCGAGCTCGGCGATCGTCTGGTACTGGAACAGGTGCTTGACCGCGAAGTGCAGCCCGACCTGGCGGGCGCGGAACACCACCTGCAGGCTGAGGATCGAGTCACCGCCGAGCGCGAAGAAGCTGTCGTGTAGGCCGATCGGCCGGCGCGCGCCGAGTACGCCCTGCCAGATCCGCGCGAGCTGCCGCTCGACGGCGGTCCGCGGCGCGACGTACTCGCGTCCGCTCGCGGAGTGGTCCTCCCACGGCACTTCCGCGAGTGCCTTCCGGTCGACCTTGCCGTTCGGGCTGAGCGGAAGCGACGGCACCGGCACGTACACGCCGGGGACCATGTAGTCGGGCAGCCGTTCGCTGAGGAAGGACTGCAGGTCCTCGACGACGAGGGTGTCTCGCGGCCGGACGTACGCGACCAGCCGCTTGCTGTTGCCGTGGACGAGGACGGCGCACTCACGGACGTCGGGATGCTGCGCGAGGGTGGCCTCGATCTCGCCCGGCTCGACCCGGAACCCGCGGATCTTGACCTGGTCGTCGGCCCGTCCGAGCAGCTCGATGGTGCCGTCCACCCGCAACCGGGCCAAATCCCCGGTCCGATACAACCGCCCACCCGCGCCACCCGTGCTGCCCGCACCTCCCGCGCCGTCGCTGCCGAACGGGTTGGCGACGAAGCGCTCGGCCGTCAGGTCCGGTCGGCGCAGGTAGCCGCGTGCCAGCCCGGCGCCGCCGAGGTACAGCTCACCGGCAACCCCGACCGGAACCGGCTCCATCCCCGCATCGAGAACCAGCCCGGCCATGTTGTCCAGCGGCCGCCCGATCGGGATCAGCGACGGCACGTCATCCGTCGGCGCGATCCGGTAGCTGGTCGCGAACGTAGTCGTCTCGGTCGGCCCGTAGCCGTCAACGATCGTCAATCCGGGACAGGCCGCGCGTACCCGGCGCACCGCGTCCGCCTGCACCGCGTCACCACCGGCCCAGAGTTCGGCCAGCCCGGACATGCACCCGGGATCCTCCTCGGCAAACAGATGGAACAACGCCGCGGTCAGCCAGGCAGCCGAGATCGCGTACGTCGGCACGAGCTCGCGCAACACCTCCGGGCTGATCGCACCAGGCGGCGCGAGTACGACCCGACCGCCGGAAAGCAACGGCGCCCACAGCTCGTACGTTGACGCGTCGAACGCCTGCGGCGAATGCAGCAGCACGCACTCGTGCTTCTCGAACCGGCTGTCCATCGCCAAGTACGCGACATCGGCATGCGTGACAGCAACGCCCTTCGGCCGTCCGGTCGAGCCTGACGTGTACATCACGTACGCCAGGTCGTCGGTTGTGCTGTCGAGCGCCGGTGGTGTCGCCGGGAGTTGCGCGAGCTCGGCCCAAGCGTCTTCGACGGTCACGGTCGTCGCGTCGGACTCGGGGAGCACGTCCACGGCCGACTGCTGCGCCAGTACTACTGACATCGCCGCGTCATCCACCAAGTACGCCAACCGGTCACGCGGGTAGGACGGGTCGAGCGGTACGTACGCGCCGCCGGCTTTCAGTACTGCGAGCGTGGCGACGATCAGCTCCACCGAACGGGAGATGCACAACCCGACCAGACTCTCCCGGCCGACGCCGCAGCCGAGCAGTAGCTGGGCCAGCTGGTTCGAGTGCTGTTCCAGCGCTTCGTACGTGACCTGGTGGTCGCCGAAGGTCACAGCCACCTGGTCCGGGCGCTGCTCGGCCAAGTCCTGGAAGAGCTGATGAACCGGCTTGACTGTCACCTCGGTCCGGGTGCCCTGAGCAGCAGCGGTGAGTTGCCGGCG
This sequence comes from Kribbella solani, assembly GCF_014205295.1. Classification (NCBI taxonomy): domain Bacteria; kingdom Bacillati; phylum Actinomycetota; class Actinomycetes; order Propionibacteriales; family Kribbellaceae; genus Kribbella; species Kribbella solani. The sequence goes on from NZ_JACHNF010000001.1 coordinate 903,109, forward strand.
TTCGGCGTCGTCGATCATCGGCAGGTGCTGTACACGACCCTCTGGATGCGTCAGCACCGACTGGAGCAACAGCTCGAAGTGGTCGGCCATCCGGGCAACGGTCGGCTCCGCGAACAGATCAGTGCTGTACTCGAACCCGAACCGCAGTCCCTCCGGCGCGGACTGGATCATCAGCGTCAGGTCGAACCGGGAGACGCCGACACTCATGCCCTGTTCAGCCAGCTCACGCATCCACGGCTTCGGTTGCGCCAGTGCGGACGCGTGGTCCAGCATCGGCAGGCTCTCGTCCGCGAACATCACCTGGAACACCGGGTTGTGACCAAGGTCGCGCACCGGGCGCAGCGCCTCGACCAGCCGCTCGAACGGAATGTCCTGATGGCTCTGGGCGTCGAACAGCTTCCGCCGTACCTGATCCAGTACGTCCTCGAAGCTCGGGTTGCCGCGCAGGTCGACGCAGAGCGCGACCGTGCTGACCAGGAAGCCGACCATCGGTTGCAGCTCGGCGCGGTACCGGTCCGCGATCGGTACGCCGATCACCACCACGTCCTGGCCGCTGTAGCGCGACAGTAGTACCGCGAAGCTGCTGAGCATGGTGATGTACTGCGTCACCTGGTGCTCGCGACTGAGCTGTGCGAGTTGCTCGGTCAACTCGGCCGACAACTGCCGATTCAGGAACTCACCGGTGAACCGCTGCTCGTCCGGCCGCGGGAAGTCAGTGGGCAGTGTCAACAGCTCCGGTGCATCGGCCAACTGCGCTTTCCAGTAGTCCAGATGGAAGTCGAGCAGGTCCTCCTGCAACCAGTGCTGTTGCCAAACGGCATAGTCGGCGTACTGGACCTCGAGTGGCTGTAGGGCAGCCGGGACCTCATCAGCCAGTGCCCGGCAGAGCTGGAGGAACTCCTGTCCGAACACACCGATCGAGTAGCCGTCGAACACGGTGTGGTGCGCGCTGAGTACCACTACCTGGTCAGTGCCGGACAGCTTGATCAGCTCGGCGCGTAGTAGCGGTCCGGCGGACAGGTCGAACGGCTGGTCCCACCACTGACGGATCTCGGCCTTGGCGCGCTGCTCGCATTCCTCCTCGGGTAGCGCGGAGAGGTCGACCTCGGGCAAGGCGATGGGGGAGTCCGGTGCGATCACCTGCCAGACCTGACCGTCGGCCTCGCGGAACGTCGTACGCAGCGGCTCGTGGCGGTTGATCAGCTCGTGCAGCGCGTTGCTGACGATCGCCGGCTCGATGTAGGTCGGCAGCGGGATCAGCCAGTTGACCGTGTACGAGGTGGTGCCCGGGCTGAGGCGGTCGATGAAGAACAGCCGCTGCTGGTCGAACGTCGCGGGCAGTGGACCGCCGCGCGGGGTGGCGACGAGCGGGCGAGTCGGTACGGGCAGCGCGGCGACCTGGCGTTGCTGGAGTTCGAGCGCGACCTCGGCGATCGTGGGGAGGTCGAACAGCAGGCGTACCGGGAGCTCCAGGCCGAACACCTGGCGGATCTTGGTGACCAGTTGGACGGCGAGCAGCGAGTGCCCACCGAGGTCGAAGAAGTTGTCGAGCACTCCGATCGGGGACCGGGCCAGGATGCGCTCCCAGATCGAGACCAGCAGTGCCTCGGTGGTGTTGCGCGCCGGCACCAGAGTGGCGGACTCGGCAACGGCCGGCGTACGCGGCAACAGCAGCGCGTTCCGATCGAGCTTCCCGCTGGCCGTCACCGGCAGCGCATCCAGCGCCACCAACTCACTCGGCACCATGTACCCAGGCAGCCGCTCCTCCAGATAGGTCTTCAGCTGAGGCAGCAGCAGTTGCTGAATCTCCCCCTTGAGCGGCTCGTTGGCGAAGCCCACCCAGTCATCAGCTGCCGAGCCCGGTACAACGAGCTCAGCTGCTGTGAAGTCGTCCGCCCCTCGGCTGATCAGGACCGCGTAACTGCCGTCAGCCCCGTGGCGGCTCCAGTCGACCGCGCAGGTGTAGCCAAGGGCAGCCAGGGCTTCCCGCAACTCTTCCGGCTCGACACCCTTCGGTTCGAACGTCTGCGCGCGCCAGGCCTCAACGGTCTCCAGCCCGGATCCACCCTTCAACCAGCGCAGCGTGCTTACAGCTTCCTCAACTCGCGCGTTCGGCACATTGAGCAGTCGCAGCCGCGCAGGCTGATCCGTCGTCAGCCGCGTACACAACTCGTCGAGCGTGAGCTGCTCATCGCTCCAGTCGACCTCCGGAGCAGCCGTTCCAGCGCCGTCACCCAAACCGCCGACGTGCAGCACCACCTGGTACCGGAACATCGCCATCTCGTTGGCGTCGCGGGTAGCGTGCGGCCGGACCTCCACCCGCGACACCCGGCCGCTGTCCGCCGCCCACGCCCGGAAGAACGCCGGCGCGACGGTCAGCTCTTCTTCCTGCTGTACGCGGTGTTGTACGCGCTGCCGCAACTGCTGCCGGGTAGTACTGCCGGGCGCGCGGCTGATCTCAACGCTCGCGTGGAACGTCTCCAGCAACGGAAAGCTGCGAACGTCCCCGACGACGATCCGCCCGCCGTCACTCACCCGATCGAGCGCACCGTCCAGTACCCGACGCAGGTAGTCAGCACCAGGGAAGTACTGGATGACCGAGTTGATCACCACGGTGTCAACCGGTTCGACCGCCAGCCCAGCCAGATCATCAGCCTCACACCGGTGCAGTACGACCCGCTCCGCGCGATCAACCCCGAGCCGAGACCGGACCGCGTCCAGTGCCGAGGCAGAGAAGTCCGTTCCGTAGTACCGCTCGCAGTGCTCGGCCAACGGGAGCAGCAGCAAACCGGTTCCACAGCCGATCTCCAGTACGGTCTGTGGCTCGTACCGGCGGATCAGCGCCACCGTGGTCTCCTGCCACGCCCGCATCTGCTCAACCGGGATGGCCTGCCCGGTGTAGCTGCTGTTCCAACCGGAGAAGTCGTTTCCGTCCTCGGACGAGAGCCCGGCGGCCGGATCGAACGCGTCGTACACCTCGCGCCACCGATCGACCCGTCGCTCAGCCAGTGAGTCCGTCTGCCGCTGCACGACCGACCGCGCCCGCTGCGGATGCGGCACCAGATACGAGACCAGTGACCGGTTGCCGGTCTCGTCCTCGCGCACCACGGTCGCCGCGTCCTGCACCACCGGATGCTCGGTCAGCAGACTGTCGATCTCGCCAAGCTCGATCCGGTACCCGCGAATCTTGACCTGGAAGTCGGTCCGCCCGAGGAACTCCAGGTTGCCGTCCGGCCGCCACCGCGCCAGGTCACCGGTCCGGTAGATCCGCTCACCCGGCACGGTCGCGAACGGTGACGCGAGGTACTTGCTCGCGGTCAACTCCGGCTCGTTCGCGTACCCGTCGCTCAGACAGGGCCCACCGATGTACAGATCACCCGGCACATCAAGTGGGCACGGGCGCAAGCTCCGGTCGAGTACGTAGTACCGCGCGTTCTGAATCGGCTTCCCGTACGGGATGCTCGACCAGGCCGGGTCCACCACGTCGATCGGGAAGAAGTTCGACCACACCGTCGCCTCGGTCGCGCCACCAAGACCGATGACGTTGACGTTCGGGAACGCGGCCTTCAGCAGCTCGGGCGACTGCACCGGAATCCAGTCACCGCTCATGAACACCAGCCGCAGCGCCGGCGACGCCGGTTGGATCGATCCATCGTCATCGGTCGGCAGGAACGGAACCATCTGCATCAGCGCCGCCGGCGCCGAGTCCCAGAACGTGATCGGCTCACCGGTCAGATACGCGAGCAGGTTCGCGGGCTCCTGCACGTCCTCGCCGGTCGCGATCCGGATCGACCCGCCGGCCGCCAGGATGCCGAAGACGTCGTACACGGACAGGTCGAAGGTCAGCGCGGTGATGAACAGGATGCGGTCCCCGGCGCCGACCGAGAACGTGTTGTTCACCCACTCGATCAGGTTCACCGCCGGGAAGTGCGCGACCGAAACCCCCTTCGGTGACCCAGTGGATCCGGAGGTGAAGATGATGTACGCGATGTCCTCCGGCCGGCCGCGCAACGGCAGGTTGCCCACCGGCATCCGGTCCAGCACGGCCGCCGAGTCGACACAGACGACGTGCGCGAGGTCGGGCAGCGGATCGGCGGACCGGATTCGCGGTACGAGCACCTCCTGGGTCAGCAGGCACTTGATCCGCAGCGAGTCGAGAATCCAGTGCCAGCGCTTGACCGGCGCGTTGGCATCGAGCGGAACGTAGGTCGCGCCAACCTTCAGGATCCCGAGCAGCGCCGGCACCATCTCGGCCGACCGTTCCATCACGATCGCGATCTGGTCACCGCGACCGAGCCCGAGCTCCTTCAAGTGGTGCGCCACCTGGTTGGCCCGCTCGTTGACCTGGCGATAGGTCCACACCTCGTCCTCGAACAGCAGGGCAGTTGCCTCAGGCGCCTTTTCCACCCGCTGCTCGAACAGTTGCTGGATACACAGCTGCTGTGAGTACGGCGTGTCGGTGTCGTTCCACTTGCGGACGATCTCGGTCGACTCGGCCGGCGTGAGCAGCGTCAGCTCACCCAGCAACGCCTGCGGTTTGCCGACCAGCTCCGCCATCAACTGGCGGAGATGTCCGGTCAGCCGGGCGATCGTCGGCGAATCGAACCGTGCGGTGTCGTAGTGCACGGTCAGCGTGAGCCGATCGCCGGTCGTCGCCACGATGCTCAGCGGGTACGCGGCGTGGCTCTCCTCCCAGCACTTGACCAGCCGGCCGTCAGTCTGTGCTTCCTCGACCGTGACAACCGTCTGGAAGAGCTCTTCACCCGGCCCGATCCCGCTCCACTGCTGAATCTGCAGCAGGGGAGCGTACTCGTGCCGCTGTGCTTCCTCGTACCGTTGCTGCAGGCCACGCATCCACTCCGTCCAGCCCATCGAGGGCGGTACGGCCATGCGCAGCGGCAACGTGTTGACGAGTAGTCCGGCGAGGTCCTTGATCCCTGACAGGGCAGCGGATCGGCCGGGGCTGGTGACGCCGAAGATGACGTCGCCGGTGCTCTGGTAGCAGCTCAGCAACGTCGCCCAAACTCCTTGGACGATGGTACGCAGCGTCAGCTCGTGCCGTTGAGCGACCGCACGCAACGCGGTGGTCTCGCCGTCGTCCAGTACGACCGCCTGCTGCGCGTACGCCGCGGACGTCGGCGCCTCACCGGTGCCCGGCTTGAGCTCGAACGGGAGTGGACTTGCCGCGATGGCGGCCTGAAGTTCCTTGCGCCAAAAGGATTCAGCGTCCTTGTGGTCCTGGTGAGTTGTCCAGTCGACGTAATCCCGAAATTGCGTCACTTGTTGTTCGTGCACCGTTTCGCCGGCGGTCAATTGCGCGTACGCCTGCTCGACGTCCCGAATGACGATCGCCTGGCTCGTGCCGTCCAGCAGCGCGTAGTGCAGACTCCACAACACCTGCCATCGCGCGTCATCCAGCCGGGCAACGTGTACTCGCCACAACGGCGCCTTGGACAGTACGAAGCGTTGCTCGTGATCCAATTTCAGCCGGGCCGCGAGCGCGCGGGCCTGCTGTTCCGGGTCGAGTGTTCGCAGGTCGACCTGTTCGAGCGGAACGGTGTCGCTGTTGCCGACGAGGTGTCGCGGCTCGTCACCGGCCGGTGCGTGAAAGCCGGTGCGGAGCGCCGCGTGCCGGCGCATCGCGTACGCCCAGCTGTCGCGAAAGGCACCGAGGTCCAGGTCGCCGGCCAGGTCGTACACGTTCTGGACGTGGTAGAGGCCGGTTCGGCCGCCGTGGCGGGACTGGAAGAGGATTCCCTGCTGAGCGGGCGTCAGCGGGTACGTCGAGGCGTCATGGGTATGCACAGCCGCATTCCTCCGGAATCAGGGATGTGAGGCGTCCTGTTTTCGGCATGCCGGCGCATTAGGGCAGCCCGAAGAATCACCGAACCGGCCGCGACCGAAGGGCAGCACGGATTCGAGCGATCTGGTGATCAGATCTGTGCCGGTAACGCACAGAAAATGATTGTGAAAGCGTCCGGAGCGGGACCGGAAGGTCAATTCCGCGGTAACGGCGAAAGGAAGTTCCCGGGCCTACCGCGGGCCGCGCCTGCCGAGCAGGCCGGTGCGGTGGTCCCAATCCGTCGCGGACCAGCGGGCGGTCCGGAACGCGGCGCGGCGATGGCGCCGGCGGGAGGCGGTCCGGCCGCGATGATCGCGCGGGCCGAGGTGACAGAGAGCCGTTGAAGACTTGCGATCGCCGTGGGCACAGGCGGCGCGGCGCGGCCCGGCCGGCCGGCGACTCGACGGGGGCGGCGGCTGAACGGATCCAATCGTCATAGGGCGTCCTCGATGACCAATCCCTGTGGAGTGCACAGGTGACGCGGCTTTGGCTGGTTGGGGACCGAGCTCGGGGCGGAGCCGGCGTCGATCCGTATCGTGGTACGGGTCACTGCTTTCCGTCAACTGTCAAATCACCCGGCGGATTGTTTCGTGCGCAACTTGTTGCTCAATTCGTAACTGTCTCACGTGGTCAATGAGAAATAGCTGGTGGCGGCGTTTTACTGAAGAGTATTCACGCTTTTCGGTCGGCCGTTCCGGACCTGGCCAGCGCGGCCGTGACGATCTCCAGCACCCAGGCCGGCTCGCACCGGTCGCCGCCGGCCCGTGCGCTCCGGCGCAGCCGGGACCACAGACCGGCCTTCGTCCAGGAGTGGAAATGCCGGTGTGCGGTGGCTTGCGAGATGCTGAACGCCGGTGGCAGTTGCCGCCACGCGCAGTCGCTGGTGAGCACGTAGACGACCGCGGTGAAGACCGTGCGGGCCTCGATCGGGGCCGTGCCGCCCCCTTGCGGGCGCGAGCTGAAGGACGGCAGCAGCGGGGCGACGACCGACCACAGCTCGTCGGTCACCAGGCGCTTCGAGAGCGCGCTGACGCCTCCGCTGGAACCGTTACCACGTGAGACGGTTTTGTGGCCGGGAGCAACTTGTTGGGCGCGGGCTGGGGGCGACGAAACGGCTTTGGGCGGCATAGACTCAGTTATGCCGCAGGGTCGGCCGCGCAGGCAAATCCGGGCCGCGCGCTGCCGAGCTGCTTCGAATGTCTTGTACAGAAGGGGATACCGCCCCATGGTCCTCCTGTTGTTGAACGCTTGTGCAATTCTCGCCGTGGTGATCGTCCTGCACCGCTACCTGTACCGGCGACTCGTTGCCGACGTGTCCTTCGGCTGGTGGCGACGGATCGGCGCGGTGCTGCTCGGGCTGCTGCTGGTGATGACGATCGCGGTGCTGATAGCCGGTCCCTATGAAGCACCGTTCGAGCTGTCGCGGGTGCTGGCCGTGCCGGGCCTGCTCTGGCTGACCCCGCTGCTGTACCTGACCGTCGCCCTGCTGTTCGGCGAGATCGTCAGACCGCTGCTCCGCAACGCCCTCGCTCGCAGAGCCTCCCGCGCCGCCCAACCTTCCGGCGATCCCCGATCACCCGACCGGCCGGATGCCGATGCCGATGCCGATGGTGGTCCGGTGCCGGCGGGTTCGGTGGCGACGGCCACGGATACCGACATGTCGCGGCGGGTGTTCGTGGCCCGTACGGTGGCGATCGGGAGTACGACGGTGGCCGCGCTCGCGACCGCCGAGTCGATGGCCGGATCGCCACGCCCGCCGGGCCCCGGCCTGGACGCGGTCGAGATCCTGCTGCCGTTCGCCGGCCGGTGGTCGGTCCGGAACAGTCCCGCCCGCCAGGTGCCGAGCCACGGTACCAACCTGTTCGGCTCCAGCTACGCGATCGACTTCGTCGGCGTCGACGAGCATCACCGGACGGCCGGAAGCAGCAGCTGGCGGACGATGTTCGCGACCGAGCCACCGGAGCTCTTCTTCGCGTTCGGTGTTCCGGTGCTGGCTCCGGGCGACGGCACGGTGGTCGCGATCCACGACGGCGAGCTCGATCACGAAGCACGCCGATCCCGGCTGGCGCTGGTGCCGTACATGCTCGGTCAGGCCGGCCGGCTGGCCGACGGAGTGCCTGGTCTGGCCGGCAATCACGTCGTGATCGCGCTGCGGGACAGTGGCGCGTACGCGACCCTCTGCCATCTGCGGCGTGGTTCGCTGCGCGTCGTCGTCGGCCAGCAGGTGACCGCGGGCGAACACGTCGCGAACTGTGGCAACTCGGGCAACTCGACCCAGCCGCACGTACACATCCAACTCACGAACACTTCGGACCTCGAGGCCGCGAAAGGCGTCCCGATGGTCTTCCGGCGCTTCCGCGAGTGGCCGTCCGGCTCGAAGCAGCCCCGGCTCCGCGAACACGCGATCCCGGAAGAAGACAGTGTTGTGGAATCCGTCTTGTAAGACCACAAGGAGAAGCAAGTGCGCGCAGTCGCCTTGGTGCTCGCCGTGGCGTCGACAGTTCTGTCGACCGTGCCGGCGTACGCCCAACCAGTGGGGAAGATCGTCAACGCCGGTAGTGCCGATGCGGTCGGTGGCAGTTACCTGGTGGTGCTGAAGGATGGTGCGCCGCCGGAGGTGGCCGCGAAGTACGGCGCGCGGGTGGTGGAGCGATTCGGGAGTGCACTGTCCGCGGTGCTGGTCGAGGCCCGCGAAGAACAGGCGCGAGGCTTGGCGGCGGATCCGTCGGTCAGCTTCGTGGAGCAGAACACCAAGGTTCACGGCGCATCGAAGGACCGGCCCGTGCAGTCGGCGGCAGTGCCGTGCGGGCTGGATCGGCTTGATCAGGTCGCGCTGCCGCTGGACGGGGTATATAGGTATCCGCCGAGCGCGGGCGCCGGGGTTAGCGTTTATCTGGTCGACAGCGGCATCGACTACCAGCATCCTGATTTGAAGCCGCGCGCCAAACCCGGCTTCGACGCGTTCGGCGGCGACGGCAGCGACCAGAACGGTGACGGCACCGCGATGGCCGGCGTCATCGGGGGTACGAAGTACGGCGTCGCGAAGAAGGCGACCCTGGTTTCGGTGAAGGTGCTGGACGCGGACGGCGGCGGCACGCTCGCCGGAGTGATCGCCGGGCTCGACTGGATCACCGCGCACGCGAAGAAGCCCGCGGTCGCGAACTTCGTCATCGGCTACACGTTGAGCGACGCGCTCGACGACGCCGTACGCAACTCGATCGCATCCGGCGTCACGTACGTACTGTCCGCCGGCGCGAGCACCCACGATGTGAGTACGACCTCACCCGCGCGCGTCGCGGAAGCGATCACCGTCGGATCATCGGACTGCGCCGACAAGGTCGCTGCCTTCAGCAACTACGGCGCCGGCCTCGATCTGTACGCGCCCGGGGTGGACATCCCCACCGACGCGCCAGGCGGCGGTATCACCACGCAGGAAGGCACCAACGTCTCCGCCGCCCACGCCTCGGGCGCTGCCGCCCTCTACCTCAGCAACCACCCCCGCCGAACCCCCGCCGCGGTAGCCGCCGCCCTGACCACCACCGCCATCCAAAACACCCTGACCGGGGTACCCACGCCGACCACCCCGAACAAACTCCTCCACATCTCCCGCCGCTGACCCACCCCCACGACGGTTCAGGAGGTGGTGAGGGATTCGGCGAAGTGGCAGGCGGATTGGTGGGTGGCGACTACGCGGAGGGCTGGGGTTTCGGTGCGGCAGCGGTCTTCGGCCAGCCAGCAGCGGGGGTTGAAGCGGCAGCCGGACGGGGGATCGAGCGGTGACGGCGGTTCGCCGGAGAGTTTGCGCCGGCGGGTCAGCGTGCCACGGGCGCTGCGGTCGGGTGACGGGACCGCCGACAGCAGCGCCTGTGTGTACGGGTTGGTGGGCGAATCGTAGATCGCGGCGGTGGGGCCGAGCTCGGCGATTCGCCCGAGGTACATGACCGCGACGCGATCGGCCAGGTGGCGTACGACGGACAGGTCGTGCGCGATGAAGACGACCGTGACGTCGAGCCGTTCGCGCAGGTCGGCAAGGAGGTTGATCACCTGGGCCTGCACCGAGACGTCCAGCGCGGAGACCGGTTCGTCGGCGATCAGGACGGCCGGGTCGAGCGCGAGCGCGCGGGCGATACCGATCCGCTGCCGCTGCCCGCCGGAGAACTGATGCGGGAAGCGGTTCATCAGATCGGGTGCCAGTCCAACCAGTTCCAGTAGCGAGCCGACCTTGTCGCGGCGGGACGCGCGGGTGCCGGCTCCGTTCGCTGCCAGTGGTTCGGCCACGATGTCCAGTACGGTCATCCGCGGATCGAGGGACGCGTACGGGTCCTGGAAGATCATCTGCACGCCGTCGCGCAGCAGCTTGCGTTCGCGCCGGCCGCCGGCGGTCACGTCGCGACCGCGGTAGGACAGTGTCCCGCTGTCGGGGCGTTCGAGGCCGACCAGCATCCGGGCGAGGGTCGACTTGCCGCAGCCGGATTCGCCGACGACCCCGACGATCTCGCCGCGGTGCAGCGTCAAGCTCACGTTGTCGACGGCGGAGACCCGTCCGCGGCGCAGCGCCGAGCCGACCGCGTACGTACGGACCAGGTTGTCCGCCTCCAGTACGACCTCACCCACGGCAGCACGTGGCCGCAGGATCTCAGACTTGCTCACCGAGCAGCACCTCCGACTGGTGGCAGGCGACCCCGCGGCCGCCGATGGACAGAAGCTCCGGCCGTACCGTCGAGCATTGATCGACGACGCGATGGCACCGCGGATGAAACGCGCACCCACTCGGTACGCGGGCAGGGTGCGGTGGCGAACCAGGGATGGTGAACAGGTCGCCACCGTGCTGATCCAGTCGCGGAACGGATCGCAGCAGGGCCTCGGTGTACGGGTGCGAGGGATGCGCCAGGACGACGTCCGCGTCGCCGGTCTCGACCACGCGACCGGCGTACATGACCGTGAGCTGGTCCGCGACCTCGCTGACGACGGCGAGATCGTGGGTGATCAGCAGCACGCCCATGTCCAGCTGTGAACGCAGATCGGCGAGCAGATCCAGGATCTGCGCCTGGACGGTGACGTCGAGCGCGGTGGTCGGTTCGTCGGCGATCAGCAGTTCGGGTTCGAGCGCGATCGCCATCGCGATCAGGATGCGCTGCCGCATCCCGCCGGAGAACTGATGCGGATAGTCGGCCAGCCGCTGCACCGGCGCCGGGATTCCAACCAGCCCGAGCAACTCGGCGGCGCGGTTGCGCGCGGCCTGCCGCGATGCGCCTTGGTGTACGCGGAACAGCTCGCCGACCTGATCGCCGATCGTGAGCACCGGGTTCAACGCGGACAGCGCGTCCTGCAGTACCAGGCTCATCCGTCGGCCGCGCAGGGTCCGCGGGTCGACGGTCAGCAGGTCCGTGCCGGCCAGGTTGATCTCGTCGGCGGTCACCGTCGCGGCGCTGCCGCTGAGGCCCATCACGGCGCGTGCGGTGACGGATTTGCCGGAGCCGGATTCGCCCAGCAGCGCGACCAGGCGGCCGCGCGGTACGTCCAGGTCGACGTGCCGGACGGCGTCCACCTGGGCGCCGTCGATCCGGAACGAGACCGACAGGCCGCGTACCCGCAGAGCGTCGGGAGATGCGTTCACAAGCTCCATCCTCACCACACTGTGTTGCCGATAAGTTTCACAGAGATTGCCGAGATGCCGAGTTTTGAAGCAACCGTTGACATCGGCGCCGGATAGTGATGAAACTCTGAGGCATCTCACCGGGCACGTCAACCGGTGCCGCCGAAAAATCCGCGCAGACAGGAGGCCCAGCGTGCTGGAGCCCGCTCCCCGCTACACCGGGTACACCGCCTACGACTACCTCGAGGCAGGTAAGGACTACCCAGAGTTCAGGTACGCCCAGCAACTCGGCCGCGTCCCGGCGTACCAGGGCCTCGATCTCTCCACCGAACAGGAAGAACGAACCCGCCGCCTGCTTGCCGAGGAAACGGTCATCTCGCTGCACGAACACGTGCAGGTCTTCCCCGAGGACATGACCGACCTGCGCGAGCACATCCGTCGCGGCCGGGAACCAACCGGGTACGAAGGGCTGTCGCGCTCCGGCCTGACCGCCGTCTTCGACAACGGGATGGACGGCACCTGCTGCATCAGCTCCGACGCGGGCTGGAAGTACCAGGACGTGCTGTTCGATCTGGGCGTCCGGATGGCCGACCTGGCGCACCAGGACTTCGTGCTGAAGGCCGAGTCGATCAAGGACATCGAGTACGCCGCCGAGACCGGCCGGGTCGCGCACATCTTCGCGCTCGAAGCCGCCACCCCGATCGAGAACGAGATCGACCGGCTGGACGTGCTGTACGGCTTCGGCGTCCGCCAGATGGGGATCGCCTACTCCGAGGCGAACCTGCTCGGCGGCGGCCTGAAGGAACGCGGCGACGGCGGCCTGACGTACCTGGGTGACCGCGCCGTCGAGCGGATGAACAAGCTCGGGATCGCGATCGACATCTCGCACTCGGGCGACCGGACCGGGCTCGACGTGATCAAGAAGTCGACGCTGCCGGTGTTCATCACGCACGCGGGCTCGCGCACCGTCTGGCCGACGAACCGGATGAAGGACGACGAGACGATCAAGGCCTGTGCCGAGCGTGGTGGCGTGATCGGCATCGAGGCGGCGCCGCACACGACGCTGTCCCGCAAGCACCCGCTGCACTCGCTCGAGTCGGTGATGGACCACTTCACCTTCTGCGTCGACCTGGTCGGCATCGACCACGTCAGTTTCGGCCCGGACACGCTGTTCGGCGACCACGTCGGTCTGCACGACGCGTTCGCGGCGAACCTGTCGCTCGGGCAGGCGCACGGCGGGATCGAGTTCGAGAAGGTCCCGTACGTCGACGGCCTGGAGAACCCGGCCGAAGGCTTCTTCAACATCATCGGCTGGCTGGTCGGCCACGGCTACAGCGACGACGAGATCCGCAAGGTTGTCGGGGGCAACACGCTACGAGTTCTGAAGGAGGTCTGGGTGTGACACCTCGTTCGCGGGTCGCGGCCGCTGTTGCGGCCGCGACCGCAGTGATCGCCGCACTGGCGGCTTGCGCCCCCGAGGCGCCGGGCAGCGGCAGTGACGCAGGGACGGGCGGCCAGGCGGTCGCCGATCCGACTTTGACGATCGCGACCACCACCGACGTGGTCAACTTCAACCCGCTGGTCGGCAACAGCCGCAGCGACTACTGGATCACCAACCTGATGTACCCGCACCTGCTCTCGATCGGCGCGGACGGCCAGAAGGCACCCGAGCTGGCGGAGAAGTGGGGGTACGTCAACAGCACCACCGGCTTCTACGAGCTGAAGCCCGGCATGAAATGGTCCGACGGCAAGCCGCTGACCGCGAAGGACGTCGCGTACACGCTGAACGCGGTGAAGAAGGACGCGCCGGCCGGCACGCTGTACGGCCAGCTGACCAACTTCGCGTCGGCGACCGCGGTCTCCGACACCCGGGTGGAGATCAAGCTGTCCAAGCCGGACGCGTCGCTGATTCCGGAGATCGGGTTCTGGGGCAACGTCGTACCGCAGCACGTGTTCGAACCGGCCGGATCGGTTGCCGCGTTCGCCAACGACGGCAAGAACGGCGGCTGGGTCAGCGCGGGACCGTACGTGCTCAAGAGCGTCCAGCGCGGCCAGAGCTACACGATGGAGCGGGTCGACAACTATCCGCTGGTCCCGGGCGGCAAGCCGAAGGCGGCGAAGGTCGTCTACCGCGTGTACCCGGACGTGAACGCGGAGATCCTCAGCCTGAAGAACGGCGACGTGGACGCGATCGCGAACACGCTGCCGCCGGCGCAGGTGAAGAACCTGAAGAGCACGCCCGGTATCACGGTCGAAGAAGTACCGGGACTCGGGTACGCGCATCTGACCTACAACATGACGAAGCCGGCGCTCGCGAAGAAGGACGTCCGGCTGGCGCTCGCGCAGACCGTTGACTACAACGCGATCCGCAAGGTGGTACTGCAGGACCAGGCGGTGTCGACCGGTTCGAGCCCGATCATGCCGGTGCTGAAAACATTCTACGACGATTCGCTGAAGGAGTACGAGTACAACCCGGACGCGGCCCGCAAGCTGCTGGAGCAGGCCGGGTACGTTGCCGACGGCAACGGGAAGTTCCCGCTGAACTTCCGGATGATCTACTCGTTGCAGGACCCGGTCACCACCCAGTGGGCGAACCTGGTCAAGGACGGCGCGGCCAAGGCCGGGGTGACGGTTCAGTTGCAGGGCCTGGAGCGCAACACGTACCTGGCCAAGACGAACGCTGGTGACTTCGACATCTACGCCGGCAACTTCGCGATCATGGACGACCCGGCCACGAACATGGCGCTGACCTATCTACCGAAGGGCGCGATCAACTACTCGTACGTCGACGATCCGCAGCTGAACGCGCTGATCGAGAAGGCACGGGTGACGTTCGACCAGAAGGAGCAGGTGCCGATCCTTCAGCAGGCGGCGAAGCTGGTTCACGACAACGTGTACGACAACGTGATGTACACGCAGAACCTGTTCGTCGCGCATCGCAGCGAGTGGAGCGGGTTCTCGGTCAAGCCGAGCGAACTGCTCTCCATCGTCAACCCGGTCTCGGTCGCGTCCGCCACCAAGACCGCGAAGTAGGGCGGGAGATCCCCGGATGTCGTTGTTCTCGTTCGTGCTCCGCCGGATCGGCCGGGGCGTACTCACCCTCTGGTTCGCGGTGACGGTGACGTTCCTGATGCTCCGGTTGCTGCCGGGCGACCCCGCGCTCGCGATCGCGAGTACGAACATGACGCCCGAGATCCGGGCCCGGCTGCTGAACCAGTACGGCCTCGACCAGTCGCTGCCGGTGCAGTACGTGAAATACCTCGGCCGGCTGGTGCAGGGCAATCTCGGCATCTCCTTCAGCCAGAACATCAGCGTGACGGACTCGCTGATGGAGATGCTGCCCTGGACGTTGCTGCTGGTCGGGGTGTCGTTGCTGGTGACGATCCTGCTCGGTATCCCGCTCGGGGTCGTGGCCGCGTCCCGCGCCGGGGGAGTCGTGGATCGGGTCGTGCAGGTGGTTGCCGTCACGGGTCAGTCGTTGTTCGTACCGAGCGTCGGCATCCTGCTGTTGTACGTCTTCGGCCTGCGACTCGGGTTGTTTCCGATCGGTGGCGCGTACACGGACGGTACGTACGGCGGCGCCTGGTACTTGTCGGTGTTCACGCATCTCGTCCTGCCGGCCGTGTCGCTGGTGCTGGTCCAGCTGGGGGCGTACGTGCTGACCGTACGCTCCACGTTGATCGAATCGCTCGGTGAGGACTATGTGGTGCTCGCCCGCGCGAACGGTCTGCCGTACCGGCGGGTGCTGTGGAAACACGCGCTCCGGAACGCATTGTTGCCGACCACAACGTTGATCGGTCTGCAGATCTGCCTGTACCTGGTCGGCGGGGTGATCCTGATCGAAACCGTGTACGCGTACCCGGGGATCGGGCGCGGGATCTACGACGCGGTGGTCCGGCTCGACTTCCCGCTGCTGCAGGGCGCGTTCCTGCTGCTGGCCGCGGTGGTCGTCGTGGTCAACATGATCACCGACATCGTCTACGGGCTCCTCGACCCGCGCGTGAAAGCAGGTTCCTGATGACCACGTCGTCCACCAGCGAACCGTCGGCCGGCAAATCGTCGATCGGCGAGGCGTCCGCCGCACCGTCCGCCGCGGCGGACGGCGTGCGGGATACCGCGCGGGATGCTGAGGTGGTGGCAGTCGCGCCGGCGCCGCGCGCCTCGCGGCTCACTTGGCGGCGGTTCCGGCGTGAGCCGCTCGGCATCGCGGCACTCGCGGTCCTGATCCTGCTGGTCCTGGTCGCGGCCGCCGCGCCGCTCCTGGCCCGCTACCCCTCCGGCTACGGCGAAGCCGTCCTCTCCCCACCATCCGGCGCGCACTGGTTCGGCACCGACAGCCTCGGCCTGGACGTCTTCGCCGAAGTGGTCTGGGGTGCACGGCAAAGCCTGCTGGTAGCCGCCTCCGCCTCACTGATCGCGATCGTCCTCGGCACACTGCTAGCCGTACTCGGCGCGTACTTCCGCACCCTGGACACCGTGATCAGCGTGATCGTCGACCTCACCCTGTCGTTGCCGGTGCTCCCGTTGATGATCCTCGTCGCGGCCCTCGCCGGACCGAGCACCCTGACCATCATCCTGGTGATCGCGGCGTTCTCCTGGCCGGAAGTGACCCGCGTGGTCCGGTCCCAGGCACTCGCGATCGTCCGCCTCCCGTACGTGGACGCGGCCCGGCTGATGACCAGTTCACCGTTCTGGATCATCCGCCGGCACGTGATCCCGGCCGTCGTACCGCTGATCCTGGTGTCGGTGGTGCTGACCTCGTCGCGCGCCGTCCTGTCCGCGGCCGGGCTCGCCTTCCTCGGCCTCGGCGATCCGAACACCTGGTCCTGGGGCCGGATTCTGTACGAGGCGCAGCAGGCCGGCGCGATGTCGACCGCCTGGTGGCTGCCGCTGTTCCCGTCACTGGCGATCTTCCTGCTCGTCCTCGCGTCGACCTTGCTCTCGACGGCGTACAACGACGCCCGCAACCCCCGGAGGAACGGATGACCTTCCCGCAACGTCTCGACCGCGCGTTCTACGCCGGCCTGCAAGAGCGGGTGCGTACGCGCGTCGCCGCCGCCGGTCTGGACGCGGTTCTCACGGACGACCCGGAGGACGTCGCGTACCTGACCGGGTTCTTCCATCACCCGTGCGAGCGGCCGGTCGCGGTCTGGCTGGACGCCGACGGCCGATGCGTACTACTGCTGCCGGAGCTGGAACGCGAACACGCCGAATCGCAGGACGCCGCGGCGGAGCTCGTCGACTATCCGGAATACCCCGGTACGACGCCGCCGTTCGAGCTGCTCGCGCGGGCGATCGGCCCGGCGCATCGCCGTACCGGACACACCACCTCGATTTCGTACGCCCGCCTGAGCGCCGCCTCGGCCGCGTTGTCCAGTGCGGATTTCGTACCGACGGATCTCGTCACGGTCGCCCGGTACGTGAAGGAGCCGGAAGAGATCGCGCTGCATCAAGAGGCAGCGCGGATCACGGACGTGATGCTGACCCGGGGCGTGGAGCTGGTCGCGGACGCGGTGCGCAACGGCGGTGAACTTCCCAGCGAGGCCGAGCTCGCCGCGTACGTGACCCGCGTCGGCACCGGCACGATGTACGCCGAGCACTCCGGGGTTGTCGTGGTCTCGCCGCTCGCGGGCGGACTCGTGTACGCCGGCGCGAACTCGTCGTACCCGCACGGCCTGCCGTCGGGGTATCGGCTGCGACCCGGTGACACCTTCATGCTCTCGCTCGGCTGCGCGGTCGGCGGCCGATTCGTCGAAGGCGAGCGGACTTTCGTACTCGGCGAACCCACCGACGAGCAGCGGCGGTATCACGAGACGATCCGGCTGGCCCAGGAGCTCGGTGGGCAGGCGATCAAGCCGGGCGTGGAATGCCGGGACGCCAACGAAGCCTGTCTGGCGGTCATCCGGGATGCCGGACTCGGCGAGTACTTGCGCCATCGGCAAGGTCATGGGATCGGGCTGGGTATGCACGAACCGCCTTGGCTGGAGTCGGGCGATTCGACCGTGCTGGAGCCCGGAATGATCGTTTCGAACGAGCCGGGGATCTACGTTCCGGAGCATGCCGGGTACCGGATCTCGGACTCGATGCTGGTGACTCCTGACGGCGCGCGACCGCTTACCTCGTACCCGAGAAGTCTTGACGTCTGTGTCATTCCCTGCTGAAGGAGCCTTTTGATGAACGACGTGTCACCCGAGTTCGCCGCCGCCACCTCCGCGGCGGCGATGGTCGAGATCAACGGGAACCGGCTGGCGGTGGAGGTGCTCGGTCCCGAGGGCGCGCCGGTGCTGATCGCGCATCACGGCGCGCCGGGCCTCGGCTCCCGGGCCGAACCGCGGGCCAGCTTCGGCCGACTGGCCGACACGTACCGGGTGATCGTTTTCGACGCCCGCGGCTCCGGCCAGAGCGAGGGGAACGGGACGTTCAGCCACGAGCAGTGGGCCGCCGACATCGACGGTCTGCGGGAGTGGGCCGGCGCCGAACAGATCATCATGGCCGGTGGATCGTACGGCGGTTTCATGGCGATGGAGTACGCGATCCGCTATCCCGATCGCGTCCGCGCTCTCGTACTGCGGGACACCTCGCCGGACAACTCGAACGAGGAAATGGCACTGGCGAACGCGCTGGCGAACGCCCGGGTGGAGATCGACCGGGAGAAGCTGGACCGCATCTTCGCCGGCACCGTCCACGACGACGCGGACCTGCGGGACTGCTGGCGCGAGATCCTGCCGCTGTACGACTACGTGTACGACCCGGCGGCGGTCGAAGCGCGGGTCGAGGCCACGCCGTACCGGTACGAGGCGCACAACTACGCGTTCTCGGTGAACATGCCCAACTACGATCTCAAGGCCCAACTGCCCGGCGTGATCGCGCCGACCCTGATCACCGTCGGCCGGACGGACTGGATCACGCCGGTGGCATGCAGTGAGCAGATCGCTAGTCTGATCCCCGACTCCCGGCTGGTGGTGTTCGAGAAGTCCGGGCACTCACCGCAGATCGAGGAGGCGGAGGCATGGACGGCAGCGGTACGGCGATTCCTGACGGAGGTTTGTCCCGTTCGATGAGGGCTCTTGACGATCTCGACCGGCGGATCATCCTTGAATTGCAGGCCGACGGCCGGGCCAGCTGGACCTCGATCGCGGCGGTCTGCGGCACGTCCGTACCGACCGTGGCGCGCCGGGCGCAGCAGCTGATCGCGGACAACCTGCTCAAGGTCGCGGTGCTGTCCAGCCTGGGCAGTACCGGGCCGGTCGAGACCTTCTTCACCCGGATCGGCTGCCGGCCGGGCTCCCAGCTGGACGTCGCCGCCGAGCTGGTGGCCAGGCCGGACGTGCGGTGGGCGTCGATGATCACCGGGACGTACGACATCGGCATCGAGCTGGTGGTGAACTCGGGGCCGACGCGCTATCCGCGGACCATGCTGGAGCTGCAACAGATCAACGGCGTCGAACGCTGGTACAGCGACCTGCTCCTGCACGTCTACAAGGTGTCGCACGACTGGTACAAGCAGGTGCTCGACGGCAAGGACCTGGAGCCGCCGGAGGTACCGCTCTGCTCGCCGGACCATTTCGACAAGGTCGATCTGGCGATTCTCGAACGGCTCCGCGAGGACGGGCGGGCCGGCTTCCAGACGATCGCCGACCAGCTGGACCTGAACGAAAGCACGGTCCGGCGCCGGTTCGAACGGATGATCAACGACGGCTGCGCGGCCGTCTTCACGATCGTGCCCGCGCCCGCGCTCGGCCTGGAAGCCGAAACGCTGATGTGGGTCACCGTCGAGCCGGCGAAGCTCAGCGCGGTCGCCGCCACGCTCACCCGGCACCGCTCGGTCCGGTACCTGGGCGCCACGCTCGACGGCAACGCGCTGCTCTGCGAGGTGATCGCCGAGTCGACCGGGAGTCTGTTCGAGTTCACCACCGAGACACTGGCCCGGATGGACGGCGTGATCGGCTGGAACGCGTCGGTCGAGCTGCTGTCGCTGAAACGCGGGTTCGTCGAAACGCCGTGGTGGCGCGACCAGCTCGCCGAACACCGGCCGGCGCGATGAAGGCGATCGTCATCGAGCGGAAGCTGGAGCTGGCCGAGATCGAGGTGGCGACACCGGAGCCGCTGCCCGGACACGTGCGGTTGCGGATGGCGTACGGCGGGATTTGTGGGTCGGACCTGCATTATTACCAGGACGGGGCGATCGGCGCGTACGTGCTGCGGGAGCCGTTGGTTCCGGGGCATGAGTTGTCCGGCACGGTCGATCTCGATCCGGCGGGGGAGTTGGAACCCGGTACGCCGGTGACCATTCACCCGGCCACATTCGGTACGCCTGAGGTGGGGATCGAGGATCGGCCGCATCTCTGGCCTGATGGTGCGTACCTGGGCAGTGCGTCGACCTGGCCGCATACGCAGGGCGGGATGAGTGAGTACCTGGTCGTGGCCAAGGGCATGGTGCGTACGCTGCCCGAGTCGTTGCCGCTCCGCCGGGCCGCGCTGGCCGAACCGCTGGCGGTTGGACTGCATGCGCTCGAGATCGCCGGGGGAGTACCGGGCAAGCGCGTACTGGTCTCCGGCTCGGGTGCGATCGGCCTGCTGACCGCCGCGGCGGCGCTGGCCGCGGGCGCGGCCGAGGTGGTCACGACCGATGTCCTTCCCGGTCCGTTGCGGCGCGCCCGCGAGCTCGGCGTTCACGGGACGATCCAGGTGGGTACGGACGAGCTGCCGTCGATGGCGTACGACGTGGTCTTCGAGTGCACCGCGGTCCCGGCGGCGATCAGTACTGCACTGGATGCAGTCCGGCGCGGTGGAATCGTCGTCCAGGTCGGCATCCCGCCGAACGAGCCGCGCGCGGTGAATCTCGCGCCGTTGATCGCCCGAGAACTGCAACTGCGCGGCACGCTGCGCTTCAACAACGAGCTCGACCAGGCGATCCGGCTGCTCGATCAGGACGCCCGATTCGAGGCCGTCATCACTCATGAATACCCGGCGGAGCGGTCCGTCGAGGCGTTTCGTACCGCCGCCGATTCCGATGCCTCCGGCAAGGTTTTGCTCGCCCTTTGGCACTGAATTCACTGAATGTGCGCAATTGATGTCGTACTGTGATGAGGTGTCTGTACTTCACGGGGCACATCGACAAAGGAGGCGGTCGTGGAATCATCCACTCCTGCGGCTCGGATCGGTGCGGAGTTCCTGGGTACTTTTTGGCTCGTTTTCGGCGGTTGCGGCGCCGCCGTCCTGGCTGGTGTCGTGCTCACCCCGGACAAGGTTCCGGTCGGCGTCGGCTACCTCGGCGTGGCGCTGGCCTTCGGCCTGACCGTGCTGGTGATGGCGTTCGCGGTCGGGCACGTGTCCGGCGGTCACTTCAACCCGGCGGTCACGATCGGGCTGGCGGTGGCGAAGCGGATCGAGTGGAAATGGGTGCCGACATACATCGTCACGCAGGTCGTCGCCGCCACCGCGGCCGGCGCGGTGCTGCTCGCGATCGCCAGCGGTAAGGACGGTTTCAGCGCGTCCGCCAGTGGGTTCGCCACCAACGGGTACGGCGATCGGTCGCCCGGTGGGTACTCGCTGCTGGCGTGTGCGATCGTCGAGGTCGTCCTGACGGCGTTCTTCTTGTACGTGATCCTCGGTGCTACCGACGATCGGGCGCCGAAGGGGTTCGCGCCGATCGCGATCGGGCTTGCGCTGACGGGTATCCACCTGGTCGGTATTCCGGTCACCAACACCTCGGTGAATCCGGCCCGGTCGCTCGGTGTCGCGTGGTTCGCGGGCAGCAGCGCGCTCGGCCAGGTCTGGCTGTTCATCGTCGCCCCGATCGTCGGCGCGGCGATCGCGGGCGTGAGTTACGCGGTCATCACCAACGCCCGCGGCGTCGAAATCGACGAGGGCGTCGCCAACAACGTCTAGCTGTAGCCACGCACGGTGGTGCGGGCACTGCCTCGCGCTCAGAAGGCGGTGGCGGTTTGTACTGCCTGCAGCAGAGCGGCGAGATCAGGGGACTGTTCCCATTCGGCGGCCGAGTAGCGCCAGACATGGATCGTGCCCCGAGACTCCGGGCGGCCGTGGGCGATCTCCACGATCCGCTGACCCTTGCGGTTGGGGCCGGTGGTGCGTACGTGCATGTGCCGCACGTGGAACCGGATCGCGTTCCCGTGGCCGAAGATCTCAAGGACTCGGCCGTCGAACACGTAGAAGTCCCTGCCGACGGTGGCCGTCATCTCGCCGCTCATGCGGCGTAAGGGTACCGTCGGCGCCATGTAGCTGCATTACCGCTCAGTTGTTATTGATGGAAAATTGCAATCGTACTGATTGGATTTCGTTGTTGATCTGGTGGCATCATCGGGCGGTGCTGAAGGGTGGGAGTGGTCGTCAGTGGGCGATGGCGGCCGTGGTTCTGGTCGCCCTCGGGGTGTTGTTGCCGTTCGGCTGGGATCACACCGGCGCGGACCTGAAGGTCTACCGGGTCGGTGGTTTGGCGCTGCTGCAAGATCCGCTGCACCTTTACGACGTACACCCGGTCGGGATTTCGCTGCCGTTCACCTATCCGGTCTTCGCCGCGGTAGTGATGATTCCGGCCGCGCTGTTGCCGTGGGCAGTCACGTACGGGGCGTCGATCGCGGTGTCCCTGGTCGCGTTGGCGATGATTTGGGCGATCGGCCTGCGTTCGTTCCCGGTACGGCCCAAGTTTGCCGTCCTGCTCGCGCTCTTCGCCGCGTCCATTCTGCTCGAGCCGGTGCGCGAAACCTTGTCGTACGGGCAGATCAATCTGATCCTGTGCGCGCTGATTCTGTACGACGCGCTGGATCTCAAGCACCGCGGTCGCGGCATCGGGATCGGAATCGCGGCCGGAATCAAACTGACGCCACTGGTGTTCCTCGGTTTTCTGCTGGTCACCAAGCAGTACAAAATGTTCGCGCGGGCATCGGCCGCGTTCGCCGGAACGGTCGCGCTCGGATTCCTGATCACGCCGGACACGTCCTGGCGGTACTGGACCAGTCTGATCACCGACACGGGCAGGATCGGCGCGCTCGCGTACACCGGAAATCAGTCCTGGAACGGTTTCCTGGTCCGGCTCACCGGTGACCCGGCCGGCGGCGGCCCGATCTGGCTCGCCGTCGCCGTCCTGACCGGCCTCGCGGGCCTGTACCTGGCACGTACGCTCTGGCTGGCCGGTCAACGGCTCGCGGCGGTTTCCGTCACCGGGCTGATCAGTCTGCTCTGCTCACCTGTTTCGTGGAGCCACCATTGGGTCTGGATGCTGCCGATGGGCATCGCGCTCGTCTCCGCCGTGCACGGCCGCCGGCGGGTGATCGTGGGTGCCGCCTGGTACGCCGCGTTCGCGCTCGCCCCGATTTGGTGGCCGCCGTACAGCGGCGATCACGAGTACGACTGGAACTTCTGGCAGCAGATTCCGGGCAACAGCTACATCTGGCTCGGCCTCGGCGCCGCGGTGTTCCTCTGGTTCGGCGTACGCCGCGACCGGCTCGCGAACGCCGAGGTGCCGAAGACCATTTCCGGTACCGGACGTGGTGACGGCAGGCGCGCGTCGAATCACAGCTTGTACACCGAGTAACCTTGCTCTTTGGCATCCGGACCTGCGGATTGCCTGCGGATTGCCATGAGTACGGGGGATGGATGCTGATTGCACGGCGGTACCGGCTGGGCGTGTCCTTGGGACGCGGCGGCATGGGAGAGGTCTACCGCGCCACGGACGAACTGCTCGGCCGTGAAGTCGCGGTCAAACTCATGCTCAAGTCCGGCGCGGACACCGCCGCGGCCGAACGGTTCCAGCGCGAGGCCCGTGCCGCCGCCCGGCTGAGCGACCAGCACATCGTCGGCGTGTACGACTTCGGCCAGGAGAACGACAAGTTCTACCTGGTGATGGAACTGGTCGAAGGCCGCTCGGTCGCCACCGAGCTGACCGAGGACGGCCCGCTGCCCTGGGCGCGCGCGATCGAGATCGTCCAGCAAGCCGCTGCCGGGCTCGCCGTGGCGCACGCGGAGAACGTCGTCCACCGCGACATCAAGCCCAGCAACCTGATGGTCAGCGCGGACGGCCGGGTCAAGGTCGCGGACTTCGGCATCGCGCAAATACAAGGCGCCGAAACCAACGACCTGACGGTCACCGGCCAGATCCTCGGCACCCCGCACTACCTGTCGCCCGAGCGCGCCAGGGGCCTGCAGGCCGGGCCGGAGTCAGACGTGTACGCGCTGGGCTGCGTCCTTTACCAGCTGGTCGCCGGCCGCCCACCGTTCACCGGCGACCACCCGACGGCGGTGCTCTACCAGCACGTGGACGCCACGCCCGTCCCACCCAGCCAGCTCCGCCCCGAGCTGGCGGGCCCGTTCGAGCCCATCCTTCTCCAGATGCTCGCCAAGTCCCCCGAAGCCCGCCCCACCGCCGCCAAGCTGGCCACCCTCTCCCCATCGGCCGGCTCGTTCCCCACCCCAACCGCCAACACCCCAATCGCCGCGGCCTCCGACCCAACCCGCCCCGACACAGCCGCCGCAACAACAGCCGCCGGCGCTGCAGGCGTAGCGGGTGCGGTCGCCGCAGGCGCAGGCGCGAGCGCCGCCGCGTACACGGCTGCGGGTGCAGGTGCCGCAGGTACAGGTGCAGGTGCTACGGGCACAGGTGGTGCAGGTGCACGTACGGGTGCCGCGGGCGCTGGTGCTGGTGCTGGTGCCGACGGTCGCGCCGGCGCTGCGGCCGGAAAGCCGAGTGCGGGAGCGACCCTCGCCCGCCGCGCGAAGAAGCCGCTTCTCGTCGCCGCCCTGGCCGTGCTGGTGCTTGCAGGTTCGGTCGTAGCGGGAATCGCCCTGCGCAAGTCCGACGACCTCCCGGCAACCGGCGACGTCGGCCAAACCCCCAGCACCACCGTCGACACGCCGACCCCCCAGCCATCCGCCGACCCAACCCGCACCACCCGAACCACAGACCCCACCCGCACGACCGAGACCACTCCCACCACCGCCCCGACAAAGCCAAGCACCACCCCCTCCACTACGCCGACGACAACCCCCACCACCTCACCCTCCACCACCCCAACCACCGCCCCCACGAAACCAACCGAGACCCCCACCCCAACCCCCACACCCACCCCCACTCAAACCCCATCCACAACACCCCCCAGCACCCCCAAAACCCCATCACCCCCCGACACCCCGCCACCAACAAAGACCCCAACCCCCTAACCCCCACCCCCGCCATTTAGGTGGTTAACCTCCACGGTTGCCCGGCGGGGTCCAGTGGTCGAAGCAACGCCTGATGGAAGGTGTTGTGTATGCCGATGAGGTATCCGTACGGAGTGCGGGATGAGTTTTTCGCGCTGGTGGGTGGTGGGTGGTCGGTGCAGTCAGCGGCGTCGGCGGTCGGCGTGTCGTGGGATACGGGTTCGTTGTGGTGGCGAACATCGGGGCTTGTGGAGCCATCGTTGCGGCAGAACAGAGCTGGTGGGTTGCCGGGCAGCGTGCCAGCAGCAGTCCCGGGTGGGGTCGCGGGGACGCGAGCTCGGCGGCCGTTGACCAGTGAGGACCGGGCGGTGATCGCTGTGCTGTTACGGCAGGGGTTGTCGTATGCCGGGATCGGTGAGGCGATCGGGCGGGACAAGTCGGTGATCTGGCGTGAGGTGGCCCGCAATCGCGGCCGGGACGGGTCCTATTGGGCGCCGGTGGCTCACCGTGCCGCTCATGAGCGGCGGCGCCGGCCCAAGGAGTTCAAGCTGGCCGCCGATCCGGGGCTGTGCGCCCGGATCACCGGCTGGATGGACACCGGCTGGTCCCCGGGCCTGATCGCGGCAGTACTGCGCCGTGATCACCCCGGCGACAGCGCGCAGGAGAGGATGGCTCGTGTGTCGCACGAAACCATCTACCAAGCGCTGTATGTGCAGACCCGCGGCCAGCTGCGACAAGACCTGCACCGGCAGTTGAGCCTGCGCCGCACGGCCCGCAAACCCCGCGGCGGCGACCATCGCCAGGCCCGAAACCCGTACCGGGAAGCGTTCACGATCA
Source organism: Kribbella solani (assembly GCF_014205295.1). Taxonomy (NCBI): domain Bacteria; kingdom Bacillati; phylum Actinomycetota; class Actinomycetes; order Propionibacteriales; family Kribbellaceae; genus Kribbella; species Kribbella solani. The sequence continues at coordinate 928,542 of NZ_JACHNF010000001.1, forward strand.
GTCAACGCCCCGCCGAGGCCACCGACCGTGCCGTGCCCGGACATTGGGAAGGCGACCTGATCATCGGCACCGGCAACCGCTCCGCGGTCGGCACACTGGTCGAGCGCACCACCCGGTTCACCATCTTGCTGCACCTGCCCGGCCAGCACGACGCCGACACCGTGGCCGAGACCATGATCACCCAGATGCGCACCCTGCCCGACCACCTGCGCCGCTCCCTGACCTGGGACCGCGGACGCGAACTAGCCGCCTACCGGCGCATCCAGCTCGATCTGAACATGCCTGTCTACTTCTGCGACCCCCACTCCCCCTGGCAACGCGGCACCAACGAGAACACCAACCGGCTCCTGCGGTTCTGGCTCACCAAAGGCACAGACCTGTCCACCCACACCGCCGCCAGCCTCGACCAGATCGCCACCACCCTCAACCAACGACCCCGCCCTACACTCAACCTCAAAACCCCAGCCCAAGCACTGGCCGAACTACTCGTTGCTTAGACCACTGGACCCCGCCCCCCTTCACCCCACGCAGGCGGGGGACGAAGGGGCAAACTGCGTGGTTAACCGGTCTCTTGGCTCGCAGTCTCCTCCACCGAATACGGAAAGACGGCGACACTCCGCGATCTTGTGGCTACAGGACGTGGATGAGATCGGTGGGAGACTGCCGAGTAGGGCGTCTTCGGCGGTCTGGGTCTAGTGGCGCCCGGGGAGCGGTGAAGTGATGGGTTTCGCCTACACGCTCGGCGCGGTACCGCTGGTGGCGGACGCGGATATTCATGCGCCGTGGAGCGGGCACGACACCCGGGTGCTGGTGGTCGCGGTGATCGGGATCGGGATCATCGTCGCGCTGATCGTGGCGCTGAAGATCCACGCGTTCCTGGCGCTGACGATCGGCTCGCTGTTCGTCGGGCCGGCGTCCGGGATCGCGGCCGGTGACATCACCAAGTCGTACGAGAACGGCGTCGGCAGCGTACTCGGGTATGTCGGTGTACTGATTGCTCTCGGCGCGATGATCGGGAAACTGCTCGCGGACTCCGGCGGTGCGGATCAGGTCGTGGACACGCTGCTGCGCGGCAAGGCCGGTGCGCTGCCGTGGAAGATGGCGCTGATCGCCTTCATCATCGGCATCCCGATGTTCTTCGAGATCGGGCTGGTGCTGCTGATCCCGGTCGTCGTGCTTGCCGTCCGGCGGACCGGCGCCCGGGCGATGCTGCTCGGCATCCCGGCCCTCGCGGGCCTGTCGGTACTGCATGGATTCGTCCCGCCGCACCCCGGCCCGCTGGCCGCGATCGGCGTACTGAACGGCAACGTCGGCATCACGCTCGCGCTCGGTCTGCTGGTGGCGATCCCGACCGTGGTCGTGGCCGGTCCGCTGTTCGGCCGGCTGGCCGCGAAGTGGGTGACGATCGGGGCGTCGGGTGCCGCGCTGCAGGTCAGCGGCGGCGCCGAGCAGGAATCCGATCACGAAACCGATTCCGATCAGCCGAAGCGCACCCGTACGCCGAGCTTCACCATGACTCTGGTCACCGTCCTCAGCCCGGTGGTGCTGATGCTGATCAAGGCCGCGTCGGATGTGTGGATGAGCAAGCACGCCGCGCTGTACCCGGTGCTGCAGTTCATCGGTGATCCGGTGGTCGCGCTGCTGCTCGCCGTGCTGCTCGCGATGTACACGTTCGGTACGGCGGTCGGCTTCGGCATTCCCGTCCTGAGCAAGAAGATCGGCGCCAGCCTGTTGCCGATCGCGGGCGTGATGATGATCGTCGGCGCGGGCGGTGGTTTCAAACAGGTACTGGTCGACGGCGGGACCGGTACCGCGATCGCGAAGATCGCCATCGCGGCCAATCTGTCCGCGCTGCTGCTCGGCTGGATCGTGGCCGTACTGATCCGGCTGGCGACCGGTTCGGCGACGGTCGCGACGGTGACGGCGGCGGGGATCGTCGCGCCGCTCGCGGGTGGTGAGAGCGCTACCCACCTGGCGCTGGTAGTGCTGGCGATCGGTGCCGGTTCGTTGTTCTTCTCCCATGTCAACGATGCCGGGTTCTGGCTGGTCAAGGAGTACTTCGGGATGACCGTTGGCGAGACCATCAAAACCTGGTCGGTGATGGAAACCGTCATCTCGGTGATGGGTCTGGGGATGACGTTGCTGTTGTCCACCTTCCTCTGATCGGGTCTGGTCCGGGCTGTAATCTCGGGTCATGGCGAGCGCGTTGGTTGAGCCACTGCTGGACCACCTGGTGCTGGCCACGCGCGATCTGGAGCAGACCGTTTCGGACTTCACCGCGGCGACCGGAATCCGGCCGGTCGAGGGCGGCCGGCACGAGCAGTTCGGGACACGGAACTATCTCGTCGCGCTCGGCCCGCTGGCGTACCTGGAGATCGCCGGACCGGACGCGGACAACCCGATGCCGGCCGCGAAGCTCCCGTTCGGGATGGGCGCGGTGCGCGGCTCCCGGTTGCTGACGTGGTCGGTCCGGCCGCCTTCGCTCGAGGCCGCCGTCCGGGCCGCCGCGGCCGAGGGCGTGGACCTCGGCCCGATCCGTACGGTCGGTCGAGTCACGCCCGCCGGAAAAGCCCTGAAGTGGCGGATCGCGGCGGCCGAACCGGCACCGTACGACGGCCTGGTGCCGTTCCTGCTCGACTGGGGAACGACGCGCCATCCAGCGGAATCGGGCCTCCCGACGGTCGAGCTACTGGACTTCCGCGCGACGCACCCGCGGCCGGCCGAGGTCGCCGGCGTCCTGGCGGCGCTCGGCATCAGCCTGCTGATCGAGCCGGGCAAGACGACCCTCGAAGCGACGGTCGCCGGCCCGGCCGGCACCTACTTGATGCGCTGAAAGCTTCAATCAGGGTGTACTGAGGTGCAGCACGGCGTCGGCGCCCGCGACCGTCGCCTGATCGAGCGGGAAGTAGCCCTGCTCCGGGGTGAGGTCGGTCCGCGTCGTTCCGGCGGTTACCTCGTCGGCGCGGACGAGACCCGGGCGGAGCATGCTCTCGTACGTTCCGGCCGGCGGCTCCGCCAGACCGAGCGCGCCGCTGGCACCGAGACTGCCGGCGATGAACGTGTACCCCGGGCCGAGCAGGGCGCTGACGATCGACCCGGCGCAGGACCAGCTGAGCTCCATTTCCGCGAGTCGCCAGGTGCTCGGATTCCTTTGCAGGTGGCGGTTGTGGGCGAAGAGCAGGGTCGGCGCGGCAGTGCTGATGTCGAGCAGGTTCTCGGCCATCAGTGCATCGCGAACCCCGAGCATCCGCGACGTACGCGTGGCCTGATCGAGCTGCTCGGCGGACTGCCGGTGGTAGCGCAGCAGGCCCACGGCCGCGGTGAGGTTGGTGCGGGCGCGCGTCCAAGCGGTGCGCGACGTGACCGCGACCAGCTCGGGAGCGCGGGCGAGGAGCTGGACGTGCAGATCGTCGGCGTACGCGCGGAGTACCTGAGCGTCCGCTGTCATACCAGGAGAAGCAGCCGGATCGAGGATTGCCTCGGTCCGGCTCCAGCGGTCGTCGGCGCCCGCGGCGGAGGCCAGGTCGAGCTCGACGCCGAGATAGTCACGGACGTGTTCGAGGTACGCGAGCGGGCTGGGCGCGCTCATCATCTCGGTCGGCGTGTCGAACCCGTGGAACGCCAGCCGCGCGTCCTCGGGCCGGTCCTGGTTGTGGTCGTGCATCCAGGCGACGAGCTGCCGGTTCGGTTCGAGCTCGCCGAGGCCGTGCGAGAAGCCGGTGCTGAGCGCGGTGTCGAGCGTACCCACGCCGTACCGGACGTAGTCGTCGACGGCCATCGCCCGGACCCGATCGGTCTCCAGGGTGATCGAGCCGAAACCGTCCCCGGCCAGCTCGCCGAACAACTTGTTGCGTACGGCACCGAATTCGGGCTCCTGGTGAGTCGGCTCGCCGACTCCGAACACCCGCGTCGCCGAATTCCGGAACTCGTCAATTGATCGCGTCATACGCATCAACCGTATCGTTGAACTGCCTGTTGATGCTTTTGAACGACGGCTTCCCGCGGCGGGTGACTGGGCGGGCTCAGCCGCCGGCCGGGTCGATGCGGTAGCCGAGGCCGCGGACGGTTTCGATCGCGTGCCGCTCGTACGGGGCGTCCAGTTTCAGCCGCAGGTAGCGGATGTACACCTCGACCACGTTCGGGTCGCCGTCGAAGGCGGGGTCCCAGACGTTCTCCAGGATCTCGCCCTTGCTGACGGTCTCGCCGCGGTGCCGCATCAGGTACGCGAGCAGGCCGTACTCGCGCCGGGTCAGCGTGACTTCCTTGCCGGCGCGTTCGACCCGGCGGCGGACCGGGTCGAGGATCAGGTCACCGGCGCTCATCACGACCGGGCGTTCGGGGGCGCCGCGCCGGATCAGCGCGTGCAGGCGGGCCACCAGGATCAGGAAGCTGAACGGTTTGGTCAGGTAGTCGTCGGCGCCGAGGTCGAAGGCGTCGGTCTGGTCGTACTCGCCGTCCTTCGCGGTCAGCATCAGTACCGGTGTCCAGACTCCGCGTTCGCGGATCTGTTCGAGCACCTTGTAGCCGTTGAGTTTCGGCAACATGATGTCGAGCACGATGACGTCGTACGCGTGTTCGGTCGCGGCCCAGACCGCGTCCTCGCCGTTGTGCACCACCTCGACCACGAAGCCGTCCTCGGTCAGACCGTGCCGGACGGTCTCGGCCAGGGGGACCTCGTCCTCCACCATCAGTACCCGCATGATTTCAGTGTCGGCGCAGTTCGCTGAGAGCAACCTGAGTATGCCGAGATCGACAAAAGACTGTAATCCGGGCGGTTCTCAGCGCAGCGGGAGCGTGACCGTCGCGAGGGTACCGGCGCCGCCGTCGGGCGCGCTCAGGGTGACCGTACCGTGGTGCGCCTTGATGATTTCCTGCACGATCGACAGCCCCAAACCGGAGCCGCCACTCGACCTGGCCCGGCTCGCGTCCAGCCGGACGAACCGTTCGAACACCCGCTGCTGCTCGCCTTCGGGGATCCCGTCGCCGTCGTCCTCGACCAGCAGCACCGCGGTCCCGTCCTGCCACGCGGTGCTCAACCGGACCGTACTGTGCGCCGCGAGCACCGCATTCTCCGTGAGGTTCCGGATCACCTGACTCAGCCGCAGCGGATCGCCGAGCACGCGCACCGGGTGTACGTCGGTGAGTACGGCGATCGCGCTGTGATTACGTTCGCGCAGCCGCAGTACCTCGGTGTCGACCAGATCGTCCAGGTCCACCTCGGCCCGCTGCATCGGCAGGGCGGCGTCATCGGCCTTGGCCAGCAGCAACATGTTCTCGACCAGCCGCCGCATCCGCTCGGCCTCACCGGTCATCAGTTGATGCAGATCCTGCCAGGACTGACCTTGAGCGGCCGGCTGGATCACGTCGAGTCCCGCGGCGACGGTCGCGAGTGGTGATCGCAGTTCGTGACTCGCGTCGGCAACGAACCGGCGCTGATTCGCCTGCCCGGTCTGCAGTCTGTCGAGCATTTCGTTCATCGTCGTGGCCAGCCGGGCGATCTCGTCGTCGGTCCGTGGCACCGGCACCCGTTCGGTCAGGTCGCTGGACTCGATGCCCTGTACCCGTTGCCGAATCCGTTCGACCGGCCGCAGCGCCTGCCCGGCAAGCAGCCAACTCGCGACGCCGACGATCAGTAGCAGGACCGGAAAGCCGAGAGTCAGGTACTGCGTCACCGTCGAGACCGTCGAACGCTGCGTGCCCACGGACGATGCGACCACGACGACATAGTCCTGCCCGCCGTACGCGACGCCGCGCGCCACGATCAGGTAGTCGTGATCGTCGTCGAACAAGGGCATCTCGCCCACTTCGGCGCGATTGACCGCGCCCGGAAGCGGCCGCAATCCGGTCAGCGCCCGGCTGTCCGCCCGCGCCGACGACGCGGCAACGACATAGCCCGATCGGTCCAGCACCTGAACGATTTGGCTGGTCCGAGTGGTCTTGGCCAGACCGAGTTCGTTCACCCCTTGCGTACTCACCTGGGTGGCGGCGCGGCCGTCCGCGGCGTCGGAGACCGTGGCGATCAAGGCGCGCTGCAACAGTACGAGCAGCACGGCGGCGCCGAGCGCCATCGCGATCGCGACCACCACGACGGCGGCCGCGGTCGATCGGCTCCGTACGCTGGCGCGACGCAACCTCGAGCTCGCTTTACCGGCCAAGTGGAGCACTCCTTAGAGGGTGTGGTCCGGGCCAGTGTCGCGGTCGGTCGCTGAGTGACTCCTGAGACCCGGGACTCCGGTTGGCTGACTCAGCACGCTCTCAGTGCGTGCTCCCTAGCGTCGGCCTCATGACCCTCGAAGAACCCAGCACGCTTGCGCTGTCCGGCTGGGGCCGGACGGTCCACCGGACCTCTCGGGTCCGGCGGCCGACGGTCGACGGGGGACTGGTCGACGTGGTGCTGAGCGAGCCGCGGATCACCGTTCGAGGGGCCGGCAAGAGCTATGGCGACGCGGCGCTGCCCAGCGACGGGATCGTGCTGGACATGACGTCGCGGGACCACATCATCTCCTTCGACGAGGGCAACGGCGTACTCGTGGTCGAGGCCGGCGCGCTGCTCAAGGACCTGATCGACCAAACGCTGCCACTCGGCTGGCGGCTCCCGGTGGTGCCCGGCACGGAGCGGATCACCGTCGGCGGCGCGATCGCCAGCGACGTCCACGGGAAGAACCATCCCGGCGCCGGGGCGTTCGGCGCGTACGTACTCTGGATCGCCTTGCTGCGTTCGGATGGGACGATCACTCAACTGTCCGCGGCGCAGGACGCCGACGCGTACTGGGCAACCGTCGGCGGGATGGGCCTGACCGGCGTGATCCTCCGCGCGGCGATCCAGCTGCAGCGCGCGGACACCGGCTGGATGATCCGCAACCGGCAGCGGACTCGTTCACTCGATGAGACGCTGGCCGCGATGCAGGCGCTCGCCGTACGGCAGGAGCTCGACCCCGATCGGTACGCGGTGGCCTGGCTGGACGCGCACGGAAAGGGCGGGAGTCTCGGGCGCGGCGTGGTCGACGAGTACTACCCGGCGGGGACGCTCGATCTTCCCGGTGCGGTCGCGCCGTACCCGGAGAATCGGGTGCCGGGGAATCGTCCGCGCCGGTCGTTGCCAGGTCCGGGCCTGGTCTCGGCCGCGACCATCGCGGCGGCATCGGCGGCGCGCTGGCGGTTCAGCAGATCGTCGAACTCCCAGCTCGTTCCGTTGCGTACGGCGTTGTGCCCGCTGGATCGCGCGGAGTCGTGGCCGGCGGCGTTCGGGCGGATGGGACTGGTGCAGTACCAGTTCGCGGTTCCGCCTCCTGCCGCCGAGACGATCCGGGACGTGCTGGTCTTCCTGACCGAGCACGGGATGACGCCGGCCCTTGCCACGTTGAAGAATTTCGGCTCCGGTACGGCCGGGCCGCTGTCGTTCCCGATCCCCGGCTGGACCTTGGCAGTGGATCTTCCGGCGCGCTGGCTGCCGCACCTCGACTCGCTTCGGCCCGTCGACGCGATGGTCGCGGACGCCGGCGGCCGGGTGTACCTGGCGAAGGACACGGTCACGGATCGGGAGCTGATCCCGAAGATGTACCCGGACCTGCCGGAGTGGCGCCGGACCCAGAACCGGCTGGACCCGGATCGGCGCTGGAGTTCCGCCCTCGCCGAGCGGTTGGGGCTGCTGTCATGACGTCCGGAGCGGTGTTGCTGGTCGGCGGATCGTCCGAGATCGGCATGGCCGTACTGCATGCGCTGATCGGACCGGCGCCGCGCCGCGTCATCCTGGCCGGGCGCCCGAGTGGCGAGCTGTGGTGGAACGCGGAGAAGCTCCGCGACGCCGGGTACGCGGTGGCCACGACGCAGTACGACGCGGCGCTCGGCAGCGCGGAGCTCGACGACATGCTGAAGCAGGCCTGCGCCGGGGACCCGCTGCAACTCGCCGTGGTCGCGGTCGGATCGATGTCATCGGCAACCTTCGGCGAGGGGCTGATGGTGAACGGGCTGGGCGTGGCTTTGTTGCTGCGGGCATTGGTCCAGCGCAAGCCCGAACAGATCGTGTTCCTGTCGTCGGCGGCAGCCGTACGCCCCCGGCAGTCGATCGCCGCGTACTCACTGGGCAAGCAACTGGCCGACTCGACGGCGGTGCTGCTCGCCCGGCAGGCGGCCGAGACCGGCGTCCGTGTACTTGTCGTCCGGCCCGGCTTCGTCAGCACCCGGATGACCGCCGAGCTGGCGAAACCACCGCTGGCCACGACGCCCGAACTGGTCGCCAAGCGGGTCGTGCGGGCGGTCGAGAACCAGCAGACGGTGGTATGGGTACCGCGGGCGATGGGGCTGGTGGTCCGGGCTCTCAATCTCCTGCCGCGCAGGCTGCTTCCGGTGGCGTACCGATGAAGGCGAACCGGACGAAGAAGCGGCGCATCAAGAAGCGCTGGATCGCGCTGGTGATCGCAGCGTTACTGGTCGTGCCAGCGGTTTCATACGTGCAGGCGCTGCTCTACCCGGGCAACGCGAGTTTCTCGGTCCGTACCGTCGAGTGGTTCCGCGACCACGGCGGCGGCTCGATCATCGACGCGATCGAGACCTGGAAGTACTCCCACCAGCAGCCGCCGGCCACCGGCGTACCGAGCGATGTCACCGCGACCGCCCCGAACGCGAAACAACACGCTCCGGAACCCACGGCCGCCTCGGGTCTGCCGACCGTCCAGCTCCTGCCGGGAGTGAAACCGCTGCCGCAAGAAGGTACCTGGGCGGTCGCGCGGCAGTCGGCAGCAGGAAAACCGTTGCTGTGGACAACTTGGTTCCGTCCCGATCCCGGCCACCTCCCGGTCTCGGCCGCCGCCGCGCTGCTGCCGCGCGACAGCTACCGCCTGACCCTGATGCCGGGTACGCGCGAACCGGTCGTCGGAATGCCCTCCAAGAACGGGTACGACGTGCCCGCCGCCGATCGTCCCGCGCTGGTGGCGACCTTCAACGCGGGGTTCAAGATGCACGACTCGCACGGCGGCTGGTGGACCACCTGGTCCAACGCCGTCCCGCTGGTCGACGGCCGCGCCTCGGTGGTCATCCACCGCGACGGATCGGCCCAGATCGGTACCTGGAACGGGACCGTCCGGATGACGCCGGACGTGGTCGCGGTCCGGCAGAACCTGGACCAGCTGATCATCGACGGGCGGATCGTCGACGGTCTGGCCGCGAACCGGGACGCGCGCTGGGGATCGACCCGCAGCCAGTTCCAGTACACCTGGCGGTCCGGTCTCGGGACCGATGCCCACGGCAACTTGATCTACGTGGCCGGGAACAAGCTCACGCTGGCCAGCCTGGCGACCGCGATGCACCAGGCCGGGATCGTGCAGGGCCTGGAGCTGGACATCCACGCGGCGATCGTGAGCTTCAACATCGAGCAACCCGGCCCGAACGGGACGGTCACGCCCCGGAAGCTGCTGAACTCGATGAATCCACCGGCCAACCGTTACCTGGTCGAGGACCAGCGTGACTTCTTCTATGCGACCGCCAAATGACTGATCTGCATACCCCGCTACCTGTCGCGCGCCGCGAGTCGACGGCCCGCGCGCTGCTCCGGCTGAGCCGTCCACAGCAATGGCACAAAGCGCTGATGGTCTTTGCGGCACCCGCCGCGGCCGGGGCGCTCGAGTCGCCGACCGATGTGCTCGAGGCGGCGATCGCCGCGATCGGGTTCATGTTCCTCGCGATCGCGATCTACGCGTTCAACGACATCCGGGACGCGCCCGACGACCGGCGGCACCCGCGCAAACAAGAACGTCCGGTCGCGTCCGGCGCGATCAGTCCGACGCTGGCGGCCGCGTACGGCGTGACCGCCGCGCTGGTCGGAATCGCGATCGTCAGCACGCTCGGTACCGCGACCTTCGGTCTGGCGATCGCGTACCTGACCGCGCAGCTGCTGTACGTCCTCGGGCTGAAACACGTCGCCGTGGTGGACCTGATCCTGGTCGCGCTCGGCTTCGTACTCCGGGCCGCCGCCGGCGCGACCGCCACCGGGTTGCCGATCTCGCACTGGTTCCTGCTGGTTTCGTTGTTCGGGGCAATGTTCCTGGTCACGGGCAAACGCAAGGCGGAGCGTACGAAGATCGGGAACGCGGCCAGTCGTCCGGTGCTCGCCGCGTATCCGATGTCTTGGCTGGACCAGGTGCTGACGATCTCCCTGCTCGGTACGGCGCTGTCGTACGGCATGTGGGCGTTCCAGTATCTGGGTCACGACGTGTACCGCGAACTGCTCGCGGTTTCGTTCCTGCCCTTCTTCACCGGGCTGCTGCGGTACGCGCTGCTCGTCTCCACCGGCCGGGGCGAGGAGCCGGAACACGAGATCTTCCGCGACCGTGTCCTGCTCGTCGCGGGCATCACCTGGGCAGCCATGCTCGGCATCGGCCTGTACTGCGCGTGATCCGGCCCGGTGGTACGCATCACGTAGTAGTGTGGCGCCGAGGAGGCGCGATGCAGGCGAACGATTCCCAGACGCTGGTGCTCTCGGCGCTGGCCGACGGCCCGAAGCACGGGTACGCGATCAACAACGCGATCGAGGAGCTCACCGGCGCGCGGCTGGGCGCTGGCAGTCTGTACGGCGCGCTGTCCCGGCTGGAGGCGAAGGGCCTGATCGAGACGCTGGAAGAGCAAGGCCGGCGGCGGCCGGTGCAGCTCACCCCGGCCGGCCGCGAGGTCCTCGAACAGGAACTGCGCGCGATGGCCCGGGTGGCGACCACGGGCCTGCGCAACCTCGGAATCCGGCTGACGTGACCGCGCGGCGCCGCGTTACCCGGCTCCTGATCAGTCTCTATCCACAGCCGTTCCGGGAGCGTTGGGGGCCGGACCTGGCCGAAGCTGGTCTCGAACCCGGCGCATCCTCATGCTCGCATAGTGCACGGCGCGTACTACGCGATGCGTACTAAACCCTCTCGGTCCGTCCTCAGTGCGGGGCCGGTACCGTCGCGGCTGGCCGCAGAACGCCGAACCACTGAACCCCACTGAACCAAGGAGCAGTCGAAGCACATGATGAGCATCTGGGACTCGATCGTCCTCGGCGTCGTCGAAGGACTTACCGAGTTTCTGCCGGTGTCCAGCACCGGCCACCTGACCATCGTGTCGAAGCTGCTCGGGCTGCCGATCGACGATCCGTCCATCACCGGGTACACGGCGGTGATCCAGGTCGGCGCGATCGCGGCCGTGGTGCTGTTCTTCTGGGGCGACATCCGGCGGATCGTGGTCGCCTGGGTCCGCGGGCTGGCGAACGCCGAACACCGGACCGAGTTCGACTACCACATGGGCTGGTACGTGATCGCCGGCTCGTTGCCGATCGGAATCATCGGTTTCCTGGCCAAGGACCTGATCTCCGGACCGCTGCGCAGCCTGTGGTGGGTGGCGGGGTCGCTGATCGCCTGGTCGTTCGTGATGGTCGCGGCGGAGCGGTTCAGTACGAAGGAACGCCCGCTGACCCGGATCACCATGCGCGACTCGGTGGTGATGGGTCTGGTGCAGTGCCTGGCGCTGATCCCCGGTGTCTCGCGCTCGGGCGCGACGATCTCGGCCGGCCTGTTCCGCGGTCTGGACCGGGTCGCCGCGACCCGGATCGCCTTCCTGCTGGGCATCCCGGCACTGCTCGGAGCCGGGGTGTACGAGCTGAAGGACGCACTGCACGGCGACGTCGGCGCCGCGCCGCTGATCATCGGCACGCTGGTCAGCTTCGGCGTCGCGTACGCCTCCGTCGCCTGGCTGCTGCGCTTCGTCGCCAAACACTCGATCGAGGTCTTCGCCCTCTACCGGGTCCTGCTCGGCACTGTCCTCCTGGTCCTCCTGACCGCCGGCACCATCGCCGCGACCTAGCCTCTTCGGCAGCTCGACAGTACGTATAGGTCCACTGCCCCCTGTCTTCTGGCACCCGCCCGCCTGCACCGGGGCCTGCCGGCCGGACACCTCCTGTCGAACTGCCGACGTTTCCCCTCAGGGAAGGCGTGGGTTGGGGGAGGCCAGGCCGATGTCGTAGGCGTAGATGACTGCCTGGATGCGGTCGCGGGCGCCGATTTTGGCGAGGACGCGGCCGACGTGGGTCTTCACCGTCGACTCGGACAGGTGCAGGCGCTCGGCGATCTCCGGGTTGGTCCAGCCGGTGGCGATCGCGATCAGGATCTCGCGTTCGCGGTCGGTCAGCAGGCGTACCTTCGCGTCGTCGGGCGAGCGGCCGTCCGGGGCGGTGCGGGGGAGCTGGCCCGCGTACGCGTCCAGCAGCCGCCGGGTCAGACCGGGTGCGATGATCGCGTCGCCGGCCGCGACCGCGCGGATGCCGCCGAGGAGTTCCTCCGGTCGCGCGTCCTTCAGGAGAAAGCCGCTGGCCCCGGCCCGCAGGGCGGCGTGCGCGTACTCGTCCAGGTCGAACGTGGTCAGTACCAGCACCCGGGAACGGTTGCCGCTGGCCACGATCTGCCGGGTCGCCTCGATCCCGTCCATGCCGGGCATCCGGATGTCCATCAGCACCACGTCCGGCCGCAGCTCGGCCGTCCGGCGGACCGCTTCCGACCCGGTCCCCGCCTCACCCGCGACCTGCGTCTCCGGCACCGACTCCAGCAAAATCCGAAGCCCCAGCCGATGCAACGGCTGATCATCAACAATCAAAACACTGGTCACGCAACCTCCCGACCCAAGCTCAGAAGAGGAGGGAAGTTCTTCATGGGGTTCGCTCCGGGGTTAGTTGTAGGGCGGTTTCCACTGTCCAGCCGCCGGCTGGGGTGGGGCCTGAGTGGACTACTCCGCCGTACAGGGCGGCCCGTTCGCGGATGCCGATCAGGCCTTGGCCGGCAGCGGAATCGGGTACGGGCAGGAAGCCGGCCGACGGGCCGCTGTCCTCGACCCGGATTCGCAGCCGATCCCGCACGACCTCCAGCGAAACCTTGGCCGCCGTCTCCGGACCGGCGTGCTTCAGCGCGTTCGTCAACGCCTCCTGAACGATCCGGTACGTCGCCAGCTGCAACCCACGATCCGCCGGCAGTTCCCCCACCGTCCGGTACGTGACCTGCGGACCCGCCGCCCGAATCCGCTCGCACAGTGCATCGACGTCCGCGATCCCCGGCTGTGGAGTCAGCTCCGCTACGGCGGCCTCGTCGCGGAGCGCGCCGAGCGTACGCCGCAGATCGTTCAGCGCCTCACGACCGGTCTCGCCGATCAGCGTCAGCGCCTGCGCGGATCGATGCGGGTTCACGTGCGCCGCGTACGCACCGCCGTCGGCGAGCCGGATGATGACCGACAGGTTGTGCCCGAGAATGTCATGCATTTCGCGCGCGACCCGGGCCCGCTCACCGGCGACCGCGAGCATGCTGCGCTGATCCCGCTCGATCTCCAACCGGGCGGCGCGATCCCGCAACCCGGCCAGCTGCGAGCGTCTGATCCGCACCACCAGCCCGAGCGCGATCGCGGCCGTGGTCGCACAGACCAGGAAGAACGCCACCTCGGGTACGGACGTGACCGAGCCGAGTCGTACGACGGCCAGCGTCAGCACCGCGACCGTGATGGTGCATGCCCAGAGCAACCGACGTAGCGAACTGTGCAACGTCAGGCTGTACAAGGCGATCAGCAACGCGACATCCGCGCGCAGGAACACCTGCAACGCCCACTGCACCGCGAACACGGTCGCGGTGAGGACGAAGGCAACCATCGGTGCGCGCCGCCGGAGCAGCAGCGGCAGGATCAGGCCGAGCTGGAACCCGACAACGGCCAGCATCGGCAGCTGGACAAACACCCCGTTGATCTCGCGGGGTGCGTCGTGGCGGATCAGGTCCGGTACGCAGAACAGCAGGAACGCGCCAATGACCACGAGGGTGTCGAGCGCCCACGGGCGGGCGCGGTCGGCGCGACGCAGCCGTCCGCCGATCCGGCCGAGGCGGATCACCCAGGGGTGCCGCCACAACGGATCCGGATCAGCGACGGACTGCAGGTTCTCGCCGGTCACCGTACCCACGCTTCCATTGTGACCGGCCGTCAACACCATGCCGTCAACACCATGCCGTCACCACCGGCCGCCGAGACCGCGGTCAGGCGTCGCTCCGGGCGAGTCGCCAGGCCGCGGCCGCGAGCGCCAGCACGGTCCAGGCGATGAAGACGACGAAACCAGGTCCTGCTGACAGCGTGTGAGGATCGTGATGCAGTACGTACATCGACTGCCCGGCCTCGCTCGGCAGGTACGGCTGGATCGCGTTGCCCCAGGACTTAGGCAGCAGCGAGATCAGTCCGGGTACCAGCATCAGCGCGCCGACCAGCGCCGAGATCGCCCCGGCGACGGACCGGATCAGCGTACCGAGCGCGACCCCGATGACCCCGATCAGCGCCAGGTAGAGCACCGCGCCGAGCAGGCTCCGCAGGACGCCGGAGTCGGAGATCGTCAGTGCCGCGCGGGTGGAGTGCAGAATCCCGCTGTCGACGAAGAAGCTGATGAACACTCCGACGAACGCGATCACCAGCGCGACCACGCCGTACACGGCGGCTTTCGACCAGAGCACCGGCAGCCGGCGTGGTACGGCGGCCAGCGTCGAGCGGATCGCGCCGGTCGAGTACTCACCACCGATCACGAGCACACCCAGTACGCCCAGCGCGAGCTGCGACAGGGGTACGCCGAACAGCGAGAGGCTCAGCGTCGTCGCGGCGGCGAAATCCGGGTCGAGCTGGCGGCCGGACGTGACGCTCGAGCGGTACCGCAATGCGGCGATGATGCCGAAGGCAACCAAGAAGAGCAGGCCGAGACCGAGCGTGATCCAGGTCGATCGCAACGACCACAACTTGGTCGACTCCGAACGGAGTACGTGTGCGGTGGTGACCCGGTAGCGTGGTTTCGTGCCGGCGTTGGGAGCGTGTTTCGCCGGGGGAGAGGTGGTCGCGGTCATGCCGCACGCTCCTTGAGTTCGGTGCTGCCGTGGTACACGACCTCGTCGCGGGTCAGGTCCATGAACGCCTTCTCCAGCGAGACTTTCTTGGTGGTCAGCTCGTACAGCGCGATGCCGTGTTCGGCCGCCGTGGCGCCGACGGCGCGTGCCGACAGGCCGTTGACCTCCAGCTCCTCGGAGCCCGCGTGCCCGAGGATCTCGACGCCAGGCCCGGCCAGCGCGTCCCTGAGCTTGGCGGCGTCGGCGGTGGATACGCGCACGGTGTCGCCACCGGCTTCCCGGACCAGCTCGTCGACGGTGGTGTCGGCCAGCAGCCGGCCGCGGCCGACGATGATCAGCCGGTTGGCGACCAGTGCCATCTCGCTCATCAGGTGCGACGAGACGAACACGGTCCGCCCTTCCTCGGCCAGCCGGGTGAGCAGGTTGCGAATCCACAGCACGCCTTCGGGGTCCAGCCCGTTCACCGGTTCGTCCAGCATGATCGTCGCCGGGTCGCCGAGCAGCGCGGTGGCGATACCGAGGCGCTGTCCCATCCCGAGCGAGAACTGGCCGGACCGCTTCTTCGCGACCGACTGCAGACCGGTCAGCTCGATCACTTCGTCGACCCGGCGCTTCGGGATGCCGTGGGTCTGCGCCTGCGCGAGCAGATGGTTGTACGCGGACCGTCCCGGATGCGCGGCCTTCGCTTCCAGCAGCGCGCCGACTTCCTGCAGGGGAGCGGAATGCTCCTTGTAGTGCTTGCCGTTCACGGTGACGGACCCGGTCGTCGGCGCGTCGAGTCCGACGACCAGCCGCATCGTCGTCGACTTGCCGGCGCCGTTCGGTCCGAGGAACCCGGTCACGGCGCCCGGCCGGACGGTGAACTCGAGTCCGTCCACCGCCGTCGTCTCGCCGTACTTCTTGGTCAGCTGTTTCGCCTCGATCATGATCCCAACCTAGGAACCACGACCGCCCGGAACAGTAGTACCGCGGCCCCATCTTCGGGCCGGTGATGGTACCGCGGTACTACTCCACGGATCAGCCGAACGTCTTCAGCAGGATCGCGACCGCCTTCTTCTCGGCGGCCGGGTCCTTGGTCTCACGGACCGAGCTGAACAGGCCGTCGTTCTGGCTGTCGATGTACGTCCACGCCTTCTGATCGAGCGGCTTGAGCTTCTCCTCGTCGTCGTCCCAGGCCTTCTCGTACGCGTTCACCTTGGTGTTCAACGCGGCCTGATCGTTCTTGGCCACGTCCGTGTTCATCCCGGTGACGAGCGTACGGAACCGGGCCACCTCCGCCTTGGGGAAGTGCGACGTGGCCTGCTGCGAGGTGAGGTGTACGTTCGCCTCGGCCGGGTTCGGGCCCTCGTTCTCCGCGGCGGCGTTCGCGTGCGGCTGAGCGGACGCCCAGTTGAGCAGGATGCCCGCCGCGATCGCCGATGCGGCCATCACGCCGACCATCGGCCATTCGCGCGACCGCTGGTGGTACTTGGCCGCCCGGTCGCGGTGCTCGTGCCCTTCGATCACATCGGACTTCGTCACGGTCAAGTACACGACGGTGGCCAGGATCGCGCCGAGGAAGATGATGCTGGTGACGAGCGTACCGAGGCCGAGGCCCTGGTCCGGAACCTTCGGGGACGCCAGCCAGTCGCCGAGGTTCGCGCCGAGCGGACGGGTCAGGATGTACGCCAGCCAGAATGCCAGCACCGGGTTCGCGCCGAAACGCCAGCAGCTGACGATGATCGCGATCAGCGCGAGCGGCAGCAGCACCGAGACGCCCGGGCTCCAGCCGGTGAGTTCGAGGGTCCAGTCGCCGGCCGCGGTACCGAGCGCGAAGGTGACCAGGACGGCCAGCCAGTAGAACGCTTCCCGCGGCCGGGTGACGATGCTGTGGATGGACAGCGTACGTTCGCGGGTCCACCAGATGCCGAACACGACCGCCAGCGCGACGGTGAACACCGACGTGCTGATCCACAGTGGCACGCCGAGCTGGTCGGTGAGGATGTCGGTGTACAGCGTGCCGGTGACGCTGACGACCACGACGGTCAGCCAGTACGCGGCCGGGCGGTAGCGGTTGGTACGGATCTGCCAGGTGAGGACCGCGGCGAACACCACGGTGAAGATGACCGCGGTGGCGAGGAGTCCGACGCCGAGCTGCATGTTGATCCAGTCGGCGAAACTCTCTCCCACGGTCGTGCAGAGGATCTTGATCAGCCAGAACCAGACAGTGACCTCGGGCACTTTGTTGAGCAGTACCCGTGGAGCGGCCGTACGGGACGCGGTATCTGTTGTCATGCGGGCCAGGCTTGCGCGTCGTACCTGCACACAACCTGATCAGCTGGTGAACTACCTGACCGGGAAGCTTACTTCCACGTGACCGTTGCCGTCGGCCACCGCCTGGACGCCGATCCCCGTCGCGGTGGCGATCCGGCGCACGACGGCGAGGCCGAGGCCATGCCCGTCCGAGCCGCTGTGACCGGGCGCGAACACCTTGTCGAGTTCGTCCGGCTGGAACCCTGGACCGTCGTCGATGACATGAACGACCGCGCGATCGCCGGCCACCTCGGCGCGGAGGGTGACGGTTGACCGTGCGTGCCGGGTGGCGTTGTCGACCAGCGGCGCCAGTACGGCGGCGGCGACGTCTGCCGGTACGGCGAGGTCGAGCTCAGCCGGAGCGTCGAGCCGCACGCGCTGATCACGTCCGGCGAGGATCTTGTCCAGGACGGTCGTCAGCCGGCAGCTCGCTTCGTGCCGCGTACGCGAGCGGGCCGCGTCGAGGATCGTGCTCACGGCGGCACTGAGCCGATCGGTTTCGGTCAGTACGAGCTGCGGATCGACCTGCGTACCGGCCAGTTCCGCGAGCTGGGCCTCGCCGCGCAGGACGGACATGGGCGTACGCAGTTCGTGCGCGATCTCGTCGGTGAGCCTGCGCTCGTCGGCGATCGTGTCCGATACCCGGTCGAGCAGCCGGTCGAACGTCTGCGCCAGTTGACCGAACTCGTCCCGCGGCGGACCGGTCCCGAACCGGCGGTCCGGATCGTGGTCACCCCATTCGTCGGCGAGCGTGGACATCCGGCGGACGACCCGCAGCGCCCGGCTCACCACCAGGTACGCGACACCGCCCGCGAGCACGATCGCGAGCGCGCCCAGGATCAGCGACATGACCAGACTGCGCTGCTCGGAGCTCTCGTACGGCGTCAGGTCGACCATCACGACCGCGGTGACCTGATGGCCCGGCACCGGGACGGGTTCGGCGTACAGCAGGAAGTGGTCGACCGTGACGAAGTCGGCGCGGGTCGACTGGCCGAGGCGCTCGACGGTGGTCGCGGTCGCGGAGTGCAGAACGCCGTCGAGCAGGCGGCCGTCCGCGTACACCCAGGTGACGGTGTCGAACGCGTCACCGGTGCCTTCGACGCTGCGAATCTTGCCGTCGGCAACTTCCACGGTGGCCGCGACCGCCTCGGCGCGGGTGCGGGCGAGCGTCCGGGTGTCCGCCTCGGTGGCCCGGGTCAGCAGCACATGACTGAGGACGACCAGTACGGCGACGACCAGCGTCGCGGTCAGTACGGCGAGCGAGACGATCCGGGCGCGGAACCCGGTCAGTCCCATCGGTACCCGACTCCGCGTACGGTCGCGACCCGGTCCGCGACGCCGAGGCGATCGAGTTTCACGCGGAGCCGCCGCAGGTACGAATCGAGGGTGTTCTCGCTGACGTACGCCCCGTGCGGCCAGCCGGCGGCGACCAGCGCATGCCGGCGGACGACCTCGCCGGGGACCGAGATCAGCCGGCCGAGCAGCCGGAACTCGGTCGGCGTCAACGGCTCGCCGGTCTCGCCGCGGCGTACTTCGTGACTGGTCGGGTCGAGCACGACCTCGTCAACCGTTACCGCGACGGTCGTCCGGCGCAGCAGCGCCCGAATCCGGACCAGCAACTCCGGGATGTCGAACGGCTTGGTCAGGTAGTCGTCGGCGCCGGCCTCGAACCCGCTCACCTTGTGATGCACGCCACCGAGCGCCGTCAGCATCAGCACCGGCGCATCCACGCCATGTGCCCGTAGCGCGAGACAGACATCTCGCCCATCGGCGTCCGGCAACCCGATGTCCAGGATCACCACATGCGGCGCGGGCTCGAGCCGGCCGAGCAACTCGGCACCGGACGCGGCGGCGGTCACCGTGTGCCCGTCACCTTCCAGAGCCCGCCGCAGTACACCGCGCAACGCACGATCGTCCTCGCACACCGCAACCCTGGCCACACCCTGCACCGTACCGGGTAGGCCGGTGTGGATCAGTCTGGGTCAGGGGTGGCTCGGTGTCGTTCAGTCGGGGCGGCGCTTGATCTGCATCCCGGGGCGGCGCCGATGCACGGTCAGGTACGACAAGCCGTCCGGGCCGGCGGTGAGCTCCCGGCGGGAGCCGTGCGGGAGCCAGACCAGGCTGCCCGTCGAGACCGGTTCGCCGATCGTGCCGCTGCCTTCGACCACCACCAGGAGGACGTCCAGATCTGGCTCGACGTGTTCGCCGACGTGGCGGCCGGGTGGCAGGTGGACGAGATTCGCGTCCAGTTGGCGGCCCGATTCGGCCAGCGTCCACCAGGCACCGCTCTCCGGCGCGTCCTCACCCCGGCGTCCGTCGGTCAGGATTCGCGCCGTTGGCTCACTCTCATCCAGGGTCATGACGTGCAAAGTCCTTGTCTGTCGCTGCTGTAAGGTTCAAGTTATGTCATCGCCGGGACAGCCGCAGCGCCGGGCCACGTTGAAGCTGGTGGCCGAGTCGCTGGGCGTTTCGATCACCACGGTCTCGAACGCGTTCAGCCGGCCGGACCAGTTGTCGGAGGCGCTGCGGGAGCGCGTGCTGGCCGAGGCGGCCCGGCTCGGGCTGAGCAGTCCGGACGCGGCGGCGCGCAGCCTCCGGCTCGGCCGGCCGGCGTCGGTGGGCGTGATGTACACGGATCGGCTGTCGTTCGCGTTCTCCGATCCCGGCGCGGTGCTGTTCCTGCAGGGCGTCAGCCGGGTCTGCGAGGAGAACGGCCAGGAGCTGGTGCTGATTCCGAGTACGTCCGCCGCCGACGCCGCGGCGACCGCGGTCGGCCGGTCGATGATCGACGGCCTGATCGTGTACTCGGTCGCCGACGACGACCCGGTACTGGCCGCCGCGGCCGATCGGCGGATGCCCTTGGTCGTGGTGGACCAGCCACGGATCAGTACGCTGCCGTGGATCGGTGTCGACGACGAGGCCGGGTGCCGCGCGATCGCCCAGCACCTGATCGGGCTCGGCCATCGCCGGCTCGCGGTGCTGTCGACCGAGATCGACCGGGAGCGGCGCGGCGGCCGGGTCACGGTGGCGCGGCAGCAGGCAATCACGTTCGCGACCACGGCGGCCCGGCTGCGCGGGTACCGGACCGCGGCTGAGGACGCCGGGATCAACTGGTCGACGGTTCCGGTGGTGGAAACGCGGGAGAACTCGGAGGCGAACGGGTACCAGGCGACCGCCGCGCTGTTGCGGAGCAAGCAGCGGCCGACGGCGGTGCTGGCGATGACCGACCAGCTCGCGTTCGGCGCGCTGCGAGCCGCGGCGAAGGCCGGCCTGTCCGTGCCGGAGGACTTGTCGGTGGCCGGGTTCGACGACATTCCGGCCGCGCGGGTCGAGCCGTACCTCACGACCGTCGCGCAGCCGCATGAGGAGAAGGGGCGGCGCGCCGCCGAGCATCTCCTCGCGCAGCTCACAGACCGCTCGGCACCACCGCGCCAACAACAACTGAAAACCACCCTCCGCCTACGCGAAACGACCGGCACCGCACACCCCACCCCCACCTGATCCCGCCACCACCCTCCGCCTACGCGAAACGACCGGCGTCATAGCGTGTGGCCGCCGTTGACCGCGATGCGTTGGCCGGTGATGAAACCGGCGTGGGGCGATGCCAGGAATGCCACCGTGGACGCCACGTCATCCGGCGTGCCGAGGCGATACAGCGGAACCCCGGCGCCGTACGCGTCCTTGTCGTGCTGAGGGACCGCCGCATGTCGCTCGGTCGGGATGAAGCCGGGGGCGACGAGGTTGACGGTGATTCCGGCCGGACCGAGTTCACGCGCCCAGGAACGGGTCAGTCCGAGTTGCGCGCCCTTCGCGGCGACGTACGCGCTGCTGCACGGCGTACCCAGCTCGAACGCTTCGGAGCCGATCGAGATGATCCGGCCGAACCCCTGCCTGCACATCGCCGGGACGGTCGCCTGGGCCAGCAGCAACGGGCTGTGGACGAAATAGTCGAGTTGGTCGAGCATCAGGCCCCAGGTCAGATCCTCCAGTTCGACATCGGGTTGCGGGCCGGTCGCGTTCAGCACGAGTACGTCGATCGAGCCGAGGGTGGCGACGATCTGCGTGTGCAGGTCGGCGACCTCGTCGGGCCTGGTCACGTCGGCCTGGAAGATCTCGGCGACGCCACCGGCTTCGGTGATGCGGGCGCGAACCTCCTTCGCGGCGGCGCGACTGGAGTTGAAGTTGATCGCGACGCTGATGCCGTCGCGGGCGAGCGCCTGCGAAATGGCCGCGCCGAGGCCGCGCGATCCGCCGGTGACCAGCGCAACGGTTCTTCCACGTGGGTGGGCGGTCATGGCTTCTTGCCGGACAGCGTGTCGGCGGTACGGCGGACGCCGGTGATCAGGTGGTTGATCTGATCCTCGGTCAGGTGGGTGTAGATCGGTAGCTGGATCTGCTGTTCGAAGTACACCTTCTCCGCGACCGGGCACTCGCCGAACCGGTGGCCGAGCGCGCGGAACTCGGGCAGCAGGTGGATCGGGAAGTAGCGGAGCACGATCTCGATTCCCTCGACCTGTTCGAGCAGCTTGATGAAGTCGTCCTTCGGCGCGCCGACGACAGCCGCGTCGTAGAAGATCGTGTACAGGTGGTAGACGCTCGGCGCCTCCGGCCGGGCGCGTTGCAAGGTGATTCCGGGTACGCCGGTCAGGCCGTCGTCGAGGCGTCGCGCGATCTCCTGCCGGCGGGCGTTCAGCTGATCCAGTTTCGCCAGCTGCGCCAGGCCGAGCGCGGCGGAGATCTCGCTCATCCGGTAGTTGTTGCCGATCAGGTACCTGTCGTCGCGGTAGCTCTTGCTGAAGGCGGAGCGAACGTGCGGGTCGCGGTAGTACGCCGGCTGCCGGTACGGGCCGATCCGGTCGGAGTCGCGCTCGACCAGTGCTCCCCAGGTGTGGATCGTGCCGAGTTCACGGGCCTTCTCCGCGTACGCGTCGTCGTTCGTGACGAACGCGCCGCCCTCGCCGGTCGTCATGTTCTTCAGCGAATGGAAGCTGAAGCAGCCGATGTCGCCGATCGTGCCGACGCGACGGCCCTTGTACGTGGCACCGGGCGCGTGCGCGCAGTCCTCGACCACCGACAGGCCGTACTTGGTGGCGATCGCCATGATCGGGTCCAGGTCTACCGCGCGACCACCGTGATGAACCACCCAGATCGACTTCGTCCGCGGGGTGACCAGGGCTTCGACCGAGTCCGGGTCGAGGTTGAGGCTGTCGGGGTCGATGTCGGCGAACCGGATCGTGCAGCCGCGCGCCTGCAGCGGCCAGGTGGTGACCCAGAACGTTTGCGGAGTGGTGATCACCTCGTCGCCCGGGCCGAGCTCGAGTACCTGCGCGGCGAGGAAGAGCGCGGTCGTGCAGGAACTGGTCGCCTGGGCGTGCCGGGCGCCGAGCAGGTCCGCGAACCGGCGCTCGAACTCGCGGCCGAGCGGGCCCATCGCGAGGGTGTCACGGGTGAGCGCGTCGGTGACCGCGTTGATCTCGTCGGCGCCAAGCGGGTTGGACACGCCGGCGTACGGAACCACGTACTGGGTCATGGGTATTCCTTCTTCTCGAACGTTCAAGATGGCAGCTACTGTAAGGTTCAAGAACAGCTGACACAAGAGAAGGAGCACACGGCACGGAACGGCACGGAACAGCACGGGACGGCATCGGCGCGCGGGAGCCGGCGTCGTTTCAGGGGTTAACCCCTCAGCTGGCCCCTCCACCTCCCGCATGCCGGGGGTGAAGGGTGCATTTCAGGGGTTAACCCCTGAAATGCGCTTAGCCCCTGAAATGGTCTTGGGGTGGGCGGTCAGCGGTTGATGCGGTCCACGCGGTGGCCGGTGTGGTCGAAGATGTGGATCTGGGTGGTGTCAAGGGCCAGGTGTACCCGGGTGCCGCGCGGGAGGTCGGCGTCGGCGGGGAGTTCGAGGACCAGGTCGGCGCGGCGGTGCGACGGCGGGCTGAGCGGCTCGGCCGGCGGGGGAGTGGGCGGCCGGAACCGGGCGCGGAGTTTGGCGACGAACGACGCCGTCCGGTCGCGCGCCCCCGGACCTGACCAGACCGAATCCGCGGCCTGCTGCGCATGCGCCGGGACGACCCGGCCCACCTTGTCCGGATCGACGATCTCGATCCCGCACTGGACGAACGCGATCGACTGCTGACCGTGGAACTCGAAAGCACGCAGCGTACCGGTCAGCTGATTCGCCGGATCATCGTCCTTGACCAGCGAGAACGCGCTCGACCGGGCGCCGACGATCACCCGCGCGCCGTCATGATGACGCAGGATCAGCGATCGCCGATCGGTCGGCGGAAGCGCGATCGACTGCGTACCGAAATCCAGCGCGACCCGGTGATGCGCGGTGACCTGCACCGTCGCCGCCATCAGGTTGATCCGCGGCGTACCCAGGAACCCGGCCACGAACGCGGTCGCGGGATCGTTGTACACCTGGGTCGGCGTGCCGACGTCCTCGATCCGGCCGTCCCGCATCACCGCGATCCGATCGGCCAGCGTGAGCGCCTCGACCTGGTCGTGGGTGACGTAGATCGTGGTCACGTTCAGGTCCCGCGTCATCGCGCCGATCTCCTGGCGGAGTTCCGTACGCATGGTGGCGTCCAGGTTCGACAGTGGTTCGTCGAGCAGGAAGACGTCGGGCCGGCGGACCAGTGCCCGGCCGATCGCGACCCGCTGCCGCTGACCGCCGGACAAGGTACGCGGCATCCGGTCCAGCACCGAGCCGATGCTCAGGATGTCGGCCAGGCCCGCCGCGGTCTCGCCGGCCGCCGCATCGTCCTGCCCGGCGATCTGGAGCGGGAACATGATGTTCTCCTGGACCGTCCGGTTCGGGTACAGCGCGCCGGTCTGGAACACCATCGCCACGCCGCGGTCCCGGGGCGCGAGCTGGGTGCCGTTCGTACGGCCGAACCAGACGTCGCCGGCGGTCACCCGTTCCAGACCCGCGATCATCCGCAGCAAGGTCGTCTTCCCGCAGCCCGACGGGCCGAGCAGAACCAGGAACTCGCCGTCCGCGATGTCCAGCGAAAGGTCGTCGACGGCCAGGTGTTCGCCCTCGAACACCTTGGATACCCCGTCGAGCCGAATCGCCGTCATGAAGGTTTCTTATCGGAAGAGCGGTCTCAGCGGCAAGGACCCGACCGTAACGAGTCTGCTGGACAGTCGGCGGGGACGATCTCGTGACGGTTGCTGACGGCAAACAAGGGGTAGCTGTCTCAGGGTTCGGTCAGTTTTCGGTTGCCGTTGACGACGGTGCTTACGACCTTGTCGAGGGCGGGGCTGAGGAGTACGAGGTCGGCGCGGGCGCCGACTTCCAGGCGACCGCGGTCGGTGAGGCCGAGCAGATCGGCCGGGATCGTGGTGGCCATCGAGAGGGCGGTTTCGAGCGGGAGGCCGCCCGGGCCGGTTGCCCAGCGCAGGCAGTCCAGGAGCGACGCGCCGCTGCCGGCCAGATACGGAGTGCCTTGGAGGCGGAGGCCGCCGTCCGGGGTGACGGTCACCGCGCCGCCGACCGCGGTCTTGTAGTCGCCCGGCGCGCATCCGGCCAGGGCAGCCGCGTCACTGGTGAGTACGCAGCGCCCGGCGCCCTTCGCGCGGACCAGCGCCGCGAAAGTGTCAGCCGGCAGGTGGTGGCCGTCGGCAATCAGCCCCGCGGTCAACCCGTCCTCGACGAGCTGCGGCCAAATCGGATTCCGATGCCGATCGATCCGCGCGGGCAGTCCGTTCCCCAGATGAGTACACAACCGCCCACCCGCCGCCGCAAACGCCCGAACCTCCACCCCCGAAGCCAACGAATGCCCCACCGAAACCACCAACCCCCGCCCGCCACCGGGTGGGCTGGTGAGGTGCTGGGTGAATTCGATGGCGCCCTGGCGTTCGGGGGCGAGGGTGATGATGGAGATCGCGCCTTCGGCGGCTGCTTGCCAGCGGGTGAACTCGGCCAGGTCGGGGTCGCGGATGACGGCCGGGTCGTGCGCGCCGCGGGCACCTTCGGCGGATGAAATGTACGGACCTTCGAGGTGTAGACCGGGCGCTCCGTACGCGACGTCCGGATCGGCCACGCGAGCAGCGGCCGCCCGCGTGATCAGGGCAGTAGTAGTCGCGTCGTCGGCAGAGATGATCGTCGGGAAGACCGTGGTCACACCCTGCCGCCACAACACCCGGATCAGCTCGGACAGCTCACCGGCCGGACGGTCCGGATCGTTCACGTCCAGCCCGCCGTACCCGTTCAGCTGGAGATCGATCAGACCGGGGATCAGCAACAGGTCGGGAGCCGACGAAAGCTCGCTGATTTCCTCGATCCCATCGGCCGAGTACCGGACCCGTACGCCCCGCCCCGCGGCTGTCCGGCCCTCCAGAACCTCACTCATCCCAGCGCCCTTCTCGAACGGTCCGATGCAGGCTCAACCCAACTGCATCTTGGGACTGACGGCAATACCTGCTAGTTTGCTGCAAACGTTTGTAGTCTATCCGTTCCTGTTCAGTCCCGTCCCGAGGAGTGCACCGTGCCCGACACCAAGATCGAGGACCTGCGGCTCGAGGTCCACGCCGCCACCGCGGACATGGCCGCGGCCGCCGCCGCGCACACCGCCGACGTACTCACCCGCGCGGTCGCCGAGCGCGGCGCCGCCCGCGTCGTGATCGCGACCGGCAACTCGCAGCTCGCCTTCGTCACCGCCCTCGCCGGGTACGAGGTGCCGTGGTCCCGGATCACCGTCTTCCACATGGACGAGTACGTCGGCATCGACGCGGACCATCCGGCGTCGTTCCGGCGCTGGATCCGGGAGCGGATCGCCGAACCGTTCGGCCCGGCGCGGGTCGAGTACATCGACGGCGAGGCAACGGACGTCGAGGCGGAGTGCCTCCGGTACGAGGCGCTGCTCCGCTCGGCACCGATCGATCTGACCTGCATGGGCATCGGCGAGAACGGGCACCTCGCGTTCAACGAGCCGGATCAGGCGGATTTCGCGGACCCGCGCTGGGTACGCCCGATCACGCTCACGCCCGAGTCCCTGCACCAGCAGGTCGGCGAGGGCCACTTCCCGGACATCGCCTCGGTGCCACCGACCGCGATCTCGCTGACCATCCCGGCGTTGCTCAGCGCTCGTACGGTCCAGGTCGTCGCCCCGGAAGAACGCAAGGCCGCCGCCGTACGCAACACGCTGACACTGCCGATCAGCCCCGCCTGCCCGTCCACGATCCTCCGCCGAACCCCACACGCCATCCTCTACCTCGACGCCCCCTCCGCCGCCACCTCCCAAGATCTCCTCCCGACCCCCGCCTGACGCTGGGCTTGCCCCCTGAAATGCAGGGTTGCCCCCTCGGATTTCGAGGGGGCAACCCTGCGTTTGAAGGGATATCCCCTCAGCTGGAGGGTTGTGCCAGGAGCGCGGGCAGGTTGATGGGGTGGTGGGTGGTGAAGGATTGGATCAGGGCGTCGCCCATGGTGACGGCGTACGCGGCTTCGGTGCTGGTCGCCATCAGGCCGAGGGCGGTGGATTCCGCGGTCGGCGTGGTGAACAGGTCCCGGCGCATCAGCGGATCGGCGCCGCCGTGGCCGCCTACCTCGGCGTGGACCTCGATGACTCGGGTCGGGCCGAACAGCTCGGCGACCGTGATCCGGTCCGACTCCGGCAACGCGGTTCCGTCGACGGTACGCCCGTGCAGCAGGTCGATCGACCCGTGCGTACCGGCGATGCTCAGCCGGAAACCCTCCCACGTACTGGAGAAGTCGATCGAGTACGTCAACGCTGCCCCGCCGGGATAGCGTACGACCGCGCAGTACGTGTCTTCGATGTCGATCTCGTCGTCGTAGATGTAGAGCGGTCGCGGGTACTGGTTCGAGTAGTGCAGCCCGAACAATCCTGTCCGCGCATCATCGTCCGGGAAGGTGCCGGAGCCTTGCTGGGCAAGGTAGTACGGGTCCTTGGCGCGCTGTTCGGCGACGGGCAGCTCGCCGGCCGGCCGGTGTGGACCGTCGGGACCGTAGTAGTTCAGGCTGCCGTACCCGAAGATCTCCTCGGGCGCCTCGCCGATCCACCAGTTGAGCAGATCGAAGTGGTGCGACGACTTGTGCACCTGAAGTCCACCGGAGAGCTCGCGGCGGCGATTCCAGCGGAGGAAGTAGCTGGCGCCGTGCCGGAGGTCGACGTGGTAATCCATCACCACGCGCGTGATCCGGCCGATCGTGCCGGCCTGGATCAGCCGCTTCACCTCGCGGTGCGCGGCCGCGTACCGGAGGTTGTGGGTGACGCGGACGGTGCCGGCCGAGGTGCGTTCGGCGGCGAGGACGGCGGCCGCGGCCGCGGCGGTGGTGACCATCGGCTTCTCGGTGATGACGTCCACGTCGCGGGCGAGCGCGCCGAGGATGTAACTCTCATGCGTGTGGTCGGGTGAGGTGACGATGACCGCGTCCGGGGTGAGCTCGGCGAGCATGTCGTCGTACTGGGCGACGTCGAAGTACGGGATCGGCGCGCGGCCGAGCCGTTCCAGGGACTGGTTGAACTCCGCGACCCGGTCCGCGTCGGCGTCGACGATCGCGACCACGTCGGCGTACGCGGAGAGGTCGTCGTCGCTGCCGTAGTCGAAGCCGCCGTCGGCGGTGCGGTCGGCGGTGCGGTCGGTCAGGCCGAGGATCGGGAGGACGAAGCTGGCCAGGCCGCGATTGGACAGGCCGCACACGGCATACCGGCGGATCGGGGACATCGGGTCTCCTCAGTTTTCGAGCAGCCGGCAGCACGCACTGCCGGCGGCGAACAGGTCCAGAGTCTCGAACAGGGTCTTTGCGATCACCCGATGGCCGCGACCGCTCGGGTGGGTCGGGTCGGCCATCCACTCGGCCGGCGCCCAGCCGTTGCCGGCCGTGGTCCAGTGCGCGAAGTGGTCGACGAGCAGTACGTCGCGTCGGGAGGCGACGGTTCGGATGGTTTCGGCGTACGCGGGGAGGTGGTCGCCCAAGTTGTAACGACTGGTTCTCAGTACGGCGGTCGGTGTCTGCGCTACGACTGTTGCGCCGGTGTCTTGGAGCGTGCTCAGCAGGGTGTCGTACTGATCGGCGAACTTATCGAGGCCGTCCGGGCCGGCTTTCGCGTCGTTGGTGCCGACGCCGATCAGGACCAGGTTGGGGGACTGGGCGAGGGCGGCCGGCAGTCTGTTGAGGGTGTCCGCGGTGGTGGCGCCGGAGACGGCCCAGCGGACGAACGAATCGGTGGTGCGGGTCAGCTCGTACCGGACCCGTTCCTCCAGCAGTTGGACGTAGTCGCGCTCGGCGCCGGTCCAGTGCGCGCCCTGCGCGATGCTGTCGCCGATCGTCGCCCAGCGGATCGGCTCTTCGGACTGCACGGCGGCCGCTACGGCCGTACTCCCGGTCGTGTTCGCCATGGCCGACACGATAGCAACATTCTCTGCTATTGCGACAAACGTTTGCAGTCCGTATCGTCCAGCGCACCGCCTCCGTCGCAGAGGAGTCCGCCCGTGACTGATCAATCCGGAATCACTCGCCGCAGTTTGCTCGCCGGTACGGCCGCTGCCGTGCTGGCCGCAGGTACGACAGCTGAGGCGTACGCCTTGCCGTCAACGATCGACCGCACTGCCCTTGCTGCTCTGACTTTGCCGAACCCGCCTGCCGCTGGGATCGCTCGCGGCCAGGTGTTCGACAACGCCATCCCGGACCGCTCCGTGTACGCCGGGCTGGTGTCCTTCGTCTGGGGCGCGTCGAGTCTGGCGCAACCGGCCGGCGCGGTCCCGTCGGCGTACATGCCGGCCTTCCGTGATTTCGACAAGACCCACACGCTCGCCTGGTACGAGACCAATCACCCGGACTGGATCGCGTACACGGCCGACACCCCGGACCGGTCGGCGGTGGCGTGGGAGTTCAACAACCAGACCTACGTCCCGATCGACTTCCAGAATCCGGACGTACGCACGTTCTACTGGAACTCGTTCGTCCAGCCGAAGATCGACGCCGGGTACCCAATCATTGCCTTTGACAACATTGGTACGTTCAACGGTTACGGGAACGCCGGGCACTACCAGGGCTCGCGGTGGGTCCAGCAGTACATCGGTGGTACCGCCGGCCGGGTCGACTCCGCGTGGTCGACCGCGGTACTTGATTGGATGTCGTACTTGTCCCAGCGGTTGCACGCCGCCGGGATCGGGATGGCCGCGAACATCACCTGGAACGCCTCGGTCCAGCTCGCCGACATGCTGCAGGCGGTGAGTTTGGTCGACGTGTACGTCGACGAGCAGGGCTTCACCGTGCATCGGCCCGGGAACTACAACGACGCGGCGTGGGACGCGAAGTTCAGCTTCACCCGGCAGATCGCCGGCCAGACACTGCACCTGGCGATCAACCAGACCACCGAAGACACCCTCGCGACCGCCACCCAGGCACAGATCGACTGGGCGGTCGCGAACTATCTGCTGTATCGCGAGCAGAAGAGCATGTTGACAATCTGCGGCGTCGGCGAATACCACGTCTTTGTCGATTGTCAACAATTGCACACCAACATCGGCGCCCCGTCCGCCGCTCCGGTGCTGGACCCGTCCGGCGCGTACACCCGGCGGTACCAGCGCGGGATGACGTTGGTGAACAAGTCCGCCTCGGCGACCGCCGTGGTCACGCTGCCCGCCGGGACCTTCACCGACCTGCACGGCGCGACCGTCTCCGGGCAGCTGTCGATGCCGCCCAACTCGGGCAGCGTGCTGGCGAACTGACGCGTGCGCGGCACGGCCCGCGACACGACCATTCACGAGAGGAATGTGCATGAGACTCCGCCGATTGTCCTCGGCCGCGCTGGTTCTCACAGCCGGTCTTGGATTGTTGACACCCGGATTGTTGACACCTGCCGCACAGGCGGCCGAGCCCGTACCGAATCAGGCCGGCGGTACCTGCCAGCCGCCGCAGACTGGTGTCCCGTTGCCGGTCACCAGCGACCACGGCGTACTGCAGGCGCAGGTGTTCGACCGGCAGGTCCCCGACCCGTCGGTGTACGCCGGCCGAGTCGGTTTCGTCTGGGGTGCTTTGAAAGCGGCGCAACCCGACGGCGTACTGGCCAGCTCGTACGTCACCGCGTTCCGGAACGCACCCGCGCGTCAGTTCACGCCCGAGTGGTTCAAGACCAATCACCCGGACTGGATCGAGTACACCGCCGATCGGACGACGCCGGCCTGGGAGTTCAACAACCAGGTGTACACGCCGATCGACATCAGCAACCCGGCGGTCCGGCAGTGGTACATCACGAACCTGCTCGACCCGGCGATCGCGGCCGGCTTCAAGGTGATTGCCGTCGACAACATTGGCGTACGCAACGATTTCAAGGTCAGCGGGCACTACGACGCGAACGGCGCGTGGGTACAGCAGTTCGGCACCGATCCGAAGGACCCGGCGTGGGTCGGCGACGTGCTCGATTGGCTGCGGTTCCTGCGTGACTACCTGCATTCGCGCGGGGTGGCGGTCGCGTTCAACCTGACCTTCAACGGCAGCCTGCACGACGAGTTCCAGGACAAGTCGCCCGAGTACATCGCCGCGCTCGACGAGATGATCGACATCTCCGACATCTGGCTGAACGAACAGGGCTTCACCGTGCACCGGGTCGAGAACGTCACCGACGACGAGTGGCAACTCATGTTCGACCTACTCCGCCGCCACCGCTGCAAGCCGGCCGTGATCCTCAACAAGCTCCCCACCGACTACTGGTACGAGTCCACCCCCGCGCAGCGCCAATGGGTAGTAGCCAACTATTTCCTCTACCGCGAATCCCCAACGATGCTGGAAAGCACCGGCCGCAAGGACTACGCCGCCTTCAACGAAATCCCAGAAATGACAGCAGACCTAGGCCCCGCCATCACCCCACCCGTACACCGAGGCCCCACCCTCTGGACCCGCCTGTACCGAGACGGCCTGGCAGTCGTAAACCCCACCTCAACCCACCCCGCCCAACTATCCCTCCCCGCAGGCACCTGGACAGACCTACACGGCACCCAATACACCGGCAACATAACCATCCCCGCCAACACCGGCCTGGTACTCAAGAAGAACTAACTCGAGCGCTGTCCTCCGGGTCTGCGTCGTGGTTCGAGCCGGAGACTCGGAGGACCGGCCAGCCTGCGTTGATACGTTGACGTGGTTGTGGTGCCGGTGGTGGTTTCAGCAGCCGCCGGACTGCCCGGATGGTTGCCTCGCGTGTGCGGCGCTCATCAAGAATCCGGCGCACACCATCCAGAATGTGCTGGTGTCAACGCTCCTGGCGACCAGCCGTCCAGGCTCGCGCTGGAGTTGTCAGTCAGAGGAGCGATTTCCACCGGAACGTGGATCGAGCGCACGTCGCCGGTCGGCTACTACCGCGGAGCGATGTACCACGGAGCTGTCCAACTCGTGGTCAGTCCACACGGGCGCTCAATGGCCGGTCGATGGCTCGGTTTCGGAAAACAGTTCGAGGTGAACACAGGTGATTGGAAGCTCGATTGGCTCGGCGACTGAGCTCACACCTCGGGGACCGTGCCGGAGCCGCTGATCAGGGCGACGATTGCCGTGCCCGCGGCGAAAGCTCCGCCGCGTACAAGGTCGAACAGCGCGTACATCATCTTTGCTTCGTAGACCCAGTCAAGCAGTACGCCGTGCCGCTCCTCGAACTCTTCGATGAATGCGTCGAGTTCAGCTGTTCGTTTCGCGTACCCACCGAAGTGATAGTCACTTTCGAGTCGCCAGTTGCCCGCCCGGCCGCCGTACGCGGACCGCTGCAGTTGGACGATCTCATCCTCCAACGACGTAGCGCCCTTCAGGACCGGAACACCGATGACCATCTGGTCCTCGGCCAGCCCCGCGGCAATGCCCGCCAACGTCCCGCCGGTACCAACCGCACAGAACAGTGCGTCGAATGGCTCCGTCAGCTCGGCTGTGAGCTCCGCGCATCCCACGACGGCCTTCTTGTTGCTGCCTCCTTCAGGCAGTAGACAGAAGTCGCCGAATTCCTGGTGCAGGTCACTGATCACCGGTTCCGTTGTCTTGGCCCGGTAGGTGGTTCGGTCGAGGTAGGTGAGTCGCATGCCGCGCGCTTCGGCGTACGCGAGTGATGGATTCAACGGCAGGTGCTCTTCGCCACGTATCACGCCGATCGTGTCGAAGTCGCCGTAATATCCGGCTGCGGCGGTTGCCCGAATGTGGTTCGAGTACGCGCCACCGAACGTCAGCAGAGTGCGGAAGCCCTGGTCGCGCGCCGCGGACACGTTGTACTTCAGCTTCCGCCATTTGTTGCCCGGGATCTCCGGATGGATGAGATCGTCACGCTTCAGCACGACACGTACACCCGCACCGGTCAGACGATCGTCAACCAGCTCCGAAACCGGCGACGGCAACCGGGGAGCCAGTACCCGAAGTTCCTCCACCACCCCACGATCGCACACCAAGCTACCGGGTCTTTTGGTGCGCGCCGGCCTGGCCATGCGTTGGCCCGGCTGTTTCTTTTGTCTTCAGTGGAGGTTGGTGGGGGCTACGCCGGTTGAGCCTCGGATTACCAGGCGGGTTTCCAGTTTTACGGTTTGGGGGGTCAGGTCGGGGTCGCGGAGGTGGTCGAGGAGGAGGTCTACGGCGGCGGAGCCGAGTTCGGCGGCGGGGACGTGGATGGAGGTGAGCATGGGGTGGGTGACGGTGGAGAGGGGGCTGTCGTCGATGCCGATGACGCTGATTTCGTTGCCTACCTGCATGCCGCGTTCGGTCAGGCGGGACATCACGCCGAGGGCGATCAGGTCGTCGTACGCGATCGCGGCGGCTACCTCGGAGGACTGGAGCAGGTCGGCGGCGCGCATGCCGGCCTGGATCTGTGGCTCGAAGGGGCCCAGCTCGCGTAGCTCGACGTCGTTGGCGGCGCAGGCGGCGGCCAGGGCATCGCGGCGTTGCTGGTTGGACCAGGAGCGGCGCGGGCCGGACAGGTAGGTGATCCGGCGGTGGCCGAGCGAGATCAGATGTTCGACTGCCTCTTGCATGCCTTCGTTCTCGTCGATCACGACGCTGCCGGCGCCTTCGACCTCGCGGTTCACGAAGACCACCGGGAGCTGCTGGGCGAGCCGGGTCAGGTCGGCGGGGGCGGTTCGCGGTGAGGCCAGGATGAGGCCGTCGACCTGGCGGCTGAGGCCGCGGGCGAGTTCGAGTTCGTCGGCGACGTGTTCGTCGGTGTCGGCGATCAGCACCGCGTACCGCTTGTCGCGGGCGCGGGCCTGCACGGACTTGATGATCGGCGGGAAGAACGGGTTCGCGATGTCCGGTACGACCAGGCCGACGGTGTCGGTCCGGCCGGACACCAGCGACCGGCCGGCGCGGCTCGGGGCGTACCCGAGTTGCCGGGCGACGCGTTCGATCCGGGTCCGGGTCTCGGCGTTCACCTTCTCCGGGTCGGTGAGGGCCCGGGACACGGTCGAGGTCGACACGTTGCAGGCCGCGGCCACCTCGGCCAGCGTGACAGCCAATGCAGCTCCCCAAGTCGGGTACGGATGGATCTTGGCATCGTAGCGCAAACGATTGCCGCTGTTGCTGACCCTGATCGTACCCACTTCTATCGGTTTCGACTGCAAACCGTTGACTCTTGCTGCAAACGTTGGCAGTCTCATCTCACCCCGCTCATCACCCCCCCGGGGGCCGCTCCGGCCCGCGGGACCGAAGGGAGATCCCGTGCGCCCCAATCCCACCCGCCGCAGAGTGAAACTGACAGCTGCCCTGACCGGTCTGGTGCTGCTGTCCGGGTTGACGGCCTGTTCGGGTGGCGCCGGCGACACCCGCGCCGCGAACACCCAGCCGCTGACGGTCGCCGCGTACTCGCAGCCGACCCTGCAACCGAACTTCAACCCGTTCTCGGTGAACGCGCTCCGCGGCACCATCGGCCTGATCTACGAGCAGCTGTTCGACTTCAACACCGCGCACACCGGCGAGTTCATGCCGAGCCTGGTGACGAAATACACCTGGGGAACGGGCGGCAAGGCGATCGATCTTGCTCTGGACAACCGGGCGAAATGGGCCGACGGAAGCGCGCTGACCGCTGACGACGTGATCTTCACGTTCGGCTACCTGAAGCAG
The DNA here is from genome assembly GCF_014205295.1 of Kribbella solani. NCBI lineage: Bacteria > Bacillati > Actinomycetota > Actinomycetes > Propionibacteriales > Kribbellaceae > Kribbella > Kribbella solani. The sequence continues at coordinate 962,757 of NZ_JACHNF010000001.1, forward strand.
CACGAGCTGCTCGCGCTACCGGTGGACAAGGTCACCAGGACCGCCGACGGCGTACACGTCACCTTCACCAAACCGGCGTACGCGGCGATCCAGGACCTTGGCCGGACGGTGATCGTGCCGAAGAAGATCTGGGCCGGCAAGGACCCCGACACCGACACGAACGTGCAGCCGATGGGCAGCGGGCCGTACTCACTCGGGCAGGTCACCGGTCAGCAGGCGACGTTCAAGGCGCGCGCGGACTACTGGAAGCAGCAGGTCCCGGTCCCGCAGATCACGTACGTCACCACCAGCAGTACGAACCTGCTGACCCAGCAGCTGGTCCGGCACGAGATCGATCTCGCGTACGCGGGAATCCCGGATGTGAAGAACCAGTTCGTGCAGCGGAGCCCGGCGCAGAACCATCTCTGGCCGATCTACGCCAGCATGAAGCCGTTGATGCTGAACCTGAAGCGCAAGCCGTTCGACAACGTGCATGTCCGCAAGGGCATCGCGCTGGCGATCGACCGGCAGGCGGTCACGGACGCCTACAACCCAGGTGTGTACCAGCCGGTTGGCCCGACCGGTTTGTACCAGGGGACGTGGTCGTCGTGGATCGCGCCGGCCGATCGTGATCCGGTGAAGCCGGACCAGGCGGCCGCGCTGGCCGAGCTGGCGCAGGCCGGGTACAAACAACAGGGCGGCAAGCTGATCGGTGCCGACGGCAAGCAGTTGAAGCTTCGGATCCTGACCGTCAGCTCGTTCGCGGACGGGATGGCGTACACGCAGGAGCTGGCCGGTCAGCTCGCCGCGCTCGGCATCGACGCGGCGGTGAACGGCGTACCGTCGGCCGCGTACACCGGGGACGAGGACAAGCGGGACTTCGACGCGATCTACGGCGATGCCTTCACCTTCGGCACGAACCCGTACACGTTCTACAACAAGATGCTGTCGAAGAAGTCGAAGACGAACGTGGTCGGTTGGGACGACCCGGCGACCGAGTCCGCGCTCGGCGCTCTCGCCCAGGCCGCGCCGGACGCTCAGCTCGCCGCGTCCAAGCCGTTGCAGCAGATCATGCTGACCCAGCTGCCGGTGATTCCGGTGGCGGTGAAGGGCACGCCGTACATGTACAACACCGAGCACTGGACCGGTTGGCCGAGCGCCGACGACCCGTACACGACGCCGGACCCCGGTGCGATCAGCGGTGTCTTCGCGGCCAAGCTGTTCCTGTCCCTCAAGCCGGCATGAGACGTCTCCGGGGCGCGCCGTTCGTACAGCGGATCGGGTTCTACCTGATCGCCGCCTGGTCCGCCGTCACGATCAACTTCGTCCTGCCACGGTTGATGCCGGGCGATCCGGCGTCGGCGATCCTGTTCAAGATGTCCGAGCTCGGGCCGGTGTCCGAGCAGCAGGAGGAGCTGGTGCACCGGCTGTTCGGCGGTGCTCGCGGGCAGTCCTGGTGGCACGAGTACGTGAGTTATCTGAACGGCATCATCCACGTGGACTTCGGGCGGTCGATCTCGTTCTACCCGGCGACGGTCTCGTCGGTGGTGAAGTCCGGGTTCCTGTGGACGTTGCTGCTGGTCGGCAGCGCGACCGTGATCGCGTTCGTGATCGGTACCAGCCTGGGCGTCGTGGCCGGCTGGCGGCCGGGCCGAGCGGTCGACTCGGTCGGCAGCCTGGTGTCGATCTTCCTGCATTCGGTGCCGTACTTCTGGGTGGCGCTGATCCTGGCGTACGTGTTCTCGTTCACACTCGGCTGGTTCCCGCTTTCCGGTGGCGCCGATCTCGGTCTGGTCCCCGGATTCACGCCGGAGTTCCTGAACAGCGCGGTCCGGCACGCGATGTTGCCGGCCGCAACGATCGTGCTGACGTCGGTGAGCGGGTGGATGATCCACATGCGCAACATGATGGCGTCGGTGGTGAACGAGGACTACGTCCTGCTCGCGCAGGCGAAGGGTCTGCCCGGGCATCGGGTCGTGTTCTCGTACGCGGCGCGGAACGCCGTCCTGCCCAGCATCAGCGGGTTCGCGGTCTCGATCGGGATGGTGGTCGGCGGGTCGCTGCTGACCGAGATGGTGTTCAACTATCCCGGTCTCGGCAGCCTGCTGAACCAGGCGATCGTGAACGTGGACTACCCGTTGATGCAGGGCCTGTTCCTGATCATCTCGCTGACCGTACTGGCGGCGAACTTCGTGGTCGACTCGCTCTACGTGCTGATCGACCCGCGGACCCGGGAGGCGTCGTGATCAGACGACTTTGGGCGGGCGGCGACCGGAAGGTGACGGTCGGGCTGACGGTCCTGGTACTGATGCTACTTGTCGCACTGGTCGGACCAGTGGTCGTAGGTTCCTTGCTCGGCCAGTCGCCCACCAAGCTGCACGCCGGCCCGCCGCTGGCCGGGCCGTCCGGGGAGCACTGGCTCGGTACGACCTCGTCCGGAGTGGACGTGTTCGCGCAGTTCATCACCGGTACGCGGGTGTCGGTCTTCGTCGGACTGGTCGGCGGGACGATCTCGACCTTCCTCGCGGTCGTGTTCGGGCTGGTCAGCGGCTATCACACCGGAAAAGTGGGCGCTGCGCTGACCGGGTTCGTGAACATCTTTCTGGTCATCCCGGGACTTCCGCTGCTGCTCCTGATCGCGAGCTACACCCGAGGTCGGGGCGGCTGGGCGGCGGTCGCGTTGATCATCGGTCTGACCAGTTGGGCCGGCGGCGCGCGGGTCAAGCGGGCGCAGACGTTGTCGCTGCGCAACCGTGACTTCGTGGCGGCCGCGCGGTACAGCGGGGACAAGCAGTCGCGGGTGCTGTTCATGGAGGTCGTACCGCACCTCGCGCCGGTGATCGCGTCGACGTTCCTGTTCGCGGTGGTCGGCTCGATCGCGGCGGAGGCCGGGCTGGACTTCATCGGCGCCGGCAACACGAACACGGTCAGCTGGGGCACGATGCTCTACTGGGCGCAGTCGCAGGGCGCGTTGCAGAGCGGCGCCTGGTGGTGGTTCCTGCCGCCGGGCCTCGGCATCGCCCTGGTCGGTACGGCGGCCGGGTTGGTGAACTTCGGCATCGACGAGCTGTCCGACCCGCGGCGCCGTACGCTCCGCACCGGCGGACGCCCGAAACGAGGCCCGAAACGGCGGAAGGTCAATCGTACGGAGGTGGCGGCATGACGTTGCTCGAAGTACGTGACCTGATCGTCGAGTACGGCACGGATCAGCCCGTACGCGCGGTCGACCAGGTGTCGTTCGACGTCGGACGCGGCGAGATCTTCGGCGTACTCGGCGAGAGTGGCAGCGGGAAGACCACGTTGATGACCGCGATCACCCGCCTGCAGCGACCACCGGCCCGGATCGCCGGCGGTACGGTGACGTACCGCCCGCCGGAAGGCGAGCCGGTCGAGCTCGTCGGCTGTACGCCGCGCCGGCTGCGGGAGCTGCGCTGGGAGCGGGTCGCGGTGGTGTTCCAGAGCGCGATGAGCTCGCTGAACCCGGTGATGCGGGTCGGTACGCAGTTCGCGGACGCGATCCGCGCGCACCGGGCGGTGAAACGATCCGAGGCGTGGGACCGGGCGGCGGAGTTGCTCGAACTCGTCGGCATTCCGCGCGACCGCGTACGCGGCTATCCGCACGAACTGTCCGGCGGAATGCGCCAGCGGGCGGCGATCGCGCTGTCGCTGGCCTGCCGGCCGGACCTGGTGGTGATGGACGAGCCGACGACCGCGGTCGATGTGGTGATGCAGCGCCAGATTCTCGACAATCTGAAGGAACTGCAGGCAACCTTCGGCTTCTCGGTCCTGTTCGTCACGCACGACCTGTCCCTGCTGGTCGAGCTGGCTGACCGGATCATGGTGATGTACGCCGGTCGCGCGGTCGAGATCGCGTCCGCCGAGAACATCTACCGTGATCCGAAACACCCGTACACACAGGGATTGCGGGACTCGTTCCCGTCATTGCACGGCCCACGGCGGGAGTTGCGCGGGATCGGCGGTACGCCGCCGGATCTGCGCCGGTTGCCGACCGGTTGCGCGTTCGAACCTCGGTGCCCACATCGCGTCGACGACTGCCGGGAGTCCTTGCCGTTGCTGATCGAACGCGACCGCACGCAGGCAGCGTGCCTGCTGCTCGACCGTCAGGAGGTGGCTCGATGACCGTATTGCTGGAAGCCGTCGAGGTCACCAAGCGGATGGCGCTGCACGGGCGTCAGCACGGCCAATGGTTCACCGCGGTCGACTCCGCGTCGATGACGCTCGAGTCCGGCAAGGTGGTCGCGCTGGTCGGCGAGAGCGGTTCGGGGAAGAGCACGCTGGCGCGGATCCTGACCCTCGGCGACGAGCCGTCCGGCGGAACGATCCGGTTGGCCGGGAAGGACGTCAGCTACAAGCGGCGTACGGACCGCCAGGCGCACTTCGGGCAAGTGCAGTTGATCATGCAGGACCCCTTCGCGTCGCTGAACCAGTTGCATCGGGTCCGGTACATCCTCAGCCGTCCGTTGCGGAACTTCGGCACTGCTGACGGTGACTTGACCGCCAAGGTCATCGAACTGCTCGAACGGGTGAATCTGACACCGGGGGAGCAGTACATCGACAAGTACTCGCACGAGCTGTCTGGTGGCCAACGGCAACGAGTAGCGATCGCACGGGCGCTGGCGGCGGACCCGGTGGTACTGATCGGCGACGAGCCGGTGTCGATGCTGGACGTGTCGATCCGGCTCGACGTACTGCGCCTGTTCGCGGACCTGTGCGCGCGGGACGGTCTGGCGATGCTGTACATCACTCACGACATCGCCAGTGCACGGTACTTCGCGGATGAGATCAACGTGATCTACGCGGCTCGCATGGTCGAGGGCGGTCCGGCCGAGGAGGTGACGCAGCGGCCGCGCCATCCGTACACCCAGCTGCTGCTCGAGTCGTCGCCGGACCCGGATCGCGGCAGTCCCCGGCGTACGCTGCCAATGGCCGATGCCTCGAACGAGTCGGCCGACCGGGAGCAGGAGCTGGCCGGCTGCCCGTTCGCGGCCCGCTGCCCACATGCGATGCCGATCTGCGCCGAGAAACCACCACCAACCACCACGTTCGCCGACGGTCACTGGTCGCGCTGCTGGTTACACGAGGAGTAGTTGGGGTATTTGTAGTAGGTGACCCGGGCATCGATCGTCATCATCCTCACCACGGCCCCGCTGCTGTTGCTGTCCGCCTGCGGCACAGCCACCCCCACCACCCAGCCAACAGCAACAGCAACAGCAACGGTCACCGCAACCGCGACGGTTACCGCGCCTCAGAGCACCACCACCCAGCCGTCGGCTGTCCCACCGTCAGCTGCGCGTCCCTCCGTGCAGGCGGGCGTCGTACCGAATGTGGTCGGGCTGAACCACCAGCTGGCCCAGGACACCATGCAAGCGGCCGGCTTCTACTACCTGACCGAACAGGACGCCACCGGCCAGGGCCGCCTGCTGATCAACGACCGCAACTGGGTAGTCGTCTCCCAATCACCCGCCGGCGGCACCAAAGCAGCCGCCGACACGAAAATTGTCCTGCGCTCCAAGAAGATCGGCGAGTAGCCGACGTACCGAAGGACGGGTAGTGGGCGGCGGACACGCCCTACCCGTGCACGGCGTCACGCTCAAGCGCCCGGACACTACCCGTCCTTCGGCACATCAGTCCGGCAGACGGTCACGAAGTCTTTGAGTAGGCGCCGGGCGTCGGCTGCCGTAACCTCGCGCGGAGTGTGGACCAGCTGCGCCGCGAGGCCGTCGACGAAGGTGTGCAGCAGGGCCGCCCAGCGTTCCACCTCGGGATCGTCGTGCTCCCGGAACGTCGCCTCGGTCAGGCCGCGCTCGGGTTCGTAGCCGAGCAGCGCCGCGGCGCACTGCCGGTAGAGGGCTCGCTGTTCTCGCCAGGTGGTCGATCCCGGCGTCGGCGATTCGCGTTCCCAGGCGACGACGGCCGACCAGATCGCGTACTCCTCGCGTCGCGTCGCGTCGATCGGGAGGAACTCTTCCAGGATCGACACGACCCGTCCGGCCAGCGAGGCGCCGCGTCGCGGCCGGGCGACCCGGGGGTACACCCGGTCGCGCAAGGTGTCGGTCGCCGCCTGGACGACGAACTCGCGCAGTGCGTCCTGGCTGGCGAAGTAGTGCCGCAGGGAGCCGGTCGACTTGCCGGTGATCGCGGCGATCCCGCGGACCGTGACGCCGTCCAGGCCGCGCTCGAGGATCACCCGGAGGCCGGCGTCGGCGATCTCCCGGCGGCGCTGTTCGTGATCGACCAGACGAGGCACGGCAAGATGCTAACACGCCCGTGTTAGCATCGTTGGCAAGACGGATGTGTTATCAAAAGGTGGAGGGGGAGCTCGGGGTGTCGCTCGAGATGATCGCGGCGGTGGCCGGACTCGCGGTGCTCGACATGCTCAGTCCGGCGGTCGCGGCGACGACGATGTACGTCCTGCTCCGGCGCCGGAGTGGTGCGTTCGGGCTGTTGACGACGTACCTCGGCACGGTCGCCGTCGCCTATTTCCTGCTCGGCGCCGGTCTGATGTTCGGGCTGTCGACCTGGTTCGACGCGGTCGGCGAGACGACGATCCGGTGGGGGCAGGCTGTCCTCGGTGCCGCGCTGCTCGTCGGCAGCTGGTGGGTTCCGACGGAACGAAAACCCGATCGCGGCGTGGATTCGCGGCCGCTCGGCCGGCGGCGGATGGTGGTGCTCGGCCTCGGGACCTGGGTGGTCGAGTTCGGTACCGCGCTGCCGTTCTTCGGCGCGGTCGCGATGATGCTGTCGGCGGACGTCCCGATCGGGCAGTGGGTGCCGGTGCTGGCCGGGTACGTCGCCATCATGATCGCGCCTGGGCTACTGATCTTCGCCGGCTGGCGGCTGGCGGGTGACACCGTGCGGGGCAGGCTCGAACAGCGGAGCGCGAAGCTCGCGACCGGTTCGCGGGCGTGGTTGCCCTGGCTTGTCGGCATCGCCGGATTCCTGGTGCTGCGCGATGCCGTGGCCCACCTGCTCGACTGATTGCCGGGTCGGCGGGTGGTCGGTCAGAGGAGGCGTAGGGCCTCGGCTATTGAGGTGGTGACGGGGGCGCCGGTGGCTTCCAAGGAGGTGCGGGTCATGGCGCCGGTGGCGACGAGGATGCACTGGGTGCCGGCGGACTGGGCGGCTTGGGCGTCGTCTACTACGTCGCCGATCAGTACTACCTCGGTCGGGTCGAGTTGCTGGGCCGCCAGGTGGCGTACCAGGCTGTCGGCCTTGGAGCCGCCGCCTACGTCGCCGGCGAGGCCGTCCACGCGGGTGAAGTACGACGTCAGGCCGTACTGGTCGACCGTCGGTGTCAGGCGTGCGTGGAACCACATCGACAGCAGGGACTGGGTCCGTCCGCTGGCGTTCCACTCACGTAGTACGTCGTGGGCGCCGGTCGCGAGCTCGCAGGTGTGCAGGAGCTCGTCGTAGCGGTCGTGGTACAGCTTGTCGACCGCAGCCCACTCCTGCTCGTCCAGTTGGCGCTGCAGGATCTGCTCGTACGACACCCGCATCGGGCGCGCGTACGCCTCCTGCCACTCGCTCCAGCTCAGGTCAGCGCGACCGAACCCGGCACAAACTCCGTTGACGGCGGCCAGGACGGCGTGATTGTCATTGAGCAGTGTGCCGTTCCAGTCCCACACCACATGCGTAGCCTTCACCGGAGTAACTGTAGACGTGCAAACCAGAGCGAAAGGTGGTCCCCTCGTGGCGGAGTTCCGGGCGGCAGCCGAGGTGGCGGCCGGGTTTCACACCGACGTGATCGCGCCGCTGGTGGGCGACATCGGCTACGCGGCCGGTCTGCTCGGGTGGGGCTCGGATGTCCTCGGCTACGACACCGCACGCTCGATGGACCACGGCTGGGGCCCGCGAGTGACCGTACTGGTCGATGCGGACGAGGTGGATCGCGTACGGAAGGCCGTGGACGACGGACTACCTGATGAGTACGACGGGTACCCGGTGCGCTTCGGGTGGGACAGCCTGACGCCACAGCACCATGTGACGGTGTCGACGCTGGGCGACTGGCTGACCGGACAGCTGGGGTTTAACGCGTCCCAGCCGATTGCTGTTGCCGACTGGCTGGTGACACCACAGCAGCAGCTACTCGGCGTGGTGGCCGGACAGGTGTACGCGGATGACGGCCGGCTCGCTCCGGTACGTGCAGCACTGTCCTGGTACCCGGACCAGATCTGGCACTGGTTGATGGCCTGCCAGTGGTCCCGGATCGCCCAGGAGGAGGCGTTCGTCCAGCGGACGGATGAGGTGGGTGACGTACTCGGCTCACGGGTGGTCGCTGCGCGGTTGACGCGTGACCTGATGCGGCTGGCACTGCTGCAGTCGCGTACGTACGCGCCGTACACCAAGTGGTTGGGTACGGCGTTCGCAAGACTGGATGACTCGGATGGACTCGCCAGTGCGCTGTCCGGTGCAGTGGACGCCGCGTCGTACGCGGACCGCGAGCAGGCACTCGTCACCGCGTACGAGCTGGTAGCCCGCCGGCACAACGCACTAGGCGTCACCGACGAGCTGGATCCGTCACCGCGGCCGTACTTCGACCGCCCAGCTCAGGTCATCGGTGCCGACCGCTTCGTCCAGGCGTGTCTGGCAAACGTCACGGACGAAGCGGTCAAGCGGCATGGTCTGATCGGGTCAATCGACCAGTACGTGGACAACACGGACGTACTCAGCAACCCGCAGGTGTACCGCAAGCTGGCCGCTGTCTACCGTTGACGGCCGCTCACTCTGACTTGGGCCGCTCGCCGTACCGAGTGGCCATCGCGATCGACTTCTCGTCGGCCCATGACCAGCTAGGGCGTTCTGTTGAGGGGCCCTCGTACGGCAGGTCGGCGTACCGCGCCTGTAGCTCGGCCAGTTGTTCAGCGAGCGTCGCACGGTGCTCCGCGTACGCCGGGTCGTCTGCGACGTTCACCAGCTCTTCCGGGTCGGTGCGGAGGTCATACAGCTCCCACTCCGACTCGAACAGTCGCTCCGACGAGCCTGGTACGCCCAGACCGGCGCCGTAGTAGTGGATGAGCTTGAACTCCTTGGTGCGTACGCCGTAGTGCGCCGGAGCGTGGTGGATCGGGTCATCGTGCTCCCAGTACCGGTAGTACATCGCCTCGGGCCAGTCCGGTACCTGCTCGCCACGTAGTAGCGGCAGGAAGCTCCGGCCCTGCGACGTCGGTAGCGCGGATGCGGTGTCCAGCCCGGCCATGTCCAGGAAGGTCGCTGCGAAGTCCACGTTGGTCACCATGGCATCGCAGGTGCTCCCGGCGGGCAGGGCGGCCGGCCAGCGGATCAGCATCGGCATCTGCAGCGACTCGTCGAACATCAGCCGCTTGTCGAACCAGCCATGGTCACCGAGGAAGAACCCCTGGTCGGACGTGTACACCACTACCGTGTTGTCACTGACACCCTCCTCGTCCAGTACGTCCAGGAGCCGGCCCACGTTGTCGTCGATCGACTGCACGCACTGCAGGTAGTCACGCAGGTAGCGCTGGTACTTCCACCGCATCCGAGCTTCCCGGTTCTCCGGTCCGCGCAGTTCGTCCGGCAGGTCCTCGCCAAGCTCATCCGCACCCAGGTCGTCCGCCACTGACATGCGTACGCCACGAACCGCCTGACTACGGGTGCTGTGGTCGTCGTACAGCGTGCTCGGCTCCGGGATCGATCCGACCGGGTAGAGGTGCTTGTGCTTCTCATCCGGCACCCACGGCCGGTGCGGCGCCTTGTGGTGTACGAGCAGCAGGAACGGCCGTTCCGGGTCCCGCTGCCGCAGCCAGCCGATGCTCTGATCGGTGACGATGTCGGTGGCGTACCCAGACACGGTCGCCGCGCCGTCCGGTCCGATCATCAGCGGATCGACATAGTCACCCTGACCAGGGAACACCCGCCACTCGTCGAAATGGCGCGGTGCGGACTCCGCGCGCTCGCCGAGATGCCATTTGCCGAACAGTGCGGTCTGATAACCGGCGTCCTTCAGTACTTCGGCGAACGTAGGTACCCGGTAGTCGAGCTCGGTGAAGATCGACGCCACCCCGTTCACATGGCTGTACGTACCGGTCAGGATCGACGCCCGCGACGGGGAGCAGATCGAGTTCGTGCAGTACGTCGCGTCCATCCGCACCCCGTCCTGGGCCAGCCGGTCCAGGTGCGGCGTGCTGTTGATCCGGCTGCTCGTGTTGTCGCAGTACGCCGAGATCGCATGCGCGGCGTGGTCGTCGGACATGACGAAGACGAGGTTCGGGCCCGGCATCAACTCACCTCTCCGGTGACAAGTTCGGCAGTCAGGGCAGCATCGATCTCCAGCATCATGTCCGCGGTCATACCCGGATGCGACGCGAAGATGTCGAGCAGGGGAGCCGAGGGGATCAGCCGGCGCATGCCAGTCAGTCCGGCGACGATGTGAGTTGGTAGTATGGCCGGGTAGCGATCCAGTACGTCGGACAGCGTCAGGGTCCGTAGTGGTGAGTCCGCGGCAAGCTCACTCCGCCGGACTGATGGCTGGAGTGCTCGTTGCACTTGCTCCCACTGCTGTCCGATCAGTAGGTGCTCGCTGAGCACCGGTCCGTCAGCAGGAAGGCCGAGGCGTTCGTACTGCTCGGGTGGCGCGTCGTTGGCACGCATCTGGTCGACCAGGAGCGTGCAGAGCCGCAACTCGAGTTCGTCGTCGCGGAGTGGGCTCTGCTGTTGTGGATCGGTCTGTAGGTCGAACAGCAACGTGCCGTGCCACCACGGGTTGCCGACCGGTGGTCCGGCGACACGTAGTACTGGCACGCCTTTGGTGAAGGTGAAGCCGTCCACCAGCTCAGCGTCCCGTAGCTCGGCCGGTGTGAAGCGGGCGCGCATGTGGGTAGGCATCAATGTGTAGTTGTACAGCGGACCGTTTGACTGATCGGCGCACGCACGCATGTACACGTAGCGTCCGTCGGTGACGTTGACATGACCGCCATGCGCACCGAACAGCGCCGCCTCGCGTGACCCGCCCGCCAGCACCGGCTGCCCCTGCATGTCGTCCGGAACACCCACACCGAAGTAGTCGAGCAGCGTCGGCGCGAGGTCGATTGTCTGCACCAGCTCCTCGGTACGCTCGCCGGACCGGCGCTGCCGGGGATCCCAGACGAACAGTGGCGTGTGGATCGTCTCGTCGAACCAGGGCTGCACGCTCTTGCCCCACCAGCCGCGCTCACCGAGCAGGAAGCCGTGGTCGGTGCAGACAATCAGCATCGTGTCGTCCCACAGCTGGTGCTCATCGAACAGATCGAGTACGCGGCCCAGCGACCGATCGCACATCGCCAGTAGAGCCAGGTACTCACCCCGGGCCCGCTCCACCTCGTCGGGCGACTCGATCACCCGCCGGTACGAGGGCCAGTCGAACACCGGTGCATCCGTGTCCACCCCCGCCAACTGCCGGTACTCCTGATAGCTGAAGAAGGGCTCGTGCGGGTCGAACGTCTCGATCTGTACGAACCACCCGTCCTCCGCCCGGTTGGTCTCGATGAACTCGATCCCGGCGTCGAACGTGCGTGTCTGACTGTGCTGCGCCTCGTCCTGCAGGTACTGCCGGTTAACCCAGTCCTGCCGGCTGAGGAACGACGTACCGTTCAGCGTCGCCGGCACTTCGGGATCACGGACCTGGCCCTTCCACCGATCACCTTCCTGCCCGCGGAAGAACTCGTACGTCGAGTACCTGTTGTGGTACGTCGCACCGCCGTCCTCCCAGTAGTGCTGATGATCGGTCGCGAGATGCGTGTGTACGCCGCTGGTCCGCAACAACTCCGGCATCGAGTCGTCGTACGGCTCCAGCGGGCCCCACGAGCGGTGCAGGAAGTTGTACCGCCCGGTGTGCAACTCGCGGCGGGCCGGCATACAGGGCATGCTGCCCGCGTAGCAGTTCTCGAACAGTACGGTGTGCTCGGCGAGCCGGCTGAAGTTCGGCGCGTGCACCTCCGACGCACCGTACGGCGGGAGCATGCGCCGGTTCAGTGAGTCGTACATGACCATCACGGCACGCTTCATCCAGCCACCTCGAGCCGCTCTTGCCGGCGGGCCGCCTGCCGGTCCGGGTCCGGGATCGGCGCGGCCATCAGCAGCCTCCTCGTGTACGGGTGCGCGGGCCGCTCCGTGACGTCGACGGCGTCGCCGTACTCGACGATGTCGCCGCGATAGAGCACCGCCACCCGGTGACTGATGTGCCGGACGACCGCCAGGTCATGTGAGATGAACAGATAGGCAACGCCGGTTTCCTCCTGGATCGAGATGAACAGGTCGAGCACCCGCGCCTGGGTGGACAGGTCCAGCGCGGACACGGGCTCGTCGCAGACGATGAGTTTGGGTCGCAGCGCGAGCGCCCGGGCGATCGCGATCCGCTGCCGCTGACCACCGGAGAACTCCCGCGGCAACCGGTGAACGGCGTCCTGCGGCAGACCGACCTGGTCGAGCAGCGTGCGCACCCGCCCGGTCGCGGTCTTCCGATCGGCCGAACCACGCGCGATCAGCGGCTCGACCAGGATGTCCTCGACCGTCATCGACGGATTCAGCGAGCTGTACGGGTCCTGGAACACGACCTGGATGTCGTCGCTGAGCTTCCGCCGCTCGCGCCGCGGCATCCCGACCAGTTGCTGCCCGCCGAACCGGATCGAGCCCGAACTGACCGGTACCAGCCCGAGCACCGCCCGGCCGATCGTGGTCTTGCCGGACCCCGATTCACCGACCAGGCCGAGCGTCTCACGCGGTTTGATGCCGAACGACACGTCGTGCAGCGCGCGGAATCCCTTCGACCGCCAGCCACGCGCGGCGTACTCGACCACCACATTGCTTGCCTCAAGCATGGTTCACCTCCAGGCGGGTACGCGGCGCGCTGTCCTCGAGCGTCGATCCGAGCAGGGTCTGGGTGTACTGGTGCCGCGGCCGCGCGAACAACGGCCGGACATCGTTCACTTCGACGATCCGCCCGTCCTGCATCACCGCCACCCGGTCGCAGATGTCGGCGACCACGCCGAAGTTGTGCGTGACCAGCAACATCGCCATCCCGAACTCGGTTTGCAGACCGCGGAGGAGATCGAGTACCTCGGCCTGCACGGTCACGTCCAGCGCGGTCGTCGGTTCGTCCGCGATCAGCAGCTCCGGTTTGCCGGAGACCGCGCCGGCGATCAGTACGCGTTGTGCCATCCCGCCGGAGATCTCATGCGGGTACGCGGCGAACGTACGCGGTGGTTCCGGGATGCCGACCCGTTCGAGCAGGTGCAGTGCCTCCGTCACGGCTGCCTGTTTGGACAGGCCGCTGACGAACCGCAACGGCTCGACCAGTTGCTCGCCGACCCGGAAGCACGGGTCCAGGTTGGACATCGGCTCCTGCGGGATGTACCCGATCCGCTTGCCGCGCAGGGCGCGTCGCTCGGCCTCGGGCAGCCGGGCCAGCTCGCGCCCGTCGAACAGGATGCTGCTGCGACCGAGCAGGGTGCCGCCGGGGGAGAGCAGGCCGAGCACCGAGAAGGCGGTCTGCGTCTTGCCGGAGCCGGACTCGCCGACCAGTCCCATCACCTCACCGTGCCGAACGTCGAGATCGACGCCGCGAACGACCGCGCGGTACTCGTCCCCGCTCGGATAACCGACGGAAAGCTCGGTAATCCGCAGCAACGGCAGCTCGTCGGCACACGGCGTCGCCGAGCCGCCCGGTTCCAGGCGGTCCGCGACCGAGTCGCCCGGTTCCAGGCGGTCCGCGACCGAGCCGCCTGGTTCCAGGCGGTCCGCGACCGAGCCACTCGGCTCCCGGCGCGACGCGGCCGGCGTCGGGAGCGTCGGTGGTTTCGGTGGTTTGCGTGGGCGTTCGGTGCGCTGGATGACGTCGCGGATTGCGTTGCCGAGCAGGACCAGCGAGGCGACGGTCAGCGCGATCGTCATCCCGGGCCACCAGATCGCGACCGGGGACGTGTAGATGTTCGTGAACGCGTCCTGCAGCATGCCACCCCAGGTAGGAGTGCCCGGATCGCCGAGCCCGAGGAACTCCAGGCCGGACTGGACCACGATCGCGATCCCGGCCACCACCGAGGCCTGGATGACGATCGGCGCCCGGATCACCAGCAGCACGTGCCGGCCGATGATCCGCGGATCACTCAGACCCGAGACCCGGGCCGCGTCGACGTAGAGCTCATGTTTGACCGCCATCACCTGGCCGCGAACCAGCCGATGGAAACCGGGGGAGAGCATCACTCCGAACGCGACCATGGCCAGGTAGATCGACGAACCGAGCGCCTGGAACAGGGCGAGCAGTACGATCATGGTCGGCAACGCCATCAGCAGGTTGGCACCCCAGCCGAGTACGCCGTCGAGCAGACCGCCGTAGTACCCACTGAGCAGCCCAGACACCACCCCGAGCAACAGTGCGACGGACAGCGCGATCAGTGCGCCGGCCAGGGTGTTGCGGCCCGCGTGCAGTAACCGGCTGAGGATGTCGCGTCCCGCACCGTCGCCACCTAGTAGGTACCCGCCACCTGGTCCGGCGTTGATCTTGTCCAACCGGAGCGCGGTAGGGCTGTGCGGTGCAATCAGTGGCGCAAGAACGCTCGCCAGCACGATGGCCAGCAGGATCACCAGTGCCACGACCGCCAGTGGGTTGCGGAGGACCTTGCGGACTGTCATTGGACACGCACCTTGGGGTTGACCCAGCCGCTGACGATGTCGATGACCAGGTTGACGATGACGACCAGAACGACCAGCGTGACCACGACACCCATCAGAACCGGTACGTCGCCCTGCAGCGCCGCGTTGATGGTCAGCGTGCCGAGGCCGGGGATGGCGAACACCTTCTCGATCACCACGGCACCACCGAGCAGTGCGATGAACTGAAGCGACAGAACGGTCAGTGCGGGGCTGGCGGCGTTGCGCAGCGCGTGCCGGAACAGCACCGAGCGTGGACTGATGCCACGAGCCCGCAGCGTACGAACGAAGTCCTGGCGCAGTACGTCGATCACTGCGCCGCGTACCTGCTGTGCTGCTGACGCGGTGCTCCCGATCACCAGGGACGCCACCGGCAGTACGAGGGCCGCTGCCCAGCTACCAGGTGACTCCGAGAGCGGTACGTACCCGGTCGCGGGCAGGACGCCCAGGGTGACCGAGAAGAACACCACCAGCACCAGCGCGACCCAGAAGTTCGGTAGTGCGAACCCGGCGACGCTCAGTACCTGGATGACTCGATCCAGCCAGCCGCCTCGTACTGCGGCAGCCACACCGAGGCCCACGCTGATCAGTGCGGTGAGTGCGACGGCCAGTACCACCATGGAGAGGGTGACAGGGAGCCGGTTGGCTATGGCCTGGGCGACTGGTTCGTTGGTGAACCACGAGATGCCTAGGTCGCCCTGCAGCGCGTGCTGCGCCCAGGTCCCGAGCTGTGCGAGTAGTGGCTTGTCCAGACCGAGCTCCGCGTCCTTGGCAGCTAGCTGGTCCGGTGTGGCGTTCTCACCGAGTAGGTTGCGGGCGACGTTGCTAGTGGCCGAGAAGGCGAGCAGGAAGGTGATACCGGCGATCACCACGACCAGTACGGCACAAGCGATCAGTCTGCGTCCGATGAATCCGATCATGCCGTCACTCCTTCGGCGCGAACGCGCTGACCGGGGGCACCACGTTGTACGCCCCCATGGCGACCGCGGTCTTGGCATCGCTGAGGTAGACGCTGTTCTCCCGGTACCACGGGTCGAACCAGGCGTTGTCGACCAGCCACTTGCTGACCGCCTGCATAGCGGCCGGGAGCTGTGCTTCGGGAGCGGACTGAGCAGCGGCCAGCAGCTTGTCGAGCTCTGGGTCACCGGCCTTCAGCGGGTTCCACGGCGACTTCCGGGTGACCGCCTTCTGGATGTCCTGCCAGGCGGACTGACTGCCCAGCGTCATGAACGCGACCGGGTACTTCCCGGACAGGATCGCCGGAATGATCGCGTTCGCCGGTACCTTCACCCACTTCACCGTGATCCCGATCGCGCCCAGCTGCTGCTCGATGATCGCGTTGTACTGCGCGAACCCGGGCGACTCCGGCATCGTGATCGTGAACCCACTCGCGTACCCGGCCTCGGCGAGCAGCTGCTTCGCCTTCGCCACGTCGTAGTTGTAGATCCCGTCCAGCGCCTTGTCGTACCCGTCACCGGCCGCGTTGAAGATCTGCGTCGTCAGCGTGCCCTGACCGTGGGAGACGTTCTTCAGGATCGCTTCGCGGTCGAACGCGTAGTTGATCGCCTTCCGTACCCGCAGGTCCTTCAGCGCCGGAACCAGCTTCCCATCGCGGTCCATCAACATCAGACCGTTCCAGTTCACCGGCGTGGTGTTGACGGTCAGACCACTGCGTTTGGCGTCCGCAAGGGAGTTGGTGTCGGTGATGGTGGCGTTCACCTGACCGGACTTGAGCGCGTTCAGCCGGGCGGTGAGGTCGTTCATCGGCTTGATCACGATCTTGTCGTACGGGAAGGCGGCGGCGTTCCAGTAGTCCGGATTCCGCTTGTACGTATAGGTGCTTCCGGCAACCGTTCCGGCCCGGTCCAGCACGTACGGCCCGCTGCCGACCGGGGTGGTCGCGACCTCTTTCGTCTTCAGCGACTTCGGGCTCGCCATCACACCGCCGACGCTGGCCAGGTAGTCGATCAGACCTGGATCGGGTGTCTTCAGCTTCAGGTTCAGCTCGGTCGGGCTGACGATCTGGTACGTGGCGATCGACCGGCTCATGTACGAGTTCTGCCCGGTACCGGCCGCCAGGTTGGTCAGGTTGTCCTTCACCACGGTCGCGTCGAAGGCCGTACCGTCGGTGAACTTCACGCCGCTCTTCAGCTTCAGGTTGAGCGTGGTGCGCTTCGCGTCGTACGCCCAGGAGGTCGCGAGCCAGGGCTTGAGCTGATTGTCCTTGCCGCGGGACAGCAACGTGTCGAAGACCGGTGACCAGTACTGCATCTGGTTGCCGATGTTCAGCTGGGTCGGGTCGAACGAGTTGTTGTCCAGGGCGTTGGCGATGGTCAGGGTCTTGGCGGCGGTCCCCCCGGCGCCGGCGCCGGAACAGGCACCGGCGCCGGCGACCAGGGCGGCGGCGGCCAGAACAGCACCGCAGCGGCGGATGAGCATGCTGAGCTCCTTAGGGTGCGGTGAACCGAACCTCGGCGCTGGGCTCGAACCCGATACGCCAGCTCTTGATCCAGATCGGTCCGGATGGGATGAACGGGTCGGTGTACAGCTGCCAGTCGCGTTCGCTCGCCGCAGGCGGACGAGTACTCCAACCGGCAATCGATCCAGCCGTCGGACACGTGACCGCGACCAGCCCGGCACGGACCTCGACCTCGGGTGTTTCAGTGCACGGCCGTCGACCGTCCGGGCGCCACTCGGCCAGCAGCTCGGCTTCGGGTCTGCCACCGAGATCACCGACCTGGTCCAGCCAGTCGTCGAGCGCATCCGACAACCGCTGCTGAACGTCGGCGTACTCGGGGCGGCCGGCCAGGTTGAGTTCCTCGTGCGGATCGGCCTCGACGTCGTACAGTTCTTCGGGCGCACGCTTGCCAGCGGCAACAATCGACCGCTGCAACTCGGTCAGGATCGACGGCGCCACCCCGAACGCCAGCTGCTGCCGCGCCTCCTGCGCGAAGAGCCGTCGCAGTTCTTTCCAGGTCCACAGATTGTCCGGGTACTCGGTATGCGCCATCGAGGACCGGTCCGGATGCAGATGCCGCGTGTACCGGAAGTGCCGGTCGCGGACCGTCCGCGAGGTGTCCTCCGCCTCACCGATCCGGTCCCGCGCACCGACGACGTACGGGCTGACCCGGCCGGGCTGGCCGGCATTGTCGACAATCACCTCACCGTGCAGGTGCTCCGGCACTTCGAGCCCGCACAGCGCCAGCATCGTCGGCGCGAGATCCATCAACGCGACCGGTTCGGCGTACGTCGAACCCGCCCGGATCTTCGCGGGCCAGCGCATGATCAACGGTTCGCGGAACCCGAGCTCCGTCGCCCACCGTTTGCCGCGCGGCATCCCGAGCCCGTGATCACTCCAGAAGACGACAATCGTATTGTCGGCAATCCCATCGTCGTCGAGCTGGTCGAGCAGTCCGCCGGCCCAATGGTCCAGTTGGCTGATCAGTTCGAGATACCGCCGCCACGACTTGCGGTACACCTCGGTGTCCGGGTGGTATGGCGGCACCTCGACCTGCTCCACTCGCCGCGCGTCCGGTGTCTTCGCCGCGAACTCCTCGTCGCTCAGGTAGAGCTGCGACTCATGCGTGATCAGGCTGTGGAACGCCATGAAGAACGGCTGCTCCGGATCGTCGCGTAGCCGCCAGTGCGCATGATCGCCGAGCTCGTCGTACACCGGATCGGGGACGTCGAGCTGGAAGTCGGTGAACGCGGTGTTGCCGGTCCAGTAGCCCGCGGCCCGGAAGTACTCCGGCAGCAGCTTGACCTCCGGCGGGGGAGTGGCCCGCGTACGCATGTGCATGGTGCCGATCGCGGGCGGGAAGCAGCCGGTGATGATCGCGCTGCGGGACGGACCGCAGACCGGCGCCGCCGAGAACGCGCGGTCGAAGCGCAGACCGTCGGCGGCCAGCGCGTCGAGGCGTGGCGTCCGCGCCTGCTCGGCGCCCGGCCAGCTGCCGGCGTAGCAGCCGAGATGCGGATTGATGTCGTGGGTGCTGATCCACAGGACGTTCGGCCTGGAATTGGGCATGGGTGTGCTCCTGAAGGGCGACCGCGCCGTCCGGCGTGGTCAGTCGACGGCGCGAATGCGACGCTCGGAACCGCGACGCTGCAACTCCGCGCGAAGCTCGATGCACCAGGCGACGTGCTGGTCCATGTACTGCGAACCGAGCTCGTGCGTCCGCTCCTCGACCAGGGCCTGCAGGCCGGCGTCGAACGGCAGCTCGGGCTCCTCGGGGACGCTGCGGTCCCGGTCCCGGAAGCGCTTGATCTGCAGCTGCCGGGCGAGGATCTCCCGATCGAGCAGCTCGATCACCTGGTCGGACTGGAGGAAGCCGCAGAATGCGAGCCGCCCGTAGAACCCGGGATCCCTGGTGTAGAGGGTGGCCGGGGAGTACGGAGCCGTCAGCCAGTCCATGAACACCGTGATCCCTTCGTCGGTGACCCGGTAGGTCTTGGCGTCCTGGGCGCCCGGCCGGGGCTCGACCGTGTGCCAGACCCAGCCGCGCTCCTCCATCGACGACAGGCAGCGGTAGACCTGGCTCATCTGGGTGTTGGGCCGCAGGAACGTCCCGCGGGCGTCCATGTACCGCTTCAGGTCGTACCCGGTGCTCGGGCGCATCAGCAGCACGCCGAGAAGGATGTGCTCGAGCTTCACGATCGCCTCCGGACGGTATGCCACAAGTGGAATACCCGAGAGGACACCACAAGTGGAATACCCCGTCAAGAGTTCGATCCTCGTCCGGTTATGGACATCGCTTACCAATCAGCAGTCGCCGGGCGTAGGTTTCTCCTTCATGGCCATGTTCGACCTTTCCCTCGACAAGCTCCGCGAGTACCGGCCCGACGTGGCCGCTCCCGCCGACCTGGTCGACTTCTGGCGCCGTTCGATCGAGAAGGCGCGCACCGAGGACCTGTCCGCTTCGTTCACCCCGATCGACAACAAGCTCGCGGTGATCGACACCTACGACGTCAGCTACGCCGGCTTCGGCGGCGCGCCGGTCAAGGGCTGGCTGCACGTGCCGGCCGGAGCCACCGGTCCGCTCCCGACCGTCGTGCAGTACCACGGGTACTCCGGCGGCCGTGGCTTCGCGCACGCGACCACGCTGTGGGCGCAGGCCGGGTACGCGCACTTCGTGATGGACACCCGCGGTCAGGGCTACAGCTCCGGCGGACTCAGCGGTACGCCGGACGCGAGCCCGTACGCGGGCCTGAACCACACGCCGGGCTTCATGACCGCGGGCATCACCGACCCGGAGACGTACTACTACCGGCGCGTGTTCATCGACGCGGTCCGGGCCCTGGACGCGGTCAGGACGTCCCCGCTGGTGGACCCGGACAAGATCATCGTCACCGGCGGCAGTCAGGGCGGCGGGATCTCGATCGCGGCCGCCGGTCTCGCGCCGCTGGCCGGGATCGAACTGCTCGGCTGCGCTCCGGACGTCCCGTTCCTGTGCCACTTCCAGCGGGCGCTGGAGATCACCGACAAGGACCCGTACGGGGAGATCGCCCGGTACCTGAAGGGCTTCCGGCACGACGTCGACGCGGCGCTGACCACGCTGAGCTACTTCGACGGCGTCAACCTCGGCCGGCTGGCCACGGCGCCGGCGCTGTTCTCGGTCGCGCTGATGGACCCGATCTGCCCGCCGTCGACGGTGTTCGCCGCGTACAACCACTACGGCAGCGAGCAGAAGGACATCGAGGTGTACCACTACAACACCCACGAAGGCGGTCAGACGTACCAGGACGTCGCGCAGCTGGACTGGTTCGCGAAGATCTTCGGGGCGGCCGCGGCGAAATAATCGCTCGACCGATGAGTTTTCGGCCCGGGCGTCGTTACACGGTCATACGCGTCGGTCAGACTGGGACCGACCGGACCAGTGGAGGCCGTGGATGGACTGGAAACTCGAGCTCGTGATCGTGCCGGTATCGGACGTCGATCGGGCGAAGAAGTTCTACACCGAACAGCTCGGGTTCGCCGAGGACGTCGACCACCGGGCCGGGGACTCGTTCCGGGTCGTGCAGCTGACCCCGCCGGGGTCGGCCTGCTCGATCACGATCGGGACCGGGCTGACCACGGCGGCACCGGGCACGTACCAGGGGCTGCACCTGGTGGTGAACGACATCGAGGCGGCGCGCGCCGAGCTGGTGGAGCGTGGGGTCGAGGTGAGCGAGCCGTTCCACTTCTCCGCGCAGGGCAAGCAGGACGGCCTCTCGCCGAACCGGGCCGACTACGAGACGTTCCTGTCGCTGGAGGACCCGGACGGCAACAACTGGCAGATCCAGGAGGTCGGCCGGGTCAAGGCGTGACGGCACGCCGGTCCGGGGGAGCTGCCATGACTGCTTCGGGTGCCGGCCGGTCGGTGGAGGCGGCGGCGTTCGCGGGTGACGAGACCGCGTTCGCCGCGCTCGCCGAGCAGCACCGGCGCGAGTTGCACGTACATTGCTATCGGATGCTCGCGTCTTTCGACGACGCCGAGGACGCCGTCCAGGAAACCTTGCTGCGCGCCTGGCGCGGTCTCGATCAGTACGACGGGCGTACGTACTTCCGCGCCTGGCTGTACCGCATCGCCACCAACGTCTGCATCGACCTCACTCGGGGACGTACGCGCCGCATGTCCACGCCCGAGGCGAGGCGTGGTTCCGCGGGGGAGTTGGAGGGAGTGACCAGGCGTGGTTCTCCGGGTGATCTGGTTTGGTTGCAGCCGTATCCGGATCGGCTGCTGGACGAGGTCGCGCCGCCGGCCGATCAGCCGGACGCGGTCGTGGTGGACCGGGAGACGATCGAGCTGGCATTCCTGATCGCCCTGCAGGCGCTGCCCGCCCGGCAACGCGCGGCGCTGATCGCTCGCGACGTGCTCGGCTGGTCCGCCGCGGACACCGCCGGCCTCCTCGAAACCACCGTCGCCGCCGCGAACAGCGCGCTGCAACGAGCCCGCGCGACGATGCAGCAACGGCTCCCCGCGCGCCGTACGGACTGGACCGCGCCGCAACCGACCGCGGCAGAGCGAGAGATCCTGGACCGCTTCATCGACGCCCACGAACGCTGCGACACCGAGGCAGCCATCGCGATCGCCGCCGAGGACCTCCGCGTCACCATGCCACCGGACCGGCTGAGCTTC
This sequence comes from Kribbella solani, assembly GCF_014205295.1. NCBI lineage: Bacteria > Bacillati > Actinomycetota > Actinomycetes > Propionibacteriales > Kribbellaceae > Kribbella > Kribbella solani. The sequence goes on from NZ_JACHNF010000001.1 coordinate 984,515, forward strand.
GACGGCCTCGCCGCCTGCCTGCCCCTCTTCGAGCGCGCCTTCGGCCCGAACCGCGACGGCGACTGGCGCCTGGTACCCACCTCCGCCAACCGCCTCCCCGCCGCGGCCTCCTACTTACGCCGCCCCGGCGACACCTTGTACCGCGCCTTCAAACTGGACGTCCTCCAGATCAACGCCGGCCGAATCACCGAGATCACCACGTTCGGCGCCTCCCGGTTCCCTGCTTTCAACCTGCCCGACCACTTGTAGCAAGCGCACGACCCAGGCCTGGTTGGGTAGTGTGGTGGGGTGCCGGATGTCAGCTCGCAGGGTTCTGGGTATCGAAGCCGAAACTCCACCGCCGATCGGGCGCTGGACATCCTGCTGCTGTTCGACGACGACACTCTCGTACTCTCCGGCGCCCGCGTGGCCGACCATCTGCAGGTCGCGCGGTCGACCGCCTACCGGTACCTGCAGAGCCTTACCTCGATGGGCTTCCTGGAGGAGAACGACGGCGGCGGCTTCCGGCTGGGCCCGCGGGTGCTCGATCTGGCCCGGCTCGCGCGCAAGGGTGTCGGCCTCTCGGAGCTCGCTCAGCCGGTGATGCGGGAGCTGGCCCGTACCACCGGATTCCCGGTGCTGCTCACCCGTCGAACGGGTTCCGCGGTCGTGTGCCTGGAACGCGAGGACGCCAATCAGGCCTTGCGGCTGTCCTACGAGCGGGGCGAGATCCTGCCGCTGAACGCCGGGGCGGCGGCGCTGGTGCTGCTGGCGTGGGCGCCGGAGCAGGTGATCGACGAGGTTCTCGACGCTCCGCTGCCTCGCTTCACCGAAGCGACCATCACCGATCCCAAGCAGTTGCGGTCCCGGCTGGCCGAGATCCGGGACCACGAGTACGTCAGCAGCAGGGCAGAGCTTGATAGGGACGTGCTCGGCATCGCGGCCCCGGTTCGCGGTCTGGGTGGCGAGGTGGTGGCGGCGATCAGTGTCGCCGCGCTGTCACACCGGATCTCCGACGAGGAACTGCCGGCCGTCGGGCAGCTGGTGACCAAGGCCGCCGAGCAGCTGTCGGTCCAGGTTGCCCGGATGGAGATTGCCTGATCAGTCGGCCGGCCAGAAGATCCGTCGCAGCTCGGCGCGGATGTTCCGGGCGCCCGAGTCATAGTTGGACAAGGCAACCAGTGACCGGTCCTGGTCGGGGAACACGTCGAGGAACGACGAGATGCCGGGACCGCCACCACCGTGGCCGTAACTCACCACGTCATGTTCGGTGTGCACCTGAAAGCCCAGTGTGTAGAGGGCCCCGCCGATCCGGCTGATGCCGTCAGTGCTGTCGAGCAGCGTCGCCTTCACCTTTGCCCCGACCAACCTGTCGTTCCGGAGCGCGTCGCCGAACCGCGTGAGGTCGATCGCGCTGCAGTAGCCTCCGCCCGCGGGCGCCCCGCGCCGCGGCAACGTGTCGAGGTGCGGAACTCTCGGACCGACGACCGCGCCGGCCGCGGTGTAGTTGGTGTAACCAATCGCTTCGTCGGTCAGCTCGTCGGCGCTGGGGAACCTGCTCGCCGTCATCCGCGCGACGTCGAAGACGTGCTCGCGGACGTAGTCGAAGTACGAGCGTCCGGTCTTGGCCTCGATGATGGCACCCAGCACGATGAAACCGCCGTTGCTGTACTGGAAGCGGCTGCCCGGCTCGAACAGCAGCGGGTCGTCGTGGATCAGGGCCAGGTGATCGTCGACGGTTTCGAGGGTTTCGCGCGCGCCGGCGAAGAACCGGTCGTTGAAGAAGTCGCCCAGTCCGCTGGTGTGGTGCAGCACCTGCCGGATCGTGATCCGGGAGGTGAGGTCCAGGCGGAAGCCAGGTAGATGGGTGGCGACGGTGTCGTCCAGGTCGAGCAGATTCTGCTCGGCAAGCTGGCCGATGCAGACCGACGTCATCATCTTGTTCATCGAGCCGACGTTGAAGGGCGTACCGGACAGGTTCGGCCGCTCGGTCTCCCGGTCCGCCCAGCCGTACGCGCTCTCGTAGAGGACGTCGTCGGCCTGGGTCAGACGTACGACGCCGGAGAAGAGGTCCGCGTCCCACAGCTCCTGCAAGTAGCTGGTGGCCTGAGTGATTCGGCTGTCGAGATTGCCTTCGGCGGGCAGCCAGTCCGGCGCGCTCGCCGGTTCCAAGTCGAAAGCGTCGACGGTGGAATCGTCGCCGATGCGCACCGTGAGCTCGTACCAGTTCCGGATCAGCGGAGCGAACAGCAGGCACCGGATCCGATTGGTGCCGTCGGCATCGATGCTCATGATCATCAGCTCGCCGGTCGACTTGGCCATCGCCAGCAGGTTGACGGCGGCCGTGGCCGGATCGGCGGAGGACTCCGGCCGGGCCGGAGTGGGCGGCGACGGCAGGTCTCCCTGCCAAGCGACGGTCAGGAACGCCGTCAGCTCGGCGGGATCACCTGAGTTGATGGCCGCGATCAATGCGCGGACGAGGTCTTTTCCGTACTTGTCGGTCACCCTTCGATGATTGCAGCGAGGGCAGTTGCCGGTGTTGTGACTTCAGCCAACGGCGGACCGGCGGCGATGGTCAGATCCGACTAATCGGCCCGGCCGCGCAGCGTGGTGAGTTGGACGAGCACCGCCAGCCTGGATCTCGGGTCGTCCAGGTCGACCTGGCCGATCTCCTGGATCCGCTTCAGGCGGTAGCGAAGCGTGTTCGGATGGACCTTCATCGCGGCCGCCGCCGCGGCGACATCGCCGAACGCGTCCAGGTAGATGCTGAGTGAGTCGGTCAGGTCGGTTCCGTTCTCCGCGTCGTACGCGTGGAGCCGTGCGACCGGACCGCTCCGGCGGTCCTGCTCGTCGTCGAGCAGGTCACCCAGCTGGTCGAGCACGGTCTCCAGGTAGACGTCGTCGAAGGTGGCCACCGCCGCGCGTCCCGCGTCGCGCAGTACACGCACGGTCCGCTCGGCCTCGGACCGGGATCGGCCCACTCCCTGGCGCGACGGCGCGGGACCGCCGATGCCGATGACCGTCGGCGCCCGATCGCCCATCCGGGCCACGAAGTCGGCCGCGGTCGCCTGGATGCGGCTGACGCCGTGACCGGGGGTTTTGCTCGCGGAGATCGAGACCACCGCGTAGACCATCGCTCCGATCACCGCGACCGCCGAATGCGGGTGGATGGCGGTCAGGTGCAGGTCGAGTGAGATCGCCAGCCGCTGGCTGTCCGCCTCGAACGTGGCGCCGGTGGTTCCCAACGGCTGGCACGCGAGCACACAGAGCGGACCGGGCTTCAACCCCAGGCGGGCAGCCGCGTCGCTCGCTCCGTCGCCGTCCTCAAGGACCGTGCGCAGGAGCTCGGCGCTGAGTCGCCGGCCGAGGTCGTGCGCGCTCCGTTGCCGGAGGATGTGCAACGCGGCCAGCTCGGCCGCGTCGGCCAATGCCTGCAGGCGTTCCGTGGACAACGGCTCTTTGGTTGCCACCCACAACGATCCGAGGATTTCCTCGCCGGCCCGGATCGCCACCGCGACCCGCGGCACCATGGTCGCGTCGAAACCGGGGACCAGGATCGGTTCGCGACTGCGGTGCAGCTCGCGGAAGACGCCCATCTCCTCGAGCTGCTGCCGCGCCTGCGGTGGCACGCGCCGTTCGAGCACGGCCTGGATCCGCTCGCGATCGGCCTCGGCCTGCCGGCCGGAGAAGGCCAGCACCCGCGACGCCGGGTCCTCCACCGTGACCGGCGCGTCCATCAGGGCGCTGACGGCGTTCGCGAACGCGAACAGGTCCCCGACCGGGTTGCTGTCGTGCAGTTCACCGTCGATCATCAGCCAGCGCTCGAGCATGGCGTGCAGCAACACCGCGACGTGGAACCAGGACGCGTCACGGGCGAGACCCAGCACGGGTACGCCGTGGGTCTGCGCCGTGGCCCGGATCTTTTCGCTGACCTCGGCCGGGACCTTGATCATCAACGCGGCTGCCTTGCTCACGCTCAGCCGGGCGATGACCTCGCAGATCTCGGCCTCGGTGGCCAACCCGACACCCAGAACGAGTTCACCGGACCCGATCGCCAGTTCGTCGCCGGCGGCAAAGATCGTGACGCCGGCGATCTCGGTCTCGAGGGAACCGGCCGGGGCCAGCACCTCCAGCAGGCTCGGGCCCAGATCCTCGGCCATCCGCCGCAGCCGAACCCGCCCAGGACTCCTCGCGGTGATCGGCATCCGGTCCACGCCTCATCGTAACTGGGCGCCGGTGAGGCTGTCCCGGAGCTCAGCGGTCCACGACTGCGTCAGGCCAGGCTTCGAGAAGCGCGCCGATCGGCCGAGGTGCTGCAACGAGAACGGCTTCAGACTGGCCGGCTGCGAGCCGCTGGTGAGATATCTGGCCAGCTCCAACCCACTTGCCAGGCCGAGCGAGACGCCCATCATGGCGTGACCGGTCGAGACGAAGACATTGCCGTACGGAGCGAGCTGATCGATCACCGGCAACCCGGACGGCAGCATCGGCCGGAGCCCGACCCACTCGTCGGTGATGCTCTGGTCGAGGTCGCCGGCCGGCCAGTTCACCACGTAGGGCGACGCGGCGAGTACCATCGCGCGGATCCGCCGGCGGTCGATGCGCGAGTTCAGGCCACTCAGTTCCATCGTGCCGACAACGCGGGTGGAGTCCTCGTGCGGTGCGATCCCGGTTTTCGCGTCGGCGATGTCGATGACGCGGGTCGGTCGCGGCTCCAGGCCGACGGTGAAGCTGTACCCCTTGCCTGCCTGTAACGGCAGTCGAACACCGAGCAGCCGGGTCAGGAAGGCCGACCAGGAGCCGGCGGCGATGACGACGTGATCCGCCGCGTACACGTCCTGCTGGGTAGCGACCGCGGTCACCCGCTGACCATCGACCTGGAACGCGACCGCCTGCTCGTGCTCGCGGATCGTGCCACCGTTGGCGAGGATCTCCCGGCCGAGCGCGTCGCAGACCGACTTCGGATCGACCAGCAGGTCGCCCCGCATCAGCAGTGCGCTCGCGACCTTCCCGGACAGGATCGGCTCGGCCGACCGGGCTTCGGCACCGTCGAGGACCGAGTAGTCGGCCTTGATCGACAGCGCGGCGAGGAAGCTGAGCTCGTCAGCGGCCTTGGCCGCGCCGGTCGCGTCGCGGAAGACGCGCAGGCTTTCCCCGGACCGGATCGCGAACGGATTGCGCTCGTGCAACTGGTGGAAAAGCTCGACGCTCTCCCCGCCGAGCTGAACCAGGGCGTTGCGGCCGGCCTCGAACGTCGACCGGCCGCCGGCGCGCCAGAAGCCCCACAGCCATTGCACGAAGCCCGGATCGAGCTGGGGCTTCAGGTACACCGGCGATGCCGGCCGGCCCAACGACTTGAGGGTGTACCCAACGATGCCGGGCGCGGGCAGCGGCGCGGTCGTCTTCGGCACGATCCACCCGCCGTTGCCGAACGAGCACCCCATGCCGACCGGGCCTTGGTCGAGGACGGTGACTTCGCATCCGTCGAGGGCCAGATAGTGCGCCACTGACAGGCCGATGACACCAGCACCGACGACAGTGACTCTGGGTTGGCTGGAAATACGATCACCACCTTCGCTGGTCGAGCGATGTCGGAACGACGATCACCCGCGGACCGGGTGAATCCATTGCCTGCTTGAGTACTCCCGCGAGCTCACGTCCGCTCCCGACGCGTTCGGCCGGTACGCCGTACCCGGCTGCGATCGAGCAGAAGTCGATGCCGGAGATGTCGAGCCCGGGTACGGCGGTGATGCCCATCGAGGCGGCGAACGGCCGGAGCGCGCCGTACGTTTCGTTCTGCAGGATCAAGTACGTAACGTCGATGCCGTACCGGGCGGCGGTCCACAGCGCCGGAATGCTGAAGTTGGCGGCGCCGTCCCCGATCAGGGCGACGACCTTCCGGTCCGGGGACGCCAGTTTCACGCCCAAGGCCCCGGGCATGCCGAAGCCCAGACCACCCGCGGCCGCGAAGTAGTAACTGCCCTGATCGGCGAGGTTGATCGTGTCCCAGAACGCGTCCGTCGTCGACGTCGACTCGGTCACGTAGATCGTCGAATCGGGAACGACCGAGTTGAGCGTGTCGAACACGCGCGCCGGGGCGACCGGCCAGTTGTCTTCGTCCTGCCGAGGCCCGGACGTTCGCCGGGGGACTGATGCCGCACCGGTCTCGGGGAGTCGTTCGATCAGTCCGGCCAAGGCGCTGGGGATGTCGCAGACGTACGCGTCACCGGCCCAGGCTCGCGCGGCTTCGCCCGGGTCCGAGGTCAGCTGGATCAGCGACGTCCCGTCCGGCAGGATCGGGCCGGGCTGGTAGTGGTGGTACCGGAAGACCGGTGCACCGATGACCAAGATCAGGTCATGCCCGGCCAGTACGTCGGCGAGGCCCCGCATCGAAGTCGGCAGTACGCCCTGGAAGCGCGGGTGCCGGGTCGGGAACGGACAGCGGTACGGCGACGGGGCGATCCACGTCGGGACCGACGCGCGATCGGCGAGCGTCACCGCGAGTTCGTTCGCCTCGGTCGCGTCGACGTCGCCGCCGAGGACCAGCGCGGGCCGGGTGGCGGCCCGCAGCCGGGCCACGATGTGATCGAGGTCCTCCGCTGCCAGGCGGCCGCCGTGCCGGACCTGCCGGTCCGCGATCGATGGCGCGTCGGCGTCGAGCTCCTGATCCCAGTCGTCGTACGGGATCGAGAGGTAGACCGGTCCGCGGGGCGGGCCCATCGCGGTGTGGACGGCCTGCGCCATCGAGCGCGGCACGTCGGCCGGCAGCGCCGGTTCGAGGGCCAGTTTCACCAGCGGCTGCGGCAGGACAGTGGCCTGGACGTTGCTGAGCATCGCCTCGCCGCCCAGGTGCGCGCGAACCTGTTGCCCGGCGGTGACCACCAGCGGGCTGTGGGCGTACCACGCGTTCGTGAGCGCGCCCATGGCGTTGCCGGTGCCGGCTGCCGAGTGCAGGTTCACCAGGGCCGGCGCGTTCGACGCCTGGGCGAAGCCGTCGGCGATGCCGACCACGACGCCTTCGTTCAGCCCCAGTACATAGTTGAAGTCCGGCGGCAGCTGCCCGATGAAGGGCAGCTCGTTCGAACCGGGGTTGCCGAAGATCGTCGTCAGGCCGTTCGTACGCAGGACGTCGAAGGTGGCGGACAGTACTGTCTGCATCGAATCCCCTTTGCTGATCGCGGTCTACTCGGCCGGCTCGAGCCGGCACCGGTTGGAGATCGATCCGATCCCCTCGATGCTGGTCTCGACAGTCTGACCGTCGGTCAGGAAGACCTTCGGTGTACGTCCGGCGCCGACGCCACCCGGTGTCCCGGTAGCGATGATGTCACCGGGGCGAAGGGTCAGGATCGTGCTGACATAGCTGACGATGGCGGCGGGTTCGAACAGCAGGTCCGCCGTCGACGCCTTCTGCATGGTGACTCCGTCGACCTTGCACTCGATGGTCAGGCCCAGCGCGTTCACCGGGAGCTCGTCGGGAGTCACCAGGACCGGTCCGACCGGTGTGGTCGCCTCGAACGTCTTGCCGGCCAGGAACTCACGAGTCCGGTGCTGCCAGTCCCGCACGGTGATGTCGTTCAGCACCGTGTACCCGGCGACGGCGTCCAGCGCGTCTGCTTCGGCGGCATGCCGGCAGGCGGAGCCGATCACGATCGCGAGCTCGGCCTCCCAGTCGATCTCGGTACTGACCCGGGGCAGCACGATGTCGTCGGACGGGCCGATCAGGGACTCGCTGAACTTCGCGAACAAGGTGGGGTACTTCGGCCGGTCCCGGCCCATCTCGTCGATGTGGCTGCGGTAGTTCAGCCCGAGGCAGATGATCTTCCCCGGCCTCGGCACCAGCGTCGTCACCTGGAACTCCGTTGCGTTCAGCAACGGACCCGCGGCGGCGGCGTGCGTACGCCAGTCCGGCGCGGCCAGCAAGGCACCCAGATCGTCGAAGGGCAGCGGAACGGCCTGCCCGGCCGGTTCCAGCCGGGCGGCCCTGGTCCGGCCGTTCGTCTCGATGGTCGCCAGCCTCATCGCGTCTCCGATCCACGATTGACAACCCGCCAGGTCGTCGCTTTATAGTCCTGCATATTGGAACAGTAGCACTGAAAAATAGGAGTGCAAGATGGCGATCGTCGAGCTGGGACATACCGGCGTCTGGGTACGGGACCTGGTCGCGATGCGGGACTTCTACGAGCGGGTGCTCGGGCTGACCGTGACCGATCAGGACGACGAGCTGGGGATCGTGTTCTTCTCGTCCAGGCCGGAGGAAGAGCATCACGAGTTCGTGATCCAGCTGGGCCGCACCGCGGCGCCGGACGTCAAGCTGACCCACCAGATCTCGTGGCGGGTCGACTCACTGGCGTCGCTGCGCTCGCTTCATCAGCGCCTGCTCGCGGAAGAGGCCCCGATCCAGCAGGTGGTGACGCACGGGAACGCGTACGGCATCTACTTCTTCGATCCGGAAGGCAACCGGAACGAGCTGTACTGGCACACCGGGGTCGAGGTGGCGCAGCCGTTCCGGCGGTCGATCGACCTGACCCGGACGCCCGAGGAGATCGCCGCCGAGGCGGAGCAGCTGCTGACCGACGGCTCGACCGCCTACCAGCCGGTCGAGTAGTCGCGGCCGCGAATCGCCCGACCCGTCCTTCTCCCGAGAGGCTGACCATGACGATCACCGCGAGCCCAGGATTCGATCAGCACGAATCGGTGGCGTTCCATCACGATCCGGCCAGCGGTCTGCGAGCGTTCGTCGCGGTGCACCGGAAACGCCATGGGCGCGGCTGCGGCGGCATCCGCTACCGGGTGTACGCGAACGAGCAGGCGGCGGTCGACGACGTACTGAGGCTGTCCGCGGCGATGACCCGCAAGGCGGTACTGGCGGAAGTACCCGCCGGTGGAGCGAAGACGTGCATCCTGGCCGACCCGTCGCGTGGAAAGACGGTCGAGTTGCTAGAGGCGATGGGCCGGGTGGTGGAGTCGTACCACGGCAGCTATGTCTGCGCGCCGGATGTCGGCATCACCGCCGACGACCTGACCGTGATCCGGGGCGTCACCGCGCACGTGGTCGGCGTGGGCACCCCGAGCGGGCCGTACACCGCGCGCGGCACGTTCCGGGGCATCGAGACGATGGCGGCCTGGAAGCTCGGCCGCGATTCGCTCGACGGCGTACGGGTGGCGGTGCAGGGTGCCGGGAGCGTCGGCGCCGGTCTGGCGCACCTGCTTACTTCGGCCGGCGCAGTGGTCACCATCGCCGACCTCGACGCCGATCGGGCGAACGCGGTCGCGGCCGAGGTCGGCGCCGAGGTGGTCGACGCCGGAGCGATCCTCGAACTGGCGGCGGACATCCTCGCGCCCTGCGCGCTGGGTGGAATCCTCACGCGGGACACGGTCGAGCGGCTGAAGGTTCAGGCCGTGGTGGGTGCGGCCAACAATCAGCTGGCCGACGCCGCCGCCGGTACCGCTCTGGCCGTCCGGGGTATCGCGTTCGCGCCGGACTTCGTGGTCAGCGCCGGCGGCCTGATCGCCGGTGAGCACGAACTCACCGGCTTCGACGAAGCGGCGGTTCACGGTCACATCGACCGGATCGGCGGCACGCTGCGCCAGATCCTGGAGCTGAGCGCGAGCGCGGGCATCAGCGAGACGGCGGCGGCGGAGCGGATCGTCTCCGAGCGCCTCGCCGCTGCCGATGGGCACTGACATGGCCACCGGCCCGGAGGCCTCCGCCGACTCCGCACCCGTCGTGATCGTCGGTGCGGGGCCGACCGGGCTGGTCACCGCGAACCTCCTCGGCCAAGCCGGCATCGAGACGCTGCTGCTGGAGCGCGAGCCGGATCTGAGCGACGAGCCACGAGCCGTCAGTTTCGACGACGAGTCGCTGCGCTGCTTCCAGCGGGCAGGTCTGCTGCCGGTGCTGGACGGCGTACTCGTCCCCGGCACCGGCACGAAGTACTTCGGCACCGGCGGGCGTCCGCTCTTCTATTCGCGCGGCCCGCGGACACCACCGAACGGGCATCCGATCAAGAGCCCGTTCCAGCAGCCTGAGCTGGAGCGTGCACTCCGTGACGCGCTCAAGAATCACTCGACGGTGACGGTGAACTTCGGGACCGAGGTGACCGGATACTCGCAAGATCCGCTCGGCGTCACGGTGCAGGCCGTACGCCAGGGCGAGCCGGTGACCCAGCGGGCGAGCTACCTGCTCGGCTGCGACGGTGGCCGAAGTTCGATCCGCTCGCTCAGTGGCGCCACGCTGACCGGCTCCTCGTACCAGGACAAGTGGCTGGTGCTCGACACCACCGAGAACCCGTTCCAGTACGACTTCGCCGTCCATCACGGGGATCCCGTTCGGCCGCACGTCATCATCAGCGGGCAGGACGGCAACTGCCGGTACGAGTTCCTGTTGCCGCCGGACTTCAGCGGTGAGGCGAGTCTGGCGATGGCGCGGGAGTTCCTCGCGCCGTACCGGCAGATCAGCGAGGGCCAGATCAAGCGGGCCCGGATCTACTCGTTCCACGCCCTGGTGGCGGACAAATGGCAGCAGGGCAGGGTGTTTCTGCTCGGCGACGCGGCGCACATGATGCCGCCGTTCGCGGGCCAGGGCCTGAACAGCGGTATCCGGGACGCGGACAATCTGGCCTGGAAGATCGCGGCCGTGGTCGGCGGTATGTTCCCGGCGGAGCTGCTGACGACGTACCAGATCGAACGGCGGCCACATGCCGAGGCCATGGTCGAGCTGTCGCAGCGGCTGGGCTCGGTCATCATGACGCGCAGCCGACTGAAGGCAGCGCTGCGTGACCGGGTGGTCGCGGTGATGCTCCGCGTACCAAGAACGCGCAGGTACTTGGAGGCCATGCGGTTCAAGCCCCTGCCCCGGATCTCCGCCGGGTTCAGGTTTGGCCGCCCCAACGATCCGGCCGGGCGCGAGGTGCTCGGACGTTTGCTCCCGCAGCCGACGGTGACCCGATCGGACGGCACCACCGTGCTGCTGGACGAGGTACTGGGGGACGGATTCGCCTTGCTGGCGGTCAATCCCTCGAACGACGAACTGCCCAGCGCGATTCTGGATCGGCCGGTCTGGCAGCGGCTGAGGCCACGACTCGCCGGTCTACGCACCGGCGGCTCCATCCAGTCCGTAGCCGGCGGTCCGGAGATCGTCACCGACGCTGACGGGCTGCTCGCCCCGCTGCTCGGCGGACTCCAGGACGTGATGTTGCTGCTGCGTCCGGACCGGTTCGTGGCCGCGGTCTTCACGGCCGGCGAAGCAGCCGCGATCGAATCCAAGCTCGCCCATTGGCTTGGCCTAGGAGACAACCCATCGCCGGACGGGTTGTGAGAGATCACCAACAGACGGGCCGGGGGAAGTCTCATGCTGAACCCAACCACGAGCCATGCGGGAGAACACAGTGAGCGCACTCTGGAAGGTCACCGCGTTGGCGGGCGGTGTGATGCTGGCCCTCGCGGCCTGCGGAACCGGCGGTTCCTCGACCGGCAACGCCGCGTCCACCGCGAAGCTGGTCAGCGGAGCAACCTTTACCTACTCCACCAGCACCAGCCTCGGTAGCCTCGATCCCTATCAGACGACGCTGAACGACACGTTCGTCTTCGACTCGTTCCTGTACGGCACGCTGATCGTACTCGATGCCAACGGCAACGTTCAGGCGCAGCTGGCGGAGAAGTGGTCGGCCGAGGGAACCAAGAAGGCGACCTTCACCCTGCGCGCGGGCGTGACCTGCTCGGACGGCAGCCGTTTGCAGGCGAGCGACGTCGCCGCGGTGATGAACTACCTCGCCAAGCCGGCCAGCAGGTCTCCCTTGCTGGGCCAGCTGGTACAGCCCGGGACGACCGCGACCGCCGACGACGCGACGCGGACCGTGACCATCACCAGCGGGAAGCCGGATCCGTTCCTGGTCGAGTCCCTCGGGTCGACGCCGATCGTCTGCAAGGCCGCGCTGGAGAATCCGAAGCTCCGGGCCGAGGGGAAGGCCGGCAGCGGCGCGTACAAGATCTCCGAGATCGCGCAGGGCGATCACTACACGGCCGAGCTCCGGACCGACTACGCCTGGGGCCCCGGGGACTGGAAGAGCAACGGGGCGGGCGTGCCCGCGAAGGTGACCGCCCGAGTCGTGTCCAGCCCGACGACCGCCGCGAACCTCTTGCTCTCCGGCGAGCTGAACTCGGCGCGGTTGTCAGGAATCGAGCAGGTGCGGGTGGCGGCCCGGAAGCTCCCGAGCGTCAACACGCAGCTTCCCGCGGAGCTGCTGTTCAACCAGGCGGCCGGTCGCCCGGCCGCGGATCTTGCTGTCCGGACCGCGATCGTCCAGGCGCTCGACCTGGCGAAGATCGGCAAGGTGCTCTCCGGCGACAAGGGTGAGCCGCTGCGTCAGATCCTTCAAGGTGGCGTCCCCAACTACTGTCCGGGGAACACGGTCCAAGGCAACCTCCCGGCCACGGACGTCGCCGCCGCGAAGGCAGCCCTGGACAAGGCGGGCTGGACGGTCGGCGCCGACGGCATCCGGGCGAAGAACGGCCGCCAGCTCGCCTTCGTGATGATCTACAAGTTCACTTCGGGACAACCGACGGCTGCCGCCGAGCTCATTCAGGAGCAGCTGAAGGCGATCGGGGTCAAGGTGACGCCGAAGGTGGTCGACGGCCCGGCGGCGGGCAACGCGCTCGGTACCGACAACTGGGATCTGCTGATGGCGAACCTGCAGGTCAACAACCCGTACGCGTTCGTACCCTCCTTCTCCGGTGCCGCCTTTCCGGACGGTGGCACGAACTTCGGCAGCGCGCACAACGCGGAGTACGACCAACTGACCGCGAAAGCGGCGGCGATGCCGGGCAAGACCGGATGCGAACTGTGGAACCAGGCCGAGGCCGCGCTGGTACGGAACGTCGACATCGTGCCGTTCTACGCGCTGGACACCCCGATCTTCGGCAACCGGGCGACGTTCACGATCGCGCGGTTCGCCTGGTCCATCCAGATGACCGCCAACTGAGCCGGGCGCGAGAATGCTGAGCTCTACGTTCCTGACCCGGCGGATCGGCCGGCTGCTCGTGTCGGTCTGGGTGCTGGTGTCGGCATCCTTCGCGATGATTCACCTCGTCCCCGGCGATCCAGTGCGGTCGGCGCTGGGCTTGACGGCATCGCCCGAGGTGGTCGAGGCCAGGCGCGAGGCGCTCGGCCTGAACAACTCCCTCCCGACGCAGTATGTCGACTACCTGCGCAGCCTCCTGCACGGCGACTTCGGCACCTCCATCGTGTCGAACCTGCCAGTGTCACAAGTGATTCAGGAGCGCCTGCCCGCGAGTCTGCAGCTGGCAGTGCCCGCCTTCGTCGTCCTGATGGTGCTGGCGGTCGTTCTCGGAGTGGTGACCGCGGTCTTGACGCGCGGCGGGCGGCGGCCCGGTCTGCACCTCGGTTACACGGCTGCCAGCACGATCCTCGGGGCGATACCGGACTTCATCCTCGCGGTCGTACTGGTGGCGGTCTTCGCGGTCGGCCTCGGCTGGCTGCCGGTCGCCGGTCGCGACGGCATCAGTTCGTTCATCCTGCCCGTACTGACACTGTCTCTGGGCGCCGCCGCGGTGCTGTCGCGCGTTGTCCGGGCGGAGCTGCTGTCGGTGCTGGACAACGACTTCGTCCGGACCGCCAAGTCAAAACGGCTGCCGGCCCGGATCGTCTATCTACGGCACGCGTTGCCGAATGCGCTCACCGCGACGCTGACCATCGGCGGTCTGCTGCTGGCCGGGCTGGCCGCGGGCATGGTGCTGGTCGAGAACGTCTTCCAGTGGCCGGGCATGGGCACGGTCCTGGTGCAGTCGATCCAGCAGAAGGACTATCCGATGGTGCAGGCGCTGGTACTCGTCTATGGAGGTCTCACCTTGACGATCAACCTCTGCGTCGACCTGCTGCTTGCCTTTCTCGACCCACGGTCGACCGTGAAGGCGAGCTAGGCGATGGCGAGGCATGACTCGGTCTGGCTCCGGATCGTGCGGACGCCGCTCGGCGCCTGCTCGGCCGCGCTACTGGTGCTGGTCCTTGGGACCGCCGTGCTGGCGCCGGTGCTGTGGGGTGACCAGGCCGCCGCCACCGACATCGATGCGCTGTCCCAGGGTCCGTCGGCGGCGCATGTGCTCGGCACCGACTCGTTGGGCCGGGACATTCTCTACCGGCTGCTGGTCGCGACCCGGCTCTCGATCGAGCTCACCCTGGCAGCGACCATCGCCGGTGTCACGCTCGGGCTCCTGCTGGGGCTCGCGCCCTTCGTGCTGGGCCGAGTGCCGGGCCGCTTCGTCACGGCGGTCGTGAACATCGCCGTCGCCTTCCCGGCCCTGCTGCTGGTGCTCTTCTTCGCGGTCGTCTTCGGTACGACGACCCGCGGCGCCGTGCTGGCGCTCGCGGTCGCGATGGCGCCGTTCTACGCACGGCTGACCCAGACGCTGGCCGCTTCGGTGGCCGGCCGGGATTTCGTCGCGGCGGCTCGGGTCGCGGGAGCCGGCCGGTTCCGTACGCTGGTACGCCATATCATCCCCAACATCAGTGGGCAGCTGATCATCAACGCGATGATCGGTGCCGCCGGCAACCTGGTCGCGTTCGCGGGCCTGTCCTTTCTCGGCATCGGCGTGCAGCCCCCGCAGTACGACTGGGGGCGGACGCTGAACGAGGGGCTGCCGGCGATCTACACCAACCCGGCGGCCGCGCTCGCGCCGGCGGTCACCGTGGTGATCGCCGCACTCGCGTTCAACCTGTTCGGCGAAGCCACCGCGCAGGTGATGGGCGTACGGGTTCCGAGTCGCCGCTTTTCCGGCCGGCCTCATCAGGTGCCGAGGACAGAGGAACCCGATCAGGTCAGCGGCGAACCGCTGCTGGCGGTGAAGAACCTCCGGGTGTCCTTTCCGGGGCGCGACGGGTGGACGACGCCGGTGCGTGGTGTCAGCTTCAGCATGGGAGCCGGCGACGCGGTCGGAATCGTCGGGGAGTCCGGCTCGGGCAAGTCCGTCACGGCGCTCGCGGTGGCGAAGCTGATCGAGCGGCCGGGTTCGGTCGTCGCGGACGAACTCAGCTTCGAGGGGAACTCGTTGCTCGGTGCCGCCGACCACCGGCAACGGCGGATGCTCGGCACGTCGCTGGCGATGGTCTTCCAGGATCCGATGGCCTCGCTCAACCCGGCCATGAAGATCGGCCGGCAACTGTCCGAGGTCCCGGTTCAGCACCAGGGCCTCGATCGCAAACGGGCGCTGGACAAGGCGGTCCGCGCGTTGCAGGCGGTCCGGATCCAGGCGGCGGCTCGTCGCGTACGGCAGTATCCGCATCAGCTTTCGGGTGGGATGCGGCAACGGGTGATGATCGCCATGGGGCTGATGGCGACGCCGCGGCTGATCGTGGCCGACGAGCCGACCACCGCGCTCGACGTCACCGTGCAGTGGCAGGTACTGCGCCAACTGCAGGAGGCCCGAGCCGATCAGGGCGCCGGAATCCTGCTCATCTCCCACGACATCAGCGTCATCTCCAGGACCTGCGATCGCGTCCTCGTCATGTACGCCGGCCGGATCGTCGAGGACCTGCCGACGGCCGCCATCTTCACCCGGGCCAGCCATCCGTACACGCGGGCGCTGCTGGCCGCGGTGCCGGATATCGAGACCGACCGTGAGCAGCCACTGGCGGTGATCCCGGGCCGGCCACCGGAACCGGATCAGATACCTGCCGGCTGCGCGTTCGCGGCCCGCTGCCCGGCGGCAGACGCGGTCTGCGGCAGTGATGATCCGGTCCTGATCAGCATCGGCGACCGGCACCGGGTCGCGTGCTGGCACGCACACGATCCCGAGGTGGCAGGATGAACGAGTTCCGGTTCGCCGAGGTCGACGTCCAGTACGGAAGCGGCCGGCAGGCGATGAAGGCGGTCGACCAGGTGTCCCTGGTCGTACCGGCGGGCAAAGTGGTCGGGCTGGTCGGCGAGTCGGGCTCGGGAAAGTCCACGCTGGCCAGGGCCGCGGTCGGTCTGGCGCCGATCAGTGCCGGCCAGGTTCTGCTCGACGGCGTCGACGTCCGCAAGGCCCGTCGGCGTGGCCTGCCGCCGCCGATCCAGCTGATCTTCCAGGATCCTTCCTCCGCGCTCGATCCGCGGATGAGCGTGGGCGCGTCGATCGCCGAAGCGATACCGCGGCCGGTGCGACGGAACCGCGCCACCCGGCAGGCGGAGGTGGCTCGCCTGCTGGAGCTGGTCGGCCTCGACCCGGACCGGATGGCGATGCTGCCCGGGTTGCTGTCCGGCGGCCAGCGGCAACGCGTCGCGTTCGCCCGGGCCCTGGCCGCACGGCCGAGCGTACTGATCGCCGACGAAGTCACGTCCGCGCTGGATGTCTCGGTCCAGGGCGGCGTACTCAACCTGATGCGGGACCTGCAGAGCCGGCTCGGCCTGAGCATGCTGTTCATCTCGCACAACCTGGCAGTGGTGCGGTACATCAGCGACTACATCGCGGTGATGTACCTCGGCCGGATCGTCGAGGCGGGTCCGGTCGACGAAGTACTCAAGGATCCGCGACACCCGTACACCCGCGAGCTGTTCGACGCCGCGCCGCATCGCAACGTGCAGTCCACGCTGCTCGACGACGAGATGCCCGCGGAGCTGGCCACGGTCGAGCCGCCGGATCCGCACCAGCCGCCGCCCGGCTGCCGGTTCCACACCCGGTGTCCGGTCGGCCCGTTGCTGCGGACCGACCGCGACCTCTGCGTGCAGGCCGATCCGCAGGCCGCGGCCGCTGAGCGAGCGCACCAAGCTGCCTGCCATTTCGCCGACAGCCCAGCCGGCAGTCCCGCCGAATCAGCTATCAAGTGAGGTGTGATGACGTGACCGATCATCAAGAGTTGTACGTCGGCGGCGAGTGGGTACGACCGGCGGGCCAGGAGCGGCTGACGGTGCGATCGGCATCCACCGAAGCGATCATCGGGTCCGTTCCGGCCGCGTCCGCGGCGGACGCCGACGCGGCCGTGCGGGCCGCGCGAGCTGTCTGCACGGATCCGGGTGGCTGGTCGGCCTGGCCTCCGGCGCGGCGTGCCGACGTGCTGGACCGCTTCGCCGATGAGCTCGACCGCCGCGCCGAGGACATCATCACCGCGATCTGCCGGCAGAACGGCATGCCGCTCGCCATCGCCCGCCAGATCGAGGCGGGTTCCGCCGCCCGCCTGCTCCGGTACTACGCGCGGCTGATCCGCGAGCTCCCGATCGAGGAGACGCGGCCCGGATTGCTGGTCAAGGAAACCCTGGTACGGCGCCGCCCGATTGGAGTGGTTGCCGCCATCCTGCCGTGGAACGTGCCGCAGACACTGATGTTCGCGAAGGTGGCGCCGGCGTTGGCGGCGGGCTGCCCGATCATCGTGAAGCCGTCGCCGGAGACCGTTCTCGACGCCTACCTGGTGGCCGAAGCCGCCGAAGCAGCCGGGATTCCGCGTGGCGTGCTGAGCATCCTGCCCGGCGGCCGGGAGCTCGGAGCGTACCTCGTCTCGCATCCTGAGGTCGACCGGGTCGCCTTCACCGGTTCCACCGAAGGCGGCCGCGCGGTCGCGGAGGCCTGCGCGCGGCTGCTTCGGCCGGTGTCGCTAGAGCTCGGCGGGAAGTCGGCCGCCATCGTGCTCGACGACGCGGACCTGGAGCCGGACGAAGTCCGCGCGGACCTGTTCGCCGCGACCTTGGCCAACAGCGGTCAGGTCTGCTTCCTCGGCACCCGGGTGCTCGCGCCCCGCAGCCGGTACGCCGAAGTGGTCGAGTTGTTCGAGCAGATCCTCAAGTCCGCTCCGGTGGGTGACCCGCTCGACGAGCGGACGCTGATCGGGCCGATGGTGAGTGCGCGGCAGCGTGATCGGGTGCAGGGCTACATCGAGGCCGGCCGGGCCGACGGCGCACGGGTAGTGGTCGGCGGCGACCGGGTCTCCGGACCTGGCTGGTTCGTTCAGCCCACGCTGTTCGCCGACGTCGACAACTCTGCCCGGATCGCCCAGGAGGAGATCTTCGGGCCGGTCCTGTCGGTGATCCCGTACGACGCGGACGATGACGCGGTCCGGATCGCCAACGACTCGCAGTACGGACTGGGTGGGACTGTCTGGTCTGGCGATCCCGAGCGCGCGCTGGCGGTCGCTTCGCGGGTGCAGACCGGCACGATCGGCATCAACGGGTACGCCCCGGAGCCGACCGCGCCGTTCGGGGGAGTCAAAGCCAGCGGGATCGGCCGGGAGTACGGGCCGGAGGGACTCGCCAGCTATCAGTAACTCCAGTCCGTCTACTTCCCGGCCGGGCGGCCGACCCCGGCCGGCGGGCACTGACCCCGGCCGGGCCGGCGCTGATCACGGCTGGGCCGGCGCTGATCACGGCTGGGCCGGCAGCGTTGGCGCCTCATCCGTCGGTGGGGTGCCGGGCGAGTCCCGGGCCGTGTGACCGTTGCAGGGTCCGGGCGACGGCCTCGGCTTCGCCGAGCACCCGCAACACGTTGCCACCGGCAAGCTTTGTCAGATCCTCGTCGGACCAGCCCCGGCCGGCCAGCGCCGCGAACAGTCGCGGATAGCCGGTCACGTCCGCCAGCCCGCTCGGCAGCGCGTCGCAGCCGTCGTAGTCACCACCGATCCCGAGCTGATCGACGCCGGCGACCTCGCGAATGTGATCCAGGTGCGCGATCACCTGCTCGATGGTCACGACGGGCCGCGGGTGCGTCGCCTGCCACGCCGCGCTGGCCTGGCGCCACTCGAAGAACTCCTGGGAGACGAAGTCGGGAGCGAACGTGGCCATGCACACTCCACCGTTGCCACGCAGACTCTCCAGTACGTCGTCGGGAACGTTCCGCGCGGCCGGGCAGATCGAACGGGCGGACGAATGCGAGAAGATCACCGGCGCCGCGGTGACTCGCAGCGCGTGCCGCATCGTGTCCGCAGACACGTGGGACAGATCGACCAGCATGCCCAGCCGGTTCATCTCCCGGACAACCTCCGTACCGAAGGTGGACAAGCCGTGATGCACCGGTTCGTCGGTGGCCGAGTCCGCCCATGGCGTGTTGGTGTTGTGCGTCAGGGTCAGGTAGCGCACGCCGAGTTGGTACAGCATCCGCAGTGCACCGAGCGAGTTGTCGATCGAATGTCCACCTTCGGCGCCGATCAGCGCCGCGATCCGGCCGTGGGCGAACGCGGTCTCCACGTCCGCGACCGACGTCGCCAGCGCCAGGTCATCGGGGTAGCGGCGAACCATCTCGTACACGCAGTCGATCTGTTCCAGGGTGGCCGTCACGGCCTGCCCGCCCGGGAGAGTGGCCGGTACGAACACCGACCAGAACTGACCGCCGACGAGTCCGGCCCGCAGCCGGGGCAGATCGGTATGAGTGTGGAGCGACGTGTCCGCGCCGATGTCGAGCCGGCCGAAGTCGTAGTCCGTCAACTCGCGAACGGCCCAGGGCAGATCGTTGTGCCCGTCGATCAGTGGCCGCTCGCGAAGCAGCCGATTCACGCGCGTGAGAGCGGCACGCCCGCCCGTCATGTCCATACTTCCAGCCAACCATCCACCACTCCCGCGGGGCTTGTGAAAGCAGACAACCAACTCCCGCACCTCTCATCCGCCTCCACACAAGAGTGGATCGCGGGGGCTAGGGTGGACGGCATGTTGGGACTTGCCGCGGGGATCCGGGTTTGTCTGTTCGACCTGGATGGGGTGTTGACGGATACGGCTGCCGTGCACGCCGCGGCCTGGAAGGAGATGTTCGACGAGTTCCTGCGGGCCGACTCGGCGGCGCGGGGGATTCCGTTCCGGGCATTCGACGCGCGGGCGGAGTACGACGCGTACGTGGACGGTAAGCCGCGTGCCGATGGCGTCCGGGACTTCCTGGCCTCGCGGGGGATCAGCTTGCCGGACGGGAATGCCGACGACCCGCCGGCCGCCCGGACCGTGAACGGGCTGGGGAACCGGAAGAACGACGCGGTTCAGCGCCGGATCCGGACCGACGGCGTGCGGGTGTTCGAGGGTTCGCGGAAGTACTTGCAGGCGGCCGAACAGGCGGGGCTCCGGCGGGCGGTGGTGTCGTCCAGCGCGAACACCCGCGAGGTGCTGGACGTGACCGGGCTCGCCCAGTACGTCGAGCAGATCGTCGACGGGGTGACGATTCGTACCCAAGGGCTGAAGGGCAAGCCCGCGCCGGACACGTTCCTGGCGGCGGCGAAGGGGTTCGGGACGGAGCCGTCCGCGGCGGCGGTCTTCGAGGACGCGCTGGCCGGCGTGTCCGCTGGGCGTTCGGGCCACTTCGGGCAGGTGATCGGCGTCGATCGCGTCGGCCAGGCCGGCGAACTGAAGACCCACGGCGCCGACATCGTCGTCCGCGACCTGGCGGACCTGCTGACATGAGCGTCGGCGAACGGCATCCGATCCGGCTGACTTGTTGGAGGGCGTGTGATTGACCGTGGGCACCATCCGATCGAGCCGTGGCGGTTGCGGGAGACGCGGCTGGCGCTGGACAAGCTGGCCCAGTCCGAGTCCTTGTTCGCGCTCTCGAACGGTCACATCGGCCTGCGCGGCAACCTCGACGAAGGCGAGCCGTACGCGATTCCCGGTACCTACCTGAACTCCTTCTACGAGCAGCGCCCACTCCCGTACGCGGAGGCCGGCTACGGGTACCCGGAGTCCGGTCAGACGCTGGTCGATGTCACCAACGGCAAGCTGATCCGCCTGCTGGTCGACGATTCGCCGTTCGACGTACGCTACGGCTTCCTCACCAAGCATGAGCGGTCGCTCGACTTCCGGACCGGCATCCTCGAACGCGACGTGGACTGGACGTCACCGGGCGGCAAGCGGATCCGGGTACGCAGCCGGCGGCTGGTCTCGCTGACGCAGCGCGCGGTCGCCGCGATCGAGTACGTGGTGGAAGCGGTCGACCAGCCGGCCAGGTTCGTCATCCAGTCCGAGCTGGTCGCGAACGAGGCGCAGCCGAAGCTGTCCGACGATCCGCGCGTGGCCGCTGTACTGGAGAATCCGTTGAAGCCGGTCAGCCACGACGGCGGCGAGCACGGCACCGTACTGCTCCATCGCACCACCCGCAGCCAGCAGTTGATGGCCGCCGCGATGGGACACGAGGTGGAGACCACGGCCCGGTACGCGATGGACCAGGATGTCCGCGAGGACTGGGCCCGGACCACGGTGATCTGCCAGTTGCAGCCGGGCGAGAGCCTGCGCGTGGTGAAGTACCTGGCGTACGGCTGGTCCAGCCTGCGCTCCGAGACCGCGATCCGGGACCAGGTCGCCGCGGCGCTGGCGAGTGCGCGGTTCTCCGGCTGGGACGGGTTGACCAAGCAGCAGGTCGAGTTCCTGGACGACTTCTGGGACGGCGCCGACGTCGAGGTGGAAGGGCATCCGGAGCTGCAACAGGCGGTCCGGTTCGCGTTGTTCCACGTACTGCAGGCGGGCGCGCGGGCCGAGCGGCGGGCGATTCCGTCGAAGGGCCTGACCGGCGCCGGGTACGACGGGCACACGTTCTGGGACACCGAAGGTTTCGTGCTGCCGGTGCTCACGTACACGCTGCCCGATGCCGCGGCCGATGCGCTGCGCTGGCGGCATTCGACGCTGGAGATGGCGAAACAGCGTGCCGAGGAGCTCGGTTTCCGTGGCGCGGCGTTCCCGTGGCGGACGATCCGCGGTCAGGAATGTTCGGGCTACTGGCCGGCGGGGACGGCGGCGTTCCACATCAACGCGGACATCGCCGAGGCGGTGATGCGCTACCACCGGGCCACCGGCGACGAGGACTTCCTCGCCGAGGTCGGACTCGAGGTGCTGATCGAGACCGCCCGGCTGTGGATGTCGCTCGGGCACCACGACCGCGACGGCCGCTGGCACCTGCCCGGCGTGACCGGACCGGACGAGTACAGCGCTGTTGCCGACGACAACGTTTTCACCAACCTGATGGCGGCGCGCAACCTGCGGTCCGCGGCCGAGGTCGCCGCGAAGATGCCGGGCCGGGCCCGGGAGCTGGGCGTCGACAGCGAGGAGGAGGCGTCCTGGCGGGACGCGGCCGTCGCGGTGTACGTGCCCTATGACGAGGACCTGCAGGTACATCCGCAGTCCGAAGGCTTCACCGGGTACGCGGTGTGGGAGTTCGAGGCGTACAAGGACAGGTACCCGCTGCTGCTGCACGCGCCGTACTTCCAGCTGTACCGCACCCAGGTGGTGAAACAGGCCGATCTGATCCTGGCCGCGTACTGGTGTGGTGACGCGTTCACGCCCGAGCAGAAGGCCCGTGACTTCGACTACTACGAGCGCCTGACGGTACGGGACTCGTCTTTGTCAGCGTGTGTCCAGGCGGTGATGGCTGCTGAGGTAGGACATCTCGACCTGGCGTACGACTACGCGTACGAGGCCGCGCTGATCGACATGCGCAACCTGCACCACAACACCGGCGACGGGCTGCACATGGCGTCGCTCGGCGGTGCCTGGAGCGCGCTGGTGGCCGGGTTCGGCGGGTTGCGGGATCGCGATGGGGTGCTGTCGTTCGATCCGGCGTTGCCGATCGGCCTGTCCGGGTTGAGTTTCACGGTCCGGTGGCGCGGGGTGCGGCTGAAGGTGGAGATCGATCCGGTGTCGGTGCGCTACACCGTGCACGACGGGCCGGACGCGTCGATCGTGCTGCGGCATGCCGGTGAAGAGGTGACGGTCAGCGCGACGCGGCCGGTGGTCCGGACACTGGAGAAGCGCCGGCCGTTGCTGCCGCGTCCACCGCAACCACCGGGCCGCGAGCCGCGGCCGGCGATGGCGATCAACGAGGAGCAGTAGGACCGGCGCTTCCGGGTACCGTCGTGGTGCGGTCAGTTCTTCTTGCGCGCCGACAGCGACTCGGCGGTGCCGACCAGCAGGACCGACGAGATCACCGCGACGATGAAGCCGAGGATGTTCAGCTCGAAGATGCCGCCGGTCCCGAGGATGCCGGCGATGGTTCCGCCGATCACGGATCCGGCCAGGCCGAGCAGCAGGGTGGCGAGCAGACCGAGCTTCTGCTTCCCGGGCGTGAACAGCCGGGCCAGTGCTCCGATGATGAGTCCGGCGACGATGAAGCCGATCATGGCTGAGATCCTCCGAGAGTTCGAACGTTGTGCCTCCAGTCTGGGGCGCTGGCAGCACCGGGACGAGTGGAGTTCTCCCTGACCGGACCCGGAGCCGACCCTGGGGGTACGCGATCTGGCCGGCGGTCAGGATTGCGCGGCGGTGCTGAAGATCCGGCTGTTCGCGAGCAGCCGGGGAGCACCCGCGAGCCGCCCGAGCACGCTGTTCCCGAGCTGTTCGGCCGCGGCCTGGCTGCCGCCGAGCAGCGCTTTGTACGCGGCCTGGCAGGCGGCGCGCGGGCCGAGGATCTCCACGTACAGTTCGATGTCCGACATCCCCGGATGGGTCTTGAGTACGCTCAGGGTGCTTTTCGCGCAGCGGATCAGGGCCGGCCGGGTCCGGTCCGAGCTGTGGTTCACCAGCAGAAGGTCCGCGAGTGCCTTGGCGACGAAGTACTCCGCGCTGGACGGCCGGTCCTGGAAATACCGGACGGACGCGGTCATTTTGGCGTCGTCGGTGAGCGCGCAGATCGCCCAGAGCGGTGGCAGCGTGATCACCTGCGCCGGCGGAACGTACGCCGGAACCGCGCGCACCGCCGCCGCGCCACCGCTGTTGTTGACGGCGATCAGGGCTGCCCGGGACGCCTGGTCCTTCGGGTTGGCGTACGGCGCGGCGACCAGCCGGCTGGTGAAGTCCGCGTCCGGTACGACGATGACCGTGAGACTGCCGGTGTTCTTCAGCAGCAGCGAGGTACGGCTCGGGTCGGTGCTCACGGTCAGCTCGACGCCATCGGTCTCGGACTCGGCCGGCAGCGGCACGGTCGACTGCTTGCAGTCCTTCGCGGGCTCGGCCCCGGTCGGGCTGGCGGCACTCGGCGGCACCACGACCGACGGACCACCCGACGGCACGACGATCGACGGATCACTGGTTGGCACGGCGATCGACGGATCACCCGACGGCACGCTCGACCCTTCCGCGGCCGAGCACCCGCCGACCACGAGCGCCGCGCATACCACAACCGCACGGAGCACGACCGCCCGACCACGTACCGCCACGATCCCCCCTGACCCCGAGCCCAAAAGGTCCCCACCCACACCCGGTTCCTCTCAGAATACTGTCCCAGACATGCCCTAGCCTCGTTTCGTGACTGTTCATCAGTTGTCGAGGCGGGACGCGCGGCGGTTGGCGGTGCGGGCGCAGCTGCTGACCCAAGAGCGGCCGGCGGATCTGTACGAAGTGGTGCGCGGGCTGAATGTGCTTCAGTTGGACCAGACGGCGTACGTCGCGCCGAACGCGGACCTGATCGCGTGGAGCAGGCTCGGCTCCTCGTACGACCCGGCTGAGCTGTCCGATGCGCTGGCTTCACTGGAACTGCTCGAGTTGCGTGGGTTCGTCCGGTTGCCGGAGTCACTCGTGCTGTTCCGGGCGGAGATGGCCGCCTGGCCGGGCGACGGGAAGCTGCTGGATTGGCAGGAGTTCCGCCGCGATTGGGTCCTGGCGAACGAGGGCTGCCGCCTGGACATCCTGGAGCGGTTGCGACAGGACGGTCCGCTGGTGATGCGCGACCTGCCCGACACCTGCGTACGCCCCTGGCAGTCGACCGGCTGGACCAACAACCGGAACGTCTCGCAACTCCTCGAATTCATGATCCAGCGCGGCGAGGTAGCGATCGCGGGCCGCGACGGGCGGGACCGGCTGTGGGACCTGGCGTCGCGCGTGTACCCCGACGACCCGGTCCTACCGGCGGAGAAGGCGATCCGGGTCCGCGACGAGCAGCGACTGCGCTCGATGGGCATCCTGCGCGCCAAGGGACCGGCCTGCCCCGGCGAGCCGCTCGATGCAGGAGAGGCGGGGGAGCGCGCCGTCGTCGCCGACGTCCGCGGCGAGTGGCGCATCGACCCGGAGCTGCTCGACCAGCCGTTCACCGGGCGTACGGCGATCCTCTCGCCCTTGGACCGGCTGGTGTACGACCGGAAACGCTTGACCGAGCTGTTCGAGTTCGACTACCAACTGGAGATGTACAAACCGGCCGCCAAACGCCGCTGGGGCTACTTCGCGCTCCCGATCCTCCACAACGACCGCCTGATCGGAAAGCTCGACGCCCAGTCGGACCGCAAGTCCGGAATCTTCCAGGTGCATGCGATCCACGAGGACGAGCCCTTCACCAAGACCCAAACCACCGCGGTACACCGCGAAATCCGCGACCTGGCCGACTGGCTGCGACTACAGCTGATCCTGCCCTGAGCGCTGCTGGCCTGGTTCGCTACTGGTTCGGGTCGCTGCTGGTTCGGGCGCTACTGGTCCGGGTGGACGATGTGCGCGTCGGGGCCGGGGAAGAACAAGGACTCGGTGTCCGTGTCGGTCCAGTGCACGAGGTATGGCGGCGCGCCGCCGGGGTCATGCACTTCGACGATCTTCCCTTCACGCCGGTGCGCCAGCAGATGGCTGCTCTCGACTACTACCTGGTCGCCGGTCGTCGCCTTCACGACGCCCACCTCCTCGTGGAGTCCGTACCACCAGCTTGGTCCCCCCAACCGCCAGGCACCACCCCTCAGTTCACGTCAACCGCCGGCGGGAGGGTGACGGTGGCTGTGGTGCCGCCGATGGGGGAGGAGGTGAGGGTGATGGTGCCGTGGTGGGCGCGGGTGATTTCGCGGGCGATGGACAGGCCCAGACCGGAGCCTCCGCTGGCTCGGGAGCGGCTGGTGTCGAGGCGTACGAAGCGCTCGAACACGCGCAGCCGGTCCGCCTCCGGGATACCGTCACCGTCGTCCTCGACGGTGATGATCGCGGCGCCGTTCTGCTCGGAGGTGGTCAGGCGGACGGTGGAGTGCGCGGCGCGGGCGGCATTGTCGACCAGGTTGCGCAGTACCTGACTGAGCCGGGCCGGGTCACCCGTGACCCGGACCGGATGGACGTCGCTCTTCACGGTCAGCTCGGGTTTGGAGCTGCGCAGCCGGTGAATCTCGGCCTCGACCAGGTCGTCCAGATCCACGTCGGTCGGCCGCATCCGGATGCCGGTGTCGTCGGCCTTGGCGAGCAACAGCAGGTCCTCGACCAGGTGCCGCATCCGCTCGGTCTCGGTCTCCATCACCTTGCCGAGCTCGCGCCACGCCTTGCCGGTGGTGTCGGCCCCGACCACCTCGAGCGCGGCGGTGAGCGTGGCCAGCGGCGACCGCAGCTCGTGGCTGGCGTCCGCGACGAATCGCCGCTGCGTCGCCTGCCCGGTCTCCAGCCGGTCGAGCATCTCGTTCATCGTCACCGCGAGCCGGGCGATCTCGTCCCTGGTCGCCGGCACCGGTACCCGCTCGGTCAGGTCCCGCGACCCGATGCCCTGCACCCGGGAGCGGATGCGTTCGACCGGCCGCAGGGCCTGCCCGATCATCAGCCAGCCGGCGATCCCGACCACGATCAGCAGCACCGGGAACCCGATCGCCAGGTACTGCGCGACGGTCGCGACCGTCTGCCGCTGCGTCTCCACCGACGACGCGACCACCACCGTGTACGTCGTGCCCTGGTACGCGGCGCCCTGCGCGACGATCAGGAACGAGTGGTCGTCGTCGAGCAGCGGCATCTCGCCGACCTCGGCCCGCAGCAGCGCGCCGGCGGGCGGGCGCAGATCGGTGAGCGGCGTGTTGTCGACCCGCGACGAGGAGGCGGCGACGATCCGCCCGGCCGGATCGATGACCTGGACCAGCTGGCTGGCCCGGGTCGTCTCGGCCAGTTCGCGCCCGAGCCCGGCCGTACCCGACGAGCTGACCTGGCGCGCGACATCGCTGACCCTGCCCTCGGCCGCGTCGGAGACCTCGGTGATCAGCGCGCGTTGCAGGAGCAGCAGCAGCGCCACCGCGCCGATCATCAGCGCGACGGCGACCACGATCACGGCCGCGGCGGTGGACCGGCTCCGCACGCTGGCCTGCCGGAGGCCACCCGCGGTCCGGTACCAGCCGTCAACGCGACGTCGCACCACCGAGCTCACCTACCAAGTCTCGCAGGCGCATTCTCTCGCGCGAGCACACCCAGTGTCGCAGGCGCACCAGGTTCCGCGGGTTCCTCAGCAGGTCAGCCGCCTTCAGGGTTCAACCGGTACCCCATGCCGCGGATCGTCTCGATCGCGTGCCGGGCGTACGGAGTGTCGATCTTCTTCCGGAGGTACCGCACGTACACCTCGACCACGTTCGGGTCACCGTCGAAGGCCGGGTCCCAGACGCCGGCCAGGATCTCGGTCTTGCTGACGGTGTCGCCGCGGTGCCGCATCAGGAACTCGAGCAGCCCGTACTCGCGCGGGGTCAGGGTGATCTCCCGGCCGTCCCGTTCGACCCGCCGGCGGGCCACGTCCAGGGTCAGGTCACCAGCGGTCAGTACCACCGGGCGCTCCGGGCCGCCGCGCCGGATCAGCGCTCGCAGCCGGGCCACCAGGACCAGGAAACTGAACGGTTTCGTCAGGTAGTCGTCGGCGCCGAGGTCGAACGCGTCGGTCTGGTCGTACTCGCCGTCCTTCGCGGTCAGCATCAGCACCGGCGTCCAGATCCCGCGCGCCCGGAGCAGTTCGAGCACCCGGTACCCGTTCAGCTTCGGCAGCATGATGTCCAGCACGATCACGTCGTAGTTGTGCTCGGTCGCCGCCCAGACCGCGTTCTCCCCGTCATGAACCAGCTCGACCACGAACCCGGCGTCGGTCAACCCCCGGTGGACCGTGTCGGCCAGCCGGAGCTCGTCCTCGACCATCAGCACTCGCATACCGACCATCCTCACCGCTGCGCACTGAGAGTCCGCTGAGAGGTGCGTCACCACGGACAGTGAATCGCAGTTGACTGCAGGCGATACCGAGCAGGACCAGTGCGAGTCCGAGGAGCTGGCGGCCGGTGAGTACGTCGCCGGACCACAGGACGCCGAGGAGTACGCCGGTGACCGGGTTGAGCAGGCCGATCAGGCCGACGGTCGCGGCGGGGAGTTTGCGGAGGCCGGTGAACCAGGCGGTGAAGGCGAGCGCGGTGGCGACCAGGCCCACGTACGCGAAACCGGCGATCGCGGGACCGTCCAGCCGGGGTGGAGCGCCTTCGACGGCGATCGCGAACGGGATCAGGATCAAACCGCCCGCGACCAGTTGCCACGCGGTCGTCGCGACGGGACCAGCGTCCGCCCGGCCCCACTTCTTGGCCAGCACGTAGCCGCCGGACGACATCACCAGCGCGGCGACCGATGCCGCGACGCCGCGGCGGTCGACGGCGACCGATCCGGTGCCGAGCAGCAGCACGACGCCGGCGATCCCGGCGGTCGCGCCGGTGAGGACGAGCGCGGTCGGCCGTTCGCCGAGCAGGCCCCAGGCGAACAGAGCGAGCGTGAACGGCGCCGCGGACATGATCGTCGAGGCCAGGCTGACCGGCAGCAGTTGGGACGCGACGTAGATCAGCGCGAAGAACGCACCCATGTTGCAGACCCCGAGCAGCAGCGACCGCCACCACCACGCGCCGTGGGGGAGCCGCCGGGTCAGGGCGAGCAGCAACAGGCCGGCCGGCAGCGCGCGGAAGACCGCGCCGTACAGCGGATGTCCGGCCGGCAGGTACTCGTGGGTGACGAAGTAGTTCGTCCCCCAGGCGATCGGCGCGATCGCGGTGACCAGGCTCCAGCGGACGGTATTTTCCATGGAAGACATTGTATCTTCCCAGGAAGATATATGCTGACCGGTGTGACCGAGGACCATGTCGCCAGGATTCAGGCCCAGTGGCGGATCGAGCGCCCGGACGTCGACACCAGCCCGCAGGGCGTGATCGGCCGGCTGCACCGGATCGCGAACTCGCTGACCGGCGAGCTGACGTTGCTGTACGAGAAGTTCGGCCTGACCGAGGGCGAGTTCGACGTACTCGCCGCGTTGCGCCGCGCGGGTTCGCCGTACGAGCACGCGCCCGGGGAGCTCGCGCTGCACACGATGGTGACCACCGGCGCGATCAGCAAGCGGGTCGATCGGCTGGAGGAGGCCGGGCTGGTCCGGCGGCGCCGCAGCGATGCCGACGGGCGCGGTCGGGTGGTTCGGCTGACGCCGGCCGGCCGGCGGTTGTTCGACCGGGCATTCAGTGCCCATATGGCCAATGAACAAAGGCTTCTCGAAGTCCTGACTCCGGACGAGCGGGCCCAGTTGGAGCGGTTGCTGACGGCCTGGCTGGGCCGGCTCGAATCCTGACCGCGAGTGCCGGTGCCATCACTGTCGGCTGAATTCTGGTCTGG
The DNA here is from genome assembly GCF_014205295.1 of Kribbella solani. Lineage (NCBI taxonomy): Bacteria > Bacillati > Actinomycetota > Actinomycetes > Propionibacteriales > Kribbellaceae > Kribbella > Kribbella solani. The sequence goes on from NZ_JACHNF010000001.1 coordinate 1,013,758, forward strand.
ACGAGAATTTTTTGGTCGCCCGATGCAACATTCCGACCTGCCGAGACATCTAGACAGTAACGGGGGAAGTTCTGGGCAGGCACGGACAGCTGGCGGAGGACCATGAGCATCTTGGGGGAGTTCCCCGGTACCGAGATCGCGGTGATCGTGCCGTGTTACAACGAGGCCGCGGCGGTCGGAAAGGTTGTCCACGAGCTGCGCGAATCGTTGCCGACGGCGATGATCTACGTGTACGACAACAACTCGACCGACAACACCGCGGCGATCGCCACGACCGCGGGCGCGATCGTGCGGCACGTTGCCCAAAAGGGCAAAGGCAACGTCGTCCGGCGCGCGTTCGCCGACGTCGAGGCCGATGTGTACCTGCTGATCGACGGCGACGACACGTATGAGGCAGCCCGCGCCGCGGTCCTCGTCGAGGCCCTGCTGGCCGGGCCGTACGACCATGTGGTCGGGGTCCGCAAACATTCGAACGTGGCCGCCTACCGGCCCGGGCACACCTTCGGGAACCGGATGCTGACCGGCGCGGTCGGCGCGCTGTTCGGTCGCGAGATCACCGACATGCTGAGCGGGTTCCGCGCGTTCTCCCGGCGGTACGTGAAATCGTTCCCGGCGTTGTCGCGGGAGTTCGAGATCGAGACGGAGCTGACGATTCACTCGCTGCACCTGCGGATCCCGGTCGCCGAGGTCCAGGTCGGGTACAAGGAACGCCCGGTCGGCGGCGAGAGCAAACTGCGCACGTATCGCGACGGCTCGCGGATCCTGCGCTGGATCCTGCACCTGGCCCGGGTCGAGAAGCCGACCTTGTACCACGGCGTGCTGGCCGCCGTCTTCGGCGTGATCGCGCTCGCGCTCGGCGTACCGATCGTCGTCGAGTATCTGCAGACCGGGCTCGTGCCGCGATTCCCGACCGCGGTGCTGGCGTCCTCGATCGGGCTGATCGGGATCCTGATGCTGGTGCTCGGCTACCTGCTCGACGTGGTCGGCCGCGCCCGGCAGGAGGCCGCCCGACTGAGTTATCTCAGACATCCGGCGCCGACCCAGTTGGTGCAACCACCTGCCCTCGCGCTGGCGTCCGAGCCGAGCCGGCCGACGGAGTGATCCGCCGACTTGCCGCCGGGCGGCGGTGGCACGTGTCCGTGCCGGCTGCCCTGGCGGCGGCCCTGACGTTCGTCGTCAGCGGGATGATCCGCGGCACCTACCCCTTCGGCGACCGGCCCCGCAGCACCAACGACCTCGGTCAGCAGTTCGTCCCGATGTACGCGCATCTGCGCGACATCCTCACCGGCCAGGCGCCCGGTGACCTGATCTTCAACTGGTCAAGTGGTTTCGGCGTTCCGTTCCTCGGCGACTCGATGGCGTACGTCGGGTCGACGCTGTCCTGGATCGTGCTCGTCCTGCCGCGCGACCACATCGACCTCGCGCTCTTCCTGGTCGACGTCGCGGCGATCGGTCTGGCCGCCGGCGCGATGGCGACGTACCTGCGGTGGCTGCGTCCGACCGGGCCGTTCTGGCTGGCGGTGATCGGCGGCGTCTCGTACGGCGCGTGTGCTTGGGCGATCGACGACGCGGCGTACATGAGCGTCTGGCTGAACGGGCTGGTCGCGTTCCCGGTGATCTGTCTGTTGTGCGAGTGGATTCTGCGCCGCCGCTCGATGCCTTCGCTGCTGGTCACGCCGTTCGTGATCGCGCTGCTGTGGACGTCGCACTTCTATACGGTGTACATGGCAACCATCGGCGCCGCGATCGTCGTGGTGGCGCGCATCCTCGCGTACGACGCGGCCGTGTCCTGGCGGGAGCGCCTCACCGGCGCGTTGCGCTGCATGCTCGCGGTCGGCCTGGGGATCGGGCTGGCGGCACCGTTGCTGTTGCCGACGTTCCGGTCGGTCAGCGCGGCCCGGCCGAGCCCGGATGTCTCGTTCAAACCGATCGGCGCGCTGGACTTCCTCTCCCGGTTGCTGGCCGGCAGCGAGGGCGTCGGGTCCACGCCAGGCCTCGCGGTCGGGACGTTGATGTTGCTGCTGGCAATCAGTTTCCCGTTCAACCGGGCGATCCCGGCCCGGGAGCGGATCGTCTGGACCGCGGTCGTGCTGCTCACGGTGGGCAGCATGCAGGTCCGGATCACGCACGAGGTGTGGCACGGTTTCGACAGCCCGAACGGCAGCCCGTTCCGGCAGGCGTTCGTGATCGCCGGGATGCTCGTGATCGTCGGCTGGATGTCGGTCGCGTCGGGCGTACGGGGGCTCCTGGTGGTGACCGCGCCGCTCGCACTGGTCGGGATTCTGTACGGGCTGACGTGGAACGTCCGTACCATCACCACGACCACGCATCTGGCCGTGCCGCTGCTTGCCGCCACCGCATTGATCGCGTGGCTGATCTTCCGGCGACCGCTACCTGTCGGCGTGCGCCGTGGCGCGATCGTGCTGCTGCTGGGTGCGGTGTTCGTCGAGGTGACGCTGTCGTCGGTGGCGATCGACGCGCAGCGAAGCAAGATCCTCAGCGCGAGCTCGCCGTGGGGCGAGCTGCACTCCACTATCCGTGCACTGGTGCAGTCCGCGGATGATTGGCCGAACCATCGAACGGCGCCCGGCGCCGCGCTGACCGTCAACGACCCGATGCTGATCGGTGGACAAGGCTCGCAGTACTACTCGAGCACGATCCCGGACACCGTCTCGGCGCAGCTGCTCAGCCTCGGCTTCGGGTACAGCTCGTACGGCCGGGCGACCGTCGATCCGCGCAATCCGGTCGTCGACGCGATCTTCGCGATCGGCGCCAGGGTTGTCACGGACCCGGCCGATGACGCGCCGCGGCTGGAGAAGTACGACAGCGCGCCGCTGGTGACCGTACGCCCGGTGAAGGCCTGGACGTCGCCGGATCCCGGTCCGTTCGGCGCGCAGGAGACCGCGCTCGGCGCGGATGTGTACACGATCCCGAAGCTGCGGGCGGAGCAGACCCCGGACGCCACCGTCGCCGACCGCGGCGGCGCCATCACCATCCAGCCCACAACCGGCACAACGGGCTCGGCCGGCACATCCGGCACGACGGGCTCGGCCGGCGCGACTGGTGCGAAGCGGTCGGTCCAGGTGCGGTTGACCGCGCGCTGCGCGCCGGGCTCGGAGGTTTGGCTGGCGGCGCCCACCACCGTCGGTGAAGTGGTTGTCGACGGGCGCGGCTGGAGGCCGATCCTCACACCGGTGGCGAAGCGTCCGGGCGTGTACACCGGCGCCCCGATGATGCGGCTCGGAACAGTCGGTGCAGACGGGTCCTACCGGGTCGAGCTCCGGCTCCAGGGCCGTACCCGGCTGCCTTCCGCCGCGGTCGGCTGTCTGCATCGCGACAAGCTCACCGCCGCCGTGCACCAGCTCGGCAAGCCGGCCGAGGTGAAGGTCGGCGGTCACGGCATCGACATCCGGCTCAACCGCGGTACCGCGGGCGCGGTCGTCGTCAGCGTGATCCGGATCGACGGCTGGCAGTGTTCGGTCGACGGCGCCGCCGCGCGCAAGCCCGGCGACCGGGCCGGGTTGATGGCGATCCCGGTCTCGGCCGACTCGTCGAAGGTCTCCTGCAACTACCGTCCACCCGGCATCCGCCTAGGCCTGGTGCTCGGAGCCGGAGCTCTGCTCGGCGTGCTGCTGATCGCCGCCGCCCTGCTCGTGCTCCGTCGACGGCAGACCTGATACGTGCAACCCGTTCGGCCGGTGTTCCCGTTTTGTAGTCATGAGCAACGAAGCCGGCAATCCACACGTTGTGATGTTCGTCGCGAACGACGTCAGCAACGACACCCGCGTACTCAAGGAAGCCGGCGCGCTGGGCCAGGCCGGGTACCGGGTGACGTTGCTCGGGGTATCGGCGACGGGCGAGACCACGACCGAGACGATCGACGGCGGCGTGCCGCTGACCCGGATACCCGGCCGTTTCGTGTTGCGCGACGAGCGGACCCGGCGGCGGAGCGCGCGGCGCGGACGACGGCTCTTCAAGGCGTGGATCGCGCCGGCCCGGAAGGCCCGGATCGCTGCCAGGCTGGCGGATCTGAAGGCTGAATCGGGCCGCGCGGCCGCCGGCCGACGCGCGCGGACCATCGGTTCGCTCAGCTATCAGCGCGGCCGGGCGGTGCGCGTGCTGAAGTACCGGCGCTGGCAGGTGGAGTCGAAGGCGCTGTCGCTCGGCCGGCGGGTGACGAGTTTCGAGGCCCGGAAGGTCGCCGAGGTCTGGCGATGGTGGGACGGCTGGTGGCCCGCTCGGCAGCAACTGGCCAGCTGGCGCTCGGTCGTACCCGAGGCCTACGACTACGAGGCGATCTTTGCCGACGTACTGGATCGGTTGCGGCCGGACGTACTGCATGCGCACGACATGCACGTGATCGGCGTCGCGACCCGTGCCGCGGGACGGGCAGCGTTGCGCGGCCGGACCGTGAAGGTGGTGTACGACGCGCACGAGTACGTCGCCGGACTGTCGCAGTACGGCGGGCGTACGCCCCGGATGATCGCGGCGTGGGCGCAGCACGAGCGCGAGTACATCGGATCGGTGGACCGCGTCATCACGGTCAGTCCGGCGATCGCGCGACGGTTGCACCAGCAGTACCGGCTGGATCGGGAACCAGCCGTGGTGATCAACAGCCCACGGCTGGAAACGCTCTGCAGCGGCAGCGAGGTCGTCGACGTACGGACCACGATCGGGTTGCCGGGCGACGTGCCGCTGCTGGTCTACAGCGGTGGGATCACGCGGGCCCGCGGCGTCGAGACCGCGATCGCGGCGCTGCCGAGGCTGCCTGAAGCGCATTTGGCAGTGGTCTGCGTGCCACACACCCGCACCCGGCCGGTCGACGAGCTGCGGAAACTGGCGGCCCGGGTGGGCGTCGAGGACCGCGTGCACTACTTGGACCCGGTGCCCACCGGCGAGGTCGTGCGCTTCCTGCGCGGCGCCGACGTCGGACTGATCCCGATCCTGCGGTACCCGAGTCACGAAATGGCCCTGCCGAACAAGCTGTTCGAGTACACGTTTGCCGGGCTGCCTGTGGTGACCAGCGACATGCCGACGCTGGAGGAGTTCGTCGGGAAGACCGGTATCGGGGAGGTGTTCGTCGCGGAGGACGCCGACGCGCTGGCCGCGGCGACCGGGCGGGTGCTGGCCGATCTGGCGACGTACCGTGAGCGCGTGCAGGACCCGGGCGTACGGAACGAGATGTCCTGGGAGACGCAGGCGGTGCACCTGCGGGACGTGTACGCCGAACTCGTCGGACTGCCGGTTCACTCTGATCGGAGTGCCGTCCCGGGCTGACGCGGCGGCGGTGGGTAACCTCGCGCAGAGCCGGGCCGGGTGATCGGACCCGGGCTGTCGCGAGGTGCGCCGATAGGAGATGATGCCCACCGTGACCGGACCACAACGCGAGCTCACGCGGACTCCGTCGGCGGCCGATCCGGCCGTGGCCGGGCTGACAGTCGGGCTCGGCGGGCCGTCCGGGCGGTTCGCCCGGCTCAGCTCGTCCTGGTGGACCCCGTTGCGGATCGCGCTCGCGGTCTGCACGATCACGTTCGGTCTCGGCGTACTGCAGAAGGCGCCGTGCATGGAAGCCGGCTGGGATCGGCAGAGCTGGCGGCCGTTCAAGGCGCTGTGTTACTCCGACATCGGGTTCCTGTACCAGGAGCGCGGCTTCGCGGAGGGCAACCGGCCGTTCCTGGACACCGGCAACTACCCCGTACTCGAGTATCCGGTGCTCACCGGTGGTTTCATGGAAGTCGCCGCGCAGATCACCTGGCTGATGACCGGCGACCCGAAGAAGGACGTCACGGTCGAGCAGAAGCGCGACACGGCCGGGGTGTTCTTCCTGGTCAACACCGTGATGCTGTTCCTGTGCGCGTTGGTCATCGTCGGGTTGACGGTGGCTACGGCACGTGGAGTAGCGCGCAAGCCCGGCGCGGCCCGTGGGCAGCCGCTGGACGCCCTGTACGTCGCTGCTGCTCCGGCGCTCGCACTGACGTCGACGATCAACTGGGACTTGTTCGCGGTCGCGCTCACCGCCGGCGCGATGTTCGCCTGGTCACGCGGGAAACCGGTGTGGTTCGGCGTACTGCTCGGGCTGGGGACGGCGGCGAAGTTCTACCCGTTCCTGTTGCTGGGGCCGTTGCTGATCGTGTGCATCCGCGGCCGGAAGTTGTGGCCGTGGGTCCAGGCACTGGTCTCGACGGCGGTCGCGTGGGCGTTGGTGAACGCACCGATCTACCTGCTGGCGAAGAACGAGTGGCTGTCGTTCTGGCAGTTCAACGACGAGCGGGAAAGCGACTACGGCTCGATCTGGTACGTCCTGAAGCTCGCCAAGCACGAGGTCGCGGACGTCAACCAGCTGAACATCGTGATCTTCGCGGGGCTCTGCCTGTCGATCGCGATCCTCGGTCTGATGGCGCCTCGACCACCTCGCTTCGCGCAGCTCGCGTTTCTCGTGGTGGCGGCGTTCCTGCTGATCAACAAGGTGTACTCACCGCAGTACGTCCTGTGGTTGCTGCCGCTGGTCGCGCTGGCCCGGCCGCGGTTGCGGGACTGGCTGATCTGGCAGGCGTGCGAGTGTTTCTACTGGATGCTGGTGTGGATGCATCTCGCCCAGTTCCTGGCGCCCGGCAACCCGGACGTACCGGACCGGATCTACTGGCTGTCGGTGATCCTGCGGATGGCCGGCACGCTGTGGCTGATGCTGGTGGTCGCCCGCGACATCCTGCTGCCGGAGAACGATCCGGTCCGGCACGGCGACCTGGTCGACGACCCGTCCGACGGTGTCCGGCCGCGGCGGCGAGGCAGGCTTGCCACCGCCTCGGCAATGTCTACTAACTAGATCATATTTCGAGACAATGATCGCCGGTGGTCGCCGGCGATCTACCGTCGGTGTCATGAGGCCGACGCTGACCGTGATCGTGGACCCCGCCGACCGCTGGATGAGCCGGGCCGCGTGCATCGGCCAGGCACCCGCGTACGACGAGACCGCGCCCCGCTGGGAACAGCGGAAGGCCCGTGAACTCTGCCTGAGCACCTGCCCGGTACTGGCCGAATGCCGCGACTGGGCGCGCCGCACCAAGTACACCGGCACCGCCGCCGGCGAAACCCTGCTCTACGGCCGCCGCCGCGGCCACCCCGAATCCGCCGCCAGCTGACCCACCCCGCCCGATTTCCTTTCAGGCGTTAACCACCGAAATTGCCCCTTCACCCATCGCATGCGGGGAGTGAAGGGGCAGTTTGAGAGGTGAACCCCTCAGCTGGTTTTGGAGGTGAGGCGGGTGGCCAGGGCGGTGGCCAGGGCGGTGGCGAGGTGGGTGGCGGCGGTGGGGGACTGGGGGAGGAACAGGTAGGGCTCGATGAGTTCGATTTCCATCAGCAGGAAGCGGCCGTTCACGACGACGCCGTCGACCCGGGCGTACAGCGGGGTCGGGCCGGACGCGGACAGCGCCGCCTGGGCGGTCGCCAGTACGTCGGCGGGCGGGTCGGTGGGGATGACCTGGCCGCCGTACGATTCCTGGACCCGGTAGTCGCCGGCCGCCGGGCGCTTCACCACCGCGTGGCTGAACTCGCCGTCGAAAAACAGCAGCGACCACTCGCCCGCGGACTGGATCTCCGGCAGGAACGGCTGCACGAGGTACACCAGGTCGGGCAGCTCGGCGAGTGCCTGGTCGAGCTCCGGCGAACCGGCGAGCGCACGAACCGTGTGCAGCGCGTTACCGCTCACGGTCGGCTTGATCACGATCTCCTGACCGGTCAGGCCGGCCACGACCTCGCGCAAGCATGCACCCGCCGCGACCTGGGACGGGACGATCGCCACGCCCTTCTCGCGCAACTCCAGCAGGTACTGCTTGTCGCTGTTCCAGCGCACCTGCTCGGTGTCGTTCAGTACTGGTACGCCCGACTTGTCGAGCAGGGCGAGCCATTCGGTGAACTCGGCGTAGCGCAGGAAGTAGTCCCAGACCGTACGCAGCAGCACCGCGTCGTACGCCGACCAGGTGACCGACGGGTCGGTCCAGACCTCGACGACCGGGTCGAGTCCGGCGGCGCGAAGGGCGTCGAGGAGCGGGCGTTCATCCGGATGCAGTTCGGCGTACCCGGCCGAGGTCGCGATGGCGATGCGTTGTGTCACGTTCGTCAGTGTTCGTTGCCGATGGCGGTGCGGTCAAACCTGATTTGGCAACAATCCGGCGACGCAGCGTGATCACGATCACGACGACCGCGAGGGCGGCGAGGTGGATCAGGCCCTGGCGAGTGGGGTGGCCGAAACTCGCGTACGCGAGGTAGGCGGCGAGTGGGACGGCGAGCCATTCGGGGCGGTGCGCGAGTACGGCCAGGGCGATCAGCGGGAGGCCGTACCAGGGGTAGGTCGGCGTGGCGATCAGCAGCGCGGCGCCGTACAGCCAGCAGCAGGTGAGCGCGATCGGATCGCGGCGGGTGCGATGGAACGCGAGCGCGGCGAGGGCGATCGCGAGCGCCGCGGCGGTCAGCTGGCGGGCCTCAGGAGGTAACAGGAGCGCGAGAATCGCGGATCTGGAGCTGCCGTCGGAGAACCCTTCCTGGTCGAGGTAGCCGGGCAGGAAGCCGGCGACAAGGATGCCGACGGCAAGCACGTGCGGGAGATAGGTAGCGATGAAGGTGCTGAGGGCAACCAGTGGGCGGCGGGTGCGGAAGGCTGGGAGGAGTAGCAACGGGAGCAGCTTGACGCTGCCGGCCGCGCCGAGCAGGATCGCGGCGAGCTTCGGGCGGCGGGCGGTGGTGATGACGGCAGCGGCGATGAGGAGGGCGGCGAGGACGTCCACGTGGGCGGCGTTGGCGGCCTCGATCGCGACGATCGGTGACCAACCCCACAACGCGGCCCAGCGCGGGTCTTGTACCGCGAGTAGCCAGGTGAGTGCGATCGCGATCAGCGCGGCGGCCAGTTGAACCCCGAGGGTGCCGGCGGACCAGGGCGTGACGAGCGCGACCACGGTGAAGTACGCCTCGGCGATCGGTGGGTAGATGGTTGGCACGCCTGGGCGGTTGATTCTGGTTCGCGCGTCGTCGACGGGGAGTTGCGCGGGGTTCTTGGGTACGCCGGTGACGCCTGACTTCTGGGTCGGGGACAGGCCGGGGAAGAGGATGGGGTCGCGGAGCTTCGCCAGCGTGTCGTCGAGGGGCACCTGCGCGTACGGGGAGTGGCCGGAGAGTTGTACTCGCCCGTCCCAGACGTAGCGGTAGGCGTCCGTGCTGGTGATGGGCGCGTGGGTCAACCCTGGTACTTGGCAAACCACCGCCACAGCTACCACCGCACCAACCGTCAGACCCCGCCCGAACCGCCACACCGCGCCGGCGACCAGAACAGTCCCCACGACTACCACCCACTGGTGGGCTGCCGCGGCCACAACCACCCCCGCGGTCGCAGCCGCAACAACACCTGCGAGTACCCACTGGCCGCGCATCAGCTGGTTCGGCGGAGGGTCAGGAAGGCTCGGTGGGGAGTGCGCCAGTCTTCGGTGGGATGGAGGTTGGAGTGGTGGGCGTGGCGGATCAGCGCGTGGGTGCCTACCCTTGCCCAGGGCAACGGGCTGGAGCGGCGGCCGGTGGTGCTGTGGAGGACGATCGGCGCGGTCTCGTCCAACTCGTCATCCGGATCGACCTCTACCAGTACGAGACCGTCCGGGCGGACCAGTTCGGCGCAGCGGCGGAGGAGTACGCCGGGTGCACCACCGATCCCGATGTTCCCGTCCATCAGCAACACGCTGCCCCACCGCCCCTCGCCGGGCAGCGGGTCTTGTACCGGACGGTGCAGCGCCGCCGCCCCGCGAGCTGTCGTCAGTGAAACCGCCCGCGGCGACACATCCACGCCGAGCGCCGGGATTCCACGCTCGGCCAGCGCGATCACGATCCGCCCTGGACCACACCCGACGTCCAGTACTGGTCCCTCGCACCGGCTGAGGGCTAGCCGATCCACTTCATCCGCGGGCGCCGACCACCGATCGAGCTCCGACAACGCCGGCACGGCGCGTCCATCGATGCCGGTGGCAACCACTCGCGCCTTGCCGCCGAGCGCCTGTTCGAACAAGGCCCCTGGATGTGCCGCGTGCTGCAGCCGCCGATGCAGCCGCGACATCCGTAGTGCTGGAAACTCTGCTGCCAGCCAGGCGGCGTCGCGTGGCGTGTCCATGTCTCGCAGCGTCGGCAACATACGTACGCGCAATCCCAGTGCCAGCAAACGGCGTAGCTGATCGCGACCGGTGTAATCGGTGGACATCGGTACGCCGACCAAGGCCCGTCGGTCCGGCTTTCGGAGCCCAAGGCACCAATATCCACCGTCCTCCGTGAGCCCCAGCACCGCGTCGTGCCCGGACCAATGAAACCCGAGCAACTCCGGGCGCAGTTGCGGGGTATCCATCCCGACCAGCAACATCGGCGTACCGTCGTACACATCCTCGAACGCGGCCGCCAGCCGCTCATCCAGCCCATCCCCGCGCTGCCCGACCACCTCGAACCCGGCCGGCAACCAGGACCCCGGTTCACCCTCCAGTACAACAACCCGCCGCCCGGCCGCCGCCCGCTGCACCGCACTCAACGTGTCACCAAGCGAAGCCCGTGCCAACGCCGCCGCCTCGACCGCACTGAACTCCCCCTGCAACCGAGTCTTAACCCGCCCAGCCACAGGCGCCTTCGCGATCACAATCACCGTCCCCCGAGTCACCGCCCCCGCCCCTTCCACACGCGGCTCAACCACACGCGGCTCAACCACACGCGGCTCAACCACACGCGGCTCATCCGCGCCGGCGTCTTCCGCGCCGCCGCCCTCCACGCCTGCGCCTTCAACACCGGCGTCGTCGGGCCTGTCAGTACCTTCGACATGTCCAGTACGGCTCGTGCGGCGCCGAGGGGTGTGCCTGTTACTTTCGAGCGTCCCGAGCGCGGTAGGTAGTCGACGTCGATCTCCACGATCCGCCAACCGGCGTCGGCCGCGCGCACCACGGTCTCCAACGGGTACCCGGACCGCCGGTCCGCGATCACGAGGTTCAGCAGCGGCTGCCGGCGGGCGGCGCGCATCGGTCCGAGGTCGTGCAGCGCGACGCCGGTCCGCCGCCGGATCCGGCGCGACAACTCCGCGTTCGCCAACCGCAGATGCCACGGCCACGCCCGCCGCGACACCGGCCGCCGGCGCCCGACGGCCAGGTCCGCGTACCCCGCGAGTACCGGCGTGATGACCCGCATCAGCTGCTGAGGATCGAGCGACGCGTCAGCATCCATGAACGCGACCACCTCGGCCCGCGCCGCCTCCAGCCCGGCGTGGCACGCGGCGCCGTACCCCTTGACCTTGCAGTGTACGACCGCCGCGCCCAACCCGGCCGCGATCTCCGCCGAGCCGTCCGTGGAACCGTTGTCGACGACAACGGCCCGCACGTCCGGTGGGAGCCGACCGAGAATCCAGGGCAGGGCGGCGGCCTCATTCAGGCACGGCAGCACGAGATCGACGAACACGCTTCGACGGTACGGACGAACCACCGCCCCCGGCGCCCCAGCGCGACTACGGGTCGCTTACGTTGGTGGGCGTAGCGGTGCTGGTGGGGCGTGGGACCGGGTGGACGATCTACGCTCTGAAGGTGGCTACTCGTGTGCTCGTCGTCGATGACGACCCGACCGTGTCCAACGTCGTCTCGGCGTACCTGACCAAAGCCGGGTACGACGCCCGCGTGGTGGCCGACGGCGCGTCCGCGGTCGAGGTCTGGCAGCAGTGGAAGCCGTCGGTCGTCGTACTGGACGTGATGCTGCCCGGACTCTCCGGCCTGGACGTACTCCGCCGGATGCGCGCGGCCGACGACGGCGCGGCGGTGATCATGCTCTCGGCGCGCGGCGAGGAAGAGGATCGGCTGGTCGGGCTGGAGGTCGGCGCGGACGATTATGTGGTCAAACCGTTCAGCCCGCGCGAGCTGACGCTGCGGGTGCAGGCGATGGTCCGTCGCGAGGAGCGCCTGGCCGGGCTCGATCTGACGCCGACCAAGCTGAGCGCCGGCCCGGTGCTCGTCGACACGGCGGCGCGGCGCGCGTACCTGAACGATGCCGAGTTGTCGCTGACGCATCGGGAGTTCGACCTGCTCGCGTACCTGGTGGCGCATGCGGGCAAGGCGTACACGAAGGTGGAACTGCTCCGCCGCGTGTGGGGCTGGGACTTCGGCGACTCGTCGACCGTGACGGTGCATGTCCGGCGCCTGCGAGAGAAGATCGAGAGCGACCCGTCCGACCCGAAACTCGTGCTCACGGTCCCCCGCACCGGCTACCTCTTCTCAGCCGGCACCTGATGAACACCACCACCCGCACGAACACCACAACCCCGCCGATCGCGGCCACCCCGTTGAACGCGGACACCCTCGTGAACGCCCGGACCCCGCTGAACGTGGGCACCTGCCTGAATGCCCGGACCCCGCTGAACGCGGACACCTTGCTGAGCGTCGGGGTGCTGTTGGGTGTGGGTGTCTTGCTGTGGGCTGGGGTGCTGATGGGGGTGGGGGACTGATGAGCAAGGATATGTTCACGATTTTGGGGCTTACCACGTTGTGGACGTTGGTGGTGGCCGCGGGTGGGGCGGCGGCCTTGTGGCGGTTTCGGGGGCGGTCGTTGCGGATCACCATCATCGTGGCGGCGCTGGCGCCGTTGGTTGCCGCGCTGGCGGCGGTCCTGCAGAGCGTACGGGCGATGTTCATTTCGGCGCACGACTCGTGGGTGGTGCTGTGGACGCTGGCGTTCGCGGCGTTGCTCGGGCTGGCGATGTCGGTGCTGCTGGGGCATTGGATCAGTGCCGGTTCGCGGGCGGTCGGGCGGCAAGTGCGGCAGCTCGGCAGTTCGTACGAGCCGCTGGAGGGTGCTGGTGGGACCGTGCCCGCGGAGCTGGCCGAGCTGACTGACGAGCTGGAGATGACCCGGAAGAAGCTGGCGGCTTCGCATGACCGGGAGCGTGCGTTGGAGGCGAGCCGGCGGGAGCTCGTCGCGTTCATGTCGCATGATCTGCGGACTCCGTTGGCTGGTTTGCGAGCTGTTTCGGAGGGGCTTGAGGACGGGGTGATCGACGACGTGCCGGGCGCGTTGCGGCAGATGCGCGCGACTGTTGACCGGATGACTGGGTTGGTGGATGACCTGTTCGAGTTGTCCCGGTTGTCGACGGCTCCTCCGCCGCGGCGGCGGTCGGCGGTGAGTTTGCGGGAGCTGGCTGAGGACGTTGCCGGGGAGAACGGCGAGCACGCGCGGGCGGAGGGCGTACGGCTGACGGTCGCGACGCCGGCCGGTGATGATCGGCTCGCGGTCCAGGGCGATCCGGATGAGCTGAGCCGTGCTGTGACGAACCTGGTGGGTAATGCGATTCGCCATACCGCGGCTGGTGGAGAGGTTACGGTCACCGTGGACCGTGAGGCCGATGGCCGGGTCCGGTTGGCCGTCACGGATGCCTGCGGCGGCATTCCCGCTGCTGACTTGCCGAGGGTGTTCGACGTCGGTTGGCGCGGAGACGCCCAACGCACCCCGGAAACGGTGCCCTCCGCCAGCGGAAAAAGTGGAATCGGCGGTGGGTTGGGGTTGGCTATTGCTCGTGGGGTTGTTGAATCGCATGAGGGCACGATTGGTGTGACCAACACTGCCACTGGGTGCAGCTTCAAGGTGGATTTGCCTGCAGGCTGACCTACGCCCAGCAGGTCGGGGCGCCAGTGGCCAGCTCAACTGCAGTCAGTAGCGGGTGGGTCGGCGGTCAGGAGGTCGGCTAGGCCCGTGGTGAGGGTGTGGGTGGGTTTCCAGGACAGGTCGGCGCGGAGGCTGGCCGACGAAGCGGTGATGTGGCGTACGTCGCCGAGACGGTACTGCCCGGTGATCACCGGCTCCGGTCCATTGTAGATTGTTGACAATCCGGCGGCGAGGTCGCCGATGGTGTGGATGCTGTCGGTGCCGACGTTGTAGACAATCGACGGCGGCTGATCGGGGAGCGCGGCGGTCGCGGCGGTGACCGCGGTGGCGACATCGTGGACGTGGATGAAATCCCGGCGCTGACGGCCGTCCTCGTACACGCGCGGCGCCGTGCCACGGTCGAGGGCCGACCGGAAGACCGATGCGACCCCGGCGTACGGCGTGTCCCGCGGCATCCCCGGCCCGTACACGTTGTGGAACCGGAGCGCCGTCACCCGCCCGCCGGTCTCGCGGGCCCAGGCGGCGGCCAGGTGCTCGCCGTGCAGCTTCGTCGCGGCGTACGTGTTCCGTGGATCGAGTCGTGCATCCTCGGTGACCAGGCCGGGGGAGAGCGGCGCGCCGCAGTACGGGCAGGGTGGTTCGAACCGGCCGGCGTCCAGGTCCTCGGTACGGCGTGGCCCTGGCGCGACTTGTCCGTGGACGGCGCAGTCGTAGCGCCCTTCGCCGTACACGACCATCGAGCTGGCGTACACGAGCCGGCGAACCGATCCGAGGGACTTGAGCAGTACGGCCGTACCGAGACTGTTCGAGGAGACGTAGTCGTCGATGTCGTCGAGGTGTACCCCGAGCCCGACCTTCGCCGCCAGGTGGATGACGGTGTCGACCCGTTCGACCGCGGCGGCGACCGTACTGGCATCGCGAACATCGCCGACAATCAGACCAGGCCGGGGCTCCGGCCGCCGCGCATGAACGTCAGCGCGAAACGAGTCGAGCACGACCACCTCGTGGCCCTCAGCAACCAACTGCCGATGTACCTGCCGCCCGATGAACCCAGCGCCGCCGGTAACCAGAACCCTCATACCGCGACCACCGGCTCTGCCGCGGCGGTGCCGTCCAGGGAGTGCCGGCAGCTGCAGTCGGCGTCGGGCAGCTGGGTGATAACGGCCTTCAGCAAGGTTTGCAGCCGTTCGATGCTGTCCGTGAACGCCGCGAAGACCTCCGCCTGGGTAACGCCGCTGCCGGTTTCGACGCCGGCGTCGTGGTCAGTGATGACGGCCACCGAGGTGTAACAAAGAGCGAGCTCGCGGGCGATCGCGGCCTCGGGTGCGCCGGTCATACCGACCACCGACCAGCCCTGCGCCGCATGCCAGCGCGACTCGGCCCGGGTCGAGAACCGTGGTCCGTTGATCACCACCATGGTTCCTTCGGGTACGACGTTGCCGAAGGCAATCACCGTCGCCCGGCCGGCGGGGCAGTACGGGTCGGCGGCTGAGGTGTGAACGACCGGCGCACCGTCGTACACCGTGTGTGGTCGCCCCCAAGTGCGGTCCACGTACTGGTCCGGGACGACGAAGGTGCCTGGCGTGAGCTCGGGGCGGAGCGATCCGACCGCGCACGGGGCGAGCACCTGGCGTACGCCGAGCGCGCGCAGCGCCCAGAGGTTCGCCCGGTAGTTCACGCGGTGTGGCGGGAACCGGTGGTCCGCGCCGTGCCGCGGGATGAACGCGACCTGCCGGCCACCGAGCTCCCCGACCACCGGGTGCTCGCTCGGTGGGCCGAACGGGGTGTCGATCGCGATCGTCTCCACGTCGGACAGGAACGAGTAGAAGCCGGACCCGCCGAGTACGCCGATATCAGCCATGATCACGACGCTAGTGCCGGAGCCGGTGCCGGTAACCGGAACCGGCTGGACCGTCAGCGCTCCGTAAGGGTGATCGAATGGGTCCGTGGAGATCTCCTGGCTGCTGATCGCGATCGGCGCGGTGCTGCTGCTGTTCGGCGCGTACGCGAGCTGGACCGCCGGCCGGTTGGACCGGTTGCATGCGCGGGTGGACCTCGCCCGCGCCACGCTGGAGAAGGAGCTGGCTCAGCGGTCTGCGCTGGCGGCTGAGGTGGCTGGTGCCGCGGTACTTGACCCGGCGTCGGCGTTGTTGCTGCTGGACGCCGCGCATCACGCGCGGGCCGCGTCACTCGCCGCGATGGAGGTACGTGAGCAGGCCGAGTCGGCGCTCACTCGCGCGATCCATGCCGTCGGCACCGATACCGAGCCGTGGGCCGGTGAGCTGAACCTGGCGATGCGGCGCGTGCAGTTGGCCAGGCGCTTTCACAACGATGTGGTCGTGTCGACCCGAGACCTGCGTCATCGCCGGCTGGTCACGTGGTTCCGGTTGGCAGGGCGGGCTCCCATGCCAACCACCATCGAACTCGAAGACGGCAGCTGACCGCGCGCTTCAGCCGGCGGTGAGTGTGACGGCGATTGACCGCGTGCTTAAGGCGGTGGTGAGTGTGACGGCAGCTGAACCTACGAATGGGTTGGCCGGAGGCGTGCGCTGACGGCGCGGACGATTTCGATCAGCAGGATGCCGATGGTGCCCATTGCCAGGCCGCCGAGGACTCGGTGGGTGCTGACCTCCAGCAGGAAGATGCCGTGGCCGAGCGGCGGTACGAGGACCGCGATCGCCGCCAACGCAGCCATCGTCGCGACCAGCCCCGTCTTCCACAGGTTGAACGGCCGAGCCTGGATCGACAGCGTCCACAGTGACACGACAAGCACGACGACGGTTGTCACCGTACGCGCCTCGGCCACGCTCGCGCCGCTGTCGAACACCCGCACCAACCGGTACCCGGCGAACGCGCAGATCGCGGTCACCACGCCGACCGGAACCGCGAACCGCAACACCCGTCCGAGGAACCCGGGCACGTACCGCTGTTTGTTGGGCGCGATCGCCAGGAAGAATGCCGGGATACCGATCGTCAGGTTGGAGATCAGCGTCAACTGGATCGGCGCCAGTGGGTACGCGACGAAGGTGGTGGCGGTGATCACCGTCAGCAGCAGCGAGTACACGTTCTTCACCAGGAACAGACTCGCCGCGCGCTCGATGTTCGCGATCACCCGGCGGCCCTCGGCGACCACGTCCGGCAGGTGCCGGAACTGCCCGTCCAGCAGCACCAGCTGCGCCACCGCGCGGGTCGCCGCCGAACCGTTGCCCATCGCAACCCCGATGTCGGCGTCCTTCAACGCGAGCGCGTCGTTCACGCCGTCACCGGTCATCGCCACCACATGCCCGCGACGCTGCAACGCCGCGACCATCGCCCGCTTCTGATGCGGACTGACCCGCCCGAACGCCGACGACCGATCCAGTACGTCGGCCAGCTCGTCAAGATCCTCAGGCAGCGTACGGGCATCGACGGCATCGTCCGCGCCGTGCACGCCCGGTACGCCGACCGCCGCGGCAACAGCACCGACGGTACGAGGGTTGTCGCCCGAGATCACCTTCAGCTCGACACCCTGCTCGGTGAAGTACTGCATCGTCGGCGCCGCGTCGTCGCGGATCCGCTCGGCCAGTACTACCAGCGTGACCGGTACGAGCTGCTCCGGCAGTTCATCTCCCTCGCGCACCGAGCCCCGCGCCAGTACCAGCACCCGGCGCCCTTGCGAAGCGATCTCGTCGGCTTGTGCGCGCGCATCCGCGGTGGCTGCGTCGTCCGTACGCGTCAAGACCATCTCGGGCGCGCCCAGCACCCACGTGTCGGTCGCGGTGGTCACGGACTGCCATTTGCGCGCCGACGAGAACGGTACGCGGGCGAGCGCGGTCAGCGTGGTGGAGGCGTACGACTCGGCGATCGCCTGCCCGGTAGCGTTCGGCCGATCGCTCACCGCGGCCAAGGCCAGCGCCTGCTCGGTCCGGTCGTCCGCCGCGAGCGGTACGAGTCGGTCGAGCACGATCTCACCGCTGGTCAGCGTGCCGGTCTTGTCCAGGCACACCACGTCCACGCGAGCGAGTCCCTCAACCGCCGGCAGCTCCTGGACGAGCGTCTTGCGACGGGCCAGCGTGATGATCGCCAGCATGAACGCCAGTGACGTCAGCAGGACCAGACCCTCGGGAATCATGCCGACCAGCCCGGCGACCGTACCGGTGACAGCCTCCTGCCAGGTCTTGTTGTCCTTGCTGCGGAACTGTGCCCACAGCAGTAACGGCCCGACCACCAGCAGGATCAGCGAGATCCGCCGCAGTAGCAGCGTCGTGCCGGCGACCAGCTCGGACCGGGTGACCTGGTACTTGCGCGCCTCGGACGCGAGCTTGGCGGCGTACGTCTCCGCACCAACTGACGTCGCAGTGAAGTCACCCTCGCCGGCGACCACGATCGCACCGGATCGCACCTCGTCACCGGGGCGCTTGTGCACCGGATCGGACTCGCCGGTCAGCAGCGACTCGTCCAGCTCCAGCCCTTCGGACCGCAGCACCGGTCCGTCCGCCGGCACCTGGTCGCCACTGCCGATCCGGACCAGGTCGTCCTGGACGACATCGGCGATGCCGACCTCGCTGACCTCGCCGTCGCGTACCACGCGGACATGCGTGACGTTCAGCAGCGCCAGCCGGTCCAGTGTCCGCTTGGCCCGGACCTCCTGGAAGATGCCGATCCCGGAGTTCGTCAGGATGACCAGACCGAACAGTGCGTTCTGCCAGCTGCCGGTGGCGATGACGGCGACCAGCAACGTACCCAGCAGGCCGTTGAAGAAGGTGAACACGTTCGCCCGGACGATCTGCCCGAACGTACGGCTCGTGCGTACCTGGATCGCGTTCGTCCTTCCGGCCGCGACCCGCTCCGCCACTTCCGCGGCGCTCAGCCCACGACCCATCAGACGTCCTCCTCGGTAGCGGGGGCGGGCGCGCACCACAGTACCGGGGTGACCGTGGCGGACGCCGGATTTGAGCTACTTGGCGTCGGCGTAGGTTTGCACGGTTGCCGTGGTGAAAGCGAAGTTGGTGGGGGTCGAGCCGAAGGTGAGCGTGCCGGCCAGATTGCCGGCTTGCTGGATGGCAGCTGTAACTTCCTCAGCTTCGCCGGCGGGGCAGTGGACGATCACCTCGTCGTGCTGGAAGAAGACCAGCTCGGCGGTGAGACCAGCCAGCGCCTGCCGGAGCGCGGCGAGCATCAGCAGCGCCCAGTCCGCGGCGGAGCCCTGGACGACGAAGTTGCGGGTGAAGCGACCCCGGGCGCGGGCGTGCCGCGGGTCCGTCGGCGGGACCTCCGTGTCCGGGTCGTCCAGCAGCACATCGTCCAGCCGGTGGCCGGCCGGCGGGCAGGTGCGGCCCAGGTAGGTACGGACCAAGCGGCCGTCTTCGCCGGCGCGCGCGGCGGCGTCCACGTACTCGACTGCTGTGGGGAACCGTTTGCGCAGCATCGCGAGGTTCTTCAGGCCATCGCCCGACGTCTGCCCGTAGATCGCCCCGAGAACGGCGAGTTTCGCCTGCGCCCGGTCCCCGGAGAACGCCCGGTCGGACACCGACTTGTAGAGGTCGCCAGGATCGCTCGCGACCTCCATGAGGGCGCGATCCCGGGAGATCGCGGCCAGGATCCGCGGCTCGAGCTGGGACGCGTCCGCGACGACCAGCCGCCAGCCGGGGTCGGCGACGACGGCACGCCGGATCACCTTCGGGATCTGCAGACCGCCACCACCGTTGGTGATCCAGCGCCCGGACACCGTCCCGCCCGGCACGAACCCCGGCCGGAACCGCCCGTCGCGGACCCAGTCGTTCAGCCAGCTCCACCCGTTCGCGGTGTAGATCCGGTACAGCTTCTTGTACTCCAGCAGCGGCGCGACCGCCGGATGGCCGAGATGTTCGAGCTCCCATTTCCGCGTCGACTTCACCTGGAACCCGGCCTGCTTGAACGCCTTCAGCACATCGGCCGGCAGCTCCGGCCGGACCCGATGCCCGAAGGCCGCGGAGATCTCGTCGGCCAGCTCGGTCAGCCGGCGCGGCTCGCCGGTACCGGCGAAGCGTTCGCCGAGCAGTTCGCTCAGTACGGCCCGGTGCTCGTCGGCGCTCCACGGCAGCCCGGCCAGATCCATCTCGGCGGCAATCAGCATCGCCGACGATTCCGATGCCGTGAGCAACCGCATCCGGTCCGGGTACTCGGTGGTGGTGTGCCGCTTCAGCTGATCCGCGTACACCCGGAGGAGCGCTTCGAACGGGATCGGCTCGGTCGGGAGGTCGAAGAGCGACGACTGATCGCCTGGTACGACAGCGCGGAGCGGGGGATCGGCCGGTACCGGAGCGCCGGTGAGCCGGGCCCACGCCGCGGCGGCCGATCGCGGCTGGCCGAGCCGGCCGGCATGACCGAGCAGCAGGCCCTCGGTGTTCTCGATGTCGTAACAGCGCTCGACCCGAACCCCCGCGGCGAGCAACCGCGGGTACACCTCAGCCGTCGACCGCCACACCCACCGCGTCACCGACGGCCGCGACGCCACCGCCGCCACCAGATCCACCTCGTGCCGAACCTCGCCCACGGGCTCCCCATCCGCCCGCAACCCCACCAGCACCGCGCCCCGACCGCCCTCCGGCGCGATCCCCCACCTCTCATCCACCCCCCGATCCTCACACCCGCCCCCGACACTTTGAGAACCCACCGCGCGTTTTCGCTGCCGGAAAGTGCGTGGTGGGTTCCCAGAGTCGGGTTGTAAGGCCAGTTGTGGCACGCTGGACTTATGTGGCGGGTGGGGGATTTGGATGCGATGGACGGGACGAAGACTGAGCAGGTCGAGGGGCTCGTCCTGCGGCGGATCGAGCGCGGCGAGCTGTCGATCGGTTCGCGGCTGCCCTCCGAGCGCGTACTGGCGGAGCGGCTTGGGGTGAGCCGGGTCACCGTGGTCCGCGCACTGGAGAACCTGCGCCGAGACGGCGTACTGGAGACCAAACGCGGTTCCGGAACTGTCGTACGCCCACTGGACCGCCTACTCGACCCGGTCGCGCCGGTGTCCACTGTCACGGCAGGGGACCAACCGGTGCTCGACCTGCGGTTCGCCACGACCGCTGCACCACATGACGTGGCTGAGGCAGCCGTGCAGATCATCGAGGACGGACTGCCGCAGGCAATGGGTGGCGACGGACCGCCACCGGGTGGCTCGCAAGAGCTACGGGTAGCACTGGCGGAGCGCCTGACCCAGGAGGGCGTACCGACTGAACCGAGTCAGCTGACGCTCACTGTCGGCGCAGCAGCCGGTCTGAACGCAGCGCTGGCCGGGCTGGACCTCGGGCCGGGCGTAGCGATCACCGAAAGCCCTACGTACCCGGCTGCCTTCGATCTGTTGCGTAAGCACCGGCTGGACGTTGCCGGTTGGCCGGCGGGTGTCTGGGACACCGACCAGCTCGCCCACCTGTGCAGACGGCACCGGCCGAAGGTCATCTATCTCCAGGCGGACAACCACAACCCCACTGGCCTCAGCCTGCCCGCAGATCGGCGTACGGCAGTAGTGGAGATCGCCCGACGCTACGGCGCTGCACTGATCAGCGACGAGACCATGCGGCCACTCTGGTTGGCGAGTGGGAAACAGGCCGAGCCACTCAGCCGGTACCCACGGACTGTCAGTGTCGGCTCGCTGTCCAAGACAGTGTGGGGCGGACTACGGGTCGGATGGGTACGAACCGGCAAGCAGCTGAGGCGGCGCATCAACACGGCCGCACAGCTCAGCGTGGCCTCACCAAGTGCGCTGGATGACCTGCTGGCACAGGCGATCATTCCAAAGCTCGACAAGGTCATCAGCCGGCGGCGTACGCGACTGCGCACCAATCTGAACGCGCTGGAGACAGGGCTCAAGTCACTCGATGGTGTGGTGTGGCCAACGCCTACAGGTGGCATGACGCTCTGGCTGGAGCTCACCGAGACCAGAGCACGGCGCGTACTGGAAGCTGCCCGTGAACAAGGGCTGCTGCTCGGTGCGGGCGACCTGTTCACGCCGGACGCGACCGACCGTCGGCACATCCGGATCCCGTTCACCGCGCCGCCGGCCACGCTCCGGATGGTGGTCGCCCGGCTGGGTACGGCGATCAGTCAGTCCACTTGATCCAGAGTGGACTGAAGATAGCTGCTGAGAAGCTCCTAACCTGGATGTGAGGACAGACCAGCAGAAGGAGTCGCAGTGACCGAGAACCAGAGCCCGCCCGAGACCGGTACCGCGAAGGTCAAGCGCGGGATGGCGGAGATGCTCAAGGGCGGCGTGATCATGGACGTCGTCACCGCCGAGCAGGCGAAGATCGCCGAGGACGCCGGCGCGGTCGCGGTGATGGCGCTGGAGCGGGTGCCGGCCGACATCCGGGCCCAGGGCGGCGTCTCCCGGATGAGCGACCCGGACATGATCGACAGCATCATCGGCGCGGTCTCGATCCCGGTGATGGCCAAGGCCCGGATCGGTCACTTCGTCGAGGCGCAGGTGCTGCAGAGCCTCGGGGTCGACTACATCGACGAGTCCGAGGTGCTCACCCCGGCCGACTACGCGAACCACATCGACAAGTGGCAGTTCACCGTGCCGTTCGTCTGCGGCGCGACCAACCTCGGCGAGGCGCTGCGCCGGATCACCGAGGGCGCGGCGATGATCCGCTCCAAGGGCGAGGCCGGTACCGGTGACGTGTCGAACGCGACCACCCACATGCGCCAGATCCGCCAGGAGCTCCGCAAGCTGCAGAACCTGCCGGAGGACGAGCTGTACGTCGCGGCCAAGGAACTGCAGGCCCCGTACGAGCTGGTCAAGGAGGTCGCCGCGCTCGGCAAGCTCCCGGTCGTCCTCTTCACCGCCGGCGGCATCGCCACCCCGGCCGACGCCGCGATGATGATGCAGCTCGGCGCCGAGGGCGTCTTCGTCGGCTCCGGCATCTTCAAGTCCGGCAACCCGGCCCAGCGCGCCGAGGCCATCGTCAAGGCCACCACCTTCCACGACGACCCCGACGTCATCGCCAAGGTCTCCCGCGGCCTGGGCGAGGCAATGGTCGGCATCAACGTCGACGAGATTCCGCAGCCGCATCGGCTGGCTGAGCGGGGCTGGTAGGTGGCGCGGCGCCGCTGAAGGTGTTGGCACTGCCCCAGGAGTTCCTGGGGCAGTGCCTTGTTTCAGGCTGTGCGGGGGCGGGTGGTGGACAGTTCCGGGGTTCGGCGGAGCATTTGGAGGGCTCGCATGCGCATGGGGCCGATGCTGCCGATCGGGAGGTTCAGGGCTTCCGCGATCTCCGTGTACGACGGGCAGCTGTCGGACATCAGCGCGCGGATCAGGCGCTGGTAGCGCGTCGGAAGCCGGCGGAGCGCCTGCTCGGTGGACGGTTCGTATTCGCCGTCGACCGGATAGATGTCCAGGACCGCCATCCGCAGGCCGTCGCTGTGTTCGGCGGTCGGGTCGGCGTACAGGAGGTACCGCTTGCGGCTGATGGCGAAGCGGAGCCCTTCGCGCCGGGCGGTGGCGGCCAGCCAGGCGGGCAGACATTCAGGGTCGCGGATCTGGCGGCCGTGCTGCCACAACCTTAGCCAGGTGAGCTGGGCGACGTCACCGGCGTCGCTGTGGCTGAGGCCGACGCCGCGGGCCGCGTGGGTGAGCAGGTGTCCGTAGCGTGCCTCCAGTTCCTTCCAGGCCGACCAGTCGGAGGCCAGGGCCCGGCGCAGGAGTGCCTCCAAGGAGTCTCCGGAATCGTAGTGATGGCGATTCCCGTCGGGTGTGCGTTCGATTGTGGGTGGCGAGATCGTCGACACGTTCCACGTCCTTTCGCTGAATTCCGCAAATGGGCGAACGACGTGGGAGCAAATGACGCAGGTAGGTCGGCCGAGGGCCGGCGGACGGTCGGCAGGCAGCCACCGGAATCCGCGCCGGATGAATCCTCACTCGGCATTACCGACCGTTGCCTCACCCGCCCCCAGCGGCCGTCGTCAGTGCTGCCTTCGCCGCCTATTCGATCACCGGGCCCGTCACCCAGGCGTAGTCACGCCGTCACGGAAGGCGTGTTCTCGCGTCACCGCTCGCGTACTCATCACCGGTCGGTAATTGCGCCGTCGCGCTGGGTTCGCGAACCGACGGTCCGAGCAGCCGGAGCAGCGGCAGCGTCATCATCGTGGTGACCAGCGCCATCATCACCAGGACGGTGAACGCGCCCGCGTTGATCAGTCCCGCGCCGAGACCCGCGGACAGCACCACTATTTCGGTGATTCCCCGCGCGTTCATCAGTACGCCGAGCCCGATCGCCGACCGGATCGGCAAACCGCCGGTGAGGGCCACCGGGGTGGCGCCGAGGAATTTGCCGGCCACCGCAACCACCAGCAGCAAGGCGCCGGCCGCGAAGACCTCGGGATGCGAGCCGGCCGCGTTGACGTCGGTCTTCAGACCGATCGAGGCGAAGAAGACAGGTACCAGGATGGCCTGGTTCAGCCCGCTGAGCTGCCCGGCGACGCGGGCCACCGCGGGGTTGTCCTTGGGCAGCACCAGGCCGGCCAGGAAGCCACCGAAGATCGCGTGCACCCCGATCGCGTCGGTGGCCGCGGCCAGCCCGAAGATCAGGGCCAGGACGGCCAGTACGAGGATCGCGCTGGGTAGGTGGCCGGCGTACCGGTCGGCGAGCAGGCGAGCAGCGGGTTTGAGTACGAAGACCGCCAGCGCGCCGACCAGGACTGTCAGGGTCAGGGCGACCAAGGACGTGGTGATGTCAGGTGACTTGATCATTGCCAGCACGATCGCGAGCGCACACCAGGCGAGTACGTCGGCGACCGCCGCGCAGAGCATCGCCAGCGAGCCGAGCCGGGTGCCGACCAGGTCGAAGTCCTGCACGATCCGGGCGAGTACCGGGAACGCGGTGATCGCCAGCGCGGTGCCGACGAAGATCACGAACGGCAGCCGCCCGGCCGCCGGACCGGCCAGGGTGGAGTACAACGGCAGTGCCGCCAGGACGCCGAGCGCGAACGGTACCGCCATGATTGCGAGGCTCGCGCCCGCGATCGCGCCGCGATCGCGGCCCAGTTTGCCGCGGCCGAACTCGGCGCCGACGGTGAACATGAAGATGGCCAGGCCTGCCTGGGCAAGCAGGTTCAGGTTCGGCAGGACTTCCGTCGGGATGATGGCGTCGAACAGCCTGGGCGCCAGCGTCGCGAGCAGGGACGGGCCGAGGACCAGCCCGGCGATGATCTCGCCGACCACCGCGGGCTGACCGAGCAGCTTGGCGAGGCGGCCGAACACGGTGGCCAGCGCGCAGACGACCGCGACGGCGATCAGCAGCCGCCACATCAGTGCGGCCGGGGAGGTGGACGCGGTCGGGCCGGTCGTGCCGGGCGGGGGTTGGTGATCGTTGTCGAGCCAGCCGAGGGCCGACGCGACGCCGAGCAGGATCGCGGCGGCCGCGACCAGCCCACCGGCAACCACCAGTCCACGACCGGGTTTGGGCAGCAAGGAACCATCAGTTACGGACATGGCGACCTGTCTGTTGCGCGGGTTCGGCGCGGCGGTGCGGTTCAGCGGCAGGCCGGACCGGCGCCGCCGTGTTCAGGAGGCGATCGTGCGGATCAGCGGTGCGGTTCGGCGGCCGCCGCAGCCAGTTCGTCCGCGGTGTCCAGTTCGTCCGCGGCGATCTGTTCGTTCGGGGCGGTGCGGTGGGCGAGGAGGTCGTCGGCGATGTCGCCGGCGCGGTTGCCTAGCACGCTGAGCAGGGAGTCCGCGATGCCGTGTGTCGCCTCGTTGACGCCCTGCAGGTAGCAGGCCGCGTCGGACGGTTCGTTCAGCTCCAGCCGGTACCGCCGGGTCACGTCGATCCGGTCCAGGCCGATCGCCGCGCTCAGGTCGCGGACCATCGCCGGCATCTCGCGGACGAACCCGGTACCTAGGAACACATAGTCGAGCCGGAGCTCATTCACCTGACCGGTACGCCGATCGGTCAGCTCGACGACGATCTCGTCGCCCTCCTCGCGGGCACCGGTGATGTCGGTCATCGTCACCAGCCGGCGCCGGTCGACGCCGTGCAGCTTGTCGAGGTACATCCCGGCGTACAGATCCTCCAGCAGGTCGGTCTCCACGCCGGAGTAGTTGGTCAGATGCATCTCGCGCAGGATCTGGTCCCGGCCTTCGGGCCGTGCCTCGAAGACCTTGTCGATGAACGACGGGTAGTACAGCTCGTTGGTGAACTTGTTCGTGTCGTACGAGCGCAGCCCGATCGACCGCATCACCCAGCTCACGTCGGCGGCCGGAAGATCGTTGCCCAGCGAGCGGAACATCTCGGCCGCGCTCTGCGCCGCGCCGATCACGGCGACCCGGTGCGGCGCGTCCGTGGCCAGCTCGGCGATCCGGTACCGGTACTGCGTACTGTGCACCAGCCGGTCGGCGGGCAGACCGGCCAGCACCGGCGGCACGTACGGATCCCGCCCCGCGCCGATCACCAGGTACCGGCTGGAGATCGTGCTGCCGTCGGCGAGCTTGGTCAGCCACCCGGTCAGTACGCCGGACGCGTCCCGCGCCGGCGCGACCGAGGTGCACTCGACGCCGAGCTCGAACTTCACCTTGCGCAGCGTCCGGGCGACCCAGCTGAGATAGCCCGAGATCTCGACCCGGTACGGCGTGAAGCTGCCCATGTTGATGAAGTCGTCGAGCCGGCCGACGCAGCGCAGGTAGTTCAGGAAGGTGAACTCGCTGCGCGGGTTCCGCAACGTGACCAGGTCCTTGGCGAACGCGACCTGGCTCTTCGTCCAGGGCAGCAGCAGGCCGCGCTGCCACTCGACGGTCCGGCCGCGTTCGATCACGAGCGAGTTCTCGGCCAGGCCGTCGATGCCGAGTTCTTCGAGCGCGACCGCCAGCGCCAGGTTTGCGGGACCGCCGCCGATGGCGAGCAGCTCGACCTCACGGTTTGTCATTCGGGCTCCTGGTCTCTCCGCTGGGTTCCGGCCGGTCGTGGATCACCACGGCCGGCCGGAGTACTCGGTCTCGTTCAGCGCTTCGTACTTCAGTTCGACCAGCCCGGCCGCGGCTGTCAGCCGGTCGGCGCAGGTGGCCGGGTCGGCGGCGGTACAGATCACGTACGCGTGCCGGCCGAGGTGGGCCCGTGGTGGCAGCCGCACGGTCGCGCCGGCCGGCGCCATCGCGCGCGCCTCCAGCAGGCCGGGGACGGCACCCGGCGCGGGCACGGTGATCTCCACCACCCGGGCGTCCTCGGGTGGGTAGCAGAACCGGATCCCGACACATTCGCGGCGATCCGGCGCGAGCCCGGGCTGCTTGCCCTGGGCGACGCCGACCAGGATCTCGCCAGGTTCGATGCCGGTGGCAAGCTTTCCCAGGTACGGAATCAGGTCGCCGCCGAGCCGGCCGTTCACCTCGATCACGACCGGCCCACGCGAGCCGAGGCGGAGCTCGGTGTGCGTGACTCCGAACCGTACGCCGAGGGCCGCGTGGGTCCGGCGCAGGAGTTCGCGCAGCGCCGGATCGGTCAGCAAGGGGTCGTTGCCGTCGACAACGTGGCCGGTCTCCTCGAAGTACGGAGGCGGCCCGAGTTCCTTGTGTGCCACGCAGAACGGCGTGTACTCGCCATCGACCACCGCTCCGTCGACGCTGATCTCCGGTCCGTCGGCGAACTCCTCGATCAGGGCGCCGCCTTGATAGGCGGCTGGTCCGCTGCGACTCGACTCGTCGGCCCGCGCGTATGCGTCGGCTAGGCCGTCCGCGCCGGCCACCATGGCGACGCCGATGCTGGCCGCCATGCCGCGCGGTTTGACCACCACCGGATAGCCGATCCCGGCGGCCGCGGTGGCGGCCGCTTCGGCTGTCGCGGCCACCGCGAACCGGGGTTGCGGAAGGCCGGCCGCGGTCAGGGCCTGTCTGGTCAGGGCCTTGTTCCGGCAGCCTTCGGCGCCCGCGGCGGTCAGGCCGGGGACGCCGAGCCGGTCGGCGACAAGGGCGGCGATGATCACCGACGGCTCGTCGTACGTGCAGGTGCCGACGACCCGATGCGACCGCGCGACCGCCTCGGCAGCAGCGAACAGCGCGTCGTGGTCGAGTACCAGACCCGCTCCGGTGAGCGGAGGGACGACAGTGCTGCCGACAACGTACGGCAGTTGCCAGTCGGCCGGCTCGTCGTCGATCAGCCAGAGGTGACTGCGCTTGGCGGCCGCCTCCAGCAGGTACTGGCGGTAGGGCTGGAAGCCGCTGCCGAACAGCAGTACGACTCCGTCGCCGGTGTCCTCGTCCACGTGGTTGCCTCCCGGGCTAGCACTCCCCAACGAGAGCGAACCGGGCGCCACGGGTGATACAGCGACCTGCCGAACGAATTCTCCTGGAACTGCCGGGCCCAATGCCTTGTCACCCATTAGCAGACGCTTCAGACTTCACGGCAGGTAATGCATGCGTCACTGCCGAGGAGGTCTCCGATGTCCGTGGGGGGAGAGGAATCCGGCAATGCCCGGCACGGTAACAGGGCGTCGCCTGTCAATTACACGAAGTGGGATTTTCGGCCCATGGGGGGCAAATGATTGATTTAATCGGTCCGGCCGGGAATCCGGATTCCGATTCCGATCCGGACGACAGTCCGCCGGCCGCGAAACTGCTGCTGCTGGACGGATTCCAGGTGCTGGTGGACGACCAGCCGCTGGCGATTCCGCTCAGCGCCCGCCGGGTGGTCGCGTACGTCGCGCTCCGCAGCCGTTCCAGCCGTGCGGAGGTGGCCGGAACGCTGTGGCCGGAGGTACCGGACTCGAAGGCGCAGGCCTGTCTGCGTACCGCGCTGTGGCGGCTGCGGCAGTTGAGTGACCATCCACTGGTGACCGGCGACGAGACGCTCTGGCTGGACGAATCGCTCGACGTCGACGTGAGTACGCTGATCGCCGCGATCCAGCGGGTGATCAACGAGGGGGAGTGCGGTGCCGATCGGGGCCTGCTGCCGACGCTGGCCACGATGGGCGAGCTGCTACCTGGCTGGTACGACGACTGGGTTCTGCTCGGCCGTGAGCGGCTGCGCCAGCTGCAACTGCATGCGCTCGAGCTGACCGCGCAGGGGCTGACGTGCGACGGCCGGTACGCCGAGGCGATCGAGGCCGCGATGGCCGCGGTCCGGCTGGAGCCGTTGCGGGAGAGCGCGACCCGGGTACTGATCGAGGTCCACCTGGCCGAGGACAACGTGGTGGAGGCGATGCGGCGGCTCGAATTCTTCCGCCGGAGCCTGGCCACCGAGCTCGGCGTCGAGCCGACCGAGGAGCTGGTGGAGCTCGTCCGCAGCCGGCAAACCGTCACGCATGCACGCCGCGACCGCCCGCGCATCCTCCGCCGCCACCGCAACCTGGCCTGAGGTCCTGGGTCAGCCCGGCGGGCTCCACAGGTCCTCGGCGCCCAGTGCTTCCACGTGGTACTTGCCGAGTGCGCTGGTGATCAACCGAAGCTCCAACGCCAAACACTCGACCAGATTGACCAGACCGTTGTCCGGGTCGGTGTCGACCGACAGCAGGGCGGCCCGCCCGAGCCCAGCCGCAGTGGCGCCCAGTGCCAGTGTCTTCGCGACCCGTGCCCCTTCCCACATCCGGCCGGACACCAGTAGGCAATTGCTGGTCGCACCGATCCGGTCGAGGCATTCACCGAGTGGTAGCCCGACCTGGTCGAGGAATGCGCGCGGCGCCCAGCCCGTACCGCCCTCTGCTCCGTCGACCGTGACCGCGTCGGCACCTGCCGCCCACGCGACCCGTGCGGCGGCCGCGATGTCCCGGGCCGGTGGCAGCTTCACCCAGATCCGGGCGCGCGGGTAGTTGTTCCGCATCAGCCGGACCTGCTGGCGCAGGATCTCTTCGGTGAAGCTTCCGGGGCTGCTGCTGCGTAGCACCTGGCCATTACCGACGACCGGGTCGAGTAGGTAGGCACCGGCCAGCCGAGTGGCCGCTTCGGCGCCCAACAAAGTCATTCCACCCAGGCCGGGCTTCGCTCCTTGGCCGACCTTGAGTTCGAACGCGAGCCGCCTGGATTCCAGCAGGGACAGGGCGTTCGGGTCGCTGTAGACCAGGTTCCACACCTCGGCATCGGCGTCTTCGGTGCTCTGCTGGACGACGACACCGCCGTACCCGCCGACGGCCTCGGCCTGGTACGCGGCGATCCGGCCGAGCAGCGAGCGTTCGGCGTCCTCGTCCAACCGGCCGTAGCTGTTCACCGGCATCACGTTCTCGCCGATCACCAACGGGATGCCGAGCCGCGCGGCCTGACGGCCGGCCGCGATGCCGAGCGCGACGCTCGCCGCCTCGGTCGACCCGAAGGCGGACACGTACACCGGCAGGGCCGACCGAAGCCCGCCGATCGTGGTCTCCAGCACGACGTCCTGGTACGTGGGTTCGCGCGCCAGCTCGACCAGCTTGGCGAACCTCTGCGGTACGAAGACCGGTGGCACCAGTCGTTGCCGGTCGATCGGGCAGTACGACTCACGGCCGCCCGCACCGAACAGCGCCTGACCGTACTGGTTCGCGGGCGGGAATGCGTCGGCGGCGCCGAGCTTGGCGCGGGCCCGGACGGCCGCCTCGGGGAACGTCTCGGCGTACAGGATGCCCTCCTCGGTGGATCGAACCTCCACCCGGACAGAGGCGGCGCGCGGCACCGGAAAATACCGGCCCGCCGTGACAGTCGCCGTGACAGTCGCCGGACGTTCGCCGTGACATTCGCCGGCCACTCGTATCAGCCGTGCCGATTCGTCCCCTCAGCATCAGCGGATCTGTTACCGATTTGGGCCGGGGGCAACAACGATGAAGTCTTTGCGCGCGACCACGTTGACGGTCGTCGTCTCCTTGAGCATTGGCAGCGTGGTGGCCGTCGGCGGCACCGCGGCCGCCTCGAATCCCTGCAGGCTGCCCTCGGGTGTCCTGGCGGCGAGCACGCTCGCGCAGCGCTCCGCGGTCGAGTGCGGCGCCGTCGGCCGGCTGGTCGACGCGGGCAACGGCGTCGCGCTGACCGTCCAGCCGCCGGGCAGCAGCGTCACGATGGACCTGCTGTTCCCGTCCGGTGACCGCACCTACACCGTGACCACCGACGACCAGGGCCGAGTGACCACCGCGTCAGCTCCCGCCCCGAACCAGGCCGCGAACTCGAACCAGCCGGCCAGTACGCGGCAACCGGCAAGCAGGCAGCAGTCGGCAAGTAAGGGACAGCCGGTGGGTAAGCATCCTCCGGTCAGTCAGTTCCCGGACCTGCCTGGCCCGACTGCCTGTGACCGGTCCACCTACGTGCTCCGCGACTACAAGTGGAACTCGCCCTGGTTGTTCCGGACGACGAAGGGCACCACCCTGGCGACCAACCGGCAGCGCGACTTCGACGCGGCGGTCCGCCGCTCACTGGCGAACCTGATCGACGGCCACAACACCTGCGGTATGGACGGGCGGACCCGTGCGAGAGGCGCCTTCCTCGGCCACACCCGGACCACAGGCAACTTCGTGTACGCCGACGGCCAAACCACCTGTGGCCGGCGAGACCACCAGAGCGTGATCGACGAAGGTGATCTACCGGGCGGATTCCTCGAAGCCACACTGGCGTGGACGTGTACCTGGTCGGAGACCCGGCACGGCGTGACCCGCGCGGTCGAGGCAGACATCCGGCTCAACAGCGCCGACTACAACTGGACCTACGACCCGGCCAACGACCCCAAGTGCCAACCGGCCCAGCCGCCCGACCAGGACCGCTGGCGGTACGACGTGGAGTCGGTAGTGACCCACGAGATGGGCCACGTGTACGGGCTGGTCAACCTCAGCGCCATCGAGGATCTCAACCTGACCATGTACCCGGGTGTCCGGCGCTGCACCGGACACATGCGTACCCTCGGCCGCGGCGATGTACTGGGCATGCGGGCGCTCTACGGACGCCGCTGACGTGTACTGAACCAGCGATAGCCCAATGCGGCCGTGGTGACGATGAGCGGCCAGATCAGGTACCGGCCGGACATCAGCAGGAGGACTACGACGGCCGCCTGCGCGAGGAGGGCAGCGAGGCGAGCCTTGCTGCCCTTCGGGAGCAGCTTGACCGCCGCGGCGACGCCGACCGCGTACACAGTGACGAACAAGCCAGTGGTGAGCAGTACCAGGGCTGATGGCGTGATGCCGACGGCAACGACTACCAAGGCGGTCAGCGTGGACATGCCGGCCAGTAGGGCGAGGCTGCGGCGCGGGATCTCTCCGGCGGCGCTACCGTGGGCCAGCCACGTCGGGAGTGAGCCGTCACGGGCCAGGGCGGCGCCGAGCTTGGAGGCGCCCGCGTAGTACGCGTTCATGGCGCCGAAGCTGAGCAGGAGCGCGGCGCACGCGGCCAGGACGCTGGGGTTGCCACCGAGGCCGATCGCCAACAGGTCACCGAGTGGTGCGTCGGTCTCGCCGGCGCCGGTACCGAGGACCGTGATGGTGGCGAACGCGACACTGAGGTAGAGAACGCCGACGACCACGACCGCGATGGCAGTAGCGCGTGGCACGTCGCGGTCAGGTCTACGGAACTCACCGGTCAGGTGGGTGACCGCCTCCCAACCGACGAAGCTCCAGACCAGTAGTGCCGCGGCCGATCCGATCGCCTGCCAGCCATGTGGCGCGAACGGGTGCAGGTTCGCCAGGTCCGCGTGCGGCAACGACAGAGCGACCGCCCCGACCAGGAAGATGGCGAGCAGTGCCGCCAGCGCGATCTGCACCCGGCCGGTCACCTGGATTCCGAACGCGTTCGTAGCCGGCACAGCGAGGATCAGGACGAGCATGGTCGCCAGTACGGTCCGGTCACCGCCACCGATGCCTGCCTCGACGTAGCCGCCGGCCCAGAGCGCGGCGGCCGGTCCACCAACAGGTACGGACAGGTAGAAGCACCAGCCGACGACAGCCGCCGCTTTGTCGCCGAACGCCAGCCGCGCGTACGTCGCGACGCCACCGGAGTCCGGGTAGCGGGCGCCGAGCGCCGCGAACGTCGCCGCCAGGGGAGCGGACACGATCGCCAGACCGAGCCAGGCGAGCAGCGAAGCCGGGCCGGCCACCTCGGCGGCCAATGCGGGCAGGGCGATCACCCCGGTCGCCAGGACGGCCCCGACGTACAGTGCGGTGCCCTGCCCCAGACTGAGCCGGCCGCCGGGTCGAGCGCTTGTCATGCGGGACATCTTCGCCCCATCCCGGGCGTCACGGCGACGCGATGCCCGGGACCTTCGGGAACGCGCTCGCCTGCCAGACCGAGTCCAGGCCCGCGACGTACCGGGTGAACCGCTCCAGCCCGAGCCCGAACCCCGCGCTCGGCGGTACGCCGTCCTTGAGCAGTTGCAGATACCAGGCGTACTTCGCGGGGTTCTCGGCTGTCTCGCGCATCCGGGCGACGACGGTCGCGTAGTCCTGCTCGCGCTCGGAGCCACTGCACAGCTCGCCGTAGCCCTCGGCCGCGATCAGGTCGAAGTTCCGCAGCGTCCCGGGCTGGTCCTTGCTCTCCTTGTCGTAGAAACCGCGCGAGCCCTTGGGGTAGTCGGTGACGAAGAACGGCCGGTCGGCCGGCTCCGACAGTTTCGCTTCGCCGACCCAGTCGAGTTCCGCGTCCGGGCTCTGGTCGTGGCCGAGGGCGCGCAACTCGGCAACGGCCCGCGCGTGCGTCCGCCGGCCGAACGATCCGGTCAGTACCTCGGCCAGCGCGCCGGCGTCGCGTCCCAGCGCATGCAACTCGGCAGGCAGGTCGGTGAGTACGCGCTCGACGACGTGCCGGACCAGGCCCTCGGCGAGCTCGATCGCGTCGTCGCGGCCGGCGTCGGCCAGCTCGCAGTCGATCTGGTGGAACTCGGCCAGGTGCCGGCTCGTGGACGTCGTCTCCAGCGGTTCGAGCCGGACGTTCGGGGCGATGAAGAAGACCTTGCCGAACGAGGTCAGCGCGGCCTGTTTGTAGAGGATCGCGCTCGTCATCAGCTTGTACCGGTGGCCGTAGTAGTCCACGTCGACCTGTTTGGCGCCGCGGGCACCGGGATCGGTGACCGGGCCGATGATCGGCGGCAGCAGCTCGATGAAGCCCCGGCCGGTGAGGAACTCGCGGGTGGCGGCCAGGATCCGGTTCTGGATCACCAGTACTGCTCGGGTGGCGGGCGAGGTCAGGTGCGCGCGTGGACCGGGCGGCAGCGCGGCCGGCGCGGGTGGGCTCCAGGTCTCGGTCATCTGTTGCTCCCTGTTGTTCGTCCGGTCAGATCGTCCGGGATGGCCCGGTACTCCTGCTCCAGGCCGGCGCTGTCGAACTTCCGCTCGATGTACGACAACGTGGCCAGCAGTCCCATCGCGGTCAGCTCGGTGGTACCGGTGCGGCGGACCGATGCGCGGATCGGCATCGACCCGACCGACGACCACTGCAGCCGGCCGTCGTCGTCGAGGTAGCTGCGCGCCCGGCCGGCGTTGTCCGGGTGCAGGCAGTAGGGCACGTCGAGGTAGCCGCGGCGAAAGGCGATCCCCAGCGCGGTACCGAGGTCCGCGTGCAGGTTGACCACCGCGTCGATCAGAGCGCTCGCCTCGGCGTGGATTCCGGTGTCCTCGGCCGCGCCGATGATCCTGGTACAGCTCGCCGCGGCCGCGGCCGCGGTCTCCAGGGCGGCGACGTTCTCGGCGAAGGTCGGGATTCGGTAGCCCTCGGCAACCGTCTTCACGATCAGCCGGGCCGACGCGGTCCGTACGGCCAGCCGCGTCGCCGCTTCGAGCAGCCGGGTGGCGCCTTCGGGGGTCCGTGGATAGACGCCCATGTAGGTGTAGACGACCACATGCCACTCGACGTCCGGCAGCCACTGCGCGGCCAGGCGGCGCATCGCGAGGATCGCCTCGGCGTCCTGATCCGGATCGGTCTGCTGGGCGTAGCTCAGTGACACGCTGCGCAGGCCGTGCTGACGGAAGAACATGCATTCCAGCACGCTCAGCGCGACCAGCAGGCCGGGCGGGCAGAGCTGGCCCATCGTGCAGCCGCCGAAGGTCTCCAGATGCGGTTCGACCCCGGTCTCGCGGATCTGGGTCAACAGTTCGCAACTGAGCGCCCAGTTCGGGATCGATTCACTCAGCGGTACGCGGCTGTACGGCAGGCAGTACGAGACCGGACCGCCTTCTGTTGCGTGCAGGCCGGCGGCCGTCAGCGAGCTGATGATTGCTGCCGGCAACGGTGAGCCGTGCCGCACCTGGACCGGGAAGCCGGGACCGGCGACGCCGTCCAGTACGCCCCGGGTGGTGGCCACGTCGTGCGCGACGATCGGATACCCGTTGAGGTCGATCCCGGCCGCCAGCGCGGCACTGGCGCTGTCGTGGTCGCCCACTCGGGTGTAGCTGTCCAGAGTGATCGTACCGACGGTGGTGGCCGCCGCGGCCTTGGTCAGCTGGAGGCCGGCGCGCATCTCGGCAGCGTCGCTGACACCCATCCGGGGCTGCACCACCAGTCGGCCGGCTTGCTGGGCACGTGCGACGAACTCGCCGAGGGCACCGGTGCCGGGCCGGCTCACGAAGTGACGCCCGTGGTCAGCTGACGTACGTACGCCTGGAACGCGGTCAGACCAGTACCGTCGTCGAAGACCGCGTCGAACCCGGCGGACAACAGCCTCGCGCGGCTGCCGTCGGAGCCAGGTCCGGTGATGCCGAGCTTGCCGCCGATCACCGCCGGGAGCTGAGTCAGCTCCGGCAGTGCCCGCAACTGGGTGATCACCCGGAGGCCGTCGTGGAAGCCGTGCCCGTTGACCGTGCTCACCACGATCAGGTCTGGCCGTAACCGCTCCGCCTCCGCGATCAGCAGCTCGTCCGGGACACAGGCGCCGAGGTTGTGTACCCGGTGGCCGAGTTCTTCGAGGACGAGTTGCAGGAAGACCAGGTTCCAGGTGTGCGAGTCCGACGAGACGCTGGTCAGCAGCGCGGTCAGGTGGCCGGTCCCGGCGACACTGCCGGCCGGGACGGCGGCGACATGATCCATGACAGGCAGAGCATCGATCCGCGCTGACCTGATACATCGTTGGTCCGTGGGCCGTTCAGTCCGCGGCGATCTCGTCGAGCTGGGAGACACCGGTGTCCGCCTGGGCGCCGTACCGCTGCCAGCGTTCGTGCAGCCGGATTCGCCCGTCGGGCAAGGTCTCGGGCGTACTCGCGCAGTGTCCGGCCAGTACGGACCCGTCGGCGAGCGTCATCGTGTACGTGAACTCGATCGACCCGTCCGGGTGACACAGCCCGGTCAGCGCGCCACGCCGTACGCTGCCTCCGCTGAAGTCGCCCCACAGCAGGTCACCACGCTGCCGGTACGTCGCGGACGGACCGTCACCCGCGGAGTACGCGACATCGCGGAAGCGCCTCCCGTCGTAGTCGATCACCAGATCGCTGACTGGTCGTGGAGTTCGAGGGTGCAGCACTTGACGCCGCCCCCGGCCAGGAGCAACTCGGACACGTCCATGCCGAAGGTCTCGAACCCGGCGTCGCGCAGCTGGGCGGTCAGACCGGCGGCGCCTTCGGGCATCAGCACGTGTTTGCCGTCCGAGACGGCGTTCAGGCCGAACGCCTCGGCGTCCTCGTAGCCGGCCCGGATCGCGGTCGGGAAGAGCTCGCGCAGTATCGCCTGACTGCCCGGGGTGAAGGCGCCGGGGTAGTACATGATCGTGCGGTCGTCGAGTACCGCGAGCGCCGTGTCCAGGTGGTAGAACTTGTCGTTCACCAGGGTCAGGCCGACCACCGGGCGGCCGAAGTACTCCTCGGACTCGACATGGCTGCGGCGGTCGGTCCGGAAGCCGTTGCCGGCCAGGAGCCACGGGCCGGCCGCCAGGTAGTCGCCCTCGCCCTCGTTCGGCAGCGTCGCCTGGCGGACCTTGAGGCCCTTGGCGGCGAACCAGTCGAGGTACTCCGCCGATTCCGCGTCCCGCTCCGGGAACCGGAACCGGGCCACCAGCGCGCGGTCCCCGTACACGGTGGCGCCGTTGGCGGCGAAGACCATGTCCGGCAGTCCTTCGAGCGGCGGGACGATGTCGACCGCGTGGCCGAGTCCGACCAGCTGGTCGTGAATCCGTTGCCATTGGTCGACGGCGATCGATCGGTCGGCCGGCTTGCCCGGATCCATCCAAGGGTTGATCGAATAGGTGACGTCGAAGTGGGTCGGCGGGCACATCAGGTAGTGGCGGGCGGTGGCCTGCCGCGTGGTTTTCTCCATGCCCACCAGAGGACGCCGGGGTCGCCCACAGATACCACCGCCGGCAAGGGTATTTCCCGCCGCCGGTGCCGGCCTCTTGCGAGTAGGAGCGGTCTGCTCCGCCCAGCCCACCCGGAGGTTCCGAACTATGACCAGCGGCTTGAGCCGAGCTGAACTCACTGCGCAGTACCTGGACGAGGTCAAGCGGCGCGGGATCTCGGCCGGCCAACTCACCAGCACCCATCCGGAGTCCGTCGGCCTGCGGTCGCTGTACGGCGGCCGCTTCCTGTCCCGGCCGCTCTTCCTCGGTGCCGAGGAGACCGAGCAGCTCGCGCACGACATGCTGACGATGCGCGCGGCCCTGGTCAGCCTGCCCGACAAGCTGTACGGCGGTGACTTCGCCGCGTTCGGCCGGGCCGTCGGGCTGAACGAGGCGCAGGTCTCGGCCGTACTGCGCAGCCGCGGTACGACCGTCACCATGCAGAGCCGGGGCGACCTGTACCTCGACGAGACCGGGTTCAAGCTGCTCGAGTTCAACATGGGCAGCGCGCTCGGCGGCATCGACCAGTCCGACATGGCGACCGCGTTGCTGGATCAGCCGGTGCTGCTCGAGTTCGCCCGCAAGCACCGGCTGAGTTTCGTCGACACGATGCGCGAGCAGGTCAACGACATGCTGGTGGAGTGCGGCTTCGCGCCCGGGTCGCGGCCGAAGATGGCGACCGTCGACTGGCCGAGCAGTTACGAGACGCTCGAACCGTACATGCGGCACTTCGCCGGACGGTTGACCGAGATGGGGATCGACACCGTCTTCGGGCACATCGGGCAGCTCGAGGTCCGTGACGGGGGTGTGTGGCTGGGCGACGTCCGGCTGGACATCATCCAGCGGCTGTTCATGCTGGAGGATCTGGCCGACCCCGAGTCGCTGGCGCTGGCCGAGCCGATCCTGGACGCGGCGGCCCGCGGTGAGGTGAAGATCTTCACGCCGCTGGACGCGGAGATGTTCGCCAGCAAGCGCGCGCTGGCGATGCTGTCCGACGAGGCCAACCGCAAGTACTTCGACACCGAGACGCTGGCGAGTCTGGACCGGATCCTTCCGTGGACCCGGGCGGTCCGCTCGGGTCCGGTCACGTTGGAGGACGGCAGCCAGGTCGAGCTGATCGACTACGTACTCAGTCATCGCGACGAGCTGGTGATCAAGCCGACCCAGCTGCACGGTGGGGACGGTGTACTGCTCGGCTGGCGCACTGACACCAGCGCCGAGCTTTGGGAAGAGCGCGTTCGGGCGGCCGTCGACGGTCCGTGGATCGTCCAGCGCCGGATCCGCCCGCTGTTCGAGTACTTCCCGATGCCCGACGGCGATCCCGAGCCCTGGGTGGTGAACTGGGGTGTCTACACCGTCGTCAACGGCTACGGCGGCGTGTACGCCCGGGCTGGCACGGTCGAGTCCGACCTGGAAGTGATCCGGCTGTACGGCGGCGCGTCGGTCGGCTGCGCCTTGCACGTGCTGCCCGAAGACTCCGACGTTGAACCAGGCACCGCGCTGCCCGTCAGGTAGCCCTTCAGCGAGAACGGCCGGCCCCGAAAGGGACCGGCCGTTTCGTCGTCGCGGAGTGCTTCAGGCTGCCGGTTCGGTGCTGGGGTCCGTGGTCGGGGTTGGCGCCGGCACCTTGGCCGGCTCGGCGTCCGGGCGGCGCATGCCGATCCGGGCACAGACGGCGGAGAGCACGGCGACGGCGGCGGCCCAGAGCCAGAAGCTCTGGCCGAGCTTGGACCAGGCCCAGACCCCGACGGCCGGGCCGACCGCGTTGCCGAGGCCGAACACGGTCAGCATGGCGCCGGAGTAGCGGCCCATCAGGTGCGGCGGCGCGACCATACCCGGGTACGCGAAAGTGGTGGGCGCGCCGATGATCTCCGAGGCGGTCCAGATGATCGTTCCGACGATCAGCAGGGCCGGGATCAGGGCGATCGCGTAGACGCCGTAGCCGACGGCGACCAGGCCGAAGCCGGCGATGGCGGTGATCCGCAACGGCCAGGTCTGCACGTACTTCGTCGCCGGGACCTCGCAGACCGCGACCACGATCGCGTTCGCCGACACGACCAGGCTGTACCACCACAGGCTCAGCCCGTCATCCACGATCGCCAGCGGCAGGACCGCGAGGTACTGGCAGTAGACCACCGTCACCAGGAACACGGCAGCCAGGTAGAAGTCGTAGCGCCAGTCGGCCAGGACCGCGCGGTAGCCATGCCTCTTCTCGGCCGCCCGCGCCGCGGCCTTGGCGGCGGCCTCCTCCGCGGTCGGCTTGCCGGGCAGGAACTTCCAGGCGATCGCGCTGTACAGCACCGCGGCGAACGCCTCGGCCCAGAACAGCAGGTCGTACGAGACCGACACCAGCGCCACGCCCAGGATCGGGGTGACCGCGGTGCCCAGGTTGATGGCCAGCCGGTACATCGCCATCGTCATCACCAGCTGACCGGGCTTGGTCAGCTCGGCCAGCATCGCCTGCGCGGCCGGCCGGTTCAGCATGCTGACCGTGCTCACCACCAGGATCGCGACCAGGATCAGCCAGTACGGCCGGATGTACAGGATCGAGACGATCAGTACGCCGGAGCCGAGCATGCTGATCAAGGTGGCTGCCCGGGCGCTCAGCCGGTCGGTCAGCCAGCCGCCGACGAACGTGCCGAGTACGTGCCCGGCGCCGTACACGCCGAGGGCGAAACCGGCCTGGCCGGCCGTGAACCCCTTGTGCGTCATGAACAGCACCAGGAAGATCTGCAGGAAGGCCCCGAGCCGGTTCACGAACACGCCGAACAACAGCGCCTTCGACGTGAGCGACGTCTGGCGCCAGATGGCGATCGGGCCGAGCCCGGCCCCGGGTCGTTCGGCCGGTGCCGGGTCGCGGTCGGCTTCTTCACTCATCGGTTCCATCACCCCAAGGTCTCGGGCCCGCTGTCGACGGGGCGCGTTCGGTGCCGCACGCTACTCCGCCGAACGCCACCCGGACAGGCCTTGTGGGCAACGAAAACTGACGTATCAGTGCCTTGTCACGAACGCCTCTCATGGGATGACGGCGACACATCCCGGAGCGCGGGTACGCCCTGCCGGCATGCCCCGCAAGGCTGGAGGATCGGACCACATGACCATCGAAATCCACCAGGGACTCGACCGGATCCCGGACGACTTCATGCAGCGGCCGTACGAGATCCTCGAGCCCTATCGCAAGGCCGGGCGCGTACATCATGTGGTCTTCCCGCACGGGGCGGACGTCTGGCTGGTGACCAAGTACGCCGACGTGCGCGCCCTGCTCCAGGACCCGCGCGTCAGCAAGGACGGGACCCGGATGAACGAGATGTTCGCCCGGCACACCGGTACCTACGTCGAGACCGGCAAACCCGACGTGGGCTTCGACGACGACCTGTCCCAGCACATGCTGAACACCGACGCGCCCCGGCACACCCGGCTGCGTTCGCTGGTCAGCAAGGCGTTCACGCTGAAGCGGATGGAGAACTTCCGCGATCGGATCGAGGAGCTGGTCGCGCGGTACCTGGACAAGCTGGAGGGCCGCGACGACGTCGACCTGGTCACCGAGTTCGCCCAGCCACTGCCGATCGTGATCATCTGCGACGTACTCGGCATCCCGTTCGAGGACCGGGAACGGTTCCAGCAGTGGGCGGTCGAACTGGTCGGCGCCGGGCATCCGCCGGAGGTGGTCGAGCAGGCGTCGAAGAACGTTCTGGAGTACGGCCAGGCGATCATCGAGATGAAGCGCCGGAACCCGGCCGACGACATGGTCAGCGCGATGATCGAGGGCTCGCCGAACGGTGACCGGCTGACCGACGACGAACTGGTCGCGATGATCTTCCTGTACACCGTGGCCGGGCACATCACCTCGCAGCACACGCTCTCGAACGCGATCCTCAGCCTGCTCAGCAACCCGGACGCGATGGAACGGCTGCGTGGTGAGCCGGAGATCATGCCGCAGGCGATCGACGAGCTGATGCGGTACGACGGCGGCGTCGGGGTGGCCACCTTCAGGTTCTCGCTGGTCGACCTCGAGATCGGCGACACGGCGGTCCCGGAGAACAGCATCCTGGCGTTGTCGATCCTGTCCGCGCACCGCGACGACGACCAGTTCCCGAACGCGAACACGCTCGACCTGGACCGCCGGCCGAACGGCGTACTGGGCTTCGGGCACGGCCCGCACTTCTGTATCGGCCAGCCGCTGGCCAAGATGCAGACCAACATCGCGCTGACCCGGTTGCTGGAACGTTTCCCGCACCTGCGGATGACGGCCGACCCGAGTTTCCTCGAGTGGGAGCCGAGCACGCTGCTGCGCGGCATGCACCACTTGCCGGCGGCAACCACCGCGCCGAAGAGCTGAACAGCGAAGAACCGCCGCCCGATCACCGGGCGGCGGTTCTTTCGTGTGGCTGGTGGATCAGTCCTCGACGTAGTACCAGTCCTCGGGGGTGATCAGCCCGTACGGGTTGCATGGCTCGACGCCGCGCAGGTTCTTCGCCACCTCGAACATCCGGTTCGGGAAGCCCGGCGACCAGATCGTCGGGACCTGCTCGGCGAGGTAGTCCTGGTACGCGTACATCGCCTCGGGATCGTCGCTGTGCACGGTCGCGTCGATCAGCTTGTCGGCGGTCGGATCGGAGTAGTCGCCGAAGTTGCTGCCGCCGCCGGTGGCGAACAGCATCTCGCCGGTCAGGTGCCCGTAGAACGACCAGCCGCCGTTCCAGGTGTTGAGCTGCCAGCGCCGCTTGGCCGGCTGGTTCGGCGCGTGGTCCTCGGCCACCATCACCGAGCCGTAAACGGGCTCCAGTTTCAGCTCGATCCCGGCCTTGGCCGCGTCCTCCCGGAAGATCTCCAGCAGCCTGAGCAACGCGTCCTTGCCCTCGACGTACCGGATCGTGAACGACAGCCGCGCGCCGATCTCGACGCCCTCGCCGGCGCACCCGTCGACCTCACCGGGCTGCACGCAACCGGCCGGCATCGTGCTGGTGTCCCAGCCGTGTTCCTCCAGCAACGCGCCGGCCGCCGCCGGGTCGAAGGGCATCGGGTTGTCGCGTTGTTTGGGCGAGACGTACGGGTTCGGCGGCGACTGCGGCACCGGCCCGTCCGTCCGGTAGGCGTTGCCGTTGAAGACCTCGGCGATGATCCGGTCCTGGTCCAGGCACAGCTGCAGCGCCTGCCGGACGTACGCGTGCCGGTAGATCGCCGCGGCGTCGGAGTCGTTGTCGAAGTTGAACGGCATGTACCGGAGCACGAACACGTCCTGCGGTACCACCCGGTACAGGTCCGCGAGCGGGTCCGGGTCGTCGCCGGTGGTCTCGAAACCTGGTGGTAGGTAGCCGATCTGGATGCCGTCCTCGGCGTCCGGGCCGGCCAGCAGCCGCTTGTACATCAGCTCGTCGGTGTCGTTCTGCACCTGCCGGAACTCGGCCAGCCGCGGCTTGTGCGGACCGGAGTAGTTCTCGTTCGGTACGAAGGTGACGAGCCCGTCGATCGAGTAGTCCTTCAGCTTCCACGGACCGCTGACGACGCTCCAGACCGGACTGTCGGCCCAGCGGCCCCGATGCAGGTTGGCCTCCTCGGTCCAGTCGCCGTTCTCCGACACCAGGTAGTCGTAGACGGCCGGGATGTCGGCCCGGTCGAAGGACGCCCGGGCCGGCCCGTGGGCGGTCCGGTCCCAGGCCTTCGGCATCGGGGTGATCAGGGTCAGCTGGTTCATCTCGACCCAGGTGCGGGAGTACACCTCGGCGAAGGTGAACCGGACCGAGTTCTCGGCGACTTTCTCGAACGACGTTAGGTTGTCCGGGAAGTACCCGGGCACGTAGTACCCGAGCCGATCGCCCTTGACCGCCATCATGTTGACCCAGAACATCACGTTGTCGGCGCAGATCGGCTCGCCGTTGGACCACTGCCAGTCCTTGAGCGTGACGGTGACGCTCAGGCCGTCCGCGCTCCATTCCGGCGGGTACGCCAGGCTGCGGTCGTGGTCGACCCCGGCGGCGCCGTCCTTGCCGAGCCAGTACAGCGGGCGGAACATCAGGATCTGGAACTCGTACAGGTTCCGGATGCCGATCCGTTCCCGCGGGGTGAACGGGAAGATCGCGGCCGGCGGGAAGCCCGGGTTGCAGGCCCAGGTGACGACACCACCCTCGACCGGCCGCCCGGAACTCGCTGTTGTGGACATCAGGTCACCTTTCGGGTCAGGGGTTTCAGGCCGTGGCGGGTTGCGTCAGCCGCACGTCGATCCGCCCGGCGAACTCGAACGCCGTGGCGATCGCCTCGTCGAACGTCGCGCCACTGGTACACAGGAAGCCGAGGATGTTGTTGCCGTCCGGTGGCCGCCGGACCAGGTCGCCGGGCTGCGCGGTGATCTTGAGGAAGAACACCCGCTCGGACCCCGCCACTTCGGGCGGGACGGTGATTTGCTCGATCCGGCCGGGTGCGGTGATCAAGCAGGTCCCGGCCAGGTGTACTCCGGTAGGATGGTAGTGCTGGACCGCGGGCTTCACGCCGGCGGCGACCGCCATCGTGGCGCGGATCGGGCAGTACCCCGTACTCAGCCGGGCGAAGTAGTCCAGCCCACCACCGCCCGGCCGGACCGCGATCTCCAGTAGATGCGGTTTGCCTTGGTGGAAACGCACTTCGGCGTGCAGCACGCTCCGTCGCAGCCCTTGCGCGTGGGCCGCGACGGTGACCACCTGGTGTACGGCGGCGAGCTGATCGGGGTCGAGAGTGGTCGGCGCCTGATGCGCGTCGTCGTCGAAGGTATCGCCCTCGATCGTGATCCGGTCGACGATCGAACCTAGGTACACCTCGCCGTCCCAGGCGAGCGCCTCGATCTGCAGCTCGCGCCCGTCCAGGAACGACTCGACCAGCAGCCCGTACGGCCCGAGGTCGATCCCGTCGGCCTCCATCCGGAACCACGACATCGCGGCCATCCCGTCGACCGCCTGCGGGAACCGGGTGCGCAGTTCGTCCGCGTCATTGACCTTGAAGACGAAGTTGCTCGCGGCACCTAACGTCGGCTTCAGGACGATCGGGTAGCCGAACTCGTCCGCGGCGGCCAGCGCGGCCGCCAGGTCGGGCACCAGCCGGTACTTCGGTACCGGCGCGCCGCCGCGTTCCTGGGCCTCGCGCATCAGTAGCTTGTTCCGGCTGACCCGCGCCGCCGCGATCCCGACGGTGGGCAGGCCGAGCGCCTCGGCGACCGCCGCGACGGTGAGGACACCGGACTCGGAGAAGGTCAGCACACCGTCGAACCGCTCGACCGCATGCCAGTTCCGGGCCGCCTCGACGATGTCGTCGAGGTGCTTGGAACCGGCGATCCGGTACCGCTCGGCCGGCCAGTAGCCCTCCTCGCCGAGGCCGTTGAGGACGAACAGCGTGCCCCCGAACTCTTCCACCTGCTGATAACGGGACAGGTAGTAGCCGGCGTTCTGCACGGCCTCCAGCGCGAGCAGTTTCATGACGACCTACTCCTCACCGACCGCGGCGAGCCGCCGCGGTCTGTCGATCGGGTCGAGGCCGGTCGGCCGCGGCGGCTGCCCGACGGCGCGATCGGCGATCGCCCGGGCGATCTGGGGTGCGAACTTGAACGACATTCCGCCACACGCCGCGTACGCCCAGACCACGCCGGCCTCGTACGCCGCGAGCAGCGGGCCGCCGCGAGTACGTTCGGCCAGGTAGTAGCCGTCGGTGGCGCCGACGACGCCGGCCGGGTCGAAGCCGTCGATCAGCTGGGCGAACAGCTCGATCAGGTGCCGGCGCTGCTGATCCGGTGTCTCGTGGCCGGCCAGCTTGTCGACCGGTCGGCAGGCGCTCGCCGCGCTCAGTCGCATCGGAGCATCCGACCGCGGCACCGTCGGCATGATCCAGGCGTCGCGGGCCGCGCCGAGTGCGAGCACCACAGGCATCCCGGCCCAGTTCCGCCGGTCGGTCGGTGGGCGGTACGACAGCACGCTCTGCCGGTACAGGATGAGTTCTGGCCCGACCACGTCAGCCAGTAGGTCGCGCGACCACGGCCCGGCCGCTACGACGACCCGGTCCGCCGACCGGGCCGACCCATCGGCGAACCGGACCACAGCGTCACTGCCGTCCTCGGATACCGCGACGACTTGCTGGTGGGGGAGCAGCCGCGTACGAGGGTGCTGGCCGAGCCAGCGGGCCATCGCGACCAGCGCGTGGTCGGCCAGCAGTACACCGGCGCT
Source organism: Kribbella solani (assembly GCF_014205295.1). Classification (NCBI taxonomy): domain Bacteria; kingdom Bacillati; phylum Actinomycetota; class Actinomycetes; order Propionibacteriales; family Kribbellaceae; genus Kribbella; species Kribbella solani. Next base: position 1,058,720 of record NZ_JACHNF010000001.1, read on the forward strand.
GGCTTCTAGTACGGCCGCGCTGCCGGCCGGGAAACGGACGTGCGGGTACCGCCTGGCCAGGTCCCGTGCTGACAGCGTCCAGGCGTTCACGCCTGTCTCGGTCAGCCCGGCGAGCTCACTGGATGCCTCCTCAGTGGGCAGCGCAGTGAGCGCGCCGGACGGGTGGTAGAACCGGGTGCCGAGCAGCCGCTCGACCTCCAGCCAGGCAGCGTGCGCGCCTGCGCCTGCTGCCGTCAGTACCGGGTCGCCTCGGTGTAGTGCGCGGGTCACCCGGAGGCGGTCGTTCGACGTGGCCAATGGTGACGGGATCGGGCCGGCGTCCACCAGGTCGACCTGATGTGCGCCGGGCGCGCGAACACATTCGATCGCGGTGAGCAGCCCGATCACGCCGCCACCGACCACCGTGATCCGCATCCGGGTTCACCCACCTCAGGCGAGCGCGCCGGCCGGCTCTGACGGCCCGAGGGGTGTCGTCGGCAGTAGTGGTGGGGCGAACGGCCGCACGTCGGCCACGTCGTACGCACCGGTGACCAGGACACCGCTGCCGTCGAAGACTCCAGCCTCCTGAGCTGCCGCGACCAGGTCGATCAGCAGCGGCGAGGCCGACGCCAGCAGTACCTTGACCTCCAGGAACAACTCGCCCCACGCCTCCGGATGCTCGTCAAGACCAACACCGTCCAGCACCGCCGCACGCTGCCGCAGCCGCTCGATGTGGACCAGGACCGTCTCGGCCGAGCGGTTCAGGTTGAACGTCGGCATCTCGTACCCGAGGTCGAACCGTTCCAGCATGGTGGCGACCCGCTCCCGCGCCCCCGGGGAGACCGGGAGCCGGATACTGTCGTCACCGGCGTTGGCAACCGCCTTGGCCAGTGATCCGGCCAGCTGGTTCCACGGACCGACCAGCCGTTCCTCGGCCAGCTTGTCCAGACCGGCCCGGCTGAAGGTGGACCGTTGGTACTCCGGCGCGGTCAGCGCCAGGTACAGCCGCGCGACATCACGCGGTACCTCGGTCAGCAACTCCTGCGGAGTCAGCACATGCCGCTTGCTGGTGGAGAACTTCGAACTCTCCAGTTCGTAGAACTCGTTGTTGATGATCGATTCCGGCCAGACGTACTTGTCGCCGTGCGCCATCAGCATCGCAATGTGCGGTAGGCAGAAGTAGTACGCGTTGTCGAAGCCGAGGAAGTGCACGATCCGGAGGTTCTCCGCCCGCTGCCACAGCTCGCCGGGTACGGTGTCGCGGCCGAGGTTGTTCGCGGCGTACGCGGTGGTGAACATGCCGGCCGGGATCAGTTCGAGCCACGCGTTCAGCACCTGGCCGGGGACCTCGGGGAACTGCGCGTCGATACCCCAGTTCAGCGGGAACGTGATCGGCACGTCCTGCAACGGCTGGGCCAGCAACTCGGCGATCATCTGCCGGACGTGCGGCCGGCGGTGCTCGGCGAGCCGTTCGTGGTACTCGGTCAGCCGCTCGCGGTACTCCTCCAGCGGCAGCACCATGATGGTCGCCTCGCGGTAGGTGAGCTTGTCGTCCGGGTTGATCGTCGAGTGTGGATTGAGCAGCTGGTCGAAGTTGTTCGGATGGCAGCAGGTCTCGCACAGGCCGCCGCGGCTGCTGGCCAGACAGACCGGGCAGTCGCCCTCGATCAGGCCCTCCACCATGTACTCGCCGGTCCGTTCCAGGTACGGCAGCCGGACGGTCTTGAGCTTGAAGACCCCGGCCGCGTGCAGCGCGCCGAAGTACTGCAGGACTGTTGCCTTGTACATCGAATCGAACGGACCGAACCCGTCGTACGAGATGCCGATCGCCCGCAGTGCCTCCTGAATCTCGGCCGTCGACCGTTTGCACAGCGCCTCGGGCGTGATCCCTTCGCGGCCGGCCGACGCGACCACGTACGTCTGGCTGTCGTCGGTCTCGGTGGTGAAGACGACCTTGCGGCCGCGGGCCCGTTGGTAGCGGGCGTAGACGTCACCGGCCAGGTACGGCCCGGCGATGTGCCCCAGATGCATGCCGCCATTGGGAGTCGGGTTGGGTCCCAGGACCAGGACCGGACGGTCGTCGTTCGTGGGCAGTACGCCGGTCACGCGCTGACTCCTTCACGCTCGGACTTCTCGATCGCCGCGGCCGTCGCCGCGTTCTCGGTTTCCTGCTCGCGGGCCGCGGCAGCGAGCCGTTCGGTCTCGGACCCGGCGTACTCGGCCAGGAACCGGTGCGCCATCTCCGGGTCCCACCAGATGCTGGTGAACACGAAGTCCTCGTTGCTGTGGTTGTGCACCCGGTGCAGCTGGCCGGGGGTGAAGTAGCAGACGTCCCCGGCGGCGAACGGCTGTCGTTCGCCGCCGCACTCGACCTCGACCCGGCCGGACACGGCGACGAAGATCTCCTGCTCGTGATGCGTGTGCAGCTTGGAGACCGTGTTCGCCCGGCAGACGGCGTAGGACAGTTCGAACGGCGCGTTCAGTACCGGCCACGGCAGCAGCCGCTGGGTATCCACGCTGTACTCGTGCAGCAGGTTGTCCCGGTCCAGCCGGGAGATGTGTACGACCATGGGTTACCGTCCCGAAATCTGCTCGAAGGTGTTCGGCCCGTTCTGGGTGTGCTTGGTCTCGATCACTGCCTTGTGCGGATCGCCCCGCAGAATCAGGTCGATCACCGGACCCTGCGTCGGGCGGCCGTACAGGACCTGGAGCCGCTCGCACTCCAGCCCGCTGAGGTCCTCGAGCCGGGCCGCGAGCTCCTGATCGGCGGTCACGCCCGCCAGCAGGTCGCGGATCTCGGTGAGCCGGCCGGCCAGGTCCGGGTGCTCGCGTTCGAGGAACTGTTCGAGGCCGGCGCCCTGCCCGATGAACGGCGAGTAGGTCATGCAGACCAGGTGCGATTCGGTCAGGGCGAAGGTCTCCAGCGCGTACTCCGCGGCCAGCTTCCGCATCCGCCGGAGCGCGTCGGGACTGTCGTACCGGGCCCGCATCATTTCGATCAGCCCGGCCGGGATGTCCTTCTTACGCATCAACCCGAGCGCGAACTCGACGTACTCGGTCATGCCCTCGTCGTACGAACGCTGGAACAGCCGCTCGGCCTTCAGCCCGCGCAGGTGCGCCATCAACGCCGGGTTGGCGCAGTCGGACTCGGTGAAGCTGAACGCCAGGTCGTCGAACTGGAAACCGAGGAAACCGGTCAGCAGCTCGAAGTGGTCACCGGCCGCGTAGTCCGTCTCGTCGTAGATGGAGAAGAACCGCAACCGCCGCGGCACGTCGGTACGAACCTGCCGTTCCGCGATCGCGGAGCTCGCGTCGGGGCCGAGGATGTCGGTGAAGTACGCGCCGGCGATGTCGTCGAGCTGGCCGAGCACGGTGCCGAAGCCGTTGCCGGTACTGGCGTGCTGCTTCGCCGGATTGTTGCCCGTGGCCCGGATCTGCCGCGCCAGCCGGCCGACCCACGCGGTGTACTGACGCTGCTCGCGCGGCGAATCGCCGGTGATGATCAGATCGGCTCCGGTACCGGACGAAGCGGCGACGCCGAATGCGTTGAAAACACTGAGATTGCAGGAATTGCAGAACGTCGGCCGGCCGTCGGCGAACGTCCGGTGGCCGGTCATCAGGATATCGAGCCGATTGCGCCGGATCACCTGCTCGCGCTGCGGTGAATCGACGAAGAATTCCGATACCTCGTCACCGTCGACCAAGAGCAGTTCGCAGTCCGGGTCGTCGTACAAACGTAGCGCCTGGTACTCGCGGTCGATGTTCTCCATCACCGCCCGGGGCATACCGGCATGCCGGTTCGTGGCGACCCGCATCCGGAAAGTACGGCCGTGTACGCGGTACAGAATGAGCTGCATCGCGCGGACAAACGCCAGTGTGTACGAGCTGTCCTTCCCGCCGCCGTACGCGACCATCACCAGATTGCGCTCGAGTTCCTCCCGGTACGGGAGCTCGGCCTCAAGCCGTACGGCGCAGCGCAAGGCCTCGGCCAGCGACATCGCGGCCCGCAGTCCTGCGAACGCCTCGTCACGGGATCGGGTCACATCGTCGAGCGGAGTCCGTTCCAGTTCGACCATTGCCATCCGGGCTCTCCTCGGGGTGCGTGGTTCTGCCACCCGTTAGAGCCCGGCGGCTCCGGTGCCTGATACAGCCGTGGCCGGAACCCGCGCGCGGTGCGCGATGAGGTCGCGGCAGATCTCCTCCGCCCGTTGCGCCAGCACGCTGAGCAGGGTGTCGGAGATGCCGTGGGTCTGCTCGTTCACGCCTTGCAGATAACAGGCCGCGGCACCGCCGGCACCACGTACGCCGAGTTCGAGCTGGTAGTTGCGGGTGACGTCGACCCGGTCCAGTTCCAGATCCGCGGCCAGGTCGCGGACCAGTCGTGGCATCCGGGTGTCGAAACCCGTACCCAGGAAGACCACGTCGCGGTGCAGCTCGGTGACGGCGCCCGTGCGGCGGTCGGTGAGGTCCAGTACCAACTCGTCGCCCTGCTCGCGGGCGGCGGTGATGTCGACCATCGTGACGAGCCGGCGCTCGGTGCGCTGGTTGAAGCGGTCGAGGTAGCGGTCGGCGTACAGGTGCTCCAGCATCGGGGGAGTGACGACCGAGTAGTTGGTGCGGTACATCTCCTTCAGGATCTGCTCGCGCGCGGCCGGCTGGGTCTGGTAGAACTCGTCCACGAAGGCCGGGTAGTACAACTCATTCGTGAACTTGCTCGACGCGTCGGAGCTGAGCCCGATCGAGCGCATCAGCCAGGCCACGTCGCTGTCAGGCAGGTCCTCTCTCAGCGCCCGGAACATCTCGGCCGCACTCTGCGAGCTCCCGACCACAGCCACCCGGTACGGCAGTTCGCCGGACAACTGGGCGACCCGTTGGCGGTACTCAGTGCTGTGGATGACTCGGTCGCGGGGCAGTCCGGCCAGTACAGGTGGGATGTTGGCCTCGCGGCTGCCGCCGTACACGAGGTATCGGCTGTTGATCTTTGCGCCGTCCGCGAGGGTGGTGATCCAGCCGGTCACCGCGCCGTGCCCGTCCCGCCGGGCGCGCATACTGACGACTTCCCGGCCGAGCTCGATCCGTACCTTATGCAAAGATTTGGCGACCCAGCGCAGGTATTCGGTGAACTCCACCCGATACGGAGTGAACGTACTCAGATTGACGAAGTCGTCCAACCGGCCGGTCTCGTAAAGATGATTCAGAAACGAAAACCTGCTGCGCGGATCGCGCTGGGTGACCAGGTCCTTCAAGAACGAAACCTGACTGGTCGCCCACGGCATCAACATCCCCTGCTGCCACCCGATCACCGCGTTCCGGTCGATCAGCAGACTGCTCTCCGCCAGCTCCGGCGCCAATTCCTCCAACGCGACCGCCAGCCCCAAATTGGACGGCCCGGCCCCGACCGCCAGCAATTCGACCTGCCCGACCTGACCCGTCATCCGCGCCACCTCAGCTCGAAATCCCGTACCTCCCATCGAGAGCCCGTGACCCCGTCCGGCTGATACATACCCGGACGCCGGCGAAACCGGTTGTTCTGCTGAGATTCCGGAGCCGGTCAGGTTACGAAATGGGATCGGATTCGGCGCGTCGGCCCGCTGGTTCGGTCCAGGACGGTAAGCGTTGAGTCGTGGATTGGGGAAGTTGTTCGGGGCGAATCGGCCTGCGGTTGCGGGGAGGACCCGGCACCGATACCTTGACGCCGAACGATTTTGGTCAAGACAATGCGTAATGCCTCGGGGAGCAGCGTGGCGGAGCTTGCCTGCTGCCGATCGGGTGGCTGGAACCTGGGCGGTCCGCGGCTAGTGCCGGTCGCCCGGTACGGACGGGGGACGCTGACCATCAGGGGCGGGCGTCATCAGCACCGTCGGGAATCGAGCGAGAAGAGGCGGGACCAATGAGCGAGACCAGCAAGTTCGGGCGACGGAGTCTCCTGAAGGGGAGTCTGGCGGCGGCCGCGGTGCTGCCCCTGAGTGGCACGCTCGCCAGTTGCGCGAGCAGTGGCAACTCGAACAGCAACAGCTCGTCGGGCGGGACGAAGAGCGACAGCAACCCGTTCGGGATGGCGGACAAGTCGACCGTGGACGCGGTCATCTTCAACGGTGGTTACGGCTACGACTACGTGTCGTTCGCGGCCAACATCGCGCAGCAGAAGCAGTCCGGCTCGACCTTCAAGGTCGCGCCGTCCACGCAGATCGCGCAGCAGCTGCAGCCGCGCTTCGTCGGCGGCAACCCGCCGGACCTGATCGACAACTCCGGCGCGAACCAGATCGGCTTCAACACGATCCTGGACCAGTTGGAGACCCTCGACGACGTCTTCGAGGCGAAGAACTACGAAGGCACGAAGATCGCCGACACGCTGTACGCCGGGGTCAAGGCGCCCGGTACGTTCGGCGACAAGTTCGTCGCGATCAACTACGTCCTCACGCTGTACGGCCTCTGGTACTCCGACAGCCTGTTCAAGGCGAACGGGTGGGAGCCGCCGAAGACGTACGAGGACCTGCTCGCCCTGGGCGCCAAGGCGAAGGCCAAGGGCAAGTACCTGTTCGTCTGGGGCAAGGAAGCCGCCACCTACTACCAGACCCTGGCCGTCGACTCGGCGATCAAGGAAGGTGGCGACCCGGTCCGGCTGTCGCTCGGCAACCTCGAGGCCGACTGCTGGTCCAAGCCGGAGATCCAGGGCGTGTTCAAGGCCATGGAGACGATGGTCAAGAGCGGCTACTTCGTGCCCGGTGGCGCCGGTACGCAGTTCACCGCCGCGCAGGCGAAGTGGAGCAACGACCAGCAGGCGATCCTGTACCCGTCGGGGTCCTGGATCGAGAACGAGATGAAGAAGGCCACCAAGGCCGGCTTCGACATGAAGGGCATCCCGGAGCCGACGCTGACGGCGAACTCGAAGCTGCCGTACGCGGCCCTGCGCAGCGCGGCCGGCGAGCCGTACATCGTTCCGTCCAAGGGCAAGAACGTGGCCGGCGGCAAGGAACTGCTGCGGGCGATGCTGTCCAAGGACGCGGCGACGAACTTCTCCAAGACGCGGCTGGCGCCGACGATCGTCAAGGGCCTGGTGCCCGCCGACGGCTTCGGCTCGACCGCGCTGCAGTCGCAGACGCAGATGCTGGACGCGGCCGGCACCGACGTCTTCGACTACCAGTTCGTCAACCTGTACGGCACGAACCCGGACCAGCTGGTGGTCTGGAACTCGTTCCTGTCCGGTCAGACCGACGCGGCCGGCCTCACGAAGGGCCTGCAGCAGATCACTGACAAGGTGCGCAACGACAGCTCCGTCAAGAAGATCCCGGTCACGAAGTGACCGCGACGCACGACGTCGCCCCGGGTGCCGGACCCAAGCGGTCCGGCACCCGGCGGCGCCGGCCGCTGACCTTCGACCGGGTCAGCTTCATGGTGGTGTTTCTGGGCCTGCCGCTGGCGATCTTCGTGATCTTCGTGATCTCGCCGTTCGTGCAGGCGCTGTACTACTCGCTGACCGACTGGTCGGGGTTCAGCTCGGGGATGAACTTCGTCGGTTTCGACAACTACGTGAAGCTGTTCCACGACGACATCTTCCTGCGGGCCGTACGCAACAACGTCGAGCTCGCGATCGTCGTACCGCTGGTGACGATCGTGCTGTCGCTGACCCTGGCCACGCTGGTCACGGTCGGCGGCTCGGGTACGGGTACGGTGCGTGGACTGCGCAACTCCGGCTTCTACCGGATCGTCTCGTTCTTCCCGTACGTGATCCCGGCGATCGTGATCGGCCTGATCTGGGCGCAGGTGTTCACGCCGGGCTCGGGCATCCTGGACGCGGTACTGTCCAAGATCGGGCTCAGCGGGTTCGCGAACTATGCCTGGCTGGGTGACGCGCGGACCGCGATGCCGGCCTCGATGTTCGTGATGATCTGGGGCGGCGTCGGTTTCTACATGGTGCTGTTCATCGCCGCCATCCGGGGCATCGACCCGGAGGTGTTCGAGGCGGCCCGGATCGACGGGGCCGGCCGGTTCCGGACCGCGATCTTCCTGACCATTCCGCTGATCCGCGACAACGTGCAGACCGCGTACATCTATCTGGGTATCGCCGCGCTGGACGCGTTCGTCTACATGCAGGCGCTGAACCCCGGTGGTGGCCCGCAGAACACGACGCTCGTGATGCCGCAGCAACTGTTCACCACGGCCTTCACCAAGGGGCAGTTCGGCTACTCGACGGCGATGGGCGTGATCCTGGCCGCCGTCACGATGCTGTTCGCCCTGCTGGTGTTCCTGGTGAACCGCCTGACCGGCGGAAGTGACCGGAAAGTGAAGGTGCGCCGATGACAACCACAGCCGGCGAGGCCGACGTCGTCGTACGCCCCCGGGCCTCCGGCAAGCGGGACGGGGAGGGCAAGGGCGTCGCCACCACTGCCCACATCGCGCTGATCCTGTGGTCGCTGCTGGTGATCCTGCCGCTGGTGTGGACGCTGCTGTCCTCGTTCAAATCGACACAGGAGATCCTCGGCAACCCGCTGTCGCTGCCGAGCAAGCTGCGCTTCGGCAACTACGCCAACGCGTGGACCACGGCCGGCATCGGCCAGTACTTCCTGAACACGGTGATCGTGGTCGGGTCCGCGCTGGTGCTGGTGATGGTCCTCGGCGCGATGTGCGCGTACGTACTCGCCAGGTTCCAGTTCTTCGGCAACCGGGTGATCTACTACTCGATGCTGGGCGGGCTCACGTTCCCGGTGTTCCTGGCGATCGTGCCGCTGTTCTTCGTACTGAAGAACTTCGGGCTGCTGAACACGCTGCCCGGGCTGATCATCACGTACGTCGCGTTCGCGCTTCCGTTCACCGTCTTCTTCCTGCACTCGTTCTTCAAGGCCCTGCCGGGTGAGGTGTACGAGGCGGCGCAGATCGACGGCGCGGGGGAGTGGCGGTCGTTCTTCTCGGTGATGCTGCCGATGGCCCGGCCGGGGATGGCGTCGGTCGCCATCTTCAACTTCCTCGGGCTGTGGAACCAGTTCCTGCTGCCGGTCGCCCTGAACACGAACTCGAACAACTACGTGCTCTCGCAGGGCATGGCGTCGTTCGCGTCGCAGGCCGGGTACGCGGTGGACTTCGGCGCGTTGTTCGCGGCCGTGGTGATCACCGTGGCGCCGGTCCTGGTCGTGTACATCTTCTTCCAGCGTCAGCTGCAGGTGTCCGTGACTGCCGGAGGCGTGAAGTAGGTACCTGAGGCTCGACTACGCTGATCACATGCACGTGGATGAGCGGACCGCACGGGAGTTGCGTGGGCTGGCCCGCGTCCTGGTGCGGTCCGGGTACGCCGACCATGCAGCGATCACGGCTGCGCTGACGGAAGCGGTCTCGGAAGACGCGCCGGCGATGGACCCGGACGCGTTGGTGCCGTTGCTGATCGGTGAGGCCGTGATGGACCTCTCCGAAGAGGCGAAGGGCTGGCCCGAGGCGACCGACCCGGACCGGCTGGACGCGGTACTGGACGAACTGCAGCGGCTCGGACTGGTGGTGGTTCGGTACACATCGGACCACCACGCCGCCCGGCAAGTGCTGGAGGCAGCCGAGCAGCCGCGGGGCCTGGTGTTCTTCACCGACACCGATGTCTGGCACGCGGTGGACTTCGGGATGCTGGAGCTGAAGCTGTGGCACCCCGACACCGCCAACGTAGCGCCCGGCGAGCCGCTGCTGGAGGACGTCTTGGCGTTGCTGCGGCAGCACGGTCTCCCCGCCGCCTTTGACGAGGGCCGCATCGAGGTGACGCTCGAATGGCACCGCCGGGTGACGTTGTGAAGCCGGTGATCGGCGTGTTCGCGCTGCAGGGGAACGTACGCGAGCACCTGGCGATGCTGACCGCGGTCGGCGCCGACGCGCGGCCGGTACGGCGGGAGTCCGAGCTCGCCCAGGTCGACGCGATGGTGCTTCCGGGCGGCGAGTCGACCACGATGTACAAGCTGGCCCGCTCGTTCGAGCTGTTCGAGCCGTTGCAGAAGCGGATCGCGGACGGGATGCCGGCCTTCGGTACGTGCGCCGGGATGATCATGCTGGCGAACGAGATCACCGGCGGGATCGACGGACAGGAGACGCTCGGCGGGCTGGACGTGACGGTCCGCCGGAACGCGTTCGGGCGGCAGGTGGACTCGTTCGAGGCGGACCTGGAGTTCCCTGATCTGGGGCCGACGTTCGCTACGCCGTACCACGCCGTGTTCATCCGGGCACCGTGGGTGGAGCGGGTCGGCGCGGACGTACAGGTGTTGTCTAGAGTGGGGACGGGCCTCGGCGCAGGGTGGGCAGGGCTGGGGCCGGAGGCAGGGCGCAGTAGGATCGTCGCGGTTCGCCACGATCGGTTGCTGGCCACGTCGTTCCACCCGGAAATGACCGGGGACGTCAGGCTGCACGGCTACTTCGCCGAGCTGGTCCGCGGCCTCTGAGTCAGTAGCAGCGGTAGAAGGGTTGGGTTTGCCATGTCGGGCCACTCCAAATGGGCCACCACGAAGCACAAGAAGGCCGTCATCGACGCGAAGCGCGGCAAGCTCTTCGCGAAGCTGATCAAGAACATCGAGGTGGCCGCCCGGATGGGCGGTGGTGACCCCGGCGGGAACCCGACCCTGTACGACGCCATCCAGAAGGCGAAGAAGTCCTCGGTCCCGAACGACAACATCGACCGCGCGGTCAAGCGTGGCTCGGGCGCCGAGGCCGGTGGCGCCGAGTACCAGACGATCATGTACGAGGGGTACGGCCCGAACGGCGTGGCGATGCTGGTCGAGTGCCTGACCGACAACCGGAACCGGGCCGCGGCGGATGTCCGGACCGCGATGTCCCGCAACGGCGGCTCGCTCGCCGACCCGAATTCGGTCGCCTACCTGTTCAGCCGCAAGGGCGTGATCGTCGTCGCCAAGGACCAGGACGGCAAGTCCCTGTCCGAGGACGACGTGATGGAGGCGGTGCTCGACTCCGGCGCGGACGAGGTGAACGACCTGGGCGAGTCCTGGGAGGTCGTCACCGAGGCCACCGACCTGGTCCCGGCCCGCTCCGCGCTGCAGGACGCCGGCATCGACTACGAGTCCGCCGACGTGCAGTTCGTCCCGTCCCAGACGATCGAACTGGACGCCGACGGCGCCGGCAAGATCTTCCGCCTGATCGACGCCCTCGAAGACAGCGACGACGTCCAGAACGTCTACGCCAACTTCGACGTCTCCGACGAAATCATGGCCGAGGTCGGCTGAACCACACATCTACAGAACGCTCGGCTGGGGATCCCCCGCCGAGCGTTCTGTTGTGGTGCCCGGCATCTCGACAGTACGTATACGTCCACTGAACCCACCCACCCCGCTCCACTGAGCGTACCGACCACCACAGCCCCCAGTACCTCCTGTCGCCCTGCCGATCCACCGCCGGACCCCTGACCGGACAGCAATCAGTCGGCAAGAAGCTGTCGCAGTGCGCTTGGGATGACCAGCTCGGGGAATTCTGACTGCTTGTCCGCAAACGCGCGTCGCAGCAACGGCACGTTGAAGCGGGCCGGCGTGATGGCGGCGATGGTTGCGTCGATCCGGTCGTGCTGTGCCCGCGCAACCATGGTGGCGAGCTGCGCCTCAATCGGGACTGTCGGCACGGGATGCCCACCACACGACAGCACGTCCTGCTCCGTCCAGACCAGCGGCGAGCGCGTCTCCAGCATCAGATCAGCCACCGCCGGCGCGACTATGTGTGCAAGCTCGACCTTCGTCCCGTCGATGATCCAACGCCCGAACGTCCACCGCTCGTCAGGCGATCCCCAACACGTCGTCGGCTCTGTCACGGTGCTCAACCAGACACCCAGCGCGGAGGCGCCGGGGGCTGGCAGCGCTGGGCTGGCGGGTGTTGGCGGCGCTGGGGTGGCGGGAGTTGGGAGTACCGCGGCGGCGCGGGTGAGGTCGGTGGCGGAGCGGATGGCGATGTCGATGTCTCCCGGGACGATCGCCACGCCGCGTAGGGCGGTTGCCGCGCTGCCGAGAAGCATCCAGTCGATTCGGTGCCTGTTGAGCACCTCGGCAACAGCGGTCAGCGCGGCAGTCCAGTGAACACTCACACCGCCGAACGTAACCGCCACCACCGACACCACATGCCCCGCGCCCCGCACGCGGTGCGTCACTGTTCGGTGGGGTTATCCATCCGTGTTGTGGGTTCTCCACTGGTGTATCGGTGGAGAACCCACAAGAACGGTGGATATCCGGCAGTACGTACCCGGACAGTGGCGGGCCTGTCGTTTCGGGGAGTGCCCGCTTGGTGCCAGGTGGGCGGTTCACGCAGGATGTGACTGGTGGGTAACCTTGGGGGATGGGTAGCCAGGTGCTGGGGTTGTGGGAGCGGTTGCGGGGGGTGCCGGGTGGGGAGTGGGTGTTTTCTTGGGGGTTTGCCTGGAAGGCGCCGTACTTTCGGTCGGTTCGGCCTCGGTTCGTGCAGGTGGGGGCGAACTACGCGGCGTTGACGGTGCGGAAGCGGCGGGCGGTGCTGAATCACCTCGGGACCGTGCATGCGATTGCCGTCTGCAACGGGTTGGAGGCGGCGATGGGGGCGCTGGCGGAGGCGACGGTGCCGCCGGGGAAGCGGTGGTTGCCGAAGGGGATGGAGGTCGCGTACCTGGCGAAGTCGACCTCGGACCTGACCTGCACGGCCGAGACCGATCCGGACGCGTGGGAAGCCGGGCCGGATGTGCCGGTACGGGTGCGCGCGACGCGCGCCGACGGGACGGTCGTCGTCGAGGGCACGATCCACCTCTGGGTGACTGCCAAGAAGACATAAATCATCACCTGCGTGCTGGAAATTGGTCGGCGGGGGCGGGCTGGTTGGACGTAGGGTCTGGGGGTGACTGGGTTGCGGGTGGTGGATGTTGTCGCGGAGCAGTTGGACGCCGTGTGGGAGGTTCGGATCCGGTCGTTCGGACCGGGTGGGGATCGGGAGGAGTGGCAGAAGAACGCTCGTCCGTTCCTGGACGACGGCCGGCTGCTCGGTGTGGTGGACGGGGATCGACTGGTCGCGGCCGCGCGGATCTGGCCGTTCGAGCAGTGGTGGCACGGCCGGCGCGTACCGATGGGTGGTGTGGCCGGTGTCGTGGTCGCCCCGGAGTACCGCGGGCGTGGTGTCGGCAGCCTGCTGATGCGCGGCGTACTGGACCGCTGCGCCGACAAGGGCTACCCGCTGACAGCGCTCTACCCGGCGACCACCGTGCTGTACCGGCATCTCGGGTACGAGTTCGCCGGCAACAGGTACAAGTTCTCCTTCGAGGCTGCCGATCTGCGTACGCTCGGCGGCAAGAACGTGCCGGTACGAAAGGCCACGAAGGCCGACGCGCAACTCCTGATCGACCTGGCGGGACAGGCGCATGCCGCACGCCGGTCGAGTGGTCCGCTGATCTGGCCGTTGAGTGAGATCGAGTCGTGGCTGGACGACGAGGACAACTTCGCGTACGTCGCCGATGACGGGTTCGTGGTCTACAACTGGTCCGACGGGAATCTGGCGGTGGACGAGTTGATCGCCGGTTCCGAGGAGACCGCCCGCGCGCTGTGGGCGACGGTCGGGTCCGGAGCGTCGATCGCGAAGAGCGTGCAGGCGTTCTGCGCACCGTTCGATCCGATTCACCTGATGGCCGAGCACGAGGCGGAGGCCGATACGCGGATCAACCGCTGGATGCTGCGGCTGGTCGACGCGCCGGCCGCGATCGCGGGGCGTGGATTCCCGGCGGGTGTCACCGCGGAGCTCGGCCTGCGCATCGACGACCCCGAGCTGCCGAAGAACGCCGGGGACTGGCAGCTGTCAGTCACCAACGGCACCGGCCGCCTCGCCCCAGCCGAATCGACGTCGAGCACCGCGACGACCGAGAGCACGCCGACCTCGGCAGGCGCGGGAGGTGCGGTAGGCGCGGGAGGCGCGGGAGGTGCAGGAGGTGCGGTAGGCGCGGCGCCTCGGGCGCCGGGTGATGCGGTTCGGCTCGGGCCGCGGGGTCTCGCCGCCCTGTACGCCGGTACACCGATGGCAACCCTGCGCGCCGCGGGGCTCGCGGCTGGTGGCGTACCTGTGGCTGAGGGTGCTGATTCGGGTGCCGTGGACGCGGTGCTGGATGCGGTGTTCGGGGGGTCTGAGCCGTACGTGCTCGACTACTTCTGAGTCGGCGCGTCGATTTCTGTCCGTGTGGTCGCTCCGACTAGGGTTGTCGAACAAACGTTCGGAGGTGGTCCATGCGGGTGCTCGGCGTCGACCCGGGACTGACTCGGTGTGGCCTCGGTGTGGTCGAGGGGACGCCGGGGAAGCCGCCGGCGCTGGTTGCCGTGGGCGTGATCCGGACGCCGGCCGACCTGGACGTGTCCAAGCGGCTGGTCCGGATCGAGGCCGAGCTGGACGAGTGGATCGCGCGGCATCAGCCGGACGCGGTCGCGGTCGAGCGGGTGTTCGCGCAGCACAACGTGCGGACGGTGATGGGTACGGCGCAGGCGTCCGGGGTGGCGATGGTGGTTGCCGCGCGGCGGGGGTTGCCGGTGGCGCTGCATACGCCGAGCGAGGTGAAGGCGGCGGTCACCGGGTCCGGGCGGGCGGACAAGGAGCAGGTGACGACGATGGTCACCCGGATTCTCCGCTTGAGCGAGCGGCCGACGCCGGCCGACGCGGCGGACGCGCTGGCGCTGGCGATCTGCCATGTCTGGCGCGGCGCCGTGACCACCAAGCTGCAGCAAGCCGCCGCGGGCCGGTCGAACCTGGAAGCCGCCGCCGAAGCACAATCACGTCTGCAGGTAGCCCGCCTCCGCGCAGCCGTCGCAGCCCAGCAGGGCAAAAGATGAGCCGTCCCACAGGCAAACGCAGGGTCGGCGGTGGGTTCGTGGTTTGTGGTGTTGAAGGGTTTGGTGGTTGGGGATGATCGCGTTCGTGCGGGGGCCGGTGGCGGCCGTCGGGGTGGACAGTGCGGTGGTCGAGGTCGGTGGAGTCGGCCTGCTGGTGTACTGCGATCCGGGCACGCTGGCCGGGTTGCGGCCGGGGCAGGAGGCGCGGATCTCGACCTCGATGGTGGTTCGTGAGGACTCCCTGACGCTGTACGGGTTCGCCGACGACGACGCGAAGCAGACCTTCGAGCTGCTGCAGACCGCTTCCGGCGTGGGTCCGAAGCTGGCGCAGGCCGCGCTGGCGGTGCTGAGTCCGGACCAGCTGCGGCACGCGGTCGCGACCGAGGACCTCGCCGTGCTGGTGAAGGTCCCGGGCATCGGCAAGAAGGGCGCGCAGCGGATAGTGCTGGAGCTGAAGGACAAGATCGGCGCGCCGTCCAAGACGGTGACCGGCCGGCCGCTGCAGGCTCAGGAGGCCTGGCGGGATCAGGTGCAGGCCGGCCTGGTCGGTCTCGGCTGGTCCGCGCGGGATGCCGAGGACGCGGTCACGGCGGTGTCTCCGCTGGCCGCGGACAGCCCCAACCCGTCGGTTCCCGACCTGCTCCGCGCCGCGCTCCGCGTGCTGTCCAAGGCGTAACGAATGGAAGACAACGTACGGCCGCTGGTCTCCGCGGATGCCGTGGACCTCGAGGAACGCAAGATCGAGTCGGCGCTGCGCCCGCGTACGCTCGGCGAGTTCGGCGGGCAGCGGCGGGTCAGCGAGCAGCTCGAGCTGGTGCTGCACGCGGCCCGCGGCCGGAACCGCACGCCTGACCACGTGCTGCTCTCCGGCCCGCCGGGGCTCGGGAAGACGACGCTGGCGATGATCATCGCCGCCGAGATGTCCGCGCCGCTGCGCGTCACCAGCGGCCCGGCGATCCAGCACGCCGGCGATCTGGCCGCGATCCTGTCGGGGCTGAGCGAGGGCGAAGTGCTGTTCCTGGACGAGATCCACCGGATGTCCCGGCCGGCCGAAGAGCTGCTGTACATGGCGATGGAGGACTTCCGGGTCGACGTGATCGTCGGCAAGGGGCCGGGCGCGACCGCGATCCCGCTGGAGATTCCGCCGTTCACGCTGGTCGGGGCGACCACCCGGGCCGGTCTGCTGCCGGGTCCGCTGCGGGACCGGTTCGGGTTCACCGGGCACCTGGAGTTCTACGAGGCGGCCGAGCTGGAGAAGATCGTGAACCGGTCGGCGGCCCTGCTGGAGGTCGACATCACCGCGGAAGGCGCGACCGAGATCGCGTCCCGGTCCCGCGGTACGCCCCGGATCGCGAACCGGCTGCTCCGCCGGGTCCGCGACTACGCCGAGGTCCGCGCGGACGGGATCATCACGCTCGCGCTGTCGAAGGCGGCCCTGGATCTGTACGAGGTCGACAAGATGGGCCTGGACCGGCTGGACCGGTCGGTGCTGGACGCGCTGTGCCGGCGGTTCGGCGGCGGTCCGGTCGGTCTTTCCACGCTCGCGGTTGCGGTCGGCGAAGAACGTGAGACCGTGGAAGAGGTGGCCGAACCGTTCCTGGTCCGGTCCGGGTACCTGGCGCGTACGCCGCGTGGCCGCGTCGCGACACCCGCCGCCTGGCGGCACATCGGCCTCAAGGTACCGAAGGGCGCGACCTTCGCGGACACGCTTTTCGAGACCGACGAGGACTGAGCCGTTGTTCAACAGTTCGGCCGCAATTGAACAGTGAAGCCGCCGGGGAACGACTGCCGGTGCCGGTACGTAGACACTCAGTAGGCCAGTAGGGCGAGTAACGCAAACGTGACCCGGTGTCATGAGGCACTTGTTGCCGCTCAGGGTTAGACTCCCCGGTGGCCTGACCTGCAGGTCATTCCGCTGCGACCTGCGCGCTTCAGCAGAGCGTGCGGGACGCCCGTACACCCGACCCGACGAAGGATTCTGAGACCCGATGCAACTCCTCGCCGTACCGATGGCCTCCTCCGGGGGTGGCGGCATCACGCTGCTGCTGCCGCTGATCCTGATCGTCGGAATGATTTGGTTCATGAGCCGCACGCAGCGTAAGCAGCGTGACCGGCAGGCAAAGACGGTCGCCGCGCTCACCCCGGGCACCAAGGTGATCACCACCAGCGGAATGGTCGGCATCGTCGAAGAGACCGACGACGAGTACGTGACGCTGGAGATCTCCGACGGCGTGCTGATCCAGGTCGTCAAGGCCGCGATCGGCCGGGTGATCCCGGAAGAGGACACCACCGACGAGGTGACCGCCGCCGACGCCGCCCCGGCCACCGCCGACGCGCGGCCGACCGCCGACGGCGAGTCCGCCGGCGACCAGGCCGGCGACCAGGCCGAGGCCGAGAAGGTCGACGTACCGGACACGGCGCGCGACCAGGCCGCGGCGAAGGCGGACGGCAAGGTGCAGGACGCGCCGAAGCTGCCGCCGACGCACACCGAGAACTGATTTCCGTCCCAACGGCCTGTGGCGCGGTGTTCGGCCCCCGGTGATGATCCAGTGCCTGTGATGATTCGGTGCTCGGGATGTCCGGTGACGGTGTGGCGCGCCCAGAAGTACAAAGGTTGAAACTGACGTGGCAACGAGTTCACCCACCCGCCCCGGGCGGAGCCTGATCGCCTTGGCGGTGGTCGTGGTCCTGCTGTTCGGGATCATGGCGCTGACCAAGACCTGGAAGCCGAAGCTCGGCCTGGACCTGCGTGGTGGCACCACCATCACGCTGACCGCCAGCACGCTCGACGGCAGCGGGAAGGTCACCGCCGACCAGCTGAACGAGGCCAAGAACATCATCGGCCAGCGGGTCAACGGTGCCGGCGTCGCGGAGTCCGACATCACCACCTCCGGCGGTACCCACATCAATGTGGCTGTCCCCGGTGCCACGAAGGAATCCCTGGTGGAGCAGGTCGGTCAGACCGCCCTGCTCTACTTCCGGATCGTCTACAGCGCGGACCAGGTCGCCCCGGCGACCCCGCCCAGTACGACGCCGAAACCCAGCACCACCCCGAAACCCAGTACCACCCCGAAGCCGAGCACCACGCCGAAGGCCAGTACGACGCCGAAGCCGAGTGCCACCGTCAAGCCCGGCACCCCGAGCGCCACGCCGAAGGGCCGGGGCTGGAGCAGCGTGCTGGCCGACGCGACGCCGACCCCCAGTGCCACGCCGAAGCCCAGCGCGGCGCCGAGTTCGGCGCCGAGCACGCCGGCCGCGACGCCAAGTACGCCGGCCACGAACGGCGACCCGCTGAAGTACACGCCGGACGCGGCCACGCAGGCCGGGTTCGCGGCGTACAAGTGCGGTGACAAGCAGAGCGACTCGCCGAGCCAGCCGCTGTTCTCCTGCGACCGGAACAAGCAGTACAAGTACCTGCTCGGCCCGGCGATCATGGCCGGTACGGACCTGTCGGACGCGAGCGCCGGCATCCCGCAGAACGGCCTGCAGTGGCAGGTCAACCTGAAGTTCACCGGCGCCGGTGGCGACAAGTTCCTGAAGGCCACCACCGCGATCTCGCAGCGCGGCCAGGGCCAGAACCTGTTCGCGATCGTGCTGGACGGCGAGACCATCTCGACCCCGAGCGTGAACAACCCGATCCCGGGTGGTCAGGCCGAGATCACCGGTACGTTCACCGAGTCCGAGGCCCGCGACCTGGCGAACGTGCTGAAGTACGGTTCGCTGCCGGTCAAGTTCGACATCTCCTCGGTGGAGACGGTGTCGCCGCAGCTCGGTGGTGACCAGCTGTCCGCGGGCATCTGGGCCGGTCTGATCGGCCTCGGCCTGGTGGTGCTGTTCTGCTTCCTGTACTACCGCGGTCTCGGCCTGGTCGTCGTACTGTCCCTCGGGGCCGCCGGCGTCCTGACCGGATCGCTGGTGATCCTGCTCGGCAAGGCGATCGGGTTCACCCTGACGCTGGCCGGTATCGCCGGTCTGATCGTTGCCGTCGGCATCACCGCGGACTCGTTCATCATCTACTTCGAACGGCTCCGTGACGAAGTGCGGGAAGGCCGCAGTCTGCGGTCCTCGGTGGAGACCGGCTGGGCCCGCGCCAAGCACACCATCATCGCGGCGGACTCGATCTCGCTGCTGGCCGCGATCGTGCTGTACGTGCTGGCGATCGGCAGCGTCCGGGGCTTCGCGTTCACGCTCGGCCTGACCACGCTGATCGACCTGGTGGTGGTCTTCCTGTTCACCAAGCCGGTGGTCACGCTGCTGGCCCGGACCGACTTCTTCGGCCACGGCCACAAGCTGTCCGGCCTCGATCCCGAGCATCTCGGCGTCGAACGACTGCCAGGCCAGACGAAACCGTCGGCCCGGCCGGCCCGGAAGCCGAAGACGCCGACGCGCAAGCCGGTGGGAGGCGAGATCTGATGTCGAAGCTCGGACAGATCGGTGCCAAGCTGCACCGCGGCGAGGTCTCCTACGACTTCATCGGCCACCGCAAGTTCTGGTTCGGCCTCTCGATCGCGCTGGTCGTGATCTCGCTCGGCGGCCTGTTCGCCCGCGGCCTGGCGCTCGGTATCGAGTTCCGCGGCGGCGTCGAGTACGAGGCGAAGGTCAAGGTCACCGATGCCACCGTGCAGGACTTCGGCGACGTGGTGAAGGCGACCAACGCCAAGGGCCTCGGCGACCCGGTCGTGACCACGATCAACAACGACAAGGTCCGGGTCCAGACCAAGCCGCTGGAGCAGAACGACATCGGCCGGGTCCGGGACGCGATCGCCAAGGAGGCGGGCGTACCGTCCGAACAGGTCACGTCGCAGCAGATCGGCGCGTCCTGGGGTCAGCAGATCGCGGACAAGGCGATCGTGGCGCTGATCGTGTTCCTGGTGCTGGTGTTCGCGGTGATCTGGCTGTACTTCCGCGAGGCGAAAGCCTCGATGGCGGCCATCATCGCGTTGATCCACGACGTCACGATCACGGTCGGTGTGTACGCGCTGATCGGCTTCGACGTGACGCCCGCGACGGTGATCGGCGTACTGACGATTCTCGGTTACTCCCTGTACGACACCGTGGTCGTGTTCGACAAGGTCCGGGAGAACACCCGCGGTATCACCGGGTCGAACCGGTTCACCTACTCGGACGCCACCAACCTGGCCGTGAACCAGACGGTGGTCCGGTCGATCAACACGACGGTCACCGCACTGCTTCCGGTCGGCGCGATTCTGGTCGTCGGTACGGTCGTGCTCGGCACCGGGCCGTTGAAGGACCTCTCGCTGGCGTTGTTCGTCGGTATCGCCGTCGGTGCGTACTCGTCGATCTTCATCGCCCCGTCGCTGCTCGCGGTGTTCAAGGAGCGCGAGCCGGGGATGCAGGCGCTGAGCAAGCGGGTGGCCTCGAAGAAGGCGCAGGTAGCTGCCGCCGCGGCCGCTCCGGCGGCGGTCGCGACCGCCGGCGCCGCGTCCCGTACAGCGGTGCAGGACACGCCACGGAAGGCGGAGCGGGCCACTGGCTCGGCGCCGACGCCGTCGGCGCGCCCGATGAAGGCGGCCGCGGCCGGACGCCCGCAGCCGACTCGCAAGCCGCGCTCGAAGCGCGGTAAGTGATGCGGACGCTGGAGCGGGTCCTCGCCGACGGCATCCGGGACATTCCGGACTATCCGAAGCCGGGGGTGGTGTTCAAGGACATCACCCCGCTGCTCGCCGATCACACCGGGTTCACGCAGGTCGTGGAGGCGCTGGCGGCGTTCGGCAAGGACGACGACGGGCGCGTGGTGGTCGACAAGGTGGTCGGGATCGAGGCGCGCGGGTTCATCCTGGCCGCCCCGGTCGCGCTCGCGCTCGGCGCCGGGTTCGTGCCGGTACGGAAGAAGGGCAAGCTGCCGGCGGCGACGTACGAGGAGTCGTACGCGCTGGAGTACGGCGAGGCAACGATCGAAGTACACCAGGACGCGTTCGTACCCGGTGACCGCGTGCTGGTCATCGACGACGTACTGGCCACGGGCGGCACCGTCGAGGCATGCCTGCGGCTGATCCGCCGCTGCGACGCCAAGGTGATCGGCACGGCGGTGCTGCTCGAGCTGTCGTTCCTGCCGGGCCGGGAACGCCTGCAGGGCGAGGAAGTCAGCGCGCTCGTCACCGTTTGAACGACCGATCCGGCCAGGTCAGTGCGACCTGGCCGGATCGTTGCCTTCCGGTAAGTATTTTCCGAACAGGCCGTGACGTTTCGTTGACCCGGCGTGTTGTCCACAGGTGGGTCTGCCGCGTTGGGCGCGGGCCTCTAGACTGGTGGTCTGTCGGCGGAGGGACACAGCGTGGGCGAAGACCCGGCAATGACTTCAGCGGTACCGAATGCAGTACCGCCGGAGCCTCCGCGCGCGCCGTCACCGGTGCGCCCGGCGCCCGTGTCGCCGCCACCCGTGTCACCGCCTCCTGGCCAGCAACCGCCACGGATCGCCCCGGCCCGGGTCCGGGCCCGGCTGGCCCGCCTCGGCGGCACCCGGCACCCGAACCGGGCGCCGATGCTCGAGCCGTTGTTCCGGGTGGTCCGCGCGACCCACCCGAAGGCCGATCTCGGCATGATCGAGCGGGCGTACCGGACGGCGGAGAAATACCACACCGGCCAGATGCGCAAGAGCGGCGACGCGTACATCACCCATCCGCTCGCCGTCGCCACCATCCTGGCCGAGCTCGGTATGACCCCGACCACGCTCTGCGCGGCCCTGCTGCACGACACGGTCGAGGACACGCCGTACACGGTCGAGGATCTGACCCGTGACTTCGGCGAAGAGATCGCCATGCTGGTCGACGGCGTCACCAAGCTGGACAAGGTGCGGTACGGCGAGTCCGCGCAGGCCGAGACCATCCGCAAGATGGTGGTCGCGATGTCGAAGGACATCCGGGTCCTGGTGATCAAGCTGTCCGACCGGCTGCACAACATGCGTACGCTCGGCTCGCTCCGGCAGGAGAAGCAGGAGCGGATCGCCCGCGAGACGCTGGAGATCTACGCCCCGCTGGCGCACCGGCTGGGTATGAACACGATCAAGTGGGAGCTCGAGGACCTGTCCTTCTCGACCCTGCACCCGAAGGTGTACGACGAGATCGTCCGCCTGGTCGCCGAGCGCGCGCCGTCCCGGGACGAGTACCTGGCGACCGTGATCGACCAGGTGCACGAGGACCTGCGGTCGGCCAAGGTGAAGGCCACCGTCACCGGCCGGCCGAAGCACTACTACTCGATCTACCAGAAGATGATCGTCCGCGGCCGCGAGTTCGGGGACATCTACGACCTGGTCGGCATCCGGGTCCTGGTCGAGTCGGTCCGGGACTGCTACGCCGCCCTCGGCATCATGCACGCGCGCTGGAACCCGGTCCCCGGCCGGTTCAAGGACTACATCGCGATGCCGAAGTTCAACATGTACCAGTCGCTGCACACCACGGTGATCGGTCCGCAGGGCAAGCCGGTCGAGCTGCAGATCCGCTCGTTCTCGATGCACCGCCGCGCCGAGTACGGCATCGCCGCGCACTGGAAGTACAAGGAGGACCCGACCTCCGTGGTGCCGGCCACGCCGAGCACCGACATCGGCGGGCCGAACGACATGCCCTGGGTGCGGCAGCTCGTCGACTGGCAGCGCGAGACGTCGGACCCGTCAGAGTTCCTGGACTCGCTGCGCTTCGAGATCAACAACGCCGAGGTGTACGTCTTCACGCCGCGCGGTGACGTGATGTCGCTGCCGGTCGGTTCGTCACCGGTCGACTTCGCGTACGCCGTGCACACCGAGGTCGGGCACCGCTGCATCGGCGCCCGCGTGAACGGGCGGCTGGTGCCGCTGGAGAGCACCCTCGAGAACGGCGACGTCGTCGAGGTGTTCACCTCGAAGGCGCAGGGCGCGGGGCCGTCGCGTGACTGGCTGACGTTCGTCAAGAGCCCGCGCGCGCGGAACAAGATCAAGCACTGGTTCTCCAAGGAGCGCCGGGACGAGGCGATCGAACACGGCAAGGACGCGATCGCGAAACAGCTCCGCAAGGAGGGCCTGCCTCTGCAGCGGCTGCTGTCGCACGAAACCCTCACCGCGGTGGCGAACTCGCTGCGCTACCCGGACGTGACCGGCCTGTACGCCGCCGTCGGCGAGCAGCACGTGAGCGCGCAGGCGGTCGTACGCCGCCTGATCGAGACGTACGGTGGCGAGGAGGGCGCGGCCGAGGACCTGGCCGAAGGCCTGCGGCTGCCGCAGTCCCGCGAGCGGCGGAAACGGACCGCGCGCGGCGACGCCGGTGTGATCGTCAAGGGCGCGACGGACGTCCTCTCGAAGCTCGCCCGGTGCTGTACGCCGGTGCCTGGTGACGAGATCATCGGCTGGATCACCCGGGGCGCGGGTGTTTCCGTACACCGGGCCGACTGCGCCAACGTGGAGAACCTGAAGACCCAGCCGGAGCGGATCGTCGAGGTCGAGTGGGCGCCTACTGCTCAGTCGGTGTTCCTGGTGGCTATCCAGGTCGAGGCGCTGGATCGGGCGCGGTTGCTGTCGGACATCACGCGGGTGCTTTCCGACTATCACGTGAACATCTTGTCGGCGGCGCTGACTACTACCCGGGACCGGATCGCGAAGTCGCGGTTCACGTTCGAGATGGGTGATCCTACGCATCTGGGTCACGTGTTGAAGGCGGTGCGGTCGGTGGAGGGCGTGTTCGACGTTTATCGGGTGACGCAGTAGGACAGCAGGTATGGGTGGTTTCGGGCGGCGGGTGTTGTTGATCGGTGGGACTGGGGTGCTGGCGGGATGCAGTGCTTCCGGCGGCAGCACCTCGGCAACCGCGCCGCCCACTTCAGCGCCCGCCTCCTCGGCACCAGCACCCTCCTCGGCGCCTTCGGCATCTCCTGGCTCGGCGCCTGCCACCTCCGCGCCTGTTAGCTCGGTGCCGGCGGTTGCTTTGCCGGCTGTTCGTGCCTGGACGCCCGGGGCGGGTGAGATCGAGCCGGCCGCGAAGGCGGTTGCCGTCGCGGCGGTGGTGAAGCTGCTGCAACCGGCCGGTACGCGGTCCGCGGTCGACGTCATCGACGCCCAGTACGGCGGCATCCTGACCGACACGGCCAGCGTGCTCGTACCGTGCCGCGTGTACACCATCTCCGGCGGCAAGGTGATCACCGGCGGCACCACGGTCGACGTACGCCTCAGCAAAACCAACGGCAGTTGGCGAGTCACCGCGCTGCACCCGGCCCAGCCCGGCAAGGCGATCACCGCATTGTCGACCGCGGCCCGGCAGGTGCTGAGCAACGGGCAGATCACCCTGCCGCCCGCGTCAGCCGCCGACATCCGCTCCGGTCAGGTCCACGACAGCGTCCTGACCACGATGCTGGAACTCGCCAAGACCTACCGGATCGGCGTCAGCGTGATCCGTTCCGGGCACCCGCTCGACGTCTTCGGCACCACCCGCCCGAGCGACCACCCGCGCGGCCGCGCCTTCGACACCTGGCAGCTCAACGGCCGTGCGGTGGTGTCACCAACGACCTCCCGATCGCTGATCACCGGCTACATGCACGCCGCCGAATCCATTGGCTCGTACAACGTTGGCGGTCCCTATCAGTTGAGCGGCGCCGCCTTCTTCTCCGACCGCACCCACCACGACCACGTACACGCCGGGTTCCGGACCTAGTCCCACTCCCAGGCGAGGCCGATGGTTCCGGCGGTCGCGGCCGGTTCGATCAGGTGGGCGCGGTTGTCCGGCGTGAGCATCAGTTCCCGGTGTACGAGGTAAACCCACCCCCCCCCACGCCTAACCCAGCCCCGTGGCGCCCGGCGCAACCCCGGGCGCCACCCCTTTCCGGAACAAAACCGCCGCCCACCGGCGCAACGCGCAGTACAACAGGTAGTACACCCGCGTACACCGTACGCGCCGTCGGCTGCCGTGCTCGGGTGTACTAGCTGCCGCCCGGGTACCACCTGTCGTTCGGCGCACCGCCGGCCAGCCGTGTGGACGACAGGGTTGCTGCGTCAGGCGGTGGGTGTAGTGCGTGTGCGGCGTACGACCTGGCCACGATTGCGCTCAGGTGTGCTGGGCGTGCCCAGGCACTACCCGTTGTTCGGTACGGGGGGCTACCAGCGGCGGGGGAGGCGGGGGTGTTGGCAGAGGAAGGCGCCTACGGCTAGTTCTAGGGCTGGGTAGGAGCCCCAGAGGTCGGGGCGGCGGATTTGGAGGATGTGCCAGCCGAGGGTGTCCAGTTCGGTGCGGCGGGTTTCGTCGCGGAGTTGCTGGCGGGTAGACGAGTGCCACTGGTCACTGTCGTACTCCAGCCCCAGGCGCCGGCCATCCACCGGGCGATCGGGGTAGCCGAGGTCCAGGCGGTACGCCCGGCCGTGGCCTTCAACGGGCACCTGTAGCTCGGGGCGGGGGAAGCCGGCGTCGAACAGGCGCAGCCGGAGCCAGGATTCGGCGGGGGAGGCGGCGCGGCCGTCGGCCAGGCGCAGGAGTTGGGCTGCTTGTGAGGTGCTGTCAGGCGCGAAGTACCTGGCTGCGGCGGCTTCGAGGTCCTGCGCTCGCATGCCGGACCGGAGCAGCGCGTCCACGGCCGAGAGCGCGAACGGGCGCGGGAGATGGCGTGCGAGCTCGATCGCGGTGGCGGCTCGGGTGGTGACCTTCAGGCCGTGGATTTCGGTACTTGGGCGCTCGGCGAAGGTCCATTGCGGCCGGAACGTGTCAGGGCCCAGCGCGGTGGTGTCGATGCCGTGCAGCCAGGCGGCGGCGCGGCCGCAGACGGTGGCGTCGGCGGGTACGAGGAGCTGCAGCGCGTCCGCTCGCAACTGCACGGTGTCAGGCACCCGGGTGTCTACGTAGATCCCCGGGATGAGTTGGCGGATGTCTCCTTGGGCGAGCAGCCAGTTGAGTTTTCGGCCCACCTGGTGTGCGCGGAAGGGGAGGCCGCAGAAGAAGTATGGGAAGTCGGCGGGGAGCATGCGGACAGGATCGCCCGAAGACCTGGTTCGGTGCTTGAAGTTGTCCACAGGTGACGCGCGGGTGCGCGTCACCTGTCTCAGCTGAAGTCGGTGAGGGCGTTTTGGGCCTGGGTGAGCCATTCGCGGCGGGCGGTGATGGCTTCGCGGGCTTCGGTGGCTTTGCGGGTGTTGCCCTGGGACTCGTACTTCGCGGCCTGTTTCTCCAGGTCGGCGATCAGCGACTGGAGTTGTTTGACGGTGGCTTCGGCGCGGGCGCGGGCCTCGGGGTTGCTGCGGTTCCAGACCTCGTCCTCGGCGGACTTGACGGCTTGTTCGACGGCGCGCAGGCGGCCGTCGATGGCGCGCATCGAGTCGCGCGGGACCTTGCCGATCTGGTCCCAGCGGTCCAGGTAGTCGCGGAGCTGGTCGCGGGCGGCCTTGGCGTCGCTGACCGGGAGGATGCCTTCGATCTCGGCCAGCAGGGCCTCCTTGGCCTGCAGGTTCTCGATCTGTTCGGCGTTCTCTTCGGCCTGGACGGCGTCGCGGGCGCCGAAGAACAGGTCCTGCGCGGCCCGGAAGCGCGCCCAGAGCTTGTCGTCGACCTCGCGCGGCGCGGGGCCGGCGGCTTTCCACTGCCGCATCAGGTCCCGGAAGCGGCCGGAGGTCGGGCCCCAGTCGGTGGACGACGCGAGCGTCTCCGCTTCGGCGGCGAGCCGTTCCTTCACCACCGCGGCCTCTTCACGCTTGGAGGAGAGCTCGGCGAAGTGCTGCTTGCGGTGGCGCGTGTACGTGGTGCGCGCCGACGAGAACCGGTGCCACAACTCGTCGTCGGACGACTTGTCGAGCCGGGGAAGGGCCTTCCACTCTTCGAGCAGCTCCCGCAGGCGGGTGACGCCGTGCCGCCAGTCCGTACCGGCCGCGATGGTTTCGGCCTCGGTGGCGATCTTGGTCTTCGCGGAGCGGGCTTCCTCGACCTTCGCGGCGCGTTCGGCCTTGCGGCGTTCGCGCTGCTGCGCGACCAGCGGGGACAGCGCCTCGAGCCGGCCGCGGAGGCCGTCCAGGTCGCCGACCGCCTGCGCGTCCTCGAGGGCGCTGCTGACCTTCTTCACCGCGGCGCGGGCGTCGTCGGGCGAGACGGTACCGGCCTGGACGCGCTGTTCCAGCAGTTCCACCTCGAACGCCAGCGCGTCGTACCGGCGGGTGTAGAAGGCGAGTGCTTCTTCGGGGTTCGCGTCCGGCCACTGGCCGACCGCCCGTTCACCGTCCTTCGTCCGTACGAAGACCGTTCCGTCCTCGGCTACCCGGCCCCAGTTCTCTCCGGCCACAACTCGCCCCTTCCGGCGGTATGCACTGCGCTCATGCCCATTCTGGTCAGTCCCCGGTCCAACCGCGCGAACAGGGCCTGTCCGGGCGCGTCGAGCCCGTATCTCGACGCTTATCCCTGAACAATCACAAACTCCCAGCTCAGGCGCAACGGTGTTGCGTCACAATCCGGTTCGTTCTCACCGTACGCAGACCGGTAGCCTTGGTGGGTCCCGAACCGTTCCAGGAAGGTGTGTCGTGCTCATCGCCGGGTTCCCCGCGGGGTCGTGGGGTACGAACTGCTACGTCGTCGCCACCGGCCAGGGCGCGGAATGCCTCGTCATCGACCCGGGGATGGACGCCGCCGCGGGGGTCGAGCAGGTGGTCCGGGAGAACAAGCTGAAACCGGTCGCGGTGCTGCTCACGCACGGTCACATCGACCACATGTTCTCGGTCCTCCCGGTCTGCGGTACGTACGACGCGACCGCCTGGATTCACCCGGACGACCGGCACCTGCTGGCCGATCCGATGGCCGGGGTCAGCCCGGAGACGGCCCGGATGCTGCTCGGCGGCAAGCACGAGTTCGCCGAGCCGGACGAGGTCGCCGAGCTGACCGACGGGCAGCGCGTCCAGCTCGCGGGCCTGGACTTCACCGTCGACCACACCCCCGGGCACACCCGGGGTTCGGTCACGTTCACCACGCCGTACGACGGGCCGGAGGACGTACCGGCCGTGCTGTTCTCCGGTGACGTGTTGTTCGCCGGGTCGATCGGCCGGACGGATCTGCCTGGCGGCGATCATCCGGCGATGCTGCATACGTTGGCCACCAAGATCCTGCCGATGCGCGACGAGATCGTCGTCCTGCCGGGTCATGGTGGCCAGACCACGATCGGCCGGGAGAAGGCGACCAACCCCTACTTGCAGGACCTGGAGATTCAGAACATATGAGCAGCAAGGTGACCCCACTGAGCGGGTTTCCCGAATTCCTACCGAGTGACCGGATCGTCGAGCTGGAGTTCCTCGACACCATCCGGGAGACGTTCGAGCTGCACGGTTTCGCGTCCGTCGAGAACCGCGCGGTCGAGCCGGTCGAGCGCCTGTCCAACCAGGGCGAGGACGCCGACAAGGAGATCTACGGCGTACGCCGGCTGGCCGCGAACGCCGATGAGGACGCGGCCCTCGGGCTGCACTTCGACCTGACCGTGCCGTTCGCCCGGTACGTACTGGAGCACAGCGGGAAGCTGGTGTTCCCGTTCCGGCGCTACTCGATCCAGAAGGTGTGGCGTGGTGAGCGGCCGCAGGAGGGCCGGTACCGCGAGTTCACCCAGGCGGACATCGACATCATCGACAGCGGCGAGCTGCCGTTCCACTACGAGGCCGAGCTGCCGCTGGTGATCGCGGACGCGTTCCGCAAGCTGCCGATCCCGGCGTTCCGGATTCAGGTGAACACGCGGCAGATCCCGGAGGGCTTCTACCGCGGCCTCGGCATCGAGGACATCGTCGGTACGCTCCGGGTCGTCGACAAGCTGGACAAGATCGGCCCGGACAAGGTCACGGACCTGCTGACCGCGGCCGGGCTGTCGGCGGAGACCGCGAAGCAGGTGCTGCGGCTGGCCGAGATCTCGAGTACGGACGCGTCCTTCGCGGATCAGGTGCGCGCGCTGGGCGTGCGGCACGACGTACTCGACGAGGGTCTCGAGCGGTTGTCGCGGATCATGACCGCGGCGAGCGAGCACGCGCCGGGCCTGCTGGTGGCTGACCTGAAGGTCGCCCGCGGTCTCGATTACTACACCGGCACGGTCTACGAGACCCAGCTGATCGGCGACGAGGGGTACGGGTCGATCTGCTCCGGCGGACGGTACGACTCGCTCGCGTCGGACGGCAAGACGACGTACCCCGGGGTCGGGATTTCGATCGGGGTGTCGCGGCTCGTGCACCGGCTGGTCGGCAAGGGCCTGGTGCGCGCGAGCCGGCGTACGCCGACCGCCGTGCTGATCGCGCTGAACTCGGAGGACGACCGGCCGGAGGCGATGCGGACGGCGAGCCGGCTCCGCGGCCGCGGGATTCCGGTCGAGGTCGCGCCGGCGGCGGCAAAGTTCGGGAAGCAGATCAAGTTCGCCGATCGGCGCGGGATTCCGTTCGTCTGGTTCAGTACCGGCGACGGCGCCGAAGTGAAGGACATCCGGAGTGGTGAGCAGGTGCCGGCCGATGCCGGGACCTGGGCGCCGCCCGCCGAAGACGTACGTCCGAGCATCATCGAAGAGGAGAAGTCGTGATCCGTAACCGTTCCGCAGGTTCGCTGCGCGCGTCCCACGCCGGCGAGACCGTGATCCTGGCGGGCTGGGTGGCGCGGCGGCGCGATCACGGCGGCGTGGCGTTCATCGACCTGCGCGATTCGAGCGGCACCGTCCAGGTGGTGATCCGGGACGAGGAGGCCGCGCACGGGCTGCGGTCGGAGTACTGCCTGAAGATCGTCGGCGAGGTGTCGCCGCGCCCGGAGGGCAACGCGAACCCGAACCTGCCGACCGGTGAGATCGAGATCATCGCGAGCGAGGTCGAGGTACTGAACGAGGCCGCGCCGCTGCCGTTCCCGGTCGAGGAGCACCACGCGACGCCGGTGAACGAGGAGATCCGGCTGAAGTACCGCTACCTGGACCTGCGCCGGCAGGGCCCGGGTGCGGCGATCCGACTGCGCAGCGAGGTGAACAAGGCGGCCCGCGACGTACTGGCCAAGCACGACTTCGTCGAGATCGAGACGCCGACGCTGACCCGGTCGACGCCGGAAGGCGCCCGCGACTTCCTGGTCCCGGCCCGCCTGCAGCCAGGCAGCTGGTACGCGCTGCCGCAGTCGCCGCAGTTGTTCAAGCAGCTGCTGATGGTGGCCGGCATGGAGCGGTACTACCAGATCGCGCGCTGCTACCGGGACGAGGATTTCCGCGCCGACCGGCAGCCGGAGTTCACCCAGCTCGACATCGAGATGAGCTTCGTCGACCAGGACGACGTGATCGCGCTCGCCGAGGAGATCCTGGCCGGGCTGTGGAAGCTCGTCGGGTACGAGGTGCAGACGCCGATTCCGCGGATGACCTACGGCGAGGCGATGGCCCGGTTCGGGTCCGACAAGCCGGACCTGCGGATGGGCCTGGAGCTGGTGGAGTGCACCGAGTACTTCAAGAACACGCCGTTCCGGGTGTTCCAGGCGCCGTACGTCGGCGCGGTCGTGATGCCGGGCGGCGCGGACCAGCCGCGTAAGCAGCTGGACGCGTGGCAGGACTGGGCCAAGCAGCGCGGCGCTCGCGGGCTCGCCTATGTCCTCGTGGGGCAGGACGGTGAGCTGGCCGGTCCGGTCGCCAAGAACCTGTCCGAGGAAGAGCGCGCGGGCATCGCCGACCACGTCGGCGCGAAGCCGGGTGACTGCATCTTCTTCGCCGCCGGTCCGGTCAAGTCGTCGCGGGCGCTGCTCGGGGCGGCCCGGCTGGAGATCGGCCGTCGGGGCGGGCTGATCGACGAGTCGGCCTGGTCGTTCGTCTGGGTTGTGGATGCGCCGCTGTTCGAGCCGGCCGACGAAGCGACCGCCGCCGGCGACGTCGCGGTCGGTTCCGGCGCCTGGACCGCGGTACATCACGCGTTCACGTCGCCGAAGCCGGATTCGCTGGACACGTTCGACACCGACCCGGGTTCGGCGCTGGCGTACGCGTACGACATCGTCTGCAACGGCAACGAGATCGGTGGTGGGTCGATCCGTATCCACCGCGAGGACGTGCAGAAGCGGGTCTTCAAGGTGATGGGTCTGACCGACGAGGAGGCGACCGAGAAGTTCGGCTTCCTGCTCGACGCGTTCAAGTTCGGCGCGCCGCCGCACGGCGGGATCGCGTTCGGCTGGGACCGGATCACCGCGCTGCTGGCCGGTACCGAGTCGATCCGGGACGTGATCGCGTTCCCGAAGTCCGGTGGTGGGTTCGACCCGCTGACCGCGGCGCCGGCCGCGATCACGGCGGCCCAGCGCAAGGAAGCCGGCGTGGACGCGAAGCCGGAACAGAAGGCGGAGAAGAAGGCCGAGCAGAAGGCCGAGTAGTTCAGCGCGGACTGCCGTACATCCCGGGATGTACGGCAGTCGGTCGCGCGCCTGACGACAACGGATCGTTCGGTCACTTAGCGTCATGACGTGACTTCTTCGAACCGTACGCGGGTCCTGCTGGTTGTCCTGGGCGCGATCGTCGCCCCGGTGGCCGGCCTGCTCGCGATGCTGCTGATGGCGGCGGTGGTGCCGGTGCCCGTGGTGTTCCTGGGCGCCGGGTTGCTGGTGCTGTTCCTGGTCGGCTGGCTGATGGCGCGGCTCGGCCGGTTACGCGGCGGGGTGCTCTTCGCGGCTGGGTGGTCGGTTGCGCTGGGGCTCGTGTTCTCGTTGCTGTTCCTGCGTCCGTTCCCGGATCAGCCCGTGGCGGCGGTCCCGGCTGGGGTCGCGTTCTGGTCGTTGCCGGACGGTACGCGACTCGCGTACGTACACAGTCCAGCGACGGGCGACGCGCGACAGCCGGTTCCGGTGGTGTTCTTGCATGGTGGGCCTGGTACGCCGCATGAAGGGCTGCCGTACGGCACGAAAGAGCTGAACGCGGCCGGGTACGACGTTTACAGCTATGACCAGATCGGCGCTGGGCGGTCGACCCGGTTGAAGGACGTCACCAAGTACACGGTGGCGCGCAACGTTGCCGATCTGGACACCGTCCGGACCGCGATCAAGGCCGATCGGATGATTGTGATCGGGCAGTCCTGGGGTGGGTCGCTGGCCGCGCAGTACTTGGCCGCGCATCCGGATCGGGTCGCGAAGGTCGCTTTCACGTCGCCCGGTGAGATCTGGCCGAAGGCGCATCCCGAGACCGAGGTGTCGCCGTGGAACCGGCTGACCGGGGCGGACAAGCAGCGGTACGACTCGTTGGTGTCGGCGCCGCGGTTCTTGTTCCAGGCGGTGTTGCTGGGGATCAATCCGCGGGCGGCGCATGCGGTCGTAGGCGATGCCGAGGCGGACTCGCGGTTGCATGAGATCGCGCTGACCGGACGGGGGCTCGGTGGGTGTACGGGCGGTCCTGAAGGTACGGGGCACAACAATCCGCAGGGGTTCTACACGAATCAGTTGACGAACGCTGACTTCGACCAGATCGCTGATCCGCGGCCGGTGCTTCGTACGCTCAAGACGCCGGCGCTGGTGCTGCGGGCCGAGTGCGACTACGTGCCGTGGGTGGACACCCGGGAGTACCGCGATACGTTGCCTGGGGCCACGATGGTGTACATCCCCGGGGCTGGGCACGGGATCACCGGGCAGGCCGGGCCGGCGTACCTGAACGCGATCACGCGCTTTCTGGCGGGGCAGCCGCTGACGGCCTACAAGGGCGAGGCCGACCCGGCTGGATGATCGACGGTGCCGAGCTGGTGGGGTGATCAGGCGCCGGGGCCGGGCTGAGCGTCAGGAGGCTGGGTCGGTCGCGGCGTTGGGGTCCGCGTTGGCGTCCGCCAGGCCGGCGCGGTGGCCAAGGATAACGAGTTGGACGCGGTCGCGGGCGGCGACCTTGGTCAGGATGCGGCTGACGTGGGTTTTGGCCGTGCCGAGGCTGATGTGCAGGTCGGCGGCGAGTTCGGCGTTGGTGCGGCCGCGGGCGACGAGGGCGAGTACTTCGCGTTCGCGGTCGGTCAGGCCGGCGAGCAGGCGTTCGGTCGCCGGGTCGGTTCGGGGCGCGCCGGGTGGGGTCCAGGTGGCGGCGATCCGGCGGGCGATACCCGGGGCGAGCAGCGCGTCGCCGGCCGCCGCGGTACGGATCGCCTGCAGGAGCGCGGGTGCCTCGAAGTCCTTCAGCAGGTACCCGCTCGCGCCTGAACGCAGCGCGATCAGTACCGAGTCGTCGGTGTCGTACCCGGTCAGCACGATGATCTTCGTACCGGCGAGCGCGGGGTCGTCGGTGATTGCTCGTGTCGCGGCCAGCCCTTCACCACCAGGCATGCGGATGTCCATCAGCACGACATCCGGCCGAAGCGCACGCGCGAGCCGCACACCCGCGGGCCCGTCCGCCGCCTCCCCAACTACTTCAAGATCGCCCTCAGCCGAAATCAGCGCCCGCAATCCACTCCGAACCAGCTCCTGATCATCAACAACCAAAACCCCAATCACAAACCCTCCACCCCAGTCGGCACGGTTGCGTGGACGCGAAAGCCGCCGCCCGGTCCGGGGCCGAGCTCCAGCCTGCCGTCGACCAGCGCGAGCCGCTCCCGCATCCCGCGCAACCCATGCCCACCGTCACTGAACTCATCAGCATTCGGGCCGGTGCCGTCGTCGGTGATGGTCAGTTCGATCGACTCGGCTGTCCAGGTCAGCTCGACCTGTACGGAGCGGGCCCGAGCGTGGCGGCGGGTGTTGTTCAACGCCTCCTGGGTTACGCGGTACAGGGTTACTGCAGCTAGCGCGTCGCCGGGCCGGGGTTCTCCGGTGACTTGATAACTGGCAGGCGGACCGTCAACACCGCTCGATTTCACCAGCTCCGGCAGATCGTCCAGACCCGGCATCGGGCCGGTTTCTTCGCTCCGGAGCACGCCGAGCAGTTCCCGGATCTCTCGCGACGCCCCACTGCCCGCGGTACGGATCCGCTGCAGCGCCGCCCGCGCCTCGTCGGGCCGGCTGTCGAAGAGCTGCAGTCCGACCATCGCCTGCATCGACACCGCCTCGACCGACTGGGTGATCACATCGTGCAGATCACGCGCGATCGCGAGCCGTTCCTCGGTCACGCGTCGCTCGATCGCCTGCTCGCGCGCGGTGCGTTCCGCGTCAGCCCGTGCAGTCAGCGCCGTACGCCGGAAGGCCAGCGCCCGCCCGATCGTTAACGCCAGCACCAGCCACCCGGCCGTACCGATCAGATCGCTGCCGGCCCGGGTCGTCGCGGCCGCGATCGCGAACGCCGGGAGCGCGGCGAGCGTGGTCCAGCCGATCGATCGCAGCCGAAGGTCCAGCGCGCCAACGGTGCCTACGGCAACAGCGAACGACAGCAGGAACGGCCCGTCCAGCAGGGGAGTGATCGGCGAGAGCTGACCGGCCGCGCCAAGCAGACCGATCAGCCAGGTCACGGGCAGCGGAGCGTACCGCCGCCACACCAGCGGCAAGCTCACGATCACGGCGTACGCGACGGCGGCCAACTGTTCGCCGGTCGATGCCTGATGCCCGCGCAGGGTGACGACGCCGATCAGCGCGATGAGCACGGCGAGGCCGGCATCGAGGAGTCGCGGTTTCGCCATGACGATCCTGAGTGTACGACGGCCTGTCGCGATGAAGTTGTTGTGGAAAGGGTTGAGGTATTCGAACGTTTGGAGGAAACTGGCGACATTGTGGGAATGCTTGGTTAGGTTTTCACAAGACCGCCTCCTCCTACCGCCCCAGGAGTTCTTCGATGCGTCG
This sequence comes from Kribbella solani, assembly GCF_014205295.1. Lineage (NCBI taxonomy): Bacteria > Bacillati > Actinomycetota > Actinomycetes > Propionibacteriales > Kribbellaceae > Kribbella > Kribbella solani. Next base: position 1,093,131 of record NZ_JACHNF010000001.1, read on the forward strand.
TCTTTTCACGGCTGTTCTTGCCTGTCTCGGCATCACCGCGACCGCACTGGTCGACAGCGCACCCGCGTACGCGACCGGGTTCACGACCTACGGCAGCGGCGTCAACGTCCGCGCCGACGCGTACCTGTCCGCCGCGGTCGTTCGTACGCTGAGCGGACCCACCTCGATCGACGTGGACTGTCAGAAGCACGGCGACCGGGTCAGCAACTCGGACGGAACCAGCGAGTGGTGGGCACACGTGCCCGCGCTCGGCGGTTACGTCACCGTCGTGTACGTCTCGGTTCCGCAGGACAAGCTCCCGGGCGTACCGGAGTGCGGTACGGACAACCCGCCGCCGGCCGGTGGCGACATCACCCTGGCCGACGTCCAGGCCATGTTCGGTACGCGGATCGCGAACCCGTCGATCGTCGAGACCGGGCTGCCGTCGCTGAACCAGGCGATGCGGGACGCGAACATCAACACCGCGTACCGCAAGGCGGCCTTCCTGGCGACGCTGGTGCACGAGTCGCGGCTGGAGTACAACATCCGCGAGATCGGCGACACCCGGCTGTACGGCGGCCGCGGGTACATCCAGCTCACCGGCGACTTCAACTACGGCCCGGCCGGTCAGTACTTCGGTATCGACCTGCTCGGCAACCCGGATCTCGCGATGTCGCTGCAGTGGAGCGCGCCGATCGCCCGCTGGTACTGGACGGTTGCCCGCAACATCAACCCGTACGCCGACAACCTGGACATGGGCCGGGTGAACGCGGCGATCGGCTACCCGGCCGGCGCGGAGGACCAGCGGCGCTGCGACTCGTTCAAGAACGCGATTCGCTACTTGACCGGGTCGGTGCCGTCCGGTGTGATCTGCACGCGTCCGTCGGCGCTGAAGGGTGACACCAGCAAGCTCACCCGCACCCAGTTCGACGACCTCGCCAAGAACGGCGGGGGACTGGGCTGAGCGTCCCGTAAGGGCCTGCGGCCGGCCGGTTGCCACCAGAGCACCCGGCCGGTCCAACGGCCGCTCCAGCTCAGACCGGCCGCTCCAGCTCAGACCGGCCGCTCCAGCTCAGACCGGCCGCTCCAGCTCAGACCGGCCGCTCCGGCCTAGGCCGGCCGCTCCAGGCCGGTTGGTCCGGCTCAGGCTGGTTGGGCGACGACCCAGACCTGGTCCGGGGTGAGGTAGCGGGTGCGTCGCAGGCCCGCCTCGGCCAGCTGAGTGGCCAGCTGGTCCTCGGTGAGGTTCTGGGTGAGGATCTGCTGCGACCAGGACCTGCCGCCGACGGTGTGGGTGAGCGTCGCGGCCTGGCGTCCGCCGGGGAGTTCTTCGAGGTCGGAGATCACCATCGTGCCGCGGTCGCTCGTCATCACGACCGGTCCACGCAACATGCCCGGAGTCTGCTGCTGAAGGATCACCGAACCACCAGGGCGTACGCGGTGGGCGCAGGTCCGCAGCAGGCGGAGCCGCTCCGCGTCGTCGGCGACGTTGATCAGGTACGACATCATCAGTACGAGATCGAACCGCCGCTCCAACCGCAACTCCCCAATGGTCGAACAGATCGTCTCGACACTTGGCACCCGGACGCGGGCGATCATGTCGGGTGACTCGTCGACCGCGACGACGTGATGTCCGAGTGCGGTCAGCGCGCGGGTGATCCGCCCGGTGCCGCAGCCGAGTTCCAGCACGCTGCTGCCGGGGGCGATTGCCCCGTCGATCAGTTCGTCCTCGCCGTGCACCGGCGTGACCTCGTACAACTCGACCGCGCTGCCGTCCGGCGTGTGCGGTCCCGGCCCACTACCACCCTGTCCGACTCTCATCGTTCCACCCTCGCGAAAGCTCCGCCCCACGCCGATTCTTTCGGCTCAGACCGAAGGCCGGGATCAGACCGAAGGTCCGGGTGATCAGGCCGAAGGGCCGGTGACGAGCGCGACCGTTCCGTCGACCGCCGACGCGAGCTCCGCCGCCGACTGGCCGGCGCGCTCGCGGACGCGCAGCCCCAGCACGAGCGTGAACACGAGGTCGGCCACCTGATCGACGTCCAGGTCGGCCGGAAGCTCGCCCGTACGGCGACCGCGGTCCAGCAGCGCCGTCAGCGCTGCCCGGGTCGTGCCGAACGCCGCGCCGATCCGCTCGCTCGCCCGCGCGTCGGAGTTGCCGAGCTCGGTCGCCGAGTTCACCACCAGACAGCCGCGCCCGTCCACGTGGCTGACCGTCCACACCAGCCAGTCGCGCAGCACCTCCGCGACCGGGCCGTCGGCGCCGAGCCGTTCCGCGGCCTCGGCCGACTCCGTCTCGCGGTAGTGATCGAGCGCGCGCAGGAACAGCGAATGCTTGTCGGTGAAGGTCCGGTACAGGCTGCTCGACGTCAGCTCCAGCTCACTGCCGAGGTCCCGGACCGAGGTCGCGTTGTAGCCGCGCCGCCAGAACAGGTCGGTCGCCCGCGCCACCACGTCCTGCTCGTCGAACTGCCGGGGTCGTGCCATCCGCTTGCCCTCACCTCAGTTGTGGATCGATCGTTTCCATATTATCGTACCGGTTTGGAAACGATCGATCCCAAACTAGAGTGGAGCTTCGAACGATGACAGTTACCGGCGTTGAGGTGGCGGTTCGTACGCGCTGGCCGGCGGTACTCGTGGTGACCCTTGGCACCTTCCTGCTGGTGACCGCCGAGCAGCTGCCGATCGGGCTGCTGACGTCGATCGGTTCGGCGCTCGCGGTGAGCGAAGGGACCGCCGGCCTGTTGGTGACCGTCCCGAGCATCGTCGCCGCGGTGTCCGCGGTGGCCGTTCCGCTGGCGGTTCGCGGGCTGGATCGGCGGCTGCTGCTGATCGGTCTGATGGGGCTGATGGTCGTCGCCAACGCGGTGTGCGCGCTGGCGCCCAACTTTTCGGTACTGCTCGCCGCCCGGGTCGGTGTCGGCATCGCCATCGGCGGCTTCTGGGCGGTGGCCGGTGGACTGGCGGTGCGGCTCGTACCGGCCGTGACCGTGCCGCGGGCGACGGCCGTCATCTTCGGCGGGGTCGGCGCCGCCAACGTCTTCGGCGTACCGCTCGGCACCGTGGTCGGCAACTGGGTGGGCTGGCGGGCCGCCTTCGCCGGGCTCGGTGGGCTCGCCCTGCTGACGCTGCTCGCGTTGACGATGGTGCTGCCCCGGCTGATCGCCGACGAGCCGATCGCCGTCCGCAAACTGGCCGACCAGTTCGGCAACCCGGGCGTACGCATCGGCATCCTCGTCACGGTCCTGGTCGTGACGGGGCACTTCGCGGCGTACACCTTCGTGAGTCCGGTGCTGCAGGACCTCGGCGGGGTCGACGAAAGACTGGTCGGTCCGCTGCTGTTCGGCTTCGGCATCGCCGGTCTGACCGGCAACTTCATCGCGCCGTGGGGGCTCGCCCGGGGCGTACGCGCGACCGTCGCGGTGATCGTGATCGCGCTGGCGGCGATCCTGCTCGCCTTCCCCTGGCTCGGAACCGGGGCGGCCGGCGCGATCATCCTGCTGATCGCGTGGGGACTCGTGTACGGCGGGGTGTCGGTCAGCCTGCAGACCTGGATGATCCGGGCCGCGCCGCAGGCCGTCGAGACGGCGTCCGCGCTCTGGGTAGCGATGTTCAACCTGGCGATCGGCCTCGGCGCGCTTGGCGGCGGCCTCGTCGTCGACGCGTTGCCACTCCGGGGCGTACTGCTCCTGGCCGGCGTCCTCGTACTCCTGGCCGGCGGGGCGGTAGCAGCCGCGCGAACCAGAACCTGACCTCGTTGCATGGGCGGCGTCGACGTTCCGATGCAGGAGTTCTACACCGAGAAGCTCGGGTGGTGGGTGGTGTGGGGTGGGGGTACGGCATGCTTGGTGGATGGAGATTTCTGTCGATCCGGTTGGGCTGACGCCGCCGTACGAGCAGGTGCGTTCGCAGATCGAGAACCTGATCCGGAGCGGCGAGCTGGCGCGTGGTACGCGGTTACCCACCGTCCGGCAGCTCTCCCTGGATCTGGGGCTGGCGGTGAACACGGTTGCCCGCGCGTACAAGGAACTCGAAGCTGATCACCTGATCGAAACCCGCGGCCGCAACGGCACCTTCGTACTCGCGTCCCGCAGCCGCGTAGACGACGAACCGTCCCAGACCGCCGCGACCGCCCTCGCCCAGGCCGCCCACCGCGCCGAACTCTCCCTGGCCGAAGCAACCGAACTACTCCGCCGCGCCTGGTAACCACGCTCCAGGAGTTACGAAGTCCACGCTGATCTCCAGACCACCTGATGGCAACGCCTGCACGGTCAGCGCGGCGTTGTGCGCGCGGGCGATCGCGGCGACGATCGCCAGGCCCAGCCCGTGCCCGTCGGCGTGTTCGTCGGTGTGCCCGGTGCGGGTGGCGTCAAGTCGCTGGAACGGCTCCGTCAGACGGGCTACTTCGGTCGGTGGGACGAATGGCCCGGTGTTGCTGATGGTGAGCCGGCCGGTGGCCGAGGTGGTCAGCTCCACCGATCCGTCGCGGTGGTTGTGGCGGATGGCGTTCTCGATCAGATTCGTGATCAGGCTCGTCGCCAGTGGGATGTCGCCCATCACTGTGCTCGGGGCGAGAGCGGAGTGGATGCGGACACCACGCTGCTCAGCCGCTGCCTGGTGCTCCACAGCCAGCTGCGCGGCCAGGTCAGCAAGGTCGAACCGCGTCCAGTGCTCGACACCTCGTTGACCGTTGGCGAGTGCGAGCAGTGCGGCGATCAGCTCCTCCTGCTGGCGTCCAAGTGCAAGCAGGTCGTTGCAGGCCGAGCGGAGGGTGGTGGCTGTGGCATCAGGGTCGGCCAGCGCGAGTTGCAGCAGCGTACGTTGCACGGTGAGCGGTGTACGCAGCTCATGAGATGCGTTCGCGACGAACTGGCGCTGTGCGGTGAAGGACTCGTGCAGCCGTAGCAACAGCCCGTCCAACGTGTCGGCGAGCTCGGTGAGCTCGCGGTACGCAGGTGGCGTCGGCAGTCGCGTAGCGAGGTCATCGGCGGACAGGCGCCTGGCGGACAAGGTCATCGCGTGCAGCGGCCGCAAAGCGCGCCCAGCGCTCATCCAGCCGACAGTAACCGACAGACCGGCCAGTACGAGGCATGCAAGGGCGGAGACGCGGAGTACTGTGGACAGGTTGCTGGTGTTGTTAGCGGCAGCCGTCTGTCCTGGGCCGGCGATCGTGTTGCTGCCGCCGTACAGTGCGACCGCCACGACGGTCAGTAGGACCACACCGATTCCGAAGACCAGACCGGAGTGCACAAACGCCAGCCGGGTACGCAGCCGGGGAAGTGTGTCTGGACTGGTCGCTGTGCTGGTCATCGGTCACCGATCCGGTAGCCGCCTTCGCGGACAGTCTCGATGGACGGCGGCTGTCCGAGCTTGCCGCGCAGCCGTCCGATGGTCGTCTTCACCGTGGTCGTGAACGGATCGGTTGCCTCGTCCCACACCCGCTCCAGCAGTTCTTCCGCGGACACCACCCGGCCGCCGGCGGCTAGCAGGTACTCCAGGACCGCGAACTCCTTCGGGCTCAGGTCGAGCCGCCGCCCGGCCCGCGAGGCGACCCGATGGCCCGGATCGACGATCAGGTCACCATTGTCAAGCACTGGCGGCACTGCCTGCGCGGAGCGGCGACCCAGCGCGCGGACCCGGGCCACCAGCTCGGCGAAATCGAAGGGCTTGGGCAGGTAGTCGTCCGCGCCGAGTCCGAGCCCTTCGACCCGGTCGCGGACGGTGCCCGCGGCGGTCAGCATCAGTACGCGCGTGGTGCCGGTGCCGGCGACGACCTGGCGGCACACCTCGTCGCCGTGCACCCCGGGCAGGTCCCGGTCCAGCACCACGACGTCGTACCTGGTGCCGGCCAGCCGCTCCAGCGCCGCATGCCCGTCCAGCGCGGTGTCCACCGCCATCGCCTCCCGGCGCAGACCGGTGGTGATCAAGGTGTTCAACGTTCGGTGATCCTCCACCACCAGCACTCTCATGTGCTCCACGATGCCAGGCCGTGGGTGACAGCGCGGTGACAGGTGAGCGCACCAGGCTGTCACCGGCTCCGGCGTACAAATCCGTGCCATGAGTGATGCAACGATCGAGGTCGCCGGACTGCGGAAGCGGTACGGGTCGGCGACCGCACTGGACAACATGACGTTCACTGCCCAGGCGGGCCGCGTGACCGGGCTGATCGGGCCGAACGGCGCCGGCAAGTCCACCACCATGCGGATCATTCTTGGGCTGCACCGCGCTGACTCGGGGAGAGCACTGGTCGGCGGACAGCCGTACCAGTCGTACCCGTGTCCACCGCGGTCACTGGGCGCGCTGCTGGACGCATCCGCGGTGCATCCGGCGCGGAGCGGGCGTAATCACCTGCTCTGGCTGGCGCAGTCGCAGGGCTTGGGGCATCGCCGCGTCGACCAGGTCCTCGAACAGGTAGGACTGGCGGGGGCGGGCCGGCGTGGCGTCGGTGGGTACTCGCTGGGCATGCGGCAGCGGCTTGGTATCGCGGCCGCGCTGCTGGGCGATCCACCGACGCTGATGCTGGACGAGCCGTTCAACGGCATGGACCCCGAGGGCATCGTCTGGCTGCGTGGCTACCTGCGCGGGCTGGCGGCGGAGGGGAGAGCCGTACTGGTTTCCAGCCACCTGATGAGCGAGCTGCAAGACATGGCGGACCACGTTGTCGTCGTCGGCCGCGGCCGGGTGATTGCCGACTCCAGTGTCGCGGCGCTGATCGCAGGTGTCTCCGATGGCCAGGTGAGAGTGCGCACGACCGCACCCGAGTCGGCAGCAGCGGTTCTGTCAACGCTCGGCGGGCAGGTGACGTACGCCGAGCCGCAGGTCCTCCTGGTGCGCGGACCGGGCGCCGAACAAGTCGCGGAAGCGCTGTCTGCCGCCGGACTCGGTTTCTCTGAGCTGGCACCACACCGGGCCACGCTGGAGGAGGCGTACTTCGCACTGACCGGAGACGCCGCCGACTACCGCGCGACGGGCGGTGTGGCGTCGTGAAGCTGCTGAAGGCTGAGTGGACCAAGCTGCGCTCGGTACCGGGATGGGTGCGCGGTCTGGCGGTGGCGACGCTGATGATTCTGCTCTTCCCCGTCGCCGGGTTGGCCAGCGGCGCGGCGGACCGGCCTGCACCACCACAGAGCGGACCGAACAACCAGCCGGTCAGCGCCGCGTTCTACTTCGTCCACCGGCAGCTGGCCGGCGACGGACAGCTCACCGTCGCGGTGAACCAGCTGGATGCCGACGCACCTTGGGCGAAGGCTGGTCTGATCCTCACCGTGGGACGAGAACCCGGCGCGCGCTACGCGGCGATCATGGTCACCAGAAAGCACGGCGTGCGGATGCAATACGACTACACGCACGATCGCGCCGCGCAGTCGGCCGTCAGCTCGGCGCGGTGGCTTCGGCTGACCCGTACCGGCGACACCGTCACAGGTGAAGCCTCGACGGACGGCATGAGCTGGAGTCGCGTCGACAGCGTCCGGCTTCCTGGACTGGCCGCTACTGTTCAGGCAGGTCTGTTCGTCGCCTCGCCACAGCTCGTGAACGGACTCGGTACTGCAGGCTCCGCAGCGACAGCGGAGTTCGGTACGCCGCGGGTGTCCGGCGACTGGTCTGCTGCCGAGTGGCGTGGTGAACAGGTGGGTGCCAAGACCAGCAGTTTCGCGGGCTATCCACCAGGAGCCTCAGGCGGATTCACCAGCTCCGGCAGCGGATTCACGGTGACTGGTGCGGGTGATCTGGCTCCGGCAACACGGGCAGACATACCAGTCGCCGCCGCGGCGGGTGACCTGCTTCTCGGTACGTTCCCGGCGCTGATCGTGATTGTCGTCATCGCCACGCTGGCGATCACCACCGAGTACCGGTACGGGCTGATCCGCACCACCTTGAGCGTCGGGGCATCCCGGCTTCGAACGCTCGCTGCGAAGGCCGCCGTGCTCGCCGGAGCCACGTTCGTCGCCGCCCTGGTTGGTCTGGCCATCGGATTGCCGGTCTGGTTGCGGCTGGTACGCAAGTTCGGCCTGTACGTCTTCCCAGCTACACCGGGCGATCAGCTCCGCCTGGTGGTTGGTACGGCGGCAGTACTTGCTCTGATTGCTGTCTTCGCACTGGGCGTCGGCACAATCCTGCGACGTAGCGCCACTGCTGTCACGACAGTGGTTGTTGTCACGGTGCTGCCGTACTTGCTTGCCATGACCCCGTTCCTGCCTGCGTCCATTGCATTGTGGCTGACCCGGTTCACTCCAGCCGCCGCCTTCGCTGTGCAGCAGACGCTGACCCGCTATCCGCAGGTCGATGCCGTGTACACGCCGGCGAACGGCTACTACCCACTGTCGGCTTGGGCGGGCTTAGCGGTGCTGTGCGCCTACACCGCTGTCACCCTGCTCGTGGCGGCCGTACTGCTGAACCGGAGGGATGCATGAAGCGGGCAGCCCACGCGGAGTGGACGAAGCTGCGCACCACCTCGGGTACCGCCTGGCTGCTGGTGGTGACAGCAATTGTCACGGCCGCACTGGGTGCCGCGGTTTCGGCCGCGTCCCAGTGCGCGGAGGCTGGTTGCGGGATCGATGCGAGCCGCCTTCTCCTCAGCGGCGTGTATCTAGGTCAGGCACCGGTCGCGGTGCTGGCGGTCCTCGCGGTCAGCGGCGAGTACAGCACCTCGCTGATCCGTACCACGCTGACCGCCGTACCAGCTCGTACGACCGTGCTTGTCGCCAAGGCGGGGGTTGTAGGCGCCGTTGTCCTGGTCGCGGGAGCGCTGATACTGCTGATCGCGCTACAGGTCACCGGCTTCGTCCTCGGCCGCCACGGATTCACTGCCGCGCACGGTTACCCGCACCTCTCCCTGGCCGACCCGGCGATCCGGCGAGCGACCGCGGCCGCCCTCGCGAACCTTGTCTTGCTTGCCGTCCTCAGCACCGGCATCGCCGCTGTCGTCCGCGATTCGGCCGCCGCGATCGGTGCCGTTCTCGGGTTGCTTTACCTGCCGCCGATCCTCACTCCGCTGATCGCCGCTCCGGCCGTCCGGCACGCTGTGGAGCGGCTTGCCCCGCTCACCGCCACCCCGCTCGTCCTGTCCGGCTGGGCGGCGGTCGGGTTGCTGGCCGGCGCGATGCTGCTGCGCCGTCGCGACACCTGAGCACGGATGCCACTTGCCCGCCAGGGGCGGAAACGATTCCAGGTTGCTTGCGACGATGCCGTGACGAACTCTGTACAGGCTGTCGCCGGGTTGCTACTGTCCGGCCAGATTTGACATCGATGTCAACCTCAGGGAGTGGTCACGATGGTTTCGAGACGGACGTTCCTGGCGGGCGGCGGCGCGGCGACGGCGGGTGGGTTCGGGTTGCTGCCCGGCCTCGCGACCGAGGCGCAGGCCGCGGTTTCATCGACGTCCGGCAGCCCCGCCCGGCTGCTGCCGGTGTTCAACCGCCCACGACACCTGGACTACGGCGACGTCAGCAAACTCAGCGGGGGAGACCAGACCCTGCTGACAACGTTGCAAGGCGTCGTCAACCGCACTGAGCCGGAGCTCTACTTCATCTACGACACCGGTACCACGAGCGTTCCGGACACCAAGTGGCTGGCCGACATGCGCCTGCCGACCAAGTTGTCCAAGAACCCGCTCGACCTGGTCGCCAAGTACCGGAACCGCATCCGCGGCGCGATCGTCCACGACCCGGCCGTACCGGACTCGCTGAACGTGGCGACGACCCTGGCCGGCCTGGAGAACGCGGTCGTCGCCGATGCGGATCAGGCCAAGGCGCACGGCCTGAAGATCGTGAAGGACCTGCGCGGGATGTTCGACGACGACCGCGTGAAGACGTACCGGTGGCAGCTGGACAACCTGTTCCCACGTGTCACCAAGCAACTGCTGGCGGGCCTGCCACCGACCCGAGTGGTGGACGTGGAGAACGTCCAGTGGCTGGAGATCGCCCGCGAGACCAGGCAGATCCGCGACTCGTCCAACCGCGGCACGTACAACCTGGACGTCTCCGCCAAGCTCGGTCAGGAGGCCGCGTACGTACGGTTCGCGGACTCGTTCGCCGATGACGGGTGGGGTGCGTCGGTACGGCACGTGGTGGTGACCGCGAACGGTACAGAGTTCGCCCGCTTCGAGCCGAACAGTCCGGAGGAGGCGCCGTACCTGTTCGACGGATCGCACTCCTCGATCGGCGGTGAGGGGAACCGGTTCGCCGACGGCGGCAACTACTGGATCTACCGCTTCGCACCACCCGCCGGTACTACATCCCTGGTGGTCACCGTGGAGATGTGGAACCAGTACCTGGTGTCCGCCACCGACACCGCGCCGACCCGGATCGAGCCGTTCGCGTACTTCCGGGACTACGTGGTGGCTACCAAGGCCATGGTGAGCTGGTTGCCGCCTGGTGGTGCTACGGGTGACTTGTTGATCGAGCACTTCGCGAAGTACCCGACGCTGGCTCCGTACATGGGCTGGTTCGCGAACGACGTCTCTGGTGAGTGGGACGGTGTGGACCTGGCTTCGAAGGGCGGCTCGCCAGTAGTGGCTGCCGACTTCTACATGAACGGCACAGTGCACGCCGGCTTCACCGCACCGATCTCCGACAAGCCACGTCCGATCCGGCGGATCAGCAAGCCGCAGAACAAGGTGTACCTCACGCTGACGTTCGGTGAGGGGGACAATATCCAGTACTGCCAACGGCGGCTTCGGGACATCTGGGATGATCCGAAGCGCGGTCAGGTTCCTACTAACTGGACGATCAGCCCACTGCTGGCGGAGACAGGTCCTGGTCTGTACAGCCACTTCCAGCGGACTGCCACGACAAACGACCTCCTGGTCTGTGGACCATCCGGTGGCGGCTACACGTACCCGGCGTCGTGGAAGGCGACCGAACTGACGCAGTACCTCAAGATGACCGGTGGGTTCATGCAGCGCACCGGACTGGACCTGGTGTACGCGTACAGCGGCCGGCAGAACGACCAGTGGATCCTGCTCTCAAAGGAGATCGCCGAGGGGTACGCCAAGTACACGCCGACCAAGGGGATCATGCAGACGTGGGACGGTGACCCGCTGACGACCCGCCAGGGCGGTATCCCCGTGACTGGTGGCTGGGGCCCGCCCGGTAAGGCAGCGGAGTTCAAAGCCGCTCTGGACCAGCGGATCGCCGGTTGGGACGGTGCGAGCCCGCTGTTCATCTCCGGGATGATCGGTGCGTGGTCCTGGACCCCGTCCGACATGGCTGAACTAGGGCCACTGCTGACCGGCCCGTACGAGTTGGTGCTGGCGAACGCGTTCTACGACCTGCTGAACCGCGTACTCGCGTAAACAGGTTGCGGTGGTGGAGCACGATGAGCAGATGACCCCTGACGAACTGCTAGACGTGTTCCACCGCCGCATCCGGCTGCCGGATGCCGATGCGATCCCAGGGTGGAAACAGGAGCATGTCGGCCTGGTGCATCGGTCGTACGTGGAGGGTGGCGAAGGCGCCGGCTTCGTCGAGACACCACGTGGTCTCGGTACTGATCCGGAGGCGGTGATCGCCCAGGAGCTGACGTTCTTCCGGGAGCGGGGTCTGCCGTTCGAGTGGAAGACCTACGCGTACGACGAGCCGCACGATCTGGGTGCGCGGCTGCTCCGGGCCGGGCTCACGAAAGGTGATCCGGAAACGCTGATCCTCGGTGAGGTGGACCGCATCCTGGAGCGCCCGTACGCGCTGCCGTCGAAGGTGCGGCTGCGTGAGGTCGAGGGGCCGGACGACTACCACCGGATCGGCGTACTCACCGACACGCTCTGGGGCAACGGCCTGGAGCGGATCGTGGAGCGGCTGGCGGGGGAGGCGCGGATGTTCCCGGACCGCTTGTCCGTGTTCCTGGTCGAGGACGCGCTGAAGGGACCGGACGGGCCGGCCGTGTCAGCGGCGTGGGTCCGGTTCCACCCCGGCACTGGGTTCGCCAGCCTGTGGGGTGGCGGCACGCTGCCCGGGTGGCGCCGGCAGGGCCTGTACAGCGCGCTGCTCGTCCACCGCGCCCGCCTCGCGAAGGACCGCGGCTACGAGTTCCTCCGCGTCGACGCGTCCGAAGACTCCCGCCCGATCCTGCAAAAACTCGGCCTGCACGCTGCTACAACCACAACACCGTACGAGTGGACACCCTGACTTAGGGCATGGCGGGTGCCCTGACCTGCGGAACGACGCACGGAGGCTGTACGTTGCCTGCATCATGGCCCTGAAAATCGCTTCCCGCTTCCGCCGGCTGCTGCAGCGCCCCGGCTCGATCGATCTCGGCCCGTACGAGCGGCTCACCCAGCTGGTCGGCGAGGCGGAGGAATCCGTCCAGTCCCTGACCGACGAAGAGCTCACCGAGGCGGTCGCGGAGCTGCGGACCACCGGCGGCCTGCACGAGGACGAGCAGATCGAGTTCCTCGCGCTGGCCCGGGACGCCGGCAAGCGGGCCATCGGCGAGCGGGCGTTCGACGGCCAGGTCGTCGGCGCGCTGGCGATGCTGCAGGGCCGGATCGTCGAGATGGCCACCGGTGAGGGCAAGACGCTGGCCGGCGCGATCGCTGCCGCCGGGTACGCCGTCGGTGGCCGCAAGGTGCACGTGCTCGCGGTCAACGACTACCTCGCCAAGCGCGACGCCGAGTGGATGGGCCCGGTGTACGAGCTGCTCGGCGTCACCGTGGGACACGTCGGTCAGGCGTCCACGCCGGAAGAGCGGCGCGCGGCGTACCAGGCCGACGTCTGCTACGTACCGGTGAACGAGATCGGCTTCGACGTACTGCGGGACCGGCTCGTCACCGACGTCACCGACCGGGTCACCGTGGAAGCCGATGTGGCGCTGGTCGACGAGGCGGACTCCGTCCTGATCGACGAGGCCCGCGTCCCGATGGTGCTCGCCGGGGCGACCCGCTCCGAGGCGCTGGACGACGACGTGGTGCAGCTGGTGCGTACGCTCCGGGCCGGTGTCGACTACGAGATCGACGGCGACGGGCGGACCGTCGCGCTGACCGACAAGGGCACCGACAAGGTCGAGGCGGCGCTCGACGGCATCAACCTGTACGACGACGAGAACCTCGACCGCCTCACCCAGGTGAACGTCGCGCTGCACGCCGAGGTGCTGCTGCGCAAGGACGTCGACTACCTGGTGCGCGACGGCAAGGTCAGCCTGATCAACAACAACCGCGGCCGGGTCGCCAAGCTGCAGCGCTGGCCGGACGGTCTGCAGGCCGCTGTCGAGGCCAAGGAAGCTGTTCCGGTCAGTGACTCCGGTGAGGTGCTGGACAGCATCACCGTGCAGGCACTGGTCAAGCGGTACAAGTCGCTGTGTGGCATGACCGGTACGGCAGTGGTGGTCGGCGAGTCGCTCGCGGAGTTCTACGAGGTCGACGTGGCAGTCGTACCGCCGAACAAGCCGAACGTCCGCAAGGACGACGAGGACCGGCTGTACCTGACGGTCGCGCAGAAGAACGAGGCGCTGGTCAAGCACATCGGCGTCGTCCACGAAAGCGGCCGGCCGATCCTGATCGGTACGCACAGCGTCGAGGAGTCCGAGCAGCTGAGTGACCTGCTGCAGGCGGCCGAGATCGAGCACGTGGTGCTGAACGCGAAGAACGATGCCGAAGAGGCGGCGATCATCGCGGAGGCCGGCGTACCCGGCACGGTGACCGTGTCGACGCAGATGGCCGGCCGGGGTACGGACATCCGGCTCGGCGGCAAGGACGAGACGCACGACAAGGAGAAGGCACTCGAGCTCGGCGGGCTGTACGTGATCGGTACCGGTCTGCACGCGTCGCGGCGGCTGGACGACCAGCTCCGCGGGCGTGCCGGGCGGCAGGGCGATCCGGGCGGCTCACTGTTCTTCGCGTCGCTCGCCGACGAGCTGGTCAGCCGGTACTCGGTGTCGTCCGGTCTGCGGCCGCATCCCGACGACACCGGGCGGCTCACCGACCGGAAGTCGATCGCGATGCTTGAGCATGCGCAGCGGGTGGCTGACGGCGCGAACGCGGAGCTGCACCGGACGACGTGGCAGTACAACCGGCTGACCGGGCAGCAGCGCGCGATTCTGCTTGAGACGCGCGAGAAGGTGCTGGCCGACGATCTGGCCGCGACCGAGCTCGCCGCGCGGGCCAAGGAGCGGTACGACGAGCTCGTCGACGAGGTTGGCGAGGACGTCGTCCAGAGCGCGGCCCGGCGGATCGCGCTCGGGCATCTGGATCGGCGATGGACCGACCACCTGGCGTACCTGGCTGATCTGCGCGAGGGGATTCACCTGCGGTCACTGGCCGGCGGGATCGTGCATCTGAAGCCGATCGACGAGTTCAACAAGTCGGCGATCGCCTCGTTCGAGACGCTGATCGAGGACGCCTGGAAGGACGCGGCCGAGACGTTCGCGGACGCCGAGATCACCACCGACGGCCTGAACGAGGAAGCCAGCGGCATCCCGCGGCCCACCGCCACCTGGACGTACCTGGTCAACGACAACCCGTTCGGCACCGAAGCCGACCGAATCCTCGGCCGCCTCCGCAACGCCATCAAGCCCGGCTCCGCCGCCGAACCCGAGGAAATCCTCCCCGAGGACTTCGACGAGGCCGACCTCCCCGAGGAACTCCGCGACGCGGACGACCTCCCGGAGGAGCTGCGGGACGCGGAGGATCTCCCCGAGGAACTGCGCGGGTCCGGCGGGTCCGGCGACGACGACCTGCCCGACGAGCTGCGGGACGCTGACGACAAGCCCAAGCGGTAAGGGCCGGACCTCCAGGTCACCGGGCTGGTTCCGGGTGCGGCCGGGGGATTCGACTTTGGTCTAGGGGTGTACGGCCGTCGGCCCGATGCTGGTCGGCGGTGGGGCGCGGGAGGCTGCGGGTATGCCCCGAACGAACCGTGGTCCCTGGTTGCTGATCGTCGACATCGGCGTACCGCTGGCGCTCTTCTACGGCCTCCGGGCACTCGGCGCGAGTGACCTGATCGCATTGCTCGCCGGGATCATCCCCGGGTTGATCAGTTCGGGCATCTCATTGGTCCGCGAACGCCGTACCGATCTGGTCGGCATGGCCGTCATCCTCAGCATGGTGGGCAGTTCGGTGGTCGCGGTCATCGGCGGCGACGCGCGGCTGCTGCTCGTACGCAACGCGTGGATCAGCCTCCCGTTCGCCGGCATCACGCTGTGGTCACTCCGGCACCCGCGACCCCTCTGCTACACCGTCACCCAGGCGATGATGCCGCGCCGGGCAGCCGTGATGGACGAGCTGTGGGAGACGAACCCCGGCTTCCGGCACGCGTGGAAGTGGATCACGATCTACTGGGGCATCGCGTCGATCGCCGACGCGGTCATCCGGGTCGTGCTGTCGTACACCCTGCCGATCTCGATCGTCCCAGCCACCGATCCGATCATCACGGTACTCACCATCGTCGTACTACAGATCCCCACCCAGGTACTCCTCCGCCGAACCGGCACCTGGCACCAGGTCTTCGCCCCCCGCCGCCCAACCCCCGCATAACCCTCCAGGTCAGGGGGCGGGGTGTGGTCGGGGTGGGTGGGGTGTCGGTGGGGGTGGTTAGGCTGCTGGGGTGAGTGATGGGTTGTTTGATCTGCCTGGGGTGCCGGCGCCGTCTCGTGGTGGCGGGAGCTTGGCCGACATGGATCACACGGCGGCTCCGCTGGCCGTGCGGATGCGGCCGCGTGGGCTGGACGAGCTGGTCGGGCAGCAGCATCTGCTCGCGCCCGGGTCGCCGTTGCGGCGGCTGGTCGAGGGGGATCAGCCGATGTCGCTGCTGCTCTGGGGCCCGCCTGGTACCGGGAAGACGACGATCGCGGCGGTGGTCTCGCACCAGACGAACCGGAAGTTCGTCGAGCTGTCCGCGGTGACGGCGGGAGTGAAGGACGTACGCCAGGTGATCGACGGCGCCCGGCGTGATCTCGCGCGGGCGGCCGGTCCGGTCGAGACCGTGCTGTTCATCGACGAGGTGCATCGGTTCACCAAGGCACAGCAGGACGCGCTGCTGCCAGGCGTGGAGAACCGGTGGGTGACGCTGGTCGCGGCTACTACCGAGAACCCGTTCTTTTCGGTCATCTCACCGCTGCTGTCGCGCAGTCTGCTGCTCACGCTGGAGTCGCTCACCGACGACGACATCTCCAAGCTGCTCGACCGGGCGCTGGTGGATGAGCGAGGCCTGAACGACGAGTTCACGCTGGCCGACGACGCGCGGGACCACCTGTTGCGGATGGCTGGGGGAGACGCACGGCGGGCGCTCACGTACCTGGAGGCTGCCGCCGGTGGGGCCCGCGCCAAGCACGAGCAGGCCCAGAAGTACGAAGCAGCAAGCGACGCCCGAGGCTCTGAACCGGTCAGCAAAACGGCAGAGGACGCGGCGCCGACCGGCGAGGGACCGGATGAGGCAGTAAGGCGCGACCGGGCGGAGTCGCCGGAGGCTCAGTCGGGTGGGGCGCCCGACAGCGGTGCGGGCCAGGTGGTGCCGGACGAGGTCGTACCGGGCCAAGTCGTGTCGGACCAGGTGGTGTCCGACCAGGTCGTGCCGGATGGGCTGGTGCCGGGGCGGGCGGTTATTGATTTGGTGACGTTGGAGACGGCGGTTGATCGGGCGGCGGTGCGGTACGACCGGGCGGGGGATCAGCATTACGACGTGGCGTCGGCGTTGATCAAGTCGATTCGGGGGTCCGACGTCGACGCGGCGATGCATTACCTGGCGCGGATGATCGTGGCGGGGGAGGACCCGCGGTTCATCGCGCGGCGGCTGGTGATCTCGGCGAGTGAGGACATCGGGATGGGTGACCCGGCCGCGCTCGGGGTCGCGGTCGCGGCCGCCGACGCGGTGCAGCTGATCGGGATGCCGGAGGCGCGGATCAACCTCGCGCAGGCGGTCGTCGCGCTCGCCCTGGCGCCGAAGTCGAACGCGGTGATCACCGCCGTCGACGCCGCGATCGCGGACGTGAAGGCCGGCAAGGTCGGTCCGGTGCCGCCGCATCTGCGGGACGCGCATTACGCCGGCGCGAAGAAGATCGGCCACGGAGCCACGTACCAGTACTCGCATGACGATCCACGCGGCGTGCTCCCACAGCAGTACGCGCCGGACGTGATCGACGGCACCGACTACTACACCCCGACCCGTCGCGGCGGTGAGGCCGCGTACGCCGACCGGGTCGCCGCGATCCGCAAGATCCTCCGCGACCGCAAGTAGTCCGCCGGCCACCGCGGGTGAGTTGGGTAGGCTGCTTCACGGCCTGGGGTGAAAGGTTCGGTTGTGAGGCAGCCTCGTCCACGGCATGTCCGGCGGCGCCCGTTGGTGCTGAAGTCGATCGCTGGCACGGCAGGCGCGTTCCTGCTTGCCGGTGTCCTGTATTTCGTTCCGTTCGGCGCGCATCAGTCCCGCGAGTCGGCGACGTCGCCGCCGGTGAGCAGTACACCCGCGCCGACGGCGGAGCGTACGGAAAGCACGTCGCGATCCACTACCCGGCAGACTCTTCCCGTCGGCAAACCCCTCGGCCCTTCGCCGGCCGCTTCCACGACACCGTCCACCAACTGGCCCCCGACAGCAGACCCCGGCACACCGGGCAACTCCAGCTCGCCGGGCAACTCCAGCTCGCCGGGCGACCCGGGCACGCCGGGCAGCCCCGCCACGCGCGGCACCAGTCGGCCGACCACCTCCTCCGGCGGCGCGACCACATCGCCTCCAAGCCCACCCTGGAGCCCGACCCGCCCCACACCGGCCACACCGTCGCCGACCCCCACCTTCTTCCCCACGCCGGCAACCACCCCGGCGTCCACCCCGACGCCCCCGCCCTCTCCCACAGCACCCGCCAGCACGCCCACCCAGAGCACTTCACCAACCCCATCACCAAGCCCAGGCTCCAGCACCACACCCGAGCCATCCACAACTCCCAGCAGCAGCACCGGCCCCGCACCAGGCTGAGAATGCACTCAACCGGCGAGGGGTGCAGCGTGGGGTTCTCCACTCGTGTTGTGGGTTCTCCACTCTCATACCGATGGAGAACCCACAACACGGGTGGATATCCACTCGCAGGTCGGGCCCGGGCGCGTGGGGCCGGGTGGTTTGGTGAGGGACTGTGATGTGCGGGATGGTGTCCTGGAGCGGGGTGGGATATGGCCGCGCGATAAGGTCGGGCGGTCCATGAGGTCGCTAGCGGAAGGCGGATCGTTTTCATGAGCGTCGGTGAAGTCGCGGGGCTGATAGCTGCCTGCGCGCTGCTCATCCTGGTGGGTCTGCTGGCCTATCCGATCCTGAAGCTCGGCAAGGTGTTCGACGAGACCCGGATCATGGTGAAGGGTGTCTCGGACTCCAGCGTGCCGCTGCTCGGCGAGGTGACCACCACGGTCGCGACCACGAACGCCCAGCTGGCGAAGGTGGACACGATCACCGACAACGCGACCACGGTGACCACGAACGCGGCGGCGCTGATGTCGCTGTTCTCCGCGACCGCTGGCGGTCCGCTGGTGAAGGCGGCCGCGTTCACGTACGGGGTCCGGCGCGCGCTCGGTGAGCAGCAGCGCAAGGACGTGTCCCGGCGGGTCAAGGACGAGATGAAGGCCGAGCGGAAGGCACGGAAGCGGTGAAGCGGATCTTCTGGCTGATCATCGGGATCGCCGTCGGCGTGTATGCCGTCACCAGGCTGAAGAAGAAGGCTCAGATCCTCGCTCCGGAGAGTGTCCAGGAGTCCACTGCCAAGCTGGCGGCGGCGGTCCGGCACTTCGGCGACCAGGTCCGCGAGGGCATGGCGGAGCGGGAGACCGAGCTCCGGGACGCGCTCGGCATCGAGAACACCAACGATCGTGAGGACTACCGGTAACACCCATGGAAACCAGTGAGATCAGGCGGCGGTTCCTGCAGTTCTTCGAGGACCGCGGCCACACCGTGGTGCCGAGCGCGCCACTGCCGTCGCCGGACCCGAACCTGTTGTTCAACGTGGCCGGGATGGCCCAGTTCGTGCCGTACTTCGTCGGTCAGCAGACGCCGCCGTACCCGCGCGCGACCAGCGTGCAGAAGTGCGTCCGGACGCTCGACATCGAAGAGGTCGGCAAGACCACCCGGCACGGCACGTTCTTCCAGATGAACGGCAACTTCTCCTTCGGCGACTACTTCAAGGAGAAGGCCATCGAGTACGCCTGGGAGCTGGTCACCAAGCCCCAGAATCAAGGCGGCTACGGCTTCGACGAGTCGGTCCTGTATGCGTCGGTGTACTACGAGGACGACGAGGCGATCGAGATCTGGAAGCGGGTCGCGGGGCTGCCCGACGACCGGATCGTCCGGCTCGGGATGAAGGACAACTTCTGGTCGATGGGCATCCCGGGTCCGTGCGGCCCGTGCTCGGAGATCCTGATCGACCGCGGCCCGGAGTTCGGCGCGGACCGGGACTGGGAGGCGGGCGACCGCTACCTGGAGTTCTGGAACCTGGTCTTCATGCAGAACATCCGCGGTGAGGGTGGCGGCAAGGACGGCTACCCGATCCTCGGCGAGCTGCCGAAGAAGAACATCGACACCGGCCTCGGCCTGGAGCGGGTCGCGTACCTGCTGCAGGGCGTCGACAACATGTACGAGATCGACGAGATCTACCCGGTGATCGAGAAGGCGTCCGAGCTGAGCGGCCGCAAGTACGGCGCCGAGCAGGTCGACGATGTCCGCTTCCGGGTGATCGCGGACCACGTCCGCAGCGCGCTGATGCTGATCGGCGACGGTGTCACGCCGGGCAACGAGCAGGGCGGGTACGTACTGCGCCGGCTGCTCCGCCGGGCGATCCGCTCGATGCGGCTGCTGGGCTACGAGGACCCGAGCCTGGTCGAGCTGCTTCCGGTCAGCCTGGAGCAGATGAAGAAGTCGTACCCGGAGCTGGTCACCGACTTCGGCCGGATCAGCCAGGTCGCGTACGCGGAGGAGGAGGCGTTCCGGCGCACGCTGACGGCCGGCACGACCATCTTCGACGTGGCGGTCCGGGACACCAAGGCGTCCGGAGCGCACCAGTTGGAGGGCGCGAAGGCGTTCCAGCTGCACGACACGTACGGCTTCCCGATCGACCTGACCGTCGAGATGGCCGCCGAGCAGGGCCTGAACGTCGACACCGAGGGCTTCCGCTCGCTGATGAAGGAGCAGCGCGAGCGGGCCAAGGCGGACGCGCGGGCGAAGAAAGCCGGTCACGCGGACACCTCG
The DNA here is from genome assembly GCF_014205295.1 of Kribbella solani. Taxonomy (NCBI): domain Bacteria; kingdom Bacillati; phylum Actinomycetota; class Actinomycetes; order Propionibacteriales; family Kribbellaceae; genus Kribbella; species Kribbella solani. Next base: position 1,113,254 of record NZ_JACHNF010000001.1, read on the forward strand.
GGGTACCGGGAGCTGCGGGAGAAGGGCGTCACCGAGTTCACCGGGTACCAGGAGCTGGCCAGCGACTCGCAGGTGCGTGGTCTGCTCCGCGACGGCGCGGTCGCCCAGTTCGCCGAGCCGGGCGAGACGGTTGAGGTCGTACTCGAGAAGACCCCGTTCTACGCCGAGTCCGGTGGTCAGATCGCCGATGAGGGCGTGATCGTCGCCGACGGCGTGAGGCTGAAGGTGCTGGACGTGCAGCGCCCGGTCAAGGGCCTGATCGTGCACAAGGCCGAGATCCTCGAAGGCGTACTGCGCCCGGGTCTGGACGTGCACGCCGAGGTGGATCACGAGTGGCGCGTCTCGGCCTGCCAAGCACATTCGGGTACGCACGTCGTACACGCCGCGCTTCGTCAGGTGCTCGGGCCGAACGCGCTGCAGAGCGGTTCGTACAACAAGCCCGGGTACCTGCGGCTCGACTTCGCCTGGTCGTCGGCGCTGGACCCGGCGACCCGGTCCGAGATCGAAGAGGTCGCCAACCTGGCCGTACGCCAGGATCTGCCGGTGTCCGCGCAGTACATGACGCTGCCGGAGGCCCGCGAGTGGGGCGCGCTGGCGCTGTTCGGCGAGACGTACGACGAGCAGGTCCGCGTGGTCGAGATCGGTGGACCATGGTCACGTGAGCTCTGTGGTGGTACGCACGTGAAGCACTCGTCGCAGGTCGGCGCGGTGACGGTGACCGGCGAGTCGTCGGTCGGCGCGGGCGTACGCCGGATCGAGGCGTTCGTCGGCATGGAGGCGCTGCACTACCTCGGCCGCGAGCGGGCGCTGGTCCGGCTGCTGAGCGAGAACCTGAAGACCCGTCCGGAGGAGCTGCCGGCCAAGGTCGCCGACCTTGCCGAAAGGTTGCGTACGGCCGAGAAGGAGCTCGAGAAGGTCCGCGCCGCGGCGGTGCTGCAGGCCGCGGGTGAGCTGTCGGCCAACCCCAAGGACGTCTTCGGCGTCCAGTACGTCGGGCACCGCGCGCCAGACGGCGTGAACGGCGGCGACCTGCGCAAGCTGGCGCTGGACGTCCGCGGCCGGATCCCGAACGACAAGCCGGCCGTGGTCGCGGTGCTGAGCGTCAACGACGGCAAGCCCGGCGTGGTGATCGCGCTCAACGACACCGCCCGCGAGTGGCGGCTGAAGGCCGGTGACCTGGTCCGGGTGGCGGCCGAGAAGCTCGGCGGCCGGGGCGGCGGCAAGGACGACGTCGCGCAGGGTGGCGGTACCGATCCGGCCGGTGCCGACGCGGCGCTGGCGGCGGTCGAGCACGCCATCGGTCACCAGGTGACAGGCTAGATGAGACGTGGCGTGCGGATCGCGCTGGACATCGGGGACGCCCGGATCGGCGTCGCCAGCAGCGATCCGCACGGAATCCTTGCCACGCCGGTGGAGACGGTCCGGCGCGGGCCGGGCGATCTGGATAGGATCGCGGCACTCGCCGCCGAACTGGAGGCGTTCGAGATCGTGGTCGGGCTGCCGCGTTCCCTGTCCGGGGGCGAGGGTCCGGCCGCGGTGAAGATCCGGGAGACGGCGGAACAGGTGCGGGCCAAGGTGCACGAAGGCAACGCGGCGACGACGGTGCGGCTGGTGGACGAACGGTTCACCACGGTCACCGCCGAACGGATGCTCCGGGAACGCGGTAAGAAGGGTTCCAAGCGACGGGCGGTGGTCGACCAGGCCGCCGCGGTCGTGATTCTGCAGCATGCGCTCGACGTCGAGCGCGAGACCGGCAACCCGCCGGGGAGGCCCCTGTGAACGGACCATCGGTGGACTCGGACCTGAACGAGAGCGACGGCCTGGACGAGCGGGACGGCCGCGTTGGTCAGGGCGAGGGCGACGACCTCGGCAGCGGCCTCGGGCTGCGGGCCGAGTCGCGGGTCGAGCGCCGGGCGAACCGGCGCCGGGCCCGGTCCCGCCGCGCCTTCGGCTGTTTCGCCGGCCTGGTGTCGCTGATCGTCGTCGGCGCCCTGGTCGCCGGCGCGGTGCTCGGCTTCGGCAAGGGCAAGGACGCGCTGGCCAACCTCTTCTCCGCGCCCGACTACAAGGGCGAGGGCACCGGCACGGTGACGGTGCAGATCACCGCAGGTCAGAGCGTCTCGTCGATCGCGGACACGCTGGAGAAGAAGGAAGTCGTGAAGAGTGCCCGCGCGTTCGAGCGGGTGGCCCGCGACGATCCGCGGTCGCTGCAGATCCAGGCCGCGACGTACACGCTGCGCAAGCACATGTCCGCGAAGGCGGCGCTCGCGCTGATGCTGGACACGAGCAAGTCGGTGCTGGTGATGCGGATCAGCTTCCCGGCCGGCAAGACCAAGGCCGAGATCGCGCAGATCCTGCAGAACTCGAAGCTGAAACTGCCGGCGAACGCGGCCGCGGGCGCGCTGAACAAGCCGGCCTCGCTGGGCCTGCCGGCGTACGCGCACGGCAACGCGGAGGGCTTCCTCTACCCGGGTACGTACGACGTGCCGAAGGGCGCGACCGCGTACACGATGCTCAAGCTGATGACCGCGAACTACGCCAAGAACGCCGCTTCGCTGGATCTGGTGAACACCGCGTCCCGGAAGAAGCTCGATCCGTACCAGGCGGTGATCGTCGCCAGCATCATCGGCGCGGAGACGAACCGGCCGCAGGACTACGCGAAGGTCGCGCGGGTCATCTACAACCGGCTCCAGGCCGGGATGAAGCTGCAGATGGACTCGACCATCCACTACGTGGTCGGCCGGGACGGTGGCGTGTTCACCACGACGGAGCAGCGGCAGACGGACTCGCCGTACAACACGTACAAGTACAAGGGCCTGCCGCCGACGCCGATCAACTCGCCGACCCGGGACGAGTTGCGCGCGGCGATCAACCCGGCGCAGGGTTCCTGGCTGTACTTCACGCTGGTCAACCTGGACACCGGCGAGACCGCGTTCGCGAGCTCGGCCGCGGATCACCAGGCGAACGTGAAGAAGCTGCAGACCTGGTGCCAGGCGCACAAGGGCCGGTGTTAGGTGACGCGTTGTGCGGTGCTCGGTTCGCCGATCGCGCATTCGTTGTCGCCGGCGATGCACCGGGCCGCGTACGCCGAGCTGGGGCTGGACTGGGCGTACGACGCGTACGAGGTGGACGAGAACGAGCTGCGCGGTTTCGTCGCGTCGCTCGATGCGGACGTGCGCGGGCTTTCGCTGACGATGCCGTTGAAGCGGGTCGCGCTGGAGCTGGCTGACTCGGTCGATCCGGTGGCGGAGCTGATCGGCGCGGCGAACACGATGCTGTTCGAGCCGGACGGTACGCGATCCGTACACAACACCGACGTACCCGGCTTGGTGAACGCGTTCGCCGAGCGCGGGATCACCGCCGCGGAGAGCGCGGTCGTGCTCGGTGGCGGCGCGACGGCCGCGTCGACGCTGGCGGCGCTGCGGGGGATGCGGGTCACCGAGGTGACCGTCGTGGTGCGGGACCTGTCGAAAGCGGAGCGGCTACTCGATCTCGCCGCGGAGCTGGGACTCCGGACGTCGGTCGCGGACTTCTCCCAGGTCGAGCAGATCGGCGGTTTCGACCTGTGCGTCTCGACCTTGCCCGGCGGCGCGGTGGATCCGTGGGCGGAGCATTTCGCCGCTGTCGCCCCGGTCGTGTTCGACGTCGCGTACCACCCGTGGCCGACCAAGCTGGCGATCGCGGCGCATCGGATCGGTACAGAGCTGTTGAACGGACTTGACCTGCTCGTGCATCAGGCGACCCTCCAGGTGGAGATGATGACGGGTAGGTCGCCGGCTCCGCTGGCGGCCATGAGGGTGGCCGCGCGTGAGGAGTTGGGGGATCGTGAGTCTGCTTGACCGCCGTACCGTACTGAAGGCCGGGGGTGCCGCCGCCGCGGTGACACTGACCGGTTGCAACGCCGCGCCGGACGAAACCGGAGCGGGTACTACCAGTCCGCCGCGGTTGACGAACAGCATGACGTCCAGCTCCGGTAACTCCGTGAGCACTGTGACTTCGGCCAGTGAGTCCGCGCCGACGCTCACCGCCGCGCCGAACTGGAACTCCTTCGCCCGTTCGCTGAAGGGCCGCGTCTACTTGCCGGCATCGTCCGGGTACGCGGCCGCGCATCAACTGTTCAACCCCCGCTGGGACAGCGTCCACCCCGCCGCGGTGGTGAAAGCGGCGGACGTGGCCGACGTCCAGAAGGCGATCAATTTCGCCCGCGCCAACAAGCTGGTCCTGGTCCCGAAGAGCGGCGGCCATTCGTACGTCGGCGCGTCCACGATCGCGAACGGGATGCAGGTCGACGTCGGCGCGCTCCGCGGCCTGAGCTACTCGAACGGCATCCTCACCGTCGGCGCGGGCGCGCGGCTGTACGACGTACACGCGTTCCTGGACCGGTACGGCCGGTCGCTGCCGACGGGTACCTGCCCGACGGTCGGGGTCGCGGGCCTCACGCTCGGCGGCGGGATGGGCATCCACACGCGTACGTTCGGTCTGACCTGTGACCGGGTCGTGTCGATGGGCGTCTTCACCGCGGACGGCAGATCGCACAATGTCAGCGCGACCTCGGATCCGGAGCTGTTCTGGGCGTTGCGTGGTGGCGGTGGTGGCAATCTCGGCGTGGTCACCTCGTTCCGGTTCGCCACGATTCCGGCGACGAAGCTCGGCTTCTTCCGGTTGACCTGGCCGGAGGCGCAGGCCGCGGCCGTGGTTCGGGGCTGGCAGAAGTTCGCGCAGGCGGCGCCGACGACGGCGTGGGGCAATCTGCATATCGATGCCAAGAGCAACGGTACGTTGTCGGTCCACGTCCTTGGTGTCTCGACCACCGGCAACGCGTCGGCCGCGGCCGCGCAGCTGGAGTCGTTCGTCGGGGCGAAGGCGTCGGCGCGGTCGATCACGGTGAAGTCGCACCTGGAAGCGGTGAAGTACCTCGGCGGCGGCACGACCAGTCCGCGGACCGGGTTCCTGGCCGGCTCCGACGTGCTCAAGGGTCCGATGGACGCGGCCACGATCACCGCGCTGCTCGGCGCGGTGAAGGCTGCGGCGCGGGCGAAGACACCGGCCTCGGCGATCCTCGACCCGCTCGGCGGGCAGGCCGCGAAACAACCCGCGGGCGGTTCGTCCTGGCCGTGGCGCGGTGCGCTCGGCGTCGTGCAGTGGTACTCGTCCGCGCAGGGTACGGCCGGGCAGACGTTCATCGCGAACGGGCATCGCGCGGTTCGCGCGGCGTCCGCCGGCGCGTACGTGAACTATCTGGAAGCCGGTCGCGCGGTGGCGTCGTACTACGGCGCGAGCGCCGCGAAGCTCGCCGCCACGAAGAAGAAGTACGACCCCGCGAACTTCTTCCACACCCCGTACACGATCCGCTAGCTGGTTATCCGGCCCGGATCGTCTAGGCTCCTGGGTCGTGCCGGCTAACGAGTTGCTCGCTGCGGGGATCGGGGTGGCCGGCTGCGGTCCCGCGGCGGCCGTGCTCGGGCCGTGGCTGTTGCGGCGGATTCCCGAGCCGGTGCTGGACGAAGGCGAGACGAAAGTCCCGTACGCGTCGCTGGCCGGGCGGCCCGGGGCGATCTGGTGTGGCGTACTGGCGGCCGTGTCGGGAGGGGTGCTCGGCTGGTTGCTCGGGCTCGACGCGGTGCTGCCGGTGTGGCTGCTGCTGGCGGTCGCGGGCGCGATCCTCGGATACATCGACGCGCGTACGCGCTTCCTGCCGTCGGCAATCATCTGGCCGACGTACCTGATGGTCATCGTCGGCCTGGTCGTGGTGGCGCTGGCGACGGGGGAGTGGGGTTCGTTGCGGCGCGCGGCGATCGCCGGCGTGATCGGGTTCGTGGTGTTCTACGTGCTGTGGTTCGCGTTTCCGCGCGGCGTCGGGTTCGGCGACGTACGCCTGTCGGGGGTACTCGGGCTGGCGCTCGGCTGGCTCGGCTGGGGTCAGTTCGCGTCCGGTCTGTACGGCGGGTTCTTCTTCGGCGCGGTCGTAGGCATCGTGCTGATCGTCACCCGGGTGATGACCCGCAAGCAGATGGTCCCGTTCGGGCCGTTCATGCTGGTCGGCGCGCTGGCCGGCGTATTCCTCGGGGCTCCGTTGGAGCGGTTGTACGCCGGATAGCTGATCCGCACACTCAGCCAGATGGTTGATGTGCGCCCACGGCCGATCTTCCTAGGGTCGAGGTATTCGAACTCTCGGGAGGGAATCTCAATGCCAGTAAGTCGTCGTGGACTGTTGGCCGGAACCGCCGTCGCCGGCGCGGCACTCGCCGTACCAGGCACCGCTTCCGCCGCCTCGCCCAGCTCCGGCGCCCAGTTCGGTGACACGCTCAGCGACAAGATTCTGCCGAACGACGCGCGGTACCAGGACCTGGTCCTGCGCGGAACGAACCGCCGCTTCGTCGGCACCCCGCAGTACGCGCGGGTGATCCGCTCGACCGCGGACGCCGTCGCGGCCGTGCAGGACGCGGTACGCAACGGGAAGCGGATCGCCGTCCGTGGTGGCGGGCACTGCTTCGAGGACTTCGTGGACAGCAGCGACATCGAGGTGCTGCTGGACATGTCGACGTTCGACGCGGTGACCTGGGACCAGCAGTACCGAGCGTTCTCGATCGGCGCGGGCGCGACGCTGGAAACCGTGTACAAGGACCTGTTCTACGGCTGGGGCCTGACCGTGCCCGGCGGCGGCTGCCTCGGCGTCGGCGTCGGCGGTCACTTCAGCGGGGGTGGGTACGGGCCGCTGTCCCGCAAGTTCGGCTCGGTCGTCGACCATCTGTACGGCGTGGAGATCGTGGTCGTGGACGCGCACGGCCGGGCGCGCTCGGTGGTGGCGACCCGTGACAACGCGTACCGCGACCTGTGGTGGGCGCACACCGGCGGCGGAGGCGGCAACTTCGGCGTCGTCACCCGGTACCTGATGCGGTCCGCCGGCGCGTCCGGCCGGGCGCCGGCCGAATCGTTGCCCAAGGCACCGGCCGCGCTCCGGGCGACGGTGCTGGCGTACGACTGGAAGACCACCACCCAGGCCGGCTTCACCCGGATCCTGCGGAACTGGTTCGACTTCTTCGAGCAGCACAACACGGCCGACTCGCCGTACGCGACGCTGTACGCGCCGTTCATCCTCGCGCACACCACCGCCGGGGGTTTCCTGCTCTCGACCCAGCTCGACGCGAACGTGCCGAACTCGGCCGGCCTGATGGACACGTTCAACGCGGCGATGATGGCCGGCGTACCGGACCCGAAGCCGCGGCTGATCGACCAGGGCGTCGGGCCGTTCCTGAACCTGACGATGCAGCGATCGATCGCGGACACACCCAACGCGCAGCGCGGGAAGTACAAGGCGGGGTACCTGCGGAAGGGGTACTCGGACGCGCAGATCCAGGCGATCCATCGCGGACTGAACGACAGCAAGTACAAGGGCCCGGGCTCGTCACTGCTACTGGTGCCGTACGGCGGGAAGGTGAACACCGTCCCGTCGAACGCGACCGCCTCCGCGCAGCGGAACGTGATGGCGAAGATGGTGCTCGCGGCCGGGTGGGACGCCGCAGGCGAGGACAAGATGCATCTGGACTGGCTGCGCAAGATGTACGAGGAGATCTACAAGGACACCGGCGGCGCACCCGTACCGAACGCGGTGAATGCCGGGTCGTACATCAACTACCCGGACGCGGATCTGGCGGACCCGGCGCACAACAAGTCGGGTGTCCCGTGGCACGACCTGTACTACTTGGGCAACTACCCGCGGCTTCAGCAGGTCAAGGCGAAGTGGGATCCGCGGAACGTGTTCAAGCACAAGCTCTCGATCGAGCCGCGGTGAGTCACCAGCCTGGGTAGCGGGTGGTCCACTCGGTGTACGGGCCCCAGTCGCCGTGCAGGCGATCGCGCTGGGTGAACTCCAGCGCGAAGTCGTCGGCGAGCTGGAGGATGACCGGCCGGCCTTCGACGGTGAAGACGAGCTCCGCGGGGAGAGCCGTCTCACCGTGGAGCGTGCCGAGCAGGTTCCCGCAGATCGCGCCGGTCGAGTCGCTGTCGCCGGAGTGCGTGACTGCCAGCGCAACCGCGTCCAGGAACTGGCCGGGTTCCGGGTACGCGAGGGCGGCGTAGACCGCGATCGCGAGCGCCTCTTCGGCGATCCATCCGCCGCCGAGGCGCTCGACGGTGACCGGGTTGGCGGGCGCGGTCGCGGCCAGGTGCCGGGCGAACGTGAGCGCGGCGCTGGTCTCGTCGTGGCCGTCGTGCTGGACGAGGACACTGATGGCTCGGGTCAGTGCCTCGTCCAGGCCGGCGCCGGCGCACAGCTCGTGGATGATCACGGCGAGGGTGCCGGCGGCGAGCTTGCCGGTCGGGTGGCCGTGCGTGTACCCGGCAGCGTCCGCGGCTGCGTCGAACACCCACTCGGTCGGGTAGACGGCCGGGAGCAGGCCGAACGGGGCGACCCGCATGACGCCGCCGCAGCCTTTCGAGTCGTTCACTGCCGCCGCGCCGAACTGCGGAATCCGGTCGCCGCCTTTGCGGGCCTCGGTCAGTGCGTTCAAGCAGGTGTTGCCCGGGGCGCGGCGCGCGTACAGCCACTGCTCGCGCTGCAGCCAACCGTCCCGTTCGCCGCTCGGTCCGGGCAGAGTCTGGGTGTCGAGCCACCGGTCGTACGCGTGCTGGACGACCGCGACCGTGAAGCCGAGCCCACGGTCGGTGCGGACGCCGGCCCGGATCAATCCCTCGGCCGTGAAGAGCGTCATTTGGGTGTCGTCGGTGATCGTCCCCGGCGGCCGGCCGGGGCCACCGTCCACGAAGGTCCGGACCAGCTCAGGATGCTTCGCCAGGATCGACCGGCTGTCCTCGAACTCGACCGGCCCACCGAGCGCGTCGCCGATCGCCCCACCCAGCAGACACCCGCGCACCCGCGCCCGCCACGCCTCTGCCTCAGCCCGCTGCATGCCAGGACCCTATCGGGGGTAGCGCTGGCACCACCCCCAAGACGGGTCTCAGAGCCAGTTCGCGCGGCGCCTTCGGCTTCTACTGTCGTTGTACAAGGCAACCGAACCGAAGAAGGAGCGCACGATGACCCCCGCTTTCCGTCGTATCGCCGGGCGCCTGGCCGTGGCGGCAGTCGCCACTACCGCCCTCACCGGTGCCGCGATCGCCGGTGGTCAGGCAGCCAACGCCAGCACCACCTGCGCCGACTCCCCGATCATCAAGACCCTCGACATGGTCCTCTCCGTCCGCACCGGCCCCACCCCGGACAGCCGCACCTGCCGCTGAATTTGCCTTTCTGTCCAGTCTGTCTAGACTGTTTCCGACGAGGAGATGGTGATGACGGTTACGGCTGGACAGTGGCAGCTGCAAGAAGCGAAGCAGCATTTCAGCGAGCTGATCCGGGCTGTCCGCACCGACGGTCCGCAGTTCGTCACGAAGCACGGGCAGCAGGTCGCTGTCGTGCTGGACATCGTGGACTACCGGCGGATGACAGGAGCGGACGTGGTGGACTTCAAGAGTTTCCTGGGCTCGGTGCCGGATCTGAGCGAGCTCGACCTCGAGCGCTCGACGGCACCCGCGCGGACGGTCGAGTTCGAGTGAGTTATCTGCTCGACACCAACGTCATCTCGGAGTTCCGCCGGAAAACGCCGAACGCGGGTGCGAGCGGCTGGCTGGACACGGTTCGGTCCGGGCAGTTGTTCCTCAGCGTGCTGGTCGTCGGCGAGCTCAGGCAGGGCGTCGAGCGGCTGGCTCGGCGCGACCCGGCGCGGGCCGCGGCCATCGAGGACTGGTGCCAACGGCTGGTGAAGGGGTACTCCGACCGCATCGTCCCGATCAGCCAGGAGATCGCCGATACCTGGGGCCGGCTGAACGCCGCGAATCCGCTGCCGGTGGTCGACGGGCTGATGGCGGCGACCGCGCTCGTACACGACTGGACCCTGGTCACCCGGAACACGGCCGACGTCGAGCGCTCGGGCGCCCGGGTGCTGAATCCGTTCGCGGCCTGAGCAGCGCCGAGGAGTGCCGGTGAGACCGCTGTCCGGGTGATGGGTTCGGCGTGAAAGGATTGGGGCATGCTGCGTTGGCTCACGGCCGGCGAGTCGCACGGACGGGCGCTCGTCGCTGTACTTGAAGGTCTTCCCGCCGGAGTAGAGGTCACGACTGATGACGTGGCCGACGCTCTTGCCCGTCGGCGGCTCGGTTACGGCCGGGGTGCCCGGATGAAGTTCGAGCGGGACGAGGTGACCTTCGTCGGCGGCTTCCGGCACGGACTGTCGCTCGGTAGCCCGTGCGCGATCCAGGTCGGTAACACCGAGTGGCCGAAGTGGGAGCAGGTGATGAGCGCCGACCCGGTCGACGCCGACACCCTCGCCGGCCTGGCCCGGAACGCGCCGCTGACCCGCCCGCGGCCTGGCCACGCCGACCTGGCCGGCATGCAGAAGTACGGGTTCGACGAAGCCCGCCCGGTGCTCGAGCGGGCCAGTGCCCGCGAGACCGCGGCCCGGGTCGCGCTCGGCGAGGTCGCGGCCCGCTTCCTCCGCCAGGCGTACGGCGTGACGATCGTCAGCCATGTGGTCGAGCTCGGCACGGTGAAGGCGCCGTACGGCGTGATCCCGGCGTACGCGGATGTCGCGAAGCTGGACGCCGACCCGGTGCGCTGCCTGGACCCGGACGCGAGCAAGCAGATGGTCGCCGAGATCGACGTCGCGCAGAAGGCCGGCGACACGCTCGGCGGCGTGGTCGAGGTGGTCGTCGACGGCCTCCCGCCGGGCCTCGGCAGCTACGTGCACTGGGACCGCCGGCTGGACTCCAAGCTGGCCGGCGCGCTGATGGGCATCCAGGCGATCAAGGGTGTCGAGGTCGGCGACGGCTTCGACCTGGCCCGGACGCCGGGTTCGCAGGCGCATGACGAGATCGTCGCCGAGGGTGGTGCGGTCCGCCGGACCAGCGGACGCTCCGGTGGCACCGAGGGCGGCATGAGTACCGGCGAGACGCTCCGGGTCCGGGCCGCGATGAAGCCGATCGCGACCGTGCCGCGAGCGCTCCGGACCATCGACACCGCCACCGGCGAGGCCGCCGCCGCGCACCACCAGCGGTCGGACGTCTGCGCCGTGCCGGCCGCCGGGATCGTCGCCGAGGCGATGGTCGCGCTGGTGCTGGCCGAGGTCGCGCTGGAGAAGTTCGGCGGCGACTCGGTCAAGGAGACTGCGCGGAACCACCAGACGTACCTGGCGAACCTGCCGGCCACGATCACCCCGCGGGAGTGGGAGTGAGCCCGACCGTAGTCCTGGTCGGCCCGCCGGGATCGGGCAAGTCGACGATCGCCGCGGTGCTGTCCGCGCGGCTCGGCGCCAAGCACCGCGACACCGACGCCGATATCGAGGCGACCGCGGGCAAGCCGATCTCGGACATCTTCGTCGACGAGGGCGAGCCGCACTTCCGCGCCCTGGAGCGGGCGGCGATCACCGCCGCGCTGCAGGCCGACGGTGAGGTGCTGTCGCTCGGCGGCGGCGCGATCCTGAACGCCGAGACCCGCGCGGACCTGGCCGGCCAGCACGTCGTGTTCCTGGACGTCAGCCTGGGCGAGGCGGTGAAGCGCGTCGGCCTCGGCGTCGCCCGGCCGCTGCTGCTCGGGAACGTCCGGACCCAGTTGCGCACGCTGATGGAAGCACGCCGACCGCTCTACGACGAGGTCGCCAGGCAAACCGTGAGCACCGACGGCAAGACCCCCGAGCAGATCGCCGGCGAGATCCTGGAGAAGCTCGGATGAGCACCACCCGCATCCGCGTCGCCGCCGCCGCGCCGTACGACGTGGTGATCGGCAACAACCTGCTCGGCGAGCTGCCCACCTTGCTCGGTGCGGAGGTGCAGCGGGTCGCGGTGATTCATCCGCGCGCGCTGCGTTCCACCGGCGACGCGATCCGCGACGACCTGACCAGCGCCGGGTACACGGCGCACGCGATCGAGATTCCGGACGCCGAGGAAGCGAAGAGCGCCGAGGTGCTCGCGTACTGCTGGTCGGTGCTCGGGCAGGCCGGGTTCACCCGCTCGGACGCGGTCGTCAGCGTCGGCGGCGGGACCACCACCGACCTGGCCGGTTTCGTCGCGGCGACCTGGCTGCGCGGCGTGAAGGTCGTGCACATCCCGACCACTCTGCTCGGCATGGTCGACGCGGCGGTCGGCGGCAAGACCGGTATCAACACCGCCGAGGGCAAGAACCTGGTCGGCGCGTTCTGGGAGCCGGCCGGCGTACTCTGCGACCTGGCCGCGCTGGAGACGCTGCCGGCGAACGACTACGTCAGCGGTCTGGCCGAGGTGGTGAAGTGCGGTTTCATCGCCGACCCGGTGATCCTCGACCTGGTCGAGAAGGATCCGGCCGGCGTCGTCAGTCCGGCGTACGCGGCGACGGAGGAGCTGATCGCCCGGTCCATCCAGGTGAAGGCGGACACCGTCGGCGCGGATCTGCGCGAGCGGACCACCGCGGCGGGCGGCGCGATCGGCCGCGAGGCGCTGAACTACGGGCACACTCTCGGCCACGCGATCGAGCGGGTCGAGCGGTACAAGTGGCGGCACGGCGCCGCGATCAGCATCGGGATGGTGTTCGTCGCCGAGCTGGCGCGCGCGGCCGGCCGGCTGGACGACGCGACCGCCGACCGGCACCGGGCGGTGCTGGAGTCGCTCGGTCTTCCGGTCGCCTACCGGGCCGACGCCTGGCCACACCTGCAGGACGCGATGAAGCTGGACAAGAAGACCCGCGCCGACCGGCTCCGCTTCGTCGTCCTGGACGCGCTGGCCAAGCCGACCGTCCTGGAGGCTCCGGACCCGAGTCTGCTGGTCGCCGCCTACGGCGAGATCAGCTGATCGGTCACATCGCGGGCACGGGGTTGTAGTTCCGGGTACAGGCGTCAAGGATGCTTGGATCGCCTCGGAAAGGGCTTTCCATATGTCTGACCGCAGCTACCGGATCGCGATCGTCGGCACCGGCGGGATCGCCGGATCGCATGCCCGGGCCGTCCAGTCCCTGCCGGAGCGGGCCGAGCTGGTCGCGGCCGTCGACGTGGACCTCGGCCGCGCGAAGGAGTTCGCCGCCCGCTGGGACATCCCCGCCACGTACCCGGACCTGACTGCTCTGCTCGCCGCGGAGCAGGTGGATCTGGTCCATCTGTGTACGCCGCCGAGCTCGCACGTACCGCTCGCGGTGGAGTGCCTCGCCGCGGACGTCGACGTGTACCTGGAGAAGCCGCCCACGCTCTCACTCGACGAACTCGACACCTTGCTGGCGGCCGAGCAGAAGTCCGCCGCGCAGGTGGCATGCGTCTTCCAGCACCGGTTCGGCTCCGGCGCGGTCCGGCTGCGTACGTTGCTCGCGGACGGCGTACTCGGGCGGCCGTTGGTTGCCTTGTGCAACACGGTTTGGTACCGCGATGACGAGTACTTCGCGGTGCCCTGGCGCGGGACCTTCGATGTGGAGGGCGGTGGTCCGACGATGGGGCACGGGATTCATCAGTACGACCTGCTGCTGTCGATCCTGGGTCCGTGGCAGAAGGTGACCGCGTTCGCGGCGCGGCAGGCGCGGCCGACGCAGACCGAGGACGTGTCGATGGCGCTCGTGACCTTCGAGAACGGCGCGGTCGCGTCGATCGTCAACTCGCTCGTGTCGCCCCGGCAGACCTCGTCGCTGCGCTTCGACTGCGAGTACGCGACGGTCGAGCTGGAGCACCTGTACGGCTACCAGAACCCCGACTGGACGATCACGCCCGCGCCGGGCCACGACGAGGTCGCGACGGCCTGGTCGACCGATCTGCCCGACGTGGCGAGCGGCCACTCGGCACAACTGGCGGCGATCCTGGACGCCAAGGCAGCGGGTACTCCGGCGCCGGTCGCTCTTGCCGAGGCCAGGAATACGATCGAGCTGGCGGCGGCCATCTACGCGTCAGCGTTCACCGACCAGCCGATCCGCCGCGGCGACCTCGCCCCCGGCACCCCGTACGCCCACCGGATGGGCGGTCCGGGAGCTCCCTGGAGCTAGTGCGCCGTGTCGGACTAGCTCGTCCGGCAGCGGCCGGCTGTGTACGACGTCCAGTCGCGACACCGCCCGAGTGAGCACGACGTACAAGCGGTTCAGCCCGCGTGGTTCGGCGGCGATGATCTCGGCGGGCTCGATCACGATCACGTGGTCGTACTCGAGGCCCTTCGCGAGCGTCGCCGGGACGGCGGCGACCCGGCCGTCGTCCTCCGGGGCAGACACCTCGATGCCGGCTGCTTTGAGCGCGTCGGTCAGCGCCGGGAGCTGGTGGTCGGCGGCGATGACCCCGATCGATCCCTCAGAGCCGAGCGCGTCCTGGACGGCGGTCACGCAGGCGACGGCGAGGTCGTCGGCCCGCGTGATCGTCAGCCGCCCGTCGGAGCGGAACGATCTGGTCGGCGGGACGTCGACGTGGAGCGCGGTGAGCAGCCGGTTCGCCAGCTCGACAACGGTCGCCGGGACGCGGTATCCGGTGCTCAGGGCAACAATCTCCGCGGCCGGTTTGCCGAAGTGCGTGAGCTGCGCACGCCAGTCGGTGGCGGCCCATGGCGTCGTGCCCTGGGCCAGGTCGCCGAGGATGGTGATCGAGCTGTGCTCGCTGCGCCGGGTGATCGCGCGGCACTGCATGGGGGAGAGGTCCTGTGCTTCGTCCACGATCACGTGGCCGTACGTCGCGCCGCGCTCCAGGAGTGCGCTGATTTCGTCGAGCAGTACCGCATCCGCCGCGGTCCAGCGCGCGCTCTTCGCCTTGCGCGGTCGCGACCAGCTGATCGCCCGCTGTTCGTCCTCGGACAACAGGCCGGCCGCCGCAGCCGCAAGTTGATCGGCGTCGCTGAGCAGTTCGGCCAGTAGCTCGTCGGCCTTGAGGTTCGGCCAGACCGCGTCCACCTGCGGTGCCACCGCCCGCGCCATCCGGCGGAGCCAGGCGCCGTTGCAGTTCTGCCCGCGAGACTCGGCCTGCCGCTGCAGCGCGGCGACCACCCGTGCGATCACTCGCTCGCGTCCGGTCAGGTACGACGTCGCGTCGGCCTCCGCTTCGCTGACCATCTCGGCGAACTCGTGCTGGTTGACCCGCCACTTGTACGACTGGTCGCTCGCGACAACTGGCTGTCCCGGCCGGCCGATCCGCGCGTACACGGCGTTCCGGAGGACCTCGGCCATCCGTATGTCGTGCTTGACCACGGCACCCGCCGGCTCGTCGGTCGCGCGGACGTCGCGATCCAGTAGCTGCTCGATCGTGGTCTGCTCGACGTCCACCTCGCCGAGTGTCGGGAGTACGGCCGAGATGTAGTGCAGGAAGGCGCGGTTCGGGCCGAGGACGAGGACGCCGTTGCGCTGCAACCGGGATCTGTACGCGTACAGGAGGAATGCCGCGCGATGCAGGCCGACCGCGGTTTTGCCGGTTCCGGGCGCGCCCTGGATGCAGACCGAGGTGTCGAGCCCGGTCCGTACCAGCGTGTCCTGCTCGGGCTGAATGGTCGCGACGATGTCCCGCATCGGGCCGACGCGGGCGCGCTCGATCTCGCGCCGGACCAGCTCGCCGGTCGCGGACGGTACGCCGGTACGCAGGTGCTCGTCCTCGAAACTGGTCAGCGTGTTGGCGGACCAGCCGAACCGGCGCCGGGTGTCGATCCCGCGCGGCCGCACGTCGGAGGCCTGGTAGAAGGTCGCCGACACCGGAGCTCGCCAGTCGATCACCATCGGCGGGCGGCCGATCGCGTCCGCGATGTGCCGGCGGCCGAGGTAGTAGGTCTGGCGGCTGTGCTCACCGGCGTCCGCGCCGTAGCTGATCAGCCCGAAGAACGGCGGGTTGTCGCCTTCCTCGGCCAGGTCCCGGGCGAGCGTCTTCAGGCAGAAGCCGAGGCTCTCGGCGGTGAAGCGGTCGCCCCAGGTGTACTCGCCGACCGCCACGTTCTCCCGCGCGCCGGTGACCATTCGCCGCAACGCCGCCCGGCACTCGTCGGCGTACGCCCGCTCGGCGTCGATGTCTCGCATTGTTCTCCTTCGAAAAGATTAACTCGGTCAATCTTTTGCCTAGGTTAACATGTCTCCGTGACCGGACTTCGCGAGCGCAAGAAGCAGCAGACGTACGACGCGCTGTCCCAGGCGGCGATCGAACTTTTCCTCGAGCACGGCTTTGATCAGGTTGCCGTCGCGGACATCGCGGCGGCGGCCGACGTGTCCAAGCCGACGCTGTTCAAGTACTTCCCGACCAAAGAAGACCTGGTCATGCACCGGATCGCGGATCACCGGCAGGAGGCGGCCCGGATCGTCGCGGCCGCCTCCGGGCCGCCGGTGCGCGCGCTCCGGGAGCACTTCCTCGCCGGACTCGCCGATCGCGAGCCGACGACCGGGCTGAACGACCGACCGCAGGTGCTCGCGTACTACCGCCTCGTCTTCACCACGCCGGCCCTCGCGACCCGGCTGCGTCAGTTCATGGACGCCGACGAGCGCGCGCTGGCCGGCGTACTGGGTGACGTCCTGGGTGTCGATCTGGAAGCGGAGTTGCTGGCCGCGGAGGTGCTGTCGGCGCAACGCATCCTGGCGTACCGGAACTGGCTCACGATCTCCGGTGGACAGTCCGCGACCGCCCGGTACGCCGCGGCTGTGGCGGAAGCCGAGACCGCCTTCGCCCGGCTAGGGTGAGTGCCGTGACGGATGCGAGCAGGCGAGTGCTGGTGCTGAACGGGCCGAACCTCGGGCGGCTGGGGTCGCGGGAACCGGAGAAGTACGGCACCACCACCTTCGCCGAGCTGGTCGGCGTGTGTGAGAAGACCGGCGCCGAGCTCGGATTCGAGGTCGAGGTGCGGCAGACCGACGACGAGGCGGAGCTGGTCGGCTGGCTGCACGAGGCGGCCGACGGCAGTACGCCGGTCGTACTCAATCCGGCGGCGTTCACGCACTACTCGTACGCGCTGCGGGATGCGATCGCGCAGCGGACCGCTCCGCTGATCGAGATCCACCTGACGAACCCGGCGACCCGTGAGGAGTTCCGGCACACCAGCGTGGTCGCCGGAGTCGCGACTGGAACGATCGCCGGCTTCGGCCTCGACTCGTACCGGCTCGCGCTCCGCGCACTCGTCAGCCTGGAGTCATAACAAACCTGCCCTTTCGGGCATCGAGTAGGTATGACGGAACAACGCATACCGGTCTGGGTGAAGGCGCTGGACCCGCTGTCGCAGTTCGGGTTGGTCCACACGCTCCGGGTACGGCCGGAGGTCTGCCTGCTCAGTGACGACGAGCTGGACGTACTGGTGTCGCGGCGCACTGCTCCGCCGGTGGTGGCGTTGGTCGCTGTCGATGCGCTGGATACCGGTGCGGTCCAGGTACTGCGCGAGGTGGCGCACCGCGGCTGCCAACGCACCGTGCTGATCGGAGGCGCGATTGACGATGACGCGCTGCTCGGTGCGGTCGACCTGGGCGTGTCCGGCGTACTGCGGCGGGCGGACGCGACACCTGATCGGGTGGTGCGCCTGGTGCAAGCTGCTGCGACTAATGACGGCAGTCTGCCGCCCATGCTGCTTGGTCGGCTGCTGGGGAATGTAACGCGTCTGCCGGTGCAGCGGTCGACACAATCAGGGCAGTCCGTCCTGTCCGACCGGGAGACACAAGTGCTTCGGCTTGTTGCTGATGGCAAAGACACCCAGGAGATCGCCCGCACGCTGTCGTACTCGGAGCGCACCGTCAAGAACGTCCTGCACGACGTGACCAGCCGTCTGCAACTACGAAACCGCTCGCACGCAGTCGCGTACGCCCTGCGGCAAGGGTTCATCTAGCACCCGCCGGCGGCGGAGCTGGGCTGATACCAGCGCCGCCAGGACGATCAGGCCGCCCACGGCCTGTAGGGCGGTCAAGTGCTGGTTGAGTACCAGCCAGCCGAGTGTGGTCGCGACGACCGGGCTGAGCAGGCCCAGGAAGGTCACCTCAGTGGGGGCGAGCTCCCGGAGCCCGCGGAACCACAGGGCGTACGCGACGGCTGAGCCGAAGAGCGCCAGGTGCGAGTAGCCGGCCAGGTTCCGCAGTGTGAGTGTGGGGATGCCGCCCTCGACCAAGAACGCGACTGGGATCAGTACGAGACCACCGGCGACCAGCTGCCAGCCAGTGGTTGCCAGCAGGGGAGCAGGTGACGTCCAGCGCTTGCTGAGTACGACGCCGAACGCCATCACGGCCGCACCACCTACGGCAGCGAGTACGCCCCACGTGTCGAGCTGGGCGGTTGCACGAAGCACTAGGAGGCCCACACCGAAGACACCGGCCAAAGCGGTGAGGATGGTGCGTACGGAGAGGCGCTGGCGGAGCAGTCCGGCCGAGAGAAGAGCAACCAGCAGCGGCTGGATCGCACCGACTGTTGCAGCGACCCCACCGGGCAACCGGTACGCGCCGACGAACAGCAGGGCGTTGAAGGCGCCGATGTTGAGGGTGCCGAGGACCAGCGAGCGCCACCACCAGCTACCCCGCGGTAGGACTCGCGTGATCGCGACCAGCAGGAGACCGGCCGGCAACGCGCGGAGCAGCGCGGCCAGCAGGGGACGGTGTGGCGGGAGGAGCTCGGTGGTGACCAGGTAGGTCGTCCCCCAGAACATCGGCGCGATGGCCGTTGCCAGCAGGAGGATGAAGCGGCGGTTGCTTAGCACTAAGACAAACTATCTCACCGCTAAGTAAGTTTCAAATCTCTCATCGCTAAGCAATCTCGCGGTAGGGTGGGTGGATGGCAGATCACGTCGATCTGGTGCTCGAGCAGTGGCGCGAGCGGCGGCCCGATCTCGACGCCTCCCCGATGGGGGTGATCGGGCGGATGAGCCGGCTCGGCGCGCTCTTCGACGCCGAGCTGCGGCGCAACTTCGCGAAGCACGACCTGGACCGCGCGTCCTTCGACGTGCTCGCGACCCTGCGGCGCAGCAACCCCGAGCACAGCCTGACGCCGGCCGGTCTGATGCACTCCTCGATGGTCACCTCGGGCGCGATCAGCCAGCGGCTCGATCGGCTGGAGGCGCGTGGACTGGTCACACGGGCGCCCAGCGAAACCGACCGCCGCGGCGTACGGGTCACTCTGACAGCGGAGGGCCTGCAGCTGATCGACAAGGTGCTACCCACCCATGTGGACACCGAGGATCAGCTACTGGCCGGCCTGTCCACGGCAGAGCGAGAGCAACTGGCGGGTCTGTTGAGAAGCCTGCTGGAGTCGCTCGGAGACAAGCGGGGCTGAGCTGCCATGGGACCGGGTGACGACTCGCGGCAAGCGGCGTCGTTGCGAGCGGCCCTGATCCGGCATCTGCTCGCGGAGGGCACCCTGCACGATGAGCGGGTCGCTGCCGCGTTCCAGGCGGTGCCTCGGCATCTGTTCGTTCCGCAGGCGCCGTTGGACGTCGCGTACGCCGATGACGTGGTGCTGATGAAGCGGGACGAGACCGGTGCCGTGATCAGCTCGGTGTCTCAGCCGAGCATCATGGCGCTGATGCTGGAGCAGGCCGCGATCCGGCCCGGCGATCGCGTACTGGAGATCGGCTCGGGTGGTTACAACGCCGCGCTGCTCCGTGAGCTGGCTGGTCCGGACGGCGCGGTGACCACCGTCGACATCGACCCGGAGGTGACGGACCGGGCGCGGGCATCCCTCGACGAGGCGGGGTACGGCGACGTACGCGTCGTGCGGGCCGATGGTGCGTACGGAGATCCGGCCGGCGCTCCGTACGACCGGATCGTGGTGACAGTGACCGCGTGGGACATCGCGTCCGCGTGGTTGCGCCAACTCCGGCCGGACGGTCGCATCGTCGTACCGCTGCGGTTGCGGGCGCAGACGCGGTCGATCGCGTTCGACCGGGTCGGTGCGCATCTGGAGAGCCGGTCCACGACGCTGTGTGGATTCGTCAGCATGCAGGGCGCCGGTGCGCATTACGAGCGGACCAGTCCGTTCGCGGAGACCGGTCTGACGTACGACGAGGACCAGGAGCACGAGCCACGCCCGCCGGAGGAGGTACTGAAGCTGCCGCCGAAGCGGATGCCGTCAGGAGTGCACGTGGGTCGCGAGGAGCCTTTGCTCGACCTGTACCTCTGGCTGGCAAGCACCCTGCCCGGGTACTGCGTGATGACCGGAGGGGAGTGGTCGTGGGTTGCTGCGGCGACTACCGCGGACAGTCTGGTCTACCTGACTACCCGCGGCCGTCCGGGCGACCTACGGGTTGAGCTGGTGTGTGTAGGGCATGGGGCAGGTGCTGGTCGACTGGCGGACCAGATGCTGGCGCAGGTGCGGCTGTGGGACCGGCGGTTGAGGCACGGCGCTGGACCGGGGTTTCAGGTGCATGCGGTTGGAGCTGCGTTGCCACCGGGGTTTCACGTCGCTCGGCGGGACAGCTGCCTCACTGTGACTTGGGCGGAGTAGCGCCTGGACGTGGTGGGTTGCCGACGGTCTGCCAGAGCTCGTCGATGTCGGACCGGTCGTCCGGCTCGGGCTTGTCCACCCAGCCGCTGGCCCAGACGTTCTCGTCCCGGTCGTCCAGGTTGAAGATCGACTCCGAGATCGCGGCCGAGCCGATGTACCTGGTGTCGTCCTGGTCGGGTTCCTCGCCGGCCGGCGTCGCGGCGGCCGGCTTGGCCGTCGGTGCGACCAGCGAACGCGCGTACTCCTGGGCCGCGAGGATGCCGAGGTCCCGCTCGTCGCTCAGCAAGCGGATCGCGCCGACCTCGTTGCCCGCTTTCATCAGCTCCCGCACCTGGGCGTCCAGATCCTGCTTAGGCCGCGGCAGGTTGTTCTGCGGCGGCACATGTCCCGGCGGCCGCTGCTGATACTGAACGGGCTGTTGGTACTGCCCCGGCTGTTGGTACTGCACGGGCTGCTGGAACGGAGCAGGCTGATACTGAGCCGGCGGCGCGTACCCGCCGGGCTGCTGTGGCACACCGGGCTGCTGTGGCGCGGCGGGCTGGGTGAACTGGCCCTGGTGCTGCTGGGGTGGCTGGTTGAGGCCCTGCTGGGCCTGCAGGCGCTCGATCAGGGCCTGCATCTTCGGGTTCGGCTGACCGTTCGGCCGGGTGGACTTCTGCCGGGCCTTGGTGATCAGGCTGACCACGATCATCACCACGACGAAGATCACGAACTCCGTCATCGTTCGCCTCCCGGGGCCTCGGTGGACGGGTCTGAGGTGTCAGCCTACGGGCCGCCGGGTCAGCTGTCCCGGAGCGAATCGGAGGAACGGGCCTCCGGCCGCTACAATCTCGTGTAAGAGGGCATCTGAGGACCCTGCACCTACTGCGCGGTACTCGGCACGGCACCTCGCCGCACGTGAGCGAAGGGCACGATGCTCCGCATCGAACCCTTCGCCCCCGCGCGCCGAGCTACCGCACCGAGCACCTGCTCGCTACGGCGCAGAGTCCTCAGACGCCCTCTGACCGCTGATCGATTTCGAAGGGCTTACCCGCGTGGCAACGACGAACGACCTCAAGAACGGCATGGTGCTCGACCTGGACGGGCAGCTGTGGTCCGTCGTCTGGTTCCAGCATCACAAGCCGGGCAAGGGCGGCGCCGTCGTCCGCACCAAGCTGAAGAACGTGCTGTCCGGCAAGGTGGTGGACAAGACCTTCAACGCCGACGTGAAGGTGGACATCGCCACCGTCGACAAGCGCGACATGACGTACCTGTACAACGACGGCGTCGCGTACGTGTTCATGGACAAGTCGACGTACGAGCAGCTCCAGATCCAGCCCGACGTGGTCGGTGAGGCCTCGCACTTCCTGCTGGAGAACCAGGACGCGATCGTCGCCGTGCACGAGGACCTCCCGCTGTACGTCGAGCTGCCGGCCTCGGTCGAGCTCCTGGTCGAGTACACCGAGCCGGGTCTGCAGGGCGACCGGTCCAGCGGCGGCACCAAGCCCGCGCGGCTGGAGACCGGGTACGACATTCAGGTCCCGCTGTTCCTGACCACCGGCGAGAAGGTCAAGGTCGACACCCGTACGGGTGACTACCTCGGTCGCGTCACCTCCTGAGCACCGGAAAGCTGACAACCGAACATGTCTGCCCGTAGCAAGGCCCGCAAGCGCGCACTGGACGTGCTGTTCGAGTCAGAGGTCAGGGGGCTGCCGGTCGGCGGCACCCTGGCCGACCGGGTGGCCGACAACGACCCGCCGGTGAACGAGTTCACGGTGGCGCTGGTCGAGGGAGTCGCGAAGCACAGCGCGCAGATCGACGAGCTGCTCGAGACGCATTCGGTCGGCTGGAGCCTGGACCGGATGCCCGCGGTGGACCGGAACATTCTCCGGATCGGCACCTACGAGCTGCTGTTCGACGACCAGGTGCCGGACGTGGTGGCGGTGAGCGAAGCCGTGGCGCTGGCGCGGGACCTGTCGACCGACGAGTCCCCGACGTTCGTGAACGGCCTGCTGGCCCGGCTGCTGCAGTTGAAGCCCACCCTCGGCGGCTGAAAGAGCGCCGCGCGGCTGAGGAGCACTGCGCCGAGGAACGAGGGGGGCGAGCCCTCTCCTGAACCTCAGG
Source organism: Kribbella solani (assembly GCF_014205295.1). Lineage (NCBI taxonomy): Bacteria > Bacillati > Actinomycetota > Actinomycetes > Propionibacteriales > Kribbellaceae > Kribbella > Kribbella solani. The sequence goes on from NZ_JACHNF010000001.1 coordinate 1,135,708, forward strand.
TTGTTTGAATCTCAGTGGATCTCAGGCCCGGTGACCGTCTCGATACGGTCCCGGGCCGGCATTTCGTCCCCGTGTAACTGATGTCCGACGAAGGCGGGCGGCCGCGGGCCAGCTGCTACAAGCCCCGACCGTCTAGTACCTCCGTCAGGCGCCGGCGGCCTCGGACGACTCCTCGACGTCACCCTTCGCCTCTGGGTTCAGGACACCCCAGGAGATGAAGCGTTCGGTCAGCGTCGTCGGCGACTCGTCGTAGATCACCGCGAGGGTCCGCATGTCGTCCTGACGGATCGACAGCACCTTTCCGTTGTAGTCCCCGCGCTGAGCCTGGATCGTGGCGGCGTACCGCGTCAGCGGACCCGCCTCGCTCGCGTCGAGGTGTTGCAGGGCCTCCAGGTCGAGGATCAACCGGGGCGGAGCGGCAGCCGCGGCGGCCGCGCTGGCGGAGCCTGGCAGCAGCTCCCGGATCGGCACGCCGTAGAAATCGGCGAGCTCGGCGAGCTTCTGGACAGTGACGGCTCGATCGCCACGCTCGTACGAGCCGACGACGACCGCCTTCCAGCGACCCTTGGACTTCTCTTCTACGCCATGCAGCGACAACCCTTGCTGCTGGCGGATGGCGCGCAACTTGCCACCCAGTGTCTTCGCGTATTCGCTAGGCACGCTGGTTCTTCCCTCCGACTAGTTTCCTGTCATGTCCGGCCCTCCGGAACGGGCCGGGACGCTAAACCCCCCTCGATTACCCTTCCCTCCATCGATTACACAGAGTAACAATATTCCGGGCGGGAGGCCAGAGTCAAGACGGCGTGTCACATCCGCTACCATGTCAAGCGGTCCGAACGTCCTTTAAAGACCTGTCCAGAGAGGCAGGAAAGGAGGAACGGTAGCGATGAGCCCTGCCCAGAGCGCAGCGCAACCCGAGGTCACCCGGCCGTCCGTACGCGGCAGCCGTGAGGTCCTCGACGCTTCCGACATTTCCCGGGCACTGACCCGGATCGCCCACGAGATCCTCGAGCGGAACCGCGGCGCCGACCCGGTCGTCCTGCTCGGCATCCCCACCCGCGGGGTCCCGCTGGCCCAGCGCGTCTCCGCCCGCATCCAAGCGGTCGAGGGGCAGAGCGTACCCACTGGATCACTCGATGTGACCATGTACCGGGACGACATCGGCCTCAAACCGCCGCGTGGTCTTGAGCACACCGACATCCCGGCGGACGGGATCGACGGCAAGGTCGTCGTCCTGGTCGACGACGTGCTCTTCTCCGGCCGCACCATCCGCGCCGCGCTGGACGCGCTCGGCGACCTCGGCCGGCCGCGCGCGGTCCAGCTCGCGGTCCTGGTCGACCGCGGCCACCGCGAGCTGCCGATCCGCGCCGACTACGTCGGTAAGAACCTGCCCACCTCGCTGGTGGAGCGGGTCACCGTGCACCTGACCGAGTTCGACGGCGAGGACGCCGTCCTGATCGCCGACAAGGGGGTGCAGGGCTGATGAAGCACCTGCTGAGCGCGGCCGACCTGAGCCGCGACGAGGCGCAACACATCCTCGACACCGCCGAGGAGATGCGCTCGCTGGCCGACCGCCCGATCAAGAAGCTGCCCGCGCTGCGCGGCCGGACCGTGGTGAACCTGTTCTTCGAGGACTCCACCCGGACCCGGATCTCGTTCGAGGCCGCCGCCAAGCGGCTGTCGGCGGACGTGATCAACTTCTCCGCCAAGGGTTCGAGCGTCAGCAAGGGCGAGAGCCTCAAGGACACCGCGCTGACGTTGCAGGCGATGGGCGCCGACGGGGTGGTCTGCCGGCACGGCTCGTCCGGCGCGCCGCACCTGCTCGCCTCGTCCGGCTGGCTGACCGGCTCGGTCGTGAACGCCGGCGACGGCACCCACGAGCATCCGACCCAGGCGCTGCTGGACGCGTTCACCATGCGTCGCCACCTCGGCTCGCTGGAGGGTCGCCGGATCACGATCGTCGGCGACGTCCTGCACTCGCGGGTCGCCCGCTCGAACGTACTGCTGCTGGCCACGCTGGGCGCGGACGTCACGGTGGTCGCACCGCCGACGTTGCTGCCGGTCGACATGAGCAGCTGGCCGTGCGCCACCTCGTACGACCTGGACTCGGCGCTGCCGAAGAGCGACGCGGTGATGATGCTGCGAGTGCAGCGGGAGCGGATGAACGACGCGTTCTTCCCGAGCGCCCGCGAGTACACCCGCCGGTACGGCCTGGACAAGAACCGGATGGCGCAGCTGCCCGACGAGGCGATCGTGCTGCACCCCGGCCCGATGAACCGCGGCATGGAGATCAGCGCCGAGGTCGCGGACTCGACCCGGTCGGTGATCGTCGAACAGGTCACCAACGGCGTCGCGATCCGGATGGCCGTCCTGTACCTGCTGCTGTCCGGAAGCAACGAAGGAGAAGCAACCGCATGACCGCTTACTTGATCACCGGTGCCAGGCTCGTTGGCGGTGAGGTGGCGGACCTGCTGATCGGCAACGGCGAGATCGTTGCCACCGGCACCAACCTGGACGCGCCCGCGGACGCCACCACGATCGACGCCACCGGGCTGGTCGCCCTGCCCGGGCTGGTCGACCTGCACACCCACCTGCGGGAGCCCGGCCGGGAGGACGCCGAGACGGTCTTCACCGGCACCCGCGCGGCCGCCAAGGGCGGTTTCACCGCGGTGTTCGCGATGGCCAACACCGACCCGGTCGCGGACACCGCCGGCGTGGTCGAGCAGGTCTGGCGCCTCGGCCGCGACGCCGGGTACGCCGACGTGTACCCGATCGGCGCGGTCACCGTCGGCCGGCAGGGTACGCAGCTGGCCGAGCTCGGCGCGATGGCGGACTCGGCGGCCCGGGTCCGGGTGTTCTCCGACGACGGCGACTGTGTCTGGGACGCCGCGCTGATGCGCCGCGCCTTGGAGTACGTGAAGGCGTTCGACGGTGTGATTGCCCAGCACGCGCAGGAGCCGCGGTTGACCCAGGGCGCGCAGATGAACGAAGGCGCGCTCTCCGGCGTACTCGGACTGACCGGCTGGCCGAGTGTCGCCGAGGAAGCGATCATCGCCCGCGACATCCTGCTGAACGCGCACGTCGGGTCGAAGCTGCACGTCTGCCACCTGTCCACGAAGGGTTCGGTGGAGATCGTCCGCGCGGCCAAGCGACGCGGCCTGGAGGTGACGGCCGAGGTCACGCCGCACCACCTGCTGCTGACCGAGGACCTTGCCGCCTCGTACAACCCGGTCTACAAGGTCAACCCGCCGCTGCGTACGAAGGCCGACGTCGAGGCGGTCCGGGAAGGGCTGGCCGACGGCACGATCGACATCGTCGCCACCGACCACGCGCCGCACCCGGTCGAGGACAAGGACTGCGAGTGGAGCGCGGCCGCGTTCGGGATGACCGGCCTGGAGACCGCGCTGAGCGTCGTCCAGCACGCCATGATCGACACCAAGCTGCTCACCTGGGCCGACGTCGCGGACCGGATGAGCTACCGGCCGGCCGCGATCGGGCAGGCCTCCGACCACGGACGGCCGCTCGAAGCGGGCGCACCGGCGAACATCGTGCTCTACGACCCCACGGTCGAGCAGACCGTCGTACCGGACGCGTCGGTGTCGCTGTCGCGGAACACGCCCTTCGAGGGGATGACGCTGCCCGGCAAGGTCGTCGCGACCTTCCTGCGTGGAGTGCCGACCGTACTGAATGGTGAGCTGGCCCAGTGAAGGCCGCGCTGGGCATTCTTGGCACGCTGCTGGTACTGGCAGCTGCCTACTTCGGCATGTTCCGGGGCTGGCGCAACCGCCAGTCCCGGCAGGCCGACCTCGCGCCGCTGCCCGCGGTGCCCGAGGACACAACGCGCGGTACAGAGGGCGTGTACGTCGCGACCACCGCCGCCGGCGACTGGATGGACCGGATCGCCGTACATGAACTTGGTGTCCGCAGCATCGCGGACCTGGCCGTCAGCGCGGACGGCCTGATCTTCCACCGGCAGGGCGCGGCGGACGTGTTCATCCCCGCGGACCACCTCACCGGGGTCCGGACCGACCGTGGCATCGCCGGCAAGGTGACCGCGGAGAAGTCCGGCCTGGTGGTGGTCACCTGGACCCATGACGGCCACCAGCTCGACACCGGGTTCCGCCCGCGTCGCAAGGCCGACACCGCCGCCCTGACCGCATCCATCTCGACCTTGATCGGAGCACAATGAGCCAGCCAGCGCTGCTCGTCCTCGAGGACGGCCGGTCGTTCACCGGCACGTCGTACGGGGCGACCGGAGAAACGTTCGGCGAGGCGGTGTTCACCACCGGGATGACCGGTTACCAGGAGACACTGACCGACCCGTCGTACCACCGGCAGATCGTCACCCAGACCGCGCCGCACATCGGGAACACCGGGATCAACGACGAGGACGACGAGTCGCGGAAGATCTGGGTCGCCGGGTACGTCGTCCGGGATCCGGCCCGGGTGCCGTCGAACTGGCGCGCCACCCGCTCGCTCGACGACCAGCTGCAGGCGCAGGGGATCGTCGGCATCGCCGGGATCGACACCCGCGCCCTGACTCGGCACCTGCGCGAACGCGGCGCGATGCGGGCCGGGATCTCGACCGAGATCCTGGACCCGGCCGAGCTGCTGAAGAAGGTGCTCGAGCAGCCCGCGATGGCCGGCGCCGATCTCGCCGAGCAGGTCACCACCGCGGACGCGTACGTCGTACCGGCCGAGGGCGCGAAGCGGTTCACCGTGGTCGCGCTCGACCTGGGGATCAAGTCGATGACCCCGAAGCGGATGGCCGAGCGGGGCATCGAGGTGCACGTACTGCCGGCCACCGCTTCGCTGGAGGAGGTGCTGGCGGTGAACCCGGACGGCATCTTCATGAGCAACGGCCCGGGCGACCCGGAGACCACCGAGCACCCGACCACGCTGCTCAAGCAGCTGCTGGAGCAGGGCAAGCCGTACTTCGGGATCTGCTTCGGCAACCAGGTGTTCGGCCGGGCGCTCGGCCTGGGCACGTTCAAGCTGAAGTACGGGCACCGCGGTATCAACCAGCCGGTGCTCGACCGCGCGACCGGCAAGGTCGAGATCACCGCGCAGAACCATGGCTTCGCGGTTGCCTGGCCAGGCCGCGAAAATCAGCGCAGCGCTGTGGACGCACCGCTGGACGGACCGGTGGAGACGCCGTACGGCACCGCTGAGGTCTCGCACGTGTCGCTGAACGACAACGTGGTCGAGGGGCTCAAGCTCACCGGTCGCGACGGCCGCGTGCTTGCCTTCTCGGTGCAGTACCACCCCGAGGCGGCGGCCGGCCCGCACGACTCGGCGTACCTGTTCGATCGGTTTGCAGAACTCATGGAAGGACGGAACTGATGCCGCGGCGCACAGACATCGAGTCGGTGCTGGTGATCGGCTCCGGCCCGATCGTGATCGGCCAGGCCTGCGAGTTCGACTACTCCGGTACGCAGGCCTGCCGGGTACTGCGGGAGGAAGGCTTCCGCGTCGTCCTGGTGAACTCCAACCCGGCCACGATCATGACCGACCCGGAGTTCGCCGACGCGACGTACGTCGAGCCGATCACGCCCGAGTACGTCGAGAAGGTGATCGAGAAGGAGCGCCCGAACGCGCTGCTCGCCACCCTCGGCGGCCAGACCGCGCTGAACGCGGCGATCGCCCTGCACGAGAACGGCGTGCTGGAGAAGTACGGCGTGGAGCTGATCGGTGCCTCGGTCGACGCGATCCAGCGCGGCGAGAACCGGGAGTCCTTCAAGCACATCGTCGAGAAGCTCGGCGCCTCGGTCGCCCGGTCGGTGATCTGCCACACGATCGACGACGTGATGGGTGCCGCCGGGCAGCTCGGCTACCCGCTGGTGGTGCGGCCGTCGTTCACGATGGGTGGCGTCGGCAGCGGGATGGCGTACGACGAGGCCGACCTGCGCCGGATCGCCGGCGCCGGACTCCATGCCAGCCCGACCACCGAGGTCCTGATCGAGGAGTCGATTCTCGGCTGGAAGGAGTACGAGCTGGAGGTGATGCGCGACAAGGCCGACAACGTCGTGATCATCTGCTCGATCGAGAACGTCGACCCGATGGGCGTACACACCGGTGACTCGATCACGGTCGCGCCGGCGATGACGCTGACCGACCGTGAGTACCAGGTGATGCGGGATCTGGCCATCGGCATCATCCGCGAGGTCGGGGTGGACACCGGCGGCTGCAACATCCAGTTCGCGGTGAACCCGGCGGACGGCCGGCTGATCGTGATCGAGATGAACCCGCGGGTGTCCCGGTCCTCGGCGCTGGCGTCGAAGGCGACCGGCTTCCCGATCGCGAAGATCGCCGCGAAGGTGGCGATCGGGTACACGCTGGACGAGATCCCGAACGACATCACCCGGCAGACGCCGGCCAGCTTCGAGCCGACGCTGGACTACGTGGTGGTGAAGGTGCCGCGGTTCGCGTTCGAGAAGTTCCCGGCCGCGGACTCGACGCTGACCACGCACATGAAGAGCGTCGGCGAGGCGATGGCCATCGGCCGGAACTACACCGAGGCGCTGCAGAAGGCGCTCCGGTCGCTGGAGAAGCCGGAGGCGCGGTTCTCCTGGGCCGGTCCGCCGGCCGAGCTCAGCCCGTTGCTGGAGGCAATCAAGACGCCGCGGGACGGCCGGCTGCGGCTCGTCATGGACGCGATCCGGGCCGGCGCGACGCCGGAGCAGATCTTCGCCGCGACCAAGATCGACCCGTGGTTCGTGGACCAGCTGTTCCTGATCCACGAGACCGCGCTGCAGGTGGCCGCCGCGCCCCGGCTGACGCCGGACGTGATCAAGCTGGCCAAGCGGCACGGGTTCTCCGACCTGCAACTGGCCGAGATCCGCGACCTGACCGAGGACGTCGTCCGGGGCGTCCGGCAGGCGCTCGGCATCCGGCCGGTCTACAAGACGGTCGACACCTGCGCGGCCGAGTTCAAGGCGGAGACGCCGTACCACTACTCGTCCTACGACGAGGAGTCCGAGGTCGCGCCGCGCACCGAGCCGGCCGTCCTGATCCTCGGCTCGGGACCGAACCGGATCGGGCAGGGGATCGAGTTCGACTACTCCTGCGTGCACGCGTCGATGGCGCTGCGCGAGGCCGGTTACTGCACGATCATGGTGAACTGCAACCCGGAGACGGTCTCGACCGACTACGACACCTCCGACCGGCTCTACTTCGAGCCGCTCACCTGCGAGGACGTACTCGAGATCGTGTACGCCGAGCTGCAGGCCGGCCCGGTCGCCGGAGTCATCGTCCAGCTGGGCGGTCAGACCCCGCTCGGCCTGGCGCAGCGGCTCGCCGACGCGGGCGTACCGATCGTCGGGACCTCGCCGGAGGCGATCCACCTGGCCGAGGAGCGTGGCGCGTTCGGCAAGGTGCTCGCGGACGCCGCGCTGCCGGCGCCCAAGCACGGGACGGCGCTGTCGCCCGGCGAGGCGCATCTGATCGCCGAGGAGATCGGCTTCCCGGTGCTGGTCCGGCCCTCGTACGTGCTGGGTGGCCGCGGGATGGAGATCGTGTACAGCCCGGCCGAGCTGAGCGCGGCGCTGGAACGGCTCGGCGGCGGTGAGGCGTTCGAGCACCCGGTGCTGATCGACCGGTTCCTCGACGACGCGGTCGAGATCGACGTCGACGGTCTGTTCGACGGCAACGAGCTGTTCCTCGGTGGCGTGATGGAGCACATCGAGGAGGCCGGCGTGCACTCCGGTGACTCGTCCTGCGCGCTGCCGCCGATCACGCTCGGGAACGCGGACATCGAGAACATCCGCCGCTCCACCGAGGCGATCGCGCGCGGCGTCGGCGTACGCGGCCTGCTGAACGTGCAGTACGCGCTCGCGGGCGACGTGCTGTACGTACTGGAGGCGAACCCGCGGGCGTCCCGTACCGTCCCGTTCGTTTCGAAGGCGACCGCGACGCCGCTGGCGAAGGCCGCCGCCCGGGTGATGCTCGGCGCGACCATCGCCGAGCTGCGGACCGAAGGGATGCTGCCGGCCGCCGGCGACGGTGGCACGCTGCCGCCGACGACGCCGATCGCGGTGAAGGAAGCGGTGATGCCGTTCAACCGGTTCCGGACCATCGACGGTACGTCCGTGGACACCGTGCTCGGGCCGGAGATGCGCTCCACCGGCGAGGTGATGGGCATCGACGACACGTTCGGTACCGCGTTCGCGAAGTCGCAGGCCGGGGCGTCGCAGCCGCTGCCGGGCGCCGGGAAGGTGTTCGTCTCGGTCGCGAACCGGGACAAGCGGCACATGATCTTCCCGGTCAAGCGGCTCGCCGACCTCGGCTTCCAGATCTACGCGACCGAAGGCACCGCGGACGTACTCCGGCGGAACGGGGTCGAGGCGGTCACGGTCCGGAAGAGCAGCCAGGGGCCTGGTCCGAACGGTGAGCCGACGATCGTCCAGATGGTCCAGGACGGTGAGCTGAACCTGATCGTCAACACGCCGATCGGGATCACCCAGGGCGGTTCACCCCGGCTCGACGGGTACGAGATCCGGAGTGCCGCGGTGGCGCGCAACATCCCGTGCATCACCACGGTCCAGGGCCTGGCCGCCGCGGTTCAGGGCATCGAGGCCCAGCGCTCCGGGGACATCGGCGTCCGCTCGCTCCAGGACTGGGTGACGAGGATCAACGGTGCCTGAGCAGGCAGTGCGGACAGTGCGGAAGCGGTCGGCGTACGAACGAGTGCTCCGGCCGCTCCTGTACCGCCTCGGCAAAGGCGACGCCGAGATCGCCCACGAGCAAACCCTCAAGGCCCTCCACCTCCTCGGCCAAATCCCAGCAGCACCCCGCGCAGGCGCCCGCCTGTTCGGGGGCGCCTCGGGTCGTACGGTTTTTGGTGTGCGTTTTCCGTCTCCGGTAGGGCTGGCGGCGGGGATGGACAAGAACGGGGTCGCCCTGCGCGCCTGGCCCGCGATCGGGTTCGGGTTCGTGGAAGTCGGCACCGTCACCGCGCAACCGCAGCCCGGTAACGAGAAACCGCGGCTGTTCCGCCTGGTCGAGCACGAAGCCGTCATCAACCGGATGGGCTTCAACAACCTCGGCAGCGCGGCCCTCGCCGACCGGCTGGCGGCGTACGGCGACCTCGGCTACCCGCTCGGTATCTCGATCGGCAAGTCGAAGGTCACCCCCTTGGAAGACGCGGTCAAGGACTACGTGACGTCCTTCCGCCGCCTGTACCGCCACGGCGACTACTTCGCGGTGAACGTCTCGTCCCCGAACACTCCCGGACTCCGCGAACTCCAGGACGCCGGCCACCTCCGCGAACTGCTCACTGCCCTGCACGCCGAGTCCGCCACGCTGAGCGTGTCCGGACTCGCACCGAAACCGATCCTGGTGAAGATCGCTCCCGATCTCACCACGTCGGCGATCGACGAGCTGCTGCAGGTCTGTACCGACATCGGCGTCGCCGGCATCATCGCCACCAACACCACCATCGGCCGCCCCGGCGTCACCGGCCATCCACGAGCCGGCGAGACCGGCGGCCTGTCCGGCCGCCCGCTCGCCGAGATCTCGGCCAAGGTGGTCGCCCACATCCACGCGGAGACCGGGGGAGCGCTGCCGGTGATCGGCGTCGGCGGCATTCTCGAACCGTCCGACGCGACCCGGCTGTTCGACGCCGGCGCCAGTCTCGTCCAGGTGTACAGCGGGCTGATCTACCGCGGCCCCGGCCTGATCCGCCAACTCAACAGGAGCTTGCCATGAGCAACAACAAACCGTTCGGCGCGCGGCTGCGGGCGGCGATGGACACCCGTGGTCCGCTCTGCGTCGGCATCGACCCGCACGCGCACCTGCTGGACGCCTGGGACCTGCCGGACACGGCCGAGGGCCTCGCCGCCTTCACGTACGGAGTGGTCGACGCGCTTGCCGACCAGGTCGCGGTGTTCAAGCCGCAGTCCGCGTTCTTCGAGCGCTTCGGCTCGGCCGGGATCGCGGTCCTCGAACAGGCCACGATCCAGCTGCGCGAGGCCGGCGCGCTGGTGATCATCGACGCGAAGCGCGGTGACATCGGTACGACGATGGCCGGGTACGCGTCGGCGTACCTGGCGGAGAAGGGCCCGCTCGCCTGCGACGCGCTGACGGTCAGCCCGTACCTCGGCTTCGGTTCGCTGCAACCTGCCATCGACGAGGCCCGCGCGGCGGGCGCCGGGCTGTTCGTACTGGCCCTCACGTCGAACCCCGAGGGCCCGCAGTTCCAGTCCGCCCGCACCACCGACGGCCCCACGGTCGCCGGCGCCGTCCTCGACGGTCTCCGGGAGCTGAACGCCGACACGGACGACCTGGGTTCCTTCGGCGCGGTCGTTGGCGCCACCATCAGTTCGACCACCGAAAACCTGGACATCCACGGCCCATTGCTAGCCCCCGGCCTAGGCGCCCAAGGCGGCACCCCCGAGAGCCTCACCAAGGTCTTCGGCGCCGCCGTCCGCAACGTAGTCCCCGCCAGCTCCCGAGAAATCCTCGCCGCCGGCCCCAACCCCACCGCCCTCCGGCAAGCAGCCACCCGCACCAACGACGCCTACCGCACGGTCCTGGGCTACTGACCAAGCTACCCTCTCCGGATGCTCACGGGTCTGGGGATATGTCGGCGCTTCTACGAAGACGTCGTGCGGCACGCCATCAACGTGCCGCACGGCGCAGCAGTCCTGGGCCGAGGCTCAGAGGTGCTCGGGTACGACGACGCCATGTCGACCGATCACAACTGCGAAGCACGCGTGCAGTTGTTCGTACCGGACGGCGTTGAGCTTCAACCCGATATCCCCGGCGAGTTCGAGGGCCGCGCGGCGTACGTCGAGATGCACACGGTCGGCGCGTACTTCCAGCAGCAGCTTGGCTGGGATGTGGAGCAGGAGCCGACCGCGGGGGAGTGGCTGACCTTTCCCGAGCAGAACCTGTTGATGATGACTGCGGGCGCGGTGTTTCACGACGACATCGGGCTGCAGGGCGTACGCGATCGGTTGGCGTACTACCCGGATGACGTCTGGCATTACCTGATGATCGCCGCATGGTGGCGCGTACACCCGGAAATGAACCTCGTCGGGCGCACCGGCTTTGTCGGTGACGAGGTGGGTTCGGCCTTGATCGGTGCTCAGCTCGTGCAGGACCTGATGCGACTGTGCTTTCTGATCGAGCGGACCTACGCGCCGTACTCCAAGTGGTTCGGAACCGCCTTCGGCCGACTGAGCTGTGGTCCCGCGATCGGGCCGCTGCTCCAAGCCGTGCTGCGGTCGACGACCTGGCAGGAGCGCGAGGCAGCGCTCGCCGGGGCGTACCGGGCGGTGGGGGAGTTGCACAACCAGCTGGGGATCACCGCGCCGGTGGAGCTGGGTGTGGAGCGGTTGTGGGGGCGGCCGTTTGAAGTTGTCTGGGGGGACTTTCCGGGTGTGCTGGCGGTCGGCATCGAGGATCCGGAGGTGCGCCGGCTCGCCGGTCGCTGGCCTGTCGGTGGGATCGATCAGGTACGGAACGTCCTGCATCGCACCGCGGACCGGCGTCACCTGCTCGGGCTGCTTGAGTCCCGGTAGAGCTCCGCGAGTAACCGCACGGCCGACTGGGTCGCTGGATGTGGGTCGTCGTGGGGCCAGATGAGGTGTACGTCGACCGGTGGCGCGTCTCGTAGCGGGCGGTAGGTCACGCCGTCGCGGCGGTACTGGGTGGTGGTCGCCTCCGGGGTCACCCCGACGCATCGGCCTGACGCGATCGCCGCCAGCCAGTCGTCCACGTCCTGCGTGTACTCGATCACCGGTCGTGCATCCGCCGGCCAAAGGTCAGCGGTCGTGCTCCCCGTACGCCGATCGATCACGAGCGTACGGTCCCGCAGCTGCTCCAGTGCCAGTCCCCGTTTGCGCGCGAGTGGATCGTCCGCCGGCACCGCGCAGTACCGCCGCTCGCGCGTCAGCAACACATGCCCGAACCGTTTCAGCTCGAGCTGCGTACGCACGACGGCGAGATCGCACAACCCTTCGGCCAGCCCACCCGTCGTCGTGTTGGTGCGGATCAGCTGCAGCTCGACCCCCGCATGCGCGGCCGCCCACCGCCGCTGGAATTCGCGCGTATGACTGCCGAACGCCGACCACGCGTGCCCGACCCGCAGCCGGGTGTGACCGGTGGTCGCTTCGGTGACCAGTTCGTCGAGCTCCGCGAGGATGTGCCGCGCCCGCGCCAGCACCCGTACGCCCGCCGCGGTCGGTGTCAGCGATCGGCTTGTCCGGTGCAGCAGCCGGACGCCGAGCTCGCGCTCCAGGGCCAGCAAGTTGCGCGATACCGCCGCCTGCGAAACACCCAGCGCGATCCCGGCATCGGTGAACGTACCGGAGTCCACGATCTCCACCAGGCACCGCAGCTGCCGGATATCCATGACTCCAGCGTATAGATCCGCCGGTCGATGCATTGTGCGGATCTCACCGCCGGGCCGAACCTGGTGATCGTGAGGCGAAATCGGCTGGCCGGCGTGGCGATGATGCTCGGGAGCGGGCTGTCGACGCAGATAGGCGCGTCCGTCGCGGCGCTGGCGTTCCCGGTGATCGGTCCGGCGGGCGTAGTCGCGATCCGGCAGTGGGTCGCTGCCCTCGTACTGTTCGCGGTCGGCCGTCCGCGAGTCCGAGCGATCACGGCCCGGCAGTGGCGACCGGTGATCGGCCTCGCGATGGTCTTCGCGGTCATGAACCTGTCCCTCTACACCTCCATCGACCGCGTCGGCCTCGGCCTCGCCGTCACGCTCGAGTTTCTCGGACCACTCTCGGTCGCGCTCCTGGCCTCCCGCCGTGCCCTCGACCTGATCTGCGCACTCGCGGCCGCCCCGGCGGTCATCCTCCTGACCCGCCCGCAAGCCACGACCGACTACCTCGGCATCGGCCTCGGCCTGCTCGCCGCGGTCTGCTGGGCGTTCTACATCCTGCTCAACCGTACGGTCGGAAGAGAGTTGCCCGGCGCAACCGGTTCGGCCGTAGCGGCCGGGTTGTCCGGACTCGCGTACGTGCCGGTCGGCGTGGTCGTGTTGCTGCATCACCCGCCGACGATCGCCGCGGTCTCGTACGCGCTGGTGGCCGGCCTGATGTCGTCGGCGGTGCCCTTCCTCCTTGATCTGTTGACGTTGCGCCGCGTACCGGCTCAGTTCTTCGGGGTGTTCATGAGCGTCAACCCCGTACTGGCCGCGCTCGTCGGACTGGTCGTACTGCATCAGCGCCTGGAGCTCCTGGACTGGGTGGCGATCCTGGTGATCGTGTCCGCGAACGCCGTGGCGATCTCCTTCGGACGCGACGCGGCAGATCACAAGCCGGTTCCAGTCGAGCCGTGCGATGTTCTTCACGGCGCGCCGGAGCTCGCGATGACCCCGGCGTTCGGAAAGGTGTCGGCGGACGGGGAGCAACGGGCTTCCCGCGCGACCAAGTGAAGGAACACGATGCGGAAGCTGGCAGCCCTCGCGGCCGTTGTGACGATGAGTGTTGGCGCCCTGACGGCCTGCTCGGGCGGCAACTACTGCGACAACCTGAAGGGTTACGTCGACTCGGCCAAGGACCTGGACATCAAGAACGCCGACGCCGTCGGCAAGATGCTGGACAAGGCCAAGACGGTGTCGAAGTCGGCGCCGGACGACCTGAAGGACGACTGGAAGGTTGTCATCGACTACGCCGACAAGGCGCAGAAGGCGAAGGGTGACACCAACAAGCTGATGGAGCTGGCGAAGAGCGACGGCGACAAGATCAAGCCCGCCATGGACGCGATCAGCAAGCAGGCGAAGGACACCTGCAAGATCGACCTGAACGGCTCGGGCAGCTGATCTCCCCGGCGCTGACCGGCTCGGCGGCGCGCCGCGGCTCAGCAGCAGGCTGACGGGCCTGGCACGCTGACTCCGGTGGTGATGGGACGCTCTGCCCATGCCGTCCCATCGCCGCCGTCAGCGGAACGTATTCGTTTCGGATCGGTTGGTCACACCCGGTAGCGTCGGTGCGATGAAGCGATCCCTTGCCATCCTCGCGACCGTGGCCGCCGGCGGCAGCGTACTGACCGCCTGCACCGAAGAGCAGGCGTACTGCGTGGACCTGGCCAAGTACGCGGCCAAGGCCACCGAGGTCGACCCGACGGCGCCGGGCGACTACGTCAAGATCCTGGACGACGCGAAGAAGCTCCAGGAGTCCGCGCCGGCCGGCGTGAAGGACGACTGGGGTGTCGTCGTCACGTTCGCGGAGAAGGTCCAGAAGGCCGGTTCGGACCGGGTCGAGCTGGCCAAGCTGAGTCAGCAGACCGGCGGGGTGATGACCGCGTACAAGAACATCACCAGCCAGGCCAAGGACAGCTGCAAGGTCGATCTGCCGGCCCTTAACTGAGCCGCGGCCCGACCTCGGGCTGAACCCGTGTTAGGTTCCCTTGCGAAGCCATACAACGGGACAGGTGAAACGGTGCCACTTCCTTCTTTGACTCCGGAGCAGCGAGCGGCGGCTCTGGACAAGGCCGCGGCGGCGCGGCGCGAACGAGCCGAGATCAAGAACCGGATCCGGCACTCGGGGGCGTCCCCGACGGAGGTGCTCCACGAGGGGCAGAAGAACGACGTGATCGGCAAGATGCGGGTCAGCCAGCTGCTGCAGTGCATCCCCGGTGTCGGCAAGGTCCGCGCCCAGCAGATCATGGAGCGGGCCGGGATCTCGGAGACCCGGCGGGTCCGTGGCCTGGGTTCGAACCAGATCGCGGCGCTCGAGCGCGAATTCGCCGAATGAGCCCAGTGAGCCGAACCGAAACTCTGTCCGGCTCGTTGGACACTGGTGTGACGATGACCACGCTTCCGAACGATCCTGCTTCGAACGGCGCTGCCTCGAACGACGCCGGCCCGACTGGTACCGGCGCGGCTGATACCGGCCCGACTGGTACCGGCGCGCGGCCGCCGGCCCGGCTGACGGTGCTGGCCGGACCGACCGCGGTCGGCAAGGGTACGGTCGCCGCCGACATCCGGGAGCGGTTCCCGGACATCTGGATCTCGGTGTCGGCCACCACCCGCAAGCCGCGGCCGAACGAAGTACACGGCGTGCACTACCTGTTCGTGTCGGACGCCGAGTTCGACCGGATGGTCGAAGCCGGTGAGTTGCTGGAGTGGGCGGTCGTGCACAAGGCGGCCCGGTACGGTACGCCGCGGCAGCCCGTACTCGACAAGCTCGGCACCGGCCGGCCCGCGCTGCTGGAGATCGACCTGCAGGGCGCGCGGCAGGTCCGGGAGACGATGCCGGAGGCCCAGTTCGTGTTCCTGGCGCCGCCGAGCTGGGACGAGCTGGTCCGGCGGCTGGTCGGCCGCGGCACCGAGACCGCCGAGGAGCGCGAACGCCGGCTCGAGACCGCGGTGCTGGAGCTGGCGGCCGAGAAGGAGTTCGACGTGACGATCGTGAACGCCTCGGTTCGGGAGGCGGCCGATCAGTTGGTAAAGTTGATTCGATCACCCTCCATCTCTGGAAAGAGCTGAACTTGTCTGGCAACCAGCCCGTCGCCATCGGCATCACCTCACCGCCGATCGACGACCTGCTCACCCGCACCGATTCCAAGTACAAGCTGGTGCTGTACTCGGCCAAGCGCGCGCGGCAGATCAACGCCTACTACTCGCAGCTCGGCGAGGGCCTGCTCGAGTACGTCGGACCGCTGGTCGAGACGCACGTCCAGGAGAAGCCGCTGTCGATCGCGATGCGCGAGATCAACGAGGGCGTGCTGACCTGCACCGACATCGACCCCGAGGCCGAGGCGGAAGCCGCCGCGGCCGCCGAGAAGTCCGAGTAACCCGCCGGGGATCGCCGTGCCCAGGCACAAGCCGAATGTCGTCCTCGGCGTCGGCGGCGGGATCGCGGCGTACAAGGTCTGCGATCTGCTCCGGCGGCTGACCGAGTCCGGGCACAGCGTCCGGGTGGTGCCGACCGCGGCCGCGCTGGAGTTCGTCGGCGCGGCGACCTGGGCGGCGCTGTCCGGTCAGCCGGTCACCGCCGACCCGTTCGACCACGTCGAAGAGGTCCCGCACGTCCGGATCGGCAAGGCGGCCGAGCTGGTCGTGGTCGCCCCCGCGACCGCGAACCTGATCGCCAAGGCCGCGCACGGGCTGGCCGACGACCTGCTCACGAACACCCTGCTGACCGCGCGCTGCCCGATCCTGTTCGCGGCCGCGATGCACACCGAGATGTGGGAACACCCGGCCACCCAGGCGAACGTGGCGACCCTGCGGTCCCGCGGCATCACCGTCCTCGAGCCGGCCGTCGGCCGGCTCACCGGCACCGACACCGGCCGCGGCCGGCTGCCGGAGCCGTCGGAGATCTTCGCGATCAGCCAGCTGATGCTCGCCGACGAGGCCGCCCGCGCGGCCGGCCAGTCGGTCGCCGACCTGACCGGCAAGCACGTACTGATCAGCGCCGGCGGCACCCGTGAGCACCTCGACCCGGTCCGCTACCTGGGCAACTCGTCGTCCGGCAAGCAGGGGTACGCGCTGGCCCGGATCGCGGCCGCCCGCGGCGCCAAGGTCACCCTCGTCGCGGCCAACTCCGAGCTGCCCGACCCGGCCGGCGTGCAGGTCGTACCGGTCACCAGCACCCGCGACCTGTACGACGAGATCACCGGCCGCGCCGCCGACGCCGACGCGATCGTGATGGCCGCCGCGCCCGCCGACTTCCGGCCGGCCGACGTCGCGGAGCACAAGATCAAGAAGACCGCCGACGGTTCCGTACCCGCCGTCGGCCTGGTGCAGAACCCGGACATCCTGCAGACCATCTCGCACGACCGCGCCCGCCCCGGCCAGGTCATCGTCGGCTTCGCCGCCGAAACCGGCGACGCCGAGCACTCCGTACTGGACCTCGGCCGCGCCAAACTCGAACGCAAAGGCTGCGACCTCCTCGTCGTCAACGACGTCTCCGGCGGCAAGGTCTTCGGCAGCGACCTCAACGAAGCAGTAATCCTCGACCGCTCCGGCAACGCCCTCCCCGTCCCCTCCGGCAGCAAAGACGCCCTAGCCGGCGTCATCTGGAACCTGGTAACCACCCACTGGCCCTAACCACCCCCGCCCCCACCCACCCCCAGCACCGCCGAGCCCCGGGCGCCCGCCCCGCCCGCAGCGCCGGCCCCGCCTCCGCCTCCGCCTGCGCGCCCGCCCTGCCCGCGCGCCTGCAGCCGCCGCGCGCGAGGCCATTTGAGGGGTGAACGTCTCGGCGTGCCCCTTCACCACCGGCATGCGGGCGGTGAACCAGGGCGGGGTCCAGTGGTCGAAGCAACGCCTGATGGAAGGTGTTGTGTATGCCGATGAGGTATCCGTACGGAGTGCGGGATGAGTTTTTCGCGCTGGTGGGTGGTGGGTGGTCGGTGCAGTCAGCGGCGTCGGCGGTCGGCGTGTCGTGGGATACGGGTTCGTTGTGGTGGCGAACATCGGGGCTTGTGGAGCCATCGTTGCGGCAGAACAGAGCTGGTGGGTTGCCGGGCAGCGTGCCGGCAGCAGTCCCGGGTGGGGTCGCGGGTGGGGTCGCGGGGACGCGAGCTCGGCGGCCGTTGACCAGTGAGGACCGGGCGGTGATCGCTGTGCTGTTACGGCAGGGGTTGTCGTATGCCGGGATCGGTGAGGCGATCGGGCGGGACAAGTCGGTGATCTGGCGTGAGGTGGCCCGCAATCGCGGCCGGGACGGGTCCTATTGGGCGCCGGTGGCTCACCGTGCCGCTCATGAGCGGCGGCGCCGGCCCAAGGAGTTCAAGCTGGCCGCCGATCCGGGGCTGTGCGCCCGGATCACCGGCTGGATGGACACCGGCTGGTCCCCGGGCCTGATCGCGGCAGTACTGCGCCGTGATCACCCCGGCGACAGCGCGCAGGAGAGGATGGCTCGTGTGTCGCACGAAACCATCTACCAAGCGCTGTATGTGCAGACCCGCGGCCAGCTGCGACAAGACCTGCACCGGCAGTTGAGCCTGCGCCGCACGGCCCGCAAACCCCGCGGCGGCGACCATCGCCAGGCCCGAAACCCGTACCGGGAAGCGTTCACGATCAGTCAACGCCCCGCCGAGGCCACCGACCGTGCCGTGCCCGGACATTGGGAAGGCGACCTGATCATCGGCACCGGCAACCGCTCCGCGGTCGGCACACTGGTCGAGCGCACCACCCGGTTCACCATCTTGCTGCACCTGCCCGGCCAGCACGACGCCGACACCGTGGCCGAGACCATGATCACCCAGATGCGCACCCTGCCCGACCACCTGCGCCGCTCCCTGACCTGGGACCGCGGACGCGAACTAGCCGCCTACCGGCGCATCCAGCTCGATCTGAACATGCCTGTCTACTTCTGCGACCCCCACTCCCCCTGGCAACGCGGCACCAACGAGAACACCAACCGGCTCCTGCGGTTCTGGCTCACCAAAGGCACAGACCTGTCCACCCACACCGCCGCCAGCCTCGACCAGATCGCCACCACCCTCAACCAACGACCCCGCCCTACACTCAACCTCAAAACCCCAGCCCAAGCACTGGCCGAACTACTCGTTGCTTAGACCACTGGACCCCGCCCAGCCATTTCAGGGGTTAACCACTGAAAGTGGATTTCCACAGATCGGCGGCACGGCCCCCGCTGAGTACTCTGAGCGCGGATGCTGGTCAGATGAACCCGAGGCTCACCCTGGTGGCGGAACGGCAGGCTGGTGTTTTCAGCCGCCGGCAAGCCCTCTCCAGTGGCTATACGCCGACGCAGATCCGCGCGCGGCTCAACGACGGTCGATGGGTGCGCATTCGGCACGGCCAGTACGCCGAGTGGGCGGATCTGGCGGCCATGGAGCCGTGGAGCCGAGCCCGGCAGGAGCACCTGCGCCTGGTACACGCAGTCGTCAATTCGAGGCGCCGCAGCAAGGTCGCGGTCAGTCATCAGTCCGCGCTGGCTCTGCACGGCCTGCCTCTGTGGGGCCTCGACCTGGGCCGCGTTCATCTGACCCGGCAGGACGTGACCACAAGCGGGCGGATCGCGGGCGTACACCATCACGCCGGAGAACTGGCGCCCGCTGACCTGACCCAAGTTGCCGGCCTCGTCACGACGACGGCTGCTCGGGCCGCGTTCGAGACTGCGTGTACGACGTCCTTCGAGGCCGCGGTCGTGAGCATCGACGCGGCGCTCCACGCGAACGCCGTCAGCGATGAGGAGGTGTACCGACTGCTTGCCGCAACTGAGTACTGGCCACGCAGCGCGACCGCCCGCGCCGCCTGGAACTTCAGCGATGCCCGGTCGGAGTCGGTCGGAGAATCGAGACTCCGGGTCCTGATGGCCAACCATGGTCTGCCGGAACCGGAGTTGCAGGTCGAGTTCCACGATGCCCACGGGCTCGTCGCCAGGGTGGACTTCTTCTTCGACGATTTCGACACGGTGGTCGAGTTCGACGGGAAGCTGAAGTACGCGAACGCGACCGCGGAGGTGCTGGTCCACGAGAAGTACCGCGAAGACCGGTTGCGCGCACTAGGCCTCCAGGTCGTCCGCTCCGACTGGACGGATCTCAGTCGGCCGGATCGTCTGCTGTCCCAGCTCCGAAACGCATTCGCCCGCGCCCACGACGCGGCCTGACGCCACCGGCTGATACTTGCCCGGCGCACGCCCGGCGCACGCCCGGCGCACGCCCGGCCCCCGCCGCCCGGCGCACACTCGGCCCCGCCCGCTGCTCACCGCCCGCTGCTCGCCGCCCACCGCTCGCCGCCCACCGCTCGCCGCCCACCGCTCGCCGCCCACCGCTCACCGCCGGTTGCGCGTCCGCCGCCCGCTGTTCGCTGCCGGTTGTGCGTCCGCCGTTTGAGAGGTGAACGTCCGCTCTTGCCCGTTCCAGTGCCGTACGCGACTGGTGAACGGGCGAGCGGAGACGTTCACCTCTCAAATGGCAACTGGGCAGGGGCTGATGGAGGGTCTGGTGGGGGGCGGGTGGGGGTGGGTGTGCGGGGGTGAGTGTGGGGGGTGAGTGTGGCGGGTGGGGTGGTCGTTGGGTAGGGCGCCGGTTGGGTTGGGGATGCGGGGTTGGAAGAGGTCAGGAGTTGTCCGCTTTGGTGGTTAGGGTCGGGGGATGGAGATCAGCTGGGAGGCCGTGGTTGCGCGGCGGATGCGGCGGCACTTTCTGATCGAGCCCGCGGCGACGCCGGTGGAGGCGGTGCGGGCGATGTGCGGGGCGCATGCGCAGATCGCGGCGGCCGGGGAGGTGTCGGTGGCATTGCGAGTGGCCGGCGCCACGCGAGCAACCGTGCAACAACAGGTGATGGGCGCCACGACGAGCGGGCAGCCAGCGCGTGGCGCGACGGGCGGGCGGCAAGTGGGAGCCACGACTGGCGGGCGGCAAGTGGGAGCCACGACGGGCGGGCGGCAAGTGGGAGCCACGACGGGCGGGCTGCAGGCAGGTGGTGTGTCGGTCGTGCAGGAAGCGGGTGCCGGGGCGGATGGGCAGCAGGTCGATGGTGCGCCGGGTGGGCTGCAGGTGGGTGCCGGGGTGGGTGGGCTGGCGGTGGGTGGGGTGGGGCTGGTGAAGACGTTTGGGGCTCGGGGGACTGTGCATTTGTTGCCGGTTGAGGATTTGGGGATGTGGACGGGGGCGTTGGGGGCGTTGCCATCGGTTTCGCAGCCGCAGGGGGCGATTCGGATGAGTGCGGACGAGATCGCGCAGGTGGTGGTGGCGATCGGCGAGGCACTTGCGGAGGACGATCTGACCGTGGACGAACTGTCCGCGGAGGTGATCCGGCGGACGGGGCCGTGGGCGCACGAACCGACATTTCCCGCGTTCCAGGGGGAGTGGTCGCGCTGGCGGCAGGCGATTTCGGTCGCGGCGCACGCGGGCGTGCTGTGTCACGGACCGATGCGCGGGCGGCTCACCACGTACTCGAATCCGCATCGCCGGCAACCGTTCGAGCCGATGCCGGCCGAGAAGGCGCTGACCGAGCTGCTGCACCGCTACCTCTACGCGTACGGACCCGCGACGCCGCAGCAGTTCGCCCGCTGGCTGAAGGTTCCGGCGACCGCGGTCAAGCCGTACTTCGCGGATCTTCCGTACGGGCGACTCGCGGACCAAACCGTATGGTATGCCCCGGGTGACGGCGATTTTTCGGACGAGCGGGCGGAGGGTGTACGCCTGCTGCCGTACTTCGATGCCTATGGGGTTGGCAGTTACCCGCGGGAGTTGCTCTTTCCCGGGAAGGCGTTCGCCCGTGCGACCGCACGCGGGCAGGCCGGGAACTACCCGCTGCTGCTGGTCGACGGTGTGGTCGCCGGTGTCTGGCATCAGAAGAAGGCCGGGCGCACCCTGCAGTTCACGGTCGAGGCGCTCAGCCCGTTGAACAAGCGTCGCCGTGGGTTGCTCGAGCAGGAGGTGGACCGGCTGGGCGAGATCCTCGGGGGCACGCCGTCGCTGACGCTCGGCGAGGTGACGGTCGGCGCCCACGCCTGACAGGCACCCCGCCCGAGCCGAGCAACCCGCCCGAGCCGAGCAACCCGCCCAAGCCCGAGCAACCCGCCCAAGCCCGCGCGGCGTACGCCTGATCCGGCAGCGATTGTCCGGAATGTGATCAGCTATCTCGGATTCTGGATGTTTTCGGAGCGTCAGCCCGACGTGGCTGGAAACTGCTGGCATACTTCCCAAGATGCATCGTCATCCGCCGGTGCATGGGGGGATCGTGCGGCTGTGCCAACCCGCGGTCGTGCGGCAGACGAGGAATCCGAGGGAGAACTGTGGCGAGCCGCCTTTTCACGTCCGAGTCCGTGACCGAAGGTCACCCGGACAAGATCGCTGACCAGATCAGCGACTCCATCCTCGACGCGCTGCTGGCCGAGGACCCGAAGAGCCGGGTCGCGGTCGAGACCCTGATCACCACGGGTCTGGTCGTGGTCGCGG
The DNA here is from genome assembly GCF_014205295.1 of Kribbella solani. Taxonomy (NCBI): domain Bacteria; kingdom Bacillati; phylum Actinomycetota; class Actinomycetes; order Propionibacteriales; family Kribbellaceae; genus Kribbella; species Kribbella solani. Next base: position 1,157,545 of record NZ_JACHNF010000001.1, read on the forward strand.
GTGAGGTCACCACGACGGCGTACGTCGACATTCCGGGGATCGTGCGGGCCCGCATCCTGGAGATCGGCTACGACTCGTCCCTGAAGGGTTTCGACGGCGCGTCCTGTGGGGTGCAGGTCGCCATCGGGAGCCAGTCACCGGACATCGCCCAGGGCGTCGACACCGCGTACGAGACGCGCTCGTCGGCGTCGGAGGACGCGCTGGACCTGCAGGGCGCCGGCGACCAGGGCCTGATGTTCGGGTACGCGTCGAACGAGACGCCCGAGCTGATGCCGTTGCCGATCACGATCGCGCACCGGCTGTCCGAGCGGCTGTCCGAGGTGCGCAAGAACGGCACCCTGGCGTACCTGCGCCCGGACGGCAAGACCCAGGTCACGGTCGAGTACGACGGTGACAAGGCGGTACGGATCGACACCGTGGTGGTGTCCAGCCAGCACGCGGCGGACATCAACCTGGAGTCGATGCTGACGCCGGACATCAAGAAGCACGTGGTCGACCCGGTGCTGGAGCAGTTCGACATCGATTCGGCCGACTACAAGCTGCTGGTGAACCCGACCGGCCGGTTCGAGATCGGTGGCCCGATGGGCGACGCCGGGCTGACCGGCCGGAAGATCATCATCGACACGTACGGCGGGATGGCGCGGCACGGTGGTGGCGCGTTCTCCGGCAAGGACCCGTCGAAGGTGGACCGTTCGGCCGCGTACGCGATGCGCTGGGTGGCGAAGAACATCGTCGCCGCCGGGCTCGCGGACCGGGTCGAGTGCCAGGTCGCGTACGCGATCGGCAAGGCGGCGCCGGTCGGGTTCTACGTCGACACCTTCGGTACCGAGAAGGTGCCGGTGAGCAAGATCGCCGAGGCGGCGCGCGAGGTGTTCGACCTGCGGCCGGCCGCGATCATCCGCGACCTGGAGCTGCTCCGCCCGATCTACGCCCAGACCGCGAAGAACGGTCACTTCGGCCGTACCGGCGAGGACTTCACCTGGGAGCGCACCGACCGCGTCGAGGCACTGAAAGCAGCGGTCAACAAGTAAGTAGCGGGCCCGGCCGCCGAGTAAGCGACGGCCGGGCCGGCGCTTGTCCACAGCCAGGGTGTCGGCCTCCGACGGTGCGTGGTCGTGGCCGACTAGAGTTTCCCGGTGACATCGAACGGCGAGTCCCCGGAGCAGTTGACGCTGCTGCGCGACACCGTTCGCAAGTCGCGTACGAAGGAGCCCGCCGGGATCACCGCGACGCTGCCGGTGGCCCGGATCGCGGTCGATGTCTCGTTGCCGCATCTCGACCGGCCGTTCGACTACCTCGTCCCGGACGATCTGGCCGCGGCGGCGCAGCCCGGCGCGCGGGTGAAGGTGCGGTTCGCCGGCAAGGACCTGGCCGGGTACGTGCTGGAGCGGCTGGACGCGTCCGATCACGACGGCAAACTGGCCCGGCTCCGCAAGGTCGTTTCGCCTGAGCGGGTGCTGACGCCGGAGGTCGCCGACCTGTGTCGCGCGGTCGCCGATCGGTACGCCGGGGTGCTCGCCGATGTCACCCGGCTCGCCGTTCCGCCGCGGCACGCGAAGGTGGAAGGTGAGGCGCTGCGCTGCGATCAGCCCGCGCGGCCGCCGAAGTCGACGTCACGGTCCGAATGGGCGCCGTACCCGGCTGGTTTTCTGGACGCGATCTCCCGCGCGGAGTCGCCGCGCGCTGTCTGGACCGCGGTGCCTGGCGCCGACTGGGCGCTCGCGTTCGCGCAGGCCGCGGCCGTATGCGCCGCGTCCGGCCGTGGCGCGCTGCTGCTCGCTCCGGACGCCCGCGATCTCGAGCGGCTCGCTGCCGCGTGTAAGTCCGTGCTCGGCGAAACCGGCTTTGTCACGCTGTCGGCGGACCTCGGCCCGACCGCGCGCTACCGCGCCTTCCTCGCCGCCGTACGCGGATGCGCGCGCGTCGTCATCGGCACCCGCGCGGCCGCGTTCGCGCCGGTCGCGGACCTCGGTTTGGTGGCGATGTGGGACGACGGCGACGAGTCGTACGCCGAGCCGCGCGCCCCGTACCCGCATGCCCGGGAAGTCCTGCTTTTGCGGGCGTTCCGGCAGCAATGCGCCGCGCTGCTCGGTGGGTACGCGCGGTCGGCGGAGGCGGCGGCGTTGCTGGAGTCCGGGTTCGCGCACGAGCTGATCGCGGACCGTACGGCGATCCGCGCGGCCGCGCCGGCCGTACACATCGCGGGGGAGTCGGACATCGACCTGGCCCGCGACCCGGGCGCGCGGGCGGCGCGGTTGCCGCACCGGGCGTTCGAGATCGCGCGGGACGGGTTGCGTACGGGGCCGGTGCTCGTGCAGGTTCCACGAGCCGGGTACTTGCCGAGTCTGGTCTGCCAAACCTGCCGCGCGCCGTCGCGATGTACGACCTGCGGCGGAACGTTGCGGCGTACGGGCGGCTCCGGTCCGGCGAGTTGCAGTATGTGCGGACGGCCCGCGACCGACCACCGGTGCCCGGAGTGCGGTGACACCCGGATGCGCGCGGCGGTGATCGGCGCACGTCGGACCGCGGAGGAGCTCGGCCGTGCCTTTCCCGGAGTCGTGGTGCGTACGTCGGGTGGTGACAACATGCTCGACGTCGTTTCGGATGCGGCCGCGCTGATCGTGAGTACGCCAGGCGCCGAGCCGGTCGCGGAAGGTGGTTACAGCGCCGCGCTGCTTCTGGACACGTGGCTGATGCTGTCCCGCCCTGACCTCCGTGCACCGGAAGAGGCCGTCCGCCGCTGGTTCAACGCCGCCGCGCTGGTACGCCCGGCCAGCTCCGGCGGCACCGTCATCCTGGTCGGCGACCCGTCCGCGCTGCCCCTCCAGGCCATCGTCCGCTGGAGCCCCGAAGGCTACGCGGCCCGCGAAATCGAGGACCGCCGCACCGCCCGCCTCGCCCCCGCCGCCAAACTCGCCGAACTCACCGGCCCCGGCGAGTCCGTCAACGACCTGATCACCCGCCTCCGCGACACCATCCCACCGTCCGCCGGCCTGGAGGTCCTCGGCCCGGTAGACGTCGACGACGAAACCGTCCGCGCCGTCGTCCGCACCCCCCGCCCCCAAGGCCCCACCCTCGTCCGCTCCCTCAAAGACGCCCAATCAGCCCGCACCACCAAAAAGAACCCCGGCACCGTCCGAATCCAGGTAGACCCACCGACCTTCGGCTGACCTCTCGGGCCTGTGGATAGACCGCAGTGGCTGACCAGTCTTCCTGTACGACGATTGCGGTCCGGGAACGCACGGACGGACGAGGACGATGGAGTGCGACCAGTTCGGTCGTGAGTACCAGCGCCGGCGCCGCCGGACCAGTCACCCGAGTTGAGGCAACTTCGGGCAACAGGTACGGCAGCTTGGCGCGAGACAGCACGCTGAGTGCAGCAGACGCAGGTTCTTGGCCTGCTCGCGCCCATGACCGACGACGGTTGTTGGACGACCTCCTCGCGGTCGGAGGGTGGGCAGGCGCCGGCTGTTCAGGCTGGGGTTTTGAGGGTGGCGGCGGTGAGCAGTTGGTGGCCCAGGGGAGTGCGGTGGTAGAGGACGGCGCGGCCGTCGCGGCGGGAGGTTACGACGCCGGCGTTGCGGAGGATGGTGAGGTGGACGCTGAGGGTGGGGGCGGACAGGCCTAGTTGGTGGGCCAGGTGGGTGGTGGACATGGGGAGGTCGAGGTGGCTGACGATGGCGGCTCGGGTGCGGCCGACCAGGTCGGCCAAGGGGGAGTCGGTGGTGTCTTGGCGGTCTTCCCACAGGCGGCCCAGACCGCGGGGTGGGTACGTGATGGTCGGGACGTGGGGCGCGCCGGTGACTGCCAGGCCGGCCGGCCAGGTGAAGACGCACGGGACCAGGAGTACGCCTTGGCCGGTCATCGGTTCGCCGTCGCAGCAGAACGGGCGGTTGATTTCGATTCGGTCGCTGCTGTAGCTGATCGACGGATGCAGGTTGCGGAACAGCCGTTCGATGCCGCCGCTGGCGAGTTCGTCCAGCCGGAACGCAAGGTCCTCCTGCAGTAGCGAGCGCATCCGTCGCCAGTCCGGCTCGATGGCTCGTTGCCAGTACGTCTCCAGCGCCGTGGTGATCAGGCCGAGCGCCTTCGCGGGCCGGGTGATCAAGTCCGGGAGCATCGGGTGTGGCGTGTCGTGGTGCAGCCGGCCGAGCTCGTCGACCACCAGGTCGTGCGGTGTCGCGGCGATCGCGGCGAGGCCCGACTCGAAGCTGGTCGACCGTCGCGGCGGCGCGGGGGTGAGGAAGTCGGGGATGTAGCCGTACGACGGAATCAGTGCCCTGAGCAACGTCAGGTCGTCGCCCTCGATCACCGGCCGTACCTTCTGCAGCCACGGCCCGTGTACGCTCCGCGCGGTGTTGTTGCTGAGCGCCCGCACGCTCGTCACGGCTTCCCACACCGGCGACAGCGCGAACCGGATCCGCCCGACGTCGCCGGCGCTCAACCTGATCGTGATCACCACCCCACCATAGACGATTAGGCCTGACCCTAATCATCGACAGCGCGCCGGGCCGGGCCGGACAGTTGTTCCCATGAGTGCAGTCGCCGTCGGCAGCCCGGCCTCCACCGCCCTTCCGCGGGCGTTCTGGGCGCTCTGGGTGTGCCAACTGGTCAACCGGCTCGGCAGCTTCGTCCAGCCGTTCCTCGTCCTCTACCTCACCCACGACCGCCACCTGTCCGCCGGCACGGCGGGCGCGGTCGCGGCAGCAGTCGGCGCCGGTACGGTAGCCGCGCAGCTCGTCGGCGGCCTGCTCGCCGACCGCGTCGGCCGCCGGCTGACGATGCTGATCTGCTTCTTCGGTACCGGCGCCGCGCTGGTCCTGCTCGGGTCGGCCCGCGAGATGGTGATGATCTGGATCGCGGCGTTCCTGGTCGGCCTGCTCGGCGACCTGTTCCGCCCGGCCGTCCAGGCCACCGTCGCCGATCTGCTCCAGCCGAACGAGCGGGTCCGCGCGTACGGCCTGCTGTTCTGGGCGATCAACCTCGGTTTCTCGGTCTCCACCGTCAGCGCCGGCGTCCTGGCGTCCATCGGGTACGGCCTGCTCTTCTGGCTGAACGCCGCGACCTCGGTGATCGCCGGGGTGGTGATCTGGACGATGGTCCCGGAGACCCGTCCGGTACTCGACGAAGGTACGCCGCGCCGCCCGCTGCTCGGCGTCGTACTGCGTGACACCGTGTTCCTGTTCATGATCCTGATCCAGATCGGGTACGCGACCATCTACTTCCAGGGCTACTCGACGCTCCCGTTGGCGATGGCCGCGGACGGACTGCGTTCCGAGACGTACGGTCTGGTGATCGCGCTGAACGGTGTCGTGATCGTGCTCCTCCAGCCTTTCCTCGGCCGCTGGCTGGTCAAGCTCGACCGCCCGAAGCTCCTGGCCGCATCGATGCTCGTGGTCGGGCTCGGCTTCGGTCTGGGCGCGGTCGTGCACGGCTGGTGGGGGTACGGCCTGTCGGTCGTGGTGTGGACGATCGGCGAGATCGGGTTCGCCGCGGTGATCGGTGCCGTGTTCGCCGACCTCGCACCGATCGACCTGCGCGGCCGGTACATGGGTCTGTCCGGCATGGCGTTCGGCATCGGCACGGTGATCGGCCCGCTGGCCGGTACGAACGCCCTGCAGCACCTCGGCGCAACGGTGACCTGGATCGGGTGTGGCGTACTCGGTGTGCTGATCTTCATCGGCCAGTACGCACTGGCTCCTGCACTGCACGCCCGAGCGCTAGCCAACGCGGCGACCGCATGAGGTGCGCGGTCGCGAACGTCACCGCGACCACCGCGACCGCCACCCAAACCGTCCGATCGAGACCGGCCGGGTGATGCAGGAACAGCGACCCGAACGCCGCGACGCCGAACGTGCCACCGAACTGCTGCACCGCATTCAGCAACCCAGCAGCTGAGCCGGTCTCATGCGGTTCGACCCGGTGCAACGCCTCGGTGAAGAACGCGGTGGTGAACAGCCCCACCCCGATACCACCAACAGCCAGCCCAAGCACCAGCGCGTACGGCGTAACAGCCAGCCCTGCGACCAGTACGCCGAGCCCCACGTACATCAACCGGGAACCGAACCGTGCGACCAGCCACTGACCCGCGACGAGTGACGCGACACCGGATGCGGCGGACCACGGCAGCAGGGTGAGGCTCGACTGCATCACGCTGTGGTGCAGGGTGAGCTGCTGATGCAGCACGACAACCAGCGTGACGCCACTCAGCACCGCGAAGAACAGCGTCGAGGTAATCAGCGCCGGTGCGAACCCCCGATGCGCGAACAGACTCGTCTCGATCAACCGCCCTTCGCTCCGCCGCCCTTGCTGGACGGCACAGACACCGAGCACTGCCACACCGACCGCGAGCAGGACCCAGTCGCGCGACTGCAGCACCGGATAGACGACCAGCGCGGTACCAACCGTCAGCAGCACTGTCCCAACAGCATCGATGCCCGGCGGCCGAGGCGACGCTGACTCCGGCAGTAGCCGTGACAGCGCCAGCACAGCCAGCCCGAGCGGTACGTTGACCAGGAAGACCGCACGCCAGGAGCTGACTTCGGTGATGAGGCCGCCGAGTAGTGGCCCGGAGATGCCGGCCAGTCCCATCACCGGTCCGATCGTGCCGAGCGCTTTGGCGAGCTGTCCGCCGCTGAAGCTGGACTTGATCAGCCCGATCGTCTGTGGAATCACCAACGCGGCCGCCGCGCCCTGCACGGCCCGCGCGCCGATCAGCAGGCCCGCGTCGGATACCACCGCACAAACGGCTGAGGTCAGCACGAAAGCGGTGACGCCGAGGACAAAGACCCGCCGCCGCCCGTACCGGTCGCCGAGCCGGCCGCCGGTGATCAGCAACGCGGCGAAAGGCAGCGTGTACGCCGCGCTGAACCACTGGATGTCCGAGGTACGGCCGCCGAGCTCACTGTGGATGACCGGCGCCGCCACCTGGACGATCGTCGCGTCGAGCAGATTCATCGCCTCCGCGACCAGGAGCGCGATCAGCCCGATCCATCGCTTGTTCGTCATGCCGCCACGATGCGCCCATGACGGCGAAACATTCCATTTTGCATGCCAACATTGGCGAAAGGTTCCATCATGACCGCCAATAGGCGAAGATTCGTGCATGGTTGATGCGATCGACCGGGCCTTGATCCATGCGTTGCAGCTGGACAGCAGGGCGCCGTACAGCCGGATCGGTGAAGTGCTCGGCGTCTCGACGCAGACCGTCGCGCGGCGGTTCAACCGGCTGCGCGCCGAAGCCGGTCTGCGGGTGGTCGGCCTGCCCGACTCCCAGGCGGCCGGTCAGGCGCAGTGGTTGCTCCGGTTGACCGCGGCGCCGCAGGCAGCGCGGGAGCTGGCCGGCGCGCTCGCCCGGCGCCCGGACACGAGCTGGGTCAAGCTGGCGTCCGGCGGTACCGAGATCGTCGCGACCGTGCACAGCTCTCCCTCTGACGGCAACCAGCTGCTCCTGCACGACATCCCACGCACTGCCGGCATCACAGCGGTCTCCGCGCACTATCTGCTGCACCTGTACGTAGGCGGTCCGACGGCCTGGCGCGGGCGGGTGAAGAGCCTCACTGCCGCACAACAGGCGGCCCTGCGGACGACTGCACCGGATCGCGGATCGGCGCGTGAGCTCAACGCAGGTGACGCCAAGTTGTTGACCGCGCTCGGTGAGGACGGGCGGATGACGCTGGCTGATCTCTCCGAACGCACCGGCTGGTCCGCGGCGACTGTCGCGCGGCGGCTCGAGGAACTGCAGCAGAGCGGCGCGCTGTACTACGACGTGGACGTCGATCCCGTAGTGCTCGGCTACACCACCAGCGCGATGCTGTGGCTGTCGGTACAGCCCGCGTACCTGGACGCCGTCGGGCGGGCGCTGGCCGAACACGACGAACTGCCCTTCGTCGCGGCCACCACCGGCCGGACGAATCTCGTCGCGCAGGCGCTCTGTGACAGTCCGGGCGCGCTGCACTCGTACCTGGTCGATCGGGTCGGCGCGATCGAGCACATCACCGCGATCGAGACCACTCCGGTGCTGCGTACGGTGAAAGCGGCGGCGCCCTTCTCGTAGGGTTGCGGGCATGACTGAGGCGACGATCGACGCGGTGGTGTTCGACATCGGCGGCGTACTTCTGGACTGGAGCCCGACCTACCTGTACGCGGACCTGATCCCGGACGAGGACGAGCGGACGCACTTCCTGACCAACATCGCCAGCCCGGCGTGGAACCACCGGCAGGACGAAGGGCGGCCGTGGGCCGAGGCGGTCGCGGAGCTGACCAGCCTGCATCCGGAGCACGCCGAGTGGATCGCCGCGTACGACCACGGCTGGCTGAAGATGGTCAAGGGCGTGTTCGAGGACACGGCCGTGGTGCTCGGCGAGCTCCAGGCGCTGGGCCTGCCGACGTACGCGCTGACGAACTTCTCCGGCGAGAAGTGGGAGGTGGCGAAGGACGCGTTCCCGGTACTGACCAGCTTCGACGGCGAGGTGGTTTCCGGCGTCGAGCAGACGGCGAAACCGGACGAGAAGATCTATCGCATCCTGATCGACCGGTTCGGTCTCGACCCGGCGCGGACCTTCTACACCGACGACATGGCGTACAACGTCGACGGTGCCCGCGCGGCCGGGCTGGATGCCGAGGTCTTCACCGGCGCCGCGGATCTGCGTATCCAGCTCCGGAGCCGCGGTCTGGCACTACAGTGAGCCGGTGACCTCCGTGCCAGAAGATCGTTCGCCGTCGGCCCGTGAAGGCGACCGCGACGCCGCCGTACAGCGCGTGCAGGAGGCCTACACCGATGGGCTGCTCACGCACGAGGAGATGGACGAGCGGCTGCATCAGGTGCTGTCCGCGAAGACCGGGCAGGACATCGAGGTGGCGCTCGCGTCGCTGCCCGTGCCGGATCCGGGCCGCTCGGCCGGCATCGCGGCGGCGACCGGCCGGATCAAACGGACCGGCGCCTGGCGGGTGCCGCGCAAACTCAAGGTCAACTCCGAGTTCGGCCGGGTCAAGCTGGACCTGTCCCGGGCGGTCTGGGAGTACCCGGAGCTCGACCTCGAGCTGAACCTCGGCACCGGCAGCGCGAAGATCCGGGTGCCCCGGGACGCGGTCGTCGACCTCGACGGCCTGACGACCGCGTTGAAGGACTCGCCGTACCAGCCGCCGCGCCGATCCGACGGGACCGGTCCGCGGATCCGGATCACCGGCACCATCGGTTTCGGCAAGGTGAAGATCCGGCACGCGAAGCGCTAGGCGACCGCGGCGGCGATCGTTTCGGTGTACGTGGGGGAGCTGGCCAAGTGCGCCGCCTCCACGTACACGGTGTTGTCCTGGCACGTCATCGGAGTCAGCGCGACGCCCGGCGCGGCGGCGTACAAGCGTTGTGGGGTCGCGATCCCGGGCCGCCAGCGGTTGATCTGGTAGGACTCGACGCCGGCCGTGCTGACCGTCCGCGTCTCCCAGAGAATCCAGTTGCCACAGGCAAGGATCGTGTCGGTGATCACGGTGCCGAGCGGCCGGGCGGGGGAGTCGCCGGACTCGCGGACGTACGCCTTGCTCTGGTACTGGTCCGGGTCGGACGCGCCGACCTCCGACCAGACCGTTGCGCCGCGCAACGACACGCCACTCCACTGAATGCAGTTGGTTGCCGCCGGCACCGGCTTGACCGCGCCGCCGGACAGGGGAGTGGTGAGGACGCGTTTGCATCGGCGCGAGGTTTCCGGCGCGGCGATCTCGCTGAACGTGACCGAGTCCGCCGACACCACCGGATCGGCGACGTACCCGGGCGCCGCCACGCAGGTGACGCTGCGGTACTTCAGCGTGGACAGCTCCGCGATGATCAGGCAGGAGCGGTTCTTCGCGTCGGTCGAGCTGTACGCGAACGTGCCGTCGTACGCGCCGATCTCCGGCTCGGACACCGGCGGCAGCCCAGCCGGCGCGGTCGCCTTTCCGGTACTGAGGTCGTAGCGGACCACCTTGATCTGCGGATCCGGCCCGTCGGAACGGATGTCCTGGACCAAGGCCCAGCGATCGTCGATGACAACGGGGGACTGGGCAACGAACCCGGCCGGCGGTACGTGGCGGACGATCACCTTTTGCGTACCGCGGTCCGCGATCGTGGTCGTACCCGCCTCGTCGCTGCCGCGGGTGACGACGTATTTGCGTTGCCGCGTGACCAGGTGCTGACTGTCGACCGGCTGGCGAAGCACATTCGCCCAGGTGGGCAGCGCCGTACCCGAGTCGCTCGGTTTCGCCGGGGTGGTTGGAGCAGGTGACGGCGGTGGGGTGCTGCTCGGGGACGGGCTGCTCTCCGGCTTGGCGGAGGAGCAGCCCGCCACGAGCAGGACCAGAAGGGTGCCTACGGCAACTGTACGGCGACGCATCGTGGAGTGATCACAGCCCGATGTTCTGGAAGGAGTTGGCCAGGGTCGCGTTGAACAGGGCACTGGCCGGGATGTTCTTCGGGCCGTCGGTGACGTTGCCGCGGCTGTTGAAGCGGCGCTCGTTGAACACCTCGAAGATCGCGATCGTCCCGTTCGCCTTGTTGTAGCCGCGGCCGACCTGGTAGTGGCCGCTGTGGTTGAAGGCCAGATACGGGAAGTACCGCTTGAGCAGCTGGACGTGCTCGATCACCGGCGCCTTGTACACGCCGAGGTGCTTCTGGTGCACCGCGAAGAAGGTCTGCGCGTTCCAGCCGGAGACGTTCTGCACGATGTACGTACCGGCCGACTTCGGCCAGCCCGTCTTCAGGTTGGTCTGCTGCACCATCGCGGAGATCGCGGTACCGCCGGTGGTCGACCCGAGATCCTTCGCCCAGGACGCCTGGGTGTCCTTCTGCTTGTCGTCCGCCCAGTCAATCGACTGGAAGGTCGCGGGCCCACACCAGTACCCCTTCTCCTGAGAGGTCTGGTACCCCTTCATGATGTACGCCGAGCTCGGCGCGGCAAGCGGCGCCGCCGGAGTCTGCGGGCCGGCCGGTGTCGAGGTGCCTACCGGCGTCGTGGGGGCGGTCGGTTTGGGCGACGACGGACCGACGGTCGGAGCGGTGCGCGTGGGCGCCGAGGTGGGGCCTGGTGTCGCGCCCGGGGTTTGGGCGGGTGATCCGGCCGGGGCTGGCTCTGGGTTGGGCGGGGGTGTGTTTGCTTCGGCGATCTCGCGGAGTTCGCGGGCCTTTTCGCGGCCGTTCCAGGCGGCGCGCATTTCGTCGAGTTCGACCGCCACGCGGCTGCTCTTCGGCAGCGCGGCCCGCTGGGCGACGAACGCGGCAGCGGTCAGATCACCGGTGGGGATGTCCTGCTCGGCGTTCATCTCATCCGCGGCACGCGGATCGGGCTGGCTCATCAGCGCATGCCGCTGAGCCCCGGTCGGCACCTTGTCGACGAACCCGAGCCCGAGACAGTAGTTCTCGGTGTCGAGCTTGAAACACCGCAGCATCGACGCAGCCTGCGCGGACGTGTCAGCCGACCGCAGCTGCACGTCACCGGGTGAGGTCCGCGTGACCTCCGTCACCACGTCGCCCCACGACTTCGCCACCGGCTCGTCGGAGGAGGTGCCAGGACCATCGGTCGGCCGCGTGGTCGGGGTGGCGGTCGGCGATCCGGTCGGTGTCGGATCGCCTGTCGGATCACTCGTCGGCGACCAGGACGGTGCGCCGGTCGCGGCGCCGGCGGGGGTCTGCGAAGCCGAGGGGTCACCGGCTGGATCACCGGTTGGATCAACGGCTGGATCGGTGGTGGGGCGGCCGGTGTACTCGCGGTAACCGGGGTCTTGGGGCTGGTAGGCCTGGGCGGTGAGGGGCGCCTGCGCAAGCAGGGCACCCAGGAGGATCAGAGTTGCCCCCCGTGCTGCAGTGAGCATTGGGTCTCCCGAGCGGCGTGTGACGGCAGTGACTGAGGGTACGCCTGGGACCACAGTACGTGCTTGAGGCAACAATGGGGAGGGGGCCTAGCTCCTGAATCCCAGCAGGGCCCGCACTAGACTTGCCCGGTCCCGGTCCGTGGAACCTGTGTGGAGAGTCTGTGTCGGTCCAACCCATCCGCCTGTTCGGCGACCCCGTGCTGATCACCAAGGCAGAACCGGTAGTCGATTTCGACGCCGAGCTGCGCCGCCTGGTCGCGGACCTGACCGACACCATGCAGGACGCGCCCGGATCCGGCCTGGCCGCGCCGCAGATCGGCGTCGGGCTGCGGGTGTTCACGTACCACGTGGAGGGTGAACTCGGGCACCTGATCAACCCCGAGCTGTCCCTGTCGGCCGACGAGCAGTTCGGCCCCGAGGGCTGCCTCTCGATCCCCGGCCTGACCTTCGACTGCCGCCGCGCCCAGGCGGTGATCGCGAAGGGCTTCAACATGTACGGCGACCCGGTGGTGATCGAGGGTTCGGACCTGCTCGCCCGCTGCATCCAGCACGAGACCGACCACCTGGACGGCGTCCTGTTCGTCGACCGGCTCGACCGGGAGACCCGCAAACAGGCGATGAAGGCGATCCGCGAGGCCGAATGGTCCGGTCTCTCCGGGCTGTACGGTCAACCGCAGATCAAGGTCTCGCCCCACCCCACGAACGGATTCGGCCTTTGAGAGTCGTCTTTGCCGGTACCCCTGAGCCCGCCGTCACCGCGCTCAAGGCGATCGTTGCCGGCCGCCACGAGTTGGTCGGCGTCGTCACCCGCCCGGACGCGCCCGCGGGCCGCGGCCGGAAGCTGGTCGCGTCGCCGGTCGCGCAGTACGCGGAGGAACTCGGCGGCATCGAGATCCTGAAGCCGGTGAAGCCCAGTGACCCGGAGTTCCTGGCCCGGCTGCGGGAGATCGCGCCGGACTGCTGCCCGGTGGTCGCGTACGGCGGTCTCCTGCCGCAGGCCGCGCTCGACATTCCGCCGCACGGCTGGATCAACCTGCACTTCTCGGTACTGCCCGCCTGGCGTGGTGCCGCGCCGGTGCAGCATTCGATCATCTCCGGTGACGACGTGACCGGCGCGAGTACGTTCCGGATCGTGAAGGCGCTCGACGCCGGCCCGGTGTACGGCGTACTCACCGAACCGATCGGCCCGGAGGACACGTCCGGTGACTTGCTGAACCGGCTCGCGGTGTCCGGCGCGAAGCTGCTGGTCGACACGCTCGACGGGATCGAGGCGGGTGTGCTGGAGGCGCGCGAGCAGCCGGCCGACGGGGTGACGCTGGCGCCGAAGCTCAATGTCGAGGACGCGGAGCTGGATCTGACCGCGCCGGCGCGGCGGGTGGATCGGCTGGTTCGCGGGTGCAACCCGGCGCCGGGCGCGTGGACGACGTTCCGCGGCGAGCGGCTGAAGGTGCTGGCCGTACGCCTCACCGACGACGACCTGAAACCGGGCGAGTTGCAGGCGACGAAGTCGAGCGTCAAGGCCGGGACCGGAAGCAAGGCGGTCGAGCTGGTGACGGTGCAGCCGCAGGGCAAGAAGCCGATGGCCGCGGCGGACTGGGCGCGCGGCATCCGGCTGACCGGCGAGGATCGGCTGGGTCCGAGCGCGTGAGTGATCGGTCTCCTCGAAATCGCGGGGCGCAGCGCGGGCCGGATCGGGTCCGGAAGGTCGCGTACCAGGTCATCCGGCAGGTCACCGCGGAAGGTGGGTACGCGAACCTCGCGCTGAACAAGGCGCTGCGCGAGGCGCGGCTCGGTGGGCGCGACGCCGCGTTCTGTACGGAGCTGGTGCACGGGACCTTGCGTTGGCAAGGCACGTACGACGTGTTCCTGGCGCGGAGTGTTTCGCGGCGGCTGGAGGATCTGGATCCAGAGCTGCTCGATCTGTTGCGGCTCGGTGGTCATCAGCTGCTGAACATGCGCGTCGACTCGTACGCGGCGGTGTCCGAGATGGTCACGCTGACGCGCTCGGAGCTGGGTCAGAAGCGTACGGGGCTGGTGAACGCTGTTCTTCGCAAGATCAGCCAGCGGTCGCTGGATCAGTGGATTGCGGCTGCTGCTCCGTCGGTCGAGGAGGATCTGATCGGTCACCTGGCGGTTGCCGACGCGCATCCGCGGTGGGTGATCGAGGCGTTCGATCGGGCGCTGGGCGACGGTGCGGACGGGCTGGAAGATCTGCTTGCCGCTGACAACGAGCCGCCGCGGGTGACGTTGGTGGCCCGGCCTGGGTTGTCGGATGTGGACGAGTTGGTACGCGCTGGTGCCGCGCCGGCGCGCTGGTCACCGTACGGCGCGGTGCTCGAAGGCGGCGGTGACCCGGGCCGAATCGAGGCGGTCGCGACCGGCCGAGCAGGTGTGCAGGACGAGGGATCTCAGTTGGTCGCACTCGCCCTCGCGTCGGCACGACTCGAAGGAGACGACGCCGACTGGCTCGACCTGTGCGCAGGACCTGGTGGGAAATCCGCACTGCTCGCCGCGCTGGTTGAACAGCGTGGGGTGGGGCGCGGGGGAGCGCCTGCGGCGGGTGCTGGGCGGTTGACTGCGGTTGAGCCGTTGAAGCATCGGGCGGAGTTGGTGCGGGCCAATCTTCGTGCGATTCCGGGTGATCACAAGGTTCTGGTGGGGGACGGGACCAAGCCGACGTGGCCGGCGGGCTCGTTCGATCGGGTGCTGGCGGACGTTCCATGCAGCGGGCTGGGCGCGCTGCGGCGGCGGCCGGAGGCGCGGTGGCGGCGTACGCCGGATGACGTCCGCGAGCTGCGCCCCCTCCAGGAGAACCTGCTCGACTCGGCGATCACCTCGGTCCGCCCGGGCGGTGTCGTCGCGTACGTCACCTGCTCGCCGCACCCGGACGAAACCCGCGCCGTGGTCGACGCGGTTCTCGCCCGACGGAGCGACGCCCAGCTGGAGGACGCCCGCGACCTGTTCCCAGGCGTACCGGACCTCGGCGCCGGACCCGACGTCCAGCTCTGGCCGCACCTCCACGGCACCGACGCGATGTACCTCGCATTGATCCGTCGTACCTGACAACGCGACCTGCTGTCAGGCGCCACCCGGCGAACGGTCATGATAGTGACGTGACAACAACCGCCACCCGCCCAGCCGTCTCGACCCGGCGGCACCAGCTCGTCGGCCTGGTCGCCGCGTTCGGGATCGGCATGCTCGTCGCCGTCCAGTCGCGCTTGAACGGTGAACTCGGCGGTGTCCTCGGCGATGGCGTACCCGCGGCGCTCATCTCGTTCGGCTCCGGCCTGCTCCTCCTACTGATCGTCAGCGCGCTCATCCCGCGCGTACGCCACGCCCTCGGCATGGTCTGGACCACCATCCGCGACCCCGGAGGTGGGCTCCGCTGGTGGCAGTGTCTCGGCGGCATCGCCGGCGCCTATCTGGTCGCCACCCAGTCGATCACCGTCTCCATCATCGGCGTCGCGGTCTTCACGGTCGCGATCGTCGCGGGCCAGGGTTTCGCCAGCCTGATCGTCGACCGCGCCGGCTTCGGCCCCGCGGGCCCACAGCCGGTCACGCCCCTCCGCGTAGTCGGCGCGCTCGGCGCCCTCGCCGCGGTCGTACTCGCCGTCTCCGACCAACTCAGTCACCCCTCCGGCCTGCTGCTCGCGATCCTCCCCGCGATCGGCGGCCTCGGCACCGCGGTCCAGCAGGCCATCAACGGCCGCGTCGCCCGCACGGCCTCCCCGGACGGGTACGGCGCGATCGCCGCCGGAGTCGTGAACTTCCTGGTCGGTTTCGCCGCCTTGCTGATCGTGTTCCTGGCCGACCTGGTCGTCCGCGGCGCCCCGCACCACCTGCCCTCGGAGCCGTGGCTGTACTTCGGCGGCGCCTGCGGCGTGATCTACATCAGCGCGGCGGCCGCGGTGGTCCGGGTGGTCGGCGTCTTCATCCTCGGCCTCGCCACGATCGCCGGTCAGCTGATCGCCAGCCTGGCCGTCGACCTCTGGCTCCCGGCCGCCGACAAGGCCGTCACCTTGCCGGTCGTCGCGGGTACCTTCCTCGCGCTGGCCGCCGTCATCGTCGCGGCAGTGCCTAACCTCGTGAAGCGCGCCGCCTGAGTACGCCCTGCGAGACGGCCACGCCGAACAGGACGACCAGCCCGCCGACCGGCTGGTACCAGGTGATGTGCTCGCGGAGGACGATCACGCCGACCAGGATCGAGAACACCGGCATCAGGTACGTGACCATCGACGACCGGCTGGCTCCGATCAGCCGGATGTTGCGCATGTTCAGGACGAACGCGAGCCCGCTGCCGAGCGCGCCGAGCGCGATCACGCTCAGCACGACCTCGGGGGACAGCGACCACGGCGCGGGCGGTGCCTGGCGGGTCACCAGCGGGGCGACGATCGCCAGCTGAACCGTTGCGCAGAGCAACAAGCTGGCCGACAGCGCCGTCCCGGACAGGGTCGTGCCGGCCAGAAACCGTTTCTGGTAAGGGATCGCGAGCCCGTAGAAGACGGCTGCAAGCATGCACAGGCCCTGCCCGGTCAGGTCGGCGCCGCTGTTCACGCGCCAGGCGCCGAGGACGATCAGCATGCCGATGAAGCCGATCATCAGCCCGGCGCCGCGCTGCAGTGAGAACTTCTCGGTCCGGAAGATCAGCACCGCGATCGGCAGCACGATCAGCGGGGTGATGCCGTTCCAGATTCCGGCCAGCAAGGACGGGATGCGTTCCTCGCCGTACCCGAACAGGGTCCACGGGATCGCCGAGCCGATCGCGCCGACGACGAACGAGTGCGCCCAGACCCGCCGCGTACGCGGCAGCGGCTCGCGCTTCACCAGCAGGATCGCGAGTAGCACGACCGCGCCCGCGAGTACGCGCCCGAGGGCGAGGTAGAGCGGGGGGAGTTCGCGGACGCCCACCGAGATGAAAAGGAAGCTGCAGCCCCAGATGGCTGCCAGCGCCAGCATGGTCGGAAGCCAGGCTTTGACGGCCGGCCGGTCGATCGTGCTGTCAGGAGTCGTTACCATGCTCACTCCTGACATCCTGCACTACCGAACCGACAGTTCGTGCATCTTTATCCGGATTCGGGCAGCAGGGACGGCACAGTGGAAGGATGACGCGCATGAGTGGCTTCGACGTGGTGGCGGTCCGCAAGCAGTTCCCCGCGCTCGACGAGGGCGCCGCGCATTTCGACGGTCCGGGCGGTTCGCAGACTCCGCAGGTGGTCGCCGACGCGGTCGCGCGGACGATGACGTCGGCGCTCGCCAACCGCGGCCGGCTGACGGCGGCCGAGCGCCGCGCCGACGAGATCGTGATCGCCGCCCGGGAGGCGATGGCCGACCTGCTCGGCACCAGCGCGCGGGGCATCGTGTTCGGCCGCAGCATGACGCAGCTGACGTACGACTTCTCCCGGACCCTCGCGAAGACCTGGAACGTGGGCGACGAGGTGATCGTCACCCGGCTCGACCACGACGCGAACGTCCGGCCGTGGGTGCAGGCCGCCGACGCCGCCGGTGTCACGGTCACCTGGCTCGGTTTCGACCGCGAAACCTCCGAGTTGGACGACATCGCGCCGCTGCTCTCGGACCGCACTCGGCTGGTCGCGGTCACCGGTGCGTCCAACCTGCTCGGCACGCGGCCGGACACGCAGCGGATCGCGGAGCAGGTTCATGCCGCCGGTGCGTTGCTGTACGTCGACGGTGTGCATCTGACCGCGCACGTCCCGATCGACGCCACGTACGCGGACTTCTACGCCTGCTCGCCGTACAAGTTCTTCGGCCCGCACCTGGGCGTACTGACCGCGGCGCCCGAGCTCCTGGAATCGCTTCACCCGGACAAGTTGCTCCCGTCGACGGATGCCGTACCGGAGCGATTCGAGCTCGGCACCTTGCCGTACGAACTGCTCGCCGGCACTACCGCCGCGGTCGACTTCCTGGCCGGACTCGGCGGTACGGGCACCACCCGCCGGGAGCGCCTGACCAGCTCGCTCGAACTGGTCGAGGCGTACGAGGACGCGCTCCGCGACGATCTCGAAGCGCGTCTTGCCGCGCTTCCCGGGGTCATGCTGTACGGGCATGCCGCGCGCCGTACGCCGACCCTGCTCTTCACGGTCGACGGCCACGGCCCGGCCGCCGTCGCGGAGCATCTCGCCGCGGCCGGAGTGAACGCCCCGGCAGGTTCGTTCTACGCGTACGAGCCGGCGCGACACCTCGGCCTAGGTCCCGAAGGCGCCGTCCGGGCGGGCCTCGCCCCCTACACTGACCAGTCCGAGGTCGATCGCCTGGTGGCCGCGATTTCCGCCTTGACCGGCGCGAGAAGCACTAACTAAAGTCTCTGGGGAAAGTCGGCGTCGAGGGGGTCTGGTGCGGGAACCGAGTGCTGTCTTCGTCCAGGTCGACCCTTCGGACGAGCTCACCCGCTCGGCGGCCGGCGTCGAGGTCAGCTGGGCGGACGGCACGGTCGAGGTGACCGCGACGCGGATCAGCCGGGTCGCGCTGCGCTGGACCGAACGGCTCCCGGCCGGCGCGCTGATCCTCGGCGACGCCTGGGAACGCTCGTACGGCGACCTGCAATGGCGTCATCGGCAACCGGAACGCCTGCTGCCGTGGTACTTCCTCGTCCACGACCCGCACACCGGTACGACCACCGGCGCCGGAGTCGACGTACAGCCGAACGCGTTCTGTTCGTGGACGGTCGACGGCGACGGATTCACCTTGTGGCTCGACCTGCGAAACGGCGGCGGGCCCACGCACTTGAACGGACGCACGCTGCGCGCCGCGACCGTACGCGGCTTCGCGGACGCGGGCACGCCCTGGCAGACCCTGCAGGCGGCGGTCGCCACCATGAGCACCCGGCTACCGGCGCGACCTGAGCCCGCGCCGGTGGCCGGGCCTGTCGTCGGCGCGAACAACTGGTACTACGCGTACGGCGAGAACTTCGACGAGAAGGCCGTTCTCCAGGACGCGACCACGATCGCCGAACTCGCGGACGGTCATCCGGTCAAGCCGTTCAGCGTCGTCGACGACGGCTGGTACCCGGGCGGGATCGCGTCCGGCGGCCCGTGGGATCGCGGCACGCCGGGTGTCTTCGACGACCTCGCCGGTACGGCGGCGGCGATCAAGGCGATCGGCGCGCGACCCGGTCTGTGGTTCCGCCCGCTGCTGGTCCGCGAGCCCAGTCGATGGGCGTCGGCCGGTCCGCACGACAAGCCCGGGCGCGCGCTCGACCCGTCCCGCCCGGAGGTGCTCGACGGCGTACGCGCGGATCTGCGGCGGTTCAAGGACTGGGGTTTCGAGCTGGTCAAGCACGACTTCAGTACGTACGACGTGTTCGGCGACTTCGGACCCGCGATGGGATCACGGCTGACCGACAACGGCTGGCAGTTCCACGACCCGGCCCGGACCACCGCCGAGATCGTGCTCGCGTTCTACCGGGAGATCCGCGCCGCGGCAGACGGCGTCGTACTGATCGGATGCAACACCGTCGGTCACCTCGCCGCCGGTCTGGTCGACGTGCAGCGCACCGGCGACGACACATCCGGCCGGGACTGGGAACGGACCCGGAAGATGGGTGTGAACACACTCGCGTTCCGGCTCCCGCAGCACAACCGCTTCTTCGCGGTGGACGCCGACTGCGTGCCGTGTACGCCGGAAACGCCGTGGGAGCTGAATGAACAGTTCCTCGACCTGATCGCCCGCTCTGGTACCGCACTGTTCTTGTCGATCGATCCGGCGGCGCGGACCTCGCGGACGGACCAGGCGTTGCGGGACGGCATCCGGCTGGCGCTGGATGGTGGTACCCCCGGCGGCATCGAGCCGACGGACTGGCTGGAGAACACCACCCCGAACGCGTGGCGGGCGGGGGATGAGGCCGTTCGGTACGACTGGTCCCGTCCGTGGGGTGCGGACCCGCGTGGCTAGGCGAGGTACGAACCTGGACCGCGTCGGCGGTTTCAACGACGCGGTCGTGCTGGACGCCATCCGGCGGAGCGAGCAGCTCAGCCGGGTCGAGCTGGCCGAGGCGACCGGTCTGTCCGGCCAGGCGATCTCGAACATCGCGCGCCGGCTCCTCGACGCCGGCCTGGTCCGCGAAGCCGGCCGCCTCCGCGGCGCCGGCCTGGGCAAACCGCGAACCCTGCTCGAGCTGGAGCCGACCGGCCAGTACGCGGTCGGCGTACACCTCGACCCCTCCGTCGTCACGGTCGTACTGCTCGACCTGA
Source organism: Kribbella solani (assembly GCF_014205295.1). NCBI lineage: Bacteria > Bacillati > Actinomycetota > Actinomycetes > Propionibacteriales > Kribbellaceae > Kribbella > Kribbella solani. Next base: position 1,177,590 of record NZ_JACHNF010000001.1, read on the forward strand.
CCGGTGAAGTGGTCGCGCGGCGGCCGGTCGACCAGGTCGCCGACGAGCCTGGAGTTCTGATCGACGGCATCGCGAAGACGATCGAGGACGCGATCAGCGAGGCCGGCGCGGCACGCGACCGGGTCACCGGGGTCGGCATCGCGGCGCCGGGACCGATCGACGTCGAGCGTGGCATGGTCGTCGACCCGCCGAACCTTTCCGCCTGGCACCGGGTTCCGTTACGCGACGAGTTGCAGCGGCGTACCGGGCTGCCGGTCGTGCTGGACAAGGACGTCACCGCCGCCGCCTCCGCGGAGAAGTGGGCCGGGCAGGGCGGCAGCTTCGTGTTCTTCTACCTCGGTACCGGGGTCGGCGCCGGGCTGGTGATCGGCGACGAAGTGGTCCGCGGTTCGTCCAGCAATGTCGGCGAGATCGGTCACGTGATCGTCGACCCGGACGGCCCGGTCTGCTACTGCGGGCGGCGCGGTTGCGTCGGCGAGTCGAGTCAGCCGCGGTACCTGGTGCAGCAGGCGGTCCAGGCCGGAGTGCTTGCCCAGGGCATCGATCTGGACGATCGGCAGGCGGTGGACACGGCGTTCTCGCGGTTGTGCAGGCTGGCCGCGGACGGTTCCGGCGTACCCAGGGACCTCATCGCCACGCTGGCCGGGCGGATCGCGAAGGTGGTCGAAGACATCGCGAACCTGCTCGACCTGGACCGCGTGGTGTTCGGCGGACCGCACTGGGAGCAGCTTGCGCCGGTGCTCGGCGACGCGGTCCGGGCCGCGCTCGACGGGCGGTTCCTGCTCCGGTCGGTACATCCGTTCGAGGTCACCGGTACGGCGCTCGGCGCGGACGTCGGCGCGATCGGCGCCGGCAGCCTGGTACTGGATCAGACGTTCTCTCCCAACCCCTCGTTGGCACTTGTCGGTGAAAGGTGATGTGTTCATGATCGACCCCGAGGTCCTCGCCCGCGCCACGGCGGCCGTCCAGCGGGCCACCGGCGACGAGACGATCGCGGCGATGTTCCGGCGCTCGATGGCCGAGAACCTGCCCGCGGTCGCGGAGCGGCTGCCGGACGGGACCACGTTCGTGCTCACCGGCGACATCCCGGCGATGTGGCTGCGTGACTCGGCCGCGCAGCTGCGCCCGTATCTGCTGCTGTGCAAGGACGATCCGGGGTTGCAGGACGTACTGATCGGGGTGCTGCACCGGCAGCTCGAGTACGTGGTGCTCGACCCGTACGCGAATGCGTTCAACCAGGAAGCGAACGGCGCCGGGCACGTCACCGACGAGACCGAGATGTCGCCGTGGGTGTGGGAGCGGAAGTACGAGATCGACTCGCTGTGCTTCCCGCTCGAGCTGGCGTACCGGCTGTGGCGGATCACCGGGCGCGCGGACGTGATCGACCAGCGGTACCGCGCCGCCGCCGAGGCGATCGTCGAGCTGTGGACGGTGGAGCAGGACCACGAAGCGCGGTCGCCGTACCGGTTCCAGCGGCATGACGACCGGCCGTCGGACACGCTGGTACGGGATGGGCGTGGGCGGTTGACGCGGCCGACCGGGATGTCGTGGAGCGCGTTCCGGCCCAGTGACGACGCGACCGAGCTGGGATTCAACGTACCCGGCAACATGTTCGCGTCGGTGGTGCTCGGGTACTTGCAGGAGATCGCCACCGAGGTGCTCCGGGACGAGCCGCTCGCGGACCGCGCGAAGGCGCTGAAGGCGGAGATCGACGAGGGGATCGGGCAGCACGGCACTGTCGATCATCCCGTCCACGGGCGGGTGTTCGCGTACGAGGTCGACGGGCTGGGTGCTGCCCTGCTGATGGACGACGCGAACATGCCGAGCTTGCTGGGAATCCCGCTGACCGGTTACGCGGCCGCCGACGATCCGACCTACCTGGCGACCCGCAACCTCTTGCTAAGTCCCGAAAACCCCTACTACTACAGCGGAACCGCCGCGGCCGGCATCGGCAGCCCGCACACGCCCCCGCGCTACATCTGGCACATCGCGCTGGCCGTCCAGGGCATCTCCAGTACGGCCCCCGCCGAACGTCAGCACCTCCTCGAACTACTCCGAGACACCACCGGCGACACCGGCCACATGCACGAAGGCTTCGACGTGGACGACCCCACCCAGTACACCCGCGAGTGGTTCTCCTGGGCCAACGCCATGTTCTGCGAACTAGCCCTGGTGCACGCTGGTCTCGGGTAACCCCACCAACAACTCTGCCGCGCGCCGCAGCCGCCGCCCCGCGTCACCTTGGGGGAGTGCATGCACCTACCACGGCCGGAGTACTCAGGTACTGGGACTGCTCTCCAGGCGCTGGGTATCTCCGACTGCTAGTGCATCAGCTACGTGCTGCACTCCAGCGCGGATGAGGTTGCCATAGCCGTCGTCGGGTAGCTGGCCGAGGTGTTCGCGGGCGAGCAGCAGGTGCTGGTGGGCGAGTTCGGCTTGTTGCAGGCGGCGGTAGTCGTCGGCGAGGTTGAGGTGGAGTGACGGTAACCACAGCTCGTCCTCCACCGCCTCCAGCGCCCGTAGGTCCCAGCTGAGTTCGTCGGCCGTCTCGTCCTGCACATCTGCCAGGTAATGCGCGATGACACACCGCGCCTGCTGGTCATTGGCTGACTCCCAGAACAGGGTCAACCGCTCGCGAGCAGCAGCGCGATCGCCTGATCGGCCAAGCTCCACCGCGGCCATGATGTCTTCCAGATGCTCCATGCCGACCAGCCTCGGCCTTGCACCTACTAGAGGGTCAACCCAGCCAGCCGGGGCGGACCAGGCCGGTTTGGTAGGCGAGTACTACCAGTTGGGCGCGGTCGCGTACGCCGAGTTTGATCATGGCTCGGCTGACGTGGGTTTTGGCGGTTGCCGGGCTGAGTACGAGCCGGGCGGCGATCTCGTCGTTGGACAAGCCCTCGCCGACCAGAGCGACGATCTCCTTCTCGCGTTCAGTCAGTACGTCCAGCTCCTTGCTGGCATGGGGCTGTCGGCTGCGCGACGCGAACTCGGCCACCAGCGTCCGTGTCACCCCAGGTGACAGCAGCGCATCACCCCGCGCGACAACCCGTACCGCCTGCAACAGCTCGACCGGCTCGGTGTCCTTCACCAAGAACCCACTCGCCCCGACCCGCAGCGCCTCGAACACGTACTCGTCCAGATCGAACGTAGTCAGGATCACCACGTGTACGCCGGCCAGCTCCGGGTCCGCGCCGATCTCCCGGGTGGCCTCCAATCCGTCGGTCCCGGGCATCCGGATGTCCATCAGCACCACATCCGGCTTCTCGGCCCGCGCCACCACTACCGCCTCGGCGCCGTCCGACACTTCACCGATCACCGTGATGTCGTCCTCGGCGTTCAGCAGCGACCGGAACCCGGCTCGTACCAACGCCTGATCGTCCGCCAGCAGCACCCTGATCATGCCGGGAGCCTATGCCAGCCCCGCGTCATGGGCGAGCAGCGCGATCTGGGTCCGGTTCCCCAGCTCGAGCTTGGTCAGGATATGCGAGATGTGCGCCTTCACCGTGGCCAGACTCATGAACAGCTCGGTGGCGATCTGCGCGTTCGCCTTGCCCTGCGCGACGGCCAGCATCACGTCGTACTCGCGAGGTGACAGCCGCTCCAGCTTCTGCCGCGCGATCGTGTGCGCGTCGGCCTGGGTGGCGGCGCGGTCCATTAGCCGCCGGGTGATCGCGGGGGACAGGATCGGGTCACCGGCCGCGACCCGCCGGACCGCGTCGACGATCTGCGGCGGCGGCGTGTCCTTGAGCAGGAACCCACTGGCCCCGGCGCGCAGCGCGTGCAGCACGTTCTCGTCGGTGTCGAACGTGGTCAGCACCACGACTTCCGGCGGGTTGGTCCGCGCCCGCAGCCGCTTGGTCGCGACGATGCCGTCCACGCGCGGCATCCGCAGATCCATCAGTACGACATCGGGGAAGTGCGCGTCGACGGCGGCAGGTACCTCGTCGCCGTCCGCGGCCTGGCCGACAACGGAGATCCCGTTCGCTCCGTCGAGCATCATCTCCAGGCTGGCGCGGACCAGTGCGTCGTCGTCCACCACCAGGACCCGGATACCAGGCTGTTCATTCATGGGGCCACGGTAGCGAGGCCTGGAGGCGAAAGCCGCCACCGGGCACCCGTCCGTGGTCCAGCGTGCCACCGGCCAGCTGTACGCGCTCGGTCAGTCCGACGAGTCCGGTCCCGCTGCCCGGCGCCAGCGGCGTGCCGTTCACGGCGGGGTTGGTCAGCTCGATCCGCAACCCGTCGCCAGGCCGGCCTGTCACCAGCACCGTCACCGGGTGACCGGCGGCATGTTTGCGCGCGTTCGTCAGCCCTTCCTGGACGATCCGGTACGCCGTACGCCCCGTTGCGGGCGGCAACGAAGCGGAGTCGGCCACCCGGTCGTCGTACGCGACCGCGGTCCCGGCGTCGCGTGACTCGTCGACCAGCGCGCGCAGATCGCCGAACGTCGGCTGCGGCCGCCCGCCAGGCAGATCTTCGAGGTCCGTGTCGTCGCGGAGCACGCTGATCACCTCACGCAACTCGTCCAGGGCCTGGTGTACGCCGGTCCGGATCACGCCGGCCGCCTTCGCGAGCTTCGCGGGCGACGAGTCCGGCCGGTACTCGAGCGCGCCCGCGTACGTGGCCAGCAGGGACAACCGGTGCGCGAGTACGTCATGCATCTCGCGCGCCATCTTCGTACGCTCCAAGGTCCGTGCTTCCGCGACCCGGCGACCTTGCTCGGCCTCCGCGCGGACGGCGCGATCACGCAACGACATCAGCAACTGCTGCCGCGCCTGCGCGCCCTGGCCCCAACCGAGCAGGCCCGCGTGGACGACGACGTCGAGGACCGCGAACCAGAAGTACGGCAACCCCTCGATCGGTTGCCGAAGGCCCTGAATCAGATGCGCGACCGTACCGGCCGCCGCGACCAGGATCGCGGTACGCCACGGCCGCCGCAGCGCGACGTTGAGCGTCGCGGCGGTGGACGGCGGGGTGGCGGCGGGGGAGAAGACCGCGAGGACGGCAAGCGCGAGCGCGCCGGTCACCGGCCGGCGGACGATGACCGGAATCAGCGCGATCGAAAGCACCCCGGCCGTGATGTCGAGCCACAGGAACTGCCGGTGCCCCGGGTCGGACCATCGCCCGACGATCGTCATCACCACGAGTACGCCGAGCGACACGGTCGCGATCAGGTCGACCCGCTTCGACGGCTTCGGTGGCGTGCACAACTCCTCCATGCCGCCGAGAGTAGGCGCCACCACCCTCGTTCCACCACCGACCAAAGTCGAAGCTACAACTGCGCGGCCCGGTAGAACCCCCGGATGTGCGCGGCCACCAACTCACCAGCCCGCTCCGCCTCGCCACCGCGTACCGCGTCGAGGATCTCCCGGTGCTCGGCCCGTAGACCAACCGCCGTCGCTTCCCAGTCCGGCAGGTTGGGTACGGCCGCCAGCACGTACTCGTGAATCGCCGACCGCAACGACGTCATCACCGCGGCGATCAGCACATTCCCAGCCAGGCCTGCCAGCGCGACATGGAACTCCGCGTCGAGCAGATGGAACTCCTCCGGTGACAGCTCGGTGTTGTCCATCCGGTCGAGCAGCTCTTCGGCAACCTTGAGCTCATCCGCGGCGAGCTCCCGCCCGGCCGCCTCCCGCGCCGACCACGACTCCAGCAGCAACCGGGTCTGCACGACATCACCCATCGGCAGGTGGTTGGTTGCCAGGTGCAACCTCAGCACCGCGGTCAGTGGTGAGACGGGCTCGGCCACGATCACCGCGCCAGCATCCGGCCCGGAGCCGGTCGCGGTTCGTACCACGCCCATCGCCTCCAGTACCCGGACTGCCTCCCGCACCGACGGCCGGCTGATCCCGAGCTGCTCCGCCAGCACCCGTTCGCCGGGTAACCGCTCCCCGATCCGCAACCGGCCGGCGGCCAGATCCCCTTCGACCCGATGCAGGACCAGCTCGTAGTTCTTCACGCGGACAACTGTAGCTGTGTGGTCGGACCACAGGGTAGGGTGTGGTCCGACCACACGAAGCCGGGAGTTGTGATGACCGATCGCCAGATGCCCAAATGGTCCGAGCTGAAGCCGCTGCTGCGGCCGAAGCCGGTCACGGTGAACCCGACCGAGCGGCGGCTGGACAAGGCGCTGACGATCGCCGACCTGCGCGCGATCGCGAAACGCCGGACGCCGCGCTCGGTGTTCGACTACACCGACGGCGCCGCCGAGGCCGAGATCAGCCTGCGCCGGGCCCGGCGGCTGTTCGCCGAGATGGAGCTGCAGCCGTCGATCCTGCGGGACGTGTCGGCGATCGACCTCGGCACCTCGATCCTGGGCAGTCGCTCCGAGCTGCCGTTCGCGTTCGCGCCGACCGGTTTCACCCGGATGATGAACCACGAGGGCGAGAGCGCGGTGGTGAAGGTCGCGGCGGACGCCGGCATCCCGTACGCGCTGTCCACGATGGGCACCACCTCGATCGAGGACGTCGCCGCCGCCGCGCCGGACGCGCGCAAGTGGTTCCAGCTGTACGTGTGGAAGGACCGCGACGCCGGCGAGGACCTGGTCAAGCGCTCCGCCGCCGCCGGGTACGAAGCACTGATGCTGACCGTCGACGTACCGGTCGCCGGCGCCCGGCTCCGCGATGTCCGCAACGGGTTCACGATCCCGCCTTCGCTCACCGCGAAGACGGTGCTGGACGCGTCGATGCACCCCGCCTGGTGGGCCAACCTGCTGACGACCCGGCCGCTGACGTTCGCGTCGCTGTCCAGCTGGGACGGCACGGTCGCCGAGCTGCTCGACAAGCTGTTCGACCCGACGATGACGATCGACGACCTGAACTGGCTGCGGTCGATCTGGGACGGCCCGCTGATCGTGAAGGGCATCCAGACCGTCGAGGACGCCCGCCGCGTGGTCGACGCCGGCGCGGACGCGGTCGTGCTGTCCAACCACGGCGGCCGCCAGCTGGACCGCGCGCCGACACCGCTGCGGATCCTCCCGGACGTACGCAAGGCGGTCGGTGGCGACGCGGAGATCTACCTCGACACCGGCATCATGTCCGGCGCGGACATCGTCGCCGCGATCGCCCTCGGCGCGGACGCCTGCCTGGTCGGCCGCGCGTACCTGTACGGCCTGATGGCCGGCGGCCGGCGCGGCGTTGCCCGCGCCGCCGAAATCCTGACCAAGGAGGTCCGCCGCACGATGGCCCTACTCGGCGTCTCCAGCGTCGCCGACCTGAACCCGTCCCACGTCCGCCTGCCCTGACAACACCGGCACGGTCAGCTGGAAGGTCGATCCGGCACCGAGCGCGGTCCGTAGTACCAGGTCGCCACCGTGCGCCCGTGCGATGGACCGCGCGATCGCCAGACCCAGCCCGGTACTCGCGCCGGTCGCGTGATTGCGCGATCGATCCGCGCGGTAGAACCGGTCGAAGACGCGACCGGCCTGCTCCTCGGTGAGACCCTGACCACGGTCCTCGATCTCCAGTACGGCCTGCCCGTCCGACGTACCGACGCCGACCCGGACCGGGCTACCGGGCGGCGTGTGCGCGACCGCGTTGCCGACCAGGTTGGTGACGACCTGCCGCAGCCGGTCCTCGTCGCCGAGCACCGCGGCGGGACCGGGTACGCCGCCGTCTCCGAGGCCGGTCAGCGTGACCGGCCTGGACGGGTCGAGTGCCCGCAGGTCGTGCCGCGCGTCGTTGGCGATCGTGCGCAGATCCATCGGGGTTCGGTCGAGCTGGCCGTCGGGCGCCTCGTCGAGCTGCGCGAGCAGCAGCAGGTCCTCGGTCAGTCCGGTCAGCCGCGTGGCCTCGCGGTCGATCCGGCTCATCGCCTCATCGGCATCGGATCCGCCCATCCGGTACAGCTCGGTCGATCCCTTGATCCCGACCAGTGGCGTACGCAGCTCATGGCTGACGTCGGACAGGAACGTACGCATCCGCGTCTCGGCCGCCGCTCGATCAGTGAAGGCTTGCTCCAGCTGGCCGAGCATCGTGTTCAGTGAGGTCGCCAGGTGGCCGATCTCGGTTCGCGGCGCGGCGATGCCCGGTACACGTCTCGTCAGGTCACCTTCGGCGATCGCGGCCGCGGTGTGCTCGATCCGGCGAAGTGGCCGCAGGCCGCGTCCGAGCGCCCACCAGCCGACGGCGGTCAACAGGACGAGCAGCGCGGCACCGGTGATCAGGCTGCTGGTCCGCAGTTGGGTGATGGTCGCGTCGGCATCAGTGAGTGGCGCCGCGGCGACCACAGTGCCACTCCAGCCGACCCCTCGCCTCGCTAGTGCCCGCCACCGGCCCGGTCCGTTGGCCGCGGGCAGAGCTACCGCGGAGCCATCCGTCGGTAACTTCCGAAGCTCAGCGTCGGTAGGAAAGGAGGCGGCGGCAACGCGGGACGAGCGGAGCATCCCGATGATCGATCCGTTCGCGTCCAGGTACGCCAGGTAGGGTGCGCCGATCAGGTCGAGCGCGGGGTCGATCAGCTGTGGCCGCTCGGGTTGGTTCGGCTGCGGACCGCCCGGCGACACCTGCGCGATGATCTCGGTGAACGACCGCAACTGACTGTCGAGCCGGTTCAGCTGATAGCGCTCCAGCTGGTGCGACACGACCGCGCTGATGAGGCTGAGCCCGGCGAGCAGCAACCCGGTGGTCAGTAGCAGCAGCCGGGCGCGCAGTGACAGCTTCCTCATGGCTTGGGGGCCCTGAGCACGTAACCGACGCCGTGCACGGTGTGGATCAGCTTCGGCTCCGCGTCGTCGACCTTGCGCCGCAGGTACGAGATGTACGTGTCCACGATGCTGGTGTCTCCGTTGAAGTCATAGCGCCACACCTGCTCAAGGATCTGCGCTTTGGACACGACGCGTCCGGCGTTCTCCATCAGGTACCGGAGCAGGCGGAACTCGGTGGGGGAGACCCGGAGCGGGCTACCGTCCCGCGTCAGCTGGTGGCCTTCGGCATCAAGTGCGAGACGGCCTGCGGTCAGTACGTCGCTGTGCCGGCCTGTCGTACGCCGCAGCACCGCACGGATGCGCGCGATCAGCTCCTCGAGGTCGAACGGCTTGGTCACGTAGTCGTCCGCGCCGAGTGACAACCCGTGGATCTTGTCGGCCTGCCCGTCGCGGGCGGTCAGGAACAGTACGGGCACCGGGCCGTGGTCACGGAGGCGCCGTACGACATCGAAACCGTCCATGTCCGGGAGCATCACGTCCAGCAATACCAGGTCCGGCGGTTCCGCGACGGCGGCAGTGACCGCTTCGGTAGCGGTCGCTGCCGACGTCACCTCGAAGCCCGCGAACCGCAGCGTCGCCGACAGCAGCTCACGTACCGTCGCCTCGTCGTCCACCACGAGCAGCCGGGTCATGATCGCCAGGATAGACAGGTGCTCAGACGTCGCGTCGCCGGAAGACGACGAACGCCGCGGTCAGGACAACGGCGACGCCGAGCCAGAGGCCACCGAGATTGAGCCACGGGTGCGGGAAGTCCGGGTCCGGTACGGTCGCGAAGATCGCGGCCGCGCCACGGCTCGGCCAGAAGTCCAGAATCCCCTGCAGCCAGGACGGGAACAGGCCAGCCAGCGCCGGGATCAGGAACACGATCCCGACCAGCGTCGCGAGTGCGCCGGCGGTGGCCCGCAGAATGGTGCCGAGACCGACCGCCAGCAAGGCGATCGCGGCCAGGTAGAGCCCGCCGCCGACGATCGCCGGAAGTACGCCGTGGTCGCCCAGGCGTGCTGACGGAACGCCATGGCCGGCGAGAACCGCCTGACCGAGCAGGAACGACGCGAACATCAGGACCTGCCCAGCCACCGCCGCGATGGCGGTCGCGGTGACCGCTTTCGCGGCGAGCAGCCGGTTGCGGCGCGGCGTCGCGGCGAGGGTGGTCTGGATCAGGCCGGTCGCGAACTCCGAGGTCACCACAAGGATGCCAAGAACGCCGACCACGAGCTGAGCGACGATGTAGGTCTTCAGGCTGTTACCGGTCGGATCCCAGGAAGCGCGGTCGGCCGCCGTACCTTCCCAGTACTGCGCGTGCGCCCCGCTGGTCGACAGGGCGGTGATCCCTAGTCCGAACCCGAACAGACAGGCCAATGTGTACCAGGTGGAGCGCAGGCTGCGGAGCTTGATCCATTCGGCGTGCAAGGTGGTCATGCCGCCACCCCTTGGTAATCGACGCTGTCCTTGGTCAGCTCCATGAACGCGTCCTCCAGCGATGCGCGCTGCGGAGTCAGCTCGCTCAGCGGTACACCGTGGTACGCCGCCAGCTTGCCGATCTCCACCCCGGACAGGCCGGAAACGACGAGCGATCCCTCCAGCCCGTCGCGGACGGTGCCACCTGCGGCGGTCAGGTGGTACGCGAACGAGCCGGGATCAGCCGTTCGTACCAGGACCGTGCCGTTGCCGGTCGCGTGCATCAGCTCGGCAATGCCGGTATCGGCCATCAATCGGCCCCGGCCGATCACGACCAGGTGGTCGGCGGTCCGCGCCATCTCGCTCATCAGGTGGCTCGACACCAGTACCGCGCGACCCTCCGCCGCCAGCTCCCGCATGAAGTCACGAATCCAGCGGATGCCTTCGGGATCGAGGCCGTTGACCGGCTCGTCGAAGATCAGGATGCGCGGATCGCCGAGCAGCGTCGCCGCGATCCCGAGCCGCTGCCGCATCCCGAGCGAGAACCTCCCGGCCGGTCTGCCCGCCACAGCGTCCAGACCGGTCCGGCCGAGCACCTCGCCGACCCGGCGCCGGGGAAGACCGTTGCTCACGGCAAGCGCCAGCAGATGGTTGTACGCGGTCCGCGCGCCGTGCACCGCGCCGGCGTCGAGCAGCGCGCCGACCTCGGTCAGGGGGACCGGCAAGTCCCGGTAGGAGCGCCCGCCGACCGTCACCGAGCCACGAGTCGGTGCGGCCAGGCCGAGGATCATCTTCATCGTCGTGGACTTGCCGGCGCCGTTCGGCCCGAGGAAGCCGGTCACCTGACCCGGCTCGACGGAGAACGACAGATCGTCCACGACCAGGTCGGAGCCGTACTGCTTGGTCAGTCCGCGCACTTCGATCGTTGTCATGGCTCGGAGCCTGACGTGCCGATCTGGGTGCCTGGTGCGAGGTTCTGGGAGAACCCTGTGAATCCGCCGCTGCCGGGGCATATCGCCGGCGGGCATTCACAGGAAATCTACAGCGGCAGCGTCGCGGTGATCCGGAAACCACCCGCTGGGGTGCGGTTGGCGGTGAGGGTGCCGCCGAGGGCGGTGGCGCGTTCGCGCATGCCGGAGATGCCGTTGCCTTCGATCGGTTGCGCGGTGACCGAGTCGCCGTTGTCGTCGATCTGAAGTACGAGCGCCTGTTCACCGTACTGAACCCGGACCGTCGCGGACGTCGCCTTCGCATGCCGTACGACGTTGGTCAGCGACTCCTGGATGATGCGGAACGCGGCCCGGTCCAGGCCGGTGGGGAGTGGTCGCGGGTTGCCGTGGATGATCTTGTGCACCTCCAGACCGGCGCGTCCCGTACGAGTGACCAGGTGGTCCAGATGGTCCAGCCCGGCCACCGGCTGTCTGGGCGCGGACTCGCCGGACTGCCGCAGTACGCCGACGATCGAGCGCAGCTCGACCAGTGCTTCCTTGCTGGCGTCCTTGATCGCGGCCAGCGCGGGGATGGCCTGCTCGGGTTGTCGATCCGACAGGTGCAGTGCGGTTGACGCTTGGACGTTGATGAGCGAGATGTGATGCGCTACGACGTCGTGGAGTTCCTGCGCGATCCGCAGCCGTTCCTCGCCGGCGCGGCGCAGTTCCTCCTCGCGGCGGGTCTTGGTGGCCGCCATCACCCGGTCACGATGGGCGCGGAACAGTTCGGCGAGGAACCCGAGTACGCAGAAGCACGCGCCGACGAGGAGCACCTGGTACACGCCGTCCGCGTTGATACCGAGGATGATCCGGCCGCCGACATGCCCCACGTACAAGGCGATCAGACCGGCCCAGCCGGCCAGGCGGTGACCGAGCCGGATCACGGTGAAAACCGCGATCACGAACGCGATCACCACCGGGCCCCACGGGTACTCGCGGAGCATGTAGATCAGGGTTGTCGTGGCAGTTGTCCACAGGACGGCGACCGGGTGCGTACGCAGCCAGTACAACGCGATCGTGCCGATCAGCAGCAGCACGACCATCAGTACGTCGGGATGCCGCCGCTCCGGCTGACCCTGCGCCGAACCGAGCGTGCCGATCACCGAAATGAGCGACAGGATCACCGAGCGCAGAACACGACGCGTCCGATCGCCGAGGACGACGATCTCGATCGGGTCGGAGCTGCTCACAATACGCAACCGTAGAGGTCCGTGGGGACAAGTGTCATCGTCGCCACGGAGTACGTCGCGCTGCGCCCGCGGCGGTAGCTCAGTACTTGACCTTGTAGATCGACTCTTCGTACTGCGCGCCGTAGTACGTCTCGAGTGTCGCCAGGTCGGATTCCGGCCGCTCCAGCGCCTTCGAGATCGCCGCCCGGCTGGGTACGGACTCCGGGTTCCAGGTCTCGGGCTTCCACAGCTTCGAGCGCAGGAAGGATTTGGAGCAGTGGTGGAAGATCTGCTCGATCTCGACCAGCGACGCCAGCTGCGGACGGTTGCCCTTGACCACCATGTCGTCGAAGAACGGCGCTTCCTTGACGATCCGCGCGCGGCCGTTGATCCGTAGCGTGTCGGTGCGGCCGGGGATGAAGAAGATCAGCCCGACGTGCGGGTTGCCGAGCACGTTGACGAACCCGTCCACGCGGCGGTTGCCGGCCCGCTCCGGGATCGCGATCGTGGTCCGGTCCAGAACCTTGGTGAAGCCGGCCGGGTCGCCCTTGGGGGAGACGTCGCAGTTGCCGTCGGCGTCGGAGGTGGCGATCAGGCAGAACGGCGACCCGGCCAGCCAGTCGATGTCGAGGTCGTGGAGCTCCTTACGCTCCTTCTGCACGGCGGCGCCCAGCGGCGGCGGGACGACCTCGCGAAGCTCGTCGTGGGTGGTGATCTCGACCAGTCCAGGAATCTCCATCAGGCGGCGTTCTCCTCTACCAGCGACGGCGTGACGTCCTCGTTGACGGCCCTCGTCCGCACCGCCCATCGTACGGAGGGACCAGTCGCGCAACTGGTCCCCAGGAACAGCACACCGACCACCAGCCAGCCGATCGGGCCCCAGCCGAGGATCACCGTGGTGAGCATCGCCGGGCCGAGCATCCGGGCGATCGCGGGTCCGGTGCCGAAGAATCCCTGGTACTGCCCCTGCTTGTCCGCGGGCGCGAGACCGAAGCTGATTTCCCATGCTCCGGACGCCAGTTTCATCTCGCCGAGCGTGAGTAGCGCGGCAGCGACGACCAGTACGACGGCCGCGGTGGCGGAGCTCAGGTTCGCGGCCGTGGTCGCGAACACCGCGCATGCCGCCAGCATCGCGATTCCGGCGTACCGGACGGAATGGGCCGCGCTGCGAAGATCCGTGACGCTCTTCGCGATCCGGACCTGGAAGAACGTGACGCCGAGCGTGTTCACGATCATCAGCGATGCGACGACCCAGCTGGGCGCGTTCGTCCTGGTGACGATCCAGAGCGGGCCGACGAGGCTGATCAGCGGCATGAAGAGCAGCATCACCGCGTTGAGCAACGCCAGCACCGCGTACGGGCGGTCGTGCAGCACCGCGAAACGCGGCTCGCCGCTTGCCTGGCGATGGATGACGACCGGCGGTACGCGGCGGATCAGGGCGGCGGCGAGCAGAAAACTGACCGCGTCGATCGCGAACACGATCAGGTACGCGGACTCGGTGTCGAAGCGCAGCGCGATACCGCCGAGCAACGCACCGAATGCCAACCCAGCGTTGACCGTGGACTGCAGGAACGCCCGAATGCGGGTCCGCTCGGCCGGCTGCACCAGCCCCGCGAGCAGAGCCTGCCGCGCCGCGGTGAGCCCGGTCTGACTGCACGCATAGACGATCGCGGCGACCAGAAACAGCACGAACCCCCGAACCACCAGGAACGACGCCACCGCCGCCGCGGTCGTCAACGCGAGCACGATCGCCGTACCGCGCGCCCCGCGCCGATCAGCGAGATTGCCCAGTGGTACGCCGACCAGGAACCCAACCAGCCAGGCAACCGTCAGCCCAAGCCCAACCTCGGCCGTCGACAACCCGACCACCCGAGTGAAGAACAACGCCGACGTGACAACGAACGCCCCGTCCCCGACCGAGTTCGCCAGCTGCGCCATCGCGAGATCCCGCGGCGCACCAGCGGGAGGAATCATCGTCATACCCCGACCCTAAATTCCCAGCGGCCCAGACATCAGGTCCATTCCCTATGCATGGTGTTGGGCCACTTTCCCCTGTGGACAACCCGCAACCACGCCTCGAACCACGGCACCTTGTAGGTATGACCTTCGAATCCCTCTCGCCCACCTGGACCGACCACCCCCTGACCGACCCCGAACTCACCACCAACGTCATCGACCTGATGCTCTCACCCGGCGACCGCCACCACGGCACCCTCGCCGTCATCCTCTGCACCCCGACCAACCACTACCAAGCAACCCTCACCATCGCCCTCCCCCCGACCTACCTAACCGAACACCCACCCCCACCCAAGTCCCCACCCCTGCACCCAACGGACCACCCCTCCGCGCAGCCAACCAATTCCCCACCCGAGCACCCCTCAGACCGCCCACTCGATCAGCCACCCGCGCAACCAACAGAGCGCCTAGCCAAACGCCTATTGGGGAATTCAGCCGAGCGCTCGACGACGAGGAATCCGGCCGAGCGTTCGACCGGCCCTGCGATCGGCGTAGCCGGCACGACTCCCGACCACACCCGCAAGACGCCGAGCTCGGTTCCCTTCCAGCGGCCAACGACCACTTGCGGTTCCCGATGCGAGCACGGCAGACACACTCACGCCACCCCGCCCGCCGACGTCTGCTCGACCGCCCTCTCCGCAATAATCCCCGCAGTCCGAACCGCCCCCGGCACCGGCCTCATCCTCGCCCTCGGCCGCTCCGGCCCACCCCGCTGGCCCGACCTGGACGACCAATGGGCCAAAGCCGCCATCGCAATCTGCCAAGCCGCCGACATCCGCCTACTCGGCTTCTACGTAGCCACCCAAACAGCCATCTACCAGCCGGCTGCCTCTGAACCCCTAGCCGCCTGACCCCACCAGCTCACCCAACTCCCAGGCCCAACCCCATCCCCGCCCTCACCGAACTCCCCGAGGCCGGAACTGAATGCTGATCCGAGGCCCCACCCGCCCCGCCGCCTTCGGAACCGCATGCTCCCAAGTCCGCTGACAAGACCCACCCATAACAATCAAATCCCCATGCCCCAGCCCATACCGAACCGTCCCCCCACCCACCCCACGCCCCGCGTACACCCCATCCACCCCACCACTCCCACGCACCCCACCACTCCCACGCACCCCACCACTCTCACGCACCCCACCACTCCCACGCATCCCACCACTCCCACGCACGCCACCACTCACATCCACCCCACCAACGGTGTCCACCCCATCCACCCCATCCACCCCATCCACCCCATCCACCCCACCCACCACATCCGCACCACGCACCGTGTTCGCCCCACCAACCACACCAGCCCCACCTGCACCACTCACGCTGTGCGCACCACCCGCCCCGTGCGCGCTACCTGCCCCATGAACAGCATCCGCCCCATACACACCACCAGCCCCGTACGCACCACCCACTCCGTGCAAGCCACCCGCCGCGTTCAGCCCACCCGCTGCGTGCACACCATCAACCACCTGCACAGCATCGACTGCACCAGACCTACCGAACCCATTCGCACCATCCGCCCCACCTGCCACATAAGCAGCACAAGCCCCACCAACACCACCTAGCCCAAAAGCCCCATGCACATCAGCTGCCCCACCAGCGCCGTTCACATCACCTGCATTACCAAACCCGACAGCCTCACCAACCCGAGCCGCCCCACCAGCCCTGCTAGCCCCACCAGCCCGACCTGCCCCACCCTCAACACCGGCCCGCGGCCGTAGCGCCAGTACCCGAGGCTCACCGACCGACAAGATCGCAACCATCGTGTCCTCGTCGTTCCCTCGCCCAATCCGATCCCCATGCCAAGCAACACTGTCCCGCCCGTCCCGGTAGTAACACAGCCCAACCGTCCGGAACGGTTCCCCCAACTCCCCGGCGTAATACTCACTGAGCCGATCCCGAGCCTCACTCAGAATCCCCAGCGGCAACGCATCATCCTCTTCGTAAAAACACAGCAACCGCGGCACATCAACCACCCGGTCATACATCTGCCGCCGCTCCGCGTACCAAGGAACCTCCCGCGCCAACCGCTCAAAAACCTCATCGGCCCCCTGAAGCCACCCCGGCAGCACATCAACCCAAGCCCCCCGCCCCAGCACAGTCCGCCGCACCCCACCCAACGCCCCCACCGCCGGCTCCCCAAACGAGTCCAGCAACGACCCCTGAATCTCACCGCCCATCCACCCACCATACCCGAAACTCGAACACCTGTTCCCCTAATCAAACCAACCCCGCCCCACCCCACCCGCACAGCACCGCCCCACCCCGCGCACCCACCATCCCGCCCCACCGCCAACCCACACATCCCCGCCCAACGCGTCCCCGCCCAACGCGTCCCCCGCCCAAGGCATCCCTGCCCAACGCACCGCACACCCGCCAATGCACCGCACGCCGTCCAATGCACGGAACACCCGCCAATGCACTGCCAATGCACCCCCAAATGCACCGCACGCCGGCAACGCGCCGCGCACCGCCCAATGCACCCGCGCCGCCAACCACCGCACCGCGCACCGCCAACCACCGCCAACCACCGCCAACCACCGCGCACCGCCAATGCGCCGCACCGCACCGCACCGCCAAAGCACCGTGCCGCCACGCACGCCCAATGCATCGCGCACCGTCAACGCACCAGGTGTCGCCAACGCACCCCGACGTACCGACCCCGCACACCCACATCTGCGATGCAGTGAACCGCCAACATCCCCACCGATGCCCCGATGCACCGACGCCCCGCCGACCCGCGCTCGTGCCCGGACAACCTCGCGACATGCCCGTACCGCGCGCCATCGACGCGCGCTGCTACGTCGCGCACCGCCGATCGGCGCGCTCGCCCACGATCGCCTGTGCTGCCGCCATCGTCGGCCCGGGAGTCCACAAGCACGTCGCGAAGGTGCCCGACGCCGCAAGCGCGCCGCCGGCCGAACCCCGTCCAACCTCGCCCGCCCCAGCCGGTACCAACCCTGCCTCGAAGGCCGAGCCCAAGCCCAGGACGATGCACCACCCAGCTCGGCACCAAGCACCTGCACTCCGTGCTCACCCAGGCCCACGCCCGGGCTACCCGTCGCATCCCGCAGCGGTCGCGACCCTCGAGGGCAACCCCTCAGCGAGGATTGTCGAGCAGCCATACTCCTGCGCCGATGTACGCACTTCTCGCCCGCCTGGCCCACCTCGCGGCTCACCGCTGCGGCGGCGGCAATTGGCACGTACGTCGCGCACCAACGAGGACCTCGATCGCGCGTACGTACGGGCCGCGTACTTGGCGGCGACCGCAATTCACGCGTGCGCCTGGCACCGCGCAGGCATCGGTGACCGTGCTTGGGCGAAGTCAACGGCGAACCGCGAAGACTCGAGTCCGGGAGCGGACGCAACGCATGACGATGGCTGTCGTCGTCGCGGTCCGCGTCATCAGGCGCAGTGCATGCCCGCCCGCGTACACGGCGACAACCCGCCGGCGATACCCCATCGACACTCGCGGCCCACCCATGGCGCCAGCGGTATACCCGCTTCCACCCCAGCGACGACACCCGACTTTCCCCTTGTGGATAAGGGATTCCACCCACGCATCACTTTGCAGCAACCCTGAAAGAAGCGTAGAATCGAGCACATGTTCGAGAACGATCTCACCGAGCTCTCAACAGCCGACCTGCTGGAATCAGCCGCCGAACACCGCGCCCTGGCCAACCACGCCGACACCCGGCTCCTCGAACACGCCCAAACCTACGCCGACCGCTACCACCCCAACCACCACCAACCCCGCCCCAGCCAACCCGGCCACCACCCGGGCCGCCACTCATCCAACGGCCCAGGTAACCGCCCAGGCAACGGCCGCGAACGTACCGTGACCCTCGGCGGCGACGGCTGCCCCGAAATCACCGAATTCGCCATCGCCGAATTCGCGGCCATCCTCGCCATCTCACCCATGACCGCCGCCCGCCTCATCGGCGAAGCACTCGCCCTACGCCACCGCTTCCCCCACACCTGGGCCCGCGTACTCTCCGGCGACGCCACCGCCTGGAAAGCCCGCCAACTCGCCACCACCTGCCTCAAACTCACCGAAACCGCCGCCCACCACGTCGACCGCCGCGTCGCGCCCCTCATCGACACCATCACCCCCTACCGCCTCGACAAAATCATCCACGCCGCGAAACACCACGCCGACCCCGATCTCGCCCGCGCCGAAGCTGACGAGAAAGCCCGCGAACGCGGCGTGTTCATCGGACCCAGCAACCACCACGGCACCAAAACCATCTACATCAAAGCCGCCGCCGGCGCCGTCATCCGCCACAACGCCACCCTCAACGCCATCGCCAACGCCCTCAAAACCTTCGGCGACACCCGCCCCACCCAACACCGCCGCGCCGAAGCCATCGGCATCCTCGCCGACCCCACCTACACCCAAGAACTCCTCACCCAAGCCCACAACCACACCACCAACAACCAAACCAACAAGACAACCGAGGCCACCAGCCCCACCAACCAAACCACTGGCACCACCAACAACCGCACCACCGCCGCCAACGCGCCCACCAGCGCCACCACTCAAACCAACGAGACCACCAACGAGACCACCAACAACCCAACTAACGACGACACCAACGAGGCGACCACCGAGATCACCACCGACACGACCGCCGACGCACCCGCCGACACCACCGCCACCGCCCAAACCAACGACGTCACCACCGACTCCACCACCAACTCCACCAACGACACCACCGCCAATGCCAACGCCACGACCGACGCCTCCAGCCAGACCGCCGACCAAACCCACCGCCCCGCTGACCAAACCCACGACCACGCCGAACACCCCACCCAACGCAGCCAACACGACCGCCAAGTACAACCACACCTTCACCCCACCAGCACCCACCACACAGCGCCCGCGAAGCACCCCGCCGACAACCCCAGCACCACACAACCCACCGCCGCACCACCGCATGCCATCAGACCGCACACAGCACCACCAGATGCAGCACAACCGGGCACCCTTCCATCGGGTGTCCTCCCACCGGCTGCCTCGCCACGGTATGTCTCACCACGGGCAGCTGAGCGTGAGAGTGATTTGCTGGATGACTGGGCGTGGTGTGGTCGTGAGCCGAGCCTCGATGATGAGGCGGATCGTGATGCGCCGCATCCCAGTGAGCTGGACCTGCCTGATCCACTGGATGTTCCTTACCGCCTGAAGGTCGAACCGTTTGATCCATTGGAACTGGACGAGGCGACGGATGGCCGGCCGTTGGACGACGACAGTCGGCGGCTGCTGGATGCGAGGCTTGCGCGGATCAAGCTCGACGCGTACGCAAAACCCGGTGGTCGTGGCGGTGGACAGGTGCGTCCCGGGCGGACCGAGGTGTACGTACACCTCACTGATCACACGCTTGCCACCGGCAACGGTGTGCTTCGGGCTGAGTCCGTTGGACCGTTGATCGCGTCGCAGTTGGGCGAGCTGATCGGTCACGGGCCGTACGTGGTCAAGCCGGTGATCGACCTGAACGATGCAGTGAGCGTTGACGCGTATGAGATCCCGGCCGGCATCCGGGAGCGGATCAGGCTCGCGTACCCGGTTGAGCTCTTCCCGTACGGCACTCGCGAGACGAGTCAGACCATGGACCTCGATCACATCCAGCCGTACGATCCGCTCGGTCCACCAGGGCAGACCAGCACCGACAACCTTGCGCCGCTCAGTCGGTTCGGGCACAGGGTGAAGACGCATGCGCGTGGGTGGAAGGTGCGACGGGTCGATCGCACGATCCTTGAATGGACGACGCCGCACAACTTCACGTTTCGGGTTGGGCCGACCGGTACGCACCGGGTTCGGCCAGATGAATCGGCGGCCGGTTAGCCCGTCGGGCGCCAAGACCCGTGAGAGTGGTGGGCTCATGCCGCGACCGGAGGCGGGCCGCCGACGTCGGAGGCAGCTCACGGACGTGTTGGGTACGGTGCGCGCGACCGAGGTGGTTCACCGCGACACCGACCCTCTCGGTGGCCGCGGCGGCAGGCATCTGGTCCATCGTCGCCGTTGGGTTGCCCGGGTTGATGCGGCGGGCGACGGCGGCCTCACCGATTTGCTGGTGGTGGGTCGCGGGCAAGGTGATGATGACGCCGGCGGTTGATACGTGATGGCGCTGTGTTGTGTCCGGTGCGAGGCGAGTTCCGCGTGGATGAGGCGTAGCAGGTGTACGGCGAGGGTGATCGCATCGTCGCGATCGAACCGAAAGCACTGTCCGCGACATAGCAAGAGGCGGCGGAGGCAGCTACGGATTGCTCGGGAGCGGCCGGTTCGGGGTCATGCGTTTCCGTCACGTCCGAGCTCGTGTGGAGGCGGCGGCAGCAGAGGGGTTGGTGGAGTCGGAGGTAGCGGAGGGCTGGGCGCTGGCTGCGGCGGACGTTCCGCTGGCGGTGGTGGTGGCGGAGGAGTCGGTGCTGGCTGCGACGGAGTGTCCGCTGGTGGTGGTGACGGCGGGGGAGCTGGTGCTGGCCGCGAACGACTACCCGCTGGTGGCGGCGGTGGCGCTGGTGGCGGACGTGGCGGTGGCGGCGGTGGCGGTGGCGCGGTGGCGCGGGGGTTGGGGTGTTGGAGGGGTTAGACCTTCATGAGGGTTTTTAGGATTAGGTCGTTGCGGGCGGTTTGGCCGGCGGGGACGGAGGTGTGGACGCCTTCGCGTAGGTAGGTGGTTAGGTGGGAGGGGGCGGCGGCGAGTGACTCGGCCCAGCGGACGACGGTGAGGTTTGGGTACTTCTTTTCGGCGTCCAGTAGCTGGGAGTTGATCCAGGCGCTGTTTCGCTGGTCAGCTAGTTGGACGGCGGCTGACTTGGCGGTTCGGGCGCATTGGACGTTTACCCAGACGACCTCGCGCCGGCTGCCGACGATTCGCATTGTTCGGTCGACCTGGGCGGCGAAGACGGGTGGGTTGAAGATGTCGTTCGTGCCGGTTGCCATCAAGATTCGGCGCGGCATGCCGTACCGGACTGCCCAGTTCTGTAGGGCGTCGACGGCTGGGCCGGTGGGGCGGCCGGACCAGTTGTGTACTGCGATGGTCTTGCCGGTGCGGGCGATGAGTTGCGAGGCGAGGGCCTTGCCGTCCTGTACGGAGATGCTGTCACCGAACATGTAAACGCCGTCGTTGTCCCGGACGTACGTGATGGTCGCTTCCGTGGCGACCGAGTGGCTGAGGACTGTCCAGTCCCCGAGCGCACCCGAGCCGTACGGGTCGGTGGCCGCGGCGGTTTGTGCCGTTGAGGCTTCGCCGGTGGCGACGGTCGCCACGGCGGCCGCGGTGGCCGCCATCAGGACGTGGCGCCGGTTCGGTTTCATCGGTTCTTCTCCCTGGGGAAGTGGGATCGCATCAGCTGACGGTGACGATCTTGTTAGCTGTGAACGCCTGCGCGTGGTCGGCGTCGCCGGGGAACCAGACGCGGTAGGCGATCGGTCCGCGGATGGCCGGCTTGATGCCGAAGGCGTACTTGCCGGACGTGCTGAGTTTCACGGACGCGATCGACTTCCACACCTTGCTGCCGTACTGCTGCAGGTACACGGTCTGTCCGGCGTGGGCCGGCGCGACGTACCCGCTGATGGCGGTGGTCCTGCCGAGTTTGATCGCCGTCGGTGCGAGCGTGGCGGAGATCGTCGGCGCGACCTGGACGGTGATGTCGGGGGTCCGGGTACCCATCAGGTCGGTGTTGCCGGGGAACGTCATCATGAACACGGACGACACGGTCGGCTTGTACGCGTAGCTGACCGCGCCGGTCGAGGATGTCTTCAGCGCGGCGAGCAGTTTGAACGTCGACGAGTTCTTCGGCCGCACGTACAGGTTGGTCGGCAGTCCGGCGTACGCCTTGTTGTCGATCCGCACCGTGCTTCCGCGCAACGTGACGGTCCCGCCGTAGTTGAGCACTGTCGCCGTCGGGCTGAGCGTGGTCTTCATGCCGAGCAGCTGGCTGGTCGAGATCGCGCTGACCTTGCCGCCGCGGTCCTTGACCCAGGCGGCGTACGTGTACGTGACGCCCTGCGCCAGGCCGGTGTTCTTGTAGGCCGATGCGGTTCCGGCGTACACGAGCGTGCCCGTGGTCAACGTCGGCGCTTTGCTGTTGGCGTTCCGCCGGACGATGACCTGGTCGAGGTCGCTGATCGACGGGATCTTCCAGGTCAGGTTGGCCGCCAGGTACGCGCCGCTCGCGTCGAACGAGGTCAGCTTGGCCGGCGCGAGGTCCGCGGTGGCGAAGGTGCTGCTGCTCTGCGCGACCCGGCTGCCGTCGGCGGTCTGGGTGATGCCGTCGGCGATCTGGATGCGGTACGGCGTGTTCTCCGCCAGCGGCGCGGTCGGCGAGATCGTCGCGGTCCGCGTGGTCGCGTCATAGGCAACGGCAACGCCGACAGCAGCACCGCTCCGCCCGTTGACCAGCCGGACCGTGCCGGCCGTGACGGTGCTGGCGGTGACGTCCCGCGCGAACCGTACGGTCGGCTTGGTGGCCAGGTCCGACACGGTCGAGAACGCTTGCGGCTGCACGTCCATCAGGTCGTACGTCTGGTCGTTGTCGACACCGCCGTTGCCCTCTTCGGTGATGTTCAGCGAGTACGGGCGGGTGTCCCGCGAGCCGTTGTCGTTGCTGACGGCAATGAACGTCGACCCGGCCTTGGCACTGACGTTGACGGTCGCGGTCTGCGGACCCCACTTCGGCTTCTTGGTCACGGGGTCGATGTCCGGGTAGGCCTGCACCTTGCTGCCGAGCGAGACCAGGTCGCCGTCGTACACGCTGACCCGCGGTCCCATGTTGACCGCGTACACCGGCTGGTAGTCGGCGCCGGTGACCGAGATCTTCAGGTTGCGCGCGGCCTGTGAGGTGACCTCGAACCAGTCGACGTCGCCCTCGACGCCCATCGTGGTCGTCAGCGGGCTGGACTCCGGGCTGACCGAGATGGCCCGCTCGGGCTGGTCGTTGTTGTCCGGCCCGTTCATCGGGAAGTCGGTGGTGGTCTTGCCGCCGAGCGCCGCGTACGCGTCCAGGATGCCGGCGCCGTAGTACGGGTCGGTGCCGCGCGGGCCGGCGTCGCGCGCGAGGGCCTTGAGCCGTGATTCCACCTGGATCGGGGTGAACGTCGGCCACTTGTTCTTCACCAGCGCCGCGACGCCCGCGACGATCGGCGCGGAGCAGGACGTGCCGGTGCAGTACCAGTACGGCTCGTACCCGGCCGGGGTGAGCGCCCGCGATCCGGTGCTGAGGATGTCCCAGCCGGGTGCCGCGAGGTCGACCCAGTTTCCGTACGAGCTGAAGTCGGTCTTGACGCCGCCGGGGTTGGTCGCGCCGACCGCGATCACGCCGTAGAACGCCGCCGGGTACTGGACCACGTCGGTGCCTTCGTTGCCGGCCGCGGCGACCACGACGACACCACGCGCGATCGCGTTCGCGACGGCGGTCTCGAGCACCGAGTTGTACCCGGCGCCGCCGAGCGACATGTTGATCACCTTGGCGCCGTTCGCGACCGCCCAGTTGATGCCCTTGGCAATGTCGGAGTCCTTGCCGACGCCGTTGGCGTCGAGCACCTTGACCGGCATCGCCTTGACGTTCCAGCCGACCCCGGCCACGCCGGCGCCGTTGTTCGCGGCGGCGGCGATGATGCCGAGCGTCATGGTGCCGTGGCCGTTGTCGTCGACCGGGTTCGGCCGGGTGCTGGAGACGGCGTTGTAGCCGGGTACGAGGTGCCCGGCCAGGTCCGGGTGGCCGCCGTCGACGCCGGTGTCGAGCACGGCGACGATCTGGTTGCCGGTCGACTTGGACAGGTCCCAGGCCTGCGGGAGCCGGATCGTGTTGAACGAGGCCCGCTGGTCGCTGGCGTAGTAGAGGTCGTTCGGGGTCGCGGATGCCCGGCGGAGGTAGTTGAGCGAGGCCTGCTCGACCGACGGGTCGGCCTGCACCTTCTTCAGCAGCTCCGGCGCCGGCACGTCGCCCTTGAGCTCCACGACGGGTGACGAGACCGAGTCCTCGGTGGTGGCGCGCAGCCGTCCGACCGTTGCCTTCCGGGCGGAGGTGGTGCTCTTGGCCTTGAACTTGACCATCACCGAGTTCGGTACGTACTCCGCCTTCGCGGACTGGTGGCTCGGGAACGACGGCCGGTACGGGTGCGGCTGGGCCGCCGTACCGGACGAACCGCTCAAAGTCACCAGTGCGCCGGCTACCAGCGCGGCTGGTACGGCGAGGCGCAGCAGGTGGGCAGGACGGAAGGACACAGGACCCCCCCAATTTGGGTCGCGAACTGACTGTTCGCCGGGAGTATGACAGAGGTCTGGTCCGCTTCGCGCCCCACCCCCGATGTCAAAAGCTGCAAGTTACGCGGGCGTCAGGTGCCACCGCTGGCAGGAGCCGCCGTGGTACGGCCAGATGATGACGTCCGCGTCCCGGTTCGGGTTGCAGCCGGCGACGTCCAGGGACTTGCCGGAGCCGGTGCCGATGATCTTGTAGGCGCCACCCACGACCGGCTCGATCGACCAGGTCTGACAGTCACCGCCCCAGTCGTCGTACAGCTGGACCTGGGTGGCATCGGCGGTCGAACAGCCGATCACGTCCAGCGCCTTACCGGTGTTCCCGTCGAGGATCTTGAACGTGGTGCCGGTGACGTTGACGAGGTGCCATTTCTGGCAGGGACTGGTCAGGATCCGGTCCCACATCCGGACGTCGGCGCCGTTGGCGGACTGGCAGTCGCGGACGTCCAGGTCGAAGCCGCCGGCCTCGGACTTGATTCGGTACACGCCGTCGGTCATCGGTGGGGGAGCGGCGCCGGCGACGTCGAGGAAGTTGCTGTCGATGTTGATCGTGACGCCGCCCCAGGTTTCGTTGTGGTCGCCCTTGTACTGGTGCAGCCGTTGGTGGTTCGTCCACAGGTTCGCGGGGATGTACTGGCCGCCGTCGGTGTTCGCGACGTTGTTCCACCACGCGAACCACAGGTGGTCAGGCATCAGCCACCGGCCGTCACCGGCCGAGTTCGCCAGGTCACGTCCGCCGGAGCCGGCGCTGCTGTAGACGCCGCTGAGGTACCCGAGTGACCGCAGCCGTTCGGTCCAGCCGCTGATGTACGACATGATCGCGTCGCGACACGCGTTGTTGCCGGTCGGGTACGCCTCGATGTCCGAGTAGATCGCCGATCCGGCGCCGATGCCGAGGTTCTGCGCGGCCTGTACCGACGCCGACGCGGAGTCCGCGCCCTGGGTCCGGGCGGTGCCGAGGTCGGCGGACATCTTCGGGTTCCGCGTACCGCAGGGTGCCTGGTAGCCGACGTCGATCGGCATGAACGACCAGCCGTTCGCCGCGTTCGACGCCACCCACGACGCGGTCAGATTGGCCTGCGTACACGAACGTGAGGCGCCGCTGATGTAGATCCCGACGGCCTTGAACGGCGAGGCTTTCCAGGCGTTCATCGCGCCGAGCGAAGGCGCCGTGCACTGGTCGAACGCCTGCTGGTTGATCATGGTGCCGGGGGCAACGATCGACGCCGCCGGGGCGGCCGGCGCGGCGCGGGGCCGGATCAGCTTGGCCGGCGCGGCGCCTGCCACCAGGCGGGCGGTCGCGAGCACGGAGCGTACGGCGGGTTCCTCGGATGCACCGTGTACGGCGGTGACGAGGACACCGGCATCCTCGACGCCGACCTGGATTTCGTTGTCGACGGAGCGCGCGGTCGCGGCGCGTGTGGTTGCCGCTGATCGGGGGGTGGAACCGGCGAGTGGTTCGATGATGAGGCCCTCGGTGCGGCCGACCAGATGCGCCGGGCAGTTCTGCTGCGCGGCTGGCCGGCCGAGGTACACGGCGGGGCGGTCGAAGCGGACGCAGGCGGCCGGGTCCTTGGTGAGGTCAACGACCTGCCAGGACCGGGGGACGGTCACCTGGTAGCCGTGATAGGTGATGGTTCGGTCGGCGTTTGCTGCTTGGGCGGGTACGGCGAGCGTGCCGAGCGACAAGGCCGCACTGATACAGAGCGTGACGGAGCGATACATGGGCGGGTCCTCCGGGGCGGAAGGGCAGTCGTCAGCTTCAGTTCAGCCGGGTACGTCCCGGACCTCAACCCTTTCGACCGGAACGACAGCTTGTTGCCATCCGGCGACCGTGGGTGATGCCCACGTATTTCCCCTGGTCGTGGGTACCGGGCGCATGGCACGATCGTCCACCGGAAGTACTACAGGGGACGGGGCAGTATGAACGGTTTGACCGCGCAGGGTGATGAGGTCAGTGATCGCCCGCGGGTGCAAAGTCGGGCGAACTTGCGCCAGTTCAGCACTCCGGTGCGGGTGGACGAGGTCGCCGTTGCGGCGATGACGCTGGCGGAGGATCTGCAGGCGGCGACGCGGAGCCTGCCCGAGTCGGTGGAACTGCGGCGGTTCCGGCGTGAGCTGGACCAGGCCGCGACCACGTTCCGGGAGACGGCGGCCAGGCTGGAGGCGACCGCCGGGAAGCTCGTCCGGATGGCCGCGAACGAGGGCCACGCGTGTGGCGTCGGCTGGGGTGTCTGCCCGGAGCACGGCCTGACGCTGATGAACGTCGGCGAAACCGTCACCTGTCACGTACTCGGCTGCGGCCGCGAGAACGAGGGCGCGGTCGAACGCTGCGAGCACCCGGTCGCGTACCGGGTGGTCGACGCCGCGGGGCCGACCTTGCTGACCTGTTCCGGTCATGCGGTGGCTTGCCGGCTGTACTTCGACAACCCGGTCATCACCGCCGCGGCCGACAGCATGGAGCTGTTCTGACCCTTGACGCTGCCTGCCCCGCGACTTAGTTTGTTGGACCAACAGACAAAGTCGCGCGGAGGGTTGCGAGATGACGCTGAGCGATGGCCGCCGGCCGGGCAGCCGGGCCGTTGCCGCTGACCACGTCTCGCTCCGGCGGAACAACCTCTCGGTCGTACTGCGCCATGTCCGCGACCTCGGACCGCGGTCCCGCGCGCGGATCGCGGACGACACCGGACTGAACAAGGCGACCGTCAGCAGCCTCGTCGCCGAACTGGTCGAGCGCGGCCTGCTCCGGGAAGGATCGGCCGACTCGACCCGTACGCTTGGCCGGCCTGGTCAGCTGGTCGAGCTGGACGGTTCCGGCGTCTGTGGTGTCGGTGCCGAGATCAACGTCGAGTACCTCGCGGTGATCGCGCTGAACCTGTCCGGCGAGACGGTCTTCGAGCAGCGCGTGCCGGTGGATGTGGCGCACCTCGATCCAGGGGCCACGCTCGACCGGCTGACGGACCTGATCAAGCAGGCGGTCGCTGCCGTGAACGGGCAGGTCGCCGGGGTGACGCTCGCCGTGCCCGCGCTGGTCCAGGGCGAGACGGGCGCGTTGAAGCTCGCGCCCAACCTGGGCTGGAGTGAGTTCCCGGTCGCGGCCGAGCTGCGTCGCCGGTTGGGTGAGCCGCCCTACTCGGTGCACGTCGACAACGAGGCGAACCTCGCGGCGCTGGCGGCGTACGCCGAGCTGCAGGCGGACGTCCACGATCTCGTACTGCTGACCGGTGCGATCGGAGTCGGCGGTGGGGTCGTGACCGGAGGGCACTTGCTCCGGGGCAGTCAGGGGTACAGCGGGGAGGTCGGTCACATGCCGGTCGCCCCGGCCGGACGGACCTGTGGTTGCGGGCGGACCGGGTGCTGGGAAACCGTCGTCGGCCTGACCGCACTGTTGCATCAGGCAACGGATGCCGACGATCCGGTCCGGGATCCGTCGCTGGACGTGGAGCAGCGGCTGGCCGAGATCAAACGGCGCGCCGAAGCCGGCGACGTACGCACCTTGGCCGCGCTGCGGGACGTCGGCGACTGGCTGGGGATCGGCGGCGCGGTGCTGGCGAACATTCTGAACCCGGACGTGCTCGTCCTCGGCGGGTACTTCGCCGTCCTTGGTCCGTGGCTGAAAGCGCCGCTGGAGCAGGCGATCCGCGAGCGCGTGATCGCGCCGGACGGTGGCGGCTGCCGCGTTGTCCAGTCGGCGCTTGGCTTCACCGCCGCCGTGCGTGGTGGCGCGCAGATCTCACTCGACCAGGTCTTCCTCGACCCCACCGGAGTCGCGCAATGATCCTAGGAGACGCATGACACAGCTAGGCATCGGTCTGATCGGCTACGCGTTCATGGGCGCGGCCCACTCGCAGGCCTGGCGGAGCGCCCCGCGCTTCTTCGACCTGCCACTGGACCCGCGGCTGAACGTTCTCTGTGGCCGCAACGCCGAAGCGGTGCAGGCGGCAGCGAGCAAGCTCGGCTGGAAGGAAACCGAGACCGACTGGCGCAAGCTGCTCGGCCGCGACGACGTACAGCTGATCGACGTCTGCACGCCGGGAGACAGCCACGCGGAGATCGCGATCGCTGCCCTGGAAGCGGGTAAGCATGTGCTGTGCGAGAAGCCGCTGGCCAACACCGTCGCGGAGGCCGAGGCGATGACCGCCGCGGCCGAGGCAGCCGCCGCGCGGGGGATCAGGTCGATGGTCGGGTTCACCTACCGCCGGGTGCCGGCGATCGGGCTGGCCCGGCAGCTCGTTGCCGAGGGCAAGCTCGGTACCATCCGGCACGTCCGCGCCCAGTACCTGCAGGACTGGATTGCCGATCCGGAGGCGCCGCTGTCATGGCGCCTGGACAAGACGAAGGCCGGTTCGGGCGCGCTCGGTGACATCGGGGCGCACATCATCGACCTGACGCAGTACATCACCGGCGACACGATCGGCGAGGTGAGCGCGCGGCTGGAGACGTTCGTGAAGGAGCGTCCGGTGGCGGCGGAGCATTCGGGGCTGGCGGGTACGGCCGGTACCGAGCGTGGTCCTGTCACAGTGGACGACGCGGCGGTGTTCCTGGCGACGTTCCGGTCGGGGGCGCTTGGGGTGTTCGAGGCGACCCGGTTCGCGACCGGGCGGAAGAACGCCATCCGGATCGAGATCAACGGCAGTCTCGGCAGTCTCGCCTTCGACTTCGAAGACATGAACCTGCTGCACTACTACGACGCGGCCGACGACGCGCGGACGGCGGGCTTCCGCCGGATTCTCGCCACCGAGGCCGACCACCCGTACGTCGCCGCGTGGTGGCCGCCCGGCCATCTGCTCGGCTACGAGCACGGGTTCACCCATCAGGTCGTCGACCTGGTCACCGCGATCGCCGACGGTACCGACCCGGCGCCGTCGTTCGCCGACGGGCTGCGGGTGCAGCGCGTCCTCGCCGCGGTCGAGGCCAGCTCGGCATCCCGTCAATGGCAGGAGATCCCGCAATGAACGACTACACCCCGAACAAGGACGACAAGTTCTCCTTCGGCCTGTGGACCGTCGGCTGGCAGGGCGTCGACGTCTTCGGTACGGCCGTCCGCCCGGCGATGGACCCGGTCCACGCGGTCGGGAAGCTCGCCGAACTCGGCGCCGCCGCGGTCACCTTCCACGACGACGACGTGGTGCCGGACGACAGCACCCGCGGCCAGGTACTGGAGCGGTTCACCAAGGCACTGGCCGAAACCGGTATGGGCGTCGAGATGATGACCACCAACCTGTTCAGCCACCCGGTCTTCAAGGACGGTGGCCTGACCGCGAACGATCGGCAGGTCCGCCGGTACGCGTTGGCGAAGGTGCTTCGCAACATCGATCTGGCGGCGGAGCTGGGAGCCACGACGTACGTGCTGTGGGGTGGCCGGGAAGGAGCCGAGTCCGGCGGGTCGAAGGACGTGCGGGCGGCGCTGGATCGGTACAAGGAGTCGATGGACCTGCTCTGCGCCTATGTGCGGGAACAGGGCTACAACCTCCGCTTCGCGATCGAACCGAAGCCGAACGAGCCGCGCGGCGACATCCTGCTGCCGTCGATCGGGCACGCGATCGCGTTCATCAACGACCTGGCCGACCCGGAGCTGGTCGGGATCAACCCGGAGGTCGGGCACGAGCAGATGGCCGGGCTGAACTACGCGCACGGGATCGCGCAGGCGCTGTGGCACGGGAAGCTGTACCACATCGACCTCAACGGGCAGCACGGTCCGCGGTTCGACCAGGACCTGCGGTTCGGCGCCGGGAACCTGCGCGAGGCGTTCTGGACGGTCGACGTACTGCAGGGGTCGGCGGGCCGGCCGGGATACGACGGGTACGTGCACTTCGACTACAAGCCGCCGCGGACCGAGGACGAGGACGGCGTTTGGGAGACGGCACGCGCCTGCATGCGGAACTACCTGATCCTGCGGTCGAAGGTGCAGGCGTTCCGCGCCGACCCCGAGGTCGCGGAGGCGCTGGCCGCGGCGAAGGTCGCCGAGCTCGACGAACCGACGCTGGGCGCTGGTGAGTCGCTCGACGACCTTCGGAACGCGTCGTACGACCGCGAGGCGCTGGCGGATCGGGGGCTTGGGTTCGAGCGGCTCGATCAGTTGGCGATGGAGCATCTGCTCGGCGTTCGGTAGTTACAGCTTGCGGAAGAAGTTCAGGAGGTCCTCGGCGACCAGCGCGGGGACCTCCAGCGCCGCGAAGTGCCCACCGCGGTCGAACTCGGTGTAATGCACGACGTTGAACTCACGGTCGACGAGCCTGCGGACGGTGCTGTCGGTGGGGAAGACGGCGAGGCCGGTCGGTACGGGGCAGTGTGGTGTTGGTGCGCCCCACGATGCCAGCGCTTCCCGGTAAATTCGGCCGGAGGAGCCGGCGGTGCCGGTCAGCCAGGTCTGCGTGACACTGTCGAGGATGGCGTCGTTGCTGATGGCACCTATGCGGTGGCCGTAATCGTCGTACCACTCGAGGTTCCAGGCCAGTTGGCCGACCGGTGAATCGGTCAGGGCGTACGCGAGTGTCTGCGGGCGGGTGCTTTGGATCGCGGCGTACCCGGAACGTTCTTTCTGCCAGCGGTCCAGTCCGCCCAGTCGTTGCTGTTCGGTTTCGGTGAGTTCCTCGCCTTGGGGGAAGGCCAGGTAGCCGTCGAGGTGCAGGCCGATGATGCGGTCGGGTACGGCACGGGCAATCGCAGGCCCGATCCGGGCGCCCCAGTCGTAACCGTGCACGCCGTACCGCTCGTACCCGAGTTGCTCCATCAAGGCGATCCACGCGCGGGCGATGCGCTCCGTACCCCAGCCGGTTTCGCTGGTCGCACCGCTGAAACCGAAACCGGGCATTGTTGGGATGACCAACGTGAAATCCTGGGACAGCGTGTCGATCACATCCAGGTAGTCGGACGCCGCACCCGGCCAACCGTGCAGCAACAACAGCGGCGTACCTGATCCTGTCTGGACGTAGTGCACCCGCTGGCCGTCGATCTCGGTCACGTACTGCGGGTACTGATTGAGTCGCGCTTCGAAACGGCGCCAGTCGTAGGACGTACGCCAGTACTCCGTCAACTCACGCAGCCGCCCGAGCTCCACGCCGTACCCCCACTCGACACCAGGCAGTTGATCCGGCCACCGAACCCCCTCCAGCCGCCGCCCCAGCCCATCCAACTCCGCCTGCGCTACCTCTACCCGAAACTCCATACCCCGACGGTAGAACCAGTAGCGGACACCTCATGACCGCCACTGACCGCGTGGTTTGCTTTCAGTTCATGAGTTGGGCGGTTTCGTTGATGATGAAGGGGATGTTCAGTTGGTGGGCCCAGCGGTTGATTTCGGTTGCTAGGGCTTGGGAACCGGCGGTGTTGCCTTCGGTGTGGAGTAGTTCGGCGAGGAGGGTTTGCTGGCGAGAGTGGGGCGTAGGTGGCCGGCCTTCTGGAAGAGTTCGGTGGAGCGGATCAGCTGCTCTCGGGCCTGTACAAGGTCACCGGCTGCGCGGGCGTGGTAGCCGAGGTGCCGGAGGGCTTGTGCGGTCAGTAGGTCGGCGTCGTGCTTCTCAGCGAGTTCCAGTGCGACCTCGTAGTGTTTGACAGCTGCAGTGGGCTGTTCGTACACGTTGTCGGCGATCGCACCGGCCCAGAAGTTCGCCCAGCCTCGCCGGTTGTCGTCGGGTGCATCGGCGATGAGGGTCAGGAGGCGGTCGCGCAGGTCGTACTCGCCTGGCTGGGACAGCGCGGTCGCGTAGTCCTTCCGGATCTTCAGCAGCGTCAGGTCCCACGAGTCATTCGGTACGGCGGCGAGTGCGGCCGAGGCGTGGTCGGTGTCGCGGCCGAAGTCGTAGTCGACGGCGACTTCGGCCTTGGCCAGCGCGAGGGCCGCGCGTTCGGTGGGGTTGTCCGCTTGCGTGGCGGTGAGGAGGTCGATGGCGGTGGTCCATGTGGTCCGGTGAGCTGACCGAGCTGGATCGCGACGTGGAGGGCATCACGGTCCGCCTGCAGGTACTCAATCGGTACCTGGAGCGTCGCCGGGAGGCCGTGCTCGCGACGTACGGGCTGCAGCTGTGGGAGTTCAAGACACTGCACATGCTGCGGCGGGGCGGTCGTCCGTACGCCGCGACGCCGGGTGCGCTGGCGCGGCAGCTCGGCATGTCGGCGGCCGCGATGACCAACCGGCTGGACGCGCTCGAACGCCGTGGGTACGTGGAGCGTACGCATGACCGTGACGACCGGAGGAAGGTGGTCGCGACGCTGACCCGCGCCGGGAGTGAGCTGTGGAAACGCGGCATCGGCGAGATCCTCCAGGTCGAGGAGGAACTCATCCACCAGCTTCCCGCCGACGACCGCACTCGCCTCGATGATCTGCTTCGGCGCCTGGTTCTGGTAACCGAGACGGATTCTTAGCGGGCGTGTCAAGATCCGCCGATCGGGTCCGACGTCCGGGTGTAAGGAGAAATCGACCCGGAGGGCGGACCGATGGAACCGCTGAACCTGATGGTGTCGCTGAGCCACTTCGCCAACGACAACCGCGAGCACAACCACGGCCTGAGCGAACCGGCCGGCCGCCGGAGCCGGAGGCGGAAGGTCCGCGTGGCCAGAAGCATCCGGCGGATCTGGCCGGGTCGTGCACGAGAGGTGCTTATGCGGTGATGCGTCGCGCCCGTGGGTCCTGCAAGAGATCGGGGTCAGCGGAGTTCGCTGCCGGGGTCAGCACGCTCACGTCGTGCGTATCCGCTCCGTGATCAGGTCGGCGACTGCCTTCATGCCGGCGGCGGTGGGGTGGTACGGGACGAAGCTGCCGAGGTTTGGCGGCAGCATGGTGAAGCCGGTGGTCCACGGTTCCGGGGTGCCGATCGCGTGGTCCTTGCTGGCCGCGGATGCGGCGATCAGGTCGGCACCGGTGGCGGCTGCGGCCTTGGCGAAGGCATCAGCCAGGCCGTCGGCCATCATCGCGATACTCGGGAGTTGTTCCTCGTTGAGCGGGACGTCGAGGCGCGGGCGGGTGGCCGGACCGACGAGGGTCAGGTAGTCGACCAGGAGGATGCGCGCGTCCGGCGCGCGCTCCTGAGTCCGCTCGACGATGATGGTGAGTGACTCCGCGACCGCCTGGTAAGCGGCGTCGTCCTTGAGGTAACTGACCCGCGCGCGAATCCGGTTCGCGACGCGGCGGCCGAGGAGAGTGGCCGGTTTGCTGCCGCGGAGGAAGGTGCCGACGTACTCCAGGTCGTTCCCGCCGACCGTGATCGTGACCAGACTGGTGTCCGGCATGACGGCATCGAGCTGCGGTGGGGCGTCGTCCTGCGGAGTGTCCAGTACGTGCGCGGTGGTGGCGCCCGAGCACGTGACATCGGTCAGCGCCAGGCCGAGCTCAGCCGCGACGAGGTGCGGGTAGTTGCCGCCTGACCTGATACCCGGCCCGGCCGCGAACGAACTCCCGAGTGCCACGTACCGACTGCCGGATGCGATCACCGGACCACGATAGTCGAAGCGGTACGGCATACTGCCCCGGTGACTGACGACGTGTTCGGTACGGCGGCAATTCGGGATCGGGTACTGGCCGGCTGGACCGCGGCGCCGATCCGCTTCCGCGAGGACGCGAACGCGGAGGAGGAACTCGCCCTCGGCGGTTACGTCGATCGGCTGGTGATCGAGCTCGCCCAGAACGCGGCGGACGCGGCGGCACGTGCCGGGGTTCCGGGGCGGGTCCGGTATGAATTCCGGCACAACATCTTGGTGGTCGCGAACACCGGCGCCCCGCTGGACCGGGCGGGCGTCGAGTCGTTGGCGACTTTGCGAGCCTCAGCCAAACGCGACGCCGTCCATCCCGTGGGAGCCGAAGCCGGCGTGGAGCCGGGTGGTGATGAGGCGGATGTCGGCGTGGGGGTGGCGGCTGACGGTGGTGGCGTGCGCGGTTCCCTGCTGCCAGTTGGGCGGTTCGGGGTTGGGTTCTCGGCTGTGCTGGCGGTCAGTGATGAGCCGGTGGTGCTGTCGCGGGGCGGGGGAGTGCGGTTCTCGAAGGCGGATACCGCGGCCGCGATTGCCGCCGTCGGCTCGGGTGGACTCGACGATGAGTTGCGGCGGCGGGACGGGCAGGTGCCGGTGTTGCGGCTGCCGTTCGAGGCGGAGGGTGAACCGCCGACCGGATACGACACCGCCGTCATCCTCCCGCTCCGCGACGAAGCGGCCGCCGCGCTGGTACGCCGCCTCCTGTCCGAGGCCGACGACGCGCTGCTGCTCGCACTGCCCGGTCTGGAACGCATCGAGATCGAAACCGACGACACCCACCGGACGCTTGAGGATGTCGAGTCCCGCTGGTGGATTCACCGCAGCGCCGGCGTACTCGACGCCGCCGAACGCGAAGAACTCCTGGCCGACCGCCCCACCGAAGAACGTGCCCGCCCCACCTGGTCGGTCGTCTGGGCCCTGCCCCGTGGTGCCGACCAGGCAGCCACGGCCGTCGTTCATGCACCGACACCCACTGACGAACCGCTGTCCCTTGCGGCGTTGCTCTTGGCAACTTTTCCACTCGACTCGACTCGTCGACATGTTGCCAAGGGCCCCTTAACTGATCGGCTCGTACGAGAAGCAGCGTCCGCGTACGCCGAACTGCTCCACCGGCGAGCCGCCGACGGGGAAGACGTCCTGCACCTGGTACCGACCGGTCTTGCCGCCGGCGCTCTTGACCGGATGCTTCGTGAGGAGATCCTCCATCGCCTGCCCGAAGCCGAGCTGCTTCACGCGGTAACCGGCGACCTCCTGCGTCCGAAGGCTGCCGTAGTAGTAGAAGGTGCCGACGACAACTTTTCCACCATTCTCGCCCCGATCGTCGAAGGACTGATCCGCGAGCGCCGCGAAGACCGCAAAGCGCTGGATGCCTTGAAAACAAGGCGAATCGAGCTTGCCGAGATAGTCGATCAGCTCGGGGGAGAGGAGTCGCCGACGTGGTGGCGAGCGCTTTACGGCTCGTTGACGAACCTGGTCACCGACGCGCTGCTCCGTGAGTCCCTCGGCACGTTGCCGGTCCCGCTCGCCGACGGTCGCCTGGTACGCGGCGCGCGTGGTCTTCTCCTGCCCGGCCCGGAAATCCCCGTCGACATCCTGGCCGCCTTCGGCACGTACGGCGTCCGCGTCGTCCACCCCGACGCCGTCGACCCGGCTCTCGAACGACTCGGCGCGATCTCCGCTTCGCCGCGATCGCTGCTTGAAGACGGCGCGGTTCGTACCGCGGTCGAGCACTCCGCGGACGCTGACGATCCAGACGCGATCGCGCACGCCGTACTCAGTCTCGTCGCCGCTGACCCGGCGCAGGCCGGCGGTCTGTGGTGGCTGTCCGACCTCGTTCTCCGTGACGCGGATGGTGACCTCGTGCCCGCGAACGCGTTGGTGGTAACGGGTTCCGAGGCGGAAACCGTGCTTGACGCCGACGAGGTCGCGCCAGTCGCCGGTGACCTCGTCGAGCGCTACGGTCTGCCCGCGCTCGAGGCCGTCGGTGTGCTGTCGACCCTCGGTGTCGTCACCGCATCCGACGTGACGCTCGACCAGCTGCCCGAGGCTCTCCAGGACCTCGACGCGATCGACGATTGGGCGTACGACGTCGCGCCGGACGGCTCCCGGTACGGGGTGACCGTCGGCGAACTGCCCGCGATCCGTGACCTGGACTGGATCACTGACGGCAACTGGCCGAAAGCCCTGCAAATACTGGGTTCAACGCCGGAGCTGCGGCACGCGCTGGTTACCCAGGTACGGGTGGTCGGGCCGGATGATCGCGCGTTGGGCGTGCCGTCGTACGCGGCTTGGTGGATTCGCGAACACGTCCTGCTCGAGGACGGCGAACCACTCGCCGGACGTGCCGATCCGGACGCCGAAGCGGTGCTCGCGAGTTTCCTTGATCCCGCGCCGGAGTGGACGGCTGAGCTCGACCCGGAGGTACGGATCGCGGTCGGGCTGGTCCGCGAGGTCGGTGACCTTGATGCGGACGGGATCGGGCTGGTACTCGATCGGCTTGCTGATCCGGAGCGGGAGGTCGACGAGGCGTCGATGCTGCGCCTGTGGAATCGGCTTGGGACGCTCGCGTTGTTCCCGGGGGATTCGCCGGAGCAGGTTCGGGTGCTGGACCTGGACGGGCGTACTCGGGTGACCGGGACGGACGATGCGGTCGTGGTGGACGGGCCGATGTGGGTGCAGCGTGCGGACCTCGGTGGGTTCGTGGTCGGTTCGGGCGCGGCGGCGGACGGGCTTGGGGATCTGTTCGACGTACCGCTCGCGCAAGAAGTTGCTGAAGGCAAGATAGACGGAGCCGGGGCGGAGGCTGAGGTGCCGGGGCTGGTGCGTGAGCTCGTGCCGGAGGTGCCGGCGATGTGGTGGGAGCATGACGAGCTGACGGTTGACGGCGTCGAGGTGTCGTGGTGGGTGGACACCGACGGCGCGCCGCATGCGGCGACGTTCGACGGGCTGGCGAAGGCGCTGGCGTGGTCGGCCGGGCGCTGGGACCGCCGGCACGTGATCCGCGCGGTACTGAACGAGCCGCACCGCAGCGTGGAGCTCCTGCTCGACGCGGTCTACGACTGACGGGACCGCCTGCCGCCTGCCGCCTGCCCTGCCGCCGGCTGACCGGCACGCCGTGTGATCGCCGTTGGAAGCGTTTCCGCCTGCGCTGTCACGCAGAGCGAGCCAACGTTGTCAGAGGTTGGTATATCCACTGATCTGCGGATATGGCCGCAAAGTTCCAACGTGGCAATGAACTCTTGCCAACGTTGTCATCGCTACTTATAGTCCGTGACACCTCTCGGTGTGTAACAGCTGAGCCCCGTGCAACGGAAACAGAGGTGACTTTCGTCATGAGCCCTGATCACAACGACGAACCGCGTCCCCAGTACGAAGACGTCGCAGCGGTCATCCGCTACCAGTTGACCCGGCGCAGCATGATCGGCGGAGGTGCCGCGGCGCTGACCGCGTTCCTGGCCGCCTGCTCCGGTGGCGGCGGGTCGTACTCGGACAAGCCGGCCGGCACCAAGCCCGCCGCGACCAAGACCATCCAGATCGGCAAGGCGAACATCCCGGTCCCACGGGAGCAGACGGTGATCGTCGGCCAGGTCGAGTACACCGTGTTCGACAGCTTCAACGGCATGATCCCGAACGGTTCGCCGTCCGGCGCCGGCGTCGAGCTCGCCACCGAACCGTTGTTCTTCCTCAGTTTCGCCACCGGCAAGCTGACGCCGTGGCTGGCGACCGAGTACAAGTACAACGACGATCACACCGAGCTGACGCTCAAGTTCGACCCGAAGGCGCACTGGAACGACGGTGAGCCGCTGGGCGCGAAGGACTTCAAGTTCACCGTGATGATGCTGAAGGACCGGCCCGACCTGTTCGGCGGCGGTGGCGAGCTGAAGGAGTTCGTCAAGGACATCGAGGTGCCGGACCCGCAGACCGCGGTGGTCAAGTTCCTCAAGCCGACGCCGCGGTTCCACTACAACTTCATCGCCGCGATCTCCGGCGCGCCGAACAACATCATGCCGGAGCACATCTGGAAGTCGCAGGACCCGACCAAGTACAAGGACAACCCGCCCGTACGCTCCGGCCCGTACAAGCTGAAGCAGGCGATCCGGAACCAGAAGATGTTCGTCTGGGAGAAGGACCCGAACTACTGGAACAAGGACAAACTCGACGTCAAACCGCAGTACGTGGTGTTCCAGAGCACGTCGAAGCAGCTCGACCAGGCGTCACTGGCGTTCGAGCGGGCCGAGTTCGACGTCGGTTCGATCGACGCGCAGCATGCCTCGCAGCTGCGCAACACCGGCTACCCGAATCTGATCACCACGCAGTTCCACGACCCGAACCCACGGGTGATGTGGCTGAACTGCGATCCCTCCCGCGGTGTGATCGCGGAACCGAAAATGCACTGGGCGATCAACTATTGCCTGAATCGGGAGACGATCGGCAAGTCGGTCTGGCAGGTGCAGGTGCCGCCCGCGATCTATCCGTGGGCCGACTACCCGACCAACGACAAATGGAAGAACGACGAGCTCGCGAACAAGTACAAGTTCGAGTACAACCTGGACAAGGCAACGCAGTTGCTGGACGAGATCGCGCCGAAGAACGCGGCCGGCACCCGGATGTACAAGGGCAAGGAGATCAACCTCGAGATCATCACGCCGGCGCTGGTCGACAAGGACGAGTACGCGATCGCCAATGTGCTGAAGACGGATCTTGCCAAGGTCGGCGTGCCCGCGACGCTGCGAAGCCTTTCCGGCAGCGTGCACGACGACAAGTTCCAGCGCGGCGAGTACGACATCGATTCGAGCTGGGCCGGATTCGCCATCGATCCCGAGCAGCTCTACACCGACTGGGAGAGCAGCAAGGCGCAACCGATCGGCAAGAACGCCGCCAACAAGAACAGGATGCGGTTCCGGGACCCGCGGTTCGACGAGATTTCGCTGAAGCTGGCCAGTATCGACCCGAACTCCGAAGAGGCGAAGCCGCTGCTCGCCCAGGCGCTGGAGATCTACTTCCAGAAGCTTCCACTGCTTCCGGTGATTCAGACCGGCTATCCGCAGTTCTTCAACACCACGTTCTGGAAGGACTGGCCGACCGACGACAACCTGTACGAGGTGCCGTTGAACTGGTGGCCGCACTTCGCTCTCGTGCTCGGCAAGATCAGCGCGACCGGGCAGAAAGCGCCGTCGTGACGGCGGAAGCCCCGCCGGTGGCGACTGTCGACAAGCCTCAGGAGGCCGCACCCTCGTCCGGGATGCGGGCCTGGTTGTCGCGACATCCGCTGGCGGCGTACGCGATCCGGCGACTCGGCCTGTATGTGGTCGAGTTGTGGGGCGCGCTGACGATCGCGTTCTTCTTCTTCCGGCTGATGCCGGGCGACCCGATCCAGACGCTGATCCAGACCCTGCAGCAGAACTACGTGTACAACGCGCAGGCGAGCGCCGAGCTGATCGCCCGGTACCGGCACGAGTTCGGGCTCGACGGGAACATCCTGACCCAGTACCTGCGCTACATGGAGAAGCTCGTCCTGCACGGCGATCTCGGCCCGTCGCTGATCAACTATCCGACCCCGGCGCAAACGGTGATCCTCAGATCGTTGCCGTGGACAATCGGTCTGCTCGGGATCTCGGCCGTGCTGGCGTGGGTGCTCGGGATCATCATCGGCGCGATCGCCGGCTGGCGGCGCGGCAAGCTCGGGTCCGCGATCGCCACCAACTTGTCGATCGCGCTGTCACACGTACCGTACTTCTTCGTCGCGCTGATCCTGGTGTACGTGTTCGCGTACTCGATGGGCGTACTACCCGCCAGATCCGCGTACGACTCGAATCTCAGTCCGGGATTTTCGCTCGACTTCATCGGCAGCGTACTCAAGTACGGATTGCTGCCCGGCCTGTCGATCGTGATCATCGGGACGTTCAGCTGGATTCTTTCGACCCGGATGCTGATGGTCCCGATTCTCGGCGAGGACTTCCTGGTGTACGCCGAGGCGAAGGGCCTGAAGGGTTGGCGAATCCTGACCCGGTACGCGCTGCGGAACTGCTACCTGCCGCAAATCACCGCGTTCGGTATCTCACTCGGCTTCATCTTCAACGGCAACGTCCTGGTCGAGCAGTTGTTCAACTACCCAGGCCTAGGAACCACCCTGGTCACCGCGATTCAGCAACTCGACTTCAACACCATCCTCGGTGTCACCGACATGGCCATCTTCTCGGTCCTTACCGCCGTCCTCCTCCTCGACCTCGTGCTCCCGCTGCTTGACCCGCGGGTCAAGTACTGGAAGTGATGACCGATGAGAATAGTGAGCGCGGTATTACGGACGATCCGGAACAGCCGGCGGCTGGCGACCGGACTGGTGATCCTCGGGATCCTGGTATTGCTGGCATTGTTCAGTCCGTTGATTACCAAGGCGATCGGGGGTGGGCAGGACCCGGTTGAGCTGGCCGCGTACGACAAGTGGCTGATGCCTGGGCCGGGTCATCTGCTCGGGACCGATCAGTTCGGGCGGGACGTGTTCGCGATGGTGGTGAAGGCGCTGGCGGTGTCTTTGCAGATCGGCGCGATCGCGGGCGTCATCTCGACCGTAGCCGGTGTCATCGTCGCGTTCGTTGCCGGGTACAAGGGTGGCTGGATCGACAACGTGCTGTCCACGTTCACCGGAATCCTGCTGGTCATTCCGACCTTCCCGCTGCTGATCGCACTCTCCGCGTACGCGAAGAACGTGAGCCTGTTCCAGGTCGGCGTGATGATTTCGATCTTCTCCTGGCCGTTCGCGGCGAAGACGATCCGCTCCCAGGTACTCAGTCTGCGAACCCGCCCGTACGTGGATCTTGCCCGGGTCAGCAAGGCGCGCGACCTGGAGATCATCGTCACCGAGCTGCTGCCGAACCTGCTCCCGTTCATCGGCGTCGGGTTCGCGTCGTCGGCGCTGGGCGCGATCTTCGGGCTGGTCGGTCTGGAGATCATCGGGCTCGGGCCGGGTGGCGTGATCGACCTCGGCCAGATCATCTTCAACGCGATCAGCACCGGCGCGCTGACGCTCGGCGCCTGGCCGATGTTCGTGGTCCCGATCGCCTTGCTGACGTTGCTGTTCGCGGCGCTGAACATGGTGAACATCGGGCTCGAAGAGGTCTACAACCCGCGGCTGAGAGGAGTGGCCGGTGAGTAACGTTCTGGAGGTCAAAGGCCTGGAGGTCGTGTACTCCACCAACCGCGGCGATGTGAAAGCGGTCCGTGGGATCGACCTGGACGTTCGCCGTGGCGAGATCCTCGGGATCGCGGGGGAGTCCGGCAGCGGCAAGAGCACCCTCGCGGTCGCGCTGCTCCGGTTGCTGAAGGCGCCCGGCAAAGTGGCCGGTGGGTCGGTGATGTTCCACCCGTCCGGGCGCTCGCCGGTGGACCTGCTGAAGGTGCATGGCGAGCAACTGCGCGTACTGCGGTGGTCGGCGCTGTCGTACCTCCCACAGGGTTCGATGAGCTCGCTCAACCCGGTGATGCGGGTCGAGGACCAGTTCAAGGACGTGATCATCGAACATGCGCCCGGGCGGAAGGACTCGCTGGGCGAGCTGATCCCGCGCCTGCTCGGACAGGTCGGGCTGGAACCGCGCGTCGGCCGGATGTACCCGCATGAGCTGTCCGGCGGGATGAAGCAGCGGGTCCTGATGGCGATCGCGGTCGCGCTCGAACCCGATCTGGTGATCGCGGACGAACCGACGACCGCGCTGGACGTGACGATCCAGCGGGTGATCCTGCAATCGCTGGCCGATCTGCGGACCGACTTCGGCGTGACGCTGATGGTGATCTCGCACGACATGGGCGTACACGCGCAGCTCGCGGACCGGGTCGCGGTGATGTACGAGGGCCGGCTGGTCGAGGTGGGCGACGTACGGCAGGTGTTCAAGGACCCACGGGACGAGTACACCCGTCGGCTGATCGAATCGATCCCGCAGGTCGGACGGAGGGCCTCGTGAGGCGTAGTCGAGAGAACCTGGCAGAACTTGAACTTCGTGGCGTACAGCAACGGTTCCACGCGCGGGACGTACCTGGCGGGTACTTGACCGCGGTCGACGACGTGAGTTTCAAGCTGGCCGCGTCGCCGCCGCAGATCGTCAGTCTGGTCGGCCAGAGCGGCAGCGGGAAAAGCACGATCGCCCGCAACGTACTGGGTCTGCAGAAGCCGACCGCCGGGACCGTGCTGTACGGCGGCAAGGACATCTTCAAGCTGAACCGCGCCGAGTACGACGCGTACCGCCGTGATGTGCAGCCGGTGTTCCAGGACCCGTACGCGATCTTCAACCCGTTCTACCGGGTGGATCGCGTGCTGTGGAAGGCAGTGAAGAAGTTTGGGCTGGCGTCGACGCGGGCCGCCGGTCTGGAACTGATCGAGGAGTCACTCCGCGCGGTACGACTCGAACCGGAAAGCGTCCTCGGCCGGTATCCACATCAGCTGTCGGGCGGTCAACGGCAGCGCATCATGCTGGCCCGCGTACACATGCTCCGCCCGTCCTTCATCATCGCCGACGAACCGGTCTCGATGCTGGATGCCCAGGTACGCAAACACTTCCTGGACATCCTCCTCGACTTCCAGCGCGAACACGGCATGACCACCCTGTTCATCACCCACGACCTGTCAACGGTCTACTACCTCGGCGGCGAGGTCATGGTCATCACCAAGGGCCAGTTGGTCGAACGTGGCCCGGTCTCCAAAGTCATGCACGACCCATCCCACCCGTACACCAAACTCCTCCTCGACTCGATCCCCCAACCAGACCCCGACCAACGCTGGACCACCCGCATCTCGACCACCGAGCTGGGGTTCAGCGCTTGATCGCGGTGCAGGTGGCGGTGGCGGATTTGGTGGGGTTGCTTTCCGAGGTGGCGGTCAGGGTGATTTTGGCGATGGGCGAGCGGCCGGCTTTGGTGTGGACGGGGACGGTGATTTGCTGGCCGGCGTTGGCGGTGGCGAGGGCGTTGGGGAGGGCGATCGGCCAGTCGTTGCCGTTGACCTTGGCGGTGAGGCGGTAGACATCGCCCTTCAGGTACGGCGCGACCTCCTCGGGGCCCGTGCCGGGCTTGCCGGTGTTGGTGAGGCGGAAGTTGCAGGTCTGTACGCCGCTTCCGTCCGGCTTCGCGACCGTCGGCAGGAGGCGTACGCCGCGCTGCTGCGGGCCGGCGCCGTCGAGCGACCGGATCGCGACCGTGTACGAAAGGATGCCCTTGCGGTCGCGGTGCACGTTGGTGACGTAGAAGTGCAGCCGGTTCGCGGCGTCGGTGTACTCGTACTCGCTGCCCGAGTTCGTGCCGGCGTGAAACAGCGCGTCCGACAACTGCCGGTAGTCACCGATCGTGATCGGGACCTTCGTACCGTCGGGCAGCACGTAGTCCGTCATGTTGATGTCCTGCGGGTTCGCGTCGACCACCCACTCGAACGGCGCGCGATCCTGGTTCTTGGTCTTCGCGAGCAGCACCCCGGAGTCGGGCGTGAACGAGTCCGTACCCATCCGGTCCACCACTTCGACCGTGTAGTTCTGGTACCCGCGACCGTCGCACATCGGGTCCTTCGCCACGTCGCACGGC
Source organism: Kribbella solani (assembly GCF_014205295.1). Lineage (NCBI taxonomy): Bacteria > Bacillati > Actinomycetota > Actinomycetes > Propionibacteriales > Kribbellaceae > Kribbella > Kribbella solani. The sequence continues at coordinate 1,221,148 of NZ_JACHNF010000001.1, forward strand.
GCGCCGAGATCGCCGGCGCCGCCGAGCTCGACGTTGATGCCGGACAGCTCACTCGCGCCGGGCTGTACGCTCCGCGCCTTCACGTTGGCGATCACGACACCGGACGAGGCGAGCGCTTCGCGGGACAGCCGGAGTACGTTCTGCTCGTCGACCATCTTGAGCTTGATCTTGTTCCGCAGCATGTGTTGCGCGCCCATCGACGCGCCGCCGGTGGCCGGGATCATCCAGCGACTGTGCGGACCGCCGGGACCGTTGAAGCTGCCGCGGCTGAGCATCTCCCAGATCCCGGTGTATGCGCGTCTCGGCGGCACGCCGTACGGGTTGTTGTAGTTGTCGCCGATGCCCAGGATGTGGCTGAACTCGTGCGCGAACACGCCCATCCCGGAGCTCTCCGCCTGGGTGGACGAACCACCACCCGCGTTCGGCCAGATGGAGGCGCCGGCTGCCCATGAGGTCCAGTCGACGTAGCGAGTGTCGGACCAGTTGCGGCCCTGGGAGTTCGGCGGGCCGAAGGCGGCGCTGACGTCCTCCTTGGTCGGGAACTTCATCATCCCGAATTCTTGCCAGGTGGATGACTCGTCCTGGCCGGCGCTGAGGAAGAACACGAAGTCGTACCCGGCGGGGATCTGTGGGCCCTGGTCGGCGACCCAGGCCGCGCGGCCGTCGGTACGGATGTCCTTCGTGCAGGTGTCACCGGCCGGGCAGTCCGCGGCGCTCTGGAACTCCATCCCGTACTCGTGCGACTTCCCCGGCATCCGGTACGGGCCGAAGGCGGTGAGGTCGACGCCGTAGCGGCCGCCGGAATCCTCCATCCAGTACTCGTGCAGGGTGTGACCGTGGTTGAGTGACTCCGGCGTGTTCAGGAAGTCCTTGTAGAACTTCGCGACCTGGTCCCGCGGCACGCCGTTCGCGGCGGCGCTCGGGTTCCCGAACACGGTCGAACCCTTGGGCTTGGTGATGACGAAGTCCTGGTTCGGGTAGTCGAGCAGCACGAGCGCGCCCTTGAAGGTCCGCTCGGAACCCTTCACGGCGGGGTCGGCCCAGTTCGTCCCCGGCGGTTTGACGTAGTCGTCCCACGTCATGTGGTCGGGGTTCTCCCAGTTCTGCGGGTCGATCGGGCCGGGCAGGCCGGTGGACAGCGATTTCGCCACCCGCGCGTCCGGCCCCGACTCCTGCCAGGGCTGTTTCTGCGGCCAATGTGGGTACTGCCAAGCATTGGCCGGGTCCGGGGGCGCGCTCGCACCCGGCGACGCCAGCGCCAGCGAAGGCACCGAAACAGCGACCAGTACGGCCACCAGCCGTACCACACGACGAATCTTCCGTAGCTCAGACACGGGCAGGCATCCGATCGACGAACGGGCGGGGACATCGAGCAGTCCAGAGCATGCCTGCTCAACCCCCACCGCACAACAGATCACGGCGCGCGACATCTACCGGGAGACTGTATACAGTATGGTAGTGCTCGAGTGGGATGGAGGAGTTCATGTACTCGGTGACTGATCCGGTGACGGGTGTGCTGGTGGAGGAAGTGGCGAACTCGACGGATGCGGAGGTGCGGGACGCGGTCGGGCGGGTTCATGGTGGGTACGCGGCCTGGCGGCGGCGGGATGTCCGTGAGCGAGCGGCGATCGTGGCGCGGGCGGGGGAGTTGTTCGCGGAGCGGGCGGATGAGCTGGCGCGGATCATGACGCTGGAGATGGGGAAGCGGGTCAGCGAAGGGCTCGGTGAGGTCGGGATCGTCGCCGACATCTTCCGGTACTACGCGGAGCACGGGCCGGCGTTGGTCGCGGACGAACCGATCGAGATCAAAGGCGGCCAGGCGGTGATCAGCAAGGGACCGATCGGCGCGCTGCTCGGGATCATGCCGTGGAACTTCCCGTGCTATCAGGTCGCGCGGTTCGTGGCGCCGAACCTGGTACTGGGCAACACGATCCTGCTCAAACACGCCTCGATCTGTCCGCGGTCGGCGGCCGCGATCGAGGAGATCCTGTCTGCGGCCGGCGTACCGCGTGATGTGTACGTGAACACGTTCGCGTCCAGCCGGCAGATTCCGGCGATCCTCGCGGACCCGCGGATCGCCGGTGTGTCGCTGACCGGAAGCGAACGGGCCGGGATCGCGGTCGCCGCCGAGGCCGGGAAGAACCTGAAGCGGACCGTACTCGAGCTCGGCGGCTCCGACCCGCTGATCATTCTCGACACCGCCGACCTGGACGAGACGGTGAACGCGACCGCGACGGCCCGGATGCGGAACTGTGGTCAGTCCTGCAACGCCCCCAAGCGGATCATCGTCCTCGCCGGCCTGTACGACGAGTACGCCGACCGCCTCGCCAGGCGCGTCACCGAGTACTTCGTACCGGGCGATCCGGCTGACCCGGCGACGAAGCTCCCGCCGCTCGCCTCGATGGCGGCCGCGGACGAGGTTGCCGCCCAGGTCGCGAAGGCGGTCGAGCAGGGCGCGACGCTGCGCGCCGGAGGCAACCGGATCACCCCGGGCGCGTACCTGGAGGCGACCGTGCTGACCGACGTCACGCCGGACATGGACGCGTACGCGGAGGAGATCTTCGGCCCGGTCGCGATCGTGTTCCGGGCCGACGACGAGGACGACGCGATCCGGCTGGCCAACGACACCCCGTTCGGTCTCGGCGCATCGGTGTGGGGTACGAACGAGGAACGCAACCGCCGCGTCGCCGACCGGATCGACGCCGGCATGGTGTACCTGAACCGGGCCGGTGGTTCGCAGGCCGATCTCCCGTTCGGCGGAATCAAGCGTTCCGGTCTGGGCCGTGAGCTCGGACCGGCCGGGATCGAGGAGTTCATGAACCGCAAATCCATCCGGCTCGGCTGAGCGAGCTACCAGATCCGGGTACGAGTTCGGGCTGATCGCGTGGGGACTGCTCCAGGTAGTACACGGCTGGTTCCTCGCGTACCGGCCGATCGCCGCCACGATCCAGGACGCGTTTCGCGCGCTGGTGGTGCGGTAGTGCGCGCATACTGACGGTACGCGCGTGAGAGGGAGGCCGCGGATGAGTGGTTACTCCGTCAAGACCTATCGGTACCTGCGGATGGCGATGGTGGCGATGATCTTGCTGCTCGCCGCCGCGCTGGTGATCGAATGGTCGAAGACCGATCCGCGGTGCCTGCAGACGTCGATCAGCGCGTACTACTACACGCCGGTGCGCGCGATCTTCGTCGGCTGCCTGATCACCATCGGCGTGTGCATGGTGGTGCTCAAGGGCAACACCGAGACCGAGGACATCCTGCTGAACGTGGCCGGCATCCTCGCGCCGGGCGTCGCGCTGGTGCCGACGCCCGGACAGGGCAGCTGCCACTCGGTGCCGGTCGAGCTCGGTGACGCGGCGGCCAACGTCTCGAACAACATGCTCGCGTTGTTCGTCGTCGGCGTACCGTGCCTGCTGCTGACCGCGTACTTCATCATCCGCGACCGGATGCGCGAACCGGCCGGATGGACACCGATGTACGTCGTCGGGCTCGGCGTCGCGGTACTGATCTTCGGCGGCGGACTGGCCTGGTTCCTCGCCGACCGCTCCGGGTTCATCGGGAACGCGCACTACGCGGCGGCAATCGTGATGTTCCTGTGCATCATCGTGGTGGTGCTGGCGAACGCCGAACAGTTCCGGCGCAAGCAGCACGCCGTACCGCGATCACTCGCGAACCGGTACTCGGTGATCGCGCTGGCGATGGTGGTACTGCCGCTGCTGATGGTCGGCTGGCGCGCGCTCTTCGGCTGGGCGCACGCCGTGCTGTGGATCGAAGGCACGCTGATCGTGCTGTTCGCGGCCTTCTGGATCAGCCAGACGCAGGAGCTGTGGAACGAAGGCCTCCGTCAGGAGTTGCCGCGGTCACCACAAGCCACGCCGTCGCCGTTGCGGTCGAGCTCCCGTGAGTAGCCGGGGTCGCCGCGATACAGCGGCGCCTTGCCGGCGGCCCGGACCTCGTCGCAGTTCCGGTAGTACACGGTTGTTGGCGGGGTGCTCGGGGTCACCCGCCCTGGCCCATCGGTCGGACCCCAGGTCGGCGCTGTGGTCGGTCCCGCTGTCGGGCTCCACGTCCGGCCCCAGGTGGGACCCTGCGTCGGCACATCAGTTGGTGCATCAGTCGGTGCGCTGGTCGGGACACCAGTCGGCTTACGCGTCGGCGCACCTGTCGTCCCCGTAGTCGGCACGCTCGTGGAGGTCGGTGCATCCGTTGGCGCTGTCGTACCAGCGCTCGGTGATCCCGGCGCGGTCGCCGTCGTGCAACCCGACCGGCACCGCGACGATCCCGAGCGCGGCCACCCGGCCCGGCCCGCCGTACCTTCCGATCGGTCCGCGGACCGCCCGCCCGTGCTTGTCCACCCAGAACGCCCACCCAGCTGGTGCGGCCGGCCAGTTCTCCGGCGGCTGCCAGCGGCGGGGTGGTCGCCAGCCGCGCCGCGGCGGCTCCGGCCACTCCGGTGGTGTGTTGAAATGCCTCACGCGAACCCTCCCCGCCGGGCAGCCTAGCGAGGTCGCCGGTAGCACGACCAGCCACCCGCCGAAAGGGGTCTAAGTCTCGTTGACAGACTCAGCCAGGAGATGTGAGGCTCAGGTCATGACGGAGACTCAGGTGGATCGGAGCCGGACGTTCAGCTGGACGGATCCGGCCGAGACGGCGGCGCTGATCGGCAGCTCGACCGGGCTCGAGACGTTGCGGGCGATGCAGGAAGGCCGGTTGCCGGCGCCGCCGATCCTGCGGCTGGTGGGCGCGACCGGGTTCGAGGCCGAGGAGGGCAAGGTCACCGTCTTCATGCCGGCGGCCGAGTTCCACTACAACCCGCTCGGCTCGGTGCACGGCGGGGTGATCGCGACGCTGCTCGACACGGCCTCCGGCTGCACGGTGCATTCGACCCTGCCGGCCGGCTTCGGGTACACGTCGCTCGACCTGATGACGCGATTCATCAAGCCGGTCACGGTCGCGTCCGGTGTGCTCCGCTGCGAAGGCGGCATCATCAGCCGCGGCCGCCGGACAGCCGTGGCGGAGTCACACCTTTACGACGAGCGCGGCAAGCTGCTCGCGCACGCGACCTCGACCTGCCTGATCTTCGAGATCCCCTAGCGGGCCGCGTCCGCCAGCAGCTTCTCGGTGGCGACCAGCCGGACGCAGGTGGCCAGGCCGGTGATCGCCGCCTCGACCTCGGGCAGCTCCGGGTACGTCGGCGCGATCCGGATCACCTGGTCGGTCGGGTCGTCGCCGTACGGGTGCGTCGCGCCGGCCGGCGTGATCGCGATCCCGGCCGCCTTCGCCTTCGCGACCACCTCGCGGGCGCAGCCCGCCGGCACCTGCAGGCTGATGAAGTACCCACCGGCCGGCGCGGTCCACGAAGCCAGCCCGGTGCCACCCAGCTCGGTGGTGAGTACCTTGTCGACGACGTCGAACTTCGGCCGGATCAGTCCCGCCAGCGTGCGCATGTGCGTACGCAGCCCCTCCGCGTCGCGGAGGAACTGCACGTGCCGCAGCTGGTTGATCTTGTCCGGGCCGATGCTGCGCTTGACGGTGTGGCTCAGCCACCACTCGATGTTCGCGGGCGACGAGCCGAAGAACGCGACGCCCGATCCGGCGAAGGTGATCTTCGAGCTGGAGCCGAACACGAACGCGCGGTCCGGGTGCCCGTTCCCGGCGCACAGCGCGAGTACGTCCGCGAGCGCGACCGGCGAGTCGGTCAGGTGGTGTACGGCGTACGCGTTGTCCCAGAAGATCCGGAAGTCCGGCGCGGCGGTGTTCATCGCGGTCAGCCGCCGGACGGTCTCGTCCGAGTACACCGTGCCGTCGGGGTTGCTGTACTTCGGCACGCACCAGATGCCCTTGATCTTGGCGTCCTCGGCGACCAGCCGCTCGACCACGTCCATGTCCGGGCCTTCGGGCGTCATCGGGACCGGGATCATCTTGATGCCGTAGCGCTCGCAGATGCCGAAGTGCCGGTCGTAGCCGGGCACCGGGCAGAGGAACGCGAGCCCTTCGACGTCGGCCCAGCGCTGCTCCGCGCCCGGCACCTTCCCGAGCAGCGCGAACACGATCGCGTCGTGCATCAACTCGAGGCTGGAGTTGCCCGCCGCCAGGAGCTGATCGACCGGCACCTGCAGGTCCGCGGCGAAGATCTCGCGGACCTCCCGCAGGCCCTGCAGCCCGCCGTAGTTGCGCAGGTCGGTGCCATCCGCGGCGACCGGGTCACCGGCCAGTTCGAGTACACCGTTGGCAGCGTCGAGCTGTTTCGGCGACGGCTTCCCCCGGGTCAGATCGAGCTTCAGGCCCTTCGCCACCAGCGCCTCGTAGTCCTGGCGCGCACGCTCGGCCTGGGCAGTCAGCTCTTCGACACTCACGGGGGAGTCCTTTCACATGTACCGGTCTTCAAGACCAGCCTAGTGACTCACCTGCCCCGCTTGCATTTCGGGTACCTCGGATCCCACGGCGGACAGGGCAGCGTCGGTGGCTTGATCGTCGGCGGCGTGACCGGTGGGGTGACCGGAGGCGTCACCGGCGGCGGCGTCTTGGCCTTGCTGCCGTTCGAGATCATCAGGGTGACGATCGCGCCTTCCGGTGCGCCGTCCTCCTGCCGCGGCGTGGTCCAGGCCACCGTGCCGTTGGGCGCGTCGGAGTCGACCCGGTCGCCGTGCGACATGACCGGCTTGAAGCCGAGCTGGAGGAGCTTCGCCGCGGCGTCGGCCGGCGTCATGCCCTTCAGGTACGGCAGGTCCTTCACGTTGCCGCGGATGACCTTGTCGTCGGCCTTCACGAACTTGCTCGACGGCAGGCCCTGCAGCGCCAGCTGCATCGCGGTCTCCCAGACCGGACCGGCGGTGCCGGAGCCGGACGCGTCCTTCAGCTTCTTGCCGTTGAAGACCTGACCGATGATGTCCTTCGCGGGCGGATCGGCGTCGCCGACGACGGCCGCGCCGGCGAGCTTCGACGAGTACCCGGCGAACCAGACGGCGTGGTTCTCGTTGATCGTTCCGGTCTTGCCGGCCAGGTCACTGCTGCCGAACCGCACCTTGGCGCCGGTGCCGCCGTTCTGCATCACCTGGTTCAGGACGTAGTTGACGCCGTCCGCGACACCGGGCGAGAGCACCCGGTGGCAGTTCGGACCCGGCGTCGAGATGTTCTTGTTGGTCTTCAGCGAGGTGATCGAGGTGACGACGACCGGGGTGCAGTACATCCCGCGGGCGGCGAAGGTCGCGTACGCGTTCGACAGCATCACCGGCGTGATCAGACCGACCGAACCGAGGGTGAAGGACGGCACCTGCTTGAGCGGCTTCATCGTCTGCGCGTCGTACATGCCGAGATCCGCGGCGACCGTGGCGATCGGGCACAGGCCGATCTGCTGGGACAACTGCAGGAAGTAGGTGTTGGTGGAGGCCTTCGCGGCGTCGACCATGGACGGGTCGGCGATCGTCTTGGTCGAGTTCTTCGGCGTGTAGTTCGGGTCCGAGACGGTTCCGTTGCAGGTGCTGAACGCCTTGCCGCTCAGGTCGAGCGTCTGCGGCGAGTTGATCCGGTACGTGGTCGGGATGGTCTTCTCGATCGCGGCGGCGATGGTGAACGCCTTCATCGTCGACCCGTTCTGGAAACCGCCGAAGCCGCCGGGGTAGGACTTCTCGACGTTGTAGTTGTACGCCGTCTGTCCCTTCTTCGCGCCGTACGGCCGGCTCTGCGCCATCGCCCGGACCAGTCCGGTGCCGGGCTCGACCATGCTGACCGCGGCGACGGCCTGGTCGCCGGCCTTCGAATGCTGCTTGATCGAGGTCTCGGCGGCGGCCTGCATCTTCGGGTCGAGGGAGGTACGAACGACCAGCCCGGCGGTCTCGATGTAGTTCTCGCGCTCGTCGGTGGTCTTGCCGAAGGCCGGGTTCGCCTTCAGCTTGGCGACCACGTACTCGCAGTAGAACGGGTACCTCGAGTTCGCGCAGCCGCTCGGCACGACCTGGACCTTTGCCGGGTTGAGCACCGGCGTCTTGATCGCGTCCTGGGCCTGCTTGGCGGTGATGATGTTCAGCTCGTGCATCCGGCGCAGCACCACGTCACGGCGGTCCTTGGCCCGCTTCGGGCTGTCGATCGGGTCGTAGCCCTTCGGGTTCTTCACCAGACCGGCCAGCATCGCGGCCTGCGGCAGGTTCAGCTTCGCGGCGTGTACGCCGAAGTAGTGCATCGCGGCGGCGTCGATCCCGTACGAGCGGTCGCCGAAGAAGGCCAGGTTCAGGTACCGGGTCAGGATCTCGTTCTTGCTGAGTTCCTTCTCGACCGCGATCGCGTACCGCAGTTCGGCGATCTTGCGTTCGTACGTGTCGTTCGTGGCCTGCTTCACCTCTTCGGGCGTCCGGGCCTTGTTCACCAGGCTCAGCTTCACGTACTGCTGGGTGATGCTCGATCCACCCTGCTGTACGCCGCCGGAGGACTTGTTGCGGAGCAGCGCCCGCAGCGTGCCCTTCGCGTCCAGCGCGCCGTGCTGGTAGAACCGGTCGTCCTCGATCGCGACGATCGCCTTCAGCATGATCGGGCTGATCTGCTTCAGCGTCACCGGCGTCCGGTTCTGCTGGTACAGCGTCGCGATCGTGCTGTTGTCGGCGGCCAGGATCGTGGTCCGCTGCGCCAGTGGCGCGGTCTGCAGATCCTGCGGCAGGTACTGGACGCTGTTGTGCGCGGCCGCCGTCGTCATCCCGGCCAGACCGGCGAACGGAAGCGCCAGTCCGGCGGCCAGCGCGCCCGCGAGCGCGCTGACCAGGAGAAACACGAACACCGACCCCACGACATTCGGCCGCTTGGCTCGCCGCTCGCCTCTGTGCATGGTTGGGCAGATTACGTCAGGTCAGGCACTTCCGGGAGTCTCCTCGTTACGGAATTTACACAGTTGCCTATCGAATTCACCGTCCGTGACCAAATCTTCACCGTTGGGCGCCGATCAGCGGCTGAAACCGGCGGTCAGGCCGCTGAGCAGCTGGCGGCGGCTGACGGCGTACAGGATGACGATCGGCAGGGTGGTGAGGACGACCGAGGCGAGCACCGCCGGTACGTTGACGCTGTACTGACCCTGGAAGGTCCACAGCGCGAGCGGGAGGGTGCGTTTGCCTGGGCTCTGGGTGAGGATCAGCGGGAGCAGGAAGCCGTTCCAGACCGCGAGGCCGTTGTAGATGCTGACCGTGACCAGGGCCGGTCGCGTCAGCGGGAACGCCAGGCCGCGGAGCATGCCCCACTCGGTCGCGCCGTCGACGCGCATCGACTCGAACAGTTCCTTCGGTACGTCGCGGATGAAGTTGGACAGCACCAGTACGGACAGCGGGATCGAGAACGCGATCGACGGCAGGATCAGCGCGAGCAGACTGTCGTACAGGCGCATCCGGATGATCAGCAGGTACACCGGGATGATCGTGGCCTGGAGCGGAATCGCCAGACCCATCAGGAACAACCCGTTGACCCCGGCCAGGAACTTGCTGCCCGCGCCGCGGATGATGGCGTACGCGGCCATGAACGAGATCGCGACCGCCGGAACGATGGTGCCGATGGTGACGATCACGCTGTTCAGGAAGTAGCGCGGGAAGTCGGACTGGATCACCAGCTGGTAGTTCGTCATCGTCGGTGCCGACGGCAGCGCGAACGGGTTCTGGGTGAAGTAGGCGCTCTGGTCCTTGAAGCTGGTGACGACGATCCAGTACAGCGGGATCAGTACGATCAACAGCCACACCCAGCCGCCCAGTCCACCGAACCAGTTGAGCCGCAGCAGCTTGCGGACCCGGACGGCACGATCCATCTCAGGCACCTTCCTGCTGGCTTGCCGTCGTACTTCCGCCGAGCCGCCGCAGCAGCAGGGCCAGCGCCAGACCGAGCAGCACGATCAGCGCGGCGATCACGCTGGCCGGACCCATCTGGTTCGACATGAAGCCACGTTTGTACATGTCCAGGGCGAGTACGCGGGTGGCGTCACCAGGACCGCCCGCGGTGAGGACGAAGATCAGGTCGAAGAATGTCAGCGACCCGACCACCATCAGCGTCGACGACGTGATGATCGTGTACTTGAGTTGCGGCACGGTGATGCTGAAGAACTGCCGGACCCGGCCGGCGCCGTCGATCGAGGCGGCCTCGTACATCGTGGCCGGGATCTGCCGGACGCCACCTTGGTAGATCAGCGAGTGGAACGGGACGAACTGCCAGGACACGATGAAGATCACCACGCCGATCGCGAGGTTGCTCTGACCGAGCCAGTCCTGGGTGAGGAACCCGAGGTGCAGTCCGGCGCCGAGCCCGAAGTTCGGGTCGAGCAGCGCCTTGTACGTGATCGCGATCGCGGCCGAGCTGAGCAGCAACGGGATGAAGTACAGCACCGCGAGGAACGCCCGGTACCGCTGCCGCCCGGCCAGGAACGTACCGAGTAGCAGACTCACCGGGGTCTGGACGGCCCAGGACAGGATCATGACCTCGAAGGTGACCAGGATGCTGTGCGGCAACTGTGGATCGGTGAGCACGGACTTCCAGTTCGAGAACCCGGCCGCGTGAATCGCGCCGAGGCCGTCCCACTGCGTGAAGCTCAGCACGAGTACACCGACGAGCGGCACGACCCCGAACACGACGAACAGCAACAGCGCCGGCAACACCATCCACGCGACCGGCCCGCTCCGCCCCGCAGCGGACGACCCCGCGCGCGCCGACGCCGTACGGCCCGCCGGGGGCGCGACAGGCGGAGCGGTTGCCGTCATTGGCCGATCACTGCGTTCATGTTGCTCGCGAACTGCTGGGGTGAGATGGAGAGCTGGAAGAGCTTGGCGATGTTGTCCAGCAGAGTTTCGGCCTGGGTCGGGCTGAGGGCCTGGTCCCAGGACTGGGCGAAGTTCTTCGCGTTCGCCGACGTGTCGTAGACGAAGTTCAGCCACTCCGAATCGTTCTTGTCGGTGATCGCGGACAGCTTGTCCTTCGAGCTCTTCGCGACCGCGATGTTGCCGGACTTCACCCACGCCTCGACCGACGCGTCGTCAAGGGTGTTGTTGGCAAGGAACTTCTTCGCGGTCTCCTTGTCGGCCGCGCTTGCCTTGGACGAGATCGACAGGTATTGCCCCGGGTTGCCGACGGTGTCGGTCGGGTCGCCCTTGCCGCCGTCGACCGGCGGGAAGTTCATGTACCCGAGGTGCCCGCCGGTGACGAAGTCGCCACCGGACGACTTCATGTTGCCGTACGTCCAGGCGCCGTGCAGCATCATCGCCGCCTTGCCGGTGAAGAGCAGTGCCTGGTCCGCGTTCGAGTCGGCGGTGATCGACGAGAAGCCCTTGATGAAACCGTTCGCCTTGATCAGCTTCTGCATCTCGTCCAGTGCCTTCAGCGCGGACGGGTCCGACCAGCTGTTCGCCTTGCCGTCGTAGATGTTCTGGAAGACTTCCTTGCCGCCGATCCGGTCGAACAGGAACTCCAGCCACATCATGTTGGTCCAGCGCGACTGCCCGCCGAGCGAGAACGGCGCGATGCCCTTGGCGTTGAACTTGGGCACCAGGTCCATGATGTCGCCCCAGGACTTGGGCGGTTCGGCGCCGGCCTTCTCGAAGGCGCGCTTGTCGTAGAAGAGCACGATCGGCGTCACCGTCTCGACCGGCATCGCGTACGCCTTGCCGTTCACCGTCGCGGCGCCGAACGCGGACGGGAAGATCGAGTCCTTCAGCTTCGCGTTCTGGCTGAAGAAGTCGGTCAGATCCTCTACCTGGTTGGCTTCCACGTAGCTCTTCAGGCCGCCGCCGCCCCAGCCCCAGATCAGCGTCGGGCCCTGGCCGGCGCCGATGGCGGTCTTGATCTTCTGCTTGAACGCGTCGTTCTGGAACTCGGTGGTCTTCAGCTGCGAGCCCGAGTTCGCGTCGTTGAACCGTTTGACCTGCGCCTCCCGGATGCCCTGCTGGGGCTGGCCGGTGAGGAACCAGTAGCTGGCACCGCTGCCGGCCGCGGCGCCGGTGGTCGAACCGGGCGTGCTCTTCGGGCCGGAGCTGCCGCAGGCCGCGAGACCGGCGGCCAGCGCGCCGCCGCCGACCAGGCCCAGGAAAGTACGACGGGATGTATTCATGGGGTCCACTGTGATCTCCTCGCGGAAGCACCTGCCATGATGACTTGTTTCGAAACATAGATTTCGTGAATAGCCCTGTCAAGACTTGAATCAAGAGCACTTCAGGGTCACAGTGAGGTCACATAAGCCCTGGTGGAGCAGGTGATTCACAGCTTTCTCCGATTGGCCGGAAAGTCTCGAAAAGTTTTCGAAACTTCACCTCGGAGCTGATCGATGATCAAGGGAGATTTCTTGTGTCCAGCTCGATCGACCGGCCCTGGCTCGACCCCGCCCGGCCCGCCGCGGAACGGGTCGCGCTGCTGCTCGCGGCGATGACTCCCGCGGAGAAGATCGCCCAGCTGGGCAGTCGCTGGGCCGGCAACGACATGGCGGACGCCGAGCTGCCCGCGGACGAAACCATCAACGTGGCGCCGATGGAGGACGTGTTCGCGACCGGCGGTTCGCTGTCGCTGGAGGACGCCGGCCGGGACGGACTCGGCCACCTCACCCGCGTCTGGGGCAGTTACCCGCAGACGATCGAGCAGGGTGTCGCGGAGGTTCTTCGCCAGCACGAGGTGGTGCTGAAGGGATCACGGCTCGGCGTACCCGCGTTGGTGCACGAGGAATGCCTGACCGGCTTCACCACGTACGGCGCGACGGTCTATCCGGCGTCGATCGCGTGGGGTGCGACGTTCGATCCGGAGCTGGTCGAGCGGATGGCGGCCGCGATCGGGCGGGACCTGGCCGCGGCCGGCGTACACCAAGGACTCTCGCCGGTGCTGGACGTCGTCCGTGACTATCGGTGGGGCCGCGTCGAAGAGACGATGGGCGAAGACCCGTACCTGGTGGCGATGCTCGGATCGGCGTACGTCCGCGGCCTGCAAGGCGCCGGCGTACTGGCGACCCTGAAACACTTCGCCGGGTACTCGGCATCGCGCGCCGGGCGGAACCACGGCCCGGTGTCGATGGGCAAGCGGGAGTTGCTGGACTTCATCCTGCCCACCTTCGAGACCGCGATCGCGACCGCCGGCGCGGCCTCGGTGATGAGCTCGTACTCCGATGTGGACGGACTGCCCGCGAGCGCGGACCCGTGGTTGTTCACCGACGTGCTGCGCGACGAATGGGGATTCGAGGGGACTGTCGTCTCCGACTACTGGGCGGTGCCGTTCCTTGCGTCGATGCATCGCGTCGCCGCGGATACCGCGGATGCGGGCGTACTGGCGCTGACCGCCGGGACGGACGTGGAGCTGCCCGACACGATCGGGTACGCGGGCCTGCTGGACAAGCTGCGGTCCGGTGAACTGTCCGAGGAGCTGATCGACCGCGCGGTCCGGCGGGTGCTGTTGCAGAAGGTTCAGCTGGGTTTGCTCGATGAGGACTGGTCGCCGGAGGTGCGCGCGGACGGTGTCGACCTGGACTCGGCGGCGAACCGCGCGATCGCACGCGAGCTCGCCGAGAAGTCCGTCGTGCTGCTCGACGCCGGTTCGGCGCTGCCGCTGGCGGACAACGGGAACGCCCGCGAGGTCGGCCTGGCCGCGAAGATTGCCGTGGTCGGGCCGGTCGCGGGTGATCCGCGGACGATGATGGGCTGTTACGCGTTCCCCAACCATGTCCTGCCGCGCTATCCCGAGCGTGGTCTGGGGATCGAGGTGACCTCGCCGATCGATGCCCTGCGCAACGAACTTCCGGACGTGGAGATCGTTCAGGCCAAGGGATGTGAGGTGATCGGCGACGACCGGTCCGGGTTCGCGGCGGCGGTCGCGGCGGCGCGGCACGCCGACGTGTGTGTCGCGTACGTGGGTGATCTGTCCGGACTGTTCGGTCACGGCACGTCGGGGGAGGGGTGCGACGCCGAGGACCTGCGGCTTCCGGGGGTACAGGGCGAGTTGCTGCAGGCGCTGCTCGACACCGGGAAGCCGGTGGTGGTCGTGGTCGTGTCGGGCCGCCCGTACGCGCTGGGTGAGTTCGCGGACCGGGTGGCCGGGCTGGTGCAGGCGTTCATTCCGGGCCAGGAGGGCGCGGCGGCGATCGCGGGCGTACTGAGCGGGCGGATCGTGCCGAGCGGGAAGTTGCCGGTGCAGATTCCGCGGCACGTCGGCGGTCAGCCTGGCACGTACCTGCAGCCGGCGCTCGGCAGCGTCGAGAGCGCGGGCATCAGCGGACTCGAGGCCAGGCCGTTGTACCCGTTCGGGTACGGCGCTTCGTACACGACCTTCACCGTCGGCGAGCTGCGGTTGAGTACGGACGAGATCGCGAGTGACGGTGAGTTCACCGCGACGGTACGGGTCCGGAACACCGGTGATCGCGCGGGCGACGAGGTCGTGCAGCTGTACGTACGCGATCTGGTCGCCCGGGTGGCGCGGCCGTTGAAGCTGCTGACCGGGTTCGCGCGCGTCTCGCTCGCGCCGGGGCAGGCGGCCGACGTGACGTTCCGCGTACACGCCGATCGCACCGCGTACACGGGTCCGGAGCTGCGGCGGATCGTGGAGCCCGGGGAGCTGGACGTGATGGTGGGCACGTCGTCGCTGGACCTGCCGTGTCGCGCTACGGTGCGGATCATCGGGGATGTGAGGGTGGTGGGACACGACCGGGTGCTGACGACGCCGGTCACGATTCAGGACCCGGGCGGAGGGTGATGAGATGTCGCGGTTGAAGGGGCGCGTCACCCTGGCCACGGTGGCCGGGTCCGCGGGGGTTTCGGTCGCCACGGTGTCCAAGGTGCTGAACGGGCGCAGCGACGTCTCGGCGGCGACCCGCGCGCGGGTGCAGGAGGTGCTGGAACGGCACGGGTACGTCGGCCGCCGCCCAGAGCCGGCGCACCGCGACACCGTCGAGCTGTTCTACCAAGGCGTGCTGAACGCGTACTCGGTGCAGGTCATCCAAGGCGTGGTCGAGGCTGGGCAGACGGCCGGCGTTGATGTCGTACTGAACGCGCATCCGCCGCACCCGCAGATGGCCGGCAGCGGTCGCGCGGCGCGCTGGATCCGGGACCTGATCGGCAACGGCCGCCGCGCCGCGATCGGGCTGACGAGCCAGCTCGCCGCCGCGGACCTGGCCGCGTTGTCCCGGGCACGGCTGCCGCTGGTGGTCATCGACCCGGCGAACATCCCGGAGCCGGACGTGACGAGCGTCGGCTCGACCAACTTCGCCGGCGGGATGGCCGCCGCGCAGCATCTGCTGTCACTCGGCCACCGCCGGATCGGGTACGTCGGCGGGCAGCCGACGTCCGGCTGCAACCAGGCCCGGATGAGTGGCTTCCGGAGCGCGATGGAATCGGTCGGCGCGGAGGTGCCGCCGGAGTACGTCTGGCTGAGCGACTTCCTCTACGCCGACGGGCTGGCCGGTGGGGCATCGATGCTTGACCTGGCCGATCGGCCGACCGCGATCTTCGCGGGCAGCGACGAGGTGGCGCTCGGCGTACTGGAAGCGGCCCGGGCGCGCGGGCTGCGGGTGCCTGAGGATCTCAGCCTGGTCGGGTTCGACGACACCGAGGTGGCGCGGCTGGCGTCGCCGCCGCTGACCACGGTGCGCCAGCCGTTGCGCGAGATGGGCGCGGTGGCGTTGCGGACCGCGTTGCAGCTGGCGGCGGGGGAGCAGGTCGCGTCGCATCATGTCGAGCTGGCCACGACACTGATCGTCCGCGGCTCGGCCGCACCCCACAAGCTGTCGCCGGTGGCCTAGTCCTTCCGGTCCGACAGGCCTCTGGTCGCGAAGGTGGCGGCGACCAGGAGCGCGAGCGACAACGCGGCGAGCAACGCGAGGGGTACGGCGTTGGCGGCTGCTGTCCTCTCGTTGGACAGTACGGTCATGATCGGCCGGATCGGCGAGATCCAGCGGACCAGCAGTACGAGGAGAATCGCGGCGGCCGCGGTGAGCATCGAGATGCCGACGCGCGGGATGACCAGCCGTGAACAGAGCAGCCCGATCGCGATCCCGATCATCGCCGCGCCGAGTTGCGCGACTGCGCCGACGGCGAGGTCGGCCGTACTCAGGTCGTGCTTGCCGGTGACGATCGGGTAGGCAAGACCGATCACGAGCAGCGGAAGGCACCAGGTCACTACCACGGCGACGGTGATTGCGAGGACGCGTAAGGAGCTGCCGATCATCACCAGCGTGATCGTCCGCTGGGTCGGGTCCTCATGATTGACGATGGCAACGGTCAGCCAGGTCGTGCAGACCAGCATGGCGAGTACACAGAAGGCGTACGACGACTGGAGCGGCCCGTTGTCGGAGGTCGTACCGACTGCCATCGCGGCCAGGAAGATCAGGGTCGGTGGCAAGTACCGCTGGGAGAGCAGCGCGCTGGTGAACAGGTACCGGTAGAAGGCGCTCATTCGGGCTTCACCTGCCGTACGGTGACGACGGACCAACCGTGGTTGAGGGCGGTCAGCAGGGCGGCGTCGTGACGCCCGGTCGGGATCATCACGGTCACGCCGGCGTCGGCCGGCCGTACCTCCAGGACGTCGGGATGACGCGCCCAGTCGATCGCGGCGCCGGGTCTGAGGACGAGCTCGGTGAGCGCGGGCGTGCTGCTGACCGGCACCAACCGGCCGCGTTTGAGCTCGCAGACTCGGGTGGCGGTGGAGCGGACGGCCTCGGTCGCGTGCTCGGTGAAGGCAACCGCCGCGCCCTGCTCAGCGGTCTCGGTCAGCAGTTCGCGCAGGGTGCCGTGGGCAGTCGCATCCAGGCCGGACCACGGCTCATCCAGGACGAGCAGCTCGGGCGGCGCGAGCAGGGCCTGCGCGACGGCGACCTTCTGGGCGTTGCCTTTCGACAGCTTGCGCATCGGCGTGTCCGCGCCGCCCGCGAGCGCGAGGCGGTCGAGCAGCTCGTGCGCGCGGGTCCGCGCCGTCGTCGTACTGAGCCCGCGGATCCGGCCGAGGTGCTGCAGGTACGAGGAAGCTGACAGCCGATCGTGCGAGGCGAAGACATCGGGTACGTAGCTGACCACGCGGGCGTTTCGCTCGACCGTACCCGCCGTCGGCCGCGACAAGCCGACCATCAGGCGGAGCACCGTGGACTTCCCGGAGCCGTTCGACCCGACCAGGGCGAGCAGCTCACCCGCGTTCACCTGCAGGTCGACGTCAGTCAGGATCTCCCGTCGCCCGAACCGTTTGGAGACCTTCCGCAGGCCGACCATCGTCATGCGGTGAGCCTATCCAGCCGCTGGGCCGCATCACCCGGTGGAGTGGCCGGGTCAGGATGATCGACGTCAGCAGCGACGCGGCGGCGAAGACCACGATCGCCGGTGCGGTCGCGGTCAGATCGGCCAGCGCACCGGCCAGGATCGCGACCACGCCGAACGTGGTCGTACGCAACGCTCCTTCCAGGCCGAGCACCTGCCCGTGCAGATCGGGCGGCGTGAGATCGACCAGTACCTCCTGCTGCGCGAGCGATGCCGAGTACCCGCTGCTGCCGATCGCGACCAGTACGCAGAGCACCGCGATCGGCAGGTCGAACGCGAACCCGAGGAACGGGACCGCGAGGAGAAAGCGAAGCGCCTGCCCGGCGATCCGGCGGCCTTCGTGGGTCAGGAACCGGCCGACGACGAGATCACCGGTCATCATTCCGGCCGCACCGGCCGCGAGCAGCCAGCCCGCGCGCGAACCGGCGTACGGGACGAAGAGCGCTTCGCAGCCGACGATCAGTCCGTTCGGAAGTGCCAGCGCCAGCAAGAGCGGCCGCGTACGCCGCTGGGCGAGCAGAAAGCGGTTGGCCCGCCAGGTTTCGGCCAGGCTGGTACGCGCGACCCGGCGTGGCGCGCGATCGCGCAGGCCGAAGCGGATCACCGGCACGGAGACAGCGGCGAAACCGGTCGCGATCCAGAGCACGGTCGAGGCGCTGACGGCCTGCAGCAGGATGCCGGCGATGCCGAAGCCGGCAATCTGCATGGCGCCGACCGACAAGTTCATCGCGGACCGGCCGAGGACGAACTGATCGGTCCCGAGCACCTCGCCGAGCAGTCCCCAGCGGACGCCGGCGCCGATCGACAGGCCGTACGCGAGGGCGAGCGCCAGCCCGAGACGGACCACGGGAGACAGGTCGAAGGCGGCCTGGACGCCGACCTCGACCGCCGTCAGGGTCGCGAGCAGGATGAGAATCCGGCGTGGCCGGGCGGTGTCGGCCGCCGACATCAGCGTCGAGATCCCCAGCACCTGGGCCAGCGACGGGCCGAACATGATCGCCGCCGCGAGCAGCGCGGACCCGGTCGCGGCGTCGACCACGATCGCCAGCGTCAGGCTGATCATGGTCGCGGACGCGTTCCCGAGCGCGCTGCTGACCCACAGGTTGCGGAACTCGCGGTTGGCGAAGATCGCCCGGTAGGTGCTCATGCCGAGGAGCATCGACGGACGGGCCGGTACCGCCTACAGTTTCGGCTGGAGGCGAAACGTTGTCCGAATTCCTGGTCGATGCCGACACCCTGGCGAACGCCCGGTTCGGCACGTCCCAGCTCACCGAGACCGTGGCGGCGCTGAAGCTGCTGCGTGCTCCGGTCGAGCCTTGGTACCGGCCGTGGCGGGACGCGCACGTGGCGGCGTACCGGGAGCAACTCGCGGCGCATCCGGTGTGGGCGGCGCTCGTCGACAACGCCTTCGGTACGAGCTGGGCGGCCGACTTCCTGACCGTGCCGCCGCTCGGACCGGACCTCACCCTCGAGGACGAGCTCGAACTGATGCTGGCGCTGTCCGACGATCAGATCCGCGCCGACCTCAGCGTGGTGCGTACGCCGTTGCGGACCGTGCTGGTCGAGACCGATGGACTGGCGGCGGAGGCGGCTGACCTGCTGCGGTGGATCTGGCGCGCGACGGTCGAGCCGGAGTGGCCGCGGCGCGTCCGGCTGCTGCAGGCGGACATCGTGTCGCGCACTTCGCGGCTCAGCGAACACGGCTGGTCGGGCGTACTCAACGGGCTCGGCCAGGACGTGCGTTGGCTGGGCGACGGCCGGATTCAGGTCAACCGCTGGGACTATCCGGTGACCGATGTTCGTGGGGCAGACCTACTGTTCCTGGCCGCGCACACCCAGCGGGTGAACGTGAGCTGGCGCCTGCCGGACCGGTTCGCGTTGGCGTACCCGGTGACCGGCATCTTCGCGACCACCGCGACCCCGGACGAGCCCTTGGTGCAACTGCTCGGCCGGAACCGGGCGCACATTCTGGTCGCGGCCGCCCAGCCGGTCAGTACAACGTTGCTGGTGGCAACCACTGGCCTGTCGCTCGCCACGGTCTCCGACCACCTGCGGGTACTCACCGACGCCGGTCTGCTGGAACGGCGTCGCTCCGGCCGGTCCGTCCTGTACTGGCAATCCGACACCGGCCGCCGCGTGACGCGACGACCGGCGTCGAACCGCCCCGAGCCCCGTTGAGCTCGTGCGGCCGGGCAGCTAACGAACCTGCAGCTCCGTGGAGAGCGGCAGGTCCGAAACCGACGAGCCGGCTCGGATCGTGAAGGCACCGGGCTCGGTTGCCCAGCCCGTGCTGTCCCAGTGTTCGAAGGTGCGCTGGTGCAGGTTGACCGTGATCTCGCGGGCCTGACCGGCGTCCAGGCGGACGACGGCGAACCCGGCGAGCCAGCGCACCGGCCGGTCGATCGCGGTTTCGGAGCGTTCGGCGTACACCTGGACGACGTGCTTTCCGGCCCGCTCGCCGGTGTTGCGGACGGTCAGTGCGACCGACGACGGATCGTTGGCGCGCAGGTCGGACAGCTCCCACGTCGTGTACCCGAGACCGTGGCCGAACTCGTACGCCGGTTCGGTGCCGGCTTTCAGCCAAGCGCGGTAGCCGATGTGTACGCCCTCGTCGTACCGGACGACACCGTCCTTCGGGGTGACGTCGATGACCGGCACGTCGGCCTCGTCGCGCGGCCAGGTGGTCGGCAGGCGGCCGCCTGGTTCGGTCCTTCCTAGCAGTACGTCGGCGAGCGCGTTGCCGTACTCCTGGCCGCCGAAGTACGTCGCGAGGACGGCCTGGACGTCGTCACGCCAGGGGAGCAGCACCGGCGAGCCGGCGTTCACCACGACGACCGTACGCGGATTGGCGGCGGCGACAGCGCGGACGAGCTCGTCCTGACGGCCGGGCAGCGCGAGCGAAGTGCGGTCGTAGCCTTCGGACTCGACCCTCGAGTTGGTGCCGACGACAACCACTGCCACGTCGGCGGCCCGGGCGGCCGCGACCGCCTCGTCGATCAGGGTCTGTGGATCGTCGTCGGCGGGCTCGACCCCGACCGTGAGGCCGACGACGCCACCCAGACCGCCCTCGGCTTTCGGCGGCTCGAGCTGAATCCGGACGTCGATCGGCTGCCCGGCGGTGACGGTCAGCGGAGCGGCGATCGACGGCGGGGACAGCAGCGCGGCGCCCAGGTCCGTACCGACCGGGACCGCGACGTCCTCGCGGAGCAACTCGCCGTCGGCGAAGATCCGGCCCCGGCCGACCGACGCGAACCCGAGCTGGACGGCGCCCGACTCGGCCGGCGTCCAGGTGGTGTGGAACTCCAGCACGGCGGTCTCGCCGGTCGGCGCGCTCGTGCCGAGGTAGACCAGGGCGCTCGCGAAGCGGTCCTCGGCGAACAGCTCGGTGCCGTCGGCGGCGAGGAAGCGTACGCGGGCGCCGGGCTCGCCGGACGCCGGGTTGGTCATCGTGCTGAGAGGAAGCTCGGCGACGCCCTGCTGGACCACCGCGCCGAGCGAATAGGTGACCTCCGCGTTCGGCAGCGCGGCGCGGATGCCGTCGAGCGGCGACACGACCGATTTCGGGACGACGGTCGCGCTGCCGCCGCCTTGGGTACGGGCGTCGCGGGCGTTGTGCCCGATGACCGCGACCCGCTGCAGGGCGGCGGCCTGCCAGGGCAGCTCGTTCTCGTTGCGGACCAGGACGGTGCCTTCGGCGGCAGCCGTACGCGCGAACGCGATGCCGTCGACCTGCTGGGTGGGCGGCTTTTCGTACCCTTCGAGGGCGCCGACGCGGGCGGCGAGCGCGAGGATGCGGCGGACCTTGCGGTCGATCGCCTCCTCCTTCACCTCACCGGCGCGGACCGCCTCGACCAGCGCGTCGCCCCAGGCGCCGATCGGGCCGGGCATCGCGAGATCCTGCGAGTACTTGGCGCTCTCGACGCTGCGGACCGCGGTCCAGTCGCTCACCACGACCCCGTCGAAACCCCAATCGGTGTTCAGCGGGGTCTCCAGCAGGTCGTTCTCGGAGGCGGTCGCGCCGTTGACCGAGTTGTACGCGCTCATCACCAGCCAGGCCTTCGACTCGGTGACCGCCTGCTCGAACGCGAGCAGGTACACCTCGCGGAGCGTGCGCTCGTCGACCACCACGTTCGCGGTGAAGCGGTCGGTCTCGAAATCGTTCGCCACGTAGTGCTTCGGGGTGGCGCCGACGCCGAGCTCCTGGACACCGGCCACGTACGCGGCGGCGAGGCCGGCGGTCAGGATTGGGTCCTCGCTGAATGCCTCGAAGTGCCGGCCGCCGAGCGGGGAGCGATGCAGGTTGATGGTCGGGCCGAGCACGACGTCGACGTTCTTCCGGCGGGCCTCCCGCGCGGACACCACGCCGTACCGGTGCGCGACGGCGAGGTCCCAGGAGGACGACAGCGCGGTCGCGGACGGGAGGTTGAGCGACGGGTCGCGCTCGTCCCAGACCGCGCCGCGGACACCGCTCGGCCCGTCCGACAGCACCATCGAGCGCAGCCCGATCGACGGCAGCGGGTGGGTCGACCAGAAGTCCTGGCCGGTCAGAACCCGGACCTTCTCCGCCAGGGAGAGCCGGCCGAGCAGGTCGTCGAAATCCGTCACGGCGTTCATGCCGAAAACTGTACGACCGAAAACCGAGTGATGCTAGGTTTTGGATATGACGAGTTCCCGGGGTCCGTACGCGAAGGGGGTCGCGAAGCGCGCCGAACTGCTGCGGGCGGTGCTGGCGGTGATCGCGCGGCACGGGTACCGGAAGACGTCGACGCGCGAGCTGGCCGCGGCGGCCGGGCTGAGCGAGGCCGGGATGCTGCACTACTTCGGGTCCAAGGAGAAGCTGTTCGAGGCGGTGCTCCGGGCGCGGGACGAGGCCGACCTGGAGCGGTTCGACGTCGACGATTCGATCGAGGGGCTGGCGGTGGTGATCCGGCACAACCGGACGGTGCCTGGGCTGGTCCAGCTGTACTCCACGTTCTCCGCCGAGGCCGGTGACCCCGAGCATCACGCGCACGACTTCTTCGTCGACCGCTACGCGCACCTGCGCGCCGCGCTCGCCGACGCCGTACGCGCCCGGCAGGCCGCCGGCACCTTCACCCCGACCGCCGACCCCGATGCCATCGCCACCCTCCTGATAGCCGTCTCCGACGGCCTCCAGATCCAGTCCCAGTACAACCTCACCACCAACCCAGGCGACCTCTTCGACCACCTCCTAACCCTCCTGACCACCCCACCGCGCAATAGTTGACCCATGAGCACTCCTGCTGAACCACCCACCGCAGCGGGTGGTTCGGTGCCGCCGCCTGCTCCGCTGGACGGCGCCGCCTCGCGGGCGCTCGGTCGGGAAGTTTGGTTGGTGTTTGCTCTGTCTTTGGGGGCTTCAGGGGTTGCCGCGGTTATCTCGTTTACTGGGGTGCTGACCTCCTCCAAGCCGATCAGCGGGCAGACGGCCGTGATCGTCGGGTCCCGGGCGCCGGGGCGGCCCTGGCTGGATCTGGCGTGGCAGTTGTTCGCGGTGGTGACGGCGCTGGTGCCGGTCGCGCTGGTCGGGCATTTTCTGGTCCGCGGGCAGGAGTCCTTCCGGAGCATCGGGTTCGACCTGAGGGACCGGCTGCGGGACCTCGGGCGCGGCACGGGGATCGCGGCCGTGATCGGCGGCGCCGGACTGCTGTTCTATCTCGGCGCCCACGCGACCGGTACGAACCTGACCGTCGACCCGTCCCAGCTCCCCGACTACTGGTGGCGGATCCCGATCCTGGTCCTGGTCTCGGCGCAGAACGCGATCCTCGAAGAAGTCATCGTCCTCGGCTACCTGAACCACCGCCTGGACCAGCTCGGCTGGTCGGTCCGCCAGGCCACCGCGACGAGCGCCCTGGTACGCGGTTCGTACCACCTCTACCAGGGTCTCGGCGGCTTCTTCGGCAACGTGATCATGGGCGTGATCTTCACCTACCTGTACCGCCGCTGGGGCCGGATCATGCCGCTGGTGGTCGCGCACACGCTGATCGACATCGGCGCGCTGATCGGCGCCACGTACCTGCTCGGGAAGGTTTCCTGGCTGCCGGGCTGAGAACTTCCTGAGAAAGTGTTTACATCCTGAGACGACTGACACGTAACCGATCGGCCCCGGAACGGGTTGAGGGTGTCGTGACAGTCAACGGGGAAATCACGAATCCGCCAGAAATCGATGCCGGGCTGGCCGCCGCCGCGCTGGCCGTGTTCGCGCATCGGCACGAGGTGGTCCATCTGCTGTACGCCGCCACCGACGAGCCGGACGCCCTGGCCCGGATCGGTGGCCTGCTCCGGGTCGACGAGGCGACCATCACCCGCGTACTCGACCAGCCGCTGCGCTGGATGCTGCCGCAGTTCCGGAGCGAGCTGGAAACGATCGCCGCCATGCCCGCCCCACCGACCGCCGGCACCGCCCCGGCGCCCGCGCAATCCGCGGCGGACAGCACGCCGGACGAGCCCACGGACGCGGCGGACAACCTGGAATCGGCATCCGCCCGGACCAACTGACCCGGCCGCTAGGGTGGAGCGGTGCGTACGTATGGGCGGGACATCCTGGACATCGCCGACGAGCTGACCACGGCGTACGTGGAGGTGTTCACCGGCCCGCCGTTCGAGCATCGTGATCGCGCGCAAACCGGCGCCGCGTTCCGTACCCGACTGGAAACCGATGCCGCGCGGGACGGTTTCCAGGCCTGGGTCGAACGCTCGGACGACGGGCAGATCGCCGGGTTCCTGACCGGATGGACGACGCCCGCGCCGTTCCGCACCGACCGGGCGTACGGCAGCGTGCTCGACCGGATCGGCCCGGAACAGGTCGAGGAGCTCCTGATCGGTGCGTTCGAGGTGGACGAACTCGGCGTACTCCCGCCGGCCCGCGGCACCGGGCTGGCCCGCCGGCTGCTCGAAACCGCCACCCGCGACCGGTCCCGCGCCTGGCTGCTGGCGTGGAACCAGAACCACGACGCGCTCGCGTTCTACCGCCACCTCGGCTGGCACGAGCCCGAGGTCCGCGGCCCCGAACACGACATCGTCGTCTTCACCACCACCTGACCCTCAGATCCCGAAGAGTGCCTGCGCATTGAGGTGCATGATCGCCTCGTGCTCCGCCGGGGTCAGCTCCGCGGCCTCGAACGCTCCGAGCGCGACCGAGGGATCGATCAGCGTCGCGTCGGTGCCGAACATCAACCGGTCCGGCCCGATCCGATCGAGCACCCAGCGAATCCGGTTCGCCTCCGGCGCGGACCAGCACGGTTCGAACCAGATCCGGTCCGACCGGTCCGCCGCCTCCGGTACGCGCGGCCACCCCGACGCGCCCATGTGACCGGCCAGCACCCGCGCTCCCGGCACCCGCGCCGCCACGTCGGCAAGGTCGACGACGGTGTCACCCCAGGTGTGTACGAGCGTGGGCAGACCGTATTCCGTGGTCAGCTCGATCGCCGCTTGCATGGCCGGCGTACTGATCGGCGTCCGGCTGTACTCACTGTGGATCTTCGCGCCGACCCACCGGCTCCGGCCCTCGCCCGCGAGCAGTTCGTCGAGGTCGGCGCGGGCCGCGTCCAGCCGGCGCGGGTCGACGACGAGCATGCCGCGCAGCCGTGGGTCCGCGGGCAGTTGCTCGGCGAGCGAGCGGTTGCCGGCCGGCGCGTCGTACACGATGGCCTCGATCGCGGAGACGAGCTGGAGGTCGATCCCGAACCGGTCCATCCCGTCGCGGTTGACGCCGATGCTCGCGACGTCCATCGAGAAGAACCACGGGCCCCAGTGGGCGTGGACGTCGATCAGCATGACGGCTCCAGGAGAGTGGTGAGACTGCGGCTGCCGGCCTGGGCGATCTCGTCCGGGCTGAGCTTGGCGGACAGCAACCGGCGGAGCACCGAGCGGGTCTCGTGGAACGGCGTCCGGCACCCGAGGACGAGTCGCTCGGCGCCGACCTCGGCGGCGACGATCTCCAGTGAGTCCGGGCCGGTGAGCATCCGGGTGGAGGTGTGGAACCCGGGCTCGGATCGCGCCATCACGACGAAGTCGCCGAGGTAGTAGAAGTGCGTGTCCAGGAACACCACCCGCGCCCCGAGATCGCGCAGCGCGGGCCCGATCGTGCGGACGTCACCCTCGGTGAAGATCGTCAGCCCGGCATCGACCAGGAGTCGCACGACGTGACCGAACGCCGGGTAGACCGGCTCCACGTGCTGCGCGGTCGGCGCCAGCCGGACGGCGCGCGGCGGGGCGTCGCTCGCCATTTGCCGCTCCAGCTCCTTCTCCGCGCCGAGCGGGTCACGCAGGTCGAGCACCGGGCACGCGGTCCACCCGTTGCCTTCAGCAACTTTCGCGGCTTCGTCGTTCCCGGACGGTACGTCGAAGTGCACCGCCCGCAGCGCCGACACGACCCCGCCGGAGATCCCGCCCGCGGCGAACACCTCCCGCACCCGCTCCGGTTCACCCCAGCGCCCGGTCGTCACGTCGTGCCCGACCAGAATGTCGCAGTCGAGCAGCACCGGCTCCGTACTCATGACGCCTCCAAAGCGCGGTGGACCTTCCGGATCGCGGTGACGATGTCGTCGACATCGCGATCGGAGTAGTTCTCGTTCCAGGGCAGGACGAGGAGACGGTTGTCGATCAGTTCCTCGGCGTTCGGGCAGAGACCAGGCGGGTACGACACGTCGCGCAGCGGGAACCCGGACTTGCCGTACGTGACGCGCTCCCGGACGGCCGGCGCGGCGTACAGCGGGCTGGTCAGGTAGCCACCGTTCGCCGGAATGCCCTCGGCGGTGAGCGCGGCGGCCCACTCGCGCATGTCCCCGGCCGCTTCGGAAATGATCAGCGGGTACTGCCAGTACACGTGATCGTGCCCGTCCGGCGGCGCGGTCACGCCGGCCAGGTCCGCGATCGCGGCCGTCGCCCGTAGCGCGGCGGCGCGCCGGTCCTGCACCACGCCGCGGACGCGGTTCAGTTGGGCGCGCGTGACGGACGCGACCAGCTCGGTCATCCGGTAGTTCAGCGCGAGGAACAGGTACGTACGCTCATCGGTGTCGCGCGGCCAGCCTTTGTCGGCGAACAACCGCATCCGCCGGGCGTGCTGGGCGTCGTCCGTGACCGTGAGTCCGCCGTCACCGGCGCTGATGTGCTTGGTCTGTTGCAGGCTGAAGCAACCGATGTGCCCGATCCGCCCGACGTACGTGTCGCCGACGGGCGCGAGGTACGCCTGGGCACAGTCCTCGATCAGCAGAATGCCGTGCTCGTCACACAGCGCACGCAGCTCCCGTACCGCGGCCGGCTTGCCGAAGAGGTGTACGACGATGACGGCCTTTGTCCGCGGCGTGATCGCCGCCGCGACCGTCTCCGGTGTGAGGTTGCCGGTGATCGGATCGACGTCCGCGAACACCGGCACCGCGTTCTGCATCAGGATCGGGAAGACGGTACCCATGTCGCTGATCGGCGTGGTGATGATCTCGTCGCCTGGCTCCGGGTTCACCGCGGCCACGGCCAAGTGCAGTGCGGCCGTACCGGAGCTGCACGCGACCGCGTACCCGGCGCCGAGCAGGCTCGCGAACTCCAGCTCCAGCGCGGGCACCTCGGTACCCCAGGTCGCCGACAGCATGCCGCTGCGGAGCACCCGCTCGACCGCCTTGATCTCGTCGTCGCCGAACCGCCGGCCGCTGGCATCCATCACCGACGGCAGCGGATCGGTCCGGACCGGCGGGCCACCGTCCTTGGCGAGCTGACTGTTGTCCATTCCGGCAATCCCTTCAGGGCAGCTTCGTGATCCGGACCAGGTCGCGGCCCTTGATCGTGTACAGCGCGTCGCCGGTGTGCGATGCGGTGATCAGCGGGTAGCTGTAGATCTGCGCGCCGAGTCCCTCGACCACAGTAGTGACCGTCGGGGCGCCGGTGCGCGCGGGCGTGAGCTTGAAGACCCGCCGGCTGTCGGTGCCGTACAAGCCGGCGCGGGCGATCACGAGACGGCTCTGACTGGTCCCGATGGTCGTGCTGGTCACGACCTTGCCGGTGCGCGGGTCGAGTACGACGAGCCGGCCGTCGTCGGTGGTCGCGTACAGGCGGCCGCGGTACAGGACGACGTCGCTGTAGCTCTGCGCTTTCGTCAGCGGCGTGGTCTCCCAGAGCGTCTTGTTCCGGCGCAGGTCGAACGCGACGATGGTTGCCGCCGGCAAGATCGGGTCGGTGCCGAGGCTGTTCCGGGTCGCGCCGCCGAGGTACGCGATCCCGTCGCCGGTGGCGACCGAGCGGACGGACTGATGCGGTACGACGCCGCGGTGCACCTCGCGCTGTCCCGTGTCCAGGTGCTGCTCGACCAGAGTGCCGTCGAACTTGCCGTAGTCCGGCTCGGTCGAGATCAGCCACGTCCGCGAGCGCGCGTCGTACGCCTCGTCGGTCGGGCGGGTCTGTTCGTTGCCGATCTGACCGAGCTCGTGCAGGTCCGAGCCGTCCGGTTTCATCTGCCACAGCCGGGCCAGCGTGTACACACCGAGGTAGACGCTGCGACCGACCGGCGTGAGGGTCTTGGCCTCGCCGGGCAGGAACGCGCGGGTGCTGGCGCCGGTCGCGAGGTCGTGGACCTGGATACCGGCCTTGCCGGTGACCAGTACGGACGTCGAGGTGGCCGCGATCGCCATCGCCTGCTCCGGCGCGGGCGGCAGTCCGGCCTGGCCGAGATCGGTGCCGGTGAAGGTGCCGGTCGCCTGATCGAAGTCGACGACCTGGCTGGTGAGTTCGGCGCGGATCGTCGCGCCGTCGACGAAGATCCGGTTGAAGTACGCCCCGTCGTACGGCGAACCGAGCCGCGTCAGCGTGTTGTCGCGGTACCGGAACAGCGACCCGGACGGGCGCGTACCGAGATAGAGGTCGGCTCCGGCGAAGGTGATCGCGGTGATGTACTGATCGCCGCCCGGCGTCTGCACCTCGACCGGATTGCTCAGGTCGCGGGTGTCGTACACGAGCATCGTGCCGGTGGGGGAGAGGCTCGCGGCGAGCCTCGTCCCGTCCAGCGCGAGAGTGGCGACGAACGTCCGGTCGGCGTACTTCGCGGGCAGCACGTCACGGCGTTCGCCGGTGGCGCGGTCGATCGCGATCAGGTGCGCCTTGGTGCCGACGCCCGCGTAGATCGTGGTCGCGTCGGCGGCGATGCTGCGGACGTACTGCTCACCGGCGACCGCTGCGCCGTACGCGCGGGTCGCGCCGGTCGCGGGGTCGTACTCGTGCACGGCGCCGTCCGGATAGGTGCCGGCGACGATCTTGCCGTCGGGCGTGGCGGCGATCGACCAGATGAACGAGCCGAACCGCGCGACCTTCGTGGCGGTGCCGGTGGTGGTGTCGACCTTGTAGACATCGCCGGGCGTGTACAGGCCGATGTAGAGGTCCGTGCCGATGTGCGTCATCGCCCACGCGCCGGCGCCGGTGGGCAGCGAGAGTTTGCGGTCGACGGTCTTGGCGACCGGGTCGAAGGCGCCGACCTGGACCGGCGAGACGCCGGAGGTGATGGTCCAGATCCGGTCGCCGACCTGCTCGGCGACGCTGGTCGAAGTGACGGCGGACGCCGGCCCGAGGCTGGTGACCACGGGAGTTTCGGTCGTGGCCGGAATCGAGGCGCCGGCCGGGGCCGAAACGCTCACGGCGAGGGTGAGTCCGAGCAAGGCGGTGATCAGTCGTCGTGCGAATCGCTTGTCCACAAGGCCTCCCGGGCCAGCGCGCACCTAATTACGGTCATGGCTGAAATTAGCCGGACGTGCATTGGTGCGTCAACCGTTCGGGAACTGATCAGAGATGAACGCGGTAAACGACCAGCGGGCGGCCGCTGCCGGTACCGAGCTGGGTCCCGGTCGCGTCGGCCAGGCCGGCCCGCTCCAGCCGGTTCAGGACCCGCCGGGCGGTCCGCGGCTGGATGCCCAGGTGGTCGGCGACCGAGCGGGTGGTCAGACCGTCCTCCGGCGTGGCGCGGACGAGCTCCTGGAGCCGTTCGAGGGTCGCCTTCGAGAGACCGGCCCGCTGCGCGAGCAGATGCAGCTTCGACCGTTGCTGGGCACGCGGCGGGGCACCGCCGACCAGTACCAGGTCGATGTCGTTGCGCAGCGACACGACGGCGGCCGTACGCCCCGCGGTCTTCGCGCGGCCGAGCGCGCGCCGGGCCAGCGCCTCGGTCTCGGTGCCGGACCCGCCGATGCCGAACCCAATCCGGACCGGACCGAACTGCTCCTTCAACCGCGTCAGCATGCCGAGCTCGGTGAACGCGGCGGTCGCCTGCTCGAGCGGTCCGCGGGTCGCGATCACCAGCCAGCGTTTGTCGTCGTACCGGATCACGCTGCCGCCGAGCGTGCCGGCCTCGCGGTGCAGCGCGGCCTCGGCGTCCGGCGAGATCTCGACCAGGCCGAGGGCGATCTGCGCGTCATCACTGCGCAGTGCGTCATGCCTGAGCAGCAGGCTGTTGACCGCCGTACGCACCGAGTGAACCGATGGCGCCAGGCGTAGCGTTGCCTGTTCGGTACGCAGCTTCTCGTACGCGGATCGCAGGCAGGTGATCGCGACGGTCGCCTTGGCCTGGTGGTGGAAGGCGAGGATGTCGTCAAGACTCAGACCAGGGCGGTACGGGAGTACGCGGACGCCCTTCGTCGGCAGACCGACCTCGTCGAACGTCTCGCGGACCTCGGCCTCATCGAGTACGTCGATGCTGAGCGAAGTCACGTCCCGCCCCTCGCGGAGCAGCTGGACCAGGGCGCGCATCAGCGTCGCGCCGGTGTACTCCACGTGGGCGGCCGGCCGATCGAGCAGGTCCTGCGCGGCGGCGATCTGGTACGGGACGACGCCCGTGAACAGCCAGGCGTCGACACTGCCCGGCGCGCCGGCCATCACCTTCGGCGTGTCGGTCTCGCGCCGGTACCGCAGCGGAACGACCTCGACCCCACGCAACCCCTTGACGATCCGGCTACTGGAGGTGACCAGGTCAGCCGGCCCCACCACTCCGATCGTCGTCACCATCAGCGGCCATCCTTCACCGGCTCAGTCTCACCAGATCACCCCACCGCCGCAACAACCCGCGCCGTCGTCGGCTACGTTCCCCTCATGGACCGGGTGCACGAGTGGATCGACGAAGGTACCGAGCTGTGCCGCGGCGCGCTGGCGGAGCTCGACGGAGAATCGCTGTTGCCGGGGTGGACACGCGGTCACGTGGCCGCGCATCTGTCGCTGAACGCGGCGGCGCTCGGCAATCTGGTGCATTGGGCCCGCACCGGCGAGGAGCGGCCGATGTACCCGTCGCGCGAGGCCCGCAACGCCGACATCGAGGCGGCGTCGGGCCGCCCGGCCGACGAGCTGCGGACCTGGTTCGACTCGTCGGCGCGGGTGCTGTCCGAGGCGTTCGGTGAGCTGACGGACGAGCAGTGGCAGGCGCGGATCCGGACCGCTCAGGGCGCGGTGGTCCCGGCGACCCGGATCCCGTGGATGCGGTCGCGTGAGGTGCTGATCCACGCGGTCGACCTGGGCACGGGCATCACCTTCGCCGACCTGCCCGCTGATTTCCTGGACGCCCTGTGCACGGACATCCGCCAGCAACGCGGCGACGTACCCGACCTCACCGCCCCACTCCCGGAGCTCGCCGCCTACCTCGCCGGTCGCCCGTACGCGGATGTCCTCACCGCCGACGGGGCCCCCGCCGCGCCGCTCCCACCCTGGCTCTAGTGCGCCGCGCACTAGCAGGTTGTTCGACCGCTGGCGGGTTGTAACGTGCCAGCGGTCACATAACCCGTCAGTGGCGAGGAGCAGCCGTGGCGCGGAAGGCGGCGATGAGGGCGAGAGCGGTGAAGGCGGCGATGCCGAGGGCCATCAGGCGGGCGCCGTCCACGTGGGAGGTGCCGCCCAGGCTGACCAAGGTGCCGGCGATGGCTGAGGCGACGGTGTTGGCGATCAGCTCGGTCGTGTTGAGGCCGGCGGCTGCTTTCGCGCCTTCGCCCGGGTCGTCCGAGCTGCTCAGCGCGGCGACGCTCAGGTGCGGGAACGCCAGGCCGATGCCGACGCCGCCGACGAACAACGAGGCGGCCCAGGCCACCACGAGCACGGCCGACGCGTTGTTCGCCTGCAGCAGGCCGTAGGCGACCAGACCCACCGTCAGCAGTGCCGGGGCGACCCGGATCGCGCGGCGGGCGGCGCGGTCGCCGAAGTTGACGCTGAACACCTGCACGGCCACCCAGCCGACCGAGATCCCGGCGCCGACCAGCCCGGCGAGCAGCGGCGAGAGCCCGGCGAGCTTCTGGCCGAACAGCGGAATGAAGGCCTCCGTCATGACGCCGGCGCAGAGCGCGGCGACGGTGAGGTACACCCACTTCAGTGGGCTGCCGCGCCGGTACGTCCGCGCGGGCAGCACGCTGGTCCGGCCGCGCATCTCGACCAGCAGGAACGCGACGAGCAGCAGGACACCGGCGATCAGCGCCGCCACCAGCGGCGCACCGTGCGGCACCGTCGAGCTGACGCTGAAAGCGGCCGCCGTCAGCGTCAGCAGCACCAGCGACCAGACCGGCAGCGGCGTACGGTCGGGCGAGCCGCCGCCGTGCGGAAGCGCTCGCCGGGTCAGCACCGCGAGAACGATCGCGACCAGCAGCAGGAAGCCGTACGCCCCGCGCCACGCGCCCAGCTCGGCGAACAGACCGCCGAGGGTCGGCCCGACCAGCGTGCCGACGCCCCACATCGCCGAGATCAAGCCGGTGGCGCGAGTCCACAGCCGCGCGGGCAGCGCCGCGCTGATGACGGCGTATCCGAGCCCCGCGAGCAGGCCGCCGCCGAATCCCTGCACGATCCGGCCCGCGACCAGCAATTCCATGGTCGGGCTCAGCAGGTTCGCGAGGGTGCCGAGCCCGAACACGCCGAAGCCGATCAGGTACGCCGTCGACGCGCCCCAGGCGCCGACGATCCGGCTGACCAGCATCGAGGCGATCACCGCCGCCATCAGGAAGCCGGTCGAGACCCAGGCGTAGTACGCCGCGCCGCCGATGTCGTCGACGATCGACGGCATCAGCGCGGCGGTGAAGTACAGGTTGATCGCGTACAGCGCGACGCCGCCGGCCAGGACCGAAACACTGGCCAGGTAGGTCCGCGAGAACAGCTCGCCCCAACTGCCCGCGGACGATTCGTCAACGTCCGCGGGGGGTTCGGAGAAATCGGTGGTCATGAGCCGAAACGCTAAAGGCTCAAGTTAAGTTGAAGTCAAACGTGGTCAGACCTCGACGTGCGAGCCGATGATGACGGTCCGGTCGCGGGGCAGGCTGAAGGCCTCGGCGGCGTCCGCGGTGATGTGCGAGGTGGCCAGGAACAACTGCTTGCGCCAGCCGGCCATCGTCCGCGCCTTGCCGCGCCGGAGCTCGATCTTGGACAGGAAGTACGACGCCTGGTCGAGATCCAGCGGTCCCTCGGAGTCGGCCGGATCCAGCAGCGCCAGCGCGGCCGGTACGTTCGGGCGCTCCATGTAGCCGAACTTGATCGTGACGTGGGTGATCCCGTCGTCGCCGTACCCGAGGTCGTTCACCGTCACCCGGTTCTCGTCGGCGACCCGCGGCACCGGCTCGGTGTCGATCGCGACGATCACCACATGCTCGTGCCGGACCTCGTTGTGCCGGACGTTGGCGCGCAGCGCCAGCGGGGCGCTGACGCCACCACGGTTCAGGAAGATCGCCGTCCCCGGGACCGTCCGGACGGCCAGCTTGCCGGAGCTCAGCTCGTCGATGAACTCCTGCAGCGAACCTTCGGCCCGCTCCCGCTCGCGGGTGACGACCTCGCGACCGCGCTGCCAGGTAGTCATCACGATGAACGCGGTCAGCGCGATCAGCAGGGGCAGCCACGCGCCGTGCAGCAGCTTGGTCAGGTTGGCCGCGATGAACAGCAGGTCGACCGTGAGCAGCGGGACCGCGCCGAGCGCGATCAGCCACTTCGGGACGTTCCAGCGGTAGTGCGCGACATAGAAGAACAGCAGCGTCGTGATGCTGATCGTCCCGGTCACGGTCATCCCGTACGCGTACGCCAACGCGGCCGAACTGCGGAACGCGAAGATCAGCGTCAGCACCGACACGAACAGCAGCCAGTTGACGAACGGTACGTAGATCTGGCCGATCGTGGTCGCTGAGGTGTGCGTGACCCGCAACCGCGGCAGGTACCCGAGGCGGGCGGCCTGCGCCATCACCGAGTAGGCGCCGGTGATCACCGCCTGCGACGCGATCACGGTCGCGGCCGTGGCCAGCAGCACCAGCGGCAGCCGGCCCCAACTCGGCACCAGCAGGAAGAACGGGCCGCTGATGTTCGCGTGGTCTTTCAGGATCAGCGCGCCCTGGCCCATGTAGCTGAGGGTGCAGGCCGGCAGCACCAGGAACAGCCAGCCGCGACTGATCGCCTTGCGGCCGAAGTGCCCCATGTCCGCGTACAGCGCCTCGGCGCCGGTGATCGACAGCACGATCGCCGCGAGCGCGAAGAACGCGATGTGGAAGTGCCCGGCCAGGAACCCGATCGCGTACGTCGGGGAGAGCGCCTTGAGGATCTGCGGGTGCGTGAAGATGCCGCCGATCCCGGCCACGCCGATGACCGTGAACCAGGCGATCATGACCGGCCCGAAGACCCGGCCGACCGATTCGGTACCCCGGCGCTGGGCCATGAACAGCAAGGTGATGATGACCGCGGTGATCGGGATGACGTACTGGCCGAGTGACGGCTCGACCAGTTTGAGTCCCTCGACCGCCGACAGCACCGAGATCGCCGGGGTGATCATGCCGTCGCCGAAGAACAACGACGCCCCGAACAGGCCCACCGTCGCCAGCACCGCGGCGGCCCGCCGGCCGGGGTGCGTGGAGCGCCATTTGCGCAGCAGCGTGATGAGCGCCATCACGCCGCCCTCACCGTCGTTGTCGGCGCGCATCGTGAGCATCACGTACGTGACGGTGACGATGATCATCACCGACCAGAAGATCAGCGACACCACGCCGTACACGTTGTTGTCGCTGACCGGCACCGGGTGCGGGTCAGCCGGGTTGAACACCGTCTGCAGGGTGTAGATCGGGCTGGTGCCGATGTCCCCGAACACGACCCCGAGCGCACCGACGATCACCGCCAGCCGGGCCGTGTCGTGCAGGGTGCTGCCGGTGCCCGCGGGCTCGGTGGCCGCCGCGGTGGAGTCCGGCCCGGCAGGCTCTTTCTGATCCGTCACATCCTCGGACGATACCCGTCCGAAGAGCTACCGGGCCGGACGTCGGGGCCGCTTCCGCCACCGGGCTCGGTGCGCGCGGTTAATCTGGCGCGGTGACAGCTCGATTGATCATCGTCAACGGTGGGTCCAGCTCGGGGAAGACCGGGATCGTGCGATGCCTCCAGGCCGTACTGGACGAGCCGTGGCTGGCGTTCAGCGTCGACGACTTCGTGGACGCGCTGCCGGCCGGGATGGACGGCTCCGCCGACGGGATCGTGATCGGTCCGGACGGCGAGGTGACGGTCGGGCCCGGATTCCGCCGGCTGGACGCGGCCTGGCTCGCGGGCATCGTCGCGATGTGCCGCGCCGGCGGGCGGGTGATCGTCGACGACGTGTTCCTCGGCGGCCCGTCCTCGCAACAGCGGTGGAAGGACGCGATCGGCGACCTGGAGACGGTCTGGGCCGGCGTCCACTGTGACCCTGCCGTCGCCGCCGGCCGCGAGATCGCCCGTGGCGACCGCGCCAAGGGCATGGCCGCACAGCAGGCCGTCGTGGTGCACGAGGGCGTGAAGTACGACGTCGAGGTCGACACGTCCCACGCCGAGTCGATCGACTGCGCCCGCACGATCGCCGCGTACGTGATGCGCTGACTGGCGTACTGAAGGACAGGTAGTGCACTGCTGAGACGGTGTACGCGTGGCGGGTCGCGCGCTCAGGTGCACTAGCTGGGCCGAAACACCTCCTGTTCTTCGGTACGCGTTGGGCGTGGAAGGATTTGGGGGTGCGGCTTACTGAAGAGCAGCGGGGATTGCTGGAGTGGTTGGCGGATGTGGTCGTGCCGGGGGACGAGAGTCCGTCGGCGGCCGGCGGAGTGGTGGAGTTCGTCGAGCGGGTGCTGACGACGGACCGGCCGGACTGGCTCCCGCGGGTCGAACGCGGCCTCGCGGTCGCCGCCGAAGCCCGCGCGGGGGAGGCGCTGGGTGGGTTGTTGGGTGGTGGGGATGTCGGGTGGTTGGTGTGGCTGGTGGTGCAGGGGTACTACTCAAGCGCGGCGGGCTGGGAGTCGGTGGGGTGGCGGTCGCGGGAGTTCGAGGCGGCCGGCGCGCGGCTGGTGGTGACGGCCAGGGACGCGTTGGCGGAGCGGTACGACTGTGTGGTGATCGGCTCGGGAGCGGGCGGGGGAGCGGCCGCGCAGGTGTTGGCTGAGTCGGGGCGTTCGGTCCTGGTCGTGGAGTTGGGCAGCTATCCGGCGACGTCCGACCTCGCCCGCGACCACCTGCGAAACCCACGCTCCGTCGCCGGACTACCCGCGCCGACCGACCCGGACCCGCACGGCCGCCCGCGGATCTCGGTGGTCGACGGCGTGCGGACCCGCGTACTCCCACCGGACGGTGGCTGGGGAAACAACGCGTTCACGGTCGGCGGCGGCACCCGGGTGTACGGCGCGCAGGCCTGGCGTTTCGTACCACTGGACTTCCGGATGGCGTCGACGTACGGCGTACCCGAAGGCAGCGCCCTGTCCGACTGGCCGATCTCGTACGAAGACCTGGACCCGTACTACTCCCTCGCCGAACAACGCTTCGGCGTGAGCGGCGGCGGCACCGACCCGTGGCACGAGCCGCGGTCGCTGCCCATGCCTGCACTTCCACGCACCGGGCCAACACACCGATTGGCGGAGGCGGCCGAACGGCTCGGCTGGGGCACGCTCGACGTACCTCTACTGATCAACTCGACCGACTACCAAGGACGGTCCGCCTGCGTACGTTGCGCGCAGTGCGTCGGCTTCGCCTGCCCGGTCGAGGCGAAGGGCGGTACGCACAACACTGCCCTTCCGGCCGCGCTCGCCACCGGCAACTGCACTCTCGTCATTGAGACAACCGCCGAACGGCTGGTGACGGATTCAGCCGGCCGAGTCGTCGGCGTCGCGCTGGTGGCCACCGATGCGTACGGCCAGCTTTGGCGACGCACCGTTTCCTGCGCCGAGGTGGTTGTGGCCGCGGGTGCCTCCGAGACGCCGCGGTTGTTGCTGAACAGCGCGCACGACGGCGAGCCGGACGGGATCGGCAACAACCAGGATCAGGTCGGCCGCCACCTGCAGGCACACGTGTACGCGGGCGCGGTCGGGCTGTTCGACGACGAAGTGACCGATTTCGCCGGGCCGGGGGTGTCGATCGCGACCTGCGACTTCCGGCACGGGAACGATGGGATCGTCGGCGGTGGGATGCTCGCGAACGAGTTCGTGCCGACGCCCGCCGCCACGTACGACTATCTGACGAGTGCCGGGTTGATCCCGCGGACCGGCCTGGCGAGCAAGCAGGCGCTGCGGCGGGAACTGCAGCGGATGGTGCGGGTGGTCGGGCCGATCCAGGAGATGTCGTCGGCGGAGTCGCGGGTACGGGTCGATCGGTCCGTGGTCGACCGGTTCGGGAATCCGGTGGTGGTGACGAGTGGGTCGATCCATCCGGAGGATGTTCGCGCGCATGCGTTCATGAGCGCGAAGGCGAAGGCGTGGCTGGAGGAGGCCGGCGCCGTGCGGACGGCGGTCGGGGAGGCTGGCAGCCGGGGTCAGGCGAGTACCGGTCAGCATCAGGCCGGCAGCTGCCGGATGGGCACGGACCCGGCCCGGTCGGTGACCGATCCGAACGGCCGGGTGTGGGGTCACGACAACGTCTGGATCGCCGACGCCTCGCTCCACGTCACCAACGGCGGCGTCAACCCGGTCCTCACCGTCCTCGCCAACTCACTCCGCATCGCCGAGCGGATCACCCGCGGCTGAACCCCGCCGCGTGGCTTACCCCGTGTCGCCTGGCGGATCGCCTACGGCTGAGGTCAGGCGTTGGTGCGGGAGATCCCGACGCCGCTGTGGGTCTCGCGGCCGTACTTGGCGATCTCGGCCTGGAGGTCCAGGCGCGCGATGCCGGTCTTGTTCCGGTCCTCGTCGGTGAGCAGCGCGGCCGGGATGATCCAGACGATCTCGAACTCGAGCCCGTCCGGGTCCCGCCCGTACAGCGACTTGGTGGTGCCGTGGTCGGATGCGCCGACAAGAGCGCTGTGCGCGCCGAGCGCCGCGGCCAGCTCTTCCAGGTCACCGAGCGTGTCCACCTCCCAGGCGAGGTGGTACAGCCCGACCGACGTCCGCCCGGCACCGGACGGCGCCGCCTGCGAACCGATCTGGAACAGCCCGAGGTCGTGGTCGTTGCTGGACCCCGGCGCCCGCAGGAACGCCGCGCCGGGAATGGCGTCGCCGGTCTCGGTGTACCCGAAGCCGAGGACGTCTCGGTAGAACGCGACGCTCGCCGCGACGTCGCGTACGTACAGGACCGCGTGGTTCAACCGGAAGATCGCCATGCCGCCATAGTAGTTGAAGACTCAACCGAATTCTAGCGACGCCGTTTCTTCCCGCGCGGACCGCTCACCTTGGCACCCTTCCGGGGCGCGCCCTCCTTCCGGGGCGCGGCGGGCTTCTGGGGTTTCGTGGCCGGCGTGCTTCCGCGGGTGCTGTTCACCGTCCGTCCGCGGACGATCCCGATCAGCTGCTCGACCAGCTCGGAAGTCGAGTCCTCCGGCCAGCTCAGTGCCACCTGCGACTCGGGTACGCCCACCATCGGCCGGTACGTGAGGTCCTTCCGGTGATGCAGTCTTGCCAGCGACTGCGGTACGACCAGTACGCCGGTGCCCATGGCAACGAGCTCGATCGCCTCCCCGGTGCGTACCGGCCGGTCCTCGATCACTCGCCCGGGCGGCCCGTCCCACTCGAGTACGTCATCCAGCGGATGCAGTGTGAGCTCGTCGGCGAGATCGTCCACCGTGACCTCGTCCGCCGCGGTGATCAGGTGGTCCTTGGGTACGACGACCACCGACTGCTCCACGTACAGCGGGATCGCGTGCAGCCCGGCGCGGTCGATCGGCAACCGCAGCAACGCCGCGCCGATCTCCGCGGCCCGGATCAGTCCGGGCGCCTCCGCGGCGGTGACCTGGACCAGTTCGAGCGGAACCCGGGGCAGCCGCTCGGCCCAGATCCGGGCCCATTTGGCGGGTGTCACGCCGGGAACGTAGCCCAGCCGGAATCCGGTCACGGTGCTGAGGTTACCGGGCGTTACGCTGCTGCCATGACGGCGCGCAATACTCCCCGGAAAACCACGCAGACGATGAAGCCTGCCACCGCGGCGAAGAAACTCGAGGTGTACCTGCCGGCGACGCCCGCGGAGTTCCAGGACGGGGTGGTTTCGCGCGACGAACTGGACGCGCTGCAGGCGGACCCGCCGGAGTGGCTGCGGGATCTCCGGCGCGACGGCCCGCACCCGCGCCCGGTGGTCGCGGCCAAGCTCGGGGTGTCGATCAGCGGCCTGGCCCGGGCCGGCGTCACGGACGCGCTGACCACGGCCGAGATCGAGGAGATCAAGGCCGCCGACCCGGACTGGCTGCAACACGAGCGCGCGACGCAGGCCGACGTCCGCCGCCTGGCCGCGGAGCAGAAGCAGGCCGGCCAGGACAAGGCCGAGCCGCGGCGGACCGGTCGCCGGTAACCACTCGGCGTCGGGTCGCCACCAGGTGTTGACTGCACGGGGTTCTTCCGCTGTATTTTCGGTCATGGCCGAAAAGAGAGCAGCGGGAGGTCGGATGCGCCGCAACCGGTTCGTGAGCCTGGTGACCGTCGCCGCGATCGCCCTGGCGGCGGCCGGCTGCCAGGGGAAGACGGCGGCCAAACCGGCCGTCACCGTCTGGATGTACCCGGTGATCGCGAACGAGCAGAAGTCGACCGCGTACTGGGGATCGATCGAGAAGGACTTCGAGGCGGCGAACCCGGACGTCGACCTGCGGATCGAGCAGCAGCCGTGGGCGAACCGGGACCAGAAACTGGCGACCGCGTTCTCCGGCGGCAAGGGCCCGGACGTCCTGCTGCTCGGTCCGGACCAGATCCCGCAGTTCGTCACCGGTGGTTCGCTGGCGCCGGTCGACAAGGTGCTGGAGAAGGACAAGGACAAGTTCCTGCCCGGTGCGCTCGATGCGCTGACCGTCGACGGCAAGCTGTACGCCGTGCCGATCTACCACACGGTCACCACCACGATCTACAACAAGTTGCTGCTCGACAAGGCCGGGATCAGCAAACCGCCGGACACCTGGGACGAGATCAAGGCCGCCGCGCCGAAGCTCAAGCAGGCCGGGGTCGCGACGCTCGACTACTCCGCCTCGCCGGAGACCTCGCTGAACCTGAGCTTCTACCCGCTGCTCTGGCAGGCCGGCGGTTCGGTGTTCGCCGCGGACGGCAAGAAGGTCGCGTTCGACCAGGCGCCCGGTGTCGAGGCGCTGACGTTCCTGAAGGGCCTGTACGACGAGGGCGCCGTACCGAAGACCGCGCTGAGCAACACCAACCTGGTC
Source organism: Kribbella solani (assembly GCF_014205295.1). Lineage (NCBI taxonomy): Bacteria > Bacillati > Actinomycetota > Actinomycetes > Propionibacteriales > Kribbellaceae > Kribbella > Kribbella solani. Next base: position 1,260,925 of record NZ_JACHNF010000001.1, read on the forward strand.
GCCGATCAGGCGCTCGGCCGTGGGCAGGTCGCGATGGGTTTCACGAACACGCTGACCGACGTACGGACGGTGTCCGCGAGCTGGGGCGCCGCGAACGTAATCGTCGGCGTACCACTGCAGAACAAGAAGCGGGTCGGTTTCGGCCTGCCCGGGGGACTGGCGGTGAACGCGGGCTCGAAGAACGTCGACGCCGCCGAGAAGTTCCTCAGCTTCATGACGCAGCCGAAGCAGGAGATCAGCATGGCGACCGCGTCGGACTTCCTGTCACCGCGGACCGATGCGCCCGTACCGGCGGCCGACGCGCGGTCGAAGAAGTTCGACGACGCGTTGCAGTACGCGTACTCGGGTGAGGTGAATCCGGCGGCGCGGCAGATCATGGCCCTGCTGGCGGTGCAGATCCAGGCCGTACTGACCGGGAAGAAGACGCCGCGGCAAGGGCTGGACGACGCGGCGAAGCAGGCGAACGACCTGCTCGCCAGGCAGCGCTGATGCGGGTCGTCGATGTCAACCGCATCATCGGCCCGGTGCCGACGGACGACGTACCGAGCAAGGACGCACCGGGCCTGCTGGCCGAGCTCGACCGGATCGCGATCGACGCGGCCTGCGTCGTGCACTCCCACGACCTGTACTACGACCCGACCGCGATGGCCGAGCTTCCGGTCGATCCACGGTTGATCCGCGTACCGATCGTCGTACCCGGTCCGCTTGGACGCGAGGCGCCGGCCGACGCGCGGCTCGTACGGTTATGTCCTTCGGAGCACAGGTTCTTGCTGACCGGGTCGCACGGCCTGGCGACCGCGCGCGAGCTGGCCGAGCGTGACGTGACCGTACTGCTCGCGTTGGAGAGCCCGGGTTCGGTGCATCAACTCGCGAGCTCGGTACCGGGGCTGCGGATCGTGCTGATCAACACCGGCTACCGCGCGTTGCGTGAGCTCGCCGACCTGATGGACGTACATCCTCAGCTCCGCGTCGACACCGCGACGTTGTGCGGGCATCTGTCGGTCGAGTGGGTGGTACGGCGGTACGGCGCGCATCGCGTCCTGTTCGGCACCGGCGCACCGATCACCGACGACGCCGGTCCGCGGTACCAGCTCGATCATCTTGAGCTACCGGCCGACCAGGTCGAGCTGATTGCCGGTGGCAACATTTTGGAGCTGATCGGATGATCATCGACGCGCACGGGCATCTCGGCTCCTGGTACGCGTTCGCGATCCCGGACAGTTCGACCGCGAGCCTGGTCCGGGTGATGGACCAGTGCGGCGTCAGCACGATGTGCGTCTCGCACCTGCTCGCGATCGGCCCGGACGCCGCCGCCGGAAACGCCTTGCTGCTCGACGAAATCGACCGCTATCCCGGGCGCTTCCTCGGGTACGCCGTGTTCGACCCGCACGCCCCCGACGCGCGCGCCCGAACCGCCGACCTGCTCACCCGCCCCGGCATCGTCGGCCTGAAGCTCCATCCGGACACCCACGAGTACGCCCTGGACGGCCCCGCGTACGCCCCCGCCTTCGAACTGGCCGCCGAACACGACCGCCTCGTCCTGTCCCACGGCATGTTCGGCTCCCCATGGTGCGCCCCCGAGCACTTCGCCACGGTCGCCGCCCGGTACCCATCAGTCGAACTCCTGATGGGCCACGCCGCCCTCTTCCCACCCGGCTTCCCAGCCGCGGCGGCCGTCGCCAACCAGCACCCCAACATCACCCTCGAACTCTGCGGCTCCCGCACCACCGCCCGCCACATCGCCTGGCTGATAACCGAGGTAGGCGCCCACCGAATGGCCTTCGGCTCCGACGCCCTGTTCCTCGACCTCCGAGTCGGCCTGGGCCGCATCCAACTGGCCCCCATCACCCAGCCCGACCGCAATCAACTGCTGACCGGCACAATGACCCGCCTACTCAACCGCTGACCGGCCCGTACGACGGCCGCGAGTTTCCAGGCCAGGCAGAATGCGCCGCCTTGTCGTTTTGCCGGCCGGACCCGAATAATCACCGATATGCTGATTCTGGGGGTTTCCGGCGGTCCGGTCGAAGTGGATGGGTGCATCTATCCGGTCGGTTATCACGACAGTGCGGCGTGCCTTCTTGATGACGGAAAACTGGTTTCCGCGGTGGAAGAGGAACGGCTGAACCGGATCAAGAAAGGTTTCGCCTTTCCGATGGGATCGATACAAGCGTGCCTTGATCAAGCAGGGGCCGAGCTGTCCGACCTTGATGCGATCGCCGTGAATTTCGCCGAGGACTTTGTCGATCGCGGCCTCGTTCAGGACCGTTTCGTTCAGGGCGGCGATGGTGAACTGGGTGCCCGGGCAATTGTTCGGCGACTCCTACGGGAATCATTCGGCTCCGAACTCCCGGACGAGAAGCTGATCTTCGTCCGGCATCATGTCGCGCACGGTCTGTCCGCGTTCGCCAATTCGGGCATGACGGAAGCGCTGGTCGCCGTGATGGACGGCAGCGGCGAAGCCGAGTCCGGCACCCTCTTTCGAGGCGCCGCCGGACATCTCGAGCCGCTCAAGACCTTCCCACTGATCGATTCGCTCGGCTTCCTCTATCTCGCGGTGACGAAGTTCCTGGGCTACGGCTTCGGCGACGAGTACAAGGTCATGGGACTCGCGCCGTACGGAGACCCGAAGAAGTGCCGGGACATCGTGCAAAGCCTGTACACGTTGACCGGCGAGGGCGACTACGAGCTCTACGGCCGTTCGGACGATCGGTACTTCGCACTCGGCCTGGAGGATCTTCCGTACACGTACGTCGCGCGTGCCTGCGCATCAGCGGGACTGCTGCCGCGGAGAAAGGGAGAGCAGTTCACCGAGCAGCATGCCGATCTGGCAGCCGCGCTGCAGGAAGCGGTCGAGACGATCGCGGCGCACGTGTTCGAGCACTGGACGCGGGTGACCGGTCTCCGGCGACTCTGCTTCTCGGGCGGCGTCGCGCACAACAGCACACTCAACGGCGTGCTCGTTCGGTCCGGGATGTTCGACGAGGTTTTCGTGCATCCCGCGTCGCACGATGCGGGCGCGGCCGAAGGCGCCGCGCTGGCGGCGTACTCGTCGAGGTCCGGAGACCTGCGCACGCGGCAGAAGCTGCGGTCGGCCAGCTTTGGGCCCGCACTGGGATCAGCGGAGCAGATCGCCCGCGAATTGAAGTCCTGGAGCGAGCTGATCAGCTACGAACAGGTCGACGACCCCGTTGTGGCGGCGGCAGAGCTCCTCAGCGCGGGAGCTGTCCTCGGCTGGGCGCAGGGCAGATCGGAATTCGGCCCGCGCGCGCTCGGCAACCGGAGCATCCTTGCCGACCCCAGGCCGGCGGCCAACCGGAGCCGGGTGAACCAGCTGATCAAGAGCCGGGAAGACTTCCGGCCGTTCGCGCCCGTGGTGATTCCGGAAGCGGCCGGCGACTACTTCGAGTTGCCCGCGGCGGAGGCCAACTACGACTTCATGTCCTACGTGCTTCCGGTGCGTCCGGAACGCCGCGACGAACTGGGAGCGGTGACCCACGTCGACGGATCGGCCCGGGTCCAGATCATCGCCGCCGAATCCGACGAGCGGTTCTACCGGCTGGTCAAGCGATTCGGCGAGCTGACCGGTACGCCGGTGTTGCTGAACACGTCGTTCAACAACAATGCGGAGCCGATTGTCCAGAGTGTCGAGGACGTCCTGACCTGCTATCTGACAACTGGCCTCGACTATGTCGTGCTGGAGAATTTCCTGATCCGGCGTCAGGACAAGTTCCCGAAGTTCGACAATTATCGCGTTCGGCTCCGGCCACGGGCCAGCATTGTCGAGAGGGTGGACAATTTCGGCGCGGCGCCGGAGATCAGTCATCGGCTTCAGCTCGCCGGGATTCGCTGGGAGGTCGGCGCGCGCGGCCGCGACATATCGCCGCGGCTGTTCGGCGGCCTGACGAGATCCGGCGGTGAGTTCTCGATGGCTGAATTGGCGGCCGACGGCGAACTTACGGCCGCCGACCGGGAGGAGATCTACGCACTCTGGCGTGAACGTTTCCTGACCCTGACACCCGGAACGGATTGAGGGTGCGGCGCGCGGACATCGGCTGCGTCCTGGTCATCGGGTCCGGACCGATTGTCATCGGTCAGGCCTGCGAATTCGACTACTCCGGAACCCAGGCCTGCCGGGTGTTGCGGTCCGAGGGGCTGCGGGTCGTGCTGGTGAACAGCAACCCGGCCACGATCATGACGGATCCGGAGGTCGCGGACGCGACCTACATCGAGCCGATCACGCCGGAGTTCGTGGAACGGATCATCGAGCGCGAACGACCCGACGCGCTGCTGGCGACAGTCGGCGGTCAGGTCGCGCTGAACACGGCTGTGGCGCTGCACTCGCGCGGCGTCCTGGAACGGTACGGGGTGCAGCTGATCGGCGCGTCCGTCGATGCGATCGCTTGCGCCGAGGATCGCGAGAGTTTCAAGAAGATCGTCGCGCTGGCCGGTGGTGAGGTGGCGAACTCGGCGGCCTGCACGTCGATCGCGGAGTGCCTCGTCGCCGCGACCCGACTCGGGTATCCGGTCGTGGTTCGGCCGTCGTTCACGATGGGCGGCGTGGGCTCCGGCATCGCGTACGCGGAGGACGATCTGCGCCGGATCGCCGGCGCGGGCTTGTCGGCATCGCCCACTTCGGAGGTGCTGATCGAGGAGTCGTTGCTCGGATGGAAGGAGTACGAACTGGAGGTGATGCGGGATCGCGCGGACAATGCCGTCGTCGTGTGCGTGATCGAGAACCTGGACCCGATGGGCGTGCACACGGGCGATTCGGTCACCGTGGCGCCCGCGATGACGCTGACGGATCGCGAGTACCAGGAGATGCGCGACCTGGCGTTCGCGGTGGTCCGTGCGGTCGGCGTCGACACCGGTGGGTGCAACATCCAGTTCGCCGTGAAGCCGGATGACGGCCGGCTGATCATCATCGAGATGAACCCGAGAGTTTCCCGATCATCGGCGCTGGCGTCGAAAGCGACCGGCTTTCCGATCGCGAAGATCGCTGCCCGGCTCGCGCTCGGGTACACGTTGGACGAGATCGCGAACGACATCACCCGGCAGACGCCGGCGTCGTTCGAGCCCGCTTTGGACTATGTGGTGGTCAAGGCGCCCCGCTTCGCGTTCGACAAGTTTCCGGCCGCGGATGCGGGACTGACCACGCATATGAAGAGTGTGGGCGAAGCGATGGCGATCGGGCGATGCTTCACCGAGGCACTGCAGAAGGCCCTCCGGTCGCTGGAGCGGCCAGGCTGCGAGCTGGAGTTCGCCACCGAGCCGGGCGATCGGACGGAGTTGCTGGAGAAGATCCGGCAGCCCGGTGACGGGCGGCTGCAGGATGTCGTCGCGGCGCTGCGAGCAGGTGCCTCGATCGAGCAACTGCATGCCGCGACCAGGATCGATCCGTGGTTCCTCGATCAGCTGCTGCTCCTGTGCGAGATCGCGGTCGAGGTCAGGTCGACCGAGGAGCTCACCCGGCACGGGCTGTACCGCGCGAAGCGGCACGGTTTCTCGGACCGGCAACTCGCCGCGCTGCGCGGGACGTCGCCGGCGGCGATGCGGCGGCTACGGCATCAACTTGGTGTACGTCCGGTGTACAAGACAGTGGACACCTGCGCCGGCGAGTTCGACGCCCATACGCCGTACCACTACTCCGCGTACGACGAGGAGACGGAGATCAAGCACCGCGAGCGTCCCGCGGTGCTGGTCCTGGGCAGCGGGCCGAATCGGATCGGGCAGGGAGTCGAGTTCGACTATGCGTGCGTGCACGCGGTGATGGAACTCGCGCGGGTCGGCTACGAGACGATCATGGTCAACTGCAACCCGGAGACGGTATCCACCGACTACGACACGTCGGATCGGCTCTACTTCGAGCCCCTGACGTTCGAGGACGTCATGGAGGTCATCGACGCGGAGCGGCAGGCAGGTCCACTTGCCGGCGTGATCGTTCAGCTCGGGGGTCAGACTCCGCTGAACTTGGCCGCGGCGCTGGCCACGGCCGGCGTGCCGATCGTCGGCACGCCGCCGGAGGCCATCGACCGGGCCGAGGACCGCGGCGCGTTCGGGGAACTCCTGAGGCGAGCGGGACTCCCGGCCCCGGATCATCGGACCGCCGCGTCCGGCCGGCAGGCGCGCCAGGCGGCGGCCGGGATCGGGTATCCCGTGTTGATACGCCCTTCCTACGTACTCGGTGGTCAGGGCATGGAAGTCGTCAACGACGAGAAGGGCCTGACTGACTACCTGGACCGGGCCGCCGCGGTGGGTCCGGAGCATCCGGTACTCATCGACCGGTTTCTGGATGATGCGGTGGAGATCGATGTCGACGCGGTGTACGACGGGCACGAGCTGTACCTGGCCGGTGTCATGGAACACATCGAACCGGCAGGCATTCACTCCGGAGATTCCAACTGTGTCCTGCCGCCGGTGACGCTGGACCACCAGACACTGCTGCAGATTCGCAGCTCGACCGCGGCCATCGCGCGAAGGCTGGGCGTACTTGGCCTGTTGAACGTGCAGTACGCCCTGGCCGAAGGTGTCTTGTACGTGCTGGAAGCAAATCCCCGCGCTTCACGAACAGTGCCCTTCGTCGCCAAGGCGACCGGTGTGCCGCTGGCGAAGGCGGCGGCGCGGATCATGCTCGGTACAAGGATCGCTGAGCTGCGCGAGGAGGGGATGTTCCCCGTGCATGGTGACTGCGTCGACGGGCAGGTCGGCGCGGTGATCGCGGTGAAAGCGCCAGTCCTGCCGTTCAACCGCTTCCGTACGCCCGACGGCCGGGCGATCGAATCTCTCCTCGGCCCGGAGATGCACGCCACCGGCGAAGTCATGGGCATCGACACCACGTTCGGAGCTGCGTTCGCCAAGTCTCGAACGGCGGCCGGCGAGACATTGCCGTCGGCCGGTGCGGTGCTGGTTTCAGTAGCTGATCGGGACAAGCAGGACGTGCTTCAACCTGTGCGGCGACTCGCTGCTCTTGGGTTCACCATCTTCGCGACGCCCGGAACCGCCGATCTCCTGCGCGATCACGGCGTACCGGCAGCCATCCTCGCCGCGTGCGAGGACCGCATTCTCGCCGGGGAGGTCGACCTCGTGGTCAATACGCCGACCGCCGGCCTGATGCGTCGGGCCGAGGTGACCACCGGCTACCTGATTCGGAGTGCCGCGCTGCGGGCGAATGTTCCGTGCATCGGTACCACGCGAGGTCTCGCCGCGACGGTGCGGGGAATCGAGCTGAGCCGTGCAGGTCGGCCGGCGGTGCGATCCCTGCAGTCGTGGACGAGTGCTCGCCACGGGTAGTATTCTGAACCGTCCGTTTTATCTAATGAAACGATGGTTCGGCAATGTGTTGCGAACACGACGATGACGCCGCGCTGCCGGCGGTGGTGCGGTTGATGCTTGATCGCTATCGGGCCCGAGCGTTGGAGCTCGGGCTGGACTGGGGCGATGAGACTCCTGATTGCGACCGGCGCTTGTTGCCGTTCGTGCGGCACGCCGATCCCGGACGGGTCGCAGAGCTGACGGCGCGTCCGAACCTCGCCCGCATCGGCCGGCCCGTCGAGACCGGCGGCGCCGACGAAATCGCGCTTCTGGTCGCGCTGCTGTCGTTGCCGGATCCGCTCGACGGTCTGATCCGTGCGTTGCCGGCGTCATTGGCTCCAGGCCTTGTGATCACGCGGACCGGCGGCGTCGAAGTCGGTCATCCGCTGCCGTTCGCGGTCGGTGGTACGAAAGTGCCGTGCACGATTCTCGTACCGGCCGAAGGTTCGGTGCCGGCCCAGCTGTCGACGGCCTTCGTGACCGCGGGATCACCGGACCTGTCAGTTGGCGGTCACTCTGTCCGCGTGGTCGAGCCGGTAGCCGCGGGCAAACTCCAGCTGATCTCCGATGCGCCCTCACGCTGGAGTGTGGTCGACGAGCGTGGCGGCGGGTGGTATCCGGAGCATGCGCTGCCGAAGCGCGACATCCGTGGTCGGCCGTTCTTCCATGGCAATGAGCTGGTCCTTGATGTCCCGGCCGGGCGGGTCACCGTCCGGCTCGCCCGCGGCTGCGAGTTCCTGGAAGCCGACGTTGTCGTGGACGTTGCACCGGACCAGACGGTCCAGGTCGAACTGGCACCGGAGCGGCTGTACGACGGTGCCGCCCAGGGTTGGTACGGCGCCGATCTGCACGTCCATATGAACTACGGCGGTTTGGTTTGCAGTCCGGCGCAAGCATGCTCGATGCAGCAAGGCGAAGGTCTGCACCTGATGAGCCTGGTTGCCGGGAATCAGGCGACCGCACTGATCTATGACCGCGAGGCCTTCGAGTCGTCGGCCGGACAGGACCTGCCGCGGGCCTTGACCGGCGACTCGGTGGCTCGGTTCGGCGTGGAGTATCGAAATGATCTTCTCGGCCATTTCGGGGCCTTCGGCGCCACCTCACCTCCGGTGCGCTACCAGACCGGACATCCGCGGTCCGAGAACGTTGACGACTGGCCGCCGAACTCGGTCGCGGCCGAGGAGTTCCGGGATGCCGGTGCGACTGTCCATTACACCCATCCGATGTTCGCGCCGATGTCGCCCGACGGTTCACCGGACCGCGTGTTCGCGGACGTTCGTCCGGACTGGCTACCTGATCTCACCGGAACGGAGTTCGCTCCGGAAGCGCGGGAGCTTGTCGCCGATGCCGCTCTGGGTCTGGTCGACTCCGTCGACATTGTCGGCGTCGGCAACCGTGAGGGCACTGAGGCCTTGTACCACCGGTTGCTGAGTTGTGGGCTGCGATTGGCCGCGACCGCGGGGACCGATTCGTTTCTGTCCCAGCCGTCCGGTCCACCACCGGGCTGGGCGCGAGCGTACGCGGACCTCCGTGGTGCTGAGCTGTCGGTGGCCGGCTGGCAGGAAGCTCAGCGGGCCGGCCGCACTTTCGGTACGACCGGGCCTTGGCTCGAGTTCGGTGTGGCCGGACGCGGTCTCGGCGAGACCGTTGAGACAGCTACCGCAACCTGCCTTCCCATCCGCGCGAAGGTAGTGGGACACGCCGTGCGCCAACTTGAGGTTGTCGGACCGGATGGCGTGGTTGCGAGCGTCGCGGTCGGCCCCGATCAGCGTGAAGCCATGCTGGAAGCCGTCGTGGATGCTCGGGAGTCGTTGTGGCTCGCGGCAGTGGCACGCGGGGACGACCGCGCCGACGGGCTGGGGCAGACGTATGCCCACACCAGCCCGATCTGGGTAGCGGTTGGCGGCCTCCCGGTGACACGTCCCACTGACGCGACCTGGTGTTTGGACTGGCTCGACCGTTTCGAGGCGATGATTCGGCGACGAGGTAGGTTCTCCGATCCCAAGCAACTCGCCGACCTCGTCGACGTGATCGACCGAGCGCGTGCCTTCTACGCCGCGATCGTCGAGCGCGGGCGAGCCTGACCTACTGCTAGAGGTTCGGCCCGTACGGGAACAGCCGGTTGGGGTCGTAGGTGGTTCGGAGGTCGGTTAGGCGGGTGAAGGTGTTGGTTGGCCAGGAGGCTTGGTAGGAGCCGGGGATGGTGAAGGCGCCGGCGAAGTTGACTGTGGTTTCGGGATTGATCCAGGGCTTCAGGGCGGTGAGGACGGTGTCGGCGGCGGCTGGGAGGGCCGTGTCGAAGAGGGTTGGGTCGGGGACGCCGATCATGGTCAGGGTCGCGGCGCCGGTGCGGCCGCCGACGGCGGTGGTTTCCGGGAGGTCGCGGGTGGTGGCGCCGCCGAGGTGGCGGAGTTCGACGGCGATCAGCGGGAGTTGCTGGTCGGGGCCGGCCACCTGGAGGAACGTGGTGACGAAGTCGGCGTCGAGTTCGGAGAGCAGCAGGCCGCGGTCCCAGGACGGGGTCGGGTCCTTCGGGTCGTTGTGGATCAGCGGGATGTCGCTGCCGGGCATCTCGGCGACGGCGTCGATCAGTGGCGTACCGGCGTCGCGGATCGGCTGGAACAGGCGCTGACCTTCGGCGGCGTCACCGGTGTACGCGAACCGGACGCTCGCGACGGTCTTGCCGCGCAAGGGCGCGGGGATGAAGTCGAGCGGTGGGAGGCGGAGGATCACCACCGAGGAGTTCGCGGCCTCGGGGAGTGATTTGGTCCAGTCGGCCCAGGTGCCGAGTACGGCCGGGATGTGCTCGGCGTCGAAGAACGCCGATCCGCCGTACAGGGTGGGCAGCTCGACGAGTTCGAAGTCCATCGCGGTGACGATGCCGAAGCCGCCCTTGCCGCCGCGGAGGGCCCAGAACAGGTCCGGGTGCTCGGTCGCGTTCGCGGTCAGTACCTCGCCGGTCGCGGTGACGATCCGGAAGCCGCGGGCCCAGTCGGACGAGAAGCCGTAGGTGCGGGCGAGCGGGCCAAGGCCGCCGCCGAGCGTGTACCCGATGCAGCCGACCTGGTCGGACGCGCCGGCCACCGGTACCAGACCGTGTGGCGTACCGGCGGCGATCACTTCGTCCCATCGGCTGCCGGCCGGGATGTGCGCGATCTTCGTGGCGGCGTCGACCGTCACGCCGGTCATCCGGGTCGTGGTCACCACGATGCCGTCCTGGATCGGCACCGGGATGCCGTGGCCGGTGGCCAGTACGCGCACCGGGGTGCCGCTCGCGGCGGCGGCGCGGACGACCGCGGCCGCGTCGGCTTCGGACGTCAGCCCGACCACCACGTCCGGCGTGTGTGTCACCGCGAGGTTGAAGCCGGACAGTTCCGCGGCGTACCCGTCGTCGCCGCGGCCCAGCACCGGGCCGGCGACCGCGCCGCGCAGCTGGTTGATCAAGTCGTTCATGTCTCGATTCCCTCCCTGAGTCCCACCCTTGACCGCAGTCTTTCGTCCGGGTGGGTCAGAACGCATGGCATTTTCCGGCTAGCAGAGCAGGAAACACGCCTGAGAGGGGGGCCGACTCGACGGTAATGCCGACATGCTGAAACCCTGTGCCAGCGGCAGCGGTCTCCTGCGATCCAGGAGAGCGCCCGGGCCGCGAAGCTCAGGGTGAGACACGGAGGCGGTCGATGTTCAAGCGTATCGCAATAGTGAACCGGGGAGAAGCCGCGATGCGGCTGATCAACGCGGTCCGGGAAGTCAACGCCGAAGGCGGTGACCCGATCGAAACCGTGGCCTTGTTCACCGAGAGCGAGCGCACCGCGACCTTCGCCCGGGAGGCCGACCTGGCCTACCCGCTGGGTCCGGCGGCGGCGCGGCCGTACCTCGACCTGGCCGTGCTGGAGCGGGCGCTGCGGGAAACCGGGGCGGACGCCGCGTGGGTCGGCTGGGGGTTCGTCGCCGAGGACCCGGCGTTCGCGGAGCTGTGCGACCGGATCGGCGTCACCTTCATCGGCCCCTCGGCCGAGGCGATGCGCAAGCTCGGCGACAAGATCGGCTCGAAGCTGATCGCCGAGGAGGTCGGCGTACCGGTGGCGCCGTGGAGCCGTGGCGCGGTCGAGTCGCTGGACGCGGCGCTCGCGGCGGCCGACCGGATCGGCTACCCGTTGATGCTGAAGGCAACGGCCGGCGGTGGTGGCCGCGGCATCCGGGTGGTCCGCTCCGCCGACGAGCTTTCCGACGCGTACGCGCGAACCAGCGACGAGGCGGCCCGCGCTTTCGGTAGCGGTGTGGTGTTCCTGGAGCGCCTGGTCACCGGCGCCCGGCATGTCGAGGTGCAGGTGATCGCGGACGGTCAGGGCACCGCGTGGGCGCTCGGCGTCCGGGACTGCTCGGTCCAGCGCCGGAACCAGAAGGTGATCGAGGAATCCGCGTCGCCGCTGCTGGCCGCGTCCCAGGTCGAGGAGCTGAAGGCGTCAGCCGAGCGGCTCGCGCTCGCGGTCGGGTACAAGGGCGCCGCGACGGTCGAGTTCCTGTACCACCCGGGGGAGAAGAGCTTCGCGTTCCTGGAGGTGAACACCCGCCTCCAGGTCGAGCACCCGATCACCGAGCTGACCACCGGGTTCGACCTGGTCAAGGCGCAGCTGCACGTCGCGTCCGGCGGCCGGCTGGAGGGCAGCAAGCCGCTGGAGAGCGGCCATGCGGTCGAGGCCCGGCTGAACGCCGAGGACCCGGACCGTGACTTCGCGCCGTCGCCGGGCCGGATCGCCGTCCTGGACCTGCCGGCCGGGCCGGGCATCCGGGTCGACACCGGGGTCAGCGCGGGCGACAGCATCCCGGCCGACTTCGACTCGATGATCGCGAAGATCATCGGGTACGGGCGGACCCGCGATGAGGCGCTGGCGCGGTTGCGCCGGGCGATGTCCGCGACCACGGTGCTGATCGAGGGCGGTGCGACCAACAAGAGTTTCGTACTCGACCTGCTGGACCAGCCCGAGGTGATCGACGGCAGCGCCGACACCGGCTGGATCGACCGGGTCCGCGCGGAGGGCCGCCTGGTATCGCACCGGCACTCCGGTATCGCACTGGTCGCGGCGGCGATCGAGGGGTACGAGGACGCCGAGCAGGTCGAACGTACGCGGCTGCTGGAGACCGCGCACGGCGGCCGGCCGCAGGTGCAGCACGAGGTCGGTCGCGCGATCGACCTGAAGCTGCGCGGCGCGAGCTACCGGGTGACGGTGGCGCGGATCGGCCCGGAGCGGTTCCGGGTCGGCGTGGGGAACGGCAACGATCACCTGAAGGTGGTGGACGCCGAGCTGGAGCGGCTGGACGAGTACACGAGCCGGCTTGTCGTCGGCGGGCAGCGGTTCCGGCTGGTGACCGCGACGCATGGTCCGGTGCATCTGGTCGAGGTGGACGGCGTGACGCACCGTGTCAGCCGCGACGAGGGCGGCGTACTGCGTTCGCCCGCGCCTGCTCTTGTAGTGGCGACGCCCGTGCAGACCGGTGCGGAGGTTGAGTCCGGTGCGCCGGTGCTCGTACTGGAGAGCATGAAGATGGAGACGGTGCTGTACGCGCCGTTCAAGGCGATCGTGAAGGAGCTGCTCGTCTCGACGGGCAGCCAGGTGGAGACCGGTGCGCCGCTGCTCCGGCTGGAGCCGGTGGCGGACGAGACGGCTGAAGAAGCTGCTCCGGTGCACAACGGCGTCCAGCTGGACCTGCCGAACGGGACCGGCGAGAAGTCCGCGGCCGAGCGGGTCGAGCGAGGGCTGGACGACCTGCGGAGCATGCTGCTCGGGTTCGACATCGACCCGCGCGACGAGGGCGGCATGCTGGCCGACTACCTCGCCGCCCGCGCCGAGCTGGCCGCGCACGACGGCCCGCCGATCGGCGCGGAGATCGAGCTGATGACGGTGTTCGCCGACTTCGTCGAGCTGAGCCGGAACCGCCCGGCCGGTACGGACACCACCATCGAGAACCGGGTGCACAGTCCGCGCGAGTACTTCTACACGTACCTGCGGAGCCTCGACCCGGATCGTGGCGGGTTGCCGGCCGAGTTCCAGGCCCGGCTGACTCGGGTGCTGAGCAACTACGGCGTGACCGGTCTGGAGCGGAGCCCGGAGCTGGAGGAGGCCGTCTTCCGGATCTTCCTGGCCCAGCTGCGGTCCACTCCGGACGTACTGCTGGTGACGTCGGTGCTGCAGCGATGGATCGCCGAGCCGCTGCCGGCCGCGCCGCTCGACGAGTCCGTCCACGAACTGCTGGACCGGCTGGTACTGGCGACGCAGCTGCGCTTCCCGGTGGTTGGTGACCTCGCGCGGAGCGTCCGGTTCCGCTGGTTCGACCAGCCGCAGGTGGACGCCGAGCGTGCCTCCATCATCGCCGGCGTCAGCGACGAGGTCGCCGAGCTGGCCGCGCGGCCGGACGTGCCGAACCGGCAGGAGCGGATCGACGCGCTGGCCGCGATCCCGGAGCCGATCGTGCGCTTCCTCGCGCAGCGGCTCGAGGGTGGCTGGGGCGAGCGGGAGCCGATGCTCGAGGTGCTCGTCCGGCGGCACTACCGCGAGTACGAGCTGCACGACCTGCGCGACTTCGTGGTCGACGGCCGGCCGTTCGCGACCGCCGACTACACGATCGACGACCGTCCGAGCCACCTGGTCACGACGGTCGGTACGGTCGCGGAGCTGGCCGACGCCGGCAGTGCGCTGTCACAGGCGCTGACCGCGCGGATCGACGCCCGCCCGGCCGGTCACGAGGCAGTTGTCGAGCTCTATCTGTACGGTCCGGACCTGCCCGAGTCGCAGCAGGACGCCGCGGATCAGTACCAGCGGATGGTCGCCGACCTGCCGATCGCCCAACGCGTACGCCGGATCTCGGTCGCGGTCGCGCCCGGCGCGGGTGGGCCGGTCTCGTACTTCACCTATCGCCCGGCCGGCGGGTCGATGGTCGAGGACGACAACGTTCGCGGGGTACACCCGATGGTCGGCCGCCGCCTGAACCTGTGGCGGCTGCGGGACTTCCGGATCACCCGGCTGGACGCGCCGGAGGACGTGCTGCTGTATTACTGCGTCGCCCGCGAGAACGAGGCCGACCGGCGGCTGGTCGCGCTGGCCCAGGTACGCCAGTTCGCGGTCGCCCGCGACGAGGACGGGCAGGTCACGTCGCTGCCGCACGCGGAGCGCGCGATCGCGAACTGCCTGGAGGCGATCCGCCGGGCCCGGACCGCGCGCGGCGCGGCCGGCGCGAAGCTCGACATGAACCACGTCTGGGTGCAGATCTGGCCGGTGGTCGACGTCCAGGTCGACGAGGTGACCGCGCTGCAGCGCAACATCGCCCCGATGACCGCGGGCGCCGGGATCGAAGAGGTACTGGTCCAGGGCGACGTCGCGGCGCCGGACGGTTCGATCAACCCGGTCGCCGCGCGGTTCTACTACCAGCACGGCGCCGGTGTCGTGACCTCGATCGAGCAGCCGCCGACCGGCCGGCTGCTGCCGCTCGACGACTACGCGCAGAAGGTGCAGCGTTCGAAGCGCCGGAACACGATCTACCCGTACGAGGTCAGCGGCATGGTCGCGGGCCAGGGCGGTACGTTCGTGGAGCACGACCTGGACGACGCCGGCAACCTGGTACCGGTGGACCGGGCCAAGGGCCTGAACAAGGCCGGCGTCATTCTCGGCCTGGTCACCACGCCGACCGAGCGGTACCCCGAAGGCGTCACCCGGGTGGCGCTCAGCGGCGACCCGACCAAGGCGCTCGGCGCGGTCGCCGAAGCGGAGTGCTCACGGATCATCGCGGCGCTCGACCTCGCGGAGCGGATGCGGGTGCCGGTCGAGTGGTACTCGCTGTCCGCCGGTGCCCGGATCTCGATGGACTCCGGTACCGAGAACATGGACTGGGTCGCGAAGGCGCTGAAGCGGATCGTCGAGTTCACCCAGGACGGCGGCGAGATCAACGTCGTGGTCGCGGGCATCAACGTGGGCGCGCAGCCGTACTGGAACGCCGAGGCGACCATGCTGATGCACACCAAGGGCATCCTGGTGATGACGCCGGACAGCGCGATGGTGCTGACCGGCAAGCAGACGCTGGACTTCTCCGGCAGCGTGTCGGCCGAGGACAACTTCGGCATCGGCGGGTACGACCGGGTGATGGGGCCGAACGGCCAGGCACAGTACTGGGCGCCGGACCTCAAGGGCGCCCGCGACGTACTGATGACGCACTACGACCACACCTACGTCGTACCGGGGGAGCACGGTCCGCGCCGGGCGGCCACCACCGACCCGATCGATCGCGACGTCACCCCGTACCCGCACGAGGCGGTCGGGAGCGACTTCAAGACCGTCGGCGAGATCTTCGCCGCGGCCACCAACCCGGACCGGAAGAAGGCGTTCGACATCCGCACGCTGATGCGGGCGGTCACCGACCAGGACCACCCGGTGCTGGAGCGCTGGGCCGGGATGGCCGACGCGGACACCGCGGTCGTGCAGGACGCGCGGCTCGGCGGGTACCCGGTCTGCCTGGTCGGGATCGAGTCCAAGTCGGTGCCGCGCCGGGGCTTCCCGCCCACCGACGGCCCGGACACGTACACCGCGGGCACGCTGTTCCCGCGGTCGTCGAAGAAGGTCGCGCGGGCGATCAACTCGGCCAGCGGCAACCGGCCGCTGGTGGTGCTGGCGAACCTGTCCGGCTTCGACGGCTCGCCGGACTCGATGCGGAACCTGCAGCTCGAGTACGGCGCCGAGATCGGGCGGGCGATGGTGAACTTCCGCGGCCCGATCGTGTTCTGTGTCGTCTCCCGGTACCACGGCGGCGCGTTCGTGGTGTTCTCGAAGTCGCTGAACCCGTCGATGACCGTGCTCGCGGTCGAGGGTTCGTTCGCCTCGGTGCTCGGCGGCGCGCCGGCCGCGGCGGTCGTCTTCGCGGCCGAGGTGGACGCCCGGACCGCCGCCGACCCGCGGGTCGCGGCGCTGGCCGAGCGGGTCGGCGACGCCACCGGCGCGGAACGGGCGGCGCTCGCGACCGAGCTCGCGGACGTCCGGATCGTCGTCAGGGCAGAGAAACTGGGCGAGGTGGCGACCGAGTTCGACCGCGTGCACAGCATCGAACGGGCCCGCGAGGTCGGCTCGGTGGACGCGGTGATCAGCGCCCGGGAGCTGCGGCCGAAGTTGATCGAGGCAATCAAATCCGGGGTACCCGGAGAGTGATCGGTGGTCTAGCCTGGAGTAATGCGTGCCGACAGGGGCGGTCGCAGCTGGGCTCGGTCGATGATCATGTTCATCGGCGTGAGTGTGTTGTCCGGAGCGCTGGCGGCCGGGCTGGCGGTGCCGTTCGCGGGCTTCGCCGGCCGTGGCACGGCGAGTGTCGCGGACACCGTCCAAAGCCTGCCCAAGGAGTTCCAGAGCAATCCGTTGGCCGTCCGCAGCCGGATTCTGGCCGCGGACGGCAGCCTGATCGCGACCCTGTACGAGCAGAACCGGCTGCCGGTCAAGCTCGCCCAGGTCGCGCCGGTGATGCGCCGGGCGATGGTCGCGATCGAGGACTCCCGGTTCTACGACCACGGCGCGCTTGACCTGAAGGGCACGCTCCGGGCGATGCTGCGCAACCAGTCCGGTGGGACGGTGCAGCAGGGCGGATCGAGCATCACCCAGCAGTACGTGAAGCTGAGCCTGGTCGAGAAGGCGCGGACCGCCGAACAGCGGGCGAAGGCGACCGAGGTCTCGTACGAGCGGAAGCTGACCGAACTGCGGTACGCGATCGCGGTCGAGCGGGAGCTGTCCAAGAACGAGATCCTCGAGCGGTACCTGAACCTGGCGAACTTCGGCGCCGGCACGTACGGGATCCAGGCGGCCGCGCAGCACTACTTCCGGACCACGGCCGCCGAACTCACCCTCCCGCAGGCGGCGCTGCTGGCCGGCATCGTGAAGAACCCGACCGGGTACAACCCGGTGAACAACCTGGCCCGCGGCACCGCCCGCCGCGACGTCGTGATCAAACGGATGCTCGAACTCGGCGTGATCACGGTCGCGCAGGCGAACCAGGCACTCCGTACGCCGATCGACCTGGCCAAGGTCGAGCCGGTGCCGAACGGGTGCGCCAACTCGCGGTATCCGTTCTACTGCGAGTACGCGGTCTCCAAGCTGCTCGCCAACCCGGCGCTCGGCGCGACCGTCAAGGACCGCGACCACTACCTGAAGACCGGCGGACTGCTGATCCGTACCTCGCTCGACCCGAAGATGCAGGCCGCGGCACAGGCGTCGATCGAGAAGCACACCAAGCCGCGCGACACCGCGGTCGCCGCGATCACGGTGGTCGAACCGGGCACCGGCCTGGTCAAGGCGATGGTGCAGAGCAAGCCGTACGGGAACGGGCGGTACCACACCAACTACAACTACAACGTCGAGAAGTCGTACGCCGGTGGGTACGGTGGGTTCCAGAACGGCTCGACGATGAAGGCGTTCACGATCGCGGCGGCACTGTCCAAGGGCATCCCGATGGACTACCGGATCAACTCACCGGAGCAGATCGACCTGCGGAACCAGCGGTTCCGGACCTGCTCCGGCTGGACCCGCGACCCGACGTACCAGCCGAAGAACTCGACCCACAGCGGTGACCTGACGATGGTCGAAGCAGCGCGGTACTCGACCAACACGTACTTCCTGCAACTGTCCCAGCGGACCGGGCTGTGCTCGATCGCGAGAATCGCCTCGCACCTCGGGATGTACGACGCGCAGTCGATCAAGCCGCTGGACCAGGTGGTGTCGATGACGCTGGGCGTCGGGTACGTGACGCCGCTGATGCTGTCGAACGCGTACGCGACCTTCGCGGCGCGTGGGAAGTACTGCAAGCCGCTGGTCGTCACGTCGGTGCGGGACAAGGCCGGGCGGCCGGTTCCGGGGCCTGGGTTCGACTGCAAGCAGGTGCTGCCGCGGCAGGTCGCCGACGGGGTGAACCGGGTGCTGAGCGCGGTGATGATGCCGGGCGGTACCGGCGGCAAGCTGCGGTTCGGGAGCCGGGACATGGGCGGCAAGACCGGAACGATCCAGCAGAACCTGGCCGTCTGGTTCGCCGGTTACACGCCCAACCTGGCCGCGGCCGCGGTGGTCGCCGACGCCAGCCTGCCGTACACGAACCTGATGTACAGGCACACGCTGAACGGCCGTGACATCGCCGACCCGACCGGTTCCGGTACCGCCGGGCCGCTCTGGGAGACCGCTATGCAGGGAGCTGTCCGCGGCCTGCCGAACGCACGCTTCGTCACACCGCCCCGCAAGATGATCGGCGACCCGAACCCGAAGCCGCCGGCATCCGACAAACCAGGGACCAAGCCGAACCGCTGACATCGGGGAGGGCGTATGACGCTGCACACGGACATTCCGGCACGGACAGAGCTCGAACGGCTGATCGGGGCACGTGATCCGCTCAGTGTCTCGATCTATCTGCCGACCAGCCCGGTCACGCAGGACGCGCAGGCGGACCGGATCGAGCTGAAGAACCTGGCCACGGAGGCGTCCCGGCAGTTCGAGGCGGCGGGTGCGGACCGGCGTACGGCCGAAGAGATCCGGGAGTCGCTGGACGAGTTGGTCGAGGACAACCGGTTCTGGGCCGAGCAGGCGCGCAGTCTGGCCGTGTTCGCGTGGTCGGGCGGCATCACCACGTACCGGCTGCCGAACCAGTTGACCAGTCTGGTCGAGGTGGGGGACCGGTTCTACCTGAAGCCGCTGCTGCGGGCGGTGACGTTTCCGCAGGCGGCGTTCGTACTCGCGCTGGCCGGCGGAGCCGTGCGGCTCGTCGAGGTGACGCGTGACGGTCCGCCGTTCACGGTCGACGTACCCGGGTTGCCGAAGGACGCGGCGTCGGCGGCCGGCAAGTCTTCGATCGCCGACCGGGCGCCGGTCGGCCGGATTCAGGGCTCCGAGGGCCAGAAAGTGCGGCTGCGCCAGTACGCGCGGAAGATCGACCAGGCGCTGCGCGGCGTACTGACCGGGATGGAACTGCCCTTGATCATCGCCGCCACCGAACCGCTGGACGCGATCTACCGGTCGGTCAACACCTATCCACACCTGGCCGCGCCCGGTATCACCGGCAGCCCGGAGGAGGCCACCGACGCGGAGCTCGCGGCGGCGGCGCGGCCCGTACTGGACCAGATCTACGCGCGGCAGCTGGCCGACGTCGGTGAACTGTACGACCAGCGCTTCGCCCAGGGCCGCGCCTCCACCGACCTCGCCACCATCGCCCGCGCCGCCACCTTCGGCGCCGTCGGCACCCTGATCGTCGACATCGACGAAAAACTCCCCGGCCAGGTCGACGAGGAAACCGGCGCGATCACGCCGGCCCCCGACGACGCCACCAGCTACGGCGTCATCGACGAACTCGCCCGCCGAACCCTCCAGTCCGGCGGCCAGGTCCTCGCCGTCCGCACCACCGAAGTCCCCCAAAACACCCCAGCCGCCGCAATCTTCCGCTACCCGTTCTAGAGCTGTCTGAGTTCGGCGCCTGGAACCCAGGTGACGTTGCCGTTCTCGTCGCGGAAGCGGCCTATCCATTGGCCGTGTTCGCGGACCCAGACGTCCAGTACGCCGGCCGACCAGCTGGCCCGCTGTACTGGTAGGGCGGGGTCGACGTGCCGGACCGCGTCGGCTGCCCGCGGTCCGTGCGCGTCGTACTGGACATCAAGATCGGAAGCCAGCTCCCGCGCCTTCCCTTCGTCGTCGATCCCTGTCGCACGCCACCCGTTGACCGCACCGTCCCAGACGCCGAACCTGCTGGTTCCGTCGTCGGACGGGCGAACCGTGAACCGACCAAACATGTTTTCAGATTAACCCCTGATCGAACACATGTTCTAGTCTTGATCGGGACGGGAGGTGTGTGGGATGGGCGACAAGGGTTCGTCTCAGTTTCGGTAGCGGAAGATGATCCGGCCCCGGTCGAGGTCGTAGGGGCTGAGTTCCACCAGGACCCGGTCCTCGGGAAGGATCTTGATGTAGTTCTTCCGGATCTTGCCGCTGATATGGGCAAGTACCTTGTGCCCGTTGCTGAGCTCGACCCGGAAGTTCGCGTTCCGGAGGCACTCGACGACGATGCCTTCCATTTCGATCCCACCTGCGTTTCTGGGCATGATCAGACCTCGTCCCGGTTGACCAGCTCGAGCGCGCGTCCGCTCCGTTGGGCGCCGATCGCTTCGAAGAGCCGCATCGCCGCTTCGTTGGTTTCGTCGACCTCCGCGGTCACCGTGTCCGTGCCGGACCGGTGCAGCCCGCCCAGTACGTGACCGAGCAGAGCTCTCGCGATGCCGTGCCGTTGCTCGGCGGCCAGGACCGCGATCAGGCCGATCCGCGGTCGCCGGGTTCGCGCCGCGATCCGGATCAGCCCGGCGTACCGGCCGTCGCGCAGCGCGACCGTGTAGCTCGCCGGGTCGAGCGGCCGCGTACCGCCTTGCCAGGGCAGCACTTCCGCGGGCATCGTCTGCCAGCCGACGGCCGACTCGACCTCGGCGCGAATCGCCTCATCCAGCTCGCGCAACGGCGTTTCGGCGGGGGTCTCGATGCGCACCCCCGGCGGCGTCTCCGTCGCGCTCAGCCCGGTGATCCGCGGATCGGTCGGTACGACGTACCCGGACTCGCGACGGCAGGTGACAAACCCCGCCCGCCCCCAGCCGGCCATCAGCTCGGCGTCGGTTTCGTCCACCACCGTGTACCTGGGTGCCGGCTGATCGTCCAGCATCGCGACCGCGAGCCGATCGAAGACAGCGTCCCGCCAGGTGTCGATGCTGAGAAAGGTCCGCCCGTCGAGCCGCCGGGCCGCGTAGCCCCGGCCGACGACCAGATCGTTCCGTACCGCGTGCCACTGGTTGTCCGCGACCCGGCAGATCGTCACGGCGCGGGCACCGAGGCCCGTACTGAAAGAGTTCATAGGTGTTTCCCTTCGGAAGTACCGATTTCTGCTGGTACTCCCGACGACACCTACGTCAATCGCCCGCCCGTGACCACGAGTGGGGGAGCACCGACCGCTCTGCAACGTTCATCGGGCCTCACCTCCAACTGTGATGTCACGGACCCCAGCAAGATAACAGCGCATCTACCGGTGTGGGCAACTGGTTTAAAGCTCCGAGCCACGGATGTTTCTGGTCGCGGCGGTTGCGGCCGCGAGCAGGCAGACCAACGCGCATCCGGCGAAGAAGATGCCGGTTCCCCAGGCAGCCGCGACCACGCCGGCGATCGGGTAGAGCAGTGGGCTCAGACCCAACGTACACAGCGAAGTCACCGAACCGACCCGGCCGAGATAGCGGGGCTCGGTCTTGCGTTGGAGCAGGGCGTTGCCGAGCGCCGATGCGACACCGCTGAGTGTTCCGAGTGCGGCAGAGCCGGTGATGAGCAGGCCGACAGTGGTGACCTGCCCCAAGGCGCCGACCAGAACGGCGGTCGCCAGCAGCGAGCCCGCGAGTGCGACGCCCGCTCGCGGGATACGCGTCAGAGCCGTGAGCAGAATCCCGGCGACGGCGCCGCCGATGCTGAACGCGCTGAGCGTCCACCCGAGGACGGCTGCGCTCCAGTGCCGTTCGGCGGTCAGCAGGACCAGGCCGACGCCGACCGGACCGCTGAAGCACAGCTCACCGAGCCCAACCACCAGGACCAGCCGGGCCAGTTGCCGGTTTCGTCGTAGGTGTCGCAATCCGTCCTGGAGGTCGCCCAACGGTGAGCCTGCCGACGGGCCGCTGGGTTGTACTCGGTTGAGGCGCACCACCAGCAGCAGGCCAACGGACAAGCTGAACAGCAGACCGGCCAGACCGAACCCTGCGGCGACTCCGGCAGCGGTCAACACGACTGCTGCGATCATCGGACCGACCGCGTTGCTGAGCCGGACTGCCAGCATCCGCAGCCCTTGAACGCGGCCGAGCTGGCCCGGGTCGGTGAGCCGGCCCGCCAGCGCCCCGACCGCTGGCATGAACAGTGCGTCGATCACGCCAAAGACCAGCGCGATGGCGAACAGCATCGGTAACCCGGCCCCTGCGAACTGCATCAGCGCGGCAGCGCCGAACACGACCAGACACCGGGCGAGGTCGCTGCCCAACACCACTCGGCGCGGTCCGTACCGGTCGGCGATCACTCCGCCGGCCAGCATCAGCACCGCCCGGGGGATGGCGCCGACGGCAAGCACCGCGCCAACCTGGGCAGGCCCGGCCACCCGCGTCACCGCCCAGGACAGAGTCAGAAAGAAGACGACGTCGCCGCCGACGGATGCGGTGTAGGCGGCCGCCCAGCGCAGCACATTGCCGTCCCGGTAGGCGACGACGGGAGTTGAGCTGCTAAGCGTCATCATTCGGCTCTAGCAGTGGAAACGCGTGCAATTGCAGGGCAACGGGTACGCCCGCGGGGTTGTCCCGGTCGCGGTACTTCTTGATCACCGCAGCCAACTCGGCCTTCGCTTCGTTGAGCTCTGCCGGTGTCAGTCGCATCGTGTAGTTGCTGAAGACGGCCGCCGCGTACCACTCGTCCGGCAGCAGCGGTGCCGTGTACGCCAGCCGCCGCAGCTGTTCGCTGTACGCGAGCAGGACCGCGTTCAGGTACGCCCGGCTGTCCTGTCGTTCGCCGGGATCGCTGTCGGCAGGCTGGTGGACGGACGAGCGATGCCGGGCCCGCCACCAGCGGTCGCGCCGGGTGCCGCGCTCGCGGTCCTCCTCGATCAGACCTCCGTCGGCCAACCGCCGCAGGTGGTAGCTCGCCGCGCCTGAGTCGATCTCGTAGTACGCCGCGAGCTGTCGCGCGGTCGACGGACCGCGCTGGCGGAGATGCTCCAGCAGGGTCAGCCGCATCGGGTGCGCCAGCACTCGCAGGGTGGCCGCATCCAGGACGAGGTCGTCCGGTTGATCGCTCATGACTTCAGTCTAAACCCAGAAGAGTTCTTTGCGAAGACTTCTTCTGTCTTTCGATTGGCGTTTGCTCGAACAGATGTTCTATTCTTGGGCCCGACGGGAGGTGTTGAGGATGGGGTACGACAATCCGCCGATCAAGTGGTCGGAGCTGGAGCGGAAGTTGTCGGACCGGTCGCGGCCGGGGAGTCACGGTGGGCGGCCGGTGACGGCCGACGGCGGGGACAGTCCGGCCTGGTCCCAGCATCGAGGTCCGTACGTACCGGACGTGGTGCGCCGGCCGGAGCACTCGGTGCCGTACGCGGAGCTGCACGTGCACTCGAACTTCTCCTTCCTGGACGGTGCTTCCCAGCCGGAGGAGCTAGTCGAGACCGCGGTCCGGCTGGGTTTGCGCGCGCTGGCGCTGACCGATCACGACGGGTTCTACGGCGCGGCCCGGTTCGCCGAGGCCGCGGCGGCGTACGGGTTGCCGACCGTGTTCGGGGCGGAGCTGTCGTTGGACCTGACCGGTCCGCAGAACGGGGTGCCCGACCCGGAGGGCAGTCACCTGCTGGTGCTCGCCGAAGGACAGGAGGGGTATCACCGGCTCGCCGGTGAGATCACCGAGGCGCAGCTCGCCGGCGGGGAGAAGGGGAAGCCGGTCTACTCGCTGGAGCGGCTCGCGGCGAAGGGCGCCGGCCACTGGGTGATCCTGACCGGTTGCCGCAAGGGTCTGGTCCGGCAGGCGCTCGAGCTCGGCGGCCACGCCAACGGGCCGGCCGCGGCCGCGTGGGAGCTGGACCGGCTGACTGCCCTGTTCGGCAAGGATCGGGTGGTGGTCGAGCTGATCGACCACCACCTGCCCACGGACACCACCCGGAACCGGGTGCTTGCCGCCCTGGCCGCCGACCGCGGCCTCCCGGTCGTTGCCACGAACAACGTTCATTACGCCGATCCCAGCCGGCATCAGCTGGCCGCCGCGCTCGCGGCGGTCCGGGCCCGCCGCGACCTGGACGAAATGGACGGCTGGCTGCCGCCGAGCGGGGCGGCGTTCCTCCGGTCCGGCGCGGAGATGACCGCGCGCTTCCATCGGTACGAGGGTGCGGTGGCGCGGTCGGTGACGCTGGCCGATCAGCTCGCGTTCGACCTCGCCCGGGCGAAACCGAAGCTGCCGCTGCGCGACGTGCCCGACGGCCACGACCCGATGTCGTGGTTGCGGGAGCTGACCTTCCGGGGCGCCGCGCGGAGGTACGGGACGCGCGCGGAGCGACCGGATGCGTACGAGCGGCTGGAGCGTGAGCTCGACGTCATCGAGGAGAAGGGATTCCCGGGGTACTTCCTGATCGTCGAGGACATCGTCCGGTTCGCGCACGACCACGGAATCCTCTGCCAGGGCAGGGGATCGGCGGCGAACTCGGCGGTCTGCTACGCGCTCGGGATCACCGCGGTGGACAGCATTCTGTACAACCTTCCGTTCGAGCGGTTCCTGGCCACCACCCGGGCCGAGGAGCCGGACATCGACGTCGACTTCGACTCGGGGCGCCGGGAGGAGGTGATCCAGCACGTCTACGACAAGTACGGGCGGCGCAACGCGGCGCAGGTCGCGAATGTGATCTCCTACCGCCCGAAGTCGGCGGTCCGCGACATGGCCAAAGCACTGGGGTACTCGGTCGGTCAGCAGGACGCGTGGTCGAAACAGGTGGACGGCTGGAGCCCGGAGATCACCTCGACCGAGCACGACATCCCGCCGCGGGTGGTGACGATGGCGACCGAGCTGCTGAAGTTCCCCCGGCATCTGGGTATCCACTCCGGCGGGATGGTGCTGACCGAGCGGCCGGTCGGCGAGGTGGTGCCGATCGAGCACGCCCGGATGGAGAAACGCACCGTTCTGCAGTGGGACAAGGACGACTGCGCCTGGATGGGGCTGGTGAAGTTCGACCTGCTCGGGCTCGGCATGCTCGCCGCGTTGCGGTACTGCCTGGATCTGGTCAAGGAGCAGGTCGGTGAGGGGTGGGAGCTGCACACGATCCCACGAGAGGAAGCCGGGGTGTACGACCAGCTCTGCCGGGCGGACTCGGTCGGGGTGTTCCAGGTCGAGTCCCGGGCCCAGATGGCGACGCTGCCACGGTTGAAGCCGCGCCGGTTCTACGACCTGGTCACCGAGATCGCGCTGATCCGGCCGGGTCCGATCCAGGGTGGCGCGGTGCATCCGTACATCCGGCGCCGGACCGGGGAGGAGCCGATCACCTATCTGCACCCGAAGCTGCAGCCGGTGCTGGAGCGGACGATGGGGGTGCCGCTGTTCCAGGAGCAGCTGATGCAGATGGCGATGGCGGTCGGCGAGATCGACGGCGACGAGGCCGATCTGCTCCGCCGGGCGATGGGTTCGAAACGCGGTATCGAGAAGATCTCGTCGCTGAAGAACAAGCTGTACGCGGGGATGGCGGGCAACGGGATCACCGGGGAGCTGGCCGACGAGATCTACGCCAAGATCGAAGCGTTCGCGAACTTCGGTTTCGCCGAGTCGCACTCGATCAGCTTCGCCCTGCTCGTCTACTCCAGTACGTGGCTGCGGCTGCACTACCCGGCCGCGTTCCTGGCCGCGCTGCTGCGGGCTCAGCCGATGGGGTTCTACTCGCCGCAGTCCCTGGTCGCGGATGCCCGCCGGCACGGGGTCGAGATCCGCCGCCCGGAGTTGCACCGGTCCGGGGTCGACGCCGGGCTGGAGCTGCTGGTCGACGGGCAGCAGCTGACCGGGCCGACCGGGATGGACTCGTGCCTGGCCGACCCGCAGCCGCCGGTCGGTGCGTTCGATCCGGACACTCCCTTCGACACCACGACGCACCGGCGGGACGGCGCGTTCGCGGTCCGGCTCGGGCTGGCTGAGGTGCGGACGGTCGGGGAGAAGGGCGCGAAACTGATCGTCGAGGAGCGGGACCGCGGCGGGCCGTTCACCGAGATGGCCGACCTGGTTCGCCGGACCGGGATCACCGCCGCGCAGGTCGAGGCGCTGGCGACCGCGGGGGCATTCGATTGTTTCGGCCTCGACCGGCGGCAGGCGCTGTGGGAAGCCGGCCGGGCAGCCGAGGAACGTCCCGGTCAGCTGGCCGGCGTCACCGCGGCCGGCCCACCGCCGACCCTGCCCGGGATGAGCGACGTCGAGGCCGACATGGCCGACCTGTGGTCCACGTCGATCACCGCCGGCAGCCATCCGATGCAACGCGTCCGCGACCAGCTCCGCGCCGAAGGCATCCTGTCCGCGGCCCAGCTCAAGGAAGTGCCGAACGGTACCCGCGTTCGCGTCGCCGGCGTCGTCACCCACCGCCAGCGCCCCGCCACCGCCTCCGGCGTCACCTTCATGAACCTCGAGGACGAGACCGGCATGGCAAACATCATCATCACCGTCGGCTGCTGGCACCACCACGCCGCCGTCGCCCGCAACGCCGCCGCCCTGATCATCCGCGGCCGGGTAGAACGCGCCGGCGAAGTCACCAACCTCTCCGCCGAACACCTCCAACGCCTGCCCCTCGCCGCCCGCACCAAGTCCCGCGACTTCCGCTGACCGCGCCACCCGAGTTCGGCCGGGTGGGTGTTGGGGTCGTGCGCTGGGCCCGATTCTCACAGCGGGGTGTGACAGTTCGCCGAGCGTCATCACGGTGGATGCCGGCTCCGGCCGGGGCGATCCTTGGTCGTTCAGGCAGGGGGACGGTGTTCAGCCTGTGTGTCCGTCAACATCGGTGATTCGCAACTGCGATCACGCGCATCCTCCTTCGGCCACTTCGACAGGTCCAGTAGCCCGGTCACCTCGGCGACCCAGGCGCCGTCGCGGACCCTGTCGTCGGTGGCCGTCGGGGCTGCCCGATGTCAAAAGCTGCAGTTTTCCCGATCGTCATTGCGCCGACTGTCGATGTACGGGCAGCATCCTCGTCTGTGACACCGCTGACCGCCCTGAGTGGGAACTCGGGATGGTGCCTTCGGTCGACGAAAGGGAAGCCGCCTCATGACCGCATTGCAGCCCGGAACCGTCGTCCGCCAATGTCTTCGGCGAAGCCCTTTGGTGGCTCGGCGAGGCATCTTCGCGCGATGAGAATTTCTGCTCGGGAATTGAGGTCCAGCCCTCGGCAGGCCTTCGAATCATTACGCACGAGCGAGTCGCCGAGAGTTCTCGTCGTGGGTCACCGCCGTCACGTCTCGATCATCACCGATGCCCGACTTGCCCGCGACATCCTCGCTGACGGTGGCTCCTTTCAGAAGACCGGAAACATCGAGCGGCTCAGGTACGCGATCGGCGACGGGACTGCTTCGTGCCGGTTCCCCAAGGTGGCCGCGCACGGCAATCTGGACGCCTGGCGTAATCAGAAGCGGGCGGCACTGCACCCGGCGTTCGTCCAGGCTCCGCAGAGAGTTGGCCGGATGATCCAGGAGGATGCCGACACGGTCGTCACGGGCTGGCTCGAGACTGGTGCGGCCGACCTCGAAGACCTCATCGGACCCGTCGTACGAAGCTTCGCCTGCATGTACGAACCTCGATCCGCGGATTCGCTGCTCCGGCTCGCTCGAACCGTGGTCAGGACAAGAGCGCAACTCGAGCAGGCAGTCTCATCGCGAGTGCGACTCGGATTCGACCGCGACTTCAGTTGGTCGACCCGGGTCGTGCAGTTGCTGCTGTCGGTCGACTCGTGCGGTCGCGCCGTCCGGGCACGGCGTCAGGCGATGGCTGTCGGAATGGCCGAGTCGATCGGGTCGAGCAGCCCGGCCGGCGAATCGTCCCTGCTGAGTGAGCTCGTCACCTTGGCCGGCCATGTCACCGGAACCAAACCGAGACCCGCGTTGCTCGGGTCGGCTGCCAATCTCTTCTTGGCCGGCTGGGAGAACACCTTGACGGCTGCCATCTGGACGCTCTACCTGCTGGCCGGGCACGGCGAGGTCCAGGAGTGGCTCGCAAGCGCCCCCGACGAGACGAGTCGTCAACGGCGACTGAACGCCACGATCAAAGAAGGCCTGCGCCTCTACCCGCCGGTGTGGTCGATCCCGCGTGAAGTTGCCCATGAACGGCGCATCGGCGACGAAGTGTTCAAGCCGGGCGAATTGTTACTCCTGTCGCCGTGGATCTATCACCATCGGCCGGCAGATTGGCGCGCGCCCGAGAAATTCGAGCCGGCCAGGTTCATGACACATGAAAGCCGAGCGTTCTACATTCCCTTCGGCGTCGGCCCGCGCCGCTGCCAGGGACAGGCAACTGCCGTTCGCCAATTGACGACTCTGGTCGACCGGATATGTGCTCGCGCTCATCTCGAGCTGGTGAACGGTTCGCTGCAGCCCCACTTCGGAATGGTGCAGTACCCGATCGGCCAGGTGCACATATCGGTGTTGGATCGGACCAAGCCTCGGGTGACGGGAGACAGCTGGTGAAAGACGCCGACACCAGTGCACAGTTCATTGCAGAGTTCAAGAATGCTCTGTACGACACCGTGGTGAGATGCCTCTTTGACCCGCGCTATCGATGGCACCGCGCGCATCGCGACAGCATTGACCTGGCTCCGATCTTTGCCCTCGAACAGTCGCTGATGGCCCAACAGCCCGGCCTTGCCGAAACCGCCGTGGTCGCGGCGGCGGTCGAGCTCCTCGAGGAGTTCTCAAGGCCGTACGCTGCCGAGCAGCTTCGGACCCGCTGCCTGTCAGCGGCTGGCGAAGGGGGCGGGAGTATTGAGTGCAAGCCAGTCGGCTTACAAGGCCCACCGACGCCACCGGGTGTCGCCAAGACACTCGTACTCGGCACCTACTTTCCTGGACCGGTGTCGTTCGTCAGAGATCAGCTCCGCAGGCCATGGAATCCCAGACGGAAGCTGAAGAGCGGCGAGAATCTCAGCTACATCGAGCGCACCTGGTTGGCTATGGAGCTTCTGAACGGGGATGGTTCCTATGCCTTCACCGCGCTGGGCCAGGCACGGCGCGAGCTCCGGAACCCGGCTGAGCGGTTGATGCGACTCCTCGACGATGTGGATCGCGTGCTTCTGATCCTCGACAGCGGGACCGGTGTGGCCTTCGAGCTGGGCATCATCTGCGCCCATCCCGAGTGGATGGCGAAAACTGTCGTCCTGCATGACGGCCAGGAGAAGGTCAGCCAAATGATCGAGCTGGGCGCGCTGACGTTGGACGCGCTGCCGGTGGTGCGGTTTCGTACCCAGCAGGAGTTCGAGGGAGTACTTCGCCGGCTCAGTCAGTCGTGGAAGGGGCGCATGGGTCGGGGGGACCTTGCGGATCTGTCCAATCACATGCACGACGCACGCCTGGAGCCGTTGCGATGAATCAGACGGCAGAGCCCGTGCGGATCCGCGAACAGGCCACGGCGATTCGGCAAGCCCGGTGAAGCGCGGAATGGTGTCCGGCCTGCGTTGCGTTCGTCGGGATTGCCAGGGTCCGCTCAAGCTCCTGGCCTCGGAGGAGAATTCTGCTGCCGACGTTCTGACCGGTGAAGCTCGCTGCACCGCTTGCTCGACCAGCTACCCGATTCGTGACGGGGTGCTGGTCCTGAAGATGGATGAGGCGGCGCGGACGGTCGACGGGTGGGAGGAATCCCTCGGGCTCACATCGCCTAGCGCTGCCTACCGACAGCGCTACCTAGATGCTCACTATCGAGACCAGCTGGATGATGTGTCGCCTACGTTGAAAGAGTGGTCGACCTGGGAGCAGGCACACGGCCTGCGCGCGGTGGTCAAGCGATTGCTCGCGCAACTCAAGCCCCACCGAGCCCTGGAGATCGGCTGCGGTGTCGGTGGAACGACGGCGGTGCTCGGCGACTTGGCCGACATCGCCATCGGTGTGGATCTCTCCTTCGAGTTGGCCTTGACCGCCCGCCGGATCTTGCTCGGCGTTCCCACCCCGATGACCGGGTACGACGTGGTGGATGTCGGTGCCCGCACCATCTGGCGGCCCCTTCCGGCCCCGCGGGCTGATCGACCGATCGAAGTCCTGGTCGCCGACGCCACCTCGTTGCCCTTCGGACCTGATTTCGACTTGGTGATCTGTCTGAATGTCCTTGATGCCTCGAGTCATCCACGGCGGCTGCTGGCCGAGATCAGCCGAGTGCTCCAGCCGGGTGGAGTGCTCGTGCTGGCATCGCCATTTCACTGGCGTGAAGAGCACACCGCACCGACCGAAATGATCGGCGCCGAAGCTGGCTCGAGTCCCGGGGAGGCCGTGGTCGAGGAGCTGCACAAGACGAGGCTCGTGGTCGAACAAGTTGTGGAGTCGGTGCCCTGGATGCTGCGGGATCACACCAATTGTGTGCGCGTTTTCGCGACCACGGTCATCGTGGCAAGGAGTCGCGATGAACTTCGGTGACGAGGCACGTGATCGATCGACAGCCAAGGACGACCTCAGTAGTGCTTGGTATGCCAGAGAGCCTGCCTTCGGGAGCAACTTCGCGATCAGACTCTCACTCAGCGAATCGGTCGCGGGGGCGTCCCAGGACGTCGAGGAGGCATTGACCGAGCAGATCGGCCGCGTCAACCTCTATCCCGATCTGGCCGGCGAACCCCTGAACGGCCTCATCGCCGATCACTTCGGGCTTCCCGGTTCGGCCGTACTCGTGACCAACGGCAGTGATGAAGCTCTACTGCTGTCGGCGCTGGCGGCCGTCGGCACCGGGGACCGGGTCCTGTTGCCCGAGCGTACCTACACCGGCTTCAGATACGTTGCCGAGGCCGTCCGGGCGGTGGTTGCCGAAGGCCCCTGTGGGATCGATGGATTGGACGTCGAGCAGTTTCTGGCCATGATGCCGGGCGCGAAACTTGCCTTCATCGCAAATCCACACAACCCGACTGGCCTCCGACTGCCGAATGGTGCGATACAAGAGCTCTGCCGGACCGCGGCAAGGGTCGGTTGCCACCTGGTGGTCGACGAAGCGTACGCCGAGTTCGCTGGGCCGGAGTTCGAATCCGCGCTGGCCCACCTGGACAACGGCGAGACAGCGGTCGTCCGCACTTTCTCGAAGGCCCACGGACTCGCCGGTATCCGATGTGGCTACCTGCTCGCGACCGGTGCCCGGATGGAGGCAGTCCGGAACGTCCGGCGGGCTGTCCCGTTCAGCGTGAGCCGGTTCGCGCTAGCGGCGGCGTCCGCGGCGATCGGCGACTCGGTACGGCTGACGGAAGCTGTCGCAGATACCGCGGCCCACCGTGAGCAGGTCGTCAGGGATCTCCGCGGCGAAGGCATCGAGGTGGTGGACTCCGTGACCAACTTTGTGCTGGCCCACCTTGGACCGGCCACGCAAGCATTGACGGAACGCCTGCACTTTGACCACGGCGTGACCATTCGGGACGCGCGAGCACTGGGATACCCGGGCTGGGCCCGGATCACCGTTTGTCCACCGGCCGACTGGGCAGCGGTCTTCGAGCTGATTCGGGAGAACTTCTCGACCGGAACACGGATGTGGGGATGAGATGGCGAACGATCGCGTGGTCGACAACGGGCTTGAAGGAGTCATGGTCTGCTCGACCGGGCTGAGTCACTACGACGGCATCGGGGGCACTTTCGTCCTCCGGGGCGGCCTGGACATCGCCAAGGCTGCGACGATGCCCTTCGAAACGATCCTCGGGCTGCTGTGGCATGGCACGCCGGTCGATAGGCCTGACCCGTCAGTGGCGGTCCGATTGGCTGATGATCGACAACTTTCACTCGCAACCGTTGGCCTGTTGGAAGCGTTCGCGAGCACCGGCGGCGGCATCGATCTGCTGAAGGCCGCGCTGGCCGTAGAAGCTCTCGACAAGTCCAGTTCCCGCACGCTCGACGTCAACGGCGCTTATCAACTCACGGCGGCTATTCCAGTCATCGTGGCCCAGATCGGGCGACTGGGCGAGGGCAGGCCGGCGGTTCCGCCTCGAGGCGATCTAGGGCAGGCCGCCAACTTTCTCTACATGCTTGCCGGGCAGGCTCCGACAGCCGCGCAACTGCGGTGCCTGGAGACGTATCTGGTGGTGATGGCCGACCATGGCCTGAATCCATCGACCTTCGCGGCCTGCGTCACAGCCTCGGCCGGCAGCGACCTGTGCTCGGCGGTCGTCTCGGCTATCGGGACGCTCAAGGGACAGGCTCACGGAGGCGCGGTCCTCGATGCATGGGAACTGGTTGGACAGGCGGAGCGTCAGGGCGCGGAGGCTGCAGTTGCCAAGCGGCTGGCCGCGGGCGAACACCTGCCTGGGTTCGGCCACCGTGAGTACCGGACCTACGACCCGCGGGCGGTGATCTTCCGCGAGCTGTGCCGGCTGCACAACGAGCGCTTCTTCATTGCGGCTCAGGCGGTCGAGCAGACAGCGCTGGAGCACCTGGCGACGGTCGCCCCGCACCGAACTCTGTCAGTCAATGTGGACTTCTACGCCGGAGGAGTGCTCGAGTCCGCTGGGGTGCCGCCAGGACTCTTCTCGAGTTGCTTCGCGATGGCCAGAGTGGCCGGATGGTGTGCGCACGCTCTCGAGTACGTCGAATCGGGCGGTCGGCTGATCAGTCCGACCTCACAATGGCTGGGAGACCTCGGATGACCGCGCCGGACTGGAACGACTGGCCCGAACTCAGGCGCCCAGGATTCGACACGTCGTACAACATCATGCTCTTCCACCTGGTCCCCGCTATCGCCCGGGCGGGGATCGAGACCGGGATCCTGGAGGCGTTGAACCTGGCCCCACGGACCGCGTCCGAGTTGTCGTCGTCACTGGCCCTTGATTCTCAGGCTGTCGAGATGTTCCTCTCCGCGGCAGAAAGCATCGACCTCTGCCGGCCGACTGGGGACTGTTGGAGCCTCGGCAGCCTCGGGCGACTCTTCAGTCAGGATCACCCGAGTGAGTCGGCCACAGCCCTCACCGCCTACGCGGAACCGTGGCATTGGGCCAACTCACAGCTCTGGCAGGAAGCGGCTCAGTCGATGCGGACCGGCCAGGACGCGTTCCGGCTCATCCATGGGCGGGGGTTGTTCGAAACCCTGGCCGCCGAGCCGACCTTGCGTCGTTCGTTCGACGCCTATACCGACAACCGCACGGAGCACTCCCTCGCGGACGTGGTGGCCGGACTGGATCTTAAGGCAGGAGAGACGCTCGTCGACGTTGGAGGCGGCTACAGCCGTCTCGCTGCGCACGCCGTCGAAAAGTACGGCGTCGGGGCGTTCGTCTTCGACACTCCTGAGGTGGTTCGGGAGGCAGTCTCACGGACTGGCGACAAGAGCCAGGCCCAGTTCGTCGGAGGCGACTTCTTCGTCGACGATCTTCCTGCCGGGGACGTGTACACCCTGAAAGAGGTTGTCCACAACTGGAACGATGAGCAGGCCGTGGCCTTGTTGCGCAACGTCGGCAGGGCGATGCCGGTAGGCTCCAGGATCGCGATCGTCGAGCAATTTCGATCGGCCGCCAGCGGCCATCGCAACGCTCTGCTCAGCTTCGGCATGTTCCTTGCCTTCGGGGGACGCCAGCGCACCAGCGAGCAGTTGGACACGCTCCTCGCGGCTGCCGGATTCGAGCCGTCCCGCGCCGTCGGAATTCGGCACAGCACGTTCGATGTACTGATCGCCCGGAAATTGTGAGCTGTCGGTGGATGCCTTCCGACGGTCGAACGAAAGGAGCGCGATGTCGCTGAGTCTGTCATTGCCGTGTGACACCTGGTGCCAGCGGGTGACGCCCCAGCAGGAACGCCGCCTGATTCACCAGCAGGCCGACCTGGACAAGCTGGGCAGACATCGACCGTTCTACTCAGCCACGATCTTCCGCTATCAGTCGCCCCTCGATCGTGACCGGCTGCAGTCCGCGCTGGCGGAGCTGGTTCGTCACCATGAGGCCTTGCGCTACGTCTTCCATTCACATGACGGAGAGTGGTTCGTGACCTCGGTTCCCGAGGTCGAGGTGGACGTCTTCGAGCTCGTGCCGGATGCCCCGCTGGACGATCCCGACGACAGTTGGCTGCAGAACTACGCCGACTTCGGACCGGGTCGACCGGATCACATCGCTGCCGGCGTCGTGGACATCGGTGCCGGCAGTGCGATCGTTCTGCTCGCGGATCACCTGGTTATCGACGCTCAGTCGTGGTCTTTACTGCTGGCGGATCTCGGATCGCTCTACCGCGGTGACGGCGGCGACCTCGGTCCGGTGGACACGTCAGCACGGGATGCCTTGGACAAGGTCAGGACGGCCTATCAGAAGGCGACCATTCCAGCCTCGTGGCAGCCGGTGGTCGAGGAGATGTCGCGGACTACTCCGTTCGGGTGGGTCGATCTGCCGACCCTAGTCGGATTTGACACTCCCAAATCCGACGCAACCAAAGTCGCCCGGGCGATCGATCTCACCGACGCGGGCCTGGAGCAGGTATGCCATGCCATGCGGCGAACCCGCTTCAGTTTGCTCCTCGCGGCGGTGTACGGAGCGATCTCTCGTACCGTGCCAGGGGAGCCGTCGTTCCTCTATGTGTATCCCTCGTTCAGGGAAGGCCTCCGGCTCGGGAACGCGATGGGCTGGTTCACCGGGCAAGCTCTGCTACGCGTATCCGAGGAAGACTCCCCGGAACGGCGCTGGGCAGCCGCGCAAGCCGACTCCATCGGCGCGTCGATCAATCGCTGGGCAGTCACGGAGCGCATCAACGAGGTCGTCGACGTCAGCCGCCGGTTCGCCGCAAGGCCGAGCCTGTCGGTCGGAATGGACACCGGCGGCCGGGACCTTGACCTCGGTTTGCCTCAGTCGGAAGTCGCGTCCGCGGAGCGAGTCGGCGTGCAGACCCGGGGGCGGATCGCGGTTGAGTTCACTCAAGAGCGCGACCAGCTGGAGTGCGCGGTGAGCTACGAGCCGGTGCGGTTCGCTGCCGAGACGGTGGAGCTCCTGGTACAGGAAATCGTCGACGAACTACTGATCCTGGTCCGGCTCCCCGAACGAGAGCAGGTCGCGCCGTGAACAGAGCGAGAGGTGAGATCTTCAAGCCGCTGTACGACGCCAATTCGATGGCTACGACCGATGTCAGCCGCGGTTGGTCACATCAGCTGGTCGCTTTTACCAAGGCCCATGGCCTGGACGCCATTTGCCACCGAGTACTGGACGATCCCGAACTGCTTGCCGAAGTCGCGGCACGGTCATACCGGCACCAGAACGGGTTCGACAAGATCATCCTCTTCGAGGACGCGGCAGGTGCCCTGATCAAGCTCGACGTTTGGTGGGGAGACAACACCGGCTGGGGTGAGATACACAACCACCGTTTCGACTTTTCGTCGATCGTGCTGCACGGGACGCTGCGCACTCGCCACTATCTGCGGACCGAGCCAGGCGACGGGGAGGGCGTCCGGATCGCGAGGATGGTCGTGCCGCGGCAAGGCGACCAGATCGACAGTGTTGATGGCGGGATGGTGCTGGGATGGGAGGGGGAACAGACGGCCGGGTCGTACTACGACATGGACTGCAGGCTGTTCCATCAGGTGAGCGGCGCGCCTGACGAGCTGACCGTGACATTCGTGGCCCAAGGCCAGGCACGAAGGAACTATTCCGAGGTCGTCACCGAGCTGACGGCGTACCAGGACGTGCCTTATTTCACCCCGGCTGAGCTGGCGGCGAAGCTGCGGCGGCTCGCCGACTTGCGCAAGCCGGCGGTCGAGGGGCCGGCCGGCGAGAACCCACTGTGAGATATACAGGACTGGCTGTAGTTGCGACTCGGTGGAGAAGTGATGACCGAAGAGACTGATTCGTCCAGGGGTAGGCTCACTCGCCTGTTACCCAGTGGCGGACTGCCGCGGCGGCTCTACTTCCAGACATTGATCTTCTCGCTGGGAGCCGGTCTGACCGCCGGTGGCAACGTCGTCTTCTTCGTAAAGTACTTGCGGCTGACAGCCGAGCAGATCGGCGTCGGCCTTTCGGTCGCAATGGCGGTCTCGGCCGCGTGCACCCTGCCACTGGGCAAGCTGGTCGATCGGTGGGGGCCGCGCCGGGTCTGGTTCGGTTGCGCCATCGCGGAGGTCGTCCTGCACCTGCTGTACCCGTTCTCCCAAGCGCTGTGGATGTTCGTCGCGATTCAGGCGATCCTGACGGTAGTAACCTCAACGGGCAACTCCGCTCGTTCGGTCTACTCGTACGCGGTGATCTCCGGTCCCACCAGGGTCAAGACTCTGGCTCATTTCCGCACCGGGTTCAACGTCGGTTTCACCGTCGGCGGGCTCGTTGCTGCCGGCATCCTCCTGTTGCCCTCGGACCGCCTCCTGGTACTGGTGCCGCTGTGCGCTGCTGCTCTCTTCGTCGTCAACACGGTCTACATCGCGAGGCTGCCGAAGGTCGCGAACGAGACCCGCCGGACGAAGCCGAAATCCGAGGCGCCAGGTCGGGCGGCGCTGAGAAATGGAAAGTTCGTGCTCTTCTGCCTCCTCAACGGGCTGATCGGTACCCATCAGACAGTCCTGATGGTGATTCTGCCGCTCTGGATACTCCGCGGAACCTCTGCGCCGCCGTGGGTCGTTCCGGGAATCCTGATCGTGAACACGGCATTGGTCATCACCAGCCAGGTATGGCTGTCTCGCCTCGCCGACACGTTGCGGGGGGCAATTCGTGCCTCGGCCCTGGGGTCTCTGGCTGCAGGCATCGCCTGCGCCCTCCTCGCTCTCACCGGGCACGGGGACGTAGCTGCCGTGATGCTTCTCCTGATTGTGGGTGTCGTAGGCCTGACCCTGTGCGAGATGTGGCAGTCCGCCGGCGAGTGGGGCTGGTTCCCGCACTTCGCCCCGGCCGCCCAACGAGGTGAGTACCAAGCTGTCCTGCGCCTTGCGGCGCAAATCCCGATGTTCCTGGCGCCGGTCGCCTTCACCCAGGTCGTGATCGGCGGTGGACGGGTGGGCTGGATCGCGGTCGCGCTGCTGTACGGCGCCGTGGCGGTCGTGGTTCCGATGCTCGGCCACCGGGTGCGAGCCTGGGATGACGAGGCGTCCGCCACGGTCGAGGAAGGAAGCCGGACGTAACAGATCGGTCCCGGCCGGACGAAGCCCGAGTTTGTGGCTGTTTCCTACTGCTGAGATGAGACAGATGACTGAGAGCGAAGTACAGGTGGCGGTCGCCGAGGTCTGGGCCGAGGTGCTCGGAGTAGAGGGAGCATCCGACGCGCGCGACTTCTTCGAGCTGGGCGGCGATTCGCTGAAGGCCATCGAGTTGCTTTTCGCCCTCGAGCAGCGAGTGGGGGTCGAGGTCGACGCCGGGCAACTGCTGGAGCATCCGTCGCTCGGCGAACTCCAGGACTACGTGGCTTCGCAGTCGCGATGACGACCCCAGGCGACCTGTTCGAGTCGGTCGCGTCGTCGGCCGCGGCCGCCGGTTCGATCCGTGCTGTCGGCGGTGCAGCTGATCTCAGCTACTCCGAGCTGGTTTCGGTAATCGCCTCCGGGGCGAAGGCCCTCTCCGGTTCGGCGTCGGGGCGGGCAGCCGTAGCCGTGGAGGTTCGCAGCCGGAAGAATCAGTGGGAGGCGTTACTGATCGCGGCGGCCGCGGATCGGACCAGCGTGCCGATCGACAATGCCTGGCCAGCGGCGCAGCTGAGGAGTGCAGTGGCAGCGGCCGGCTGCGGCATCGTCATCACCGACGCGCCGGCTGACTCGCGGCTCGCGCAGGTCTCAGGGCCGTCGCTGCACTGGCAGTCTCTGGGAGACCGGCTGTGGGCGGCAGGACTCGCTGGAAATGACGACGTGGATGTGTCCGATGACTTGTATGTGCTCCACACGTCGGGCAGCACGGGGCGTCCGAAGGGTGTCCTGATGCCGGCGGCCGCCGCGCTCGCACACGCCGAATCGGTCGTCGACTGGTTGGAGATCACTGCTGACGACCATGTTCTGCAGTTCGCGAGCATGGTGTTCGACACTTCCCAGGAGGAGATCTGGCCGACGCTCCTGGCCGGCGCGCAACTGGTGACGATGGATGCGGAGCTGCCCGGGTTCTCTCGGTTGGTGCGGACGATCGCTGCGGCGCGAGTCTCAGTTCTCGAACTGCCGACCGGGTACTGGCGAGCCTGGGCAGCAGGAATCCGGAATCTCGCGATCTCGCTCCCTTCGCTCCGGTTGGTGGTCATCGGAGGCGAAGCCGCGTTCGCACGGGATGCGACCACCTGGCGGTCCGGCCCGTTGGGACATGTCAGGTTGATCAACTCTTACGGTCCCACCGAGGCGGGCATCACGACGACCGGCTATGAGGTTCCACCCGAGTTCGCAGATCAATCGCTCGCACCGCTGCCGATCGGATTCGGACTTCCGAGCCGGGTGCTCCGCGTCCAGGCTGACGACGAGGGCCGAGACGAGTTGCTCATCGGTGGGCCGACTCTCGCACGCGGATACCTCGAGCGCCCTGAGGAGACCGCACGCGCCTTCGTCGAGTTCGAGGATCAGCGGTTCTACCGCAGCGGCGACGTAGTCCAGCGCGGATCTGGCGGACTACTGACGTTCCATGGCCGTCGGGATCGCCAGGTGAAGATCCGAGGTTCGAGGGTCGAACTGGACGCCGTGGAGGCACAACTGCGTTGTCTTCAAGGTGTAGCCGATGCTCAGGTACTCGCCGGTCGGAGCGTGCGAGGAGACACAGAGCTGGTGGCACTGCTGGCTACGGCGGACGGTGCGCCACTTGCCGTTGACGGGGTACGCGCAGAGCTTGGTGGCACTGTGGCCGACCCGATGATTCCTCGGCGGTTCTATACGGTGCCGAAGCTGCCGAGGACGGCAGCTGGCAAGCCGGACATAAGTTGGGGCCGCGAACTCGCGGCAGAGGTGTTCGTCGGTTTGGACTTCGCGCAGTGAGCGACAGACCGCCGCCACGATGGTGGCGTGGGATCGACCTGTCGACGGCACCCACTGACACCCCGGTCGCAATCGGCGGCGCAGTCGATCCGGAAACCTTCCTGGATGCCCTCGATCACGGCGTCTCCGTGCTACCCACCGAACTCCCTGCGGTGACGAGCTACAACCGATGGAAGTTTCATGCTGCCGTCGACAGCGGATCGATCTCGGTACTGTCGGGCGGTAGCGACCCGTACAGCTGCCTGTGGTGGTGTCCGGATCCCCGGATGGCTACTGCGCCGCAGACGGTCCATCTGTGGAGCAAGGCCCGACGGGCGATCCGGCGAAACCAATTGGTGACCACTGTCGATGCGGCCTTTCCCGAAGTACTGGAGCGATGCCGCGAAGCTCACTGGCCGACCTGGCTCACGCCGGACATGATGGCGACCTATCACGAGTTGTTCGCCCGAGGAGTCAGCTTCTCGAGCGAGGTGTGGCGAGGAGACCGGTTGCTCGCCGGCGCGATCGGAACCTGCCGGGGTTCGGTCGTCTCGATCGACACCCTGTTCCACCAGGAGCCGGAGATGTCGCGGGTCGCGGCCGCAGACATCGCGCGGCGTTGCCAGGACTCCGGATACCACTACCTCGATTTCCAGGTGGACAGTCCGTTCGCGTCGTCGCTCCGGGTTGGCTCGATGCGCCGCGCTGAATTCCTCACACTGGTCGGCGGAACACGACCGCCGAGCCTTCCGAAGCAACCTCTCGCCGCCGAGCGTCTGCTGCCACCGGATTGAAGGTGGCGGTGGTCGCGGCGTATGCGGGGGATCCGTCCAACGCGCCGGAGTGGTACGCGAACATCGAATCAGTGGTGTGGCAGTCGGAGCCGCCGGTCGTGGTTGGGTCGCGGATGGATTTCGTGGCGCACTTCCTGGGACGGCGGCGCACGTACACGTACGAGGTGGTCGAGCTGGTGCCCGGGCAGCGGCTGGGCTTCGGCTAGCTGGGCGGTTCGGGTCGGCTTCATGCGGCCCACCCTGGGCGCGTTGTATCAGATGGTGGCAAGCGCTTACCGGTATCGGCCGCGCGCTGACACACTAGGCGACCATGGATGTCGCTCGGGTGATCAATGACAACGGTGCTTGGTGCTGGTTTCAGGATGAGCGGGCCCTGGTCGATCCGGAGCGCGGCCTGCTGGTCGTCGGGTCGATCGCGGCGCCGGAAGGTCCCGGTGGTGACGAACGGGCCGGCAACGTCGAGCTGACGGTGGTGGATCTGTGGAGCGGTACGAGTGAGGTCGTCGTACTGCATGAGCGGTTCGAGGCGGACGATCATGACGTACCAGCGTTGTGGCGTCGTCGTGACGGGCGTTGGCTCGCGGTGTACACGAAACACAAGACCGACGACCTGACTCGCTGGCGAGTGAGCGAGCCGGGCGATCCGCGGCGGTGGGGTCCGGAGCAGGCGTTCGACTGGAGCGAGTTCACCGGCGGGCGCGGCGTCACGTACTCCAATCTGCACGAGCTGGACGGTCGGCTGTACTGCTTCGCGCGCGCGGTGAACGACGATCCGTGCGCACTGGTCTCTGATGACGAAGGCGACACCTGGGCGTACGCGGGCAAGCTGTTCACCCGCCCGAAAGTCGGGTACGTCAACGGGTACACCCGGTACGTGTCGCAGTCGGCGCGGGTTGATCTGATCACGACCGATCACCATCCGCGCGACTACAACAACTCGATCTACCACGGTTACCTGGAAGGCGGTGCGCTGCATCGTACGGACGGGACGATTGTCGACAAGGTTGCGCTCGACGCGGATGCTCCGTCGCAGGTGGAGCTGACCACGGTGCTGGCTGCTGATTCGGTGTGGGACGGCGAGCCGATGACGCATTGCTGGACGATCGACCTCCGCCGGGGCGAGGACGGTTCGCTCGCCGCGGTGCTGCTGGCGCGGCGGGATACGCCGGAGCGGCCGGAGGACGCGTTCGCGCGGGAGCATCCGGTGCCGGATCATCGGTTCTTCTACGCGCGCCTGGCGCCGGGTGGTACGTGGCAGGTGCGGCAGTTGGCGAAAGCCGGGCACGGTTTGCTGACGCATGAGAACGACTACACGGGCCTGGTCGCGATCGATCCGTACGACCTGGACTCGCTGTACGTCTCCACGCCGATCGATCCGCGGGACGGGACCGCGCTGCAGCATCACGAGATCTTTCATGGGCGGACGGCTGACGCGGGGATCGGCTGGACGTGGACGCCGGTCACCGAGCGGTCGATTGTTGACAATCTACGACCGATCGTCGCGCCCGGGGATCCGGGGCGGGTTCCGCTGCTGTGGTTCCGGGGCACGATGACCGCCTCTCAGCATTACGCCTGCGAGGTGGTGTTGCTGGACTCGCCGCGAGGTAGATAGTAACAAGCGGTACCATCTTGCCCATGGGTGTTCCGGTACGGCGGTTGTGGGTGGCGGTACTTGCCGGCTATCTCGCGTTCGGGGCGGCGTTGCAGGTGCTGCCGACGGACGTGCCGGCGCGGTTCGGCGGCGGGGCGCTGGCGAGCGGTACGGCGGTCGGGATCGCGTTCCTGGCCACGGCGTGCGGCCGGCCGT
This sequence comes from Kribbella solani, assembly GCF_014205295.1. Lineage (NCBI taxonomy): Bacteria > Bacillati > Actinomycetota > Actinomycetes > Propionibacteriales > Kribbellaceae > Kribbella > Kribbella solani. The sequence continues at coordinate 1,302,423 of NZ_JACHNF010000001.1, forward strand.
TCGCGGGCCGGCTGGCGGATGCCGGGCGGTCGCGGCCGGTGGTGCTGGCCGGGGGAGTGCTGGCGGCGATTGGTGGCCTTGGGCAACTGTTGGCGCCGGATCTGGTGGTGCTGCTGCTGGCCCGGTTGGTGATGGGCGCGGGCGAGGCGGCGCTGTTCTCGGCCGCGCTGCCGTGGGTGCTCACGGGCGTACGAGTTGCTCAACGCGGGCGCCTGGCCGGGTGGTTCGGCCTGTCCATGTGGGGCGGTCTCGCCGCCGGACCGGTCATCGCAACGATCGTCGCCCGACTGGTCGATGGGGGAGAAGACTCCAGGCTGGGTGGGGAGCAGGTGGTTTGGTGGGTGGTGGTGGGGTTGTCGGTGGTTTCGGTCTTGATGGTGCTGACTACTCGGGCGGACCCGGCTCGGCGTGAGCCGCTGGCGCCGGTTCGGGGGATTCGGGACCTCGTACCCCGTGGTGTCCCTTTGCCTGGAGCAACTATTGGTCTGGCCGCCTACTGCTACGGAACGGTCGCCGCCCTGCTGGTGTTGCGATTGCGGGCCGATCACCTTGCCGTGGACAACATCGCCCTGGCCGTGTTCGCGGCAGCTTTCCTGGTGGTCCGGTTCGCGGGCAGCCCGCTGGTCGACCGGTACGGCGGCCGCCGGGTCGCCGCGGCGAGCGTCAGCGTCGAGGTCCTCGCGCTGACCGGAATCGCGCTGGCTGACACGACCACGGCCGCGACCGCGTACACCGCCCTGGCCGGCGCGGGTCTTGCGCTCATCTACCCGGCCTGCGTCTCGATGACCCTGGACCGCGTCCGCGGCCTCCGCCCCGGTGTCTCGATGGGCGTGATGACCTCGTTCTGGGATCTTGGCGTGATGGTCGCGGGTCCGCTCGGCGGGCTGATCGCCGAAGGCGCCGGCTACCCGACGGCTTTCCTGGTCGCGGCCGGCTCCGGCCTCGCCTGCGTACTCGTCTGCGTGATCTTCCTCAGAACGCCGCGTCGAGCAACGTCTCCACGATGACCCGCGCTTCTGCCCCCACCCCGGGATCGCGGTCCATCGCGCTCACCAGCGTCGCACCTTCCAGTACGACGACCAGTTGCCGAGCCGTCCGCTCCGGATCACGCGCCCCGGACAGCAACCGCCGGAACAAGTCCCGGTAGAACGTCAGATGCTCCCGAGCGAGTCGCCGCGGCGCACCGTCGTACCCGCGGTCCTCGGTCGCGGCGTTCATCAGCGCGCACCCGCGGAACCCCGCCTCGGCGTACCAGGTCGCGACCAGATCGAAGACCGCCAGCACCTGCGCGCGGCCGCCACCGTCGGCGCCGGCCACGGCCTCGTGGTGCCAGGCGCGGACGCGTTGGGCGCGGTCGGTCAGCACGGCCTCGACCAGGCCGTCCTTCGACCCGAAGTTCCGGTAGATAGTGAGTTTGGAGGCCCCGGCCGCCTCGGCGATTTCGTTGATCCCGGTCGCGTGGATGCCGCGCCGGGCGAACACGTCCGCCGCCGCGGTCAGAATCCGGGCCCGGGTCGCCTCCGGGTCCAGCCGCTCGCCCGCCTTGACCGGCACGCTGACACCACCTCCACACCCACCCTACCGAGCGGGGCGGCTCGGTAGGGTGGCCGCGCTCAGCCGAGGTACTCGCGCCACGGCCCGGTGATTGCCAGCGTGATCCCCGGCGTCTGGATGTTGACGAACAGCACCTTGCCGTCGGCCGAGAAGGACGGGCCGGTGAACTCCGAGTCGTTCAGCATGTTCCGCGCGATCGCGTACGTCGGGCCGCCCGGGGTGGCGCTCAGTACGTGGCTGCTGGCGTTGCCGTCCTCGGCCAGTACCAGCGAACCCCACGGCGTGACGGTCACGTTGTCGGGGCTGTCGAAGTTGTAGTCGTCGTACTTCGCGTCCGCCCCGAGGTCCGCGGCCGCGTTGTCCGGGAAGTACGTGACCAGCTGGATGGTCTTCGCGTCGTAGCTGTAGAACCACACCATGCCGTCATGCGGCACGGCGTCCGCCGGCAGGTCGGACGTACCGGATTCGGCGTACGAGTTGACCACGTACACGCCCTCCTTCGTCCCGAAGACGCCCTCGAACTTCTTGCCGCGGGTGATCTGGCCGTCGGTGAACTGCTTGCGTACGGACGTGGTGGCGCCGTCGCGATCCGGCACCGGCACCCACGCGACCCGGAACGGGCGGAGCAGCTGCGCGGACGTCAGGTACGCGACGTCCGGGATCGGCTTACCGTCGTCGCCGAGGATGGCGAGTGCTTCCAGGGTGCCGAAGTCCTTGTTCTGCAGGTCCTGCCAGCTGCGCGGGCCGAGCTTGTACCCGCGCGGCGCGGACCAGCGGTAGAAGGTTCCGTTCGGGCCGGACGCGTCCTCGGACAGGTAGATGTGGGTCCGGTCCTGGTCGATGGCGAGCGCCTCGTGCGCGTACCGGCCGAGCGCCTTGAGCGGCACCGGGTGCGCGGTCTTGCCGTCGCCCCACACCTCGAAGACGTAGCCGTGGTCCTTCAGCCGGGTGGTGCCGTTGGCCTTGTTCTCGGTTTCCTCGCAGGTCATCCACGTACCCCACGGGGTCGGGCCGCCGGCGCAGTTCGTCAGCGTGCCGGAGATGCCGACCCACTCGCCGCGGTTGGTGCCGTCCTTGTCGACGTCGATGACCGTGCAGCCGCCGGCCGCGCCGACACCGGTGTCGTACACGGTGCCGGGGATCTGCGGTACGCCGAGCGCGTTGTTGCTGCCGACCTCGTGGTTCTGGATCAGCTGGTACCGGCCGTGGCTCGCGGCGAACACCGCCGTACCGTCGTGCAGGGCCGGCGTCGGGTGACCGCTCTTCAGCTTGGTCTCGCCGGCCTGGGTGACGATCTTGTACTTGAACCCGGCCGGCAGCGCCAGGATGCCCTTCGGGTCGTCGAGCAGCGGCGGGAACGGCTTGTGCTGCGGGAACGGCGTCCGGCCGCCGTGCGACGCGGGCGCGGCCTCGGCCAGGGTCGGTACGGCACCGACGGTGGTGAACCCGACGCCGGCGGCACCGACGGCGGCCCCACGGAGCACGGAACGACGATCGACTGACATGGTGCGACTCCTTGAAAAGGCGGTTCCCGAGTGCCGCGATCCTGCCCGCCGCCGGCTGCCGGACGGCAAACAGAAGTTGAACAGCTCTCAGCGAACGCTCAGGTGCCGCGCTGCAACGAACCGTGGCCGGGTGACGTCTACTGTGGGAGGTGATGGCGATGCGCAGGGTGATGCTCGTGGCGGCGGCAGCCGTACTTTTGGTTGCGTGTGGCAACGAACCGGCAACAGGAGGACAACCGTCGATGACACCAAGCAGTAGTAGTAGTAGCAGCAGTACCCCGCCGAGCGGTGGCCTGGTCGAGCAGGCGAGGGCCGATCTGACCAAGCGGCTCGGCGTGGACGCCGGCAAGGTCACGGTGGTCAGCTCCGAGGAGGTCACCTGGCCGGACGGCAGCCTCGGCTGCCCGGAGCCGGGGATGCGCTACACCCAGGCGCTGGTGCCGGGGAACCGGACCGTGCTCGAGGTCGACGGCAAGCAGTACAGCTATCACTCCGGCGGGCACCGGGCGCCCTTCCTCTGTGAGCACCCGGCGCGCTGAAAAACTTCTCGCGATCAGTGTGTATCAACCCGGGCCCAGAGCGACTCCGCAGCAGTGGGGGAACCTTCGGGCCGTCGCAGGGGGGAGGGCGGCGCGGAGGTGCAGAGGGGGGCTGACGCGGTGCGGGCCGGTGGGTCAGGCCGGAGGTCCGCACCGCGTCAGTGCTGTCGCCTAGGGCGTCACTGATCCCAGGGCGTCGCCGGCCCGCAGCACCGGGCCGACACCCGGCTCCGGCTGCGTGAGCGCGAAGGCCAGCAGCGCGTCCGAGGCCTGCTTGGCGTTCTCGCCGGTGATCGACATCCGGCCCGCGATCAGGCCGGCGACCAGCGGCGTCGCGAACGACGTACCGCTCCAGCGCGCCATCCCGGCGAACGACCGGAGCTGGCCGGCGTTCGGTGGTTCGGTGCACTCGTAGTCGCCGGTCAGGAACGCGTTCACCAGGTTCTCGCCGGGCGCGTAGACGTCCACCCAGCCGCCGAAGTTGCTGAACGCCGCCCGGTCCCGGCCGTTGTCGGCGAGCGCGCCGACGGCGACCGTCTCCGGGAACGCGGCCGGCCAGAAGTAGTCGCGGGTCGACTCGTTGCCGGCCGCCGCGACCAGCGTCAGGCCGTTGACCCGGTTCAGCCGGGTCTGGATGAACACGTCCAGGCCGAGCGCGGGCAGGTCGAAGCGAGTCCGGGTACCGGCCGAAAGGCTGATGATGTCCGGGGCCAGGTCGAGTACCTCGTCCAAGGCCTGCGCCAGGTCGAACTCCCACATCGCGCCGGCGCTGGTGAAGTAGCTCTTCACCACGATCTCCACGTTCCGGGCGATCGCCCGCATCACGCCGGCGATGAACGTACCGTGCCCGGCGTACGGGCGAATCCGTCCGGAGCCGTCGAACGCGTTCTCCGGATCACCCGTCACCCCGGTCAGCCAGTACGCGCCCGGTGCGTCGGACCAGCCGACGTCGAGCACCACGACCTTCACGCCGCGACCGTCCGCCGCGCCCGCGGGCAGGAACGGAGTCGGCAGCACCGGGTCCGGCGGGATGCCTGGGGCGACCTCCTCCGGCTCGGTCGCGGGGCACGGGCTGACACTCGGGCAGACATAGAACAGGTGTTCCGGTGTGACCACGCCGCGGCCCAGGCGCAGGTCCGCGTACTTGAGGAACTGCTGCGTGATCGACCCGTCCTCGGGAGCGCCAGGCGGCACTTTCTCCGGCAGCAGCAGCCGGGTCACCCCGCCGATTCCACCCTCGGCCGGGCGCCCGCCCTCGAACAGTTCGACCACGCGCCCGAGGTCCTCGTCGCGGACCAGGACCACCCCGGTCCGGTACAGATAGTCCGCCCCCTCCGGCCGCTTCTCCCAGTCCGCCGGGAAGATCTCGACCGCACGCCCGTACGCCTCCAGAATCAGTTTGATCTGCGCGACGTACTTTCGATCATTCGTTTGATCCGCCATTTCTTTCCTTCCCCCTGGATCAATGAAATGGCGCTTATCATTTCAGAGTGCCGATGGCCGGGGGGAGTGTCGAGGCGGTAAAGAATTTGCTGCCGCTGGCATTGTCACGCCCGCACGACGCGATCGCCTCCGCGCGGACCCTGCTCGCGAACGCCCCGGCGGCGGTCGAAGCCTCGATCGCGCATCAGGCCTGCGGCATCGGTTTGCGGCAGCTCGGCGAGGTGACCGCGGCGGTGCGCGAGTTGCGTACGGCGCTGCGGCTGGCCGAGCGGTCCGGGCGATCGGAACGCGAGGCGGATGTGCTGGCCACGCTGGGCGCGACGCTCGGCCGCGCGGGGCGGAGCCGGGAAGGGCTGGCGCGGCTGGATCGTGCCGTCGAGCTGAGCCGCGGCGCGCTGACCGGGCGGGTGCTGCTGCGGCGCGCCGACGTACTGCTGGTGCTCGGGCGGCATCGCGAGGCGCTGGACGACCTTCGGTCCGCGATCACCCGGTTGCGGCGGTCGGGTGATCAGGTCTGGGAGGCCCGATCGCGGAACTATCGCGGTTTCATCCAGCTCGCCTTGGGTGGTGCGCGGCGGGCGGACGCGGATTTCGCGGTCGCGGAGAAGCTGTACGCGGCGACCGGGCAAGAGTTCGAGTACGCGGAAGCCCGGCAGAACCGGGGCCTGGTCGCGTACTCGCGTGGCGATCTGCCGGCGGCACTGCGGTATCTCGACGAGGCCGGACGGCGGTTCACCGCGGTCGGGGTCGTATGGCCGGATCTGGCGATCGATCGGTGTGGCGTACTGCTCGCGGCCGGGTTGGCCGCCGAGGCGCTGACCGAGATGGATCAGGCGATCGCGGCGATGGAAGCCGGGAGCGGTACGGCGACCAAACGCGGCGAACTGTGGTTCGCGGCGGCGACGGCCGCGCTGGCCGCGGGTGATCCGGCGGCGGCGGAGGAACGCGCGGAGCGGGCACGACGGTTGTTCTCGGCGCAGCGGCGGGAATGGTGGTCGGTGCGGTCGTCGATGGTGCTGCTGGATGCCCGGTATCAGGCAGGCGAGCGCGGGGAAGGGTTGCTGCGGCGGGTCAGTGCGGTCGCGCGGCGGCTGGATGCGTTGGGGGCGAGCGAGGCATCGGCGGCGCATTTGCTGGCTGGGCGGCTCGCGTTGGCGGCTGGGCGGTCGCGGGCCGCGGATCGGCAGCTGGAGCTGGCGGGGAGGCACAGTAAGGACGCGCCGCCGATTGCCCGGAGTTCGGCGTGGTTGGGGAAGGCGTTGCGGGCGGAAGCACGTGGTGACGTCCGCGGAATGCTGGCGGCGTGCGGGCGTGGGTTGGACGCGCTGGACGAGCAGCGGTTGGCGATGGGGGCTACCGAGTTGCGGGCGTTGGCTACCGGGCAGGGGTCTGAGCTCGCCGGGCTGGCGTTGCGGCACGCGTTGCGGCGGGGTGATGCGGGGCGGTTGCTGACTTGGTCGGAGCGGTGGCGGGCGACGGCGCTGGGGGTTCCGCCGGTGCGGTCTTCCGATCAGCATTTGATTGCTGAGCTTGCGGCGCTGCGGGATGTGGCTCGGCGGGTGGATGCTGATCCGTCTTTGGAGAAAGAGCGTCGGCGGTTGGAGCGGGCGGTTCGTGATCGGACCTTGCGGGCGCACGCCGGGCCGCGGCGGCGCGGGGTGGTGCGGTTCGATGTCGCGGAGGTGGTGGCGGCGCTCGGGGAGACCGTGCTGGTGGAGTTGGTCGAGGTTGATGGCGTACTGCATGCGGTGGTGGTGCGGGACGGGCGCATCACCCACCACGAGGTCGGGCCACTTGCTGCTGCGGCATTAGAAGTAGAGCGTTCTCGCTTCCACCTCCGCCGGCTGGCGCACGCTCGCCCGCTCGGCGGGCGAGTGGACGGGGTGGCGGAGAACGCGGCCCGCCCTATGGGTGGTCGGGGCGGGGGCGGTGGTCCGTCGCTGGACGTGTTGGGGACTCGATTGGGAAATGCGGTGCTGGGGGCGGCGCTCGATGGGGTTGGGGAGCGGGCGGTGGTGCTGGTGCCGCCGGGGCGGTTGCAGGCGTTGCCTTGGGGGTTGGTGCCGAGGCTGGCGGAGCGGGTGGTGAATGTGGTGCCGTCGGTGGCGGCGTGGTTGCGGGCGCGTCGGGTGCGGCCGCCGGCCGACCGGCGGGTGGTGCTCGTACTCGGACCGGGACTGTCGGCGGGCCGGACCGAGGTGATGCGGCTGGCCGAGCAGTACCCGGACGCCACTGTCCTCGCGGACGGTGACGCGACCGCCGAGAAGGTACTCCGCGAACTCGACGGCGCCTGGATCGCGCACATCGCGGCACACGGCACCTTCCGCGCGGACAGCCCGCTCTTCTCGTCACTGCGACTCGACGACGGCCCGTTGACGGTCTACGACTTCGAACGCCTGCGCCGAGCGCCGTACCGGATGGTGTTGTCGAGCTGCGACTCCGGCCTCGCGAAACCGGTCGGCGCGGACGAACTGCTCGGTTTGAGCAGCAGTCTGATCCCGCTCGGCGCCGCGGGCATCCTCGCCAGCGTCGTACCGGTGAACGATCCGGCGACCGCGCCGCTGATGCTCGCGGTCCACGACAACCTGCGCGCCGGGCACTCGCTGGCGTCGGCGTTCGCGGCCGCCCGGCGGGAGGCGCGCGGCGACCCGGTCGCGGAAGCAGCGGCGCGATCGTTCGTCGCGCTCGGCGCCTGAGACATGTATCAGCGGTACACCCGGGGCACTCTGTACAGATGAGCGGTCCGGAGGACAAGAGGGGGACGGCATGCGGGACGACCCGACCGTCGTCGACCTGGTCACCCGGGCCAGGGGCGGCGACAAGAGCGCGTGGGACGAGTTGGTGGTGCGGTACGCGCCGCTCGTCTACTCGGTCTGCCGGCGGTGCCGGCTGACTCAGCCTGACATCGACGACGTCGGGCAGAGCGTTTGGCTGCGGCTGGTCGAGCACCTGCCCGGCCTGCGTGAGCCGGCCGCGCTGCCGGGCTGGATCGCGACCACGACCCAGCGCGAGTGCTTCCGGCTGATCCGGGCCAGCAGCCGGGTCGAGCCGGTCGATCCGGCGGAGTCGGCCGACGTACCCGAGCAGGCGATCGCGGAGGAGGAAGTGCTGCGGCACGAACGCCGCGCGATCCTGCGGGCCGCGTTCGCGCAGCTGTCACGGCAGTGCCAGGCGTTGCTGTCGTTGCTGACCCAAGATCCGCCAGCGCCGTACGGGGAAATCAGCCGGCGCCTGCAGGTACCGATCGGCAGCATCGGACCGAACCGGGCCCGCTGCCTGAACCGGCTACGACAGACGCCCGCGCTGGCCTTGCTGGCCGACGGACCGGACGGAATGAACGAGGAGACGAGGAGGTGAGTGGCGTGATCGACCCCGAATGGAGCGACGACGAGCGGCTGATCGAGGCGTTGCGGGACGCGCTGAGGTCGGCGGACGAAGTACCCGCGGCGTTCGTGGAGGCGGGCAAGGCCGCGTTCTCGTGGCGCACGATCGACGCCGAACTGGCCGCGCTCACCTACGATTCCGCGCTCGAACCGCTGGACGCGCCGGCGGTCCGGTCCGAGAGCGCGATCCTGCGCTCACTCACCTTCGCCTCGGACGGCTGGACGGTCGAGCTGGAGCTGACCCCGGGCGCCGTGCTCGGCCAGCTCGATCCACCCGCGGCCGGCACGGTCACCGCGCGCGGCGAGGTCGGGGAGCTCGCGACCGCGGCGATCGACGAGCTGGGGTTCTTCGCCTTGGGTCCGCCGCCCACGACGCCGTACCGGTTGCTGTGCAGCACTCAGTCCGGCGCGACGATCCTGACCGGCTGGATCACGCCTTGAGTGGTGTTCAGCGCACGCGCGTGATCAGGCCGTACTCCATTGCTTCGGTGGCGTTGAGTACTCGGCCGGGGTCGAGGTCGGCGGCTATCTCGGTGGCTGGGCGACCGGTGGCGGTGGCGACGAGGTCGAGCAGGCGGGCGAACTGACGGTCGTGCTGATCGGCGAGCGTCGCGAGCTGATCGGCCGTGCCGTCCGCGGTGAAGCGTGGCGTCGACAGAACGAACATGGTGTGCCGCTGCGCCTCGCGTTCCGTGGCGGCGGCGAGTACGGCGATCGCGGCGCCTCGTACCGTGCCGCGCGCGACCGCGTGTACGGGCGACTCGATCAGGTCGATCGCGCCCGCGACCGAGAGCGCGGCGTCCAGGTCGGATTCGGTGGACGACAGATGCAAGGTGACGGGATCGTTGCCGGCGGCATCCAGTAGCAGGAGTTGCGCGGTGACGTGGCCGGCAAGCGCGTCGTCGAGCCGTCCGCCGACCAGAATCGTTCGCTGAGCCAGCAACCGGTCCGCCAGCTCTTGCTCGACCGACACCGACGCCGGCTCCCACCACGATGGGAGGATCGGCTGCGGATTCACGCCGGGCCGATCGGGCTGCACGGGCTGGGCAGGCTGATAGGGCTGGTGGGGCTTGTCAGGCTTTTCGGTGTACATGCGTGTCCTTCCGGGTGGATCTTCGGTTCCAGCCTGCGGCAGGACCGTGAGCGCGGGAAGGCACTTCCGCTGTCAGCAGACGGACTGTGTCCGCTGGACTGTCTGACTGGGCAGCCAATCGTTCACCTGGGTGTTGCTTTGTGACTACCGGGGGAGGGTGGCTCGTTACCTGAGCGTTGACAGAGTCCGGCGCGGTTACGTGTGGCGCGTGTCTTGGGGGACCGCGAGCGTTCGGAGCGTTGTCGGTTGGGTGGGTTCACGCGGCGTGCCTTGGTACTGGCGGCCATTCTGTTGCCGGGAGCGCTGTCGGTGCTCGGCGTCCTGCCGGCGGCGGCGCACCCGTTCGGCGATCCGCAAACGGTGGCGATCAGCACCAGTGATTCGGTGGTGAAGGTTCGCTGGAAGGTCGGTGGGCTGGACGATCTGACGTTGCTCGGGGTCGCGCTCGGTGTACTGCCGCAGGACCGCGTGATGCTGGACGGCGCGGTGAGTTACCAGCCGGCCGACGGTACGGCGATGGGGTCGTCGCCCAAGCTCACCGAGTACCTACTACGGCAGATCACGGTCACCAGCCACGGGAAGGACTGTCCTGGCGCGGTACAGCCGATCGTGGACCTCGCGAAGTCCGGTGCGTCAATCGAGTACACCTGCCCGTCCGCTGTCGGAGCGGTCGCGGTGACTGTGAAGACGCTGACCGATCTCAACCCTGCGTACAAGACGCTGGCGACTGGACCGGGTGGTGCGCGCGCGGTGTACGGCGCGGAGGACGACGAGCACGAGTGGAACGCTGGCGCCGGCTCGAACGAGCAACTTGGGCGCAGTGCGGTACCCCAGTTCGGCGCTGTCGCGGATCGGCTTGAGAGGTTGGTGCATTCGCCGGGGGTGCCGCCGGTTGCGTTTCTGCTCGCGTTCGCGGCCGGTGCCGGGCATGCGGTGATGCCGGGGCATGGGAAGAGCCTTGCGGCGGCGTACCTGCTTGGGGAACGCGGTCGGGTACGAGACGCGGCGTGGCTGGGTGGTTCGGTCGCGATCATGCACACGTTGTCGGTGCTGGTGATCGGGGTGGCGTGGACGTTCTTGTCGCTGTCGAACCTGATCCGGCTGGAGAGCCTGACGACCGGGCTGCAATTGCTCGCCGGGCTCCTGGTCGTGACCACCGGCCTCTGGCTGCTGAAACACCACAAGCGCACTCACACCCACGGGCATGGTCACGGGCATGGGCACGGCCATGGTCACGGGCATGGTGCCGCGTACGCGGGTGGTGGTGGTCGCGCGGACGGTGGTGGTCGCGGGGATGGTGGTGGGCGGGGTCGGGGATCGCGGCCGGGGTTGGTGTTGCTGGGGATTTCTGGCGGGCTGACGCCTTCGCCTTCGGCGTTCCTGGTGCTGGTGGCCGGGTTGTTTCTCGGGCGGGCCGGGTTCGCGTTGCTGCTTGTCGTCACCTTCGGGGTGGGGATGGCGGTGGTGCTGTTCGGCGTCGGACTGCTCGCGGTTGCCGGTAGTTCGGTCGTCGTCCATGGTGGACGGTCGCATCGCCTGTTCCACCTCGCCGGCCGAGTCGCACCCCTGGTCGCCGCCGGCGGGATCACTCTGGCCGGCATCACCATGACCGCCTACGCCACCGTCCAGCTGCTCCACAACCCAACCTGATTCAGCTCTGGTGCAAGTCCGCCTAAAGAAAGAGATCTTGTGATGAGTGCACGTCGGTTCAGACGGTGGAAGGCCGCCTCCGTGATGCTGGCGGCCGCGTTGGTCGCGGGAGGTAGTGCCGCGATCGGAGACAGCGGGGCCGAGGCAGTAGCGGCGGCCGCGGCCAGTGGTACGCCGGTGCTCAACCTGCAGGCCGGGCAGACGCTGGAAAGTACGGCGGTCGTCACCGCCGAAGCGTCGGTGGAGAACGACTCGGTTGTCGCGCTGAAGGTCGATGGCAACCAGCTCGACGCGGAGAAGACAGCGGGTACGGCGCATTTTGCGTTCGACATGGGCGGGAACGGGACCGAGGCGCGGTACCGGAACTACCTGACTGTCAACGGGCGTGCGGACAAGGTGTACTTTCCGGACCTCGCCGGTGGCGTGGGTGGGCGGCTCGATCTGCCGGGGGAGTGGCTGCACGCCGGTGTGAACACGGTGACCGTGCACGCCGGCGCTGCCTGGGTAGACACGACCAACACCGCGGCGGTCGGGTACGAGGTGCTGCCGTACGGTGAGGGCGGCCGCTGCCCCAACTACGACGACTTCGCGCTCAGCAGCATCGGGGTGAGTCTGCTCGGGACCGCGATCGACGGTGAGCAGAACGACTTCAGCTACACCTTCGGCGATGGTACGTGCGGCAGCTCGAAGCGCTTGCTGACAAAGGATCTGACCTTCGTCGTCTCGGGTCAGCCGGGTAGCACGGCTGGGCTTCGCGCGGAGCTGGACACGACCCGATTGAGCAACGGCGAGCACACTATCGTCGCGACCACCGCCTCCGGCGCGACCGCGACCGCGAACGTGCGGGTCAACAACGCGCCGGCCGGTGCCCCGAAGATCACCCCGGCCGATGGTGTCGTGGTGAAGGGCGAGCAGCCGGTCATTGCGGCCGTACCAGCGGGCGGTCAGAACGGTGTCGACGCCCTCGCGATCGACGGAGCGCCGGCGCGGACCGACGAGACGCTTGCCGCCGGTACCGCGACGTTCGGTGTCACCGTCGAGGCGGGGAACTCGGTCGAGGCGAAGTACCACAACTACCTGTTGGTGAACGGGAACCGTGTCGATCTCGGTGGCGACTACGGTGTAAGTGGCGCGGAGACGGTGGCGATCAAGCTGCCGCAGCGGTACCTGAAGCCCGGCGACAACACCATCCAGGTGAAGACCGGTGACTACAACGGCACGCTCAACGGCGCGACCTGCGCGAACCACGACGACTTCAAGCTCAGTACGCCGAACCTCGCGCTGAGCAGTGCCGGGACGATCACCCGCGGCACCACGTACCTGTTGACCACGACCGGATCAACCACCACCAAGGCCGTGACGAGCGACGCGGTACTCGCGCTCGGCGACGGTACCTGTGGGCCGAACAAGGAGGCGGAGTTCCATTTCAGCATCGCGGATGCGCCGACCGCGCAGACGGTGCAGACGCTGGGTACGGGCGACGCCGCGCGCCTGAAGGTATTTGTCGGGGGCAACGGTTCCGACAGCGGGTACGACAACAAGGTGCTGATCAACGGCATCCCGCTCGACCTCGGGATCTGGGAGAAGGAAACCGCCGAGCTGACGTTCCCGAACGAGTGGCTCGTCCCGGGCGTGAACGTACTGGAGTTCGTCGCCGGCACCGATCACGGCAGCGCGAAGCCGGGTGGCTGCGACAACTACGACGACTTCACGTTGCGGGATTTCCAGCTCACGCCGACCGGTGGCAAGGCGACTCTGCTCGGCAAGGAGGTTGCCGGGAGCAACGTAACGATCGGTGGCGCGACCTACCCGGTGGGCACGCCGGTGACCGTCTACGTCGGCGATGGCACCTGCGGAAGCAGTCACAACGGTGTGTTGCGCAAGACGATCCAGTTCGACGTCACGGCCGAGGACGGTTCGCCGCTCGCGGCGCTCGGGCGGCGCGCGGATGTCGACAGTACGACGATCGCGGACGGTGCGCACGGCATCGAGGCAGTGGCCGGCGACAAGACCGCGACTCGGCAGTTTATTGTCGACAATTCCGCGCCGACGGTCGCGAGCAGTGTTCCGGCCGAGGGGCAGCGGCTGACGTCGACCGTCGCGCTGATGGTGAACGTTCAGGACGCGACCGGACTGGCGGGCCCGCCGATGATCACGCTGGACGGCACGCCGGTGAAGCAGGGTGACCAGATCGGTCATGGTCTGCCGGCCGGTGCGCACACGATCGCGGTGACCGCGTCCGACACGCTCGGCAACACCGCGACCCGGCAGATCCGGTTCACCAGCGCGAGCATTCCGGACGTACCGACCGAGCTCGGTGCGACGGTCAGCGGTGTCAACGAGCAGACGGCGAAGCTGTCCGCGAAGATCCCGGGTGAGGCGGGCGTACCGCTCACCGCGACCTTCACCAAGGCGGACGTGGTGATCCCGTCCACTGGGTATCAGGGCGAGGCGGCCGACGTACCGACCACGCTCGACGTTGCACACGATCAGACGGTCGACGTGAACTCGTTGCGTCCCTTGGACAATAGGATTGTCGACACCGTCTCGAGCCGCGACGTGGTGTTCCAGCGGTACGACCTGAACCTCGGATCGTCGCCGGCTACGCCGACCGTGCGGTGGGAGGGGACGATCGACCCGAAGCGGGTGGTCGCGCTCCGGGTCTGGGACGTCGCCGCGAAGAAGTGGGTGGTGCTGACCAGCGGGCGCGGCCGGGCGGGGGAGAGCACGGTACTCGCGGCGGAGGCCGGCGCGCAGTACCGCGACGGCGGCGCCGTGCACGTACTGGTCACGGGTGAGGACCCGTTCGCGGACGATCTGTCGCCGCGGGACTCGTCGGCGCAGAACGACAAGGACCACTTCGAGGACCCGTCGACGTACGACTTCGCGATCGCGCACTTCACCGACACGCAGTACCTGACCGAAGGCGCGGCCGGCGGGACGTACGACGACTGGGACGGCGTCAAGGAACCCAGTGACGTGATGACCGCCGAGGAGCAGGCGATCTGGGCGGCCGCGTACCGCAACGAGGTGCAGTGGATTGCAGACAATACGACAAGTCGCAAGATCGCGTACGCCGCGCACACCGGCGACATCATCGAGAACGACTACTACGATCCGCTGGCGACGAAGCCGGACGGTTCGCTGCTGCGACCGGGCCTGAACGAGCAGGTCGAGAAGGAGCTCGCGCTCGCGTCCAGCTATCAGGCGATCCTCGACAAGAAGGGGGTTGTCAACCAGGTCATTGCCGGCAACCACGACAACCAGCTGGGCGCGGAGACCGGTCCGGCGTCACGGTTCAGCAAGACGTTCAGCGCCGAGCGGTACCAGCAGGCCGCGAAGGGCTGGCCGGCCGGCGCCGAGTACCACGCGTGGGACGAGAAGGTGAACCCGGACGGCTCCATCACCCCGGGCAAGGACAATCAGAACAACTACGTCCTGTTCTCGGCCGGTGGTCTGGACTTCGTCGCGGTCGGTCTGTCGTACGGCGTGACACCGCAGGAAGCCAACTGGGCGGACTCGATCTTCAAGCGGTACAAGGATCGCAACGGCATCCTGTTGTCGCACGACTACCTGCGGCCGTCGAGCAACCCCGACGGCCGGGACGCGGCGTTCTCCGCGCCGGACGGTTCCCCGCTGTACAAGCAGGTCGTCGAGGCGAACCCGAACGTCTTCCTGGTGCTGGCCGGACACGAGCACGGCGTCGGCACCAACGTGAAGTCCAAGGTCGGCGTGACGGTCACCCACGACGTGGTCGAGCTGCTCGCGGACTACCAGTTCTACACGGTCCCCGCGGGTGAGTTGTGGCCGGCGCTGGTCGATGCCGCCGGCAACATCGACGTGAACGGCGACGGTACGCCGGATCACAAGGCGACCGATCGGCTGCAGTTCGGCGCGAGTTTCCTGCGGCTGCTGCAGTTCGACGTCAAGCGCGCCGAGTTGCACATCGACACGTACTCGCCGTTCCTGAACAACTTCGGGGCGACCGAGTACGACCTCCGGCAGGACGGCAGCCAGACCAAGCCGCGGTACAACGGTGCCGAGGACAACCTCACACTGCCGGTCGACCTGACCACGCGGAAGACGTCGTTCAGCACCGACTCGCTCGCGGCGTACGTGCCGAACGGCGTGATCGGGACTGACAACGTGGTCGCGAACGGTACCGCCGGTGCGACGTGGACCGGTCTGACCCCGGCGACGTCGTACGGCTGGATCGTGACGGCGAAGAGCGCCGACGACGGGGTCGCGGTCGCGCGGCCGGCGGTGTTCCGGAGCCGTAAGGGTCAGCCGGCACTCACGGCCGCGGCCGTGTCGGTGCCGTGGGGTACCGCGGCGAAGGTGACGGTAAACGTTGCTGCAGGCAACACCCCGGTCACGGGCACGATCGAGCTCCGTGAAGGCGACAAGGTCCGCGGCACGGCGCCGATCAGCAACGGCAAGGCGACTTTCACACTGCCGATCGGTCTGGCCGCGGGCGCGCACACGCTGACCGCCTCGTACGCGGGCAACGACACGTTCGAACCGGCTCAAGGTACCGTCGCCGTCGCGGTGAACCTGCCGCCGGGGTGGAACGCGAAGACGCTCTACAAGTCCGGTGACCGCGTGTCGTACCAGGGCAAGCCGTACCTCGCGCCCTGGGCGAGCGTCCGGCAGCCGCCGGGTGAGCCGTACGGCGCGTGGCAGGAACTGGCGATGAGTGAGGACGGTACGGCGATCTGGACCGCGTCCCGGATCTTCGAGAAGGGCGATGTGGCGCTGTTCAAGAACAAGCGGTACCAGGCCAAGTGGTGGACCCGGAACCAGCCACCGGGCGATCCGCACGGCCCGTGGGCGCCGATCGGATAGATCGGATCAGCAGCAGCTGACCCAGACCTCCGGCGCCGGTCTCACCGTTCGAAAGGCGGCGCCGGGGGTCTGTTGCTGGGTCCTGACAACGTTGTACCGTGAGCTGCCGACGGTCGATCCGAAACGTTTCCGCTGCTCCCCGAACCGAGGAGGACCAGAGTGTCCAACCCGCTGAAGATCGCCACCCTGAGCTTCTGGCACGTCCACGCCGGCGACTATTCGAGGCAGGCCGGCGAGCACCCGGGAACCGAGCTGGTCGCCGTCTGGGACGACGACGCCGAGCGCGGCCGGGAGGGCGCCGCGAAGTTCGGCGCCGAGTACACCGCCGATCTGGACGCGTTGCTCGCCCGTGACGACCTGGATGGGGTAGTGATCACCACGCCGACCGACGCGCACCGCGACGTGATGGTGCGCGCGGCGCGGGCCGGCAAGCACATCTTCACCGAGAAGGTGCTGGCGCCGACGGTCGCCGAAGCGGAGGAGATCGTCGCCGCGACCGACGCGGCCGGCGTGAAGCTGACGGTCTCGCTGCCGCGGCTCTACCACGGGTACACGACGGCGATCCGCGAGGTGCTCGACAAGGGCACGCTCGGTCGGCTCACGTACGGGCGGGTGCGGCTTTCGCATGACGGTGCGATCGCGCGGGACGGCAAGGACGGCTGGCTGCCGCAGCGGTTCTTCGAGCCGAAGGCGGCGATCGGCGGCGCGCTCACCGATCTCGGCTGCCACCCGGTGTACCTGACTCAGCTCTTCCTCGGCGCGAATCCGGAGACGGTGAGCGCGACGTACCGGTCGGTGGCCGGGCTCGGGCTGGAGGACAACGCCGTCGTGGTCGCCGGGTACGGCGATCAGAAGATCGGTGTGATCGAAGCTGGGTTCGCCAGTAGCAACCCGTTCACGATCGAATTGTTCGGGACCGAGGGCACGCTGACGTACACCGACGCGGGCAACGTACTGACCGTGAACGGCGAGCAGGTGCCGGTGCCGGAGCATTCGACCGACGCGTTCGCGCAGTGGGTGGATCACATCAACAACGGCACCCGGGCGGACGAGAACATCGAGCGCGCGGTCGAGCTGACCCGCTTGGTGGTGGCCGCGAACGCCGCGGCCGAGTCCGGTCAGGCGATTGTCTACAGCTGACAATTCTCATCCCCTGAAGAGTGCGATTGTCTACAATCGAGGAGACTGGTTGATGCTCAAGGTCGGACTCATCGGTGCCGGCGGGATCGCGTCGGCGCACATCAAGGGCTACCGGGCGCACGCGGACCGGATCGGCGTCACCGCGGTCGCGGACGCGGTGCCGGAGACCGCGAAGAGACGTGCCGAGGAGCTCGGCGCCACCGCGTACACGGACTATCGCGACCTGCTCGTGAACGAGGACCTGGACGCGGTCGACATCTGCCTCCCGCATCATCTGCACCGGGACGCGATCGTCGCGGCGGCGGAGGCGGGCAGGCACGTGCTCTGCGAGAAGCCGCTCTGCCTGTCCGCGGCCGAGGCCGCGGACGTACGCAAGGCAGTGACCGAGAACGGCGTGACGCTGATGTGCGCGCACAACCAGCTGTTCATGCCGGCGGTCGCGAAGGCCAAGGAACTGCTCGAGGCCGGCACGATCGGCACCGTGTACGAGGTGCGGACCACCGACAGCTTCTACAACGACTTCGACCCGAGCTCGATGGGCTGGCGGGCGAGCGCCAGGACAAGTGGTGGTGGCGAGCTCATCGACACCGGGTACCACCCCACCTATCTGATGCTCCATCTCGCCGGCGGGCTGCCGGTCGAGGCCACCGCGATGCTCTCCACGCACCGGTTGAAGTTCATGGAGGGCGAGGATTCGGCGCAGGTGCTGATCCGGTTCGACAACGGGGTCGTCGGGCAGCTGGTGACCAGCTGGGCGTACCAGCCGGCCGCCTCCACCGAACGGTTCTCCGCCGTCGGTGAGCTCGGTTCGCTGACCAGCGACGGTACGTCGCTCTCGTACCGGTTGCGCTCCGGCGAGACCGAGACCTTCGAGTTCGAACCGGTCGACACCTTCGTCGCCGAGATCGGCCACTTCGCCGACTCGCTGGCGAACCAGCAGCGGCCGCTGCACACCGAGGCCGAAGGCATCGCCGTCCTCGGCATCCTGCTCGCCGCGTACGAGGGCGCCCGCACGAAGGCGATCGCGCCGGTCCTGAAGGTCTGACCTGGGCTAGAAGTAGAACCCTTCCGCCAGGTCTGTGAGCAGGTCGGGATGGGTGGGCTGCCAATCGAGGAGCTGCCGCGTGTACGCGGATGAGGCGGGCGAGTCCATCGCGGCGAACTGGGCAAGAAAACCGAGGTACTTGGACGCCTCGTCCGCGGTAATCGAGCGGGCGGGGAGTCCCAGTCCATGGCCGATCGTCTCGGCGATGGTGCGGAACTCGATGCCCTCGTCCTGTACGGCATGCAGCCGGCTTCCGGCGGGTGCGGATTCCAGCGCCAGCCGGTACAGCCGGGCCGCGTCGAGCGTGTGCACGGCCGGCCAGCGGTTCGCTCCTTCACCGGGGTACGCGGCGAAGCCGTTCTGCCGCGCGAACGCGATCAGCGTCGGCGCGAAGCCATGCAGGTCGAGCCGGCTGTGCGTGATCGCCGGCAGCCGGACCACCGACGTACGCACGTCCTTGCCGGCCAAGTCGACGACGAAGTTCTCGGCGTCGATGCGGTAGCCGCCGTTCGGATCGAAGTCGGCCTCGGTGCCGGTCCGATTGTTGACAATACGCGCGAGCATGCCGGTCCCGGACGTACTGATCAGCGGCTTACCGGTGCCGGCCAGCGCAGTGCCGATTGTCTGCAATGCGGCGAGATCGGATTCGGCCGCCCCGGCCAGATCGCCTACCTGCATGGCGTCGTGCCGGAACGCCAGATGGATGACGCCGTCGGCGGCGGACGCGGCGGCGCGCAGCCGGTCGAGGTCGTGCAGGTCGCCGCGGACGGCCTCGGCGCCCCAGCCGGTCAGGCGCCGAGCCGACTCGTCCGAGCGGGCCAGACCGAGTACGACGTGCCCGTGCTCCCGGAGCTCGGGGACGAGAGCGGAGCCGACGTGGCCGGAGGCGCCGGTGATGAAGACGCGCATGGTGATTCCCTTCGGGTAGGTCTTGCCGTCGGCGCCGATCCCGCGGCCTGCGGTCGAAGTCCTTCGCACTCGCGATCGTCGGTGGCGGCCGGGTACAGGGTGTCGGCGGCGGTGATGTCATGCACTGACATCGATAGCCTACACCCGTGATGTCAGTGTGTGACATCAGCTAGGATCGACGGCATGGGACGGTGGGAACCGGGCGCGGCCGGACGGCTGCGGGAGGCCGCGCTGGCGCTGTACGCCGAGCGCGGGTACGACGGCACGACCGTCGCCGACATCGCCGACCGGGCAGGGGTCACCGCGCGGACGTTCTTCCGGCATTTCGCGGACAAACGCGAGGTGCTGTTCGCGGGCTCCGAGCAACTGGAGCAGCACATGGTCAAGGCACTGGCCGAGGCCCCCGCGAGCGCGACTCCGATGAAAGCGGTCGCGGCCGCCGTACTGGCGTCGTCGGACTTCTTCGACACGATCCCGCCGGAGTACTCGCGGCGCCGGCAGGCGGTGATCAGCTCGACCCCCGAGCTGCGGGAGCGCGAGCTGATCAAGCTGGCGACGCTCACCTCCGCGCTCACGCGGGCGCTGCTGGACCGTGGCGTCGAGCCGGACGTCGCCGCGCTCGCCGCCGAGACCGGGGTGGCGGTGTTCCGGGTCGCGTTCGGCCGCTGGATCGCCGCACCGGAAACCCCGGAAGCCGTCCCGTTCGCGGCCGTGATCCGCTCCACCCTCGAAAACCTCGCGGGCCTCACCACCTGACCACGCAGGCTGTCACAAGATCCCGGGTTGTCCTGTCTTACCTGTTGTCGGTAAAGACAGACGAAAGGGTTCTGCAATGAAGATCGTCGTGATCGGTGGCACGGGACTGATCGGTACGAAGCTGGTGGCGAAGCTCCGCGAACAAGGTCATGAGGCGGTTCCGGCCGCGCCCGCTACCGGCGTGAACACCATCACCGGCGAGGGTCTGGACGAGGTGCTGGCCGGTGCCGACGTGGTCGTCGATGTGGCGAACTCGCCGTCGTTCGAACCAGGCCCGGTGCTCGAGTTCTTCACCGCCTCCACCGGCAACGTGTTGCGGGCAGCCGGCGCGGCCGGCGTCCGGCATCACGTCGGCATCTCGATCGTCGGCACCGAGCGGATGCCTGACAACGCGTACTTCGCCGCGAAGATCGCCCAGGAAGAACTGATCAAGGCGTCCGGCATGCCGTACTCGCTCGTGCATGCGACGCAGTTCTTCGAGTTCGTCGCGGCGATCGCGGACGAAGGTACCTGGGACGACGGCAGGGTACACATCGCGCCGGTCGGCTGGCAGCCGATCGCGGCCGAGGACGTCGCGAAGAACCTCGCCCGCGTCGCGGTGGGTACGCCGCTGAACGGGCGGATCGACATCGCCGGGCCGGACGCGTTCCGGATGGACGAGTTCTTCCGGAAGGCGCTCGCGGCGCGCGGCGACACGCGTGCGGTGGTGGCGGACGAACACGCCCGGTACTTCGGTTCCGAGTTGTCCGAGCGCAGCCTGGTGCCGGTCGGCGCGGTGACACTGGGCGAGCTGCACTACGTCGACTGGCACGCGATGCAGGCTGATAAGAAAGGAGCATGACGGAGTCGCTGGATGAGGCCGTTGCCGTCTTCAACGCGGCACGGCCACGGCTGATGGGCATCGCGTACCGGATGCTGGGCAGTCGCTTCGAAGCCGAGGATCTCGTTCAGGAAGTGTGGCTGCGTTGGCAGGTCGCGGATCGTCGGACGGTGCGGAACCCGGTGGCGTACCTGTCGACCGCGGTGACCCGGCTGGCCATCAACGCGAGCCAGTCGGCGCGGGCGCGGCGCGAGACGTACGTCGGCCCGTGGCTTCCGGAGCCGGTCGACACCAGCGCCGATCCATATCTCGGGGCGGAGCGAGGCGAGGCGTTGAGCTTCGCCGTTCTCCTGGTGCTCGAGCGGTTGTCGCCGACCGAGCGGGCCGCGTACGTGTTGCGGGATGCGTTCGGCTATTCGTACGACGAGCTCGCGCGGATCTTGCGCACGACGGCACCGGCCGTACGCCAGTTGGTGAGCCGGGCACGGAAGCGGATTCGAGCGGAACGTCGCACCGAGATCGGCGGGAGCGCGCACCGGGAGTTGCTGACGGCGTTCGTCGGTGCGGCGCGGTCGGGTGATGTCGCCGTGCTCGAACAACTGCTGGCGGAGGATGCGATCAGCTACTCCGATGGTGGCGGGGCCGCGCGGGCATCGAAGTTCCCGGTCGTCGGACGGGAGCGGGTGGCGAAGTACCACCGGGCGTTCCATCAGCACTTCTGGGCCGGCGCGGTGGTCGAGTTCGGCATGCTGAACGGGCAGTCCGCGGCGCTGCTGTACCGCGACGGCGTGATGTTCGCGGTGCTGACCGTCACCACGTCGGCCGCCGGCATCGACCAAGTGCTGTGGATCCTGAACGCCGCCAAATTCCCCGTGGTCACCTGACCGCTCGCGGCGGCCGGGAATGAACCGCGGCCGGTATCTTGTTCATGTTTCAACTGAAATTGAGGCGTGCGTAGAACGGAGTGGGCAGGATGACGGACGTGGTCTTCGGGCTGGACAGCTTCGGGGATATTCCGGTGGACGACGCCGGGGCACCGGTGACGGCCGCCGCGGCGATCCGGCAGGTGGTGGACGAGGCGGTGCTGGCCGATCAGACCGGCGTGGACGCGATCGCGCTCGGCGAACACCACCGTCCGGAGTTCTCGATCTCCACCCCGGAGACGGTTCTGGCCGGGATCGCGACGCTGACCTCGCGGATCAAGCTCGGCTCCGGCGTGACCGTGCTCAGCTCGGACGACCCGGTGCGGGTGTTCCAGCGGTTCGCCACCGTCGACGCGCTCTCGAACGGGCGCGCCGAGGTGATCCTCGGCCGCGGATCGTTCACCGAGTCGTTCCCGCTGTTCGGGTACGACCTCGCCGACTACGACGTACTTTTCGAGGAGAAACTGCAGCTCTTCACGCGCCTCCTGGACGAGAAACCGGTCAGCTGGAACGGCACCGTACGGCCCGCGCTCGACAACGCGGACGTCCATCCGAAAACCGAGTCCGGCCGGCTCGCGACCTGGGTCGGCGTCGGCGGATCGCCGCAGTCCGTGGTGCGTACGGCGTACTACGGACTGCCCTTGATGCTCGCGATCATCGGCGGCGCACCGGAACGGTTCGTCCCGTACGTCGAGCTGTATCAGCGGGCGGCGGCGCAGTTCGGGACCGTCGCGCATCCGGTCGGCATGCACTCGCCCGGGTTCGTCGCGGAGACGGATGAGCTGGCGAAGGAGATCTACTACGCGCCGTACAAGGTGATGCGCGACCGGATCGGCGAGTCGCGTGGGTGGCCGCCGTTGAAGCGCGAGGAGTTCGAGTCGGAGATCCTGCACGGGTCGATGTACGTCGGCTCGCCGGAGACCGTCGCGCGGCGCATCGCCGGGGCGATCAAGACGCTCGACGTCGCGCGCTTCGACCTGATCTACTCCGGCGGTCCGCTGCCGGCGAGCGCACGGATGAAAGCGGTCGAGCTGTACGGCACCAAGGTGATCCCGCTGGTCCGCGAACTCCTTGCCGAGGACGCGAAATGACGGATGCACCCAAGCCGGTGATCGGGATCTTGGGGGCGGGGAAGGTCGGTACGGTGCTGGCGCGGCTTGCGGTGGCGGCCGGGTACCGGGTGCTGATCGCGGGCTCCGGCGCGGTTTCGAAGATCGAGCTGATCGTCGACGTGCTCGCGCCGGGAGCCGTCGCCACCACGGCCATCGAGGCGGCCGCCGAAGCGGACGTGGTGATCCTCGCGCTGCCGTTGGGCAAGTACCGGATGATTCCGGCGGATGCGCTGCGCGGCAAGCTGGTGATCGACGCGATGAACTACTGGTGGGAGGTCGACGGTGTCCGCGACGACCTGACCGACCCGCGGACGTCGTCGTCGGAGCTGGTCCAGGAGTTCCTGGCCGGCGCGCAGGTGGTGAAGGCCTTCAATCACATGGGTTACCACGACCTGGAAGACGGCGCGCGCCCCGTGGGTACGCCCAACCGCAAAGCCATCGCCGTCGCCGGTCCGGAACCAGCCGTCACCCGGACGGCCGAAATCGTCGAGGCGCTCGGCTTCGACTCGGTCCGCATCGGACCGCTCGCGGCCGGCAAACATCTTGAGCCAGGCACCGATCCCTTCGGCGCCAACGTCGACGCCGAGACCCTCCGCACCATGGTCACGGCGGCGGGGTTGCACCGGTAAGCCGCGCCGGGCTGGGGTCAGGGCAGGGCAGCGCGGTTGCTGGGGTGCGGGTGGTTCGTTCGGCGCCGATGCCGGCGGTTACCACCGCGGCGATTCCGATGGTTTGGAGGAGGGTGGGGGACTGGCTGAGGAAGAACCAGCCGATCAGGAGGGCCAGCGCCGGTTCCAGGCTCATCAGGGTGCCGAAGACGCCGGCGTCGACGCGGCGCAGGGCCAGGTACTCAAGGCTGAACGGGATCACCGGCAGCAGCAGCGCCAACCCGAAGCCGATCGCGACCAGCTGCCAGGTCATCACCGGGATCGTGCTCGGGCCGGCGATCGCGGTGGCGACGAGCGCGGCCACCGGGAGGGAGACGCCCATGCCTTGCATGCCGGTCACGTTGCTGCCGAGACGCTGGGTGAGGATGATGTACGCCGCCCAGCACGCCGCCGCGCACAACGCGAACAGCACCCCGGCACCATCGACCGATCCACGCCACGGCTGTGTCAGTAGCAGCACACCGGCAAACGCCAGCCCGGGCCAGATCAACCGCCCGCGACTACGTACGACCGCGACCCCGAGCGGACCAAGGAACTCCAGCGCGCTCGCCGTCCCGAGTGGCAATCGAGCGACGGCGGCCATGAACAGCAACGTCACACCCGCGGTCGCGACGCCGAGCCCGACGGCGACCAGGAACGAGTTGCGGGAGAACGAACTCGGCCGGGGCCGGAACAGCACCAGCACGATCAGCCCGGCACACGCCAGCCGGAGCCAGGCCGCGCCCTCCGGACCGACCCGGTCGAACAACCCGACCGAGGCGGCCAGCCCGAGCTGGACCATCGTCATCGAGAGGACCGCGAACGCCACGCCGGTCCGGCTTCCACCTGTGCGCATGTCTTCCAGTGAACCCACTGAATCCGTTCGCGTCCACGTGGGATTCCTGGACAGACCGTTCATGATCAATGAACAATGAACGAAGGAAAGAAAGGCCGGGGAAGGGCAACCCATGGACGTACGGCGGCTCGAACTGCTGCTCGCGCTGTCCCGGCTGGGTTCGATGCATGCGGTCGCGGAGACACTGAACGTCACCACGTCGACCGTTTCGCAGCAGATCGCCGCGCTCGCGAAGGAGGTCGGTACGCCGCTGGTCGAGCCGGCCGGACGTCGCGTCCGGTTGACTCCGGCGGGGCGCCGGCTGGCGGGTCATGCCGTACACATCCTGGCCGCGCACGAGGCGGCCCGCGCGGATCTCGACCCGTCCGCCGCGCCGGCCGGTACGGTCCGGGTCGCCGCGTTCCACACCGCGATCCGGGACAGTCTGCTGCCGGTGGTTCACCGGCTCGCGGTCGAGCATCCGGCCGTACGCCTGGAGATCCAGGAGCAGGAGCCGCCCGACGCCCGGGCGATGCTCGAACGCGACCTGGTCGACCTCGCGATCGGGTACGACTACAACCTCGCGCCCGCGCCGATCGATCCATCACTCGAAGTGGGTCACCTCTGGCAGTCGACCTGGAGTCTCGCCGTACCGTCCCGCTCGCGGCGCACGCCCGGTACGTCGGCCGAGGTACTGGGCGCGTTCGCCGACCGCGACTGGATCGTCAACTCCCGCAACAACGCCGACGAGCAGGTCGTCCGGACGATCGCCGCACTCGCCGGGTACGAACCACGCGTGACGCAACGCGCCGACAGCCTCCAACTGGTCAGCGAAATGATCATCGCCGGCCTCGGCGTCGCTCTGCTGCCCGCGACGTACCCGAAGACCACGGGCATTTCGCTCCGCCGCCTGCACACGCCCGAGCCGCGCATGCGCGCATACACGCTCACCCGCCGCGGCCACGCTAACTGGCCGCCACTCGCCCTGCTGCTCAGTCTGTTGCAGCGTCGTACGCACTAGTCTGAGCAGGCACGGAGGCTGCGAATGCGCAGGATTCTGGTGGTGGGCGGCGGCTACGCCGGGTTCTACACCGCGTGGCGGCTGGAGAAGAAGCTCCGGCGCGGTGAGGCCGAGGTGGTGATCGTCGACCCGCGCCCGTACATGACGTACCAGCCGTTCCTGCCCGAGGCGGTGGGTTCTCCGGGGTCGAGGGGTTCGGGGAGTTGCTGTCGATGGCGCGGGCGTTGCTGAAGAAGTACCCGGAGCTGTCCGAGAGCGACCTCGCGTTCCATCTGGTCGAGGCGAGCGGGCGGATCCTGCCGGAGTTCACCGACCAGCCGGGCGAGTGGGTCGTACGGATGCTCGAACGCCGCGGCGCGTCCGTGCACCTGAACTGCACGATGACCTCGGCCGACGACGGACACGTGGTGCTGTCGGACGGTACCGAGTTCGACTCCGAGCTGATCGTGTGGACCGCGGGGAACGCCGCGACCCGGTTGCTGCGGAACCACACGGATCTCCCGCACAACGCGCGCGGCCTGGTGCAGGTTCGGGCGGATCTACGGATCGGCACCGAGACCGAGATCGTTCCGGGCGCCTGGGCCGCCGGTGATGACGCGGCCGTTCCGGATCTGACCTCGTCGAGCCCAGGCGCGTACACCGTGCCGAACGCGCAGAACGCCGTCCGTCAAGGGAAGTTGCTGGCGAAGAACCTGCTGCGATCGCTGCGCGGACGGGAGCCGAAGCCGTACGTCCACCACAGTCTCAGCGCGATCGCGACCCTCGGCCTCGGCACCGGGATCTTCCAGTACCGGCGGATCGTCATCAAAGGCCTGCCGGCTTGGCTGATGCATCGCGGCTACCACGTCCTCGCGGTTCCCACCTGGGACCGCAAGGTGCGCGTACTGGCGATCTGGCTGGCGTCGTTCTTCTACGGCCGGGACATCGTGTCGCTGGCATCGGTGCAGAGCCCACGCGAGGCCTTCGAGGCCGAGGCCAGAACCGCGGCACTCAGCGCGAAGCGAACCTCTACTTGATTCGGGTCAGGCGGCCGTCGGGGGCTACCCGGATGGTGGTTTTGCGCGTGCCGACGGTCAGGTCGACGAAGAACAGCTGACCGGCCGTACGCGTGGTGTAGGAGACTGTCTCGGTTGAGTTGGCTGGGACGATGGCCGACAGGATGGTTGCCGTGGTGCCGTTGCGGTTGAACTTGACCACGGGCGCCGCCTGCCGGTGGAAGATGTCCGGGTAGTACCAGCCCTGCACCGGGTCCTGCTGTCCTTCGACAACGGTGATGCCGTCGGCGGGTGGCTGCTGCTGGTACGGGATCTGCAGCAGGTGTGTCTTGGTCTTGTCACCCGGCTTCGTGGCGACGGCCGTGGTGGGGGACTGGATCGTGACCTTCTGCTCCGGCGCGAGATGCCACAGCGTCTCGTACCGCTGGTCGCTCGCCGACTGTCCGCGATCGAGCGTGATGACCAGATCGGGGTCCTTCAGTACCAGGACGTCGCGTTTGCGGGTCACGTCCGCCGCGGGGGAGTCGCTCAGCGAGTACGACTCCCAGGCCGGCGTGATCGCTGCCTGTACCAGCCGGGTCTCCACCGACGCCGTCTGCGCGGACGGGACCGTCATCACGTTGTGCGCGGCCTGGCTCTTCGACCATGCCTGCCACTTGTCCAGCTGGTATCCGGAGTGACCTGGGTCGATCAGGATGTCGCGGCCGTGCGAGGAGTACGTGAGCGACATGTGGTCGTCATGCCCGTGCAGCTGACGCGCCGGGCCGTACCGGATGCTGTACGTCGACTCGTCCGCGAACGGTCGCGTCTCGCCCCACCCGGTCCGCCCGAACACGTACCCGGCGTCGAACACCGCCGCGCGCTTGGGCGGCTTGGCGCCGTGCTTCCCGGCCGACGCCACGTAGTCGAGTGACGTACCGGCGGCGGCGACCGCCTTTTGCCGTACAGCGTCACCGACCTGTTGCAGATAACCTGTCGACTTGGTCGCGAGCGCCAGCCATTCGGCCAGTGCCTGTCGCCGTTCGGAGATGACCGGCCCCGGATTCGAACCGCACCGCTGCAGCGCGGTGGTCGCCCGGCCCCACAGCATGTAGTTGAACATGGCGTACCCGACGGACTGCTCGTTCGTCGATCCTTGCGGGTCGATCGCGGTCGTGATCGCCTGCGTCAGCCGGTCGACGGCGAGCTTCTTCAGTTCCGGCCGCTTCAACGTGCAGCCGACGCCGAACAGCGCGATGCTCTCGTCGGTGCCGTGGTTCGACAGGCCGCTGAAGTTCGCGATCATGAACTGGGCGTGGTCGATCAGTGCCTTGTCCAGCCAGGCGTACTGCGCCGGCAGCGTCTTCACGTGCATGCCGGTCAGCACGGCCTGCCGCGTACACAGCAGCACGTTGGTGCGGTGCATCGTGGCTTCCCACGCGCCGACATTGCCCTTCCAGCTGTACGGGTTGTCCTGTACCCAGTCGCGGATGATCGCGAGTACGTGCCGGAGAGTCTTGCGGTCGCCGTTCTGGCCGGCCTGGATGCCCTTGCCCAGCCAGCGCAGCGAGTGCAGCCACATGTACCAGCTCGGCTTCTTGTACGGGTCCGAGCGCCAGTTGATGTCGCCGTTCCCGGTGCCGACCTTGTACGGCGGGTCGTCGCCCCACGCGAACGTGTCGTGCATCAGCATCTGCACCGGGACCTTCGACTCGATGCCGCTGAAGCCGGGGCACTCGTACGTGCCGGTGACCGCGACCGGTGTCGAGGGGGCGGGAGTGGCCGGGGTGTCGACGCCCGGGAGCGGCTCGTCGGTCGAGCCGGGCAGCGTCGGTTCGGTCGTGGTCTTCGGGGTGGGTCTGCTCGGGGTCGGCGATCCGGTCGCGGCGCTCGGCGTACTACGGTCGCGCGCGCTCGGCATCAGTACGAAGACGGCGCCCGCGAAGGCGATTCCGCAGACCAGTACGCACGCAAGCGTCAGCGCGACGGTCCTGCCGAACCGCCTTTCCCGCTGCGACGACACGCGATCTCCCCCCGGCCGGAACCTCCACACCATAAACGACGCGAGGTACACCGCGGGTTGCATCCGGCATTGACCTTCTGGTTGCGGCTGATTACGGTGTCGGAAATCGATTTCTCACGAAGAGAACCGAGGAGACCGAATGACCGCCAGCGATCTGCCGCCCGGTTGCGCGAACCGTTCCTGTGCCGGTGACTGCCCACGCGCGCACCTCAGCCGCCGTACCTTCATCGCGCTCGGTGTCGGCGCGGTCGGCGCCCTCGGGCTGCCCGGCCAGGCCCTGACCGCGCTGGCCGCGCCGCCGCGGGTCGACTCCCACGTGCTGTTCGACCGCGGCCGGCCGACCTCGTACACCGGTGCCGCGCTGCCGCGGATCGGGATGCCGGTCGGCGGCGGCACCACCGGGCAGGTGTACCTGGCCGGCGACGGGCGGCTGTGGGCGTGGGACATCTTCAACCCGACCTCGTTCCCGCTCGGCGGCGCGGATTTCTCCGGCCGCAACTACGCGAACCCGTTGTCGGCGGACCAGCCTGGCGCGGGACGGTTCGGTCAGGGGTTCGCGCTGCGGACCACCGCGCGCGGGCGGACGACGACTCGTACGGTCGACGCGGCCGGTTTCCGCGACGTGCGGTTCACCGGGACGTACCCGATCGGCCGCGTCTCGTACGCCGACAGCGCGAGCCCGGTGTCGGTGCAGCTGGAGGCGTTCTCGCCGTTCGTACCGCTGGCGACGCTGGACTCGACGCTGCCGACGACGATCATGTCGTACACGCTGAAGAACACCTCGTCGTCGGCGGTGCACGCGACGTTGCTCGGGTACGTGGAGAACCCGGTCTGCATCGAGAGCCGCGACCGGCAGCCGACGACGCTGCACTCGGAGAGCTTCAAGGGCGGCATCCAGTTCGGGGCGGCCGACGATCTGCGGGCCGAGCAGAACGACATCCTGTTCGAGGACTGGGAGAAGGACACCTTCGAGGGCTGGACGGTCGAGGGTACGGCGTTCGGCGCCGGTCCGGTCCGGCCGCTGGACGTGCCGAACCTGATGAAGCGGTTCGGCGATCTGAACGTGTCGGGGACGCGGTTCATCACCTCGTACGAGTACCGCGGCGGCACGTACGACGGCGCGACCGGGAAGCTGACCAGCCGCGAGTTCACGATCGAACGGCGGTACGTGGCGATCGGGCTGAGCGGTGGCCGGCACCCGGGTCAGACCTGCGCGAACGTGGTGGTCGGCGGGAAGGTCGTCGCGTCCGCGACCGGTGACGAGAGCGAGCCGCTGGTCGCGCGGTTGCTGGACCTCGACGCGTACACGGGCCAGGTTGCCCACCTTGAGATTGTTGACAATCACACCGGCGCCTGGGGTCACCTGAGCTGCGACCAGATCGTCTTCACCGATCGGGCGGACATCCTGTTCGAGAACTGGGAGCGGACGAACTACGACGGCTGGACGGTCGCCGGCGAGGCGTTCGGATCCGGGCCGGTGACCGCCGCCGAGACGCCGGACGGGTTCCGCCGGGCGTTCGGCGTCCGCACCGACCTGAACGTGAGCGGGCGGTTCGTCACCTCGTACAACTTCCGCGGCACCGGTGATCCGGACCGGTACACCGGGTCGCTGACCAGCCGGGACTTCGTGATCGAGCGGCGGTTCGTGACCGCGTGGGTCGGTGGCGGGCACCACAACGGCGAGACCTGCCTGAACGTCGTGGTCGACGGCAAGGTGGTGGCCAGTACGGCCGGCACCGACATCGAGCCGCTGAACGCGGTGTCGATGGATGTCGAACCGTACGCGGGCAAGACTGCCCGCATTCAGATTGTCGACAACAACACCGGCGGCTGGGGCCATGTCAATGTCGACCGGATCATCTTCAGCGACCGGCCGATCCGCCGGCAGCCGGTGGCGGAGCGCCCGGACGGCGGAACGTTCGCGCTGGCCGCGCTGACGCCGGGCGCGGTGTCGCGACCGTCGATCGCGGACTGGTCGACCACCAAGGCCCTGTTCGACTCGGGATCGGCTCCGGTCGAAGGCGCGGACCCGCAGGTGGGTACGGTCGCGGTCAACGTCACGCTGGCACCGGGGGAGTCACGGACGATCCGCTTCGCGTACGGCTGGTTCTTCCCGAACCCGGAACGCGACCTGTTCTCGGAGCTGGTCGGCGCGTCCACCTTCCGCCGCCACTACGCGACCCGCTTCGCCTCGGCGCGCGACGTGGTCACCTACGTCGGCAAGAACGTCGACCGGCTGCAGCGCGAGACCAAGACCTGGGTGCAGACCTGGTACGACGACTCGTCCCTCCCGCACTGGTTCCTCGAGCGCACCCTGGCGACCGCGTCGACGATCGCGACCAGTACCTGCTACCGCTGGGACACCGGCCGCTTCTACGCGTGGGAAGGAACGTACTGCTGCGCCGGCACCTGCGAGCACGTCTGGAACTACGCGCAGGCGATCGGCCGCCTGTTCCCCGAACTGGAACGCGACACCCGCGAACGGGTCGACCTCGGCATCGCGTTCCGGCCGACCGGTGAGATCGGCAACCGCGGCGAAGCAGGCGACGCGTCGAGCTCGTTCGCCGACGGGCAGTCCGGCACGATCCTGCGGATCTACCGCGAACACCAGATGAGCAAGGACGACACGTTCCTGAAGCGGGTCTGGCCGCGGGTGCGTACCGCCGTGGAATTCCTGGTGACGCACCGGGACGGTGCCGACGAGGACGGCATCATCCGCGGCAGCCAGTGGAACACCCTCGACACCGAATGGTTCGGCGAGGTCCCGTGGATCAGCGGGCTGTACATCGCCGCACTCCGGGCCGCCGCGGCGATGGCGACCGACGTCGGTGACGCGGCGAGCGCCAAGCGGTACGGGACGATCGCCGACCGCGGGTCCGCGTACCTGGCCGAGCACCTGTGGAACGAGGAGTACGGATACTTCGTCCACAAGCTCGACCCGGCGCATCCGAACACGGAGAACAGCAACCGCGGATTGTTCATCGACCAGCTGTACGGGCAGACGTACGCCGCGCAGCTCGGTTTGCCGCGGGTGTTCGACGCGAAGCAGTCGCGGACGGCGCTGACGAATCTCTACGAGTCGAACTTCCGGGCCGACCCGCAGACGTACCGTCCGCCGGGTATCGGGGTCGGCCGCGTGTACACGACCGAAGGTGAGTCGGGCGTGATCATGGCGACCTGGCCGCACGGCGGGTCGGACGAAACCCGTGGGCTGATGTACTTCAACGAGGTGTGGACCGGTCAGGAGTACCAGTTCGCGGCGCACCTGTTCTCGGAGGGTCTCACCGAGGAAGGACTCGCGGTCACTCGCGCGATGTACGACCGCTACTCGGCCACGAAACGCAACCCGTACAACGAGATCGAGGCCAGCGACCACTACGCGCGGGCAATGATGGGCTTCGGCGTGTACCTGGCGGCGTGCGGCTACGAGTACCACGGTCCGAAGGGCCATCTCGGGTTCGCGCCACGGATCCACCCGGAGGACTTCCGCGGCGCCTTCACCGCCGCGGAAGGCTGGGGCCGCTACGGGCAGCGCCGCAACTCACGGTCGCTGACCGCCTCCGTCGAGGTCCGCTACGGCCGGCTCCAGCTGACCACGCTGGCCTTCGAAACCAGCAAGCCGGCGAAGACGGTAGAGGTGAAGGTCGGCCACCACCGGGTACCCGCCCGCGTAGTTGCCACCGGCAACCGCGCGGTCGTGACCCTGAGCCGCTCCGTGACCCTCACCCCAACGACGGAGCTCAGCCTGACCCTGAACTAACCCGGAACCGTGGCCGAACCAGATCCCGCCCGGTCTGGTTCGGCCACGTGGCAGGCAGCTTCGTGGTTGGTCCCGAGCACCCGAAGCTGCGGAGTCTCCTCGTGGCACCGGTCGATCGCCAACGGGCACCGCCACCGGAACCGGCACCCGGGCGTCGGGTCGATCACCTTCGGCGGTTCCCCGGTGTCACCCTCGATTCCGGTACTGAGCGGCGCCCGTGGATCCGGCACCGCACCGAGCAGGAGATCGGTGTACGGGTGCTTCGGGTTCTGCAGTACGGACTCGGTCGGGCCCTTCTCGACCACGTGACCGGCGTACATGATCATCAACCGGTCAGCCACGTACCGGGCGCTGGCGATGTCGTGCGTGATGTACAGGAACGAGACGCCTTCCGAGCGGCGCAGCTCGGCCATCAGGTTCAGCAGACCGATCCGGATCGACACGTCGAGCATCGACACCGGTTCGTCGGCGAGGATCAGCTTCGGCTTGTGCGCGAGCGCCTGCGCGAATCCGATCCGTTGCCGTTGGCCACCACTCAGTTCGTACGGGTATCGCTGCATGATCTCGCCGGCCGGGGTGAGCCCGACTGCCTCGACGACCCGCTCGGCCTCCTCGTACCGCTGCTGCTTGTTCAGCTCCGGCCGGTGCAGTTTGAGGCTGCGCAGGATGCCGTGGGACACCCGGAAGGCGGGGTTGAGCGAGCTGAACGGGTCCTGGAACACCATCGGTACGTCACTGCGGTACGCCAGCTGGTCCTTCCGGGAGCGGAACGTCGACATCGCCCGGCCCTGGTAGTAGATCTCGCCGCTGGTCGGTTTGTACACGCCCGCGAGCAGCCGCGCGATCGTACTCTTCCCGCTGCCGCTCTCACCCGCGAGCGCGACGATCTCCTGCCGGCCGATGGTGAAGTTCACGTCGTCCACCGCGTGCAGCAACTGCCGCGAGAACCCCCGCCCGACCCGGAAATGCCGAGTCAACTCCCGCGCCTCGATCAACGGCGCCGCGGCGGATTCGGTCGTACCCACCAGCTCGATGTCCGAGGCTGTCATGACACCTCCCGGGCGGCTTCGATCGATGGGGCATGGAGCAGGCAGCGGGCCTGCACCGGGCCGACCTGGTACAGGTCCGGGGCGATCTTCGGGCAGTCCTCGAAGGCCTTCGGGCAGCGCGGCTGGAAGCGGCAGCCGCTCGGTGGGTTGGCCAGATTGGGTGGCGCGCCGGGGATGCCGGTCAGCGGTACCTTCGGTCCGCGGATGGACGGGAACGCGTCCAGCAGCCCGGCACTGTACGGATGTTCGGGATGATCGAACACCGCGCGCGTGTCGCCGAACTCGACCACCTGGCCCGCGTACATCACCACCAGCTTGTCCGAGAAGTGGCTGACCAGCGACATGTCGTGCGTGACGAAGATGACCGCGAACCCGAGCTTGCGCTGCAGTTCCTTGATCTGCACCATCAGCGACCGCTGCGCGACCACGTCCAGCGCCGACGTCGGCTCGTCCATGATGATCAGGTCCGGCGTGAACAGCAGCGCCATCGCGATCATCGCCCGCTGCCGCATCCCGCCGCTCAACTGGTGCGGGTAGCTGCGCAGGTGGATCGGGTCGATCCCGACCAGCCGCAGCACCTCGGCCGGCCGGTCGGCGGCGACCGGCTCGTCGTGCGCCATGATCGTGTCCTTGAACTGCGCGCCGATACTCTTCACCGGATTGAGCGCGTTCATCGCGCTCTGCATCACCACCGAGAAGTCCCGCCAGCGCAGCGCGGCGAGCTTCTTCTCGCTCATCGTGACCAGGTTCTGGCCCTGGAACGTCACGCTGCCGCCGGTGATCGCCGCCGGCGAGCTGAGCAGGTGCGCGATCGCGAACAGCAGCGTCGACTTCCCGCAGCCGGACTCGCCGACCACGCCGACGAACTCACCGGCGTGTACGTCGAGATCGACGTGATCGACCGCGACCACGGGACTGGAGCCGGTGTCGTACTCGACCGAGAGATCCCTGACCTCAAGAAGTGGCTGATCGTGCACGTCGCCTCCGAACCGGCCGCAGAGCGGGATTGCTGATCTCGTCGAACGCGTAGTTGAGCAGGGCGAAGGACACCCCGAGCAGCGCCACCGCGAGGCCGGGGGAGAGCGCCCACGCGGGCAGCCCGTTCACCAGGGCGCCCTGGTTCTGCGCCCAGTAGAGCATCGTGCCCCAGCTCAGCGAGTTGGGATCGCCGAGGCCGAGGAACTGCAGCCCGGCCGCGGTCAGTACGGAGTACAGCGCCGCGCCGAGGAAGTTGGCGACGATCAGCGAGATCATCGTCGGCAGCACCTCGACCACGATGATGTACGAGCGCCGCTCGCCGCGTACCCGGGCCGACTCGAGGAAGTCCCGGTTCCGCAGCGAGAGTGCCTGCGCGCGCATCTGTCTCGCGCCGTACGACCAGCCGGTCAGGATCAGCACGATGATGATCACGGTCAGGTTGCCCTTGCCCGCGTACGTCGCGAGCACGATGATCAGCGGGAACGTCGGCAGCACCAGGAAGATGTCGGTGAGCATCGACAAGCCGTCGTCCGCGAACCCGCCCAGGTACGCCGCCGAGACGCCGATGATCACCGACAGGATGGTCGCGCCGAGACCCGCGACGACCGCGATCACCAGGGATTCACGGGTGCTGTAGATCAGTTGCGCGTACACGTCCTGGCCGAGCCCCGTCGTACCCAGCCAGTGCTGGCCGGACGGGTGCTGCAACGGCAGGTCGCCGATCGCCTGTGGATCGTGATGCGCGCCCGGGACGAACAGCCCCGGGAACGCGGCCAGCAGAATGAACAGCAACAGCAAGCCCGCCCCCAGCATGGCCTTGCGGTTGTGCAGCACGGCCCGGATCAGCCCACCGCGCGGACGGCGGGTGGCAGTCGGCGGAGCCGCCGCGGTGCCTGCGACGATCGCGGTCATCGGTTCACCCCTTCGTCCGAGCGCGTGGATCGAGCAGGAACACCGCGAAGTCACAGAGCAGTACGCAGATCAGCACCGCCAGGGTGACCAGCAGGAAGAGTGCCTGCAGCAACGGATAGTCGGTGCTGACCGTGGCGTTGTAGAACATGTAACCCAGTCCGGGGTAGTTGAACACGTACTCGACCAGGATCGTGCCGGAGATGACGAACCCGAGTGACATCGCGAAGCCGGACAGGTTCGGCAGGAAGGCGTTCCGGCCGGCGTACCCGAACATGATCTTCCGGTTCGGGATGCCCTTCGCGCGGGCCATCCGGACGTAGTCCTCGGCCAGCGTGGTGACCATGTTGTTCCGCATCGTCAGGATCCAGCCGCCGACCGCGGTGATCAGGATCGTACTGGCCGGCAGGATGCCGTGCTTGATCACGCTCCAGACGAACTCACCGCTGAACGCCGGCGTCAGGCCCTGGTCGTAGTTGAAGTCGTTCGGCAGCACCGGATTGTTGCCGATCGCAAACAAGGAGATGAGCAGCAGCGCCACCCAGAAGTACGGCAGCGCCGAGGTGACGATGAACACCGGCGGCACGATGCCGTCGATCAGCCCGCCGCGGCGCCAGCCGGACACCGTACCGATCAAGGTGCCGAGGGCGAAGGCCAGCACGGTCGCGATGCCGACCAGCCCGAGCGTCCACGGCAGCGCGTCGCCGATCAGCGTGGTCACCGGGACGCCGAGGCTGCTGCCGATCGACACGCCCCAATGCCCACTGACCATCGCCTTCAGGTACTCCAGGTACTGCAGCAGCAGGCCCTTGCCCGGGTCGAAACCGAACTCGGCCAGCACCGTCCGCAACTGCTCGGGCGACACGACCGAACCGCCCTTGCTGAACCTCTCCCGCAGGGCCTCCTCAGGGCTGCCCGGCATCATCCGCGGGATGAAGAAGTTCAGCGTCATCGCTGCCCACAGCGTGAGCACGAAGAACCCGAGGCGCCGTATCAGGTACCGCACTCCCACCAACTCCTCGCGCTCACGCCGATCAGATCCCTTACTTCTGGGCGGACTTGGAGTACAGGTTGGTCAGCACCTGTCCGACGTCCGGGATGTTGTACGGCGCGGGCTGCGCGTACGGGTCGTCCTGCGTCGGCCAGCCGGCCAGGTCCTTGGTGTTGTACTGGTACCAGTCGACCGACTCGGTGGTCGGGATCACCGGTACGTCCTTGATCATGTACGACGAGATCTGCTTGATCAGCTTGACCTGTGTATCCGGGTCAGCGCCCGCGTACTGGTCGAACAGCTTGTCCACCGCGGGGTTGCTGTACCGCGAGTAGTTCGAGCTGGCCGTCTTGCCGATCGGCGCGGTGTTCTTCGAGTACAGCAGCTGCCGCAGCTCGTAGTACGGCGTCGGTCCGCCGGACTGGCTGGAGTACGCGAGGTCGTAGTCACCGTTGAACAGCTTCTGGTTGTACGACTGCTGCTGCAGGTCCTGGATCGTCAGCTCGATGCCGACGCCGGCCAGCTGCTGCTTCACGACCGCCAGCGAAGCATCCCAGTCGGTGTAGCCGGTGACTGTGATGATGCTGAGTTTCAACGGGTTCGACGACGAGTACCCGGCGCTCTGCAGGAGCTGCTTGGCCTTGTCCTGGTTCGGCTTGTCGTACCCGGCGGTCGTCAGCGCGCTCTGGTCGAAGTACTTGTTGAAGGTCGGCGTGACCACCCCGGTCTGGTTCGCGGCCGGCTGGTAGCCACTCTCGCCGATCTTGGAGATCTGCTCCCGGTCCAGCGCGTACGCGATCGCCTGCCGGATCGCCAGGTTGCTGGTGACCTTGCGGGACGGATCGTTGTTCGGGACGATCGCCACGTTCGCGGTCGGCGGGAACCAGTAGTTGTTCTCCGGCGACTTCGACTTGTAGAAGTTGTCGATGTTCGGGATGTACTGGCCGCCCCACTGCGCCTTGCCACTGGCCAGGTCGAGGTTGGCCGGGTTGTTGTCCAGGTACGCCGGGTACTGCACCTTCTGCAGGTACGGCTTGCCCGCCTGCCAGTAGGTGCCGTTGGCAACGTACGAGATGTTGTTGCTGCTGCAGGACTCGACCGTGTACGGGCCGGTGCCGACCGGCTTCGGGTCCGCCCAGGTGGCCGGCTTCGAGGCCGCCTCACCGGTCGACCAGACGTGCTTGGGAATGATGCCGACCTGGTTGGCGAAGTTGAAGAAGTACGGCTCGGCCGGAGCCTTGAACTTGAACGTGACCTTGTTGCCGGCGGCCGTCACGCTGGTCAGGCCGGCGCCGGTCCACAGCGAGTACAGGTCGAGCGCGGGTTCTTCCTTCATCCGGGTGAACGTGTAGACGACGTCGTCCGCGGTGAAGGCCTGGCCGTCGCTCCACTTCACGCCGTCGCGGATGGTGAAGACGATCGAGTCCTTCTTCGGCGACCAGGTGAACCCGCTCGCCAGCATCGGTGTGGTGGCGCCGGCCTTCAGGACGTTCACGAAGGTCAGCGGCTCGTAGACGAAGCCGAGTGCTTCCTGGTTGACCGCCGGGTTGAACGGGTTGAACTGACACGGCCAGGTCTGCCCGCCGACGTTGGCGATGGTGACCGTGCCGCCCTTCTTGTACTGCCCGGAACCGCCGCCGGTACTGGCCGAGGACGACGGGTTGCCGGCCGAGGTCGCGCTTCCGATCGGCTTGTCGCCACCGCCACAGCCGGCGGCCAGTGCGCCGACCGCCATCGCGGCGACGGCGATGCGTGTGATGCTGCCCCTCATCGTCTTCTGCCTTTCACTTCGGTTGCTCCCACGTGCTTCCAGGTACTCCGGTTGTTGCTGGGTGATGCTGGGTCTTACAACTGTCCGAAGGCGTGTGCGCCGAGCACCGCTCCGGCCGCCTCGACGCCGAGGGCGAGCGCCCCGATCAGCGGGGCGTCGGCCGGGAACCGGGCCACGGCCAGGTCCGGCGGGAACGGGACGGCCGCGTCGAGGGCGCGGCGCAGGCCGGTTTCGAGCTGGTCCCAGGACCGGACCAGGCCGCCACCGACGACGATCCGGGCCGGGTCGAGGGCAATGGTCAGGTTGGCCAGGTGCAGCGCCAGTTCGCGGCTGAACTGCTCGGTGAGGACGGCGGCGTCCGGTTCGGTGCGCGCCATCGTGAAGACGTCGGCGGCCGTGACCGGCCGCCCGAGCCGGGCGCTGCCGGTGGTCTCGAGCGCCTGACCGCTGACGACGTGTTCCAGGATCGTGCGCCCGGCCGGCTCGGTCCAGACGTCGGCGGCGGTCCGCAGGTTGTAGCCGATCTCGCCGGACGCGCCGTTGGCGCCGGTGATGACGGTGCCGCCGGCAACGATCGCGATGGCCAGACCGGTGCCGAGGTTCACGTAGAGACCGGGATCGCATCCAGTCAGCTCGCCCCAGCGCAGTTCCGCGGCGGCGGCCGCCTTCACATCGGTGGCCAGCCGGACCGGTACGCCCGGGAACGCGTCCCGGATCAGCCGCCCGAACGGCAGCTCACCCCAGCCCGGGAAGGTCGGCGCGAGTTCGACCCGGTCGTCGTACGGAATGCCGAGCGTGGCCGCGCCGACGCCGGCCAGAGCCTGTCCGGGCGCGACCTCGGCGAGCAACTCGTGCGCGCTGGTCAGGCCACGGGCCAGTGCCTCGGCGGCGTCTCCGCCGTCGCGGCTCTCGATCGTCGTCGTGCCCAGCCGCCGGCCGGACAGCTCGGCGACGGCGATCGCGATCTTCGTGCCGCCGAAGTCGAGGCCGAGGACGACCGGTGCGGAAACCACGGGTGGTACCTCCTTGCGCGCCCAAGAGATCGATTGGAAACTAACTTAACAATCACGGCTTCACAAGGGATGATGAGAAACTGTTGGCCGAGTTGTTAGCAGCGAGGGGGTCGGAAGTGACGGTTGTCGCCGGGGGAGCGTCGGCTGCGCGCCCGCAGTTGATCCGGGAGATCAACGAACAGGTACTGCTCGATCACCTCCGGCGATCGGGACCGATGGCCCGGACCGAGCTGGCCCGGCTGTCCGGCCTGTCGAAGCCGACCGTGTCCGCCGCGCTCGCGTCGCTGGAGCGGTCGGGCCTGGTGCATGTGATCGGCCAGCGCACCGGCGTTCCGGGACCGGCCGCGGTCGTGTACGACGTCCGCCCGGAAGCGGGATTCGTCCTCGGACTCGACGTCGGCCGGGAATACCTGCGCGGCGCGATCGCCGATCTCGCCGGAACCGTGCGCAGCCGCGCGAGCGTACGCACCAAGGCCGTGGACGCGATGACGCGGGTCGACGGGCTGGCCGGGCTCGCGGCGACGCTGCTGGCCGAGGCCGGGATCGAGGCCGACCAACTGACCCAAACGGTGCTCGGAAGCCCCGGCGTGTACGACCCACGCGTCGATCGGCTGACCTTGACCGGACGGCTCTCCGGCTGGGACTCACCGGGCGTACTGGCGGGTTTGCGCGACCGGTTCGGTCCGGGGCTGATGATCGAGAACGACGTGGACGCGGCCGCGCTGGCCGAGCGGGTGCACGGGCACGGGCGTGACGTGGAGAGCTTCGCCTTCGTCTCGGTCGGCACCGGTATCGGCATGGGCCTGGTCCTGGACGGGAAGCTGCGGCACGGCTTCCACGGTGTGGCCGGTGAGATCAGTTATCTGCCGTTCACCGAAGGCAGCGGTAGCGATGCCCGGGACGCGCGCCGGCGCGGCAGCTTCGACGCATCGGCTTCGGCGGCGGCGGTCGTCCGCGCCGCGCGCCGGGCCGGAGTACCCGGGGCTTCTTCGGCAGAGAAGGTGTTCGCGGCGGCGGCTCGTGGTGACGCGGTCGCGGCCGCGGTGGTGACCGAGGAGGCGTTGCTGGTGGCGAAGGCGATCTGCTCGGTGATCGCGGTCGTGGACCCGGAGCTGGTCGTCCTCGGTGGTGGTATCGGGCAGGCGCCGGGCTTCCTGGAAGCGGTCGTCCACCAGCTGAGCCGGCTGTCGCCGGTGATGCCCGACGTGAAGGTGACCGGCCTCGGCGCCGAGACGGTGGTGTCTGGCTGCATCTCGGCGGGGCTGGACCGCGCCTGGCTGAACCTGGTCGGACGCGCCGGGAACTCAGGGCAGTAACCGGACGTGATTCGTCCGCAATCGTCAGTACGGTGTCGGACATGACTATCGCGATGTACCCCAACTTCGTGTACGACTGTCCGGACGCCGAGCGGCTGGCGGAGTTCTACGGCGAGATCCTGGGCTGGCGGGTCGAGAACCGGGAAGGCTGGTGCGAGATCCGCCCCGAGGACAACAGCAACTGCATCTCGTTCCAGACGGTGGAGAACTACAAGGCGCCGACCTGGCCGACCCAGGACGTGCCGCAGCAGCTGCATCTCGACGTGATGGTTCCGAACCTGGACGAGGCCGAGCTCGAGGTGCTGAAGATCGGTGCCGTCAAGGCCGAGCACCAGCCCGGCACGACCTTCCGCGTCTTCCTGGACCCGGCCGGTCACCCGTTCTGCCTCTGCAGCAGCTGACCTTCTAGGGTGGGGGCGTGGGCAACGAGACGAGCTGGCGCGAGGAGCGGCGGCAGGCCGCGGCCGAGCATGCCGCCGCGCTGGAGCGGAAGAAGGCCGCCGAAACCGCGCGGGCCCGGGAGTTGCTGCGGGACTTCATCGCGACGCTGAAGGAGCGCGGCGTCGAGCCCGAGCCGTTGCGTGCCCAGGTGATCGGGTCGAACGCGAGTTACCGGACCGAGTTGGTCGGGTGGTACCTGCGCCGCAACCGCTCGCTCGCTGTCGACGTCGACGGGAACTTCTACATTCTCGGCGTACCCGCCAGCTTGAAGGCGCGCGTCACCGGCGCGCGGGTCGAGGCGTCCGACCCGCCGCTCGTGGTCGGCCAGGGTGCGCGCGACGGCGAGTCGATGCCGCTCGCCGAGCTGCTACAGCTTCGGCTCGACTCCTAGCACCGTCGCGATCAACGCCGTACCAGGAGCCGTCCGGCCGCCTGGTCCCGGTGACGGTTCGACGTCGTCCATCCGGAGCGGATCGCCGCATTCCGAGCAGCACACCGTCGGCGTGGTGACCTTGCCGCAGGTCGTGTGCGTGAACCGGATCGGCTGACCGGCCGGGGGAGTTGCCCAGCGATCGCCCCAGGCGGTCAGTGCCATCAGGATGGGTACCAGCTCCTTGCCGGCGTCGGTCAGTCCGTAGCTGTAGCGCACTGGCTTCTGCTGGTACGGCGTGCGCTCTACCAGGCCGCCTTCCACGAGCGTGGACAGCCGGTCGGTGAGCAGGTTGCGGGATACGCCCAGGTCCGTGACCAGTTGGTCGAAGCGGTTGAGTCCGAGGTACAGGTCACGCAGTACCAGGGGGTGTCCACCAGTCGCCGATCAGCTCCAGGGACTGGGCGAGCGAGCAGTGCATCGAGGCGAAGCTGGTGTTCCGCATGACCGCATCATCTCCCGTGTCCGAATCTTCCTTCCTGCCTGCATCCCCGTCAGTGTAGTCAGTTGTGTTATTGAACTGACTAGCCCTAGGCTGGGTTCATGAGCATTTACCACCGGATCGTCGCGCGGCAGGTGCGGACCGCCTTCGCGCGGATCAGCGCGGGCAACTGGGAGGCGATGGTGGCCGGGATGGCGCCGTCGTTCACGTACCGGTTCTACGGCGACCATGCGCTCGGGGGTGAGCGGCGAACCCACGAGGCGCTCCGGCGCTGGTGGGAGCGCTGCTTCCGGCTGCTGCCGAACACCCGGTTCGAGGTCGACGACGTGATCGTCAGTGGCTGGCCGTGGAACACCAGCGTCGCGACCGCGGTGACCGTACACGTCGGCGTCGTGGACGGGTCGACGTACGAGAACGTGGTGCATCAGATCCTGCGGATCAAGTGGGGCAAGATCACCGAGGTCCGGACCCTGGAGGACACCGCCGTCCTCCAACGCACCCTCGACCGTCTGGCAGCCGCCGGCTACGAAGAGGCCCACGCGGCACCGATCACAGGCTAACGCCCGGGAGAACTGGTCCGGCTGCAGCGCCACTCTCCGCTCGCGCTTACCGATCTGCAGCTGGTTTGTGGTCTTCGCCGGAAACTCGGATGCGTTTTGTCGGTGGGGGCGGTTACGGTCAGTCGGGTGCTGACTCTGCTTCGCTACGGCGTTCGTGTGGCACCTGGAAGCACCCTGCTGACGATGGGTCTGGCCGTGCTCGGCTCCCTGCTGGGCATGGCGGTCACGTTGCTGACCGGCCGGGTCGTCGGAGCGGTTCCAGGTGTGATCGACGGACGCCCCGGAGCGATGGCGCTGGGAGAATTCTCCTGGTTGCTCGGCGCGCTGCTGGCAGTCTTCGTGATCGACAGCCTGACACCGGCACTACAGCAGCTCACCTCGCTGACGATGGACGCGGCCCTCGTACGCGCGATCGGCACCGGGATCACCGAGCCACTCTTGCGGCCGCGCCGGATTCAGCATCTCGAAGACACCGAAGTCCTGGACGTGCAAGAGCGCGCCAAGGGCAAAGGTGGATTCCACCTGGCGCACGGCATGAGCCAACTGCCGTACCTGTTCGCCAGCCGGGTCACCCTGATCGGATCGGCGATCATCGTCGGCGCGATGTTCGCGTGGTGGGTCGCCGTCATGCTGGTCGCGATGTCACTCGTCTTAGAGTGGTACGGCGGCCGGCTGGTCGAGCGTGAGGTGGACGTTTGGTGGGGCAACACCGAAGAGCAGCGCCGGGCGCACTATCTGTTCAACCTGGGTATGCGCGACGCGCCGAAAGAGCTGCGTGTCTTCGGGCTGCACCACTGGCTGGTCAAGCGGTACGTAGGTGAATGGACGGCCGGCTACCGCCCGGTCTGGGCGCGTCGCAGGTCGAACGCGAAGTGGTCACTGCTGATCGGCGGCGTGCACCTGATCGCCAACGGCATCGCGATCATCGCGGTCGGACGTGCGGCGCTGAACGGTTCGCTGCCGCTGACCCAGGTCGCGACCACGCTGCCGGCCATCCTCGCGATCGGTCAGTCCAACAACGGGTACGGCGTGGTGCAGGTCCGGCGTGGCCTGTCCGCGTACCGGGCGATGCGCGATCTGCCCGCGACGATCGAGACGAAGCATCCCGAGCCCGTCGTCACGACCCGGCACCGGATCGAGACGATGCCGGCCCGCGAGGTCCGGTTCGAGAAGGTCGGCTTCCACTACCCGGGGTCCGAGGTCGCGGTGCTGAAGGATCTCGACCTGACGCTGCACGCGCGCGAGGCGCTCGCGCTGGTGGGTATCAACGGCGCCGGCAAGTCGACGCTGGTGAAGCTGCTCGGTGGTGTGTACCAGCCGACCAGCGGCCGGATTCTGGTCGACGGCGTCGACCTCGTGGATCTCGACCTGGCCGCCTGGCAGCGGCGAGTCGCAGCGATCGTGCAGGACTTCCTGCGCTTCCCGCTGTCGGTCACCGACAACGTGGTGTTCGGCTCGGTGGAGCGTGCGGGTGACGAGTTGACGCTCGCTCGGGTCGCGCGTGAGTCGGGGATCGACGCGGTCGTCCGCGGGTTGCCGAAGGGCTGGGACACCGTGCTGGACAAGACGTTCGACGGCGGCGTCGACCTGTCCGGTGGCGAGTGGCAGCGCGTCGCGCTCGCCCGCGCTTTGTTCGCCGTACACGCCGGTGCCGGGGTGCTGGTGCTGGACGAGCCGGCGGCAGCGCTCGACGTACGCGCCGAAGCCGAGCTGGTCGAGCGGTACCTGGAGCTCACGTCGGGCGTGGCGTCGCTGATCATTTCGCACCGGTTCTCGGTCGTGCGGAACGCGGACCGCATCTGTGTACTGTCCGGCGGCCGGATCGTCGAGGACGGGACGCACGAGGAGCTGCTCGCCGGGAACGGCGAGTACGCGACCATGTTCCGCTTGCAGGCTGAGCGGTACGTGACCGGCGCGTGACTGGCATGGAGGCGGCCGATGCGTAACTTGCGAATCCTCAGGCTCTGGCTGAGTACGTCCTTCCGGGCGGCGCCGTTGCTGATGACGTTGTCGACCGTGCTGGTCGCGGCGCGGGCGATCACGGCACCGACGCAGACGTACGGTGTGAGCCGCCTGGTGGACGGGATCGCGTCGGACCGGTCGAGCACGATCGCGGTCGGGATCGCGATCATCATCGGCGGTCTGGCGGTGTCCTTCGTCGCGGACGGTCTGGGCTGGCCGCTGCAGGACACCGCGCAGGAGCGGATGGCCGGCCGCGTCCACGCCGACCTGCTGGACGTGACCACCGGGATTCCGGGCCTGTCCCAGCACGAGCGTCCGGATGTCGCCGACCGCCTCGAGCTGGTCCGCGAGCGCGCGTGGCGGATGGGCGTCGGTGCCGAGGTGATGTTGTGGGCGTTCGCCACGGTGACCAACACCGCGACAGTGCTCACCCTGCTCGGCTCCGTGCACCCCTTGCTGTTGGTGCTCCCGTTGCTGGGCGGCGCGCGGATCTGGTCGGCGTACCTGAGCAGCACGAGGCAGCAGAAGGCCTGGGAGGACTCGATGCCGCAGGAGCGGCTCGTGGACCGGCTGATCGAGATGTCGAAGGACCCACGGACCGGGCTCGAGCTGCGCGTGTTCGGGCTCGGCAAGGTCCTGATCGACAAGATCTTCGCGTTGCAGACCGAGCGCTTCAACCGGCGCGTCGAGGCGGCACGCTGGGGTGGCAAGATCGACGGTTCGGTCCGGCTCGGGTTCGGTCTCGCGTACGCCGCGGCCGTCGTTTGGGTGGTCGCCCGCGCGCGGAACGGCGAGGCGTCGGCGGGTGACGTCGTCCTGGTGCTGCTGCTCGCACCACAGATCGACCAGATGACCGGCGGTATCGCGCAGAACGTGTACTGGGTCGGTGAGGTCGTGCGGAGCTTCAGCCGGTACGACTGGCTGCGCGAGTACGCGAAGCAGAACGCCTGGCGTACGAGTCGGACGAAGGCACCGGAGCGGTTGACGTCGGGCATCGAGCTGCGCGACGTCGGTTTCTCGTACCCGGGTTCGGAGTCAGCTGTGCTGAGTGGGATCGACCTGAAGATCCCGGCCGGCGCGGCGGTCGCGCTGGTGGGGGAGAACGGTGCCGGCAAGACGACGCTGGTGAAGCTGCTGGCCCGGAT
Organism: Kribbella solani; assembly: GCF_014205295.1. NCBI lineage: Bacteria > Bacillati > Actinomycetota > Actinomycetes > Propionibacteriales > Kribbellaceae > Kribbella > Kribbella solani. Next base: position 1,347,407 of record NZ_JACHNF010000001.1, read on the forward strand.
GTACGACCCGACCGCCGGGCAGGTGCTGATCGACGGGACCGATCTCGCCACGATCCAGCCGGACGCGTGGCGGTCGCAGTTGTCGGCCGGGTTCCAGGACTTCGTGAAGTTCGAGCTGACCGCGCGCGAGGTGGTCGGGATCGGCGACGTCGCGCGGCTGGGGGACGAGGACGCGGTGCTGGCGGCGGTCGCGCGCGGCGACGCGGAGTCGGTGGTCGCCGGATTGCCGAACGGGCTGGACTCTCAGCTGGGGAAGAAGTTCGCCAACGGCGTGGAACTGTCCGGCGGGCAGTGGCAGCGGCTCGCGCTGGCCCGAGCCTTCATGCGCGAGCGACCGCTGCTGCTCTTGCTGGACGAGCCGACGGCCGCGCTCGACCCGGAAGCCGAACACCGCCTGTACGAGCAGTACGCCGACGCCGCGAAGATCGCCGCTGCCGAGACCGGCGGCATCACGGTCCTGGTGTCACACCGGTTCTCCACGGTACGGATGGCCGACCTGATCGTCGTCATGCATCAGGGCCGGGTGGAGGAGTTCGGTACGCACGCGGAGCTGGTGGGCGCGAACGGCCGGTACGCGGAGTTGTTCGAGTTGCAGGCTCGGGCGTACCGCTGAGAAGGCGCTGAGAGGATGAGCTGAAGGAGTTTCCTCCAGTTCGCCAATAGTTAACTTTCGCTCTTCACCGACTGGTACATCTCTTTCTAATGTATTAACCATGGACACACCGCCCGCTGTCCGTGCTCGTGGCATCAGCAAGTTCTTCGGCGAGGTCGTCGCGCTCGACGGCGTGGACCTCGACGTCGCACCGGGGCAGTTGCACGGCCTGGTCGGACCGAACGGTGCTGGCAAGACCACGTTGCTCGGCCTCCTGCTGGGACTCGCCGTTCCCGACAAAGGCACTCTTGAGATTCTCGGTACGCCGGTCGGCCGCGTACTCGCCGTCCCGGACGGAGTCGCCGGTTTCGTCGACGGCCCCGGCCTGTACCCGTCGATGACCGCCCGGCAGAACCTCGCCGCCCTGGCCGCGCTGCGCGGTAAGGACTCGCGGACGATGAAGGTCGAGGACGCGATCGACCAGGTCGGCCTCACCGACGTCGCCGACGACCGGGTCCGCGGCTTCTCGCTCGGCATGCGGCAGCGCCTCGGCCTCGCCGCCGCGCTGCTCACCAAGCCGCGGCTGCTGATCCTGGACGAACCGTCGAACGGCCTCGACCCGGCCGGCAAGAAGCACGTGTACGGCGTACTGACCCGGCTGGCCGCCGACGGTACGGCGGTGATGTTGTCGAGTCACCGGATGGACGACGTCGAGGCGCTCTGCTCCGAGGTGACGATCCTCGCCACCGGGCGGGTCGCGTTCTCCGGGCCGATCAGCAAGCTGGCGTCCGAGGACAGCGAGCTCGACTACCGGGTCATCACCTCGAACCCGCCCGCCGCGCGCCGGCTGGCCCGTCGTACGCCCGGGATCCGGCTGCGCGACGACAACACCGTCCAGGACGGGGTCGAGCTGCTGGTGATTTCGGCGACCATCCCGGCGCTCGACGAGCTCGTCAAGGCGCTGGTCCGCGACGACATCGCCGTCCGCGAGCTGGCGCCGGTGGTGTCGCCGCTGGAGGCCGCGTTCCTGGCCCTGACCGAGCAGGCCCCAACCGACCAGCAGGAGACCAACTGATGACGGCCGCTGCCGCCGATTCCGCGACCGCCCCCGCAGCACCGACGGCTCCTCGGGTGCCGGTGCTCCGTGGTTACCGCTTCGAGCTCGTCAAGCTGCTGACCCAGTGGCGGGTACGCGTCCTGATCATCGCCTGCTGGCTCGCGCCCGCGGTGTTCGTGACCGTCATCAGCAAGCAGGCTTCGCTGCCGGTCGACACCTTGTTCGGTCGTTCGATGCACGCGACCGGTTGGGCCGGTCCGCTGGTGCTGCTCGGCTTCGCCGGTTCGTGGGCGCTGCCCTTGCTCACTTCGTTGATCGCAGGCGATGTGTTCGCTTCCGAGGATCGTCTCGGTACCTGGCGGCACCTGCTGGTCGCGGTTCGTTCGCCGCGCCGCATCTTCGTCTCGAAGGCGCTCTCCAGCGGTACCGTCATCCTGTTGCTGGTCGTCGGACTCGTCGTGTCCAGCACGATCAGCGGCGTACTCGTGGTCGGCAACCGGCAGCTGATCGGTCTGGACGGCCATCTGTTGTCGCCGGGTGACGCGGCCGGCGCCGTACTGCTCGCCTGGCTTTGCGCGCTCGCGCCGACGCTCGCCCTGGCTGCGATCGGTCTGCTCGGCTCGGTCGCGCTCGGCCGTTCGCCGATGGGCCTGCTGCTCCCGGCCGTGGTCGCGCTGGCGATGCAGATTGTCCAGCAGTTGCCCGTACCGGTGGCGTTTCGCTTGGCGCTACCCGGGTACGCCTTCATCAGCTGGAACGGCCTGTTCACCAGTCCGGCGCAGCGCGGCCCACTGCTGATCGGAGTCGCGGTCAGCCTGGTCTGGGCCGTCGTCGCGACCGGTCTCGCGTACTTCCTGTTCGTCCGGCGCGACTTCACCAACCCGGCCAACGATGGCTCCGGCCGGCTCGCGGTCACCGCCGGCCTGCTGCCTCTCGTTCTGCTGCTCGGTCTCAGCACCGCCGCCGTCGCTCCGGTGACCGGCTTCGGTTCCGGGATCGACCAGGACAAGGTGCAGCGGGCGGTCGCGGTCGAGTTCGCGCACCTGTACCGCCTGCAGACCGAACAGCTCAATCGGGCCGATGTCACCGAGGAGCAGCTGCAGAGCGCCGCCGAGTGCACGAAAGGTGGCGACCAGGTCGCCGCCCGTGGGCCCGGCAACGACTGGCGATGCGTCGTCAGCTGGCACCTCCCGGGGGTGGAGGCGGCCGGTACGGCGATCTACCAGCTCGACATCAATCCGCTCGGCCGGTTCGTGGCGGACGGGGACGGACCGAAAGAAGTTAACGGCTTCTTCCTGGTCCGGACCCCGTCCGGGGACCAGCCGAACCCGTTGTGGCAGTTCGACGGCAATCTCGAACTGCTACCCGCCCATTGAAGGCACAACCCGAAGGGATAACTCCCATGCAGGTAACACGCCGCCGCAGGCGTGACGGAAAGGGCTCGTCGAGTCCCCTCCGGCGCAGAGTACCACTGGTGACCGCGGGTACCACCGCGGTCGCGGTGGCCCTGGCCGGGACGGCAGTCGCCTCGACGACCGGCTTCGGTCACGACCAGGTCGGGCAGGTCACCGACAAGGGTCAGGTGATCTCGTCCGACCAGTACATCAAGCCGATCGGCGACCGGCTCGTCCTCCAGAAGGGCAAGATCATGTCGTCGACGGTCAGTCCCGACGGCAGCCACCTGGCCGCCGGCGTGACCGACGGCGGGATGGCGCTGGCGATCGTCGACCTGAAGAGCTGGAAGGTCCAGCAGTACGTCGGCAACAACGCCGCCGCGGACCTGAAGATCCCCGGGAACGACATCGGCCAGGAAGGACCGACGTACTCGCCGGACGGCAAGCAGGTCTGGCTGGGGCAGACCGACGGCTACCGGAAGTTCGACGTGAACCCGGCCGGAACGCTCGCGAACCCGACGTTCGTGTCCATCGCCGCCGACGGCGCGAAGCACGCGCTGGCGAGTGAAGCGGTGTTCTCGGCCGACAGCTCGACGGTGTACGCCGCCGTGAACGGCCAGAACCGCGTCGTCGCCATCGACACCGCCACCGGCACCATCAAGCAGAGCTGGGCGACCGGCAACGCGCCGCGCGACATGGTGATGGTCGGCAGCAAGCTGTACGTGAGCAACGAAGGTGGTCGCCCGGCCAAACCGGGTGACACGACGATCAACTCGTACGGCACCGACGTCGTGGCGAACCAGAACGCGATCACCACGACGGGTACGGTCAGCGTGATCGACACGGCGAACCCATCGGCCGCGCCGGCCAGTATCGACGTCGGTCTGCACCCGACCGCGATCTACGCCAAGAACGGCGTCGTCTTCGTCACCAACACCGCCACCAACTCGGTCTCGGTGATCGACACCAAGCGCGGCAAGGTAGTCCAGACCATTGCCACGCAACCCTGGCCGGAGGCCTCGGTCGGCTACGAGCCGAACGGCGTCACGCTCACCGACGACGGCCACCTGCTGGTCACCCTCGGCCGGGCGAACGCGGTCGCGGTGTACAAGTTCAGGAACGCGCTAGAGCCGGTCAGCTACGTCGGGCTGCTGCCGACCGACTACTTCCCGGCCGAGCTTGCTCAGGTCGGCAAGGACATCGTCGTGTCCAACACCCGCGGTATCGACGCCCGCCGGGACACCACGGCCGCCGGTCACGCGACGCACGACACCACGTCCAGCCTGACCAGGTTCCAGCTGCCGGACGACCACGCGATCAAGAAGTACACCAAGACGGTCTTCGACCAGAACGGCTGGACGAAGGGCTCCGCGCAGCTCGCCACGGACAAGGGGCACCGCAACCCGGTACCCGTCCCGGCGAAGCTGGGAGCCCCGTCGACGATCAAGCACGTGTTCCTGATCGTCAAGGAGAACCGCACCTACGACCAGGTGTACGGCGACATCCCGGAGGGCAACGGCGACCCGGCGCTGGCGCAGTACGGCGAGAACGTGACGCCGAACCAGCACGCGCTGGCCAAGCAGTTCGGCCTGTACGACAACACGTACGACATCGGCACGAACTCCGCCGAAGGTCACAACTGGCTGATGCAGGCGGACAACCCGGAGTACACCGAGTCGTCGGCCGGTGAGTACCTGCGCAGCTACGACACCGAGAACGATGCCCTCGGCCACCAGAAGAGCGGCTTCATCTGGACCGGCGCGCAGGCGGCCGGAAAGAGCGTCAAGGACTTCGGCGAGTTCCAGTCGATCGAGCAGAAGCCGGCCGGCGCGAGCTGGCAGAACCTGTACTGCGACACGCTGACCATGCGGTCCACCGGTTCCACCACCCAGTACCCGATCCAGACCGGCTCGGCAATCCCGTCGCTGAACAAGGTGTCGGTGCAGGGCTTCCCGCAGTTCGACACCAACGTGCCGGACATCTACAAGGCCGAGATCTGGAAGCAGGACTTCCTGAAGAGCGGCCCGGCCAACCTGAACATGTTCTGGCTGTCCAACGACCACACCGGTGGTGCTGCCAACGGTCCGGCGCAGGTTGCCGACAATGACCTGGCCACCGGCCGGATCGTCGACCAGATCACCCACAGCAAGTACTGGAAGGACTCGGCGATCTTCATCGTCGAGGACGACTCGCAGGCGGGTCTCGACCACGTCGACGGGCACCGGGCGCCGATCCAGATCATCAGCCCGTACGCCCAGCGTGGCGTGGTGGACAGCCACTACTACACCCAGATCACGTTGATCCGGACGATCGAGCAGATCCTCGGCATCCAGCCGATGAACCAGAAGGACACCGCTGCCACCCCGATGTTCGGCGCGTTCACCAGCAAGCCGAACTTCACCCCGTTCACCGCGGTCCCGAACCGGACCTCGCTGACCGGTGGCGTGAAGCCGCAGCCGGCCTGTGGCTCGGACACCCCGGCGGCGCAGAACCCGAACGTCGCCGCGGCGCCGGCCGCTACCGTCCCGGCCGGTATGGAGTCGATGGCGGCGCAGTGGTCGGCTTGGAAGGACCAGCAGCGCACCACCGGCCCGAACGCCCGGGCCGACTTCGCCAACCCGGCGCAGATGAACCACTACAACTGGTACGAGGCGCACAACTGGTCCACGCCGTACCCCGGTGAGGCCCAGATCGTCGCGCCGGCGAACGTCCCCGGCGCGGCCATCCCCGCCGCCGAGAACGACGGCTGAGCCGAAAGACAATGCAGCAATTAATTCGGTAGCGAGCTGAGTGAGTGGCTGGTAGTGTCCTCGATCTGTCTTTTTCGGGATCGAATCGAACCGGATGGATCTGCTCCGGGGCGTGACCCAGCCACTCACGATTCGAGGCTTGCTCTCCGATGGCCGAACCTGAACTCACGTCCGAACGCGCCTTCCTGGACACCGCCCGCGCCGCCCTCAGCCGGATGTACGCCGACGTCGTCGACCGTGACGTCCAGGTGATCGGCGGCGAGGACAACGACGAGCGTTTCACCAACGAAGCCAACCAGCGGGCCAAGCAGCTGCGTACGCACGCGCTGCTCGACCTGCCCGAGGTACCGCTGTTCTTCGGCCGGCTGGACTACGAAGCCGGCACCATCGAGGACCTCGACCAGATCTACATCGGCCGCCGGCACGTCCACGACGGCACCGGCGTACCGCTGGTGATCGACTGGCGCGCGCCGGTGTCGGTGCCGTTCTACCGCGCCACCAAGAGCGACCGGCAGCGAGTGCTGATGCGCCGCCGGTACGGGTTCTCCGACGCGGCCGACCTGACCGGCTTCGAGGACGAGCCGCTGGCCGGCGCCGTCGACGATCAGCCGGATCAGGCCGACGCGTTCCTGCGCGCCGAGATCGAGCGGCCGCGTACGGGACCGATGCGTGACATCGTCGCCACCATCCAGCCGGAGCAGGACGACCTGGTCCGCGCGCCGCTGCATCCGAGCGTCTGCGTACAAGGCGCGCCCGGCACCGGCAAGACGGCCGTCGGCCTGCACCGCGTCGCGTACCTGCTCTACACCGAGCGTGAGCGCCTCACTCGTGGCGGCGTCGTGATCGTCGGACCGAACAAGTCCTTCCTGTCGTACATCCGCAAGGTGCTGCCGGCGCTCGGCGAGGTCGACGTCCGGCAGATCACCATCGACGAACTGCTCACCCGTCCGGCCGCCGCCTCCGACGATACGGGCGCCGAGCGATTGAAGGGCGACGCGCGGATGGCCGGCGTACTGCGGCGCGCGCTGTGGTCGTACGTCGGTACGCCGACCGATGGAGTCCTTTACAGTAAGGGATCGCGGCGCTACCGCGTCCACGACTACGAGGTTGTCGACATCGTCACTGACCTTCGCGAGTCGACTCGGTACGCGCCTGGCCGGAACGCCCTCGCGCAGCGGATCGCGCACGTCGTGCTGGTCCGGATGGAGGAGCGCGCCGAGTCGCCGGATGACCGCGTCCAGAACGCGGTCGCCCGGTCGAAGCCGGTGAAGGAGGTGCTCGACTCGGTCTGGCCGCGCGTCGTGCCCGAGCAAGTCCTGCACCGGCTCTTCTCGGACGCCGATTTCCTCGCCGCCGCCGCGCCGGAGCTGACCGACGAGGAGCGTACGGCCCTGCTCTGGACTAAACCGCCGCGGTCGTGGAAGTCGACGAAGTGGTCCTTCGCCGACACGGTTCTGCTGGATGAGTTGGAAGACTTGATCGAGCGGCACAGCGGATCGCTCGGGCACCTCGTCCTGGACGAAGCGCAGGACCTGTCGGCGATGCAGTTGCGCGCGCTCGGCCGCCGCTGCCGTACCGGATCGGCCACCGTCCTCGGCGACCTCGCGCAGGCGACGACGCCCTGGGCCGCGGGTTCGTGGGACCTGGTGCTCGGGCATCTGGACAAGAGCGACGGCGTGGTCGCCGAGCTCGGCCGCGGGTTCCGGGTGCCGGCCCAGATCATCGACTTCGCGGCTCGGTTGCTGCCCGAGATCGCGCCGACACTCGGCAAGCCCAGCGGCGTACGGACCGTGGCCGACGCCCTGGGCATCGTCGAGGCGGACGAGGCGACGCTCGCGGCGCAGGTGGTGGCCGAGTGCCGGGCCGCGCTCGCCGGGGAAGGTTCGGTCGCGCTGATCGCGGCGGACGATCAGGTCGGGCAGCTCCGGGACGCGATCACCGCCGCCGGTCTGGAGACCGCGTTGCTCGGCGAGACCGAGGACGAGGTCGACACGGTGCGACTGGTCTGCGTACCCGCCACGCTGGCGAAGGGCCTGGAGTTCGACGCGGTGATCGTTGCCGAGCCCGCCCGGATCGTCGCGGCCGAGCCACGCGGCCTGCACCGGCTGTACGTCGTACTAACCCGCGCTGTCAGCAGCCTGCAGGTCGTGCATGCCGAGCCGCTTCCCGGACCCCTGGTGGGAGCTACTCTCTAGTTCGTGAGCGTCATGATGATAGTGGGACTGGTACTGGCCGTGCTGGTCGCGGCCGAGATCGTGCTGGGCATCGTGGCGCTGGTGCGCCGGCAGCGCTTCATCAGCTCGGTTCGCAAGCGCGGCTGGACCTTCGTCAACACGCCAGGCTGGGACTCGGTCGCGCGGCTCGGTAACCCGCCGTTCGGGATCGGGTTCAACCGCAAGCCCGACGACCAGGTCATCGGCGTCACCATGAGTGGGCGGCCGTTCCAGGTGATCGAGTACAAGTCCGACCACTGGTCCGGCTGGGTCGGCATGGTGCAGTTGTCGCGCCGGCTGCCGGAGTTGTGGATCACCAGCGGCAGCGCGACCACCCGGTACGGCGTGAGCGCGCACGTCGTACCCGTTCCGGCGCAGCTCGGCGCCGGGTGGCAGATCGGCGCGCGGGACACCGCGTACGCGCAGACGGTGGTGACGCCGGAGGTGTGCGCGCAGCTGACCGGGTTCGCCGCCGGGCAGGCGGGGGTGAGCCTGAGCGTCGACTGCGACCAGCTCATCGTGCTCGATCCGCCGCGCAAGGACGTCGACAAGCTTGCCGCCTGGCTGGATCAGCTCGCCTCGGTCGCGGCGCGGATCGACGCGGCGCCGCTGGATCAGTGGATTCAGCCGGAGCCGCCGGACCGGTTGACGTTCTACCAGCACCCGGACTGGTACTGGGTCGGCGTCGAGGACAGTCTGCTCGAGGTCACGCCGGTGAACCGCGGCGGGCATGGGCACAGTACGTCCGATGTGATTCGGGGCCGGGACGGGGACGGTCCGCCGTTCGTTGCCTTCACCCACCATTGGAAGACGACCCGCACCGAGACGTCCACCGACAGCGAAGGCCGGACGACGACCCGGACGGTGACGGAGAACCACAGCGAGCCGATCCTCGGCTTCCAGCTGCCGGTACGGATGCCGGACCTGCAGGTCGGGCGGAAGGGGTTCGGCAGCGGGATCAGCTTCGAGAGCGAGGCGTTCAACAAACGGTTCGCGGTGAACGCGCGGGACACCAAGTTCGCGTACGACGTGATCCATCCGCGGCAAATGGAATACCTGATGGCGGCCGGCGCGTACACCTTCCGGATCGAGGCGGACTGGGTCTGGTTCTCGCCGGGTGAGCACAGCCAGCCGGCGATCGCGGCCAGTTCGGCGTTCTTGTACGGCTTCCTGGGCCGGATCCCGCGGTTCGTCTGGCGCAACCTCGGTCTGCCGGACGCCCCGTACGCGGCACCGGAGAGCGCGCCCGCGCTGTAGCCGGGGTCACAGCTCTGACTGACTGATCAGTCAGTCATTCTTGTTAGGCTTACCTCTGGGGGATCGAGCTGGCATCCCTGCAGACCGAGTGAGGTGCCGCCTTATGTTTCTGAGCGATATCACCACATCCCGACGTCGCCGCCGCGAGGACAGCCGGCTGGCCGATCATGTCGACCGGCTCGGCGAGGAGCATCCGCCGATCCCGCTCGACAGCGTCGACTACACGATGAAGAAGCCGGGGCTGCTGGCGGAGAAGTTCGGCCACGTGCTCGACTACATGGCCCGGGTCGAGCTCGAGGTCGAGCGGAACGTGCTGGAGCTGAACATCCTGCTGCCGGACCCGCCCGAGGTGGACAGGCACTTCTATGCCGATGTCTGGATGCCGCAGGAGATCCAGCACGGGCTGATCCTGGACGAGCTGCAGCAGCAGGCCGGCCTCGACCCGACCGACGCGAACCTGTCCGAGGTCGACTTCAGCCTCAAGCTACTCGGCGCGCTCGGCCGGATGCCCGGCGTGCAGGACATCAGCCGGATGCTCTACTACCTGACCGGTCTGGCCACGGAGCGGTCCGCCGTGCTCGCGTACAACAAACTGCACGCCGGGCTGCTCGAGCTGGGGGAGAAGGCGATCGCCAGGACCGTGATCGCGCCGATCCGCCGGCAGGAGCCGGGCCATTTCGCGTACTACCAGATGGCCGCGCAGGGCTTGTGGGTGCAGATGTCCGGTTGGCAGAAGTGGCTGACGCGGGCGCTGCGGAAGCGTACGTTCGAAGTGGTCGGTGCCTACAACAAGCGGCAGGTGACCGACTTCGGCGATGTGATGAAGGCGCTGCGGATGAGCGACGGCGGTGAGGCCGAGCTGCGCGAGTACGCCCGCCAGGTGGGCCGAGCCGAGTACGAGCTGATGTTCGCGCACCGGCGTGGACTACGGGTACCGGACTATGTGTTCAAGTCCTTGCGGCGGGCCGTGGAGCTCGCCGCCGAGCGGAAAGGTGAAACCTGGCCCGCCGCCCAACCAGCCGGCTCATGACTGCTCCCGCGCACGCGCGTCACACCAAGCGCCAGCTGATCGTCGAAACGGCCGAGCGGCTGTTCGCCGAGCACGGCTACGACGCGACGTCGACGGCCCGGATCGCGCACGAGGCCGGCGTACCGTCCGGGCTGGTGTTCTACCACTTCGCCACCAAGCTGGAGCTGCTGCTCGCGATCGTGCAGGAGCGTCCGGCACCGAGCGAGGTACTGCGCTCGGCGGCGCGCGGCCGGACCGTACGGCGGCGGCTTCGTCGGATTGTCGACACGATGGCCGAGCAACTCGAACAGGACCGGGCGACGCGGATCATCGTGTTCCGGGAGGCGCAGGGGCGGCCGGAGATCGCTTTGAGAGCAGCCGAGCTGTTCGAGGAGGCAGCGGTAACGGTAGCGGAGGTGCTGGCCGGGGCCGACGATATTGTCGACGATCCGGCGCGGGTACGAACTGCCGCCGAGCTTGTGGTCAGCCGCGTCTTCCTGGACACCGTTGCCCTGGGCCAGGACGATGCCACGGGTACCCGCCATGCCGCCGTCATCGACCTGCTCGCCGACTCGCTGACGAAGCCGGCGGCGCCGCGTGGTTTACGGGGTAATGCCTCTTAGGATCACGGTCAGGCCGTAGCCGAACTCGTCCTCGACGCCGTCGGGCTGACCGGCGCTGTCGGGTTGGCCAGTGCCATCGGGTTGGCCGGTGCTGTCGGGTTGGCTGGTGCCGAGGACGCCTGCGGCGAGTAGTTCGGCGACCTCTGGGTAGGTGGCCGGGTCGACGAGTTGGGCCAGGCTGCGGGCGTACTCGGCTTCGGCCTGCGGGGTGTCCGCGCCGGTGCCGGCGAAATCGATCGCCAGGCGGGCCGACTGACGGACGTAGCTGCCGAGCAGGCCGGCTATGGCGAGCTTTTCGGGCCAGTCCAGGGTGGTGGCGCGGAGCTGGGCGAGGGCCAGATTCATCCAGGCGAGGCTGTACGGGCCGAGCGGCGGCGCGCCGACCGTCATGGCGGCCAGCCACGGGTGCGCTTCGTACGCCTCGCGGAGCGCGGTCGCCCAGCGCCGGAGCCCGCCGCGGAAATCGGTGGTTGGGTTGGTGGGGGCCTCGATCGTGGGTGGTTCGCCGACGGCCAGGTCCTGCATCAGCACCAGCAGCTCGTCCTTCGAACCGACGTGCCGGTAGAGCGCCATCGTGGTGACGTCGAGCTGCCTTGCCAGCTTGGCCATCACGACCGCGTCGAGTCCGTCGCGGTCGGCGAGCTCGACGGCGGCCCGGACGACACGCTCGGTGTCGAGCTCCGGGCGCCGGCCCAGCTTTGACGGACCGGCGGTCCGCCAGAGCCGGGCCAGCGCGGCCGGGTGCTCCGGCCGTTCGGATTGCGCTGGTTGTTCGGGTCGCGCTGGTGGCATGGTCAGATCATCGCCGATTGCTTCCGTGCGTGAACCATCGGATCAGCCGCTCGGCCGGCCCGCGGTACCCGAACCGCTGCAGGACCGACGCAAGCACCAGGCTGACCAGCCAGATCCCGAGCGCGCAGGCCAGAGCGGTGTACGCCGGGCTGTTCGTCCGCTCGCCGAGCCGCAGGAGATAGTGCGACAGCAGCAGTTGCCAGCAGACGGACTGCAGCAGGTAGAACGTCAGCGTGCGTTGGCCAAGTGCAACCAGCGCGCCGGCCACTCGGCCTGTGCGCTGACGATTTGCCAGTCGTAGACCGATGAGACCGAAGACGCAGATGTACCCGACTGATCCGAAGAGCCCGGCGCCTTCGTACAGCTGCTTGGACGCGCCGGCCAGGGACTGCTCCGGCCCGGCGACCCCGGCCGCGGTCAGGGCGGTCGGCAACGTTCCGGCGATCGCGATCGCGAACCCACCGATCGCGCCGCTCCACAGCAGCTTGCGGTGCTTGGCCGGCTCCTCGAGAATCCGCTGCCGGGCGGCCCAGACGCCGATCATCGCGAAGAGGATTGTCGACAATAGGACGAGCGTGCTGATCGGCCAGTCGGTCAGGCGGTCCTTGACGGAGTCGGCGTAGGTGACGGCGGTCGCCGTCGTGTCCTGTCCGGTCGGCACCTTGGTGGTCGAGTTGCCGGACATCGACGGGTAGACGCGGGCGGCGAGTACGGCGAGGTAGACGAGACCGAAGCCGAGGTAGACGAGGCCGAGGCGGTACACCCACTTGCCGCGGCGCAGGACGAGCAGGGTCAGGATCAGGCCGCCGATGCCGAACGCGCCCAGTACGTCGCCGACGAACAGGAGGATGCCGTGCAGCACGCCGAGCAGGAGCAGGCCGGCGTGGCGACGGAGCAGCGCGGCGCGGGTCTTCTCCGGTGGTACTTGGCGCTCGTCCTGGTGACGCATGAACTGCACCAGGCCGTACCCGAACAGCATCGCGAACAGCGGCAGCGCGGAGGCGTGCACGAACGTGAACATCACGAAGTAGTAGGCCCGCTCGGGGCCCTGCGGGTCGGGGTCGACGCCTGGAATGGTGCCGTTCAGGATGCCGGTCGCGTGGGCGAGCGCGACCAGCAACAGCGCGAAGCCGCGGGCGAGGTCGGGCGCCAGGATGCGCTCCCGCACTGGCACCGCGCCGGCCACCGACCGGGCGTGCGTCGTTGTTGTCATGCTGGACTCCAATAGTGTGCGAGATAAACTATGCAACGCATACTAATAGATCCAGGGACCGTTCGGGACCGGGGAGAACCCCGGACCGACCCCGAGCCCGGGAATGGCAGGGCCGGTTCGCGGGTACCCGCCGGGGCCTGGAGGTGGCAAATCATGACCGAAGATGTACCGATCGGCCTGATTCGGCTGGACGACACCGATCTGATGCTCGCGAAACCCGAGGACGACGTGCGTGGCACGACCGTGGTCGGGTCGGACGGGGAAGAGATCGGCAAGGTCAGCACCTTGTTCATCGACGCGGACGAGCGCCGGGTGCGGCTGCTCGACGTCGCGTCCGGTGGTCTGCTCGGGATGGGCGCTGAACATCGGCTGATCCCCGTCGACGCCGTCGTGGAGGTGACCGCGGAACAGGTCACGATTGGCAAGACCCGGTCCGAGATCGCGTCCGCGCCCGGGTACGACCCGGACCTGGAGGAGTTCAAGCCGACCGACGACCTGAACAGCCTGTACGGCTACTACGGCATGACCCCGTACTGGGCGCCTGGTTGCCGCTACCCGGGCTACCCGGGCTACCCGTTCCGCTGACCGCCTGACCGCCTGACCGCCTGACCGCCTGACCCGCCTGACCCGCCTGACCGCCTGACCCGCCTGACCGCGTGACCCGCGTGATCTGTCTGACCTGCGTGCTCGCCTGTGCGTCTGGTGACCGGAATGCGGGCGTTGGGTGCATGGTGGTGGGTGGGAGGTGTGATGCGGCTGGATGGGCGGGTTGCGCTGGTGACCGGCGGGTCGGCGGGGATCGGGGCCGCGGTGGTGGACCGGCTTGCCGCCGCCGGGGCGCGGGTGGTTGTGCATGGGCGGGATGAGCAGCGCGCTGCCGCGGTCGCCGAGCGGGTTGGCGGTGCGGTCGTGCTGGGGGATCTCGCGGTGCCTGGCGTGGCCGTGGAGGTTGCCGGCGCGGCGCTCGCCATTCACGGACAGATCGACGTACTAATAGCCAACGCGGGCGCCGGCTGGTCAGGTCCGTTCACTGAGTTGAGCGGTGCGGAGCTGGAGCACCTGGTCGGGCTCAACCTACTCGCGCCGCTGCAGCTCGTTCGCAGCCTGCTACCACCGATGGTCGATCGGGGCAGCGGGCATGTCGCGCTGGTGGGGTCGATCGCCGGGCGTACGGGAGTGGCGGGCGAGGCTGTGTACGCGGCCACGAAAGCGGCGCTCGACGTCTTCGCGGAGAGCCTGCGGCTGGAGCTTCGTGATACAGGTGTGGGGGTGAGCCTCACCGTACCGGGCGTGGTGGACACCGGATTCTTCGCGGCGCGCGGCCGGCCGTACGACCGGGCACGTCCGCGCCCGGTGCCGGCGGATCGGGTCGCGCGGGCGCTGGTCGATGGCATCACCAACGATCGCGCCGAGAGCTGGGTACCGCGCTGGCTGCGCGTGGCGCCGGCCGTGCGTGGAGTCGCTCCGGGGGTGTACCGGCGGCTGTCGGCGCGCTTTGGCGAGCAGGTGCACGGCCGATGAGCGGGAGCGTCGTACCGTCGGCCGATGCGTTCTTCTTGCACATCGAGCGTACGGGAGCGGCGCAGCACGTTGGTGGGATCGTCATGCTCGAACCTACTGATCGGCGTCCGACGATCGAGGAGGTACGCGCGCTGGTCGGCGTGGGGTTCGCCCGGCTACCGAGGATGCGGCAGCGTCTAGGTCCGCCGAGTCGTTGGCGTCGCCCACGGTGGGTGGAGGCGGATCAGGTCGACCTCGACTGGCACGTGATCGAACACCACTCGACCGACGGTGAGGCAGGCTTGCTGCGCTTCGTCGGCGAGCTGGCCGAACAGCCGATGCCCAGAGACCGCCCACTCTGGCGAATCGCCCTGGTCCGCGACGTCGCCGCTGGAGTTGATGGAGCCGGCGCTGCCGCGAGGGTTGGTGGAGCCGGTGGGGCAGGGGGTGGTGGAGCCGGCGGGGCTGGCGGCGGTGGGTTTGGTGGTGGGGCGGGTGGGTGTGATGCGTTGGTGGTGTTGGTGCATCATGCGATCGCGGACGGGATCGGGACCGTGCTGCAGACGTTCAGTTTGTTCGAGCCTCGGGTTGGGTTGGACATTCCTGCTGGGGGTGGGGTCGGGCGGATCGGCCGCGCGGCGGCGGTCGCGGTCGGTCTGGCTCAGCTGGCAACCGATGGGACCGCGGCGAAGTTGCCCGGTGGATCGGCGCGGCGTGAGTTCAGCGTCGCGGACCTGCCGCTGGAGAAGGTGCGACGGATCGCGGCGGTGCGCGGCGTACGCGTCACCGATCTTCTGATCGCCGCGTTCGCCGACGGATTGCATGCCGTGGGCAAGGATCTCCCGGCCACCCTGCGGTTCTCCGTCACCACGATGGTGCGTACGCCGGACAGTGCCGCGGAAGGTAATGCCACCGGCGCGATCATCGTCGAGGTCCCGGTGGACGGGCGCCCGTTCGACGACCTGTTGACCGAGGTCTCCGCGCGGACCGAACGACTCCGCCGACCGACGCGCGCACTGGCTTCGAGGTTCGTCATGGCAACTGGCCTGCGCGTAGTCCCGGAGCCGTTCGCGCAATGGTTCGCCCGCACTGTGTACGGACCGCGCTTCCTGCACGCGGTCGTGTCGAACATGCCCGGCACGACCGCGAAACTGACGTTCGCCGGTGTCCAGCACCGGCTGGCGTACCCGATCCTGCCGCTCGTACCAGGCACTCCGCTGGCTGTCGGCGCACTGAGTTGGGCGGGCGTGCTCGGTCTTGGGCTCGCGAGCGATCCGCGGCTGGTCGACGGCGCGGCCTTGGCGGCGCGGGTGGCTCGTACGCTCACCCTGATGAGTGACGCGTCAGGGACCGGGCCATTCGAGGGCGAGGAAGAGGCGAGCGCGTGACTCCGGGTCGTCCAGCCGCTCACCGTACAGGGCCTTGAGCCGCGACATCCGGTAGCGCACGGTCTGTGGGTGGATGCTCAATTCGTTGGCGATCGCCTGCCGGTCGCCGAAGTGCCGCAGCCAGCTGGCGAGTGTCTCGGCGAGCCGTTCGCGCGCGGCGGCGGTTTCGCCTTCGAGTGGCGCGAGCATCTCGTCGCGGAGCGCGGCGACCAGCGCCTCGTCCCGCCAGACGATCAGTGCATCCAGATGCTCGTCGGCGAAGACCGGGTCGTCGGACAGTACGCCCGTACGCCGCAACCGCACCGCGATCCGGGCGATCTCCAGGCTGCGGGGGAGTTGCGCGACGGCGACCGAGTTCCCGACCACGGCGGCCATGCCGGCGAGTTCGCGGCCGAGTTGCAGGCGGCGACCGGGACCGGCGGGTTCGGGGACGATCGCGCCGACCACGACGCCGTTGCGCCGGATCGGCAGCGCGCCGGGCTCCAGCCGTGGGATCAGCGTGCCCGACGGGAGCTGGTCGCCGTCGCTGTAGATGACCACCGCGGCGGTCTCCGGGATCCGCCAGGCCGCCTGCTGCGCGGCCGTCCGGATCGCCTCGGTGCTGGCGCGCCCGGACAGCAGCAGGTTAGCCAGCTCCTCGCGGCGGCGTTCGCGCGCCATCGCGTCGTCGATCTGCTCCTGCAGGTAGCCGTTCGCGGCCGAGAACGACAGCTGGTTGACGAACACGAACACCGAGTCGGCGAGCGCGGCCAGGTGGACGGGCGCGAAGTCCAGCCGCAGCGCGGTGGCCGCGACGTGCCGCCAGGCGACCCGCGCGCCGAGCTGGAAGGCGGTCAGCAGCCGGGTCAGGTCGTTGCCTTCCTGCAGCTGCCGGCGGCCGATTTCCTCGAACACCCGGCGTACGGTCTCGTCGCCGCGGTCGAACGTGGTTTCGTCCGGACTGTTCAGATTGGCGATCGACATGTCCAGCAGCCGGTGCACGAACAATTCGGCCGGCCCGAGCACGGCGTCCCGGTCGGTGTCGAGGAAAGCCGCGTAATCCGGCCAGTGCTCCACCAGCCGGTCCCGAACCTCGGCCAGCAGGTCCGGCAGCCCTTTCAGCAGAGCCTCTTCGAGCCTGCCCCGCTCAAACGGTTCCACACTCATGGGATCCTCCAACGCAACTGTAACTCCGTGACAAATTCTTGCCGCCGGAATGTGGTCCACCGAGGCAGAGTTGGCAGGAAACTGCTTCGGATCATGGAAAGGTGCATCCAGACGGACTGCAAAAGGAACTCGGCAGGAGGGAACAGAGCGAGAACTTCCCTGTCGTGCTGAAAGTCCTTCCCGGCGCCCCACGGGCGGGTCTGCATGCGATTTACGGCTATGCCCGTACCGTCGACGAGCTCGGCGACAGCTTCCCGGGGGACCGGACCGCGGCGCTGCACGCGTTCGCGGCCGATCTCGACCGGATCTGGGCCGGCGAGGAACCTGATCACCCGGTGTTGCGCCGCCTGCGCCGGGTGGTCCAGGACCACAATCTCGAACCCGATCCCTTCCGTCGTCTGATTCTGGCGAACCTGCAGGACCAGACGGTCACCCGCTACCAGACCTTCGAGGACCTGGCCGGGTACTGCCGGCTGTCCGCCGATCCGGTCGGCCGGATGGTGCTGGGTGTCTTCGGCGTCAACGATCCCGAGACCGAGCGCCTGTCCGACCTGGTGTGTACGGCGCTGCAGCTGGTCGAACATTGGCAGGACGTCGCGGAGGACCGCCGGGCCGGCCGGATCTACCTTCCCCTGGACGATCTCGCGACGTACGGCGTACCCGAGTCCGATCTTGATCAGCCGACGGCATCGGCGGCGCTGCGGGAGCTGATGACCTTCGAGACCGACCGGGCCGCGCGTCTCCTGGACGAGGGCGCCGCGATCGTCGGGCGTCTGCACGGCTGGGCGCGGCTGTCGGTCGCCGGGTTCGTGGCCGGCGGCCAGGCGACGGTTCGGGCCTTGCGGCGTCCGGGCGGCGATGTGCTTTCCCACCAGGCACGCCCGTCGAAGGCCGACACGCTGCGGTTGCTGCTGAAGGCGGTGGCGCGATGACGTCCACGATCGACGACGCGTACGCGACCTGTCTGGACATCACCAGGACCGAGGCCCGCAACTTCTACTACGGCATCCGGCTGTTACCGCCGCCGAAGCGCAACGCGCTGTCCGCGCTGTACGCGCTGGCGCGGCGCATCGACGACATCGGGGACGGCGACCTGCCGTTGGACGAGAAGCGCGCGGAGCTGGTCAAGGTACGGAAGAACCTCGGCCGGCTGGATGACCTGGATGAGCCGGTGTACGTCGCGGTGGCTGATGCGGCGCGCCGGTACCCGGTACCGCTCGGTGCGTTCGAGGAACTCGTCGACGGGGTCGAGACGGACCTCGCGGACGTACACATCGCTGACTTCGACGAGCTGGTCGTGTACTGCCGTCGCGTGGCCGGATCGGTTGGCCGCCTGTGCCTGTCGATCTTCGGTCCGGCCGGTGACAGCGACTTCGAGACGCTGGCGCTGTACGCGGACCAGCTGGGTATCGCACTGCAGCAGACCAACATCCTGCGTGACATCCGCGAGGACCTGACGAACGGCCGTGTGTACCTACCGGCGGATGAACTGGAGCGGTTCGGCGTACGCGTCATGCTCGACGACCACGGTGCACTGGACGATCCGCAAGGGCGGTTGGCCGGGTACATCCGCTACGCGGCCGGTCGTGCGCAGGACTGGTACTCGCTGGGCTGGCGACTGCTGCCGTACCTGGATTGGCGTAGCGGCGCGTCCTGTCGTGCCATGTCCGGCATCTACTACCACCTGCTCTGCCGGATCGGTTCGAACCCAGTGCTGGTGTACAGCCAGCGGCTGTCGTTGTCGGCGGGGGAGAAGGCACAGGTAGCTCTGACGTCACTGGCGGGAGGCCGGTCATGAGGCGAGTAGCTGTGGTGGGAGGCGGTCTGGCAGGTATCACTGCGGCGCTGCAGCTCGCGGACGCGGGTTGTGCGGTGGTGCTGCTGGAGGGGCGGCCGAAGCTGGGCGGTCTCACGCATTCGTTCGAACGGGACGGTAGGTGGATCGACAACGGTCAACATGTGTTCCTGCGGTGCTGCACGTCGTACCTGCGGTTGCTGGACCGTTTGGGCGTACGGGACCAGGTGCACCTGCAGCGACGACTGGACGTGCCAGTACGCAGCGGACGACGCCCTGGGGTCGGACGGATTCGACGGAACGAGCTACCGGCGCCGCTGCACCTGGGACCGGCTCTGGCGTCGTACCGCTGGCTCAGTCTGGTGGAGCGAGTCGCTGCGGCCAGTGGAGCGCTGGCGATGGGACGAGTGGACCGGACTGCTCCGGAGACTGACCTGCAGTCGTTCGGCAACTGGTTGGCGGCACATGGACAGGACGCGCGCGCTGTCGAGGCGCTGTGGGAGCTGATCGGGATAGCGACGCTCAACGCGCGAGCTGACGAGGCGTCGCTTGCGGTGGCAGCGACGGTGTTCCAGCTCGGCCTGCTGGAACAGAGTGACGCCGCGGACATCGGCTGGTCGTTGGTGCCGTTGCAGCAGCTGCACGGGGATGCTGCTACGCGGGCGCTGGCTGCTGCCGGTGTCGCGGTGCGGGTGCGGGCGCGCGTACGCGCACTGAACGAACAGGATGGTGGTTGGTGTATCGAAAGTGGGCGGTACGACGACGTAGTACTGGCAGTTCCACCGACCGAGGCGGCGCGGCTGCTGCCGGACGGTGCGGTGGACGTGCCGGCCGGGTGGGCGGAGGCACTCGGTAGTTCGCCGATCGTCAATGCGCATGTGGTGTTCGACCGGAAGGTACTGGACGAGCCGTTCGTGGCTGGGGTGGACAGTCCGCTGCAGTGGGTGTTCGACCGGACCGTGCAGTGCGGTGAGCGAGCCGGTGGTGAGCAGTACGTCGCGGTGTCCTTGTCCGCGGCGGACGAGTTGATCGACAGCCCGGTCGCCGACCTGCGTGACCTGTTGGTGCCTGCTCTCCGGCGGCTGCTTCCCGCGGCCGCCGACGCGCGTGTGAAGGAGTTCTTCGTGACCCGAGAACGTCATGCCACCTTCCGGCCGGCACCAGGCTCCGGCCGTCTCCGTCCGGCCGCGACCACCAGCCGTCCCGGCCTGCACCTGGCCGGCGCCTGGACCGCCACCGGCTGGCCCGCCACGATGGAAAGCGCCGCTCGCAGCGGTGAAGCAGCAGCCGCGTCGGTCCTGCGCCACACGCTCACCACCCGGCCGGCGAGGCTTGTGCTGGGCTCTGAGGATGTGGTCCTGTGACTGCTGTGGAGCCGATGCCGTCGGCAACGAAGGTGGTGGATCTGCTGGCACGTGGTCGCGAGCTGGTGGAGCCGTCGCTTCGGCAGGCGATCAGTCGGCTCGACGAGCACACCCGGTTGGTCGCCTCGTACCACCTCGGCTGGTGCGACGTACACGGGCGGCCGGCGAGTGGTAGCTCCGGCAAGGCAATCCGCCCAGGACTGACGCTGCTGGTTGCCGAAGCAGTTGCGGGTACGCCAGACCCCGGTGTACCCGGCGGTGTGGCGGTGGAGCTGGTGCACAACTTCTCCCTCATCCACGACGACCTGATGGACCGCGACACGCAGCGTCGGCACCGGCGTACGGTCTGGGCGATCTGGGGCGACGCCACCGCCGTACTGGTCGGGGACGCGCTCGCCTGTCTCGCGGACGAGGTGCTGGGTGAGTGCGAGTCGCCGTACGCGCCGCAGGCTGGTCACGCGCTGGCTGTCGCGACCCGGGAGCTGATCCGCGGACAGGTGCTGGATGTCGCGTTCGAGCAGCGCAGCGACGTCAGCTTGGCGGAGTGCGTGGACATGGCGGTCGGGAAGACCGGTGCGTTGCTGGGCGCATCGGCTCAACTCGGGGCGATCCTGGCCGGTGCCGATCCGGCCACCTGCGAAGCGTTCCGGCGGTACGGGCGTGAGCTGGGGCTGGCGTTCCAGCTCGTCGACGATTTGCTGGGTATCTGGGGTGCGCCGGAGAAGACGGGCAAACCGGTGTTCGCTGACCTGCTGGCGCACAAGAAGACCCTGCCGGTGGTGTGGTCGCTGGAGTACGGCGGATCGCCTGGACAGGAGCTGGCCGCCTGGTTCACCGACCCGGAGGCTCCGACCGCGGACGATCTCCAGTACGCCGCAGTACTCGTGGAGCGCGCCGGTGGCCGCGAGTGGGCTATGGCCGAGGCGGAGGAGCGCGTACGCAGAGCAGGGAAGGCACTGGACGGTGCGGGCGTCCAGTCGGCCAATCGGGAGCAGCTCGACCAGCTGGCCCAGTTCGTGGCGGAGCGGCAGCTGTGACGGCCGAACGGGTCGCCAGCGAGGCGCCGGCCGACGTACGCGTGCAGGAGTGTCTGGACGCGGCGGTGGCGTACCTGCGGTCGCTGCAGCACGAGGACGGCTGGTGGAAGGGCGATCTGGCGACGAACGTGACCATGGACGCCGAAGACCTGATGTTGCGGCACTTCCTCGGCGTTTCGACCGCGCAGACCGATGCGGAGACGGCGCGGTGGATTCGGTCGCAGCAACGCGACGACGGGACCTGGGCGACCTTCCCAGGCGGGCCTGGCGATCTGTCGACGACCGTGGAGTCGTGGGTCGCGCTGCGGATGGCCGGTGACGATCCGAAGGCCGCGCACCTGGCCAGCGCGGCGGAGTTCATCCGGTCTGCCGGTGGGGTGGAGAAGGCGCGGGTGTTCACCCACATCTGGCTGGCGCTGTTCGGGCTGTGGGAGTGGGACGACTGCCCGGATCTGCCGCCTGAGCTGATCTTCCTGCCGAGCTGGGCGCCACTGAACGTGTACAACTGGGCCTGCTGGGCCCGGCAGACGATCGTGCCGTTGACCATCGTCAGTGCGCATCGTCCGGTCCATCCGGTTGGGTTCACCGTTGCGGAGCTGCGGTCTGGTGCAGTGGCCGCGCCGTACGCGCCGGTGTGGAAGCTGGATGGTGCATTCCAGCGGCTGGACGTGCTGCTGAACGCGTACACGCGCTGGGGGCCGCGTGGTCCGCTGAAGTGGCTGCGGCGGCTGGCGATGCGGCGAGCGACCGAATGGATCGTGGCGCGGCAGGAGGCGGACGGTGGCTGGGGTGGCATCCAGCCGCCGTGGGTGTACTCGCTGATCGCACTGCGGCTGATGGAGTACCCGATCGACCACCCGGTGCTGGCAGCCGGGCTGCGTGGACTGGAAGGTTTCACGGTGCACGCGGAGACGGCCGATGGACCAGTGCGGTGGCTGGAGGCGTGTCAGTCGCCGGTGTGGGACACCGGGCTCGCAGTGGGGGCGCTACTCGATGCCGGCGTACCAGGAGACGACGAGACGGTGCTCAAGGCAACCGATTGGCTGCTGACCGAGCAGATCGACGCACCGGGCGACTGGCAGGTACGGCGGCCGGACCTGGTCAGTGGTGGCTGGGCGTTCGAGTTCGCCAACGACGGGTACCCCGACACCGACGACACGGCGGAGATCGTGCTTGCGCTGCGCCGGGTCGTGCATCCGGAGCCGGACCGGTTGCGCGGGGCGCTGGATGACGCGGTGGCGTGGACGACCGGGATGCAGTCTGCTGACGGGGGCTGGGGTGCGTTCGATGCGGACAACACGGACACCACGCCGCTGAAGCTGCCGTTCTGCGACTTCGGTGCGGTGATCGATCCACCGTCGGCCGATGTCACCGCGCACGTGGTGGAGATGCTGGCGGCCGAGGGGAAGAGCAGTTCGGCGGAGTGCCGGCGCGGGGTGGAGTGGTTGCTGGACTCGCAGGAAGCTGATGGGTCGTGGTTCGGTCGGTGGGGGACCAACCACGTGTACGGGACTGGGGCGGTTGTACCGGCGCTGGTGGCTGTGGGGATGCCGGCGGACGACCCGGTGATCCAGCGGGCGGTGCGGTGGGTGGAGGCGCATCAGAACGATGATGGTGGGTGGGGGGAGGACCTGCGGTCTTATGTTGACCCGGCGTGGGTCGGGCGGGGTGACTCGACGCCGTCGCAGACCGCGTGGGCGCTGCTGACGCTGCTGGCTGCTGAGGCTGACGGTGTAGCTGTGCAGCGTGGGCTTGCGTACTTGGTGGAGACGCAGCGTCCGGACGGTGGCTGGGACGAGCATCGGTACACGGGGACTGGCTTTCCTGGGGACTTCTACATCGGGTACCACCTGTACCGGATTGTCTTCCCTATTTGGGCGTTGGGCAGGTATCTCCGATGACTGGGGTTGTCTGTACGCCGTTGTACGCGGAGTGGGTGGCGTTGCGGGGCAAGCTCACTACACCGCCGGTGCGCACTGGGCGGTCGCGAGGAAGTCCGCTCGGTGGTCCGCTGCTGGTTGCGGGAGTAGCGGGCGCACTGGTCGACGGGATCGCCCCGGGAGACCTGGTAGTCGCAACCGAGGTGTGGTCCGCCGGCAATGAAGGCGGTGATGGACGACGGGCGACGGCGAGTGCTGTGTCGGGTGCTGTGGGGGCTGCTGTGGCGGGTGCTGTGGCGGGTGCTGTGGTGAGTCGGGCGGCCGTGCTCGTTGCGGGGGAGTTGCGGCGGCGGGGGTTCACTGTGCACTTGGGGCCGGTGGTCACCGCTGGTCGGGTGGTGGATTCTGCGGGGGAGCGGGCTGCTCTGGCGGCTCGTGGGGCGGTTGCTGTTGATACCGAGTCGGCGCTGCTCGCAGGGGACGACGGGCAGACCGTGGTCGTGCGGGCGGTGGTAGACAATCCGGCACATCCGCTGCGTGGGCTGGGGATGCCGCGGCGGGGCGTACGGGCGTTGCGCGAACTGCGCCGGACGGCCGACGTGATCAACGCGTGGAGCGCGGCAACAGGTGAGCGGGAGCTGTTGCTGGCGGGACCACGCTCGTTCTGCGCGGGTGTGGAACGCGCGATCGGCACCGTCGAGCAGGCCCTGCGGCGCTTCGGCGCGCCGGTCTATGTCCGTCGTCAGATTGTTCACAATCGACACGTCGTCAGCGACCTGGAACGCCGTGGCGCGGTCTTCGTCGAAGAAGCCGGCGAGGTACCCGAAGGCGGCCTGCTCGTCCTCGCCGCGCATGGCGTCGCGCCGGCCGTCCGTACGCAGGCGGCCGAGCGGCACCTCCGCGTCATCGACGCGACCTGCCCGCTGGTCGCCAAGGTCCACCAGGAAGTACGCCGGTACGCCGACCGTGGCAGCACCGTCGTACTCATCGGCCATGCCGACCACGAAGAAGTCATCGGCACCACCGGCGAAGCACCGGACCACGTCCTCGTCGTCTCGAACCCGGCCGAGGCCGAAACCATCCACGTCCCAGACCCCGGCAACGTCGCGTACGCGATGCAAACCACGCTCGCCGTCGACGAAGCCGCCGAAACCGTGGACGTACTCCGCCGCCGCTTCCCGGCACTGGACGGTCCGCGCAAGGACGACATCTGTTACGCGACCACGAACCGCCAGCAGGCCGTCCGTACCATCGCCGCCGAATCGGAGCTGGTGATCGTCCTCGGTTCCCAGAACTCCTCCAACTCCCGTCGGCTCGCCGAGGTCGCCGAGGCCGCGGGCACCCCCGCGATCCTGATCGACGACGCCGGCGAGCTGCCCCTGGACCGCCTGGCCGGCGTCACCCGGATCGGGATCACCGCCGGCGCCTCCGCGCCACCCGCGCTTGTCGACAATCTGATCAGCTGCCTGTCCGGCCTGGGCCCGGTCACCGTGACCGAGTCCGGTACCGGCACCGAGGACGTCCGCTTCGCGCTACCGAAAGAGGTGACTCAGCCGTGAGCATGCCGCTGCGGCAGTCCATCCGCCTGGGCGGATACCTGATGAAGCAGAAGCTCCGCCGCCGGGAGAAGTTCCCGATCCTGCTCGAGCTCGAGCCGCTGTACGCGTGCAACCTGAAATGCGCGGGCTGCGGCAAGATCCAGCAGACCCACGACTGGCTGAAACAACGGATGCCGGTCGAGCAGGCGGTCGCGGCGGTCGAGGAGTGCGGCGCGCCGATGGTGTCGATCGCCGGCGGCGAACCGCTGATGCACAAGGAGATCGACGAGATCGTCCGGCAGCTCCTGGCCCGGAACAAGATCGTCTTCCTGTGCACGAACGCAGTACTGCTGCCGAAACACCTGCACAAGTTCGCACCGCACAAGAACTTCGCCTGGATGGTGCACATCGACGGACTGCGCGAACGGCACGACCAGTCCGTGTGCAAGGACGGCGTGTTCGACGAGGCGGTCGCGGCGATCAAGCAAGCACAGGCCGCCGGCTTCCGGGTGATGACGAACACGACGTTCTTCGACACCGACAGCCCCCAGGACGTGATCGACGTACTCGACTATCTGAACGACGATCTGAAAGTCGACAATATGCAGATCTCGCCGGGGTTCGCGTACGAGAAGGCGCCGGATCAGGAGCACTGGCTCGGGCCGGAAGAGACGCGGCAGTTGTTCCGGAAGGCGTTCGGTGACGGTCGCCGGAAGAAGTGGCGGCTGAACCACTCGCCGCTGTTCCTGGACTTCCTGGAGGGCAAGGTCGACTTCGACTGCACCGCGTGGGCGATCCCGTTGTACTCGCTCAAGGGCTGGCAGCGGCCGTGCTACCTGATGGACGACGGGTACGTGGCGACGTACCAGCAGTTGCTGGACGAGACCGACTGGAGCACGTACGGCCGCGGCAAGGACCCGCGCTGTGCCAACTGCATGGCGCACTGCGGCTACGAACCGACTGCCGTGGTGGCCACCCTCGGTTCACTACGCGAGTCCATCCGGGCCGCGATGGGCTAACGGATCTCCCGCGCGCTCACCTCTCCCGGGTACTGAGGACGGCGAAGGCGACGATCGCGAGGGCGGTGAGCCCGGCCGGGATGAAGAAGACGTGCGGGAGACCGATCGCGGCCACGCCGAGGCCGCCGATCGCGCCGCCGATGGCCGAGCCGACCGGAATCGCGCTCAGGAACACCGCGGACGCGGTCCCGACGCCCTGCGGGTAGAGCCGCTGCGCGATCGTGACGCCCAGCGCGCCCACGCACGCCCACAGCCCGGCCGTCAGCGCCTGCCCGAGGAACAGCCCGGCGACCGACGTACTGAGCGCGTACGCGACGTTCCCGCTCAACCCGAGCACCGCACCGACCGTCATCGCCCGCATCGCCCCGAACCGGTCGGCCAGCCGCGCCACCACAGGTAGGAGCATCAACTCGAGCAGCGGCTGAATACCGATCACCGCGCCACGCACCGAGTCGGACACCTGCAACTGCTCGGCCATGTAGATCGGCAGATAACCGAACTTGATCGTGTCGCCGGTCATCGCGAGTACACACACCGCGGTGAAGACGAGCAGCGGCATCAGGTCGGTGAGTCGGCGTCGCGGATGACCCGCGTGCAGGGCAGCGTCGGTGTACCGGTCGACGCGCTGCCGGCCGAGTGGGAGCAGCTGCGCGAACATGCACACTGCGGTCGCGACCAGCAGCGGCCGCAGCCCGAACACCCCGCCGAACCAGCTGCCGAACACCGGCCCGAGAATCCAGCCGGTGGTGAACGTCATCCGAACGGTCGCGATCACGCGGTTCTCGGCGCGCGTCGGGTTCCGGCTGAGCTCGTCCCGGCAAGCGGCGAACAACAGTGCCATCGAACCACCGGCGACACTCAGCGCCAGCGTGCTGATCACGAACGGAATCCACACCGTGTGCGCGGCGGCCATCGCCAGCCAACCGACACCGCCGACCAGCGAGCAGATCCGGAACCACAGCAGCCGGTCGCGGCTCCGGTCAGACCACCGGCCGATCAGGTACCCGGCGATCGGAGCGGCCAGGTTGGTCACGTAGTACAGCCCGGCTACCGGAAGCGGTGCGCCCAGGTCCCGTACGAGGAACAGGGTCAGCTGCGGCGTGGCCGACGAGACCCCGATGCCGGCCACCAGCAGCGACAGGAACGCCGAACGGTAGAACCGCGACCGGAGGACGATGCCCAGCGCCGACTCGGACCGATCCAGCATCACTCCAAGCCGCCGACGGCCAGCCGGACGGTCCGGTCGGCCAGGTCCGAGATGACGGAGTTGTCGAAGCCGAACAGGGCGGAGCGGGTCCGGTTCTCCAGCGGCGCGATCAGGTACCCGGGCAGGTCGTCGCGGATGCGCTCCGACATCCAGGAGCCGCCGAAGGAGCCACCCGCGTACGCCGTCCCCAGCTGAACTTGATTGCTCACCCGACTAGGGTCTCAGCAGGCACCTGTAACCAGTCCCGCCGACCGCCTCGTGGACTTCATCCTTATGTGATCCCACTCTGAGATTCCACTTGATCTTCTGGTTTTGGGTGGTTCAGATGGTTGCGAAGGATGGCGGGCCGGTTGCGGGTTCGGTGGGCGTGCGGTGGCCCCAGACGGCGAAGCGGACTGCAGCGGTGAGGGTTGCTTCGTCGGCGTTCCAGCGGCTGGTTCGTGGGATGGGCGGGTGCGTGTGGCCCCACGGGTTGGGTGCCGGGGGCGTGGCGGGGATGCCGTCAGGGCGATCGGGGCAGGCAGACGTGGTACCTGAAGGCAAGGGTGGAGGTGACAGCACCTTGTCGCGCTGGGTCAGCCGCTGGCCGGGACGACACGCGCCTGGTGGAGTGGCCCAGTTGGGGCGGGTGACGTTGGGTATGCCGTTGGTGATGGTCACGTGCCAGCGGCCGGCGTGGAGGTCTACGTGGTGGCGGCGGCAGAGCAACGCGAGGTTGTCGACCGTCGTCGCGCCACCGTCGAGCCAGGAGATCAGGTGATGGGCGTCGCACCTGAGTGGAGGGGCCGCGCAGACGACGCAGCCACGGTCGCGGGCGTTCAGGGCGCGGCGGATGGATTTGGTGACGAGACGTTCACGGCGGCCGACATCCAGCGGCTCTGAGTTGGAGCCCAGGACCAGTGGGATGACGTTCGCATCGCAGGCCAGGCGGCGGATGGTGGCGGCGGACAGTTCGTCGCCGTAGGCCGTCTGACCAGTGGCGTTCGCGGTGGCTGACCTGAGGTCGTCCAGGTCGATCGTCACGGTGATGTTCGCCTTGGCCCCGTACCCCGGCACTGGTGCACCAGGCGTACGTACGCCGGTGTCCTTGGCGCCCCAGGCGTTGGCGGTCGTGTCCCGGGCGTTGGCGGCGGTGTGCCAGGTTTTGGCGGTCGTGTCCCGGGCGTTGGCGTTGGTGTGCCAGGTTTTGGCGGTCGTGTCCCGGGCGTTGGTGGCGGTGTCCCAGGTGTTGGCGGCGACGGTCAGGGCGGTGCTGAGGGCGTCGGCCTGGCGCTTGTCGCGGGCGCGGGGATCGAGCTCGCCGTCGGCGGTCTTGTGCGGGCGGGCACCGGCGTGGATGACCGCACGCAGGAGTTCGGCGTTCTCGTTGGCGAGGTACCCCTTGAACTTGACGCCGTTATCGGCAGTCGTGAGGGTCAGGGACTCGCGGTCGTAGGCTCGCTGTTCCTCGGGCTCGGGCCCGTCGGAGTCGAGGAGGTTGCAGAGCTGTTTCGCCGCGGCGCGGAGCTCACCTGGAGCAAGATGGGCGGCGAGCAACACCAGCTGGTTCTCGGCGACATCGAGGTCTTCCACCGGGACCCGGGTCCGAACTCGTTCGAGCTCGGAGACGATCGCAGCCGCGTGGGCGGTCTGCATCGCCCGGAACGTGCCGTCGGAGTCGCCAACCTGGGTGCTGCCGCCTTCGGTCCCGTCGGAATCACCAACCTGCGTGCTGCCGCCTTCGATCCCGTCGGAATCACCAACCTGCGTGCTGCCGCCTTCGATCCCGTCGGAGTCGCCGGCTTGGGTGCTGCCGATCTCGATCCCGTCGGCGAGGGCGGCGTCTACGGCCGCGTACCTCGGCAATGCCCGCGCCAGCCGGACGTCTCGCCAGACCTCTGACCGGTCTCGGCGGTGCCGGAAGGCGAGCAGATCGACGGTGTCGCGCGCGCCGAGCTCCTGGGCGTAGCCCGTGTCCTCCATCCGCGCGACGACCTGCAAACGCAGTCCTTGCAGCCGGATGATCTCGGCGTCCAGCTCGTCGAGCACGGGCAGGAGCTCATGGTTGCCCAACGCAACAACCGAGCGCCCACCGAGAACATCCATGCCGATAACTATACCCTCCGGCTCGGACAGTTCTTCGCGAAATCCCCTTATTTTTCAGGAGATTTCGCTAATCAAACTACCGCCACCTCCGCCGATTCATCCACTCGTACTCCACCACCCGTCAGCTACCCGGCATCGCGTGCGACCGCCCCCAGCTGAACCTCATCACTGACCCAACTAGGGTCTCAGCATGTACCTGCAACCACTGCCGCCGATTGCCTCGTGGACACACACGGGACTGCGTACGGGCTTCGAGGTGCTGTTCTCCGCCGGCACCGCGCTGCACGGTCACACCTCGGCACGGGAGGGCGGCTCGGCTTGGTATGTCGGGTATCAGGTCGACGTCGACAGCGGGTGGCGGACACAGTCGGTGCACGCGGTGAACAGGACAGCGGCAGGCGAACACACAGTCGCACTCGCCCGTACGCCGGACGCCCACTGGATCGTGGACGGTCTGCATCGCCCAGATCTGGGTGGGTGTGAAGACGTCGACTTCGAGTCGTCGGCGGTTACCAACACGCTTCCGATCCACCGGATCTCGTTCACTGCCGGCACACCGGTCGAGGTGCCGGCTGCCTTCGTCCAGGCGAACGATCTGAGCGTCGTCCGGATTGAGCAGCGCTACACGCTTGTCAGCTCGGAGCCGGGGCGGTACGTGTTCCAGTACGAGTCCACGTCGTTCGACTTCGAGTGCCGATTGACGTTTGACGGGGCGGGGTTGGTGCTGGACTACCCGGGGATCGCGGTGCGGGACAGGTGAGCGGCCTCAGAGGGACTGGCTGACCGCGGTGCCGAGGAAGACGCTGCCCAGGCCGGCGACGATGCTGGCGGTGACGTTGGCGACGGCGAGGAAGCGGGCGCGGTCCTCGAAGAGGCGGATGGTTTCGTAGGAGAACGTCGAGTACGTGGTGAGAGCGCCGCAGAAGCCGGTGCCGGCGAAGAACTGGATGCTGTCGGGGAAGAGCGACGACGCGCCGGTGAGGAAGCCGAGGATGAACGAGCCGATCACGTTCACGCTGAACGTACCCCAGGGGAACAGCGAGTCGTGGCGGGCCTGGACGGCGCGGTCGGCGACGTAGCGGAGTGGCGCGCCGATCAGGCCACCAGCGATCACCAGCAACAGCCGGCTCATCGCGACCTCCAGGTGACGAGCGCGCGCGTGGCCGTCACGGTCGTCCACACCGCAAGCAGCGCGCCCACGATGGTCGCGGCCAGATAGAGCAGCGCGGTACCGGCGTACCCGCCGCTGATCAGCTTCTGGATGTCGACCGCGTACGTCGAGAACGTGGTGAACCCGCCGAGCACGCCCGTACCGAGAAACGGGCGGAGGAAGCGCTGCTGGGTGAGGACGTCGGTCACCACCACCATCAGAATCCCGATCAGCCCGCACCCGGCGATGTTGATCAGCAGCGTGTTGACCGGGAAACCGCCCGAAGGCGTCGGCCAGGCGAGTCCGATCAGGTACCGCGCTGACGCGCCGAGCGCGCCGCCGACGGCGATCGCGGTCAGGATCGCCGGATCGTGGGCCCGCCGGTCGCGGCCGTCGATCCGCAGGTCGACGTCGGGGTCGACCGGGCCTCTGGGCAGCGGCTCGGCATGCTGATGCTGCTCGCCGGGATGGTGCTCCACACAGTCCTCCTACCTGGAAACGACCTCGCGGCACGACGCCGCGAGGTTCCTCAGGTAGGGACTGTTGGCCGCCGGAGCGACGGTTCGGTCCGGCGAGCCCCACCACCGGTCAAACTCCACCCAGAATATCAGGCGCCGTTCAGCGGGTCCGCCTTCGGCGCGATCCGGAAGTACTGCGGGTCGGAGAACGTCAGCGGTACCTTGCCGAGGCTCTTGATCACGGTGTTCGTACCGTTGGCGTGACTCACGGCGTACAGGTAACCGGACTTGGTGTCCCGGTCGATGCCGAGCAGGAGCGTACCGTTCGTACCGCACTTGGTGGCGATCAGCTGTTCGAAGCCCTGCCAGGTCGAGCCACGGACCACCCGGCTGCTCGGGACGGCGTTGTACTTGGTGGGCCAGGTCACCGTGACCAGAGCGCCCGTGCGGGTGTTGGCGAGGAACGTCTCCGCCGTCGCCGTCCGGCTGATCAGCGCGATCCCCTTGACCGTCGTCAGGCCGCCGACTCCGCCGGTGGCTCGCCAGCTGGTGCCTTCGGCGATCCAGCGCAGCGTCGTCCCGTCGGTCCGCTGCCCGTACAGCAGCGTACGAGCCGGGTCGCCGGCGTTGGCCGGGCGGAGGATCGACTGCTCGATCCACCGGTAGTTGCCCCAGCCGCCGCCGACCCGCAGGTTGTTGTGCGGGTAGTGCGGATCGAGCTGGCTCTGCCCGTCGACGACGTACGAGCTCGCGTACAACGCGCCGCCGATCACGGTCAGACCGGACCGTGCTTCCCCCGAACCGAGCGGCGTACCGACGACCGTGCTGCTGTGCTGGACCTGCTTCGGCCCGAACACCCCGGCGGTGCCGCGGACCCCGCCGACGGTGATCGGCGAGGTCGCGTTGATGGTCCGGCTGGTGGCCGCGCCGTTCGCGGTCACCGACCCGAGCCGCAGCGAGCACGCGGCCGCCGTGCCGGCCGCACCGGATTGGGTGGATGTGCTTGCCTGCGCGGACTGGCCGGCCGCCGCCCCCAGTGCCAGCGCGAGTACCCCTGCCGAAGCCAGACTTGCCGTCTTCCGAAACATCTGGATCGTCCTCCCCTGATCCGGAGGCGTCGTCGCCTCCGTAGTACCGCCTTGGATTCCGGGCCGCACCGGAAAGTTCAGCGGTCGCCAGGTGGAAGTCGATAACTATTCAGCATCGTGCCGACGGCGCTCAGCGCAGGCTGGCGAACACGTCGTCGAGGGGCCGGCCGGGAGTGCGGCCGTGCTCCACGTACCACTCGCGGCCGAGCATCCGGCGGAACAGCCACGGCGGCAGTTTGAGCAGCAGCCCGAGCGTACGGGCGTCGTCGTCGGAGCTGGCCTGACTGGCATGCGCGGCGAACGACTGGCGTTTCTGGTCCGTGTACGCGCGCACGTCGACCCGGTGCGTGATCGCCGCCGCGGGGGCGTACGCGTCGTCGTACGCGGATGCCTTGACCGCCGGCAGGATGCCCGGGATGGCTTCGACGATCCGGATCAGGCGGCGGATCAGCCGCCGGTCGATTGTTGCCTCCAGCACCAACCGGGTCCCGGCCTGTTCGGCGGCGTACTTGCCGGCCGTGTACACCTGCCGGTGGTCCGGATGCCCGTACCCGCCGGCCGGGTCGTAGATCGTCAGCGCGTCGGCCTGCTCCGCGCGCAGCAGCTCGATCAGCGGCGCGGCGGCCGCCTCGACCGGGAGCGTACTGAACCCGCCCTCGGCGGCCGGCCCCGCCGAACCGGAGTCCTTGAAACCGAAACGAACCACCCGCGCGCAGCCGAGCGCCGCGGCCGACCGGTCAAGTTCCGTCCGTCGATGCGCCGCCAGCTGTCCGGAATCCCGGTACGAAGCGGCCGCCGCGCCGGCCTCGCCGTCGGTGGCGACGGCGAGCACGACCCGGTGCCCTTCGGCGGCCAGCCGGGCCAGCGTGCCGCCCATCAGCAGCGCTTCGTCATCCGGGTGCGCGTGAAACGCAATCAAGGTGAATGGGCCCGTCATGGCCCGAGCATGCCATGCTCGAAGCAGCTGAACGAACCGCCCGAAGTTCCTCTCAGGACCCTCTCAGCATCCGGGCTACAGGCTGGTACCGATGAACGAGATCGAGCAGCGACGGGGTTGGCGACGGCGGCTGGTGACCCCCGTCCTCAGTGGGCTGGTCACGGTCGCCCTCGTGGTGTTCCTGCCACGCGCGGTCGGTTCCACCTGGCGGGAGGTCGGATCGGTCCTCGGACAGGTGTCCATCCCCGCTCTGGCGATGCTTTCGGTCGTCTGGATCGCGGGGCTCTGGGCGCACTCGTTCGTGCTCGCGGCGTCGCTCCCAGGGCTGTCGAAGCGGCGCGGGCTGACCCTGAGCCTGACCGGCAGCGCGGTGGCAAACGTTCTCCCGCTCGGTGGCGCGGCCGGTACCGCGCTGAACTTCCGGATGGTCCGCCGCTGGGGTTTCAGCAAGGGCGCGTTCGGCGGGTTCCTCGCCGTCACGACGCTGCTGAACGTCGTCTCCAAGCTCGGCGTGATCGCGCTCGCGCTGCTGCTGGTGCCGATCCTGCACAGCGCGTCGGCCTTCGGCAAGGGCAGCCTGCTCTTCCTGCCGGTGCCGATCGCGGTACTGGCCGGGATCTGGATTCTGGTGGACGAACGGGCGGCCGTACTGATCGGCGCCGGGCTCGACAAGGTGCTTCGCCGATCTCGTCTGAAGGAGCGGTTGCCGCGGTTCCGGCGCCGTACGCTGACGCTGATGCGGACCGGCTGGCGGCCGATGACCGTCGGCATGGTCGCGTACCTCGCGCTCCAGCTGGCGCTGTTGTGGCTCTGCTTCCATGTCCTGCACGTCCCGCTCGGGCTCCCGGTCCTGTTCACCGCGCTGGCCGTCGAGCGGCTGCTGACCCTCGTTCCGATCACGCCCGGCAGTGCCGGCGTCGTCGAGGTGGGTACGACCGCCGCGCTCGTCGCGCTCGGCGGTGACCCGGCCGGGGTCGCGGCGGGGCTGCTGCTGTTCCGTGGGTTCACGTTCCTGATGGAGATCCCGGTCGGCGGCATCATGCTGGCGATCTGGACCTGGTTGCAGCACCGCACCGGCGGCGGTGCGCGCTCGCTCGGGGCGGTGGCGTGATGCGGGTGGCGCTGGTCAGTGACTGTTACCTCCCGCGCCTCGGCGGCATCGAGCTGCAGGTGCACGACCTCGCCGTCCAGCTGATCCGGGCCGGGCATCAGGTCACGGTGTTCACCCTGACCGACGGTCCGCCGAGCGCGGGTGACGTACCGGTCGTGCGGCTGCCGTCGCTGACCGGCATGCCGTTGCCGGTGGCGGTGGAGCGGCTCCGGTACGAGCTGGCCGGGTTCGATGTCGTGCACTCGCATTCGTCGTTGGTGTCGCCGCTGGCCTGGCGGGCGGCGCGGATGGCGCGGACGGCGCTGATCACCATGCATTCGTTGCCTGGGTCGACGATGCCCTGGCCGGTGGCGCAGATCGATCGGTACGCCGGGAACGCGCAATGGACCGCGGTCAGCGAAACCGTGGCGAACCGGTTGCGGCGGTCGCTGCCCAAGGGATCGGTCAAGGTGCTGCACAACGGCGTCGACCCGGCCGCGTGGCGGGCGACGGCGCGTACGGAGCATCGGCCGACGATCGTGAGCACGATGCGGCTGGCCCGGCGCAAGCGCCCGGACGCGTTGCTGCGGACGCTGGAGAAGATTCGCGAGCTGACCCCGTCGGCCGTCGACCTGCGGGCGGTCATCGTCGGCGCGGGTCCGCGCGAGCGCGCGCTGGCCACCGAGGTACGCCGCAGCGGCATGGCCTCCTGGGTGGACCTCCCGGGGCGCCTGACCCGGTACGAGATTCAGGCGCTGTACGCCTCGGCGGATGTGTACTTGGCGCCGGCCGAGCTCGAATCGTTCGGTGTCGCGGCCCTGGAAGCACGGTGTGCCGGGCTGCCGGTGGTGGCGATGGCATCCGGTGGCGTCCGCGAGTTCATCCGTCCGGGGATCGAAGGATTCCTCGTACACGACGACACCGAGATGGCGCGTACGGTGGCGGCGCTGCTGTCGAACTCGACGGTTCTGGAGCGGATGCAGGCACACAACCAGAACACCGATCCGGTGATGACCTGGGAGCGCGTGATCACGCAGCACGTTGCCGCGTACACGGCTCAGCTCGCTCTCAGCGAGCGGTCCCTAGCGTCAACTGCATGAGGCGAAGCTGGGCCGAGCAGGTGATGGGGATGCCCATCAGTGTGCTGGCCCGGGGCGAGCAGGCGCGGTCCGCGGTGGTCGAGGACGCGGTCCGGGACATGTACGCCGAGCTGGTCGAGGTGGATCGGATCTTCTCGCCGTACAAGCCGGACAGCTCAGTCAGCCGGCTGGCTCGCGGTGAGGTCGGCTGGGACGGCGTGGAGCCTCTGGTACGGGACGTAGCCGAGCGGTGTACGGCGGCGCGCGCACTGACCGGTGGACTGTTCGACGCGGACGTACCCGGCGGGTGCTGGGATCCGTCCGGGCTGGTGAAGGGCTGGGCGGTGGAGCGGGCGGGGGAGCGGCTACGAGCGGTGGCCGGCGTCGACTGGTGCCTGAACGCCGGTGGTGACGTCCTTGTGCTCTGTGCCGGCGACGAGGACTTCACGATCGGGATCCAGGACCCGCAGGACCCCACTCGGGTGGTTGCGAGTCTGGCGCGGAACGGAGGCGCGGTGGCGACGAGCGGCACGTCGGCCCGCGGCGCGCACGTGTACGACCCGCGCACCGGCACCGAGGTGGCCACCCGCTGGCTCTCGGTGTCGGTGAGCGGTCCGTCGGTCGAGTACGCCGACGTGCTGGCCACCGCGGCGTTCGTGGCCGGGGACGGCTGGCCGGAGGTACTGACGGTGCTGCCCGGGTACGAAGGCCTGGGGGTGCTTGCGGACGGCAACTTGTTCTCCACCGTCGGCTGGGGCGTGGTATGACCGCGCGCATCCTCCTGGTCGAGGACGACGCCGACCTGGCCCGGTTGCTGGACCGGGCGCTCAGTGGCGAGGGGTACGCCGTGACGCGCGCCGGTGACGGTCACACCGGGCTGCACCTCGCGCTGACTCACCCGGTGGACGCGATGATTGTCGACCGTGGTCTGCCCGCCGTCGAAGGACTGGACCTGATCGCCCGGTTGCGCAGTCGCGGTGTCGGTACGCCGATCCTGGTTCTGTCGGCACGGAACAGTACGGCGGATCGGGTCGAAGGACTGGATGCGGGCGCTGAGGACTATCTGACCAAGCCGTTCGAGCTGACGGAGTTGATGGCTCGCGTACGTGCGCTGCTGCGGCGGCATCTCGATCATGCGGTGCAGCTCGCGGTACCAGGTGGCGTACTCGATCTGGATCACCGGACCGTACGACGTGACGACGGTGCGTCGGTGGAGCTGTCCGAACGAGAGGCGGCATTGCTGGGCTTACTGGCGGCACGGCCTGGCGCTGTCTTCAGCCGGTCGGACCTGCTGGACCGGGTGTTCGACGAGGCGGAGTCGGAGACAGTTGTCGATACGTACGTGCACTACTGCCGGCGCAAGCTGGGGCGGGGCGTGATCAGCACCGTACGCGGGCTCGGGTACCGGTTGGGTGCGCCATGAGCGCACGGCTGATCGGGGACGAGGTACTGGTCCGCCGCGCGGCGCGGGGCGTCGCCGTACAGGCTGCAGCCCTGGTGGCGCTTGCGATGCTGCTGCTGATCGCACTGGTCACTGTGGTGGTCGTACGCGAGCAGACGAACGCTGCGGACGATCTGCTCCGCTCGGCGATCAGTACCGCTGACGACGTGGGTGATCCGCCTGCTGGGGCCTGGCTGGTGATGACGAACTCAGCTGGTACTACAACCTCGCCTGGTCTGCCTGCGAGCCTGCTGCCGGACCTGGCGACGCTGCGTACGGAGGCATCGGAGCAGGTTCATCTGAGTACCGTCGAGGACGACGACGGCGGCTATCGGATCGCTACTGGGTTGTCGAACGGCCGGCCAGTACAGGCGGTACTGGATCTGGCGACGACCCAGCAGGAGCGTGCACGGCTGTTCCAGGCGATGGGGATTGCTTCCGGCGCGGCACTACTACTGGCAGTTCTGTTGGGCGTTCTGATCGGACGCCGGGCAGTGCGGCCGTTGGCACAGGCATTGACGTTGCAGCGCGCGTTCGTTGCCGATGCGGGGCATGAGCTGCGTACGCCGTTGACGCTGCTGAGTACGCGGGCCCAACTGCTCGAACGGTCGTTGCGGCGTGCGGATGCGGATGAGGACGTACTGGATGACGCTGACGGCGTACTGCGTGACACGCGGCGCTTGGCGGAGGTAGTGGACGACCTGCTGGCCGCAGCTGATCCACGCGGCATGGAGGACGGCCAACCGGTTGATCTGATCGGGATCGCTGCGGACGTCGCGGACAGTGCGGCGGCGCACGCGGGGGAGGCGGGCGTACGGCTGCGCTGGGAGAGCGAGCTGCAGTCAGCGCCGGCGTTGGGGACGGCGAGTGCGATTCGGCGCGCGACACTCGCTCTGGTCGACAATGCGATCGACCACACACCACGCGACGGGACGGTGCGGATCGCCGTACGGCGGCATCGTGGGGACCTGATCCTGTCGGTGAGCGACACCGGCCCTGGGATCGGACCGGAGGCCGCACAGCGCGTACTGCGGCGCTTCGACACGGGCGGTCACCGGTCGGGGCGGGCGCACTACGGGCTCGGTCTGGCGCTCGCGCACGACGTGGCGAACCGCCTGGGCGGACAGCTTCGCCTGGCGCCCGCTGACGTCGGCGCGACGTTCGAGCTGGTACTGCCTGCGCTAGCGGAGGCAGGTCCAAGGAAGGACTAAGAATCAGCGGGCATCGTCGGAGCATGACGTACCGCGGGCCAGCAGAGGTGATGAACCGGCCCCGGATCACCCACGCCCGACGCAGGCCGCGCCGTACGCCCAGCTGGTGGCGTGATGCCATCGGAGTGCTGTGCTGGGTGACAGTACTGGTGGTGGTCGCGCTCTGGGTGTCGGGACGTGGCTTCCAGAACCTCCTGAGCGGCCCGGCCGACCTGCTCACGTCACTCGGGCGGCTGTCTGGGCTGGTGGCGGCTGATCTGCTGCTCGTACAGGTGTTCCTGATGGCACGGGTGCCGATGATCGAGCGCAGCTACGGACAGGACGAGCTGGCACGAAGGCATCGGCTGGTCGGGTTCTGGTCGTTCAACCTCTTGCTGCTGCACATCGGCCTGATCCTGGTCGGGTACACACTGCGCGACCACAACGACCTGGTACATGAGACGTGGTCGGTGGTCACTACGTACGGCGGCATGCTGCTGGCGACCGCTGCGACTCTTGCACTCACCCTGGTCGTGGTGACGTCGGTGCGTGCGGCACGACGCGCATTGCGGTACGAGTCGTGGCACCTGCTGCACTTGTACGCGTACCTGGGCGTGGGTTTGTCGATACCGCATGAGATCTGGACCGGCGCCGACTTCACCACGTCGGCGTTGGCGCGTACCTACTGGTGGTCCGTGTACGGTGTCGCGCTCGGTGCGATCTTGTTGTACCGGGTGGCGCTGCCGTTGTGGCGTACGCTCCGGCACGGACTCACCGTGCGCGAGGTGATCCCCGAGGCGCCTGGTGTGGTGACGGTTCTGCTGGGTGGACGCGGGTTGCATCGGATGCCGGTGCAGGCGGGGCAGTACTTCGTGTTCCGGTTCCTGGATGGACCGGGGTGGTCGCGCGGCAACCCGTACTCGCTGTCGGCTTCGCCTGCACCGGATCGGCTGCGGGTGACTGCGAAGACGGCGGGGGATGGGGGTAGCCGGTTGGCGCGGGTACGGCCGGGGACACGGGTCGCGGTGGAGGGACCGTACGGGCGGCTGACCGCGGAGCGGCGGGTGACGGAACGCGTGGCGATGTTCGCGTGCGGCATTGGGATCACGCCGTTGCGGGCGTTGCTGGAGGAGCTCTCGTACGCGCCGGGTGACGCGGTGCTGGTGTACCGGGCGCATGACGCGGGTGATCTGGTGTTCCGGGAGGAGCTGGAGCATCTGGCGCGGGTACGGGGGATCACCGTGCACTATCTGCTCGGGCCGCGGATTCAGCGGCGTAAGTCGTGGCTGCCCGTCGGGGCGGAGGCGTGGTCGGACGAGGACGCCGTGCGGCGGGCGGTCCCGGAGCTGGAGCTGTACGACGTGTACGTGTGCGGGCCGGATCGCTGGATGGATGCACTGTGCGCGGCCGTACTGACGGCCGGACTGCCGGCGGGACAGCTGCACCAGGAGCGGTTCTCGTGGTGAGAGGAGAAGACGTGTGAGGCGCGGGACGAGAGTGCTGATGTCGGTCACCAGCGTGGCGGTCGTAGCGGTTGCACTGAGAACCAGCGTGCATCCACAGACGGCTGCTGTTGGTGCAGCGGTCGTTGCTACTGCACCACGTAGCGCGGCGCCACGCACCACGGCGCCACGCACCACGGCGCCACGCACCACGGCGCCACGCACCACGCCACGCGTCACCCGCCATCGCAGCAGTCCGCCACCCGCTCCGACAACAACCGCACCGAAGTCGGTTACTGCTACCGGTGGGGTTGTCGACACGCAGTACGGACCCGTGCAGGTAGGAGTCACCG
Organism: Kribbella solani; assembly: GCF_014205295.1. NCBI lineage: Bacteria > Bacillati > Actinomycetota > Actinomycetes > Propionibacteriales > Kribbellaceae > Kribbella > Kribbella solani. The sequence continues at coordinate 1,386,494 of NZ_JACHNF010000001.1, forward strand.
TGCTGGGCAACCACCTCACCCAGGTACGTACGCTCCAGCACCCAAGCGGCGACGGCCAGACCAACCGCATCAACAGCTACGCGATCCCGCAGCTGGAACAAGAAGCCATGAAGGCCGGAAACGCCCACCTGGACACGGTTTCCGGTGCGACCTTCACCTCGCAGGGCTACCGGCAATCACTCCAGTCAGCTCTCGACGCGGCGCACGGTGCGCGATGACCAGCCACTCGGAACGCCTACGCCGCAACCTGGCCGTCGGCGGCGGCACCGGCGTACTACTGCTGTTGCTGTTCCTCTACCCAACCAGCACGAACCGCACCGAAGGACAGTCCACTCCGGCCGCATCAGCGGGCGTCGTCAGCAACTCAACCGGCGAACTGGTGATCAACGGTTCATCCGCTGGCACCCGGTACGGCCCGGTTCAGGTACGCATCACCGTCCGCGCCAACCGCTTGATCGCCGTCACCCCACTGGTGTATCCGAACGGTGGCCGCCGCGATCAGGAGATCAGCACGTACGCGCTGCCTCAACTCACACACGAAGCACTGGCAGCCCAAACCGCCCACATCGACACGGTCTCCGGCGCCACCTTCACCTCGGACGGCTACCGCCGCTCGCTCCAGTCCGCGCTGGACAGCGCGCACCTCACCAGCTGACCCGCGAAATGGCCGAGGCGGCCGTGGGTGATCCCACGACCGCCTCTGGACAGTGCTGGTGGTCAGGCCTGGCCGTCGTTCTGGGAGTCCAGTTTGCCGATCTGGTCCTTGGCGGCGTCGACACCCTGGTCGATCTTGTCGCCGTACTGGCCGCCGGTCTTCTCGTCGGCGAACTCGCCGGCCTTGTCCAGGCCCTCGCCGATCTTGTCGCTGTGACCGTCGACCAGGTCGGCCGCCTTGTCCTTCAGCTCTTCAGCAGCATTCTTGATGTTGTCGAAAACGCCCATGTCCTGATCTCCGCTCAGTTTCCGTAGCTGTTGTCGTTATCGTCGTTGTTACCGTAGCTACCGCGGTTTTCGTCGCCGCCGTCAGACTGCTGGTACCCACCGCGCTCGCCGTCATCGTTCGACTGCTGGTATCCACCGCGCTCGCCGTCATCGTTCGACTGCTGGTTGCCGCCGCGCCCGGTCTCGTCGTTCGACTGTCCGTACCCGCCGTCGTTCTGCGATTCCTCGCGCCGGCCGTAACCAGAGTCGTTGCCGGATTCCCCTCCGCTGGAATCCCGGCCGTACTCGTTGCCCTGGTCACCTGACCCGTAGTTGCCGTCGTTCTGGTTCTCTTCGTACGGATTGCTCATGCGATATCTCCCCGTGAGATATAAGGTGAACCGGCCGCACCGGTTTCGTCCATGCGCGGCCGCGAGCCGGATGGCACGCGCTCTTTCCTACCGGAAGGTAGGAGGCCGCGCAAGCACTCGGGTCTCGTGTTTCGCGCCCTTTCACGAAGAAGACATCAACGTTACTCAGCGGCTTCTCAGCCGGCCGTGACGATCCGCCGCAACCTGTTCATCGCGCGGAACTGCAGTTGTTTGATCGCGCCGTCCGTACGCGCCATCGCGGCCGCGGTTTCGTTGATCGAGAGGCCGGCGAAGAACCGCAGCGCGAGGCATTCGCGCTGGTCGTCCGGAAGCCGGGCGACCGCGGCCCGCAACGCGGCGGTACCGACCGAGGCAAGCGCTGCCTGCTCCGGTCCGATCGCTTCGTCGGCGCGTGGATCGACCTCGTCGGTGACGACCGCCAGCCGGTTCCAGCCGGAGCGATGGTGGTCGATGACCACGTTCCGCGCGATGGTGACCAGCCAGGCCGCGAAGTTCAGTTTCGCCCGCGGCCGGGCAATCGCCCGGAACGCGCGCAGGAACGTTTCGCTGGTCAGATCCTCGGCCAGGCTGCGGGACGTGGTCTTGCTGTAGGTGTAGCGGTAGATGGAATGGACGTACCGGTCGTAGAGCCGGCCGAAGGCCGCGGCGTCGCCGGTCTGCGCGCGCCGGATCAGGTCGTCCTCGTCGTCGAGCGGATCAGCCGGACTGCCGGCCGGTCCCTGGGCCACTGCGGCGGTGTTGGTGGACATGTCTGTGTCACGCACCGCCCGGTGCGAAAGACTCGATGTGCATGCGCTTCCCAAGCCCCGTTCTCAGTCAGCTACGCAGTTGTGAACATCACGAAAAGGTTAACGGAAGTAGCCCACCGTGTCACGCCCCTGTCGTTCCGTGGTCAGGCCGGCCACTGTCCCCGAGCCGGCGCCACCGGCAACCGCGCGACCAGTTGGCCCTCGTACGGAAGTGCCGGACTGGCCCAGCGCGCACCGGGCCAGTCCAGCCCGTCGATCAATCGGCTACTTCAAGCCGCCTAGCGGGATGTCGGCGTGTACCCGGCGGTCCAGTTGGTGCAGTTGGTGACGCCATTGCGGTGCAGAAAGCAAGCGCGTACCCAAGCGCTCTGCCCGCTGGTCTTGCTGAAGGTCTTGTCGATCTCGAGGAGGTGGCTTTCGGTGCGCCCGTCGACCACTCCGAGGGTCTTCGCGGCGCCCACGAGGCTGCAGCCGCTGACGCTCGCCGAGATGCAGCCATAGGCAGTCGCTTTGGTGAGGCTCGGGTGGACGTTTCCTGTGAACCTGACTGCTGTGCTGTCGATGATCATCCTGCCCCGCCAGTCGCCACCTTGGCCCGACGGGTTGTAGATGTCGAAATCCTTGAGCACCCGCGCCGCTGAGGCCGGGGTCGCCGAAACGGCGGCAACCGTGAGGACCGCGAGGGCGGTCACGATGATTCTACGCAACAAAAGAATTACCTCCGATACTTTGAAGTTCTGCTTGCTACTTCCAGCCGCTACAGCTTCCGTGGCCCTGCGTCCAGGTGAAGCAGGCGCGTACGTAAACGCTCTGCCCGCTGGTCTTGCTGAGCGTCTTGGTGAAGTCTTTGGCGTAGAGACCTTGGCGCCGCGTGTCGTATTCCGCGAGCTTCTTCTGATTTGCCACGAGGCTGCAGCCGCTGATACTTGCGCTGACACAGCCCCAGGCCGTCACGCGGGTGGAATCGGCAACGAGAGTCCCGCTGACAGTGGCGCTCGTCCGGCTGGAAGAGATTGACCCATGGAGGTTACTCCAACTGTTGGAGTCTTTGATTTCAAACTTTCGGCCGGCCGCTGAAGCCGGTGCGGCCGAGACGGCGACGGCCGAGCTGGTCACGAGGGCAATCGCGATAAATCGACGGAACAAGAGAATCACCTCCGATGCATTGAATTCGGTATTCGGGAGTGATGAAGACAAGGCGGGGTGTGTGTTCTGCTACGATCTCTCCTATCTCCCAGCGGTCCAGCTGGTACAGGTGCTGACGCCGTTCGCCGCGAGAAGGCAAGCACGCACATAGGCGGTCTGTCCGCTGGTCCTGCGGAAAGTCTTGTCGACTGCGAAATATTTGTCCGTGGTGCGCCCATCGGCTTCTCCGAGCTTATGCTGATTTGCGGCCAGGCCGCAGCCGCTGACATTTGCGGAGACGCAGCCATAGACCGTCACTCGGTAGCGCTGGCCTCTGATCTCCCCTGTGATCCTGGCTTTGGTGCTGTCGGTGGCGGTCTCGCCGATGAAGGCGCCGCGGCCAGCTGGGTCGTAGATGGAGATCTCTTTGTAGGTCGTTGCCGCTGCGGCAGGTGCGGTGGATGCGATCGCGACCGTGAGGGCGGCGAGGATGGTGACGATGATTCGGCGGATCAAGGGAACTACCTCCGATGCATTTGGTGTTGCCATTTCGGAAAGTGTTACTGCGGTGTCAGTTACCGCATCAGGTTGGGTTTTCGACCTGGTAAAGCGCGGTGAGAATACCGCATTCTTTTGGCATTTGTGTTTCGGGTGGGGGCGGCCGGTTGCCGCAGTGGTGGTGACCGGTGGGTAGGGGTCAGGGCAGGATGGGCGTATGGATCTGTCTCTCGCCACGTCGTACGACGCCTCGCCCGAGGAGGTGTTCGCGATGATCACCGACATCACGTTCCAGGAGCAGGTGTTCGAACGGTTACGTGCGGAGTCGTACGACATCGAGGTGGGGGACGCCGGGGACGACCTGGCGGTGCGTTTTCACTGGCAGACCAGGCCGGCGGAGGTGCCGGTGGTGGCTCGGCGGTTCGTCGGGCCGACGATCGAGCTGGCGCAGAACAAGGTGTGGCATCGCGCGGAGGTCAACGGGGCGCGGCAGGCGGATGTGGACGCCGAGGTGACCGGTGTGCCGGTGAAGGTGACCGGGACGACCCGGATCGTGCCGGAAGGGCGCGGTACCACGCAGGCGTTCGAGTTGCAGGTGACGGCGGCTTCGGTGCCGGTGGTGGGGCGCGGGCTGGAGCAGGTGGTGGCGGACGCGGTCCGGATCCGGCTGGAGAACAAGTTCGAGGTCGCCTGGCGCTGGCTCTCCGGCTCACTCTGATCAGCACTCGCCGAGCCCCGGCCGGCTGGCGGTCAGTTCTGGGTCAGCTCGCGGGGGACCAAGGCCAGGTGGTGATGGTTGTGTGGACTTGCTGGGCGGCCGGGGTGAGGGGCTGGTTGGCGTGCCACAGAAGGGTGAGCGTACGTCGGCACGCCGGGTGCTCGACTTGCAGCCAAGCGACCGGGTAGTCAGGCATCGAGCGACGAGCTAGGTCCGGGTTGAAGCCGATCCCCAGACCGGCCCGGATGAGCTCCTGGATCGCCGCCGCCTCGTCGCTCTCGCAGACGACTCGCGGCGTCAGTCCCAGCTCAGCGAACAGCCGATCCAGCAGGTTCCGCTGCCAATGACTCCTGGTCCCGGTGACGAACAGCTCGTCGGCAAGTTCCTCGACGCGTACGGACGTACGCCCCGCGAGGCTGTGATCCAACGGCGTCACCACCCAGACCGGCTCATCAAGTAGCACGAAGGACTCCAGCCCAGCTGTAGCGACCGGCTGGGACGCGACGCAGAAGTCCACCTCCTGGGCGCGCAGCCGCCGCGGCATGTCCTCCGCCGGCAGCTGGCGTAGCTCCAGCTCGATCGTCGGATGATCCCGTTTGAACGTGGCGAGCGGTTCGGTCAGCGCGAGGAAGTTCTCCGCGCCGAGCCGTACGGTCCCGGTGCCCTGCTCGGTCGCCGCCGCGACGGCGCGCCGGCCGGCGTCGAGCTCACCCAGCGCACGCTCGACGTAGTCCCGGAACAGCGCCCCGACCGGGTTGAGCCGCAGCCGTCCGGAGCGGTCGAACAGCGGCGTACCCAGCTCGTGCTCCAGCCGCGCCACGGTCCGGCTAAGGGACGGCTGGGCGACGTGCAGTTCGTCGGCCGCGCGACTGAGGTGCTCGAGCCGCGCGATCACCACGAACTGCCGCAACATGGTCAGATCCATCGAACCCCCTCAGGTCATAACCCGATGATCATAACGAGATAGCGATCTTGGTCTTGGACGTTCATAACACTCGGATCATAGCCTCGCAGCTGTTCCTGAACCGAGTGAGGAGGGTGCCCGATGATCAGCGGACGGGTGCTGCAGGGCGTGGTCAGCGCGCACCTGCTGGCGATCGCAGGCCAGCCGGTGTTCGCCGGCGTGTACCTGAGCGGCGACTTCGACGCGTTGCGCCTGCACGCGGCCGGCGCGAACATCGTCACGTCGATCGGCTACCTGCAGGTGATCGTCGCGGTCGTCGTCTGGGTCCGGCTGCGGCGGTACTGGCCGTTCGTGGTGTCGCTCGGCGTGGTGATCGCCGAGACGGTCCAGTACTTCGCGGGCCAGGACGGCGCGCTCTGGCTGCACATCCCGCTGGGCGTGATCACGGTCGTCGCGGTCGTGGTCCAGTTCATCGCGATCTGGCAGCGGCCGCCGCGGCGTACTGAGGAGACTGCTCGTGCGTGAGCAACTGAGCCGGCGCCGGCTGCTCGGCATCGGGGGAGCGCTCGGGCTGGTGACGGCCGGTGGCCTGTCCACCGCGGCGGCGCTCGCCCGTCGGCCGGCGATCACCGGCGGCGAGCTGAGCAGTGAAATACCGTTGCCCCCGGCATTCAAAGTCCCGCTGCCGATCCCGTCCGTACTCGAGCCCACCAAGCCCGGCCGGTACGAGATCCACCAGCGTGAGGTGACCGCCGAGATCCTGCCCGGCGTGCCGACCCGGCTGTGGACGTACGGCGGAACGTTTCCCGGGCCAACGATCGAGTCCCGCCGCGGCCACCCGATTACTGTTGCCCATCGCAACGAACTGCCGGTACCGACGGTGGTGCACCTGCACGGCGGCCGGACGCCCGCGAGCTCGGACGGCTACCCGACCGACCTCGTCTTCCCCGAGGGTTGGGACGACATGGCCGGCATGCACGAGATGGAGGGCATGGGCGGTACGAGCATGAGCGACCCCCGCGCCGTGACGTCCGAGCTGACCCGCGAGTACACGTTCCCGCACGACCAGCGCCCGACCATGCTCTGGTACCACGATCACCGGATGGACTTCACCGCGCCGGCGATCTGGCGTGGACTGGCCGGAATGCATTTCATCCGCGACGCCGAGGAGGACGCGCTCGGTCTGCCGTCGGGTCCGCGCGAACTCCCGTTGATGATCGCGGACCGCGCCTTCGCCGCCGACGGTTCACTCGCGTACCCCGCGCTCGATCCGACGCTGAAAGAGCGCCCGGGTGTCACCGAGAAGTACGTCGCCGGCGTCCTGGGCGACGTGATTCTGGTCAACGGTGCACCTTGGCCGATCCACGAGGTGGACGCCGCCCGGTACCGCCTTCGGTTGCTGAACGCATCGAACGCCCGCCACTACGACCTGGAAGCGGTACGGGACGACGGCCACCGACTCGACCTGGTCCAGATCGGCGCCGACCAGGGTCTACTGCAGGCGCCGGTCAAGCACCGGAACCTGCCGCTGGCCCCGGCCGAACGGTACGACGTGATCATCGACTTCGCGGACGTCCCGATCGGCAGCCGCGTACGCGTCCGCAACCGTCTCGGCAGCGGCCAGACGAAGGAGGTGCTGGCGTTCCACGTCGTCCGTACGGCGACCGACACCAGCCGAATCCCGGAGGTCCTGTCGCACGACCTACCGGAATGGCATCGGTCGGACGCCGTACGCGTCCGCGACTTCTCGTTCCGCGCCGGGCAGATGGGTGACGGGCATGGGTGGCTGATCGGCGGCAAGCCGTTCGCGCCGAGCCGGACGGACGTCTCCACCCGGCTCGGCGATGTCGAGATCTGGCGACTGGTCGCGGACGTGCACCATCCCGTACACCTGCATCTGGTCGGCTTCCGCATTCTGTCCCGCGGCGGCCATGACCCGCTCCCGCACGACGCGGGCCTGAAGGACACGGTGTCGCTGCGTCCCGGTGAGTCGGCCGAGATCATCACCCGCTTCGACGGGTACCGCGGCCGCTACCTGTTCCACTGTCACAACGCCGAGCACGAGGACATGGGCATGATGGCCAACCTCGAAGTGACCTGATCAGGCCACCCGGCTAGGGCCCGAGAAGGTCCTTCAACGCGGTCAGGCGATCGTCCCAGTCGCGTGCCAGCGCGGCCAGGAACTGTTGTGCGACCTGCATCGGCGCGGGCTGCAGGTGGTAGCGGACCCGGCGGCGTTCGCCGGGCTTGGCGAGCACGAGCCCGGCCTCGGCCAGCAGGGCAAGGTGTTTCGCGATCGCCTGCCGAGTGATCGGCAGCCGATCGGCCAGGTCGGTCGCGGTCGCCGGGCCGTGCTCGGCGAGCGCGCCCAGGATCGCGCGCCGGCTCGGGTCCGCGAGCGCGACGAACACCTGTTCGGCGATCGCCTCGGCGTCAGCGGGCATCGACGTACTCGGCCAGCTTGCCGAGCTCACGCACCCAGCCGCGCGAGTTCTCGGCGAAGGCCGGCTGGTGCAGCTCGTCCGGCAGTTGCGCGAATCCGCTCTCGACCACGGTCAGCCGGGTGCCGCCCGCGTTCGGCTCCAGGGTGAACTCGACGTACGTACGCCGCGGATCGTCCTTCGCGAGTCCCTCGATCGGCCAGCTGAACCCGAACACCGACGGCTCGTCGACGCGTTCGATCCGCAGGTCGGCGGCGGGCGCGTCGGCCCACTGCAGCGTCGCCGACCCGCCCGGCCGCAGGTCGATCGTTGCCTTGGTGCTGAACCACGCCTCGAGTCCTTCGGCGGTGGTCACCGCCGCCCACACCTTGGCCGGCGGCTGCGTCAGGTCGAGTACGCGCTCGATCCGGTCCGGAAATCCCATCGGTCAACTCCTCAAATATGGCAACCAGGTGATTGCAATAGCTAAACTATTGCAATCACTTGGTTGCGTCAAGGGTCATTCCCGCCAGCCGGTGAGGTCGACCGACTTGGCGGTGTCGACACGGAAGCCGAGCTTGATCGTGGTCTCGGCGCCGGCGGCCAGCTCGAGCTTCCAGGTGAGTACGCCGAGCTCGGTGGTCTCGGCCGGATCCGGTGTGGTGCTGACCGGCTTGACGGTGATCTCGTGGTCGCGGGACACCGGGAGCTGGTCGAGGACGGTGATCCGCGCGGTTCGCGGCGTGTGGTTCTCGATCGTGGTCTCGTACTCGACCTCGCGGCGGCGCGTCGACCCGAGCGTGGCCTTGGTCGCCGTCCGCCGGGCCAGCTTGCGCTCGACGCGAATGCGGTCGTCCAGGCCGAGCGCGAGCTCGACATCCTCGCCTGGCGCCCAGAGGGGAAGCGCGGCGGAGCCGACGAAGTCCGCCTCGTGGAAGACGGCGGCCTTGCCGGCCGGGAGCGTGTGCGCGGATGAGTTCACCACGGTCGCGCGCAGGTGCACGTCGGTCGAGCGGACCGGCGCGGTCACGTAGTCCAGCTCGGCGTCGAGGTCGATCGCGGCGATCGTGGCGCGATGCGACGCACCATCAGCCGGTACGGCCACCGGCCGCGGCGGCGTGTAACCGGCCGCCGTCACGCCCTGCTCGACCACGGCCTCGACCTGGTCGAAAGCGGGTGCGGCCGCCAACGAGTCCAGGCGCGGCATCCCCGCGGCCCGAGGCTGCTGCCCGCCGTACGCGACGGCGCCCGGAGCGGCGGGCATCGGCGGGATCGGCCGGAGCCGGTCCAGGAACCACGGGTCAAGCTCGGGCACCTTCGCGGTCACCGTCGGCCGCGCCGTCGACAGGGTGAGGTCGCACTCCGGCCAGTCCTCGCCCGTACGCTGCTGGATCAGCCCGTACCAGTTCAGCGTCAGCCGATCACCGGCGAGCCGGACGTCGTACGAGCTGGTCCAGCCCGCCGACGGAACGACGTACGTGAGCTCGACCTCTACCTCAGCGTCGGATTCGAGCGTCAGCGCGATCGCGGCCGCCCGCCGGTCGGGGGTGCGTTGCTTGGTGAGCGCTTCCAGCCGCCGGTCCACCGCCGCCAGCCGTTTCTCGGCCTCACGCTGCTCCGCCGCGAGCTCCCGCCGCTTGGCGCGTACGACCGTCAGCCGCGCGGCCAGCGACTCGGTGAACTCACCCAACTCGGCGCCGCCGTCACCAGCAGCCAGTGTCCGCGCGAAACTGCCACCCGCCCGCCGCGCCAGCTGCGCCAGGAACGTGTCCAGCTGTTGCTGCACTTCAGCTGCATCGACCAGCACGTTCACCTGTTCCGCGGCGTCGATCCGCTCTTGCTCCAGCGATGCCACCGCCTCGTCCGGCGCTTCCGGATGATGCCGCGTTACCAGGTCCACGCCCAGCACGGTCGCCGGTCCACGTCCGGACACCCGTACCGAGTCCTCCGCCAAGGACAGTGGCAGCGGTTCCACGTACACGGACTGATCTCCGCTCGGCACACTGATCCGCCCGCGCCGGGTCACCCGGGCCCGGTCCGGGTACACCACGACGGCAACGATCGGCGCATCCACCACGAGTCGGCTCATGCGTCGACAGTAGTTCGCGATCAGGGCTGGGTGTTGGTTTGCAGCGGGTGCTTCGGTACGGCAACCCGTACCTTGGCCGCGCTCGTACCGGATGGCACGGTGATGTCGCCGCGGGACACCCATTCGGTGATGTTCGCGACGATCGTCGCGACCGCCTGCTGTGAGGCCACGCTCGGCGCGGGCACTGTCCAGTTCGACGGGCAGCGCTGGACCAGGAAACAGCCGTACGCGAACGTCGAACCGTTCATGACGCGCGCGCCCGATGGAGCCGTGTACGCGGTCGCCTGCATCGGCGCGGGCCGCCCGTTCGTGTGGCAGATGCCGGTACCGCTGGCGATCGTGGTCAGTCCTGGCTGCTTGTAGAGGCCGGGCCAGACGTAGTCGATCTCGCCGGCGACGAAGCCGGGGATCTTGGTGCCGGACGCCAGGCCGGAGAACATCCAGCCGCTGCCAGTGGTCAGGTCGTTCCCCAGCACCGCACACGTGTAGTCCGCACCGAGCAGCGGCTGCGACGCGTACGCATCACCCAGGTACCGCCAGGTCGTCGAGTTGTACCCGTCGGTGTACCGGTCGATGTCCCACGTACGCCGGGTGCTGTCGGTGAAGGTGATCCGCCGGTACGAGGTGTTCGCGCCGAGGTTCGCAACGTTGACGCCCTTGCTGATCGCCTGACTCAACGCGGCTCGCATCGGCAACGAGAAGTACTCGTCGTGACCCGGCAGGAAGATCGTCCCGGCCCGCTGTGGCAGCTGCCCACCGAACTGGTCGAGGTCGTTGTCGGTCCAGTACGTGACGTCGAGGCCCTTCGACTCCGCCCAGAACACCAGCCCCTGCTCCAGCGAGAGGTACTGCCCGGATCCCTGGCCGTCACCGTATGGGCGGTCGAACGACAGGCGACCCGATCCTCCGCTCAGGCTGCTGTAGAAGCTCACACCGCCGTAGCTGTTGTACGCCTCCCAGGTCGTGGTCGCCTGCTGGATCAGCAGCGCGTGCTTGGTCCCGGTGTCGTCGCGGACGGTCAGTGGCGCGTACGTAGCGGAGGTCCCGTCGCTGACCTTGAGCAGGTACGTGCCTGGCACCCAGTTCTTGTCGATCGGGATGCTCAACGTGTTCGTCCAGTTCACTGCCGTTGTCATCCGCAACGGATTGCCGCTGGACGACGTACCGCCGGTGGTCGGCGGCGGCTGGATGGTGGTCGGCACGTTGAGCTTCTGCCAGATCTCACGTGCGCCGAGACCGGCGTAGTACCCCATCCGGTACGCGGTGACGGTGACCGGGCTGCCCGGGGCGCCGACGCTGCCCGTACCGCCTGGGCTCACCCTGAGGTCGACGGTTTCACCACAGGTGGCCGACACCGCGGTCAGGTACGCGGCCAGTTGCCCGTTCATGGCAGTGGGAATGACCCAGTCGGCTGTTCCGGTGTCGGCGTTCTCGGCGGCTGTCGTCGGCCAATGGTCGGGGCAGCCGTTCGGGACGCCGGCGAACCCGCCCGCCGCCACGGCCGGCATTGCGGCAGGCGGCGCGATGAAGGCCGCGGTGCCGGAGCCGGAGCTCAGGACGACACCGGTCGAGGTGGTCGCGGACACGGACAGCGTCATGACGCCGCCGTACCTGGACAGCAGCACGTTGTTCACCGGGATGGCGAGCCGTGCGCCGAGATGGGCGTTGATCGGTGCCTTCGGCCGCCAGGTGGCGTACCCGCCGGCGACCGTGAGCGTGCCGTTGATGGTGGTCATCGCGCCGGTCGCGCCGGTCGGCAACTGCATCCGCACCGCGGTGAGCGCGCCGGCCCTGGTGATGGTGCCCTGGTACGTCAGGTTCGTCCGCTGCGCGGGGATCGGGTTCGTCGCCTGGATCGCGACGGACGCGGTGTACGTACGTAGCGGCTGCAGTACGCCGGCGCCGGAGGTCAGTGTCGCGCCGGTCGTACCGATGGTCCTGAAAGCGAGCGTCCACGGTCCGCCGGCCGGCAGCCGCAGCCCGTACAGCGGGATCGCGAGCCGGGCGCCGACGGCAACCTTCGTGGTCCGGGCCGGCCGCCAGCGCAGCACGGTCCGGCTCGCCGAGCTGACCGTGCCGTTGACCGACGTCACCCGCCCGGTGCTGCCCGGCGGGATCGCCATCGTGATCTCGCGGATCGTGCCCGCTTTGAGCACGGTGGCGCGGTAGATGAGCGTTGTCGTCCCGTTCGACGCCCGCGTCGCGGTGATGCTGACGGCAGCGCTCGCCGCGTCGGCGGGCCGATTGACGAACACGACGGTCGCGGCGGCGACGGCAAGCGTCAGCGCGGCGACCAGCAGTTTGCGGACCATGGTTCCCCCCCCAGGCCGGTACTGAAGTCTTTCCCCTGCTTCGCAGCGTAGGAAGAGAATTCGGGTACTGGGGAGTTCGTTGCGAAGCGGTAATCAAACTGGCCCAGACCGCAACTGTCGGTGCCCGCGCGTGTCCGGATCGTGGCCGAAATCGCCGGAACTTCCACGGCAGATCGTGAGTTTGGAAGAATGGCCCGTCATCCGCGCAGAAAGGTGTTTCACCGTGTCGCCTGCTTGCTCGGCCGGTCGTGGATTGCTCGCCGGCGGATGCTGACGACGGGTTGGGCCGTTGCCCTGACGGCCATTTTCGGGGGTACGGGCGCGTACTGCGTGGCGCGGCTGGCGACCCGGCGATGGGCCGGGATCGGGACGATCGTCGACCTGAACCACGTGGCGATGAGCGTGGCGATGCTGGTGATGGTCTGGTGGCCGTCGTTCGGCGGGGGCACCTGGCCGCAGGTGGCGGTGTTCGCGGGCGTGGGCGTCGTGTTCGTACACCACCTGGCCGGATCCGAGACGATCGCGGCCAGGGCGGGCGCGCTCGCGCACGTGGTGATGAACGGCGGCATGGTGTGGATGCTGGTCGCGATGCCGGCGCTGATGGCCGCCGGTGGGATGGCCGGCCTGGACGCGATGGCCGGGATGCATCACGGCGGCGGCTCGGACGTTTCGTCCGGGGTGCAGGCCTGGGTGACGATGCTGACCTGGGATGTCGTCGTGGTGCTGGCGCTGGGCGCGGTGTGGTGGATCGTCCAGGCGGTGCGTACGCGTGGCCATCGGGTGCTGTGCGGATGTCACGGGTTGGCCTGCGCGGGGATGGCCGGAATGCTTGCATTGATGACGCCCGCACTGTGAGTCGGGACACGAGCGCGACGGGAACTTGGGAGCTGGTTCGGTCGTACTTCCGGGTGGGCCTGTTGCCCGTGCCCGCTGCTGGACGTTTCGATAGGACACCTGGCTGATATGTCATGACGATCCCCACCCGTTCGGTCACACCGGTGGAGCGGTCCTCGCGGCAGCCGCGCACTTGGCTGAAGTTGCTGCTGGTCCTGTTTGCCGTGCTCGCGATAGTGGTCGCGGTGGTGACGACGATTGTCATCGGGCCGGACAGCTACCTGCGGATCGCGCGGGATGATCCGGGGCGACTGACCAGTGTCCTCACGGTTGTGGTCCGGGCTGTCTGCGAGCTGGCCGCGCTGGTGACGGTAGGCGGACTGGCGTCCGCCGTGCTGGTCGGTCGGCAGCGGCCGGTCCGTGGCGGCGGTTCGAAGCGGCAGCTGGAGGTGGCGGAGTGGTTCGAGCCGTTCGTCATCCGCCGGGCTGCCGCGACCTGGGCGATCAGTGCGGGCCTGCTGGTGCTGCTGGATGCGCTTGACTCCAACGGGCAGCCGTTGTCGCGGCTGGCGGATCTGTCGGCGGTCGGGTTCTCGATGTTCGGCGGCGACGCGGCGCGGGCGTGGATGGTTGCCTGTGCTGCCGCGATCGCCGCTTGGGTGACCGGGGCGCTGGCGGTGCGGTGGGTGACGTACGGCGTGGTGCTGGTGGTCGCGCTGCTGGGTTCGCTCGCGCCGGTAGTTGTCGGGCAGGTGCTGGTCGGGCCGAACCACGACTTCGGGAGTGACGCGGCGATCTACCAGACGGTAGCTGGGCAGGTGCTGTTCGGTCTGGTGGTGGTGCAGGCGCTGCGGATGGCTACTGGTCGGCGGGTGCGAGTGGGGGAGCGGCCCCGGTGGAAGCTGGTGGCGATCGCGCTGCCGGCGGTGACGGTGGTCGCCGAAGTGGTGCTGTTGTGGTTCAAGCTCGCCGGCTCGTCGCCAACCGCATCAGCCACCGGCTGGTTCGAACTGGTCCGCCTCGCAAGCCTGGTGATCATCTCGATCGGTCTCTTCAGCTATTCACATGAATGGACGAAGGCCGGCGTATTGCTGGCTGTCGCGGGGATCGGGGTGTTTGTTGCGGCGGGGATCGCGATGACGCGGATTCCGCCGCCGCAGTTCTTCGTGCCTACCTCGGTCAGCCAGATCTTCTTCGGCTTCGACCTGCCGGGCCGCCCGTCCTTCGGCACCCTGTTCGGCCAGTGGCGGCCCAACCTGTTGTTCGCCGTGGCCGCGGTCGTCGCGATCACCGGCTACCTGCTGGCCGCCCGCCGGGTCAGGCGTCGCGGCGAGCACTGGCCGGTGCTCCGGACCATCGCCTGGGTGATCGGCTGGGTGCTGATTGTCGTCGTCACCAGCTCCGGCCTCGGCAAGTACTCCGGCGCCGACTTCGCGATCCACATGGTCGTACACATGACTCTGTCGATGCTCGCACCGATTCCGCTCGTACTCGCGGGTCCGCTCACGCTCCTGCTCAGAGCGTTGCCGACGGCAAGAGACGGCCGGCCCGGCCCGTACGAGTGGATCACCGCCGGCCTGCACTCCCGCTTCCTGCGGGCCCTGTACCACCCGCTGCTCGTCTTCGTCCTGTACATCGGGTCGTACTACGCGCTCTACCTCACCGGCGCCTTCGGTACGTTGATGAAGTTCCATTGGGCGCACCAACTGATGAACGTGCACTTCCTGCTGGTCGGGTGCCTGTACTTCGGGCTGGTGATCGGGGTCGACCAGACGCCCCGCAAACTGCCGTCGCTGGCGAAACTCGGGTACATCATGGCCGCGATGCCGTTCCACGCGTTCTTCGGCGTGATCCTGATGTCCGGCGGGATCATCGGCGAGGAGTTCTACCAGCATCTCGATCTGCCCTGGGCGCGGGATCTCGCGGGGACGCAGCAGGCCGGTGGCGGGGTCGCGTGGGCCGGTGGTGAGATCCCGTTGCTGATCGTGGTGATCGTGCTCGCACTGCAATGGGCGATCCAGGACAAGAAGGAAGCGCGCCGCCTGGACCGGCACCTCGACTCCGGGCTGGACGATTCCCACGACGCGTACAACGCGATGCTCGCCCGCCTCGCCGAACGCGGCGGCGCCGAACGGACTGGGGCCGAGCGTGCCGGTGCCGAACGTGCCGGTGCCGAGCGTGCCGGTGCCGAGCGGAGCGGTAAGGATCTGACGTGAGTCTGGTTGAGGAAAGTCCCGTCGGCACGCTCGAGCTCGCGGTCGACGGGATGACGTGCGCCGCCTGCGCGAACCGGGTCGAGCGCGCGCTGAACAAGCTCGACGACGTGACCGCGAGCGTCAACTACGCGACCGAGCGCGCCGTCGTCCACGGCAGCGGTCCCGAGCTCGCCGAGCGGGCCGTCGCCGCGGTGGTGAAGGCCGGCTATCAGGCCTCGGTGCGGGACACCGAGGACGAGGGGGAGTGGACCCGGCGGTCGTTCGGCGACCGCGTTTCGGCCCTCCGGCGGCGGCTCGTGGTCGCGATGCTGCTGGCGATCCCCTTGATGGACGCGACGATCATGCTGGCGATGGTGCCGCGACTGCGGTTCCCCGGCTGGGAGTGGGTCTGCGTACTGCTCGCCGTCCCGATCGTCACCTGGGCCGCGTACCCGTTCCATCGAGTGACGGTACGGAACCTCCGGCACGGCAGCGTCAGTATGGACACGCTGGTGTCGCTGGGGATCGCGGTGTCGTTCGGTTGGGCGGTGGTGTCGATCCCGTTCGGCGGTGGGAGTCTGTACCTGGATGTCGCCGCCGGGATGACCGTGTTCCAGCTGGCCGGACGGTACTTCGAGACCCGGTCGCGGCGGCAGGCGGCCGACGTGTTCGATGCCTTGAGCAACCTTGCCGCGCCGACCGCGCGGGTGCTCGTTGACGGTCAGGAACGCGAGGTGCCGACGGCGCAGGTACGCAAGGGCGATGTGGTCGTCGTGCGGGCCGGGGAGACCGTGCCGGTCGATGGGGTCGTGCTCGAAGGGACGGCGTCCGTCGACACGAGCGCGGTCACGGGGGAGCCGGTGCCGCGGACAGCTGAACCCGGGCACGACGTGATCAGTGGCAGCATTACGCTCGACAACCGGTTGTTGCTGACCGCAACCGCAGTCGGGGCGAATACGCAGCTCGCGCAGATGGCTGTGCTCGCTGAGCGGGCGCAGGAACGCAAGGCGCGGATTCAGCACACGGTGGACCGGATCATCACGTGGTTCGTCCCCGCGGTCATTGCGCTCGCGGCTCTGGTCGCGGTCGCGTGGCTGGTGGCCGGCGCGAGCCCGCAGCGTGCGATCGGGGTTGGTGTCGCGGTTCTGGTGATCGCTTGTCCGTGCGCGCTGGGGCTGGCGACGCCGACGGCGCTGATGGTCGGGATCGGTCGAGGTGCGTCGCTGGGGATCCTGATCAAGGGTCAGGACGCGCTGGAGGCGAGCGGCGTCATCGACACCGTGGTCCTGGACAAGACCGGCACGCTGACAACCGGCGAGATGACGGTGACTGGGGTCGACGGGGACGACGACCTGCTGAGGTACGCGGCGTCGGTCGAGCAAGGCTCGGAGCACCCGATCGCCCGCGCGATCGAACGTGGTGCCGCCGGTCTGGACCTGCTCCCGGTCGAAAACTTCGAGACCCTCCCCGGCCTGGGCGCATCCGGTGTCGTGAACGGTCACCACGTCCTCGTCGGCAACGCCGCCCTGCTCGCAAGCCACGACATCACTCCAACCCAGCAGCCCGGGTTGGCTGGGCAGGGTGGGCGCGGTGTTGTGTATGTGGCGGTTGATGGGGTGTTTGCTGGGTCGATCGTGTTGTCCGACGACATTCGGCCGAGTGCCCGTGAAGCGGTTGATGCGTTGCATGGTCAGGGGCTGCGGACGGTTCTGCTCACCGGTGACGACGCACCGGCTGCCCGGGCGGTCGCGGCAGGGCTTGGGATCGAGGATGTTCGGGCGAACGTGCTGCCCGCGGACAAGGCCGGTGTGATCGCCGAGCTGCAGGCCGATGGTCGTCGGGTCGCGATGGTCGGTGACGGCATCAACGACGCGGCCGCGCTTGCCACCGCGGACCTCGGCCTGGCCGTCGTCACCGGTACGGACATCGCGCTCAAGTCCGCGGACATCGTCCTGGTCCGCGACCACCTGGGCGTGATCCCGGACGCGATCGGCCTGGCCCGCAAGACCCGGCAGACCATCCACCGGAACCTGATCTGGGCGTTCGCGTACAACGTGGCCGCGCTCCCGGTCGCCGCGGCCGGGCTGCTGAATCCGCTGATCGCGGCCGGCGCGATGGCGCTCTCCTCGCTGTTCGTCACCCACAACAGCCTCCGGCTCCGCGACTACGGCCGCCGACACGCTGAGTAGGCGCGCGGCTCCCGGCCCGGCTACCTAGCATCGGAAGTGCTGTGCCGTCGAGCCGAGGAGCCCGTCGTGACCGCTGAACCAGTACCTGCCGGGACGACGAGCCGTACGTCGGCCGCGCGCGTACTCGTCGAGCTTGCCCACGAGCTGTTCGACACTCCGGCCACGGGTGCGCCCGTAGCCATCGACTACCGGGAAGAGCCGATCGGCGCGCTCGAAGGCGAGCGGGCCGAGTTCCTCCGGACACGGCTCGCGGACTGCCCGCCCTGGCTGGTGACAGCGGCGACGAACCGGATCACGTGGACCGACAGCGACGGCGTCTCCAACGTCGCTTACAGCGGGTCGCTGGGCCCGGTCGTGCCGATCGTCGCCCGTGAGGCGACGCTGGCGTGGTGGCACAAACTGGACGCCGACCTGGCCGGCCGTACGGTCAACGACGCCAATCGTGACCTGCTCGCAGAGGTCACGACCGACAAGGTCCCACGCGAGATTCTGCGCAGTGGTGTCGAAGCCGCCGCCCGGGTGCTGGTGCAGCACGCGTACCTGGCCGACCGCACGCCGTACGCCGATCCCGCGTCGTTCGCTGCCGTGCTACGCGACAGCGGGATCTTCACAACAGTCGCCGGTACGTGGCACTGGGGTTTGCAGGCGTCCACGTACCGACGCGGTCTGATCCCCGTGCAGCTGATCTGCTTCGGCGGACGCGTCACGTACTCGGCCGACTCGGTCGCGGCGCTTCGGGTCATGAAGGACGCCCGGATCGCGGCCGCCCACACGACTGACAACCCTGACCCCAGCGCGGAGCAGTACGCGGCCCTGGAAGCCGGTGAGCACCCGCGCTGCCTGGCCCACCCGCCGCAGTTCTTCAACGGTCACCGCGTCAGCCTGCTGACCGCACTCGCCGCCGCGTACGTGGACACGTTCACGCGCTTGCTCGACGTCGTCACCCTGACCACCAGCACGCCAACCGAAACGGAGCTCAGCATGTCCGAAACATCCTTCGAGGTCCCGGACATGACCTGCCATCACTGCGTCAACACGATCACCAAGGCGGTCGCGGAGTTCGGCGTCGAAGCACCGACGTTCGACCTCGAGACCAAGCGGGTCGTGGCCACCTTCCCGACACCGGAGATCCGCGACCAGAGCTACTCGGCCATCCGCGCGCACGGCTACACGGTCGTACCCTCGGCGGCCGGCTGACGGTCGCGGAACACCAGCCAGCGCATCGCGCAGTACATGAACACGCCTTCGCAGAGCCCGGCCAGGATGCGCGACAGGTGGTACTCGAGGCCGAGGTACGACAACCCGGCGCCGAGGCCGAGGATCAGCACCAGATAGTTGACAATGACAACGATCACGTACGTACCGAGCTGCGGGCCGACCGGTGCATGTGAACGGAAGTTGAACGCCCGGTTGAGTACGTAGCTCAGCCCGAACGCGCAGCAGTACGCGACCGTGATCGCGAGCCAGAGCGGTACGTGCAAGCCGGACCGAAGTGTGGTGAGCAAGCCGAGATCCACGCCGAACGTGAACCCGTTGATCAACGCGAACCCGAGCAGATTGGGCGGCACACCAGGAGAGTGTGCCAGGCCACCGGTTGCGTCAGTTGGCTAGGGTTGGCGTCGAGATGAACGGACTCCGGTGGCTGATGACGCGTGCGGCGGTGCTGCTCGCTGCTCTGGTCGCGGTGTGCGCGTTTCACGGCGCGGCCTCGGAGCCGGCCGGTGCCGGGGCGGTCGCGGGGCAGAGTGCCGCGGTCCAGCTCGTCGGGCCGTTGCACGTGGACCTGAGCGAGGTGCCGTCCACGGCGTCGGAGGTCGAGCAGCACGCTCATCTGCTGTTCGTCGTACTGGTGGGCGCCTCGATGGCGCTCGGATTGGTGCTGGCGGCCAAAGCGTTGCGCCTGGTCGCGTACGTGCTGGCGCGGCAACGTCCGTCGCCGCGCATCACTGCCGGACCGGCCTGGTCCGCAGGTCCTTCGCTGGCTGAACTCTGCGTGGTGCGCAGGTAGGCCGACGCATGTCTCGAGTGGCTGAGCTCAACGAGCTTTCGGCCACCACTGATTCATGTCTCGTCGGTTTCCCCTTTCAGCAAAGGACAGCAGGATATGAGTACCAACGCCCGGATCTCGATCGGTATCGCGGTCGCGTTCGCCGCAGTCGTCGGAGTACTGCTCGTACTGAACGGCCGTGGTGACGGCGGTGTGCAGGATGCCGCCGCGGCGACGGACGAACGGCTGGTACGCGCGGACAGTCATCGCCTGAACGAGGCGAAGGACGGCAAGGTCACCTTCGTGGAGTTCCTCGACTTCGAGTGCGAGGCCTGCCGCGCGGCGTTCCCGGCCGTGGAGCAGTTGCGCGCGAAGTACGACGGCAAGGTCACGTTCGTCGTGCGTTACTTCCCGATTCAGAGTCATTTCAACGCGGAGCGCGCCGCCCGCGCGGTCGAGGCGGCGGCCGCGCAGGGCAAGTTCGAGGCGATGTACCGGAAGATGTACGACACCCAGACCGAATGGGGCGAGCAGCAGGTCCCCGCGGACGCCCGCTTCCGCGCGTACGCGGAGGAGCTCGGCCTGGACGTCGCCGCCTGGGAGCAGAAGTACAACGACCCGGCGACCCTGGAGCGGATCAAGAAGGATGTCGCCGACGGGGACGCGCTCGGCGTCACCGGGACGCCGACGTTCTTCCTGAACGGCAAGAAGCTCGAGCCGAAGTCGATCGACGACCTGGTCACGAGCATCGATGCCGAACTCAAGTAGCCGCGCTCCGGGTGAACGCGGTCTGGCGTGGTTGTTGCTGCTCGGCGGTGCGGCCGGGCTGATCGCCGCGGGCGTGCTGACGGTCGAGAAGATCGCGCTCCTGCGCGATCCGTCCTACGTCCCGTCGTGCAGCATCAACCCGGTGCTGTCGTGCGGTTCGGTGATGTCGACCGACCAGGCCGAGGCGTTCGGCGTACCCAACCCGTTGCTGGGTATCGCCGGTTTCGCGATCGTCACCACCGTCGGCGCCGCGCTGCTGGCCGGCGCGCGGTTCCGGCGGTGGTTCTGGCTGGGTCTCCAGGCGGGCGTGACGTTCGGCGTGGTGTTCGTGCACTGGCTGATCTTCCAGAGCCTGTATCGGATCGGCGCGCTCTGCCCGTACTGCATGGGTGTCTGGGCGGTGACGATCCCGATCTTCTGGTACGTCAGCCTGCACAACTTGCGAACCACCCGGATCGGCCTGGGCGCCGCGCGGATGCACGGCGTCGTACTCACCTGCTGGGCAGCCGTTGTGGCCGGCCTGATCACTGCGCGATTCTGGTCGTACTGGACCACGCTGGTCTGACTTCAACAAACCGTTGACGCGCCGCGGAGCGTGTGCCACTCTGTCGCTACTCGGAATCTTCCTTCCGTAAGGCGGAATTGTCTGGAGGCAGGCATGGCGTCCACCCCGCTCCGGCCGGAAGACGAACGGCTGCCGTTCGGGCAGCTGCTCGTCTACGGCACCCAGCACATCCTGACGATGTACGGCGGCCTGATCGCACCGCCGCTGATCGTCGGCGCCGCGGCCGGTCTGTCCGCGCCCGACATCGGCCTGCTGATCACCGCCGGCATCTTCATCAGCGGCCTCGCGACCCTGCTGCAGTCGCTGGGCCTCGGGCCGTTCGGGGCCAGGTTGCCGATCGTGCAGGGCATCTCGTTCGCGAGTGTGTCCACGATGGTTTCGATCGCCTCCCGCGACGGCGTCCGGCCGGTGTTCGGCGCGATCCTCGTCGCCGGGGTGATCGGCGTGATCCTGTCGTCGTTCTTCGCGCACCTGGTCCGGCTGTTCCCGCCGGTGGTGACCGGGACGATCATCACGGTGATCGGGATCTCGCTGCTGCCGGTCAGCTTCGACTGGGCGCTCGGCGGCGTCGGCGCCAAGGGGTACGGCGATCCGGGCAACATCGCGCTGGCCGGACTGACACTGCTGGTGATCCTGGTGATCAGCCGCCTCTTCCAGGGCTTCGTGTCCCGGCTGTCGATCCTGATCGGCATGATCGCCGGCACATTGGTCGCGATCCCGTGGGGCAAGGCCGACTTCGGCGCGGTCGGCCACGGCCCGGTGGTGTCGCTGCCGCCGGTGTTCGGCCTGGGTACGCCGGTGTTCGACGCCGGCGCGATCGTGGCGATGACGATCGTGGTACTGGTGATCATGACCGAGACGATGGCCGACCTGATCGCGATCGGGCAGATCGTGGATACGCCGGTCGACCACAAGCGGGTCGCGGACGGGCTGCGCGCCGACATGCTGTCCACTACGGTCGCGCCTGTCTTCGGAGCGTTCCCCGCGAGCGCATTCGCGCAGAACGTCGGACTGGTCGCGATCACCGGCATCAAGTCCCGGTTCGCGGTCGCGGCCGGTGGGGGAGTGCTGGTACTGCTCGGCTTGGTGCCGTTGTTCGGCCGGGTCGTCGCCGCGATTCCGGCGCCGGTGCTCGGCGGGGCCGGGATCGTGCTGTTCGGATCGGTCGCGGCCAGCGGCATCCGGACGCTCTCGCGGGTCGAGTACGCCGACAATCTGAACCTGGTGGTGGTCGCGGTGTCGCTCGGGATGGGCATGGTGCCGATCGCCCGGCCGCACTTCTGGGACAAGTTCCCGTCCGGTGTCGCCGTCGTACTGGATTCGGGGATCAGCGCGGCGGCGGTGACCGCTGTACTGCTCAACTTGTTCTTCAACCGCTGGCGGGCGCTGCTGAAGGACAAGCCGTCGGTGTTCGCGGCCGCTCCGGACGAGCGCGGAACGCCCTTGCCGGAGGCATAGGCCAGCGTGGTTGCCTTGAGCAACCGACCTGGGCAACCAATCTGGGCAACCAATCTGGGCAATGGATTAGAGGACGCTGAGAGACGCACGCGTTCCTTGAGTTCTGGGGTTAGCCTGGATGGGTGCCGACAACCGGCGAGGGTGGACGCGGGGGAATTCGGGCGCTGACCAGGTTCCTGGGGATCAGCGCACTCGCCGGTGCGCTCGCCGCCGGCCTGGTGGTGCCGATCGTCGGTCTGGCCGGGGTTGGGACCGAGCGGGTGGTCGACTCGCTGACCAGTCTGCCGGAGCGGCTGATCGCGGGCGCGCCGGACGTACGCACCCGGGTCCTGGCCGCCGACGGGAGCCTGATCGCCAACCTGTACGAGGAAAACCGGGCACCGGTCGGGCTGAAGCAGATCGCCCCGAGTATGCGGCACGCGATCGTCGCGATCGAGGACTCGCGGTTCTACCAGCACGGCGCGCTGGACCTGCAGGGCACGCTGCGGGCGATGATCCGCAACCGCGCCGACGGTACGACCGTGCAGGGCGGTTCCAGCATCACCCAGCAGTACGTGAAGATGACGCTGCTGGAGAACGCGCGGACCCCGGCGGACCAGCGCGCCGCGACCGCGCTGACGTACCAGCGCAAGCTGACCGAGCTCCGGTACGCGATCGAGGTCGAACAGCGATACTCCAAGGACCAGATCCTGGACATGTACCTGAATCTGGCGAACTTCGGCGACGGCACGTACGGCGTCCAGGCGGCTGCCCAGCACTACTTCGGCGTGAACGCGTCGCAGCTGACCCTGCCGGAGTCCGCGATGCTGGCCGGGATCGTGAAGAACCCGAGCGGGTACGACCCGGTGTCGAACCCCGGACCGGCGACGGGCCGGCGTAACACCGTGATCGGGCGGATGCTGCAACTCGGCGTGATCTCGGTCGGCGATGCGAACCGCGCGCTGCGTACGCCCGTGATCGACCTGTCCCAGGTGCACCCGATCCTGAACGGCTGCGCCAACTCGGCGTACCCGTTCTACTGCGAGTACGTGGTGTCCAAACTGCTGCAGAACCCGGCGCTCGGTGACACGCCGCAGCAGCGCGATCATTACCTCAAGACCGGCGGGCTGACGATCCGGACGTCGCTCGATCCACGTATCCAGGCGGCCGCGCAGAAGTCGATCGACGAGCACAGCAAACCGAGCGACAACACGATCGCCGCGGTGACGGTGGTCGAGCCGGGGACCGGGCTGGTCAAGGCGATGGTGCAGAGCAAGCCGTACGGGTACGGGATGCACGAGACGGCGTACAACTACAACGTCGAGAAGTCGTACCCGGGTGGGTACGGCGGGTTCCAGAACGGGTCGACGATGAAGGCGTTCACCATCGCCGCCGCGATCCAGCAAGGGATCCCGATCGACTACCAGATCAACTCACCGGACCAGATCGACCTCAGCAACGTGCCGTTCCGTACCTGCAAGGGCTGGACCCGGGACGGGAACTACACGCCGAAGAACTCGACCAAGAGCGGCGATTTCACCATGGTCGACGGTGCCCGGTACTCGGTGAACACGTATTTCCTGCAACTGTCCGAAAAGACCGGATTGTGCGCACCCGCGACCATCGCGGCCAAACTCGGCATGTACAACGCGCAGACGCTGAAACCGCTCGACCAGGTCGTGTCGTTCACCCTCGGGGTCGGGTACGTGACGCCGCTGATGCTGTCGAACGCGTACGCCACGTTCGCCGCGCGCGGGGTGCACTGCGAACCACTGCTGGTCACCGGGATCACCGACCAGAACGGCAAGTCGATCTCGACGCCGGCGCAGGCGTGCAAGCAGGTGCTCGAGCCGTGGGTCGCGGACGGCGTGAACCGGGTGCTGAGCGCGGTGATGGAGCCGGGCGGTACGGGCGGGAACCTGAAGTTCGGCAACTGGGCGCTGGCCGGGAAGACCGGCACGATCAACAAGAACCTCGCGGTCTGGTTCTCCGGCTACGCGCCGAACCTGGCGGCCGCCGCCGTGGTGGCCGACGCGACGCCGCCGTACACGAACCTGATCGGTCAGCGGCTGGACGGCCAGGACATCAGCGACCCGACCGGTTCGGGTACCGCCGGCCCGATCTGGGAGACGGCGATGCGCGGTGCCCTCCAGGGGATGCCCCGCGACCACTTCACCACCCCACCCGACCGCGTCCTGGGCAGCTACGCGAACAACAACTCGAGCTCGAACCAGAACTCGAACTCCAACCAAAACCCGAACCAGAACCAGCCGACCCCCGGCCATTAAGACCTTGCCCCCTGAAGCGTAGGGCTGCCCCCTCGGAATTCGAGGGGGCAACCCTGCAGTTGAGGGGACACCCGCTCAACTGGAGGGTTGCGCGGGTCAGGGGTGGACCGGGCCCTTGGAGGGTCCGACGCGGCCGCCGGTGCCGGTGGAGGTGGAGGCCTGGTTGTGGAGGCTCGGGAGGTTGCCGACGGCGGGGTGTTTGCGGCCCAGCGGGCCTTCGGCCAGTGCCTTGAACAGGTTCTGGGTCACCTGCCGGGCGAAGTCCACGGACGGCTGGCCGACGTTGTTTTCCGGGTCCGGTCCCTGCAGTGCGCGGACCCACTCGATCGTCCCGGTGGTGAACACGCCGGCCCCGGACGGCACCGTGTAGTAGCTCGCGTCCGAGATCGTGTGCTTCGGCCCGCAGGTGATCGGCGAGTGGGCGACGACCTGTAGGTTCGCGGGCGTTCCGGCGATCGGGTACGCGCGGTCCGCCTCGTCGCCGATCAGCCCGGCGTACGCCGATCCGGCCCCGGCGCCGGTCCCGGTGAAGAGGAAGAAGTTCGGGTCGAGGACCGTGAACGCGCCCTTCGCCGGGAAGCACTCGTAGAGCATCCCGGTCAGCGAGTTCTCCGGGTCCGGGTACGGCGCCGCGCGCCAGTGCACGGTCGTGTCGGGCGCATTGTGCGACGGGTCGAGCTTCGCGTCCTTGTACCCGATCATGATCCGGTTCGCACCGTGCGCGTCCGGCCCGTACCGCACCCGCCAGAAGACCGAGTTCGCGCCCATGAACGCCAGGTTCGTCCCGGCGTCCCGGGCCCTGGTGATGGCCGCGCGGGCCGGCAGCGTCCAGTACTCGTCATGTCCGCCGAACACGATCGCCTTGGCGCCCTTGAGCAAGCCCGGGTCGGCCTGCAGATCGACACTCGTCGCGTACGCGAGCCGTACGCCGCTGCGCTCCGCCTGCTGGACCAGCGGCACGTTGTCGGTCAGCATGCCGCGTGCGCCGTTCAGGTCGTACGGGCGGTCGAACGTGACCATCAACGACCTCTTGGCCGCCGACTTGCGGGGGCCGTGGTAGAGCGAGTAGCTGCCCCAGGCGTTGTACGCCTCGTCGGTGTTCACGCCGCTGACGATCAGTACGGCGTCGCGGGCCCTGTCCGAACGGACCACCAGCGGGACGTACTTCTCCTTGCCGTTCGTGGCCCGTAGCAACAGGAGGTAGCTACCGGCCGGCCAGCCTTTGGTCTGCACGGTGAGCGTGGGCGACCAGTTGGCCGCGGTGATCATCCTGTCCTTGGTGAGGATCGGTTGCGGCTGCGCCTTGCCGGGGACGCTCGGTGAGGTCCAGATCAGCTTCGCGCCGGCGCCGGCGTACCAGCCGATCCGGAAGGCACGAACCGTGTACGCGCCCGCGGAGGACGTGACGAACAAGCGGAACGGTTCGCCACTGCGTACGCTGACGTGGTCCGCGTACCCGGCGAGCTCCATCGGGCCGGCCACCTGGCTGTCGTGCATCTGCCAGTCGCTGCTGCCCAGTTGGGGTTGGTTGCTGCCGATCTCGTCGTGCCCGTCGCTGGTGTCCGGCGCGGTGCTGCTTGCTCCAGGTGAGCTTTGGCAACCGGTCACCAAAGCCAGTACGAGTACTCCCGCCGCCAGTACTTTTGTAGCCCGCACGAGGCCTCCCCAGGTAGTCAAAGCATGGTAAGCACGCGCAGGCTTACAGCAGGCTGAGAAATGATAGGAGGAGTCGTGCCGGACGAGAAACGAGCGCTGCACCGAGCCCTGGAGGAGCGCGTGGTCCGCGGCGAGGGCAAGTCCACGGTGGAGTCGCGTACCCAGGCCTTCGCGAACGAGGGCGTACCCGCGGCGCTGGGCGTACTGATCGACAAGGTCGCCGACCGCCCGGCCCAGGTCACCGACAGCGACCTGCAGGCGGCCAAAGCGTCCGGTCTGAGCGAGGACGAGCTCTTCGAGCTGGTGGTCTGTGCCGCGGTCGGCAAGTCGACCCGTTTGTACGACGCCGGGCTGGCCGCGCTTGCCGAGGCGACGGGGGAGGGAACCTCCGATGCGTCTTGACATCCTCAATCACGGCTACAGCGCGGGCAACAAGGCGCTGTTCACGGTCATCCGCCTGTTCTCCGGTCATGCGCTGCCCGACGCCGCGAAGATCACGTTCTATCGCTCCGACTTCTACGGCAATCCGGCGAAGGCGTTCACGCAGCAGGCGATGCGCGGTCCGTCCGGCTGGTCCGTCGCGGACCGCGAGCTGATGGCCGCGTACGTGTCGAAGGTGAACGAGTGTGCGTTCTGTATCGGCGCCCACACCGCCACCGCGACCCAGGCGTACGACGACGCGCCACGCGTGACCGCGACGCTCGAGGACCTCGAGTCGGCGCCGCTGGAGGAACCACTCCGCGCGACGCTCCGCGTGCTCGGCGTCCTGGTGCGTACCGGCAACATCACCGCCGCGGACCTGCGGACTGCCTTGTCGGCGGGCGCGACGGCCGCCCAACTCTCGGATGCCCTCGCGGTCGCCGTCGCGTTCAACACGACGAACACGCTGGCCGACGTCTTCGGCTTCACGCTGCTGACGCCGAAGGGATACACCGCGGGCGCCCGGTTCCTGCTCAAACGCGGCTACGGCGGCTGACTCAGCTCTTCGGCTTGGGCCTGCCGGTTTGGGCGCGCAGGCTCAGGTAGGTCAGGCCCGCGATCGGGACCGGCGCCCAGAACTGGATCAG
Source organism: Kribbella solani (assembly GCF_014205295.1). Lineage (NCBI taxonomy): Bacteria > Bacillati > Actinomycetota > Actinomycetes > Propionibacteriales > Kribbellaceae > Kribbella > Kribbella solani. The sequence goes on from NZ_JACHNF010000001.1 coordinate 1,413,608, forward strand.
GCGCCAGGACAGTACCGCGAGGAGTGCGGTCTGCGCCGGCACGTCGTACCCGATGAGGGTGGAGACGGCGATGCCTTCGACCACGCCGATTCCGCCGGGGGTCAGTGGGATGACGGCGGCCAGGTTCGCGGCGCAGTACGTGAGCAGGAGCGGTACGGGATGCATCACGTACCCGTACGCGGCCAAGAAGGTCCACAGAACTGCCGCGTCGAGCAGCCAGTTCAGCGTGGCCCAGATCAGGAACGCCTTGCGGACCTCCCGGTCGGCGAGGAGATCGCGCATGCGGTGGGTCACCGATGAGATCCACGGCCGGACCCGGTCCGGGAGCCGGTCGAGCGTCGCCTGCAGCACGCGGGCGGACAGCCGCTCGATCCTGGATCGCTGCCGTACGGCGAGCAGGCCGGCGACAAGTGCAACCAGTCCGATCAGGAACATGGTCAGGTACGCCGGTGTGACCTGCCGTAGTAGTACCGCCGGGATGGAGGTCAGCCAGGCGAGTAGTACGAGCGCGAGTGGCGAGCCGATCGCCTCTGCCGTGACGGTCGCGGTCACATCGGTGGGCCGGGCCCCGCCGGACACCAGCAGGCGAAAGCGCAGTGCGGTCGCGGTGGCGGCGCCTCCGGGCACCACGTGGCTCACGCCGTACCCGGTGAGGTCCGAGCGCAGGATCCAGAAGAACTTCACGTGCTTGTGCGCGACCAGCGCGCGGGTGAAGAGCGAGTAGCTGACCAGGCTGGCTGCTTCGAGCAGGACCGCGGTCAGTACCCAGCTCAGGTTGAGCTGCTCCACGCGGTGCAGCGACTCGCGGGCGAGCGCGAGCTTGGGCAGCACGATGTACTCGACGACCGCGATCAGGATGAGCAGGGACACGGCCGTCCACACCCGCCGGTACCACGGCGTCCGCGTCCGCGTCGCTGTCTCGGTCACGAGCACCCTCCCTCCACTTCCCAGTCTCGCTCAGAAGGGACTTGTGTTTTCCCGGATACCCCCCTAGGGTATCCATCGTTTCCACGGATCAACTCCCAGGGATCGCGCGCCTCGCGCCGATACCCTGTACGGGTAAGGGGTAAATATGAGTACGAATTCCGCACCGCCGGTGAGTCGGCGGTGGTGGGCGCTCGCGGTCATCGCCGCGGCGCAGTTCATGGTCATCATGGACACCTCGATCATCGGGGTGGCACTCCCGAAAATGCAGGCCGACCTGGGCTTTTCGCCCGGCAACCTGTCCTGGGTGTTCAACGCGTACGTGGTCGCGTTCGGCGGGCTGCTGCTGCTCGGCGGCAAGCTGTCCGACCTGCTCGGCGCGCGCCGGATCTTCGCGGCCGGGTGGGCGGTCCTGCTGGCCGGCTCGGTCGTCGCCGGCCTCGCCGGTGGGGTCGGCGCCGAGCTGACCGGGCGCGCGATCCAGGGCGTCGGCGCCGCGCTGATCGCGCCGGCCGCGCTCACCCTGCTGATGATGCTGTTCGGCGCGAACCCGAAGGAACTGACCAAGGCGATCGCCCTGTACGGCGCGGCGGCACCGGCGGGTGGCACCGCGGGCGTGTTCCTCGGCGGAGTGATCACCGAGTACCTGTCCTGGCCGTGGGTGTTCTTCCTGAACGTCCCGATCGCGCTACTCGCGCTGGCCGCGACTCCGTACCTGATGCCGCGGGCAACCGCCACGAAGGGCTCGGTCGACGTACTCGGCGCGCTGCTGGTGACCGCCGGACTCGGTGTGGGTGTCTACGCGATCGTTCGGGCGCCTGAGGCCGGCTGGTCGTCCGCGCAGACGTTGCTGGTCGGACTGGCGGCGGTGGTGCTGCTGGCCGCATTCGTCGCATCGCAGGCACGTCGGAGTACGCCCCTGATGCGGCTCGGCATCTTCACCAACCCGAACCTGGCCGCGGCGAACGTGGCCCAGTTGCTGCTCGGTGCGGCTTGGGTGCCGATGTGGTTCTTCCTGAACCTGTACCTGCAGCAGGTGCTCGGGCTGAGCGCGTTCCCGAGTGGTTCGGCACTGTTGCCGATGACGACGTTCATCATGCTCGGCATGATCGTGGTCGCCCCGCGGTTGATGAACGCGATCGGTCCGAAGCGAACCCTGGTCACCGGCATGACGGTGCTGACTGCCGGCCTGATCCTGCTGTCGTTGCTGCGGTCGAACGGCTCGTTCTGGGTCGACGTCCTGCCGGCGTCGCTGGTCGCGGCGGCGGGTATGTCGCTCGCCTTCATCCCCAGCCTCGGTCTGGCGCTGTCCTCGGCCCGTCCGGAAGAGGGCGGCCTGGCATCCGGCATCGTCAACACCAGCTACCAGATCGGCTCGGCCCTCGGGCTGGCCGCGATCACGGCAGTTGCTTCCAGCAACGGTGCCAACCAGCTCGGCAACCTGCCGGCCCTGACCAACGGCTACTCCGCCGCCCTGATCGGCGCCGCGGTGATTGCCGCCGCCGGCGCGATCGCCACGGTCGTCTGGCTCCGCACCCCGAAGCCGGCCCCAGCCACGACGGAGGCGCCGGTGAGCCAGTGAGTGACCCAATAAGTGAGCCAGTGAACCGGCGATGTCCCCGGAAGCGGCCGCCCCCGGAACCTACGGGAGGCGGCCGCTTCCTGCTCTCAGGCCGCGAGCAGGTCGGCCAGGTCGGTTCGGGCCCGGGAGACCCGGGAACGAACGGTGCCGACCGGGTAGCCGAGGTGGGTTGCGGCTTGGGCGTACGGGACGCCGGCCAACTGGGTAAGTACGAACACCTCACGCCGGCCGGCGGGGAGCTGGTCAAGTAGTTCGGCCAGCGCGATGCGCTCCTCGAAGCCGGGGAGCTGGGTCGGCTGGGACTGTTCGGCGGCGCGCTGCCAGTCGCGGTCGGCGATCCGCGGACGGGAGGCCTTGCGGCGCAGGTCGTCGGCGACAGTGCGGCGGGCGATCGACAACAGCCAGGTACGCGCCGACGAACGGCCCTCGAACCTGTGCAGGCTCTTCAGGGCACGGAGGAAGGTCTCCTGGGTGAGGTCGTCGGCCGAGTTCGGGTCGGCGCTGAGCGCGGTGACGTAGCGCCGGACGTCACGCTGCAACGTACGAACGAAGCTGTCGAGCGCGGTGCGATCGCCGCTACGGGCGGCGAGCGCGAGCTCGGTCGGGTCCAGCAAGGCAGAAGCCATGACTTGATCCTTCGGAAGTCCAGGGTCCGGCGGCTGACTGCATGAGTGGCCGCCGGTGAGCGGAGAGGCGATGCCGGACGGCATGCCTGTACCCGGGCGGTGGATGCCGTTTGGTGGTCACGCTTCGCCCGGGTGGTGCTTGCTGTCAGCTGACAGCGAGTGCTCTTGGTGGACCTCTGGAGGTGATGGCGTGGACGAGCAGGATGTCCCGGAGCGGCCGCGGGGAACTGGCCGGCCGGATGCTCGGCCGGTGCTCGGTCAGCTGTTGGCCCGCGAGCAGTCGCAGTGGTGACAGCAGCCGGGTGGCCAACGACCGGAGGATGCTGAACGCGGCCCGCTCGCCGTACGCGAGCCAAACCCCGCACACGAGCGCGGCCAGCACGTGAGCCGTAAACATCCCGGCCGACGCGGCACCGGACATGTGGTGCGCGTGCGCCATGCCGCCGTGCTCGCCGGACATGCCAGACATCTCGGACATGCCGGTGCCGCGACCCATGCCCGACCTGGTGTGTGAGCTCGGCTGGGTGATGGACTGGGCCAGGCTGAACACCGTGTGCAAGGCGGCCTGGGAGACCAGCGTGCTGGTGATCACGAACGGGATGCCGCGTTCGCGGTCGGCGACGATCCAGGCGGCGGTGGCGATCCAGGCGAAGGACATCACCGTCGCCCACCACGGCACCGCGGTACCGGACATCAGTACGTGACCGAGCATCGCGAGCAGCACCGACGTACCCGCGAACGTGACCGCCCGCGCGACCCGGAATCCCCAGCTGTGCCTCATGACCGCACCATGATCGCAGGTGCCCCGAAAGCACCCCGCGCGTACGCCTGCTGAACGGGACTGTGGCGCACGCCACATCGAGCTGCTGGAACTGATCGCGGCCCCCGACCGACTCCTTGTCCGGACAGCGTGGAGAAGGAGTGGGGTTGTGAGCGAAGTGCGGCAGCCGGCGCCCGGGGCCGGGTTGTTCCGTGCCTTCTGGCGGTGGCACTTCTACGCGAGTTTCCTGGTGATCCCGGTCGTGCTGATCCTGGCGGTCACCGGTCTGATCTACCTGTTCCGGTTCCAGCTGGAACCGGTGCTGCATGCGGACGTGATGAAGGTCGAGCAGCCCGCGGGCCTGGTCGCGCAGCCGTACGAGGCGCAGCTCGGCGCGGTCCGCCAGGCGCTTCCGGACGCGACCGTGGTGTCGATGACCGAGCCGTCCGGCCCGGATCGCTCGACGGTGTTCTCCGTCTCCACGCCCGCGGGCTCCCGCGACGTGTTCGTCGATCCGTACGAAGGCAAGGTGCTCGGATCGCTCGACCCGGACACGACGCTGTCGGGCGCGGCGATCCTGCTGCACGGCGAGTTGCTGGCCGGGCGGTGGGGCGACTACGTGATCGAGATCGCGGCCTGCTGGGCGATCGTGATGGCATTGACCGGTTACTACCTGTTCTTCCGTGGCCGGGTGGCGCGAGCGCGGCGGCGTGCCGCGGGGGCGGCCGGGGCGGTGCTGCGATCGCGGCACGGCCGGACCGGCGCGGTGCTCGGCGCCGGCCTGCTGTTCCTGATCGTGTCGGGCCTGCCGTGGACCGGGTTCTGGGGCGCGAAGACGCAGGAGCTCGCGACCCAACAGGGCACCTCGTTCTGGAGCCAGGATCCCGGCGCGCTCTCGAACCCGACCTCGACGCTCGACGAGTCCCTCCCACACAGCCACACCGTGCCGTGGGGTCTGGGCAAGACCGAGGTTCCGCGCTCCAACCCGGCGGACCGGACCAAGTCGATCGCGACGGTCGACACCGCGGTCGAGGTCGGCGTACGGAACGCACTGCGGCGCCCGATGACGATCGCATTGCCCGCCGACGACGAGGGTGTGTTCTCGGCGATCGGCTACGCCTTCGACGACCCCGGCAAGGAACGTACGCTGCACGTCGACCAGTACGGCGGCCGCGTGGTCTCGACGTACGGCTACAGCGACTACCCGGCGCTGGCGAAGGTCGTCGCGCAGGGCATCGCACTGCACGAAGGCAGGCGGCTGGGTACGGTCAACTTCTGGCTCACCACGGTCTTCTGTCTCGGCGTCGTCTTCATGTCTGTCAGCGGACCGTTGATGTGGTGGCGCCGCCGTCCGAAGGGCAAGTCGCTCGGTGCGCCGCGCGGCCGGCTACCGCTCCGCGCCACGCCGGCGCTGGCCGTACTGGTCGTCGCGCTGGCGCTCTTCTTGCCGCTGTTCGGGATCACTCTGGTCGCGGCCCTGGTCCTCGATCAGCTCCTCCTCAGCCGGGTCCCGAAGCTGCGGACCTGGTTCAACGTCGCTCGATAAGGAATCCTCGCCGTGAAACGCAGTGTGGCTTTGCTTCTCGTCCTGGCCGCCGCCGGATGTTCCGGTCCCGCCGCCACCCCGGCCACCGAAGTGGCGGCCACGACGAAACCGGCGAAGACGACCTACCCGTTGACGATCGGCAATTGCGGGTTGAATCAGACGTTCACCGAACCGCCGTCCCGCGTACTGATCCTCAACGGCACCTCGGTCGGCGAAGCGGAGAGCTTCGTCCTGCTCGGTCTGCAGAAGAACGTGCTCGCCAACGGGCAGTCGTACGGCGTCTCGGACGATCCGGCGATGGTCGCCAAGGTGGCAGCGCTGCCGAAGAGCGGTCTGTCGATGAACAAGAACTTCGACGTCCCCGCCGAGCAGGTACTCGCGCTGAAGCCGGACCTGGTCGTGTCGACCTGGTCCGGCGGTTTCCAGGCGTCCAGCGGGTTCGCCACCCGGGAGCAGCTCGCGGCGGCGGGCGCGGCCACGATCGTGAACCCGGTCAACTGCGCCTTCGGCAACCCGCAGGCGACGGCCGCCGAGAAGGCCGCGTACGACGCGCAAGGCGTCGAGTCGTCGTTCGCCTTCCTGACGCTCCTCGGCCAGATCTTCGACGTGCAGCAGAAGGCCGCCGACACCGTGGCCGGGCTGCGGACCCGGATCGACGCGGTGCGGACGAAGGTGCAGGGCAGCGCGCCGAAGAAGGTCGTCATCATGTACCCGGGGATGTCGATGATGAACGAGAACAGCCTGCCGGCGGTGATGACCGGCGGGATCTACGACGACGTGATCAAGGCCGCCGGCGGGGTGAACGCGTTCGCCGGGCAGTCGTCGGACGCGACCCGGACCATCAACGCCGAGCAACTCGCGGCGGCCGACGTCGACGTACTGGTGGTCGGCGCCTTCACGCCACAGGAGAAACCGGCGGACGAAGCCGCGAAGCTGCTGAAACAGTTCCCGCAGTGGAACGCGGCGAAGACCGGCACGTTCACGACAGTTGCCGACGGCGCGTACCTCGGTCCGCTGAACGCGTACGCGGTCGAGAAGATCGCGAAGGCAGCGCATCCTGACAAGTTCAGCAGATGACCGTCGTACGCCCGGTCGGGCTGCTCGTACTCCTGGTCGTGGTCGTCACCGCCTCGATCTCGATCGGCACGGTGGCGTTGCCGGTCGATCAGGTCTGGTCGGTGATCTGGTACCACGTGAGCGGTCGTGGTACGCCGCCGGAACCACTCACGGAACAGATCATCTGGTCGATCCGCGTACCTCGGGTGCTGCTCGCGGCGATCGTCGGAGCCGCGCTGAGCGTTGCCGGTGTCGCGCTGCAGGCGCTGATCCGGAATCCGTTGGCCGATCCGTACGTGCTCGGCATTTCGTCGGGCGCGTCGTTGGGTGCGGTCCTGGTGATGGGTGCGGGGCTGGCGGGTCTGACCACGTCGGCCGGTGCGTTCATCGGTGCGAGTGTTTCGCTGCTTGCGGTGTTTCTGCTCGCGCAACGGTCGGGACGGCTGGCTGACACGCGGCTGATTCTCGCTGGTGTCGCGGTGAGTTACCTGGCGATGGCGGGTACGAGTCTGGTGCAGTTGCGGGCGGAGCCGACACAGGTACGCGGGATCTTGTTCTGGTTGATGGGTAGTGTCGCGGGCGCCGACTGGTCCGACCTCGGTCTGCCGGTGCTGGTGATGGTGGCTGCGGCGGCGTACCTGATGTTGCAAGGTCGCGGGCTGAACGCGTTGGCTGTCGGCGACGATGACGCGTCCGCGCTCGGGGTCGACATTCATCGACTGCGGATCGTACTCTTGCTGGTCTCCTCGTTGCTGACCGCAACGGCTGTCGCGGTCGCCGGGGGAGTGGGGTTTGTCGGGCTGATGGTTCCGCACGCGGCGCGGCTGGTGGTCGGCGCGGATCATCGCAAATTGTTGCCGGTTGCAACGTTGGGTGGCGCGGTGTTCCTGGTCCTGGTCGATCTGGCGACGCGGACTGTTGACCGCCCCAATGAATACCCGATCACGGTGTTCACCGCGGCGCTCGGCGCGCCGTTCTTCCTGTGGCTGCTGCGGCGAGGTACGGCATGAGGCTGGTCGTACGCGACGTCGGCGTGGTCGTGGACGGGCTGCCGATCCTGGCCGGCGTCGAGCTGACCGTGCAGCCGGGGGAGTTCGTCGCGATCATCGGTCCGAACGGTGCCGGGAAGTCCACGCTGTTGCGGGCGATCTACCGCGCGTTGCGGCCGACCACCGGGACGGTGCTGCTCGGCGACGACGATGTCTGGCGTACGCCCGCGAAGACGATCGCGCGACGCCGGGCCGTTGTCACGCAGCATCAGACGATGGCTGCCGACTTCACCGTCGACGAGATGGTGGGGATGGGCCGGACGCCACACAAGAGCCTGCTCGACCGCGAAACCCGCGCCGATCGTGACATCGTCGAGCGGTCGCTGGCGAAGGTGGACCTGGCCGGGGCGGGGAAGCGGTTGTTCTCGACGTTGTCCGGTGGCGAACGTCAGCGCGTCCTGGTCGCGCGGGCGCTGGCCCAGCAGGCGCCGCTGATCGTGCTCGACGAGCCCACCAACCACCTCGACGTACGCGCCCAACTCGATCTCCTGCATTTGGTGCGTGGCCTCGGCACAACCACGGTCGCCGCACTCCACGACCTGGACCAGGCAGCTGCCCACGCCGACCGCGTCGCCGTCCTGCAGTCCGGCCGCCTGGTCGCCGAGGGTCCGCCGCTGGAGGTCCTCACGGTCGACCTGATCGAGTCCGTCTTCGAAGTCCGGGCGCACATCAGCACCCATCCCCTCCACGGTCGCCCGCACATTGCCGTGGCCCCGCTGAACCGTTAGCCCAACTCGATGGTGCGGGTGGCGATCGCGGTCAGGAGGTCGCGATCGTGGGAGATGGCGAGTACGCCGATGTGGTTCGAGCCGGCCTGGTCGAGGAGAAGGCGCCAGATCTGGGCCTGGGTGAGGGCGTCGACGCTGGCGGTGATTTCGTCTGCGATCAGGTAGGCGGGGTCGGTGAGCAGAGCGCGGGCCAGGTTGACCCGCTGGAGTTCACCGCCACTGATTTCGTGCGGGAATCGGTCGAGCCAGCCGGGGTTGACGAGATTGGGGTCCACCGCCGCGATGGCGGCCTCGCCAGCGCCCGACTCGGCGAGTACGTCGCGGATCTTCCAATGCGGGTTCATTGCGCGCTCAGGGTGCTGCAAGACCAGCTGAACCGGGTACGGTCCGGGATCGTGGGGTGGAACGGTGATTTCGCCAGTGGTTGGGGTGAGGAGGCCGGCCAGCAGGCGGGCGATCGTGCTCTTGCCGCAGCCGCTCGGGCCGAGCAGGCCGACCACGTCGCCGGGTTCGAGCGACAGCGACGTTCCTTGGACGATCCAGTCGTCGTGGTAGCGGAACCACAGGTCCTTCGCGATCAGCACGGCTGAGCCTCCGGGACGATCAGGCCGTTGGCGGGGAGCGCATGCCAGAGCGCACGGGCGTACGGATGGGTCAGGCGATCCTCGGCGAATGCGCGCGGGTCGGCGGTCTCGACCGTGCGGCCGTCGTGGCAGATCACGACCGTGTCGGCGACGGCCAGCGCGCCGCGGAGCTCGTGGGTGATGAGCACGACGGCCCGGCCGGCATCGGCGAAGGCGCGGAAGTCCTGCAGTACGGCGGCCACGTCCGCGGCTGGGAGGCCCGGCGTCGGCTCGTCCGCGAGGATGAGTTCGGGATCGCCCATCGTCGCCATCGTGAGGAGGACCCGGCGGATCATGCCGCCGGAAAGTTCGTGCGGATAGCGCCCGAGTACGTCCCGGCCGAGGCCCCGAGACTCCAGTGCCTCGGCCGCGTCACTCGACGGCTGACCGGCGAGGCGAGCTGAGCGGCGTACCTGGCGGCCGATCGTCGCAAGCGGGTCGAGGTAGTCGATGGACTGCGGAAGCAGCGCGATCTCCGTACCGGCCAGCTGCCGGCGCGCGGGGGTGTCGAGCACGGTCCCGTCGTACTCGATGGTGCCGGTCTCGGTCGCATTCGGCGGGAGCATGCCGAGTACGGCGTGGGCGAGCAGCGTCTTGCCGGCACCTGACGCGCCGACCAGCGCCACGACCTGGCCGCGGTCGGCGGTCAGATCCATCCCGGCCAGCGCGGTGATCTCCCGGCGGCGCAACCCCCGCGTGTACTGCGTGAACGTCACGCGCAACCCGGTGATGCTGAGCAGCGGGCTCACAGGTGGTGGCTCCTCGGGTCTCGTAGGGCTCGGGTGTTCTCGGCGATGCTGTCGACCAGTTTCACGGTGATCAACAGGCAGAGGCCGGGGAGGACGGCCAGCCACCAGGCGCCGGCGGAGAGGAAGCGCATCGATTCGGCCAGCAGTACGCCGATGGACGGCTCGGCGGGATCGACGCCCAGACCGAGGAACGACAACGCGGCCTCGTGCAGGATGGCATGCGGGAAGAGCAGCACCGTACCGACCAGGAAATGGCCCAGGAGTTGCGGTACGACGTGCCGCTGGGCGATCCACCAGCGGCCGCGACCGAGACGGCGTGAGATCGCGACGTAGTCGGACGACATCACCTGACGGGCATGGCCGCGCAGTACGCGGGTCAGTGACGGCCAGTGCGTGACCGCGACCGCGATGATCACCGCCCGCGTACCACCGCCGAGCGCGAACGCGAGCAGGATCAGCAGGACGAGGTGGGGGAGCGCGAGGAAGAGATCGACCAGCCAACCGACCACCCGATCGACGAGACGCCCGCCGACCGCGGCCGCGCAAGCCATCAGGACGGCGAACGTACCGGAGATCACCGCCGCGCTGACGCCCACCACCAGACTGAGCCGCAGCCCCGACAGCGCCCGCGCGAGCATGTCGCGGCCGAGCCGGTCGGTGCCGAACGGATGCTGCCACGACGGACTCAGATTCCGGTCGGCCAGGTGCGTCGTGCTCGCCGCGTCGACCGACAACGTTCCGGCGATCAGTACGGTGACCACGAGTGCCAGTGAGATCGCGGTGAACACGACCGTACGCCGCCGCCGGTCACCGAGGCGACGGACCGACGTGACCGCGCTCATGGTGCCGCCTCGAGCCGTCGCGTCCGTGGATCAATCCAGCCGTGTAGAAGATCACCGAGCTGATTACCCGTGTATACGAAGACCGTGGTGAAGAGCGCGATCGCCAACAGCAGCGGGACGTCCTGCCCGAGTGCGGCAGTCGTTGTCGCCGCGCCCAGGCCTGGGTACGAGAAGACCTGTTCCGCCAGCACCGATCCGCCGAACAACTCACCGAGCGAACTGAACTGCAGTAGCAGCGCCGGCCCGGCAGCGTTCCGCAGCACCCGATGCACGACCAGACCCAATGTCCGCTCGCCTTGCGCACGAGCGAACGCGATGTAGTCACTCGCCATCGCGACCGCGACCGCCTGCCGCGTGTGCAGGACAACCGGCGCGATCCCGACCAAGCTCAAAGTGAGTGCCGGCAGCAACAAATGATGCAGCCGGTCCAGCAAGCCGACCTCGCCCGCGACGGAGCCGACCGGCACCGCGCAGCAGATCGGCGTCCACTGGAGCGACACCGAGAACGCATACAGCAGCAGGAGACCGACCCAGAACGTCGGTGCCGAGGACAGCGTGTACGCCCACCAGGTGATGACGCGATCGGCCCACCGCCCGCGGCGTACGCCCGCGACCAGGCCGAGGGTGAAGCCAATGATTCCGGAGAAGCACCAGGCCACCGCCATCAGGGCCAGGCTGGTCAGGAACTTGTTCGCGATCACGTCGGCGACCGGCTGATTGAAGGCATGCGACTGGCCAAGGTCGCCGCGGACGATATGCGACAGCCAGGTACCGAACCGTTGCAGCGGCGGATCGTCGAGTCCCCAGCGCTCGGCGATCTGGGCGCGCTGCTCCGGCCCGATCGCGGCGAGATCCGCGCCGACGTACGCGCTGACCGGATCGACCGGGGACGCGGCCATCAGCGCGAAGGACGCGGCCGCGACGGCGGTGAGGAGGAGCAGCAGCCGGAGCAGCCGGGCGGCGATCGCGCGTGCCCAGTGGGAAGCTCGGGACTCGGCCGCACGGTCCGCGACGGGAGGCGGTCCGGCGGACCGCGGCGCAGCTGTGCTCAACAGGTCCAGCGCCATCCGGTGATGCCGGCCGTGATCGGCCAGCCGTGACCGTGCGGCTCGATCTGCGGCTTACCGATATCGAGGCAGTCGCTCACGTAGTACGTGTGCTGCAGGTTGACCAGCCAGGCCCACGCGGCGTCGCCGGACGGCCCGAAACCGTTGCCGTCGGCATCACGTTGCGCCGCCTTCCAGTACTTGGTCGCCTCGTCCTGGTCGGTCGCGCTCATCGCGGCGTCGAGGTTCTTCTGGACGACCGGGTTCGCGTAGTAGCCGGGATTCCAGTACCCGACACCGGCCGAGCCGGACGAGTACAGGTTGTACAGCTCGGTCGGGTCCTGACTGCCCCAGCCGAACAGGACCGCGTCGGCGTGCAGGCGCTTGTCGATCACGTCCCAGCTCACGCCCTTGGTGGTGATCTGGATCCCGATCGGCTTGACCATGTCCGCGACCGCCAGCGCGAGACCCTGCCGGGTGGTGTCCCCGGCCGGGTACAGCAGGGTGAACGCCGCCTTGACCCCGGCGCGTTCCCGGACACCGTTGGCGTCCTTCCAGCCCGCCGATTCCAGCAGTTCCTTCGCCTTGCCCGCGTCGTTGCCCTGGATCGCCGACGACGGCTCGAACCACGGCATCCCGTCAACCGGACCGGTGGCCGGCGACCCGTACCCCTCGAGCACGCCGTCGACCAGCGCCTGCCGATCGACGACCTGGTTGATCGCCTGCCGGATCGCCTTGTCCGCGGTGACGTTGTTGCCGATCGGCAGCCCGGCGGCGGTCTTCTTGCCCGTGTCCGGCTGGTACGGGAACATCAGCCCGCGGTTGTCCACCGACTTCACCGGTACCAGCCGCATCTTCGGCACCGAGGTCTTCGCCAGACTCGACGGTACGGCCGCCATCGACACCTGCCCGGCTTTCGCCGCCGCGAGCGAAGCGTCCTCGCCGGTGAAGGTGAACACGATCCGCTCGAACGCGGGCCTCGTACCGTAGTAGGAATCGTTGCGCTGGACAATCAACTGCTGGCCTTCGTCCCACTGCACCAGCTTGAACGGACCCGACCCGATCGGCTTCCGCGCGTACTCCTTGCCGTGGGCATGCTTCGGCACGATCCCCAGCGAGATCAGCCGGTTCACGAACGTGCTCTGCGGCCGCTTCAGCCGGAGCTCGACGGTGTCGTTGTCGACGGCAACCGCCTGCGAGAGCCCGGTCACGTCCGTCAGGCCACCGCTCTTGCTCGCGGTGCTGAAGGTGTACGCGACGTCGGCCGCCGTCACCGGCGTGCCGTCGGAGAACTTGGCGTCGGTGCGAATGTCCACGGTCCAGACCAGACCGTCGGGACTGACGGTGTGCTTGGTGGCGAGATCGTTGACGATCTTCAGGTCGGCGTCGCGTTTCAGCAGCGTCGACTGGAAGAGCGGGGAACCGTACCGGCCCCAGCCGAGCGTCGGGTCGTACCCGTCCTCGGACTCACCTCCGATCGCGAGCCGCAGCTCCTTCGGGGCGGACGACGACCCCACCACGCCGCCCGCCGCGCCTTGTCCGCCCGCGCCGCCGTCGACCCCAGCGGTGCAGGCAGATGCGACCAGGCCGAAAGCCACGCCGAGTGTCACCGCCAGGACCGTCGTACCCACCCTGCGTGCCCCACGCGTCACTGCGTTCCTCCACCGGTTCGGATTGGTCGCAGATGCGACCCGATCGCAACAATCGACGGAAACCTATCCAGCCGGTCTGTGTTTCCGCAACTGACCTGGCCCCGGTGTTGAGACCGCCGTTGCGCAGTGCTGCGCGGATCGGCATGATTGACTCCACAATCACGCAAGTGAGCGGAAGGAGTGGTCAGTCGATGACCGCGAACTGGACATTTGTCCTCTGCGACGCGCTCGCCAAGGTGCACCCGGCGCGGGAACCACGGGCAGTGTCGGCCGATACCCGATTCCAGGCGTTCCTCGGCGAGAACGCGTCCTTCCAGCTCGCGTACCGGCCACCGATGGACCACGAGTACCGCGAACCGAGTCCGGCGCGGGTACGGGTCGAGGGCGACGCCGCCGACCTGGTCACGGTCTCGTGCGTCGACCTGGTGCCGTGTACGTTCCTCGCCCGCCCAGGGCACGACGACGGCTACGAATTCGACCAGCCAGGCCTGTACCCGGACGTGCTTCGGCCCGCAGCGGACGGCGAACTGCCCGTGCTGTTCGGCAGCTGGAGCTCGGTCTGGTTCGATGTCAGTACGGCCGACGCGGCGCGCGCCGGCGTACACGAACTGACTGTCGTCGTGACCGGGCCGGACGGGTCCGAGTTGTATCGACAGGCGGTCACGGTCGAGCTCACCGGCGTCGAGCTGCCGCCGCTCGGCATCGTGTCGAGCCACTGGATGCACCTCGACGCGCTCGCGGACCACTATGGCGTGGAGGTCTTCAGCGAAGAGCACTGGGGGCTTGTCGACCGGTTCATGGCGTCGGCGGCCGAGATGGGTGCGACCTCATTGCTCGCGCCGGTGTGGACGCCGCCGCTCGACACCGCCGTCGACACGTACCGCACGGTCGTCCAGCTGATCGACATCGCCGAGACGAGCGACGGGTACGAGTTCGGCTTCGATCGGCTGCGGCGCTGGCTCGAACTGTGCCGGCGGAACGGGATCGTCGGTGTCGAGGTCGCGCATCTGTTCACCCAGTGGGGTGCGGAGAAGACGCCGGGCATCGTGGTACGACGGAACGGTTCGGAGCCGGAGCGCGTTTTCGGGTGGGATGTCGACGCGACGGACGCTCGGTACCGGACCTTGCTGGAGGCGCTGCTCCCGGCGCTGCAGGCAGTGCTGGACGAGGAGTGGGACCGCGAGCACGTGGTCTTCCACGTGTCGGACGAGCCGTCGGGGGAGAAGGGGCTCGCGACCTACCTCGCCGCCAAGGCCGTGGTCGACGATCTGCTCAAGGGCTGGACGGTCGTCGACGCCCTCAGCGAGTACTCGTTCTACACGTCCGGCGCAGTGCCGGTGCCGATCGTGGCGACCGATCACGTCGAGCCGTTCCTCGCGCAGCGGCCGGAGCGTCTGTTCGTGTACTACTGCGTGTCCCAGGACCGCGATGTCGCGAACCGCTTCATCGGCATGCCGTCGGCACGCAACCGGGCGATCGGGCACCAGTTGTTCGCTTCCGGGGTGGACGGCTTCCTGCATTGGGGGTTCAACTTCTGGTACACCTGGCACGCGACCCGGCGCATCGATCCGTTCCGGGACACCGCGGCCGGTGGCGCGTTCCCGTCGGGTGACCCGTTCGCCGTTTACCCCGGCCCGGACGGTACGCCGTGGCCGTCGATCCGGCATCGCGTCTTCGCGCAGGCGATGTGGGACTACCGGGCGCTGCAGGCCGTACGCGCCAGGCACGGGGCCGAGGCGGCGCTGGACATCGTGGACCCGGAGCGGAACGTGCGCTTCGACCGGCCGGTGCTCGAGCCGGATCACTACTACGCCGCCCGGCGGCGAATGGTCGAGGCGCTCAGTCGCGGATGAGCGCGGCCAGGGCAGCGGTCGCTTCGGCGGCCGTCGTCCGGTCGTGGGTGAGCTCGATCGCGATCGCCTCGGCCGCGCCCAGTACGCCGCGGCAGCGTAGGCGCAGCACGTTCTTGGGCAATGGGGAATGCGGCGCGAGCGCGTCGGCCATCAGGGTGACGTAGCCGGCCAGGAGCTCGTGCTGCATGGCTTCGAGCTCCGGATCGCCTTTGAGCGCGGCCGACAAGGACGTGAACTCGGGCATGTCGATCGCGCAGGCGAAGTACGCCGTGCTCATGACGTCGGCGATCGTGCCGGGTTCGGCCGTACGCAAGGCATCGGTCAACGCGGCGCGGTGGCGCTCGTCGAGTTCGCGATAGAGCGCGAGCAGCAGGCCGGAGCGGGTGCCGAAGTGGTCGTACACGATCGGGCGGCTGACGCCCGCGACCTCGGCCAGCGTGACCAGGGTGAGCGCGTCGGCGCCTTTGCCGCGGACCAGCTCGGCGGCGACGTCGAGCAACTGCTCCCGCCGTGCTTGCTTGCTCAGTCGTGCCATCTGCCGTCCGTTCGTTGTGGTTACAAAATGTAGGTTACATCATGTAGCTTCATGGGGGTGAACACAGCACAGACATCTTCGGTCCTCATCCTTGGCGGTTCCGGGCAGGCCGGGTCCGACACCGCCGCGCTGCTGCGCCGGTGGTACCCGGACCTGCCACTGACCATCGCCGGCCGTACACCCGAGCGGCTGCGGAAGGTCGCGGGCGAGCTCGGTACGGCGACGACCGCGACGATCGACCTGAGTCGCCCGGATCTCGGGCTACCGGCCGGCGGCGCGTACTCCGCGGTGATCGCGACGCTCTGGGACAACCAGCTGAACGGGCTGCGATTCGCTCAGGATCGCGGCGTGCCGTACCTGAGCATCTCCAGCGGTTTGGCCGACATCGGTCCCGAGGTGATCGCGGCGGCCCAGCGCCCGACCACCTCCCCGATCGCCATCGGCAGCCACTGGTGCGCCGGCACCGCGACCATCGCTACCCTGCTGGCCGCCCGTGACTTCACCCGAGCCGGTGGCGGCCGGGTGGATGCCGTGCACGTCGGCGCGATCCTGGATGCGAACGACGTCGGCGGACCTGCCGGGGTGGCGGATCTCGAACGATTTGCCACCGCGACCACGGCCGGCTTGGTTCGCCGGGGCGGCGTCTTCACTTGGGTGAACGGCGCTGACGCCGAGGTTGCTGTGGAGCGCGCCGACGGCACCACCGTCACCGGTCAGGCGATCGCGATTCCCGACGTACCAAGTGTTGCCCTCGCGACCGGTGCCAAGGACGTGACCTTCGCCTTCGCCGTGCACGAAGACAGCATCCCGCCCGTCGAAGTCCGCATCGAGCTGGAAGGCACCGACTCCTCCGGCGCACCCCTCCGCCAGTCGTACCTGCTGACCCACCCGAGCGGCCAGCGTCCCCTCACCGCCCTGGGTCTGGCGCTCACCGCTGAGCGTCTGATCGGCCGCCAAGGCCCACCGGTCGCGCCCGGCGTCCACACGCCCGAATCCCTGATCGACCTCACCCACGCCGCCACCCACCTGACGGCGACCGGCGCAACCTTCACCCGCCTGACCTCCACCGCTGCCGTTGGTAGGTGAGCTCAGTATTCTGCGGCAATGGAGTTTCGCCTGTTGGGGCCGCTGGAAGTGTGGACCGATGGTGCCGAGGTCCGAATCGGGCGGAGGCAGGAGCGGCTGGTGCTCGCGGCGCTGCTGCTCAAGGCGAACGAGGTAATCGCGCCAACAGAGCTTGTCGACCTGCTCTGGCCGCACGATCCGCCGACCGACGCGGCTGGGGCCGTGCAGGTGTACGTGTCGCGCTTGCGCAAGACCGGCGTACCAATCGAAGGCACGCGTGACGGGTACCGGGCGGTAGTCGAGCCGGAGGCGGTCGATCTGTACCGCTTCCGGCGCATGGTCGCGGAGGCGCGGCGGACGATCGACCCGGTCGAACGGTCGGACAAGTTGCGTACGGCGCTCGTACTGTGGCGAGGCGAGCCGCTCGCCGACTTGTTCGTGGGTACGCATGCTCTTGCCGGGGTGGAGGAAGAGCGGCGCGCGGCCGAGCAGGACCGGATCGACGCCGACCTCGCCGCCGGTCGTCACCACGCGCTGGCGGACGAACTCGCCGCACGCGTCGAGGCCGATCCGTTGCGCGAGCAGCTGGTGATCGCCTGGATGACGGCCTTGTACCGGGCCGGCCGCAAGGCGGATGCACTCGCGGCGTACTCCGGGTTGGCGGATCGGCTGGCAGGTGAGTTCGGGCTCGATCCGGCACCCGCGGTACGACGTTTGTATCTCGCGGTCCGGCGCGATGATCCGGCGTTGAGGTTGCCCGGTACCGGCGGCGATGCCGTACCCAGGGAGTTGCCTGCTGACATCTCCGTGCTGGCCGGACGCGATGATCTGCTGGAAGAAGCGCAAGGAGTACTCAAAGGAACTGCTCGCGTCTACTGCCTGTGGGGTGCGGCCGGCGTGGGCAAGTCGGCGGCTGCTACGAGGATCGGGCATCTGGTCAGTGCGGCGTTTCCTGACGGGCAGTTGTTCGCGCGGCTGCAGGATGTGCACGGTGCGCCGGTGCCGCCGCAGACGCTGCTCGGCCGGATGCTTCGCTCGTTAGGAGTGGCACCACGCGCAATCCCCAAGTCACTCGACGACCGCGCGGCGCTCTTCCGCGAGCAGACCGCCGACCGCCGCCTGCTCGTCGTACTGGACGATGCCCTCCACAGCCCCGACGCCGAACTCCTGCTGCCAACCGGCCCGGCCTCCGCCGCCATCATCACCTCCCGCCGCCCCCTCCCAGACCTGGCACCGCCGGCGACCATGCCCTGCACCTCGCCGGAATCGGCCACTCCGCCGCCGACGGACGGGCCGACGAGCGGTGTCGTCCATCGGCAGGTTTTGCCGTTGGACGCCGACGCGAGCCGAGGCCTGTTGACCCGTCTGGTCGGTCATCCACTGCGCGACCATGCGACCCGCACGCTGGTGACCGGTTGCGCCGGGCTCCCGCTGGCGCTGCGGATCGTGGGGGCCCGGCTCGCCCTCTCCGGCGAGGACGCGCTCCCAACTCTGCTCGCCGGCCACGACGATCCTCCGGTCAGCGCCCCGAGGCGCCGCGCTCAACACGGTTTGCAGCTGGATTCGCTGGTAGCAGGTGATCTTGCGGTGCGGAGCAGTTTGGATCGGACGCTTGCTTTGCTCGATCCAGAAGGGCAAGCGCTGTTCGAGCGATTGTCACTGGTAGGTGTCACCGAATTCCCGTCCTGGGTCGCCGCGCCGCTCCTCGATTGTGACGAATCCACCGGCCTGGCCGCGTTCGAGCGACTCGTCGAGCTCGGCCTGGTCGACCTCGTCAGTGGTCAGTACTACAAACTGCACGATCTCGTCCGCTCGTACTCAGCCGCCCGCCTCGCCGTCACCGGAAACCCAGCCGAACCACGCGACCGGTACCTCACCGCGGTGCACCGCCTGACAGCACTGGCCGACAGTCAGCTCAATCACGGCATGACCCTGGCAAGTCACCTTGAAGTACCAGCCCACCCGGTCCTCGGCGTCGCCGAGCAGCAGATCGCCGACGATCCAACGCTGTGGTTCGGCCGTACCTGGCAACTGATCGGTACGGCAGCGTTCACCGCACTCGAGTCCGGCAACGCGGAGCTGGCCGGGAAACTCGGCATCCGGCTCAACGGTTACCACGTCACTCAGGAACTCCTCGAACCAAGAATCGAACTCCTGGAAGCGGTTCGCGACGCCTTGAAAACCGCCGGTCCGTTCGAGCTGTACGTACGCACCGAGATCGCACTACTACCCGCGTACCACCGCAGTCCGCGTGAGCTCCTGACCGAAGGAACCCGTCTCCTCGAACTGGCGGTCCAGGCAGAATCGCCGTACCTGCAGGTGCGTGCGCTGGTCGAGATGAGCCACGGTGCCCGCTGGGCCGGCGAACCGGAGCTTGCCCTGACGCACAGTACGCGGGCGCTCGCGCTGATCGACCAACCCGGCGGACCGGAGTCGATGCGTTCCGTCGTGCTCCGGACGCTCGCCTCGGCGTACACCGACCTGCACGACTACGCGGCGGCGCAGGAATGGTTCGAGCAGATCCTGCAACTGAGCGTGCCCGGCAGCATGATGGAAGGCCTCGATCTGGCCATCCTCGGCGAGATCAAAATGGAGCTCGGCGAACTCGGTGACAGCGAACAACTGCTCCGCCGAGCGGCGGCCAACTTCCGCTCGGTGTCGAGCTACTACCACCTCGCCTGGCCCACGGCGTTGCTCGCACGGCTCGCCGTACGCCGGCAGCGCGCCGACGAAGCCGCGCAGCTCGTCGCCGAAGTGAACAGCTGGTTCGAGACGTTGCCGTGGAGCGTCGAGATCCATCTCCGGGCGGCCGAAGCCGATCTGGCGATCGCGACCGGGAACCAGGAGGCCGGGCGGGAGATCCTGCTCGCGACCATCAAGAAGGCGGAGGCGCGCGGGGATTCACAGTTCGCGACCGCGTACCAGCAGATCCTGGATGCCCACGACCAGGCCGACTGAGCTCAGGGGAAGCGGGTGGCGGTGGCGATCGAGGCGGCGCCGGCCAGGAACGTGAGCAGCATCGCGATACCGGCGAACCGGGACGTGATCTCCTTGTCCTGCTTGTCGTAACCGACCGACGAGCCGATGTCCTTGTACACGTCGTCGAGCTGCCCGGCCGACTGCGCGGTGTACGCGTGACCGCCGGTGATGCCGGCGATCTGCTCCATCTCGCCGCGATCCGGTGGTACCCGCTGGCGGATGCCGTCCATCTCGATGTACCCGGAGTCGGTGCCGAAGGTGATCGTGTACACCGGCACGTTCTTCGCCTTCGCCGCGGCGGCCGCCTCCTGGATGGTCCGGCCGACGGTCCGTTTGCCGTCCGACTCGAGCACGATCCGGGCCGGCGCGGGCTCGGTCGGGTGATCCGGGTCCGGCGGTACCTGAGTGATCGCCTGCAGCGCGGCGAAGATGCCTTCGCCGGTGCCGGTCGACTCGGCCAGTTGCAGGCCGTCGATCGAGCGCATCACGACGGCCCGGTCGGTGGTCGGGGGCACGACGATGGTGGCCGTACCGGCGAACGCGACCAGGGCGACGTTGAACTTCTTCGGCAGCCGGCTGATGAAGCTCTTCGCCGACTTCTTCGCGGCCTCGAGCCGGCTCGGTTCGATGTCGTTGGCCATCATCGACAGCGACACGTCGATGGTCATCACGATCGTGGCGCGCTCCCGCGGTACCTTCACCACGCTGCTCGGCCGGGCGAACGCGACCACCGACGACGCGGCCGCGAGCAGTACGAGGCCGACCGTGAGATGGCGCCGCCACTGCGGACGGCGCGGCACGACCCGATCGATCAGCGCGATGTTGGTGAACCGCGCGGCGTACGTCGCGCGGCGGCGGCGCAGCACCAGGTACGCGGCGACGGCCGCCGGCACAAGCACCAGCAGCCACAACCGCCCAGGGTCCAGGAAGCTCATCGCCCGCGGTCACCGCAACCGGCGCCCGCCACGATCATGTCGGCATCCCGCCACCGCAACTCATGGTCCTGCCACTGTAACCCCGGCCGGCGAAGGAGGTACTGGCAATACCTGGATCACCAGGGACTCCCACCGCACCGGATGCGCGCGTTCACTGATACCCCAACGGCCAAACCCTCCACGTCGCCGAAGGCAACCTTCTCGAAGGCGTGTACGAAGCACGTCTCCCGACCGGATACTGAGGAATTCTGATGCGTGCCACCTATCTGTACGGCGCCGGTGACGTCCGCGTGATCGACGTGCCGGACCCGATCGTCAAAGAGCCGACCGACGCGATCGTGCGGGTCGTACGGGCCTGTGTCTGCGGGTCGGATCTGCACCCGTACCACTCGATGCCCGCGACCCCGGGAGGGACCTCGATCGGGCACGAGTTCGTCGGCATCGTCGAAGACGCCGGGGCCGAGGTCCGCTCGGTGAAGGCGGGCGACTTCGTGATCGCGCCGTTCGCCTGGTCCGACGGTACGTGCGACTTCTGCCGTGAAGGTCTGCAGACGTCGTGCCGGCACGGCGGGTTCTGGAACTCGGGCGAGGTTGGCGGCGGGCAGGCCGAGGCCGTCCGGGTGCCGCTCGCTGACGGGACGCTGGTCGCGGTTCCGGTCGAGGAGAACAGTCCGCTGGTGCCGTCGCTGCTGACCCTGTCCGACGTGTACGGGACCGGGTACCACGCCGCGATCAAGGCGCACGTCGGCCCGCGTACGACGGTGACTGTGGTGGGCGATGGTGCGGTCGGCCTGCTTGCGGTTCTGGCCGCGCGGCAGCTCGGTGCGGAGCAGATCATCTTGATGGGGCGGCATGCCGCTCGTACTGACCTCGGCCGCGAGTTCGGTGCCTCGGAGGTCGTCGCCGAGCGTGGCGAGGAGGGCATTGCCCGTGTACGTGAGCTGACCGGCGGTGACGGTACGCACGTCGTACTGGAAGCGGTGGGTCACATGCCCGCGTACGACCAGGCGGTCGGCGTCGTGCGTGCGGGTGGTGTGATCAGCCGGGTCGGCGTACCGCAGTACGACGATGCGCCGGTCGGGTTTTCGAGCTTGTTCGGCCCGAACATCACGCTCACCGGCGGGCCGGCGCCGGCCCGGGCGTACATCGAGACGCTGCTACCTGGCGTACTCGACGGCAGCGTGAACCCGGGCCGGGTCTTCGACCTGGAGCTCCCGCTGGCCGGCATCGCCGACGCCTACCGCGCGATGGACAACCGCGAGGCACTCAAGGTCATCATCCGCCCCTGACGTGGACGCCCGGGGCCGCTGTCAGGTACCGGAGCGGCTCGCGCCGAGGGTGGCCTTCGCCTTGTCGGCGGCGGTCGTCATCGCACCTTCGAGGTCCTCCGGCAGGCCGGCAACGACGGTGATGGCCAGCAGCACGTCGTCGATGCCTGTGGTGGACATCGTGATCTCCAGGCCGTCCATCGACCCGCCACTCGCGCTGAACCGGACCGCGACCGGATCGGTCCCGGCCTTCGGCGCCGACACCTCGCGTACGTTGATGGTGGACCGCCCTTGACCGGCGATCGTCAGCGTCATCGAGCGGCATCCGGCGATCGCCTTGCGGAACGACTGCTGGAACGCGCCGACCGCCGCCTTCGACCCGAGCGCGTCCAGGCTTTCGTCGACGAACGGACCCTGCTCGCCGCCGGAGTACGACCGGCCGGCCGACGCCTTGGAGCCGGGCAGCTTGTCGGCGTTGGTCAGCGCGACCAGCCGCGCGCACTTCGGGTCCTTGGACGAAACCTTCACCCCGGACCCGTCGTCGCCGGCATCGGTGTCGATCGCGAACCCGGCGGGCAGATCCGTCAACGCGAGTAACGCCTTGGTCAGCTCGGCCGCGGTGCGCGCCGGCACGCTCGGCGCCGCAACCGAAGGACTGGGTGGCGGGGTCGCGACGGTAGGAGTCGAAGAGGTGGACGGGGTGCTCGGCGTGGGGGAGGAGCTGCTCGGGGACGCTCCGGCCGCATCGGTAGCTGCCTTGTCCGAACCACCCGAGCAACCACTGACGACCAGCACCACGGCCGCACCGGCGACGGCAACAGAACGACGAACTCTCGACATCTTGGGCTCCTCAGGTTCTCGGGCAGGTGACAGCACATCGCCGACCAGACTTCCCGGCACACCTGAAAGCACCGCCCCGTACGGGTACTTGTCCGGTAAATCGCGGTGCCGCCCACTCGCGTTACAGCAGTCACCGGATCGTGACCTCCACCCCGGGACGGGTACGCTTCGTGTGCTCCCGGCCCGGCGGAGTAAGGTTTCGGTCTTATGCCTGCTCCTCGTACGCGTCGTCCGCGCCCGCCCGACATGACCATCCCGAGCGGAGCGCGCTCGGTGTTCACCGACGGTGCCTGTTCGGGCAATCCTGGCCCCGGTGGCTGGGCGTGGGCGCTGTCGAAGACCGAGTTCGCCTCCGGTCACGAGGCCGTCTCCACGAACCAGCGGATGGAGATCCGCGCCGCCCTGGAGGCCGTCCGCGCCAACGACGGTCCGCTGCTGGTCGTCTCGGATTCCACGTACGTCGTCAACTGCTTCCGCGACCGCTGGTACGCGGGCTGGCTCGAGCGCGGCTGGACCACGTCCGCGAAGAAGCCGGTCGCGAACCGGGACCTGTGGGAGCCGCTCGTGGAGCTGGTCACCGTCCGCGGCGACGTCGCCTTCCAATGGGTAAAGGGCCACTCCGGCCACGAAATGAACGACTACGTCGACAAACTGGCCGTCGCTGCCTGTACGGGTCTGCGGTGAGGATTGTCACCAGCTGAGCGGCTCCGGCTCTCGTACACTGATGGTGGGACCTGTTGATCGGGTCCGCGGACGAGGGAGCCGTACCCGCCCACGACAAGACGGCCACGAATAGGTGGTCGTGATGGCATGGCTGGTGCTTGTCCTGGCCGGCGTCCTGGAATCGGTCTGGGCGACGGCGTTGTCGGAATCGAAGGGCCTGACGCGTGTACGCCCCGCGGTGCTCTTCGTGGTGTCGCTGGCGCTTTCGATGGCCGGTCTGGCGTGGGCGATGAAGACGCTGCCCACCGGCACGTCGTACGCGGTCTGGGTCGGCATCGGCGCGACCCTGACCCTGCTCTGGGGTTTCAAAACCGGCAAGGACCGGGCCACCTGGACCAAGTCCTTGCTCCTGGTCCTCCTGGTCGGCTCGATCGTCGGCCTCAAGGTGGTGAGCTGACATGCCGTGGATCGTTCTGCTGATCAGCGCGGTCTTCGAGTCCGTCTGGGCCACCGCCCTGGGCGAATCCGCCGGCCTGACCCACCTGACCCCGACCATCATCTTCTTCGTCGCCCTGACGATCAGCATGGCCGGCCTCGGTTGGTCCGCCAAGCACATCCCCATCGGCACCGCGTACGCCATCTGGGTGGGCGTAGGCGCCGCGCTGACCGTCCTGTACGCGACCATCGCCAACCACGAACCCATCTCGGCCCTGAAAGTCCTCTTCCTCACCGGCATCATCGCCGCCGTCATCGGCCTGAAACTGGCCCCCGGCAAAGCGACCGAAGAAGGCTGATCGTCGTGAAGTAGTTCCGGTATGGACCCTTTGCTCGGTGAGAATGGCCGGCATGGCGAAGGTGGAACGCAGGTTTTCGTGGGGTTGGCTGGTTGTGGTGCTTGCCGTCTTGGTTGCCGGGGGCTACATCTGGTGGTCGCGGCAGGATCACCGGGAACGCGCCGCGCTGGGACGGGTCGTGCGGGCGGGGGCGTTTACTTCCGGTCAGGTGATCACGGTGATGACGCCGGCGGGCAAGGTGACCGTGCGGGTGGCGGATCGGGTGCGTGAGCTGCCGGAGGGTGCCGACGTCCGGGCGAGCGACCTGCGGGCGCCCGCGGAGGGCAGCTTCGTCGGGGTCAGGATCGATGCGGCGGAGCTGAGCCGGCCGATCCTGCGGACCGCGACGGCCACCGAGGTGAAAGTGCCCGAGCTCACTCTCGTTGCCGACGGCCACCGTTATCCGCTCGGCAGCCTGCGCCCGGGCCGGGCGGACTCGCTCAGCGGCTTGTCCGGCACCAGATCCGGGTACGTCGCCGTGGCGGGGACGAAGGGCCCGGCGCAGCTCGAGGTCGCCTTCGACGGTGAGCGCGGCAGCTTCGGGCTCTGGGACGGCGGGACCGATCCCGGCCGGTTCGGGAGCTCGGAGGAGCCGCCGTACCCCGCCGACAAGGTGACCTGCGACGAGCCCAGGACGATCTCACCGGCGTACGCGCTGCAGGACATGCGGTTGTCCGCCTGCCGCTACGCCAGCGTACGAGCCGCGTACGTCACCGGCCTCGGCTGGGCCGCGCCGGGCAAGGACTGGCTGGCCGTCGCCGTCGGCCTGAAGCCGAAGGTCGTCGTGGCTCCCGGCAGCGCCGTCTACGGTCCGGTCGGCAGTCCGGTCATGACCTATGTCTTCGGCGCGAACACGAAACCCACCGCCACCAATTCGCCTCGCGGTGCGACGCCGATCCTGTTCACCGCAATCCCGACCAGCGCCAACCTCACTCTCACCGCCAGCGTCCGCTACACCGCGACGCAGGAGGATTGGGCGGCAAAGGCGAACCACAGTCCCAAGTCCCTTGCCATCGCCGCAACCTGGATCCTCCCGGTCGCCTAGCCCTGGTGGTCAGCCGCCAGCAACCGGCGCAGGTTCGCGCCGTAGATGCCGGTCCGGTCGGCGATCGGCAACGCCCGCAAGGGCGGGAGCGCGATGGTCTGTTCGTACGTCATGTGCCCGAGGGCGGGGGAGAAGTCGCTGCCCCAGAGCAGCCGGTCGGCGCCGGCGGCCGCAAGCAGCCAATCCATCCAGGCCAGGCTCGCCGCCGACGGGTCCTGGTCACCAGGTCGCGCGCAGGCGTAGGTTCCGGACAGCTTGACCCAGCAGGGGTGGTTGAGGACGAGGTCGCGAGTGGCGGCCAGTCGGTCGGAGTCCGGAGCCGGCGCGACCCCGGGCAGACCGAGGTGGCTGAGCAAGATCCTCGCCCCCGGATGCCTGCCGGCCAGCTCGGCGATCGTGGCGTGGGTCGCTGCCGGCGCGTTGATGCTCAGCAGCGCGGAACGCGCACCTGCCAGCGCGAAGATCTGGTTCGCCCAATCCTTCCAGCCGGCTGATGCGCATTGGCCGGGATCGACGTACACCGAGATCCCGGCGTATCCACGGTCCAGCAGGGCGGCTGCATGATCCGGGTCCGTGGATTCGTCGACGTACATGACGGGGTGGAGCCAATTGCGACCGTCGGCCAGGCCCAAGATGTACGCGTTGTTGCCGGCGAACCTCGCATCACCTTCGTAACCGATGACGAGGGCGTCCTCGATGCCGTACGTGGTCCGGATGCTCTCGTACTGAGCCAGCTCGCCTTCCGGGTGACGCTGACGCAGCTCGTCGCTGAACGAGTTGGCGAAGAGATGGATGTGCGCGTCGGCCAGTCGTAGCGAGGTCACCATGAAGACCGCCCGTCGAGTGGAAGCGGCTATTTGTAGAGGCCCGCGTGCTTCGACGCGATTGTCTGCAGTACGTCGATGAGTTCGTGGGCCGACTCCTCGATCTCGGCGCGGGAGAAATCCGGGCCGTGGTACCAGGCGCAGATGTCCGCGATGAGCTCACCCTTCAGCTCGCCCTGCTCCAGCCAGTCGGCGCCGCGGGATCGGGCCGTCTCGATCGCGGTGACGCGGTCGCTGAAACGGGATGGGTAGTACTGCTCGATGGCCGGCTGCTCGAACGTGATGAAACGATCCGGCGGCCACCGGGTGAAGGTCGTGGCCAGCTTGGTGGCCGCCCGCTGTCCTGACTGGTCGCCGTCGACGAGTACCCAGGCGCGCGGCTCCGGCTCCGGGTCGTCCGACTTCTGGACGAACAGCATGAAGCGGCGCAGATCCTCGAACGTCCGCTGTACTTTGCCGGTTCCGCCGGCGGCGAGTACGCGGAAGCCGGCCAGCTTGGGCACGAACTCCGGGATCAGGATCTCGCGGAAGAACCGTTCGGCCGTACTCTCCTCGAAGATCAGCCAGCCGACCGGCGCGCTGACGTCGTACCCGAGGTCGGCGAGTGCTTCGCGGCGTTCGATGGCGCTGCCGAGCCGCGTGTACGTGGTGGTCGGCACGCCGTCGGCGGACGGGGCCTGCGTGGTCCGGTAGATGACCGCGTCGGTCGCGGAGCCGAGCGTTCGGAGGACGACATCGCTGTGCGTCGAGACCACGACCTGGTACCCGTGGTCGGTGACGGCCTCCAGGATCACGTTGAGGAGTTCGTGCAGCGCTTCGGGGTGCAGGTCGTTCTCGGGCTCTTCGAGCAGCAGGACGCGGCGGCCGGGGCTGGCGAGTTCGGCGAGGATGGTGATGACGCCACTCACGCCTTCGCCCATGCGGTCCAGCGAGACACCCTGGTACTGATTGAGCTGGAACCCGGGTTGCTGGCCGTTGTCGGTCGCGTACGTACCGATGGACGCGCCGTCACCGAGCACCCGCTTGACGAGCTGACGAAATCGCTGGCCTGCGGCGTGCTCGCCGGACAGCGAGCTGATCAAGGCGGTCAGATCGTGATCGGTCACCGCAACACTTCTCGAACGGGCCGCGTCGACGCTGGAGTCATACGCGCTCACCTTGCGGCGGGAGAAGACCGGTACAAACAGATGATTCGGACGCGCAGAAGGCATTGCAGCGGCTTGAGTGGCAGCTCGGCCATTGTTCCAGACAAGAAGACTGCTGACACTCTGCGCCGCCTCGACCTTGAACGCCAGATCGGCCGGTACGGTTCCCTGACGGCCCTGGCTGCGGTAGTAGGCATCCAGCACGGGCGGGGCGTACGGGGCTGCCACTTCCATGACAACTTTGGACGATTGATAGCTGAGCAGTCGGCGGTCCCCCGTGGAGAATCGTGCACCGCCCTGCGCCAAGTACATTGCTCTGAGCAGGGCTGACTTGCCGGAGTTGTTGCGGCCGATCAGTACCGTGACCGGGCCGAGTTGCAGTGGGCCGGAGGTGTCGATGGAGCGGTACGCGTCGACGCTGACCGACTTGATGATCACTGACGGGCTCCCGGTCGGAGGGCGGATCGTGTCATTCGGGTTTGGTCCAGGCGATCGTGTGGCGGAAGCCGAGCCGGTGCCGCATCTCGGCGCCCGGCATCACGTCGTCGACGAGCCCGCGCAGTTCGTCGAAGGACTGCGCCGGGTCCTGGACGGGGAAGGGCGGCGGCTGTTTGCCCGCCGGGCTCGGCCAGGGGTGTTTGACGTACCCGATGACGGGGTTGGTCACCGCCGACGCGAGGTCCCAGGCGTGATCGCGGAGGTTCCGCGGCGTCGCGAGGCCGACGGCGAGGAACTTGCCGCCCGGGGCGAGCAACCCGCGTACCTCCCGCAAGGCCTTCGTGACGTCGAGGTGGTGCAGCACCGCGATCATCGTCACGAGGTCGAACGGGGCGCCTGGGCTCGCGGTCCAGTCGACGGACTCGACGGCGACGTTGGCCAGGCCGCTGCAACGTCGCGCGGCCTCTTCGCGCATGGTCGCGTCGGCGTCGGCGCCGTGGACGCTCGCGAAGTGTGGCGCGAGCGAGGCCAGCAGTTCGCCGCGCCCGCACCCGACGTCGAGCGCCGACTGCCGTCGCTCGGGGAGGTTCGCGAGAATCCAGCTGTGGAAGTGATCGTTGTGACTCCACGGGTGCCGCGCGTTCAGGCTCTCCATCGTCGCGAGCACGGTCCCGTTGGCGAACGTCGCCGCCCATCGTCGTAAGGCCATGCCGGCCATTCTGCCCTGCTGGTGACGGCGTAGGTTACTAACCTGATGTAAGAAATGCGGGAGGGAGCCGGATGGCTGGGAACGTCGGTCGGCCGAGCGCGGCGGAGACCTCGGATGCGATTCTCGGTCTGATCCGTTCGATCGGTTCGGTGAGCCGTACGGAGCTCGCGACCTCTACCGGCCTGACCGGCGCGACGATCACCCGGGTCGTACGGCAACTGCTCGATGCCGGCCTGATCGTCGAAGGCGGGCAGGCGGCCCGTTCGGCGCCGGGGAAACCGCGGACCCTGTTGCGGATCAACGGCCGGGCACGCAGCGCCGTCGGCGTCTCGCTGGACTATCTGCGGACGAGCTACGTGCTGGTGGATCTGGACGGAACGCTGATCGCTCGGCAAGTCAGCAAGGGGGCCGGGAGCAGGCGGCCGGCGGAGGTGACGGCGCAGCTCGTCGAGGAGGCCCACCGCCTGGTCGGCCAGGCCGGTATGGGCGGCAACGCGCTGCGCGGAATCGGAGTCGCGGTGGCCGGCCATCTGAACGTCCGCGAGCTGGCCTACCGGCTGAACCCACGGACGCATTACTGGCGGCAGTACGACCTGGAGTCCGCGCTCCGATCGATGACGTCGGCACGGGTACTGGTCGAGAACGACTCGACCTGCGCCGCGGTAGGGGACTTCTGGCTGGGCCGGTATCCCGAGTCGACGAACTTCGCGACGGTGTACATGGCGACCGGTTTCGGTCTCGGGCTGATGATCGACGGCAAGCCGTACCGCGGCAGCTCGGCGCTGGCGGGGGAGATCAGTCACATGGTCGTCGACCCGTCCGGCCGGGAGTGCGCCTGCGGCCGGCGGGGTTGCCTGCACACCATCGCCGCGGCGGAGTCCCTGGTGGAACACGCGCTGGCCAACCCGGATCTGGTGTCTCGGCTCGGGCTGAAGGGCAGTCCGCGTTCGCTGCGGGCAGACTTCAACCGGCTCGCGAACGCCGTACCCACCGACCCCGACGCGGCCGCCCTGATCCGAACCTCGGCGGAGGCCCTCGCGTCCGTCATGGTTTCGGTCACCAACCTCCTCGACCTGGAGCGCGTAACGCTGGCCGGACCGGGCTTCGCCGCCGCGGGTGACGTGTACGCGGACGTACTGCGGCACGAGTTCGAGAACCGCGCCTTGTCCCGTGGACGGCACCCGATCCACGTCGAACTGTCCACCCACGGCGACGATGTAGCGGCGCTCGGCGCCGCGAGTCTGGTACTCAGCTCGGGTGTTGCTCGATCCAGCGTTGGGCATCGGGGCGGAGGTCGTTCAGGCGGCTGAGTAGCTCGGTCGGGAGGTTCGCCGCCAGGGACTGGATGAGTTGGTCGACTCGGGTGGGCTTGCTGATGCCGGCGACGGTGGCGGTGATGGCCGGGTTGTCGACCGAGTGCCGGAGCGCGGCGGTGGCCAGGTCGATGCCGTACTCCTGACATGCCTTGTCCATTTCGGCGACGGCGGCGAGCAGTGCGGCCGGGGCGTCCCGATAGGCGTACTTCGTCGCGCCCGCCGGGTTCGCGAGGATGCCGCCGCCGTACACGGCCGCGTTCACCACCGCGATGCCGTCCGCGCGCGCCCGGTCGAAGATGCCCTGCGCCGAGTGGTCGACCAGGCTCCACCGGTTGTGAACCAGTAGCACCTCGAACCCACCAAGGTCCAGGTAGCGGGACAGTTCGCGGGTATCACCGCCGGCCAGCCCGACGTGCCCGATCTCGCCGTCGGCGCGCAGCTGCATCAGGGTGTCGACGGCGTCGCGCATGGTGTCGAAGTCGTGGAATTCCGGGTCGTGCAGATACACCAGTGGCAGGTCGTCCAGCCCGAGCCGTTCTTTGCTCTCGGCAACACTCGCGCGGACGCGGGCGCCGGAGTAGTCGCCGTCGCGGGCGTCGACCTTCGTGGCGACCAGGAAGTCGTCGGGCAGTCCGCCGTACTCGGCGATGGCCTGGCCGATCCGGGTCTCGCTGGCGCCGTCGCTGTAGCCGTTGGAGGTGTCGATCCAGCGGATCGGGCTGTCCAGGAGCCGGAGCACGACGTCGACTGCCTGCCGGACCGGCACGTCGTACCCGAAGACCGCCGGCATGCCGCCGATGCCGCTGCCGCCGGCGCAGACCGCGGTCACGGTCAGCCCGGTCGAGCCCAGCGGCCGCAAGAAGCCCGTCATGAGGCGACTGGGTAGGAGACGAAGGCGAACCGCTCGTTGTCCGGCGACCAGCTGTTCACGTTGATGGTGCCCTGACCGCCGAAGAGCGGATAACGCTGCAGCGGCACCGACCAGTCGGCCGTCGCCACTACCCGTACTTCGACGTCGAGATCGGCCGGATGCCCGAGCGTACCGGCCGGGAAGGAGATGTACGTCGCGTGCCGCGCGTCCGGCGCGACGTGCGGGAACCAATCGACGGTGTCGCTGGTGACGAGCCGCTTGGTCGTACCGCCGGAGTCCGCGATCCGCGCCAGCTGGGCGTGCCCTGGCGTACTGGTGAAGGTCTCGGTGTTGAAGTAGATCCACTTCCCGTCCGCGGACCACTCCGGCCCGTCGAGGTGACCGGCGCCGGTGTCGACGATGGTCGGCGATCCGTTCGGCGCGATGATCGCGAGGCGGCCCGGTTCGGCGAACGTGCTGATCTCGACGTACGCCAGCCGCTGTCCGTCCGGCGCGACCCCGTGCAGGAAGTGCCACTTGCCGTCGTCGGGCGTGACCCGCTGGACGGCGCCGCCGGTGAGCGCGCCGCGGTAGATGTGGCCGTCCATGGCGGAGAGGTAGATGTGCTCGCCGTCGGGGTCGAGGACGTGGTCGTTGTTGATATCGGGCAGGTCGTCGTACTCGATCCGGCTGAGGCCGGGGGTGGCGACGTCGAGGCGCCAGAGGGCGCCGTTCCCGTTGACCAGGAGCGCGGAGCCGTCGAGCGACCAGTTCGGCGCCTCGATCAGTAGGTCGGAGGTCTCGAAGAGGAGCTCCGGCTCGGTCCGGCCGGGGCCGCCGATCCAGACCTGGGACCGTTGTCCGGTGGCGAGGGTGCGGTAGTTCGGCACGTGCTCAGCCTTTCAGTTGACGGGCTCGGGGGCGTACCAGGTGGCGTGCTGGCCGACTTCGTTGATCACGAGCAGAAGGTTGTCACGCTTGATGCCGAGCGCGGACACCTCGTCGACAATAGCGGCCATCGTGGCCTGCTTCTGGGCGTCGCTGTAGCCCTTGCTGGCGACGAGTTCGATGAAGACGATGTCGTCGCGCTGCTGGTTCGGGAAGGTCGGCGAGTAGACGAGTTCGCCCGGCTCGTGCAGCCGGAAGATCTGGAACAGGTCGTCCGCGGGCATCTCGAAGCCGGTCACCATTCCGCGCAGGATGGCGGCGCTGATGTCCGCCATTCGCGGCTCGAGGGAACGGTGCATGTCGATGCGTGCGTGGGGCATGGAAGTCCTTTCACTTGAGTGCGCCGGCCGCGAGGCCGCGCTCGAAGAAACGCTGGAAGCTGATGTAGGCGATCACCACGGGTAGCGCGGTGAGCACCGCGGCGGCGAGTACCTTGGTCTGGTCGTTGTTGTACTTGCCGACGAAGTACTGCGGAACGAGCGTGATCGTCTGGTGCTCTGGTGTCTGCAGGAACAGCAGCGGGAACAAATAGCCGTTCCACGAGCTGATGAAGACGAGCACGACGATCGCGGCGACGATCGGGCGCGTGAGCGGCACGATGATGTGCAGGAAGATCTTCCAGGTCACCGCGCCGTCCACCCGGGCGGCCTCGATGAGCTGGCTCGGAATGCCGTCCATGAAGTTGCGGGCGAGCAGCACGCCGAACGGGATCTGTAGCGCCGCCGCCGGGATGATGACGGCCCACAAGGTGTTGTAGGCGCCGGCCGCGGTGACCGTGGCGAACAGCGGCGCGAGCAGTACCACTTCCGGCAGCGTCAGCGCCGCGAGCAGCATCCAGAAGTAGATCTCCTTGCCGCGGATCGCCAGCTTCGAGAACCCGAAGGCCGACGTCAGCGTGCAGAGCAGTACGAGCGCGATGACGCCGACCGAGATCAGCGCGCTGTTCAGGAAGAACCGGGGGAGCAGGTCGAGGGACAGTACGGTCCGGTAGTTTCCCCAGCCGAGCCCGGCGAGCGATCCGCGCACCATCGCGACCAGCGGGAACACGAACGGTACGACGAGCAGCGTGAGGATCACCTGCGCGATGACGACGTGCCGGCGGAGCCGGAGGTCAAACATGCTTCTCCTTGCCTGCCGCGTTCAGAATGATCGCCATCGTGAGCGCGAGGACGAGCAGCACGATCGACAGCGCCGCGCCGTACCCGACCTGTCCGAGCGCCACGCTGACGCGATAGATCTGGGTGCCGAGGAACTCGGTGGAGTACGTCGGTCCGCCCTGCGTGATCAGGAACGGGATGTCGAAGGTCTTGAGCGAGCCGATCGCGGTCAGGATCGCGATCGCCAGCGTCGTACCGCGGACGCCGGGCCAGACGATGCTGGTGATGACCCGGAGGCTGCCGGCACCGTCGAGCCGGGCCGCCTCCAGGACGTCGTCGTCGATCTGGCTGACGGCCGCGTAGTACAGCACGAACACGACGCCGGTGGACTGCCAGATCGCGACCGACGCCACGATCAGGAAGGCCGCCGTACCGTTGGCCAGCCAGGCGTAGTCGAAGCCGCTGAGGCCGAGCGCGCGCAGGATCTCGTTGAGCTGACCGTCCGGCGCGTAGATCTGCCGGAACACCGGTGCCGCGGTCGCCGGCGCGATCACGACCGGGATGAAGATCAGGACCTTGTACACGCCGCGCAGCCGGACCCGGGAGTGCAGGATGACGGCGAAGGTCAGCCCGAGGAACACCTGCACCGAGAACGTCATCACGAAGAAGACCGCGGTGTGCGCGAGCGACCGCCGGACGATGGGATCGCTGATCAGCTGGCTGTAGTTGCGCAGTCCGACGAAGAGCCGTTCCGGACTCGCGCCGTCCCACTTCGTCATCGAGATGAAGCCGGTGTAGCCGATGCAGTAGTACAGCACGCCGACGGACAGGATCAGTGCCGGAACGATCCACGCGAACCCGGAGCTGCGCCGTGATCGCAGCATCTCAGCCCGAGACCGGGTTCGCATCGAAGACCTTCTGTACGCTCGCCGCTGCCTGCTCCGGCGATTGCTTGTGGGTGAGCACGGCCTGGTTGGCGTCGAGCAGCGCCTGCACGTTGACGGCCGGCAGCAGCCCGGTACGCGACTCGGTGGTTTCGGCGGCCTGCTTGTAGAGGTCGACCAGGAGCGGCTTCTGTACCGTTGGGTTGACCAACTTGATCGAATCCCAGTCGGCGGTCACGCCCTTGAGCGTCGGCAGCGAGTCGACGTTGTTCGACACGGCCGCCTGGCCTTCCTTGCTCCCGCCCAGCCAGAGCGCGAAGGTGGTGGCGGCGTTGCGGACCTTCGACTTCGCGTTCACTGCCTGGGCCGCGTCCGGGTCGGCGAAGACCGTACTCGGGTTGCCCTTGCCTGCGACGTCCGGGAAGGCGATCGGGGCGATGGTGATCTTCGGGGTGTTCGCCGGTACGCCCGCTCCGGCGAGCGCGGCCTGCAGGCTGTCGACGGTCGCGTACTGGGCGTACCAGGAACCCATCTGGACCATCGGGACCTTGCCGGACAGGAACGCATTGTTCACGTCCGGGTACTGCTGGATGCCGACCGCGCCGGGGTCGAGAATGCCGGCGCCCTCCAACTGGCCGAAGATCCGGTACGCCTCGACGATGCCGGGGTCGGTCCATTTGGCCTCGCCGTGTGCGGCCTTGAGGAACAGGCCGGGCTGCACGCTGTTCACGATGCTGTGGAACGTGTCGACGTCGAAGCCCGCGCCGGCGCCTTCCTTCAGGCAGCCGAGCCCGTTGGCCCGGAACGTCTTGCAGACCTGAGTCCATTCGGCGAGCGTCTTCGGCGGCTTCAGGTGGTACTTGTCGAACAGCCCCTGGTTGATCCACATGTTGCCTGCGGCCACTTTCGCCCAGGGGAACGCGGCCAGCTTGCCGTCCTTGCTGAACGCCTTGGTGCTCTGCTCGTCGACCTTCGACTGCCAGTCCTTGCCGAGCAGTTCCTCGGTCTTCGGCGTCAGATCGAGCGCGTACGAGGCGAAGACGCCGACCGCGCCGGTCGTACCGCTGGCCGAGACGGTGAAGACGTCCGGCCCGTCCTCGGAGGCGAGCGCGGGCCGCAGTACGGCGGTGTAGTCGTTGTTCGGGACCTTCTTGTAGATCACCTTGATGTTCGGGTACTGCCGGTTGAACGCGGCGATCTCCCGCTCGGCGAGATCGTTGTCCGGGGTCCAGCTCCACCAGTGCACGGTGCCTTCGTTGGCCGGACCACCGTCGCCGGCGGCCTTCGAATTGCCCGCGCAGCCCGCGAGCACGAGTGCCGGAACGCCTGCCAGCGCAAGGATTCGGGCGATGAGTGAGTGACGGCGCACCACGGTCGGACCTCCCTGGATCTTGAACCCTGCTGTTTCGAGGAGCGTAGGATCGATCCGGGAACTTAGCAATAGTAGGTTGCGAAAGTTATTATGAGTTCGCCGCTGGTGACGAGTAGCGGACAATGAGGGACGAGATCCGGACGACAGGGAGGTTCGACGGTGGCGCGCAGTCCGTTCAGAGGTGGGACGGCGGTGGAGACGGTAGGAGCGATCCTGGATCTGATCCGCTCCGGCGGCACCGTCAGCCGGACCGAGCTGATCGAGCAGACCGGGCTGACCGGCGCGTCGATCACGAAGATCGTTCGGCAGTTGCTGGACGACGGTCTGGTCGTCGAGACCGGCTCGGGTGACTCGACCGGCGGCAAACGCCCGACGCTGCTCCAGCTGAACCCCGCTGCCCGGGTGGCGATCGGTGTTTCACTGGACGAGGACCGGGTCACGTACCTCGCGGTGAACCTGGGCGGGCAGGTGGTCGCCCGAAGCTCGTCCAAGGGCACCGGAAGCCGGAAGCCTTCGGAGGTGGCGCCGCGGATGGGGGAGGAGATCGCCGCGTTCGTGGAGTCGTTGGAGCTGGACGCGGTGGTCGGGATCGGCGTGGGGATTCCCGGCCGGCGGGACACCGCGTGGTTCGACGCGACCGCCTGGGAGCACCGCGCGCTCGAGGACGCGCTGATGCAGGCCACCGGCCGGAAGGTGATGGTGGAGAACGACTCGACCTGCGCGGCGATCGGCGAGTACTGGGTCGGGCGGATGGCTTCGACCGACGACTTCGCGACGGTGTACATGGCCAGTGGGTTCGGGTTCGGGCTGATGATCCAGGGCCAGACCTATCGTGGCTCCGCTGCCAACGCGGGCGAGCTCGGCCACGTGCTGGTCGACTCGCACGGCGAGCCGTGTATCTGCGGGCGGCGCGGCTGCCTGCATGCGATGGGCGGCATGGTCCGCATCGTCCAGCTCGCCCTGCTGGACGAGGATCTGGCGACGGAGCTGCGGCTCCGCGGGACCGCCCGGACGACACATGCGGACTTCGATCGGATCGCCCGGGCCGCGGTGAAGGGTGACGATCGGGCCGGCGCCTTGATCAGGCAGTCGGCGCGGTACCTGGCCTCGGCCGTTGTGTCGGTCAACAATGTTCTGGACCTGGATCAGCTGATCCTGGCCGGTCCGGGTTTCAGCCTGGTCGGCGAGATCTATGCCGAGGCGGTTTCGGAACGCCTGTCCCAGGACAGTTGGTCGCGCACGGCGACGACCGTACGCGTCGGCCTGTCAGGCCTCGGTAACGACGTCGCCGCGATCGGCGCCGCGACCCTCGTCATGCACTCCGAGCTGACCCTCCAGAATCGCCCGCGCCGGAATCGGGACTAGCCGCGTAGCCGTCGAGGAGCTCGGCCAGCTCGGTCGGGCGGCTGAGTGAGACGCAGTGGCTGGCGGCGATCTCGTTGGGAGTGACGCCAAGGCGCTCGATCGCGAGTTTGCGCAGGAAGTCCGGCGGGAAGCAGCGGTCCTCGGTGCACAGCACGAACCTGGTCGGGATGTCCGGCCAGGCCCGCATCGGCCACGGCTCGGTGCGCCCGGCCGGCGACGGGTGTTCCCGCGACCGGCGCATCGCTTCGTCGGCGAGTTCGCGGGGTACGTCGTGGAGGAAGCCGACGTACGGATCGTCGCTTCCGGTCAGACCGCCGTCGAGTGCTGCCTGTGCTTTCACCGCCTCGGTGTAGCCGGTGTTGCGTCCCCAGTCCGCCGGTGACTCACCGGGCGCGGGGATCATCGCGGCCACGAGTACCAGTTGCTTGGCCGCGAGGCGATCGGCGACCATCGGCGCGGTGTACCCGCCGAACGAATGCCCGACGACGATCACGTCATTCTGGTTGCCGACGGCCTCGATTACCGCGTCGGCGTAGTCGGTGAAGGTGGCGGACTCGTCGCCCGGCAGATCCGGGGTCAGCACCTCGTGACCCCGGCCCCGGAGCTCGTCGGCCACCAGGTGCCAGGACCATCCGACGTCGCCGCCGCCGTGGATCAACACATACGTACTTTTGCTGGTCATGGCTCAACCCTAAGGCGACGCTTGAATCACGAAAAGCGATGATTCACGATCATTTCGATCGCCGATGCTTATGATGTGTGGATGGCGGACGTCGAACTGCGGTACCTGCGGACCATGGCGGCGATCGCCGACGAAGGCACCTTCGGGTACGCCGCGGCCAGGCTCGGGTACACCCAATCGTCGGTGAGTCAGCAGATCGCCGCGCTGGAGAAGGCCGTCGGTGGCCAGGTCTTCGACCGGCCGGGCGGGCCGAGGCCTGTGCGGATCACACCGCTCGGCGAGGTGGTACTCGCCCACGGCCGCGAGCTGCTCGCGAACGCGGAAGCACTGACCAACGCCGTCGATCGTTTCCGGGCGGGCAACGGCCGGATCGACATCGGCACCTTCCAGAGCGTGTCGAACCTGATCCTGCCGACCATCATCCGCCGCCTGCTCGACGAGCATCCCGGCTGCGACATCAGGCTGTCCGAGGTCACACCGGACGATCCGCGAATCGGCGAGCTCGACCTGCTGTTCCACGACGGCCCGGTCGAGGGTGACGTCGAGCGTGTGAAGCTCTTCGACGAGCCGTACCTCCTGGTGGCCGGCGCGGGCACGTTCCCCGCCGGCCCCGTCCGGACGAAGCTGCTGGACGACGCCCCGATGGTCGGCTGGCCCCTGACCTACCACCAGCGCTGGCTCGAACGAACCCTCGCCCACGCCGGCGCCCACCCACGCTTCGTCTTCCGCACCACAGGCCACGAAACCATCCTGTCCATGGTCCGCACCGGCATCGGCTGCGCCGTCCTGCCCTGGCTGGCCCTCCACGGAGCAGACGCCTGGTCCGACAACGCCCTGACCATCCACCCCCTGAAACCGTCCCCCTCCCGAGAACTCTCCCTGTACTGGCCGTCCGCCCGCACCGAGTCCCCTCTGACCCGGCGAACCCGAGAAATCGCCCTTGAGGTAGCCCACGACCTCGGCCGCCAGATCTAGCAGTCACCCGGCGCGGCGGTGCTTCGGCGGGTTAGGTGCCGCGGCGGCCGGAGTGGAGCATTGCTCGGTAGAGCGCGGTGGGAGTCGGTGCGGCAGGTAGGGGTGGGAGGTCGGCTTCGGGGGTGCCGTATGCGCGCAGCATGTGGCCGACGAGGCGGCGCCACGTGTCGGGTGCGTCGTCGCCGGTGGCTGCGACGACGCCGGCGTTGGCCATCAGGAGGATGACTAGGTCCTCGGGGCTGAAGTCGGCGCGCAGCCGGCCGGTGGCTTTCGCTCGGGCGACCAGTTCGACGTACCCGTTGTACGCCTCGGTCCGCCGGGCCTCGAGTGCTTTCGCCGCC
The DNA here is from genome assembly GCF_014205295.1 of Kribbella solani. Classification (NCBI taxonomy): domain Bacteria; kingdom Bacillati; phylum Actinomycetota; class Actinomycetes; order Propionibacteriales; family Kribbellaceae; genus Kribbella; species Kribbella solani. The sequence continues at coordinate 1,451,753 of NZ_JACHNF010000001.1, forward strand.
GGGAAGGTCATCGCCAGGACGTCGGCGAATCCGCGGTCGGCGGCCTGCATCGCGCAGACGGCCTCCAGGTAGCCGGTGAAGCCGTGCCATGGGTCCGGGTCGGTGAGTGCCTGGCCGACCGCGGCGGCGTACGCGTCCATCCGATCGGCGAAGACCGCGGTGACGAGCTCGTCGCGGGTCGCGAACCGGCGGGACAGGGTCGCCTTGCCGACGCCTGCCTCGCGCGCGACCGACGCCATCGAGACGGCGAGGCCCTCGGTCGCGTACAGGCGGCGCGCGGCGGCGAGGATGCGATCGCGGTTCCGCTCGGCGTCGGCACGCAGCTCGTTCATGTCCACAGTCTAGCTAACTAGAACGCACGGCCCACTTGTGGCTATGCTGGAGCTGGAAACGGGTAGGCCGTTCCACTTATGAAAGGTGATGGACATGCGCGCCGTACTCCTCGACTCCACCCCCTCGACCCCCGCGATCGGCGAGGTGGAACGCCCGCGCCCGGTCGCGGGCGAGCTGTTGGTGAAGGTCGCGGCCTCGTCGGTGAACGGGTTCGATGCCGCCACGGCCGCCGGGTATCTGCAGGGAATGATGGAACATCGGTTCCCGCTGGTGGTCGGGATGGACTTCGCCGGGACCGTCGAGGCGGTTGGCGACGGCGTACTCGGGTTCGCCGTCGGCGACGCGGTTTTCGGCGTGGCGCGTAGGCCGTTCCTGGGCGCCGGCTCGATGGCGGAGTACGTGACCGTACCGGCCGGTGCCGGCGTCGCGGCGATCCCCGCCGGTCTGCCGGTGGCGCACGCCGGCGCGCTGGGCCTCGCCGGGTCGGCGGCACTGGACGCCGTCACCGCGGTGAACCCGGCGGCGGGGGAGACGCTGCTGATCTCGGGCGCGACAGGCGGGGTGGGCGCGCTGGCGGTTCAGCTCGCCGCCGGTCGAGGCGTACGGGTGATCGCCACCGCGCGCCCCGGCGCCGAAACCGACTTCGTCTTGGGACTGACCGGGACGAAGGTGTATCCGGTCGACTACACCGCCGACCTGGAGTCCCAGGTACGCGCCGTCGCGCCCGACGGGGTCGACGCCGTGCTGCACCTCGCGGGCGACCCCGAGCAGTTGGCCGGCCTGCTGCGTCCGGGCGGGCGGCTCGCCTCGACGCTCATCCCCGGCGCGGACGCGATCGCCCGCGCGGACATCGACGTACACGCGGTGATGGCCGACACCAGTACACAAACCCTGTCCGACCTCGCCACACGGGTCGCGGCGGGGGACCTGCGCGTTCCGATCACGTCCACCTATGCACTCCACGAGGCACCGGCGGCGTTCGCCGCCTTCACAACCGGTGCCCTCGGCAAGCTTTCGATCACCTGCCCGTAAACCCAGCAAAAGAAGGAATTCTGAATCGTGTCCACTATCGCTGTCATCGGCGCTGGATCAGGTCTGGGTCTCGCGATCGCCCGTACCTTCGGCCGCCGCGGCTTCGACGTCGCGCTGATCGCGCGTACGCCGGAGAAGCTCGATATCCTGGTCGACCAGCTCGGCCAGGAAGGCATCAAGGCCGCCGCGTTCCCGGCCGACGTGATGGATCGGTCATCCCTGACCGCCGCCCTCGAGCGCGCGGCGGCCAGGTTCGGCGGCATCGACGTACTGGAGTACTCACCGGCACCGCACACGCCGGTATCCGGCTTGACCATGGTCACGCCGAGCGAGACGACCGTCGACGACCTACAGCCTCAAGTCGAGTACAACCTCTACGGCGCCGTCACCGCGGCCCGCGCCGTGCTCCCCGCGATGCGCGAGGCCGGAGCCGGTACCCTGCTGTTCACCACTGGCGGCGGCTCGGTCAACCCGATCCCAATGCTCGGCAACGTGAACGCCGCGGCCGCCGCGCTCCGCAATTGGGTTCTGAACCTGCACAACGAACTGAGCGGCACCGGCGTGTACGCCGCCCACGTGGCCATCAGCACCTGGATAGGAGCCAACGCGCCGGAAGGCTTCCCCTCGGCCAGCCCAGAGCAGATAGCCCCGATCTATTGGATGCTCCACGAGGAGCGATCCCACCCCGAACATATCTTCACCGGATAGGTACAACCGCGGGTTCAGCGGATGGTTGCGGATGGTGCGGTGGGGGTTTCGTTTGACCAAGTGGACTGGAGGAGGAGGTGCTGTACGGGCTTGTCGGTGGTTGCCAGGGTGAGGAGTTGGCCGGATGCTGGGTCGACGATCAGGCGGAGTCCGCCGGTCCACGCGACCTCGGTGCCTACTCGGCCGAGGGAGTCCCGTACCTGCGGGGTGACCTGGGCTCCGGGTTGGGTGGCGAGCAGCTTGAAGGCGGTTGCGCGGACCTGCGGCGAGGTTGGCAGGTCGAGGAGGAGCTTCGACAGCATCACGGGCAGCCACTTGGCTTCGGGCGTACCGGACGGCTTGTCGCGTAGGAGCCGCTGCCGCAGCAGGGCGGGGTCGGTCGGTAGTTCCTTGACCTGTTGGAAGGTCAGACCGACGGGGCTGCCCAGGTAGAACTTGGCTGCCGCACCGCTGGCCGCACTGAGGGTTGGGGCTGATGCCGCACCCGAGATTGTGATCGGCTTCCCGCTTGCCGTGTCCGGGTGCTCGATCGCCCAGTTCGTCGGGCTGCCGGCCGCGCGCCACTTGGCTTCGTCGGCCGGCGTCGCCGGACGGGCGCCGAGCTTTCGGACCCCGAACCACATCCGCGAGCCATCGGCCGCGAACCAGGTCTCGGTGATCGTACGCTGCTCCACCGTGTACGCCGCCGCGCCTGAGCCAGTCCGGAACGACGTGTCCGCGTCGAGAACCCGAGTCCGGTAGAACTTGCCCGCGGTTGTCTCGGCGCGGGTCTGGTACGAAGCGGCCACCAGCATCAGGTCCTTCGCGGACGACTTCGTCAGAACCCGGTCAGCCGGTGCGGGAATCGCGGTTTGACTCTGCGCGGGCGGTCCCGCCGGCAACGCGTTCACGCCGACGACCAGGCCGGCCGTGAGTACGAGGCTGACCCCGGCGACCTGACGGCGGCGACGGCGAACCAGCGCTCGCCCCTTGCCGATCTGTCGCTCCAGATCGATCCGCTCGGCGCCGGGAGCGTCCTCGCTGAGGTCCTGCAGCAGTTCCTTGATGTCGTGACTCATCGTGCCTCCTCGATGTCTACCGAAGCGGTTCCGCCGGCCGGTAGGTGGGAGCGGACGTTGGACAACGCCCGCTGAGTGAGCTTCTTGACGGCCGCGCTGCTGATCTGCAGCAGTTGAGCGGTGTCGTCGACTGACAGGTCCTCGTAGAAGCGCAGCACCAGGACTGCGCGCTGCCGCACCGGCAGCCGATCGAGGAGGCGACGCAGGTCCGCTCGCTGCAGCGCTACCTCGGCGGCTCTGTCATCCACTGATAGTTCCGGCAGGTCGGCCGTTGGTTGCTCCTGCCGCCAAGACCGCCGCTGCCCGTCGATCCAGGTCCGCACAACCACCTGACGCGCGTACGCCGCGGGATGCTCGGCCCGGACCACCCGCCGCCACGACCGGTACAGCCGCACCACGGCCGTACCGACGATGTCCTCGGCCAGATGGTGATCTCCACACAGCAGATAGGCCGCCCGCAAAAGATGCGGCATCCGGTCACTCATGAACAACCGGAATGCCTCTTCTTCGTGACCCCTCATTCGCTCCCTTTCGTCCGCCTACCTCTAAGACGGCTCAAGCCCCCAACCAGGTGACGCTCCTTCGCCGCGGCCCTGACGTCCACTGGATGCGCCCTCGAACCCCGATGATGTAGTGGACGGACCAGTCGTCGAGGTTGCCAAGGAGGAATTGTGGGACGTTTCGATCGTCGTCGCGGTCACCTGCTGCTGAGCTGCGCGTTGGCTCTCGGACTGCTGGCCGGACCAGCCGTGACCGCGAGCGCCACGCCCGGACCGGCGTCGCAGTTCACGCCGGGCGCGCCGGGCGCCGGGGACCCGTACTTCCCTGACATGGGCAACGGTGGGTACGACGTCAGCCACTACGACATCAGGCTGGCGTTCGACCCCCGTACCAAGGCGATCAGTGCGACGACGACGGTCATTGCCAGGGCCACCCAGAATCTGTCCCGGTTCGACCTGGACTTCAGGGGACCGCTGACGATCAGCAAGCTCACGGTCAACGGGCGTGCCGCGGCTTTCACCCGCAGCGGTGCGCAGGAGTTGGCGATCACCCCTCCGCACGGCCTGCGACGGGGTACGACGTTCGTCGTGGCGGTGACGTACGCGGGTGTTCCGCGGCGGATCGACGACCCGGCGCTGGGAGTTTCCGGCTGGGTCGCCACCAAGGACGGCGCGGTCGCACTCAACCAGCCGATCGGCGCGGCGACCTACTACCCGGTGAACGACACCACCGGCGACAAGGCGACGTACACCCAGACCATCACCGTACCGACCGGCCTCACCGTGCTGGCCAACGGCGAACCCGGCCCGACCACCAAGCACAACGGCCGGACCACCTTCCGCTGGCAGATGAACCAGCCGATGGCCAGTGAGCTCGCGATGCTGGCGATCGGGAAGTACAACGTCACCCGCGGCGTGACCGCCGATGGCCGGCCGAACCTCACCGCGATCGGTCAGTCGATCGACACGAAGGCCGGGCAGGGCAAGGTGTTCAACCGGACCACGGCGCGGATCGTTCAATGGGAGTCGTCGCTGTACGGACGTTACCCGTTCGGCTCGACCGGCGGCGTACTCACCGATGCCCGGGTCGGCTACGCCCTGGAGACGCAGGGCCGACCGGTGTACGACCAGCGTACGAGCGAGGTCGACGGTGACCTGCTCGCACATGAACTCGGCCACCAATGGTTCGGCGACAGTCTTACGCCGGTGCACTGGTCGGACATCTGGCTGAACGAAGGCTTCGCCACCTACTCGGAGTGGCTGTACCAGGAGAAGTTCAACGGCGTCCCGGTGCAAAAGAGCTTCGCCGAGACATACGCGGGGGAGAAGGACTGGTCCGGCAAGGTGGCCGACCCTGGACGGGATCAGATCTTCGACGACCTGGTCTACAACCGCGGCGCGATGACGTTGCAAGCGCTGCGGATGAAGATCGGCGACCGTGCCTTCTTCCAGGTGCTCAAGCAGTGGCCCGCGACGTACCGGCATGGCAATGTGTCGACGCAAACCTTCATCCGGTTCGTCGAGCGCCTGACGCACCGCGACCTCGGCGCGTTCTTCCGGACCTGGCTCTATCAGCCGGGCAAGCCGAAGATCTGACCGTTCGGATAGCGTCGGGGCGTGTTGCTGCCTGAGTCGTCGGTGCCGGGGGCAGAGCTGCCCGTCCGAGCGGTGCTGCCTGCCACGGTCGAAGCGGTGCGTTCGCGCGGTACGGCGGTGCTGGTCGCGCCGCCCGGATCGGGGAAGACCTCGCTGCTGCCGCTGGCGCTGGGCGACGCGCTCGACGGGACGATCATCGTCGCGGAGCCGCGGAGGTTGGCGACCCGTGCCGCCGCGACCCGGCTGGCGATGCTGGTCGGCGAGCCGCTCGGGCAACGGATCGGGTACGCGATGCGCGGGGAACGCAGCGGTGGGCGAGGGCTTCGAGTCGAGGTGGTGACGACAGGTCTCCTCGTACGGCGCCTGCAGGCGAACCCGGAGCTGCCGGGGGTCGCGGGGATCGTGATCGACGAGTGTCACGAGCGGCATCTTGATGCGGATCTGCTGCTGGCGTTCTGCGTCGACGTACGGGCGAACCTGCGGGAGGACCTGGCTATCGTCGCGACCTCGGCCACGCCGGACACGGTCAGGCTGAGTCGGGCGCTGGGTACCGACGAGGTTCCGGCGCCTGTCATCACCGCGTCCGCCGCGCTGTTCGACGTGGCCGTCGAGTGGGCGCCATCGCCGGTTCCCGTGCCGCTGCTTCCGGGCGGGCGGGTCGATCCGCGCCTACTCGATCATGTCGCGGCCGTTGTCCGGCGGGCCTTGATCGAGAACGACGGCGACATCCTCGTGTTCGTACCGGGGGAGGCCGAGATCAACGGCGTGACGCGGCGGCTGGCCGGTGCGAACGTGCTGGCGTTGTTCGGTCGGCAGACCAGGGCTGAACAGGAGCGCGCGCTGGTCCCGACTACCACTCGCCGGATCGTGGTGACGACGTCGGTCGCGGAGAGTTCGCTGACCGTGCCCGGGGTCAGGGTTGTGGTCGACTCGGGTCTCGCCCGGGAGCCCCGGACCGACCAGTCCCGTGGGCTCGGTGCGTTGGTCACCTGCCGGGTGTCGAGGTCGTCGGCCGACCAGCGGGCGGGTCGCGCCGGCCGGGAGGCACCCGGGCGGGTCTATCGGTGCTGGTCGGCCGCCGACCACGCACATCTCGACGATCATCCGGCGCCGGAGATCGCGATCGCCGATCTGGCGGCCTTCGCGCTTGATCTCGCGGCGTGGGGTACGCCTGGGGGTGACGGGCTGACTTTGCTGGAGGCACCGCCGGCGGTGGCGATGACTGCCGCTACCGAACTGTTGCGTCGCCTGGACGCTGTTGACGACAGTGGCCGGATCACTGAACGGGGACGGCGGATGGCGGCGATCGGGGCGCATCCCCGGTTGGCCCGGGCGCTGATGGACGGCGCACCACGAGTCGGCGCCGACCGCGCCCGCGAGATCGTCGCGATGCTCACGGACGACATCACCCGCGCCACCGACGACCTCCCAACCCACTGGCAATCCCTCCGCCGAGGCAGCAACCGCGCGGACACCACCCGCTGGCAAGAAGAAGTCAAACGCCTCACCCGCGCTGCACGGGTGGACCGCGCGGCGGATGTGTCGGGTGGTGGGTTGGTGGGTGGGGTGCCGGATGAGGTTGCGGTGGGGGTTGTGGTGGGGCTGGCTTATCCGGATCGGATTGCTCGGGTTCGAGGAGCTGAGTCGGTGACGTATCAGATGTCTGGTGGTACGGGTGCCGCGCTGGACCCGCACTCGCCGTTGCGCGGTACGACCTGGCTGGCGATCGCGGTTGCTGACCGGGCGCCCGGTCGGGCCGACGCTCGGATCCGATCCGCGGCGCCGATCGACGAGCGGACCGCCCGCGAAGTCGCGGCCGAACTCGTCTCGACCACTGACCAGATCCGCTGGGACAACGGCCGGATCGTGACGCGGCGGGTCGAGACACTCGGCGCGATCGTGCTCAACGACCTCCCGCTGGCAAAACCAGATCCGCTACTCGTACAAGCCGCCGTCCGCGACGGCATCCAACGCAGCGGCCTCGCCGTACTGCGCTGGTCCGACGCCGCTCGAGCCTTGCGCGAACGGCTCGCGTTCTGCCACGCCCACCTCGGACCCCCCTGGCCCGCCGTCGACGACGGAACTCTGCTGACCGTCCTCGACGCCTGGCTGGGCCCCGAACTCACCTCGGTACGAACCACGCGCGACCTGACCCAGATCGACGTGACCTCAGCGCTCCGGCGCCTCCTGCCCTGGCCCGAAGCATCCAGATTCGGCGACCTCGCACCCGAACGCCTCAAAGTCCCCTCAGGCTCCGAGGTACGACTCACGTACGCCGGCGCGGAACCGCCCGTCCTGGCAGTGAAACTACAAGAAGTATTCGGCTGGACCACCACCCCGACCGTCGCCGACGGACGCGTCCCAGTCGTCCTCCACCTACTGTCGCCCGCCCGCCGCCCAGTCGCGATCACCAGCGACCTGACCTCGTTCTGGAAACAGGGCTACCCCCAGGTCCGAGCAGACCTACGAGCCCGCTACCCCCGCCACCCCTGGCCAGAAAACCCCCTGACCGCCACCCCGACCAACCGCCCCAAACCCCGCGCCTGAACCGGTCAGCTGATCGTGAGAACAGAACAGCGCGCGACCCCGGGTGGGCCGCGCGCCGTTGTGGGTTGCCGATCAGACCTTCTTCGCGAGACCTGCCATCAGGATCCGCTGGTACGCCGCGAGGTCCTCCGCGGCCGGGACGTCGGCGTCCGGGTCCTCCGGGTACCAGCGAGCCAGGAAGTCCAGGCCGGGCTCGACCAGCGGCATGCCGAGGAAGTGCTGCGTGATGCGCTCCGGGGTCCGGATCCAGCCGTTGCCGAGGCTCTCGAGGCCGGCCCGTTCGATCGACTTCTGGAGCGGCTCGCCGGTGTCGACGAAGTCGGTGATGAACAGGTAGCTGCCCGGGGCGAGCGCGTCCATGATGGTACGGACCCACTCGTCGGGCTTCTCGTCGTCGTGGAAGTGCATGTGCAGGCCGACGACCATCAGCGCGATCGGACGGGTGAAGTCCAGGTGCGCCCTGATCTCCTCGTTGTCGAGGATCGACTGCGGCTCGCGCAGGTCGGCGGTGACAACGATCGTGCTGTTGTTGGTCGCCAGCAGCGCGCGGCCGTGCGCGAGCACGATCGGGTCGTTGTCGACGTAGGCGGCCTTGGCCTCAGGGTTGATCTCCTGCGCCGCCTGATGGGTGTTCTTCTGCGTCGGCAGGCCACTGCCGATGTCGAGGAACTGGTCGATCCCGGCCGTCCGCACGAGGTACTGAACCCCTCTGACCAGGGCCGCGCGGTTGTCGATCGCGCAGCGCCCGGCGTCGGGCACGTACTTCAGGTACAGCGCGGCGCCCTCGCGGTCGGCCGCGAAGTTGTCCTTACCACCGAGCAAGGCGTCGTAAACGCGGGCGATGGTCGGCTGGGAGGTGTCGAAACCCGGGTTGTAGTCCGGATCGTCTGATGGGGCCATTTGGCGCAGCCTTCATGTCGGGAGATAAACCTGCTGTCATCCTAGGGGAGCCGAAAGTCACTTTGCCTGCGGGTACGGCCTGTCGGAACGCCGGACCGAATCCTCGGCAAAGTAGCTGATTCTTCAAGTGATAAAGGTGCTCGGGACTCGGGGTGCTTCAGAGGGTGGACGTCAGTGGGTCCCAGTCGCTCGGGAGGACCGGTGGTACCTCGGCGGTGCTGTGGACGGTGATCGACTGGTGTTGCTCGGCTGATTCGGCGATCGAGATCATGATGTCGAGCACGTGGTACGCCAGTTCGCCCGAGGCACGTTCGGTACGGCCGGCGCGGATCGCGCGGGCCAGTTCCAGTACGCCGAGGCCGCGCCCGCCGAACGTTGGCTGGGACGCGAGCTGTACCGGCTCGGTCGTACCGTTCCAGAGGCTCGTCGTGCCGTCGAAGTTGTTCGGGTTCGGCAGCACCGCGGTGCCGTCGCTGCCGGAGATCTCGACAAGCCCGTCCCGGCTCAGGCCCGACTCGAAGCTGAACGTGCACTGAGCGGACTGCCCGCCCGCGAACTCGATCAAGGCCCCGATGTGCGTCGGCACCTCGACCGGGAACTCCGTCCCGGCCCGTGGACCCGCTTGGATTACCCTGGTACGCCGGGCGAGTGACGCCGCCGCCGTGACCTTCGAGACCGGCCCGAGTGTGCACACCAGCGTGGTGAGGTAGTAGGGCCCGATGTCGAACAGCGGCCCGCCGCCGGCCGCGAACAGGAACTCCGGGTCCGGGTGCCATCGATCGGGGCCTGGTCCTTGCATCATGGTGACGGCGGTCAGCGGCCGGCCGATGCTTCCGGACTCGATCGCCCGCCGCGCCTCCTGGAGGCCGGGACCCAGTACGGTGTCCGGCGCGCAGGCCAAGCGCAGTCCCGAAGCCTTTGCGTGGTCGAGCAGGGCACGCGCCGACTCGCGATCGGTACCGAGCGGCTTCTCACTCCACACATGTTTGCCGGCCGAGAGCGCGCGCAGGCCGAGGTCGACATGCGCGGCCGGATTCGTCAGGTTGACAGCGATCTCGATGTCCGGCCGGGCGAGCAACTCGTCCACCGACCCGGCGCCCGGCACGTCGTACTTCGCCGCCCGGGCGCGCGCACGATCGGCATCGAGATCCGCGACGAACAGCACCTGCAGATCGGGAAACCGCCCCAGCGAGTCCAGGTACTGCTCGCTGATGTTGCCGGCGCCGATCAGGCCGACGCCGACCGGGCCGGTCGATCCGTTCGCCGGCATCAGGCGCCGGCCGGCTTCAGGTTCTGGAAGAGCATGGTCGTCTCGGGTCCTCCGTACGGGACCGGGATGTAGGCCGGCTTGGAGTCCGCGGTCGGCATGCCGGTCCACTTCTTGCCGGACATCTGGACGAAGTTGCCGGCCTGGTTGTAGGTGACGTACGGGCGGTCCGCGACGAGGGCCCGCTGCACCACGTACCCGAGCTGGGTGATCCGGTCCTCGTCGAGGGACGAAGCCATCTCGTTCAAGGCCTTGGTGACTTCAGGGTTGCCGTACCGCATCGCGTTCGTGGTCGCCGGGTCGCCGAGGGGTACGGCGTCGCCGCCGTTCAGCCCGGCCGACCCGCCGGCGAAGAAGTCGCTCAGCAGCGATCCGCCGCCGCCGAACTCCATCGCCAGGTCGAAGTCGCCGGCCAGCACCTGCTTGGTGTGCTGGTCGCTGGTCAGCTTGATCACCCGCAGGTCGAGCCCGAGTCCGGTCTGCAACTGCTCCTTGAACCCGTCGGACCAGGTGGACCAGTCGGTGTACTGCGACACCGTCTTGAGCGTCAGCGTGTACGACTTCCCGCCCTTCACCAACTTGCCGTCCTTCACGGTCCAACCGGCCGCGGCCAACTCCGACTTGGCGCCGGCGACATCGGGCGCCAGCAGCTTCCCGCGGAACTCCGGCGCGAGCTTCTCGCCCCAGACCGCCTCCGCCATCCCGGTGACGTTGGCCAGCGGCGTCCCGACCGGATACAGCGTCAGTACCTTGGCGAAGTCGATCGACATGCTGATCGCCCGGCGTACCGCCTTGTCGGCCGTCGCGCCCTTGGCGCAGTTGAACAGCAACGCCTGCCCGCCACCGGTCGGAAAGACCTGGTAGGTATTGCCCTTCCCCTTGTCCATAAAGGTTTGCTGCGCGTTCGGCCAGGCCATCGTCGCCAGGTCGAGCTTGCCCTGCGACACCAGGGCCCGGCCGGAGTCCTCGTTGGCGAAGACGGTCCAGCGGCATTCCTTCACGAACGGAATCGGTTCGCCCCAGTAGTCGTCGCGGCCCTGGATCGTAATCTGCTGCGGCGAGAAGGCCTTGACCGTCCACGGTCCGGTGCCGACCGGTGAGTCGTTGGTCCAGGTGGCCAGATCCTGTTTCGACACGATGTGCTGCGGCAGCATGTTGATCGTGGCCAGGTCGACCAGGTGGCCGAGGCCCGGCTCCTTCATCGTCACCTTGACGGTCCGGGCGTCGATCTTGGCCACCCGCGCGATCTTGTAGTCGGGCACGACCAGGCTGGTGCCCTTGTACCGCTCCGGTGCCGTCAGGGTGAAGACCACGTCATCCGCGTCGAAGGCCTCGCCGTCGGACCAGGTGACCTTGTCGCGCAGGGTGAACGTGAGCTCGGTACGCGCGTCGTTGATCTCCCACTTCTCGGCGAGCCACGGCTCGGCCGTGAACCCGGCGTACCGGTTGATCCTGATCAGCGGTTCGTAGAAGTACGCGGCGCCGATGCTCTTGTTCTCGGCCGGGGTGAAGGGGTTCCAGTTCCGGTAGTACGTCGGACCCGGGCCGAGGAAGTTCATCGTCAGTACGCCGTCGTTCGCGGCCCCGCCACCAGCGGCGCCCGCGTTCGGCTTGGTCCGCTCGGCGCTGCAGCCCGCTGCCACGGCAGCCGTGGCGAGCGAGGCGCCCAGGAAGAGCCGCCGGTTCAGACGGGTCGAGGTGTTGATCACGATCGTGCTCCTTCGCCATCGAGGTCAGAGGTCGGTCGCAACAGTTCGGTGCGATCGAGGTGGCACCGGGTCCAGTGGCCGCGGCCGAGTTCGGTGACCGGTGGTTCGGTGGTACGGCAGATCCGCATCGCGTACGGACAGCGCGGGTTGAACCGGCAGCCGGCCGGTGGGTCGATCAGGCTCGGTGGTTCGCCGAGGTCACCGGCGCCCGCGTACCTGCGCGGCCGGCCTTGATCCTGAGCGGCCTCCGGGTTCGGCGAAGAGGCAAGCAGCAAGCGGGTGTACGGGTGCGCCGGGTGCTGGATCACCTGCTCGGTGGGACCGGATTCGATCATCTGCCCCGCGTACATCACCTTGATCTCGTCGGCGACGTACCGGGCCGAGGCGATGTCGTGGGTGATGTAGAGCAACGCCAGGCCGTCGTCGCGCAACTGTTTCAGCAGGTTCAGGATGTCCAGCCGGATGGACACGTCCAGCATCGAGATCGGCTCGTCGCCGAGCATCACCCGCGGCCCGACCGCGAGCGCGCGGGCAATGACGATCCGCTGCCGTTGCCCGCCGGACAACTCATGTGGGTACTTGTCGATGTAATCCTCGGCCGGGGTCAGATTGACCCTGCCCAGCAAGGCCAGGATCGCCTGCTCGACCTCGGCCCGGCCCTTGGCGCGCTGATGGATCCGCAGCGGCCGGCCGAGGATGTGCCGGATGCTGTGCAGCGGGTTCAGCGATGCGAACGGGTCCTGGAAGAGCAGCTGGACCCGCCCGTAGTAGCGCCTGATCGAGTTGTTTCGCTCGTCGATCGTCCGGCCGTCCAGCTCGATCGTGCCGTCGGTCGGCGGGCAGTAGCGGGCGAGTACCCGGGCAAGAGTCGTCTTGCCGGAGCCGGATTCTCCTACCAGGGCGACGATCGAGCCGCCGTGCAGCTCGACAGTGGCATCCTCGAGTGCGCGGACCGTCCGGCGGCCGCGGACCTGGAAGTGCTTGGTCACCCGCCGGGCCGCCAGTACCGGCCGCCGCTCGGTCTCGGTCAGTTCTTCGGTCATTCCGCGGCTCCGGAGTGCAGGAGGCAGGACACCTCGGTGGTGCCGATCGTGATCGGCTGCGGGTCGTCGTGCCGGCAGGCGTCGTACGCCCGTGGGCAGCGAGGTGCGAACCGGCACCCCTTGGCCGGCTGCCGCAGGTCGGGCGGTGAGCCGGGCAGACCGTGCAACTCGGTCAGTGGCGCGTGCAACGGTGGAAAGGAGTCCCGCAAAGCCTGCGTGTACGGGTGTTTGGGGTCGCGGTAGAGCTCGGCTGCCGGGCCGACCTCGACGAGCCGGCCGGCGTACATGATCGCGACCCGGTCGGCGAGTTCGAGCAGCAGCGAGAGGTCGTGCGTCACGAAGATCACCGCGAAGCCGAGCTGGCGTTGCAGGTCCAGCACCTTCGACAGGATCGATCGTTGCATCACCACGTCCACCGCGGTGGTCGGCTCGTCCATCACCACCACGTCGGGGCGGCAGGCGAGCGCCAGGGCGATGAGCGCACGCTGGCGCATCCCGCCCGACATCTCGTGTGGATAGGCCGACAGCCGCTCACCGGGAATGCCGGCCAGCTCCAGGAATTCGGCGGCCAGCGCCACGGCCGCGGCCTTGGACAGCGAGCGGTCATGGGTGCGCAGTACGTCGACGAACTGGGCGCCGAGCCGTTTGACCGGATTCAGCGCATCCATCGCCGACTGCATGACGATCGACATCCTGGTCCAGCGGAGCCCGCGCAGTTGGCGTTCGGTCAGCGTGAGGAGGTCGACCGGCTGCTCGGCGTCGCGATGCAGGGTCACTCGGCCGGCCGATGTGATCGCCGGTGGCCGCTGCAGCCGCAGCAGCGCCGTGATCAGGCTCGACTTGCCGGAACCCGACTCGCCGGCCAGTCCGAGGATCTCACCGCGGTGCAACGTGAAGCTGACGTCGTCGACGGCTCTGACGGTGCCGGACCGGCTGAGATAGTCGACCGACAGGCGCTCGACCTCGAGGACGGGCCGCTCCTCGGGCCCGTCGAAGGACACTGCCGCGGCGCTCATGCGGCGTCACCTGCCGCCTGGAGCTCACGTGCCTTCCGGGCGTGCGCCCGCACCACCGCACGGTTAGCGGTCCGCAGCCGTGGGTTGGTCACCTCGTCCAGCCCGAAGTTGATCAGGGCCGTCGCGGTACCGATCAGCGCGATGCACAGGCCCGGCGCGAGGAACCACCACCACCAGCCGTACGTGAGCGCGCCCTGGGTCTGGGCGTTGGCGATCATGGTGCCCCAGCTGATCGTGCCCTGGGTGGCGACGCCGAGGAAGTTCAGGCTGGCCTCGGCGAAGATGCCGGCCACCACCGCCCGCAGGAACATCGCCGAGATGATCCCGGTCAGGTGCGGCAGTACCTCGACCACGATGAGCCGCGCCGTCGACTCACCGGTCATCTTGGTGGCCATCGTGAAGTCGCGGCTGCGCAGCGACATCGTCTGGCTGCGAAGGTAGCGTGCACCGCTCGGCCACTCGAAGATGCCGATCAGAATCGCCATCACGACCAGACCGATGGCCGGCTCCTCTGCTCCACCAGCGGAGCCGAGGTAGCCCGCCACGATCAGCGTCATCGCGAACGACGGCAGCGTCAGCACCACGTTCGTCGCACTGTTCAGCGCATGATCGACAGGCCCGCCGAGGAAGCCGCTGGTCACACCGATCAGCACCGCGAGGACGGTCGCCAGTACGCCGGACAGCAGGCCGACCGTGATCGATCCACGGGCACCGGCGATCAGTTGCGCGAACACGTCCTGGCCACTGATCGTCGTACCCAGCCAGTGGCCGTTCGTACCGGGGGAGGCGTGGAGGTTGTCGTAGTCGACGCTGAACGGATCGACGCCGTACCACTTCAGCAGCAGGTCGCGGAGAGCGCCGACCAGGACGAAGATCGCGAGCACCACACCACCGGCCCGGACCCGCCCGTTACGAAGGAATCCGGAAGTCATCAGCGCACCTCCCGGGTCCGCGGGTCCAGCAGCCCGTAGGTCAGATCGGCGACCAGGTTCGCGACGATCATGATCAGGGTCAGCATCAGCAGGACGGTCTGCATGACCGGGAAGTCGTGGCCCGTGATCGCCTGCTGCAGCAGCAGTCCCATGCCCGGATAGGTGAACACCGTCTCGACCAGGATCGCGCCGCCGATGACACCGCCGATCGCCATGGCGAGGCCGGTCACGTTGGGCAGCAGGGCGTTCCGCGCCGCATAGCCGAGCAGTACCCGCGGGGCGGACAGGCCCTTGGCCCTCGCCAGCAGGACGTAGTCCTCGGTGACCGTGCTCACCATGACGTTGCGCATCGAGAACAGCCAGCCGTTCAGCCCGAGCAGGACCAGTACGGCGGCCGGCAGCACGCCGTACCGGACGACGCTCAGGAGGAACCAGATGTTGTTGATCTGGAACGGCACGTCCGGGTCGTACGCGCCCGAGATCGGGAACCAGCCCAGCTGCATCCCGAAGACCCACAGGACGACCAGCCCGAACCAGAACATCGGCAGCGAACTGGCGAAGGTGGACAGCGGCAGCGCGACCGAGTCGAGGACGTTGCCCGGCCGCCAACCGAGGTAGGCGCCGGCCAGTGTCCCGACGATCCAGGCCAGGAACGTCGTACTGCCGATCAGCACCAGGGTCCACGGCAGCGCCTGCAGGACCATGTCGGCGACCGGTACCGGATAGTGCGCCACCGAAACCCCGAAGTCGAAGTGCGCCAAGGCCTTCCAGTAGTCGAGGTAGTCGCCGATCAGGTTCGAGGTCGGATCTCCGTAGAAGCGGCGGATGGCGGCCATCTCGGCTCCCGACGGCGGCGCTCCGGTGGTGATCTGGATCTGCCTGATCAAGGCGCCGGCCGGATCGCCGGGCATGAACCGGGGGATGGCGAAGTTGAGCGTGATCGCGATCAGCGTGGTGATCAGGTAGAAGCCGGCCCGGCGCAGGAAGTAGTTGGGGCGGCCGGCGCCGCGGAATCTCCGGGGCACCGCGGCCGGGTCGATCGCCGCCCCGGCGGGCGGCGCTGTCGCCTGGGTCACTGCTCCTCCTACGTCGATGGGACGGATCTGCGTCAGGGCAGGGTGATCCGGACGATTCGCGCCGGAGCGGCGCGAATCGCCGGTGTTGAGTGGAGCGGGGTGGCTGGCGGCAGAGCGCTGCCACGACCCCGGGCTGGGGAACGGTCGCGGCGATGGTTGCGGTCAGCGCTGCACGGCGAACCGCAGGTCGTACATGTCGCCGCGGTACATCGAGGTGGTGCTCTCGATCGGACGGTCGCGTTGGTCCAGACCAATCCGGTGCACCCGCAGGGCGGCGGAGCCCGGCGGCTGGCCCAGCAGCGCCGCCTCGCCGACGTCCATCACCACCGACCGGACGACCTGCTCGGCGCGTACGACGCGCAGGCCGTACTCGGCCTCGAGGATGCCGTACAAAGAGGTGCTGAGGTCGTGGTCGAGCAGACCGGGAACCCCGTCGGCGGCGAGATGGACCGTCTCCATGCAGATCGGCGTGCCGTCGGCCAGCCGGATCCGGCTCACCCGGATCACCTCGTCCTCCGCCGCGATGCCGAGATCGTCGGCAATCTTGCCGCCGGCCGGCACCTGATCGGCCGCCAGCAGCCGCGAACTCGCCGTCCAGCCACGAACTTCCATGTCCTCGGTGAACGAGCTCAGCGACAGCGTCTTCGAGATGGCGGGACCCGCGGCGAACGTGCCCGCGCCCTGGACCCGATAGACCACGCCCGCGTCGCTCAGCGCGTCCAGCGCGATCCGGATGGTGGCCCGGCTGACCCCGTGGGTGGTGGCGAGGTCCCGCTCCGAGGCCAGCGCCGAGTGCGGCTCCAGCCGGCGGATCTCGGCCGCCAGGGAGTCCCGCACCTGCTGGTGTTTCGGTGCCGGCCTGGCGGCGTTCTGCTCTGACATACGACAACCTCCTGATGTGCGCACCAGTCTGGTCTCAGACTTCTTGAGCTGTCAAGATTGGTACATACCTATCCGAGAGGATTCTTCTGTGAATTCCCCGCTCGCACTCCAGCTTTACACCGTCCGCGATGCCTGGGAGGCCGATCCGGGCGAGACCCTCGCCCGGGTCGCCGCGATCGGCTACGGCGCGGTCGAACCGTACGACATCCTCAGCGATCCAACCGGTCTGCGCGACCTGCTGGACCGGCACGGCCTGGCGATCTGCTCGACCCATGCCCCGGTGCTGGCCGAACGACAGGACGAAATCTTCGCCGCCGCCGCGGTCGTCGGCGTGGACACGATCATCGCTCCGGGCATCACGGCCGAACATTGGACCGGACCAGCGGCCGTTCGGACGATCGCCGATCGCCTCAACGCCGCGGCCCGCGCGGCGGCCGGCCACGGGCTGCGGATCGGCTACCACAATCACTTCTGGGAGCTGGAGCTGATCATCGACGGCCGCCCCGCCCTGGAGGCACTGGCCGAATGGACCGACCCGGAAGTGATCCTTGAGCTCGACGTGTACTGGGCGGCCGCGGCGGGCGTCGACGTACCCGACCTGCTCGGCCGCCTCGGTGACAAGGTCCGCTACCTGCATGTGAAGGACGGGCCGGCCGACAAGGTTGGCCCCTGGACCGCGGTCGGCGCCGGCCGGGTGGACATCCCGCCGATTCTGGACGCCGCGAAGGCGGCCGAGTGGTGGGCGGTGGAACTCGACGAATGCGCCACCGACCTGTTCGACGCGCTCGCCGAGAGCCACACCTATCTGACGGAGTACCGCGGCAACTGACACAACCCGTGCGGCACTGCCCAGGCTCAACGAACCTGGGCAGTGCCGCGCCTCACGCCAGGGACAGCGCGAAGACGTGCAGGGCCGGCGTCCACAGGGTCCGGTTACCCACCGGCGGCAGGACCACTGAGGCCACCGTCTTGGCCGGATCGAGCTCGACCGCGTGCACGAACGTACTGGTCGGGCGCTGCACCTGACCCTGATAGTTCCGGTACGGCGCCACGAACGCAGTCACTGCTCCAGGTGGTGTCGGCCAGGCCGTCCAGTCCGGTTCGTCCAACTTGAACGTACTGCTCGTACCGTCCGTGTAGTTGACCGTGCCGACGGCCGACAGCGGCCCGAACGAAGCACTCGTCAGCAGACCGAGACGGCTGCCCCGACCGGACAGGGCAATCGTCTGGCCGTTCGCCAGCGCGTTGTTCGGCTGCCCCGGCGCGACGTCCGGCCACCGGAAGGTGAATCCGTCCGCGGCGACCTCGCCGCCCGGCCGGATGCCGATCCCGGCCAATGCCTCCGCCGAGAAGCTCGAACCCGAACCGTCGAAACCACCGTTCAACGTCGGCGGGTCGAGGTCCGCATCGGTGGTGACACCAACGTTGTCGAACGCCGCCGCCAGCCCCGGGTACGGCACGCCTGCCTTCATCGTCAGCGCCTCGAACTGGCGCTGCTGATCGCCGTACCTGGCCAGCACCGCGACCTCGACCGGACGGATGCCGGGATCGGCATGATCCTGATCGAGCGCGACGGTGACCGCCGACGTACCACCGGCAGGCACTTGGACCGAGCCACTGGCCGGTGTGGCCTTGAGGCCTGGCGCTCTGGTGGACCAGTCGACCGACACCGGCTTCGCGCCCGCGTTCCGTACCGTGAGGGTGGCATGACCTGGAAGCACGACGGTCTGCGGCGTCAAGGTGGCGGTGATCGGTGTCGCCACCTCGAACCGGTGCCGGCCGGCGGAATTCACCGAGGCACCACGATCGACCGCGCTGGTGTTGGCGATCGCCAGATAGCCGCCGCCGGAGGTCAACCCCGGACTGACCGCGAATCTCGCCGAGACAGTGCGGCCCGGCGGCACGACCGGGTAGCTGTCCTGATCGAGCGCCCGCACCGGCAAGGTCGAACTGTCGTCGCTCGACAACGCGGTCAGGTTGAGCCGTACGTCGCGCAACGCCCTCCCACTGGTGTTGGTGAAGCTCGCCGTCAGTACGCCGTCAGCGAGTGGACGTACGGTGTCCGCGCCGGTGACCGAGGTCTTTCCCGGCCCTTGCCTGGTCTGGAACTGGATCTCCCCGACATTGCCGTGGCCGCCGTTCGGGCTGACCCAGCGAAGCCAGCGATAGGCCCGCGAATCGGTGACCGGGAGCGTTCGCCAGTCCGCGGTGGGCCGCCATTCGACTGTTGCCAGCGGATGACAACCCGCGGCCGGGCCGTCCGTACATCCCTCGAAGCGGCCGCCGACCATTCGCATCGTCGGCTCGACGTCGTTGCCGCGGGGCAGGAAGCGGATCTGATCGACAGTCGCCGCGCGGCCCAGGTCGATTCCGACGTACCGGCCGTCGGCCGACTGATCATCGGCAAAGGTCGCCGGGTTTCCGTCGAAGGCGGCAGTCGGGTCGCCGACGTTCCCGTACGGCGTCCCGTTGAGCGTCTCGGCGTCGTGCTGCAGCGGCGTCGGCAGCCCAGGTGCGGTACCGATCCGATCGGCGGCGTCCTGGAGTGCGAAGACAGACGGGTACGCCCGGTGGTCAGGTCCGTGCCAGGTCGTTTCGGCCAGCACCTCCAACGGCCGCGTGGCGAACCAGTCGGCGTACGAGTCGGTCACGTCGAGCAGATCGTCGCCGAAGAGCGAGACCTCGTACCCGAGTACGCGCTCATGCCGGCTGTAGTCCCACTCGCCGTACATCATGGAGGTGTTCGCGACCCACCAGTCGCCCGGCGGCTTCGTCGGCACCACGTAGAACTGCGGATCCGGTGACACGACCACGGTGTAGCCGGCGTCCAGGTACGCCTGCGGTGTCCCGCCGTACCAGGCGTTGATGATGATGTTCTTGTCCGGCGTGATGGTGGCACCGCCGATGTAGTCCCACCAGTTCCAGATCTCCGGCCGGCGTCCCAGCTCCGTCACGCCCTTGGCCAGCTTGTTCTGCCAGTCCACGAAGACATCGACGGTCGACTTGTACCCGTGCGCCGCCGCGTAGTCGACCAGTTCGCGGCAGGACTTCTGCTGATCGACGCCGGCGTACTCGTCGCCGCCCAGATGGAGGATCGGCGAGTCCGGGAAGAGCCGCGCCCACTCCTTCACGAGTTGCAGTACGACGGTCAACGACTCCGGCTTGGTCACGTTGACGTTGCCGATCGCCGACAGCGAGTTGCACTGCCAGGCCAGTGCGGGGATGCGCTCGGTCAGCCGATTGGCGTGTCCTGGTACCTCGAACTCCGGGATGATCGTGACGTGGTACCGGCGCGCGTACTCGACGATCTCCTTGAGTTGCGCCTTGGTGTAATGCCGTTCACTGGTCAGCTCCGGATGGCTCTCGCTCGGCAGCCGGATGGCGTACGAGTCGGTCAGGTGCCAGTGCAGGATGTTCAGCTTCTGCCAGGCGGCCGTCCGGATATGCCGTTTCACATCAGCCACCGAGTAGAAGTGCCTGGCGGAGTCGAGCAGGAAACCACGGTGCACGTACGACGGTCCGTCGGCGATCGTGCCGCGCGCGACGGTCACCCCGTCCGGCGCCTGGCGTAGCAGTTGTTGCAGTGTTTGCTGCGCGTAGAACGCGCCGTCGGAATCGGCCGCGGTGATTGTGATCCCAGCGCCGATCTCGATCGCGTACGACTGTGCTTTGCCGGACGTCCGAGTGATCACCAGGTCACCCGGTCGCGGACGGGAAGTGGTGACGTCGAGAGCGAAGCCGGTGCGGAGCGAGAGGTCCTGGGCGAACGTCCGGGCGTCGGACAGCACTCGGGACGCGTCCGCGCCGGACCAGTTCACCACGATGCGGGTATGCGGAGTGAGCGACGTGCTACCACGGTCGGCGTGCCACTGATCGACACTGGGCAGCAGCTGCGGTGCCGCATTCGGGTCCGGGCCCGCCGACGCCGGCGAACCGGCGACGGCGAGCGGGACGAGCATGAACAGGCCGACCAGGGCGGCCAGACATTTCCGCCTCATCGGATCGTCTTGCCTTGTACGAAGTCAGCCACCAGGTCGTAGAGCTCACGTACCTTCGGGTCCTGGCTGCGTGAGAAGGTGAGCATCGCGTCGACGCCCTGGTAGTAGGCGACGTACGCGTTCTGGAAGCCTTCCGTACTGCCGGCCCGGAGGTAGTCGAGCAACCGTTGCCGCATGACCGGATCGGTGGCGGCCCGTTCGTCGAACTCCATCTCGACGCCCATTCCGTACGACCGCGCGATGCCGGCCGCGTCGGCCAGGCGGCGCGGGTCAGTCTCCTCGAAGAAGTAGTTCGGCTGGAACGAGGCCGCGTCGAAGCCGGCCTGCTTCCACAGAAACGCCCGGTAGGCAAGGAAATGCGGGATCCAGAACGCCTTCAGCTGGTGCTCGTGGACCACGTCGGTCACCCGGCGAGCCTGCTCGGGGCCGTCCGCGCCGACGTCGATCTGCTCCGGGAGCCAGTACATCCCGACCAGTTCGAGGTTGTGATAGCCGGCCGCGTTCCAGCGCTTGATCAGATCCTCGGTCCACCAGCGAACGACCTTCTGCTGGTTGTCCAGAGCCTGCTCGCGACCGACCGCGTCCGGGCTGAGGTTCTCGCTCACCCCGTCGCCGTCGACGTCGCCGAAGTCGATCCAGCTGCCGGTGTTCGGGATCGTCAGCACAACCTTGGTCTTGCGATCCGGTCCGCGCAGCGCGGCGTTCACCGTACCGGCCGCCTGATCGAGTTGCTGGAGATCACCACCGGCGGCGAACGTCTTGTCCCGGTACCACTCCCAATCGGCCTTCCGGGCGTTTCCGGAACCGAGGTCGACGCCGGTCGGCGTTTGCAGCCCGAGCATCAGGACGCCGTCGAACAGCCGGGAAACCGGCTTGCCGGACTGATCGACCCGGGCGAGATACGGCTTGAGCTTGTCGGCGGTCCAGTCGCCGCGGCCGTTCTCGTACTGCCCGTTGTAGATCAGCGCCAGGTCCTTGATCCCGGCGGTGTCCGCGCCCGGCTTCAGGTAGTGCGGCTTGTCCGGCGCGGGCGTGACGGCGCCACGGATCCGGCCGTCCTCACCTTGCACCTGGATCTCGTCGATCAGCTGCGCGGCCCGGGTGTGCACCGAGAAACTGACCTTGACGTACCGGCCGTACGCGGCGGTCGCCTGCGGCTGATCCGGGACCCCGTCCCGCTCCTCGGCCCAGCTGAACCACTCGTCCCGCGCCGGTCCGTCACCCCAGAGCAGCTGGGTCGCCTGCCGGCCGACCGTCGACCAGGTCCGGCCCGACGTCGACACCGCAAAGGAAACGTTGAGCGGGACCAGCGTGGAGCGGGCCGGCCAGTCCTGCAGGAACCGCGCCCGCACCCCGGTGATCGACTTCGGGGCACCCAGATCGATCGTCACCTCCCGGGTCTTGCCCCTGGTGCTGCCGACCCAGGCCGGGTCATCCACATCCAGCGCCCCGAGCTTGCCATCGGTCAGCTGCCCGCCACGGTCCGGCCGATCCGCATCCGGCGCATCGGACCAGGCGTAGGCCTTGCCGAGCGCAAGGTTCCGCGGCGCTGCCGCAGCCACCTGCCCACCAAGCGGCACCAGCGCCGCAGCAGCCACCAACACCAGCCCGGTACAGGCCAATTGCCGGCTAAATCTCGCAAAAGACGGCGTACGCATCCGTCCTCCCTCACTAAAAGCGAACTTTGGTAAGTACCAATCGAGGAGGACCGTAGCCCCATCCCCGCCCCCCGACAAGACCCAACGCGGAGCAAGCGAGTACAACCATGAGAGGCCGGATCGGCAGAGGGTTGTCCCTGAACGCACAAAAGGCCAGCCCGAAGGCTGGCCTTGTCTGTGTCCGAGGGGGGACTTGAACCCCCACGCCCTAAAACGGGCACTAGCACCTCAAGCTAGCGCGTCTGCCTATTCCGCCACCCGGACGAGTGGTCTGCACCGCTGGTGCGGTGCCGACCGGAGAACAGTAGCAAACTTCAGGGGTGGAATTCACATCGGGGAGATCGGCGGGGTGGAGGGGGTTGAGAAGGGTGCTGGGGGTGGGGTGGATCACAGGTCGGGGGTGGGCTGGGGAGTGCTTGGGGGGAGGGGGTGGGGGAGGATGCGGGTATGACTACTTCTGCCGCCGGGGATCGTTTGTCGTATGCCGCTGACGGTGAGGTGGTGGAGCTTTGTAGTGAGTTGATCCGGATTGATACGACGAACTACGGGAACGGGAAGAGCAAGGGGGAGCGGGGGGCGGCGGAGTACGTCGCGGGGAAGTTGGACGAGGTCGGGATCGAGTCGACGATCTACGAGTCGGAGCCGGGGCGGGCGACGTTGGTGGCGCACTGGGAGGGGGAGGACCAGAGCGCGGACCCGCTGCTCGTGCACGGGCATCTGGACGTCGTACCGGCGGATCCGAAGGACTGGAAGGTGGACCCGTTCGCGGGGGAGATCTTCGACGGGTGCGTGTGGGGGCGCGGCGCGGTCGACATGAAGGACTTCGACGCGATGGTGCTGTCGGTGGTGCGGGCGCGGCAGCGGGCTGGGGTGAAGCCGCGGCGGCCGGTGCGGCTGGTGTTCACGGCCGACGAAGAGGCCGGCGGCGTGTACGGGGCGCAGTGGCTGATCGACAACCACCCGGACACGATCGCGGACTGCACCGAGGGGATCGGTGAGGTCGGCGGCTTCTCCATCACCGTCAAGGACGACCTGCGCCTGTACCTGATCGAGACCGCCGAGAAGGGCATGAACTGGATGCGCCTGAAGGCCCGCGGCACGGCGGGTCACGGCTCGATGGTGAACACCGACAACGCGGTCACCAACTTGGTCGAGGCGGTCACCCGGATCGGGTCGCACGAGTGGCCGCTGCGGGTCACGCCGACGGTCCGTGAGTTCCTGAAGACGCTCGAGGACATACTCGGGACCGAGCTGGACCCGGAGGACATGACCACGACGCTGGCGAAACTCGGCAGCTTCAGCCGGATGTTCGGCGCGACGATCCGCAACACCGCGAACCCGACGATGCTGAACGCCGGCTACAAGGTGAACGTGATTCCGGGTGACGCCGAGGCGCATGTCGACGGGCGGTTCCTGCCCGGGTACGAGGACGAGTTCTACGCGACCATCGACGAGCTGATCGGCGACAAGGTGCAGCGGGAGACGGTCGTCACGGACATCGCGCTGGAGACCGAGTTCAGCGGCGGCCTGGTCGACGCGATGAAGGCGTGCGTGCAGGCCGAGGACCCGCAGAGCCGGTTCGCGCCGCTGCTGATGTCGGGCGGTACGGACGCGAAATCGTGGAGCCGTCTGGGCGTACGCTGCTTCGGTTTCGTACCGTTGCAGCTGCCGCCGGATCTGGACTTCATGGGCATGTTCCACGGCATCGACGAGCGGGTGCCGACGTCGGCGCTCGAGTTCGGGTCGCGCGTACTCGACCGGTTCCTCGATCAGGCCTGACGGACGACGGTGGGTACGGCGAGCAGGCCGGAGCTGACGTAGCCGGCCGCATGCTCGATGTGCTGAAGGTCGAAGCGGCGACCGAACTGTGCGGTGACGTCCGCCGCGGTGTCGATCAGGTGCCGGTCGGCGGACAGCGCGTTGGCGGCGGTGTTGTGTACGACGATGCGCAATGTGTTCACGCCTGGCCGGGTGGCGGCGGTGATGTCGACGCGGAACGGTGGTGCCCAGATCGCGCCGCAGTGGATGTCGTTGAGCCAGATCTCGGCCGCTACTCCGATCGGTGGGGTGATGAGGGCACGGTACGAGTTCGGCGGGAGGTAGGACTCGGTGCCTGGGGCAACTGGTTCGCCGGGGCCGAAGTCGAGGAGGAGGCGGGTGCGGTCCTCGTGTGAAGAGATCGTGTTGCTGGGGAGGTGCAGGTTGGTGGTGTAGGTGGCTGAGCCTGAGTACGCCGGCAGCTCGTCCTCCCAGCGGTGTGGCAGGTCGACGGGGCGCGATCCGTTGCCGAAGTCAACGAACCAGGGTCCGGCGACAGGCACGGCGGTGGAAGCTGCCGGGAGCGGTTGGGTGGTGGTTGTGGGGAAGAGCGCGGCCGCCTCGTACGGGTGCAATGTCACGACCTGACCGGTGAGGGGTTCGGCGGCGCGCGTACTCCACTGCTCCATTGGCCGGTCCAACGTTATGGTCCGGACCGACGTCCCGGTGTTCGCGACGAAGTAGACCTCACCGTCGGCCAACCGTCGATGGACCACCCCAACCTCCGGCGGTACCTTGATCGGTGCCCGCGGCAACGTTTCCGCAAGCGTCGCGGGATCGGAGACGATCGTGCCCCCGGCCGCGCGCACCGCGTCCAGCCAGCGCGCGGTCGTCGGCCATTCATCCTCGGGTACGACGATCAGCCGCACCTCAGCCGGATCGAGCACGGCGATCGCGTCGTCGTCGACCAGGTCGAAGTCCAGCCCGGCTTCCCGGATCGTCCGCGGCACGCTCTCCGGAATCACCTTCCGCGCGGCCCGGTACAAGTTCAACTCGCCCGACGGAGGCACGTAGATCTTCACCGGCCGCACCGGCGTCCCCTGCCGAAGCAGCCAGGAGAAGCGGTGCAGCGCCCCGAACAGCTCAGCCGCCACCGGCCACCACGGATTGCGGTCGTCCAGCGCCCCGGCGGCATAGAAGATCCACCCGAGCCCAGGCCCATCGGACGGCGAGTACGGCCACCCGTGCCCGATCAGCTGATTCACACCGGACAGGAAATGCTCGTGCGCCTCGCCCTGCAGATCCAGCGGCGTCGCGCGGAACGACGGCGAGTGCACCCACGTCCACACCTCCGCCGACACCACCGACCGCCCGTAGATGTTGGCCGCCGACGAAGCCCAGCGCGTCTCCGGAATCCCCGTCCACCCCCACCCCTCGCCCTCGAACAGATCGGCGAAGCGGTAGCTGCTCATCGTCGCGGGCGGTTCGCCGTAGCTCTGGATCCGGAACGGTACGCCGTGCCCAGCCGCCCACCGCTGGAACACCTTGACGAAGTTGTCCTCGTACAACTCCGACAACGTCCGCCGGAAGTCGGTCCGCAGCCGGGTATCGGACCGCAGTTCGTACAGGCGCGGCCGCAGTTCGTACCCGCGCCGGCTCGCGAACTCCTCGAAGATCGCCGGCGTCCAGTCGGCGTCGTACACCTCAAGGCTGTCGCAGAAGACCGAGCCGAGCAGTTCCGGCGTCGCGGCGCGTACGAGCGGATCGGCGACGTGGCGGATGTGCGCCGCGGCCGCGGCGGCCGAGTAGTGGTCGAGCGCCGGCCCCTCCGCGCCCGCGGCGGCGCGTTTCACGTTCTGCCCGGTCAGCCGGGAGGTCGCGATCAGTACCTCGCGCGGCTGACCGCCCGCGGGTACGTGGATCGCGCCGTCGCTGACCGGCACCTCGGCGTACGAAGTGCCATCGCCGACGTACGCCGCGACGAACTCGTCACCCGGCCAGGCCTGCACGATCCGTACGTCGTACGCGCCGCCGCCGATCTCGCGCCGGTCCCAGTGCAGCCGCCGGGCCGCGTGCTCCGGCCCGATGTGCCCGCCGCCGTACGACCAGCCGCTGCCCAGCGTCACGTCGAACCGCAGCCCGAGCGAGTGCGCCGTACGCGCCGCCTGCCCGACCAGTTCGAGCAGCGCCGGCGAACCGAACGGCGCGGTCACGGGACCCATCGGGTACACGAAGGCGACCTCGACGCCGCCGAGCCCGGCCGCCGCCATCGCGTGCAGCTCGCGGTCCAGCTCGGCGGGTTCGATCGAGGGACCGAACCACCACCAGCGCATCATCGGCCGCGCCTCGGGCGGCGGGTTCCGGAACTGTCGTCGTACTTCGTCGACGGTCACCATGCACTTCACCCCATAGCGCCCACCGGCCGAAGGTCAACGCGGATGACCACTACCGGTCAGATCGTCCTGCCTGGTGGCGCCGGAGGCGAGCAGGTACTGGCCGACGGTGTACGTCGACATGACCAGCGCGCCGCGCCCGCGGAAGTCACGCCCGGCCATCCGGAACGCGATCAGACTGTCCGAGATCAGGAACAGCGCGCCGCCGAGGCCGCTGCGCGGATTGTGCCAGCGCGAGGTGACAGCGGTTGCCGTCAGCAACAACGCGTACGCCGCGACCGGTACCCGCCGGCTACCGAGGCCCGGCGCGAGGATCGCGATCAGGGCAGCCCACAGCGCGGCGTACGCGGCCAGCACCCGCCACGATCGCTGCGCCGGATTCGCGAGGAACACGGCGAGATAGCAGGCATGTGCCGCCGCGAACGCAGCCATGCCGGCGATCTCCTGATCGGCCTCCAGCAACAGATCACCGGCCGCCGAGGCCAGAATCGCCGCCTGCAGCAGCGGCGGCGCGCCCTGCGTACGCGACCACTGCCACAACAACGGCATCAAGGCCGGCTTGCTCGCCAGCTTCAGCACCTTGACATCGGCAACAACCGCGGCAACGTGTACCA
The DNA here is from genome assembly GCF_014205295.1 of Kribbella solani. NCBI lineage: Bacteria > Bacillati > Actinomycetota > Actinomycetes > Propionibacteriales > Kribbellaceae > Kribbella > Kribbella solani. Next base: position 1,478,773 of record NZ_JACHNF010000001.1, read on the forward strand.
CCGTCGCGCCCCAGTACGCCGCCAGCACCCGCCGCCCCCGCGCCAACCCCGCAAGCCCCATGACCCGAGTCTGCCTCACCAAACCCCCGAAACCCCTGAACTCACGACAGTTCACGACAAGTTCAACGTGGTGCGGAGGTTGGGGAGGTAGGCGAGGAGGGGTTTGGGTGGGGTGCGGGTGGTGACTAGGGAGAGGGTGAGCCGATAGCGGAAGGGGGCGGCGATGAGGTGCTCGCCGGGGCGGAGCTCAGTGGCCAGGGCGGTGTGGGGGACCAGGGCCAGGTGGGAGCGGCGGCGGGCCATGGCGACCGTGGTGCCGAGGGTGACACCGCGACGGGGGAGGGCGCCGAGGGCGGTGAGGCGGTTGTGGATCTCCTCGCTGCCGCGGTCGTAGGTGGAGAACGCGATCGGGCGGTTCTTCAGCGGCTGGCGGCCGCGGCCCGGTGGGCGGGCGCCGGGTGGGACGAACAGGACCAGCTCATCACGGCCGACCCGGCGGTGTACGGCGCCGCGGGGGAGTGTCATTTGTTCGGCGATCGCGATGAACGCGGCGTCCATGGTGCCCTCGGCGACGCGATCGACCAGGAAGTGGCCGTGGTCGACCTGCTGCTGGATCTCCAGCTCGGGCAGGTCGGCGTCGAGTACCGGGAACAGGATCGGCGCCAGGCTCGCGAACGTACCGACGACGAGCCGTTGGCCGGCGGCGGCCGCCCGCGGGGCGTCGTACACCTCCTCGAGGTGGCTGAGGATGTGGTCGGCGCGGCGGGCGAACTCGGCGCCGGCCGGCGTCGGGCGGGCGCCGCGGGTGTCGCGCTCGAACAGCTTGGTGCCGCAGCGCCGTTCCAGCCGGGCCAGCCGCTGGGACGCCGACGGCTGCGAGATCCGCAGCTCGCGGGCCGCGGTGCCGACCGCGCCGGTCCGGTTGACGGCCTGGACCAGCCGCAGATCCTCGACCGATGGTAATGAAGCCATAGGTTCAGCCTATGGCAAGCAGGCAAGGTTCGGCGGCTACCCGGGGATCGGCGGAAAGCCAAGAATCAAAGGCATGAGAGCGAAGGCAGAGGCGCTGGCGCTGCTGGCCGGGAGCGGTACGGCGGACTTCGCGTTCCGGCTCGCGCAGGTGGCGCTGCCGTTGGTGATCCTGCGCGAGACGGGTTCGGTGGCCGCGACCGGGCTGGTGGGTGGCGCGGCCGGAATACCGGTGCTGCTGTCGCCGTGGTGGGCGCGGAAGGCCCGCCAGTGGGTCGACTCGGGACCGCGGCTGGCGATCGTGGCGTGCGTCTCCGCGCTCGCGCTGGCATCGGTACCGACCGCAGCCGTACTTCAAGTACTGTCGCCCGCGCTGCTCGTCCTGAGCGGCCTGCTACTCGGCTGCGGCGACGCACTGTCAAACCCAGGCCGCTCGGCCCTGCTGGCCGACACCGGAGATCGCTGGGGAGATGGCCGCGCGGTCCTGCTCCTCACCTGGCAGGACGGCCTCCGGCGCATCGGCATGCTGCTAGGCCCGTCGGCAGGTGCCTTCGCCGTGGCAGCCGGCTTCACCAATGAACTGCTCTGGGTAGAAGCATTCGCGGTCGCAGCGGCCGGGCTACTGGCCTGCACAGTGCAACCAACCCGAGCAGCAGACGCGCCCGAGCTGCCCCCATCCATCCGTCAGAGCCTGCAAGGCCGGCGCGACGTCCTGTACGGCTGGATCGTCCGAGGCACCGGATGCGTGACCTGGTTCGCGTTCACCCTGGGCCTGTCGGTGCTAGGCGAAGAGCGCGGCAAACCAGGCGTGTACTTGGCAGCAGGAATGACCGGGTACGGCGTCGGCGCCCTACTGGGCACCACCATCTCACTGGCAGTCGTACGCCGAACGAAACCAGTCGTAGCCGCGTCAGTCGCCTGGGCCTGGATGGGACTGTGCTGGGTCGGAATGGGCGTCTGGACCACCCCGGTCGTCGTCGCGGTCATGGGTGCACTGTCCGGCGTCACCGTGGTGATCGGCATCGCCGCGATCTCCATGCTCATCACGCGCACGTCAGCCGGCGCCGAGCGGCGTACGTTGCTGTCCGGCCAGACCGTCGTCGTGAACGCGGGAAGCGCGGCCGGTCTGCTCGCGGGCGGACCGATCATCGGGGCAGTCGGTGCAGCGAGTGCACTGGTTGGCTCCGGCATCGTCACCACGCTCATCGCCGTACTGGTGCTGATCCGCAGCGGTCAGCGCGCAAGCCGGCTGAGCAACGATGACGCGGCGCAGATACCGGCGATCGCGGCGACGATCAGGACGGCGAAGTCGAGCCAGTAGTTCGTCGGCGTGCCGATGAGCAGTCCACGCAGAGCGCTGACCTCGTACGTGAGTGGGTTGGCGTGCGACAGTGCCTGCAGCCAGCCCGGCATCAGACTGACCGGATACAGCGCGTTCGAGGCGAAGAACAGCGGCATCGTGATTGCCTGCCCGATACCCATCAACCGGTCCCGGCGCAGGACCAGGCCGGCGATCGTCATGGACAGGCAGGAGAAGAACGCCGCGCCCAGTACGACGACGGCGAACACCGCGAGGATCTTCAACGGGTTCCACGTCATGCTGACACCGAGCAGCGCGGCCACGATCAGTACGACGATCGCCTGCGAGATGGTCCGTACGCCCGCCGCGAACGCCTTGCCCGCGACCAGCGCCGAACGCGGACTCGGCGTGACCAGCAACTTGGTGAGAATCCCCGCGTCGCGTTCCCAGATGATCTGGATGCCGTAGAAGATCGCGACGAACAGCGCGGACTGCGCGATGATCCCGGGCGCCAGATAGTCCAGGTACGGGACATTGCCGGTCGGGATGGCCCGAATCCGGCTGAACGTCTGACCGAAGATCACCAGCCACAGCACCGGCTGGATCGCCCGGGTGACCAGCTCGGTCCGGTCGTGCCGCAGCTTCTGGAGCTCGACCAGGCAGAACGTGCCGATCCGGGAGACCAGTCGCAGCGCGGCGCGCGGCCGGCTCTCAACCCAGGCGCTGGGCGGTGCGACGCGTGCCACGGACATCCCGCAACCCTCCCTCCCCGGCCCGGCCAGAGCGCCCGGACCGGCCGGACCGACCAGACCGCCCAGAGCGATCCGGCTGCCCGCCCGCCGCGAGGCTCTCCCCGGTGTGATGCCGGAACACGTCCTCGAGACTCGCGTCCGGCCCGAGCGCCGCCTTCAGCTCGGCCGGCGTACCGATCGCCCGCAGCCGGCCGAGATGCATCAAGGCAACCCGGTCGCACAGCAGATCGGCCTCTTCCATGTAGTGCGTGGTCAGCAGCACGGTCATCCCGAACCGCTCCTGCATGTCCTGCACGCGCGCCCACACCGAATCCCGCGCCACCGGGTCGAGACCGACCGTCGGCTCGTCCAGTACGAGCAGCGCGGGCCGATTGACCAGTGCCTGTGCAAGCTCGAGCCGGCGCACCATGCCACCCGAGTACGTCGACGCGAGCCGATCCGCTGCTTCGGTGAGGTCGACCAGTTCAAGCACCTCGGCGACCCGGGCGGCGCGTTCCCGGCGCGGTACGTCGAACAGTCGCGCGAACCAGGACACGTTCTCCCGGCCCGACAAGGCGCCTTCGATGGACAGTTGCTGCGGTACGTACCCGAGCAGCCGACGTACTGACATCGCCTCGCGCCGGACATCCAGGCCGAAGACGCGTACGCGGCCGGACTGCGGTGGGTAGAGCGTGTTGAGGACCCGCAGCGTGGTGGTCTTGCCGGCGCCGTTCGGGCCGAGCAGGCCGAAGCACTCGCCGGGGGAGACGGTCAGGTCCAGGTTGTCGACCGCGACGTGGTCGCCGAATCGGTGACTCAGTCCGGTCAGCTCGGCGGCCGGCGCGGGGTCGAAGCTGGGTTCCGCACTCATACGCGCTCCAGTTCTTCGGGGTGTAATCGCTCGGCGAGGACTGCCAGCACCGGCAGGGCCGCTCGGAGCGCGTCCTGGTCGGCCGGGGCGAGGTCGTCGATGGCGGCGGTGACGAGGGCGGTCCGGCGGTCGCGCCAGGCCTCGACCCGTTCGCGGGCCGGGTCGGTGAGGGTGAGGCGGGCGATCCGGCGGTCGGCCGGGTCCTGGGTACGGAGCAGGAGGCCGCGCTCCGTGAGCTGACCGACCAAGGTGGAGACCGTGTTCGCGACCAGGCCGAGCTCGGCGGCGGCTTCCGCGACCGAGATGCCAGGGCTGCGACGGACCGTCCGGACCAGCTCCGCCTGCGCGTCGGTGAGCGCCGAGAACGGGAACGGCCGCCCCGCCGACCGACGCAGATGCCGCCGCACCAACCCCATCGTCACCAACAACTCTTCAGCCAGCACTCCATCCACACCTTCACAATACCTCTGCCCCAGAGATATTCCCCGAACGAACTTGCCCCTTGAGGTGCAGGGTTGCCCCGTGGAAATTCGAGGGGCAACCCTGCGCTTCAAGGGGTGCCCCCTCAAACGGAGGGTTCGGCGGGCGATGCCTGGGTCGCCCGCGGAAGGTGGCGTGGCGGTGCGTGGCGGTGCGTGGCGGCGTCGCGGGGGTGTCGCGAGCGCGGATGGGCCGGCGGAGTGCCGCGGCGTGCGGGCGAGTGCGGCGGCGTGCGGGCGAGTGCGGCGGCGTGCGGGCGAGCGCGGGGCTCGGGGGAGTCAGAGGGTGCGCATTACGCGGATTATGCGGCGGCGGAGCCAGACTTTTCGGGTGCCGTCGGGGTAGCGGCGGAGGCGGGCGAGTTCCCAGCCGCCGTATTCGGCGTGTTCGGTGAGCAGTTTGCGCACCGCCCCACGGGACTCCGTCCTGGACACCTCGAACTGCTGCAGCTCGTATTCGGCCATCCGCACCTCCAGCTACCTCAACAACAGTTGCCTCACGAAACATCCTCCAGCGCCGCCGCGATCGCCGGCGGCAGCGTGAGCTCCTCCACTCCGAGGATCGATTTCAGTTGCAGTGCCGTCCGGGCCCCGGCGATCGCCGCCGACACCCCGGGCCGGTCCCGCACCCAGGTGAGCGCCACCTCGAGCGGGGTCCAGCCGAGCCCGTCGGCCGCGCGCGCGACCGCTTCCACGATGCCCGATGCGCGGGCGTCGAGATAGGGGTCGACGAATCTGGACAGATGCTGAGACGCCGCCCGGGAGTCCGCGGGAATGCCGGTCCGGTACTTCCCGGTCAGCACGCCACGACCCAAAGGTGACCAGGCGAGGATGCCGATGCCGAGCCCGGCCGCCGCCCGGATCGCGTCCATTTCGGCGTCGCGGGCGAGCAGCGAGTACTCCACCTGGTTCGCCACCGGGACCGCGCGGCCGGGCCAGGCCTGCTGCCAGGTGACCGCGCGGGCCGCTTTCCAGCCGGCATAGTTCGAGACCGCGACATACCGCACCTTGCCGGAGCTGACCGCGTGGTCGAGCGCGGACAGCGTCTCCTCCAGCGGCACGTCGTCGGACCAGGTGTGCAGCTGCCAGAGGTCGATGTGGTCGATGTTCATCCGCCGCAGCGAGCCCTCCAGATCGCGCAGCAGGGCCCCGCGGGAGGTGTCGGTGATCCGCTCACCCCGGCGGACGCTGAAGCCGGCCTTGGTCGCGATCACCAGGTCGTCCCGATCCACGACGTCACCCAGCAGCGACCCGATCAGCAGCTCGCTGTCACCGTCGCCGTACGCCGCCGCGGTGTCGATCAGGGTGCCACCGGCGGACACGAACGCGGCCAGCTGCTCGCGGGCCTCGTGCTCGTCGGTGTCCCGGCCCCACGACATCGTGCCCAGGCCGAGCCTGCTGACGGCGAGTCCACTGTGACCGAGATAGCGCTGTTGCATGGACCGAGCCTATTGCGGCCCACCGACAACCTCTCGCTAGGCTCGCCAGTCATGCGACTCGGACTCAACATCGGCTTCGTCTACGGCGGCGACGACCATCTGGACCACCTGAGGCTGGTGAAGGAGGCCGAAACCCTCGGTTTCTCGGTCACCTGGGCCGCGGAGGCGTACGGATCGGACGCGGCCACGCTGCTCAGCTGGATCGCCGCCCAGACCACCACCATCGACGTCGGCGCGGCGGTCTTCCAGATCCCGGCCCGGACCCCGGCGATGACCGCGATGACCGCGGCGACGCTGGACCGGCTCTCGAACGGCCGGTTCCGGCTCGGCCTCGGCGTGTCCGGCCCGCAGGTGTCCGAGGGCTGGCACGGCGTACGGTTCGCGCAGCCGCTGCAGCGGACGCGGGAGTACGTCGACATCGTGAACTCGGCGTTGCGCCGCGAGACGGTCGCGTACGAGGGCAAGTACTTCACGCTGCCGCTGCCCGACGGACCGGGCAAGGCGCTGAAACTCACCGTCCGGCCGATCCGCGACCACGTACCGGTCTATCTGGCCGCCGTCGGCCCGAAGAACCTGGAGCTGGCCGGTGAGATCGCCGACGGCTGGCTCGGCATCCTGAACGACCCGGGTTTCCTCGGCGAGCAGCTCGCGCACATCCGGACCGGTCGCGGCCGGGAGCTCGACGGCTTCGACGTGGTCGCGTCCGTGCCGCTGATGCCCGGCGCGGACCCGCAGGCCGCCGCCGACCCGATCCGCGGGTACGCGGCGCTGTACATCGGCGGGATGGGCAGCCGGGAGAAGAACTTCTACAACGCGCTCGCGGTCAGGATGGGGTACGCCGACGAGGCGAAGGAGATCCAGGACCTGTACCTGGCGAAGAAGCACCGCGAGGCGATGGCCGCCGTACCGTTCGGGTTCCTGGACTCGATCTCGCTGCTCGGTGACAAGGCCCGGCTCGCGGACAAGCTGACCGCGTACGCCGAAGCGGGCGCGACGACCGTCGCGGTGACGCCGTTCGCGCCGACGGTCGAGCAGCGGATCGCCGACCTGCGGACGCTGGCCGAGGCGCTGGATCTGGCTGGGATCGGCAACTGATGACGATCTGGGACTCCATCATCCTCGGCATCGTCGAGGGCCTGACCGAATTCCTGCCGGTCTCCAGCACCGGCCACCTGACCATCGTCTCGAAGATGCTCGGCCTGAAGATCGACGACCCGGCGATCACCGGGTACACCGCGGTGATCCAGATCGGCGCGATCGCGGCCGTGGTGCTGTACTTCTGGAAGGACATCCGGCGGATCGCGGTGGCCTGGGTCCGCGGGCTGGCCAACCCGGAGCACCGCGGCGAGTTCGACCACCGGATGGGCTGGTACGTGATCGTCGGTTCGCTGCCGATCGTGCTCGTCGGCTTCCTGGCCCGGGACCTGATCTCCGGCCCGCTGCGCAGCCTGTGGTGGGTGGCCGGCGCGCTGATCGGCTGGTCGTTCGTGATGGTCGCGGCCGAACGGCTGAGCTCCAAGGCGCGGCCGCTGGAGCGGATCACGCTGGTGGACGCGATCGTGATGGGCGTGGTCCAGTGCCTGGCGCTGATCCCCGGCGTGTCCCGGTCCGGCGCGACCATCTCGGCCGGTCTGTTCCGCGGGCTGGACCGGGTCGCGGCGACCCGGATCGCCTTCCTGCTGGGCATTCCCGCGCTGGTCGGCGCGGGCGTCTACGAGCTGAAGGACGCCCTGAACGGCGGCGTCGGCGCCGTACCGCTGATCGTCGGCACCGTCGTCAGCTTCGTGGTCGCGTACGCGTCGGTGGCGTGGCTGCTCCGATTCGTCGCCAAGCACACCATCGAGGTCTTCGCGTTCTACCGGGTGCTGCTCGGGATCGTGCTGATCATCCTGCTCGCGACCAGCACGATCACCGCCACCTGACGGGGTACGCCACGGCCCGGGCAGGACCGGGCGCCTCGCGGGCGGTCAGCAGTTCATCCCCGCGAGGCCGTCGTACGGCCACCGGTTCTGCTTCGCGATCGGGTCGGTAATGCTCCAGATTGCCCTCGGCCAGCCGCCCTCGCGCTGCATCTCCAGCAGGATCTTCCAGGAGCGCGCGGTGCCGAGAGCCGCGCGCGCCTCCCCGACGCCGGCCTGGTCGCCCGCGCGCTTCGCGGTCCGCCACTGGTCGACCCAGGCGCAGACGACCTTCGTGGTGACGACCACGCCGATCTGGTACCGGTTGCTCACGTCGGCCTTCTTGTCCAGGGCGTCGCGGTTGAACCGTGGCGGCAGTGGGATTCCCTCCAGCGCCTCGGCCACCACCTTGGCGTGGTCGCCGGGCAGGACCGCGCTGGCCGGCATGGCCGCGAGCCAGCTGTCGATGTCCGGGATCCGCAACGCCGCGAGCATCTCCCGGTACGCCGCCTCCGACCCGAGCGCGCCCTGGATGTCGACGAAGGTCTCGCCCTCGACGGGGAAGACGGTGATCCAGTTGTCCTTCCTCGCCGGGCCCTCGAACAGCTTCGCGGTCCGGCCGAGCACCTTGACGGACTCCTCCTTGCCGCCGGGAAGGCGGTCGACGGAGTAGATCTGGTACTGGTCCTTGGGCCGCCAGTTGATCCGTACCTCATGCTTGCCGTCGGTGAAGATGAGCTCACCGCCATGCGCCGAGAACGGCGTCCCGATGTCGATGGCCTTCCAGGGCGGACCGAGCAGCATCCGCGGGTTGTGCTCGGCGAACTCGCGCGCCTCCGCGTACGCCGGGACCGGCGCCGCCGGATTGCCGCCCGGGATCACCGCACCGGTGACCGCGACGATCGCCACGACGACCGCCACGGCGACGGCGATGTAGATCGGGCGGCGACGGGAATCCCGGGTACGTGGCGTCGGCGCCTTGCTGGTGATGATCTCCTCGAAGAGATCGGTGGCGGCGTCCGGGCTCGGGCCGGCGCCGAACGGGTCGGCCCGCGTGACCAGGAGGTCGAGGTCGTTGTCGTTCATCACTTCTCATCCCGGGTAGTCGGGTCGTCCTGGTGTTCGTGGCAGTCGAAGGCGTCACCGAGCAGATTTCGCAGCCGTTTGCGGGCCCGATGGAGCCGGGTTCGGACCGTCCGGGCCGGTAGGCCGAGCACGGTCGCGGCCTCGGCCGGTTCCAGACCGTCCCAGCCGGTGAGCATCAGCAGCTCCCGGTCGCTGTCGTTCAGGCGCGCCATCGCGGCCCGGACCACCACCCCCGAGTCGCTGGTCTCGGCCGGGTCCGGGACGGCGCTGACCAGTTCGAGCCGGAGCTTCTCGCCGAGCCGCTCGCGCCGGATGTCGCCGCGGCGCCGGTTGGCCAGCACCCGCCGCGCCACGCCGTACAGCCACAGTCGCGCGGCGTCGCCAGGCGGTACTTCGCCGATCCGCCGCCAGGCGACCAGGAACGTGTCCGCGACCACATCGGCCGCGTCGTCCACCGACTCGGCGCGGCGGATCGCGTACCCGAGCAGCGCCCGGAAGTTGCCGTCGAACACCTCGCGGAACCTGGCCGCGTCGTCCGTACGCACCGCCCGAAGCCCCACCACGGGTGGCGAGGGCGCGGCCGTTGAACTCGTCATACCTCGCTCGTGTCCGGCTGGACCGCCGGCGTTACAGCCAGCCGACCTTGCGGAAGAAGCGGTACATGGTGAAGCAGACGACGGCCATCAGCAGGAGCACGGCGTAGTAGCCGAAGTGCCAGCGCAGCTCGGGCATGTTGCCGAAGTTCATGCCGTAGATGCCGGCCAGCATCGTAGGCACCGCCGCGATGGCCACCCAAGCAGAAATTTTTCTCATATCGTCGTTCTGCTGCACCGACACCCGGGCCAGATGGGCGTTCAGGGCGGACGTGAGCAGCGTGTCGATCGCCTCTGTCTGGTCGGAGACCCGGCTGAGATGGTCGGCGACGTCGCGGAAGAACGGGCTCGCCTTGGCGCTGATCCCGCTCACGCCGTGCGCGAACTGGACCATCGGTTCGCGGAGTGGATCGATCGCGCGGCGCATCTCGAGTACCTCACGCTTCAGCCGGTAGATGCGCTCGGCGTCGCTGGTGCGCTCGGACGAGAACACCGACGACTCGACCTCGTCGACATCGATCTCGACCTGCTCGGCGACGGTCTCGTAGTCGTCCACGACCGCGTCGCAGATCGCCCACAGCACCGCGGCGGGTCCGTGCCCGAGCACCGCGGCGCGCTCTTCCAGCTGGTGCCGGGTGGTCGCCAGTTCGCCGCCTTCGCCGTGCCGGACGGTGACGACGTACCGCGGGCCGACGAACACCGTCACCTGGCCGGTCTCGACGGCATCGCCCTCGTCGACGTACCAGAGGGTGCGCAGCACGACCAGGATGGTGTCGCCGAAGCGCTCGACCTTCGGCCGCTGGTGGATCTGGAGCGCGTCCTCGATGGCCAGGTCGTGCAGGCCGAACAGCCGCTGGACCCGCTGCATCTCCGCGCCGGAGGGCTCGTGCAGGCCGATCCAGCCGAAGGCCCGGCCGTCGCCGTCGATGGCCTGGGCAACGGTCTCCGGGTCCTTGGGCAGCTGCCGGCGCTCGCCGCCGGCGTACACCCCGCAGTCCACGATCACGGTCACCATCATGAACCACGGCCTGGTCATGATGGCCCACGGCTTGGCCGGACCGGCTAACGTGCCTGTCATGCCCACGGTGATTCTGGTCCGCCACGGCCGCAGTTCGGCGAACACTTCCGGCACCCTGGCCGGGCGCACTCCCGGCGTGAAACTCGACGACGCCGGCGTCCAGCAGGCCGAGGCGGTCGCCCAGCGGCTGGCCGGTCTGCCGCTCGCCGCGATCGTCACGTCCCCGCTGGAGCGCTGCAAGCAGACCGCGGCGGCGATCGCGAAACGGCACGCCGGGTTGCGTACGGCAACTGATCGGCGGCTGACCGAGTGCGGGTACGGCGACTGGACCGGGCAGAAGATCAGCACGCTGGCGAAGGACCCGCTCTGGGCGGTGGTCCAGCAGCATCCGTCGGCGGTGACGTTCCCGAACGGCGAGTCGATGCGGGCGATGCAGCAGCGCGCCGTGGACGCGGTCCGGGCGCATGACGCGGAGCTGGCGAAGAGCCACGGCGACAACGCGATCTGGGTGGCCGTCTCGCATGGTGATGTGATCAAGTCCATCGTCGCGGACGCGCTCGGTCAGCATCTGGACACGTTCCAGCGGATCGTGGTGGACACCGCGTCGACCACGATCATCACGTACACGGCGACCCGGCCGTTCCTGGTCCGGCTGAACGACTCGGGCAGCGAGCTGGCGTCGCTGGTGCCTAAGCCGACAGCGAAAGCCAAGCCGAAGAAGCAGTCGTCCGACGCCGTCGTCGGTGGACGGTAATAGGGTCTGAGTATGGCGCGAGTTGTGCACTCCTACGACGACCCTGAGCGGTTCGTCGCCGGCACCGTGGGGGAACCAGGTGCGAGGACGTTCTTCCTGCAGGCGCGAGCCGGGCACCGGCTGACGTCGGTCGCGTGCGAGAAGGAACAGGTGATGGCGCTGGCCGAACGGCTGGACGTGATGCTGGACGAGGTCGCGCGCCGGTTCGACCGGGACCCGGTCACGCCGTCCGGCGTGGACGACACCGCGCCGCTGGAGCAGCCGATCGAGGAGGAGTTCCGGGCCGGCACCATGACGCTGGCCTGGGAGGCGGACGCCGAGCGGGTGGTGATCGAGGTGTTCGCGGTCGTCACCGGCGACCCGGCCGAGCTCGAGGAGGGCGACCCGGCGGCGGCCGCGATGGAGTCCGACGACGCCGAGGTGTTCGTGGTCCGGATCACCGAGGAACAGGCCCGTGCCTTCGCCCGGCGCGCGGTCGCGCTGGTCGCGTCCGGCCGGCCGAGCTGCCCGTTCTGCGGCCGTCCGATCGACGCCGACGGTCACATCTGCCCCCGCGCCAACGGCTACCGCAGGCACCTGCCGGAATGACGATCGACCCCGAGCTCCTCGCCCTGGGGGAGCTTTCCCTGCACGGCCGCCTGGTCGCGGCCTCGAACGGTACCTATCAGGGCTCGGTCAGCCGGGACGGCGAGACCGCGACCGTGGTCTACAAGCCGGTCGAGGGGGAGCGCCCGTTGTGGGACTTCCCGGACGGGACGCTGGCGCAGCGCGAGTTCGCGGCGTACGTGGTGTCGGAGGCGCTGGGCTGGTCGGTCGTACCGCCGACGCTGCTGCGGGACGGGCCGCTCGGTGTCGGCATGGTGCAGCTGTGGATCGACGAGGCCGAGCTGACGGCGGGGGAGACCGAGCTGGTCGACATCGTCCCGCAAGGCCGCGTGCCGGCCGGCTGGGTCGGCGTACTGGACGCGCTGGACGGCCGGCACAACCCGGTCACGCTGGTGCACGCGGACAACGAAGCATTGCGGCGGATGGCCGTCTTCGATGCCGTCGTCAACAATGCCGACCGGAAGGGCGGCCACGTCCTGAACCCGGGCGACGGCCGCGTGTACGGAGTCGACCATGGCGTCACGTTCAACGCCGACGACAAGCTCCGTACCGTGCTGTGGGGCTGGGCCGGTGATCCGATCGCGGACGAGCTGAAGGACGACGTCCGCAAGCTCGCCGATCAGCTCGCCGGCGCACTCGGGCAACAGTTGCGCGAGCTGATCACGTCGGTCGAGCTGACCGCGACCAGGGAACGGTGCGCGACCCTTCTGAAGACCGGCACGTTCCCGTACCCGTCCGACGAATGGCCGGCGATTCCCTGGCCCGCGTTCTAGACCTTCGGCTCGACCTGTACGTTGCCCAGCCGGCCGTGCTCGTCGTACGAGGTGGCGATCACACTGCCGTTCGGTGCCGTACCGCGAATCGCATCGGGCGCTTCCTCGTACGGCACGCCGAAATGCTGGAAGTAGCCGCGGACGACCCGGCGGTGGTCGCCCGGGAACACGCTGACCGCGGTGAGCAGCAGGCGTGGCGTAGCGATCGGGTCGAAGCCCGCGCGCGGCAGTTGCTCGTCGGCGACATGCAGGTACACGTGCCCGCGGCCCTCGTTGATCGCGGTCGACCAGACCCCACGGCCGCCCAGCACCGAGCCGGCCGTGATCGCGAGCGTGATCGCCGCCTGGGCGGGCTGCGGGAAACCGCTCAGATCCGGGCTCTCGGCGGTGAATTCGGGAATCCCGTGCCGGTCGCCGAACTCGCGGATCGCGAGCGTCGGCGCGACCGCGGGCGCATCCGGACCGAAGCCCGGGTTCGCCCAGCCCCACAGCCAGGTGTGGTCCAGCTCGGAGAAGCTGCCGAGCAGCGAGACACCGCCGAGCGTGCCGCGCTCGCCGGTCAGGGTGCGCTCGTCGAGGTCGGCCTGTAAGGAGTCCGGTCCGACCATTTCGTTGAACAGGTCCTGCTGCTGGATCGCGGCGGCGGCGATCCAGCCACCGTACGCCTGGAGCTCGGGACTGAAGTCAGCGTTCATCGCGGGCGACAGTATCCGGCACCGGGGTGCACCGGAACCGGCCGACCACGGAATGGAACCGTGTCGCGTCATTGAAAATCGGACTGGCATAAGCTCCGATACATGCAGGCGTGGACGAAACCAGACATCCCGGCGGTGCCGGGGCCGGCTCGGCGGCTACGCCTCCACGACACCGCCTCGGGCGGGCTGGTCGAGGTGCCGCCCGCCACCGGTGGGACCGCCCGGATGTACGTGTGCGGCATCACGCCGTACGACGCGACGCACATGGGCCACGCCGCGACGTACGTCACGTTCGACCTGATCAACCGCCTCTGGCGGGACGCCGGGTACGACGTGCTGTACACGCAGAACATCACCGACGTCGACGACCCGCTGCTGGAGCGCGCGACCGCGACCGGGGTCGAGTGGACCGACCTGGCGGCCCAGGAGATCCAGCTGTTCCGGGATGACATGACCGCGCTGCGGGTCATTCCGCCGCAGCACTACATCGGTGTAGTCGAGTCGATCGACCTGGTCGCCGGCGCGGTCGAGGACCTCAAGCAGGCCGGCGCCGTGTACGCGGTCGACGGCGACCTGTACTTCGCGGTGAAGGCCGACCCGGCCTTCGGGGGCGTGTCGAACTACGACCGGGACACGATGCGCGAGCTGTTCGCGGAGCGCGGCGGTGACCCGGACCGGGACGGCAAGCAGGACCCGTTGGACAGCCTGCTCTGGCGGCACGAGCGGCCGGGCGAACCGGCCTGGGACTCGGCCCTCGGCCGCGGCCGGCCCGGCTGGCACGTGGAGTGCTCCGCGATCGCGCTGAAGTACCTCGGGATGTCGTTCGACGTCCAGGGCGGTGGGTCCGACCTGATCTTCCCGCACCACGAGATGTCCGCCAGCGGCGCGCAGGTGGCGACCGGAGAACATCCGTTCGCGCGGGCGTACATACATCAGGGAATGGTCGGGCTCGACGGCGAGAAGATGTCCAAGTCCAAGGGCAACCTGGTGCTGGTGTCGAAGGAACGGCTCGGCGGGGTGGACCCGATGGCGATCCGGTTGGCGCTGCTGGCCCATCACTACCGGACCGATTGGTTCTGGACGGAGTCCGACCTAGCCGACGCTCAGGCCCGGCTCGATGTGTGGCGGGGCGCGATCGGCCGCGGGTCCGGTCCGGACGGTGCGGCGGCGGTGGATGCGGTACGAGCCGCGCTGACAAATGACCTGGACAGCGCGGGCGCGCTTGCTGCCGTCGATGCCTGGGCCGAGAGCGAAGGCGACGACCACGAAGCGCCCGCCCTCGTCGCCCAAGCCGTGGATGCCCTGCTGGGTGTAAAGCCCTAAACCCGAAACCCTCGGCCCTGGGCGGCCCCAAACCGGTTTGGGGCGGTTGTCTACGTGGAGCGGGGAAGGTTGTACCCCTGAAACGGGCTGATGGGCGCCCCAAACCGGTTTGGGGCGCCGGGTGGGGTCAGCCGGTGACTGGCTGGTGGGTTTTGACCGGGGTTGGCACGGGCGCGGACGGTGGGGTGGCTACCTGGGCGGGGGCCGGGTTCACCGGCTGGGGGAGCGGCTTGGGCTTTGGTTTGGTGGCGGGCTTGGCGCAGGTTGCGGATGCGAGGTTGATGGTTTCGGCGCCACCCAGGTTGATCGTCAGCCCGGTGATCGTGAACGCGCCGTCGGAGTGTTTGCCCTGGCTGTTCACCGTGATCGTGGCCAGTGGTGCGGCCGGCAAAGTCGCGCCTTGTTTCGTACTCGGCAGCTTGAGCTTCTGCCCGAGCAGCGTCAGCGACCCGAGGTCGACGCCACCCTGATCACCGGAGCACCAGACGTTCAGCGAGTCGATGCCGAGCAGCGACTTCGGTGGGTTGAGCAGCAGGTTGCACAGGTCCGGCAGGTTCTTCACCGGCAGGTCCTTGGTGGTCAGCTTCGGCAGCGGCAGACCAAGATCCGGCAGCGCGAGATCAGGCAGCGGCAGGTCGGCCGCGCCGGTCTTCGGCAGCGACGCGCACTGCTGCTGGAGCTCCGGCGGGAGCTTCACCTGACTGAGCAGATCCGGACCGATCACGATGTCGAACAGCTCGACCGACGCCGAGTCGTTGCCGGCCGTCGCGGTCCCGGCCCGGACCGAGATCAGCGGGTTCTTCGGGAGCTCGAGCGCCGTTGCCGTCTGCCGCTTCCCGTCCGGCGATTCCGCGTACGGGGTCTTGGCGATCGGCACCTGGCCTTCCGCGCTGACCGCGTACGCCGAGGACGGGCGGGCCGCCGCGTTACCGGTCGGGGCACTCGCGACCAGGCTGAACGTCACGACACCGGCCACGGCCGCGGCAGTCAGGACGGTCGGCGTCAGACGCCGGCCCGGCTTTCGTGGCAGCTGGAATCGCATCGGGATCTCCTTACTTGCTGTCGATCAGGACCAGGGTCCCGAGCGGAACTTTCTGCAGATGGGCGAGCGCGGCCCTCGGTACCCGGACGCAGCCCGCGCTGATCGCTGCCCCGAAGACGCGCGGATTCGGCCAGCCGTGGATCGCGACCGTACCAGGTCCGCCACCGAACGTGTCCAAGGTGGGACTGTGCGCACCCAACGGCAGCACGATCGGGGACGCGGAGCGCTTGTGATCGATGATCGAGCCGAGCAGGAAGGTCCGGCCGGGCGGCGTCGGCGTCTTGGTCGCGCCGACCCCGGCCTTCCAGCTGCCGAGGCTCTTGTTGTTCAGGAACAGCTCGAGCGTGCGTGAGCTGGTGTGAACCCGGATCAGGTACGACGACGAGGCCCGGTCGAGATCGCCGTCCTGCATCCACGCCGTGGACCGGTTCGGCTTGGAGGGCAGCAGCACCCGTACCCAGCCGTCGGACTGGTCCACCACCGGAAGCCAGGTCGGCCCGAACTGGGTCGGCCCGATCTTGCCGACCGCGTCACCGCCCGGCGCGCTGAACAGCGCGGCCTCGTTGCGCGGATGCACGACCAGGCCGTCGGTGCCCGAGTACGGCTGGGTGTCCAGCGGCGCGGTCGCGATCGTGGTGGCGGTCGTCGACGCGGTCAGCGTGCTGAGGTCGACGGTGATCGTCTTGTCCTTGTTGCCGAAGATCCCGATGGCGGCGACGACACCGAGCAGCACGAGCACGGCGAGGGCAGGAACCGAGGTACCGCCCCGCTCGTCCCGCATCTCGTCACTCCCCGTGGTCCCGGTGACGGCAGGCCGTCACCCCCCAGTTGTCGGGTCGACAATAAACCCATTGGTAACAACGCGCCACGGGTCGCGAGGTTACTTCTGCCGAAAGGGGGGTAAGGCCGTCAGTCGCTCGGGTGGTTCTTGTTCCGGCGCTTCAGATAGCGCTCGAACTCGGCCGCGATCGCCTCGCCGGTCGCCTCGGGCAGGTCGGCGGTGTCGCGCTGCTCCTCCAGGGAGTGCACGTACTCGGCGACCTCCGGGTCTTCCTCGCTCAGCTCGTCGGCGCCGCGCTGCCAGGCCCGGGCGAGCTCGGGCAGCTCACCTTCGGGGATGGCCAGGTCGAGCAGCTCCTCGACCTTGCCGAGCAGCGCGAGCGACGCCTTCGGGCAGGGCGTACCGGCGATGTAGTGCGGGATCGCCGACCAGATCGACACCGACGGCACGCCGAGCGTGGTGCACAGGTCGGCGAACACGCCGGTGATCCCGGTCGGCCCTTCGTACGTCGACGGCTCCAGGCTCCAGGAGGCGGTCAGTTCGTCGTCCGAGGAGGTCGCCGAGACGGGGATCGGGCGGGTGTGCGGCGCGTCCGCGAGCAGGGCACCGAGGACGACCACGACCTGCGCGTTCGAGTCGTCGACTATCTCCAGCAGTTCCTTGGAGAACGCCCGCCAGCGCATGTTCGGCTCGATGCCGCGGATCAGCAGTACGTCCCGGCCGGTGTCGGCCGGGCGGGCCAGGTACACGCGGGTGGTCGGCCAGCTCAGCTGGCGGCCGCCGTCGTCGTCCAGACCGACCTGCGGCCGGTTCACCTGGAAGTCGTAGTAGTCCTCGGGGTCGATGGCCGTGACGAGCTCCGCGTCCCACTCGTCGATCAGGTGGTCGACCGCTCCGGTGGCCGCCTCGGCCGCGTCGTTCCAGCCCTCGAACGCGGCGATCACGACCGGGTCTCTCAGGTTCGCGAGATCAACCACTCGCAGGCCCCCTGTCGTCTCTCGAGCCAACCGGTGCTGGCTTCGCCCAGGCACCGGAATCCGGACTGTCAGCCTACGTGGTCACCCCGCCCCGCCGCTCAGCCGCCGCACCAGGAAGAATGGCCGGCACAGACTTTGAGAACCCACCGCGTGTTTTCGGGCTCCGGAAACGCGCGGTGGCTTCTCAAGGTGAGGTCGTGACGTGAGGAGTGCTGGGTGCCGGGCCTGCAGGCGGTGTTGTGGGACATGGACGGGACGTTGGTGGACTCCGAGAAGGTGTGGGCGGAGGTGCAGCTGGAGCTGCTCGCCTCGCTGGGGGCGTCGTGGACGCTGGACGACTGCATGACGCTGATCGGGAGCGACCTGCGCGATGCCGTCCAGGTGTGGATGACGCGGATCCCGGCCGGCGTGATCAGCGCCGAGGAGCTCGCCGACCGGATGTTCTCCGAGGTGGTCGTGGCGCTGCGCCGCGAGGTCACGTTCCAGCCGGGCGCGCTGGAGCTGTTGCAGGCGCTCCGCAAGGAGGAGGTGCCCTGCGCGCTGGTCTCGGCGTCGTACCGGTCGATGATCGACGCGGTGCTCGGCCATCTGCCGCCGAACCCGTTCGACGTGATCGTCGCCGGTGACGAGGTGACGCTCGGCAAGCCGCACCCGGAGCCGTACCTGACCGGTGCCGCGAAGCTCGGCGTCGATCCGGCGAACTGCATAGTGATCGAGGACTCGGTCACCGGTACGGAGGCGGGTACGGCAGCCGGCATGTACGTCGTCGCGGTGCCGCAGTGGGTGACGATTCCGGACGCGCCGCGGCGGCTCGTGGTGAAGTCGCTCGAGCCGCTGACGCCGGAGTCTCTGCGCGCTTTGCTCCGTTGACGAGCTACCGTCACTGGGTGCCCTCGGGGGCGTTGTCGGGGTAACGGGCTGGGGAAAGGTGAGACGGTGGGTGAGTTGGTGCGCCGAGTGTCGGCGGCCGTGGTTGTCAGCGCGCTGGGGGTGTCGCTGGCCGCTTGTGGTCAGCCGGACGACAACGCGCCACACCCTGGCGAGCAGACACCGAAGCCGGTGCTGCTGAAGCTGGCGACGACCGACTCGATCGCGTCCCTCGACCCGGCCGGCCCGTACGACGCCGGCGCGCGCACCATCCAGGCGAACCTGTACCAGACCCTGCTGACGATCCTCCCGGACAAGCCGACCCCGGTGCCGGACGCGGCGGACTGTCAGTTCGACTCACCGACGACGTACACGTGCAGCCTGAAGGATCAGCTGACCTTCCCGAACGGGCACAAGCTGACCGCCTCGGACGTGAAGTTCAGCTTCGACCGCCTGGTCAAGCTGAAGACGCCCGGGGGAGCGGCGTCCTGGTTCAGCTCGGTGAAGTCCGTGAGTACGCCGGACGAGCTGACCGCGGTCTTCAACCTGACCCATCCGGATGCCCGGTTGCCGTACCTGCTGACCACGACCGCCGCGTCGATCGTGGACGAGCAGTCGTACCCCGCGAACGCGCTGCTGGAGAACAAGGCGGTCGGCTCCGGGCCGTACCAGCTGGCCGCGTACACGCCGGGGTCGGAGCTGACGCTGACGAAGTTCGCCGGGTACCGCGGTTCGCGGGCGGCGCAGAACGACGGCGTGACGATCAGCCTGAAGAAGGACTCGGCCGCGTTGTACGCGGCGATCACCACCGGCAAGGCGGATCTGGCGTACCACGGGTTCGGCCCGAGTCTGCTGGACAACTTGCGTAAGTCGAACCAGGTCCAGGTGGTCGAGGCGAGTTCCGCCGAGATCCGGTTCTTCACGTTCCAGATGAAGTCGCTGATCGCGCGCAAGCCCGCCGTACGCCAGGCCGTCGCGCAGCTGATCGACCGGCCGGCGATCGCGAAGAAGGCGTACGGCGATCACGTGAACCCGTTGTACTCCGTGGTGCCGCCGGGCTTCGGTGGACAGGTCGACGCGTTCAAGGCGGCGTACAAGCAACCGAACAAGGCGACCGCCACGGCGTTGCTGAAGACCGCCGGCATCGTCACGCCGGTGCCGCTGACGGTCGGCTGGACCCCCACGCAGTACGGCACCGGCGCGAAGGCCGAGGTGCTCGAGCTGAAGCGTCAGCTGGAGGCGTCCGGCCTGTTCAAGGTGACGTTGCGAAGCGCCGAGTGGCCGCAGTACCAGGTCGGCACCAAGGCCGGCGCGTACGACCTGTACCAGGCCGGGTGGACGCCGGACTACCCCGACGCGGACGACTACGTCGCGCCGTTCGTTGCCGCTGACGGAGCGTTCGCGAACGGCTACCGTTCGTCCGCGGCCCTGAAGCTGCTGCAGCAGGAGCGGACCGAGCAGAACGGCCTGAAGCGCGACGACCTGATCAGTCAGCTACAGGGTGTACTCGCGCAGGACGCGCCGGTGATCCCGGTTTGGCAGGGGCGGGTCGCGGTCGCGGCCGGCAAGGACCTGCAGGGCGTACAGACAGCTGTCGACCAGCTTTCTTTGCTGTACTTCTCACCTTTGCGTAAGTGACACAAAACTGCCATGGCAGTAACGGTTCGCCTCACTTCGGCGACCGTGGGTGGACGTGCGTGGTTTACTGCGGTTTGTCCACGATACGGGACGATTTCTTGCCGGTCACGATCGCGCAACGCAGGTCTTCCGGCCTTTGACTCCGCGCTGTAATGGCGGCAGGTTAAGGCGGCAGTCAGGCCGGATTTCGTCCCGGTTCACCCACACCAGGTAGGGGTACAGATCGCGTGAGCGCGCCACTCGAGGTCGATCCCGCGGCGTCGTCCGCTCAGCCGGAGGCGCTGCTCGCGGGTGCCGGCAAGATCGAGGGCCGGTCACTCTGGCAGATCTCCTGGATGCGGCTGAAGCGGGACAAGGTAGCGATCGCCGGCGGCATCTTCGTGCTGTTCCTGATCGTGGTCGGCATCTTCGCGCCGCTGATCTGCAAGCTGGTCGGCGTCACCCCGAACGACTTCCACCAGGACCTGGTCGACCCGTCGCTGCAGATCCCGATCGGCAAGCTCGGCGGGATCAGCGCCAGTCACCCGTTCGGCGTCGAGCCGGTGAACGGCCGCGACATCTTCGCCCGGATCCTGTACGGCGCCCGGATCTCGCTGCTGATCGCGTTCCTCGCGACCTTGCTGTCGGTGGTGATCGGCGTCGTGCTGGGCATCACCGCCGGGTACTTCGGCGGCTGGGTGGACACCCTGATCAGCCGGCTGATGGACATCTTCCTGGCCTTCCCGCTGGTGCTGTTCGCGCTCGCCCTGGTCGGCGTGGTGCCGGACTCGATCCTCGGCCTGCAGGGCGACGCGCTCCGGGTCGCGCTGATCGTGTTCATCATCGGCTTCTTCAGCTGGCCGTACATCGGCCGGATCATCCGCGGCCAGACCCTGTCGCTGCGCGAACGGGAGTTCGTCGACGCGGCCCGGAGCCTCGGCGCCCGGCGTCCGTACATCCTGTTCACCGAGCTGCTGCCGAACCTGATCGCCCCGATCCTGGTGTACGCGACGCTGCTGATTCCGACCAACGTGCTGTTCGAGGCCGGCCTGTCGTACCTCGGCGTCGGGGTCCGGCCGCCGACCGCGAGCTGGGGCGACATGCTCTCCACGGCGGCGAACTGGTACCAGGTCGACCCGATGTACATGGTGCCGCCCGGCCTGGCGATCTTCCTGACCGTGCTGGCCTTCAACTTGTTCGGCGACGGGCTGCGCGATGCCCTCGACCCGCGATCGCGGTAGGTCTTCTCTCCAACCAGGGAGCTCATGGATGTCACAGCTCTCACGAATAAAGGGGTGCAACAAGAGATGAGATGGAATCGCATCACGACGGTCACCGCCGTCAGTGCGGCCGTCGCCTTGAGCCTGGTGGCTTGTGGTGGACCGAAGGCGCAGTCGGGGGGCTCGAACAGCGGCGGCGGTGGCGCCACTCCCGAGTTCAACGCGGCCGTGGACAAGGTGTTCAACCCGAGCGACAAAAAGGGTGGCACCCTGCGGATGGCGATCACCGAGAACTGGGACTCTACCGACCCCGGTGACACCTACTACGGCCTGTCCTGGAACCTGGTCCGGAACTACGTCCGGCCGCTGATGACGTTCAAGGCGGCGCCGGGCGCCGACGGCGCGAAGCCGGTGCCGGACCTGGCCGAGGCGCCAGGCGTGCCGAGCGACGGCGCGAAGACCTGGACGTACAAGATCCGCAAGGGCGTGAAGTTCGAGGACGGCACCGAGGTCACCTCGAAGGACGTCAAGTACGCGGTGGCGCGGTCGCTGGACAAGGCGACGCTGCCGAACGGCCCGACGTACTTCAACGACTTCCTGCTGGACATCCCGAAGGGGTACAGCGTCTACAAGGACAAGACGCTGGCCGGCGTGGCGAAGGCGATCGAGACGCCGGACGACCAGACCATCATCTTCCACCTGAACAAGCCGTTCGCGAGCTTCGACTACTTCGCCCAGCTGCCGTCGACGGCTCCGGTGCCGCAGGCGAAGGACACCGGCGCGAAGTACAAGGAACACCCGATCTCGACCGGTCCGTACAAGTTCGCGAGCTATGACGCGAACTCGGGCATCAGCCTGGTCCGCAACGACCAGTACGACGCGTCCACCGACCCGGACTCGGGCCGCAAGGCGCTGCCGGACAAGATCACCGTCGCGTTCAACGTGAACGGCACCGACATCGACAACCGGCTGATCGCCGGCGACCTCGACGTCGACATCGCCGGTACCGGCGTGCAGCCGGAGACCCAGGCGAAGATCCTGGCCGACCCGAAGCTGAAGGCGCACGCCGACAACGTGCCGGCGCCGCGGCTGAACTTCACCGTGCTGAACAGCCAGGTCGCGCCGCTGGACAACATCCACTGCCGCAAGGCCGTGCTGTACGCCGCCGACCACGAGGGCTACCAGCGCGCGTACGGCGGCCCGATCGGTGGCGACATCGCCACCAACCTGATGCCGCCGTCGATCACCGGTGCGGAGAAGTTCGACGACTACGGCTTCGAGACCGACAAGAACGGCAACGTCCAGAAGGCCAAGGACGAGCTGAAGCAGTGCGGTCAGCCGAACGGCTTCCCGATGAACATCGCCTACCGCGCCGACCGGGCCAAGGAGAAGGCGGTCGCGGAGACGCTGCAGCAGTCGCTGGCGAAGGCCGGCATCGTGCTGACCACCAAGCCGTACCCGACCGGTGACTACACCAAGCGGTTCGCCGGCAAGCCGGACTTCGCGCTGGCGAACAAGCTCGGCCTGATCGTCTACAGCTGGGGCGCGGACTGGAACGACGGCTTCGGCTTCCTCAGCCAGATCGTCGACAGCCGGGTGATCCGGGCCACCGGTGGTAACACCAACCTGGGTATCCGCATCCCCGAGGTCGACAAGCTGATCGACCAGGCGATGTCCACCACCGACGAAACCGCCCGGAACAAGCTCTGGGTGGACGTCGACAAGAAGGTGATGGAGCAGGCGGCGGCGCTGCCGGGCATCTGGGCCAAGGGCCTGCTGTACCGCCCGGACACGCTGGCCAACGTGTTCACGAACCACGGCCAGAACATGTACGACTACGCGGCGATCGGGCTCGCGCAGAAGTAGTTGCCCATGTGGTTGCCCTGTACAACCATCATTGTCGCCAGCAGAGGTAGGTGAAGGCTGACGGTGGCCGGTGATCAGCGATGATCCCCGGCCACCACCGCCGCGCACGGTGCTCGCATATCTGGTCCGCCGGGTGATCGGGGCAGTGATCCTGCTCTTCATCGTCACGGCAGTCACGTTCTCGATCTTCTTCATGGTCCCGAAGCTCGGCGGTGCCACCGCCGACGACCTGGCGTCCCGCTACGTCGGCAGGAGCGCCAGTCAGGAGCAGGTCCACGAGACCGCAGTCAGGCTCGGCTTCACCGATCCTCTCTACGTGCAGTACGGCCGGTTCGTGAAGGGCCTGGTCGTCGGCCAGGACTACAACTACGGTCCGGCCACCGAGCACTGCCCCGCGCCGTGCTTCGGGTACTCCTTCCTGACCCAGCAGCCGGTCTGGCCGGACCTGGTCGCGCGAATACCCGTGACCGCGTCACTGGCCGGTGGTGCCGCCTTCATCTGGCTGGTCACCGGCGTCGGCACCGGCATCATCTCGGCCCTCAGACGCGGGTCGATCCTGGATCGATCGCTGATGTCGGTGGCGCTGGCCGGCGTCTCGCTGCCGATCTTCTTCACCGGCCTGCTGGCGTTGTCGATCTTCAGTTACAACCTCGGCTGGACCCAGCAGGGCGGTACGAACCCGCTCGACGAAACCAATCCGTTGTGGTGGGCGTACGACCTGATCCTCCCGTGGGTGACGCTCGCGTTCCTGTACGCCGCGGCGTACGCGCGACTGACCCGCGCGGGCATGCTGGAGACGATGAACGAGGACTTCGTCCGGACCGCGCGGGCCAAGGGCCTGACCGAGCGGGACGTGATCATCAAGCACGGCCTGCGATCCGCGCTGACCCCGATCCTGACCATCTTCGGACTGGACCTCGGCCTGCTGCTGGGCGGAGCGATCCTGACCGAAACCACCTTCTCGCTGCCGGGCATCGGCCAGTACGCCGTGATCGCGCTGCGCGCCAACGACCTGCCGAAGGTACTCGGCGTGACGCTGGTCGCCGCGTTCTTCATCGTGCTGGCGAACCTGATCGTTGACCTCCTGTACGCCGTCGTCGACCCGAGGGTGCGGATCTCATGACCGAAACCATCGAACGCGGTGACGCGTTTCTCGACGTGCGGGACCTGAAGGTGCACTTCCCGACCGACGACGGGCTGGTCAAGTCCGTCGACGGGGTGTCGTTCAAGCTGGAGCGCGGCAAGACGCTCGGCATCGTCGGCGAGTCCGGCTCCGGCAAGAGCGTCACCAGCCTGTCGATCATGGGCCTGCACAAGCCGGGCGTGGCGAACATCAGCGGTCAGATCTTCCTCGACGGGCAGGACCTGGTCAGCTCGTCGCGCGAAGAGGTCCGGCTGCTTCGCGGCAAGCGGATGGCGATGATCTTCCAGGACCCGCTGTCGGCGATGCATCCGTTCTACACGGTCGGCAAACAGATCATCGAGGCCTACCGCGTACATAACGAGGTCAGCAAACAGGTCGCCCGCAAGCACGCGATCGAGATGCTGGACCGGGTCGGCATCCCGCAGCCGGACAAGCGCGTGGACGCGTACCCGCACGAGTTCTCCGGCGGGATGCGGCAGCGCGCGATGATCGCGATGGCACTGTCCTGCGACCCGGACCTGCTGATCGCCGACGAGCCGACGACCGCGCTGGACGTCACCGTGCAGGCGCAGATCCTGGACCTGATCCGGGACCTGCAGCGGGAGTTCAACTCGGCCGTCATCATCATCACCCACGACCTCGGCGTGGTCGCCGAGCTGGCCGACGACATCCAGGTGATGTACGCCGGCCGCGCGGTCGAGTACGGCACCGCCGAGAGCATCTTCGACCGGCCGCAGCACCCGTACACCTGGGGTCTGCTCGGCTCGATGCCGCGGATCGACCGGGAGCGTACCGAGCGGCTGGTGCCGATCAAGGGCACGCCGCCGAGCCTGATCAACGTACCGAGCGGCTGCGCGTTCAACCCGCGCTGCAACTACGCGCACCTGAACAACGGCGCCAGCGAGACCGAGCGTCCGGAGCTGCTCGACACCGGGAACGGCCACCTGGTCGCCTGCCATCTCTCCCCGCAGAACCGCCGGCAGGCGTGGGAGAACGACATCAAGCCGAAGCTGTGAACGGGACTCCTGTGACCACTACTGACACCGACTCGACGCCCGAACCCACTCCGGCGGTGCCGAAGATGGGCGAGGAGCTGCTCGCGGTCGACGGCCTCGTCAAGCACTTCCCGATCCGCAAGGGCATCCTGCAGCGGCAGGTCGGCGCGGTCCAGGCGGTCGACGGCCTGACCTTCAACGTGACCCGCGGCGAGACGCTGTCGCTGGTGGGGGAGTCCGGCTGCGGCAAGACCACCACCGGCCGGCTGCTCACCCGGCTGCTCGAACCGACCTCCGGCACGATCAGGTTCGAAGGGCGGGACATCAGCCACCTCGGCGAGGGCCGGATGCGGCCGATGCGCCGCGACGTGCAGATGATCTTCCAGGACCCGTACGGTTCGCTGAACCCGCGGCACACGGTCGGCAAGATCGTCGGCGCGCCGTTCCGGCTGCAGCACGTGAAGACCGAGCACGGCGTGAAGAAGGCCGTCCAGGAGCTGCTGGAGCTGGTCGGTCTGAGCCCGGAGCACTACAACCGGTACCCGCACGAGTTCTCCGGTGGTCAGCGGCAGCGGATCGGGATCGCCCGGACGCTCGCGCTGCGGCCGAAGCTGATCGTCGCCGACGAGCCGGTGTCCGCGCTGGACGTGTCCATCCAGGCCCAGGTGGTGAACCTGCTGGAGGACCTGCAGGACGAGTTCGACCTGACGTACGTGATGATTGCGCACGACCTGTCGGTGGTCCGGCACGTGTCGGACCGGGTCGCGGTGATGTACCTCGGCAAGATCGTCGAGCTCGCGGACCGGGTCAGCCTGTACGAGCGGCCGATGCACCCGTACACGGTCGCGTTGCTGTCGGCGGTGCCGGTGCCGGACACGAAGCGGAAGGGCAAGCAGGAGCGGATCCGGTTGCAGGGCGACGTCCCGAGCCCGATCAACCCGCCGCCGGCCTGCCGCTTCCACACCCGCTGCTGGAAGGCGCAGGAGATCTGCAAGACCCAGGAACCGCCGCTGATCGAGCTCGCGCCGGGGCACCAGACGGCGTGCCACTTCCCGGAGAACCAGGACGCCAAGGCCGCAACGCCGGCCACCTGAAACTGGGCGGCGCCTAGCCCTTGTGGACGGTCGTCTTCAGGTGGCTGGGCGTCGCGTTCAGCAGGATCTGCGCGATCAGGGCGTGCCCGGCCGCGTTCGGGTGGTCGCCGTCGGGGGCGAGCAGCGCGGTGATGTTCGTCGCGTCGTCCTCGAACGGCGAGTAGATGTCGACGTACGTCGCGTCGTCCGCATGTGCCGCCGCGGCGATCGCGCTGTTCGTACGCACGGTGAGCTGGTCACTCGCGACCCGCCCACTCGCCGGGTACTGCTGCTGGGCGACCGCGCCGTCCTTGAACACGTTCCAGTACCCGGTCATCAGGATCGTGGTCGGCAGGTGATCGCGGAGGACGTGGATCCGGTTCAGGATCTTGCCGAGGTTGACGGTCAGCTGCTCGAACTCGTCCGCGACGCAGTCCGAGGTGCACTGGCCGCTGGTGACGTCGTCGTGATGGTCACCGAAGTCGTTCGCGCCGATCGTCAGCAGCACCACGCTCGCGCGGGCGGTGGCGACCTCGGCGGTGGAGTCGTCCTGGTTCAGGCTCTGCAGCAGCCCGGTCGAGTCGAGTCCACCAACGCCGAGGTTGTCCACGTGCACCGGCTTGCCGCGCTTCGCCTGGAGCGCGTCGGCGTACATCTGTGGAAACCCTGAACAGTTGCAGTTCGTCCCCGACGTGACCGAGTCGCCGAGGGCGACCACGTTCACCAGGCCCGGGGTCTGCAGTTGCGCGAGGTCGACCTCACTGACCGTGTCGCCCGCGTTCAGCGCGGAGATGATCACGATCAGTATCAAGCCGGTGGTGAGCCGTCGGAGTATTTTGATCACGCCGGTTTCGTATGCCTCGTTTCCCTGTGCTGACCGTGCTGCCCGGCCTGGGGAGCAAGTTGGCTGACCAGCCAAGGATAAGCGGTCGCGAAAGCCGGAGCCGCGAACTGCCACACGTGCGTGCCGGGCGAGATCTGGACCCGCGACCAGATGCCTACCTTGGCCGCGGCCTTCGAGAGCTCCTCGGCCTCGTGCTGGTGCCGGCGCTCCTGCGTGCTGGTCAGGAACAATCCGTTCACTCCCGTGTACTTGCCGTGGGCGCGCATCACCAGCAGCGGCTCGTTCGCCTTCTCCAGGGCCACATTACCGCCGTACAGATCGTGCAGGCTCGCCGCGGGGGTGCTGGTGTACGGCGCGAGGTCGCCGGAGATGTCCAGGAAGTGGTGGAAAACGTCCGGGTGCTCGACGACCAGATCGATCGAGCAGGTACCGCCCATCGAGAACCCGGCGACCGCCCACTGGTCCGGGTTGGTGGCGGCGCCGAAGGTCTTCTCGATGTACTTGGGGATGTCCTGGTCGAGGTGATCGGCCGAGTTGCCCTTCGGCCCGTTCACGCACTCGGTGTCGTTGTCGAACCGCTCGGTGGCGTCCGCGAAGACCAGGATCGGCGCGAAACCGTGGTGCTGGCGCGCGTACGCGTCCGAGACCTGCACCGCGTTGCCGAGCCGGACCCAGTCGCCCGGGCCGCCACGCTCGCCGCCGATCAGCTCCACCACCGGCAGGTGGTGCCGGTGCGCGCTCTTCACGAACCAGATCGGCGGCAGGTACACGAGCTCCTGGCGGTGGCCGAAGTGACTGTACGTGTCGGGGATGTTCACGGCGACCAACCGGCCGGCCGCCGGTACCTTCACGCTCGCCCCGCCGCGCAGGCCGGCCATCGACACCTGGCCGGGGAGCGGTGCGTTCGTCCAGTCGTTCACCGCGGAGTCGATGGTCGGGTAGTACCCGACGAACTGGTTGACGCCGTTGGCGCAGACCAGGGCAGCGAGCGCCGCCGCGACGACCGCGGTGCCGCGCCGCCACCAGCGCGCCGTACGCCACCCGGCAGCGAGAACGATCAGTGCCGAAATCGTGAGCCCGAACCAGAACCACACCGAGAACGGCAACGGATCGGTGATCCCGACCGCCTTCGCCCCCGGGTACGCCGCCAGCATCGTCAGCAGCAACGTCGCCCCCGCGATCAGCGGAACCGCCCGCCACCGCCAGTTCCGGTTCCGCCACCCCACCGCGGCGATCAACGCCCCCGCGGCCAGCACGTCCAGCATCGCCGGAAACCATCCCCCAAGCAGCGATACGCTCATCCAACCCTCCGAATGTCCAGTGGACCCAACCCCCAGACGCCCAGAATCACGGATCGGTTGGCAAGCTCCAACTGAGCCCACTCAGCGTCCCCTCAGCTTGCAGCGTAGGAGCGCAGTACCTCGAAGGGATCCTCGCCAGCCGCGGTGGGTAGGTTGCGAGCCTGGAGATACCTGTTCACAAAATCAGCCGACTGCTCCGGCCAAGACTGCGCGAGATGGAGTGCATCCGCTGGGGCGATACTCGCGAGGACTGTTCTG
Organism: Kribbella solani; assembly: GCF_014205295.1. Lineage (NCBI taxonomy): Bacteria > Bacillati > Actinomycetota > Actinomycetes > Propionibacteriales > Kribbellaceae > Kribbella > Kribbella solani. Next base: position 1,507,293 of record NZ_JACHNF010000001.1, read on the forward strand.
CCGAGGTGCGTGAAGATATCTAGAACCGAGGAATCCTGCGTCCAGGACGATGGTTGTTCGACCCGCAGGTAGGTGAGGAACTCAGGTGGGAAATGCGCAGGTGAATACTCTCTGTACGACTTTGCCGAAATCCGAGCGTCGACTTCGAGTCGAAGCTGTCGAAACTTCTCCCGGGTGTGTGAGCCGGTCAGTCTTTCGGCAAGCCAGAGCGCGGTAACAACTGCCGGTGCGGCGTGCAACTCGACTGCGGTAATACCTGCTTGCATGTCTGGCAGATCGTCTAGCAACGAAGGATGAGACAGCACGATCCCTGTCAGTTCGACTGCGCAGCTGAGATCCAGCGGCGGCGGAAGTGCGTGAGCGAGAAGCTCGGTGACGTAGTCGACCGGCAGCTGGGACGCCGTCTTGGACAGCAGCACCAGAAGGCCGCGCTTGACGTTGTCGTTGATGGGCGGCTGATCGCTGAGCAGACGCCGGATGGACTCGAACCATTGGAAGTCGCCAGGAAGAATGCGATCTGAGCCCAAGTTTCCGGAGCTCAGGAGTTCGATGGCCGCGATCTGCTGGATCGCGAATACGTCGCTGTGACGCCATCGAGATTGTTGTCCGTACCCTGCGGCAAGGAATCCTACGCGAACCGTGGCCTCTCGCTGGCAGTCACCCAGGAGTGCCGCCTCAAGGACCATCGGGTCCTCGCTCCAATTGGTCCGGACGCCGAGCCGCAACTCCCACCACGGTAGCTCGTCATCGGGGTAGCCGACGCCAAGGACTTCGAGGACGGATGCCCAAGCCGTGTTGTCCAGACCGGCACGCCATAGGTGGACGAGGGGGCGCCACCGGTCGGCTGCGTCTGGGCCGACGAGGTCCTTGACGGGGACCGGGTCGGGGTCGAGTGCCACGCGGAGGATTGTCAGGTTTGCGGTGTAGCAGGCGCGGCGGCGGACGGGGTCGTACGGGAGGGGGTGGTAGAGCGGGTCGCCGGTGTCGGGGCGGGGGAGTTCTCGGCGGAGGAGTTCGCTGATGGTGTTGCGGAGGGGTTGTTGCTGCTCGGCGGGTAGGCGGTTCGCGAGTTCGGTGACGAAGAGGCGGATCGGCAGACGGGTGCTGATCGGTTGATGGCTCAGGAGGCGGCGGAGGAGGGTGTCGTCGAGGCTGGTCGGCTGGGGGTTGAGGTCGGTGGCTTCGAGTTCGTGGTGGCGCATCAGCCGGACGAGTAGATCCAGGATCAGTTCGGCGACGAGGAATTCGCCGAAAGTGGCATGCAGGAACTCGTACGCGCTGCGTTGCTCCCGGTCGGCCCTCGGGTTGTGGACGAACATGAACTCGCCGAGTACCCGATCAGCGGACGTCAGTGGTTGGAGCGCGGGTGATCCGGTGGCGGTGTCGTCCAGGGCGTTCAGGTCGGCGTTGAGTTCGGCGTCGGTGATGTGCTGCCGGCCACGGTTGAACATGCCGAAGGCGGCGTACTGCAGCTGCCTCCGCTGCCGACGTTGCAGCACAGCCTGGTGGGCGGCGGACTGATCCGGCGCGCTCTTCTCGGTGATCTGCCGGGTGATGAAGCGGTCCATGATCCGCTGGTACAGCTCGCTCTGGGTCAGGTTCGCGCCGCTCAGCTGGTTCGTACCGAGCTCCGCCAGGTACACCGCGAGCATCAGCAGGAGCAGCGGCTGGCAGGTGAGCTCGCTGATTTCGTCCGAGTCGGTCATCTCGTCCGCGTCGAGCGGGACGAAATCGGCGATGTCTTGATGCGCGGCGTTCCACGCGTCGAGCCAGCGTTCGATCCGCGGCCGGTCGAACTCGCGGAGTTTGATCATCGGCGTACCGGGCGCGATCTCCGCGCGATCCGCCACGACGGTGCGGGACGTGACGATGACAGCGGTCGGCTTACCCAAGTTCTGGGCGCGCTTCTGGAAGGCCTCGACCTTCGACAAGTACGCCGACTGCGTCACGCCGGTCGCTTGGACCAGTTCGTCGAAGCCGTCGAGCAGTACGACCAGCCGGCACCGATGCGTACAGGTCAGGTCGGCGCAGGACGTGCAGTCACATTCCTGGCGTAGGTCTTCGAGGTCGGCGTTCGGGCGTTGGAGCGTACGTTGCAACTCTTTGTTGATCTGGATGGTCAGTTCGTCATCCGGGTTCACCGAGCGAAGCGGAATCCGGACGACGGCGAAGGAGTCGGCCGGTAGCTGAGCGGCCAGGACCTCGGTCAGCAGCGACTTCCCGGCTCCCGGATGGCCGAGGAGCAGCAACGGCAGGCCAGCGCCCTCGGGGCTGGCCAGGTAGCTCGCGAGGTACTCGACAAGCGACGAGTGCTCCGGCTGGTTCGACCACCAGTCTTCGTCCGTCGGCTGGGAGTGATCGTTGGCGACGGCGTAGTGGAACGACGGCTCGACGAATCCGTCCCGGACCGTCGGCGACGCGACGGCCGGGTTGCGCGTACGCAGCAGGGGCTCGTCGAGGACTTCGCGAGCTACCAGCTCCAGCTGCTCGCGGTAGCTGTTCCGCCCGGGGCGGGTGCCGGGCAGCGCCATCGTGAGGAGCGTACGGAGGTCGCCGAGTGCTGACGTTTGGGTGTGGATCAGGTCGCGGGTGGCGGCGTGTTCGTTGAGCAGCACCCAGAGGCTGAACGGGGCTGACTCGCCGAGTTCCAGCATGCGGCTGCGGTAGAGCCGGGCCGAACGGTCGACGATTGCCTTTGAGAGGGCATCGTGGGGTGCGGGTCCCTTCCAGGCTTCTAGGCCGGTGAAGAAGTCCAAGCAGCGGGTGGCGAGGCGCTCGTAGTACGGGCGGAGGTTGCGCTCGAGGTTCGCGTCGATGCCGAGCTCGGGCGACGACATCGGCACCTTCGCATCGAACAGATCGTCCGCCGCGGACTGCGCGGACCGCGCGGAGCCGGTGAGGTCGGTGAGGTTGGAGAGCCGGTGGCGCTCGCGGTCGGTGAGTTTCAGGTCCCGGTGGGCGCGGCCGATGGTTTCCGGGAGGGCGTCGAAGAACGACGACACGGTGGTGATCGTGTGCGCGGCGGCGATCAGTTCGAGTTGGTCTTTGCCCTTGGTGCCGCGGAGTCGCTTGGAGACCTCGCCGACCATGGCGTCGAGCAGGCCGACCGCTTCGTTCTTGGGGTCGGCCAGCGACAGCCAGGCCGCCGCGGTGAGGCCGGCGATCGGCCCGCCGGCCACCGCGGCCGCGCCGGCCCCGGCGAAGAGAGCGGTGCCGAACACGCGCTCCAGCACCGTTCGGCTCCGGTTGTCGAGGTCCAGAACGGCCAGCGCGCCGCGGAAGGTGTAGGGGGACAGCGCCACGACCGGTGCTCCTCGGGCCGAGATGGAAACGAGGGCCAAACGTTACCGTCGGCGACCGTCTCGCGCCGCCCCGGCGAGTACGTTTCGTAGCAGGTTCCGACCGTTCGACAATGTCGAACGGTGAGCGTTGTGCCGCCTCGCGATCGCTCCTAGATTCCAGCCAGCCGTGGTTGGCACGGCGGGGAAGGGAGGTTCGGTATGGCTACGACCGAAGCGGTCAAGGCGAAGACCCTTCTGGGGGAGTGCTCAGCCGAGTTCCTGGGCACGTTCATCCTGATCCTGTTCGGCGTCGGTGTGGTGGCACAGGTGGTGGCCGGAGGCCTGGGGAACCACGACTCGATCGCGTGGGCCTGGGGTCTCGGGGTGACGATGGGGGTGTACGTCGCGGGCCGGATGACCGGCGCGCACCTCAATCCGGCGGTGACGATCGCATTGGCGGCGTTCCGCGGTTTCAGCTGGAAGAAGGTGCTGCCGTACTCGCTGGCGCAGTTCCTCGGCGCGTTCCTGGCCGCGCTGGTGGTGCGCTGGAACTACAGCGAGGCGCTCGGCAAGTTCGATCCCGGGCACACCATCAAGAGCCAGTTCGTCTTCTCGACGCTGCCCGGCAACGGCAGTACGGAGCTCGGCGTCCACATGTGGGGCGGTTTCCGCGACCAGATCATCGGCACCGCGATCCTGATGCTGCTGATCCTGGCCATCGTCGACCTCCGCAACACCGCGCCGGCGGCCAACCTGGCCCCGCTGCTGATCGGCCTGGTGGTCGTCGGCATCGGCATGGCCTGGGGTACGAACGCCGGGTACGCGATCAACCCCGCCCGTGACTTCGGGCCCAGGCTCGCGTCCTTGATCACCGGCTACGGCGGTGCGCTCAAGGACCAGTTCGGGGAGCTCTATTTCTGGGTACCGATCGTGGCGCCGATCATCGGCGCGCTGGTCGGTGCCGCCCTGTACGACCTGCTGATCGGCCGCTTCCTGCCGATCGCCGACGAGGAAGAGGAACCCGGCCGGGTGCCGGAGGAGAAGACCGCATGACACATCCCCTGCAACTCCTGCAGTGTGAGGAGAGGACTATCCATGGCTGACTTCGTCGGTGCCGTCGACCAAGGCACCACGAGTACCCGCTTCATGATCTTCGACCATTCCGGTAACGAGGTGGGCATCCACCAGCTGGAGCATGAGCAGATCCTGCCGCAGGCCGGCTGGGTCGAGCACAACCCGGTGGAGATCTGGGAGCGGACGAGTTCGGTGATCCGGACCGCGATGAACGCGAAGGGTCTGCAGGCCAGTGATCTGGCCGCGCTCGGGATCACCAACCAGCGCGAGACCGCGGTGGTCTGGAACCGCAAGACCGGGCGGCCGTACTACAACGCGATCGTCTGGCAGGACACCCGTACGGACCGGATCGCCGCCGCGCTGGAGCGGGAAGGCAAGGGCGACGTGATCCGGCAGAAGGCGGGGCTGCCGCCGGCGACCTACTTCTCAGCCGGCAAGGTGCAGTGGATTCTGGAGAACGTCGACGGGGTCCGCGAGGCCGCCGAAGCCGGTGACGCCGTGTTCGGCAACACCGACACCTGGCTGCTCTGGAACCTGACCGGTGGCACCGAGGGCGGCGTCCACATCACCGACGTCACCAACGCCAGCCGGACCATGCTGATGAACCTCGAGACCCTGGACTGGGACGACGAGTTGATCAGCTTCTTCAACATCCCGCGGCAGATGCTGCCGGAGATCCGCCCGTCGTCGGACCCGAACAAGTACGGTGAGACGCTGCGGAACGGGCCGTTCGGTGGCGTGATCGGACTGACCGGCGACCTGGGTGACCAGCAGGCGGCGACCGTCGGCCAGGTCTGCTTCAATCCGGGCGAGGCCAAGAACACGTACGGCACCGGCAACTTCATGCTGCTGAACACCGGTACCGAGCTGGTCCGGTCGAAGGCCGGTCTGCTCAGCACGATGGCCTACAAGTTCGGCGACGAGGCACCGGTGTACGCGCTGGAGGGTTCGATCGCGGTCACCGGGTCCGCGGTGCAGTGGCTGCGTGACCAGCTCGGCATCATCTCCGGCGCGAGTGAGACCGAGACGCTGGCCCGTCAGGTCGCGGACAACGGCGGCGTGTACTTCGTACCGGCGTTCTCCGGGCTGTTCGCGCCGTACTGGCGATCGGACGCGCGCGGGGCGATCGTCGGCCTGTCCAGGTTCAACACCAACGCGCACCTGGCCCGCGCGACGCTGGAAGCGATCTGCTACCAGAGCAAGGACGTCGCCGACGCGATGGAGAAGGACTCGGGCGTGAAGCTCGACGTGCTCAAGGTCGACGGCGGCGTGACGGCGAACGAACTCTGCATGCAGATGCAGGCGGACATCCTCGGCGTCCCGGTGAGCAAGCCGGTCGTCGCGGAGACGACGGCACTCGGCGCGGCGTACGCGGCGGGGCTGGCGGTCGGGTTCTGGAAGAACAAGGAAGAGCTCGTCCAGAACTGGAACGAGGACAAGCGGTGGTCGCCGGAGTGGAACGACGAGCAGCGGACCAAGGGGTACGCCGGGTGGCAGAAGGCCGTCCAGCGCACCCTCGACTGGGTCGACGTCGACTGACCAGCGGCACCTCACGGCAGTACTGAAATCGGAAGGAACACCACAGTGGCTGTAGTGGCTCTGTCACCGCAAGCAAGGGCCGCCGCGATCGACGCGATGGCCGACGGACGGGAACTGGACGTCCTGGTGATCGGTGGCGGGGTGGTCGGCACCGGCTCGGCGCTCGATGCCGCGACCCGGGGCCTGACCACCGGACTGCTGGAGGCCCGCGACTTCGCGAGCGGGACCTCCAGCCGGTCCAGCAAGCTGATCCATGGTGGCCTGCGCTACCTGGAGATGCTGGACTTCCGGCTCGTGCACGAGGCGCTGCAGGAGCGCGGCCTGCTCCTGCAGCGCCTGGCACCGCACCTGGTCAAGCCGGTGCCGTTCCTGTACCCGCTCCAGCACCGCTGGTGGGAGCGGTTCTACGCGGGCGCGGGCGTCGCGCTGTACGACGGGATGGCGGTCACCTCCGGGCTTGGCGCCGGGCTGCCGATCCACCGGCACCTGACCCGGCGGGGCGCGATGCGGCTGGTTCCGTCGCTGAAGAAGTCCGCGCTGGTCGGCGCGTTGCAGTACTACGACGCGCAGGTCGACGACGCGCGGCACACGATGGAGCTGGCGCGGACCGCGGCCTCGTACGGCGCGCACGTGGCAAACCGCGTCAAGGTCACCGGCTTCCTGCGCCAGGGTGAGCGCGTCACCGGCGTGCAGGCGAAGGACCTGGAGAGCGGTCGCGAGTTCGAGGTACGGGCCAAGCAGGTCGTGAACGCGACCGGGGTCTGGACCGACGACACGCAGGCGATGGTGGGGGAGCGCGGGCAGTACCACGTCCGCGCTTCGAAGGGCATCCACCTGGTCGTACCGAAGGACCGGATCCAGTCCAGCACCGGGATGATCCTGCGGACCGAGAAGTCGGTGCTGTTCATCATCCCGTGGGGCCGGCACTGGCTGATCGGCACGACCGACACCGACTGGCACCTGGACAAGGCGCACCCGGCGGCGACGAGCAAGGACATCGAGTACCTGCTCGACCATGTGAACGCGGTCCTCACCACGCCGTTGACCCGGGAGGACGTCGAGGGCGTGTACGCCGGTCTGCGGCCGTTGCTCGCGGGCGAGTCGGAGAGTACGTCGAAGCTGTCCCGCGAACATGTCGTCGCGCACGCCGCACCCGGTCTCGTGGTGGTTGCCGGGGGCAAGTACACGACGTATCGGGTGATGGCCAAGGACGCGATCGACGCGGCCGCGGACGCGCTCGACGGGCGGGTACCGCGCAGTGTCACGAAGAACATTCCGCTGGTCGGCGCGGACGGCTATCAGGCGCTGTGGAACCAGCGGTACCTGTTGTCGCAGCGGTCCGGTCTGCACGTCGCCCGGATCGAGCACCTGCTCAACCGGTACGGCGTACTGGTCAACGAGGTGCTCGCACTGGTCGAGGAAGACCCGTCGCTGGGCGAGCAACTGCCCGGCACGCAGGACTACCTGAAGGCCGAGATCGTGTACGGCGCCAAGGCCGAAGGTGCTCGGCATCTCGACGACATCCTGGCCCGGCGGACCCGGATCTCGATCGAAGCCTGGGACCGCGGCGTCGGCGCCGCCGAGGCAGCCGCCCGCCTGGTCGCCCCGGTCCTCGGCTGGGACCAGGCCACCATCGACCGGGAGGTGTCGTTCTACCTGCAGCGAGTCCAGTCCGAACGCGACTCCCAGGACCAGCCGGACGACGAGTCAGCCGACAAGGTCCGCCTGGGCGCCCCCGACATCGTCTCCCCAGCCTGACCGACCGCCCCGGAGGGGTGAGGAGGGCCGCGATCGCGCGGCCCTCCTCGATCATTTCGACCCAGATCGAAAGGCCGGTCCGCTGACCTCGGCCGATGGAAGGTTGATCCCGACGGCAAGTCGCAGTTGGGAGATGCCGATGGCTATCAGGTTCGGACGCGGGAAGAACAAGCCGGTGTACACCGGGATCAACACCCAGGAGCAGCAGCAGAGCATTGACAAGATCCGCTCCCTGCGCCGGAACTCGCGCGGCCACCGGCCGGACGCCGACGCATTGGACAGCCGCGACATCGAGGTCGGGTCCAGGATCGAGCGGATCGCACTGATCACCCGGGAGCTGAGCGGGCTTCCCGGCGGCGGCAACGGCTGGTGGCATGCCGAACGGAGCCGTCGGGACGACCTGCAGATCTGGTTCGACCGGAATTCCAGGCCGGTAGGTCCGGAAGGCACTCTGAACGTCGGTGGCCGGGCGTGGGAAGTGATCGGCGAAATGACCGGGCAGAGCCGCGCCGGCTTCGGGCAGCCGGCTTTCGGTTCGGCTGTCGAAGAGCAGCGTGACGTCTTGTTCGCGCTGGTCGCCGAGGAGGCCGATCGCGCCGCGATCGGCGCTCCGGACGCGCCACCGCACCGGCCGCCGTACGAAGCCAGCGGCCCCGGCTATCCGCGGCAGCGGCTGAACTCGCTGGCCGTCAGCGAGATCTGGTTGCAGCAAAAGTTCGGCGAGGTCGTGGACGCGATGCGTACCGATGGCATCGTCAGCGACCAGACTGCCCGCCGATTGCTGGCCCAAGCGCCCAAGGATGTGGCGGTGGTGGCGAGCTACGGCCGGGCGCTGGCTGATGGCACGCTGGACCCGAAGAGCTACCAGGAACGGACGGCAAGGCCGGCGAACCTCCAGCTGAGTCGATCCGCGACCGCCGTTCAGGGTCTTCTCGACGACCTGGCCAAGCAGGCAGGCGCGAACCCGCGGCTGTTCATCCGCGAGGTCCATCTCGCGTCGCCCCCGCAGAAGTCGTGGCAGATCGCAGGTCGTCTGCTGGCGAACTCGCCGCTGCAGGCTCAGTCTCCGGAGAAGTACCTGGAAACCAAGGAGCAGCTGAGCGTCGTGGTCGAAGCGCAACTCGGCACACTGACCGCGACGGCTCCCCGCGATCCTGAAGCGGCCCGCGAGCAGGCTCGTGCCGGGATTCTCGAGGCGCTCGGAAAGCTGGAAGCCGCCGCGGCGACTCCCGAAGCACCTGCCGTCCAGGAGAAGTTCATCGATCCCCGAGTTGGCGTCGCTCAGCCCGGTGGCGCCTCGGCGCCGCCGCCGGGGAGCGCGGGTGGGGCACGCCCGGACCATCTGAAGTCGCACAACCACGGCCAGCAGCTGGGCTCGTAGCCTCAGGGCATCTGGTCCTCAGGGCATCTGGTCCTCGGGGCGGATCCAGTTGAAGGTGCGTTGGACGGCGGACTGCCAGTTGGCGTACTCGGATGCGCGTCGGGCCGGGTCCATATGCGGCATCCACTGGCCGGCGCGGTGCCAGTTGCTGCGTAGTCCCTCCAGATCGGGCCAGTAGCCGACCGCGAGACCGGCCGCGTACGCGGCGCCGAGTGACACCGTCTCGCTCACCATCGGCCGGACAACCCGGACATCGAGCAGATCGGCGAGGAACTGCATCAGCAGGTTGTTCGCGGTCATGCCGCCGTCGACCTTCAGCGCGGTCAGCGCGATCCCCGAATCAGCGTTCATCGCGTCGACCACTTCGAGCGTCTGAAAGCCGGTCGCCTCGAGTACGGCCCGGGCCAGATGACCTTTGGTGATGTAGCCCGTAAGTCCGGCGATCACCCCGCGGGCCTCACTGCGCCAGTGCGGGGCGAACAGCCCGGAGAACGCCGGCACGATGTACGCCCCGCCGTTGTCGTCGACCGTCCGCGCCAGCGTCTCGATCTCGGCGGCGGTGTGGATCATCCCGAGCCCGTCCCGGAACCACTGCACCAGCGACCCGGTCACGGCCATCGAGCCTTCGAGCGCGTACGTCGCCGGGTGCTCGCCGATCCGGTACGCGACCGTGGTCAGCATCCCGTGCTTCGACCGGACGATCTCCTGGCCGGTGTTCATCAGCAGGAACGATCCGGTGCCGTACGTGCACTTCGCCTCGCCTGGACTGAAACACGTCTGACCGAACAACGCCGCCTGCTGATCACCCAGCGCGGCGCCGATCCGGACGCCCGGAAGTACGTCCGTCGCCGTACCGAACACTCCGGACGACGGCCGGATCTCGGGCAGGATCGCGCGCGGCACGTCGAAGGCGGCGAGCAGCGTGTCGTCCCATTCGAGCGTCTCGATGTTCATCAGCATCGTCCGGCTCGCGTTGGTCACGTCCGTGACATGCAGACCACCGGACGCACCACCGGTGAAGTTCCAGATCAGCCAGGTCTCCATCGTGCCGAACAGCACTTCACCACGCTCCGCGCGCCGGCGCAGCCCCGGCGTGTGGTCGAGCATCCAGCGGATACGCGGCGCCGAGAAGTACGTCGTCAACGGCAGGCCGCACAGGTCGGCGAAACGGTCCGGGCCGTCGTCGCCCTCCAGTTCGGTGACGAGCCGATCGGTACGGGTGTCCTGCCAGACGACCGCATGCCCGATCGGTTCGCCCGTCCGGCGATCCCAGAGCAGACTGGTCTCCCGCTGATTGGTGATGCCGATGGCAACGACCTGCGACGCCGCGGCCCCGATCTGCCGAATCGCGGCCGGCACCACCCGGGTCACGTTCCGCCAGATCTCCGCCGCGTCATGCTCGACCCACCCCGGCCGCGGAAACACCTGCCGATGCTCCCGCTGAGCCACCGAAACCAGCCGCCCCCGCCGATCGAACAAGATGCACCGAGTCGAGTTCGTCCCCTGATCCACCGCCGCCACATACTGCTCAGCCATCAACCCACCCCCCAACCAGCCCACCCACGCCCATCCCCCCGCCCCGCCAACCACCCCGCCCGACGCCCGCCCAGCCACTCCACCCCACGCCCGGCCAACCACCCCACCCGACGCCCGTACACCCGTCCGCCCCGACGCCCGCGCGCCCACCCCGCCCAACATCCGCGCGCTCGCCCTGCCCGACGCCCGGCCAACCGCCCCGCCCGACGTCCGCGTGCCCACCCCGCCCAACATCCGCGCGCTCGCCCTGCCCGACGCCCGGCCAACCGCCCCGCCCGACGTCCGCGTGCCCACCCCGCCCAACATCCGCGCGCTCGCCCTGCCCGACGCCCGGCCAACCGCCCCGCCCGACGTCCGCGCGCCCACCCCGCTCGATGCCCCACCCCGCTCCCGTGCGCCCGCCCCGCCCGACGCCCGTGCGCGCACCCGGCTCCACGCCCGGCCAGCCACCCCGCCCGACGCCTGTGCACCCGCCCGCCCCTACACCCGTGCGCGCGCCCGGCCCCACGTCCGTACGCCTGCCCCGCCCCACGCCCGTACGTCGGCCCCGCCCGACGCCCGGGCGCGCGTCCGCGCTCGCCGGCATTTCAGGGGTTAACCCCTGAAATGGACCGTTCACCACACGCATGCGATGGGTGAAGGCGCCGCCCCGGGGGTTAACCCCTGAAATGGCGACGGCGGCGGTGGCGAGGGCGGTGGCGGTGGCGGTGGTGGCGGTGGTGCCGGACGCAGCGACGGCCGCGGTGGCGGCGGCGGTGGCGGTGGGACCAGTGGGACCGGTGGGACTGGCGGGACCGGTGGGAGTGGCAGGGGTGGCGGGTGGTGGGGAGGGTGAGGGGTGGGTGGTCATGTGTCGTCCCGGAGGTCGCGGGCGATGGCTTGGGCGGTGGCTTGGACCATGGTGACGAGGTCGGGGCGGTGGCGGAGTTTGCTGTCGCAGATGCGTTCCACCCGGCCGGCGAGGCCGACGGCGCCGACCACGAGGCCGCCGAGGCCGCGGATCGGGGCGGCGATGCTCGCGAGCTCCACGGTGTGCTCTTCGAACTCGCCGGCCCAGCCCCGCGCCCGTACGGTCGCCAGCTCCTTGGACAGTCGAGCCGGGTCGGTGATGGTCCGGGTCGTGTACGCCTCCAGCCGGCGTGGTTGTGCCGCGCCACTGGTGTCGTACGCGAGGACCGCCTTTCCGAGGGCGGTCGCGTGCGGCGGGAGCGTCGTACCGACGTCGAGGTTCTGGTCGCTGTCGTCCGGGCGGAAGACGTGATGCACGACCTCGACCTTGCCTTCGACCAGCCGGCCGACCCGGACCACCTCGCCGCTGCGGGAGGCGAGGGAGTCGGCCCAGTTGATCGCGCGGCTGCGCAGCTCGTTCGGGTCCAGGTAGCTTTCGCCGAGGCGGCCGAACGCGTCGCTCAGGTGGTAGTGCGCGCCGCTGTGGTCCTGTTCGACGAAGCCGACCTGGTGCAGCGTACGGAGGATGCCGTGCACGGTGGTTTTGGCGAGGCCGAGCGCGTTGGCGAGGTCCGCGACGCCGAGACCGTCCGGCGCGGCGGCGAGCAGTCGCAGCACCGCCGCGGCCCGCTCGATCGACTGCACGGTCCCCGGCACACCCGCAGGCTACCCGTGAAGTCACCCACCTGGCTCCACCTCGCCGCGCCGCCTACGCCGGGCCGTCCGCCGGGGAGCAGTTCCAGTCGGCGCCACTCACCGCGAGGCGTCCGCCGGGGAGCAGGTCCAGTCAGCCCCACTCGCCCCGAGGCGACTGCCGGGGGAGTAGGTGCAGCCGGCCGCACTCGCCCCGGGGCGACTGCCCGGGAGCAGGTCCGGCCGGTGTCACTCACTCGGACGCGATCGCCCGGAGCACGTCGAGTCGGGCCGCGCGGCGGGACGGCCAGACGGCGGCCAGTACGCCGAAGCACCCGGCGACCACGGCCGCGATCACCAGTTGGAGGACCGGGATGTCGCGTACGCCGAGCCCGTTGTCCACCATCGCGGACTGCACCGACGCGGCGATCCCGACGCCGAGCAGCAGCCCGAGCACCGTGCCGAGCAGGGTGATCGCGATCGACTCGACCCGCAGCATCCGGCGCAGCTGCGGCCGGTCCATCCCGATCGCGCGCAGCAGCCCGATCTCCCGGGTCCGCTCGACCACGCCGAGCGCGAGCGTGTTCACGATGCCGAGCAGCGCGATCAGGATCGCCATCGCCAGCAGGAACCCGATTCCGGCCAGCACACCGTTCACCGGCGCGCGGGCAGTCGCGGCGTACGCGTGCTGGTCGCGCACCTGGATCGACGGGTAGTCCTTGCTGACCTGATCCAGGATCCCGGCCCGTACCTGGCCCACCTGCTTGCCTTCGGCAACATCTACGTAGAGGGTCCGGTCGGTCGCGGTGCCGCCGACGGACTCGTATGCCGGGATGGACAGCACGACGCCGTTCAGCTGCCGGTTCGGGGCCAGGATCGCGCCGACCGTGAGCTTGTGCTTGCCGGTCGCGGTCGCCAGTTCGATGCTCTTGCCGACCGTCACGTCCAGCGTTTTCGCCAGGTTGCGGGGGAGCACGGCCTGGCCCTTGGCCAGCACGGCCGCGGAACCGCTGTCGTACTTGACCGTGATCGGCCCGTCGAGCGTGCCGTCGCTGACGCCGGTGACCTGGACGGTGGCGGTGCCGACCTGACCGTCGAGCCGGCGGACCTGGTGCACGGACCGTACGCCGTCGACCTTCGCGGCCCGGTCGGCGACCTGCGGGCTGAAGCTCAGCGATCCGCCGGACTCGACGACGATCTCGGAGTTGCCGAGGTCGTCCGAGATGGACTGGTCGATCGATGCCTTCACCGACGCGGCGAGCACCAGCAGGCCGCTGATCAGCGAGACCGAGATCATCAGGGCGGACGCGGTCGCGGACGTACGCCGCGGGTTGCGCTCGGCGTTCCGGCGGCCGAGGGTAACCGGGGCCTTCCGGCCGAACGGCGACATCAGCGCGCGGACGACGTACCGGCTGATCAACGGGCCGAGCAGAACCACGCTCAAAATCACCATGGTGCCGCCGAAGACGATCAGGATGGCGCCGGGCAGGCCGCCCGCGTTCAGGCCGATCGCGTACATCACCAGTGCCATCAGCAGCATGAACGCGCCGATCAGGACCCGGACCAGGATCGACCGCTCCGGGACGGTCACGTCGTCGCGCATCGCGGCGATCGGCGGCAGCTTGCCGGCCCGGCGCGCGGCCGGGATGGCGGCGGCGACGGTGATCCCGACGCCGAGCAGGTACGAGGCGATGACCGTTGCCGGGGTGACCTGGAGTGACGCGGACGGGATCGGCAGGTCGAGCGACTCGTACACGAGCTGGCTGATGACCGCGACGCCGATGCCGATCAGCAGCCCGAGTGTCGACCCGGCGACACCGATCGTGACGCTCTCGGCGAGAACAGTGCCGGTGACCTGACCGCGGGACGCACCGATCGCGCGCAGCATCGCGAGCTCGCGGGACCGCTGCGCGACGACCATCGAGAACGTGTTCACGATCAGGAACGCGCCGACGAACAACGCGATCCCGGCGAACACGACCAGGACGCCGCTGACCCCGCCGAAGGTGCTGTCGAGCTCGCGCTCACCGTCGGCGGTGACCTGTTTGGCGGTACGGACCTTGACCGAATCGCCGAGTGCCGTCGAGACCGCCGTACGCACGGTGTCCGCATCGGCGCCTGGTTTGAGCGCGATCGAGATCGACGTCCAGCCGGTCGTACCGAGCAGCAGCCGCTGCGCGGTGGCGCCGTCGAAGCTGACCATCGGCGCACCTGCCGCGGCATCGGAGGCCGCGGGCGTGATGATCGCGGCCAGGGTCGCGGTGACGGATTCGGTCGGCGTGACGACGCGGACCTGGTCGCCGAGGTGGTAGCCGGCCCGGTTGACCGTCGCCTCGTCCATGGCCAGTTGACGTCCGCCCGACGGCGGCGTGCCGGTGATCAGCTTGAACGGCGCGGTCCGGGCGTCGCGCGGCCAGGACGCGCCGAAGCCCGTCCCGTTGTTCGCGTCGACCGGCTTGCCGTCCGGGGTGAGGACCTGGACGCCGCCGACCAGGAGCTGCGGCGTGGCGACCGCGACGCCGGGTACGGCACTGATCGTGTCGGCGAGCGTGGACTGGAAGGTCGCCGGACGGTCCGTACCGGCGTCGATCGGGGCGACCGGGGTGACGGTGAGATCGGCCGTACTGACCGCGAAGTTCTTCTTCAGCGCGGTGGACAAGGTGTCGGTGAAAACCATCGCGCCGCTCGCGAACGCGATGCCGAGGGTGACCGCGACCGTACACAGCAGGAACCGGAGCCGGTGCGCGAGGACCGACCGGACAGCGAGCTTGAGCATCAGCCGGCCAGGTGTTCGGCGCCGGCCGCTTCGAGCTGCTTCATCGTGTCGAGCACCGACTCGGCGGTCGGGTCCACCAGCTCGGACTCCAAGGTGCCGTCGGCCAGGAAGAGCACCCGATCGGCGTACGCGGCGGCGGCCGGATCGTGGGTGACCATCACGACCGTCTGATGGAAATCCCGTACGGATCGGTGCAGGAACGCCAGCACGTCGGCCGACGACCGCGAGTCGAGGTTGCCGGTCGGCTCGTCGGCGAACACCACGTCCGGCCGGGAGACCAGCGCGCGGGCACAGGCGACCCGCTGCTGCTGACCGCCGGACAGCTCAGCCGGTTTGTGGCTCAGCCGGTCGGTCAGACCGATCGTGTCGATCACCGTGGTGAGCCAGTCCTGATCCGGTTTGCGGCCGGCCAGGTCGAGCGGCAGCGTGATGTTCTCCAGCGCGGTCAGCGTCGGGACCAGGTTGAACGCCTGGAAGACGAAGCCGATCCGGTCGCGGCGCAGGTGGGTGAGCTGCTTCTCGGGCAGCTTGGTCAGGTCAACGTCACCAAGGAACACCTGCCCGTCCGACGGCTTGTCCAGGCCGGCGAGACAGTGCAGCAACGTGGACTTCCCGGAGCCCGACGGGCCCATGATCGCGGTGAACCGGCCCTTGCCGAAGTCCGCGCTCACGTCGGCCAGCGCTTCCACCCGGGTCTGCCCGCCGCCGTACACCTTCCACACGCCGGCGGCGCGCACCGCAACCTCACCCAGCGTGCCTGCCGCGCCCGTTGCGTCCACTGTCATGCGACGAACGCTATCCACCCAAGGTTCCTCCGCGACGGCCGACTCAGGTGTTCACCCCTCAGCCGTCGACGCCGACCAGGTCGACGCCGGCCGATTCGGCCGCGACTTCCTCCACCGAACGGGTCGGCAGCGGCGGTGGCGTGCCACCCCAGGCCGGGCAGATCGCCTTGTGGTCGCACCAGTCGCACAGCGGGCCCGGGCTCGGTCGCCAGTCGCCCGAGTCGAGCGCACGGGTGATCGCGGTCCAGAGCGCCGACACCTTGCGCTCGCAGGCGCGGAGATCGGCCTCATCGGGTACGTACCGGACGATTTCGCCGTTGCCCAAGTACACGAGCTGGAGCATCGCCGGCACGACGCCGCGCAGCTTCCACAGCACCAAGGCGTAGAACTTCATCTGGAACAGTGCCTTCGCCTCGAAGAACTCCGACGGCGAGCGGCCGGTCTTGTAGTCCACCACCCGGAGCTCCCCGGTCGGCGCGACATCGAGCCGATCGACATACCCACGCAGGACCAGACCCGAGTCGAGCGCTGTCTCGACATACAGCTCCCGCTCGGCGGGCTCCAACGCGTTCGGGTCTTCGAGAGTGAAGTACTTGCTGAGCAGTTGGTGCGCCTCGGCCAGCCATTTCGCCAACTCGTCACCACTCGCGTCGTCCGCGAACAACTCGGCGATCTCGGGCTCCTCCTCGATCACCCGCTGCCATTGCGGCTCGAGCATCTCGGCGGCCTGCTCGAGGGTGCGTTGACCGCGCGGCAGGTCGAACAATCGCTCCAGCACGGCATGCACGACCGTCCCGCGGACGGCGGCCGGTGACGGTTTCTCCGGTAGCCGGTCCACGACGCGGAACCGGTACTTGAGCGGGCAGCTCATGAAGTCCGCGGCGCGGGACGGGGACAGCGCCCCACGCGGGTGCTGGTGCGGATCGGCTGCTGGTGCGACGCTCATGCAAGAACCCTAGGCGCAACCACCGACAGTTCGCGCCCGCCCCACACCGCGGCTGTGGAAAACCCTGGAGGGTGGGTGCGTCGCACGGAGTTACCGGTGGCCAAGTAGCGTTGCCTTGATGCCAGAATCGCGTGACCCTCAGACCCCAGCCCAGCCGGCCGGCCCGCCGCCGCCCGGTACCTGGGTGCTCGGCCGTGTCCGCGGCATCCGGCTGACGATGCGGTTCACCTGGCTGCCGGTGGCTATGCTGCTGGCGCTCGGCTTCGCGACCATCATCGGGCGGCAGTTCCCCGAGCTCGGCAACTGGCGGTACCTGGCCGCCTTCGCGTTCGTGGTCGCGTTCACGCTGTCGATCCTGGTGCACGAGCTCGCGCACGCGCTGATGGCGATGAAGTTCGGCATCGGCGTCTCCGAGATCAACCTCGGCTTCTTCGCGGCCGGTACGCACATCGAGGGGGAGCGGAAGTCCCCGCTCGAGGAGTTCGCGGTCTCTGTGGTCGGCCCGATCGCGTCGCTGCTCGTCGGCGGGCTCGCGTACTTCGCCTCCCGCGCCTTCGACGAGGGCGTCGGGTACGTGGCGCTCTGGGAGCTCGGCGTCGCCAACCTGATCGTCGGTGTCACCAACCTGTTGCCCGGTCTGCCGCTGGACGGCGGCTGGGTGCTGCGCGCGATCGTCTGGAAGTTCACCGGCAACATGCACACCGGCACCCTGGTCGCGGCCTGGGCCGGCCGGGTGCTGGCGATCTCGGTGCTGGCGGCGCCGGTGCTGCTGGAGGAGATCTGGGGCCGGCCGGCGTCGATGATCGACTTCGTGATCGCGTTACTCGTCGGCTTCTTCCTCTGGAGCGGCTCGACCGCTTCGCTCATGCAAGCGCGGCTGCGGCGAAAGCTGCCCGCGCTCCAGGTGCGTACGCTGGCCCGCCGCGCGATCGCCGTACACTCCGGGACCCCGCTGTCCGAGGCGGTCCGGATGGCGTCCGAGTCGCACGCCGGCGCGGTCGTGGTGATCGACGGCGACGGCAAGCCGCACGCGCTGGTGTCCGAAACCGCGGTCGCGGCGGTGGCACCGAACCAGCGGCCGTGGACCTCGGTCAGCGAGGTTTCCACCCGGATCGCCGCGGGCCACATCATCGGCGTGAACGACACCGGCGAGGAGATCCTGGCCAACCTCCGCGCCCAGCCCGCGTCGGAGTACCTGGTCCTGGACGCCGACGGCGGCGTCTACGGCGTCCTCGCCACCGCCGACGTGGAAAAGGCCTTCCGCGGCCGCTGACCGGCTCAGGCGAAGAACTCCCGTAGCGTCCGGGCAACCTGCGCCGGGCCGCCGTCGTTGGTCGGGCCGGAGTGGTCGAGCTTGTCGAAGGTCTGCCGCGAGGACCTCGGGAGCGCTCCGGTCAGCGCGTCGAGTGCCGGCCCGAAGTAGGCCGGGCTGCGGCCGCCGGCGAGCAGCAGGACGCCGGCTTCGACGGCGGCGTAATCGTTGGTCGTATCCGCCAGTTCCGCCACCAGCATCAGGTCCGCGGCCATTGTCGGGACCAGCTCAGCGAGCGGGACGTCGTCGCCCTTCGGCCGCTGCAACCGCAGCGCGAGCTTGAGCAGCGGCATCAGCGCGAATCGTGGAACCTTGGCGAAGACCGGATCCACGCGCAAACCCTTGAGTGCGGTGACGAGCGCGGAGACGGTCCGTCCGGCGGCGATCTCACGGTGGTAACGCGGCGCCCAGCCGACCGGGACCGAGCCGTCGACGGACAGCGGCGGCTCGTAGAGCGCGATGCGTTCGACGGCGGGCGTCCGTAGTGCCGTTCGCAGTGCGATGAGCGCGCCGGAGCTCAGCCCGAACACCCGCGACGCGCCGGTCCCCTTCAGCAGCGCCTGCAGGTCCTCGACCTCGCGATCGATGCCGAACCGCGGACCGTGTGGACCGCTGCGGCCGCGCCCGCGACGGTCGGGTACGTAGGCGGTGCAGTCGCCGGCCAGCGCCTCGGCAAGCTCGGTCAGGTCCTGCGCCGCCAGCATCGAACCGTGCACCAGGACCACCGCGGGCCCCTGCCCGAACCGCCGATAGCTGATCTCGGTGCCGTCGGCAGACACCACCGATCCTGTTTCCATCCGAATCTCCCTCCGATTCTCCGGCAAAACCCGGCAACGGTGTTCGCAGTAACCGTACTGCGAACACTGTGCGCAGTAAACTCCTGGCATGGACAAACCACCGATCTGGCTCCGCCCGGAGCGCGCCGCTCGCGGTCCCCGGCCGGCGCACAGCCGGGCCGAGATCGCCGAGGCCGCCGTCCGCGTGGCCGACACCGACGGGCTGGAGGCAGTGTCGATGCGGCGCGTGGCCGCCGAGCTCGGTACCGGCACGACCTCGCTGTACCGCTACGTCGACGGCAAGGACGAGCTGTTCGACCTGATGGTCGACCAGGCGATGGGCGACCGTCCGCTGCCGGTCCCGACCGGTGATTGGCGGACCGATCTGCGCGCCCTCGCCGACACCCAGCGGGCCCGCGCGTTGCGGCATCCATGGCTCGTCAGACTGCCGGCAACCAGGCCGGTCCTCGGTCCGAACATGCTGGCCTGGCTCGAGGCGACGTACGCCGCGGTCGACGCGCCCGGCCTGTCCGCGGACGAGGTGCTCGCGCAGGCGTCGACCTTGCTGACCTTCGTCCGCGGTCACGTCCTGGAGGAACTGGCCGAGCGCGAATCCAGCCAGGCGATGGCGGACTGGCTGGCCCAGCAGTCGCGGTACGGCGAGCGCGTGATCAGGAGCGGGGACTATCCGCACCTGAGCCGGATGATGATCGAGGCCGGGACGCCGCACGCCGACGACCGGTTCGACCGGCTGTACGAGCGGAGCCTCGGGCACGTGCTGGCAGGCCTCGCCGCGGAGCGCTGAGCCCGGGCGATCCGCACGACCTGGTCCTCAACCACGCCGATGTGCGGGCGGCGATCACCGAAAGTTAAGGTGAGCGCCTTATGGCTGACTTGCGTGACTTTCCCGATCAGGCGTTCTCCGGGGTCCATCACGGACCGCTGCAGGAGGGTGAGTGGATCACCCTGCAGGACTCGAAGGGCCGCCGGCACTCGGTCAAGCTGGAGCGCGGGAAGATCTTCCACACCACCAAGGGCGGGATCGCGCACGACGAGCTGATCGACGGTCCGGACGCGGTGGTGATCCGCTCCAAGGGCAACGTCGAGTACCTGGCGCTGCGGCCGCTGATGGCCGACTACTCGGTCTCGATGCCGCGCGGCGCGGCGGTGATCTACCCGAAGGACACCGCCCAGATCGTCACCATGGCCGACATCTTCCCGGGCGCCAAGGTGGTCGAGGCCGGCGCCGGTTCGGGCGCGCTGACCACCGCGCTGCTGCGGGCGGTCGGGATTCACGGGCAGGTGATCTCGTACGAGCGGCGGGAGGACTTCGCCGCGGTCGCGCGGAAGAACGTGACCGACTTCTTCGGCGCCGAGCACCCGGCCTGGCGGCTCGAGGTCGGCGACCTGGTGGAGCTGTTGACGGAGCGGGACGTCGACCGGGTCGTACTGGACATGCTGGCGCCCTGGGAGTGCGTCGACGTGGTCGCGGCGGCGCTGTCGCCCGGCGGGGTGTTCTGCGCGTACGTGGCCACCACGACGCAGCTGAGCCGGTTCGTGGAGACGCTGCGGGCGCACGGTGAGTTCACCGAGCCGCGCGCGTGGGAGTCGCTCGTGCGAGACTGGCACGTGGAGGGGCTCGCCGTCCGTCCGGGGCACCGGATGCAGGGTCACACGGCCTTCCTGGTCACCGCACGGCGGATGGCGCACGGGGTGCAGGCACCTCGCAAGAAGCGCCGTCCGGCACCGGGCGCGTACGGCGACGACTACGCCGGCCCGCGGCGCGCCGAACCCGGCCCGGAATCGCCCGGCGACATGCCGACGGCAACCACCGAATCCACAACCAACCCATGATGGGATTCGACATCCCATCCGCAACCCGCGTGGTGGGATTCAGCTTGGCACGCGACACCCCGGCCACAACCGGCGCGTGCTGGGATTCGGCTCGGCGGGCGGCATCCCATCCGCAACCGACACGTGATGGGATTCAGCTTGCCCGGCGAGGTTTTCTGGGTAAGGTCCATAGGGTCGAGCCCCACATGGTGAGGTGATGATCGTGGCTGGAGACGAGAGTCCTACCGCGGCAGAACTGCGTAACCAGGTCCGGTACCTGGAGGCCGAAGTCGCGGCGTTGCGACGACGGCTGCTCGAGCACCCGGCGGACAGCCGGTCGCTCGAGGGCAGGCTGTCCGAAACCCAGGCCTCCTTGGCGAGTGTCACCGCTCAGAACGAGCGGCTGGCGGACACGCTGCGCGAGGCGCGAGAGAAGATCATCGCCCTGAAGGAGGAAGTCGACCGGCTGGCCCAACCGCCGTCCGGGTTCGGCACCTTCCTCGGACGCAACGATGACGACACGCTGGACGTGTTCACCGGCGGCCGGAAACTCCGGGTCGCGGCGAGTCCGTCGGTCGACCTGGAGGCGCTCCAGCTCGGCCAGGAACTGATGCTGAACGAAGCACTCAACGTGGTCGAGGCCTGCGACTTCGAGGTCGTCGGCGACGTGGTGATGCTGAAGGAGCTGCTCGCCGACGGTGAGCGGGCGCTGGTGATCGCGCAGGCGGACGAGGAACGGGTGGTCCGGCTGGCCACGCCGCTGCTCGACATCCCGCTGCGGGCCGGTGACTCGCTGCTGCTCGAGCCCCGCTCCGGGTATGTGTACGAGAAGATCCCGAAGTCCGAGGTCGAGGAGCTGATCCTCGAAGAGGTGCCGGACATCGACTACACCCACATCGGTGGTCTCGGTGGTCAGATCGACCAGATCCGGGACGCGGTCGAGCTGCCGTACCTGCACAAGGAGTTGTTCCTCGAGCACGAGCTGAAACCGCCGAAGGGCGTGCTGCTGTACGGCCCACCCGGCTGTGGCAAGACGCTGATCGCGAAGGCAGTGGCGAACTCGCTGGCCAAGAAGGTCGCCGAGCGGACCGGTGCCGAGGGCCAGAAGTCGTTCTTCCTGAACATCAAGGGCCCGGAGCTGCTGAACAAGTACGTCGGTGAGACCGAGCGGCACATCCGCCTGGTCTTCCAGCGGGCCCGTGAGAAGGCGTCCGAGGGGATGCCGGTGATCGTGTTCTTCGACGAGATGGACTCGCTGTTCCGGACCCGTGGCTCCGGCGTCTCGTCGGACGTCGAGAACACCATCGTCCCGCAGCTGCTGAGCGAGATCGACGGTGTCGAAGGCCTGGAGAACGTGATCGTGATCGGAGCCTCGAACCGTGAGGACATGATCGATCCGGCCATCCTGCGGCCCGGCCGGCTGGACGTGAAGATCAAGATCGAGCGCCCGGACGCGGAGGCGGCCCGGGACATCTTCTCCAAGTACCTGACCACCGGCCTGCCGCTGCACACCGACGACCTGAACGAGTTCAGCGGTGACCGGCAGGCCTGCGTGGACGGGATGATCCAGCGCACCGTCGAGCGGATGTACACCGAGGCCGACGAGAACCGGTTCCTGGAGGTCACCTACGCGAATGGCGACAAGGAGGTCCTGTACTTCAAGGACTTCAACTCGGGCGCGATGATCCAGAACATCGTCGACCGGGCGAAGAAGATGGCGATCAAGGCGTTCCTGGACGAGAACCAGAAGGGCCTGCGGGTGCAGCACCTGCTGCAGGCCTGCGTGGACGAGTTCAAGGAGAACGAGGACCTGCCGAACACCACCAACCCGGACGACTGGGCCCGGATCTCCGGCAAGAAGGGCGAGCGGATCGTGTACATCCGTACGCTCATCTCCGGCAAGCAGGGCACCGAGCCCGGCCGGTCGATCGACACGGCCACGAACACGGGTCAGTACCTGTAGAACGAGTGCACGACAGCCGCCCCCACGCCGTACGGTGTGGGGGCGGCTGTCGTTCGTCCCTGGTCGGGGTAGTGCTAACCCCCGGTGGGATCGGGGGTTTCCCCCATTGGTCCGGCCGGTGCGGGGCCGTAACTTGCTGCTATGGCGACGGACGAGGTGCGCAAGGACCTGCGGGCGGCGGTGGCGGCCCGCCAGGAGCTCGGCCCGGAGTACGAGGACGAGATCATCGACAGCTTCCTGGCGAAGCTCGACCAGCGGGACGTACATCGCCGCGCCGGCCTGCTGCCCGAGGCGATGCCTGATCGGCCCGATCAGCCGGTGCGGCGGCCGATGAGCCGCGAAACCGACCCTGGTGGCCTCGCCCTGGCGATCGTGTCGATCGTCGCCGCGATCCCGATCACCGCGATCTCGGCCAGCATGATGGGCAAGTTCGGGGTGCTGATCTGCTGGGCCGGCCTGGTCGGCATCAACTACGCCCGAGCGATCGCCCGCCGCCGCTGACCGAGGTCGGCGGCGGCGGGCGGCACCGGCCGCGGAACAGCGGTCGATGGCCCGAGGTGCCCGGCTGCCGTCAGCTGGTCGGGAGTTGCTTGCCGTGGGCGTCGAAGGCCCGGACTTCCGTCGTCAGGCGCTGGCCGGAGGTGAACTTGCCGCCCGCTTGGACCTCGGTGTAGGCGAAGCCGTCGGTGACGACGCCGCTGGTCCACGGGCCTGGCTTGCCGTTCAGGACATAGCGGGCTTCGACCTTTGCCACGTCCGGGTGCGCGCGGTACAGCCGCCACGCCTGCAGCGTGCGGAGGTCCATCGTGAAGTCGCCGTCCGTGACGGCGAGCGTCACGAGCGCGTGCTGCGCGGTGGGTTCCGCCTTCCAGCCCTTGTCGCTGACCCGCCCGACCGATGCGCTCGCTCCGACCTCAGCGCTCGGAGGCGTCCGCATCATGCAGTACCGGTACCCGAGCTTGGCGAAGTCGGGAGCGCCGCCGGACCCCGGCTTGCGAGGATCGCCGGTCGGACGATCACCACTCCGCGGCGGCGTCCGCGTCGTGGCGGCCTTCCCGGGCGCCTGCGGGTTGACGGCCAGGGCGACCATCATCGTGCTGTCCGTGGTGATACCGCGGACGTGGCGGCTCCAGACGAGCTTTCCCCGACCGGTCTCGTCCGGGAACTGGCAGCTGGCGAGCAGCTTGGCCACGTCGGCCGCCGGCACCGTCCCGAGGTCGACGCCCACTTTCGCCGCCGGCGAGGCGATCGGCCCCGACGGACCGGCGACTCCGGCATCGGGTGACTGGCTGGTGACGACCAGGGTGCCGGCGACCACGGCCGCGACCGCTCCGACACCCACCACGGGGGCTGCCCAGCGGGCCAGCGGCCGCCGGTTGGTGGGCCGGGCCCGCTCCATCAAGCGATTGCGGAGCCGGGCTCGCTCGGCGGCGGTCAGCGGCGGGACGCGCGGCGGTTCGAGATCGGTGGTCATGTCAGCTCCTCGGTGAGGTCGACCCGGCTGAGCAGGTCGGGGAAACGGCGGCGGGTGCGGTGCAGGCGGGCCTTGACGGTCCCGGCCGGTACGCCGAGGGCATCGGCGGCCTCGACGATGGTGAGTCCGGACCAGACAACGAGTTCGAGCGTCTCGCGCTCGTGCCGGGGGAGTTGCGCGACGGCCCGCCGGATCACCGACATCCGGCGCTCGTCGTCCAGGCGCCGGGCGACGTCCGGGGCGTGGTCGACGTGCGGGAGGGGTGGCGGGAGCCGGTCGATCAGTCCGCGGAGCCGATTGGCGGTCCGGGCCAGCGCCCGGCACTCGTTGCCGGCCACGACCAGCAACCAGCCACGGGCGGTCGCGCCGGTGAGTGGGCCAGGTGGATTGCCCTGGAACCGCCGCCAGGTGCTCAGGAACGTCGCCTGGACGACGTCGTCTGCCGTACTCCAGGACGCGGTCCGGCGGAACGCGAACGCCCGGACGTCGTCGGCGTACCGGTCGAACAACTCGCCGAGGGCGAAATGGTCGCCGACGCGCAACCGTTCCCACAACTCCTGGTCGGCGGATCCCGTAGCCATCGACGGCTCCGTATCGTCAGTCAGGATGATCTTCACATCAGTTAGTGACCGGGCACCGGCCGGAAGGTTGCATCAGAGCGCTCGCTCGACCTCCCGGATCCCGCTCGCGACCTCGTCGGGCAGGTCGAGCCGCAGCCCACGGTGTACGCCGTACCAGGGGCTCAGGCGCGCCCAGTCCGTGGCCCGGGCGATCAGGTCCGGCGTGGGCTCGTACGCGGCCGTGGCAGCCGCCGCGACGGTCGCCGGGGCGCCGTTCAGGAGCCAGCAGAGGTCGAGTGCCGGGTCGCCGATCACGGCGTCCGTCCAGTCGATGATGCCGGTGATCCGATCACCCGTCATCAGGATGTGGTCCGGACCGAAGTCGCAGTGGATGAGAGCTGTCCGTACTTCGGCCACGCGGTCCAGCAGCTCGTGTGCCGTGGTCCGGACCGCTGCCGGAAGCAGCGGTACGATGAGCGTCCGGAAATCGTCCAGCTCGGCCGACTTCCGCGCTCGTGCGGCCGGAGCGTCGAGTGCGCCGTGGTGGACCGCCTCGGACGGGTCGACGGCGTGCAGCGCCTTGAGAAACGCGCCCAGCTCGCGGCCGATCGCCGTACCGCGCCCGTTCCCAGTGGCGCCGTCGGTGAACGGCTCGCCAGGCAGCATCAGATGACGTACACCGTCGACGGTCGCCTCAGGCGCCGGGACCGGGAGCGGGAGCTGCGGAGCGAGCCAGGGGAGTAGCGTCGTTTCGGCGCGCAGTCGCGGCCGGACCTCGTCGCGCCGAGGCGACCGATAGATCCAGTCACCTTCGATCCACGCGTGGCTGTCCCAGCCTTCGATGATCGTCACGCCAGGCTCCGGACGTACGCGTCGAGCAGACCGACCGTGTCCGGCATGAAGGACCACTCCGGGTCGTCCAGCTTCGCGACGAGCTCGCTCGGCGACATCCAGGCACCCCACGCGACCTCCTCCGGCTGGTGCCGCACCGGGCCGTCCCAGACACAGGTGTACAGGTACGCGTGGTACCGGGTGTTCTCGTCGGCGTAATCACCTTCCGGCAGCCGGGTCAGCTCGGTGCCCGTGATCCCGAGCTCCTCGTCGAGCTCGCGGACGACCGCGTGGAACGGTTCTTCACCGGCTGCCACGACCCCGCCGGCGGTGAAGTCGTACCGGCCTGGGTACACGTCCTTGGTCGGCGTGCGGCGATGGACGTAGATGTCACCGGCCGGATTCCGGACGACCACGCCGGTGGCGGAGTGCCGCAGGTTGTCGCGGCGCATCACCGACCGCGGCGCGGACCCGATGATCCGGTTGCCGTCGTCGAGCAACGCGACCAGCTCGTCCTCCTGTTCGTGCATTCAGGCAGTTTCGCAGGTAACCCTGTGGACACGGCAACGCGTTTAGTCGTTCCTACCGCGTAGGCTCAACTCCATGAGTGTTCGGCGGATCATGGGTACCGAAACGGAGTTCGGGATCTCGGTGCCAGGCCAGCCCGGGGCGAACCCGATGCTGACCTCGAGCCAGGTGGTGAACGGCTACGCGCAGACGCAGCCACTCGCGCGCAAGACGCGGTGGGACTTCGACGAGGAGCATCCGCTCCGGGACGCGCGTGGGTTCGACCTCAGCCGGGAGGTGGCGGACTCCAGCCAGCTCACCGACGAGGAGACCGGCCTGGCGAACGTGATCCTTACCAACGGCGCCCGGCTGTACGTCGACCACGCCCACCCGGAGTACTCGGCGCCCGAGACCACCAACCCGCGCGACGCGGTGGTCTGGGACAAGGCCGGCGAGCTCGTGATCATGGAGGGCGCGCGCCAGGCCCGGCTGATCCCTGGCGCGCCACAACTCAACCTGTACAAGAACAACGTCGACAACAAAGGCGCCTCGTACGGGTCGCACGAGAACTATCTGATGCGCCGGTCGACCCCGTTCGCGTCGATCGTGCGGCACCTGACCCCGTTCTTCGTGAGTCGTCAGGTAGTCACCGGCGCCGGTCGCGTCGGGATCGGCCAGGACGGCGCGACGCACGGCTTCCAGATCAGCCAGCGGGCCGACTACTTCGAGGTCGAGGTCGGCCTGGAGACGACGCTGAAGCGGCCGATCATCAACACCCGGGACGAACCCCACGCGAACCCGGACCGCTACCGCCGGCTGCACGTGATCATCGGCGACGCGAACCTGTCCGAGCTCTCCACGTACCTGAAGGTCGGCACCACGTCACTGGTGCTGGCGATGATCGAGGACGGCTGGCTCACCGACGATCTGGGCGTCGACCGGCCGGTGACCACGCTGCACGAGGTCAGCCACGACCCGTCGTGTACGCAGCTGCTGACCCTCAAGGACGGCCGCAAGATCACCGCGGTCCAGCTGCAGACGGAGTACCTGGAGCAGGCCCGCAAGTACGTCGAGGACAAGTACGGCGACGACGCGGACCGGCAGACCAAGGACGTGCTGCACCGCTGGGAGCAGGTCCTGGACCAGCTCGCGACCGATCCGATGGGGTTGTCCGACCAGCTCGACTGGGTCGCGAAGTACAAGCTCCTCCAGCAGTACCGGGATCGCGACGGCCTGGACTGGGACGACTCGAAGCTGCACCTGATCGACCTGCAGTACGCCGACCTGCGTCCGGACAAGGGCCTGTACTACCGGTTGGTGAAGTCCGGCCGGATGCAGCGGATCGTGACCGACGAGGAGATCCGGATGGCGGTCGCGCATCCGCCCACCGACACCCGGGCGTACTTCCGCGGCCGGTGCATGCAGCAGTACGCGCCGCAGGTCGCGGCGGCCTCCTGGGACTCGGTGATCTTCGATCTGCCGGGCAAGGAATCGCTGCAGCGGATCCCGACGCTGGACCCGCTCCGGGGCACCAAAGCGCATGTCGGGGCACTTCTTGACCAATGCGACACCGCAAGTGACCTGGTTCGCACCATTACTGGGGGTGCCGCCGGGTAGGGTCGCCGTATACGGAGAAACACTGCGCCGGCCGGTTGGGCGGCCGGCGCGGGCGGCGGTTCTAGGAGGTGGCAGATGGCGAAGGACGGCGGTCAGCAGCACAAGCAGCCGAAGCGTTCGTCGACCGAGGAAGAGGTCGCGCAGGTCGAGGCGTCGGAGGATGTCCAGGAGCGCAAGGAACGGCTCGACGACGACGTCGATTCGATCCTGGACGAAATCGACGAGGTCCTGGAGGAGAACGCCGAGGAATTCGTCCGCGGATTCGTGCAAAAGGGTGGGGAGTGAACCGCTCGATGACTTCTGATGCCTCCGGCCGGCTGCCGGAAGCCTTCCTGACCCCAGGTGGCTCGTCGTTCATGGACTTCCTGGCCGGGCACGCGCCCGACCTGTTGCCCGGACGACGGTCCCTGGGCCAAGGAATGAATCAGGGTGACCTGTCCAGTGAGGTCCCGCACGGCACGACCATCGTCGCCGCCACCTTCCCCGGTGGCGTCGTGATGGCCGGCGACCGGCGGGCCACGATGGGCAACATCATCGCCCAGCGTGACATCGAGAAGGTGTTCCCCGCCGACGAGTACTCGGCGGTCGCGTTCGCGGGCTCGGCCGGCTTCGGGATCGAGATGGTCCGGTTGTTCCAGGTCGAGCTCGAGCACTACGAGAAGCTCGAAGGCGCCACGCTGAGCCTGGACGGCAAGGCGAACCGGTTGAGCGCGCTGATCCGCGGCAACCTGCCGATGGCGATGCAGGGGCTGACCGTGGTGCCGCTGTTCGCCGGGTACGACGAGGACATCAAGGGTGGCCGGATCTTCTCCTACGACCCGACCGGCGGGCGGTACGAGGAGACCCACTTCTACAGCGTCGGTTCGGGTTCGCTGTTCGCCCGCGGCGCGCTGAAGAAGCTGTACCGCGAGGACCTGTCCGAGACCGACTGCGTGACGGTGGCGATCCAGTCCCTGATCGACGCCGCCGACGACGACTCGGCGACCGGCGGGCCGGACATGCTGCGGCGGATCTTCCCGGTGGTCGGCGTGGTCACC
The DNA here is from genome assembly GCF_014205295.1 of Kribbella solani. Lineage (NCBI taxonomy): Bacteria > Bacillati > Actinomycetota > Actinomycetes > Propionibacteriales > Kribbellaceae > Kribbella > Kribbella solani. The sequence goes on from NZ_JACHNF010000001.1 coordinate 1,535,860, forward strand.
GCGCACGGCTACCGGCGGCTGCCGGAGGACGAGGTGGCGGCGCTGGTCGACGCGGCCTGGTCGCAGCGGCACACCCGGCCCGACGGCCCGGCCTCGGCGTCCCTGACCTGACCACCTGCCCGATCGACCGATTAGAGGACGACAGATTCGATGAGCGTTCCGTTCTACGTCTCGCCCGAACAGCTGATGCGGGACCGGGCCGACTTCGCCCGGAAGGGCATCGCCAAGGGCCGCAGCGCGATCGCGTTGCAGTACGCCGACGGCATCCTGTTCGTCGCGGAGAACCGCTCGCCCGCGCTGCACAAGGTGGCCGAGATCTACGACCGGATGGCGTTCGCCGCCGTCGGCCGGTACAACGAGTTCGAGAACCTGCGGATCGCCGGGGTCCGGCTCGCGGACATGCGCGGGTACTCGTACGACCGGCGTGACGTCACCGGCCGGGCGCTCGCCAACGCGTACGCGCAGACGCTCGGCGCGATCTTCTCCTCCGGTGGCGAGAAGCCGCTCGAGGTGGAGATCCTGGTCGCCGAGATCGGCGGCAGCGCGGCCGAGGACCAGATCTACCGGCTCACCTACGACGGCTCGATCGCGGACGTTCGTGGGTACGCGGTCATGGGTGGCGCGGCCGAGCAGGTCGCCGACTACATCGGCGAGCACTACAGCGACGGGATCTCGCTGGCCGGGGCGCTCCGGCTCGCGGTCGACGCGCTCGGCCACGACGGCACCGAGGTCCGCGAGCTGACCTCGGACCAGCTCGAGGTCGCGGTGCTGGACCGGACCCGGACGCAGGTCCGCAAGTTCAAACGGATGTCCGAGGCGACCCTGGCCGGCATCCTGACCGACTCCCGCCCGGCAGCCGACGGCGACACGGCCGGCGAGTCCGGCGGCGAGTCCGGCGGTGCAGCTGGGTCCGGTGATTCGGCTGGAGCTGCTGTGTCGGGCGATGACTCGGCCGACGACGACGCGCCGATCGCGCCGCCGGAAGACCCCGACGAGAACCGTCCGCTGTGACGGATCAGCACGACAACTCAGCCGTCACCGACAACGTGGCGGCTGAGTCGTTTCCGGGGTCGCCGACGGACGACCGGGATCAGCCGACTCGGGCGGATCGGCTGGGTGAGGCGGCTCGGCTCGTGGATCAGGTGGAGCGTCCGGGTGATCCGGTTGCGTGGGAGTTGTTGGCTGAGGAGCCGGGGTTTCAGCGGTTTTTGACGGTGAAGTTGCGTCGTTACCGGATGCCGGACGGGACCGAGGTCGAGTGGGACGTGTTCGGTCCGGAGTCCGAGCAGGGCATCGCGGCCGGGATCACGGTGCTGCCGCTCACCCCGGAGGGCCGGATCGTGACGATCCGGATGTTCCGGGCCGGTCCGGACAGCATCGTGACCAACCTCCCCGGCGGTCTGGTGGAGCCGGGGGAGGACGTCGCGGTGGCCGCTGCCCGCGAGCTCGAGGAGGAGACCGGCTACACCTGCGAGACGCTCGACGTGGTCGGCTGGCAGTGGTCCGGCGCGTCGTCGACGTTTCGCAAGTACGTCGGGATCGCCCGCGGCTGCCGCCCGGACGGGAAGCAGCAGCTGGACGAGGCCGAGGATTGCGTACCGGTGGAGCTGACCGTCGACGCGTTCCGTACCGAACTCCGCACTCCGGGTGCGATGACGGGCATCGATGCGGCCTATTTGGCGTTGGACCATGCAGGACTGCTGTGAATCTCACCGAATGGGGACTGTGATGGCTGACTGGAACACGGGCATTATCGAGGAGTTCCGCGCGAACGACGGCAAGGTCGGCGGCAACTTCGAAGGTGCCCCGATGACCCTGCTGCACCACCGGGGCCGCAAGAGCGGTCAGGAGTACGTCGCTCCGACGATGTACCTGGCCGACGACAACGACCCGGAGACCGTGTACGTGTTCGCCAGCAAGGCCGGCGCCCCGACCGACCCGGAGTGGTACCGGAATCTGGTCGCGGCCGGCGAAGGCACGATCGAGCGCGGCACGGAGACGTACAAGGTGACTGTCCGTGACGTCACCGGCGCCGACCGGGACCGGATCTACGCGGAGCAGGCACGCCGCTACCCGGGCTTCGCCGAGTACGAGAAGCAGACGGCCGGTATCCGCACCATCCCGGTTCTCGAGCTGCGCCGGGCCTGACGATGGAGCCGCGGCAGCGGAGCAGCCGCCCGGACGGATTCGCGCTCGGTGACACCGTCGGCCTGGTGCACGGCCCGGCCACCGATCCGGACGCCGAGCGGCTGGTCCGCGCGACCCTGACCCGCGCGGGTGTCCGTACCGTCGTGGACGGCGAAGCTGCCGTGACCATCCACCTCGGTGGCACCGGTCTCGGCGCGCAACCAGCCAGTGAACTGCCCGCCGAGGGGTACGTAGTTGCTGTCGGCGCCAATCGGATCGTGCTGGACGGCGCCGACGTCCGCGGGACGTACTACGCCGCCCTGACCTTCGACGAAGTTGTCCAAGGCAACGAGGTGGACGGCGTCGAGATCCGCGACTGGCCGGCGCTGCGCTATCGCGGCTCGATCGAAGGCTTCTACGGCACGCCGTGGTCGCACGCCGACCGGCTGGATCACCTGGACTATCTCGGCGCGCACCGGATGAACACGTTCCAGTACGCGCCGAAGGACGACGTGTATCACCGCGAGCAGTGGCGCGACCCGTACCCGGCGGACAAGCTCGCCGAGCTGGGTGAGCTGATCGAGCGGGCGCGCCGCAACAAGGTCGACTTCACTTTCGCGCTCTCGCCGGGGCTCTCGATCCGGTACACCTCGGACGAGGATTACCAGGCGCTGATCGCGAAGTTCGACGCGCTGTACGAGCTGGGCGTGCGGGTCTTCAACGTGCCACTCGACGACATCGAGTACGAGACGTGGCACAGCGCGGAGGACGCGGCGAAGTACGGCACCGGTGGCGGCGCGGCGGGTGCGGCGCAGGCGGACCTGTGCAACCGGGTCCAGCGCGAGTGGATCGCGACGAAGCCGGATGTCGAGCCGCTGCAAATGGTGCCGACGGAGTACTACGACGTCGACGAATCGCCGTACAAGCAGGCGCTGCGCGAGCGGATGGATCCGGCCGTGATCGTGCACTGGACCGGGACGGCGGTAGTGCCGGAGCAGATCACGAGTGCACAAGCGGCCGCGGCGAAGGCGGTGTTCGGGCACGACATCCTGATCTGGGACAACTACCCGGTCAACGACTACGCGCACGGCCGGATCCTGCTCGCCGCGTACACCGGTCGTGAACCGGGTGTCGCGGAGCAGGTCGTCGGCGTGATCTCGAACCCGATGAACCAGGCCGCGGTCAGCAAGCTCGCGCTCTACTCGTTCGCCGAGTTCGGTTGGAAGCCGGAGGTGTACGACGCGGACGCGTCCTGGCGTCGCGCGATCGCCGAGCGGGCCGGGGGAGACGCGGACACGATCCGGGCGCTGGAGGTGTTCGCGGACCTCACCACGTACGACGGGAAGCTGCACCTGGTCAACGCGCCGGTGCTCGCCGGGAAGCTGGCCGCGTTCCGTACGGCCTGGGAGTCGGGTGACCTGGCCGGCGCGATCGCCGACCTCGAGCCGTACTTCGAGGCGATCGAGAACGCACCGGCCCAGCTCCGCGCCGGTTTGGTCGACCCGGCCTTCGCCGAGGAGGCGGATGCCTGGCTCGACGCATCTTTCTACTGGGGTCAGGCGCTGCGCCAGGCGCTCCGGGCGCTGGAGGCGCAGGCCGAGGGCAACAAGTCGGGTATCGCGACGGCGCTTGCGGAGATTCGCCACCTGACGGATCGCGCCGAAGCGATCCGCGACGTCCGGCTACCGCACTCCCGCACGCATCCCCGGATCGGTGACGGAGTGGCTGACGCATTCCTCAGCGAAGTGGCCGGCCGGTTATCCTGACACCGGACCGCGACTGGCGCTGAGGTGGATCACCACCGGGGAACGGTCTGCCATCCGGCTTCGCCGCGCGCCTGGGCACCTGGGAGATGACAGAGGTGCGCGGATGACTGCTGAACTCATGATCGGGACCGACCTCGCCGCCGAGATGGTGGCCAAGGCGGCGGAGCGGGCGCGGGCGTTGCAGGAACGGGCCGGCGTCCAGCCGTGCCTCGCGACCGTACTGGTCGGTGACGACCCGGCGTCGGCCACGTACGTACGGATGAAGCAGAACCGGTCGAAGAAGGCCGGGATCGCCTCGGTCAGCGTCGGCCTGCCTGCCGACACATCGACCGATGAGCTGGTCGCGGAGATCCGGAAGCTGTCCGACGACCCGGCGGTGCACGGCATTCTGCTGCAGCACCCGGTGCCGGCGCAGATCGACGAGCGGGCCGCGTTCGAGGCGATCGATCCGGCCAAGGACGTGGACGGCGTGACGATGCGCTCGTTCGCGGCGATGGCCTTCGGCGATCCCGGTTTCCGGTCCGCGACACCCGGCGGCATCATGCGGCTGCTGGCGGCGTACGAAGTACCGCTGGAAGGCGCGCACGCCGTCGTGATCGGCCGCAGCCCGATCCTCGGGAAGCCGGCCGGTATGTTGCTGCTGGCATCGAACGCGACGGTCACGTACGCGCACTCCCGTACCCGTGACCTGCCCGAGCTGGTCCGGACGGCGGATGTGGTGATCGCGGCGGTCGGGAAGCCGGAGTTCGTCCGCGGTGACTGGCTGAAGCCGGGCGCGGTCGTGGTCGATGCCGGGTACAACGAGGGCAATCTGGGCGACGTGCACTTCGCCGAGGCGGCCGCGGTGGCGAGGCTGATCACGCCGGTGCCGGGTGGGGTCGGGCCGATGACGATCGCGCTGCTGCTGGAGCAGACGGTCGATGCGGCTGAGACGGCTGTCCAGTCCTTGACCACGTTGGCCTAGGCTGGGGGGATCAACAGTCGTGGCCTGAGGAGGCGAGACGTGGCGGTACGGGCGATCCGGGGTGCCACCCAGCTGGACGTCGACGAGCGCGAGCATCTGCTCGAGCGGTCGGCGGAGCTGGTGAAGGCCGTCCTGGAGGCGAACGATCTGGAGAACGAGGACCTGATCAGCATCCTCTTCACCGTCACGTCGGACCTGCGTTCGGAGTTTCCCGCCGTCGCCGGGCGGCAGATCGGGCTCACCGACGTACCGCTGATGTGCATGCAGGAGATCCCGGTCCCGCACGCGCTGCCCCGGGTGGTGCGGCTGATGCTGCACACCGAGACGCCGCGGTCGCGGGACAAGATCCAGCACGTGTACCTGCACGGGGCCGTCGCGCTGCGCCCGGATCTGACCGGCGCCCAGTGAATCAGGTGTGCAGTGAAACCAGGCGCAGTGAAACCAGGTGCAGCGAACCAGGTGTGCGGTGAGTGAGCTGCGTGGTCCGGTCCGGATCGTCGGTACCGGCCTGATCGGTACGTCGATCGGCCTCGCGCTGGCGCGGCTCGGCGTCGTCGTGGAACTCGTCGACGGCAACGCGGACAACGCGCTGATGGCGGAGCGGATCGGCGCCGGATCACGGTCGGTGGAGCTCGAACCACAGTTGGTCGTCGTCGCCGTACCGCCGGATCATGTCGGCGCCGTGATCGCGCGGCAGCTTGAGCAGACCGCGGGCAGCGGCGCGATCGTCACCGACGCGGCCAGCGTGAAGTCCAAGCCGCTCGCGGACGCGCGCCGCCTTACCGGCGATCTCAGCCGGTACGTCGGCAGTCACCCGATGGCCGGCTCGGAGCGGAACGGCCCGCTGGCCGGGCGCGCCGATCTGTTCGACGGCGCGACCTGGGCGATCACCCCGCACGAGACCAGCGACCCGGAGGCGGTCGACCTGGTCCGGCGGCTGGCCGAGGCCGCGGGTGCGCGGACGGTCGAGATGTCGGTCGAGGATCACGACCTCGGTGTGGCCCGGGTGTCGCATCTGCCGCACCTGATGTCGGCGCTCGCGGCCGGTACGCTCACCGACGCGCCGTCGTCGCACCTGCAGCTGTCGGGTCAGGGCGTACGGGACGTGACCCGGATCGCGGCCGGTGATCCGAAGCTGTGGACCCAGATCGTGTCCGCCAACTCGACCGCGCTGACCGGGTTGCTGGAGCAGATCCGGGGCGAGCTCGACCGGCTCCTCGTTGCCTTGGGCAAGGAAGAGGCGGCCGACGAGCTGACCGCGATCCTCGGTCAGGGCGCCTCCGGCGCGGTCCGCGTACCGGGCAAGCACGGTACGCCGCACATCGAGCTGGTCACGGTTCTGGTCACGATCCCGGACCGCCCGGGTCAGCTGGCGCGCCTGTTCGCGGACGCGGCCGAGTCCGGCGCCAACGTCGAGGACCTCCGCATCGACCACAGCCCCGGCCGCCCCGCCGGTGAGGTCGAGCTCGCGGTCAAGCCCGCCTCGGTCGACCAGTTGGTCACCGTCCTGACGGACCGCGGCTGGACAGTCCACCGCTAGCTGTCGGGTTGTTTCACCAGTGGCCTGCTGCAGCACGGCATCGGCGCGACAAGCCGTCAGCGGGCGCCCTTGCCGGGGTGGTCCGGCGCGGGAGTGTCCCTGGGCGGCGGTAATCTTCGGGGCATGATCATCGCTGTGGACGGGCCGAGCGGCTCCGGTAAGTCGAGCACCGCCCGCGGAGTGGCCACCCGGCTCGGCCTGCGGTACCTGGACACCGGCGCGATGTACCGGGCAGTGACCTGGTCGGCGGTCGAGCGCGGCCTGGACCTGGACGACACCGAGGCGGTCGCCGAACGCGCCCGCGAGCTCCGGCTGGAGCTCAGCACCGACCCGGCCGACCAGTTCGTCGTCGCCGACGGGACCGACGTCGCGGCCGCGATCCGGGCGCCGGAGCTGAGCGCGGTGGTGTCGAAAATCGCCACCAACCTTCAGGTCCGCGAGGAGCTGATCCGCCGCCAGCGCGCCATCATCGACGCCGCCCGGCCGACCGGCGGGATCGTCGTCGAGGGTCGCGACATCGCCACCGTGGTCGCGCCGCAGGCCGAGCTGAAGGTGCTGCTGACCGCCGACCAGAACGCCCGGATGGCCCGCCGCGGCGCCGAGCTGGCGGCGGGCTCGGTGACCGCCGAGCAGCTCCGCGACCAGATCGTCCGGCGGGACGCCGACGACGCCACCGTGTCCGAGTTCCAGGTCGCCTCCGACGGCGCGGTCACCATCGACTCGACGTACCTGTCCCTGGACGAGGTCATCGACGCGATCAGCCGCCTCGCGAAGGAGGCCGAGACCCGGGAAGTGCCATGACGGCGGAGATCACCGGGCATCAGGAGCTGCCCCGGACGGACGATCTGCCGCCGTTGCCGTACCGGCTGGCGCTGCCGATGCGGAAGCTCGCCAAGCCGTACTTCTTCCGCAAGTACAACCTCACCATCCACCACGAGGACCGGTTCCCGCTGACCGGTCCGTTGCTGATGACGCCGAACCACCTGAGCCTGCTGGACGCTCCGCTGCTCGGCGCGGTCGCGCCGCGGATGCTGCACCAGCTCGGCAAGATCGAGGTCTTCGGCGGGTTCCAGGGCGTTTTCCTGCGGCGGATCGGCCAGATCCCGGTGGACCGGCGGTCGTACGACCCGCTGGCGGTCCGGCGGTCGATCCAGGTGCTGCGCGACGGCCGGGTGCTGAACATCTACCCGGAGGGCACCCGGGGCCCCGGCGACTTCAGCCGGATTCGCACCGGTGTCGCGTACCTGGCGATGGTGACCGGGGCGCCGATCCTGCCGGTCGCGCTGATGGGTACGCGGTTGCCGGCCGGTAGCGTGGAGGGTCATCCGCCGGCCGGAAGCCGGGTCGACGTGGTGTACGGCGAACCTTTCGTGATCGACCGCGTACCCTTTCCCAGGAGACATTCCGACGTACAGGCGGTCGCTGTCCACATCGGCGACGTGCTGCGCGCCCATGTGAAGGCGGCCGTCGAAGAAACCGGCCACCCACTTCCGGGCTGGCGAGACGAGAAGGACCCCCATGACTGACCTGCCCATCGACGTACCGACGCACGACCGGGAAGACGCCGGTCCGCTGCCCGTGCTCGCGATCGTCGGCCGGCCGAACGTGGGCAAGTCCACGCTGGTCAACCGGATCATCGGCCGCCGTGAGGCGGTCGTCGAGGACACCCCGGGGGTGACCCGGGACCGGGTCTCCTACGACGCGAACTGGGCCGGCCGGGAGTTCACCGTGGTCGACACCGGCGGCTGGGACCCGGACGCGGTCGGGATGGCAGCGCTGGTCGCGGCGCAGGCGGAGGTCGCGATCAACGCGGCCGACGCGGTGCTGTTCGTGGTCGACGCGGTGGTCGGCATCACGGACGCCGACGAGGCAGTGGTGCGGGTCCTGCGGAAGTCCGGTAAGCCGGTCGTGCTGGCCGCGAACAAGGTCGACGACCAGCGGATCGAGTCCGAGGCGATGAACCTGTGGAGCCTCGGCATCGGCGAACCGTTCGCGGTGTCGGCGATGCACGGGCGCGGTACCGGCGACATGCTGGACGCCGTCCTGGCCGCGCTGCCGGAGGCGCCGGCCGAGCGCGACGGCGAGGCCGGTGGGCCGCGCCGGGTCGCGATCGTCGGCAAGCCGAACGTGGGCAAGTCGTCGCTGCTGAACAAGGTCGCCAAGGAGGACCGCGTCGTCGTCAGCGACGTCGCCGGCACCACCGTCGACCCGGTGGACGAGCTGATCACGCTCGGCGGCCAGGAGTGGCGGTTCATCGACACCGCCGGGATCCGCCGCAAGGTGAAGAACGCCCAAGGTCACGAGTACTACGCGTCGCTGCGGACGAACGCGGCGATCGAGCGGGCCGAGGTGGTCGTGGTCGTGATCGACTCGTCGGAGTCGATCACCGAGCAGGACCTGCGGATCATGAACGCGGTCGAGGAAGCCGGTAAGGCGCTGGTGATCGCGTACAACAAGTGGGACCTGATGGACGAGGAGCGGCGGTACTACCTGGAGCGCGAGATCGACCGCGACCTGGTGCAGTTCCGCTGGGCGCCGCGGGTGAACATCAGCGCGCTCACCGGCTGGCACATGGAGAAGCTCGTGCCGGCCATCGAGGCCGCGCTGGACGGCTGGCAGACCCGGGTCCCGACCGGCCAGCTGAACGCCTTCCTCGGCCGCCTGGTCGCCGCCCACCCGCACCCGGTCCGCTCCGGCAAACAGCCGAAGATCCTGTTCGGCACCCAGGCCACCACGATGCCGCCGACCTTCGCGATCTTCACCTCCGGCCAGATCGAGGCGTCCTACCAGCGCTTCATCGAACGCCGCCTGCGCGAGGACTTCGGCTTCGTCGGCAGCCCCGTGCACGTTCAGATCCGGGCCCGGCAGAAGAACAAGAAACGCTGACCGGACCCGGTCCGAAGCACCCCTCAGGATGAGGTAAGGTTTGTTCCGGCTCGCTCCCAGGAGCGAGTTTCGGGCTGTGGCGTAGTTTGGTAACGCGTTCGGCTGGGGGCCGAAAGATCGCAGGTTCGAATCCTGTCAGCCCGACATCAGAAAGGGCACCGACCAGGTCGGTGCCCTTTCGCTGTTTCAGCGGACGTTCGCGAGCTCCTTCGGTTCGGGCTCGTCGACCCGGAGGGTTTCGCCTTCGATGTCCACCTGGGGCGTGATCCGGTCCAGCCACTTCGGGAACCACCAGGCCCGGTCGCCGAGCAGGCTGAGGATGGCCGGCACCAACGTCATCCGGACCACGAAGGCGTCGATCAGTACGCCGATGGTGAGGCCGAAGCCGATCGCCTTGATGATCGGGTCGTGCACCAGGATGAAGCCCGCGAACACCGACGCCATGATCAGCGCGGCCGCGGTGACGACGCGGGCGCCGTGCCCGAGGCCCTGGACGGTCGCGTCGTTCGCGTGCCGGCCGTGGACGAACTCCTCCCGGACCCTGGACACGATGAACACCTCGTAGTCCATCGCGAGCCCGAACAGAATGCCCATCATGATGATCGGCAGGAAGCTGACCAGCGGGCCGGGGGAGTCGACCCCGAACAGCTTCGCCAGGTGACCTTCCTGGAACACCGCGACCGTGATCCCGAACGTCGCGCCGATCGTCAGGACGAAGCCAAGTGTCGCCTTCAACGGCACCAGCACCGACCGGAACGCCAGCAGCAACAGCAGGAACGACAGGCCGATCACCACGAACAGGTACGTCGGTAGCGCGTCGGACAGCTTGTTCGAGACATCGACGCCGACCGCGGTGTTGCCGGTCACCGAGATACTCGCGTCACCGGTCGCGAGAGGTTTCACCGCGGAGCGCAGGTTCTTCACCAGCTCGGAGGTCTCTTCGCTCGCCGGTCCGCTCTTCGGAATGACCTGCACCAGGCGCGTCGTACCGTCCGGGCTGGCCGCCGCCGGCTGGGCCGCGACCACGTCGGCCAAGCCCTGGGTCTTGCCGAGCACGCCCTGCACCAGCGCGTTCGACGTCGCCGCGTCGTTGCTCTTCACAACCACGATGAGTGGGCCGTTGGCGCCCGGCCCGAAGGCGGCCGCGGTCAGGTCGTACGCGACCCGCTGATTCGTACCGGCCGCGGCGGAGGCGCCGTCCGGAAGCGCGAGCTGCATGTCCTTCGCCGGGATCGCCAGCAGACCGAGCCCGATGATGCCGACGGCAACGATCGGTACCCGCAGCCGGGTCACCAACCGGCCCCAGCGGAAGCCGAAACCCTCGGTCTTGTCGGTCGGCGCGGTCGCCTTCCGGATCTTCCGCGGCAGCACGCGGTTCCCGACGAAGCCGAGCAGCGCCGGCAACAGCGTCAGCGCGACCAGTGCGGCAGTCAGTACCGTCGCCGCGGCGGCCAGGCCCATCGCGGTCAGGAACGGTACGCCGACGACCGACAACCCGGCGAGCGCGATCACTACGGTCGCGCCGGCGAACAGGACTGCCGACCCGGCGGTCGCGGTCGCCCGGCCGACGGATTCCTCCGGGTCCATCCCGTCCGCGAGCTGCGACCGGTGCCGCGAACTGATGAACAGCGCGTAGTCGATCCCGACCGCGAGGCCGAGCATCAGCGCCAGGATCGGCGCGGTCGACGACACGTCGGTGAACGCGGTGACGATCAGCAGGCCGGCCATCCCGGCGAGGACGCCGAGCAGCGCCGTCAGCAGCGTCATCCCGGCCGCGACCAGCGATCCGAACGTGACGATCAGTACGACCGCCGCGACCGCCACGCCGATCACCTCGGTCGCCCCGATCTCCGGGACCCCGGCCTTGATCTGGCCGCCCGGAACCACCTTCAGGTCACCCGAGCTCAGCCCGCTCAGACCGTCGTACGCGTCCGCGCTCGCGCTCGGCAACTCGTCGGCCGGCTTGTCGAACTGGACGCTGATCAACCCGGTACGCCCGTCCGGGCTGATCGCCTTGCTGGTGAACGGGTCGATCGCCGCGATCACGTCGGGTACCTTCGCGGCCTTCGCGGCGGCGACGCCGACCGCGGCCTTGACCGTCGGGTCGGCGAGCGTCTTCCCGTCCGGCGCCTGCACGACGACGGTCGCGGAGGCGCCACTCGCGGCCGGCAGCTCCTGCTTCAGCGCGTCCAGCGCGCGCTGCGACTCGGTACCCGGGATCGAGAACGTGTCGGCGGTTTTGCCGCCGAGCGTCAGCGCGCCGACGCCGAGCAGGACCAGGAAGAGCGCCCACAAGGCGGCGACCAGCCGCCGGCGCTGATAGGAGAACCGGCCGAGCCGGTACAGCAGATTGGCCATCGGAGAAGCGTCCGTTCGGATGGTTTACGGGCAGAGGTCAGCGCCCGCGCTGCATGCGGGTGCGGCGGTGAAGCTGTCGGATGGTGCGAGGCGTGCCGGGTGGTGCGGTGTGCCGAGTGATGCGGCGCGTGCCGGGTGATGCTGGGTGGTGCGGGGTCTCCGCCGCGGGTTTCAGCCGCGGGGGAGGAGCCTCCGCAGGGCGATGTCGCAGAGTCTTCGGAGCTCTTCATCGGTCCGCTGATCGGCGTGCCGGCATTCGCCGAGCAGTCCGTTCACCGCGAACTTGGCGAGATCCCGTTCGAGCGGGTCGTCGGACCCGGCCATGTACTCGGTCAGTTGCATGCCGTCGGCGACCAGCGGACCGATCTCGGGCATCTGCTCGATCACCGGGAGCACGTCCTGGATCACGTCGACGACCCCGCGGTGCACGACCGCGAGGTCGATGAACTGCCGGATCGCGAGCTCCTGTGCCTCGGCCCGGGGCAGCTCGGCCGCCGCCGCGACCAGGTTCGCCACGTCGACGGCGGCAGGCTGGAGGACGGCGGCGAGCACGGCCGGCTTGCCGCTGAAGTGGTAGAGCACGGTCGCCTTGGAACAGCCGGCCGCGGTCGCGATGTCCTGCAGTGACGTCGCGTTGTAGCCACCGGCCTGGAACAGGTCCATCGCCTGCCGGACGATCTCGTGCCGGGTACGTTCCCGGGCGGTGGTGATTGCCATGACAGCATCTTCGCTGACCGATCGGCCAGTTTTCAACCGATCGGTCAGGTTTGTGGTCTGCTTCACGTACTTGAGTTTGATGTAATGATGTAATTCAGGAGGCGGGGTCGGCGGAGAAGGCAGGGGCTAGGGCGGAGGCAAAGGCGATGGCTGACGAGCTGGCTGGGGACGATGTACTGGATGCCTATTCCCGGGTGGTCTCAGGTGTGGCCGAACGGCTGATTCCGCAGGTCGCGAGCCTGCGGATCCACAACCGGCGCGGCGACTCGTCCGGCTCCGCGGTGGTGCTGACCGGCGACGGGCACCTGCTGACCAATGCGCACGTGGTCGGCGACGGCTCGGCGGCCACGGCCGAGTTCGCGGACGGTACGACGGCGCGGACGCGCGTGATCGGAGTCGACCGGCTGTCCGACCTGGCCGTGCTGCGGGCCGATCGCGACATCCCCGGCCCACCGGAGTACGGGGACGCGGACCGGCTGAAGGTCGGCAATCTCGTCGTCGCCGTCGGCAATCCACTCGGCCTGGCCGGCAGCGTGACCGCGGGCGTGGTGAGCGCGCTCGGCCGATCGCTACCGGTCCGCAGCGGCTCGGCGAACCGGATGATCGAGGACGTGATCCAGACCGACGCCGCGCTGAACCCGGGCAACTCCGGCGGAGCGCTCGCCGACGGCAACGGCCGCGTCATCGGCATCAACACGGCGGTCGCGGGCATCGGCCTCGGGCTGGCCGTACCGATGAACCCGACGACCCGGCGGATCATCTACTCGTTGCTGCACGACGGGCGCGTACGTCGCGCGTACCTCGGCCTGGTCAGTACGCCCGCGCCGCTGCGGCCGGCGCTCGCGGAACGGTTCGGGCAGCGTACGGCGCTCCGGGTGGTCGAGGTGATCCCGGCCGGCCCGGCGGCGGCAGCGGGGTTGCGGCCGGGGGATCTGGTGCTTGCGGTCGACGGCGTTCCGCTGCGGGACGCGCAGTCGTTGCAACGTCAGCTGTTCGAGGACGCGATCGCCAGCCGGACCGAGATCACCGCGATCCGCAACAACGCGCTGGTCGACGTGATCGCGTACCCGGCCGAGCTCACTGATCGGTGAGGTCGGCCCGGAGCAGTACGCACGTGCCCGGCTGGAGCGGAGCGCCGGGAAAGGTGAAGTCGCGGGTGAGCTCGGTGAACCTGAACCTCTGGTGGAGGTCGAGGATCGCGCCGTTGCCGACGTTGACGAAGGTGTACGCGGCACCGGCGCGTGCCGCGATCCAGCGCAGCCGGTCTTTCGTGAGCTCGTCGCCGATGCCGTGCCGCCGCCAGTTCGGCGCCACGATCAGGCCGATCAGGTAGTAGCCGCTCGGCGCGGTGGCCGGCGGGTCGTCGGGGGAGAGGTCGTGGCGGATCACCCCGCCGTACCCGACCACCTCGCCGTCGACCTCGGCCACCGCGATGTACCGCTCCGGGTCCTCCAGATCGGCCACCAGGCGCGTACGCCGGTCCGCAACCGATCCACCGGCCCGCGAGACGATCAACCCAGCACACGCCTCAAGATCCGCCCCCACACCCGCCCGCACCCGCACCTCAACCGACAACCGCTCCACGCCGAGCGTCTGCTCCACGCCCAGCGGCCGCTCCACCGCCGGCTGGTTTTGAATGCCCGGCTGCGGGCGGTTGGCGCGTGGTTGGTATTCGGCGAAGCCGCCGGGCTGCCGTCCCGTCGTCACCAGCCGCGTTCGCGCCACTCGGCGACGTGCGGGCGCTCGGTGCCGAGGGTGGTGTCGGAGCCGTGGCCCGGGTACACCCAGGTCTCGTCCGGCAGCGTGCCGAACAGCTTGGTCTCGACGTCGTCGATCAGCGACGTGAAACGCTCCTTGTCGCCATCGGTGTTGCCGACGCCGCCAGGGAACAGCGAGTCGCCGGTGAACACATGCGGCGCGCCGTCGGGGTCGTCGTACACGAGCGCGATCGAGCCGGGCGTGTGGCCCTTGATGTGGATCACCCGCAGGCTGCACCGGCCGACCGCGATCTGGTCGCCGTCGTCGGCCAGCTGGTCGGTCGGTACCGGGATGCCGTCGGCGTCGTGCCGGCCCGCGACCGTGGTGGCGCCGGTGCGCGCGACCACCTCGGCCAGCGCCTCCCAGTGGTCCTGGTGCTGGTGCGTGGTGATCACCCGGGCCAGGCCGCCGTCGCCGATCAGCTGGAGCAGCGTGTCCGCCTCGTTCGCGGCGTCGATCAGGACCTGTTCGTCGGTCTGCCGGCAACGCAGCAGGTAGGCGTTGTTGTCCATCGGCCCGACCGCGACCTTGGTGATCATCAACTTGGCCAGCTCGTGGGTCTGAGCCGGTCCGCCGACGTGTGCGTTTCCGTGGTACTCGGACATCGCGTTTTCTCCCCTGGAGTTCGGTGACTCCGACGATCCTCGCACCTCGGCGACGGCGCGTCATGTCTGGTCCAGAGCGGTCGCGGTGATCGAATATACTTTCGAAGCCGGGTGCCGGATCCGTCGGCGGAAGTTTTTGTCGGTGGGCCTCGTTAGCATGACCGGGCATGCCAGAGATCCACCCGGATACCCCACGAGAACCGCTGAGAGTGAGCTTGTGTCTGACCGTCTGATCGTGCGCGGAGCGCGTGAGCACAACCTGAAGGACGTCTCGGTCGACCTGCCGCGGGACGCCATGATCGTCTTCACCGGCCTGTCCGGGTCCGGGAAGTCCAGCCTGGCCTTCGACACCATCTTCGCCGAGGGCCAGCGGCGGTACGTGGAGTCGCTGTCGGCGTACGCGCGGCAGTTCCTCGGCCAGATGGACAAACCCGACGTCGACTTCATCGAGGGCCTGTCACCGGCCGTCTCGATCGACCAGAAGTCCACCTCGCGGAACCCGCGCTCCACCGTCGGCACGATCACGGAGGTGTACGACTACCTCCGGCTGCTGTTCGCGCGGGCCGGCCGGCCGCACTGTCCGGAGTGCGGTGAGCCGATCGCCCGGCAGACCCCGCAGCAGATCGTCGACCGGGTCCTCGAGCTCGACGAGGGCACCCGGTTCCAGGTCCTGGCCCCGGTGGTCCGCGGCCGCAAGGGTGAGTACGTCGACCTGTTCCGCCAGCTGACCGGTCAGGGCTTCGCCCGGGCCCGGGTCGACGGCGAGACGATCCAGCTGACCGAGCCGCCGAAGCTGGACAAGCAGAAGAAGCACAGCATCGACGTGGTCGTCGACCGGCTGGCGGTGAAGGGCTCGGCGAAGCAGCGGCTGACCGACTCGGTCGAGACCGCGCTCGGCCTGGCCAGTGGCCTGGTCGTGCTGGACTTCGTCGACCTCCCGGCGAACGATCCGCACCGCGAGCGCCGGTTCTCCGAGAAGCTCGCCTGCCCGAACGATCACCCGCTCGCGATCGACGAGCTGGAGCCGCGGTCGTTCTCGTTCAATTCGCCGTACGGTGCCTGCCCGGCGTGCGCCGGCCTGGGTACCCGGATGGAGGTCGACCCGGAGCTGCTGGTTCCGGACCCGTCGAAGTCGCTCGACGAAGGCGCGATCCAGCCCTGGTCGGGGCAGAACGTCACCCAGTACTTCGAGCGGTTGCTGGAGGCGCTGGCGAAGGACCTGAAGTTCCGGACCAGTACGCCGTTCGGGGAACTGCCCGCGAAGGCGAAGAAGGCGCTGCTGACCGGGCACGACAAGCAGGTACACGTCTCGTACCAGAACCGCTACGGCCGCGAGCGGTCGTACTACACGAGCTTCGAGGGCGTGATTCCGTACGTCGAGCGCCGGCACGCGGAGGCGTCCAGCGACACCGGGCGGGAGCGCTTCGAGGAGTACATGCGCGAGGTGCCGTGCCTGGCCTGCAACGGCGCGCGGCTGAAGCCGATCTCGCTGGCGGTCACGCTCGGTGGGAAGAACATCGCCGAGATCAGCGCGATGTCGATCGACGAGGTGCACGCGTTCCTGGTCCAGATGGAGCTATCGGCGCGGGAGAAGCAGATCGCCGAGCGGGTGGTGAAGGAGATCGGCGAGCGGCTGCAGTTCCTGCTCGACGTCGGCCTGGACTACCTGGCGCTGAGCCGGCCGGCGGGTTCGCTGTCCGGCGGCGAGGCACAGCGGATCCGGCTCGCGACGCAGATCGGCTCCGGGCTGGTCGGCGTGCTGTACGTGCTGGACGAGCCGTCGATCGGCCTGCACCAGCGTGACAACCGGCGGCTGATCGAGACCCTGGTCCGGCTGAAGGAGCTGGGCAACACGCTGATCGTCGTCGAGCACGACGAGGACACCATCGACCACGCCGACTGGGTGGTCGACATCGGCCCGGGCGCCGGTGAGCACGGCGGCCAGGTGGTCGTGTCCGGGACCGTCGAGGACCTGCGCAACCACCCGGACTCGATCACCGGGGCGTACGTGTCGGGCCGCCGCGAGATCCCGATCCCGGCGATCCGCCGGCCGCTGACCGAGGGCCGCGAGCTGACCGTGTACGGCGCGCGGCAGAACAACCTGAAGGACATCGACGTGACCATCCCGCTCGGGGTGTTCGTCGCGGTCACCGGCGTGTCCGGTTCCGGCAAGTCCACGCTGGTGAACGACATCCTGTACACGTCGCTGGCGCGGCAGATCTACGGCGCGCGGGCGGTGCCCGGCCGGCACACCAAGATCTCCGGGATGGAGCTGGTCGACAAGGTCATCCACGTCGACCAGTCGCCGATCGGCCGGACACCCCGGTCGAACCCGGCGACCTACACCGGGGTCTGGGACCACGTCCGGAAGCTGTTCGCGGACACTCCCGAGGCGAAGGTTCGTGGGTACCAGCAGGGGCGCTTCTCGTTCAACGTGAAGGGCGGCCGGTGCGAGGCGTGCTCCGGTGACGGCACGCTGAAGATCGAGATGAACTTTCTGCCGGACGTGTATGTCCCGTGCGAGGTCTGCCACGGCGCGCGGTACAACCGCGAAACGCTCGAGGTGCACTACAAGGGCAAGACCGTCGCGGACGTGCTGGACATGCCGATCGAGGAGGCGTCGGAGTTCTTCGCCGCGATCCCGGCGATCTCGCGACATCTGACCACGCTGGTGGAGGTCGGGCTCGGGTACGTCCGGCTCGGTCAGCCGGCGCCGACGCTGTCCGGTGGTGAGGCGCAGCGGGTCAAGCTGGCGTCGGAGCTGCAGCGGCGGTCCACGGGCCGTACGGTGTATGTGCTGGACGAGCCGACCACCGGGCTGCACTTCGAGGACATCCGGAAGCTGCTCGGCGTGCTGAGCGGTCTGGTCGACAAGGGCAACTCGGTGCTGGTGATCGAGCACAACCTGGACGTGATCAAGACCGCCGACTGGCTGATCGACCTCGGCCCGGACGGTGGCCGTCGCGGCGGGACACTGGTCGCGGAGGGTACTCCGGAGGAGGTCGCCGCCAGCCCCGCGTCGTACACCGGTGCGTTCCTGGCCGAGATCCTCAAGGGCCGCGCCGCGAAGCCGAGCGCGAAGCAGGCAGCCGCAGCCATCGCGACCGGGCCCGCGAAGAAGACGGCAGCCGCGAAGAAGACGGCGCCGGCCAAGAAGGCGGCACCTGCCAAGAAGGCGGTATCGGCGACGAAGGCTGTCGCGAAGAAGGCCGCGGTCAAGAAGACGACAGCCAAGAAGTCAGCCCCCGCGACGAAGGCAGCACCGAGAAGGCGGGTCGCTCGCTAGCTGGGTGTCGCCGGACCGTGCACCGCGTCAGCGGCGGAAGAGCTGAAGCAGGAGATGGCGGAGCCAGGTCCGGCGCGGGGTTGGGAGCAGGGACGGGGGGAGGACGGCCTGCGGCGGGTTGGCCAGGGTGACCGGGACTTGCACCATCCGGTCGCCTTGGACCCAGAAGAGGTCCGGGCTGCACTGGTCCGGCGCTCCGCGGTACGAGTCGGCGACGTACTGCGCCAACCGATCCGCGAGCGCCTGGCCCGCGTCCGCCGGGCAGAACGCGACCGTGCTGAGCCGCGGCACACCAACCAGTACGCCCAACCCGACCGACGCCTGGGTGAGGATCTCCTCCCGGTCGACGATCGCCATCGACACCAGCGGATCGTCCTCCCGGTGCAGCACCGAGATGCCGTCGTGGTCGACCGGCCGTAGGTCCGCGATCTCGTCCAGACTGAGCTGCACCGGCGACGGCACCTCCGGCTCACCCAGCCCGAGCATCGAGCGGCGTACGACGGTCAGCCGCCGTAGCTCCGACCCGGTACGGACGAACACCACCACCTCGAAGTGATCGCCGAACGGAATCAACGTGTCCGCGACCGGACCCGCCGTCCGCGCCGACCAACCACGTTGCACGAGCAAAGCACGCTGGCGCTCGCCCACGTCGCCGTACCGGTGCTCCTCGGTGGCGAGCTCGCCTTCCGCGACCACCGCCCGCAACCAGGCCTCGATCTGCTCGGCCCACCGCTGCTGCGGCACCTGGTCACAGCGCTCGATGATCTCGCGGAGCCCGACGACCGCGGACATCTGCAGCGCGCCACGGCCCCAGCCCACCTCGACCGTCCGCTCCGCGCTGTCGACGACGCAGCCCGGGAACCAGATCGGCGCGAGGTCGGCGATCACCCGCATCACTGTCGTGTCGTCGGTCGTGCCTGTCATTTCATGCCTCTCCCACCAGTACAGTGTGCCGGGCCCCAGGGCGGGTGCGGACCGAGTCCCTGCCTCTCGGTGGGTACGCTGCCGAAGGAAACCCTAGCGCCACCGTGGGCCGGTACCGGCACCAGGCGGAAACCCTCAAACGGCGGTTCAATCCGGCCGGGGGTGAACCAATCGGCTGACCCAGTCGTTTGAGTCGTTAGAGAACGTTCAACCACTCAAGCCGGCAGGCTGTCGAAGACCAGCGGCCGGCTGGCTCTTGGAGGTCCGGATTCATGACCGATGACACGACGCGGGACCGGCGGACCGTACTTCGGTGCGCGGCGATGGCGGCGCTCGTGGGCGCCGGCGCGCCGATCCTCGCGGCCTGTGGCGGCAACGACACCAGCGGTACGAGCGGCGGCACCGGCACTGGTACCGCGCCGACCGGGTCCGCGCCGTCTGGTTCCGGGCCGGCCTCAGGTACGCCGTCGGCGGGCGGCGGCGGTACGGTGCTCGGCCCGGTGTCCGATGTCCCGGTCGGCGGCGGGAAGGTGTTCACCGACGCCAAGGTGGTCGTCACTCAGCCGACCGCGGGTCAGTACAAGGGGTTCTCGGCGATCTGTACGCACCAAGGCAACCCGATCGGCTCGGTGGAGAACGGGCAGATCGTCTGCCCGTTCCACAACAGCCACTTCAGCATCACCGACGGCAGCCCTGTCAGCGGCCCGGCCGCCACGCCCCTTCCCGCCGTCAACGTAAAGGTCCAAGGCACCAACATCATCGAATCCGCCTGACCCGCCCACCCGCACAACCCCCGTCGCCCCCGCCGAACCCCCTTCCCATTTGAGGGGTTAACCACCGAAAGTGCCCGTTCACCACCCGCATGCCGGGGGTGAACGGGCAACTTCAGTGGTCAACCCCTCAAACGGGGACGGGAGGCAGGGCAGGAGTGGGTGTGGGGATGCTCCTATGGATGGTCAAGGGGTTTGTGGTTTGGTGAGGACGTAGTAGATCTCGCGTGCGATGAGGCGTTTGAGGCATCGGATGATGTCTTTCTTGGACAGTCCGTTGGTTGTGCGGCGTTCGAGGTAGGCGCGGGTGCGTGGGTCCCAGCGGAGTCGGCTGATGACGATGGTGTAGAGGGCTGAGTTGGCTTGGCGATCGCCGCCGCGGTTGAGTCGGTGGCGGTGGGTCTGGCCGGATGATGCGGGGATGGGGGCGACTCCGCAGAGCATCGCGAAGGCGCCTTCGGAGTGGATGCGTTCTGGGTTTTGTCCGATGGTGACCAGGAGTTGGCCGGCGACATCGGGGCCGACGCCGTTGAGGGTGAGCAGTTCGGGGTTGATCGTGTTGATGAGTTCGGTGATGAGTTGATCGAGCTCGGCGATCTCGTGCTGGGCTGCGAGGTGACGGCGGGCCAGGGAGCGTAGCGCGGTTTTGACGGCGTGTTGTGGGATCGCGATCTGATTAGGGTCGGGTCGCAGGTTGTGGCAGGTGTCGATCAGGCGCGGGTTGGTGAGGCCGCGTAGTTGCTGGCGCAGGTCGTGTGGTGCGGTGACGATCAGGGCCTTGATTCTGCGCAGGCAGTCAGCGCGCTGGCTGACGGCGCTGTTGCGGGCGATGCGCAGGTTCCGTAGTGCCTCGACCTGCCCGTCACGGTTCTTGGGGATGCCGGTGCGTACTTTGCCCAAAGCGGCTCGGGCGGCTGCTTCGGCGTCGATCGGGTCGGACTTGCCTGCTGTCCGGCGGGTTTTACGACTGGGCCGGTCGATCTCGACCACGGTCACACCCTGCCCGGTCAGGTAGCCGGTCAGGCCCGACCCGTAAGCGCCGGTGCCCTCGACACCGATCAGAACGACCGGCCCGAACGAGCCCAGCCAGGCCAGCAAAGCCGCATAGCCGGCACCAGTGGCGGGAAAGGTCTGGTGACCGAGCATCCGGCCCGTCTGGTCGATCGCAGCCGCCGTATGGGTATCGCGGTGAGTGTCGACACCACCGGTGATCTCGGCCTGGGACACGGCATCTGGCTGTGCGATGGTAGACATCGCCGTCCTTCCATTCGACACGGTCAGGGCGGCACGCACCAGCCGAGCGACGGACAAAACAGTGATGGGTGCCTGCTGGCACAGGCTCCTATGAAGTCACGAGTTCTCGCCGAGTGAGTGCAAGCGAACCCCGCAGCAGGTCGACCGACAGATCCCGTTCAAGACCCGAAGTCAGTTAGGGGCCGAGTCAGGACGACCACTGCGGGGTCCACGCCTACATCCTCACTGTTAGGGGTGGGTGGTGGTGGCGGGGTCTGGTTTGCCGAGGTAGAGGAGTTTGTTGGGGGAGCCGGTGCCGGGGTCGCCGACCTTGTCGGGGGTGGAGTTCGTGACCAGGGCCTTGGTGACGTCGGCGGGGGTGGCGTCGGGGTGGTCGGCCAGGTACAGGGCGATGCCGCCCGCGACGTGCGGTGTCGCCATCGACGTACCGCTCATCTTCGCCGTCGCGTCCGGTCCGGTGATGCCGACCGAGGTGATGTCGACCCCCGGCGCGAACAGGTCGACGCACTTGCCGAAGTTGGAGAACGTCGCGCGCTGGTCCTGGGCATCGGTGGCGCCGACGGTGATCGCCAGCGGCTCCCGGGCCGGTGAGCTCTGGCAGGCGTCCGTGCCTTCGTTGCCGGCCGCAACGGCATAGGTGATGCCGGCGCCGATCGACGCCTTCACCGCGGCGTCCAGCGCGTCGTCCGCGCCGCCGCCGAGGCTCATGTTCGCGACCGCCGGCTTCTTGGCGTTCTTGGTCACCCAGTCGATCCCGGCCACCACGGACTCGGTCGAGCCGCCGCCCTTGCAGTCGAGTACGCGCACCGCGACCAGGTGCGCGGCCTTCGCCACGCCGTACGTCGTACCACCGATGGTGCCGGCCACGTGGCTGCCGTGGCCCATGCAGTCGACGCCGTTCTGCCCGTCGCCGACCGTGTCGGTACCGACCGAAGCGCGGTCACCGAAGTCCTTGTGCTTCGCGTAGATGCCGGTGTCGATCACGTACACGTTGACGTTCTTCGCGTCCGTCGACGGCTCGTACTTCTTGTCCAGCGGCAGATCGCGCTGGTCGGTACGGTCGAGGCCCCACGGCGGATCGTCCTGGCTGACGGTGATCTTCTGATTCTGTTGCACGTACGCGACGCGCGGGTCCGCGGCCAGCTTCTTGGCCTGATCAGTGTCCATCGCGGCGGAGAAGCCCTTGATCGACGCGTCGTACTGGTCCCGGACCTTGACGTCGTAGCTCGCGGCCAGGCTCTGAGTGGCGACCCGGGTCTGGGCGCGTGAGTTCTGGCCGGCCAGAACGACGATGTAGCTGCCGGGGATGGCGTTCGGGCTGCCGGCGCCACGGACCGAAACCGCGCCGGAGCCGCCGCCCGTACCGTCCGCGGGTGGGCCGGTGGGGTTCGAGGCGGCCGCGGCGCTGCCGGCGGTCGCGGCGCCGCAGACGGCGAGCGCGGACGCGACCAGGAAACCGACGGCCGCGCGCGACGGGCGCGGTGTTCGCGAGCGGCGCGGTGTTGGTGGCCGGAGCGGCGTTGGGTACTGGCGAAGGGATGGGAACATGGGCGGAACTCCCTCGTGTCAGCGCCAGGCCTGGTTGCCTCATGCAAAGGTCCTGCACATCTACCCTGGTTCACACGCTAGGGAGTCCGCCCATCCCAGCCGGGGGTCAACCCAGGCTTATGGGCCAACCCGAAACAGGACCGCAACGTTCAGGAGCTCTGCCGCGCCTGGTGATTGGCGAACTTCCGGGCCGCGAAGTCGTACGCCTCCTGGATCAACGGGAGCAGCTGGTCCAGACCGGTCGGGTTCACGATCGCCACCCAGTACTGGGCGGCGTAGAACGGATGCGGCATCAACGTGTCCCGGGCGCTGTAGTCGTGTCCCGAGTCGAGCACCCAGTCGGCGTTCCGCTCGGTCGGCGCCGGGCCGAACAGTGACATGTACGTGGCTTTGGTCAACGCCAGGTTCAAGCGCCAGGCACCGGGCTCGTCCAGCCGGGACACCTGCTCGTAGTGATCCCCGGTGACAATGGTGGCGAACGGCTGCTGCCGCTCCGGTGGCAGGTCGGCCGCCGGGTCGTACAGGTAGAACAGGTCGCCCTGGCCTTCGAGCATCCGCACCCCGGCGTACTCACGAAACCTCCGGTCAAGTTCTTCGATCGTCATACCTTCAAGTGTGTCATTGAAGTAGCAATAGAGACTTTCGCGGAATTCCGGATTTGTCGGCGGACCGAACTAGGGTGGTCTGGTGGCTGATCCCTCCTCGTACCGTCCCGCTCCGGGATCGATCCCCGACTCGCCGGGTGTCTATCGCTTCAGCGACTCCGCCGGCCGGGTGATCTATGTCGGCAAGGCGAAGAACCTGCGCGCCCGCTTGTCCTCGTACTTCCAGGACCTGGTGAACCTGCACCCGCGGACGCAGGCGATGGTGACGACGGCCGCGAAGGTCGAGTGGACGGTGGTCGGCACCGAGGTCGAGTCGCTGCAGCTGGAGTACTCCTGGATCAAGGAGTACGACCCGCGCTTCAACGTGAAGTACCGGGACGACAAGTCGTACCCGTGGCTGGCGATCACCCTCAACGAGGACTACCCCCGGGTGATGGTCGGCCGCGGCCAGAAGAAGAAAGGCGTGCGGTACTTCGGTCCGTACAGTCACGCCTGGGCGATCCGCGAGACGGTCGACCTGCTGCTCCGGGTCTTCCCGATGCGGTCGTGCAGCAAGGGCGTGTTCAACCGGCACCGGCAGATCGGCCGGCCATGCCTGCTCGGGTACATCGGCAAATGCGCGGCGCCCTGCACCGGGCAGGTCAGCCAGGACGAACACCGGAAGATCGTCGACGACTTCGCCGCGTTCCTCTCCGGGCAGACCGCGACGTACGTGCGCCGGCTGCAGAAGGAGATGCAGGCAGCGGCGGCCGAGCTGGAGTACGAGCGGGCCGCGAAGATCCGCGACGACCTGGCCGCGCTGGAGAAGGCGCTGGCGAAGAACGCGGTGGTCCTCGGCGACGGTACCGACACCGACGTGATCGCGCTCAGCGAGGACCCGCTCGAGGTGGCGGTGCAGATCTTCTACGTCCGCGGCGGCCGGATTCGCGGTGAGCGCGGCTGGATCGCCGACAAGGCGGACGGTACGGCGACCACCGCCGACCTGGTTTCACAGTTCATCCAGCAGACGTACGCGGGTGACTCCGGCGACGCGATTCCGCGCGAGATCCTGGTCCCGACGATGCCGGACGACGCCGACGCGCTGACCGAGTGGCTGGAGGGTACTCGTGGCGCCCGGGTGGCGATCCGGGTGCCGCAGCGCGGCGACAAGAAGGCGCTGATGGAGACCGTCGAGCGGAACGCGCTGCAGACGCTGACGATGCACAAGACCAAGCGCGCCAGCGACCTGACCACCCGGAACCAGGCGCTGGAGGAGATCCAGGCCGGGCTGGACCTGCCGGAGGCGCCGCTGCGGCTGGAGTGCTACGACGTCTCGAACCTGCAGGGTACCGAGGTGGTCGCGTCGATGGTCGTCTTCGAGGACGGCCTGCCGCGCAAGAGCGAGTACCGGCGGTTCGTGATCAAGGGCGTCGACGGGCAGAACGACGTGGCCTCGATCGCCGAGGTGCTGACCCGCCGCTTCAAGCGCCTGCTGGACGAGCGGGCGACGCTGACCGGCGACGAGGATCCGAACGCCGCGCTGGTCGACCCCGAGACCGGGCGGGCGAAGAAGTTCGTCTACGCGCCCGGGCTGGTGGTGGTCGACGGTGGTCCGCCGCAGGTCGCGGCGGCGCGGCAGGCGATGGACGAGCTCGGCCTCGGTGACATCCCGGTCTGCGGTCTGGCCAAGCGCCTCGAGGAAGTCTGGCTGCCGGACGAGGAGGATCCGGTCATCTTCTCGCGTACGTCAGAAGGGCTGTACTTGCTGCAGCGCCTGCGTGACGAGGCGCACCGGTTCGCCATCACCCATCACCGCAACCGCCGGTCGAAGTCGATGGTGGAGAGTGTTCTCGACGAAGTGCCGGGGCTGGGCGACGTGCGCCGGAAGACGCTGCTGCGGCACTTCGGATCGTTGAAGAAGCTGCGTGCGGCCACGCTGGACGAGGTCGAGGCGCTGCCCGGTTTCGGCCGGCGGACGGCGGAGTCGGTGGTCCTCGCGGTGAACGCTGCCGCAACTCAGGCCGAAACCGGCCGGGCGCCGTCGGTGAACACGGCCACAGGCGAGATACTTGGCGACGACGTCCCGGCGCCGGCCGGACCGCGGCCGCACGATGCGGCCGTCGGCGATGACGGGCAGACCACGGGGATGCAGGGGAGAACTGAGAACTGATGGACGACACGGGCGGCAACCTCATCATCGTGTCCGGGATGTCCGGCGCGGGCCGGAGCTCGGTCGCCGACGTACTGGAGGACCTCGGCTGGTTCGTGGTGGACAACCTGCCGCCGATGTTCCTGACCACCATCGTCGAGCAGACCGTCGGGACCGGCGCGGCGCCGCGGCTCGCGGTCGTCGTCGACGTCCGGACCGGCCTGTTCTTCGACGAGCTGAGTTCGGCGATCCACGACCTGCGGCTGAAGGGTTTCCGGCCGCTGACGCTGTTCCTGGAGGCGTCCGACGACGTGATCGTGCGCCGGCAGGAGAGCGTCCGCCGGCCGCACCCGCTGCAGGGCGAGGGCCGGCTGCTGGACGGCATCCAGCGCGAACGCGAACTGCTCGGCGACATCCGGGCCGGCGCCGACCTGGTGATCGACACCTCCAGCCTGAACATCCACCAGCTGGCCGCGAAGATCGTGAACGCCTTCGGCGACGAGGAGAACGCGGAGCTCCGGGCGACAGTGGTGTCGTTCGGGTTCAAGTACGGCATCCCGGTGGACGCCGACGTGGTCGCCGACATGCGCTTCATCCCGAACCCGTACTGGCAGCCCGACCTGCGCCCGATGACCGGTCAGGACCGGCCTGTGTCAGACTTCGTGCTCGGCCATCCGCTGGCCCAGCAGTTCCTGCGGAACTACGTGGACGTGCTGGACACCCTGCGGACCGGCTACCTGAACGAGGGCAAGCGCTTCGTCACCGTCGCGATCGGCTGCACCGGGGGTAAGCACCGCAGCGTCGCGATGGCCGAAGAGATCGCCCGCAGGCTGCGCGAGAAGGGGTCACCGACGTTGGTCGTGCACCGGGATCTGGGCCGCGAATGAGCAGAGCGCCCAGGGTTGTCGCACTGGGTGGGGGGCACGGCCTGGCCGCGTCCCTGTCCGCTCTTCGCCATGTCACCGATCAGCTGACCGCGGTCGTCACCGTCGCTGACAACGGCGGTTCGTCCGGGCGGTTGCGCAAGGAGCTCGGCGTGCTGCCGCCGGGCGATCTGCGGATGGCGCTGGCCGCGTTGTGCCGCGACGACGAGTGGGGGCGTACGTGGGCCGATGTGCTGCAGCACCGGTTCCGCAGCAACGGTGAGCTGCACGACCACGCGGTCGGCAACCTGCTGATCGTGGCGTTGTGGGAGCTGCTCGGTGAAGCCGTCGACGGGCTCGACTGGGTGGCGCGTCTGCTCGGCGCGCAAGGTCGCGTACTGCCGATGTCGGCCGTGCCGCTCGACATCACAGCACGGGTGCTCGGCCTGGACCCGGACCATCCGGAGGCGATCACCGAGATCCGTGGCCAGGCCGATGTCGCGTCGACCGAGGGTCATGTCGTCGACGTCGCGCTCGATCCGGCCGACCCGCCGGCCTGCCCCGAGGCGCTGGTCGCCGTCGCGGAGGCCGACTGGGTGGTCGTCGGCCCGGGGTCGTGGTTCACGTCAGTGATTCCGAACCTGCTGGTTCCCGCGCTGTGCCGCGGCCTGGAGCAGACCAGCGCCCGCCGGCTGATCACGCTGAACCTGGGGGAGCAGAAGGGCGAGACCGACGGGTTCTCGCCGGAGACGCACCTCGAAGTGCTGGCCGCGCACGCCCCCGACCTGCGGATCGACGTCGTCCTCGCCGACACCGGCCACGTGCCCGACCCCGAGTCACTGCGCCGGACGGCACAGTCCCTCGGGGCCGAGCTGGTGATCGCGGACGTCGCGGACGACGACCGCGACCTGCACCACGCGCCGGACAAACTGGCGAAGGTGTACCGGGAGATTCTCCGCTGAACTCGATCAGCGCGGCGTGCTCACCGACGGGATGACCGGCAGTTTCTGGATCGCGAACGGGATCACGCGGTCAAGGACCTTGCGGCCGTTCGCATCGTACGCACGGATGCGCGGCTTCTGGATCGCGATGCTGGGTTTCGGGCCAGGGCGGTTCGGTACGACACCGATGGTGTAGATGCCGTCCGAGCCGAGCAGTGCTTCGCGGAGCACGTTCTCGCCGGGTACCTCGACCAGCACCTTCGTCACGTTGTCCGGTACGCGCAATCCGTCGGCCCGGCCGGCCTCGAAGACGAGGCCATCGGCCGGCGCGCGGGACAGCTGCCGCCGCCCGAAGGACCAGCTCGGGTACTTGCCGTCCGTCGCGTTGCAGACGGCCACGACCGTGCGATCCGGTGAAACCAGTACCGCGCCGATTGCCGTACCAGAGCTTGTCTTCACCGCGACCTTCCATTGCGCGGTGACCGGGCCGGCCTTGTCCCAGGACGGTTTCGGCCCGTACCGCGGCTGCTTGTCGTACCCGGCGCAGCGTTCGATGATCGCGCTGTCACTGACCCGGCTGACCGGGGGAGCGGGCGCGATCGGCTTGCCGGTCTCGGCGTCGATCAGCCAGCCGGTCTTCACGTCGATCGTGACGGTCCGGCTGGGCGTACCCGCGACCGGCGCTTCGCCGTCCGTGCGGTTCGCGGACCAGGCCGCGGCGCCGCCGATGATCACCGCCGCGGTGAGGACGGACGTCGAGATGGCCGCGATCCGGGTCCCGCGGGCCGACCGCCGGGCGCGGACGACGATCTCGTCGGCACTCGTGTTCAGCGGCCGGTCGGTGTCGTCGGCGGCGGCCGCCAGCAGGCGTTCGATGTCGTCGCTCATCGGGTGCTCCTTTCGGTCTGGTCGAGAAGTTCGCGGAGCTGGCCGAGGCCGCGGGAGGTCTGGCTCTTCACGCCACCGACCCCGATGCCGACGATCTCGGCGGTCTGTTCGAGGCTGAGGTCGGCGTAGTGCCGCAGCACGACGCAGGCACGCTGACCGGGCGGCAGCGTGGCCAGTGCCGGTACGACGAGCATCCGGTCGTCCACCGAACCGGCCACGTCCTTCAGCTGCAGGGATTCGTCCACGTCGATCAGCCGTTCACGCCGCCGCCACGCTTTCCGCGACTGGTCGAACACCGCGGTCACCAGGCACTGATGCGCGTACCCGTTCAGGCCCTGACTGCGATCGATCCGGTTCCACCGCCGGTACACCTTCACCAACGCGTCCTGCGCGGCATCCTCGGCACGGTGCCAGTCCCCACACATCAGGTACGCCGTACGCCGCAACCGCCGCACCATCACGCCGGCAAACTCGGTGAACTCAGCTTCGTCCGATGCCCTCATACCCCTCCTCCCGGATTGTCGCGAGAGGTAACGCAAGCACCGCTCCGAAAGGTTGCACCCGGATCCGGACCCCGTAACCGGAGCAGTCCCGGCCCGTTGGTGATCCGAGGGTCTTTGACATGGGTGGGAGGATGCTTTCTATGGCGATGACAGCACAGGTGAAGTCCGAGCTGACCAGTATTCAGGTGACGAAACCGTGCTGCCGGAAGGCTGAAGTTTCGTCGATTCTGCGGTTCGCGGGCGGGCTGCACCTGGTGTCGGGCCGGATCGTCATCGAGGCTGAGCTGGACAGTGGCGCGGCGGCGCGGCGGTTGCGCAAGGACATCGCCGAGATCTTCGGTCACCCGTCGGACGTGGTGGTGATCTCCCCGTCCGGAATCCGTAAGCAGACGAAGTACGTGGTGCGCGTGGTCCGGGACGGCGACGCGCTGGCGCGCCAAACCGGCCTGGTGGACAACCGGGGCCGGCCGGTACGCGGGTTGCCGCCCGCGGTCGTGTCCGGAGCGTCCTGTGATGCCGTAGCGGCCTGGCGGGGTGCGTTCCTGGCACACGGCTCGCTGACCGAGCCTGGTCGGTCGTCCTCGCTCGAGGTGACCTGCCCGGGGCCGGAGGCGGCGCTCGCGTTGGTCGGTGCGGCCCGGCGGCTCGGGATCGGCTCGAAGGCTCGCGAGGTACGCAATGTGGACCGGGTCGTGATCCGGGACGGTGACGCGATCGGTGCATTGCTGACGCGGCTGGGCGCGCACGAGTCGGTGCTGGCCTGGGAGGAGCGCCGGATGCGCCGCGAGGTCCGCGCGACCGCGAACCGCCTGGCGAACTTCGACGACGCCAACCTGCGCCGTTCCGCGCGTGCCGCGGTGGCCGCCGGTGCCCGGGTCGAGCGCGCGCTGGAGATCCTCGGTGACGACGTCCCCGACCACCTGCAGATCGCCGGCAAGCTCCGGCTGGAACACAAGCAGGCCAGCCTGGAAGAGCTCGGCCAGCTGCACGAGCCGGCCCTCACCAAGGACGCCGTCGCCGGCCGCATCCGCCGCCTGCTGGCGATGGCCGACAAACGCGCCGGCGACCTGGGCATCCCGAACACCGAAGCCAACCTCACCCCGGACATGCTCGACCCGGCCTGACCGGTCACGGAGCGGCACCACCTGGTCAACTGGTATTCACGACAAGGCCCCGGAGAGTTTCCGGGGCTTTGTTACGTGTGGGTGGTCTGGTCCGGCAGCTACTGACGGGTCAGGGTGGTCTGATGTGGATGCTACCAGTTGGCCGGGTGGGCGGTTGGGCTAGTCTTCGGGCTGTAGCGGCAGTGCAAAGCCAGTTCAGAGGAGACGTAGTCCCGTGACCGTACGCGTAGGTATCAACGGCTTCGGCCGCATCGGCCGTAACTTCTTCCGCGCCGTGCAGGCGTCCGGTGCCGACATCGAGGTCGTCGCCGTCAATGACTTGACCGACAATCAGACCCTCGCTCACCTGCTGAAGTACGACTCGATTCTGGGCCGCTTCCCGGGCGAGGTGACCGCGACCGAGGACGAGATCACCGTGGCCGGCCACAGCTTCAAGGCCTTCGCCGAGCGTGACCCCGCGAACCTGAAGTGGTCGGACGTCGGCGCCGACGTGGTGATCGAGTCCACCGGGTTCTTCACCGACGCCACCAAGGCGAAGACGCACGCCGACAACGGCGCCAAGAAGGTCATCATCTCCGCCCCGGCGAAGAACGAGGACCTGACCGTGGTGATGGGCGTCAACCACAAGCTGTACGACGCCGAGAAGCACACGATCATCTCGAACGCGTCCTGCACCACGAACTGCCTGGCCCCGCTGGCCAAGGTCCTGCACGACGCGTTCACGATCGAAAAGGGTCTGATGACCACGATCCACGCGTACACCCAGGACCAGAACCTGCAGGACGGCCCGCACAAGGACCTGCGCCGCGCCCGCGGTGCCGCGCTGAACGTGGTGCCGACCTCCACCGGCGCCGCGAAGGCGATCGGCCTGGTGCTGCCGGAGCTGAACGGCAAGCTCGACGGCTACTCGCTGCGGGTTCCGGTGCCGACCGGCTCGATCACCGACCTGACCGTCGACCTGGGCCGTGAGGTCACCGTCGACGAGGTGAACGCCGCCTACAAGGCCGCGGCCGACGGCGAGTTCAAGGGCATCCTGCGGTACAGCGAGGACCCGATCGTGTCCTCGGACATCGTTACCGACCCGGCGTCCTGCATCTACGACGCGCCGATCACCAAGGTGCTCGGCAACCAGGTCAAGGTCTACGGCTGGTACGACAACGAGTGGGGCTACTCGAACCGCCTCGTCGACCTGGTCAACCACGTCGGCGCCTCGCTCTGACGTTTTCCCGCCGGCTCTGCGTCCGGAGCTCCGGCTCCGGGCGCGGAGCTCGTTCACCCGAGGAAGCTGAACTGTGAAGACGATCGAAGATCTCGGCGACCTGGCCGGGCAGCGGGTGCTGGTCCGGTCCGACCTGAACGTGCCGATCAAGGCCGAGGTGATCGGCGACGACGGCCGGATCCGGGCCTCGCTGCCGACCCTGATCAAGCTGGCCAAGGCCGGCGCCAAGGTGATTGTCACCGCGCACCTCGGCCGCCCCAAGGGCGAGCCGAACCCGGCGTACACGCTGGCTCCGGTGGCGAAGCGGCTCGGCGAGCTGCTGCGGCCGGAGGGCATCACGGTGCATTTCGCCGCCGATGTCACCGGCGACGCGGCGCAGTCGGCCGTACAGGACCTGGACGAGGGTGAGGTCCTGCTGCTGGAGAACGTGCGGTACGACCCGCGCGAGGAGAGCAAGGACGAGGCCGAGCGGGCCGGGCTGGCCGAGGAGCTGGCGGCGCTCGCGGACGTGTTCGTCAGCGATGGTTTCGGTGTCGTGCACCGCAAGCAGGCGTCCGTGTACGACGTGGCGCGCAAGCTCCCGCACGCGGCCGGCGGTCTGGTACTGGCCGAGGTCGAGGTGCTGAAGAAGCTGACCGAGCAGCCGGACCGCCCGTACGTGGTCGTGCTCGGCGGGGCGAAGGTTTCGGACAAGCTCGCCGTGATCGACAACCTGCTGGCGAAGGCCGACAAGCTGCTGATCGGCGGCGGGATGGTCTTCACCTTCCTGAAGGCGCAGGGCCACGAGGTCGGCAAGAGCCTGCTCGAGGAGGACCAGCTGGACGTCGTCCGCGGGTACCTGAAGCAGGCCGCGGACAAGATCGTGCTGCCGACCGACATCGTGGTCGCGCCCGAGTTCAGTGCCGACGCCCCGGCGACCGTGGTGGCCGCGGACGCGATCCCGGCCGACCAGCTCGGCCTGGACATCGGCCCGGACTCCGGCAAGGCGTTCGCCGCGGAGATCGCCGGCGCGAAGACGGTGTTCTGGAACGGCCCGATGGGCGTCTTCGAACTGGCGCCGTTCGCCGGCGGAACCAAGGCCGTCGCGCAGGCGTTGACCGAAGTGAGCGGGCTGAGCGTGGTCGGTGGTGGCGATTCGGCCGCCGCGGTCCGGCAGCTGGGCTTCGCCGACGACGCGTTCGGCCACATCTCCACCGGTGGTGGCGCGTCGCTGGAATACCTGGAGGGCAAGGAGCTCCCGGGTCTGGCCGTACTGGAAGAGGACTGACCTGATGGCTGACACCGCAGCTGCCCGTACGCCTTTGATGGCGGGCAACTGGAAGATGAACCTCAACCACGTCGAGGCCGTGCACCTGCTGCAGAAGCTGAGCTGGACGCTGCAGGACAAGAAGCACGACTTCGAGCGGGTCGAGGTGGCGGTGCTGCCGCCGTTCACCGACATCCGCAGCGTGCAGACGCTGGTCGACGGTGACCGGATGAAGATCAAGTACGGCGCGCAGGACGTGTCCACCCAGGACGCCGGCGCGTACACCGGTGAGATCTCGGCGTCGATGCTGACCAAACTCGGCTGCAGCTACGTACTGACCGGGCACTCGGAGCGCCGGCAGTACCACGCCGAGGACGACGCGACGGTGAACGCGAAGACCACGAAGGCGCTGGCGGCGGGCCTGGTCCCGATCGTCTGCGTCGGCGAGGGGCTCGAGGTGCGCAAGGCCGGCGAGCAGGTGCCGCACACGCTGGCCCAGGTGGACGGCGCGCTGGCCGGGCTGAAGCCGGACGACGTCCGCAAGCTGGTGATCGCGTACGAGCCGGTCTGGGCGATCGGTACCGGCGAGGTGGCCACTCCGGAGGACGCGCAGGAGGTCATTTCGGCGATCCGGGGCCGGCTGGAGGAGACGATCTCACCGTCGGTCGCCGACTCGGTACGGATTCTTTACGGTGGATCGGTGAAGATGGCCAGCGCAGGTGGCATCATGGCCCAACCGGATGTCGACGGCTGCCTGGTCGGAGGTGCAAGCCTTCAGGTGGACGAGTTCGCCGGCATCTGCCGTTACCTGGACCTTCAGTTAGGCTACTCCTCGTGATTCTCGCTTTCTCGATCGTCGTGATCGTCTGCAGCCTGTTCCTGACGCTGCTGGTACTGCTGCACAAAGGCCGCGGTGGCGGCCTCTCGGACCTGTTCGGTGGCGGTGTGTCGTCCAGCCTGGGCGGCTCCTCGGTCGCCGAGCGGAACCTGGACCGGATCACGATCGGCGTCGGGCTGGTCTGGTTCGCCTCCATCGTCGCGGTCGGCCTGCTCTACAAGCTCGGCTGAGGGGGAGTAGGTTCCCGTGGCTGGTGGTGGCAGTGCGATTCGTGGCAGCCGGGTCGGTGCCGGGCCGATGGGCGAGGCGGAGCGCGGCGACACCGCGCCCCGGCAGCGCATCGTCTTCTTCTGTGCGAACGGGCACGAGACCGCGACCTGGTTCGCGGTCGAGGCATCCATCCCGGAGGAGTGGGACTGTCCGCGGTGCGGTCTGCCGACCAGTACCGATGTGAACAACCCGCCTCCGCCGCCGAAGATCGAGCCCTACAAGACCCACCTGGCGTACGTGAAGGAGCGGCGCTCCGAACAGGAGGCCCAGGAAATCCTCGACGAGGCCCTGGAAAAGCTCCGCGCCCGCCGCGCCCGCGGCGAAGTCATCTTCTGACCGCCTGAGGTCCGGACTCCAGCACGGAGTCCGGACCTTCTGCGTTCGTCCCGCGACTGGCGGTAAGGTCTCGGCATGAAATCGTCGATTGCCCCGGTCCGATGGACGCCGCCGCCCGCGGCCCCGGTGCGGTACCCGGTGAACGTGGATGTCGAGGTCGTCGAGTTGCCCGGCGCCGGGCCCGAGGACACGCTGATCGACGCGGACGGCAGCGTACTGACCGGGTTGTACGACGGGCGGATTCTCCGGGTCAGCGCGGACGGGCGCACCATCAGTACGCTCGCGGACACCGGCGGGCGCCCGCTCGGGCTGGAGTGGCTGCCGGACGGCAAGGTGCTGATCTGCGACGCGAACCGCGGTTTGCTCACGCTCGACCGGGACAACCGGATCGCGACGCTGCTGTCGGAGATCGACGGCCGGCCACTGCGGTTCTGCAACAACGCGGACGTGACCGAGGACGGCACGATCTACTTCACCGACTCGTCGACCCGGTTCGGGATCGACGAGTGGATGGCTGATCTGCTCGAACATTCGGCCACCGGAAGCGTTTACCGGCGTACGCCCGACGGTGAGGTGACGCAGCTGGCGACCGGGCGGGGATTCCCGAACGGGGTGGCGCTGAGCGCCGATCGCCGGTCCCTGTTCTGGGCGGAGACAGCGATGTACGGGCTGTACAAGCTGGACCTCACCACCGGCGGCGAACCGGAGAAGATCGCGACGATCCCCGGCCTGCCGGACAACATCGCCCGCGGCTCGGACGGGCTGATCTGGGTAGCGGTCGGCTCGCCACGCAACGCCGTACTCGACTTCCTGCTACCCAAGCACCCCGCCTTCCGGAAGCTGGTCTGGTCCCTCCCGGACGCCCTGAAACCGAAGGCCGCCGACATCATCGAGATCCAGGCGTACGACGAGTCCGGCACCCTGATCCACGACCTCCGCGCCAAACACCCGAACTTCCACATGCCCACCGGAGTCCGCGAACGAGACGGAAAAGTATGGCTAGGAAGCATCGGCACCAGCTCCCTAGCCACCTTCCCGACGCCAGCACGGAGCAGCTAGTACGGGGTTAATGCACTTCGAGCAGTTCGATCGGGTCGAACGCGAACTCGAACGGCTCGGTCATCTGGAACACCTCACCGGACACTGCCGCCGCATGCTTGACGTACTGGCCGCCGGCGAGGCGGAAGAGCTCCACCTGCGCGTCGGCTACGCCGATCTGGACATGCATGTAATACGGAATGCCCTGGCGAGCGCAGATCGCCGGCTTGTCGATGCGGTCCCGGTGGAAAGAGGACGGTGAGATGATCTCGATCGGGCACAGGACCTGCTCGGCCTCGATCCAGGTTTGCTGCCGCACGCGTTCGCGCAGAAGTACCAGATCAGGCTCGATCCAGCCGCTGAGCCCGGTGCGTACGTTCAACGCCGAGTACAACGCGTGCCCGGCGGCCCGGGCAGGTCCGTCGAGCTGGAAGGCGAGCCTCAACGTTGCCCAGCTGTTCGCGCTGCCTTCGCGTGGACTCATCCGCAGCCTTCCCTCGACAGCCTCATACCTGGCCGGCGGCATACCTTCGATAGGTAGGTAGCGCTGCGCCAGCTCGACGGTCCACAATCCGTCGAGGTCGATCAGCGGATCGAACGGGTACTCCGGTGCAGGGGCTGCCATGCCTATCTCCTCTCCTCGACTCATCTTAGGCCAGCCTCCGCAGGTCCTGCGCGAGGCGCGGAACCCGCGGAAGCCGGGATTCAGTCGATCGGAGGCTTGGACGTCGGCAGCGCGTCTCCCTGCTTGGAGCTCTCTTCTTCTTCCGGCAGGCTGCAGGCGACCACCAGGGCGAAGTCTTCGCCGTGGTTGCTGACGCCTTCTATTACTGCTGCTTCGACGGCGTCGGTGCCGATTTCGTGGCGGAGCATCAGGGGGTCGGTGCGGAGGTCCTTGGCCAGGGCAACGGCCAGGCCGACCATGACGACGGCGAACGGGAGTGCCGCGACGATCGTGACGTTCTGCAGGCCTTGCAAGGCGTCTGATCCGCCTCCGCCGGCCAGGAGCATCACGGCCGCGACGGCTCCGGTGAGTACGCCCCAGAAGATCACCAGCGGCTTCTTCGGTTCGATCGCGCCGCGCTCGGAGAGCGTACCCATCACGATCGACGCCGCGTCGGCGCCGGACACGAAGAAGATCGCGACCAGCATCACGACCAGGATCGTCGTCACCGCGGTGAGCGGGATGTGGTCGAGCATGCCGAACAGCTGGCCTTCGCTGGTCGATTCGCCCGCGATGTCCGTACCGCCGCGCTGGATGTCGATCGCGGTCCCGCCGAAGATGCAGAACCACAGCACGCTGACCAGTGACGGCACCAGCAGTACGCCGGTGACGAACTGCCGGATCGTCCGGCCGCGGCTGATCCGGGCGATGAACATGCCGACGAACGGCGTCCACGAGATCCACCACGCCCAGTAGAAAACGGTCCAGCCGGACAGCCACTTGGCCATCGCGTCGCCGCCGCTCGCCTCGGTCCGCGCGGCCATGTCGGCGAGGTCGCGGAAGTAGTCGCCGATCGCCGTCGGTACCAGGTTCAGGATCAGTACCGTCGGGCCGACCACGAACACGAAGACGGCCAGTACGACCGCCAGCACCATGTTGATGTTGGACAGCCACTGGATGCCCTTGGCGACACCGGAGACCGCGGACGCGACGAACGCGGCGGTGAGGACCGCGATCACGCCGATCATCACGCCGTTCCCGGTCTGGTCCAGCCAGCCGAGGATGCGTACGCCGGACCCGATCTGCAGTGCGCCGAGCCCGAGTGACGCGGCCGAGCCGAACAGGGTCGCGAAGATCGCCAGCCCGTCGATCACCTTGCCGATCGGTCCTTCGGTACGGCGGCCGAGCAGCGGCGCGAAAGCGGCGCTGATCAGTTGCGAACGCCCGCGCCGGAACGTTCCGTACGCGATCGCGATGCCGACGACGGCGTAAATCGCCCACGGGTGCAGCGTCCAGTGGAACAGCGTGGTCGCCATCGCCGTCTCGAGCGCCTGCGACGAGCCGCCCTCGACGGTGCCGGGCGGGGGACTGGTGAAGTGCGAGAGCGGTTCGCTGACGCCGAAGAACATCAGGCCGATGCCCATGCCGGCGCTGAACATCATCGCCACCCAGGACACGGTCTTGAACTCGGGTTTCTCGTCGTCCCGGCCGAGCGGAATGCGCCCGTACCGGCCGGCGGCGAGCCAGATCACGTACACGACGAAGCCGGAGGCCAGCAGGACGAACAGCCAGCCGGTGTTCTGCTCGACCCAGCCCAGCGCCGAGGTGGACGAGGTGCCGAGACTGCCGGCGTCGACGATGCCCCAGGCGACGAAGGCCAGGGCGATGACCGCGGTGACGCCGAAGGTGACGCGGTCGAGTCCGGAACCGTGACTTCGGCTGCCGGGAGGTGGCGGGGTAGCTATCGCGGGATGTTGCGCGTTTTCATGGTTGTCTGGTGTGTCTGCCGGGCTGTCGATGTCGATCGCCACAGGTAAGTCACGCCTCGCTCGGGCGCGCCTCCGTTCCGTTGTGTCGGGGATTGTGCCCCCCGACCGTGTCGGAGATCGTGGCAAAACGCAACAATCGTGTCCCCGGCCACACCACCGTGTCGCCCGGTCGAGCGCTCGATCAGCCGTCCCGGAACGGCGGACGGGCCGCACACCTGGTGGTGTGCGGCCCGTTCACTGTCGTGCTGGAAGGGTCTCAGGAACCGATCGCGCGGATGTTCTCCGCCTGGAGGCCCTTCTGGCCCTGGGTGATCTCGAACTCGACCCGCTGGTTCTCGTCCAGCGAGCGGAAGCCCGACATCTGGATGGCCGAGTAGTGCGCGAACACGTCCGCGCCACCGTCATCCGGGGTGATGAAGCCGAAGCCCTTGTCAGCGTTGAACCACTTGACAGTACCGACAGCCATTGTCTATCTCCTCGATGGCTTATAACTAACCGTGACCCACACC
Source organism: Kribbella solani (assembly GCF_014205295.1). Lineage (NCBI taxonomy): Bacteria > Bacillati > Actinomycetota > Actinomycetes > Propionibacteriales > Kribbellaceae > Kribbella > Kribbella solani. Next base: position 1,573,304 of record NZ_JACHNF010000001.1, read on the forward strand.
TCATGGATCACGTGTCGCCGAAAGGTCCCAGACGACAGACCGGCCATGCAGCACAGCAAAGTCAGGGAGTCCAAAACTGCAACGCCATAACTGTAGCCGTTCTGCGGCGTGATGGTAGAGGTGACCACAAACACGTGTCGCTGATTGTCGCGGCCCGCTACCCTCTGTGGCCGCCCCGGCGCGGCCGGCGGCCGGGCGTCGAAAGACCGGAAATCCCGCGCCGACCTGCTGGTTCGCGCCGGCGGCGAGGTGCGGCACGATGGCAACGAAGGACAATGGCTCGGTACGCCGGGTAATGGCCGCGGAATTCCGATCGTTTGTCCCGGCGTGTCGCGCGGCCGCGGACAGTTGCGCCGGGCGCAATCAGAGGAGGCAGACGTGATCGTCACCGTGACCCGCAGCGGCGGGTTCGCCGGGCTGACCAAGCACGGCGAGCTGGACACCAGCGCCGAGCCGGACGCCGACCGGCTGGAGGCCGCGGCCCGGGCGCTGGGCGCGAAGGACCTGGGCACCGGCCGGCCGCAACCGGACCGGTACGTGTACCGGCTGGAGGTGCGTGACGCCCAGGACGCGGACGCCACGCGACAGACCGTCCACACGGTCGCCGAGCAGGACGTGGACGCCGCCACGGCCTGGCTCCTCGACCGAGTCCTGAGCAGCTAGCGAGTCCTGAGCAGCTGGGTCCAGAATCGATCAGGCCCCGGCGATCAGGTCCAATCGATCAGGACCAGAATCGATCAGGCCCAGTCGATCTCCGGTGCCCGGTAGAAGTTGATGCCGAGCACCTCCCAGCGCGGTGCCTGCGCCGCCAGCCGCTCGCGGTACGCGGGCCAGTCGAGCGCGCTCTCGTCCGACCACCCGAGCTCGGCGATTCCCGGCAGCCGCGGAAACACCATGAACTCGACCTTCGCCAGCTCGTCCAGCGTCTCGGTCCACAGCGGCGCCTCCACGCCGATGACGGCGTCCGCCGGCACGTCCGGGATCAGCGTGGCCGGATTCCAGCTGTACGACTGCTCCACGCTGACCAACCCGGCCCAGTCCAGACCGAGCGGCGTTTCCGCGTGGTACTTCATGTCCAGGTACGCGCGGTTCGCCGGCGACAGCACCAGCCTCGCCCCGCCGGCGACCGCCTTCTGTGCCAGTGCCTGCGCCTTCTCGTCCTCCGTACCCCAGTATTGGACGACGGTCCCGGCCGGCAGCGGCGCGTCGCCGATCTCGTGCCAGCCCATCACCGTCTTGCCCTGCTTCACGACCAGCTCGGCGGCCTTCGGTACGAAGGTCAGGTAGTCCGAGTGCGGTGTCGAGTGCGCCTCGTCGCCACCGAGGTGTACGAGCGCGCCCGGCGTCTGCTCGGCCACCTCGCGGAACACATCGTCCAGGAACTCGTACGTGCGGTCCTTGCCGACCGTCAGCGTGCTGAACCCGACCTCGGTCTCGGTGTACAGCTCCGGCGCCGTCCCGTCCGCGGTCAGCTCGGCGTACGAAGCGAGTGCCGCGTTGGTGTGTCCAGGCGTGTCGATCTCCGGTACGACGACCAGGTAATGCGCTGCCGCGTACCGCACGATCTCGGCGAAATCAGCCTTCGTGTAATGACCGCCGGCGCCACCGCCGACCTGCTTGCTTCCGCCGTACTCGGTCAGCCGAGGCCATGAATCCACCTGGATCCGCCAGCCCTGATCGTCCGAGAGGTGCAGGTGCAGCCGGTTGAGCTTGTACTGCGACACCAGCTCGATGAACTTCTTGACCTGGTCGACGGTGAAGAAGTGCCGCGTGACGTCGAGCATCACCCCGCGGTACTCGTACCGCGGGGCGTCCGTGATCGTCGTGCCGGCGATCTCCCACGGACCGTCCTGCGTACTGCCGGCCTCGGCCTTCGCGGGCAGCAACTGCCGGAGCGTACTGACACCGCGGAACACACCTTCGGCCGCGGCCGCCGTGATTGTCACCGCGTCGGCGTCCACGCGCAGCTCGTACCCCTCGGCCCCGAGCGTGTCGGCGCCGGTGCTGGACAGCGTGATCGTCCCAGCGCCGAGCTGGACCGGTAGGTCGTAGCCGGTGGACCGTCGCAGCTGCGCGGCGAGCCGGTCGGCGATGGTCTGGGTGGCGTCGTCGTGGCCGATGGTGGCGTCCGGTGACAACGTGAAGGTCGTGTCGGCGAGCGCCTGCTGCGTCGTGGGCTGCGGGATCATGATCGAGAGTGTTCGCGGGCCATCCGTATTTCGTCAAGCCCCTTTAGTAATTCTCTCAGCACTGCACCGCGACCACCGCCCGGCGGCGGGTCAACAGCGGCTCGCTCAGCATCACCGCGGCCGCCGCGAACGTCAGCAGGCCGCCGACAAGCGCCACGATGCGTACGGATGTGTGGTCGATCAATGCGCCGCCGACGAACGCACCGGCCGCGATCCCCACGTTGAAAGCCGAGCTGATCCCGGCCGACGCGATGTCGGTGCTCCCCGGCGCGACCTGCAAGGTACGGCTCTGCACCGCGACCGCCAGCGCGCTGAAGGCCATCCCCAGCACGGCGATCAGCGCGACCGTGGCCACCTTGAGCTGCCCCAGGCCGTACAGGCCGAGCAACGCGACCGTGATCAGCGCAAGCGGGACGAAGACCGCGGCCCACGGGTGCCGGTCGAGGACGCGGCCGGCGAGCAACGTACCCACGAAACCGCCGACGCCGCTCGCCAGCAGCATCGGGCCGAGCGCACCGGACCTGAAGCCGGTGATGTCGAGCAAGAACGGTGTGACGTACGTGTTGAACGTGAGGAAGCCCGTGACCCCAACGGCCGCCGCGACGAGCAGGACGGCATACCGGCGTACGTCCGGGGTGCTGCCTCGCCGCGAAGGACTGTCCTGCACCTCGGTCCGCGGCAGCAGCATCACGATCCCGGTGCAGGCCACGGCGCCGAGCACCGCCATCAGCACGAACGGCGCTCGCCACCCGGCCTGCTCGCCGAGCCAGGTACCGAGCGGGATGCCGATGATGGGTGCGAGCGCCGTCCCGATCGCCAGCCGCGCGACCACCCGTCCGCGTTGCTCCGGCGGGAACAGGCTGGTCGCGATCGGCGGCGCGATCGACCAGAACAGCGCCTGCGACAGCGCGATCACCAGCCGCCCGCCGAACAGCACCTCGTAGGTCGGGGCGGCGGCGGAGAGACCGGTGGCCACGGCGAGTACGCCGAGGGTTCCGCCGAGGACCTGGCGGCGGGGGAGGCGCTGGGTCAGCCGCGCCAGCGGGAGTGAGGCGAGCACGACCACCACCGCGTACCCGGTGACGAGGAGGCCGACCTGGGAACGGGAGCGGTCGAGATCGCCGGCGATCACGGTCAGCAACCCGATCGGCAGCACCTCGATGGTGACGAACGAGAACGTCGAGACACCGAGCAGTACCAGGGCGGCGTTGGCTCGGCGGGACGAGAGGAGCATGGAGTCACCTGATCCCGGTCAAAGGGCTGATACTGGTAGCGTCTCATCCATGACCGATGGTTTACACGGGGCTTTCCGCATCGTGGGCGGCCACCCTGCCCTCGACCTCGTGAACACGGTCAGCCCCCGGCTCCGCGGTGGCGCGTCCGAGCACGACTACCTGACGAGTCCGGCCGAGCTGCTGGCCTGGAGCCGCAAGGTCGAGCTGATCGACCTGCGCGATTTCAGTGCCGTCGAAGGCACCTGGCGGATGGCGCCGGTGCTGGCCGCGAAGGCGCTCGGCGCGACGCTGGAGATCCGCGAGGCGGTGTACGACGTGCTGGCGCCGCGGGCCGACGGCGCGGTGGTAGCAGCCGACGGGGTCAAGCGCGGCGCGGGTTCCGCCTTCGAGCGGTTGATGCTGCGCTGGTCGGCGGCGGCTGCGCGATCGATGCTGATCCCGGTGCCCGATCGCGATCGCGGCGTCGCCGAGCTGGTGATCGGGACGTCGCCGGCGCAGCTGATTCCGGACCGGCTGGTGACCGCAGCGGTCGAGCTCGTGCGGACGGTCGAGCTGCGCCAGCTGCGGGCCTGCCCGGTCCAGGACGGTGGTTGCGGCTGGCTGTTCCTGGACCGCAGCCGGAACGGTTCCCGCCGCTGGTGCGCGATGGAGGACTGCGGGACGCGGGCGAAGATCCGCAAGCTGGGCGAACGCCGGCGCTACCTACGTACCAGTTGAACAGTGGTAGCGAGGTCGAACCTTCACTGTCAGCGACCGGCTCACAGGGCGAGAACGCGTGTCGAAAGGTGCGAACTGTCCCCTCGACCTGTCATCGTAGGCGGCCGGGCCTTCTGACCTGACGGGCCTGGCCGGGCCTGCCCCTGACAACGGAGCAGGCTGACGCAACAGAAGCTGGAGGACAGATGACGCAGGTGGCAGAGCAGCCGGGCAGTACTGCCGGGCGGCTCGGCTCGGTGGTGCTGGATTGCCCGGACCCACTCGAGCTCGCCCAGTTCTACTCGGCGCTGCTGGGGCTGGACATCGACGACAACGGTGACGAGGACTGGCGGAGCCTGACCGGCCCCGGGTCGTCGCTGGGGTTCTCGACGCTGGCCTTCCGGCGCTCGGAGGAGTACGTGCCGGCCACGTGGCCCGGCACCGACGCGCGGGATCTCCATCTCGACCTGATCGTCGAGGACCTGTCCAGCGGTCACGCCACCGTGGTCGCCCTCGGGGCCGAGCCGCTCGACCCGCTGGACCCACCGCCCGCCGAGAACACGCGCGGCTGGCGGATCTACGCCGACCCCGCGGGGCATCCGTTCCGGATCTGCCTCGAGTGAGTCACCCGGAAGCCCGTCCCAGCCCCGCTGGGACGGGCTTCCCGCATGTCCGGGCCAATCGTTCAGGCCCTTTCGCTCAGCCCGGCCCGTTCAGGCCCAGTTCGCGCTGTCCGCGAACGGGAAGTGTCGCGCCGCGTCGTACCGGGGCCGTGGCTGGTAGCTGTTCACGCCCGGCTCGCCGCGCAGGTGGAACGCGCTCGGGTACGGCGACTCCGGGTCGGTGATCCGCGTCGACGCCGGGATGTACCGGATGGTCAGCCCGCAGCGCCGGTTCGGTGACGTGTTGGCGTTGCTGCCGTGCACGATGTTCGGGTGGTGTACTTCGACATCGCCCGGCGCGAGCACCATGTCGACCGCCTGGGTTTCGTCCACGTCGACCGCGATCTCCTTGCCGAGGACGCTCTCGACGTCGGTGTTGTCGCGCATCCCGGCCACCTCGCCGAGGTGGCTGCCCGGGATCACCCGGACGCAGCCGTTCGCCGGTGTCGAATGGTCGACCGCCAGCCAGAGCGTGACCACGCGCATCGGATCGAGCGGCCAGAACGCGGCGTCCTGATGCCAGAGCACCGGCTGGCCGGAGTACGGCGGTTTCGAGATGTAGTGCGACGCGAACAGCGCGACATCCGGCCCGACGAACTGCTGGGCGATGTCGACCAGCCGATCGTCACTGACGAGCCGGACCCAGAACGGGTCGTCGCGCAGGTAGGCGTGGCCGAGCTGCTCGGGGCGTACGTCGGGGTGCCTGGCTTGCAGCCACTCGACATGATCGTTCACTTCCTTGATCAGGTCCTGGTCGATGACGTCGCGGAAGATGACATAGCCGTCAGTTTCGAACATGCGTCAAGCGTGCGGTCGGCAGGTGGTCGGGGACTAGCAGCGGGCTGACCGGAATTTGTACTGTGTTGATGTGGAGCAGATCCTGCGGTTCGAGGCGCATGCGTTCGGCCGGCCGTACCATGCGGCCCGGGTACGGATCGCGGCGCGCGCCCGGGACACGGAGTTGCATACGCATGCGGACTTTCATGAGTTCATGGGCGTGGTTTCCGGGTGTGGTGAACACTTGCTGACGACAGGTGTCGAGGTACTCCGGCCGGGTGACGTGGTGCTGGTGCGTCCAAGTGATCGGCATGCGATTCGCGGGTCGGCGCCGGGTGGTCTGGAGTTCATCAACGTCGCGTTTCCGAACTCGATCTGGCAGGGGTTCCTGGACCTGACCCGTACTGCCACGTGGTCGTCGCGCGGGCCGATCAGCGTGCATCAGCCGGCGGCCGTACCTGTCTTCGAGCAGGCGCTGGCTCGGTTCCAGGACAGTCCGAGTACGTACGACCTGATCCGCTTCTGGACCGAGCTGCTGGAGTTGCTCAGGCCGGACGAGGCCGCCGCGCCCGGCGTACCCGACTGGTTGGCCAAGGCGTGTACGGCGATGCGCGCCGAAGCGAATCTTCGCGGCGGAGTGTCGCGCTTGCTCGAACTGGCAGGTGTCAGTCCCGCACACCTGTCCCGCTCGATGCGCGCCGCCTACGGCATCACCCCAACCGCCTTCGTCACCGACCTCCGCCTCGAACACGCCGCCTCGTTGCTAGCAGCAACCAACACCCCAATAGCCACCATCGCCACCACCTGCGGCTTCACCAGCCAGTCATACTTCACCCGCTGCTTCACCACCACCCACACACTCACCCCAACAGCCTTCCGCCACCGCGCTCAGCGAGCCTTCGTACCCTAACTGTCCGCGAGAGCTTTCCGGATGCGCTTCTCCGAGATCGGGTACGGCGTTCCGAGGGTCTGTGCGAAGAGGCTGATGCGCAGCTCCTCCAGCATCCATCGCACGTCGAGCAGTCCTGGGCTCGGGTACTTTCCGGTCGGTACTGCCCGCAGTCGCTTGCGGTACTCGTCGGTCAGCATGTCCACGACTGCCATCCCGGAACGGTCTCGTGCCGTGTTGGCAGCGAGCTTGTCCAGGCGCTGCTCCATGCCGCGCAAGTACCGAACCAGATCGGGAAGCCGCTTCGACCCGGTCTCGGTGATGAAGCCGGGATGGACGAGCCCTTCCAGCTGGCCGCGTACGTCCGACAACGCGGCCAGCAGCGCCGGACTGGAAGCACGCGAGATCTGCTTGTCCACGGTCCGCGCCTGCCCGAGCACCTGCTCGACTTGCCGCAGGATCGTCAGCACGGTGTCGGCCAGCTCGGAGCGTACGGCGTCGCGCAGGATCGAGAACGCGGTGAGGTTCCACGCCGGACCGCCCGCGGCCGCCATCAGCTGGTCGACGGCCGCCCCGATCGCGTCGTCGAGCAACTCACCGACGTTGCGATGCGGCCCCGCCATCAGGGTCAGCTTCTGCGCGCTGCTGAGGTGACGCTGAACGACGTCGATCACGGACGGCATCGTCAGCAGCAGGAGCCGTCGCGTACCGGCCCACATCGCGGCGGCCTGGTCGCGTTCGGTCTCCTGCAACCGGATCGCCACCGTCTTGCCTTCGTCGACGAGCGCGGGATACCCCGCCACGGTGAGGCCGTTGCGGTGCTCGGAGAAACTCTTGGGCAGATCGCCGAAGGTCCAGTCGGTCAGCCCGGACTTCTCCAGCCCGCTGACCGCCTTGGACGCGACCTGCGAGATCGCGGCCGTCGTCTTGGGTTTCAGCTGCTGCTTCAGCCGGGCGAGGTCCTTGCTCTCAGCAACCGTCTTGCCCTTGTCGTCCTCGACCCGGAACGTCATCCGCAGATGCTCCGGCACCCGGCTCCAGTCCCAGTCGGCCGGCTCGATCACGACGCCGCGCAGTTCCCGCAACGCCCGCGCCATCGCGTCGGTGAGCGCACCGGACGCCGGGTCGAGCTCGGGCAGGATCTGCCGCGCGTGGTCCGGCGCCGGCACGATGTTGCGCCGGACCGCCTTCGGCAACGACTTGATCAGCGTCGTGACGAGCTCCTCCCGGAAGCCCGGCACCGTCCACTCGAAACCGTCCGCGGTGACCTGGTTCAGTACGAGCAAGGGGATGTGTACGGTCACCCCGTCGGCGTCCGTGCCCGGCTCGAACGCGTACGTGAGGCCGAACGTCATCCCGTTCCGCGTCCACTGCAGCGGGAACTCGTCCTCCTTCACCTCCGCGCCCTCGCGCACCACCAGCGACCGTTCGAAGTCGAGCAGGTCGGCGTCGCGCTGCCGGGCGGTCTTCCACCAGGTGTCGAAGTGCCGCCCGGTGACCACCTCGGCGCCGATCCGCTCGTCGTAGAAGGCGAACAGCGTCTCGTCGTCGACCAGCAGGTCGCGCCGCCGGGTACGCTCCTCCAGCTCTTCGACTTCCTCGATCAGCTTCCGGTTCTCGTGGAAGAACTTGTGGTGGGTGTCCCAGTCGCCCTCGACCAGCGCGTGCCGGATGAACAGCTCCCGCGACACTTCCGGATCGACCTTGCCGTAGTTCACTTTCCGGCGCGCGACGATCGGCACGCCGTACAGGGTGACCTTCTCGTACGCCATCACGGCGCCGGCCTTGCGCTCCCAGTGTGGTTCCGAGTACGACCGTTTGATCAGGTGTGGCGCGAGGTCCTCGGCCCACTCGGGCTCGATCTTCGCGTTCACCCGCGCCCACAGCTTGGACGTCTCGACCAGCTCGGCGGCCATCACGAACTGCGGCGGCTTCTTGAACAGCCCGGAGCCGGGGAAGATCGCGAACTTGGTGCCGCGGGCACCGATGTACTGATGTGGGTTGGCCGGATCCTTGAGCCCGAGATGCGACAGCAGGCCGGACATCAGCGCGATGTGTACGCTCCGCGGGTCGGCCGGACCGCCGGAGTTGAGCGTGACACCGATCTGCGAGGCGACCTGCCGGAGCTGCGCGAAGATGTCCTGCCACTCGCGGACCCGGAGATAGTTCAGGTACTCGCCGCGGCACATCCGGCGGAACTGGTTGCCGGACAGGTCCTTCTGCTGCTTCTTCAGGTAACTCCAGAGGTTCAGGTACCCGAGGAAGTCGCTGTTCGGGTCCCGGAACCGGGCATGCGCCTGCTGGGCCTGCGCCTCGGCGTCGGTCGGCCGTTCGCGCGGGTCCTGGATGGACAGCGCGGCGGCGATCACCATCACCTCGCGTACGCAGGAGTGCTTGTCGGCCTCGACGATCATCCGGGCCAGCCGCGGGTCGAGCGGGATCTGCGCGAGCTGCCGCCCGATCGGCGTCAGCCGGCCGCCCTTCGGGGACTCGATCGCGCCCAGCTCGGTGAGCAGTTGCAGGCCGTCGGTGATGCTGCGTTTGTCCGGTTCGTCGATGAACGGGAACGCGGCGATGTCGCCGAGCCCGATCGCGGTCATCTGCAGGATCACCGACGCCAGGTTGGTCCGCAGGATCTCGGGATCGGTGAACTCGGGCCGGCTCTCGAAGTGCTCCTCCGAGTACAGCCGGATGCAGATCCCGTCGCTGGTCCGGCCGCTGCGGCCCTTGCGCTGGTTCGCGCTCGCCTGCGAGACCGGTTCGATCGGAAGATGCTGGACCTTTGTCCGGTGGCTGTACCGGGAGATCCGCGCCGTACCTGGATCGATCACGTACTTGATCCCGGGCACTGTCAGCGAGGTCTCGGCGACGTTCGTGGCGAGTACGATCCGGCGGTTCGAGTGTGCCTGGAAGACACGATGCTGCTCGGCGTTCGACAGCCGGGCGTACAGGGGGAGTACCTCGACGGCGCCGGGCCGGCCGCGCTGGGCGGCGTACTTGTCGTTCAGCGCGTCGGCGGTGTCGCGGATCTCGCGTTCACCACTGAGGAAGACCAGTACGTCGCCGTCGGCCTCGTACTCGAGCTCGTCGACGGCGTCCAGGATCGCCTGGGTCTGGTCGCGGTCGATGGTGGCCGGGTCGTCGGGATCGTTGACCGGGCGGTACCGGACCTCGACCGGGTAGGTCCGGCCGGAGACCTCGACGATCGGCGCCGGCGTCCCGTCGGCGGCGGCGAAGTGGGTGGCGAACCGTTCCGGGTCGATGGTCGCCGAGGTGATGATCACCTTGAGGTCCGGGCGGCGGGGGAGCAGCCGTTTCAGGTACCCGAGGATGAAGTCGATGTTCAGGCTGCGCTCGTGCGCCTCGTCGATGATGAGGGTGTCGTACCGGGTCAGGTCGCGGTCGCGCTGCAGCTCGTTCAGCAGGATGCCGTCGGTCATCAACTTGACCAGCGAGCGTTCGCCGACCTTGTCGGTGAACCGGACCGCGAAGCCGATCGTCTCGCCGAGCTCGGACCCGAGCTCCTCCGCGATCCGCTCCGCGACGGTACGCGCGGCCAGCCGGCGGGGCTGGGTGTGACCGATCATCCCGTGGATGCCGCGGCCGAGTTCGAGGCAGATCTTCGGGATCTGGGTGGTCTTGCCGGAGCCGGTCTCGCCCGCGACGACGACTACTTGGTGGTCCCGGATCGCGGTGGCGATCTCGTCCTTCAGCCGGCTGACCGGAAGCTCTTCCGGGTACGTGATCTCCGGCACCGCCGCGCGCCGCAGCTCGACCCGCCGCTCGGCCTGCTCGACGGCGCCGACCAGCCCTTGGAGCGCCTGCTCGCGCTTCCCGGCCTCGTGCATGCCGCGGACCCGCTCCAGCCGCTTCCCCAACTGCACGCGGTCGTAGGCCGACAGCCCATCCAGCCGAGTCACCAGCTCCCCGAGCCCACCAGGCTGCGTGGTGGGGGAGGTGCGCCCCTTGCCGCCACGGCGGCGCCGGCGGTTGACTGGCTTCTCGGTGGGGGCTTGGGACGGCTCGGTCCGGGCATCAGGCATAACCGCACCAGTTTACGGGGAGGTTGGTGGGCGGCTCATCTGGTTATCCGGGGTCAGTCGTGCGGGGAGGCGACCTTCACGGCGAGGACCGGGACCGGGGACTCGAGCAGGACCCGCTGGGCGGTGCTGCCGAGGATGAGTTTTCCGACCGGGCTGCGGCGGCGCAGACCGAGGACGATCAGGCCGACGTCGTCCGCGGCGGCCGCCTTCAGCAGCGAGCCGGCCACGTCGCCGTCGGAGAGTGCCTGCTGGATGGTGACCTCGATGCCCTTCGCGCGCAGGGCGGCTTCGGCGGCGGCGAGCTCGTCGGCGTTGGCGTAGCGGGCGTCGATGTAGGCGTCACCACGGCTGGTGTTCAGCAGCAGCACCGAGGCCCCGCGCAGTTCCGCTTCGGTGGCGGCCGCGGCCAGCGCGGCCTCGCCTTCGGGAGTTGGCACATAACCGACCAGGATCTTCACGGGGCCACTCTCCCATGCGCGCGCGTTCACCGGCCCGATGGCGGGGTCAGCCGGCCGCGCAGCACCTTTCCGGTCGCGTTCCGCGGTAAGTCGTCGACGATGACGACACGGCGCGGGGTCTGGTACCGCGCCAGGTTCGCCTTCGCGTACGCGATCAGGTCGGCTTCGGTGGCCGGTTCGTGCAGTACGACGTACGCGACCAGGCGCTGGCCGAACTCCTCGTCCGGTACGCCGACGACGACTGCCTCGGCGACGGCCGGATGCGTCGCGAGGCAGTGCTCCACCTCGACCGGGTACACGTTCTCGCCGCCGGAGACGATCATGTCGTCCTCGCGGCCGTCGATGAAGAGCCGGCCGGCGTTGTCGAGGTGACCGCGGTCGCCGGTACTCATCCGGCCGTCGACCGTGGTTCTGGAAGAGCCGTCGGAGTACCCGCCGAACACGAGTCCGCCGCCCGCGAAGATCCGCCCAGTGGTGCCTGGTGGTACCGGCTGGTCCTGGTCGTCGAGGATGCGGATCGAGCTACCGAGGCACGGGCGGCCGACGGTGCCGGGCGCGGCGATCAGGTCGGCGGAGGTGGCGATCGTGGCGATGCCGATCTCGCTCGACCCGTACGCGTCGCAGAGCACCGGGCCGAAGCGGTCGATGAAGTCGGCGGCCAGCGGTACGTCCAGGCGAGAGGCGCCGGAGATGACCGCGCGGAGGGAACGCAGGTCGTATTCGGCGGTGGCTTCCGGGCCGAGGTCGAGCAGCCGCCGGAGCATCACCGGTACCGCGACGACCGCGCCGGCACGGGTCGTCTGGATGTCGGCGAGCAAGGTCGCGGCGTCGAAGCGGGGGCGGAGTACGAGCGGCGAGCCGAGGAACAGGGCGAGCATGGAGGTGAGCAGCCCGAGCCCATGGAACAGCGGCGGGCAGATCACCGTCGGCTCACCCGCCCGCAATCCAAACCGCTGCAACGCGCTGCCCGTCAGCCCCGCCAGCCCAATCGCGCTAGTGGCCCGCGGCGCTCCCTTCGGCACCCCCGTGGTCCCCGACGTCAACAAAGTGATCCGCCCCACCCGCCCAGACACCGGCGCGGAAGGAGCTGAGGACCGAGCAAGTTGATCCAGCTCAGAGGTGACTGAGGAGAGGTTGGCGGGTGGGGTGAACTCGGGGTCGCGGATGAGGAGGTTGGGGTGGTGGTGCTGGAGGGTTGTGTGCAGCTGAGGCTCGGAGAGTTCTGTGTTTACGAACAGGACGTCGGCGCCCAGGCGGGAGGCTGCGAGGGTGGCTTCGATGAAAGCTCGGTGGTTGCGGCACAGGATGGCCACCTTGCTGCCGGCGCCGATGCCGTACTCGGCGTGCAGCCCGGCGGCGATTCGTTCGCAGCGGTGGTCGAGTTCCGCGTACGTGATCTGGTCCGGACCTGAAATCACCGCCGGCCTGTCCGGGTACCGGATCGCGGCGACGGCCCCGAGGGTGGCCATCGACTGGCCGTACGTCCGCAGCGCGCGTTCGATCCGCACCAACTGGGCCGGTCCGGCTGACCGCCACACCCCGGACCGGACCAGCGCGACCGACAGTTCACCAACCTCCGCCGCACCCCGCAACAACCACTCCGGCGGCCGCACAGGCCGGACCGGAACGATTTGCCGGAGTCGGCCAGTCGGACGGTTCGGCAGGCGCGGCGTCATCGCTTCTTCCCGCCTCCGGTGCGGCGGAAGTACTGCTCGAAGATCCGGTCCGTCGGCACCCGCAACAAGTTGCCGACGGCATCGGCCGGGCGGACGAACGGTGGGGTGATGTTGTGCGGCCGCTCCGCCACCGCCGTACATACCTGGTCGGCCGCCTGCTCCGGCGTCAACCCGGGCAGCTTGTTCAGCAACGGCGTCGGCTCGCTCATCCGCGTGTGGACGAGCCCCATGTACACCGTGGACGTCGTCACCCCGGCACCGCGAACCTCCTGCGCCACGCACCGCAGCCACACGTCGAACGCACTCTTCGACGCCAGGTACGCGGACCAGCGCGCCATCGGCGGCGTACGCACCCCGGCTGTGGACACGTTGACGATATGACCGGACCCGCGCGCACACATCGACGGCAACAGTTCGAGGACGAGCTTCGCCGGGCCGAGGTAGTTGATCGCATTGGTGCGCTCGAGATCGTGGAACCGCTGGTACGTGTCCGCGATCGACCGCCGGATCGACTTGCCGGCGTTGCTGACCAGGATGTCGACGTGTTCATGCTCCGCGAGGACGGTCCGCGCCAGCTCTTCGACGGCGGCCGGGTCGGCGAGGTTCGCCGGGTACACGTACGCGGCGCCGCCGCCGGAACGGATCTCGTCTGCCACGGCCTGCAACTGCTCCTCGGTCCGCGCGACCAGCAGGACCGTCGCACCAGCGCCCGCCAGCCGCCGCGCGGTCGCCGCACCGATCCCGTACGAGGAGCCGGTCACCAGCACGACTTTGCCCCGAACGGCCGCACTCAGCCGCTCGTCGGAGACCCGGCTCCGTCCATTGGTCAACGCAACCAGCAACCCCCACCCGACTGGCCGCTTCGCAGTCACCATGACTCGACATTACCCGCTGGTAGCGTCGAGTGGGAGGTGCAAGCTGATCGAGGAAAGTTCTAGCAAGCCACCGCGTCCGTTTCCTAGAGTCGCATCATGGCCCGTCGCTCAGCTGTACCTCCTGTCCCAGACTCCGATGTCCTCCGTGCTCGTTTGGACCGTGCCCGCGTGGCTGCTGCCGGTACCGGCCTGGTGATCGCACCAGGGTCGGACCTGCGCTACTTACTCGGACAGGCCGGCGGTTCGTTCGAGCGGCTGACCGCACTAGTCATCCCAGCCGACGGTGCGCCGGCCCTGATCGTCCCGAAGCTCGAAGCGCCCGGGTACGCGGACCTGCCGCTCGACGAGTTGGGTGTGGAGGTCGTGACCTGGGTGGACAGCGTCGACCCGTACGAGCTGGCGGCGAAGCGGTTGGGATCAGCCGAGCGGGTCGCGGTCAGTGACTTCACGCCCGCGCTGCATGTGTTCGGTCTCCGTGACGCCCTCCCGAAGGCCGAGCAGGTGCTCGCGGGACCGATCATCCGCGAGTTGCGGATGCGGAAGGACGCCGCCGAGATCGAGGCGCTGCGGAAGGCCGGCGCGGCGATCGATCGCGTGCATGCTCGCGTCGGCGAGTGGCTGCGGGCAGGCCGGACCGAGGCCCAGGTCGGGGCCGACATCGAGGCCGCGATCGTCGCCGAAGGCCACACCGCGGCGGATTTCGTGATCGTCGCGAGTGGCCCGAACGGCGCCAGTCCGCATCACGCGCTGTCCGGCCGAGTGATCGAAGCAGGTGATGTGGTGGTCGTCGACATCGGCGGTCCGGTGGCCGAGGGCTACAACTCCGATTCGACCCGGACGTACTCGGTGGGTGCGCCGCGGGACGCCGACGTTGCCGAGACTTATGCGGTACTCCAGGAAGCACAGCAGGCGGCGGTGGCTGCCGTACGCCCCGGAGCGACGGCGGAGTCGATCGACGCGGCGGCGCGGGACGTGATCGCGGCGGCTGGGTTCGGTGACTTCTTCATTCATCGGACCGGGCACGGGATCGGCCTGGACGTGCATGAGGAGCCGTACATCGTGGCCGGGAACAGCCTGCCGCTGGAGGCGGGGATGGCGTTCAGCGTCGAGCCGGGCATCTACCAGCCGGGCCGCTGGGGTGCGCGGATCGAGGATATCGTCGTGGTCACCGCGGACGGTCGCGAGTCGATGAACAACCAGCCGCACGGCCTCGTACAGGTCTGAGTGCAGGTCTGACTCAGCCCGCCCGGAACGTTTTGCGGTAGGCGAGCGGCGAGACGCCCAGCCCGGACCGCAGGTGGTGCCGCAGGGAGGCCGCCGTACCGAGGCCGGCCTCCTCGGCGACCCGCTCCACGGACAGATCGGTCGTCTCCAGCAGGTGGCAGGCGTGCCGGACGCGCTGCTGCAGCAGCCAGGTACCGGGGGACTGGCCGGTCTCGGCCTTGAACCGGCGGCTGAACGTACGGACGCTCATCCGCGAATGCGCGGCCATCGCGGGCAGGCTGATCTCGTCCGCGAGGCGATGCAAGATCCACGCCCGCGTCGGTGCCGTGCCTTCACTGCCTTCGTCGGGGACCGCGCGCTCGATGAACTGTGACTGGCCGCCATCCCGCCAGGGCGCGACCACACAGTGCCGGGCCGCGCGGTTCGCGACCTCGCTGCCGAAGTCGCGGCGGATCAGGTGCAGACACAGGTCGACGCCGGCCGCCAGCCCGGCCGAGGTGAGGATGTCGCCGTCGTCGATGAACAACCGGTCCTCGTCGAGCTTCACGTCCGGGTAGACGGCGCGGAACATCTCGGCGCGCGCCCAGTGCGTCGTCGCCGGGCGTCCATCCAGGTAGCCGGCCGCGCCGAGGACGAACGCGCCGGTGCAGATCGAGGCGATGCGGGTACCCGGGCGGATCGTGGCGAGCGCGGCGATCAGGTCGTCGGGCAGCGTGCCTTCGTGCCGGGGCTGCGCGATGTACGTGCCCGGGATGATCACGGTGTCCGCCTCGGCGAGTGCCTCCGGCCCGTGGTCGGGGATCATCGTGAACCCGGCACCGGCCTTGATCGGTCCGCCGAGCCCGCACACGCGGGTGTCGTACAGCTTGGTGCCGTCGGCGGTCGTGGCCGCGCCGAGCACGGTCGGCGGGATGGTCAGGTCGAAGCCGACCACCGGATCGATGGCGAGCACGGCGACGATGTGCGGGCGACGAACAACCATGGCCATATCTTGACACATGGTGTCCTTCTGGCCACTAGTTTGATGATGATCGAACTGCCATCCTGTCCCGGTGACGCAGACTGTGGAGGTACGAAAGGCTCGCCGGGTGCACTTGGCCTGGGCGGTCGCGGCGGTCGGATTCGTGACGTTGATAGGTGCGGCCGGATTCCGCTCGGTGCCGGGCGTACTGCTGGATCCGCTGCACGAGGAGTTCGGCTGGTCGCACGCGACGATCTCCGCGGCGGTGTCGATCAACCTGCTGTTGTACGGCGGGATCTCGCCGTTCGCGGCGGCGCTGATGGACCAGCTGGGACTGCGCAAAGTGGTCAGCAGTGCACTGGTACTGATCGCACTGGGCAGCGGCCTGACGGTGTTCATGACCGACTCGTGGCAGCTGCTGCTGTGCTGGGGGCTGCTCGTTGGTGTCGGTACTGGGTCGATGTCGATGACGTTCGTGGCGACGATCACCGGGCGGTGGTTCGTACATCGTCGTGGTCTGGTCACTGGTGTACTCACCGCTGCCGGTGCGACCGGGCAGCTGATCTTCCTGCCGCTGATTGCCACACTGGCTTCGCGGTACGGCTGGCGTGTGCCTGCACTTGTCGCGGCCGGTGCCGCGTTGGCTGTCGTACCGCTGGTGTTGCTGTTCCTCCGGGACTATCCGAGTGACGTCGGACTAAGGGCGTACGGCGCTCCGGAAGGTAGTACGGCCGGTCAACGTGTCAAGGCATCCGGCAGCAGCGCAGTACGCGCTCTGAACGCTCTACGGACCGCGTCGCGCCGACCGGCGTTCTGGATGCTGGCTGGTGGTTTCGCCATCTGTGGCGCATCGACGAACGGTCTGGTCGGTACACACTTCGTCACTGCTGCACACGACCACGGGATGCCCGCTACAACCGCTGCATCGCTGCTGGCACTGGTCGGTGTGTTCGACGTCGGCGGAACGATCTTCTCGGGCTATCTGACCGACCGGTGGGACCCGCGGTACCTGCTGATCGCGTACTACTCACTGCGCGGCCTGTCACTGCTCGTACTGCCATCACTGCTGGGGCCGACGGCCGCACCCAGTACCTGGGTGTTCATCATCTTCTACGGGCTCGACTGGGTAGCGACCGTGCCGCCGACGGTTGCACTGTGCCGCGAGTGGTTCGGGCAGGACGGACCGATCGTCTTCGGATGGGTGTTCGCGTCGCATCAAGTCGGTGCCGCACTGGCCGCGACCGGCGCCGGCGCGATCCGGGACGCGCAGGGCAGCTACAACCTCGCCTGGTACCTGGCCGGCGGCCTGTGCGCCGCGGCCGCCCTGATGTCGGCAAGCATCGGACGCCGAGTCGTGACTGCCTGACCCCGTCGGCTAGCCTCGATCTAGGTTGAGGTTGGAGGAGCGGGCCATGGATATCGAGCCTGGTGAGTTGACGGTCGGGCAGCTGTCGCAGCGCAGTGGCGTGGCGATCTCGGCATTGCATTTCTACGAGCGTCAGGGTCTGATCCTCAGCCGCCGTACGTCGGGCAACCAGCGCCGGTACAAGCGCGACACGCTCCGGCGGGTGGCGCTGGTGCGGATCGCGCAGCGGGTCGGCATCCCGCTCGCCGAGGTGGCCGCGATCCTGAAGCTGCTGCCGGAGAACCGGACGCCGACGCGGGCCGACTGGGAGCGGATCTCGGAGTGCTGGCAGGCCGAGCTCGACCGCCGCATCCTGCATCTCGAGCAGCTCCGCGAC
The DNA here is from genome assembly GCF_014205295.1 of Kribbella solani. Classification (NCBI taxonomy): domain Bacteria; kingdom Bacillati; phylum Actinomycetota; class Actinomycetes; order Propionibacteriales; family Kribbellaceae; genus Kribbella; species Kribbella solani. The sequence goes on from NZ_JACHNF010000001.1 coordinate 1,590,731, forward strand.
GACTTCAAGGACTGCGTCGGCTGCGGTTGCCTTTCGCTGGACCGGTGCGCCCTCGCCAACCCGTACGACACGCTGGCGGCGGCCGGTCCGGGACCGCGGCGACTGGTCGACCCCGCCGGCGAACCCTGCCATCCGGGCAAGTGCGCCTGAGGTTATCCACAGTCGAGCGGCGGCGGCCAGCGAACTGGGGGTGCGGGCGTCTAGGGTCGTCGGCATGACTGATGGATCGCTTGCTCTGACCGAGGCCCGGGCGAAGGTTGCCGGGGACGTGATCCGCGCGATCGCGGGTGACGGCGCCCGGCTGCGCGCGGATCAGGAGACCGCCGTCGCGGCGCTGTGCGAGGCGGCGGCGCGGGTGCTGGTCGTGCAAGCGACCGGCTGGGGCAAATCTGCGGTGTACTGGGCGGCCACCGCGATCCGGCGATCTGAAGGTTTCGGCCCGACCCTGGTCGTGTCGCCGCTGCTGTCACTGATGCGTGACCAGGTCGCGGCCGCCAGCCGGGCCGGGCTGCGCGCCGCCACGCTGAACTCGAACAACATCGACGAGTGGTCGAGCATCGAGCACGACCTGCGATCGGGCGCGATCGACGTCCTGCTGGTGTCGCCGGAGCGGCTCGCCAACCCCGGTTTCGGCCGGCGCGTACTGGACGGGATCTCCGGGCAGATCGGCCTGCTGGTCATCGACGAGGCGCACGCGGTGTCGGACTGGGGGCATGACTTCCGGCCGGACTACCGCCGGGTGTCGGACGTGCTGCAGCGGCTGAACCCGAAGACCCCCGTGCTCGCAACCACCGCCACGGCCAACTCGCGAGTCACCGAGGATGTGGCGAAGCAACTGGGGGAGTCGACGCTGGTGCTGCGCGGCCCACTTGCGCGGTCGAGTCTCCAGCTCGCCGTGGTGAACGCGTTGTCTCCGCTGGACCGGTTCGCCTGGGTGGTGGACGAGCTGCCGAAGCTGCCGGGGTCGGGGATCGTCTACACACTGACGGTGGCCGATGCGCAGCGGCTGGCCGCGGTGGTCCAGGAAGCGTACGGCCGGGACGTGCCGGTCGCGGCGTACACGGGTCAGCTGGACGCGGGGGAGCGGGAGAGCCTTGAGGACGCCCTCCGGGACAACCGGCTGAAGGCCCTGATCGCTACTTCCGCGTTGGGTATGGGGTACGACAAGCCGGACCTCGGCTTCGTGGTGCATGTCGGGTCGCCGCCGTCACCGGTCTCGTACTATCAGCAGGTCGGTCGTGCCGGTCGCGGCATCGACCACGCGGTCGTCGCCCTGCTTCCGTCGGACGCGGACGCGGGCGTCTGGGACTACTTCGCGACCGCGACGATCCCGGTGCCGGAGAACGTCCAGCGGCTGCTTCAGGCGCTCGGGAGCTACGGGCCGGATGCGCCCGCGACGGTGCCTGGCCTGGAAGCAGAGACCGGCCTGCGGCGTACGCGGGTCGAGCTGATGCTCAAACAGCTGGCGGTCGACGGCGTCGTCGATCGGGTCGAGAAGGGCTGGGTACGGACCGGCGCGGAGTGGACGTTCGACGCGGAGCACTACGACGGCATCGTGTCGGTACGGCGGCGTGAGGCCGACATCATGCGCGCGTACACCCGCGGCGACCGTTGCCTGATGCAACTGCTCCAGGAGTCGCTGGACGATCCGTCCGCCGAGCCGTGCGGCCGCTGCTCGGTCTGCCTCGGGCACCTCCCGGAGCCACTCGTCGCCGAACCCTCCGCGGAGACGGTCGCGACGATCACCCGGTTGCTCCGCGGCGAAGTACACGTCCTGGAGCCGCGGAAGATGTGGCCGGGCGGCGCGTTCGGTGGCCGCGGGCGGATCCCGTCGGAGCTGTCCGCGGACGCCGGCCGGATCGTGGTGTTCGCGGACGCGCCGGAGTGGCGGGAGATCCTGCAGGGTGCCTTCAATGCCTCGCCGCCGGTTGGTGATGCGGTTGAAGCGTTGAAGTCCGGCGCTGTCGCGGCGTTGTCCAAGTGGCGCGGGTCGTGGTCGAGCCGGCCGGAGGTGGTCGTCCCGCTCGCGGCCGGCGGGCACCGCGAGCTGACGTCGACTGTCGCCGACCACATCGCGGCCGTCGGGCGGTTGGAGCGAGCTGAGCTCACCGTCGATCGCGCCGCGTACACCGATGACTTGTCGTCGGCCGAGGAAGCGAAGGTGTGGCGAGACGGTCTGCAGGTGGACGCCGGGGCAGAGCAGTCGGTCGCCGGCCGGACGGTGCTGCTCCTGGTCGACTCCACGTCCTCCCAGTGGCCGGTCACGGTCGCCGCCGCCAAACTCCGCGATGCCGGCGCGGCCGCGGTCCTCCCGCTGGTCCTACACAAACGCCCCTGAGCCGGCTGGGAGGTGGGAGCAGCCCCTGAGCAGGTTGGCTAGGTGGTCTCCAGGAAGGTTTTGAGGTCGGCGATGACGCGCGGCCAACCCTCCTGGAGCATGGGGCGGATGACGCTGCCGGGCTCGAAGCCGGTGTGTACGACGGTGAGCTTGACCTGGTCGTCGACCGGTTCAAGCTCGAACGCCACACTCGACAGCGGCTCCTGCCGGATCTGTGCGGCAACATCCGCCGCGATCCCGACCGTACTGGCGAACTCCGGCGTGACGTGGTGCCACGCGTACGCCAGCCGCGTGTACGGCTCGTGTTCGAGCACGACCTGCCCTGGCCCGGCCATCGACACGTCCTTCAGGTGCCAGACCATCTCCGACCCGGGCTTCCAGTCGGTCTCGTGGTGCAGGTCCCAGTACTGCTCGGTGAACTTCGGGTCGGTCAGTGCCTGCCACAACCGCTCCGGCGTGGTCCGGATGTACGTGGTGTAGACGAAGTCGTCCTGGTGGTCGCTCATGGTGGTTTCGGCCTCCAAAGCCGTCTTGAGGTCGGCGAACAGCTGCAGCCGCCGCCGGTCGTACTGATGGAGCCAGCGATCGGCGATCGCGTTGATCGGCTCGGCATTCAGGTAGTGGTACTTCTCGCGTCCGCGCCGGATCGTGCTGACCAGATTCGCGGCTTCGAGGACGGCCAGGTGCTTGCTGACCGACTGCCGGGCCATGTCCAGCTCGGCGCACAGCTCGCGCAGCGTCTGTCCGTTGCGCCCGTTCAGCAGATCCAGCAGGCGGCGCCGGCTGGGGTCGGCCAGCGCGCGGAACACCTCGTCGTCCATGCCGCTCCGATCAATAGGCAGCCGATTGGCTGCATGTCCAAAATAGGCAGCCGGAAGGCTGCATGTCAAGCCAACTCGGTTGACGGGCAGGCGAGGATGGACGCGTGCACTTCGAGAGCCTGGGATTCCGGACCGACCTGTTCCTGCTGAAGCTGAGTGGCAGTACCTTCGAGGACGCCGGCGAGTACGTCGTGGTCCGGACGCCGGACAACCCCGGTTTCTGGTGGGGCAACTTCCTGCTCTACCGGACGCCGTTCGCGCCGGGCAGTGTCGAGTCGCGGCTGGCCGATTTCCACCGCGAGCTACCGGCCGCGAAACACGTTGCCTTCGGCATCGACAGCGTGGACGGCGTGCTCGGTGCGGCCGGCGCCGCGGAAGAGCTGACCGCCGCCGGGTTCACGATCGAGTACAACGTGGTGATGACGGCCGAGCGGGTGATCCCGCCGAAGCGTCCGAACGAGGAGTCGACGTACCGCTTCCTGGCCGGCGACGACGACTGGGAGCAGCTGTACCACCAGACGCTCGCGACGACCGACCTGACGGTGGACGAGGAGTACAAGGAGTTCAGCCGGCGCAAGCTGGCCGCGAAGCGTGCGCTGGTCGAAGCCGGGCACGGGACGTGGTTCGGTGCGTTCGACGGCGACCGGTTGCAGAGTTCGCTGGGGCTGATGTTCGACGGCGCGGGGGTGGCCCGGTTCCAGAACGTGCAAACGTCGCCGGAGGATCGCGGGCGCGGCCTGGCCAGTACGCTCGTCCATCACGCGTCCACGTACGGCCTGACCGAGGGCGGGGCGAAGACGCTGGTGATGGTCGCCGATCCGGACTACCTTGCCATCCGGCTCTATCGGGCGGTCGGGTTCACGGATTCGGAGACCCAGCTCGCGTTGATCCGGCAGCCCTCATGACAGTGCTGGGGCAGAGCTCGTGACAGAGTAGGGCCATGGCGGACGGACGGCGTGGAGTAGCCCTGGTCACTGGTGGCAGTCGAGGGATCGGCGCGGCCGCGTCGGTCGCGCTGGCGGCCGACGGCTGGGACGTCGGGGTGAACTACCGGACCCGCGCCGACGACGCGGCGCAGGTCGTGAAGGCCTGCGAGCAACTCGGCCGGCGCGCGATCGCGGTCCAGGCCGATGTGGTCGAGGCGGACCAGATCGAGCGCCTCTTCGACACCGTGACCGCCGAGCTCGGGCCGATCGGTGCCGTGATCAACAATGCCGGCATCGTGACGCCGGCCGCGCGGGTCGCCGAGTACGACGCGGCGCGCCTCGAGCAGGTGTTCCGGGTCAACTCGGTCAGTGCCTTCCTGGTCGCGGGCGCGGCGGTACGCCGGATGTCGACCGCTTCCGGCGGCGCCGGTGGCGTGATCGTGAACATCTCTTCCCGCGCCGCGGTGCTCGGCTCGGCGGGGGAGTACGTCGACTACGCGGCGAGCAAGGCCGCCGTCGACGCGCTCACGATCGGCTTGGCGAACGAGGTCGCCACGGAGGGCATTCGCGTGCTCGGCGTACGCCCCGGACTGATCGAGACCGAGATCCACGCGCCGGGCCGCTTAGAGCGCATCGGGGCGACACCGCCGCTGGGCCGGCCGGGTCGCGCCGAGGAGGTCGCCGAGGTGATCGCGTTCCTGGTCTCGGACCGGTCGTCGTACATGACCGGTTCGAGCGTCGACGTGGCCGGCGGACGCTGATGCCCCGCGGCGGACCAGTGTCCCGAAAGCGCTGACCGCGATGGGATTGCGGCCGGTCGACCTGGCCCGGCAGGCCGGGGTGTCGACCCAGCTGGTCCGGAACTACGAGGCGGCCGGGATTCTGCCCCCGGCGCCACGATCGGACACCGGCTACCGACAGTATGGCCCGGAGCACTTGTCCGCCTTGCTGACGTACCGTGCGCTCGCTCCCGGCTTCGGCGCCGAGGTGGCGACCGACATCATGCGCGCCGTTCACAACGGCGATGAGGCACTCGCGTACCGGCTGGTGGACGCCGCGCATGCCGCACTGCACGAGCAGCGACTGGCGACCGATGCGGCGAACGATGCACTTGCCGCACTGGCGGCTGAGTATGTGGATGATCAGCCGGTGACCGGGCCGTCTTTGCTGGTTGGGGAGTTGGCGCACCGGCTCGGCGTTCGTACGTCGGCGCTGCGGGTCTGGGAGGCGGCCGGCCTGCTCGCGCCGTCACGGGAGCCGGGTACGAAGTACCGCCGCTACGGGCCTGAGGCGGTGCGTGACGCGCGGATCATCTACATGCTTCGGCAGGGCCGCTACTACTTCGAGCAGATCAAACCGGTCCTGGACGGCCTGCGCCGAACAGGCAGCACGGATGCCTTGCGTACAGCAATCGCCGAACGCCGCGCCGCCCACGACCACCAAACAAAAGCCATGCTGTACGGCGCCGCGCTACTACACCAACTGATCAACGAGAAAACACCGCAAGGCGGTGAGGTGGTGGAGAGGCGGTGAGGTGGTGGAGGGGGCGGTGAGGTGGTGGAGGGGCGGTGAGGTGGTGGAGGGGGCGGTGAGGTGGTGCGAGTCAGCGTGATGGCACGGCGAGGCGAGTCGGCACCGAGCGGCCCCGGACCGTGACCAGCTCGGTCTCCCGCCACTGATCTGCCTCGGCTGACTCGGCCTGCGAGACCGCTGCCATTGAGGCGATCAACCTTCCCGGTGCGGTCTTGGCCAGCTCGCTCAGCCGGGACGCCTCGTTCACCGGATCACCGATCACGGTGTACTCGTGACGCCGTACATCTCCAACGGTCCCGGCCACCACGATCCCAGCCGTCACCCCGAGGCCGGCGGTTGCCTCCGGCAACTCCTCGGTAAGCCGCCACGCGAGCTGTCTCCCAGCACTCAACGCGCTACCCGCCGGATCGGCCAGCTCAGCCGGCGCACCGAAGATCGCCAGCGCCGCGTCCCCGGCGAACTTGTTCACGAACCCGCCCTGCCGGTCCACCTCGTCCACCACGATCGCGAAGAACCGGTTCAGCAGCTTCACCACCTCGGTCGGCGGCCGGTTCGAGGCGAGCTCGGTCGACCCGACCAGGTCAACGAACAGCACCGCGACGTACCGCTCCTCGCCCCCGAGGCTGTCACTGCTCAAAGCCTCCTTCACCACCCCCGGCCCGACGTACCGCCCGAACACGTCGCGAATCCGCTCCCGCTCACGCAACCCGGCCGCCATCCGGTTGAACCCGGCCTGCAACGACCCGAGCTCGGTCCCGTCGAACACCGGAATGCTCACGTCCAGCCGCCCGTCGCCGATCAGCGTCAGCGCGTCCCGTACCGATCGCACCGGCGCGACCACCGACTTCGCCGACAACCAGGTGAGCAGGCAACCGTTGCCGAGCGCCACGATGCCGAGGGCAAGGATCACGATCGACAACCGGGTCGTACTGACATCGCCTTCGATCAGCGAAAGCACGGCCGCCAGCATCAACCCGGCCACCGGTACGCCGGAGCCGACCGCCCAGAAGAACACCGTCCGCGCCTTCAGCCCAGCGGCCAGCAGCCGGCGTGGCGGCGGTGAGTCGACCAGCGCCCGCGCCGCCACCGGACGCAGCGCGAACTCGGTCAGCAGGTACGAGACCGCGCAGGTGATGATCATGCCGTCGAACACGGTCAGCGCGACCCGCAGCGCGTTCTCCGGCTGCAGCAGCACGGTCATCACGGTGAAAAGCACGGTCGCGACGAACCAGAGCAGTACCTCGATCAGGGTCAGCCGGAGCGGCAGTTGCAGCGTCGCGATCTGGTCCGCGCGCGTCGCGGGGCGGTCCAGGTCGATCCAGCGGGTGACGCGGCGGGTCAGCCGGGTACTCCAGACGCAGCCGATCGCCATCGCGACCAGGAAGTACGCGGGCACGGCGATCGCGTCCGCGAGCTGGAGCTGGTCGATCAGCGACGGCCCGGGCAGGACGAAGACCGCCAGCACGAACACCACCAGCGCGCCGATCAGGTTGGTCCCGATCGAGAACGTGGTCATCAGCAGTTGCAGCCGGACCCGGAGCCGTCGCGGGCTCTGGTCGGCGGGGCCGAGCAGCCACGAGCCGAACGGCCGCCGTTTCAGTACCAGCTCCGGACCACCCAAACCGGTCATGGTGACAGTCTGCCAGCGAAGAGTTTGGGGGCCGCGACCCAAACGCCGCCTTGACCCGAAAGGAGTGATAGTCGTTGAGCGACTCCGCCGGACAGGACAGGAACGACGATGACCGAGGCGCCTTTCGAAAGCTCCAGGCCGTACTACGAGGGTCGCGGCAGCTGGCCGAGCATGTACGGGCGATGGACGTACGCCGCGTTGTGGCGTGACGAGTCCGGTGCGTACAACCTGACACCGGTCGGACCGGCGGTGCGCTCGCACGAAAATGTGCCGCGCTTCGACGGCGACCTGCGGTCGATCGGGCAGAGCAGGCCCGACCCGAACACTATCTTCGACGAGGGCACGCGACCGGATCCCGACGTACGGCCGTCCGACCGGCAGCCGGAGGGCGCTTGGGTTCTGGCGGTGATGTCAGAGAACCCCGGAGAGGTTCCGCACTACCGGTTCACCCCGTTCGGATCCATGCGTTCGGGCGACCCGCTACCGCTCGTCCAGCGGCTGCACGCCGAACGCGCCGAAGGCCCACTGCGCGCGATGGACAACGGGCTCGGCCGGGCCTACCTGTCGGACGAGCTGGCAGCCGATGGCACGCAGTTCACTCCGCGGAGCGCGTATGAGCGAACGGGCGGGCAGGAGTCGTCGACGAACGGCGGTACGCGGCGGTCTGGACCGACTCGTCCAACCAGACAGCTGGTGACGTGCTCCGGTACACGCCATTAGGCGAGCCGCAGCAGACCCGCGACGTACGCCCGGTGTGGGACGGCGGGGTGCACTCTGTGGTGCCGGCACCCGCCGGGATGGACCACCTTCCCCAGCAGGCGTGGTCGTCCGACCGGCTGCCGCCGGACGAATGGGTGCTGGGCGTCGTGTCCCAGACGCCGGGACAGACACCAGGCGTCACCTTCGCCGTGGCGGGCGGAACCCGGGACGGCGATCCGCGCCCAGTGGTGCAGGCGCTGCTCCACGAGGCAACCACCGCCAGACCAGCGGCGGACGCCGGCAGAGGGCTGACCGGCCTCGCCTCCCCGGCCGCCATCGGCCGCCCAGCGACGACGCCGGCGGCAACACAGGACCGGACGGCCGGACAGAGCAAGGACCCCCGGACGCCCGGTCTCTAGTGTCCTACGCCTGAAATAACCGGGGTTTTGGCACGGTGGTGCGGGTGGCTCAGAATGGCCGTCAGAACGGGCCGGGACGTGGGTACTGTTCCCCGGACGCCTCACCCGGGAGTATCCCTTGACGCACGATCGCCACTCCTACGCCGAGCCTGCCCTGGTTCGGACCACCCACCTCGAACTCGACCTCGGGCTCGACTTCGAGGCAAAGGTACTGACCGGCAGTGCCACCCACACTCTTGCCTGGACCGGTGCGGGTGACCGCTTGGTCCTGGACACCCGCGACCTGACCGTGCTGGGGGTGGAAGGGCAGACGCCCGGCGGCTGGGAGCCGCTCGAGTACGGCCTCGGCGTGCCGGACAAGGAGCTCGGTTCCGCGCTCACGATCCGGACCGCGAGCCATCCGCGGGTCAAGGTGAGCTACCGGACCGCGCCGACCGCTACGGGTCTGCAGTGGCTGGAGCCGTCGATGACGGCCGGTGGCGTGCTGCCGTTCATGTTCAGCCAGTCGCAGGCGATCCACGCCCGGAGCTGGGTGCCCACGCAGGACACGCCGAGCGTACGGTTCAGCTACGCCGCGCATGTCACCGCGCCGGCCGAGCTGATGGTGCTGATGAGCGCCGACAACGGCACGACCTCCCGGCGTACGGGTTCGTACGACGTGGTGATGCCCGAGCCGATCCCCTCGTACCTGCTGGCCATCGCCGCGGGTGATCTGGTGTTCGAGCCGCTCGGCGAACGGTCCGGCGTGTGGGCCGAGCCGGCCACCGTACGGAGCGCAGCGACCGAGTTCGCCGACACCGAAGAGATGATGCGGGTCACCGAGGAACTGTTCGGCCCGTACCGCTGGGGTCGCTACGACCTGCTCGTCCTCCCGCCGTCCTTCCCGTACGGCGGGATGGAGAATCCGCGGATGACCTTCGCGACGCCGACCGTGGTGATCGGCGACAAGTCGCTGGTCAGCGTGATCGCGCACGAGCTGGCGCACAGCTGGTCCGGCAACCTGGTCACGCAGGACAGCTGGGACGACATCTGGCTGAACGAGGGCTTCACGTCGTACGTCGAGAACCGGATCGTCGAGGCGGTGTACGGGACCGAGTTCGCCGCGATGGAAACGGCGATCAAGCAGCACGCGACGGTGGTGAAACTCGATCCGCTGACGCCGGCCGAGCTGGCGACCGAGCTGCCCGGGCTGCATCACCGGTCGGAGTACCACGGCAACTCGGGCACCGGGCCGCTGAAGGGTTCGTGGTTCCTGTCCTGGCTGGAGGAGCGGTTCACCCGTCAGGTGTTCGACCCGTTCCTGCGTGGATACTTCGACCAGTTCGCGTTCCGCAGCATCAACACCGACAACTTCGTCGAGCATTTCCGGGAGCACCTGCTGGCGGCGCATCCCGGCGTGGTGACCGAGGCGGAGCTGGCCGCGTGGCTGTACGAGCCGGGCATTCCGGCGTTCGCGAAGCGCGCGGTCTCGGCCCGTTTCCAGGGCGTGGACGAGGCGCGTACGCGCTGGCTGACCACGGGTGAGCTGCCGTTGGGCGCCGAGCAGTGGACTACGCAGGAGTGGCTGCGGATGCTGGACGCGGCGCCTGACGTACTCAGTCCGGTGCTGTTGCGCCAGCTCGACCGTGCCTTCGGCCTGACCGGCACGGCGAACGGGGAGATCGCTCGCCGGTGGTACCAGATCGTCGCGGCGAGCAGTTACGAGGCGTCGTACGCGGAGCTGGCCGAGTTCCTCACCAAGGTCGGCCGGATGAAGCTGATCCTCCCGGTCTACCAGGCCCTGGCCGGTACGGACCGCGCGTTCGCCGCCGAGGTCTTCGAGAAGGCGCGGCCGGGCTACCACCCGATCACCACGGCCGCTGTGCAGAAGATCCTCGGCCAGTAACCTTGGGCCTCCGACCGGGAGAGGAGCCAGGGTGGAGCCGAGCAGCAGCGTGATCGACGGCGTGGTGGATGGTGGTTTGGCCGTCCGCACGATCGGGGCCGACCATGTCGCGCTCCGGGAGCAGGTGCTCGCGGAGCTGCGGCGGCGGATCGTCGACGGCGAGTACGAGCAGGGTGAGCGGCTGACCGAAACCCGGCTGGCGGACGACTTCGGAGTGTCACGGAACCCGGTCCGCGAGGCGCTGCGGGTGGTCGAGGCCGAGGGCTTCGTGCAGATCCTGCCGCGCCGTGGCGCGGTCGTGGCGACGCTCGACGAGACCGCGGTGCGGGACCTGTTCGCCGTCCGGCAGCAGCTCGAAACGCTGGCCGCCGGCCTGGCGGCGGAGCGGGCCACGGCCGACGGGATCGCCGAGTTGCGCCGCCTGATCGAGGCGGCGAACGCGGCGACCGAGGCCGCCGACTTCGATCGGGTCGCCGAGTTGAACAGCGCCTTCCACCGGACCGTGATCGAGATCAGCGGGAACCGCTGGCTGCACTCGATCTCGGCCGCGATGTACCACCACGTGCACTGGGTGTTCCGGGTCGGCGCCGCGCAGCGCGCACCGCACTCGTCCGGCGAACACGTCCGGCTCGTCGACGCGATCGAGGCCGGCGACGCCACCGCCGCGAGTGCCGCCGCCCGCCTGCATGTCGAGGCCGCCGCCGAGGCGGCGCTCGGTCAGCGACCGACCGCGTAACCCTGCATGCCGCGCGGGTTGGCGGCCGCGGCCAGGATTCCGTCCGGTTCCTTGCGTACGGCGCACAGCCGGCCGAGGATCCACGGGTCGGACGTGGTGACGACATGCCCACGGCGTACGAGTTCGTCGCGGATGTGCTTCGCCACCCGGCTCTCGATGACCAGCCCGCCTGGTTCGCTCGCGCGCGGGTAGAACGACGACGGGAATCCAGTGGTGTGCCAGGCCGGTGCGTCGACCGCTTCTTGGAGGTCGAGGCCGGCGCCGAGGTGCCGCAGCAAGAACAGCAGCTGCCATTGGTCCTGCTGGTCCCCACCGGGTGATCCGCAGGCCATCACGGGCTCGCCGTCGCGCAGTACGAGCGTCGGCGTCAGTGTGGTGCGCGGTCGTTTGCCGGGAGCAAGTGAGGCCGGCAGTCCGTCCTCCAGCCAGAACATCTGTGCCCGGCTGCCGAGGCAGAACCCGAGCTCGGGGATGGTCGGCGACGACTGCAGCCACCCACCGCTCGGCGTCGCCGAGATCAGGTTGCCCCACCGGTCGACGACATCGACATGACAGGTGTCGCCACGAGTCACTCCGGTGGCGGAGACGGTCGGCTCACCCGTGGTCGCGTCGCCGGCTTCCTTGCCGGTGGCAACCGATGGCAAACGCGGTTCGCGACCGTCGGGACGACCGGGTCGAAGGTCGAAGGCGGCATCCGATCCGATCAGCTTCGCGCGCTCGGCCGCGTATGCGGGGGAGAGCAGCGTGTCCAGCGGTACGTCGGCACCGTCGCCGTACCACGCCTCGCGGTCGGCGTACGAGAGTTTCATCGCCTCGACGGTGGTGTGCACCCCGTCCGCACTGTCCAGATCCACGTCCCCGAGCGCCGCGAGGACCGCGAGCGATTGCAGGAGCGCTGGACCTTGTCCCCAGGGACCGGTTTTCGCGACCGTGTAGCCGTTCCAGTCATAGGTTGCCGCGTCTTCCCAACTCGCCTCGAACGCGGCCAGGTCGGCGCCTGTCACCAGTCCGGCATGAGCGGCGCCGCTGGAATCCCGGTGCGGCAAGCGGGAGAACTTGTCGATCGCCTCCGCGACGAACCCCTCTCGCCAAGCGTTGCGCGCACCCTCAAGCTGGACGAGCCGGTCGGTCCCGGCCGCTTCGCCTTCGGTCACGAGCCGTTCGAGCGTCGCGGCGTACGCCTCGTTGCGGAACCGTCCGGTCGCCGGGCGCCCGTCCTGCAACCAGAGCGCGGCCGACGTCGGCCAGTGCTCTTCGAACAGCTGCTGCACGGTCCCGATCGTCTCCGCGACCCGCGGTACGAGCGGGTGCCCGTTGCGCGCGTACTCGATGGCCGGCTCCAGTACGACGCGCAGCGGCAGCGTCCCGCGATCACGCAGCAACAGCAGCCACGCATCGACCGCACCAGGCACCGTCGCGGCGAGCGGACCAGAGCCGGGTACGAGAGTCAGGCCGAGCGACCGGTAGTGCTCGATCGTCGCGCCCGCCGGCGCGACACCTTGTCCGCACAACACTCGCGGGGCCGGATCCTCGGCGGTCGCGATGATCGCCGGAACCTCGCCACCGGGTCCGTTGAGGTGTGGCTCGACCACATGCAGGACGAACCCGGCGGCCGCGCCCGCGTCGAACGCGTTCCCGCCGAGTTCCAGGATGCGCATCGCCGACTGTGACGCCAGCCAGTGCGTGGACGAAACCATCCCGAACGTGCCCCGCAGCGTGGGCCGGGTGGTGAACGTCATCTGCCGACTCTTTCACATGCACAAGGAGCGCGCGCAAGTGATCCCGCGAAGGTTCTCCACTGCTCTTGAGGGTTCTCCACCCGCACACAGGTGGAGAACCCCCAAGAGCAGTGGAGAACCTTGTTCCGCCGCCTCACCCCGAGGGCGCGGGCCCTCGGGGTGAGGCGGATTGGTCAGGCGGTGACGGGGTACGTCAGGAGCCCGGCCGGCACGGTCTGGTCACCGAGCGCGAGCGCCATCAAGTGCGGTCCGTCGTACTCCGGATGGTGGATACCGAACTCGGTAGCCTGCCGGAACCCGAACCGCGGGTAGTACTCCTTGTGGCCGAGCACCATCATCGCGGGCTCGGACCGGGTTTGCGCGGCCGCGAGCGCGGCCCGGATCGTCGCGCCCCCGGCGCCGCCACCCTGGTACTCCGGGATGACCGCGACCGGGCCGAGCGACAGCACCGGCACGTCACCGACATGGCAGCGGGTCAGCAGCGCGTACGCGATCGGCCGGTCGTCCGGGGTGGTGGCCACGAACAACAGGCCCGGAATCCACGCGATCGGGTGGTCGCGGTGCGCGTCCAGATAGTCGACCTCAAGCTCGCGGCCGAACGCGGCGCGGGTGATGTCACGGAGCGGCTCGATGTCAGCCGGGGTCTCGACGCGGGTATGCCAAGAAAGGTTGGACAACGTAGGTCCCTTTCGGAGATTCAGTAGGTGAATTGCATGACCGTGTACGCCACCGAACGTGCGGCGGCGCGGAATCGCGCGGTCATCAACTCGCCTCCTTCTCCGAAGTTGAGAGAACATTAGCAGGGCTGCTTGGACCCGCCAAACTGATTACCAATCCGTCGCGAATGCCGCGAGCGGGTCGACGGACGCGGGCGCCGCCGGCGTCCACACGTCGCCGACGAGCCGGTAGGCGTGCCAGCGCCCGGCCCGATCCAATCGCAACTGAAGCTGGTCCGACGCGCCGAGGTGCGTGGCGGTGCCGGGCGAGTCAGGCTGCGTGATCGTGAGGTGGTTGGCCGAGGTGGTGATCGTCAGTTGATCGTCGGCGGCCTGGAGCTCGGTGCGGGCACGGTTGAGGTCGGCGGGGTCGGGCGTCCAGGTGTGTTCGAGGACGTCGAGCCCCGGCGCGCCGCCGTACTGCCAGGCTTGGATGCCGAGGGCAAGCTCCCGCCCGGTCGCCGTGGTCAGCGGCGCGGCGAGCTCCGGGAAGTCAGCCGCCAACCGAATCGTGTCCTGCCATTCGTCGAGCGGTGCCGGCTCGGCCGTGTTCTGCAGGAGCGCGTTGAGGACGGCACGCGCGCGGCGGGCAGCGTCGAGTACGAGCAACTGGAGAACCGCCGGACCAACCCCATCGGGTGGTTCGATCGCGGCAACAGGTAGCTGATCGAGCGCAACCTTCCCGGGTAACTCCGGCACCTCGGGGAGCTCGCCCGGCGTCGCGGCAAGCACCTCGGCCAAGGGAACCCCTGCCTGCTCACCATCCAGCTCGCCCGCGCTGTCCCCTTCGGTGGTTGTGCTCGGGCGTTGCAGCTCGGTGAGGATGTCTTCCCGAGTGCGCCCGCGAAGCAGCAGCAGCACGAACGGATCCGCATCCAGCAACCACGCCACCTGGTAGCACAGCGCCGCCGCATGCTGGCACGGCAACTCCCACGCGTCGCACGTACAACTCGGGTCGAGATCGCCGATCCCGGGCAGCAGCGCGACACCCGCATCGGACGCCGCCTCCACCAGGTTGTGCGGCATCTCGCCATCGAGCAACGCCGCGATATGTCCCGCCCGCGCCGCGACCTGCTCCAGGAACCGCCGCCAGTCCTCCGCGTCCAACTCGTCGACCTGCACGACCGACTCGTACGTGTCCTCCGGCGCGTACACCGTGGCGGCGATCCGCCCGGCGCTGATCGTGATCGTGCCGACCTGCCCCGAGTTCGCGTACCGGCGGCCCTTCTTCAACTGGGCGTTGTCCAGCGACGTGTCCTCCATCGCCTGCACCCAGGCCCGCGCCCACCACGACCGCCCGCGCGTACTCCGGGCCTGCGCGCTCGACGCGGCGAACGCCGGGAACCCTCGCACCGCACTCATCGCTTACCTCCCCGCGCCCGCGCACTTCCACCCAGGGCCGAACGGTCGGCCCGCAACTCGACCAAATCGGCCAGCTCGGCGTCCGACAACTCGGTCAAGGCCGCCTCGCCTCCGGTCAGGACCGCCTCCGCCAGCTCCCGCTTGGTCGCGAGCATCGACGCGATCCGGTCCTCGATGGTGCCTTCGGCAATCAACCGGTGCACCTGCACCGGCCGCGTCTGCCCGATCCGGTACGCCCGATCGGTCGCCTGATCTTCGACCGCCGGGTTCCACCACCGGTCGTAGTGCACGACATGATCGGCACGAGTCAGGTTCAGCCCGGTCCCGGCCGCCTTCAACGACAGCAGGAACACCGGCACCGCACCGGCCTGGAACCGGTCCACCATCTCTTCGCGCCGCGCCACCGGCGTACCCCCGTGCAGCAGCTGGCTGGGAATGCCGCGGTCGGCGAGATGCCGCTCCAGCAGCCGCGCCATCGCCACGTACTGGGTGAACACGAGCACCGCGCCGTCCTCGGCGACGATCGTTTCCAGCAACTCGTCGAGCAGCTCGAGTTTCCCGGAGCGGCCGCTCAACCGGGCCTCGTCCGGCTCCTTCAGGTACTGCGCCGGGTGGTTGCAGATCTGCTTGAGCCCGGTCAGCAGCTTCACGATCTTCCCGCGGCGCGCCATCCGGTCGCTGGACTCGATGTCGGCCATCAGCTCGCGGACGGTTGCCTCGTACAACACCACCTGCTCGCGGGTGAGCGACACCGGCTGATCGGTCTCGGTCTTCGGCGGCAGCTCCGGCGCGATCCCCGGGTCGGACTTGCGCCGCCGCAGCAGGAACGGGCGTACGAGCGTCGCCAGCCGGGCCGCGATCTCCTCGTCCTTGTCCGCCTCGATCGGTGTCGCCCACTGACTCCGGAACGTGCCGAGCCGTCCGAGCAGGCCCGGCGTGGTCCAGTCGAGGATCGCCCAGAGCTCGGAGAGATTGTTTTCCACCGGCGTACCCGTCAACGCGACCCGCGACAACGCCGGCACGGTGCGAAGTGCCTTCGCCGTACTGGATGACGGGTTCTTGACGTGCTGCGCTTCGTCCGCGACGACCAAGCCCCAGCGATGATCTGCCAGGCGGGCGGCATCGCGGCGGAGCGTCCCGTACGTCGTCAGGACGAAGCCGTCCTGGGCATCATCCAGCGAACGCGCGGTGCCGTGGAACCTCCGTACCGGCGTGCCAGGAGCGAACCGCTGAACCTCGCGCTCCCAGTTGCCGAGCAGCGATGCCGGACACACGACCAGCGTCGGTCCGGCCGTGTCACCGGACTGCTGACGATGCAGATGCAAGGAGATCAGCGTGATCGTCTTGCCCAGACCCATGTCGTCGGCGAGGCAGCCGCCGAGGCCGAGCGAGGTCATCCTTGAAAGCCACCGCAGGCCGCGGAGCTGGTAGTCGCGCAGCGTCGCCTGCAACCCGGCCGGCGCCTCGATCGGATCGTCGGCCCGCTCCGGGTCGGCGATCCGGGCGCGCAGATCCTCGAGCCAGCGGGTCGCGGTGACCGTGACCTGCCGGCCGTCGACCTCGGTAGTACCGGTCAGCGCGGCCCCGAGCGCGTCGATCGCGGTGACCGGTTTGAGGATGCGTTCGCGGGCCTTGCGGGCGAGCTCGGGGTCGATCAGCATCCACTGATCCCGCAGCCGTACGACCGGCCGCGTCGCCTCGGCCAGCTGATCGAGCTCCGCCTCGGAGAGTGGGTCGTCGCCGAGCGCCACCTGCCAGCTGAAGTCGAGCGTGGTCTGACCGCCGAAGAAGCTCGGCAGATCGCTCGGCGGTCCGTCGGCCGAGGTGATCGCGGCCCGCGCGGTCAACTTCCGGCCGAGACCGCGCGGCCAGTGCAGATCGACGCCGGCCGCCGTGAGCCGTTGCCCCGAACCGGCCAGCAGATCGGCCACATCCTCGTCCGCCAGCTCCATCTGGTCCGGCACGGGGGAGTCGAGCAGCCGGGTCAGTGGTTGCCACACGCGCGCCGCGCGCCGGATCGCCAGGGTCGCGTCGATCCGTGCCCGCGGACCGAAGCCGGGTACGTCGTCGGACCAGACGTCATCCGCGTCGCGGACGAGAGTCGGGTCCTTCAAACTGTGCAGCTGGACGATCGCGGCGAAGTTCAGTGACTCCGCCATCTCGATCCGCAACGAGATCCGTACGCCGCTGTCGAGCCCGGCCGACACCTCGTCGGCCCACCCGCGCAACCGGTCGGCGCGCTGCGGCGTGGTCGCGCTGAACAGGTCGGTCCGGTGCGCCTTCGCGGCGGCAGGCGACCGGGGCATCCCGTCGGCGACCGCGTCGAGGAACTCGCGCAGCAGCTCTTCCGCCACCGGCACCCGCGTACCCGCCTCGGCGGCGGGAAGCGCGCGGGCCGATGGCGGCATGGCTTCGGCGAGAGTCAGTACGCGCGTCACGTCGTCGGGATCGAGCGGGCCGACCCGCCAGGCGTCGTACCCGGCGGGGGAGACGCCCGGCAAGAGCTTGCCCCGGGCAACCAGTTGCAGCGCGACCAGCGCGGCACCACCCCAGAACGCGGCCGACGGGTGCGCGCCGGCCGCCCGCCGCATCCGCCCGAGCACGCCGACGGCCTCGCCGACCGGCAACTCGACCGCCTGGACAACCGTCTGCTCGGTGGCGAGCTCGACGTGATCCCCGAGCCCGGTCGGTAGCGGGCCGCCGTCAGGGTCCCAGAAAGCTACCCGGCCTTCCCGGGGTGGATCGGATGGACGGAAGACCGCCGCGTAGCCTGCCAGTTCCTGCCCCGTGACCGCCAAGCCGGCGACCTCCTCGTTCTGGTTCGCATCTCAAGGGTTCGAATGTCAGTCGTTCGGTGACGCCAGCTCAGGCCGGAACCGGCGTGCCTTCCGCCCCCGGCTGGTCGAACTGGGTCCGGTACAGCTCTTCGTAACGTCCGCGGGCGGCGAGGAGTTCCGTGTGCCGGCCGCGTTCGACGATTCGGCCGTCCTCGATCACCAGGATCTGGTCGGCCGCGCGGATCGTCGACAACCGGTGCGCGATCACCACCGCCGTACGCCCCGCGAGCGCCTCGGTCAGTGCCGCCTGCACCGCTGCCTCGTTGGTCGAGTCGAGCGCCGCGGTCGCCTCGTCGAGAATCACCACCCGCGGCTGCGCGAGCAGCAACCGGGCAATCGTCAGCCGCTGGCGTTCACCACCGGACAACCGGTATCCACGCTCGCCGACCACCGTGTCCAGCTGGTCCGGCAACGACCGGATCAGCTCGCTCAGCCGGGCGCGCTCCAACGCGTCCCAGACCTCGGCCTCGGAGGCTTCCGGACGGGCGAGCAGCAGGTTCTCCCGGATGCTGTCGTGGAAGAGGTGGCCGTCCTGCGTGACCATCCCGAGCGTCTCGCGCAACGACTCGGCGGACACGTCGCGTACGTCGGTACCGGCCAGGCGCACCACGCCCGAGTCCACGTCGTACAGCCGGGGGAGCAGCTGGGCGATCGTCGACTTGCCGGCGCCGGACGAGCCGACCAGCGCGACCATCTGCCCCGGCTCGGCCCGGAACGACACCTCGTGCAGCACCTCGACGCCGCCGCGGGTGTCCAGCTTCGCGACCTCTTCGAGCGACGCCAGCGACACCTTGTCCGCGGACGGGTACGCGAAGCTGACCGCGTCGAACTCGACCGCGACCGGCCCTTCCGGGACCCGCCCAGCGCCCGGCTTGTCCTTGATCAGCGGCTCGAGATCCAGCACCTCGAAGACCCGCTCGAAGCTGACCAGAGCGGTCATCACCTCGAGCCGCGCGCTCGCGAGCGCGGTCAGCGGTGAGTACAGCCGGGTCAGCAGCAGCGCCATCGACACCACGGCACCCGCGTCGAGCTGATTCCGCAGCGCGAGGAAGCCACCGAGCCCGTACACGACCGCGAGCGCCAGCGCCGAGACCAGGGTCAGCGCGGTGACGAAGATCCACTGCACCATCGCCGTCCGGACGCCGATGTCCCGCACCCGCCGGGCCCGGACCGCGAACTCGGACGACTCCCGCGCCGGCCGGCCGAACAGCTTGACCAACGTGGCGCCCGGCGCCGAGAAGCGCTCGGTCATCTGCGTGCTCATGGTGGCGTTGTAGTCGGCGGCCTCGCGCTGCAGCCCGGCCAGCCGCGACCCGAACCGGCGGGCCGGAATGACGAAGATCGGCAGGATGACCAGCGCGAGCAGCGTGATCTGCCACGACACCCGCAGCATCACGAACAGCGTGAGCACCAGCACCACCAGGTTGCTGACCACGCCGGACAACGTGTCGCTGAACGCGCGCTGGGCGCCGATCACGTCGTTGTTCAGCCGGGAGACCAGCGCGCCGGTCCGGGTCCGGGTGAAGAACGCGATCGGCATCCGCTGGATGTGATCGAAGACCGCGGTCCGCAGATCCAGGATCAGGCCTTCACCGATACTGGCCGACAGCCAGCGGGTGAACAGTCCGAGCGCGGCCTCCGCGACCGCGATCAGCGCGATCAGCAGCGACAGCCGCAGCACGACGTCGAACGCCTTGCCGTCGACGATCGCGTTCACGACGTTGCCGGCCAGGATCGGGGTCGCCACGGCAAGCACGGCGCCGCCGGTGCTCAGCACCAGGAACCAGATCAGGTGTTTGCGGTGTGGTCGCGCGAACGCCAGGATCCGGTGCAGCGTCGCGCGGGAGAACGGACGTTTCTCGTCCTGCGCGTGCATCGCGTGGTACATCGAGTTCCACGCGGTCATTTCCATACTCACAGCTGGGCTCCGCTGAATCGGTCGGTCGGGGACTGTCGATGATTCCGCACACCACCGACAAAACCCGACGCTAGAACCTCTAGCAATGTAGAGGTCAACTCCGGGCAAGGTCCGTACATTGTACGGTACGCGCAAACCGGCGAAATGCAGTTGTGAGTGAGTACTCACTCATGCCTACGATCAGGCTTGGGCGTAGTTGTGAGTGAGTACTCACTCAGTTATCGTGGAGCACGTGAGTCCACGAGCAACCCCACTGCCACCCGAGGAGCGGCGCGCCGCGATCGTCGAGGCGACACTGCCGTTGCTGGAGGAGTTCGGCCCGGAGGTCAGCACCAAGCGGATCGCCGAAGCGGCCGGCGTCGCCGAAGGCACGATCTTCCGCGCCTTCGGCAGCAAGGACGCGTTGCTGCAGGCGGTGATGGCGACCGCGATGGACACCAGCGACGTGATCGTCGCGTTGCAGCAGGTCGACCGGTCGCTGCCGCTGCGGGAGCGGACCATCGCCGCGGTCGAGGCCAGCCAGACGCTGCTGCGCCGGATCTTCCGGCTGATGGTCGCGATGCGGCTGCGCCGGCCGCCGGACCTGAAACAGACTCCGATGGACGAGGCGCGCCGCAAGCGTCAGTCCGACCTGACCAACGCCGCGTTCGCCGACCTGCTCCGGCCGGACGCGGACCAGCTCCGGCTGCCACCGGAGGAGGTGGTCCGGATGATCGGGCTGCTCACCTTCTCCGCCACCCACCCACTGATTTCCGGCGGCCACGCGCTGACCGCCGAGGAGATCGTCGACCTCGCGTACGACGGGCTCCGCAAACGCCACACCGGTCAGCCACCGGCTTCCGAGGACGTCGTCGAGTTCGCGCTCGAAGGCGCCCGTCATCACGACTCTGGGGAAGATTGATGTTACTTCGAGTCTTGCGTACGCACCTGCGTCCGTACGCGGGAAACCTGTCCCTGGTGGTGGTCCTGCAGCTGGTCGGGACGATCGCCTCCCTCTACCTGCCCACGCTCAACGCCGACATCATCGACAACGGCGTGGCCAAGGGCGACACCGGCTACATCATGCGGACCGGCGGCTGGATGCTCGGCGTCAGCCTGCTGCAGATCGCCTGCACGATCACCGCCGTGTACTTCGGCGCGAAGACGGCCGCGCTGTTCGGGCGGGATGTCCGCGCCGCGGTGTTCCACCGGGTCGGCGAGTTCTCCGCCCGTGAGGTCAACCAGTTCGGCGCGCCGACGCTGATCTCGCGCAGCACCAACGACGTACAGCAGATCCAGATGCTGGTCGTAATGACCACGACGATGCTGGTCGCGGCGCCGATCACGATGGTCGGCGGCATCATCATGGCGGTCCGTCAGGACGTCGGGCTGTCGTGGCTGGTCGCGGTCGCCGTACCGCTGCTCGCCATCAGCGTCGGGTTCATCGCGAGCCGGATGGTTCCGCAGTTCCGGAAGATGCAGAAGAACATCGACGGGGTGAACCGGGTGCTGCGCGAGCAGATCACCGGGATCCGGGTGGTCCGCGCGTTCGTCCGGGAACCGCACGAGGTGAAGCGGTTCGGCGAGGCGAACGAGAACCTGACCGACACCGCGATCCGGGCCGGCCGGCTGATGGCGCTGGTGTTCCCGACCGTGATGCTGATCCTGAACGTGTCGAGCGTCGCGGTGCTGTGGTTCGGCGCCTCCCGGATCGAGGACGGGAAGATGCTGGTCGGCGCGCTGACCGCGTTCCTGAGCTACCTGATCCAGATCCTGTTCTCGGTGATGATGGGCGTGTTCGTGATGATCATGGTGCCACGCGCCGCGGTCTGCGCGGACCGGATCGCCGAGGTGCTCGACACCGACTCGTCGGTACGCCCGCCGGCCACCCCGATCAGCAGCTTCACCGGTCGCGGCGAGCTGGTCTTCGAGAACGCCTCCTTCAAGTACCCGGGCGCGGCCGAACCGGTGCTGCGCGACATCAGTTTCGCCGCCTCGCCGGGGCAGACGACCGCGATCATCGGAAGTACCGGCGCGGGCAAGACGACATTGCTGTCCCTCGTACCCCGATTGTTCGACGCGACCGAGGGCCGGGTGCTGGTGGACGGCGTCGACGTACGCGACATCGAACCCGAGGCGCTCTGGGAGCGGATCGGCCTGGTGCCGCAGCGCCCGTACCTGTTCTCCGGGACGGTCGCCAGCAACCTGCGGTACGGGAACCCGGACGCGACCGACGACGAACTGTGGGAAGCGCTGGAGATCGCGCAGGGGCGTGACTTCGTCGAGGCGATGCCGGACGGACTGGAATCGCCGATCGCGCAAGGCGGCACGAACGTCTCCGGCGGTCAGCGGCAGCGGCTCGCGATCGCGCGGGCGCTGGTCCGCAAACCCGAGATCTATCTGTTCGACGACTCGTTCTCGGCGCTCGACCTGGCCACCGACGCGCGGCTTCGCGCGGCGCTGCGGCCGGTCACCCGGGACGCCTGCATGGTCGTGGTCGCGCAACGCGTCTCGACCATCATCGACGCCGACCGGATCGTGGTGATCGAGGACGGTGCGATCGTCGGCACCGGTACGCACGAAGAACTGCTCGACACGTGCCCGACGTACCTCGAGATCGTCGAGTCCCAGCGGTCCGCGGAGGAGGCGGCATGAGCGAGGAGAACGAGGCCGCTCCGGAGGGCAACGAGACGGTGAAGGCCACCGAGCGGCCGACCACGGGCCGGGCATTCGGGCCTCCGGGCGGTATCCCGGGCGACAAGTCCATGAACTTCCTGCCGTCCGCGAAGCGGCTGCTCGGCCGGCTGCGGCCGCACCGGTTGCAGGTGTCCGGCGTCGTCCTGCTGGCGATCTTCAGCGTCGGGCTCTCGGTGCTCGGCCCGAAGATCCTCGGCCGGGCCACGGACATCATCTTCGCCGGCGCGATCGGCAAGAAACTGCCGCACGGAGTGAGCAAGGAGCAGGTGATCGAGCAGACCCGGGCCGCCGGCAACGGCCGGCTCGCCGACCTGCTGCAGGGAATCGACCTGATCCCGGGCGTCGGCATCGATTTCGATGCCCTGCGCAACGTTCTGCTGCTGGTCCTCGGGCTGTACGCGGGCGCGTTCTTCCTGTCCTGGGCCCAGGGCTACATCCTGAACGGCGTGGTCCAGCGGACCATCCTCAGCTTGCGTTCGGACGTCGAGGACAAGCTGAACCGGCTGCCGTTGAGCTACTTCGACGGCGCGCCGCGCGGCGAGCTGCTCAGCCGGGTGACGAACGACATCGACAACATCTCGACCAGCCTGCAGCAGACCCTGAGCCAGCTGCTCACCTCGCTGCTGACGGTGATCGGCGTCCTGACGATGATGTTCGTCGTCTCGCCGACGCTGGCGCTGATCGCGCTGATCTCGATCCCGATCTCGATGGTGCTGACCGCGGTGATCGCGAAGCGGTCGCAGACCCGGTTCGTCGCGCAGTGGCGGCACACCGGCGCGCTGAACGGGCAGATCGAGGAAGCGTTCACCGGTCACGAGCTGGTCAAGGTCTTCGGCCGGCAGAAGGAGATCGAGGCGAACTTCGCGAAGAAGAACGACGAGCTGTACCAGGCGGCGTTCGGCGCGCAGTTCATCTCCGGCCTGATCATGCCGGTGATGATGTTCGTCGGGAACCTGAACTACGTGGTGATCGCGGTCATCGGTGGTTTGCGGGTCGCGTCCGGCACGATGTCGCTCGGTGATGTCCAGGCCTTCATCCAGTACTCGCGCCAGTTCACCCAGCCGCTGACCCAGGTCGCCTCGATGGCGAACCTGTTGCAGTCGGGTGTCGCATCGGCCGAGCGGGTGTTCGAGGTACTGGACGCCGAGGAGCAGGTGCCGGAGGACGAGACGCCGGAGCAGGTCACCGACGCGCGTGGACGGGTCGAGTTCGAGCACGTCTCGTTCTCGTACGACCCGGCGAAGCCGCTGATCTCCGACCTGAGCCTGGTCGCCGAGCCCGGCCAGACGGTCGCGATCGTCGGCCCGACCGGCGCCGGCAAGACCACGCTGGTGAACCTGATCATGCGCTTCTACGAGCTGAACGGCGGCAAGATCACGCTCGACGGCGTCGACATCACCGAGCTGACCCGGCACGACCTGCGGTCCCGGATCGGCATGGTGCTGCAGGACACCTGGCTGTTCGGCGGCACGATCCGCGACAACCTCCGGTACGGCAATCTCGACGCCACCGAGGAGGACATGCTCGCGGCGGCCAAGGCGACGTACGTGGACCGCTTCGTGCACAGCCTGCCTGATGGTTACGACACGGTCATCGACGAGGAAGGCAGTAACGTCAGCGCCGGTGAGAAGCAGCTGCTCACCATCGCCCGCGCGTTCCTCGCCGACCCACAGTTGCTGATCCTGGACGAGGCGACGA
Organism: Kribbella solani; assembly: GCF_014205295.1. Classification (NCBI taxonomy): domain Bacteria; kingdom Bacillati; phylum Actinomycetota; class Actinomycetes; order Propionibacteriales; family Kribbellaceae; genus Kribbella; species Kribbella solani. The sequence continues at coordinate 1,614,664 of NZ_JACHNF010000001.1, forward strand.
GCTCGGTCGACACCCGTACGGAGGTCCTGGTTCAACGCGCCATGGCTGCCCTGCGCTCCGACCGCACCAGCTTCGTCATCGCCCACCGGCTCTCCACCATACGCGACGCCGACCTGATCTTGGTAATGGAGAACGGCGCCATCGTCGAGCAGGGCAACCACCAGCAACTGCTGACCCTGAACGGCGCCTACGCCCGCCTGTACAACGCCCAGTTCACCGGCGCGGTAACCGATATCGACGAGGAGGCCGCCGCCCTCGCAACCCCAGCCGGCGCCCCACCCGCCAGCTGACCCAACCCACCACGACGGGGACGCCCAACCGGGCGTCCCCGTTCCCTATTGCGGCGATTGTGAGGTGCGCCGGGCGTAGGAGCGGGCGGCTCGGGCTCGGTTCCCGCAGCGGGTGGAGCACCAGTGGGCGCGACCGTGGCGTAGTAGGTAGCGGTTGCAGGGGGTGGCGGTGCAGGGGGTGAGCAGGTCGGCTTCGGGGGCGGTGAGGAGGTCGGCGGCGTTCGCGGCGAGGGTGGCCAGGGCGTGGTCGAGGATCGCGTTGGTCGGGCAGGGCGTGGCGCGGTAGGGGCCGGTCTTGTCGTCCCAGCGCAGCAGCGCGGTGGTGGGGACGAGGGTTAGCGCGTCATTGACGGCGTTGACCGCGGCAGGCAGCGCGGGTACGTCGGTGGCGCGCGCGGTGAAGAGTGAGCGGATGTGTTCGCGGAGCGCGCGGAGCTGGGTCGCGCACAGTTCCTGGACGTCGGCGTCCTCAGGCGCGAGCGCGTGCGCGCTGAGCCAGGCGTTGACGGACGCGGGGCTGCCGAGCAGATCGACGTACTGGCCACCCGGCAGGGCGATCACGGAGTTCGCGAAGTCGAGCGCGACGTACGAGTCCGCGCCCGGCGCGGGCGGCAACGGTGCAGCGAGCTGATCCGGCATGCTTCTCATGGTACGGGTTGCGGATATCCGTGAGAGAGGCCTACCGTGTCTCACGGTTGATAGGCAATCTATCCGTGAGGTGCAAACCCTATGAAGCTGACCGCGCTGCTGGTCTGCGTGTTCGGAGTGACGACCGGCGAGTTCGTGGTCGCCGGGATCCTGTCCGCGGTGGCCGGCGATCTCGGCGTGCCGATCCCGGCCGCCGGCCTGCTGGTGACCGCGTACGCGCTCGGCATGATCGTCGGCGGACCGTTGCTGACGGCAATCACCGCCGGGCGACGGCGAAAACCCCTCGTGCTCGCGCTGCTCACCGTCGCGGTGGCCGGCAACCTGCTGTCGGCCGCCGCGCCAACCTACGGCGTACTGTTCGCGGCCCGGATCGTCACCGCCTTCGTCACCGCGACGTTCTTCGCCAACGCGATAGTCATCGCCACCACCTCGGCGGCACCGGACCAGAAGGCGTCCACGGTCGCGAAAGTTGCCTTCGGCATGAACCTGGCGATGATCCTCGGCGCGCCGCTCGGTACCTGGATCGGCACCGCGTTCGGCTGGCGCACGACGTTCGCCGCCATCGCCGCCTGCTGCGCGATCGGCCTGGCCCTGGTCGCGCGGTACATCCCCAGCGATCAGCCTGGCGTACGCGCCAGTGCCCTCGGCGAGTTCACCGTCTTCCGGGACCGCCAACTGCTCCGCGCGATCACGATCACCGCGGTCGCGAACGTCGGCCTGCTGATGGTCTTCACGTACCTTGCGCCACTGCTGACCGGACCGGGCGAGTTCTCCGCGGCCGCCGTCGCGCCGATGCTACTCGTCTACGGCGTCGGCGCGACGATCGGCAATCTCGCCGGCGGTCGCCTGGCCGACCGGGCGCTGCGAGCGTCCCAGCTCGGTGCGCTGACGTTGCTCGCCGTGCTCCTGGTCGCCCTCTGGATGAGCCCAGGCCGGGTCCTCACCGGTCTACTTGTGTTCGCCGTCGGCGCGGTGGGCTTCTCGGTGATCCCGGGCATGCAGGCCCGCGTACTGACAACCGCGGCCGCCGCGCCTACCTTGGCGATCGCCGTGAACGCGTCGGCGTACCAGCTCGCTGCCGCGTTCGCGGGCTGGATCGGCGGCCGGGTCGCCACCGGATCCGGCGTGTCCGCGATCTACCTGGTCGCCGCGGCCACCACGATCGCCGGCGCCGTCCTCACCGCCGCAGGCGGCGGACCGCGAGCTCGGCCAGCAGCGCCGACGCGTCCGGCAGCACCGAGTCGTTGAAGTTGGCCAAGGGGGAGTGGTTGTCCGGTGCGGTCTCCGGGTCGGGGGAGGCGCAGGCACTCAGGTTGAGGTACACGCCCGGGACCTCGTTCAGTACGTACGACATGTCCTCGGCGCCACACCGCGGATTGGCACGTTCCTGGAACCGGTCGGCGCCGAACAGATCGACGATCGTGTCCCGGGCGAACGCGTACTCGTCCGGGTTGTTGACCGTGACCGGATAACCGATCTGGTACTCGACCTCGACAGCCAGGCCATGCGCCGCCGCCATCGACTCGACCAGCTGGACGGACGTCCGCGCCACCTTGGCGCGGGTCGCCTCGGAGAACGTCCGCACGGTCGCGTCGAAGAACGCGTCGTCCGGGATGATGTTCTCCTTGGTCCCGCCCGCGATCCGCCCGACCGTCAGCACCACCGGATCGAACACGTCGAACTGCCGGGTGATCATCGTCTGCAACGCGATCACCATTTCGCACGCCACCGGGATCGGGTCCTTGCCGCGGAACGGCGTCGATCCGTGCGTACCTTCGCCGACGACGCGTACGTGCAGCTGATCCGCCGCGGCCATGAACGAACCGGGCCGGCTGCTCCACATCCCCAGCGGCTGCGACGACGATCCGACATGCAGCCCGTACGCCGCGTCGGCCCGGCGGCCGGCCGCGTCGAGTACGCCCTCGCGGATCATGATCGGCGCGCCGCCGCTGGTCTCCTCACCGGGCTGGAACATGAAGACCACGTCGCCCGGCAGCTCGTCCCGCAGCGCGCACAGCACCTTCGCCGCGCCGACCAGGCCGGCGACGTGCAGGTCGTGGCCGCAGGCATGCATCATCCCCGGATGCTGGGACGCGAACGGAACGTCGGTCCGCTCGGTCACCGGCAGCGCGTCCATGTCGCCACGCAACAGCACGACCGGACCGGGACCACCGCCACCGCGCAGCACCGCGGTCACCGAGGACAGCTCCTTGCCGAGCGTGATCTCCAACGGCAATCCGGCCAGCGCGTCGAGGATCAGCTGCTGCGACTTGGGCAGATCGAGGTCGTACTCGGGCACCTGATGCAGCGCCCGGCGAAGCGTCACGATCTCCGACCGGAACTGCTCGGCCAGCTCTCGCGTGCTCATGCTTTCGGTCCCAGGTCGAGCGCGGACATGACGCGTTGCGCGCTGCTGCCGAGCTCGAGCAGCTCGACCAGGTCCAGCCACTTCTCGGGATCCTTCACCGCGGCCGGGATCCTCGCGTCGTACGTACCCACCGGGGCGTCCTTCGCGACCGCGACCACCTTCGGCGCGACGTCGAGGTACTCGCTCGCGGCCAGGATCTTCTTCTTCACCCCGGGCGCCATCGGCGTACCCGGGTCGGCCGCCGCGGCGCGGATCGCGTCCAGATCACCGTACGCGGTGACGAGCGCGGCGGCCGTCTTCTCGCCGACGCCCTTCACCCCGGGCAGCCCGTCGGACGCGTCGCCGCGGAGGGTGGCGAAGTCCGCGTACCGGTTGGCGGGGATCTCGTACTTCGCGAGCAGCGCCTGCTCGTCGTACACCTCCGCGCGGCCGACGCCCCGCGCGGCCGTGTACACGATCCGGATGCCGCGGCTGTCGTCGATCAGCTGGAACAGGTCGCGGTCGCCGGTGACGACGTCGACCGGCATCGTCGCCTGGTGCGAGAGCGTGCCGATCACGTCGTCGGCCTCGTGGTCCGCGGCGCCGACGATGGCGATCCCGAGCGCGTCCAGGCAGGCGCGAATGTACGGCACCTGCACCTCCAGGCGGTCCGGCACGTCCTCGACCTGCTCGCCCTTGGCTGACACGAACTCGACCCGCTGCGCCTTGTACGACGGGATCAGCGCGACCCGCCAGGACGGCCGCCAGTTGTCGTCCCAGCACGCGACCAGATGGGTCGGGCGGTGGTTCTCGGCCAGCCGCGCGATGAAGTCGAGCAGCCCGCGGATCGCGTTCGTCGGCGTACCGTCGGCGGCCTTCATCGTGTCCGGTACGCCGAAGAACGCGCGGAAGTAGAGCGATGCCGTGTCGAGCAGCATCAGCCGTTCGGGTCTGTCAGCCATGCCCAGATGCTTTCACAGCCCGCCGACAGGACCCAGGCAGGACCCGGCCAGGATCCGGCCGGTCCGCGAGATCACGCTGCGGTGGGGTGGTTGCTCAAGTAATGTCTTGGGGATGGAGGACCTGGACCGAAAGATCGTCGGGCTGCTCACGACCGACGGCAGGATGAGCTTCACCGATCTGGGCAAGGCGACCGGCCTGTCCACCTCGGCCGTGCACCAGCGGGTGAAGCGCCTGGAGCAGCGCGGCATCATCCAGGGGTACGCCGCGACCGTCGACCACACCGCGCTGGATCTGCCGCTGACCGCGCTGATCTCGATCCGCCCGATCGACCCGTCTCAGCCTGACGACTCACCGGAACGCCTCCGCGAGGTTCCCGAGATCGAGTCCTGCTACTCGGTGGCGGGCGACTCCAGCTACGTCCTGGTCGTCCGGGTGGCAACGCCCGCTGCCCTGGAGAACCTCCTGGCCGTGATCCGCGCCCGAGCCAACGTCTCGACCACCACGACCATCGTCCTCAGCACCCCGTACGAACGCCGACCACCGGCGCTGTGACCGTCAGTTGATATCGAGCAGCTTCTGGGACTCGGCGGCTGCCCGGGAGGCGGCGGCGCGCTGCTCGGCCTCGGCGAGGCTGGTGCCGGCGTGCTGGCGCCACCAGTCCTGGCCCTCGGCGGGGAGGGTGTCGATCGGGTCGTAGTACTCGTAGGTGCGGTTCAGCGCCTCGGGGTCCTGCTGCTCGATGCCGGTGCGGTAGTTCTTCTTCCAGTACGAGATGCCGCGCACCTCGTCGTACTCGGACAGCTGGTGCACCCAGCGCTTCCCGACGTACGGGACGTCGCACACGATCCGCGGCGTGGCGAAACCGGGCAGGTACCCGAGGATGCCGTGCTGCAGGTGCTGCGCGTCGCGTACGGACACCCGCCAGTGCTCCGAGAACGGGATCATGTCGCACATGTAGAAGTAGTACGGCGTGATGTTCGCCCCGTCGAGCAGCGCGAAGCACAGGTCGAGCAGCTGCGGGATCGTGTCGTTCACCCCACGCATCAGCACGCCCTGGTTGCGTACGTCCCGCAGCCCCGCGTCGAGCATCGCCTTCGAGGCCTCGGCGACCAGCGGCGTGACCGACTGCGCCGCGTTCACGTGGGTGTGCATCGCGAGCATCACGCCCCGGTCGCGCGCGACCGACGCGACCCGCTCGACGCCGGACAGGACGTCGGACGACAGCCAGTGCTGCGGCATCCCCATCAGCGCCTTGGTGGCGAGCCGGATGTCGCGGATGTTCTCGATCTCGAGCAGGTTGTTCAGGAACGCCTCGAGCCGCGGCCACGGCATGTTCGCGACGTCACCGCCGGACACGACGACATCGCGCACCCCCGGCGTACGCCGCAGGTAGTCGAGCATGTCGTCCAGCCGGGTCTGCGGCTTGGCGACGAACTTCAGCTTGTCGATCACCGGCGTCGAGTTCCCGACCAGGTCCATCCGGGTGCAGTGCCCGCAGTACTGCGGGCACGTCGGCAGGATCTCGGCGAGAACCTTGGTCGGGTAGCGGTGGGTCAACCCCTCCGTGGCCCACATTTCGTGCTCGTGCAGCGAGTCCCGGGTCGCGTGCGGGTGCGACGGCCAGTCGGTACGCCGGTCGCTGTACACCGGCAGCATGTACCGCCGGACCGGGTCGGCGTAGAAGGCCTCGGTGTAGTCGGCCGCGCCGTTCGGGACGATCGTGTTCAGCATCTGCGGCGGCAGCAGCATCGACATGGTGGCGCGCTCGGCCTGGTCCCGGGCCAGGTCTTCGTACACCCGCTCCTCGAGCAGGTCGCCCATCACGTCCCGGAGCTGCTTCACGTTCTTGACGCAGTGCGACCGCTGCCACTGCACCGAGCGCCACTCCTCGGCCGTGACGTCCTTCCAGCCTGGTAGCCGGGTCCAGTCGGGTTCCACCAGTTCGGCCCGCCGGTACAGGTACGGCTGGCCGTCGCCTGGCTGCTCCGAGTGAGCCAGCTCCGGGGTGATCAGGTCGGTCACGGGTCCTCCGCGGGCCAAGTAGTGATGCAGGGGATTGATGCGGTCTCATGTGAGGATAGCGATAGAACTTCCCTCAGATCCAACAGTACGCCGTAAGAATTCTCGTCACCGCACTGTTTGAGTAGTATTTTGCCTGACCGCTACGAGGAGGACCCTGTGTCATCGAGCCCGGTAGGACTGCATCGCGTACTGGCGCCGGCGGGCGTGCTCCCGCAGGCGGCGGAGCGCCTCGACGCCCGGCCGGAGCTCTGGCCGGACGAGGTGCGGATCACGGTCGAGCGGCTGAATCTGGACGCCGCCTCGTACCGTCAGCTCGCGGACACGCACGGTGGTGACGGTGCGGCGATCCGCCGCGCCGTCCTCGACATCGTCGCGACCCGCGGCAAGATGCAGAACCCGGTCACCGGCTCCGGCGGGATGCTCGTCGGCGTGGTCGACGAGGTGGGCCCAGGCTCGCCGCTCGGCGTCCGGCCTGGTGACCGCGTCGCAACCCTGGTCTCACTGACGCTGACCCCGCTGCGGATCACCGACGAGCTGAAGGACTGGGACGGCAAGAGCGAGCAGGTGCCGGCGCGGGGTCACGCGATCCTGTTCGCCCGCTCGATCGTCGCGAAGCTGCCCGACGACCTCAAGCCGGAGCTGTCACTCGCGGTGATGGACGTCTGTGGCGCGCCCGCGTTGACCGCGCGGGTGGTGCGCTCGTACGTCGACAAGGGCACCAAGCCCGTCGTGTCAGTCATCGGTGGCGCAGGCAAGTCCGGCTCGCTGTCGCTGGCTGCCGCTCGCGCTGCTGGTGCGGCCCGGACAATCGGCGTCGTGCCGGTCGAGTCCGAGCGGGAGCGGCTGACCGCGGCCGGTCTCGCCGATGCGGTCGCGCTGGCTGACGCCCGCGACCCGGTAGCGCTGGCGGAGGCGGTGCAGGCAGCCGGTGGCCCCGCGGACATCACCGTCGTGTGCGTCGACGTTCCCGGCTGCGAGCATGGCGCCGTACTGTCGACCGCTGCCGGCGGCACGGTGATCTTCTTCTCGATGGCGACGTCGTTCTCGGCCGCCGCGCTCGGCGCGGAAGGACTGGCCGCGGACGTGACGATGCTGGTCGGCAACGGGTACGTGCCGGGCCATGCCGAGTACGCGATGGAGCTCTTGCGGGCCGAGCCGGGTGTCCGTGGGTTGTTCGAGGGCAGGCTGGCGGAGGATTAGGCCGTGCGCACACTTCTGACCAACGGTTCCGTCTACTCACCCGCCGACCCCCACGCGACCGCGATCGCCTTCGATGACGGGGTGGTGACCTGGCTTGGCGACGACACCGGCGCCGGCCCGTACGCCGACGGCGCGGACGAGGTGATCGATCTCGACGGCAAGCTGGTGACGCCGGCCTTCGTCGATGCCCACGTCCACACCGCCGGTACGGGCGCGGCGCTGATCGGTCTCGACCTGACCGGCACGAAGTCCTTGACCGAGGCGCTGGACAAGCTCGCGGCGTACGCGGCGACGCTGCCCGCGGACGCGGTGATCGACAGCGCCGGCTGGGACGAGACGATCTGGCCCGAGGGGCGCCCGCCGACGGCCGTGGAGCTGGACCGGGCCGGCGGCGGCCGGCGCGTGTACCTGTCCCGCATCGACGGGCATTCGGGCGTGATCTCGTCCGCCCTGATCCCGGTGGCCGAAGGCGATGGCTTCGACCCGAGCGGCCGGGTCGAGCGCGGCGCGAACCATCGCGTACGGGATGCGCTGGGTGATCTGATCGGCCCGGAGCAGCGCCGCCAGGAGATCGAGGCAGCGCTGCGGGCGATGGCCGCGAAGGGCATCGGCGCGTTCCACGAAATGGCCGCGCCGCATATCGGGCCGATCTGGGAGTTGCCGATCGTCCGGGAGCTTGCCGAGCAGCTCGGTCTGTCGGCGACGCTGTACTGGGGTGAGCCCGGCGCCTTCGAGCACCTCGGTACGTACGGCCTGGCGGGTCTCGCGGGCGATCTGAACGCGGATGGTGCGATCGGGTCGCGGACGGCCGCGCTGCGGGAGCCGTACGCGGACCGGGCCGACCACCGCGGGCACGCGTACCTGACGCCGGAGCAGATCGCCGAGCACGTGATCACGTGTACCGAGCGGAACGTGCAGGCCGGCTTCCACTGCATCGGCGACCAGGCGATGGACAACATCGCGCGCGGGTTCGAGCTGGCGGCGGAGAAGGTCGGCATCCAGGCGCTGGTCGCGGCGCGGCATCGGTTGGAGCACGTCGAAATGGTCGACGAGGCAACGATCGCGACGCTCGCGCGCTGCGGTGTGGTGGCGAGCGTGCAGCCGATGTTCGACGGTCTGTGGGGCGGCCCGGACGGGATGTACGCCGAGCGGGTCGGTGACCGTTGGCACGGGATGAACCCGTTCGGTTCGCTGGCCCGCGCGGGGGTTGTACTCGCGTTCGGGTCGGATGCACCGGTGACGGAGCTAGGCGGCTGGGAGGCGGTCCGCGCGGCCGCGTTCCACCACGAGCCGTCCGAGCGGATCACCGTACGGGCCGCGTTCCAGGCGCACACGCGCGGCGGCTGGCGAGCCGCCGGGATCGACGACGCGGGCGTACTCGCGCCGAGCACCGCGGCCACGTACGCGATTTGGCAGACCGACGCGGACCTGGTCGTGCAGACACCGGACGAGCGGGTCGCCGCCTGGTCGACCGATCCGCGCGCGGGCGTACCGGTGCTGCCGGATCTGAGTCAGGGCACTCCGGCGTGTGTACGGACGGTGGTCGGCGGCCGCGTCGTCTACGAGGCAGAAGGATGGTCACAGTGACTGGTGCAGTGAAGAAGCTCGACCTCGATCCGGTCACGGTCCGGAAGGCACGGAGTCTGGCCCGGAAGGCGGGCAAACCGATCGTCAACCTGGCTCGGCAGCACACCACGGTGTCGGTCGAGCGGGCCGTGCTTCGGCTCGCCGGGCTGACCGGCGCCGACACCGAGGGCATCCCGTGGGTGAACCGGCTCGCGGACACCGTGCGCGCGGATGTCGGGCTCGAGCACGGTCTGGCGCTGCCGGTCTGGGACGCGCTGATCCGCGGCGAGGCCGAGGACCTGGCCGTGCTGGCGCAGAAGGCGGCGTCCGGGTCGGTGACGTTCCGGATGCCGGAGGGTCGTGACCTGGCGCGCGCTCGATCGGCGGCCCGCAAGGCAGCGGCCGCCGGGATGAAGCGGATCGACGGCCGGCGGCGCGAGCGGGACCGGCTGGTCAAGCGGCACGGCGACCCGAAGCAGCGGCCGTGGATCTACCTGATCGTCGCCACCGGTGACATCTACGAGGACATCCCGCAGGCCCAGGCGGCGGCCCGCGAAGGCGCCGACATCATCGCGGTGATCCGCTCCACCGGGCAGTCGCTGCTCGACTACGTGCCCGAGGGCGCGACCCGGGAAGGGTTTGCCGGCACGTACGCGACGCAGGAGAACTTCCGGCTGATGCGCGCCGCGCTGGACGACTCCTCCCGCGAGCTCGGCCGGTACGTCCGGCTGACGAACTACGCGTCCGGTCTGTGTATGCCGGAGATCGCCACGCTGGCCGGGCTGGAACGGCTGGACATGATGCTGAACGACTCGATGTACGGCATCCTGTTCCGCGACATCAACCCGATCCGTACCTTCGTGGACCAGCGGTTCAGCCGGCAGATCCACGCCCGGGCCGGGATCATCATCAACACCGGCGAGGACAACTACCTGACCACCGCCGACGCGGTGGACGCCGCGCACACGGTGACGGTGTCGCAACTGCTGAACGAGTACTTCGCCAAGGAGGCCGGGCTCGAGGACTGGCAGCTCGGGCTCGGGCACGCGTTCGAGATCAACCCGGACGTGCCGGACTCGTTCCGGCTGGAGCTCGCGCACGCGATGCTGGCCCGGCAGCTGTTCCCGAACGCGCCGCTGAAGTGGATGCCGCCGACCCGGCACATGACCGGCGACGTGTTCCGCGGCTACCTGCTGGACGGGTTCTTCAACCTGGCCGGCGCGATGACCGGTCAGGGCATCCTGCTGGTCGGGATGATGACCGAGGCGGTCGTCACGCCGTGGATCTCGGACCGCGACCTGGCGCTGCAGAACGTCCGCTACGTACTAGGTGCCGCCGGCAACCTTCACGAGGACTTCCGCCCGGAGCCGAACGGCTTCATCGCGCGGCGCGCCCGGCAGGTACTGGGGGAGTCGGTCGACCTGCTCGACCGGATCGTCGACGACGGCCTGCTGAACGCGATCGGCGACGGCACCTTCGGCCTGATGAAGCGCCCGCAGGACGCCGGCCGCGGCCTGGACGGCGTGGCCCGCAGGTCGGCCGCGTACTACAACCCGGCGATCGAGTTGTTGGAGGAGGGCAAGTGAGCATCATCAGGCCGTACGGCGACACCACCGGGGACGGGATGGTGCAGTTGTCGTTCACGCTGCCGGTGCCGCACGACAAGCGGGCCGAGGGCGCCGCGGTGCAACTGGCGAACAAGATGGGCATGGACCCGGCGCTGGTCGTGCATTCCAAGCCGATCGGGCCGGACTTCACCTTCTTCGTCGTGTACGGGCCGGTGAACCACCTGGTCGACACGTCGAAGGTCGAGGTGGTCGAGCGGGACTACCCCTTGCTGTCGCCGAAGGAAGTGAACCTGGCGATCCGCAAGGGCCTGCGCCGGCGGCTGACAGTGGTCGGCGCCTGCATCGGTACGGACGCGCACACCGTCGGCATCGACGCGATCCTGAACATCAAGGGATTCGCGGGCGAGAAGGGCCTGGAGTACTACCGCGAGGTGAAGGTGGTGAACCTCGGGGCACAGGTCGCCGTACCGGAGCTGGTCCGTCGAGCCCGAGCCGAGAAGGCCGACGCGATCCTCGTGTCGCAGGTGGTGACGCAGCGGGAGGCGCACGTACTGAACACCAAGGAGATGTCCGCGGCGTTCCGGGAGGCGTACGCCGAGGACGCCCGGCCGGTACTTGTTGCCGGTGGCCCCCGTTTCACCGAGCAGATGGCCGGCGAGCTGGGCGTGGACCGGGTGTTCGGTCGTGGTACGACGCCGGGTGAGGTGGCCAGCTACCTGGTCGACACCCTGGTGACCAAGCGAGTCCCGCTGAAGAGGAGTGCATAGGTGTCGAAGGCAACTATCGGCCTGTCCGTCGTCCACCGCCGGTACGTTCCGTACAGCCACGCGCACTACGCCGGCAACCTGGTCGACGGGGCGTACGTGCTGGCGCTTTTCGGTGACGTGGCAACAGAAGTGTGTATCCAGTCCGATGGCGACGAAGGGCTGTTCGCCTCGTACTCGGACGTGCAGTTCCTGCAACCGCTGCGCGCCGGAGACGTGGTCGAGGTGACGGCAACCATCACCCGGATCGGGAACCGCAGCCGCGACCTGGACTTCAGTGCCTACGTTGTCTGCCGTGGCCGGCCGGACAAATCGGAGTCGGCGGCCGAGGTACTTACTGAACCGCTTGAGATCACCCGGGCCAAAGGCACCGTCGTCGTACCGGTTCAGTGACGATTGGTTGCCCTGGGTAACGATCACGTGGCGTGCCGACACTGCTCTGTAACGTGACGTGGCTGAGGCTTTTTCGTTTCCCTTACCGGGCAGGCGATAGTGTTACAACGGCCTCAAAGAGGCAGCGGACGGGTTGACACCGTCGCTCTCAGCGAGCATCGTTTTGGGAGTCGTCAAAACCCGTTTGTTCAACGGTCACACGAAGTTCGGCCACCGGATGATCCCGCGACGCTGACCAGGTCACAGCCAGGCTTGAGTCGACGGGGGCTGAGATCCCCGGTGGTTAGCCCCCCGCGGGGCAGAGGTGGAAGAGGCTCAGCGGCCAGTAGACAACAGCCGGACGGTGTGCAGCCAGCCACATCGACGGTTGGTCCGAAGGCACGCTGAGCCTCTTTCCTATGTGCTGAACCCAGGCGATCAGTTCAGCCGGGTTACGCGGTTCAGCGCCGGCGGCCGGACCGGGGTGTTCGCCTGCAGGTACGACTCGAAGGCTTCGATGTCACGGACCTTCTCCACCCGGTCGGTGCCCTCGGTCAGGACGCTGAAGCCGTCACCGCCGGTGGCGATGAACGAGTTCGCGGTCAGCCGGTAGTTCGCGGCCAGGTCGATCGGTGTTCCGTTCAACTTGATCGTCGCCGGGTCGATCCGGTCGCAGGCGGGCTTGGCGGCGTCGTAGGTATAGGTGAGTCCCTGCGAAATGCCCAGTACTCGCGCGGTCGTCTGGCCGCACCACTGCTGTTCCAGCAGACGTTCGACCTGCGTGCCGGTCAGCGTCATCGTCACCAGCATGTTGCTGAACGGCTGGACCCGCAGCGCCTCACCGTGGGTGACGACGTTCGGCAGGTCGTTGCCGGTCGGGCTGACGATCAGGTCGCCGCCGATGCCACCGCCGTACGGGGGCTGGATGGCGATCTGCGCGCCGCCCTTGTCGGCCGCCTTGGTGGCGTTCAGCCGGGCGTCGGCCAGGACACTTGCCATCGTCGACTCGCCGGCCGTGTTCCGGGTCGCGGTCAGGTCGCCGGCGATCATGCCGACCGGCTTGTCGACCAGCGGCTGCGACCGCAGGTTGCTGGCCTGGACGAGCCGGGTCAGACTCGGGTCCGGCTTGATGTCGTGCGTGACGGTCACGTTCTCGGCCTTGTGGCCGACGACGTCGCCGGTCGCGCGGTCCACGGTGAGCGTGATCCGGGCGATCTCCCGGCCGTACCCGGAGGTCTCGATCACCGGGATACCGTTGATCTCGCAGTTGTACGCGTTGTGGGTGTGTGCCGAGAAGACGGCGTCCACGGACGGGTCGAACTTCTTCACGATGTCGACGATCAGGCCGTTCAGCGGGTTGCACTGGTTCGGCAGGCCGCCACCGGTCTGGCCGCCGCCCTGGTGGATCAGCACGACGATCGTGTTCACGCCGTTGGCCTTGAGCTCGGCCGCGTACTTGTTGACGGTGGTCGCCTCGTCCAGGCCGTCGTACGGCGCGGTCGGGCCGGGCGCTTCCTTGAGCGAGTTCTTGTGGGTCAGGCCGATGATGCCGACCTGGACGCCGTTGACCTTCTTCACGATGTACGGCGGGAAGAACGGCTCACCGGTCTTGGGATCGACGATGTTGGCCGCCAGGAACGGGAACTTGGCACCGCTGAAGCCGGGCACCGAGCAGCCGTCGATCGGGTGACAGCCGCCGTTCTGCATCCGGCGCAGCTCGGTCAGGCCTTCGTCGAACTCGTGGTTGCCGACGCTCGACACGTCGAGCCGCAGCTTGTTCAGCGCGTCGATGGTCGGCTCGTCGTGCTGCAGGGTCGCGTTCACCGAGGTGGACGAGATGTTGTCACCGGCAGCCACCCGCAGCGTGCCGGTCGGGTTGGTGCGCTGCAGCCGGTCCAGCTGCGCCGCGAGGTAGTCGACGCCGCCGGCCGGTACCGGTCCGTTCGGGGTCATCCCGAAGCTGGACGTGAGACCGGAGTGGAAGTCGTTCAGACCGAGCAACTGGACGTCGACGGTCTTGCTCTGCGGCTTGCCGGCGGCCGCCTCGGCCTGGGCTGCCTGGTCGGGGCCGAGGCTGACGGCCCCCGCCTGAGTGGGGAGAAGCACTGAGCCGGCCAGCAGCATCAGCGCCACGATCGGTTTACGCATCTGGAGCGTCCCTCCCGGGATGGTCTGGTCGGCCGTGACTGTAGACAGGATGGCGTCGATGAGTAAAGAGTCCCGCCGAAACCGGCCAAAGATGTTAATAATTCACCACCATTCCAACGATGGATGTCCCAAATCGGAGAGAACTATTGACATCCAAAGTGTGAATGGAGGAAATTCCTCCCATGGCAGAGCAGTACGAGAGGTATTCACCGACGGCCGGCGGCATCCTCACCCGGATCCGGGGCGTCGAGCCGACGCTGTCGGCCGCACATCACCGGATCGCCGAGGTGATCCTCGCCGAACCCGAGGTGGTGGCCGCGTGCACGATCACCGAGCTCGCGGAGCGCTGCGGTACCTCGCTGACCACCATCACCCGGTTCTGCCGCGGCCTCGGCCTCGGCGGATACCCCGAGCTGCGACTCGCCCTCGCTACCGAGCTCGGGCGGAGCAAGGCGAACGGCCCGATCCGTCGGGCCGTCACCTTCGCTCCGGACGACCCGACCAGTCAGGTGCTGCGTAGCCTGACCATGAGTGACACTGCCGCGATGGACGAGACCGCCGCCCAGCTGGACGTGTCGGCGCTGGACCGGGCCGCCTCGGCGCTGGTCCGGGCCCGGTTCATCGACTTCTTCGCGGTCTCGGGCAGTGCCGGGATCACCCTCGACCTCCAGCTCCGGCTGCACGCGGCGGGCCGCCCCTGCGCGCTGTGGACGGACGTACACAACGCCCTCGCGAGCGCCAACGCCCGTGACCACCGCGACGTCGCCGTCGCCGTCTCCCACTCCGGGACCACCGCCGAGGTGGTCGAGCCTCTCGCCCTGGCCCGCGAACGCGGCGCCACCACGATCGCGATTACCAACTACCCGCGCAGCCCGCTCGCCGACGTCGCCGAGATTGTGCTCACCACCGCGGCCGGCGAAAGCAGCCCGTTCCGGGCCGGCGCGATGGCCGCGCGGCACCCGCAGATGCTGGTCCTCGACTGCCTGTACGTCGGCGTCGTCCAGCGCACCCACGAAACCACCGACCTGTTGCTGACGTCGGCCACCGAGGTCATCAACCAGCACCGTCTACCGCAACGCTGAAGCCGCTTCAGACTGAACCGATTCAGGAGAGTACCGCCATGCGCCGTCTAGCCGGCCTGGCAGCCGCAGCCCTGCTCTGCGTCACTGCCGCCTGTTCCCCCAGCAACTCCGCCGATTCCTCGTCCTCGTCGTCCGGTAGCAAAGTCAACCTGTCGGTCTGGGGCTGGGGCCCGGCGGAGAACTACCAGAAGATGTTCGACCAGTACGAGAAGGAGAACCCGAACGTACACATCGAGGCCCGGTCCTTCACCGCGGCCACCGAGTACGACACCATCCTGTCCACCGGCCTGGCCGGCGACAGCGGTCCGGACCTGGCCTGGCTGCGCCCCGGCGCGCAGTTGCAGCCGTTGGTCGAGGCGGGGCGACTCACACCACTGACGACCGAGCAGGTCCCGGGTCTGAAGGACTTCGACAAGAACGTGCTGCGGGCCGCGACCGGCGACAAGGACGGCAAGGTGTACGGCGTCCCGTTCGCGGTGCAGACGCTGCAGGTCGTGTACAACAAGAAGATCTTCGCCGACAACGGCATCCAGCCGCCGAAGACCTGGGCGGACATGACCGCCGCGGCCGACAAGCTGAAGGCGAACAAGATCATCCCGTTCGCGTTCGGCGGCAAGGACGACTGGGTGCTGCCGATCGCGGCCAGCATCTTCGGCACCTCGCAGTGGGGCGGTGACGCGTTCCTGGCCGACGTGAAGGCGAAGAAGAAGAAGTTCACCGACCCGGCGTTCGTGGCCGGTATCGACGAGCTGAACAAGCTCAAGCCGTACTTCCCGGACAACGTGGCCGGCGTCTCGTACACCGACGCGCAGATCCTGTTCTCGTCCGGCAAGGCAGCGATGTACCCGGGCGGCCTGTGGGAGCTCGGCTTCTTCGGCAAGAACGCGCCGAACGTGGAGCTCGGCGTCTTCACCCCGCCGGCGCCGGCCGGTGGCCAGGGCCTGATGCCCGGCTTCACCGACGGTTCGTACGGGGTCAGCGCGAAGAGCAAGCACCAGGCCGAAGCACTCAAGTTCGAGTCCTGGCTGGCGACCAAGCAGTACGGCCAGCTGTACACCGACACGCTCTCGCAGCTGTCCGCGGTGCCGGGCGTCGAGCCGAAGGACCCGCTGCTCAAGGAGGTCTCGACGACCTTCGGCGCGCACGGCGCGTCCTACTTCATGAACGAGTTCGCGTACGGCAACCCGTCCTCGCAGACCGTGTTCTCGAAGGCGCTGCAGGAGATGCTGCTCGGCCGGATCACCGCGCAGGAGGCGGCGGCACGGCTCGACAAGAGTGTGGCCACATGGCTCTGAGTGGCACCAGGCGGAGGGCGGCGTACCTGTTCGTCGTCCCCGCCTTCATCCTCTACTCCGTCTTCGTCGTCTATCCGCTGTTCACCGGCCTGACCTACAGCATGTTCGAGTGGAAGGGCACGCTGCGGTCCACGTTCATTGGGCTGTCCAACTACTCGCACCTGTTCACCGAGGCGTTCCGGAACGAGTTGCTGGCCGCGCTCGGGCACAACTTCCTGCTGCTGGCCGGGACGATCCTGGTCCAGAACACGCTCGGTCTGGCATTCGCGGTCGCGTTGTTCGCCGTACGCCGCGGCAAACGCGCCTTGCAGACCATGTTCGCGCTGCCGTACCTGGTCAACCCACTCGTCATCGGCTATCTGTGGACGTTGTTGCTCAGCCCAACGTTCGGTCCGGTCAACTCACTGCTGCGAAGCGCCGGACTCGAGTCGCTCGCGATGCCGTGGCTGGGTGACCCGAAGTCGGCGTTGCTGACCGTGATCCTGATCAACACCTGGCAGTGGGTCGGTTTCCCGATGCTGCTGTTCAGCGCCGCGCTCGGCGGCATCCCGCCGGAGTTCAACGAGGCCGCGCGCACCGACGGCGCGAGCTCGTGGAAGGTGTTCTGGCACATCACGCTGCCGTTGCTGCGACCGGCGATGGCGACCGTCACGATCCTGAGCTTCATCGGCTCGATGAACGCGTTCGCGCTGATCTACGCGCTCGGCGGCTCGAACGGCGCACCGGCCGGTTCGACCGACGTACTCGGTCTGCTGTTCTACCGGACCGCGTTCGCCTCGGGTGACGTGAACGCGATCGGGACGTCGTCGGCGCTGGCGGTGTTCATGTTCGCGTTCATCTTCGGCTCGACGCTGGTACTGCAGCGGGTCCTGAGGAGCCGCTCGTGACCCAGTCGAAGGCCATTTGGTTCAAGGTCCTGCTCTGGGCGTACGCGGCGTTCTCGATGTCACCGCTGGTGGTGATGCTGATCAGCTCGCTCCGCCCCACCGCCGAGATCTTCGACAAGCCGCTCGGGCTACCGTCGCGGCCGAGTCTCGCGAACTACTCGAAGGCGTGGACGGAGGCATCGTTCTCGACGTACGTGGTGAACTCGGTGGTCGTCGTGGTCGCCGCCGTTCTACTCGGCGCGGCGGTGTCGTTGCTGGCCGCGTACCCGCTCGGCCGGTACGTGTTTCGCGGGCGGTCGCTGTTCACGGCGTACTTCATCGGTGGCATGACGCTGCCGGCACACCTCGGCGTACTGCCGCTGTTCTACCTGTTGCAGAGCATGGGTCTGGTGGACTCGCGGCTCGGACTCGTCCTGGTGTACGCGGCCGGATCGATCCCGTTCAACGTGTTCGTGCTGACCGCGTTCTTCCATCAGTTGTCGGACGAACTGGACGAGGCCGCGTCGCTGGACGGCGCGGGCATGTTCTCGACCTTCTGGCACATCATGATGCCGCTGGTACGCCCGGCGATCGCGACCATCGTGGTGTTCCAGTTCGTACCGATCTGGAACGACTTCTTCTATCCGCTGGTGCTGATGCGGGACGAGAGCAAGCTGACCCTGCCGGTCGGCCTGACGCACTTCTTCGGCGAGTTCCAGAACGACTGGGGCACGCTGTTCGCCGGACTGGTGATGACCACCATCCCGCTGGTGGTGCTGTTCGTCCTGGCCACCCGCCAGATCGTCGCCGGCCTGACCGCCGGCATGAATCGATGAGGACACTGTGACCTTCACGATCGCGGTCTTCTGGCCGCCCCCTCCGGACGAGACCACGACCGAGCGGTACCAGGAGATCGCCGACGCCGGGATCGACCTGGTCATCACCGGCAACTACCTGAGCGACCGGACCATCCTGAAGCACGCGCTGACCCGCGCGGACCAGACCGGGCTCGGGATGCTGGTCGCCTCGGACCCACGGATCGACGTGGTGATGAAGGACCTCGACCTGCCCGCGGAGCAGACCCGTGAGCTGATCGGCAAGGTGATCGACGACTACTCGGGGCATCCGTCCTTCCGCGGCATCAGCCTGATGGACGAGCCGTACCCGGAACGGTACGAGCGGCTCGCGATCGGCGTCGCCGCGGTCCGGGATCGCGGGAAGCTTGCCTACGTCAACCTCTTCCCGAGTCACGCGACGGGGGAGTACGACGAGTACGTCGGCGGTTTCGTCGACACGGTCAAACCCGAACTGGTCTCCTTCGACCGCTACCCGTTCCTGGCCGACGGGGCGTACGACGAGGGGTACTTCGGCGACCTGGCCGTGATCCGCGCGCATGCGGAACGGGCCGGCGTACCGGCGTGGTTGTACATCCAGACCCTCGCGTACGAGGGGCATCGCACCCCGAACGCCGCGGAGATCGCCTGGCAGGTGAACACGGCCCTCGCCTACGGGTACACGGGCATTCAGTACTTCACGTACTGGACGCCGGACCCGTCCCGCGGCGAGAGCTTCCAGCCCGCGCTGGTCCACGACGGCGTCCGGACCGAGCGCTACGAAGTGGTCAAGCAGCTCAACAACGGATGGCTCCGGCCGGTCGGCGATGAGCTGGACAGGCTGACGTGGCGGTCGGTCCGGCACACCGATACGGCGGTGATCGGAGAGTACGGCGACCGGCACCTGTTCGTGTGCAACGCCCGGTTCGATGCACCCAGCGAGGTGACGGTGGACGGTCCGGTGTCCGCGTTCGATCCGGCGAGCGGCTCGTACGAGAAGTCCGCGGCGACCTTCACCCTCGAACCAG
This sequence comes from Kribbella solani, assembly GCF_014205295.1. NCBI lineage: Bacteria > Bacillati > Actinomycetota > Actinomycetes > Propionibacteriales > Kribbellaceae > Kribbella > Kribbella solani. The sequence goes on from NZ_JACHNF010000001.1 coordinate 1,633,656, forward strand.
GAGCGGCCCGGCTGTTGATGATTCACTGACTGGATACATTGGCGCCGCCCCGACGTTGTACCGTCGTGCGACCGGCGTCCGCCGGTACGTGAGGACTAAGGGGTTACCGCGTGGACCGGTTGAAGGCTCTGGGGCGGCTGCTGCCGAGGATCGCGGTGGCCGCGCTGGGCGGGGCGGCGCTGGCGTTCGCGTTCGCGCCGCACAACTACCCCTGGCTGACGATCGTCGCCGTGCCGCTGCTGCTGGTGGCGCTGAACGGGATCTCGATGAAGGCCGGCTTCCTGGTCGGAGCCGGCTTCGGGATCACGTACTACGCGGTGATGGTGCCGTGGCTGAGCGTGATCGGCGGTGACGCGGCGATCGCGCTGGCGATCCTGGAAGGGCTGTTCTACGCGGTCTTCGGGCTGTTCGCGACGCGGATCCTGAGGCTGCGGCAGTGGATACTGTGGATCCCGAGTCTGTGGGTGGCGACCGAGTTCGCGACCGCGTCGGTGCCGTTCGGCGGGTTCCCGTGGGGCCGGCTGGCCTGGGCGTTCGCCGACCAGCCGCTCGGCCGGTTGGCCGCGTACGTCGGTGTCGCCGGGCTGAGCTTCGTGGTCGCGTTGCTCGGTGTCTTCGTGTACGCGGTGCTGCGCCGTACGAGCGGCGTGCCGATGCGGGCGATGGCGCTGGTCGCGGGCCTGGTGATCGTCTTCGGGAGCTCGCTGATCCACCTGTCCAACGCGAGTGACGGGAAGACCGTCAAGGCGGCGATCGTGCAGGGCAACGTACCGGGCAAGGGCCTGGAGTTCCTCGGCCGCGCGCGGACCGTCACGAAGAACCACCTGAACGCGACCCTCGACCTGGAGAAGGCGGTTCAGGCCGGTAAGGAGCCGAAGCCGGATCTGGTCATCTGGCCGGAGAACTCGACCGACATCGACCCGTACAAGGACGCCGAGACGCGGGCGGACATCGAGCAGGCGGTCAAGGCGGTCGGCGTACCGATCCTGGTCGGTGCCGTCACCGAAGGGCCCGGTCCGAACGAGCGGCAGACCACGGGGATCGTCTGGGATCCCAACACCGGTCCCGGGCAGCGGTACGCGAAGCGGCATCCGGTGCCGTTCGGGGAGTACATCCCGTTCCGGAAGCAGTTGCTGCCGTACATCAAGCGGCTGGAAATGATCGGCGCGCAGACCATCCCCGGGAAGGGCCCGGGGGTGATGCCGATCCGGGGCGTCACGTACGGCGACGTGATCTGCTTCGAGCTCGCGTACGACAACGTGATCCGGGACGTCGTGAAAGGCGGCGCACAGGTCCTGATCGTGCAGACGAACAACGCCACGTACACCGGGACCGGTCAGCCGGAGCAGCAGTTCGCGATCACCCGGATGCGGGCGATCGAGACCGGCCGGGAGGTGCTGATCGCGTCCACCAGCGGGATCTCCGGCGTGATCCGGCCGGACGGCACGGTCGAGCACAAGTCCGCCGAGGGCACCCGGGACGTGTACGTCGCGGACGTGCCGCTGAAGACCGGACAGACGCTCGCCACCAAGCTCGGCGGGTGGCCGGAGTGGGTGCTGACCGGCCTTGGCCTGATCGGGCTCGTGCTGGCCTGTAACACTGGTAGGAGTCGCCGGAAGGGGTAGGACATGCCGTGGTTGCTCGGATTGGCTCTGCTGAGCGTGCCGGTCGTGGAGATTCTCGTCATCATCCAGGTCGGTCACCTGATCGGAGGCTGGCCGACGGTCGGTCTGCTGGTGCTGGAAAGCCTGGTCGGCGCCTGGCTGGTCAAGCGTGAGGGCCGGCGCGCCTGGAACGCGCTCCAGGGCTCGCTGCAGTCCGGGAAACTGCCCGGGCGTGAGCTCACCAACAGCGCGCTGGTGCTGATCGGCGGCACGCTGCTGATCCTGCCCGGATTCGTGACCGACGTGCTCGGGCTGTTCTTCCTGCTGCCGTTCACCCGCCCACTGGCCCGCCGCGTCGCCGACCGGTACATCAGCCGCCGGACCGCCAACCTGGCGCCGGCCGGTTTCACCCCGCCGTTCATGACAGGCGCGACGCAGCCTCGCCCACCCGCCGGCGACGTGATCCAGGGCGAGGTCATCGACCCGAAGTAGCCGCCTCGAACACCAGGGTCTTGGTCAGGGTTTTCCGTACCGGAGACGCCTCGAGCCGGGCCAGGACGGCATCGCGGTGCGCTTCGGCGGCCGGTCCCAGCTCGACCTGGTAGCGGAAGCGGGTGACGGTCTCTTCGCGCCCGAGATCGACGCTCACCGTGACGTGGTCGTCGATGCCGAGCTCGGTCAAGTACATCCGCGCGGAGATCGTCAGACAGCTGGCGAACGCCGCCTCAAGCAGTTCGTGCGGGCGCAGGCCGGCCGTACCGCCGACGCCGTTCTTCCGGGTGTCGGCGACGCCCTCGTTGCCCGATGCCCGGAATCGCACCTGCCAGGGCTCCGTCAGTGCCACCGCTTCGACCATGGTTCGAGCCTAGCCCTGACGCCATGATTTGAGACGATTTGTCTCGCGTTGTGGTCTATGCGCCGCCGGCCGAGTACGGGATCTGCCAGCGGGCCGGGCGGGCCTGGAGGCGGCCGGCGATGAACTGGTGCAGGCGGTTCAGGGCCGTGGTCCAGAACATGTCGTAGCTCTCGACCAGGTCCTGGGGGAGTCCACCGTGGGTGAGGATCAGGTGGGCGTCGCGGGCACCCGGCACCACGTCGACGAGTACCGTGCTCGGCTGGTGGGGCGGCGCGTCCCAGGTCGCCTGGAAATAGTGCGGCGGCACGCAGGTCATGACCATCCCCGTCTGCTGCTCGACGTGCCGCCCGGGCTCGAGTGCGTTGACGCCGGTCGACACGGTGAATCCGCCGTACTGCGTGTCGCTCATGATCGTTGCCCCGAGCCACTGACTGAGGAACTCGGGCTTCGTCACCAGGCTCCACAGGCGGTCCGCGTCACAGTCCAGCGTCCTGATGTACCTCAACTGCGGGGACCGACTCGTACCGGCCACCCGCATGCGCTGTTCTCTGGTCGCCATACCGCCCCGGTGCCCAGTACGCGCCCACCTCAAGCGCCGGGTGCGGCCAGGGCTTTCCGAACGGTCAGCTGTTCGGGAGGTGCCGGGTGTCGATCAGGCGCTGGGCGACCTCGCGGAGTTTGGTGTTGGTGTCCTGCGAGTACCGGCGGAGCACCTCGAAGGCGAGGTCGGCGCTCAGGTCGTACCGTTCCATCAGGATGCCCATCGCCTGGCCGACCAGCTTCCGGGCGTCGACCGCGACCTTCAGGTGTTCTTCGCGCCGGGCGGTCGCGACGGCGACGGCGGCGTGCCGGGCGAGGATGTGCGCGATCGCGACCTCGTCCGGCCCGAACGCGTCCGGGACCTTGCTGTACAGCCCGAGCACCCCGACCGCCGCGTTCCCGGTCCACAGTGGTACGTCGAGAACGCTGCGGACGCCGATCTCGATCACCTTCTTGGTCCATTCGGGCCATTGCTGCAGCCTGACGGTGTCGGGTATCTCGACGGTCGTCCGCTCTCGCATGCACTGCCGCAGCGGCCCGTCGCCGCCACTCATCTGAAAGGTATAGATCGCGGCGACGGCCGGGTCGGTGACCGCGGGCACCTCGGTGCGGCCGTCGCCGGCGCTGAGGGCGACGCCGGCGTAGTCACAGCTGAGTGCCTGCAGCGCGTACTCGACGACGGTCTGGACGGTTTCCTCGACCCCGATCGCCTCGTGCATTTCGAGGGCGAGCCGCGCGAATCCTTCCGCGGTGGCGGCAGGATCGGGCGCTGCCTGGCCGAACCCGGAAGCCACGGTCAGATCCACCGGCAGACCCGCTGCCTCGGGGTCGCGTCCGCTCGTCTCCGTCACCTCTTCATCATGCATCGCGCCTGGCCGCAGGCCCAGGTACAGCCGCTGGACGCAGGCCATCAGGCCGACAGCGCGAGCTGCAGCCGCCCGAGGATCGCGCGGAGCAGCCGGGACACCTGCATCTGGCTGACCCCGATCTCGATGCCGATCTCTGCCTGGGTGCGGTGATCGACGAAACGCCGGCGCAGGATCAGCTGGTCACGGTCCGGCAGGTCGTCCACCACCGGTTGCAGTGCGTGGATCTGGTCCACGAGCGCGTACGTGTCCATCGGATCGGCGAGCTGAGCCACCACGCTGCGGGTACTGCCGTCCGCGGCGGGCTGGGCGTCCAGCGAGTTGGGCTGGAAGCAGCCCCGGGCCTGTTCGGCCTCGATGATCTCGCGGAGGTCGACGTTCAGCGCCTCGGCCAGCTCGCGGTTGCTCGGCCAGTGCCCGAGGTCGACCGCGAGCGTCGCCTGGACGGCGTTCACCCTGGACTGGATCTCCTGCAGCCGGCGGGGCAGCTTGATCGCCCAGGCGTTGTCCCGGAAGTGGTGCCGGATGCCGCCGCGGATGGTCGGCACGGCGTACGACCTGAAGTCGGAGTCACCGCTCGGGCGATAGTTGCGTACGGCCCGGACCAAGTGCTCGAAGGCGATCTGCTCCAGGTCCTCGGTGTCGACGCCGCGGCCACGGTACCGGCGGGCCTGCGTACGGGAAACGCGGACCGGACTACTCGTGGTCATTGCGGGTCGTCCTGCCTGTCGCAGCCCGGTCGAGCGTGGCGCGTTGTTGTACCACCACCGGGACACCACCCGAGTACCCGGGCGTAAGCGTCCGAATCGTCGCTCAGTCAGGTTGCTTCCGGCTGCGCCGCACCCAGCCCGGGATCACTACCCAGAAGGTGACGAACCAGAGCAGTACGCCGGCCACGATCGCGATCGAGACGCTTCGTGGCAGGGCGACGTCCAGCGCGATCAGTACGCCACCGCAGATCGCGACCACCAGGAACGCCATCCCAGCGCGCGCGAGCCGGTCGGTGATCACGACCAGGCGGTCACGCAGTCCTTGCCGGTACAGGACCCGGTGGAAGGCGACCGGTGCGAGGAAGAGCGCGACGGCCATCGCCGCGGCGACCAGCGTGCACGCGTACACGATGTGGGTGAAGTCGTCGGTGTCGCCGAACCGGTTCTGGAACGCGATGCCGAGCAGGAAGGCGAACAGGATCTGCGTACCGGTCTGGACGAGCCGCAGCTCCTGGAGCAGCTCGTTCCAGTGGCGATCGAGTCGCTCGCCGGAGTCCTCGTCCTTGCGCTGATACCCGAGCATGCCGCCGCGCATCTGCTCAGCCTTCCTTCGGTCTCCCTCCCGTGGTAACCGGCGGCGGGCCCAGGGAACCGCGAGCTATCCCGGGAAGGGACCGGCGAAGGCGTGCTCGGTGAAGCGATCGGCCATCACCTGATGCGTGGGGTAGTCGGGGTGCAGGTCGTCGGGGAGCGGGTTGGTGGCGTTGTCCGCGGCGCCGTACAGGGTGCGGCCGTCCAGGTAGTGCAGCCGTGGATCGGTCTCGGCACGCTGCGCGACCACGCGAGCCAGCTCGTCGCGGATGACCGTCAGGGTGAGCTTGCCGGCCGGCACCTCCTCCGGGTTGCCGGTGGCGGTGAAGCGGAGCTGACCGGTGGCGAGGGCCGACAGGTCCCAGCCGGTCGGGCCGGGGGTGTCCTCGTGGATCGGGCAGAGGATCGGGGAGACGACCAGCAGCGGCGTGTCCGGGTGGCCGTCGCGGATCGTGTCGAGGAAGCCGTGCAGCGCCGGGGTGAACGAGCGCAGGCGGAGGCTGTCGGTGTTGACGATGTTGATACCGAGTTTGACGCTGATCAGGTCCGCGGGCGTGTCGCGGATGGTACGGGCGATGAACGGCTGCAGGAACGCGCTCCCGCCGAGGCCGAGGTTGATCAGCTCGACCCCGGCCCGCGCCGCGACGAGGGCAGGCCACGTACCGGTCGGGTGCTGTGCGTTCGAGCCGTGACTGATCGAGCTGCCGTGATGCAGCCAGGTACGCCGGGAGGTCGCGACCGGCTCGATCGGCGCGTCGGTACGCAGGGCGACAAGCTCGGCGGTCTCGTCATGCGGCAGCCAGATCTCGACGGTCTTCGGCGCGTCGGCCAGCCCCTCGAACCGCAACGTCGATGATTCGCCCGGGCGTGTCTCGATGCTTCCGGTGACCAGATCGATCCTGATCACGTCGCCGCCCGGCGCGCTTGCCTGCGCGGTCAGTTGGCCGTCGACGAGCAGGTCGTACACCCCGTCCGTACGCGCCGGGGCGCCGAGGTAGTCACGTTTCGTCGGCAACGTCTCCAGCTCGATCGCGGTCGCCCGCGTCCGGAACACGAGCCGCACGCCGGACGGCTGGGACTCGACCATCGACATCTGGCCGTCGTCGTACTGCGCCCGCGCCCAGGCGGCGAGCCGATGGGGGAGTACGCCGCGCTCGGTCCGCTCCAGCTCGGCAGCGCCGCGGACCAGCTCGACGGTGATCGGGGTGGTAATCACTACGCTTACCTCTCGGGGTTCTCGGGACAACAAGAAGCCCTCACCGCGCCGTTGCGGTGAGGGCTTCGAGTACGGATCAGGCCGTGCGCTTGGTTCGGTGCAGGTGGGCGGGGCCGATCTCGCCCTTGCGGAGCAACTCGACCCGCTCGGCCAGCAGCTCCTCCAGCTCCGAGATGCTCCGGCGCTCGCGCAGCATGTCCCAGTGCGTACGGGCCGGCTTCTCCTGCTTCGGCTCCGGCTTCTCGCCGGTCGACCGGGCGGCCTCGCTGCCGCAGTGCGGGCACTCCCAGACCGCGGGCACCTCGGCGTCGTGCGCCATCGTCACCTCGACCACGTGCCCCCGGGGGCAGTCGTACGTGATCATCTGGCGCGGGGCGAACTCGACACCGCGGTCATCCTCGAAGCTGACCCCACCCAGCCCCGAACCACGCAGTACGCGATTAGACATGTCAAACCTCCGAGATCGTCATCCGTGCCAACGGTCGGCCGGCCCGGATCATTCCCATTTTGGCATGTCCGAGCCATATGTACGCACCTGACAACACCGTCGTCACCCGCTGTCATCACTTGTTCACAAATCACCGCGTGTCGCGGCGCCGCGCCGGTGCACCCGACGTACGACGTCCTGGATCGGTGTCCGGTTCACAGACAGTTGCCAGGAAGTGAGGATCTCTTCCTCAGCAATCGTCCCTAACGTCAGCGACCATGGTGCTACCCCGCCACAAGCTCCGTGGCCTCAGCTTCGTGAACGTGGCCCTGGTGGCCATCGTCGCGGTGATCGCTCTCACCGCGTACTTCCTGTTCTTCAAGAAGGATCCGCCGGCCGCCGGCGTGACCCGCCCGACGGTCGCCGTGCAGCGCGGCGACGTCACCGCGAGCGTCAGCTCCAGCGGCACCCTGCAGAGCTCGCAGACCGCCTCGCCGCAGTTCGAGACGTCGGGCACGGTCACGCAGGTGCTGGTCAAGGTCGGTCAGGTGGTGGCCAAGGGCGCGGCGATCGCGAAGGTCGACCCGTCGGCGGCCGAGCGGCAGCTCCGGATCGCGCAGCAGAACCAGATCGCGTCGGTGAACTCGGTCACAGCGGCCGAGGAGACCCTGCGCGACGCTCAGGACGCGCTCGACGCGGCCGAGGAAGCCTCCGCCTCACCTTCACCCACACCTACCTCCGGGGGCAGTCAGCAGACCCAGTCTCAGGGTCAAGGGCAGAGTCAGAGCCCGCAGGTTGCCGTCAGCAACGCCGAGGCGAGCCTGGCCAAGGCGAAGGCGGACAAGGAGCAGGCCGACCAGAACGTCGATGCCGCCCAGGCCGCCGTCGACGCGACCACGCTGAAGGCGCCGATCGCCGGGACGATCACCGCGATCAACGGCTCGGTCGGCTCGGTTTCCGGTGGGTCGAGCTCAGGCAGTGGGTCCAGCTCGGGGTCCAGTTCAGGGACGGGCAGTTCGGGTTCGGGGAGCAGCGCGCAGGGCTCTACCTCAAGTCAAGGTTCAGGCTCCACGAGTACGGGCTTCGTCGATATCGCCGACCTGAAGACGCTGCAGGTGGTCGCCGCGTTCGCGGAGGCGGACGCGATCAAGATCAAGGCCGGTCAGTCCGCGACCGTGACGCTGAACGCCGAGCCGGGTACGACCTTCACCGCCTCGCTCGCCTCGGTTTCGCCGACGCCGACCACGACGAACGGCGTCGTCTCGTACTCGGCCACGTTCAGCCTGGCGAAGCTGCCGGCGAACGCGCGGATGGGTCAGACGGCCAATGTCACGGTCCAGACCGCGAAGGCGGCGAACGCGTTGTACGTGCCGAGTACGGCGATCAGCACCAGCGGGACGACGTACACGGTGACGATGGCGAACGGCGGCGGCACCCGGGAGATCAAGGTCGGCGTCCGCGGCGACAGCTTCACCCAGGTCACGTCCGGTCTGAACGAGGGCGACGAGATCGAGCTGCTGCAGGGCGCGATCGGCGGCACCCAGACCGGCCAGGGCCGGACAGGTCAGCAGGGGCAGCCGGGTGGCGGTCAGTTCCCGGCCGGCGGGCTGGGCGGCGCGGGTACGGGCGCGGGGAACGGCGGCGCGGGTGGTTTCCGTGGTCGCTGACGCCCTGATCGACATCCGGGACGTCACCAAGACGTACGGCAGCGGTGAGACGGCCGTGCACGCGCTCCGGGGCGTTTCGCTGCGGGTCCAGGCCGGTGAGTACGTGGCGGTGATGGGATCGTCCGGATCCGGCAAGTCCACGTTGATGAACATCCTCGGCTGCCTCGACGTACCGTCGCGCGGGGAGTACTGGCTGGACGGCAGCAACGTCGCGCGGCTGAGCGAGGACCAGCAGGCACTCGTCCGCGGCCGGAAGATCGGCTTCATCTTCCAGTCGTTCAACCTGATCCCGCGGACGACCGCGCTCGCGAACGTCGAGCTGCCACTCACGTACGCGCACCTGCGCCGCGCCGAGCGTCGCCGGCGGGCGGGGCGGGCGTTGGAGCTGGTCGGCCTCGCGGACCGTACCGGGCACCGCCCGAACGAACTGTCCGGCGGCCAGCAGCAGCGGGTCGCGATCGCCCGCGCGCTGGCGACCGGCCCGCGGATCCTGCTGGCCGACGAACCGACCGGGAACCTGGATGCGCACTCGACCGCGGAAGTGCTCGCGATGTTCGACGACCTGCACGCGGACGGCCGGACGATCGTGGTGATCACCCACGAGCACGACGTGGCGGCGCGGGCGCGGCGGCTGGTGCAGGTGTCCGACGGCCGGATCGTCGCCGACGAGGTGACCCGCTGATGTCGCCACGCGACCTGATGGGCGCGGCATTGCGCGGTCTGACCGCGAACAAGCTGCGTTCGTTGCTGACCGTCCTCGGGGTGTCGATCGGCGTCGGCGCGGTCATCGTGCTGGTTGCGGTCGGCAACGGTTCGGGCAAGGCGGTGCAGTCCCGGCTGGAGGCGATGGGTACGAACCTGCTGACCGTTTCCACGACCGGCGGCGGTGGTGGCTTCCTGCGCGGACAGGCCGGGCCGGCCAACCAGCAGTACAGCCTGACGCTCGACGACGCGGCCGCGCTCGCGGACAAACGGCTCGCGCCGGACGTGGCCTCGGTCGCGCCGGTGATGACCAGCTCCGGTACGGCGACCAACGGCGACACCAGCTACACCGTGAACCAGGTGATCGGTACGACTCCGGATTACCTGCCCGCGACGAACACGCCCGTACAGCTCGGGCAATCGTTCACGCAGGCGGACGTGGACGCGTCACGGCGGGTCATCCTGCTGGGCCAGACCGCGGCGACCGAACTGTTCACCCGGCCGGCGGCCGCGGTCGGCCAGACGATCAAGCTCGGCGCCGTCGACTTCACCGTCCTCGGTGTCCTCGCGAGCAAGGACAGCACCGGCTTCAACGACCCGAACGCGACCGCGATCGTCCCGATCACCACGCTCCGCGCGACCCAGGCCGGGTACGGGGCGCTGAGCCAGATCGTCGTCCAGGCAGCGGCCACGGACCGCGTCGACACCGCCCAGGCCGAGGTCACTCAGCTGCTGACCGCGCGGCATCAGGTACCGGCGACGGAGACCTCGCCGTTCCGGATCACGAACTCGGCGCAGATCCTGCAAACCAGCCAGGACACCGCCGCGACCTTCACCGCGCTGCTGGCCACCGTCGCCGCGATCAGCCTGGTCGTCGGCGGGATCGGCGTCACCAACATCATGCTGGTCACGGTCACCGAACGAACCCGCGAGATCGGCATCCGGAAGGCGCTCGGCGCGCGGCGGCGGACGATCCTCGGCCAGTTCCTGATCGAGGCGACGCTGCTCAGCCTGATCGGTGGTGGCGTCGGGGTCGGGGTGGCGCTGATCGTCACCCGCTTCCAGCTCGCCGGCGTCCAGCCGGTACTGGTGCCGTCGTCGATCGGACTCGCGCTCGGCGTGTCCGCGGCCGTCGGCCTGTTCTTCGGCAGCATGCCGGCCCACCGAGCCGCCGGCCTCCGTCCCATCGACGCACTACGACACGAGTGAGGGTCCATTCATGAGTAACCAGACACCCGACGACTTCGCCCAGATCGGGTCCGACGAGGAGGTCGAGGCCGCGCTGAAGCCGAAGAAGACGCTCAACCTGCCGCTGGCGACCGCCGTCCTGGCCGGGATCGTGGTGCTGGCCGTCGGGCTGGCGGGCGGCGCCGGACTGCACTCCGCGTTTGCGTCGGACGCCACCTCCAACCAGGCCCAGGCCGGGAGTCGCGGTGGAGCTGGGGCGTACGGCGGCTATGGCTTGCGTGGTCAGAACGGTACGGGTCAAGGCGAGCGGCAGTTCCCTGGCGGGCAAGGCGGTGGCACGGCCGGGACGGTTGTGTCGGCGAGCGCGTCCGAGCTGGTCGTCAAGACCCAGTCCGGCAACGTGACCGTCAAGCTGACCGGTGACACCACCTACGAAATCACCACCAAGGGCACCGCCGCCGACCTGAAGTCCGGCGAGCAGGTGGTCGTCACCGGCCAGTCCACGAACGGCACCATCACCGCGAACAGCGTCCGCCAAGGGGCTTTCGGCAACTTCCGCGGCACCCCGGGCGCCACCCCTTCACCGAGGTAACGGCGGCGGCTCCGGGTGGTCAGCGGCGGGTGGCGACGAGGGCGACTGCTGTCGAGTCGAGGGTGAACTCGCCGCCGACGGCGTCGATCGCGGCGGCGGTGCGGGCCAGGATGGTGTCCAGTTTGCCGGCGTCGGCCAGGGGTTTGGCGAGGCCGGACGTGCGTAGCTGGTCGAGCCATTCGTCGCGGGTGTAGTCGCGGGACCACGGAAATGTCGGTCGGTCGAGGTCGGTGAATGCGCCGGTGGCGGTCAGGCCTTCGGCAGCTCGGTCCAGGAACGTCTCGTAGGCGCCGAGGGGTGAGGCGGCAACCGGCGAGCTGATGGGGGAGTCGGGGAGTACCTCGCGGTAGATGTCGGCGAAGGCTCGGCCCAGGTCGGCGGGCGGCTGCAGGACGTACCAGAAGACCGCGAAGCGGCCGCCCGGGCGGAGGACCGCGGCTGCCTTCGCGGGCCCGGTCGCGGGGTCGATCCAGTGCCAGGTCATCCCGGCGATGAGCGCGTCGAACGTACGGCCGGCTGGATTCCAGGTTTCGAACGGCGAGACCTCCACTTCGACGCCGGTGGTTCGCGCGTACGCCGCCATCCGCTCGTCGATCTCCACCCCGAGCACCCGGCACCCGGCCGCCTGCAACTGCCGCGCCGCGATCCCGGTCCCACACCCGACATCAAGCACCTCCGGCCCGGGCGCCGAGGAGGCGACCGCACCGATCAACGCATCCGGGTACCGCGGCCGCGCCCGGTCGTACAGCGCCGCGTCCGCCCCGAACGACTCAGCCATATCCCGCCGCCGATGCGGCTCACCCCGCGAGTCCCTCCTCGCCGGGGCCGGCTCGGGTGTGGTGGGGTTGGTGGGTGGTTCTGGCGATAGAGTGGGCATGTGCCCACGATAGTGGGCGAGTGCCCACTTAAATCAAGGGAAGGTTTGCATGCCGACCGGTGTCGCGTTGCGGGATGCTCGGGAGCAATTGTTCGACGCGGCCGAGCGGGTGCTCCTGCGGGAGGGGCCGGACGGGCTGACCAGCCGGGCGGTGACCACCGAGGCAGGGTGCGCGAAAGGTGTGCTGCACAAGTACTTCACCGACTTCGACGGCTTTCTCGCCGAGCTCGTACTGGATCGCATCCGCCGGCTCGACGGTCAGGCCGAAGTGCTGCTCAAGTCCGCCGGGCAGGGGAGCGTGGCCGGGAATCTGACCGCGATGCTCACCGAGCTGTTCGGGTCGGTCGCGGTGGCGATCGTCAGTTTGACCATCTCGCGCGACAGTCTCCGGGCCCGGTTGCGGGCGGCCGTGCCGACCGGGGTGCCGATTCTCACCGAGGCCGGACAGGTGCTGCTCGACTATCTGGCGGCCGAGCAGAAGCACGGCCGTATCCCGCCCGAAGCCGACCTGAACACGCTCGGCCTGACGTTGATCGGGTCGACTCATCTGCTCTTCGCCGACCGGACCGGCACCCGCCCGACGGTCGCCGAGGTCCGCGCCTTCGTCGAGTCCGTCCTGCCCCGCTGACTCGTCCCGCCACCGGGCACAACACCTAGCCCCAGCACGACACCTCGCCCCGGCGCCGGGCACGACCCTTCGCGTGCCACCCATCCGATCCGCGGAGAGATCGGATGACTCATTGACTCCTCAGCTTGGAAAGCGCTATCTTCCGACGAAATGAGGCCTGAAAAGTACAAATCAGGCTCTTCGTAGACGGGATGTGCGGGATGAGTGGGTCTGGGATCAGGGCGCTGCGGGTGGTTGCGGTGGGACTGGGGGTGGCACTGACGGTCGCCGGGTGTGGCGGTGGCGGCGGCGGGAAGGCCGCGCAGGATCCGTCCGCTCCGCTGGAGTTGTGGGCGCGGACCACGCCCGGCGGCGACGGCGAGAAGGGCATGAAGAAGCTGGCCGCGGCGTTCGAGGCGGCGACCGGGCAGAAGGTCGAGGTGACGGCGATCTTCGACGACTTCGAGACCAAGCTGTCCCAGCGCGCGGCCCAGAAGGACCTGCCGGACATCGTCATGAACGACTCGTCCCAGCTGGGCACCATGGTCGGCCAGGGCATCGTCCGCGAGGTCGACCTGAGCGCGATCAAGGGCAGCGACCAGCTGCTGGCGCCGGCCATCGAGGCTGCTCGCGCCGCGGACGGCAAGACCTACGGCGTGCCGTACTCCGCCCAGGCTTCCGCGCTGCTGATCCGCAAGGACTGGCGCGCCAAGACCGGCCTGCCCGTCCCGGCGAATTGGGACCAGCTGGTCGCCCTCGCGAAGGCCTTCACCACCCAGGACCCGGACGGCAACGGCAAGGCGGACACGTACGGGATGGCGGTGCCCGGCTCGACCAAGCGCGGGTACGCGTCGTGGTATTTCTCGAACTTCCTCTGGGCCGGCGGCGGTGACTTCATCGCGAAGCAGCCGGACGGGAAGTACAAGCCCGCGATGACCACGCCGGAGTCGATCGCCGCGACCACGTGGTTCCGCGACCTCGCGTGTACGTCGAAGGTGATCCAGCCGGGCGCGGCGACGATGGACACGCCGCCCACCAACGAGACGTTCGAGGCCGGCAAAACCGGGATGTACGTGGTCGGCCCGTACCTGATGCCGCGCTTCGACAGCTCGCTCGGCAAGGACAAGTACGAGGTCGTGCCGATGCCGAAGGGTCCGAAGGACTCGACCGTGCTCGCCGAGGGCGGCAGCGTGTACCTGATGGCCGGCTCGAAGAACGAGGCGGCGCAGAACGCGTTCGCCGCGTACGCGATCTCCGCCGAAGGCCAGAAGATCGGGATGGAAGGCGAGAAGGCGTTCATCGTGCAGTTGCCGGTGAACAAGTCCGTCGACATCACCTCGGTACGCCCGGACCCGCGCTGGAAGCTGTACGCCGACGCGTACCGCGAGCACGGCCGGTACGCGCCCTCGATCCCGAACTGGACGGTCGTCCGGCAGAGCACCGCGGACACCGTGAACGCGCTGATCGCGGACTGTGGTCTGGACACCGGCGCCGAGCTGAAGAAGCTCGACCAGAAGCTCGGTGAGGCGCTCGGTCAGCAGGGCATCGGCGCGTCGTGAGCGTTCGCGAAGCGGCTCCGCTGACGGCCCGGGCGCCGGTCACGCGGACCTCCGCCCGGGACCGGCGGCGCCGGGGCGGCCAGTGGTGGGTGCCGTGGCTGTTCCTGGCGCCGGCCCTGGTGCTGTTCCTCTACTTCAAGTTCATCCCGATGGCGCGAGCCGTGTCGATGTCGGTGCAGGAGGTCCGGCCGTACCTGGGCAACACCTGGGTCGGCGGCGCCAACTACGCCGAGATCCTGTCCTCGGACGGGTTCCGCTCGGCCGCCTGGAACACGGTCGTGCTCGCCGTCGGGCAGACCTTCGGCTCGATGGTGCTCGGGTTCGGGCTGGCGCTGCTGGTCGAAGGGCAGACCCGCAAGCTGACCTTCATCCGGTCGGCCGCGTTCCTGCCGGTCGTCGTGCCGCTGGCGGTGACGGCGGAGCTGTGGCGGATCATGTACCACCCGACGGGCGACGGCCTGATGAACCAGGTGATCGGCCTGATCGGCCTCGGCCCGTCCGGGTTCATCAACGACCCGCATACGTCGCTGGCGTCGATCGCGGTGACCGGGATCTGGCGCGGGGCGCCGTACGACATGATGATCTTCCTCGCCGGACTGGCCGGGATCGACCGCGGGCTGTACGAGGCCGCGACCGTCGACGGCGCGTCCACCTGGCGCCGGATCGTGCATGTCACGCTGCCCGGGCTGCGGCCGGTGTTCGCGATCCTGTTCGTACTCGCGGCAGTCCGCGGATTCCGTACCTTCACCGAGGTGTTCCTGCTGACCAACGGCGGCCCGAACGGCTCGACCGAGGTCGTGATGACGCTCATCTACAAGCTCGGCCTGGAACAGAGCCGGCTCGGCGTCGGCTCGGCCGGGGCGGTGCTGCTGTTCGCGGCGACGCTCGTGCTGACGGTGTGCGTCCAGTTGCTGCGACGGAGGAGGTCCGCATGAGTGCCGCCACCGAGACCGCGCTCGGCCTGACCGAGAGCAAGGGCGTCGGCGCCAGGGTGGCGAAGTTCGTCATCTACGCGGGGCTGTTCGTCGTCTTCGCCGGCCCGCTGCTGGCACTGCTGGTCGGTTCGTTCAGCCACGTGTCGGACCCGACCCAGCTGAGCGTGGTGCCGAACCGGCCGACGCTCGGCAACTTCAGGATCGCCTTCGACCACGGCGTCCTCCGGTACCTGCTGAACTCGTTCTTCGTGGTCGGCTTCGGCCTGCTGCTGCAGGTGGCGGTGTCGGTACTGGCCGGGTACGCGCTGGCCCGCAAGGTGTTCCCGCTGATGACGCTGGTGCTGGTCGCGATCCTGGCCACGATGATGCTGCCGGAGGAGATCCTCGCGCTGCCGCTGACGCTCGTACTGGCCGATCTGCCGGTGCTGCACCTGAATCTGATGGGCACGCTGGCCGGGATGATCGTGCCGCTCGGCGCCTGGGCGTTCTCGATCCTGGTGATGACCGAGTTCATGAAGGACGTACCGCGTGAGCTCGAGGAAGCGGCCCGGATCGACGGCGCCGGCGAGCTGCGGATCTTCGCCCAGATCATCCTGCCGCTGTGCAAGCCGGCGCTCGGCGTGATCGGGGTGTTCGGCTTCACCATGATCTGGGACCAGTACCTGCTGCCGTTGCTGGTGGCGCAGAACTCGTCCTCGTACACGCTGCCGCTGGCGCTGCGGACGCTCCGGATCGACCAGGCGGTCACCCCGGGCGTCGTCCTCGCCGCGTCACTGCTCGCATTGCTTCCGTCGGTACTCGTGTTCCTGTTCTTCCAGCGTTCGTTCGCCCGGGGCCTGACCTCCGGCGCACTCAAGGGGTGAGACATGGATCGTCGTACGTTCCTCGCAACCGCCGGCCTGGCCGGCGTCACCGCGGCCGCCGGCCTGACCGCAACGCAGACCGCGATGGCCGGGACCGGAAACGGAACCAGGGCCGAGGTGGTCCGGACGCTGACTGAGCTCCGGGTCGCGATCAGCCGCGCCGTACCGGGCAGCGTGATCACCGTTGCCAATGGCACCTATGCCGTACCGGCCGGGGCACCGCTCGCGATCACCGGCAAGCGCGGGCAGCCGGACCGCCCGATCGTGATCCGGGCCGAGTCGGTCGGCGGCGTGGTACTGACCGGCGAGCAGAGTTTCGTCCTCACCGGATCGTCGGACGTCACGCTCAGCGGCTTCGCGTTCCGGCAGAGCACGACGCTGGACATCCCGCCGGACTGCCGGCGCATCCGGCTCACCCGCAACGACTTCCAACTGGCCGATCTCGACGGCCTGCACTGGGTGATGATGCGCGCGGACGACTCGACCATCGACCACAACGAGTTCCACGACAAGTCCAAGCTCGGGATCTACCTCGGCATCGAAGGCGCGGGCAGCGACCAGATGGCGCGCGGCGTACACATCACCCGCAACTACTTCCGTGACCACACCTTCCCGGGCGACAACGGCGGCGAGCCGATCCGGCTCGGGGTCAGCCCGCGGGCGCTGTCGACGGCCGGGGCAGTAGTCGAGCTGAACCTGTTCGAGCGCTGCAACGGTGACCCAGAGGCGATCTCGGTGAAGTCGTCCGGCAACACGCTCCGGCACAACACGGTCCGCGACAGCCTGGGCGGCATAGTGCTCCGGCACGGCAACGGCACCCGGGTCGACGGCAACTTCCTGCTGTCCGGCCAGAACGGGATCCGGATCTACGGCAACGACCACCTGATCGTGAACAACTACCTTGACCGGATCAGCGGCGCCGGGGTCGTGCTCGGCAGCGGCAACGTACGGGACCACTATCCGGGCGAGCCGTCCAAGTCGCGGACCGGCAACGACGCGCCGGACCGGGTACGGATCGCGCTGAACACCGTGCTGGACTGCGAGTCCGGGATCATCGGCGAAAGTCACCGTACGCTGCCGCCGCTGGAGTGTGCCGTGACGGACAATCTGTTGATGGCGGACAGCGGGCAACTGGTGAACATGCCGTTCCAGGACGGCATCTCCTGGTCGGGCAACATCCACTGGGGACAGGGCGCGGACGGCAACGCGCCGGCGGCCGCGTTCACTCGCGTCGATCCGCGGCTCGCGGCCGGTCCGGACGGCGTACGGCGCCTCGGGCCGGGCAGTCCCGCGATCGACGCGGCGTCCCGGACGTACGCCGAGGTCGACGTCGACTTGGACGGGCAGCACCGGACCCGGCGCGCGGACGTCGGCGCGGACGAGTACTCGCGGAGTGCCGTCAAGTTCCGCCCGCTGACCGCCGCGGACGTCGGGCCGCACGCGCGATGACCACCCAGCTGCGTACGGAGCAGCAGACCGCCGCCGATCAAGAGACGATCCGGTCGTACCTGGACCGGCTCCGGCTGGACCTGGTCGTGGCCGCGCGGATCACCAAGGTGCATCGGGAATGGTCGCGGCCGCTGCAACCGGATCCGTTCACCAGGCTGTACCTGATCCTCGAAGGCGAGGGCCGGCTCGTGGTGCGGGACCAGGAGCTCTACCCGAAGCCCGGTGAGCTCGTTTACCTGCCGGCCGACGTTCCGGTGTCGTACGAGACGATCAGCGACAACGTGTTCCGCAAGCACTGGCTGCACTTCTCCGCGCTGATCGGCGACCGGGACATCGGCGAGCTGCTGACCTTGCCGTACATCGTCCCGAGCAAGGCTCCGGAAGAGGCGGCGGCGCTGTTCGAACAGGTCGGTGCGGCCGACCGCGACCCGCCCGGGCTGGCGACGCCGCTGCGGCTGCGGTCCGCGTTGACCGCGCTGTTCGCGCACTTCCTGGACAGCGTGCCGCCGGGAGAGGTGCGGTTGTCGCCACAGCAGACCAGTGAGTCGGAGATAGTGCAGTACATCCAGGAGAACCTGGCCACGCTGCCGAGCGTCGAGGAGCTGGCCGGCCGGTTGGGCTACGACCTGCCGGCCTTCCTGCGGCACTTCCGGACCGAGTTCGGCCTGTCGCCGAAGCAGTACATCAAGCGGGCCAAGATCGAGTGGGCGCAGCGTGAGCTGGCGGCGACCGCGCGGCCGATGGAGGAGATCGCGGCCGCCGTCGGCATGGACCAGTCGTACTTCTCGAAGGTGTTCCGGCAGGTCAGCTCGGTGACGCCCAGCGCGTACCGAAAGCTCTACCGCTAGACGACGGTCGGCTGCCTGTTACCCGCGTCGGTGATGCCTCGGCGCATGTCGACGCGGGTCAGCAACGCCAGACCGATCACGAAGAAGATGCCGAGGGCGACGATCGCGGGCCGGTACGAGCCGGTGATCTGGTGTACGAGACCGAAAACGAGCGTGCCGAGCCAGGACGTACCGCGTTCACCGGCCTGGTACAGCGAGAAGTACTCCGCTTCGCGCCCTTTCGGAATCAATTGGCTGAACGCCGACCGGGACAAGGCCTGCGTACCACCGAGGACAATTCCGATCGCGAATCCCATCGCCAGGAACGGCCCGATCTTCCCGGCCGGCAGCAGGAAACCCGCGATCACGATCAGCATCCAGATCACCAGACCGCCGGTAATGGTCCGGTGCGCTCCGTACCGCTGCGCGACCCGCCCGAACACGATCGCGCCGAAGAACGCGACGAACTGCACCATCAGAATGGTCGCGATCAGTACCTGAGTCTGGAACCCGAGCTGCTTCTCGCCGTACGTCGACGAAACCGAGATCACGGTCTGAATACCGTCGTCGAAGAACAGGTACGCGACCAGGAACAACAGCGTCATCGGGTACGTACGAATGTGCTTCAGCGTCGCCGCCAGCTGCCCGAAACTCTGGCGTACGAGTCCGCGGCTGCGCACCGGCTCGACGCTGACCGGAGGCCGGTCCCGTAGCCGGACGAACGGGATGATCGTGAACAGGCCCCACCAAATGCCCGCGCTCAGCAGACTGAGCCGCACGGCCGTGCCCTGGCTCATCCCGAGCGCGTCGTGCGCGGTCACGACGGCAAGGTTGATCGCGAGCAGGATGAACCCGCCCGCGTACCCGAACGCCCAGGCCCGTGACGACACCGCGTCGCGCTGGTCCGGGGGAGCGATGTCGATCAGGATCGAGTCGTACACCACG
Organism: Kribbella solani; assembly: GCF_014205295.1. Lineage (NCBI taxonomy): Bacteria > Bacillati > Actinomycetota > Actinomycetes > Propionibacteriales > Kribbellaceae > Kribbella > Kribbella solani. Next base: position 1,652,677 of record NZ_JACHNF010000001.1, read on the forward strand.
AGCGCCGCGCCGAGACACAGGTTGCCGATGAAGAGCAGTAACGCGCCGAGCGCCCAGCGGCCGCCGCCGACGAACACCATGCAGCACGCGGCCAGCGCGCCGACCCACGCGAGACCGCACATCAGCAGTTTCTTGCGGGCCATCCGGTCCGCGATCGCGCCGACCACCGGCAGGAACAGCGCCGAGAACAGCGTCGCGACCGTGACCACGTAGAACGCCAGCGAGCCGGGCGAGATCGCCAGCCCGAGTACGTGCAGGTTGGTGTTGCACGGCCGGTCGGTGGTGCCCGCGTACCCGCAGGCCGCGGTCTCGGCGACCGAGGTCAGGTACGGAGCGAACAGCACCGTGCCGACGGTGGTGACATAGCCCGAGTTCGCCCAGTCGAAGAGGCTGAACCCCCAGTACTCGCGCTTGTCCACACCGTCCGGGGCGGAGAGAAGTCCCATGCGCGGAAGTGTGTCAGGTCCGGGGGACGATAGGTCGTACCTCGGGATAACAACTTCAGTGCCCGGCTAATGCCACTGCCCGCGCTGGATCAGGACGTCGCGCAGCACGTCGGTCCGGTCGGTGATGATGCCGTCGACCCCGGCGTCGAGCATCCGGCCGATCTCGTCCGGATCGTCGACCGTCCAGACGTGGATCTGTTTGCCCCGGGCATGCGCCCGTTCGATCAGTCCGGGCGTCAGTACCTTCAGCGACCCGTACCGCTCCGGGATCTGCAGGCACGCGCCGGCCGCCGGCACCCCGAAGGGCAGGAAGCGGATCAGCGCGATCTCGTACTCGCCGTACCCGGTGCACAACTCCGGCCCGAGCAGCTTTCGCATCCGGTTCACCCGGGCCTGTGAGAACGACGAGACGCACACCCGGTCGATCGCGTTGGCGCTCCGCAACACCCGCGCGGACGGTTCCAGCCCGCCCGCCGCCTTCACGTCGAGGTTGAACCGGACCTCCGGGAAGTGCTCCAGCAGCTCGTCCAGCCGCGGGATCGGCTCGTGCCCGTTGATCCGCGCCTTGCAGACCTCCGACCAGGGCAGCTCCGCGACTATGCCGGTCCGGTCGGTGACCCGGTCCAGCTTGTGGTCGTGGAACGCGATCACCACCCCGTCGCTGGTCGCGTGCAGGTCGGTTTCCAAGTACCGGTACCCCAGGTCGACGGCGTGCTGGAAGGCGCGCAGCGAGTTCTCGTAGCCGACGAGCTCCGGGTGGTCCGCGCCACCTCGGTGCGCCATGGCGATCGGGCCGTCGTGGTCGAGGTAGGGGTACACGAGTGAAAGTATGTACCGTTTGAGTGGTGACGGTACTCAGCCCCCGCCCCGACCTGTGGACCCTCGACCCTGGCGTGCTGCACCTCAACCACGGTTCGTACGGTGCGGTGCCGCGCCGGACCCAGGAAGTGATGGCCGCGCTCCGGGTGGAGATGGACGCGAACCCGATGGTGTGGTTCCGGAGCGTCGCCGACCGGCTGACCACCAGCCGTCTGGCGCTCGCTTCGTACCTGCAGGTCGACCCGGCCGGCTTCGTGCTGGTCCCGAACGCGAGCGCCGGCGTCACGGTCGCGCTCGCCACCCTGCCGATCCCGGCCGGCAGCAAGATCGTCCTCACCGATCACGCGTACGGCGCGGTGCGCTACGCCGCCGAGCGCTACGCGAAAGCGCATGGTGCGGAGGTGGACATCGTCGGCGTACCGCTTGAGGCCGATGACGCGACGGTCGTGTCCTTGATCGCCGACCGGTTGGACGGCGCGGCGATGCTGATCGTCGACCAGATCACGTCGGGCACCGCCAAGATCTTCCCGATCGAGGCGCTGGTCCCGGCGGCGCACGCGCGGGGCGTACCGGTCGTGGTCGACGGCGCGCACGCCCCGGCGCTGATCGACGCCCCGGCGAGCGCGAGCGCCGACTTCTGGACCGGCAACTTCCACAAGTGGCCGGCCGCGCCGCGGGCGACCGCGGGTCTGGTGGTGGCGGAACAGTGGCGTACGGCGTCGATGCCGCTGATCGTTTCCTGGTCCGAGTACGACGAGCGCCTGCCGGAGCGCTTCGACATGCAAGGTACGTACGACTACGTGCCGTGGATCGCCGCGCCTGAATCACTCCGCGTACTGTCCGACCTGGACTGGCCGGCCCGCCGCCCGCAATTGACCGCACTGGTCGAGGAGGGCGCGCGGCTGCTGGCCAAGGCGCTCGGCACCGGGATCGCCGAGGTCGGTCAGGCGCCGGCGACGATGCGGCTGGTCGAGCTGCCGTCCTCGGTCGACCTGTCCGGCGGCGAGGCGCTGAAGGCACGGGTGTCGCGCGAGCTGAAGGCCGAGATCACGCTGACCGGCTTCGAGGACCGTGGTTTCGTGCGGTTGTCGGCGCATGCGTACAACTCGCTCGCGGACTTCGAGAAACTGTCGGCGGGGCTGCCTAGAGTCCTGGCGTGAACGACATCCAAGGGTCATACGACGCCGCTGCCGCCGACTACCACGCGATCCTGCGGGACTACCACCGGCAGGACCCGTTCGAGCAGGGCGCGCTGGACTACTTCGCCGCGCTGGTCGAGGACGGTCCGGTCGGTGATCTCGGTTGCGGGACCGGCCGGATCACGACGCACCTGGCTGGGCGGGGTCTGGACGTGTTCGGCATCGACCTGACGCCGGGGATGATCGAGGTGGCCCGGCGGGAGTACCCGGAGTTGCGGTTCGAGGTCGGGTCGTTGTTCAACCTGGACCTGAAGGACGGCGAGCTCGCCGGGGCACTCGCCTGGTACTCGCTGGTTCACACTCCGCGCGAGGAACTGCCGGCGGTGTTCGCGGAGCTGTACCGGGTGCTTCGGCCGGGCGGTCACTTGGTGCACGGCTTCAAAGTGGGTGGTGGCCGCCGGCATCTCAGTCAGGGGTACAGGCATGACCTTGACCTTGAGGTTTACAGTTTCGCTGTCGCCGACGTCGCTGCATTGCTGGCCGGTGCTGGGTTCGTCGAGGTCGCGACGCTCACCCGCGCCGCGCTGCCCGCCGAGAAGGACGCCGGGCAGGCGGCGATGATCGTACGCAAACCGGATTGATGAGGCCGGCCAGGCAGTTCCCGGGACACTGAGGTCGAGCGAGTCGAGCTCGGCGAAGCACGTCCTGTACGTGAACTTGAGGGTGTTGGCGCTCGCGTTCAGGGAGACGTCGATCGACTGCTGCGTCCACGCCTCCCAGCCATACCCGGCCGGGCGGTGAGCATGGTCCGGATCAGGTTCTCCAGGCGGGCCGGCGCGGTCGCCAGGTTGACGTTTCCGAGTACGTCGTTCGCGCCGGCGTGCAGGAGCACCACGTCGGGCTGGTACGTCCGCATCCGGTCGGCGGCGATCGCTGTCAGCTGGTCGATCACCCAGCCGCCGTGCCCTTCGCGGCCCGGCCGGGAAGCGTCGCATTCGAGCACTGTCCCAGCCGGGCTGACCCGCCGGTACGTCTTCGATATGAGCCGAATGGTTCAGCCCTTGATCGCGCCGGACGTCATCCCGGCCACGATCTGCCGGTTGAAGAACAGGAACATGATCAGCGGCGGGATCGTGATCAGCAGGATGTTCATGAACAGCAGGTTGTACTGGGTGGAGAACTGGCTGTTGAAGTTGTAGAGGGTCAGCTGGACGGTCGCGTTCTGATCGCCGGGCAGGAAGTACAGCGGGTTGGTGAAGTCGTTGAACACGGCGACCGACTGCACCACGATGACCGTCACGATCACCGACTTCAGCAGCGGGAAGATGACCCGGAAGAACAGCCCGAGGGAGCCGGCGCCGTCGATGATCGCCGCTTCGTCGAGTTCACGCGGAATGGTCGCGACGAAGGCCCGGAAGAGCAGGATGCAGAAGGACAGCCCGAAGGCGATCTCGATCAGCATCAGGCCGGGCAGCGTCTTGAACAGGCCCAGCTTCTGCAGTACCCAGATGGTCGGTACGACGGCCGGCGGAATGATCAGCCCGGACAGCACCAGGAAGTTGATCACGCCGTTCCACCGGCTCTTGCGGCGCTGCAGGACGAACCCGGCCATCGCGGCCAGGATCACCATGCCGGCCACGCTGACGACGGTCAGCACGGTGCTGTTGATGAACGCGATCACCAGCATGTAGTCGCGGGCCTTGACCACCTCGACGAAGTTGTGCACCAGCCGGAACTGGTGCGGCCAGGCGAAGTTCAGGTCCGCGGACTGCTGCCGGTCCTTCACCGCGGTCAGCACGATGAACGCGAACGGAATGATGAACACCACGACCGAGGCCAGGATCGCGACCGCGCTCAGCGCCCACTTCCGGGCCGGGCGGTGGTTGACGAGTTCTGCCGTACTCACAGGTCCACCTCCTTCCGGTTCAGGAACCACGACAGCGGCAGGATGATCACGGTGACGGTGATGAACAGCACCACGTTGCCGGCCGTGGACAGGCCGTAGAAGCCGGCCTGGTACTGCTTGTAGATCACCGAGGCGATCACGTCCGAGGTGAATCCCGGCCCGCCCTGGGTCATTGCCCAGATCAGGTCGAAGGACCGCAGTCCGCCGATCAGCGACAGGATGATGACCGTGACCGTGGCCGGCCGGGACAGTGGCAGCACGATCCGGCGGAACGTCTCCCACGACCCGGCACCGTCCACCCGGGCCGCCTCCAGGTACTCGCGCGGGATCGACACGATGCCGGCGATGTAGATCAGGGTGGCCAGGCCGACGCCCTTCCAGACGTCGACCGCGGCCACCGAGAGCAGCGCCCACTTCGGGTCGGTCAGCCAGCCGGGACCGTTGATCCCGACCACGCTGAGCGCGCCGTTGATCAGGCCGCGTTCGGGGTTCATCAGCACCGTGAAGGTGAGCCCGACGCCGATGGTGGAGACCAGCACCGGGAAGAACACCACCGACCGAAGGTAGCCGCGGGCAACGATCTGCGAGGTGAGCAGGACCGCGAGCAGCAACCCCAGGACGACCTTGGAGCCGGAGGTGACGACCGCGTAGATCAGCGTGTTGGTGAAGCCCTTGATCAGCGCGGGCTCCTGGAAGAAGAGCTTGAAGTTGTCGAGCCCGACGAACTTCGAGTCGAACAGGCTCCACCGGGTCAGGCTGAAGTACAGCGAGGCGAACGTCGGGATCAGGAACAGGACGCCGTAGATGATCGCCGACGGCAGGAAGAACCAGGTCGAGTACGGGCGGTAGACCTTGCTCCCGGCGCTGGAAGCGACCGGCGCGGTCTTGCTGCGCTGCTGTGGTTTCACCGAGGTGATGGCCACCAGATCACCAGCCCGCCAGCCCGAGCTGCTGCGCCTGCTTCTTCACGTCCTCGTCGTACCGGGCGGCGCCGTCCTTCGCCTTCCGGATGCCGGAGCCGACCTCGACGGTGATCTGGGACAGCGACGGGCCCTTGACCGGTGAGACGAACTCCAGCGCCAGGCTGGACCCACCCGGCTTGTCCAGGTACGGCTGCATGTCCTTGATCGCCTGCGGCACGTCGGCCGGCAAAGTGCAGCCCTTGACCGCGTACGGACCGGTCGGTGCCCCGGCCGTGTTCTGGGACTTGCACCCGTCCGGGCTGGCGACGAAGGCGAGGAACTTCTTGGCCGCGTCCAGCTTCGCGCCGGTCGCGGTCTTCGGGATGTAGTTGGCGCCCGGCGTCCACACCGTCAGGCCGTTCTTGCTCGCGTCGTCACCAGGCAGCGCGAACAGCCCGACGTTCTTGGCCGCGTCGGGGTAGGTGGCGATCATGTTCGCGACCACGCCGGACAGGATCGGGTACTGCGCGCCGGTGCCGGTGGCGAGCATCTTCAGCCCGTCCGGCAGCTTGGCCGACGCGAAGTCCTTGTTCTCCAGCCCGGCGTCGTGCACGGCCTCGGTGTGCTCGAAGCCCTTCACCGCCGCCGCCGAGGTCGCGTACTTGGCCTGGTTCTTGGTGTACTTCTCGGCGAAGTCCGGCTCGGCCGCCGCGACGTTGTGGAAGTCGCCGAGGACGAACAGCTGCGCGGTCCAGGTCTCGCCGTAGGTCTGGATCACCGGCGCGACCCCGCCGCCGGCGGCCTTGATCTTGGCACTGTTCGCCATGAACTCGGCCCAGGTTTTCGGCGGGGTCAGCCCGAGCTTCTTGTAAACACCGATGTTGTAGAGCACCGCGCCGCCCATGAACCCGCCGACCGGCACGCCGTACACCTGGCCGTCTGCGGTGACCGTGTTCTTGAAGTTGTCGTCCAGGTCACCGACGTACGGCTGGTCGCTGAGCGAGACCAGGTTCTTCTGCGGCGCGATCGCCTGGAACAGCGACCCGGTGTTGTAGTTGAACACCTCCGGCATGTCGCCGGTCGACAGCCGGGTCTTGACGATGTTGTCGCCCTCGGTACCGGCCGGCCGGGTCTCGATCTTGATCGAGATCCCGGCGTTCTTCGCGGTGAAGTCCTTGACCAGTTGCTGGGCTTCCTTCATGTCCTGATCCTGGTTGCCGATCAGGTAGGTGATCTCGACCGAGCCGCTGCCCGAGTCGGAGCTGGAACCGAGACTGCCCGCGCTGCAGGCGGCGAGAGTAAGAGAACAGACGGCCAGCAGGGCTAGTCCGCTGGCTCGTGGGCGGAACCGCATCGTGACCTCCAAGGGGATGTTCTGCGTCGGCAGCGGGGCGGGGTCGGGTGAGTGGGATCAGTGGTTGAGCAGGGCGCCTAGGGCGGTGTGTACGGCCTCCGGGTTCCGCGTGCCGGCGGCCTCGATCAGCGCGGCGGCGGACTGGTCGAGGTAGCGCTCGAGCCGGCCGGCGAGGTCGGCGTCGTCGCCGACGAACCCGCTCTCGACGGCCGCCGCGGCCAGCGCGGTCCAGGTGGCTTCGTGGTCCATCAGCTGACGGACGGTGGAATCCGCCGCCAGTACCGTCGGCTGGGCGTACGGGTCGGCGCCGGTCCAGGTGTGTGTACCGTGACCAACTTCGACCACCTCATCCGCGCCCGGTACCTCGACCTTCGCGCGCGCACCCACCGGTACGGTGACGATCAGTTTGATCTGCCCGTCAGAGCGCGCCCACGCCACGGACGCGGTCCCGTACGGCGTGAGGTGTTTCGCGGACGCCGAGGTCAGTTGCTCGGTGTACAACGGCCGCACGTCGATCGTCCGGTACGCCGGTTCGGCCGCCGCGAGGCCGGCCACCCGGCGGTGCATCCAGTCCGCGACCGCGCCGAGCGCGTAGTGGTTGAACGACGTCATCTGGCCGGGGTTGATGCTGCCGTCGGGCAGCATGCTGTCCCAGCGCTCCCAGATCGTCGTGGCACCCATGGTCACTGCGTACAGCCAAGAGGGGCAGCCTGTCTGCAGCAGGAGCCGGTACGCCAGGTCGGGATGTCCGGTATCGGCCAGTGCGTCGGTCACCAACGGCGTGCCGACGAATCCGGTACTGATCCGGAAACCTGACGTGCGGACCAGATCCGCGAGCCGGTCGCCCGCGCGCTTTCGCTGCGACTCGTTCGGGAGCAACGCCCACTGCAGCGCGAGCGCGTAGATCGTTGCCGCGTCGCTCAGGACCCGGCCGCCGTCGGTCGTGTACTCGGCCGCGAACGCCTGCCGGACGCGCGCCGCGAGCTCGGTGTACTCGCGGGCGAGATCGGACTGCCCGACCAGCTCGGCGGCCTTGCCGACGACCTCGGCCGAACGGGCCAGATGCGCGGTCGCAAGGACGTCCGGGTCGGCCTTGGCGCGGAACGGGTTGTCCGGCGGCGCGGTCGGGTCGAGCCAGTCGCCGAACTGGAACCCGCCGGACCACAGCAGGTCACCACCAGCCAGGTCGGCCATCTTGTCCACCCACGCGCGCATGCTCGGCAGCTGCCGGGCGAGCAGCCCGAGGTCGCCGCTGCGCTCGTACACCACCCACGGCACGATCGTTGCCGCGTCACCCCATGCGGCCGTGGCCGGCGCCTCGTTCCGCAGCACGTCCGGTACGACGAACGGCACCGAACCGTCCTTCTGCTGCTCGGCCGACAGGTCCGCCAGCCAGTTCGTGAGGAACCCGGCGGTGTCGTACAGGAAGCTCGCGCTGGGGGAGAAGACCTGGATGTCACCGGTCCAGCCGAGCCGCTCGTCGCGCTGCGGGCAGTCGGTCGGTACGTCCAGGAAGTTGCCGCGCATGCCCCACACGACGTTCTGGTGGAACTGGTTGAGCAGTTCGTTCGACGATTCGAACCAGCCGGTGCGGTGCAGGTCGCTGCCGAGTACGAGCGCCTCCAGATCCTGCCTTTGCAGGTCGTCCACGCCGGTCACCTCGGCGTACCGGAATCCGTGGAAGGTCAGCGGCGAGTCGAGCGTGACCTCGTCCGGCCCGGCCAGGATGTACGAGTCGATCGCCTTGGCGGTACGCAGCGGACGTACGCCGAGCTCGCCGTCCTCCAGGACCTCGGCGTGCCGGAGCACGATCTCGTCCCCGGCAGCGTGACCGCGAACCTTCAGGCGGACCCGGCCGACCAGGTTCTGGCCGAAGTCGACCAGGGTCTTGCCGGCCGGTGAGGTGGTGATCGTGACCGCGGGCAGGACGTCGGTGATCCGTACCGGCGGGCCGTCCGGCGCGACCAGCAGGGTCAGGTCGGCGTCGAGTACGTCGACCGCTGCCGGTTCGCCGGGCTGCCTGCGCAGGTCGGTGGACTGCCCGTCGTACAGGTCGTCGGCGATGACGTTGCTCTCGCGGGAGGTCCACGAGTCGTCGCTGCCGAAGGTGTGGACCTGGCCGTCCGCGGTGGTGACCTCAAGCTGCGCGAGGATCGCGAGCCGGTTGCCGTAAAGCTGGCTCTGGTCCTTGAAGCCGATCCGGCCGCGGTACCAGGCGTTGCCGAGCAGGAACTCGAGCGTGTTCTCACCAGGACGAACAAGCTCGGTCACGTCGTACGTCTGGTAGCGCAGGCGGTACTGGTACGCGGTCCAGCCGGGCGCGAGCTCTTCGATGCCGACGCGTTGCCCGTTGAGTTCGGGGATGTAAACGCCGTGGGAGGTCGCGTACAGACGTGCCTTGACGATGCCGTCCGGCAGGGTCGTGGCGCCCGCGACCAGGGGAGCGGGGGAGCCGTACGGGTTGTCCCGCGGGCTGACGAACCGGGCGGTCCAGTCGTCCGCGGTCAGCAGTCCGGCTTCGACGGTCGCGGGTTCGCTCCAGTCACTCCAGTCGTCGCCGCGGACCCGGACGCGTACCTGCGCGGACTCGCGGGACCGCAGCGGTTCCCCCGGCCAGGAAACCAGGACCTGCTCGGGGGACTCCACGGTGAAAACCTGGGTGCCGTCGCGGCTGATCTCGACTTCGTACGCCGTCTGGGTGTAACCGTCGGCCGCGGCCGGGACCTGCCAGGAGATCCGCGGGGCCGCGGTGCCGGTGCCGATCACCGGGGCGGGCAGATGTTCGAAGCGGAGAGCGGTGGGTGCGGCGGGTTGCGACATGTGACTCCAACCAAGGCGCTGATCAGGACAGGGTGGTGAAACGATTCAGTGGGTCTCCCGGCGAACCGCCTCGAAGTGGGGCGGAAGGGTGCGGCGGGACGTTTCGCCTGTGCACCGATCCTGCGGCCGTCGGTCGCCGCCGACTAGCCCAATGTGCACTTGGTCTAGCACGATCTGCACCTTGGACCTATCGTGAAGCGGTGTCGGAGATGGCTGCGGAGCCGGTGCAGACCCGGGGCACGGTGCTGCACTTCGTCGAGGGAACCGTGGTGCACGCCGGCCCGCACGTGCACGTGCGCTCGCATCCGCTGCATACGCACAGCTTCTTCGAACTGTTGCTGGTGATCGGCGGTGCCGGCATCCATCACAGCCTGGCCGGACGGCAGCGGCTCCGGCCCGGCGACGCGATCCTGCTCCGGCCGGGGGTCTGGCACGAGTACGTGGAATGCGACTCGCTCGAGGTCTACAACTGCTGTTTCTCGGCCGATCTGGTTCGCCGGGAGCTGGCCTGGGCGCGCGAAGATCCCTTACTGGGCTACCTTTTGTGGACCGGACCGTTCTCGGCGCAGCGGCGCGGGATGCTCGCGACGCACCTCGATCCGGACACCCTGACCGAGGCGATCGGTCACCTGGACGGCCTGCGGCAGGTGGGGAATCAGCCGACCGGCCGGAATCGCGGGGAGCTGGTCGGCTGGCTGTCGTTGTACCTGAGCTGTGTCGCGCGAACCGTCGCCGGACGGGACGAACGCCGCGACCTGATCCATCCCGCGGTCGTCGACGCGATGCGGATGATGGAGGCGGAACCGGCCCGGCGCTGGACGCTCACCGACCTGGCCGGCGAACTGCATCTGGCACCGGGCTATCTGGTCCGGTTGTTCAAGTCGGTCACCGGGGTGCCGCCGATGGCGTACCTGTCCAGGCATCGGGTCGAGCTCGCGGCCGACCGGTTGCTGCACACCGATCTGCCGATCAACCGGATCGGCGAGTCCGTCGGCTGGCCGGACCAGAACTACTTCGCTCGCCGATTCAAATCCCACTACGGACTGTCCGCATCCACCTATCGGCAACGTTTCAATACGCTGAAGCCGAGTCTGTCCTACCCCTGAATCAGTAGGTCCAGTCCGTCGAGGATCCGGTCGAGCCCGAACTCGAGGCCCTGGTTCTCGCTGCCGGCCGACGTACGCATCGCGGCGGTGAGGTGCGGGAAGCGATCCGCCTCGGAGTTGAGGATCGCGCCGAGCGCCTGCTGCATGTCCTCCTCGGTCAGGCCGGTGCTGTGTCCGGGGAAGGTCGTGGACTGCTGCGCGATGTTCCGCACGTGGCTGGTGATGACCAGGATCGAGTCGAGTTGCTCACCGCCGGTCAGCTTGGCGCCGGCGAGTGCCGCGACGCCGCGTTCCATCCACGCCAGCTCGTTCGGCCCGAGCAGGCGGCGGCCGATGGTGGACTGGAGCAGCCAGGGGTGCTTGGTGAAGCCGTCGTACAGGTCCATGGCCCAGGTCCGGAGCGCCTCGCGCCACGGTAACTCCGCGCGCTCCGGCGGTGCGCCCATGGCGAGGTCGCTCATCACCGCGACAAGTTCGGTCTTGCCCGGCACGTACCGGTAGAGGGCCATCTTGGTCACCGGCAGCTCGCCGGCGATCCGCTGCATCGAGAGGGCGTCGAGCCCTTCGGCGTCGGCGATCCGGATCGCCACCTCGGCGATCTCGGCCAGGGTCACGGCCGGCTTCGGGCCGCGGCTCGGCACCGGCTGCTTACCCCAGAGGAGTTCGGTCATGTGCGGCTTTCCTTCCGAAAGGACTTGAACTGTGTCTACCATACACATTACTGTGTCCGTCGGACACAATTACTTTGACGGAGGCTGATGATGAAGGTTCTGGTTTCTGGTGCGAGCGTTGCCGGTCCGTCGGTTGCGCTCTGGCTGGGTCGCGCCGGGCATGACGTGACGGTGGTCGAGATCGCCCCGGCGCTGCGGCAGGGTGGGTACGCGGTGGACTTCCGCGGCGAGGTCTTCACCACGGTGCTCGACCGGATGGGGGTGCTGGCGGAGCTGCGCTCGCGGCAGACCGGCGGTACCGCGATGCGGTTCGTGGACGAGTCCGGGCGGAAGCTGATGCGGCTGCCGGCCGAGTTCGCGGGCGGTGAGCTGGAGGTACTGCGCGCGGATCTGTCGCGGGTCTTGTACGAGCACAGCCGCGACCGGGCGACGTACCGGTTCGGGGACACGATCGTGAGCCTGGACGAGCACGCGGACGGGGTCGACGTCCGCTTCGAGAGTGGCATCGAGGAGACGTACGACCTGGTGATCGGCGCGGACGGGATGCACTCGGTCGTACGCCGCCTGGCCTTCGCGCCGGAGCTGGTGCTGGAGCGGCACCTCGGGTACTACGTGGCCGGCTGGGAGGTGCCGAACACGCGCGGGATCAGTGGCGATTCACTGCTGTACAACGTGCCCGGGAAGCTGGCGAGCGTCGGGGCGGACCAGCGGGACAGCAGCGTGGCGCAGACGCTGTTCGTGTTCAAGTCGCCGGTGCTGGAGTACAACCGGCGTGATCTGGACCAGCAGAAGGCGATTCTGCGGGACCAGTTCGCCGGCCTGGGCTGGTACGTGCCGGAGCTGCTGGATGCGTTGCCGGCGGCAACCGAGTTGTACTTCGACTCGATCAGCCGGGTACGGGTGGATCGCTGGTCGACCGACCGGATCGTGCTGCTCGGTGACGCCGGGTACGGTGCGACGTTCGGCGCGCTCGGGACCGGCACGGCCGTCGTCGGGGCGTACGTACTGGCGGGGGAGCTGGCCCAGGGCGACCTGCGGACCGCGTTCGACCGCTACGAGGCGCGGCTGCGGAAGGCCGTCTCGACCACGCAGGACGGCAGCCGGGCGGGGTCGTTCATGGCGCCCGCGACCCGGTTCGGGCTGGCGGCGCGGAACAAGATTCTGGACATCCCGTTCTTCATGAACCAGATGATCAAGATGGCGGCGAACATGAGTGAACTGATCGAGCTGCCGACGTATCCGGCGCTAGAGCAGGGGAAGGTCGGTCAGGAATGACTCCCAGCTGTCCGGAAGCCAGCCCGGTACGCCGAGGACAGCCAGGTACCCCCAGACGCCGACCATTACGCAAGCGAACAGGGTCGCCGTCCCGAGTGCCTTCAGCCAAGCGGGCTGCTTGCCGGTCCAGGTGGTGAGGGTCTTGACCCAGCCCTTGACCCGGTACAGCAGCCGCTGTGCCCACTCGAACTCACTGGACAGCACGGCCAGCCCGGCGATGAACAACGGGATGCCACCTGGGCCGGGCAGCCAGCCGGTGAGCGGCGCCGCGATGAGCAGCAAGCCACCGACAACGCCCACGCCGATCCGGTAGAGCGCCAACTTCCGCGGGTTCTCCCGGATCCGCCGCCGCCACTCCCACTTGTCGTCGGCAGCGTCCAGCGTGATGTTGTCATCCGTGCGGTCGGGACTCTCTTGCTCGGCCACTCTTACAGCGTACGTGGTCGATCCAGGCGCTAGGCGCTAGGCGCTTGGGGGTTTGCCGAACTCCCAGTGCCACGGCTCCTCGCGGTTGCCGCCCTGCTCGGCCCAGCCCGGGTGCAGCCAGCCGTAGTTGCCGGCGTGCGCCTTCATCCACAGGTACTGCGGGGTGTTGTACTTGTCGATCCCACCGCACAGATCGACGGCCACACCCCAGCCGTGGTTCGACGTACCGGGCAGTGCGGCCAGCGAGGGCTTGCGCTGGTACAGGTCGACCTGGGCGGTGTACGAGCGGTACGAGTCGGTGATGCACAGCGACTTGCCGAACTGAGCCCGGTAGGCGCCCGTCATCTGCAGGTACGCGGCCGCGGCATCGCAGCGGAGCATTTGGCCGCCACCGATCGCACAGAGCTTGCCGGCCGGGATCATGCCGTTGCTGTAGCCACCCCAGCCGGTGCTGGCGGAACCGGTCGCCAGGAACGGCATTGGGTTGACCGGATCGCCGCCCAGCCGCACCTCGAAGTGGAGGTGTGGACCGGTCGAGTTGCCCTCGCTGCCGACCGCGCCGATCTGCTGACCGGCGGTGACCTGCTGGCCGTCCGTGACGTCGACTCGGCTCAGGTGCGCGTACAGGGTTTCCAGCCCGTTCCCGTGGTCGATCCGGACCAGGTTGCCTGCCCAGCCCGGGTGCTCGACGCGTACGACGCCCGAGGTGACCGCGCGGACCGGTGTACCGATGGCGGCGGGGAAGTCCTGGCCGGTGTGGAACCCGGTCGACCACATCGAACCGGACTGGCCGAAGGGTGTGCCGATCTCGTACGTGCCGTCCGGCAACGGCCAGGTCCAGGCGCCGGTGCCGACGTCGTACGAGGTGGCGGTGTTGCCGCAGCGGAACGCGTACGCGTCGGAGGTCGCGGCCGGCGGTACCTGCGGCTTGGCCGGTGCGCCGAGGGTCGGGCGCAGCGCCGCGTACAGGTTGTCCGGGACGGTGGTGACGACGACCGCGCCCTTCGCCTCGTCGGCGGCGATCATCTCGCCGTTGTCGAGGGCGACGCCGATGTGAACGAGCCCGAGCGACTTGCTGCCCATCACGAGCAGATCGCCCGGCTCGATCTGGGCATTCGGCACGGCCTGGTAGTCCGGGTACACCTTCGAGACCAGGTTGGGCAGAGTCGTGTACGGCTCCCAGGCGACTCGCGCGGCGCCGAGACAGCCGTACTTGTCCGGCCCGGTCGCGGCGACACCGTACGGCTTGCCGACCAGGCTGAACGCTTGGTTGACCGCGCGGATCGCTTCGGCGGACATGACCCGTACCGTCCGGCCCGCGACTGCCACGGAGGCGACGCCGGGGACGGCCGCGCCGCGCCGGGTCAATGGGGCCAGGCCGGCGGGCAGCTTGTTCGGGTCCTTCAGTACGGCGGCGGCCGGGGGAGTGATCTTTGTCGTGGTCAGCTCGGTCAGGTACGCCTGCCAGCGGCTGAGCGCCTGCTGATTGCGCGCCTTCTGCAGTTGCTGGGACAGGGCGGACGCCACGTCGAGATCGGCCGCTTGGTTGGCCATGGACGCCGTCGCGTCTGCTGCCTGCTGCTGGACCTGCTTGCTCAGCTCCTGCGCCTTCGCCGCCGCTTGGTTCGCGGCGGCACGCTTGGCGGCTGCCTCTCCCTTGAGCCGGTTCGACTCGGACTCGGCCGCCATCGCGGTCCGGTACTGCGCGACCTGCGTGCTGCCGAGCTGGGTGATCGCGGTCTGCCGGTCGGCGATCTCCTGGAGGTTCTCCGCGACCGGGGCGAGCGACCAGAGCATCGACTCAGTACCCATCACGGTGGGGATACCCAGTTGGTACGCCTGCGCGGTCAGTACGCCGAGCCGGCGCCGCTCCTCGTCCGCCTTGCCGCGGGAGGTGGTCGCCGTGCTCTCCGCCTTCTTCGCGGCGGCCTCCGCGGCCTGGGCGTCCTTGAGCGCCTTCGTGTACGCGATCGTCGCCTTTGCGAAGTCGGCCTGGACGGCGGCGGCCTCGGCCTGGAGCTGCTCGAGCGACCGGTTCACGTCGGTCACCGAAGCGGGCGGCGGCTGCGACGTACTGGGCGAGGGATCGTCGGCGTAGGCCGGCAGCCCGATCACCGCCAGCAACGTGCCGAGCGCCGCGAACCGCAGGCCGCGGCGTCTCCCCAGTTCCATCCGTCCCCCTGGACGCCTCATTCCGTGTCACGCCTCACGCGCGAGCCCAGCGTAGGCGCCGTACGGTCCTTACGGAACCCCGGTTAGCATTCAGTCCATGGCCTCGCACTTTGACGTTGTTGTCCTCGGCGCGGGTCCGGGTGGGTACGTCGCGGCGATCCGCGCAGCCCAGCTCGGTCTCAAGACCGCAATCATCGAGAAGAAGTACTGGGGCGGTGTCTGCCTGAACGTGGGCTGCATCCCGTCCAAGGCGCTGCTGCGGAACGCCGAGCTGTCGCACATCTTCCGGACGGAGGCGAAGACCTTCGGGATCAGCGGCGAGGTCAGCTTCGACTTCCCGACGGCGGTGCAGCGCAGCCGCAAGGTCGCCGACGGCCGGGTCAAGGGCGTCCACTTCCTGATGAAGAAGAACGGCATCACCGAGTTCGACGGCTGGGGCTCGTTCACGGACGCGAACACGCTGGACGTGACGCTGAACGACGGCTCCGCGGAGACCGTCACCTTCGGTTCCTGCATCGTCGCCACCGGCGCGACCACCAAGCTGCTGCCGGGCACCCAGCTGAGCGAGCGCGTGGTGACGTACGAGGAGCAGATCCTGACCGAGGAGCTGCCCGGCTCGATCGTGATCGCCGGTGCCGGCGCGATCGGCGTCGAGTTCGCGTACGTGCTGGCGAACTACGGCGTCAAGGTGACGATCGTCGAGTTCCTGGACCGGATGGTGCCGCTGGAGGACCCGGAGGTCTCCAAGGAGCTCGCCAAGGCGTACAAGAAGCTCGGGGTCGACGTGCTCACCTCGACCCGGGTGGACTCGATCGACGACTCCGGTGCCTCGGTGAAGGTGACCGTGACCGGCAAGGACGGCGTCCAGAAGACGATCGAGACCGACAAGGTACTGCAGGCGATCGGCTTCCAGCCGCGCGTCGACGGGTACGGCCTGGACAAGATCGGGGTCGCGCTGACCGAGCGCGGCGCGATCGACGTGGACGGCCGGTGCCGGACCAACGTGCCGAACATCTTCGCCATCGGTGACGTGACCGCGAAGCTGATGCTCGCGCACGCGGCCGAGGCGATGGGCGTGATCGCCGCCGAGACCATCGCCGGGCACGAGACGATGGAGCTCGACTACGCGATGATCCCGCGGGCGACGTTCTGCCAGCCGCAGATCGCCAGCTTCGGGTACACCGAGGAAGAGGCCCGCAAGCTCGGCCACGAGGTGAAGGTGGCCAAGTTCCCGTTCACCGCGAACGGCAAGGCGCACGGCCTGGGCGACCCGACCGGTTTCGTGAAGGTGATCAGCTCGGCCCAGTACGGCGAGCTGCTCGGCGCGCACCTGATCGGCCCCGAGGTCACCGAACTCCTCCCCGAGCTGACCCTGGCCCAGAAGTGGGACCTGACCACCAAGGAACTGGCCCGCAACGTACACGCCCACCCGACCCTGAGCGAGGCCCTCCAGGAGGCCTTCCACGGCCTCGAAGGCCACATGATCAACTTCTGATCTTCTTCCTGAAACCGGTGCGCCAGGCAGACGCCTGACGCACCGGTTTGTTATTTCAAGAGTCTATTTCGGGCCGCTTGCTATTTCAGCGCGTCGTGCAGGCGCTCGTACCCCGGAGCCAATTCGGTCATGATCTCGGCGGCACGGGTGAATTCACGCTGCACGATCGGGAATTGCAGCCGGCCGAGAATCATCGCCTGCTGCCGCGCGATCTCCGCCGCCGCCGGTTCGCCGACGACCGCCAGCCAGGTCGCCGCGTCATCCAGCCGCCGGGCACCCAGCCGCACCGCGAACCCCGCCAGGTGCTCCCGCATCCCCTCGTCGATCCCGCCCGCCAGCATCGCGCTGATCCGGTGCACGGCTGCCGCCGAGTCCTTCGACAACCACTCCACCGCGTACGGCAGCGACTCCCGAACGGCATCCTCGACTCGTACGTCGCGGAGCTTCCGGAAGTTGCTCCGCATCACGTACGGCCCCGCGACGGCCACCTTCTCCGCGCTCCAGGCCGTCATGAACTGGCTGATCGGCAAGGTCACGTACGGATATCCTTCCGGATCGTGCATGACGACGACCTCGTCGGTCACCTCCAGCACGACCACCCAGTGATCCGTCCCGTCCGCCACGCCCCGCGACCACGGCTGATGCGTGAACAACCCCATCTCGATGGGGCCGACCACCACCGGACCCGCTTCGCACGCTCGCCGCAACCGCTCCAGCGCGTCGTCGCGCGCCCCGCCCTCGGTCCGCTCGCACTCCCACCCCAGCAACCCGATCGCCACGTCGAGCCCGCGATCCGGCTCCCACCCCGGCGGATCAAAATACGGCACCCCGGTTTCCTCCACCTGAGCCCCGAACGGCGCCCCCGTCACCACCTCCACCAAACCCGGCGAAACCCCACCCAAAACCATCGCCAGCGAATTCGAATAACAATAAGTCCCACCACCAATATATCCAGTCACGCCACCATGCTGACATTTTCACCGCTAATTGTCAGCACGGGGATTTACAGCGGGTACCTGAAGGTGGTTTGGAAGGGTTCGCCGGGGGAGTGGACGTGGAGGGCCAGGCCGGGGTGGGCGGTGGGGTCCAGGAAGGAGGTGGTGGGGGTGGGTTCGAAGTCGTAGGGGACGGTGGAGCGGATGCCGGGGGCGCCTAGGACCGGGTGGCCGGCGAAGGTGGTGGTGATGGCGGTGTGGACGTGGCCGGTGAGGATGGCGGTGATGGGTTTGGCGGTGAGGACCTCGGCCAGCGGTGCTTGCTGCTCGAGTTTCCACTGGTCCATGACTGGGTGACGCAGGTTGAGGGGCGGATGGTGCATGGCTACGAAGAGCGGGCCGTCGAAGGGCTCGCGCAGTACGCCGTCCAGCCAGGTGAGTGAGTCGGGGGAGATCAGGCCGTGGTCGGCGCCAGGGACAGTGCTGTCGACGAGTACGAACCGCGCGCCGCCGACGTCGCGTACCTGATGGACCGGGTGTCCCTCACCAGGCGACGTGACAAAGGACGCCAGGCCCGTACGCAGGGGACTGCTGACGTCGTGGTTGCCAGGTAGTACGAGCACCGGCACGTCCAGCGACAACTCGCTCGCCACCTCGGCGTACTCCTCCGGCAACCCGTGATCCGCAAGATCACCCGTCACCAGCACCACGTCGACCGGCCGGCTGAAGCTCGACACGTACGAAGTGATGCGCCGGAGCCGCGCTCGCGCCTCCTCGGTGCCGTCGAGATGAGGGTCACTGAGATGCGCGATCACATACATGCGAAAACCCTAACCGCAGAACCCCGCGGGCAGCGCTCCACAAGGCACCAGCCCGACCTCCCAGAACTTGTACGACCGATCAGCCACTTACGGTGCGGTGACGCGCCGGGTCGGAACTTGGCCGGGCAGCGCCGGTCTGAGAGATTGACGGCATGGCTGAACAGGTGGACGTGGTCGTCGTCGGGCTTGGTGTCGGTGGGGAGGAGACGGCCGGACGGCTGGCTCAGGCGGGGTTGCGGGTGGTCGGGATCGAGTCCCGGCTGGTCGGCGGCGAGTGCCCGTACTACGGCTGCATCCCGAGCAAGATGATGATCCGGGCCGCGAACCTGATCGCCGAGACCCGTCGTGTCGACGGGATCGCCGGTACGGCGTCCGTGCAGCCGGACTGGGCGCCGGTGGCGAAGCGGATTCGGGACGAGGCGACCGACAACTGGAACGACCAGGTCGCGGTGGACCGCCTGGTGAACAAGGGCGCGACGGTGATCAAGGATCGCGCCACGATCACCGGGCCGGGTACGGTCCGCGCCGGCGACCGTGAGTTCGAGGCGGCGCGCGGGATCGTGATCGCGACCGGGACGGTCCCGTCGGTGCCGCCGATCGAGGGCCTGGAGGGTACGCCGTACTGGACGAACCGGGAGGCGATCGAGGTCGAGACGCTGCCCACGTCGCTGGTTGTCCTCGGCGGCGGCGCGATCGGGCTGGAACTGGCCCAGGTGTTCGCCCGGTTCGGCGTCCAGGTGACGGTCGTCGAGGGCGCGCCCGAGGTGCTGTCGATGGAGGAGCCCGAGTCCGGGACGCTGGCCCGGGAGGCGCTGGAGCGGGACGGCGTCACCTTCCACTGCGGCGCCCAGGCCCAGCGGGCCGGGTACGCCGCCGGCTCCTTCACGGTCACGCTCGCGGACGGTACGCAAGCAACCGGTGAGAAGTTGCTGGTGGCAACGGGTCGCCGGGTCGCCACCGCCGAGCTCGGGCTGGACAAGCTGGGGCTCGACGCGTCCGCGCGCCGGGTCGAGGTCGACGAGCATGTCCGCGCCGGTGACGGCGTGTGGGCGGTCGGTGACGTCACCGGCGTCGGCGCGTTCACCCACAACGCGATGTACCAGGCCGACATCGCCGTCCGCGACATCCTGCGGGAGCCGGACGCGCCGACGGCGAGTTACCACGCGATGCCGCGAGTGACCTTCACCGATCCGGAGATCGGCGCGGTCGGGCTGACCGAGAAGCAGGCCCGCGAAGCTGGGCTGAACGTACGGACCGGGTCGACGCCGATCCCGTCGTCCTCGCGCGGCTGGATTCACAAGGCCGGCAACGAGGGCTTCATCAAGGTGGTCGCGGACGCCGATCGTGGCGTACTGGTCGGCGCGACGAGTGCCGGGCCGACCGGCGGTGAGGTACTGAGCGCGCTGGCGGTCGCGGTGCACGCGGCCGTACCGATCGAGTCACTGGCGCGGATGATCTACGCGTACCCGACGTTCCACCGCGCGATCCAGGAAGCTCTCAAAGCTTTGTAGTTGTCAATGTTTGCGAATCAGTCGCAACAGGATCACCATGGTCGGCGTGCATGTTCCTGACGGCTTCTTCAACGCGCCAACGTCCGTCGCCACCGGCCTGATCGCGGCCGGGGCGGTCGGCTTCAGCCTGCAACGGGCGAACCGTGAGCTCCGCGAGAGCGGCCCGGCGCTGGCCGGGCTGACCGCGGCGTTCGTGTTCGCCGTCCAGATGGTGAACTTCCCGGTCGGCGCGGGCACGAGCGGTCACCTGCTCGGCGGCGCGCTGGCCGCGGCGCTGGTCGGGCCGTGGACCGCCGTACTGGTGATGTCGACCGTGTTGCTCGTCCAGGGGCTGTTGTTCGCGGACGGCGGTCTGACCGCGCTCGGCACCAACATCACGCTGATGGGCCTGATCACGGTGCTGGTCGGGTACTTCCTGACCCGGGCGCTCCTGAAGGTGCTGCCGCGCCGCGTCGGCAGTGTCGTACCCGCCGCGACCGTCGGCGCGCTCGTCTCGGTGCCGGTCGCGGCGCTGGCGTTCACCGGCCTGTACGCGATCGGCGGCGCGGTCGACATCCCGCTCGGCAAGCTCGCGACCGCGATGGTCGGCTGGCACGTACTGGTCGGGATCGGCGAGGCGGTGATCACCGCGGCCGTACTCAGCGCGGTCGTCGCGACCCGCCCGGACCTCGTGTACGCCGCGCGGCACCTGCAGCAGGACCTGATTCTCGTGGACGCCGACGGGAACACCTCGACGGTGTCGCCGGACAAGCCGATCGCCGCGAAGCCGGCCGGCCGGACGCTCGGGGTCGGCATCGCGGTCACCCTGGTCGTCGCGGGTGGGCTGAGCTTGTTCGCCAGCGCGCACCCGGACGGGCTCGAGTTCGTCGGCGCCAAACTCGGCTTCGAGGGCGCGGCCAAGAAGTCCGCGGTGGCCGGTAGTCCGCTGGCCGATTACGGCGTGCACGGGATCGGCAACGCGGAGGTTTCCGGCGCGCTCGCGGGCATCATCGGCGTACTGGTGACGATCCTGGTCGGGCTGGCGATCGCCAAGCTCGCGTCGCTCCGGGCGGGCAAGGCGTCGTGACCGGCGACGGCCTGCTGGTCGCGGTGGACGGCCCGGTCCACCGCATCCCGGCGCAGGTCAAGCTGGTCGCGCTGTTCGTGTTCGTGCTCGCGGTCGTGTCTACCCCGGCCGCGGTCTTCTGGGCCTTCGGCGGGTACGCGGCGATGCTCGTGATCGCGGTCGTGGTCGCGAAACTGCCGGCGCCCGTGGTGTCGCGGCGGCTCGCGGTGGAGACACCGTTCATCGTGTTCGCGCTGCTGCTCCCGTTCGTCGCGACCGGCCCGCGCATCGACGTGCTCGGCCTGCACCTGTCCCAGTCCGGCGTACTCGGCGCGTGGAACGTACTGGCCAAAGGAACCCTCGGCGTGATCGCGGCGATCGTCCTGTCGGCGACGACCTCGCCGCGGGAGCTGCTCGCGGGCCTCGAACGGTTGCGGCTGCCCGCGACGCTGGTAGCGATCCTGTCATTCATGGTCCGCTACCTGAGCGTGGTCTCGGATGACCTGCACCGGATGCGGATCGCGCGGGAGTCCCGTGGGTACACCGGCGGGCGGGCCGGTCATCTGAAGGCGGTCGCCGGGGGAGTTGGCGCGCTGTTCGTGCGCAGCTTCGAGCGTGGTGAGCGGGTGCATCTGGCGATGCGGTCGCGCGGTTACACCGGCCGGATGCCGCAGCTCAGCGTGCAGGGCGCGTCGAGCCTGCAATGGACCCAGGGGCTGGCGATCTCCCTGCTCGCGGTGACGATCGCGGTCGCGGTTAGGCTGCTGGGCTTGTGAACGCACCCGCCATCGAAGTTGAACGGCTCGTCTTCGCGTACCCGGACGGCCGGCAGGCACTGTTCGGCGTCGACTTCACCGTCGCGCGCGGCGAGCGGGTCGCGCTGCTCGGGCCGAACGGCGCCGGCAAGACCACGCTCGTACTGCACCTGAACGGAATCCTCGGCGCGGTCGCGGGCGGGACCGGCAGCGGCCGGATCCGGATCGGTGGGACCGGGTTGCACCGCGAGCACCTGACCGAGGTACGGCGGAAGGTCGGGCTGGTCTTCCAGGATCCCGATGACCAGTTGTTCATGCCGACCGTACGGGACGATGTCGCGTTCGGCCCGGCCAATCTCGGGTTGCGCGGCGCCGAGCTGGACGACCGGGTGCACGAAGCGCTCGTCCAGGTCGGGATGCAGGACCACGCCGACCTCGCCCCGCATCACCTGTCGTTCGGTCAGCGGCGCCGGGTGGCGGTCGCGACCGTGCTCGCGATGCGGCCGGAGGTGCTGGTGCTGGACGAGCCGTCCAGCAACCTCGATCCCGCCGCGCGGCGCGAGCTGAGCGACATCCTGGCCGGTCTCGACGTGACGCTGCTGATGATCACGCACGACCTCCCGTACGCCCTGCAGTTGTGTGAGCGGAGTCTGCTGATGGACGGCGGCCGGATCGTCGCGGACGGGAAGACGCGCGATCTGCTGGGTGACGCCGAGCTGATGCGGGCGCACCGGCTGGAACTGCCGTACGGGTTCGACCCGCTCTCGGTACCCGGGCCCGAACGGATCTGAGCGCTGAGCCACGGCCACCCGGAATCCATGGTGAATTTGTTACCAAGCCCTTGTGTGTTACTCGCCAGTCGGGTGACAGTGACGTTGAGTACTTCATACGCCACCCACCGCACACACGCAAAGGCGGTCCGCCCCATGAAGTCAGTCATCAGCCTGCTCTCCGCCGCGGCCCTCGGCGCCGCGATGCTGCTCAGCCCCGGTGTCGCGCACGCCGCCGCGCCGAACTACGTCGCCCTCGGTGACTCGTACGCCGCCGGCGTCGGGACTCGCACGTACATCTCCAGCAGCGGGAACTGCCAGCGGTCCACCAAGGCGTACGCGTATCTGGACGCCGCCCGGATCGGCGCGAACCTGACCTTCGTCGCCTGTTCCGGCGCCAAGGTCGCCGACGTCACCGCGAACCAGCTGCCCTCCGTGACCAGCTCGGCCGGCATCGTCTCGGTGCAGGTCGGCGGCAACGACGCCGGGTTCTCGTCCGTCATCACCGAATGCGCGAAGCCGTCCTGGCTCGGCGACTGCTCCACCGCGGTCGCGAACGCCCAGGCGATCATCAACAACACGCTTCCCGGCCGCCTGAACACGCTGTACTCGTCGATCAAGAGCCGCGCGTCCGCGGCGAAGGTCGTCGTGGTCGGCTACCCGCGGCTGTTCAACGGCACCGACTGCAACGCGGGTACGTTCTTCAGCCCGGACGAGATGACCAAGCTGAACGCCACCGCCGACCTGCTCAACTCCAAGGTCTCCGCCGCCGCGAGCGCGGCCGGCTTCGCCTTCGTCAACCCGACCTCGGCGTTCATCGGGCACGCCGTCTGTGGCAACCCGGAGTGGATCAACGGCCTGTCGAACCCGGTCACCGAGTCGTATCACCCGAACGTCAACGGCCAGGCGGCGTACGCCAATCTGGTCGAACCGGCGCTCTGATCAGGGCCGGAACGGATTCCGGGATGCGGACACGCCCAGTTCGTGGTGTCATGCTGAGGTGGTGGTGCGTCCGGTGAACGAGGCCGGCCCCGGAGGGGTGGCCGACGTCGTACGCCGGGCGGGGGGACCTGCCCGGCGTACGGTGGTTGATCGTATATGCCTGAAGAGGTATATATAGATTCATGAGCACCGAGACGCTGAGTTCCGAGAGTGGCCGGACCGTGCTGCGGATGCGGCGGGAGTTGCCGCATCCGGTGGAGAAGGTCTGGCGGGCGATCACCGAGCCGAAGCAGCTGTCCGGGTGGTTCCCGGCCGCGGTCGAAGCCGAGCTGCGGCTGGACGGGCCGATGGTGTTCTCGTTCCCGGGCGAGCCAGGGGCGCCGGTCGCCCTGCAGACCACCGGCGTGATTCGCGCGTACGATCCGCCGACGCTGCTCGAGTACACCTGGGGCGCGGAGCTGCTGCGCTGGGAGCTGACGCCGACCGACGCCGGCTGCACCCTGCACCTGACCGCGACGTACGACGACCGGCCGGGCTCCGGCAGCTTCGCCGGCGGTTGGACGCTGTGCTTCGACGCGCTCCAGCGGGTGCTGGGCGACACGGTTCCGGAGCAGGACTACCGCGTACTCCATGAGCACTTCGCGACGGCGTTCGGCCTCGACGAGGGTGCGCTGACCGAGGACGGCGGCGTACGGTTCGAGCGGCAACTGGTGAAGCCGAAGGAAACGGTCTGGAAGGTACTGTGCGGCGCACAGCCGGCCACCGCGGGCACCCAACCGCCGAGCGGTTTTGTTGCCAAGGGCATCGAGCCGGGCGTGGTGAGCAAGGTCGAGGAACCGCTCGAGCTGGTCTACGGCTGGAACGGCGGCGAGGTCAGCTGGACCCTCCGCGACGGCAACGGCGGAGCCCGCCTGGTGCTGACCCAGACCGGCCCCGCCGCCGACCAGCTAGCCGCCTGGCACGACCTGATCGAATCCCTCGCCGCCGAGCTCGTCGGCTGACACGTACTCGCGCAGGTGCACGGCGGTGACCGTCGGGCTGCTCTCCACCAGATCGGCGGGGGTGCCTTCGAAGACGATGCGGCCGCCGTCGTGACCGGCGCCGGGCCCGACGTCGATCAGCCAGTCGGCGTGCGCCATCACCGCCTGGTGGTGCTCGATCACGATCACCGTGTTGCCGTCGTCGACCAGCGTGTCCAGCATCCCGAGCAACTGGTCGACGTCGGCCAGGTGCAGCCCGGTCGTCGGCTCGTCCAGGATGTAGATCGAGCCGGTACGGCCCATGTTGATCGCCAGCTTCAGCCGCTGCCGCTCGCCGCCGGACAGTGTCGTCAACGGCTGGCCGAGGCCGACGTACCCGAGCCCGACCGTCGCGAGCCGCTCCAGGATCGTCCGGGCAGTGCCGCGCTCGAAGAACTCCCGCGCCTCCGCCACGGTCATCCGCAGGACCTCGCTGATGTTCTTCCCACGCAGCCGGTAGCCGAGTACTTCCGGGGTGAACCGGGCGCCGTTGCAGTCCTCGCAGACCGATGCCACCTCCGCCATCATGGCGAGATCGGTGTACACCAGGCCGATGCCCTTGCAGGTCGGGCAGGCGCCGACCGAGTTGGCGCTGAACAGCCCGGGCTTCACCTTGTTCGCCTTCGCGAACTCGGCCCGGATCGGGTCGAGCAGTCCGGTGTACGTCGCCGGGTTGCTGCGCTTGGACCCACGGATCGGCTCCTGACCAGCGATGATCACGCCGTCCCGCCCGGCCAGCGACCCGTGGATCAGTGAGCTCTTTCCGGAGCCGGCGACCCCGGTCACCACGGTCAGTACACCGAGTGGAACGTCAACGCTGACGTCCTGCAGGTTGTGCAGGGTCGCGTTCTCGATCGACAGCTTCCCGGTCGGGCGGCGCACCTCGTCCCGTACGCGCACCCGGTGGTCCAGGTACTTCCCGGTCAGTGTGCCGGAGGTCTTCAGCCCGGCCAGATCACCGGCGTAGCAGAGCCGCCCGCCGTTCAGGCCGGCGCCCGGGCCGAGGTCGACGATGTGGTCGGCGATCCGGATCGTCTCCGGTTTGTGCTCGACCACCAGCACGGTGTTGCCCTTGTCGCGCAGTTGCAGCAGCAGGTCGTTCATCTGCTGGATGTCATGCGGATGCAGGCCGACGGTCGGCTCGTCGAACACGTACGTGACGTCGCTCAAACTCGATCCGAGATGGCGTACGAGCTTGACCCGCTGCGCCTCGCCGCCGGACAACGTGGACGATTCGCGGTCCAGGCTGAGGTACCCGAGACCGATCGTCACGAACGACTCGAGCAGCTGCCGGAGACCGTCGAGCATCGGCCCGACGCCGGAATGGTTGACCCCGGCAACGAACTCGGCGAGATCGCTGATCTGCATCGCGGAGCACTCGCCGATGGTCCGGCCGTCGACGGTCACGCTCCGGGCCGCCTCGTTCAGCCTGGCGCCGCCACACGCCGAGCAGGTCTCCTGCCGGATCGCCCGCTCGGCGAACGCCCGGGCCTGGCCCTGCATCGACTGGATGTCCTTGCTCAAGTACTGGCGCTTGAGCTTGCTGATCAGGCCCTCGAAGGTCAGATTGCTCTTCCCGACCTTCACCTTGGTCGGCTCCTGGTACAAGAACTGCCGCCAGGCCTCGGCCGGGTAGTCCTTCAGCGGCAGCTCGGCGTCGAACAGGCCCGAGGTCGCCGTCAGCTGCCAGTACCAGCTGTCGACCGCGTAGCCGGGGGCCTTGATCGCACCCTGGTTGAGACTTTTCTCGACGTCCACCAGCTCGTCGAGGTCGAACTCGGTGGTCCGCCCGAGTCCTTCGCAGGCCGGGCACATGCCTTCGGCCCGGTTGAAGCTGAACGCTCCCGGCGGGCCCGCGTACGGAGTGCCGGCCCGGCTGAACAGCACCCGGAGCATGGTGTGCGCGTCGGTCGCGGTGCCGACCGTGGACCGGGCGTTGGCGCCGATCCGTTCCTGGTCGACGATGATGGCGGCGGACAGGTTCCGCAGCGCGTCCACGTCCGGCCGGCCGAGGCTGGGCATGAAATTCTGGACGAACGCGGTGTACGTCTCGTTGATCAGCCGCTGGGACTCGGCGGCGACGGTGCCGAACACGAGGGTGGACTTGCCGGAGCCGGAGACTCCGGTGAAGACGGTGAGCCGGCGTTTCGGAATGTCGAGCGAGACGCCGCTGAGATTGTTCTCGCGGGCGCCGCGCACCTGGATGACGTCATGGCTGTCAGCAGGAAGCATCCTTCAATAGTCTCATTGAACCGTTCAGAGGAACTTTGATGAAGCTTCGTAGCCTGGGCGATGGCAAAAACCTTCAAGAGTCGGAGGAAGGTTGGCGAGCCACCCGGGCGACCTGGTCGAGGAGTTCCTGGAGCTGGCCGGCGAGTTGGGTACGGGCGCCGGGGGAGAGCGAAGCGACCAGTTCGGCCTCGCGGGTGAGGACCTGGTCGACGGTGCGTTCGATCAGTTCGTGGCCGGCCGGGGTGAGCGTGACAACGACCGCGCGGGTGCCGTCGTCGGCGGCGCGGCGGGTGACCAGGCCGGCGTCCTCGGCCCGAGCGACCCGTTGCGAGATCGCGCCGGCGGTGACGAGCGTACGGCGAGCGAGCTCGCGCGTACTGACCTCGTACGGCGCGCCGGCGCGGCGGAGCACGCTGAGCAGATCGAGGGTGGCCGGATCGATACCGGCGTCGGCGAGGACCCGGCGACGGTCGTCGGCGAACAGTTTCGCCAGCCGCCACAGCGGAGTGACGATCTCGATCGAGTCGGTCGGCGTACCTGGGCGCTCGCGCTGCCAGGCGCGGGCGATCTCCGCCGCGGGGTACGTGTTGGGTGAATCGAGTGGGTAGTTGTCCGTCACGTTCCCCATGCTACGTTTAGAGCTAAACATTTAGACCTAAACGTGGGAGATGGCTATGCGTACGATCGTGGTGACCGGGGGAGCGACCGGTATCGGGCGGGCGACCGCGGAGCAGTTCCGGGCTGATGGTGACGAGGTGGTGATCACCGGGCGGCGCGCTGACGTGCTGGCCAAGGCGGCGGCCGAGCTTGGTGTCAGGGGAGTGGTGTGCGACGCGACCGACCCGGCGCAGATCGAGCAACTGCTCGCCGAGCTACCCGAGCGGATCGACGTCCTGGTCAACAACGCCGGCGGCAACACCGACTTCAATCAACCGGCAACGGACCTCACGCAGCGACCGAACGGCGGCCCGGCTGAGCGTCCGGGCGGCGACCAGGTTCAGCCACCCGGTGGCGAGGTGGTTCAGCCGTCGGGTCGGGAGCTGATGCAGTTGAAGGCGGCCTGGCTGGCCAACCTGGAGGCGAACCTGATCTCGGCCGTGCTGACCACCACCGCGCTCGCACCCCGCCTGACGGCGGCTGTCGTCCATCTGGGCTCGATCGCCGGCGCGCGTGGAGCCGGTTCGTACGGCGCTTCCAAGGCGGGACTGGCCCTGTGGAACGCCGAGGTCGCCGCCGAGCTCGGCCCGCGCGGCATCACCTCGAACGTGGTCGCGCCCGGCTTCACCGCCGACACCGAGTTCTTCCAAGGCCGGCTGACCGCCGAGCGACGTGAGACGTTGCTCCAGGCAACCTTGACCAAGCGCGAGGGCCAGGTCGCCGACATCGCGGCCACCATCCACTTCCTCGCCTCCCCGGCCGCCCGCCACCTCACCGGCCAGGTCCTCCACGTAAACGGCGGCGCCCTGACCACCCGCTAACCACCTGACAACGGTGGGCAGGTGTGACAATGGCCGGTATGCGTCCCACCGTCAAAGATGTGGCAAAGCTGGCTGGGGTGTCGCCGAAGACGGTGTCCAACGTGATCAACGGGATCGTCTTCGTCCGGCCGGAGACCCGCGCCCGGGTCGAGAGCGCGCTGGCGGAGCTCGACTACGTGCCGAACATGAGCGCCCGCGGCCTGCGCAACGGCCGGACCGGGATGATCGCGCTCGCGTTGCCGGACCTGCTCCGCCCGTACTCGGCCGAGATCGTCCACCTGGTCGTCGAGCTCGCGCACGAACGCGGCTGGGGCGTACAGATCGAGCAGACCGCCGCCG
Source organism: Kribbella solani (assembly GCF_014205295.1). Taxonomy (NCBI): domain Bacteria; kingdom Bacillati; phylum Actinomycetota; class Actinomycetes; order Propionibacteriales; family Kribbellaceae; genus Kribbella; species Kribbella solani. The sequence continues at coordinate 1,681,055 of NZ_JACHNF010000001.1, forward strand.
AGCCGAAGCGTGAGTTCGAGCTGCTGTCGAAGGCCCGCGCGTACCTGGTCGACGGCCTGATCCTGAACCCGGTCAACCTCGACGACAGCGCGGTCCTGTCCGCGGGCCCGCTGCCGCCGCTGGTGCTGATCGGCGACGTCGACCAGGACCTGGTCAGCCAGGTGGCGATCGACAACGTCGCCGCCGCGCGGGACCTGACCCAGCACCTGCTCGACCGCGGCTGCCGCCGGATCGCCGTCGTCGGTACGCCGGAGGTCCCGCGCGGATCGAGCGGCGCGGGCGTACTGGCCGGATCGTCCGCGGGCGAACCGGGTACGGCGGCGTCGCGGCTGCGGACGGCCGGGTACCGCGAGGCGCTCGCGGCGGCCGGCATACCGGTCGATCCGGCGCTGGAGATCAGCCTGGACCGCTGGCGGCCGGAGGGCGCGGCGACCGTGGTGGGGAAGTACCTGACCGAGCACGAGCTGCCGGACGCGTTCTTCTGCTTCACCGACTCGATGGCCGCCGGGGCGTTGTCGGCGTTGTGGAGCGCGGGCGTCCGCGTACCGGAGCAGACGCTGGTGGCCGGGTTCGACAACATTCTCGAGAGTCAGTTCATGATTCCGCCGTTGACGACGATCGACTTCGACCGGCGTGAGTTCGTCGCGGCCGCGCTCGACCTGCTCGGCGAGCGGATGGCGGACAAGGCGGCACCACCGCGCCGGGTGATGGTCCCGCACCGGGTGATCGAGCGGGCCAGTACCGCACGATAACGGATACGTTTCCACAAAATCCCACATCGCAGTCTTGTCTGCGGCATTCTAACGATGTAATTTTCGGTTCGCCTCTCGAAGGAGACCGAATGAGTGACCTCTCCCGGCGCGGCCTGCTGAAGACAGCGGCCGCGCTCGCCGGTGGCGGGTTGCTCGTCGGCTGCGCGCCTGGTGCGTCGCGGTCGGCGACCGACCTCAGCTATTGGCACCTGATGACCGGTAGTGACGGCGCGGTGATGGCCGGCCTGGTGGACGCCGTCAACGCCGCGAACCTCGGGTTCCGCGCGACCCAGACAGTGCTCGCCTGGGGCCCGCCGTACTACACCAAGCTGGCGATGGCCTCGGCCGGCGGCCGCGCCCCGGACGTGGCGATCATGCACGCGTCCCGGATCGCCGGGTACGCGCCCGGCGGGCTGCTGGAACCGTGGGATCTCGACCTGCTGGCCGAGGTCGGCCTGCACGAAAGCGACTTCCCGGCGCGGGTCTGGGAGAAGTGCCAGTACGACGGCAAGCCGTACGCGATCGCGCTCGACACCCACCCGTTCGTGCTCTACTACAACACCGAGCACGCGCGGAAGGCCGGAGTCACGGACGCGCTCCGGACGATGAAGAGCCCGGAGGAGTTCACCGAGGTCGCGACCAAGCTGCAGCAGGTGACCGGCAAGCACGGCCTGTCGTACGGGTATCTGGGCGACGGCTCGCAGATGTGGCGGCTCTTCTACACGCTGTACCGGCAGACCGGCGCGGACATGAAGCTGGTGCCTGGGCAGAAGGCCGAGGTGGACGAGGACGCCGCGGTGAAGACGCTGAAGTTCATCCGGTCGCTGCTGAACGACAAGATCGCCTCCCGCAGCGGTGATGGCGGTACGGCGACGGCCGAGTTCCTGCACGGCGAGAGCGGCATGTTCTTCGGCGGTGTCTGGGAGCTGCCCGCGCTGAAGGACGCGAAACTGCCGGTCGACGCGATGCCGATCCCGACCTTGTTCGGTACGCAGGCGGCGTACGCGGACTCGCACACGTTCGTACTGCCGCGGCAGTCGAAGGTCGATCCGGAGCGGCGCAAGCACGTGTACCGGATGGTCGCGGAGATCCTGAAGCGCTCGGTGAAGTGGGCCGACGGCGGCCACATCCCGGCGTACCAGCCGGTGACGAAGAGCGCCGAGTACCTGGCGCTGAAGCCGCAGTCGAACTACGCGGGCATCCCGGCGTACGTGAACTACGACCCGGACGTGTGGTTCAGCGGTGCCGGCAGCGACTTCCAGAACTACTTCTCCGAGAACGTCCAGAACGTGTTCCTCGGCAGTGGTGACCCAGCGGCCGGGTTCGACGGGTTCGTGGCCCGGCTGAACAAGCTGCTCGACCGTCCGCAACCGGTGTGAGAGGAGAGACTCAGATGTCTACTGCTGGTGGCCGGTTGAAGGCCAAGCGCGGGGAAACCCTCACCGGATGGGCGTTCGCGGCGCCGTTCGCCGTCCTGTTCGGGCTGTTCCTGGTGGTACCGGCCGTGTACGGCCTCTACCTGAGCTTCACCGGTGAGACGCTGACCGGCGCGGGCAGCGGCCTGGTCGGGCTGTCGAACTACGCCGACGCGCTGCGCGACCCGGACATGTGGAAGTCGCTCGGCAACACGTTGTGGTTCACGCTGTTGAGCACTGTCCCGCTGGTGGTGCTGTCGCTCGCACTGGCGTTGCTGGTGAACCTCGGTCTGCCGGGTCGCTGGCTGTGGCGGCTGTCGTTCTTCCTGCCGTACCTGCTCGCGTCGACCGTCGTGGTGATGTTCTGGAGCTGGATGTACAACCCGACACTCGGGTTGATCAACGGCGTCCTCGCCAAGTTCGGTGGCGCTCCGGTGGCCTGGCTGCAGGACCCGAAGGTGGCGATGCTGTCGGTCGTGATCACCACGCTGTGGTGGACGATCGGCTTCAACTTCCTGCTCTACCTGGCGGCGCTGCAGAACATCCCGGAGCAGCAGTTCGAGGCGGCCGCGATCGACGGCGCCGGCAAGTGGCGGCAGCTGTTCTCGATAGTGATCCCGCAGCTGACGCCGACCACCGTGCTGATCCTGATGCTGCAGATCCTGGCGTCGCTGAAGGTGTTCGACCAGATCTACATGCTCACCAACGGCGGACCGGGCGGCAAGACGCGGTCGATCGTGCAGTACATCTACGAGTCCGGCTTCACCGGTTACCGGTTCGGCTACTCGTCGGCCATCTCGTACCTGTTCTTCGCGCTCATCGTCCTGGTGTCGCTGGCGCAGTACAAGCTGATCAACCGCAGGAGCGCCGCATGAGTACGTACACGCTGAGCCGGGGCATCAAGCGAACGCACAAGCCGGGCGAGAATCCCTGGAGCGTGTCCAGAATGGCCGCGCTGCTGGTGCTCGCCGTGCTGGCGGCGACCTGGCTCGTACCGTTCGCGTGGGCGGTACTCACCTCACTCAAGAGCGAAGCCGACGCCGGCGCGTCCGGGCTGACGATCAAGCCGCCGGACGGGTTCAGCTTCGACGCGTACAGGAAGGTGCTTTCGGCGGGTGACATTCCCTCCTGGGCGTGGAACAGCCTGATCACGTCGGTGGCGATCACGCTGATCACGGTCGCCACGTCGGCGCTCGCCGGGTACGCGTTCTCGCGGGTGAACTTCAAGGGCAAGCGCTGGCTGTACGCGGCGATCATCGCGGCGATCATCATTCCGCCGCAGCTGCTGATCGTCCCGCTGTTCCGGCAGATGCTGGCGTTCAACCTGGTCGACACCTATTGGGGGATCATCCTGCCGCAGGCGTTCGCGCCCGCGATGGTGCTGATCCTGAAACGGTTCTTCGACCAGATCCCGGTGGAGCTGGAAGAGGCGGCAAGGGTGGACGGCGCGAGCCGGTTGCGGGTGTTCTGGTCGATCGTGCTGCCGTTGTCGAGGCCGATCCTGGCGGCGGTGGCGATCTTCGTGTTCATCGGCGCCTGGAACAACTTCCTCTGGCCGTTCATCGTCACCACCGACGCGCACCTGATGACGCTGCCCGTGGGTCTGCAGACGGTGAAGAGCGCGTACGGCCTGCAGTACGCGCAGAACATGGCCTCCGCGATCCTGGCCGCGCTACCACTGGTCGTGGTGTTCCTGTTCTTCCAGCGGCAGATCATCAAGGGAATTGCTACCACTGGCTTCGGTGGTCAGTAACACCCAACGACTCAGCCCGAACTCAGCCAGAACTCAGCCGGGCAGGAATCGCCGGACCGGAGTTCCGCAGCACGGGATTCCGGTCACGATCCCTTGAAAACGTCGTCACTCTCAGCGAGGGTTACTTGATCACTCGGGGATAGCTCTCGATGAGAAGGGGGAAGTGTGTCTGCGATGACAAGGCTCGCCGAGCAGTGCCGTGATGTGAGGAGTCACGGCAACGCAGGGCTCGGACGAGCTTCGATCCAACCGGCGGTGTGTACCGGCATCCACGAGGTGAGCTCGTCGATTCCGTCGGTACGGCCGCGACGCGTGGCGGTGCTCAGGCTGAGCAACGGCATGACGACCACGCTGCGATTGGGCGACGGCGCACCGGCGCCGGCGCCAGGTGCCACCGTTTTCGTCCAGGGTGGCCGAGGCATGGGTGATCAGCCTGCCTCAGGTGGGGTCATCCTCGCGCCGAGGGAACCCGGCCGGAGGTAAGCGGTCTGACCAGTGGCTCGCCGGTCTCAGGTGTCCAACGCCCAGCTGAGGCCGGCAAGTCCCTGACCACAGACGTCCCGCCGGACCGCACTCGCGGTACGGCCAAAGCCAGGTCCGGGTTCAGCGGAGCCAGGTTCGGGCCGCGCGGACCAGCGCTTGAACGCCCACCGCGAGGGTCGGGTCAGGTACCGGCGCGAACAGCGGTGAATGGTTCGACGGCAGGTCCTGGATGATCTCCTGCAGCCTGGCGATGTCCCTGGCGCCCGCGAAGAGTGCCGGGTCGGCGCCGCCGAGCAGCCAGTAGACGCACGGCGCGGAAGCGGCCGTGGCCAGGATGCCGACGTCCTCGCTGCCGGTCACCGGTCCCGGGTCCACGATCCGCTCGGCGCCGAACTCCTGCTCGAACGCCGCTTGGGTGCGCGCGACGCCCTCGGTGTCGTTGACGACCGCGGGGAAGGTCGTGACGTGCCGGATCTCCGGTGGCTTGGGTGCCCCGGCGGTGGCGGCTTCGCCGTTGACGATGCGTTCGACGGCCGCCATCACGGTTTCCCGTACGCGCGGCTCGAAGGAGCGGATGCTCAGCTGTAGCTCGGCGTCGTCCGGGATGATGTTGTCCTTGGTGCCGGCCCGCAGCGAACCGATGGTGAGTACGGCGGTGTCCGCCGCGGGCACTTCCCGGGACACCACCGTCTGCAGCTGCATCACCGTAGCCGCCGCCATCACCACCGGGTCGATCGAGGCCTCGGGCCGCGAACCGTGCGCGCCGCGACCGTACATCGTCACGTGCAGCGTGTCGGCGCCCGCGAACGACGGCCCCGCGCGGAGCCCGATGATCCCGGCCGGCAGCGGCGCGACATGCTGACCGAGTACGACCGACGGCGTGCCGAACCTCGCGTACAACCCGTCGTCGATCATGTCCTGGGCGCCGCGGCCGAGCTCTTCGGCCGGCTGGAAGACCAGGAGCAGGGTGCCGCGCCAGCCGGTGCGGCCCGCCGCGAGAGCTTGGGCCGCTCCGAGCAGACAGGTGACGTGGACGTCGTGCCCGCAGGCGTGCATCACGGGCACGTCGTTGCCGTCCGGGTCATTCGCGCGTACGCGGCTCGCGTACGGCAGGCCGGTCTTCTCCTCGACCGGCAGCGCATCCATGTCGGCACGCAGCAGCACGATCGGTCCGTCACCGTTGCGCAGTACGCCGACCACGCCGGTGCCGCCGACGCCGGTCGTGACGTCGTACCCGAACGATTCCAGCCGCGCGGCGACCATTCCCGCGGTGCGGACCTCGTGCAGCGAGAGCTCGGGGTGCGCGTGCAGGTCCCGGTAGATCTCGCCAAGGTCGACAGACTGATTCACCAGCTGATCCCCGTTCCGTACTGGACGGGCGGACGTTTCACGGTAGCACCGGGCGGCGCTGCCGGATCAGGGCCGGGTCAGTCGTCGAGGGGAGTGGCGGTGAACTCGCGGATCTCGATCGGCGAGTACGGGGCCTCGGGCAGCCGGGCGGCGATCTCCGTCGCGCGGTCGAGATCGCAGTCGACGACGTAGTACCCGGCCAGGACTTCCTTGGCCTCGGTGAACGGCCCGTCGGTGACCGCGGCCACGCCGTCGTTGACCCGGACCACCCGCGCGTTGTCGACGGTCAGCCCGATGCCGTCGACGAGTTCGCCGTTCGCTTTCAGCTCCGCGCCGAGCTTGCGGTGCTCTGCCATCACCTGATCCAGGCCCAGCGCCGCCAGCGCGCTCCAGGTCTGCTCGTTCCCGTAGATCAGCAGCATGTACTTCATACCGTGCCTCCATTCACCCGGCTACGTCGGAGCCCCGGACGCCGTCTCGACATCCGGGGCTCACGTTAGCGACTACCAGGTGGCACCGGCCGGTACGCGGATCGTCGTGTTGATCCGGTTGAACAGGTTGGTGAGCGCGATCATCAGGACGATCGCCGACAGTTCCTTCTCGCTGAACTGGGCCGCGGCCGCGGCCCAGATCTCGTCGCTGACCGAGGTCGGGTTGTCGGCCAGCCGGGTCGCCGCCTCGGCCATCTCCAGCGCCGCGCGTTCGGCGTCGGTGGACAGGTCGGAGTCCCGCCAGGCGGCGACCTGGTGCAGCCGTTCGTCGGTCTCGCCGCTCCTGAGCGCCGACTTGATCCCGCCGAAGACACACGGCGAGCAGCCGTTGATCTGGCTGGCCCGCAGGTGCACCAGCTCCAGTACCTTGCCGTCGGTACCGGACTGGCCGATGGCCTTGTAGATGTTCTGGATGCCCTTGGTGGCGTCCGGCAGGATCTCGGCGGGGTTGGTCATCCGTGCTTGCATGGGAGGTTCTCCATCAGGTTCCGTTGGTTGATTTCACTCCCTTGACGGATGCTGCGCGGCGGATGTGACAGCGAAGTGCAGGTCGTTTCGGAGCCGTTCCTCGACCGGTACGGCGGGGTCGGAGTACTGCCCGGTGAGGCAGACCGGACCGTTGTAGTTCACCTGCCGCAATGCGGCGAAGACAGCCGGCCAGTCCGACAGCCCGTCCTCGGCCTCGACGAAGTGCGTTCGCCAGTTGCCGTTCGTACGGGTGTAGTGGACGTTCTTCAGGTTCACGATGCCCAGTCGATCGGCGCCGAGTTCCAGGGTCACCGCCGGGTGATCACCGGCCAGCGCGTCGTGCGCGGCGTCCCACACCAGCTTGAAGTGGTTCGGTAGCCCGTCGAGCAGTTGCAGTACGCCGAGCGTCGACGATACGTACCGCCCGTGATGTGGCTGCACGCCGACTTGTACGTCGTACCGCTCGGTGAGTTCGACGGCCTGCTCCAACTGCTCGCGGTTTCGCCGGACCGACGCGGCGTACCCGTCCGGGCCGAGCTCGGCCATGATCCGGATCATCGGCACCCCGGCCTCCGCGCACGCCGCGAACACCGGCTCGGACAGGTCACTCGCGACGCTGATCGGTTCGACACCCTCCGTGCGCAGTTGAGAGCTGAACTTCGGCAGCTCCCGCTGGGCGTTCGCCGGCGTCACGTACGCGGTGTCCCGGACCGGGATCTCGGCGCCCGCGAACCCGATTCCGGCGACCAGCGCGCCGAGTTCGGCACCCGGCAGCCCGGCCCACGGTTTGGTGAAAACGGACCACAAACAGGACATTCAGCGGCCTCCCAGCCCACTCATGGTGATACCTCGGACGAACCAGCGCTGGGTCAGGAAGAACAGCACGATCAGCGGGATCGTGGTCACGGTCGCGGCCATCAGCAACAGGTTCCACTGGGTGCCGTTGGTGTCCTGGAACACCTGCAGCCCGACCGACGCGGTCCGCGTCGCGTCGCTGTTCGAGATGACCAGCGGCCAGAGCAGGTTGTTCCACTGGCCGATGAATTTGAACACCGCCAGCGTCGCGATCGCCGGCACCGCGAGCGGCACGATCACCCGGACGAACGCCTGCCACCGGTTCGCGCCGTCCAGCCGCGCGGCCTCCTCGTAGTCGCGGGGGATACCGAGGAAGAACTGCCGGAGCAGGAACACCCCGATCGCGGTGAACGCGTGCGGCAGGATCATCCCCGGCCAGGTGTCGATCCCATGCAGCTTCGCCACCAGCACGAACTGCGGAATCAGCGTCACCTGCGACGGGATCATCAGCGTCGCGAGGTAGATGCCGAACAACCAGCTCCGGCCCGGGAAGTTCAGTCGCGCGAACGCGTACGCGGCTAAGGCGGCCGTGACGGTTTCGAGGATCGTTGTTCCGGCAGCGAAGTAGACGGTGTTCAGCAGGTACTTGCCGAGCGGAACCAGGTCGAACGCGCGGGTCAGGTTCTCCGGGTGCCAGCTCGACGGCCAGAAGGACGGCTTCGCAGCCATCGACTCGGCATCGGACTGGAACGCGACCAGCAGCATCATCACGACCGGTACGAGCGTGACGGCCGTGACCAGGAAGCAGGTGAAGACGACAAGCCGTCGGCGTACGTCAGTTGTCATAGTGCACCAGCCTCCGCTGGAACAGGAACTGGCCGGCCGTGATGACCACGATGAACGCGAACAGTACGAGCGACTGGGCCGCCGCGTACCCCTGGTCGTAGTTCTCGAAGCCGGTTCGGTAGATGTACATGACGAGCGTCGTGGTCCGGCTGCCTGGACCGCCGTTGGTCATGATCAGGGCCTGGTCGAACACCTGGAACGACCCGATCACGGATGTCACCACGACGAAGAACAGCGCGGGCGAGAGCATCGGCAAAGTGATATGGCGGAAGCTGTTCCACGGTGACGTGCCGTCGACCCGTCCGGCCTCGTACAACTGTTGCGGGATTGCCTGCAGTCCGGCGAGGAAGACCACCATGCCGAAGCCGAAGCTCTTCCAGACGCTCATCAGGATCAGCGCGGGCATCGCCCAGCTGTCCGAGATCAACCACGCCGGACCGCTGACGCCGAACCAGCCGAGCACCGCGTTCACCAGACCGTCGTGCGGGATGTACAGCCAGATCCAGACGAACGCGACCGCGACCGTGATGGTTGCGTACGGCAACAGCAGGAGTGAGCGGAAGATCGTGATCCGCTTCAGGCCCAGGTTCAGCAGCAGGGCGAGCGCGAGGCTGACCAGGATCGTCAACGGGACGCTGACCAGGGTGAAGTACGCCGTGTTGCCGAGCGCCGACCAGAACGTCGGGTCCGGTCCGAGGCGGGCGAAGTTGTGCAGCCCGGCCCAGGTAGGTGAGCTGAACAGGTTCCAGTCGAGCAGGGAGATGACGCCCGCGGCGACGACCGGACCGGCGGTGAAGATCAGGAACCCGATCAGGCTCGGCAGGATGAACAGCCAGGCGGTGAGCGATTCACGGTTACGCCAGCGCGGCGTCGGTCTGGTCGCAGGTGCCACGCCGATTGCAGGTGCCGTATCGATGGCCATCAGGTCACCCCTTCCTGGCCGTGGCTTGGCGGACCGTGTCGAGGTGCTGCCGCATCAGGATGTCCAGCCGCGGCGTGAGCCCGCTGATCGCGTCGTCGACGGTGACCTGGCCGAGGAACGTCCGCGGCAGATCCTGACCCAGCAACTGCTTGACCTGATTCCAGTTGGTCGTGACGTCGAACGCGTGCCCGCCGGCCAGTTTCCCGGCGAGGATCTGCTGGACGATGCCGAGGTTGTCCGGCGGCGGCTGGAACGCGGACCCCGCGCTCAACCGGGCCGGATTGTTCCGGCCCGCCTTCGCATAGATGTCCAGCGCGCCGGTGCTGGTCAGCGTCTTCAACAGTCGCCAGGCAAGCTCAAGCTGCGCCCCATCGCGTACGCCGGACGGAATCGCGAAGCTCGACCCCGAGACCCGCGGCGTACTCCCCGCCGCCCCAGCCGGGAACGGGATGATGTCCCAGTCGAACTTCGCCTTCCGTACGTTCACCACCTGCCACGGCCCGTTCTGCATGAACGCGACGTTGCCCTGCAGGAAGTTCGACAACGAACTTTCGGTGACCAGGTTCTTGATCGGCGGCGTGACCTGATCGGTGACGAACAGACCGATCACGTACTGGAGTGCCTCCATCGCCTCCGGATCGCGGAGCGTACTGCGGCCGGCGTCGGCGCTCATCACGTTCCCGCCGGCGCAGTAGATCCACGAGACCAGATCGTCGATCGCGGGCGCGCAGGTGAATCCGTACTGCTTCCCCGGCTCGGTGAGTTGTCTGGCCAGGTCGCGGAAGGTTGCCCAGGACATCGGTTCGGTCTTCGACGGGAGCGCGATGCCCTGCTGTTTCAGCAGGTCCTTGTTGTAGTACATGACCGTCGGCGCGACGTCGAAGCCGATCGCGTACGTCTTGTCGTTGAAGCTCGATATCCGGCGGCTGGTCGGATAGAAGTCGTCCAGGTCGAAGTCAGGATCGGCGGCGATCAGGTCGTCCAGCGGACGGTGCGCGCCGCGGGCCGCGTACGTCGGGATCAGCGTTCCGTTCAGCGCGGTCACCAGGCCCGCGGTTCCGCTGACCAGCTGCAGGTCGAGCTTGGTCGGGTACCCGTTCGAAGGGGTCAGGGTGGCGACGGACCGGACCTTGAGTTGCTGCTCGACGTAGTTGCCGAAGTCGGTCCAGACCTTCTTCTCGGCGGCGCTGCTGGACCACATCGACCAGGTGGCGGTGCCGGCCGGTGGACCCGACGAGCAACCCGCCAGAGTGCCTGCCGCGGCGGCGGCCCCGAGGCCGAGGAAGCCGCGGCGGGACAGTTGGGACATGTCTTCTCCTCACCGGTAGCGCAGGTCGATCGACTCGGCGCGGATCCGCTCCTCGTCGACCTCGACGCCCAATCCAGGGGCGGTGGGGACCGTCGCGACGGCCATGGGCGAACGCGTGATGGTCAGCCCGTCGACATACAGCTCGGTCAGCAGCTCCGGCCCGTTGAGCTCGGCGGGCAGGGCGAGCTCGAGCTGACTGAACACGTGCAACGCGGCGGCGAACGCGACGCCGCAGTCGGTCAGACCGCTGGCGAGAATCTCCAGCCCACCGGCGAGCGCGGTCTGCGCGGTCTTCAGCGCGTTCCGCAGCCCGCCGGACTTGCAGATCTTGACCACTACCAGGTCGGCCGCGTCCAGGCGGATCGCGCGGGCCAGATCCTGCGCGGAGAAGCTGCCTTCGTCGATCGCGATCGGCAGGTCGATCAGTCCACGCACCCGCTGCATCGCGAGCGTGTCCGTACTCGGGACAGGCTGCTCGACGCAGTGGATCGTGCGTACGTGGGCCGTACGCTCCCGGAGTTGTTTGAGGGCGGCCGGACGGTACGACTGGTTGGCGTCGAGCCAGAGCGGTTTGGCGCCGGCGACGTCCGCGACGGTCTCGATCGCGGCCGTGTCGGCGTCGAGGTCGCCGCCGATCTTCACCTTGTACGCCGAATAGGCCGCCGACTGCTTCGCGTGTTCGCGGACCGTGTCCGGGTCGCCGACGCCGATCGCCGAGCAGAGCGGAATCTCGTCGTGCAGCTTGCCGCCGAGCAGGGCGTGTACGGGTACGCCGGCCAGCTTTCCGGCGGCGTCGTGCATCGCGATGTCGACCGCGGCCCGGGCGAACGGGAAACCGTTCGACACCGCGGGACTCAGGCGCTTCGCGGCGCGCTGATGGAACAGCTCGACGTCGTACGGCGTGAGTTCGAGCAGGATCGGCGCGAGATGGCGGCGGATGACGACCGCCATCGTCTCGGCGGTCTCGTAGCTCCAGCTGGGCAGCGCGCGCTGCTCACCCCAGCCGGCTACGCCGTCCGCGGTGGTCAGCTTCACGAAGATCACCGCGGCGGCCTGGTCCGGCGCCGCACCCGGCGCGCCGACCGCGCCGCTGCCGAGCACGAACCGGCGGGCGAACGGCACCGCGACGGGGAAGACCTCGACGTTGGTGATGCGGGACATCGGCGGTCCTTTCAGGCGGCGATCGACCAGGTGGACGGGTCGACGAAACTCGGCCCGCGGGTGCCGTCGCCGAGCCAGCGCAGAGCGTCTTGGAGTACGTAGCCCGCGAGGGCGAGATGGCCTTCTTCGGTGTCGCCGGCGACGTGTGGGGTGAGTAGCAGGTTGGTTGCCTTGAGGGTGCTGGGGTTGAAGATCGGCGGCTCAGGGTCGTACACGTCGAGGGCGGCGTAGATGCGGCCGTCGAGGGCGTGGTCGAGGAGGGCTTGCTGGTCGATGGCCGGACCGCGGGAGGAGTTGACCACCACCGCGCCGTCGGGGAGGTTCTCGATCAGCCGCCGGGTGATCATGCCCTTGGTTTCCGGCACGTTCGGGACGTGGATGGTGAGGAACGGACTGCTCGCCGCCTCTTCGAGGGATGCTTTGCGTACGCCGAGCTGGGTGGCGCGGTCGGTGGTCAGGTAAGGGTCGTAGACGGCGAGATCGCAGTTGAACGGTTCGAGCAGGGTGATGAGTGCGCGGGCGGTGCTGCTGGCGCCGATGATGCCGACCTTGGCGCCGGCCAGTTCGTGACCGCGGAAGGCGGATTGCTTCCAGCCGCCGGCGCGGACGGCGGCGTCGAAGCGGGGGAGGCGACGGGCCAGGGTGAGCATCGCGGCCAGGCAGTACTCACCCACCGACCAGGCGATCCGCGACCCCGCGGAGAACACGGCGACACCCTGCCCGAGGATGCTCGGGTCAATCAGGTTCTTCACAGTCCCAGCCGCATGCGCAACCACCTTCGGCCCACCACCAGCCCATAGCTCCGAGCCGAGCCGAGGCGTGCCCCAACTGGTGAGCAGAACGTCGGCCCCCGCCACCAGAGCTGGAACGGCTGCAGGGTCAAGCGCCGCCGGTCGTGCGACGGCCGCAGCCGGCTCGGCCGATCGCGGTTGTGCGACGTGCTCCGCTGTCGCCCACACCACCTCGAAATGCGTTTCAAGCAGGTGGCGGGTTTCGGGGTCGATCACGTCGGCGGCGCGTTCCGGGGTGATGAGAGCGGCGAGTTTCGGCACCTGGGCTCCTTGGCGGTGGGGGCGTGCTCTGACGGTAGGCGCTTTCCGTTATGCAGGTCCAAGCCCGATTTCGTATCGACCGATACCGTGCCTGCATGGACTTCTCGCTCCAGCAGCTCCGCGGTTTCGTCGCGGTCGCCGAAGAACTCCACTACGGCCGCGCCGCCCAGCGCCTGAACCTGACCCAGCCACCCCTGACCCGCCAGATCCAGGGCCTGGAACGCACCCTCGACGTCCGCCTGTTCGACCGCACCGGCCGCGGCGTACGCCTCACTGCCGCCGGCGCCGTCTTCCTCGAACACGCCCGCCGCGTACTCGCCCTCCTGGACGTCGCGCCAGTAGCCACCCGCCGCGCCGCCGACGGCATGACCGGCACGCTGCGACTCGCGTTCACCGCGATCGGCGCGTACGCCGTGCTCGCCGACTTCCTCACCATGGTCGGCAACCGAACCCCAGGCGTGACCGCCGAGCTGTCCGAACTCGTCAGCCCCGACCAGTTCGACGCGCTCGCGAGCCTGGAGATCGATCTCGGCCTGGTCCGCCCACCCATCCCGGAGCGTTTCGAGTCACTCCTGGTCCACTCCGAGGACCTCGTCCTCGCCGTACCCGCCACGCATCCCCTGGCCAACGGAACCGGACCGGTCGCGTTGGCCGACGCGACCGCCGACTACATCGGTTACAGCCCCGAGGGATCGCAGTACCTGCACGACATCTGCGCCGCGATGATCGGCATGGATCGCTACGCGGTCAGCCAGCTCGCGTCCCAGGTCCCGACCATGCTCGCCCTCGTCCGCGCCGGTCTCGGCTGCGCCCTGATCCCGCGATCGATCAAGGCGATGGGCGTCGAGGGCGTCCGCTACCGCGAACTCGATCCGGCCGACGCGCACTCGGTCACCCTGCACGCCTGCTGGAGCCCCGACAACCCCAACCCGGCGCTCCAGCGGCTGACCGAATCACTCCGGCACGATCCGCACTTGACTTAGAGCGAACTCTAATTCGTACGCTCGTGGGCATGAACGCACAACACAAGCTCGGCTCGGGTTTCGGGCATGACACCACCGCCGACGACGTACTGACCGGCATCGACCTGACCGGCAAGCTGGCGATCGTCACCGGCGGCTATTCCGGTCTCGGTCTGGAGACCACGAAGGCGCTGGCGAAGGCCGGCGCGCACGTCGTCGTACCGGCGCGGCGGCCGGAGGTGGCGCGGGAGGCGGTCGGAGAGCTTGCCGAGGTCGACGAGCTGGATCTCGGTGACTTGGACAGCGTGCAGGCGTTCGCGGACCGGTTCCTCGCGTCCGGGCGCTCGATCGACATCCTGATCGACAACGCGGCCATCATGGCCTGCCCGGAGACGCGGGTCGGGCCGGGCTGGGAAGCCCAGTTCGCGACCAACCACCTCGGGCACTTCGCGCTGGTGAACCGGCTCTGGCCGGCGCTCACCGCGAACGGCGGCGGCCGGGTCGTCTCGGTGTCGTCGACCGGGCACCGGCGCTCCGACATCCGCTGGGACGACCTGGAGTTCCGCCTCGGGTACGAGAAGTGGCAGGCGTACGGTCAGGCAAAGACCGCCAACGTACTCTTCGCCGTCCAGCTCGATGCCCTGGGCAAGGATTCCGGCGTACGGGCGTACGCGCTGCACCCGGGCGGCATCCTGACCCCGTTGCAGCGGCATCTGCCGAAGCAGGAAATGGTCGACCTCGGCTGGATCGACGCGGACGGCAACCTGCTGAGCCCGCACTTCAAGACGCCGGAGCAGGGCGCCGCGACCCAGGTGTGGGCGGCGACCTCGCCGCGGCTCGACGAGGTCGGCGGCGTGTTTCTTGAGGACTGCGACGTGGCCGAGGTGTCGACGGACGACGCGCCGGGCGTCCGGCCGTACGCGATCGACCCGACGTCGGCTGAACGGCTGTGGACGGTGTCCGCGCAACTCACCGGGGTGAACGCGTTCGGATAAGCTGCGTCGTGCTTTCTGTTGACCTCGGCCCGGTGGTCGAGCGGTTGCGGGCGTCCGGTTGCGTGTTCGCCGAGGACGAGGCCGAGATCATCGCCTCGACCGCGCCGGACGTCGCCGCGCTGACCGCGATGGTGGACAAGCGGGTCGCGGGGCAGCCGCTGGAGTACGTGGTCGGCTGGGCGTCGTTTCGTGGCTTGCGGATCCTGGTGGAGCCGGGAGTGTTCATTCCGCGCCGGCGGACCGAGTTCCTGGTCTCGGAGGCGTTGCGCGTGACCTCGCCGGGGGCCGTCGTGGTCGATCTTGGCTGCGGGTCGGGCGCGCTGGGGGCCGCGGTCGCGGCCGAGCGGGACGTGTCGCTGGTCGCCGCGGATGTCGAGGTCGCGGCGGTGCGCTGCGCTCGGCGCAACCTTCCCGGCCGGGCCGTGTACCAGGGCGATCTCTACGCGGCGCTGCCCTCGGGTCTGCGTGGGCGGATCGAGGTCCTGCTGTCGAACGTGCCGTACGTGCCGACCGACGAGATCCGGTTGCTGCCGCCGGAGGCCCGGCTGTACGAACCGCAGGTCACGTTGGACGGCGGGCCGGACGGGTTGGCCACGTTGCGGCGGGTCGTCGCGGGTACGGCGGAATGGCTCGCGCCCGGCGGGCATCTGTTCGTCGAGATGAGTGATCAGCAAGCACCGGTCGCCCAGGCGGTGATGGCCGAGTACGGACTGGTCGCCGAGATCGTCACGGACGACGACCTCGGCGCCAACGTCGTACACGGGATCAAACCCGGCGCTGAACC
Source organism: Kribbella solani (assembly GCF_014205295.1). Classification (NCBI taxonomy): domain Bacteria; kingdom Bacillati; phylum Actinomycetota; class Actinomycetes; order Propionibacteriales; family Kribbellaceae; genus Kribbella; species Kribbella solani. Next base: position 1,696,593 of record NZ_JACHNF010000001.1, read on the forward strand.
CGCAGCAGGTACTCCCGCCGGTTGAGCGGGTCGTGATCGGTGCGGGCGCGTTCCGGGATCGCGCCGGTGACAGGCTGGTACCGCTCGAAGGCGGATTCCAGTACGCCCTCGCCGCGGGTCAGCGCGGGTAGCGCCTGCTCCAACTCGTACACGGCCGCGGCCGGGATTTCGCCCTCCAGCGTGGACGTTTCCGCGGCCAGGGCGGGGACCTGGGGGATCGCCCGGAGCCGCGCGAGGGTGGCGAGTACGGCGCGGGTGGTGTCGGTGGGGATCTCGAGTTGGAAGTGGTGCATCGGCTGGTGCACCGTCGTACCGGCTTGCCGGAGTGCTGTCATCAGGACCAGCGGGGTCAGGTTGCGGAAGTCACCGGCGGTGCTCGACATGCTCTTGTCGAAGACCGCGTGCGCGTGACTCTGGCGAGCCGAGTAGCCGGAGTGGGTCATCACGACGTGCGCGTCGGGGATCTGCCAGCCGTGCAGACCTTGCCGAAGGGTCTCGCGGACGGTTTCCTCGACGGCCTTGATGAACGCGTACGGCATGGAGCCGAGCTCGACGTCCAGCTCGAAGCTGACACCGGCGTCGCGCGGCGCCGGCTCGACCCGCAGGCCGACGGTGGCGAGGAAGGGGTTCTCGTCCTTCTTCTTGAACTCCGCCGCGGCACCGGTGCCGACGAGACGCTCGATGCAGATCGTGGTGGTTTCGCGGAAATCCACCTCGATCCCGAAATCGGTGCCCAGCGTGGACTCGATCACCTCCTTCTGCACCTCGCCGTAGAGGGACACGTAGGTTTCCTGGCGCAGGTCGTCCTGGCGGAGGTTGATGAGTGGATCTTGCTCGGCGAGCTGGGTCAGGGCGGCGCGGAGATTGCCCTTCTGGGAAGGCGTCCGGGCCGAGATGACGGTTTCCAGGGTGGGTGGGGCGAAGTTTCCGGAAACAATCCGGCGATTATTGCCGGTTATGTTCCGGAGATCGGTGATGCGGTCGCCGATGCGTACGTCGGTGAGGCCCCAGAGTTTGGCGATCCGGCCGGGTGGGGCGGTGTGGGCCGGGGTGGCGCCGTCGTTGCCGTACAGCTCGATCGCGGTGATCTTGGCTTCGTTGCCCGTGGTTTCGTTGCGTCCGGTTTCGTCGCCGCCGGCTTGGTTGTGTCCGGTCGTGCCGAAGTGGATTCGTTCGCGGAGGTGGGCGGTGCCGGCGAAGATCCGCGCGTACGCGATCTTCTCGCCGGCCGGGCCGCGTTCGACCTTGAAGACGGTCGCGTCGAGCGGGCCGTCGGCGGTGCGGGCGCGGGGGAGCAGGTCGCGGATGCCGTCGGTCAGCGCGTCGGTGCCCGCGCCGGTGATCGCGGAGCCGAAGTACACCGGGTGGACCTGCGCGGCGTACGTCTGCCGGGCGAGCGCACGCTGCAGTGCGTCGGGTTCGAGTCGGGCACCGTCGACGTACGCGCGCAGGAGCTCGTCGTCGTGTTCAGCGAGCAGCTCCAGGAGAGCGCCGTCCTGGATGATCGGTTTGAACGCGGCGTCCGGCGTGCCGAGGCGGGTCGCCTCACCCATCGCGACGATCGCCGGCGACAGTCTCCGGGTGATCTGGTCAAGCACGGCCGCGTACTGCGCGCCACGCCGGTCGAGTTTGTTGACGAAGATCAGGGTCGGGATACGCAGTCGTTGCAGCGTACGCATCAGGACCCGGGTTTGGGCCTGCACGCCTTCGACCGCGGAGATCACCAGCACGGCGCCGTCCAGTACGCTCAGCGCCCGCTCGACCTCGGCGATGAAGTCCGGGTGCCCCGGGGTGTCGATCAGGTTGACCGTGAGGTCCCCGATCGCGAACGACACCACCGCCGATTTGATCGTGATGCCCCGCTGCCGTTCCAGCGCGAGCGAGTCGGTCTGGGTACTCCCACGATCGACACTTCCGACCTCACCGATCACTCCGGCCGCGTACAGCAGCCGTTCGGTCAGGCTTGTCTTGCCGGCGTCAACATGCGCCAGGATCCCAAGATTGAGTACTTCCACGCAGCTTCATGTCCTTCGAACAGGCGTCATCGGATTCCGCGACAGACATGAAGTGAGGTCGCATGACGGACTCCTTTGAAACGGCACCTGCTCGAACGCTCCGAGTACACCAACCCGGCGCCATCCACCACAAACCATTTAGCTCCGGACTACAACCACCCCTCAGCCGACGAAAGTGCCCCACCCCAACGCGAGTGGATATCTGGCTCTTCTGCCGTCTGTGTGGGTGCGGGTTGATGCGCCTGTCCACCCCGCGGCTTTGAGAACCCACCGCGCATTACCGCGGCCGTTGGGTACGCGGTGACTTCCCAAAGCGCGCCGGGCGGCGGGCACACGGCATGGACAGTACGTAGATGCCCACACATGCGATACAAGAGCCGGATATCCATCCGTGTTGTGGGTTCTCCACCCGCATACCGATAGAGAACCCACAACATCAGTGGAGACCCCCCCGCGTGGTGGTGGGTTTGCGATCCCCGAACCGGCTTGGGAGCGGTGCTAGTTGATGAGGGTGCCGACCGGGGTCCCGTTGAGAATGGCGGCGGCGGCGCCGGTCCGGTCGATGTCGAAGACGTGCAGCGGGAGCGCGTGGTCACGGGCCAGGATGAAGGCCGACTGATCCATCACGCCGAGGCCTTGGTCGATGACTTCCTTGTAGGTGAGGTGGTCGAAGCGTTTGGCGTCCGGGTGCTTGTTCGGATCGGCGTCGTACACGCCGTCCGTGCCGTTCTTCGCCACCAGTAGCGCGTCGGCGCGTAGCTCGACCGCGCGTTGTACCGAGGGGTAGTCGGTGGTCGTGAACGGCTGTCCGTTGCCGCAGGCAAGCAGGACGATCGCCCCCTTCTCCAGATGCCGCAACGCACGTAGCCGAATATACGGTTCGGCCAGCTCGACCCGATCAATACCCCACTCCACCGCCCGATTCCCACGAAACACATTTCCCCACCAACCACCACCGCCACCTGCACCACAGTCGCCCGCAACGCGATCACCCCGGTGGCGAGATGCGACGGATCTATCACGCGGCGGGTCTGGACTGTCGGTGGGTGGATCTAGGGTGTTGGGAACTGGTTCAGGTGGAGGTTGGGATGGGATCGGGTGAGTGGCGGAAGTTGGCGCAGGATCTGCGGATGCGGTTTGTGACGTCGTCGTTCGTGGCTGGTGCGCGGTTCGCGCAGGCGGTGGGGGAGGCGATCGGCGATCGTACGCCTGAGCTGCGGATCGGGTCCGCGTATGTCGACGTGTCCTGCCGGGATCAATCGACGGCCGACCGGATCAGCGCCCTCGCGGTGGAACACGGGCTGACCGCGGAACCGACCGCCGTCGCCCAACTGGAGATCGGTCTGGACACTGCCGACCCGGCCGAGATCGGGCCCTTCTGGGCAGCCGTCCTGACCGGCTCGACCGACTCCTTCACCGGCAGCGACGTCATCGACCCCACCGGCCGCGTCGCGAACCTGTGGTTCCAGGGCACGACGCCACACGAACCACTCCGGCAACGGTTCCACCTCGACCTGTGGCTCGCACCCGAGGTGGTCCCCGCGCGCATCGAGGCAGCGATCGCGGCCGGCGGGAAGGTCGTGTACGACGAGGAGGCGCCGATGTTCATCGTGCTTGCGGATCCCCAAGGGAACAAGGTCTGCCTGTGCACCTCGGAGGGCCGGTAAATCGGGCGCGCGGGTGCGGACAGTTCTGCTACGTTCGGGCTGACTCCAGGAGGTGGCCCTGATGGCTTGCATGGTTATCCGGTTCCGCGCTGTTCCCTCCGCTGCTGCTGTCTGTTGATCTGACAGCTTTCTCCGGACCGATCGGTGCGTCGCGGCCTCGCGCCGCGGATCACGTACGCGCCGCGTGTGTACGCCAGGTGTGAACAACCACCGGCTGACCGTCGTACCCGCGGGTTTCGCCATGGGTTGTACGCCGGGCGCGTACTCCGTGCCGATCGAACCGGAGTCTTCGCATGTCCGCCAAGGACACCCAACTTCATGCTGCCCTCACTCGTGCCGCCGCTGGCGTAGCTCTCCCTGAGCTGCGCCGCCGCGTGGCTGACCTGTCACACCGTTACCGCACCGAACAGGTAGCCGACGCAGCTCCCGCGTTGAACGATGCGCTGGACTGCCTCGCGTACGCGGTGATGCGGATGCCGGCCACCTACCGCGCCCTGCACGCCGCACTGACAGCAACCGAGCGCCACGTACGCGCCCCGATTTCAACTCACCTGGATCTCGGCGGCGGACCAGGCGCTGCCGCGTGGGCCGCCGCGGCCGTCTGGCCCGGCGTGACGACTGAGCTGATCGAGCGCCAGCGCCCCGCGATCCAGCTCGGCCGGCAACTCGCGGCCGAACATCTTCCCGGTCTCCGCTGGACCACCGCCGACCTCCGTTCCGGCGACCTCGACCGGGACGTCGATCTGATCACGATCGGCTATGTCCTCAACGAGCTCTCCGAGGCCGACCGCACAAGTGTCGTGAAAGCGGCCGCCCGCGCCGCCACCACCATCGTGATCGTCGAGCCCGGCACACCACGCGGTCATCAGCGTACGGTCGAAGCGCGGGCCGCGCTGATCGAACACGGGTTCACCATCGCGGCGCCCTGCCCGCATCAGTACGCGTGCCCGATCGTTTCGCCGGACTGGTGCCATTTCGCCGGCCGTCTGCCACGTACCGAACTGCACCGGGTACTGAAGAACGGTGTCCGAAACTTCGAGGACGAGAAGTTCAGCTACGTCGTCGCAACCCGCGCCCCGGCCGTCCCGGCCGCAAACCGCGTGCTCGCTCGCCCAGCCCGACCGAAGAACCGCATCATCCTCGACCTGTGCACAGCGGCCGGTACCAAAACCCACCTCACCATCCCCAAGTCAGCCGACACTTATCGACCCACTCGCCACACCACGTGGGGCGCGCCCTGGCCCGATTAACCCCGCGCGGGACGGACCACGTACGCCGTCTTCTCGTCGCCGGAGAACCCACATCGCCGATAGAACGCGTGTGTCGCCGGGGTCCGTGATCCCGTACTCAGCATCACCTTGTAACACCCGGCGTCCCATGCGGCCTGCAACGTCCCGGCCATGATCCGCTGTCCGAGCCCACGACCGCGCAATCCAGCATCCACGACGACGTTCTCGATCACCGCGTACGGGGCGGCGCCGCGGGTGAGGTTCGGGATCAGGTTCAGGTAGGTGGTGGCGACGACCGCTCCGCCGTGCTCGAGCACCAGGAGGTGCATTCCGGGCGTACGCAGGATCGTCGCGTACGCCTCGGCGGACTGCTCGTCCGGGAGCTCGGGATCGGTGGGATGCAGTTGCCGGTAGAGCCGAAGGACCGCCGCGAGATCGTTCGGTCCGGCTTCGCGGACGTCAGCGGACGAGCGTGATGGATCAGCCATGACACGCGAGCGTACGGGGCGACGCCGACAGTCGAGCTGCTGTTGGCGGGGAGCGCGCTGTCTTGAACTGCTGCTCGATGGGGTGTGCGGACAGTTGAGCTGTGGTCGGGTGGGCGTGCGGAGACAGTTGGAGTGGGGGTGTTGTTGTTCGGACTGCTGTTGGGTGGGAGTTGCGGGAGAATGGTGGGTCCGTGCTTTACGTCCGCTCGCGAACAGCCGGAGGCCGCCCGCCATGTCTGAGATTCGCCCGTCCCGTCGTGACGTCCTCCGAGCCACCGGCCTGGCCGCCGCGGCCGTCGGGGGCGCCAACCTCCTGCCCCCAACCCACGCCAACGCCACGCCAACCGCCAGCACCAGCACAGCGCGAACGATCAGCGCCACCACACCGGCCGCATCCGCCCGAACCGCGGCCGCCTCAGGTGCCGACTACACCGCGCGGGCGACGTTCGACGCCTGGGATCGCCTCTTCCAGCAAGGGGGCCCCGGGCAGCCGGATCAGCCGAACGACAACACCAACCGGGACGGCCGCTCCGGCATGCTCGCCTGGAGTCAGTCATACGTGCTGCTCGGCCTGGTCCGCATGTACGAGACCTACCGCGACACCCACTACCTGGACCGCCTGATCGACAACATCGACCAGGTCCTCTCCGTACGGGACAGCGAACGCGGCGTCACCGACTACCGCGGCCTCTCGCAACCGGCGTGGCGCGCCGACCACCCGTACACCACCGGCTACGCAACTCTTGCCGACAGCAACAATCAACCGCTCCTCGACCTCCGCGAAGCACTCACCTACGCGGAGGACACCACAGTCACCGTCTCGGCCGGTGCCCGCCCGGACACGTTCACGATCAACCTCGTCAACACCTTCGTGAACCGCACGGTCACGCTCACCGACCTCTCCCTGGACCCGGCAAGCCCCGACTACGCGGTCACCCGGATCTACGCCGCCGCCCCCGGCCCACTCCAACTCACCGCCGTCGACCGGCGACCCGCACCACATCCAACATCAGGCCCCAGCGACCTACCCCGCCTCGGCACGTACGAGATGCGCTGCCGCCCCGTCATCTTCGCCGTCCACACCGGCATGATCACGTACCCGATCGCGAGCTTCGTCCGCATCGTGCTCAGTTCACCCGTGCTGCGCCGCCGCTACCAGCGAAAGGCGGCCGAGTACCTGCAGGCGTGCCGTGAAGCGGTGGCAGTGCACGACTGGGAGTACCGCGACGCCGGTCACCTGATCTGGCCGAAAGGGCAGCCGCTCGCGTACGACGGATGTGAGCAGCCGATCAACCAGTCGGTCGGCCTCGGCCAGACCATGGTGGAGCTCGCGCTCATCACCGGTGACCGCGAGTACCGGCGGAAGGTCGCCGCGATGGGCCGGATGATGTCGGCGCAGCTCACGGCCGATGCCGGTGACGCCTACCTTTGGCACTACTGGCCGACCGGCGGACGCATCTATGACGGCTTCACCAAGACTGGTGATCCGGCGACCGATGTCTCGATCTTCACGCCGTCTGGTGGACCGGCGCGGCAGTTCGAGGACATCAGCCACGGCGCGATCGACGTCGAGTTCGCGGTCCGGGCGTTCCGCGCGAAGCTCGCGTTCACCGGTCGCGACCTGACGCGAATCGCCCGGACCTTCACCCAGAACGTCGCCACCACCGACGCGGCCGGCCTCCCCGCCGTACACACAACGGTCGCGGGCGGGACGATCGGCGCGGCATCGGTCGCGCACCAGGCACCACGCTGGATGCAGATCACCCCGTGGGACCGCAACGTCCACGCCCACTGCCTGGCCCTGTACAACCGTTACCAGCCGGCACCGGAGCGTGACGGCCAGCAGGCGATCGGCTTCGGCTGGCTCCTCGCCAACGTCGCGTACCTGAACTGGGGCGCCAAATGACCACCACGTACTTGATGACGTCCACCCTGAACGGTTTCGTCGCCGGCCCGGACAACGAACTCGACTGGCTGTACGACCTGCCTGCGGCGGACCGTGATTTCAGTCAGTTCCTGAGCGGTGTCGGAGCGTTGGCGATGGGCGCATCCACGTACGAGGCGGTGCTCCGTGATTCCGAGCTGCTCACCCACCCGGAGCGCTGGCACCAGGCCCACGGGGACCGTGCCGTCTGGGTCTTCACCCACCGCGAACTCCCAGCCGTACCAGGAGCGAATCTGCGGTTCGCGACGGATGTCGCCGCAGAGCATCCGGCGATGCTCGCGGCCGCGGGGGAGCGGGATGTCTTCGTCGCCGGCGGTGGCGCGCTGGCGGCCGCGTTCCAGGCGGCAGGCGTGCTCGATCGGGTCGTCATCGGGATCACGCCGGTCCTGCTCGCGGCCGGCAAACCGCTCTTCCCGGGCAGCGCGCGACTGCGGCTGACCGGCGTGGAGCGCCAGGGGCAGGTTGCCTTTCTGAGCTACGACGTACTCTGATCGAACCGGGAGGTTGTGATCGCGTCAGGCTTTGATCGGGCCGGCCGGGGATGGCAGGATTGCGACGATGAGTAACGGGGCGACGGATGAACAGCGCCTGGACGACCTGGCGCGGCTGCGGCGCGTGAAGGACCGGATCGACCGGGAGTACGCGCAGCCGCTGGATGTGGACGCGCTGGCGCGGGGAGCGCACATGTCGTCCGGGCATCTCAGCCGCGCGTTCAAGCGTGCGTACGGAGAGTCACCGTACGGGTACCTGATGACGCGCCGGATCGAGCGCGCGATGATGCTGCTGCGGCGCGGCGACCAGAGCGTCACCGATGTGTGTTTCGCGGTCGGCTGCCAGTCGCTCGGTACCTTCAGCACCCGCTTCACCGAGCTGGTCGGGATTCCGCCGAGCGTCTACAAGGAGCGCGCCGGCGACGCCACCCTCGGGATTCCGTCGTGTGTCGCGAAACAGGTGACCAGACCGATCAGGAATCGAGAAGCAACTCCGTCGACCGGCACGTAGCGTGACAGCCATGACGATCAAGATTCACACCAGTTTCCTGCCGCACACCGACCCGGAGGCCTCGCTGGCCTTCTTCCGCGACCTGCTCGGCTTCGAGGTCCGGATGGACGTCGGGTACGAGGGTATGCGCTGGATCACCGTCGGCCCGCCCGAGCAGCCCGACACCAACATCGTGCTCACCCCACCCGCGGTCGACCCGGGGCTGACCGACGACGAGCGCCGGACCATCCACGAGATGATGGCCAAGGGCACCTACGCCACCCTCGTGCTCGCCACGGACGACCTGGACGGGCTGTTCGAGCGGCTGCAGGCCACCGACGCCGAGGTGATCCAGGAGCCGACCGACCAGCCGTACGGCGTTCGCGACTGCGCGTTCCGTGACCCGGCCGGCAACCACATCCGGATCAACCAGGCCTCCTGACACACCGGCCAGACCGACGTCCACGATGGAGAAACACGCATGAGCTCTGACGAACATGTTGCCGACAGCCACGACCTGATCCGGGTCACCGGCGCCCGGGTGAACAACCTGAAGGACGTCAGCGTCGAGATCCCGAAGCGCCGGCTGACCGCGTTCACCGGGGTGTCCGGGTCCGGCAAGAGCTCGCTGGTGTTCGGAACCATCGCGGCCGAGTCGCAACGGCTGATCAACGAGACGTACAGCGCGTTCGTCCAGGGCTTCATGCCGAACCTGGCCCGCCCGGAGGTCGACGTACTCGACGGGCTGACCACCGCGATCATCGTCGACCAGGAGCGGATGGGCGCGAACCCACGCTCCACCGTCGGTACGGCCACCGACGCGAACGCGATGCTCCGGATCCTGTTCAGCCGGATCGCCACCCCGAACGCCGGCCCGCCGACCGCGTACTCGTTCAACGTCCCGAAGCGGACCGCGACCGGCTCGATGACCGCCGACAAGGGCGCCGGCGAGAAGAAGGTCGTCCGCGAGCAGGTGTACGCGGGCGGCATGTGCCCGCGCTGCGAGGGGATGGGATCGGTCACCGACTTCGACCTGACCGCGCTGTACGACGAGAACAAGTCGCTGAACGAGGGCGCGCTGACCATCCCCGGCTACTCGATGGACGGCTGGTACGGGCGGATCTTCCGTGGCTCGGGGTTCTTCAACCCGGACAAGCCGATCAAGAAGTACACCAAGAAGGAACTGCACGACCTGCTGCACCGGGAAGCCACCAAGATCAAGGTCGAGGGCATCAACCTCACCTACAACGGCATCATCCCGGCGATCCAGCGGTCGTTCCTGTCCAAGGACGTGGACGCGATGCAGCCGCACATCCGCGCCTTCGTCGAGCGCGCGGTGACCTTCACGATCTGCCCGGACTGCGGCGGTACGCGGCTCAGCCAGGACGCGCTGGCCTCGAAGATCAAGGGCAAGAACATCGCCGACCTTTGCGCGATGCAGATCACCGACCTGGCGGCCTGGATCCGCGGGCTGAAGGAACCGTCGGTCGCGCCGCTGCTGAAGGCACTCGGTGAGGCCCTCGACTCGTTCGTCGACATCGGCCTCGGGTACCTGTCGCTGGAGCGGCCGGCCGGGACGCTGTCCGGTGGGGAGGCGCAGCGCACGAAGATGATCCGCCACCTGGGATCGTCGCTGACCGACGTCACGTACGTGTTCGACGAGCCGACCATCGGCCTGCACCCGCACGACATCCAGCGGATGAACGAACTGCTGCTGCAACTGCGCAACAAGGGCAACACCGTGCTGGTCGTGGAGCACAAGCCGGAGACGATCGCGATCGCCGACCACGTGATCGACCTCGGGCCGGCCGCCGGGTCCGGCGGTGGCGAGGTCGTGTTCGAAGGCACGGTCGAGAAGCTCCGCGCGAGCGGGACGCTGACCGGGCGGCATCTCGACGACCGCGCGTCACTGAAGGAGTCGGTACGGACCGGGTCCGGCGCGCTCGAAGTACGCGGCGCCTCGACGAACAACCTGCAGGACGTGAGCGTCGACGTACCGCTCGGCGTACTGGTCGTGGTGACCGGGGTCGCGGGCTCCGGCAAGAGTTCACTGATCCACGGGTCGATCGCGGACCGCGACGGCGTGGTGTCGATCGACCAGGGCGCGATCCGCGGTTCGCGGCGCAGCAACCCCGCGACGTACACGGGTCTGCTCGATCCGATCCGGAAGGCGTTCGCGAAGGCGAACGGGGTGAAGCCGGCGCTGTTCAGCGCGAACTCCGAAGGCGCGTGCCCGGCGTGCAAGGGCGCGGGCGTGATCTACACCGAGCTCGGTGTGATGGCGACCGTCGAGGCGCCGTGCGAGGAGTGTGAAGGAAAGCGGTTCCAGGCTGCCGTACTGGAGTACACGTTCGGTGGGAAGAACATCGCCGAGGTACTCGCGATGCCGGTGTCCGAGGCGCTGGCGTACTTCGCGGAGGGCGACGCGCGGACGCCGGCCGCGGAGAAGATCCTGGAGCGGCTCGCGGACGTCGGTCTCGGGTACCTGTCGCTCGGCCAGCCGCTGACGACCCTGTCCGGCGGTGAGCGGCAGCGGCTGAAGCTGGCGACGCACATGGGGGAGAAGGGCGGCATCCTCGTACTCGACGAGCCCACGACCGGACTGCACCTGGCGGACGTCGAGCAACTGCTGGGGCTGCTGGATCGGCTGGTCGACGCCGGCAAGTCGGTGATCGTGATCGAGCACCACCAGGCCGTGATGGCGCACGCGGACTGGATCATCGACCTCGGGCCCGGCGCGGGCCATGACGGCGGCAAGGTGGTCTTCGAGGGCACGCCGGCGGCCTTGATCAAGAAGCCGAAGACGCTGACCGGGAAGCACCTGGCCGAGTACGTGGCCTAACCGGTCAGGAATCGAGAAGCACGCCCGGCCGGGGCAGGAATAGCGTGAAGTCATTCGGAAATTCCCTTCACTCAGGAGCACGAAATGACTTCCACGCAAGGCGCAAAGACGATCCTGCACCCGGTCACGGACCTGGCGAAGGCCAGGCCCGTGTACGCGGCGCTGCTCGGTGTCGAACCGATGGCCGACTCGCCGTACTACGTCGGCTTCGAGGCCGAAGGCCAGCAGATCGGCCTCGTGCCGAACAGCGACATGACCGCGCCGATCGCGTACTGGCACGTCGCTGACATCGAAGCCAAGATCCAGGAGATCACCACCGCCGGCGGCACCCTCAAGGACGCCCCGAAGGATGTCGGCGGTGGCCGCCTGGTCGCGACCCTGACCGATCCGGACGGCAACATCCTCGGCATCCTCCAGGACCCGTCCTGACCCCATGTGCCTGATGCCCCGCGCCTACGCGGCCGCTATCTTCGGTTCCGTGAATATTCGGCATGTGCTGTTCGACGCGGACGGGGTGCTGCAGGACCTCCCCGGTGGTTGGTACACGGCAATGGAACCGTACTTGGGTGGTCGCACCCGGGAGTTCCTGCACGAGACCTGGGTCGAGGAGCTGCCGAGTCTTGCCGGTCAGGAGGACTATCTGCCGATCCTCACCGCCGGTCTGCACCGGCATGGCGCCACCACCCCGGTCGCCGAGATCTACGACGCGGTATGGAAGAAGATCTCGGTGATCGAGGAGTCGCTGGAGCTCGTGCGGACGCTGAAGCGCAACGGGTACGGCGTGCATCTCGGGACGAACCAGGAGTGCTATCGCGGTGCGCACATGCGTACCGCGCTCGGGTACGACGAGTTGTTCGACGTGAGCTGCTACTCGTACGACCTCGGCGTCGCGAAACCCGACCCGGCCTTCTTCACCCGCGCCGCCACCCGCATCGGCGCCGACCCTGAGTCGATCCTCTTCATCGACGACAACGCCGACAACGTGGCCGCCGCCCACACCGCCGGCCTCCCCGCCGAACAATGGGACTTCACCCAGGGCCACGCCACCCTCCACACCCTCCTCACCACCCACGGAATCACCACCTGACCCCGGCACCTGCTGCTGTGTCGAGGCTCAGTCGATGCGTGGCGTTTGGGCCGCGCCGCCTGCCTGGCGTTGGCGGGACTGGTGGTCGCGGGGCGGGGTGCTGCTCTCGGAGGCTGCTGATTCGGCGGAAGTTGCCGGGCGGTTCATGATCTGCCCGGCGGGTGGCTGGGCAGTCAGCATGGAGCGCAGGTGGTCGAGGTCCGGCACGCGCTGGGCGGGGCCGGCCTCGGCGGCTGGGGCTGACTGGGTGGATTCGGCGCGGAGCTCGGCCGCGATCGAGCGCAAGGCGACCGAGGCTTCGGCAGCGGTCGGACGATCTCCCGGGTCCTTGGCTGTCATGTCCGCGATCAACTGATCAAGCGCCGGCGGAACATCGTCGCGGACAGCCGACAGGCGCGGTACCTGGCCGTCGGCCTGCGCGAACCGGCTGCCGTGCGCGCCGAACACAACCTGTCCGGTGGCCGCTTCGTGGAGCGTCAGTCCGGCACCGTAGACGTCGGTGGCCGGATCCGGGAGCGGCGGCTCGAAGTTCGGACGGCGGTTCCGGATGGCGTTGGACGCATCGGCAAGTTCAGGGGCCGCGTACCCCCAGGTGCCGACGCTGAGCTCCACCTCCGGATCGCCCGTGCGCGACGAGTTGCCGAAGTCGATGAGTTTGACCTGACCGTCGGGCGTGATCATCACGTTGTCCGGGTTGATGTCGCGATGCACCAGGTCGGCCGCGTGCACCGTACGCAACGCGTCCGTGAGCTGAGCCCCGACGTCGGCGACCCGCCCCAGGTCGAGCGCCCCGTCCGAGCTCAACCGCTCGTTCATCGTCTGACCGCGGACCAGCTCGACCGCGACGTACGGCGTGAACTCGGTTGCGGTCGCATCGAGGTCGAAAGCCCGCACGATGTTCGGATGCTGAAACCGTGCGGTTCGGTCGTGCTCGGCGGTGAACTTTCCCAGCACGTACGGCTTGTAGTCCTCCACGTGCGGGATCTTGAGCACGACGTCCTCGCCACGCTGGACATCCGTGGCGGTCCAGATCGAGGTCGCGCCACCTTCGCTGATACGACGCGCGTCCGTGTAACGACTCGGCAGTACGGGGGTGTACTCCGGAAAGTAGTACTCAACGATGGCAGGGATCCCTTCGACTCACCTACGCGAACGGACAGGTTAGCCGGTCGGGGTGTCCGTGAGCGGCGTGGCGTTGCCGGGATCGTCGCCGTGCCAGGTTTGCCAGAGGTTGCCGTAGACGCCGCCGGCGCTGACCAGTTCGTCGTGGGTGCCGAGCTCTACCAGTTCACCGGCTTCCATCACGGCGATTCGGTCGGCGTCGTGGGCGGTTTGCAGGCGGTGGGCGATCGCGATCACGGTGCGCCCGTGCAGTACGGCGGCCAGTGACTGCTCGGTTTGACGCGCGGTCTTCGGGTCGAGAAGCGCGGTCGCCTCGTCCAGGATCAGCGTGTGCGGATCAGCGAGAACCACCCGAGCCAACGAAAGCTGCTGCGCCGCAGCATCACCAAGAATCAACTCCCGCCCAAGCACAACATCCAGCTCACCGTCCGGTTCGCCTTCTGGTGCGGCGGGCCAGGTTGCACCGACTGCGTTCAGGGCGGCGTGCAGTTCGCTGTCGGTGGCGTCTGGTTTGGCGATCAAGAGGTTGTCGCGGAGGGTGTCGTGGAAGACGTGGTGATCTTGCGTGATCAGCACGACGTGCTCGCGCAACTGATCCGGCGGAAGATCGGCAACCGGCGTACCGCCAATCGTCACCGACCCGGTGTGCGGCCGGTCCAACCCGGCGAGCAGTCGCGCGAGCGTCGACTTCCCCGCGCCGGACGTACCGACGATCGCCAGCCGTTCCCCGGGCTGCACCGACAAATCGATCCCACGCAGCACATCGCGTACGCCGGTGTAGCTGAAGCGGACGTCCTGCACGCGAATCCGGTTGCCGGGAACGTCCCGCGCCGACGCGGCCGGCGCGTTCGCCCGCGACGCTTCGGTCTGCGACGGTTCGGTCCGCGGGATGTCTGACAGCCCCTCCACTCGCGCGTACGAGGCCGCCGCACCTTGCAGCTGCTCGATCCACAACATGACCGTGTTGAGCGGATCGACCAACTGCCGCAAGTACACCGCCGCGGTCACGACCACCCCAAGGCTGACCAGCTCGTTGGCATACAGCGCGCCTCCGATCAGCAGGGCTCCCGCAACCGGTAACGTCAGCGCGATCTCCGACCACGGAAACAGGATCGTGCGCAGCCACAATGCCCCGAGCCGAGCGCGCCGCGCCTGCCCGATCGCGGCTTCGGTCACCTCGGTACGGCGATCCTCCAGACCGAGCAGCTCCACCGTACGGGCGCCCTTCGCCGTACTCGCGACGATGTCGGCGAGCCCCGCTTCCGCGCCCGCCGCGGCCAGGTACACCGGCCGGGCTCGGCGAAGGTACCAGCGCACCGCCGCGCCGACACCGAGCAACGACGCGAGACCGCAGAGCCCGAGCCGCGGATCGAGCACGAGCACCGCGACGATCAGGAACAGCGCGTGGACGACCGCCACCAGCACCTCGGGCACCGCGGACCGCAGCGTCGCCGCGACCTGGCTTGCGTCGGTACTTCCCCGCGCGATCAGGTCACCGACTGGCACCTGATCCGCCACGCGGGGCGGCAGCGCCAACGTACGCCGCATGAACCGTTCGCGGACGCGGGCGGCCGTACGCTCACCGAACCGGTAACCGATCTTGAGCGCCCACCACGACAGCACCGTCTGGGCAACCGTGAGCAGCACAGCACCGAACGCAAGCCGATCGACCGTGCTGAGCACGTTGCCGGAGCCGCCCTGGATCGTGTCGATGATCCGACCAAGCAGCCATGGACCTACCAAACCGGCCGCGGCGGCGAGGCCGTTGACCAGGACAAGGCCGATCACCGCGGCACGGTCGGCGCGCAGGTCACGCCCAGCCGCCGAACGAACCTCCGCCGGAGAAGCGACGGGCAGTTGGCCACTCATCGGTCGTCCAAACGGACTTCAGCCGCCGAAGTGACACGCGGTCGACTGCTCATTGGTCGTCCTGGGCGCGCGAGACGAGGTCGCGGTAGTGGGTGTCGCTGTGCAGGAGGTCTGCGTGGGTGCCGACTGACGACACCTGTCCGTCGAGCAGGACGATGACCTCGTCGGCACGGTCCAGTACGAGCGGTGAGGTGGTCGTGATCACGGTGGTCGTGCCGTGCCTGGCCGCGCGGAGTCGGTCGATCATGGCGGCTTCGGTGTTCGCGTCGACGGCGGAGGTTGGGTCGATCGCGAGAAGAACGTCGGGGGAGGCATACACGGCGCGGGCGAGGCGGATCCGTTGCCGTTGGCCACCAGACAGGTCGCTCCCGCCCGCGGCGAGCTGAGTATCCAGTCCGGCGGGCAGTGCCTCGACGATGTCCTCGGCGACGGCGCCGCGGAGGGCAGCGTGAATCCGGTGATCGTCGGGCTTGAGGCGCCCGGCGACGATGTCACGGACCGAGCCGGCGAACAGCTCGGCATCGTTGTCAGCGACAACCAGTCGCCCCCTGAGCTCACCACGATCAGTCACCGCAAGCGGCACACCGCCCCAACTCGAACCCTCCCCACAACCCACCGCCCCTCGCGGTGCAGCACCCGCCGTTGTGTGCGGGGACGGTTCGAGTCGGCCGAGGCGTTCGATCACTGTGATTGCGTCCGCCGTACGCGCCGCGACCAGAGCGGTCAGCAAGCCTGGGCGGACGGTCACCCCGGAGAGCGGGTCAGCCAACGGACCGCAGCCGACCGGGATCGGTAGCGGATCACTCGGTCGGTGCGCGACCGGAAGATTGAGCAAGCCGATGATGCGGCGCCCGGCGACCCGGGCTCGCGCGATCTGACCGCCCGCCTCGATGAAGAACACGACTGGCAGGACCAGCACCGCGACATACCCGTACACGGCGACAACATCGCCGATCGTGATCGCGCCACTCGCCGCCATCCGCGCCGACAACCACACCACCGCGGCCAGAAACAACGCCGGCAACCCGGTCGACAACGCCCCGACCCAACTGGTCGGCCCCGCGACTCGATACCCATGCCCGACCAGCGCCTGCGATTGCTGCTCGTACCGTTCGGCGACGAGCTTCTTCCCGCCAAGACCGTTGAGTAGGCGAAGGCCGCCAAGTACATCGACCAGCCGCGTCGTCAGCTGACCTTGGTGGACGCGATACGTGCCGCCCGTCCGCTCGATGCGCTGCAGGAATGGACCGACCGCGATCGCCAGCAAAGGTACGCCGACCAGGACCATTACGGCGAGCAGCGGTGAGATCGTGAAGAGCACGACGGCGATGACGACGTACGCGACAGCCGCACCGACGCCCGGACCGGTCACTGTGAGCGCCTGCGCGACGATCTGTACGTCCGACATGCCGACGGTCACGACCTCGCCGGCGCTGACCCGGCGCGCCAGCGACGCGCCCAGCCGGGACGTGTGCCAAACCGTCGCGCGGACCGAGCGGAACGACGCGTCCATCCGGATCTTCGTCATGGTGCGGTGCCGGCTGATACCGAGGAGGGCATTCAGTACGCCGATCGCGAGGAGGAGCAGCGCCCAGCCGATGAGGGCCGAGGTGTCGCGGTGGACCAGGCCTTGATCGACGGCGCGAGAGAGCACCCATGGTGGGATGGTGAGGCCGACCATCCACGACGTACCCAGGAACGCGCCGAGACAGACGCGGCGGGCTTGGGACTTGGTCAGCCAGTAGAGATAGCGAAGTGGGCCGGCCAGATCACGTGGAGTGGGTGGGCTCCAGGTCTCGGCGGTTCGGTCCAGCCAGGCGCGCATCGACCACTTGCGTGGGGATGCGTCGCTGACCATGCCGCAGATCCTGTCAGGTCGTCCGGACAGTTTCCTACAGTGGGGGAGTGGGGTGTCAGATCAGCGGGAGGAAGGCGTGGCAGGCTTCAATGTTGTGGAGTTGAATGTCGTCTCGGCGGTGCTTCTCCCACGTGGATCTGGTCAGGCGCCAGCGGTTCAGCAGGACCGGTTCGCCTTGCCGGGTGGCCCAGTCGGCGCCGTTGGGTTCGTAGCCGAGGTTGCGTGAGATCGCGTTCGAGCCCTGGTTGTCCACGAAGGCGTCGCTGGTGGCTTCCTTCGCGCCGAGACCTTCGAACGCGAGGTGCAGCATCGCCGTACGCATCTCCTGCCCGTACCCACGACCGCGATGATCTGAGGACAGCCACGAGAAGGACGTGACCGTACCGAAGGTGGCGAATTCGACTCCCCAGACGTCCTGCATGCCGATCGGTTCGCCGTCGACCATCACGACGAAGTACAGCCGCCATTTCTCGGCCTCGACCGTGCCGCGCCCGCGCCACATCGACCGCAACCACTTCGCGACCCGAAGATCAGGATCGGGCTCGTAGAACGAGATCGGGTCGTCGTACGGCGAGGGTTCCGCGTGCATCTTGCCGGCCCGCACCACGCCGGACAGCCGATCCAGCAACTCGTCGGTCGCCGCATGCAACGACAGCACCGGCGTACTGACCCGCACTTTGAACAATGGATAGCTGTCCATGCCACCGACTTTCTGCCGTAAGTTTCCGCGAACGGCGGCCGACGATACCGGCCGGCTTCTCGGCGGGCGACCGATTTCCAATTGGCTCGCTTCCGCGTGGGTCGATCTGCCAGGCTGCGACGTATGCCTGAGATCGTGGTGCCGTTGACGATCCGCCCGCTGACCCACGACGACCTGCCGGCGATGGCCTGGTACGGCCCGCCAACTGCCCTCGCGGCCGTGGCCGAGGCGATCGATCGCGCTCACCGCGGCGAGGTCGACTACCTGGCAGTCTGCCCACCTTCCGGCCGGCCGGTCGCCGTCGGAGGCGCCGACTACACGAAGCCGCCTGGTGCCGCGACGATCTGGCAGCTGTCGGTCCTGGAATCGCTCCAGTCCTGCGGGATCGGCACGCTGCTGATTCACGCCTTGGAAGACCGAATCCGCGCCCGCGGGCTCCGCTGGGCCGAGCTCGGCGTCGACATCAACGCTGCCCGGCCGCAGGTCCTGTACGAACGTCTGGGCTACACCGTCAGCGGGTCCGAAACGGCGTCCTGGAACCAGGAATCCGCGGACGGAACCGTCAGTTTGTACGAAACTCAGGTCACGCTACTGCGCAAAGATCTCCAGGCCGTACCCGAGGCGCCGGGGGAGTCGTGACACCTTGTCTGCCCTGGTGTCAGATGACTGCGGTGGCCTCCACCTCGATCAGCTGCTCGGGGCGGGCGAGGGCGGCTACGCCGATCATCACGTCGACCGGCTTGTGGTCGCCGAACACTTCGTAGCGGGCTTCCTGGACGATCGGCTGATGTTCGCGGACGTACCCGACGAGGTAGATCCCGAGCCGGGTGACCTGGTCGGGCCGGGCGCCCGCGGCGGCCAGCGCGCGACCCAGGTTCGCGAACGTCAACCGTGCTTGGACCGCGAGATCGCCCGGGCCGACCAGGTTGCCCTGCAGATCCTCGGGCTCCTGCCCGGCGATGAACACCAGCTTGGTACCGGTCGCGATCGCCACGTGGCTGTACATCGTGGGCGTCGGCAGATCACTCGGATTCAGCAACTCGACGGTCATGCCAGCACTCTACGACCGCGCGAGTGCAGTCGATCAGGGCCGTCATTGCAGCATGGTGCGGTCGGCGCGGTCGGTGTAGTCGGTCAGGTGCGGGCCTCGAGTACGGCGAGGTCGCGGACCGCGTACCGGTGGTGCTCGGCCTCTTCCTTCAGCACCACCTTCAGGCAGCGGCGCACAACGTACTCCTGATCCGGATACGGCTCCGCCGGTTTGCGGCCGCAGACCCGATCGAGCTCCGCCTCGGTGAGCCCGTCGACGACACGCCGCATCGTGGCCATCCGGGCCGACCGTGGCGCGAGTACCTCGTCCAACGTCGGCGTCGCGTCGAGGGTGAGCCCGAGTTTGTCCGAGTCCTCGCGCGGCATCCCGCCGTACGGGAAACCCAGCGGATGGTACGGAGCGTCCTCCTCCAGCACCGCGTTGCCGAGCCAGGCGTCGCTGGCCAGCAGCAAGTGCCGTTGCGTCTCGACGAACGACCACTCGCCGTCGACCTGCTCGTACACCTTGGGCTCAGGCAGCAGCCTGGCCCGGTCAAACGTCGCCTGCCACATCGTCTCGATGGCGTCCCAAGCAGCCCGGTAGTCATCGACGCTCACGGCATTACGCGCCAGTACGCGCGTCGGGGCCTGCCGGTCGAGCTCAGCCTCCACGTACGCGGTCACGTCGACGTCGTTGACGACAACCCGCTCAAAGGCGCCACCGACGTACACATCGCTCCCGTAGCAGTCGACGACCTTCAGCCCACTGACCTCACAATCGCGAACCTCTAACCCGGCAAGGTCGGACGTCTGGATCCGCGCACCACGGAACTGGTCACTCGCTACATATTCTGAAGGCACCCAGAGAGTCTCCCGCAGCCCACCGACAGAAACCACAACCGTCGACCACGGCCGAAACGTGTGACCGCTCAGTCGATCTGTAGGATGCCGAGACCGGCTCTCGGGGAGGCTGACGTCGTGCGGAAACTGACCTTCGCCATGAACGTGAGCCTGGACGGCTACGTCGCCGCGCCAGGCGGCGACCTCGGCTGGAGCGTGCCGAGCGACGAACTGTTCCAGTTTTGGTCCGACCGGGTCGGCGCGACCGGCCTGGCGCTGTACGGGCGGAAACTGTGGGAGACGATGAGCTCCCACTGGCCGACCGCCGACCGGCAACCTGGCGCCACGCCGGCGGAGGTCGAGTACGCCCAACGCTGGCGATCCATGCCGAAGGTGGTGTTCTCCTCGACGACCAGCGCCGTCGACTGGAACACCCGCCTGACCACCGGTGACGCGATCAGCGAGATCAACCGCCTCAAAGCCGAGGAGGGCGGCCCGATGGACATCGGTGGCGCCACCCTCGCCGCGACCGCGATGCGCGCCGGCCTGATCGACGAGTACGTACTGGCCACCGTGCCGGTCCTCGTCGGCGGCGGCACCCCGTTCTTCACGACCCTGGACAACTGGGTGAACCTGAACCTCGTCGAGACCCGAACGTTCCCCGGCGGCGTCCTCCTAACCAGATACGAAACCAAACGCTGACCGACGCCGGAATCGGCTTGGCTCGGCTTGCGCCGTCGGGCTTAGGTGAGGCGGGCGAAGATTGGGTTGGGAGGCGCGACACGTTCGCCGTCGCCTAGCTGTGTCGAGAGCCGCGCGGCGCCGGCTGGGCAGAACGGTGTCAACTCCGTGGCGATCGTGCGGCAGGCCTGCGCGACGCGGCTGAGGAGCCGGTGGATGAGGTGCTGGTGGATGAGGTGCTGGTGGTTCCTGAGCACCTTCCAGGGCTCCGCCGCGTTCAGTAGCTGATTGGCAAGGTTGACAGCGGCAACCAAGTGCGCGGTTCCCGACCGGAAGTCCGCGGTGCTGAGTGCCGCATCGATGCTCGACGGCAGCGCGGCGCAGGCACCATCCAGATCGGCGCTGTCCCAGGTCGGCCCGATCACGGGTAGGTCGTCGAGGTGCAGCCGGCCCCCGTAGTACTTGTGCAACAGAGTCACGGTGCGATTGGCGAGGTTGCCGAGTCCGTTGGCAAGGTCAGTGTTGTACGCCTGGATCAGGCGCGCGGCAGTGAACTCGGTGTCGCCGAGGAGCGGCACTTCGCGGGTGATCCACCAACGGACGGCATCCGTGCCGTAGGCGTCGACCAGGCCGACGGGATCGACGACGTTGCCGGTGCTCTTGGACAGCTTGGCGCCGCCCACATTGACGTAGTCGTGTACGTGGATGGTGGTCGGGAGCGGCAGTCCGGCCGAGAGCAGCAGCCCGATCCAGTACACGGCGTGGAACCGGGTGATGCCCTTGCCGATCACGTGCACGCGTTCGCCGGCGCCCGCCCACCAGTACTGGAAGTCCTCGCCAGGCTGGTCGACGCCGAGTGCGGTGATGTAGTTGGTGAGGGCATCCCACCAGACGTAGATCACCTGACTGGGGTCGTGGGGGACAGGGATGCCCCAACCACCCGCGCGGGCAGCTGGGCGGGAGACGCTGAAGTCCTGCAGCCCCCTGTCGAGGAGCGCGAGGACCTCGTTGCGCTTCTGCGGCGGGTTGATCGTCAGAGCTCCGGTGGTGATCGCGTGCTTGATCTGATCGCGATAGCGGGTGAGGCGGAAGAACCAGTTCGTCTCAGTCACTCGCTCCAGCTCGGTACCGTGTTCCGGGCAGACGCCACCGATCAATGCGTCCGGCTCGTAGAACTGCTCGCACCCGACGCAGTACAGGCCCGTGTAGGTGTGCTGGTAGAAGTCGCCGGCGTCGGCGCAGCGCTGCCACAAGTACTCGACGCCGGGGCGATGTCGCGGGTCCGATGAGGTACGGATGTAGTCGTCGCAACTCAGATCGAGCAGCCCCTGAAGCGCCTGGAAGCGGTCGGCAGCACGATCGACGAAAGCGGCGACCGGCGTACCGGCGTTCCGGGCGGCGAGGACGTTCTTCAGCGCGTGATCATCAGTACCCGACAGGAATCGGACCGGCCGCCCGCGAAGCCGTTGATGGCGAGCAAGCACGTCCGCCTGCACAAACTCGAGCGCATGACCAAGATGCGGCGCCGCGTTCACGTACGGGATAGCGGTGGTGATGTAGTACGGGTTCACAGGTGGGTGTCCTTCCCTGTCAGATCGGCAGGGCCCCACACCACGTCGAGCCCACTACCACGGGGCTCGACCGGCGAGTTCAACGCACGACGAGAAGCCCCACAAAGGGGCCCATCATTCGCCGCACACTCAGCATAGACACAAACCCTACGTCCACTTCCGACCTCCGGCCACTTCGTTTGCAACAGGTACGGTCGGCCAGGTGATCGAACTCAGACCTCTGACCGCGGCAGACGCGGAAGCCCACTGCGCGGGGGAGGACAAACACACCGTCCGCTGGCTAACCGGAGGCTACGGCGACGTCAAAGGCACCATAGAGTTCTTCAACTGGCTCGCCGGCAACGCCGCCGCGGGGGCAGGCAAACGCGGCTTCGGAATCTGGAAGTCCGAGGGCGGCGCCGGCGCGGTTCCTACCGTCCCGGCGCGACTCTGCGGATACATCGACTACACCCCAGATCTCGACGACGGACTCGACCCCGACGACGTGGCGCTCGCCTACGCCGTACACCCCTGGGCCCGCGGCCAAGGCATCGCACCGGAGGCCGTCCGGCTGATCTGCGACGTCCTCCGTACCGACAAAACCGGGACGCGCGCCGCCATCCGGGTCGAACCGGAGAACTCGGCATCGATCCGCGTAGCGCAGAAGGCCGGCTTCAGATACGTCCGGGACTTCCCATCCAACCGAGACACCCACCCAGACGGCACACCAACCACGTTCAGCCTGTACTTACTGGACCTGTAGTGCGAAGTGACAGGCACGGGAAATTGAGCAGCCGGGAGGTAGCGCCCGGACAGTGGTGTTGCTTCGGGCCTGGCAGACTGGTTTGGCATGACCTCTGAGTCGCAGACCGCCGAGCAGCAACCGGATCACTACGACGGCTTCGGCGAAGCGTACGCACGGGAGAACGAGAATGGTCTGTTCAACCGGTGGTACGCGCGGCCGGCGGTGCTGGACCTGCTGGGTGACGTTGCCGGGCGGCGGATCTTGGACGCGGGCTGCGGTTCAGGGCCGCTCGTCGCGGACCTGAAGGAGCGCGGAGCGAGCGCCGCCGGGTTCGACGCGAGCCCTGCGATGATCCGGCTCGCCCGGGAGCGGCTCGGCGACGACGCCGACCTGAAGGTTGCCGACCTGACCCAGCCGCTTCCGTACGACAACGAGGCCTTCGACGACGCGTTGGCCATGCTCGTGCTGCACTACCTCGAAGACTGGTCGGGCCCGCTGACCGAGCTGCGCCGGGTACTGAAGCCTGGCGGTCGGTTGATCGTGGTAGTCAACCACCCGGTCATCCCACCGGTGATGTACCCCGAGGTCGACTACTTCGCGACCGTACCGAACGAAGAGGACTACGACTTCGACGGCGTCTCCGCAACCCTCACGATCTGGTACCGCTCACTGAGCGCAATGTCCGATTCGTTCACCGCCGCAGGCTTCAGGATCTCCGCAATCAGCGAGCCGCCGGTATCACCAGACACACCACCCGAGCTGCTGCCTCCCAGCGAAACCGACCCCACCCGCTTCCTCGGCTTCATCTTCTTCACCCTCGAGGCAGTTCCTGCTTCCACGCCTGTCAGCTGAGCCGAATTACTCCGCGTGGGATCAGCGGAAGGTACGGCGATAGGTGTTCGGGGGTACGCCGACGATGGCGGCTCGGCCTCACTTCAGGTGTCGGTCGAAGAACTGGGCCGCGACGTCTCCCGCGAACTGCGGGACGCCGGCGTGCCCGCCCATATTGGCGTGCAGGGACTTCTCCTTGGAGCCGAAGGCGTCGAACAGGTCCAGGGCCGCTTGCCGGTCGTTCCCTTCGTCGTCCCACTGCAGCAGGACGTGCAGCGGAATGGTGACCTGACGGGCCTCCTCGAACATGACGCGAGGCACGAAACTCCCGGCGAACAGAACGGCGGCCGCGATGCGCGGTTCGACCACCGCCAGCCGGATGCCGATGGAGATCACTCCACCCGAGTATCCGACCGGGCCGCCGATCTCAGGCAGCGAAAGGAGGGCGTCCAGGGCGGCCTGCCATTCCGGAACCGCCTCGTCGACCAGCGGGAGGACGAGGGCGTCGACGATCTCGTCGCTGACCGGCTCATTGGCCTCCATCTCGCGGCGCAGGTCGGCGTGGGCCCGCGCGGCAGCGGCCCGACGGGGCCGGTCGCCGCTTCCGGGGAGCTCGATGGTGGCCGTGGCGAAACCCTCCGCCGCGGCGTGCCGGGCTCGGGCCACCAGCCGGGGGTACATCTTGCTCAACCCGAGCGTAGGGTGGCCGAGCAGGATCAGCGGCGCCGGTGCGGATGCAGATGCAGATGTGGTCATCCACAGGATGCCGGGGATCTCGCCGAGGATGAATCCACGCTCGATGACGCCGTCGTCGAGACGCTGCTCAGAAGTGAATTGCATGGTCGTGCCTTTCGGGAGTGCTCAGAGCGGCGCTCCCGGACGCCTGTCTATCGTCCGACCGTGACCCCGCAGGGGAGCACCCACATCAATACTGCGTTCACGGGTACCACCTCCTCGTTGTCTCCCACGGCCTACGGCAAAGGTAGCTGTGGTCACCGTGGTCCGCCAAGATGTTTGCCGAGTCAGGGGTGTGGCGTCGATCGTGGCAGGGGAGTAGCCGAGCACCTCGGCCAGGATCCCGACGGTGCACGCTTGGTGAGCTCGTACAGCGTGCCAAGTCCGCGGCGCGTGACCTGGGCGATTCGTCAGGTATTAGGTCAAGGATGCGGCGGGATCTGAGCCTGGGTGCTCGTCATCGGCGAGAGGTCAGCGGCGGTTGGCCGCGCCTTGGCGTGAAGCTCAACAGTCCTGGCTGTAGCCGGCTGGTGCACTGCGCCGCAGCGCCGATAAGGGACATTATGTCAACTAGTGGCTGTGAGGAGGTAGGTAGCGGGCAGGTTTTGTGCTTGCTCCCCTAGGGCCGGGTACGTCTCTAGGGCCGAGGATTCCTGGAGTGAGTGGATGGCCGGCGGTGAGGACTGCGGTGACCACGCTGACGATGCTCCAGACGAAGCTGTGGTGTGGGACATCGGGTGTGCCGATTGTCCGGGTGATCTCCGGGGCTTTCAGCGGGTCCACGTATCCGTCGCGGTTCTTGCCGAAGTAGTCGTCGCTGACTGTGAGCGCGCCTTCTCCGCGTACTGTCAGGATCTGTAGATCAGGTCGAACCCGGTCACCTCCGGGTCCAGGGTCATCATGTCCTGCCGGATGAAGTTGACATTCACAGCCAACGCCTCGGCCTTGGATCGGCCGGTTGCCAGGTGTGGATGGGCAATGTCTACAGCGGTTACCTCCGCGCCGTGCAGTGCGAAGGACAGCGCCTCGTCGCCAACTGAACACGCCAGGTGGAGTACGCGGCGGCCGCGCAGCTCCCCCGCGGCTGCCATCTCTTCGTCTGTCAGTGCATTACCGCCGTCCAGGAAGAATTCAACTGGCTCGGCGTGGCGATGGGGTGCCAGCAGTTCCCAGTACGCGCTGTTCTGAACTACAACCTTGTCGGGCACAACAGGGAAGATACTCGGTTGCGGGGTGGTTTGGCGTGGTCTGACGAAATGGTGCTTGAGTGGCATCATCAGCGGACCTGGGTTCGGGATGGGGCGCTGGGGTGGGAGCGGGAGGAAATCGATTGGGTGCGCCGGAATCGGGATCTCATCGCCGCTCCCCTGGGTCGCCAGATGAGACTTGGTCTCCTGGGTCGCTAGATTGGGCCGAGGACTGTTTCGCGTTCCTGGGTGATTATGGCGGGGATGTCCAGGTCGTAATTGCAGAGGATTACGCCGATCCAGTTGGTGTCTCGGTAGATTGTCCAGTTGGTGTTGCCGCCGGCGATTCCACCGCCGTGGCTGGTCAGGCGTTGGTCAGCGGTGATTCCGGCGAGTGGGCCGTACGCCGCGAATTGGTGACCTTTGGGTGGCGGTCCGCCGTTCAGTGGTGATTGTGGGTATTTCGCGCTCAGATAGACCTCGGTGTACGCGGCGCTCAGCAAGGTTCCGGGGCGGGCCAGGGCCTGGGCGAATTTGAGCAGGTCGGGAGCACTGGAGAATCCCCCACCGCCGCCCGACCCCAGGAATGCTCGCGCCGCGTTGGTTCCCTGGCCGCCGTTCAGTACGGCACCGGCGTCGAGATTGCGTACGCCGTCGACGCGCGTGCCGTCGGACTGGTAGATGTACGGGTGCGCGATCCGCCGATTGGTCAGCCAATCGGGTCGCGTGTAGTACGCGGAACTCGTCATGCCGGCCGGCCGGAAGATGTTTCGGCGTACGTACTCGTGGAATGCCTGACCGCTGATCTTCTCGACGAGTTCACCCAGGATCGAGAATCCGGTGCTGCTGTACGAATGTTGACTGCCTGGCGTGAATTGTGGAGTCGCCAGGCGATTCCGAGAATTGTGGTACGCCGTTTCCTCGGCGATGCTGTTGGTGACGTGCTTGATGTCGCCGGAGTCGGGGAAATTTGCCAGACCGGAGGTGTGGGTGAGTAATTGGTGAATCGTCACTTGAGCGGTGGCGGCTGGGTAACCGTCCAGGTATTTGCCGATCGTGTCGGTGAAGCGGAGGCGGTTCTGCGCGGCCAGCTGGACGATCGCCAGGCCGGTGAATGGTTTCGCGGCGGAGGCGAGGTTGTAGATGGTGTCGATCCGGTTCGGGATTCGACGTTCTTTGTCTGCCATTCCGTACGCTCGGGCGAGTACGGGGCGGCCGTGGTGGGTGAGCAGTACGGTGCCGGAGAACTTGTCCTTTGCGGCGAGGTCTTTGAGGTAGCGGTCGTAGTTGCCGGCCGCGGTTGACGGGCTGGCGTTCGCGGACAACAGGTTCGTGGTGGCGAGCGGGATGGCGCCGAGCAGACCGAGCGCCGTACGCCGTGTTGTCGAAGTCATGCGGATGATGCAACCGGAGGCGGCGTTTCCTTGCTGTTTCTCAGCTGGTACGCCCGAGGCAGTGCCCGACGGGGGTGCCGGCGAAGGACGGGTCCAGGACAACGGCGGCCACGTCGGTGTCGAGGCGTACTGGACCGTGGATGTGCGCTTCGATGTAGTCGTCCAGGTCGTCAGCTGTCGCCTCGTCCCCCGCGCGACATAGCTCCGTCAGGCTGGATTGATCGCTGACGTCGGTCGCTGCACGCGCCCTGGAATGCTGTCAGTCCCCCGTTGGAAATGCCGGTGGTGAATTGCGACCGATAGAAGCCGTCTGTTGCCATTGAATCGATCACCGTTTCACCCTTGTGTGGCCAGTTCGGGTGGAAATGCAGGGTGATCATGGGAAGGGGCCGGTGGTGGTGTTGGTTGGGGTGATGGTTAGGTGGCGGAGGGTGTTGTCGTGGCGGCCGGTTTTTAGCCAGTGGGGTAGGACGTAGCGGGCGCTGGGCGGCATTCCAGGGTGGCTGGGTCGAGGGTCAGGTCGAACCAGCGCAACTCCCCCTCGGCGCATTCCGCTGGGATGGGGGCGTTGGGGTGGAGGTCGGCGGTGAAGTAGTACGTGGTGCGGAGTTCGGTGCCGGTGTCGCGGAGGGCTACGTACCGCATCGAGAGGTTGGTCAGTTGGTCGGGCGTGACCCCGATCTCCTCGTGTAGCTCGCGTAGGGCCGCGGCAGTCGGGTCGGTGTGTTCGTGCGGTTCGACGTGGCCGCCGATGCCCACCCACGAGTCGGCGATCACGCGGGAGCCGCGGCGGAAGAGCAGCAGTACTCCCCCGGCGCGGACGAGGAACACGGACGTCATGTGCCGGGTCGAACGGAGTCCCATCAGACGGTGATGGTGAAGCCGAGGTCGAGATCGCAGGCCGCGTGACCGCCGCGCAGGCCCCAGTTCTCGGTGGCGAGGTCCCGGACGACGATCGTGACGTGGTCGGCCGGGATGTTCAACGGCTGCAGATTGTCGACAATCGCTGCGTACAGGGCGCGCTTGGCGTCGACCGAACGACCGGCGAAGCAGTCGATGGTGACGAGCGTGAAGTACTCCGGCGTACTCAACCGTGGCGAGCAGGCGAACCGGTGTGGTGCGTGCACGACCAGCCGTACGTTCTTGTCCTGTGCCGGGATCTTGAAGGCGGTCACCAGCGCGTCATGAACCGCGTCGATCAGTGCGACCTCCTCTGCCTCGGTGTACGGACGACGAACCTCGATGAGCGAACTCGGCATGACGCATCCTTCCGTGATCGAGCCGGCGTGACGGCTCACTGGCGAATTGTGGCGAGGGCCTCGGCGATCATGCGGTGGCCTTGTTGTTCGAAGGTTTCGTCGCCGACCTGGTACGCCCAGACCGCGGTACTCACCGCCTCGCGAAGACGCGTGCGCACCCAGGCATCCGGGTCACGCGGGTCCTTGCCGTACCCCTCGATAAACGCCGGCTCGAGCGCGGGCTTGGTGCGGAACTGTTGCGCGGCGAGCCGGGCCAGGTCCGTGTACGCGGGGCGCAGGTCGGCGCGGCCGAGGTCGATGACGCGTACGGTGCCGTGGTCGATCAGCCAGTTGCGCGGCTGCCAGTCGCCGTGCGTCGGTACGAGGGTCGCGGGCGGCGTCGGCCAGGCGGTGATGATCACGCGAAGCCGTTCGGTGAGATCCGGTGCGATGCGGTGCTTGGCAGCGAGGTAGGTCAGCGCTTTGCCGTTCTCGACCGTCTCGTACTCGGCGTCGTCCACGGCTGATTGCTGGTGGAACGCGGCGAGTAGTTCGCCGGCCTGGTAGTACGTGTCGGCTGTCCACTCGTACGGCGAACCCTGAACCAGCTGCCCCGGCAGGTAGCGGGTGAGCAGCAGCTTGGCGTCCGCGTCGGCATGTACGAGCTGCGGCCCCCTCCCCTGCGCGGTCCACGGACGCAGCCACTCGCGATGGGCGCGGAGTTCGCGGGCGAGGTGATGGTCGGTTTCGTCGCCGGCCTTCGCGATGTACCGGTCGCCGCCCTGGCGAAGCTCGAGGACGAGGGTGCCGAGGACGCCCCAGCTGTGGTCCTTGACGACCTCGGCGGACGGCAGCCAGCTGGCGAGCAGCTCGCGCTGCCGATCGGTGAGTCCCACGGGCAGCAGAATAGCCGCAGAAAATACCCGGGAAAAGCTGGACGAAGGTCCGAAATGGCTTTATCCTGGCCGAATGCAGAATTCACAGGAATATGCGCCGTTACCAATAAACCTATCATCGGGAATTGCGGAAAGCAAGTCCGGGGAATTCTGGCGGCTCGGGGAGGTCGAGGTCCGGCGGATCGGCTTCGGCACGAAGCGCCTGGCCGGCGGAGCCTCCAGGCCCGACGGCACCGACGGCACCGACGGCCCAGGCGGTGCAGCAGGCAGCGATCCGCAGCAACGGGCGGTCGCGTTGCTGCGGCGGGCGGTCGAGCTGGGCGTGAACCATCTCGACACGGCCGCGTTCTACCCCAGTCACGGGCGGCACGGTCAGACGAGCTTCGAGAGTCTCGGCTGGGCGAACGACGTGATCCGGCGGGCGCTCGCCCCGTACCCGACGGGGCTGGTGATCGCGACAAAGGTCGGCCCGACGGCGCACGGAATGGCCCGCCCGGACGAATTGCCGGGTCTTGTGGACGACGAGTTGCGCGTACTCGGCGTGGAGGCGCTTGACCTGGTGTACCTGCGGCAAATGGGATTGCCGTCGATCGCGGAACATTTCGGCGTACTCGCGGAACTGCGTACGCGGGGAAAGATCCGCGAGCTCGGGATCTCGAACGTCCGCGTCGAGCACCTGGCCGAAGCGCGGGCGATCGCGCCGGTGGTCGCGGTGCAGAACCGGTACGGCGTTGGGTTCGGGCGGACGAATGACGAGATGCTGCGGCTCTGTGGCGCGGCCGGGATCGCGTTCGTGCCGTTCTTCGCGCTGGCCGCCGAGGCGCGGGAGGCCGGTGGGGTGACCGAGTCGGCGGCGATTCTGGAGATCGCCGAGCGGCACGCGGCGACGACGGCTCAGATCCGGTTGGCGTGGACGTTGAGCCGTGGCGATCATGTGCTCGCGATTCCGGGCACCTCCAGTACGCACCACCTTGAGGAGAACTTGAAGGCAGGCGAGATCGCGCTCTCCCCCGCGGACCTCGCCACGCTGGACAGCATCACCGACTGAAGGTCACCTCGTCGGTGGTTTGGACGCCGGCCTTGCGGTCAGGGGCGCGGTGGTACTGCCAGTAGAGGTTGGTGTGGGCGATCACCTTGTCGGGCGTCGGGGCGCCGTACTCGCTCAGGTCCTCCGTGGTGTGCGCGTCGCCGACCAGGGTCACGTCGTAGCCGCGGGCGATCGCGCCGTGCAAGGTTGAGCGGATGCACTCGTCGGTCTGGGCGCCGCTGACGATCAGGTGACTGACGCCGGCCAGGGAAAGGACCTCTTCCAGATCGGTGGCTTCGAAGGAATCGGGGTAGGTCTTGTGGACGAGCCGCTCCGGCTCCTCGCGGGTGAGCTCCGGGACGAACTGCCACTCGTCGCTGTTCATGGGCAGGTTCTCACTGGAGTGCTGGACCCAGACGACCGGTACGTTGCCGGCGCGCGCCTTGCCGACCAAGGTGGCAATGTTCGCGACCACGCGGTCGCGCTCGTGTGCGCCGGCGACGACACCGTTCTGGACGTCGACCACCAACAGAGCTGTGTTCGGCCGATCGGGCAACGTGGACATGTACCGCTCCTCCCAGACTCCGGATGTTGGCGAAGACGCTATCCCCACCCACCGACAGTTTCCGGCCGCCCTGAACCCGCTCTGCCAACCGGCGCCGGATCAGACCCTGATCAGACCCGCAAGCGCAAGCGAACAGTCGGTACGTCGCCGTCGTCGAGGTCCTCGGCCCGGCGAACCGCCGCCTTCACCGGCAGCAGGTACCGCCCGTCCTTCGGAAACATCGAGGTGTCCCACACACTCCCGCCGATCTCTGCGACCACCGGGATCATCCCCCAGCCGTAACTGACGACGTTCCCTTCCAGCTCGAAGTACGCGCACTCCTCGTCCGGCACGGTGATGAAATACCACGGCGCCGGCCCCCGCCAGTACCAGATCTCCCCGGAAAACACGACCTCGTTCATCGTCCAACGGTCGCACAGAACGTCAGATCAGGGTGCTGGCGGCTATTAGGCGTTGGCCGAGGGTTTGGGCGGCGGTCTGGAGTTCGGGGCCGGCGAGGATTCGGTAGGGGGCGTGGAGGGCGGTCAGTTGGGCGGCGTACCAGTCTGGTTCGTCGGTGCTGGCCAAGAGGCGGGTGTGGGTGGCGTCGATGGGTTCGAGGCGGCCCATGCTGCGGCGGATCCAGTGGGCGACCTCATCCAGCGGGGCGTCGATTTCTACCTCGATGGGGTACTTCCAGCCCATCGCGAGGTGTTCTTCGACGACGGCCAGCGCGTCCAGGTCGGGTGGGGTGGTGAACTCGGCGGCCTGCGGTTCGACCTTGGTGATCTTGTCGACGCGGAGCACGCGTTGGGCGTCCTTGGTGTGCGACCAGCACAGCAAGTACCAGCGGCCGCGGCGTACGACGACCGCCCACGGGTCGACGTCCATCGGCCACTCGTCGTGGTGCCGGCGGTAGTGGATGGTGATCCGGTGGCCGG
Source organism: Kribbella solani (assembly GCF_014205295.1). Taxonomy (NCBI): domain Bacteria; kingdom Bacillati; phylum Actinomycetota; class Actinomycetes; order Propionibacteriales; family Kribbellaceae; genus Kribbella; species Kribbella solani. Next base: position 1,728,034 of record NZ_JACHNF010000001.1, read on the forward strand.
CCGTGCTTTCGGCGACGAGGGCGGCGGTGATCTCGGGGTCGGGCGTACGCGCGCCGGGATCCGGGCCGCGGGCACTGACCCGGCGGATCGCGTCCGTGGAGCGGGCGATCGGCTCGGGCAGTACGCGGATGATCTTGCCGAGCGCGTTCTCGACCGGGTCGGCGGCGCCGCGTGGTCCTTCGAGGACCGCCATCACCAGGCCGAGCGCTTCGGTTGTACTGAACATCAGTGGCGGCAATCGCAGCCCGCGGCCGACGCGGTACCCGCCGTACGGGCCGCGCATCGACTCGATCGGGATGTCGGCTTCGCGGAGGATCGCGACGTACCGGCGGGCGGCGCGTTCGGAGACGCCGAGCTTGTCGCTGAGCTGGTCGGCGGTGATGCCGGGGGTGTTCTGGATCAGCTCGAGCACCATCAGGGTCCGCGCGGTCGGGCTCTCGTCGTACTTCATCGCTCACCATTCCGGAAGGCGTCCGTCCGGAACCAAGGCTAGCGTGCATAGATAAGTGCTCACCGGTTGAGCGGTTTGTCTGCGACGATCGGGGCATGCGTGCGGATCGGCTGGTAGCGGCGCTGTTGCTGATGCAGGCGCGGGGCCGCGTCACCGCCGCCGAGCTCGCCGACGAGCTGGACATCTCGATCGCGACCGCACGCCGCGACCTCGAAGCGCTGTCCACCGCCGGCATCCCCGTTTATCCACAGCCCGGACGCAACGGTGGCTGGCAGTTGGTCGGTGGTGCGCGTACGGATCTGAGCGGACTGAGCGCGACCGAAGCGCAGGCGCTGTTCCTGCTGGTCGGCCCGGCCGCGTCGATCGCCCCGGACGCGAAGGCGGCGCTCCGCAAGCTCGTCCGCGCGTTGCCGCAGACGTTTCGTGAACACGCGGAGGCCGCCGCCGAGGCGGTGGTGATCGATCCGGCGCGGTGGGGCGAACACGTGAAAGAGCGGCCGGAGCTCGTACGCCGCCTGCAGGATGCGGTCGTACGCCGTCACCGGGTTCGAATGGTCTACGGCCGCGCGACGACCGAGCGGCTCGTGGACCCGCTCGGGCTCGTAGATAAGGACGATGTCTGGTACCTGGTTGCCTGGACCGAGCAGGGGCAGCGTACGTTCCGCGTGGATCGGATCGTGTCGGCCGAGGAAACCGCCGAGGAGTTCACCCGGCCGGACGGATTCGACCTCGCGGTCGCGTGGAGCGAGATCGTCGAGCGGATGGAGGAACGCCGTTCCGGGCTGACCGCGACCGTGCTGATGGAGGAACGCCACGTCTGGGTGATGCAGGACCGCCTCGGCCGGAACTGCCAGGTCGACGGGATGGACGGTGAGCGGGCGCGGCTGTTGATCACCGCGCCGACGCCATTGATGATCGCGCAGCAGCTGGCCGGGTGGGGCGGTTCGATCGAAGTGGTCGGACCGCCTTCCGTACAAGCCGAACTGGCGCGGCTCGGGCAGGAACTCGTCGATCGGTACGGGGCCACCGGCTAGTCACTGTTGGTAGGTGGCCGGAATCCGAAGGTGAACATGCCCCGGCGTGCGGCCGAATGGACCACGTGGGTGAGTAAGGTGCCATGGTTCAGCGTGTCCCGACCAAGAGCTACAGGAACCATTCGTGACCACATCCCCTCCCGAGCCGCCGCAGAACCCGTACTCCGGGCAGCCGAGCGGCTACGGTCCGCCGCCGGAGCAGCAGTTCCCACAGTACGGCCAGCAGCAGCAACCCCAGTACAACCAGCAGCAGTCGTACGCCGGTGAGCAGCAGCAGTACCAGCCGTACCCCCAGCAGGGCCAGTACCCAGGCCAGCAGGGTCAGTACCAGCAGTCGTTCCCACAGCAGGGACAGCCGCCGCACGGTCAGCAGCAGGGCCAGCAGGCGTTCGCGCCGCAGGGCCAGATGATCTGCCGGTTCTGCGGTGGGTTCCCGGCGGTCGACGCGACCGTTCGCGGTCACCAGGGCCTGATCATCATCATGCGGTTCCTGAAGCTGCAGGGCCCGTTCTGCCGTACCTGCGGGATGGCGTCGGTCCGTGACATGACCACGAAGAGCCTCTGGCAGGGCTGGTGGGGTATCGGTTCGTCGATCATCAACCCGATCACGATGCTGATGAACATCGGCCCGATGCAGAAGTTCAAGAGCCTGCCGGAGCCGCAGCCGGGCCCGGGCCGGCCGATGGACCCGGGCAAGCCGCTCGTCCAGCGCCCGGCGATGCTGATGCTGCTGCTCCCGATCGTGTTCATCGGCCTGATCGTGTTCGCGAACCTGAACTCGACCGAGAACAAGGCGACCGTCGGTGCCTGCGTGGTCAACAAGGGCACCACCAGGAACCCGGACGTCAAGGTCGTCGACTGCAGTTCGTCCGACGCCGCGTTCCGGATCGTCGGCCGGATCGACGACTCGACCGACGACAGCCAGTGCGACCAGTACGCCGACGCGCAGGCGTCGTACTACTACCAGCACGGCTCCACCAAGTACACGCTCTGCCTTGCACCAGTGAAGTAGCCCAGGCGCGGGTGCCGATCCGTCGATGACCGGCACCCGCCCGGGAAAGTCCGTGGCCGAGCTCGATCAGAGATGACAGCGTTGGCCGGATGCTGACCGTGCTGGGCGTCGACGTCTCCCCCGATCTGCTGGATGGCTGGGTGGTACGCGATCGACTCCCGGTCCGCGTACACGGCCTGGTTGAGTGAGGATGCGTACGGCGAACTGCCCGTGACGACCCGAGCCGGCCTGGTACGGGCGCAGGTGGACTGTGGGCGCGCGCCGTGCCGACCGTTCGGCGCTGGGCGGGTGTGGTCGGGCCGGATGTGCGTCGGCAGGCCGACGGGCATCGGTTCGTGTGGTGGAAGTCGTTGCTACGCGAGCCGTTCGAGGATGCTGCACAAGCCGTCGCAGTCGTGGATGACACCACGGAAGGTGCGTACGGTCGCCGAAGTGAAGCGCGCCACGCGGACCGCCGGGTGGCGGCTGGAACGGCATAGGGTTCTTGGGTGAGGTTGCTAGTCACTGGTGCCGCCGGACTGCTGGGGCGGGAGTTGTTGCGGTCCGGCCCGCTGTGCGGCCATGAGGTCGTGCCCGCGTACCACTCGGCGGTGGTCGCGGGTGGCGTACGGCTCGACGTCCGGCGGCGAGATGCGGTACGGGAGGTGATCCGTACGGTGCGGCCGGATGGGATCATCCATGCCGCGTACCGGCAGGACGACTGGGCGACGACGGCTGACGGCGCGGTGAATGTCGCGCTGGAAGCTGATGGTGCGCGGCTGGTGTTCGTGTCGAGCGATGCGGTGTTTTCGTCGCGCGAATCCAGGTGGACGGAGGACGAGCCGCCGCGTCCGGAGACTGCCTACGGCGCGGCGAAGGCAGCCGCCGAAACCGCAATCCGCGCGTTGACCCCAGCTGCGGTGATCGCACGAACGTCGATCATCGTCGGCTCGGACGGCACCTCGGGCGAAGAACTTCGAGCACACCAATTGGCAGGCGGAGAGCCAGGATCGTTCTTCACTGACAACATCCGGTGTCCGGTTCATGTCGCCGACCTTGCGGCCGCGCTGCTCGAGTTGCTGGGGTCCGGCATCAGCGGAGTTGCCCACCTGGCCGGACCCGAAGCCCTGAGCCGGTATCAGCTCGGTCGGCTGATCGCGATCCGCGACGGCCTCGACCCGGATGCCCTGCGATCCACTCCAGGTGTCCCGTCGAACATCCTCCTGGACGCCCAACGCACCCAGGCAACCCTGACCACCCACCTCCGCCCGCCCTCGGAGTTCCTGAAGGACAGGTAGTGACTACCTGCCCTTCAGGCTCAAGTCAGTCGTTGACGGTCGTGGTGACCGCGGTGCCCAGCTCGACCGTGCGGCTGACCGTGCAGAGGCGGTCGTGCGACATCTTCACCGCTCGCGGCAGGGCCTCCCGCGCCTTGTCGCCGTCCTCGCCCTCGGGGAACCGGATCGTGAACTCGACCGCCAGGTTCTCCATCCGGTTGCCTTCCTCGGCGTCCCGGATCTTGTCGCCGCGCACCACCGCGGTGAACTCGTCCGGCTCGGCCCGCCGGCTGACCACGACGTCGACGTCGATCGCCGAACAGGTACCGATCGCGGCCAGCAGCAACTCCACCGGCGTGAAGTCGGTGTCGGCGCCACCGGAGCCGACCCGGATGCTCCCGCCGCGGGCGTTTTTCACCTCGTAGCTGCTGTTCGCCAGGCGCTCGAAACTGACCTGCCGCAGTGTGTCTGCCATATCTGCCCGAACCATTCTGTTGCTTGTGGCAACTTCAGAGGGACTCGAGCGCCGCCGGCACCGCGGTGTCGCCGGCGATCAGCTCGAGCGTCCGGCCGATCGCGGCCGGAGTGTCACAGAGACCGGCCAGGACCAGTGCCACGTCGTCGCGGCTGATCCGGCCGTTCCCGGTCTTGTCCGCCAGGTACACCGATCCGGTGCCTGGGTCGTCGGTGAGGCCGCCGGGCCGGAGGACGGTCCAGTCCAGGTCGCGGGCGCGCAGGTCTTCCTCGGCCGCCCATTTGGCCTTCAGGTACACGGTGAACGTCGAGTCGTCGGTGAGCGATCCGGCCCGGTCGGCGCCCATCGAGCCGACCTGGAGATGCCGCCGTACGCCGGCCTGCTCGGCCGCGTCGGCGAACAGCGCCGCCGCGCCGCGGTCGACGGTGTCCTTGCGGGCGTTGCCGCTGCCCGGTCCGGCGCCGGCCGCGAAGATCGCGACATCCGCGCCTGCCAGCACCTCGGCGACCGCGCCGGCGTCGGTCTGTTCGAGATCGAGCACGGCGGTACGCCCACCGGCTGCCGCGACGTCGGCTTCATGCGACGGATTGCGTACCAGCCCGATGACTTCGTGCCCGGCACCGCTCAGCAGCTTCGTCAGCCGTAGCGCGATCTGCCCGTGCCCACCCGCAATCACGACTCGCATACCCTGAGCTTAACCGCCGGGCCCAGTCGGTGGGTTAACCCCTCAGCTTGCCCCTTCACCCCCCGCACGCGCGGCGTGAAGGGGTGATTTCGGAGGTTAACCTCTCAAGATCGGGCGGAGGGCGTCCAGGACGGCGGGGTCCTCGATCGTCGACGGTACGGGTTCGTCGCGGCCGTCCGCGATGCCGCGCATCGTCTTGCGGAGGATCTTCCCGGAGCGGGTCTTCGGCAATGCGTCCACCACCGACACGTCCCGGAATGCTGCGACCGGTCCGATCTCCTGCCGTACCGTGGCCACCAGTTCGTCCCGCAGTACTTCGGGCTGCACCGTCGCGCCGGCCTTGAGTACGACGAATGCCCGCGGCAACTGTCCCTTCAACGCGTCCTGCACCCCGATCACCGCGCATTCGGCAACCGCCGGATGCGCCGCCACCACCGCCTCGATGGATCCGGTGGACAACCGGTGCCCGGCCACATTGATGACGTCGTCGGTACGCCCCATCACGAAGATGTACCCGTCGTCGTCGAAGTAACCGCCGTCGCCAGTCAGGTAGTACCCGTCGTAAGACTTCAGGTAGCTGTCGATGTAGCGCTGGTCGTCGCCCCACAACGTCGGCAGCGCACCCGGCGGCAGCGGCAACCTGATCGCGATCGCACCTTCTTCGCGCGGCTCGAGTTCCTTGCCCGACGCATCCAGGATCCGGACGTCCCAGCCCGGCATCGGCACGGTCGCCGAGCCCGGTTTGGTCGGCAACGGTTCGAGCCCACGCGGGTTCGCGGCGATCGGCCAGCCGGTCTCCGTCTGCCACCAGTGATCCACGACCGGTACGCCGAGGTGCTCGTGCGCCCAGTGGTACGTCTCCGGGTCCAGCCGCTCGCCCGCGAGGAACAGGGTCTGGAAGCTGTCCATCGGATACCGGGCGAGTTCGCCGGCGTCCGGGTCGAACTTCTTGATCGCCCGGATCGCGGTCGGCGCGGTGAACAGTGCCTTCGCGCCGTGCTCCGAGATGACGCGCCAGAACGCGCCCGCGTCCGGCGTACCGACCGGCTTGCCTTCGTACAGGACCGTCGTCGCCCCGACCAGCAGCGGCGCGTACACGATGTACGAGTGCCCGACGACCCACCCGACATCCGAAGCGGTCCACCACACGTCGCCGGGCCCGATGTCGTACACGTTGCGCATCGTCCAGGCGAGCGCGACCGCGTGCCCGCCGTTGTCGCGCACCACGCCTTTGGGCCGCCCGGTCGTACCGGAGGTGTACAGGATGTACAGCGGGTCGGTCGCCGCGACCGGCACCGGATCGGCCGGTGCCGCATCAGCGATCAGCGCGGCCCAGTCGAGGTCGTGCGGGCCGAGGTCGGCCGGTGCCGCGGGCCGCTGCAGGATCACGGTGTGTACGGGCTGGTGCCGCGCGAGCCGCAACGCCTCGTCGATGATCGGTTTGTACTCGACCACGCGCGCCGGCTCGATCCCGCAGGACGCGGCCACGATCACCTTCGGCGTCGCGTCGTCGATCCGGGCCGCCAGCTCGCGCGGCGCGAAGCCGCCGAACACGACCGAGTGGATCGCGCCGAGCCGGGCGCAGGCCAGCATCGCCACGACCGCTTCCGGGACCATCGGCAGGTACACGATCACCCGATCGCCCTTGCCGACGCCGAGCGATGCCAGCGCCCCGGCGAAGGTCGCGACCTGATCGCGCAGTTGCGTGTACGTGAACGATGTGCCGGCGCCGGTCACCGGTGAGTCGTAGATCAGCGCGGTCCGGTCGCCGTACCCAGCCTCGACGTGGCGGTCCAGCGCGTTGTACGACGTGTTCAGCTCGCCGTCCGGGAACCAGCGGTAGATCGGTGCGTCCGTCGCGTCGATCGCGTGGGCTGGGCGCCGCGTCCAGGTGATCGCGTCAGCCGCTTCGAGCCAGAAGCCGTCCGGGTCGTCCAGGCTCCGCCGGTAGATCTCGTCGTACGCGCCCATCGGGTGGCCTCCAGTCCGTCGCCTGTTCTCCATCGTGGCAGGGTTGAGGCATGACGGTAAGTATCGATGACGTCCGGGCGGCCGCGCAGCGCATCGAGGGGCGGGTCCGGCGGACGCCGGTGATCGAGGTGGCGCCGGGACTGACGTTCAAGCTCGAGTTGCTTCAGCACACCGGGTCGTTCAAGGCGCGTGGCGCGTTCAACCGGTTGGTGGCGGCGAAGGATCGCGGTGAGATGACCGGTCAGGGCATTGTCGCGGCGTCCGGCGGCAATCACGCGCTGGCGGCGGCGTACGCGGCGCGGGAGCTGGGCGTACCGGCGCGGATCTTTGTTCCGGAGACGACGCCCGCGGCGAAGCTCGGCAAGCTGCGGACGCTCGGTGCGGAGATCGTTCTGGCCGGTAGTGAGTATGCCGAGGCGTACCAGGCGGCGGAGACGGCTCGGGACGAGTCGGGTGCGTTGCTGGTGCATGCGTACGACCAGCCCGAGATCGTGGCGGGTCAAGGCACCGTCGGGCTTGAACTGCTGGATCAGGCAGGTGCGTTCGACACCGTGCTTGTTGCCGTTGGTGGTGGCGGTCTGATTGCCGGTATCGCGACCGCGATTGGCAGGAACGCGCAGGTCATCGGGGTGGAGCCGGTGCTCGCGTCGGCAATGCATCGCGCGCTGGAGGCCGGTGCGCCGACCGATGGGCCGGTCGGTGGGGTGGCCGCGGACTCGCTTGGTGCGCGGCGGCTCGGTGAGTTGGCGTTCACGGCGGCGCGGGAGCACGGCGTACGGTCGGTGCTGGTCGAGGATGACGCGATCGTTGCCGCGCGCAAGGAGTTGTGGCGGGGTCATCACCTGGCGGCCGAGCACGGCGGCGCGACGGCGTACGCGGCCCTGACCTCCGGTGTTTACCGCCCGGCGGCCGATGAGCGGGTCGTCGTGGTCGTCTGCGGCGCAAACACCGACCCCAGCACGCTCAGCTGAGCATCTCGGCTCAGCTGAGGCTTCGGCCGGTGGTGACCTGTTGCTGTTTGTCGTCCGACAACACCCAGGCGGCGAGTACGCCGGCGATGCCGCCGAACAGGTGGCCCTGCCAGGAGATTCCGTCCTGTGGCAGCAGCCCGCCGAGCAGCGCGCTCCCCCACACGACCACGACCAGTACACCGATGAGTACCTGGCTGATCCGCCGGTTGAACAACCCGCGCAAGATCAGATACGACGCGTACCCGAACACCAGACCGCTCGCGCCGATCGTGATCGTGTTCGACGGTGAGACCAGCCAGGTGCCGAAGCCGCCGATCACCGTCACGATCGCGGTCACCGCGAACAACCGGGCCGCGCCGCTGATCGCGATCAGCGCGCCGAGGGTGACCAGCGGCAGCGTGTTCGAGATCAGGTGGCCGAAGCCGAGGTGCAGGAACGGCGCGGTCAGGATGCCGATCAGGCCGCGCGGTTCGCGGGCGATGATCCCGTACTGGTCGAGGGCGCCGTGGGTCGCGGTGTCGATGATTTCGCTGAGCCACATCAGCCCGACCAGGACGCCGAGCAGCTTCAGTCCACCGCCTACCTTGGCAGTGTCCACAGCCCGCCCGGTGCGCTTCGCCGGAGTCTGAAAGCTCATGTAACAACCATGCCGTACGAGCCCAAGTCTCACCCAGTGGCAAGCGCGGCGACGACGGAAAGTGATCTCTGCGATACTGCGAGTGGCTGTCGTCAAGTGAGGGGGAACGATGCCGATCGCCGTCTACGTCCTTGGCCTGAGCATCTTCGCGCAGGGCACGTCCGAGCTGATGCTCGCCGGGCTGCTGCCGGAGCTGGCTGCCGATCTGCACGTCACGATCCCGCAGGCGGGTCTGCTGATCTCCGCGTTCGCGGCCGGCATGCTCGTCGGCGCGCCGGTGCTGGCAGTCGTCACGCTCACCTGGTCCCGGCGTACGGCGCTGCTGGTATTCCTGACCATCTTCGCGCTCACCCATGTCGCCGGTGCGCTGACGCCCAACTACACGGTGCTGCTGGTGACCCGGATCGTCGGCGCGTTCGTGTACGCCGGGTTCTGGTCGGTCGCCGCCGTCACGGTGGTCGCGCTCGTACGCTCCGGCAGCCGCGCGCGGGCGATGAGTATCGTCACCGGCGGCCTGACGATCGCGACGATCGTCGGTCTCCCGCTCGGCACGGTTCTCGGTCAGCATCTCGGCTGGCGATCCGCGTTCTGGACCGTCGCCGGGCTCTGCGTACTCGCGATGGCGGGCGTGGTCACCACGGTTCCGGCCGGGCGGCCCGATCCGGCGACCGCGCCCCGGCTCGCCGATGAACTGCGGGCGCTGGTGAACGCGCGGCTGTGGCTCGCGTTCGGGACGACCGCGCTGGTGACGGCGACGATCCTGGTGCTGTTCAGCTACCTCGCGCCCCTCCTCACCGGCGCGACGCACCTGCCGGCCGGAGCAGTCCCCGGCGTACTGGCGCTGTACGGCCTCGGGTCGTTCATCGGAATCACTCTCGGCGGCCGCTTCGCCGATGCGCTGCCGTTCCACACCCTGTTCATCAGCATCAGCGGCCTGATCGTGCTGTCCGCCGTCCTCGCGCTGGCCGCGGGCTCGCCGCTGGTCGCGATCCCGGTGATCGTGCTGCTCGGTGGGTTCGGGTTCGCGGCCAACCCGGCGCTGAACGCGCGCGTCTTCAGCCTGGCCGGCGACCGGTCCACGCTCGCGACCGCGACGAACTTCTCCGCGTTCAACGTCGGTATCACCGCCGGGCCGTGGCTCGGCGGGATCGCGATCGACGCCGGCACCGGGTACCCGGCCCTTGGCTGGATCGCGGTCGCCACCGGAACCGCTGCCCTCGCGACCGTGCTGGTCGCGGTCTTCCTGCCGGTCAGTTCACCGGGCCTTGCGGGTCGAGGTGCGTCGGATCGAAGTCGGCGCGCCGCTTGAACACGTACTTGTTCAGCACCCAGGTCAGCGCCCACAGCACGACGCCGACCAGCATCAGCCACCCGGCCACCTTGTAGTCCGCCGAGTCCCGGCCGGACAGCGGGCTGGCCAGGTACACGCACAGCACGATGCCGAGCACCGGCAGCGCGGTCGGCGCGTGGAAGTGCTTGTGCTCGACCTTGTCCTTGCGCAGCACCAGCACGGCGAAGTTCACGATCGCGAACACGCACAGGAGCAGGAACGCCGTCGTACCACCGAGCGCCGCCAGGTCCGCGTACCCGATCAGGACGAACGCGAGCAGCGTGGTGAAGAGGATCGCGATGTACGGCGTACGCCGCTTGTGCAGCACCCGCCCGAGCGGACCGGGCAGTACCTTCTCGTGCGACATCCCGTACAGCAACCGGCTCGCCATCAGCATGTTGATCAGCGCCGAGTTGGCGACCGCGAACATCGTGATCCAGGCGAACACCTCGAGCGGGAACCCGGGCGCGCCGGCCTGGACGACCTTCAGCAGCGGCGTCGCGCCCTTGTTCAGCTCGTCCGGCGAGACCAGCGCGACGGCGGAGATCGCGACCAGTACGTAGATGACGCCGGTGATGCTCAACCCGATCAGCATCATCCGCGGGAAGATCCGGACCGGGTCCTTGGTCTCCTCGGCCATGTTCACCGAGTCCTCGAAGCCGACCATCGCGAAGAACGCCAGCGCGGTCGCGGCGGTGACCGCGCCGAACGGCGACTCGCCGTCCGGGACCTTGAACTCGGTCAGCCGGGAGGTGTCGCCGTCGCCGCCGATCAGCGCCCAGGCGCCGATCCCGATCACGATCAGCAGCCCGCTCAGCTCGACCAGGGTGAGTACGACGTTGGCCTTGACGCTTTCGCCGACGCCGCGCAGGTTCACCAGCGCGATCAGCGTCATGAAGCCGAGCGCGGTGATCATCAGCAGCGCGCCGCGGCCGGGGTCGAGGTGCGCGGCGGAGAAGAAGTTCGCCGCGAACGCCTTCGACGCGCTGGAGGCCGAGGTGAGGCCGGAGCACATCACCGCGAAGGTCAGCAGGAAGGTGAGGAAGTGGATGCCGAACGCCTTGTGCGTGTACACCGCGGCGCCGCCGGCCTTGGGGTACTTGGTGACGAGTTCCAGGTAGCTGGTCGCGGTCAGCATCGCGACGATGAACGCGCACAGGAACGGCAGCCAGACCGCGCCGCCGACCTCGCCCGCGACCTTGCCGGTCAGCGCGTACACGCCGGTGCCGAGGATGTCGCCGACGACGAACAGCAGCAGCAGCCCGGGCCCCATCACCCGCTTCAGCTCGGGGCGCTGACCGGTCTGCGGAACGGCAGTGTCACTCATCGTGCCTCCCTGGATTCGGTGCGTCAGTGGACCATATCCACACCGCCACCGCCAGCGGTACGGCGTGTGCGCCGGTGTGCCGTGGCCGGATGGTGACCTCCGGGCTGGGAACATGGCGCCCGTGATGCACCTTCGTCTGATCGTTCCGCCGGACCGCAGCGAGCGGGTACTGGACGGGCTCGTCGCCGATCCCGGCGTGTCCTGCGTGACCCGCGTACCCGGGGCGGCGCATCGCCCGGCCGGCGATCTGATCGAGTGCGACGTGACCCGCGAGGCGACGTCGGACGTGCTGGTCCGGCTTAAGGCGGAAGGCCTGTACGACGACGGCTCGGTCGCGCTGACGTCGGTGGATTCCGCGCCGTCGAGGAACGCCCAGGCCGCGGAGAAGGCGGCGCCCGGCGCACCTGACGACGCGGTGATCTGGGATGTCGTGGTCGACCAGGCGTACAACGAGGCCGGCGGGTCCTGGGTGTACTACGTGTTCCTCACGCTGGCGACGATGATCGCGTCGGTCGCGGTGGTCACCGACTCGTCGATCCTGGTCGTCGGGGCGATGGTGGTCGGACCCGAGTTCGGCGTGGTGGCCGCGCTCGCCGTCGGGTTGTTCCTGCGGAAGGGCGGTCTGACCAAGCGGTCGTTGATGCTGCTGGTGAAGGGGTTCGTGCTGGCGATCGTACTGACCGCGATCGCGGCGCTGCTGGCCCGCGCGGTCGGGTGGGTGGACGCGTCCGACGTGACCGCGGCCCGCCCGCTGACCGGTTTCATCTGGCGGCCGGATCGCTGGTCGGCGGTGGTCGCCGTACTCGCGGGAAGCGCCGGGGTGCTGTCGCAGACGGCCGGGCGGGGCAATGCGCTGGTCGGGGTGTTCATCTCGGTGACCACTGTCCCAGCCGCGGGTGATCTGGCCCTGTCGGTCGCGTTGTGGGCGCCGCATCAGATCGGCGGTTCGGCCGCGCAGCTCGGGATCAACCTGGCCGGGATGACGGCGGCCGGTGTGGTGACGCTGCTGCTGCAGCGCGTGATCTGGCGCAGTTACCTGCGGGTAAAGCAGGTCCGCGGCGTCGCTGGTCCGCTGCGCGGGCGATCCGAGAGCGGGCAGTCCTAGGGCGGGCGCGCGCGTTGAGGCTTGACCGGACGTCCCCTGTCCGATCCGCGCGCGCCCGGCACAGTCACACTTACCCCATCCCGGGGGTGCCCGCACCTGGCCCTGTGCCGGATTGCGCTGGCTTGTCCCGGACATGGCGCGAAGTCGCCAAACAGGTCGAGCGTGTCCAATCGACGAGATAGCCTGATCGGATGCTGGAGACGGTGGGGGTGGAGCCGCCCGACGAAGAGGCCTACCGGGCGCTGCTGACCGCGCCGGGCTGTGACGTCCGTGAGCTCGCCGGGCACCTCGGCCGGGACGAGCAGGAGCTGGCCGCGACGGTCGAGCGGCTGGAGAAGCTCGGTCTGCTGACGGTCACCTCCGACGACCCGGTGCGGTTGCTGCCGACCCGTCCCGATGTTGCGGTCGACGCGCTGGTCGCGGTCCGGCGGGCCGAGCTGGACCGGGTCCGCGCCGAAGCCCGGGTGCTGTTGTCGGAGGTGCGCGCCCAGGAGCAGCACCGCCCGGAGAATCTGGTCGAGGTGATCGTCGGCCAGGAGGCGATCGCCGCCCGGTTCGCCCAGTTGCTGAACGGGACGAAGAACCAGCTGCTGGTGCTGGACCGGCCGCCGTACGCCGCGCAGGCCGAGAAGTCCGACACCACGGTCCGCGGGCTACTCGGCGAGGGGGTGGTGGTCCACGGCATCTACTCCCCCGATTCGCTGGACATCCCCGGCGGCGTCGACGAGGCGTACAGCGCGGCCGATGCCGGCGAGACGTCCCGCGTACATCCGCAGCTGCCGATGAAGCTGGCCGTGTTCGACGCGAAGGCGGCGTTGTTGCCGCTGTCGGTGGATCAGTTGACCGACAGCGCGCTCGTCGTACACCCCTGCGCCCTGCTGGACGCGCTGATGGAGATGTTCTGGCTGCTGTGGGACCAGGCCGTGCCGGTCGTGCCGACGGCGAAGGCGGACCCGACCGACGCGCGGCTGATGACGCTGCTCGCCGCCGGGTTCAAGGACGACGCGATCGCCCGGCAGCTCGCGCTGAGCAGCCGGACGGTCGGTCGGCGGGTCGCGGAGCTGATGGAGACGCTGGGCGCGCGGACCCGGTTCCAGGCCGGGATCCACGCCCAGCGCCGCCACCTGCTGGAAGACGACCAGCGGACGACCAGCGCGGGCGACTAGCAGGTCGCCAGCATCTGCTGCAGCGCCGTCTTCTCCGCCGACTGCAGCGACAACTTGTACGTGTACTTCACCCAGATCCACTCCCGCGCGTACACGCAATGCACCGAGGTGTTGGTCGGCTTCCACTCGGCCGGGTCGCGGTCGCCCTTGGAGCGGTTGCTGGACGCCGACACCGCGATCAGCTGCGAGATGGTCAGGTTGTTCGCGAACTCCTGACGCTTGGCCTGGGTCCAGCCGCTCGCGCCGGACTTCCATGCCTCCGCGAGTGGCACGATGTGGTCGATGTCGACACCGGACGAGTCGTTGATGTACGTGGCGTCGTACACGCTGTACCAGCGGCCGGCCGTCGGCTGGCAGCTGCTGTCGACGGTCACGCCGGTGCCGTCCCGCTTCAGCACCTGCTCACGGGTGTCACAGGTACCCGACTGGTTGATCCAGTGCGGGAACTTGTCCCGGCTGTAACCCGTCGTCGACCCTTCCGCCTTCACGGTCAGGCCGGCCAGCTGGGTAGCCGCGGTGCTCGCCGAGGGCGGGGTCGGCGGGGCTGCGAGTGCCGGTCCGGCGCTCAGTGTCCAGGTGGTCGCTACGGCTGCCACTGTGGTGGCAAGGGCGGTGATGCGCGACATGGTGCGGGACATCGGTCAGGCCTCCGAAGGGTTGGGCGGTCCCCCTGACGTACGTCCCTCAGCCTTCCCTGGTCACGCAGGGTAGGAAACCACTCACCAGTTACAGTCGGGTGAACGTCAGTCGTGTTCGACCACGGTGAGCGTCCAGCCGGTGGCCGCGCGGTCCAGCTCGGCGTTCCAGCGTTCGCTGATCAGCTTGTGCAGTGACTTCGGGGTGCCTGGGTCCTTGCCGGATTCGAGCAGGTGCCGGGCGACCAGGCCGCGAGTGTGCTTCGCGTTGTGCGACACGACCGTACGGACGCCGTCGCGCTCCCGGACCACGTTCACGGCCACCCATTTCCCGGCTTGGCCGCCGGTCGGGCGCCACGCGGCCACGTACGTCGACGAGCGGCAATCCACGATCACGCCGTCGACATCGGCGAGGGCATTGCTCAGCGGATCGCGCCAGACCGAGGCGAGCGGTCCGTGGCCGGGCAGGGTCGTACCCATCGACAGCCGGTACGGCGGGACGCGGTCCGCCGGGCGGAGCGCACCCCACGCGGCGGAGACGACGAGCAGCCGGTTCGCGGCGCGGCGCTTCGTACCGGCGGAGAGGGTGGCGTAGCCGAGCGCGTCGTAGAGGACGCCGGAGTACAGCTCCGAAACCGGCACCGACGGCTCCGTACGCCAGCGGGTGTTGCGTTCGACCTCGGGCTGCAGCGAGGCGCCGACATCGAGTACGTCGAACGCGTCGGCCGACGCGGACACCTTCGCCAGCGTCTCCAGCACCTGCTCACGGACCGGGTTCAGCTCCGGAAACGACAACGTGGCGAAATCGACGGCCCGGCCGCGGGACCGGCCGCTCTTTCCTTCGGACGGCGGCAGGAGGATAAGGGTCACGTCAGGTCGTCCAGGGCGGCGAGGTCGGCGGGGGTCGGGTCCCAGGCGCCGGCGGCGACGTTCTGGGCGATCTGCTCCGGGCTGGTGGCGCCGGCGATCACGGACGCGACCGCGGGCTGCGCGGCCAGGCCGCCGATCGCGATGTCGATCATGGTCAGTTCACGCTCGGCCGCGAACGTGTCGAGCGCTTCAAGCTTGTCGAAGTCGGCCCGCGCCAGCCGCTCCGGCTGACCCGCCAGCCGGCTGCCGTCCGGCGCGTCGGCGCCGCGCTTGTACTTGCCGGTGAGCAGACCGGAGGCCAGCGGGAAGAAGGGCAGGATGCCGAGCCCGAGCTGCTCACAGGCCGGTACGAGCTCGTCCTCGACGTCGCGTTCGAGCAAGGAGTACTGGTTCTGGGCGCTGATGAAGTGCTCCAGGCCGTTGGACCGAGCAGTCCAGTCCGCGTCCACCACCTGCCAGGCGGCGAACTGCGAGCTGCCGAGGTACCGGACCTTGCCCTCGGCAACGAGCTCGGACAGCGCGGCCAGGGTCTCCTCGATCGGGGTGACCGGGTCCGGGAAGTGCAGCTGGTAGAGGTCGATCCAGTCCGTACCGAGCCGTCGAAGGCTCGCTTCGACCGCCTTCCGGATGTACCGGCGCGAGCCACGTACGCCCCAGTCCGGGCCGTTCGCACCCTGCATGTCGCCGCCGAACTTCGTGGCGATCACCACCTCGTCGCGGCGCGCACCGAGCGCCTTGCCGAGCAGTTCCTCGCTGAACCCGTGCTCGCCGCGGTAGATGTCAGCGGTGTCGAACAGCGTGATCCCCGCGTCGACCGCGGCATTCACCACCGCGTCCGTACGGGTCGCGTCCAGCCGCCGACCGAAGTTGTTACAGCCCAGCCCAACCACACTGACGGTCAGCCCCGAATCACCCAACTGCCGATACTTCATATCGCCCATGTGCTCAGCCTAATCACGGCATACAGTGGCACTCATGCCGAGTCTCACCGTCGACGGCGCCCGTACCCGGGCCGCCGCGCTTTCCGTCCAGTCGTACGACGTCGACCTCGACCTGACCCAGGGCGAGCGGACGTTCGGATCCAGGACCACGATCAGGTTCGCCGCGACCGCGCCGTCGAGCTGGGTGGACGTGAAACCGGACGAGCTGATCGCGGTCACCTTGAACGGCACGGCGGTCGACGTCGCGGGTCTGAACGACGGCCGGCTCGAGCTGACCGGGCTGCAGCCGGAGAACGAGCTTGTCGTGGTCGCCACCATGCTGTACTCGCACGACGGCGAAGGACTGCACCGGGCCGTCGATGCCGCGGACGGTCTCGCGTACACGTACGCGATGTCCTTCCTCGACGCCGGGCCCCGGATCTTCGCGTGCTTCGACCAGCCGGACCTGAAGGCGCCGTACCGGTTCAAGGTCACCGCGCCCGAGGACTGGCTGGTGCTCGGCAACGGCGCCGCCACGCAGGTGTCGCCCGGTCGCTGGGAGCTGGCCGAGACCAAGCCGCTGTCGACGTACTTCGTCACCATCGTCGCCGGCCCGTACCACCAGCTCACCGACTCCCACGACGGGATCGCGCTCAGCGTGGTCTCGCGGCAGTCGCTGAAGGACGCGCTGGACCGTGAGGCCGCGGACATCTTCGAGGTCACCAAGCAGTCCTTCGACGAGTACCACCGGATGTTCACCCATCGGTACCCGTTCGGCGAGTACCACCAGGCGTTCGTACCGGAGTTCAACGCCGGCGCGATGGAGAACCCGGGCTGCGTGACCTTCCGCGACCAGATGGTGTTCCGGTCCGCGGTCACCGACGGCGAGCGCAGCCAGCGGGCGCGGACCATCGTGCACGAGATGGCGCACCAGTGGTTCGGCGACACCGTGACGATGCAGTGGTGGAACGACCTCTGGCTGAACGAGTCCTTCGCCGAGTACATGGCGCACCGGGTGTCGACGAGCGCCACCCGGTACACGGACAACTGGATCGACTTCGCGTACATGCGCAAGTGGTGGGGTCTGCAGGCCGATCAGCGGTCGTCGACGCACCCGGTCGCCGCCGACGCGGTCAAGGACGCACTCGCCTCACTCGACGACTTCGACGGCATCTCGTACGCCAAGGGCGCGGCCGTGCTCAAGCAGCTGGCGGCGTACCTCGGTGACGACGTGTTCCTGGCCGGGGTGAACGCGCACATCGCGGCGAACGAGTTCGGCAACGCCACCTTCGCGGACCTGCTGGCCAAGTGGACCGAGGCCGGCGCGGTCGGGCTGGACGACTGGGCGCAGGCGTGGCTGCGTACGCCGGGACTGGACACGATCAGCGCGACGCGGACCGCGACCGGGATCAAGCTACGGCGGACTGCGCCGGCGGCGTACCCGGTGGCGCGGCCGCACAAGCTGACGGTGGCCGGGTACGACGCGGACGGACGCGCCACGACGGTCGACGTACTCGTCGACGCGGACGAGGTGGACGTGGAACTCGACCCGTCGCTCGCCGTGGTGATCCCGGACGCGGGTGACGACAGCTGGGCGAAGATCCGGCTCGACGCGGAGAGTCTGGCGAACCTCGCGGCGGTGCTGCCGAAGATCGAGGACGGGGTGACGCGGGCCGTCGTACTGAACAGTGTCCGGGACGCGGTGGCGGACGCCGAGCTGGATCCGAAGGTCGGGTTCGACGTGGTGCTCGGGATGCTGCCGAGTGAGCAGAGCGACATCGGTGTTTCCACCTTGCTCAACTGGGCGAGTACGCATCTGCTGGGCGTGTACCTGCCGTACGAGCCGTACCGTGGTCAGCTTGCTTCAGTGCTTGGTGCGCGGCTTGAGACGGTTGAGCCGGAGAGCAGCGTGCAGTTGTCGGTGGCGCGCGGGTTCGCGCGGTTCAGCGACGACGCCGAGCGGTTGCAGGGGTGGCTCGCGGGCTCCGGCGTACCCGCTGGGGTGACGATGGATGCCGACCTGCGGTGGCTGGTGACGCTGCAGCTCGCTCGGCTCGGTGCTGTTGGTGATGCGGACATCGACGCTGAGCTCGCTCGGGACTCCTCGTCCGAGGGTGTCGTGCATGCGACCCGGTGCCGGGCCGCGCTGCCGACCGCCACGGCCAAGGAGCGTGCCTGGACGCGGATCATGACCGACGCCGACCTGCCGAACTACGAGCTGTACGCGGCGTGCGAAGGGTTCTGGCATCCGGCGCAGGAGTCGCTGACCGCGGCGTACGTGGACAGGTACTTCGCGGAGATCGCCGGTACCGAGAAGCTGCGCTCCGGTTGGGTCGTGGCGACCTGTGCGCGGCTGGCGTTTCCGCGGTACGCGATCGAACAGCGGGTGGTCGACCGGGCCGCCGGGCTGTTGGCGGACGAGTCGGTCGCGGCCGGGATCCGGCGGTCGATCGGCGACAGTTCGGACGATGTCGCGCGGGCGCTCGCGGTGCGTTCGGCGTACCTGTGATGGGTGCCTGGGGTGGGTGCCGTGATGGGTGCTTGGCGTGGCCTTGGCTGAGTACGCGCTGAGTCGTTGCCGGTGGTCACGCGGCGTTGTGACTAGTGTGACTGGTGTGACCAGGAGGACCCTGGTGACCAGGCAAGATGTGATTTCGTGACGTAACCTCCACAATGACCGGACGGCACGGCGCGCCGGTCTTGGTCAGGCAGCACGTCCCGGGAGAGACTGTCGAGAACCGCACAGGAGAACAAGGTCAATGCGCGAGGCGAGGCTCGTCGGTCTGAGCCAGGACGGAAAACAGCTCGTCCTGGCGATGGCAGAGACGGGTGAAGAGTTCGCCGTACCGGTCGACGACCGGTTGCGTGCGGCCCTCCGCGGCGACCGTGCCCGACTCGGCCAGCTGGAGATTCAAATGGAGAGCGCGCTGCGCCCACGAGACATCCAGGCCCGGATCCGGGCCGGCGAAAGTCCCGAGGCGGTGGCCGCCGTCGCGCAGATGCCGATGGAACGCGTGATGGCGTTCGCCGGCCCGGTCCTGGCCGAGCGGGACCACATCGCGAACCTCGCCCAGCGCGCCTCCGTCCGCCGCCGCGGCGGCGGCGACGCGCCCACCCGCAACCTCGGCGCCTGGGTCACCGACCGCCTGCGTACCCGCCACATCGACCCGGCATCGGCCGAATGGGACGCCTGGCGCCGCGAGGACGGCCGGTGGGCGGTGCGCGTTTCGTACTTCGTCGAGTCCGAGGACAGCGACGATTCCGAGGCGGAGGCGAAGGACGAAAAGGTCGCCATGTTCGCGTACGACGCCCCCGGCCGGTACGCGGTCCCGGACGACGACGAGGCCCGCTGGCTGGTAGGCGAGCAGCCCCAGGTCGTACCCGCACCCGTCCAGCCCCACCCCGGCGAACGCCGCCTCACCGCGGTCGCCGACATCGACCCCGCCCTCGCCCCCGACCACGGCGCCGACAGCTACGAAGCCGGCTTCGAAGACACCATCGCCCTCCGCCGCCGAAACCACCCATCCTCCCGCGACACCGAACGCTATGAACCCGAAGCCGGCCGGGACGGCTCGGGCTTTGGACGTGACGGTGGTCAGGACGGGCGCGGGTTTGCCCGGGAGGCGGGGCGCGACGACAGCGGGCGTGACTTCGGCGTGGAAGGCCGTCGCGACGGTGAGGCCGGCCGGAGCGCGGGACCTGACTTCGGGCGCGACACCGGCGAGCGAGCTACCGGGCGTGAGTTCGGGCGCGACACCGGCGAGCGTGGTGCGGGGCGTGAGTTCGGGCGTGAAAGCGCGCGCGATGGTGCACGGGGTCCGCGGCGGGTGCATTCGGTGCCTGACCCGGACGAAGAGCCGACCCTGATCGACGTACCTCTCGACCAGCCCCCGGCCCCCCGCCCATCGGTCCGCGCCGTCGAGCGCCCCACCGATCCCCCCGCCTTCGCCTCCCCACCAGAAGACCACACCAGCGACCAGTCCCCCCGTACACACCACCAGCCAACCCGCAACACTCACCCCACCGAGGCACCCCACTCCTCCGACCACTCGGATCCCCACACCCCCGCCGCCCACTCAACAGACCGCCGCCCCACGGATCCACGCACCTCCGACCCCACTCAACCCGCTCCCCGCCCAGCATCCCCACACCCCGCGGAAGCACACACCTCCGAGCCCACTCGGACCGATCCGCGCCCCGGGGAACCACGTACGTCCGAGCCCACTCCGCGCCCCCCGGAAGCACGTACGTCCGAATCCACTCGACGCGTCGCGGAACCGCACGGATCCGAGTCACCTCGGACCGGCCCGCGCCCCGCGGAACCGCATGCGTCCGAGTCTGCCCGGACTGCTTCACGCCGCGCGGATGTGCGTACTGCTGAGGCCGGTCAGGCCGGTGCTCGCTCAACCGACCGTCGCCTCGCGGATCCCGCCGAGCCGCGTAACACCGAGCCAGGCAGCGCCGAGCCGCGTAACGCCGGTCCGCGCCCAGCCGATCCGCGTTCCGCGTCAGCCGGTTCCCGCCCAGCTGATCCGCGTACGCCTGAGTCAGCTGAGGTCGACGCCCAGCCGACGCTCCCGGACGGCACCGACACGTCCGCGACGGCGAACCCACCCGACGACACCCCAGCCGAGCCGAAGAAGAAACCGGCCCGCCGGAACAAGCGCGCCAGCGTACCCAGCTGGGACGAAATCATGTTCGGCAAGAAAGCCGACTGACCCCCGACCGAGCACGAACCGGTCAGCCGACTGCCGGCGGCGATCCGTCGGCTGACTGCTGGCATCCGGCAATCAGCGGACCTCCGACGACGAACAGCCGGCTGGTTGGTGGTGGATGGCTAGCTGGGGACGGATGTGGGTTGATGCGAGCGGTCTACCGTGCCGGGCAGCCACGCGAGTGCCAATACCAGGCCGAGCACCGCCAGACCGAGTACCGCGCGTGCTCCGATGAACATGCCGGTCGAGTTCGCGTACGCGGCGGCCAGCGAACTGATGCCGAAGATGGCCAGCGCGGCCAGGAGCGTCTTCTTGCGCCCGAGCCGGTCGCCGATCATGCCCGCCGGGATCATCCCGGCGGCAAGCACGAGCGTGTAGACGGCGACGAACCACTGCAGCTGCGAGTTGCCGGCGTTCAGGTCTTCGGCCATCGTCGGCAGCGCCAGGTTCAGAATCGTCGCGTCGAACCCGACCGCCAGCGAAACCAGCACCAGCGCGGCCAACGCCCACCACCGCCGCGGATTCGGCTCCCCGCCTGATTCGCGGGTCATTTCGGCGTCTCCTTGCCGGCGTCGGTCAGGAGCTTGTCGAAGTCGCGGTCGGACAGCGATCTGTTCAGGTCCAGAAGTTCGGTCGCCATGAAGCCCACCGGGTAACGCGTCTCGGGCCTGGCGGATTCGACCGCCTGCAGGATCGCCGCGGCGACAACGCTCGGGTCGCTGCCTTGACTGTTCTCGCCGAGTTGCGCCTCGGCCCGCCGCGCCATCGATTCGGCCATTTCCGCGTACGCGGTAGTACCGGAGATCGCGCGAAGATCCGCAGCCGTACGATCCTCGAAACCGGTCTTGACGATGCCCGGCTGGACGATCACGACATCGATGCCGAACGGTTCGACCTCCATCCGGAGCGTGTCGGAGTACGCCTCCAGCGCGTGCTTGGTCGCGTAGTACCAGCAGCCGAGCGGAAGCGCGATCTCGCCGCCGACCGAGGAGATGTTGACAATCGTGCCGGAGCCGCGATCGCGCATCTGTGGCAGGACGAGCTGGATCAGCCGGGCGGGCGCGAAGACGTTGACCTCGAACTGGTCGCGCGCCAGCTCGAGCGGGATGTCCTCGGCCGCGCCGTGCAGGACGGTGCCGGCGTTGTTGATCAGTACGTCGAGCCGGCCCTGCTCCGCGATGATCGTGGTGACGACCCGTTCCAGGTCGTCGGGCCGGCGCACGTCGAGCTCCAGCGCACGGCCACCGGCGGCGACGATGTCGTCCATGTTGGGCAACCGCCGCGCGGCGCCGTACACGATGTGCCCGGCACGGCTGAACTCGAGCGCGGTGGCCTTGCCGATTCCCGCGGAAGCGCCGGTGACGAGAACGACCTTCTGCATCTGTTCTTCCTCTTCGTGGTCTCTCCAGGAGGTTAGGTTTGTAGAGCGAAGTGAACAAGTCAGCTATCTTGTTTGCGCAGGTCAGAGCACAAATGTTGGTGCAATGATGATGTAGCTGATTGCAATTCGACGGAGGGTTGGCAGATGCCTGGGGACCGATTGACAGCCGATCAGCGGCGCCGGATCGCCGACGGACTGACGTCCGGGCTGACGTACGCGGAGATCGCCCGGCGGCTGGGGCGTCCGACCTCGACCATCACCCGTGAGATCGCGCGGAACGGCGGCCCGCACGCGTACCGCGCGGCGCGGGCGCAGTTGGCGACCAGTTGGCGCGCGCGGCGCCGCAAACACCCGTCCGCCGCCGGCCTTCCGGCCGCCGTGGACGGTGAGCCCCCGTCGGTACGGGACTTCGAGGCCCGGTTCGTGACGTTGATGACCGAGACCGGGATGGCTCCGATGACCGCTCGGGTGTTCGTCGCGCTTTTCATCAGCGAAGGTGGCAGTCTCACGGCCGGGGAGTTGATGCACCATCTGCAGGTCAGCCCCGCGACGATCTCGCACGCGATCCGGTGGCTGGAACAGCGGGAGCTGGTCTCCCGGGAGCGCGAGGCCCGCCGGGTCCGGTACATCGTCGACATCGATGCTTGGTACCAGGCTTGGACGGTCAGCGCCCGCTCGATGGTGCGCTGGGCCGACACCACCCGGCAGGGCGCCGACATCTTCGGCGCCGACACCCCCACCGGCGACCGCCTCCACCTCACCAGCCAGTTCCTCGAACACCTGAGCCAAGACATGCTCCGCGCCGCCGAACACTGGCGCCACACCTTCACCCGACAACGCACCTGAACCGGCCCACGACAAACACGATCCTGCTCCCCAGCACCACGGCCGAAGTCAGGTGCCATCGGCACCCTCCCGCGTTCCTCCGCGGCGACCCTTGCTGACACATCACGGACAGTCGTCCCAGATTGCGGACGGTGTTTGGTGATCGGGTTGGGGTGCTGTCATGATCTTGCGCATGCAGATGCTGTGTTGTTGCTGTTGTCAGTGTTGTCACTGACGCGCGCCGGCGACTCCGGCGCGCGCGGCCCTGACCCTTTCCGTGGCCCGCCCGCCGACACAGCATTCACAGGAATCCCGCATGAATCTCCCGGCTCTCGCCGACCTGCTCGCATCCCGTGGCCTCCGGCTGCTTCCCGGTTCGTACGCCGTCCCGGTCGAGCTGCTGGTCCAGTTGCCTGACGCAACAATCGCGCACTTCACCGCCCGCGGCACCATGCTCCGCCTGCGTACGTACGCCCCGGACGCGCTCACCACCATCACCATCCCCGCCGAATGCGGCTGCGGCGACCACCACCCACAAACCGGCCCCACCCGGGTGGTCCTCAGCCGGTACGCGACCCCACTCGAGGAACGCACCGTCCACGGCGACCACGCCTACAACTGGCACCACCACGAAGCCGGCCTACTCCCCCTCCCCGCCGCCACCCACCACTTCCTCGCCCTCCTGTCCACACTCCCCACCTCCACTCCCGACTCCCCCGCTCCCACCCCAGCCCACTCCCTGGTCCCAGCCTGAGGCTCGCCTGCGCGGGGCTTGCCTGCTCCGCTGGAGGGTTGCCCCCTGGAAATTCGGAGGGGCAACCCTCCACCTGCGGGGATACCCCTTCAAAGGGAGGGTTCGGCCCGTCACCCACAAGGCGGGCGGGGTACGGGGTGCGCGGTGGGGCGGGGTTAGGGGCGGCGGTGGGGTGGTTGGGTGGTGTCGTAGTGGTGGCGGGCGGCTTCTACCTGGGTGAGGTTGGGGGACCAGGTGGCCAGGGAGTGGAAGAGGGGGGCGAGGGTACGGCCCAGGGGGCTGATCTCGTATTCGACGCGGGGTGGGACCTCGGCGTAGTAGGTGCGGGTGATCAGGCCGTCGCGTTCCAGTTGGCGGAGGCGCTGGGTGAGGACCTTGGGGGTGATCGAGCCGATCCGGTGCTGGAGTTCGACGAAGCGCTGGCGGCCGTACTCGTTCAGGGACCAGAGGATCGGCGTGGTCCAACGGCTGAAGACCAGGTCGACCACCGGCGCGATCGGACACGCCTGTACGGGGTCGACGGCGGCTGAATCTACTGTCCCAGCTGTGGCTGCCGCGGGGGTGGTGGGGAGAGTGGGGTCGGTCACAACGGCGATACTATCCTCTAGGTACCTACTATCCGTGGGCGATTAGCGTTGTGGGCATGATTGTTGTTACTGGAGCTACTGGGAATGTAGGTCGTCCGCTTGTTGGTGCTCTTCGGGGTGTGGGGGAAGAGGTGCGTGCGGTGTCGCGGCGTGGGGGTGAGTATCGGGTGGATCTGACGGAACCCGAGAGCCTGGCGCCGGCGCTTGCGGGTGCGAAGGCTGTTTTTCTGCTGACTGCTGCTGATTTCCTTGCTCGTGGCAACCTCCAGGACGTGGTCGACGTCGTCCGCGCAGCGGGGGTGCCGCGGGTGGTGTTGCTGTCGTCGCAAGGGGTCGCGACCAAGCGGCATCCGTCGATTCATGAGGATGCCGTGACTGGGTCGGGGCTGGAGTGGACCATTCTGCGGCCGAACAACTTCGCCAGCAACGCGTACGCGTGGGCCGACTCGATCCGGACTCAGCGCGTGATGGCGGCACCGTTCGTGGATGTCGCACTCCCTGCCGTTGACCCGGCCGATATCGCGGACATGGCGGCGGCCGCGCTGAGCGGCGACGGGCACGTCAACGCGGCGTACACGCTCACCGGCCCGGCCGCGATCTCGCCCCGGGAGCAGGCCGCGACCATTCAGGAGGTACTAGGTACGCCGATCCAGCTGATCGAACTGACCCGAGACCAAGCCCGTGAAGGCATGCTCGCCTACATACCGGCGCCGGTCGTCGAGTCGACCCTCGACGTACTCGGCTCCCCCTCGCCGATCGAGCAACAGGTGAGCCCGGACATCCAGCGCGTACTCGGCCGCGCGCCGCGTACCTTCGCCGACTGGGTCAGCCGCAACGCCGCGGCGTTCAGCTGACCCGGCATGATCAGGCGCCAGGCTCCCGCGAATTGAGAATCCGCTGGTACAGGTTGCAGTCCTGCCAGTACCCGTCGATATGCAGGTACGTAGGAGCCATCCCGATCTGCTGAAAGCCAGTGCGCTCCAGAACACGCTGCGATGCGGCGTTCCCAGTGAGCGTACTGGCTTCGATCCGATGCAGTTTCAACTCGGAATCGGCCACCGAAGCCACCGCCTCGACCGCCAGCGTCGCCAATCCACGACCAAGCGCGTCCGGCGCCAGCCAGTACCCCAAGCTGGCACTGCGGAACGGCCCAGGCACCAGATCGCTCAAGGTGATCGCACCGACGATCCGGGCACCTTCCGCCAGTACCCACGGAACGGCGTGCCCGGTCTGGTAGCGATCGAGTTGGTACACCAAACGCTCCAACTGCCCGTCAGTAGTGAACCAATGCTCGGTCCGCACCGGCTCCCACTGACGCAGGTGCTCGCGGCTCCGAACCTGGGCGTCCGCGAGCGCGGCAGCGTCATCGAGCGTGGAAAGCCGAAGCTCGACCTCGGCGGTCAACAGGCGGGGTGCGATCACTTCGGCAGCCTACGGGCCTGACTCGAGCCGGAAACCCGTGGGGTGAACGCGTCGTGGAAGATCGTCGACGCCGCCCCGATCGCCGCCGCGTCGGTCTGCAGGATCGACTCCTCGACCTCCACCGGCCGGGTCTCGCGGGCCAGCGGGTGCGCGTTCACCGCGCGCCCGATCTCGGCGAGGAAGATCGCCGAGATCTCCGGCATGAACGCCGGCCCGCCGAGCACCACCAGATCGATGTCGAGCAGATCGACCAGACCGACCGCGCCCTGACCGATCACCCGCGCGATCTGCCTGACCGCCTGCACCGCGGCCTCGTCCCCGTCGGCGACCGCCTTGCACACCGCTTTGTACCGCTTCGCCTCGTCGGTCGCGTTCGCGTCCTTCTCCACGTACCCGAACTCGGCCGCGATCACCGGCAGCGATGCGGTCGGGTTGCATTCCGGTACGAGCCGCGGGCCGTTCTCCGCGTCCCACTCCCCCACCCGCAGGGCCGCGATCTGCCCGAACTCACCGGCGTTCGCCGTACCGCCACGGTAGATCGAGCCGTTCAGGATCAGCCCGGTGCCGACGCCCGTACCGAGGTAGAGGTACGCGAAGTCCCGCGCCCGCGCCGACCGGCCGATCCAGCGTTCGCCGGTCGCGGCCGCCGTGCCGTCCTTTTCCACCAGCACCGGATGGTTCAGCCGTTCGTGCAGCAGCTTGCGGATCGGCAGCCCGCGCCAGGCCGGCTGCAGCGGCAGCGCGAGCAGTGACCCGTCGGCGTCGATCGGACCTGGTACGGCGACGCCGACGCCGAGCATCGAGGCCGGATCGACCTGGCTGATGCTCAACGCCGATGTCACTGTCGCCGCGGTCAGGTCGACGAGCTTCCCGGCCTGCAGGTCCTTCGCCAGATCGACCGTCTCGCGGCGCACGATCGTTCCGTCCAGGTCGACCACCGCGACGGTCAGCAGCTCGGGGTCGATGTGGATCCCGACCGCGTGCGCCGCCTTCGACCGGAGCCGGACCGGCGTCCGTGGCTTGCCTAGCCGTTCGGCACGCTCCTGCGCCTGCTCGACCAGCAGACCTTGCTGGAGGAGGATACGCAGGATCCGCGACACCGACTGCTGGGTGAGACCGGTCCGGTGGGAGATCTCGGTCCGGCTGATGGTGCCCGCCAGCCGGATCGTCTCGATGATCACTGCCTCGTTGAACGACCCCAGGTCGTACTGGTTCGCGCCCGCCTGCCGCGGCCCGTCGACGACCGGTCCAGCTGACTCGCTCATCGCACCGCCCCCTCTCAGCCGCGATAGTACTGCGGTCGAGTACCGATCACGGTGCTTCGAGCGCCCCGTCGGGACGTCGCACCCCGGCGGCCCACTCGTCATGCCCGGACAACTCGGCCGGGTACCGCGCGGCCGCCTCCAGGTCGAGGTCGATACCCCAGCCCGGCGTCTCGTTCGGCCGCAGCCAGCCGTTCTCGATCCGCAACGTGCCGGGGAACACCTCGTACGTCGCGTCGTTGTAGACGTGCCCCTCTTGGATGCCGAAGGCAACAGACGTGACGTCCAGCGCGACGTTCGCCGCGGCGCCGATCGGCGACGTGTCACCCGGTCCGTGCCAGGCGGTGCGTACGCCGCAGAGCTCCGCGAGGTCGGCCAGCTTCCGGGCGGCGGTCAGCCCGCCGATGTCCGAGACGTGCGAGCGAATGAAGTCCACGCCGTGGTCCCGGATCAGCCGCACCGCGTCCGTCATCGACGTGGTCAGCTCACCGACGGCCAGCGGCACCGGCGACGCCGCTCGTACCTCAGGCAACCGGTCCCAGTACTCCGGCGCCAGCACGTCCTCCAGGAAGAACAGCCGGTACGGCTCGAGTGACCGCGCCAGCAGCACGGCCTCCTTCGGCGTCAGCCGGGAGTGCACGTCGTGCAGCAGCTCGATGTTGTCCGGCAGCACCTGACGCGCCTCGGCGAACAGCTCCGGCGTAGTGCGCAGGTAGTCCCGCGCCGACCAGCCGTTGCGGTACGGCGCGTCCGGGTAGAGCGTCGGCACCTGCGGCGCCCCGTACCCGCCGCCGCCTGGCGTCGAGACCTGCAGCCGGATGTGCCGCAAGCCCTGGTCGATCAGTGTCTTCGCGTGGTCGAGCGTGTCACCGATCGTCTTGCCGCTGGCATGCAGGTACGTGTCGGCGGCGGCGCGGACCTTGCCGCCGAGCAGCTCGTACACGGGCATGCCGGCGCGCTTGCCGGCGATGTCCCACAGCGCCTGGTCGACGCCGGAGATCGCGTTGTTCGTGACCGGTCCGCCGCGCCAGTACCCGGAGAAGCCGATCAGGCGGGTCAGGTCGCCGATGTCACCCGGGTAGCGGCCGACGAGCAGCCGGGACACGTGCTCGTCGATGAACGTCTGGACCGCCTTCCAGCGCTGGGTGAATGTCGCGCACCCGAGCCCGTACAGGCCGGGCTCGGTGGTGTCGATCTTCACGATCACCAGCGGGATGCCTTGCGGGGCGGTCACGATCGCCTGGACCGAGCGGATTCGCAGGTCGTCCCGGGCCGGCCACGGCTGGTCGAAGTTCGAGGGCATGTCAGGGCTCCAGAGAGAGGGTTGGCAGGTCGAGTTCGTGCCGGGCCTCGAAGCCGAGCACGGTACGGACGGCGGTCAGGTCGATCGGTACCTCACGCCCGGCGAAGCGCCTCCGTCGCGGCACCTCCGGCGCGTACGCGTCGAGCAGATCCTCGGTCGGGTACGGGGCGTTGGTGGTGCTGGCGGCAACGAAGAACGGCAGTGCGCCGGTGAACGGGGCGGTCAGCCCGAGCTCGACCGCGTACGCCGCGTCCCGGGTGTCCAGGTAGGTCCAGGCCTCGCGCAGTCCACTCTCCGGCTTGATCCGGATCAGGTCCGACATCCGTTGCAGCTCGTCGGCCGAGTTGACGTGCGGGAACCGCAAGGCGACCACGTCGATCCCCCACCGGCGCCACGCCATCCGCGCGGTGTTCTCGTCGTTCTGTTTCGACAGCGAGTACCAGTCGCCGATGTCGCTCGGCGCCGTTTCGTCCCAAGGGAAGTACGGCGGCCGGATCTCGTGCGGGTTGAACGGTACGCCGGTCGCGTTGATGCTGCTCGCGATCACCGCCCGGTCGATGCCCAGGGCACCGGCCTGCGCGAGTACGTTGAAGGTCGACACCACGTTGGTCGTGTACACCTCGTACGGCGTACCGGCCGAGGGATGTGGAAGCGCGGCCAGATGTACGACGTAGTCGGCGCCCTCCAGTGCCCGGGCCACGTCCGACTCGGAGCGGGTGTCGCCGATCAGCACCCGATCCGCCTTCAGCTCCGGGTCGTCGACATTGGACAGGGCGGTCACCTTGGCGCCGAGCGCGTTCAGATGCTCGACCGTGACCAGCCCGATCCGGCCGGCGGCCCCCGTCACCAGCACCCGCCGGCCGTTCAATGCACTCACTCCTTGATCCCTCCGGACATTCCGACCCCACGCAGGAACTGTTTCTGGAACAGCAGGAACAGCACCACCGGTATCAGCACCGCGAGGAACAACCCGCTCATCTGCAGCGAGATCTCGGTGGTCTTGGCCACCCGCGGCAGGGCCACCGAGATCGGCTGCAGGCTCGGGTCGGGCAGCACCAGCAGCGGCCAGAGGTAATCCTTCCACGAACCGATCACGGTCAGCAGCGCGACGACGCCGACGATCGGCTTCGACAGCGGCAGGATCAGCGCGGTGAACATCCGGACGTTGCCGGCGCCGTCGATCCGGGCCGCCTCGATCAGCTCGCGCGGGATCGAGTCGAAGTACCGTTTCATGATCAGTACGTTGAACGCGCCGGCCGCCTGTGGCAGCCAGACCGCCCAGAACGTGTTCTGCAGACTGATCCCGAGCAGCGGCAGCTTCAGGATCGTCATGTACAGCGGCACCAGCGAGATCACCCCGGGCAGGAACAAGGTGGCGAGCACCGCGCCAGTGACGACCGGCCCCCATTTCGGCCGCAGAATGCTCAGTACGAAAGCCCCCGTCGTACACACGAACAGGGTCGCCAGCATCGAGCCGATCGCGATGAACGCGGTGTTGCCCAGGTACGCGCCGATCTGCACGCGGTTCCAGGCATCGGGGATGTTCTTCAGCTGAATGCCGGACGGCCACAGCTGCATCGGGCCGGAGAGGATGTCCTGGCTGGTGGAGACTCCGGACTTGAGCAGCCAGAGCAGTGGACCGACCCCGGCGATCAGGACCGCGACGAAGATCAGCACCTGGATCGCGGGCAGGCCGAACCGGACGATGCCACGCTGCCGGTCCGCCGTCGAGATGATTCCGCGCTCATGGCTCATGTCGTACTCCAGCGGCGGGTGACGAAGTGGTAGACGATCGACAGCGCGCACAGCACGCCGGCGAGCAGTACGCTCAGCGCGGTCGCGGCACCGAAGTCGCCGTTGATGAACGCGTACCGGTAGATCAGCAGCAGGATCGTGGTGGTGGCGTCGTTCGGGCCGCCGCCGGTGAACAGGAACGGTTCGGTGAAGACCTGGAACGTCCCGATCAGCTGCAGCAGCATCATGATCAGGATGATGCCGCGGATCTGCGGCAGCGTGACGTGCCAGACCCGGCTCCAGATCCCGGACCCGTCCAGCTCGGCCGCCTCGTACAGCTCGGTGCGGACGCCGGTCAGCGCGGCCAGGTAGATGATCGACGTCGCACCGGCACCGGCCCAGGTCGCCTCGAGCACGATCGCCGGCATCGCCAGGCTCTGTGAGTTCAGCCAGGCGAACGGCCCGATCCCGAACCAGCCGAGGATCGCGTTGAACACGCCCGCGCCGCTCGGGTCGTAGAAGAACTTCCACAGCAGGATCGCGGCCACCGGTGGTACGACCGCCGGCAGGTAGGACAGCACGTTGTAGAGCCATCCAGTACGCCGCAACTCGCTGACGAACACGGCCAGGAACAAGGGCACCGGGAATCCGAAGAGCAGGGCCAGGAAGGCGAAGTACAACGTGTTGAGTGCTGCTTGCGGGAGTTGCGGGTCGGTCAGCACGTAGCTGAAGTTCGCCCAGCCGACCCACTCGGCCGGTGCGACCAGGTTGTTCTTCTGGAAGCTGAGCACCAGGCCGCGGACGATCGGCCCCCAGGAGAAGTACAGGAAGATCAGCAGCAGCGGCAGGACGAAGAAGACGCTGCTCAGTCCGCCGGAGCGGTACCAGGTCACGATCGACCTGGTACCACCGCGGCTCTGCCTCGACGTACGGAGCTGGAACATGGCGCTACCGGGCCAGACGCGCGTCGACCTTCGAGGCGGCGTCGCTGACCAGCTTGCCGACATCCGCGTCCTTCTTCGTCAGCACCTGCTGGACCAGCGGGTCGAGCAGCGAGTAGACCTCCTGGCCCTTGTTCGACGGTTCCGGCAGCAGCTTCAGCGACGAGGTCGAGTCGATGTACCCCTGGAACTGCTTGACCGGCACGTTCACGTACGGCTCACGCCACTTGTTGTACTGGTCGTACCTGTCCTGGCTCAGCGGCGTGATGCCCGGCCGGCCGACGAAACCCTTGTCGGCGATCGTCGTCTTCGCGTCCGCCACCGCCGACGCCTCGGTCGTGTACTTGTCGAACTGCTCGAACTTGATCCACTTCAGCGCCGCGACGATCTCGTTCTTGGTCGCCTTCGGGCTGATCATCTTCAGCGCGCCACCGGTCAGCGTGCCGTGCGGTCCGCCGTCCTGCGGCAGCGCGCCCGCGCCGAAGTCGGCCGGCTTCATACCGAAGTTCTTGACGCTCATGTCGTACGCGTCCGGTGCCTGCATCAGCATGCCGATCTTGCCGGCCGCGAAGTCCTGCCGGATCTCTTCCTGGTTGTACAGGAACTTGCTGCCCATCGAGTTGTCGGTCCAGCGCATGTCCTTGAGCAACTGCAGCGCCTTCTTGGTCGGCGCGTCGTCGAACGTGGACTTCTTGCCGTCGGCGCTCTCGATCGTGCCGCCCAAGCTGTACGTCATCGTGGTCAGCATCCAGCCGCCGGTGTTGTTGGTGGTCAACTGCGCGTACCCGGCCTTGCCGGTCTTGTCCGCGATCTGCTTCGCGTACTGGCGGACCTCGTCCCAGGTCGTCGGCGGCTTGTCCGGATCGAGGCCGGCCTGCGTGAACAGCGCCCGGTTGTACGCCAGTCCGACCGAGAACACGTCGATCGGTACGCCGTAGATCCGGCCCTTGCCGTCCTGGACGATCTTCAGCACGTTCGGGTTCAGGTCCTTGGTCAGGTCGACCAGCTTCAGCTCGTCGGTGATGTCCGGGAGCTGCTTGTTCGGGATCATGTTCGCCGGTTCGGTGAAGCTGATGCTCATCACCGTCGGCAGCGTGCCGCCGGCCACCTGGGCCTGGAACGTCTGCGCCTGCCAGTTGGTCTCGGTCGACTTGACCGTGATGTTCGGGTACTTGGCGGTGAAGTCCTTGATCTTCTGGTCCAGCGCCTTGATGTCGTTCGGTTTGTCCGGCGTCGGGCGGTCGCCGACAGTGATCGTCACCGGCGCGTTCTGGTCGACCTCCCCGCCGGCCGCGCCACCGGTGCCACCGGCCGCGTCCGGGGTGGTCCCCTTCGCGCAACCCGCCACCAGTACCAGCCCCGCCACGCCGAGAGCAGCCCCGTACCGGGCCCACCTGCTCGCACTCGTCATCGGAACTCCTCAGGTTTCCGGATGCCGCCGATGTGCTCCAAGCCACACACCGGCCAGGTCCCGAGTAAGTTAAACCAAGCGTGTTACTAACTCAAGAGCTTGCTGCGCGGTAGCGCGATAACGCTTTCGCAAACGTCGGCAGGCGCCCGGTAAACCGGTGGAGGCGCGGCTCGCCGGGCGCAAGGATGGGGACATGCACCTGCGCCCCGCGACCGCCGCTGATCTTCCGTTCCTGATCGAGATGATGCTCGAGGCCTGCAACTGGGACGGGACGCCCTGGTTCGACGAGGCCAAGGTGCGGTCGGAGGACCAGGTCTGGCGGTACCTCGTGGGCTGGCCGCGCGACGGTGACTTCGGGGTGATCGCCGAGCTGGGCGGCTCCCCGGCCGGCGCGACCTGGGGGCGGCTGCTGACGCGAAACCGTGCGGGGTACGGGTACATCGCGGACGACGTACCCGAACTCACCCTCGGCGTATCCCCCGCGTTCCGCCGTCGCGGCGTAGCACGTGCGGTGCTGACCGAGCTGGTCGCTCAGGCGCGCGCGGCCGCGTACACCCGGCTTTCGCTCAGCGTCGACCCGGGCAACCCGGCGCGCACCCTGTACGAGTCGCTCGGCTTCCGGAAGGTCGGGGTCGTGGGTACGTCCGACACGATGCTGCTGGAGCTTTAGCCGAAACCGCGGACGCGGAACTGCATCACCCGGTACGGCCACCCGTTGTCGGTGTTCCACTGGCTGACCGACAGGTGCAGGTCGGACAAGGTGGAGCCCGGGATGACGTACCCGCCGTACAGCTGGGCCACGTGGTTGTCGTCCTCGGAGCCCCACGCTCCCCCGTAGATCAGCGGCTGGCGGTACGCGGTGTACAGGTTCGAGGTCGGGGTGTCCATGATCATGCCGTCGATCCGGTAGTCGCCGGCGTTGAACCACGTCAGGATCCATTTCCCGCCGAGCGGCCGCAGGCTCATCTCGCCGAAGCTGCCGGTCAGGATCGGCGTGGCCGGGTTGCCCCAGGCCCACGCCCCGTCCCGGTACCCCCACGGCTCGTACGCGCCCGGGTTCGCGATCTGTTCCTGGCGTACGCGTTTGAGGATGATCGGCTTGTTCCGCTGAAAGCCGGTCGAGTAGACGTACACGTAGCCGTCGTTGCCGAGGCCCCAGGTGAGCAACTGGAACAGGCCGCCGTCGAGGTTCGGGTCGAACTTCGCGCCGGTGTGGTACCAGCTCGCGCCGGAGTTGTCGGAGCGCCAGATCTCGGTCCAGACCACGTTGCCGAGACCCTTGTTCACCATCGCGTGCAGGTACATCGACCCGCCGATGGTGATCACGTCGGACGGCAGCACGGTCGAGAACGTCGGGTTGTCGTGCGGGTAGTCCCACAGCTGCTGCGCCGCCGCGCCACCGACCGCGCCGGACCACTTGACGCCGCCGGCGAGGTTCGTCGTGGTGGACCACAGCGCGACCGGCGAACGCCACCAGCCGCCACCGACCGCGGGCTGCTCGAACGTGTCACCGAACATGAACAGCAACCGCCCGTCCGGCGTACGCGCCGGGATCCCGAGGTCGGTCGCCGCCATCCGGAACCGGTCGGTCAGTCCCGGACCGGTCAGGTCGGCCACCTTGCTGGTCTGGATGGCTTGCGGGCGACGGCACTTCTTCGCCGCGGCGCCTGCCTGGGTGGCAGCTTCGGTGGCGGCGAAGGCACTCGCGGGCGTGGCGGCGAGGACACCGGCGCCGACCGCGGCGCGCAGGAACGTGGATCGCTTCATCATCTGCTGACTCCCGGCATC
This sequence comes from Kribbella solani, assembly GCF_014205295.1. NCBI lineage: Bacteria > Bacillati > Actinomycetota > Actinomycetes > Propionibacteriales > Kribbellaceae > Kribbella > Kribbella solani. The sequence goes on from NZ_JACHNF010000001.1 coordinate 1,762,002, forward strand.
ACGAGGGGGCGGACTGATGGGAAATCGATTTCTGCCAAACGATCCCGCAGCCCCCCACCAAAGTCAAGGCCGCCCACCCCGCCGCGGGTTCTCCACTCTTCTTGCGGGTTATCCACTGGCGTACGGGTGGAGAACCCACAAGACGGGTGGATATCCACTCCTGTCGCGGAGCGCGGCTGGGCGCTCCGGCGGGCGGCGGACGGGTGGTGGGTGGTCAGTGGGGGCCGGTGGCGATGGGGCGGGTCGGGTCGGTGATCCACTCGGACCAGCTGCCGATGTACACCGTCGCGGGCAGGCCGGCGGTTTCCAGGGCGAGGGCTTCGTGGGCGGCTGTGACACCGGAGCCGCAGTACACGCCCACCTCGGTGCTGGGCCTGATGCCTAACGCAGTGAACCGCTCCTGCAGCTCGGCGGCCGGCAGAAAGCGCCCCGACTCATCGACGTTCGCGGCAGTCGGCGCGTTCACCGCACCCGGGATGTGACCAGCCACCGGATCCATCGGTTCGACCTCACCCGCATACCGCTCAGGAGCACGCGCGTCCAGCAGGATCCCACTGGAAGCAACCACGGCCGTCCCCGCCGCATCCAGCAACGGCAAATGCCCCGCGGTAGCTACGTACGCATCAGCTGTCCCAGTCGGCGGGATCTCGGTAGTTGTCTCGCCGCCGGCCGCCTTCCAGGCCGCCAGCCCGCCGTCGAGTACGCGAACGTCCGTCAACCCGAAGTACCGGAACACCCACCAGGCCCGCGCGGCGGCCATCGAGTTCGCCGCGTCGTACACGACCACCGGTGTGTCCGCCGACCTGATCCCCAGCCGCTGGAACGTCGCCGTCACGGTGGTTGCATCAGGCAACGGATGCCGCCCCGGACCAGGAGCAGCCGCCAGCTCGGTGTCGAGGTCCACGAAGTGCGCTCCCGGCAAATGCGCGGCCTCGTACGCCTCGCGCCCCGGCGGGCCGGCCAGGTTCCAGGTGACATCGGCGAGCACCGGGCTCGACCCACGCAACGACTCCGCACTGATCAACGAACTCATCCACGTCCTCGCTTCGCTCCGGGCGCGGATGAGGCACAAACCGCACTGTGTTGTTTGATGAGCTCGCTGCGCTCTCTCATGAAGCGGTTCCTCCGAACGGTAGGACCTCGGGTGACAGGGTGGCCCGGGCGCGGGCCTGGGTGAGGCGGCGACGGTGGTGCCGGCGGCAGAGCACCTCGTACGCGGGCTCGTGGTCCCGTGTCACCATGTCACCCACCACCAGCTGTTCGCCCTCGGTCACCATCTCCCCACCGATCGTACGGGCGTTGTGGGTGGCCCGTTCACCACACCAGCACAGCGCCTCCACCTGGAGCAGTTCCATCCGGTCCGCCAGCTCGACCAGCCGCGCCGACCCGGGGAACAGCGTGGCCCGGAAGTCGGTCAGGATGCCGAAGCAGAACACGTCGATCTGCAGCTCGTCGACCAGCCGCGCGAGTTGCTCGATCTGCAGCGGGCTGTAGAACTGCGCCTCGTCGCACACCACGTAGTCGATCCGCCCGCCGTGGGTCAGCTCGTTCACCACGTAGTCCCAGAAGTCGAACTCCTCGCGTACCTCGACCGCCTCGGCCGACAGCCCGAGCCGCGACGACAGCACCGACTCCCCCGCCCGGTCGTGGCTGGTGAAGATCCGCCCGCGCCGCCCCCGCGCCTTGTGGTTGTGATCCATCTGCAGGGCCAGCGTCGACTTGCCACAGTCCATCGTCCCGGTGAAGTAAAGGAGCTCAGCCACGGGCGCACATCCTGCCAAGTCAGAGGTTCGGGGCGCACGCCGGGGTGTGTCGGGAGGGGGTGGGTTGGGTTCTGAGCCTCCGGCCGGTTTGAATGGACCGTGCGCAAAGCTCTGCTGCTCGCCCTCGCGGCCTGTCTGACCCTCGCTGCTTCCGCTCTGCCGGCCGTCGCCGGGCCGGTCCGGGCCGAGGCGGGGTCACGTGCGTACTTCGTGATCACCGACCCGAACCAGACCGGCAAGGTCACCGGCGCGATCACCCAGAACAACGGCAGCGTGTACGCGACGTACGACCCGATCGGGGTGATCGTGGTGCACTCGGCGAACCCGGACTTCGCTGCCTCGATGCGCGGCGTCGACGGGGTCCGGAAGGCGGGCGCGACGCGTACGTCGGACCTGCCCGCCGATGCGACCGCGCCGGCGATCCCGGCCGCGGTCCCGGAGACCGCGACCACCGCGCCGGAGACGGATCGCGCGGACATGACCCAGATCGGCGCGGACCAGGCCTGGCAGAAGAACCTGGGCTCGAAGAACGTCACCGTCGGCGTACTCGACACCGGCGTCGACGACCAGCACCCGGATCTGAAGGCGAACTTCGACGCGGCCAAGTCGGCCTCGTGCGCGTACGGCAAGGCCGACACCCGGCCCGGCGCCTGGCGGCCGGTGGGCGAGCACGGTACGCATGTGGCCGGCACGATCGCGGCGGCGAAGAACGGGATCGGCATGATCGGGGTCGCGCCGGGCGTGAAGGTGTCGTCGATCCGGGTCGCGGAGCCGGACAGCGAGCTGTTCTTCCCGGAGAACACGGTGTGCGCCTTCATGTTCGCGGCCGACAAGGGCGTCTCGGTGACGAACAACAGCTACTACGTCGACCCGTGGCTGTTCCTGTGCCCGAACAACCCGGACCAGGACGCGATCGCCGAGGCGGTCCGCCGCGCGGTCGCGTACTCCGACAGCAAGGGCGTCGTGAATGTCGCGGCGGCCGGCAACGAGGACTACGACCTGGCCGACAAGTCGGACGACACTTCCAGCCCGAACGACTCGACCGCCGCGCCGCGGGCGATCACCAACGACTGCCTCAGCCTGCCGACCGAGCTGCCGAACGTGGTGGTCGTCGCGTCCGTCGACCCGACCGGCCTGAAGTCCCGGTTCTCGAACTTCGGTCAGAACAAGATCAGCCTGGCCGCGCCGGGTGAGGCGGTCTACTCGACCGTCCCCGGCGGCGGGTACAAGATGCTGGAGGGTACGTCGATGGCGTCGCCGCACGTTGCCGGAGTGGCGGCGTTGCTGCGGAGCGTCAACCCGAAGCTGACCCCGGCGCAGGTACGGGCGCGGCTCGCGCAGGAGGCCGACGACATCGCCTGCCCGCCGGCGGCGTCCGGCGAGTGCACCGGCTCGGCCGCGAACAACTCCTACTACGGCGAAGGCATGGTCGACGCCGCCGAGGCCGTCGGTGCGGCGGCCGCGCAGCCGAAGGGTTCGATCGCGATCACCGAGCCGACCGAGCAACTCGGCTTCGGTGGCATTCCGGCGATCCCGCTGCTGCTCAAAGGCACCGGCGGTACGGGCGGCATCAGCTACTCCGCCACCGGTCTCCCGCCCGGGCTCACGATCGACCCGGAGCGTGGCTGGATCACCGGCGTACTGACACCGGGAGCCGGTCGCTACAAGGTCACTGTGATCGCGCGTGACGGTGACGCGAAGTCGGCGCGCACCACCTTCTTCTGGGACGTATGGAGCTTTTAGCTATTGGCGTCGACGAGTAATGGGATCAGCATCTCGTCCGGCGTCAGCGAACCGTGCATGCCGATCAGGCCGGCCTCCTGGGCGTGGCGGCGGCTGGCGACGAGCGCGACCGGTCCGAGAGCGGCGATGATCACGTCACCAAGCCGCGGCGCTACCCGTTCCTCCACCGCGCCGAACCAGCCTTGCGCGACGGCATCCGAGCGTGACAGCACCAGCGCCTTGTCGCCGAGACGCTCCTGGTAGGTCGCGATCACGTCGGCTTCGGCGCCCGGAACGCAGTACAGGTGCCGGAAGCGCGATTCGCCGCCGACGATGCGTACGCCGTCGGTGAGCGCCGGCTCGGAGTCGATGTCGACCCGGTGCTCCGGCTGGATGTCGATCATCCCGTGGTCCGCGACGACGAGCAGCACGGCGTCACGCGGCAGCGCGGCCCGTACGCGCTGGGCGAACTCGTCGGCGGCCGCGAGTTCCTTGCGCCACTGCGTCGAGTCGCTGCCCTGCTGGTGGCCGATGTAGTCGAGCTGCGAGTCGTACACGTACACGACCGACGACTGGCCTTCGCGGCTTGCGAACCGGGTGGCGTCCAGCCGGTCCTCGATCGTGTCGGCGCCGCGATGACGTGTCCCGCGGAACGCGGCAGCGGTCAGGCCGGAGGTCTCGAAGCGCGCCTTGCTCACGTTGCGGGCGGCGACGCCGGCCGCGGCCATCCGGTCGAAGACAGTCGCGTGCGGTTGCCAGCGGCGCGGGTCCACCGGTACGTCCCAGGCGAGCGCGTTCAGCAGGGCGTCACGCTCCGGTACGAGGGTCGTGTAGCCGACGATGCCGTGCGCGCCCGGCGGCAGGCCGGTGCCGAGGCTGGTGAGGCTTGTCGCGGTTGTCGACGGCACTCCGGCGGTCAGGCTGCGACTCGCCGGCATCAAGGACGACAAGTACGGCGCGAACTCGGCGTACCGCTGCAGCAGGTTCCACCCGAGGCCGTCGAACAACAGCACGGCGTAGCGCGCGGCCGGTGGGAGGTCGAGGCGGTTGGTGTCCCCCGGCACCGACAGCGCGCCGGCGATCGAGGGCAGTACGTCGGCGAGCGATCCGCCGCCGTACTCGGGGGCGACGGGCACGATCACGGCACTACCTGCTGGTGGCGAACGAGAGCGCCTTGGCGAACTCGAGCACCTGCTGGATGCCGGCCGGGCCGTCCGCGGCGGAACTGATCCGCAGCGAGATGTCGTCGGCGGCGACCGACCCGGTGTAGCCGTGGTCGGCCTCGCAGTTCGGGTCGGCGCAGACGGCCGGCTCGAGGTCGATCCGGTTCACCATGCCCCACCCGATGGTCAGCACCACCTCGCCGCCGCCGGCGATCGCCGGGTCGGCCTTGCCGGCGCCGTAGCCGGCCGGGTTCGGCACTACCCGGTTGACGACCACCGCGTTCACCCGGTGCAGCGGGATCGCCTCGGTGGACGTCGACGCGTACGGCGTCCGGATCACTTCGTCGGCGGCGTGCTCGTCGGTGTGCCCGACGATCAGCCGGCTCGGGGTCAGCGCCAGGATGGTGATGTGCCGCCGGACCTCGTCCCGGTCGAAGGTGGGCTCGTGCTGCAGCATGTAGGCCCGGATCGGTTCACCGGCGATCGCCACCTCGAGCGAGTCCGTCACCACGTCGGGGTAGTAGCCGCACCGGTCGATCGCGGCGCGCAGGTCTTCCGACGCGTCCACGAGCTCCGGTGTATTCAGGTCACGCATACCCTCATCCTCGCACGACCCCGGCCCCGGCCGTCCCACCCTGCGCCTTCTCCTGTGGACAACCGCGATCAGTTCGCGCTTGCCTTTCGCAGCACCGGCGCACCGGCAGCACCCGCGACGGCCACCAGGACAAGGCCCGCGACCACCTGCCCGAGCAGGAGAATGACGCCGGAACTCCCCTGCGTGATCACCTTGCCGCCGCTCAGCGCCAGCCCGCAAAGCGCACCGAATCCGACGACCGGCAGGCCGACGCCGATGACAGGTACGACTGCCGCCAAGCGCGAGGCACGTTCGATCACTCGCAGTGGTACGCCTGAACGCCGCAGGGCACGGGCAGGGGCGGCCTGATCCAGCGCCGTACCGACCGCACCCGCTGCGGTGGATGCGGCAACAGTCAGGAACACCAGGGACAGCAGCAGAGCTACGCCGATCCGCATGTCGGTGAAACTCGGGTCGTCGTCACCAGGTGGCAAGAAGACCGAGATGAATCCGGTGACGAAGCCGGACAGCACCAGCGCGGCCACTGGGCGGAAGGCACCCTTGGGGTCATCGACCAAGCGGCGCCCGGCCAGCAGTGCCACCGGTCCGTTGGCCAGGTTCGCCATCGTACGACCGACCAGCTGCACCGCCCACGGTCCCATGACGCGTACAGCAAGCGCCGCGAAGCCGACTCCGATCAGCAAGGGCAGTAGCGCCGCCCGCATCCCGTAGTACGCCAGCACGATTGGGCCGATCAGTAGCAGTCCCAGGCGAAGGACACTGACGCCCTTGCGCGTTTGCCCGCGTACGACGCCCAACGGGGTGATGCTGACGCGGCCGAGCCCGATCAGTGCGCTCACGACCGACAGCACCGGTACCGCGACCAGTACGACGAGAACGGTCCACCAGGTCACGGTGATGTCGCCGACGTACCAGCGTCCGCCGCCTAGTGGGATCTGAGCGATCAGCGGACTCAGAGCCGTGTAACCGAGCAATCCGATCACTGCGCCGGCCGCGCCAAGCACTGCTTGTTCTACTGCGCTCAGCCACAGCACCTGCATCCGCGTGGCACCTGCCAGGCGCAGTGCGGCCAGCCGGTGTTCACGACGCTTGGCTGCTACGCCGGCGGCCTGGCCGACCAAACTGAGGATCGGGAAGAGTACGAGCGTGATGCCGAACGCCACGGCGATCAGCAGCGCGACCATGCGGCTGTCCCACATCTTGTCGTTCCAGGTACTCACGTGCTGGGGATGTCCTTCGGTGGAGACCTTCTCCACGCCGCGGATGATGATGAACTCTTCCGGCGACGACAGGCCCTTGCTGGTGATCACACCGGTCGGCTCCGCGAGACCGTACTGCTTGCTGAGGCTGGACCAGTGTTTGGCGACCTCAGGGGAGACAAACACCTCGCCTGGTTTCGGGGTATGGCTCAGGCCTGGCGGCGGTGCTTGCTCGTTCGGTCGGAGCACTGCGAGCTCCAGTACGGACAAGCGGTGGCCGTCGACGTGCTGCCGGTCGTCCAGGTTCAGCATGCCGATCGCGGTTGCCGGGTCGGCCTTGTCCGAGCTGCGCCAGCCGATCCGGTCCGAGCGGTGCGCCAGGCCGAGCGATCCGGCGATCAGGAAGGTGACCAGCAGCGCGACGACCGCGGTCGCACCCAGTGCGGCCAGGTTGGCCGCCCGCCCACCTGGCCCCGGGCGCCGGACGAACCGCAGGCCGAGGTCAGTCATCGGGTTCACTGCTGGACTCCCGTCCATGCAGCTCCGGTGGCAGCGGGTGCACCAACTCGGCCGTCGACGATGTGGAGAGTCCGGTGGCAGCGTGCGGCTACCGCGTTGTCATGGGTGACCACTACTACGGCCGCGCCTCGGTGGGTTGCGGCACCGACGAGCAGGTCGATGACCTGTGAGCCGGTGGCGGCGTCGAGTGCGCCCGTGGGCTCGTCGGCGAACACCACCTGTGGTTCGCCGACCAGTGCACGGGCGATCGCGACCCGCTGTGCCTGACCACCGGACAGCTCCCCCGGCCGCCGTCCGGCCTCAGCAGCCAAGCCGACCTGTGCCAGCGTCGTACGCGCCCGACCGACCGCCTCCCGGCGGCTCATCCCGTCCACCATCAGCGGTAGCGCCACGTTCTCGTCCGCAGGCAGCTCGGCAAGCAGCTGGTTGTCCTGGAAGACGAAGCCGAGGCGGCGACGGCGCAGGACGGTCCGGCCGGCGTCGTTCAGTTGGTCGACCCGCTCACCGCCGAGCCACACCTCACCCTGATCCGGCGTGAGGATGCCGGCCAGTACATGCAGCAGAGTGGTCTTGCCGTTCCCGCTCGGGCCCATCACGGCAAGCGCCTCGCCGGACCGGACAGCTACGTCGACGCCGGCCAGGCCGACCACGGGACCGTAGTGCTTCACGAGGCCGTGTCCGCTGAGCACGACCTGCGATTGGGGACTCTGGAAGTTCATACCGCAGAGCCTTCCGTGAACCCGTCCTCACAACGTCGGACCACGGACCGGTCTTCGCGTCGCCTTCGGGTGCCTTTCGGCGCTCGCACGTACGACTTGAGTCGTACGTGCGTGAGTCAGACGACGATGGTCACGTCGGCGCCACTGAACAGCAGGTCGCGGCCTCGCGTTCCGGGTGTGTCGACCAGCTTCGCGTCCGGTGCTGCCGCGTGCAGGTCCTGCAGGAACACCTCGATGGCGAGGTTGGCCAGTTGCTTACCGGGACAGACGTGCCGGCCGAACCCGAAGGTCAGCGGCAGCTTCCCGCGGCTGTCCAGGTCGTACGGATCGCCGAACGCCTTCGGATCCCGGTTGGCTCCGGCGAACAGCGCCAGCACCTGCCCCTTCTCCAGCCGGGTCCCGCTGCTGAGCGTGACGGGCTTCGTGATGCGCCGCTTCCAGGCGACCAGTCCTGGGTCGAGCTGGACGATCCGGCTCGCTACCCGCCTGGCGCCGGCCGGGTCCTTGAGCGCGGACCACCAGCTACGGTCCGGGTTGTCCAGCAGGCGCTGCACACCTTGCTGGATGGTCCCCGCGATCGTGTGAACGCCGGCCGCGAGTGAGTTCGCCATCGCGGACACGGCCACCCGGTGTGGGATCCCCGATTGTTGCAGCCGAGACGCGAAGGTCCGCTCGCCGTCAGCGCCGCGGACCGTTCGGGCACTGACCGAGAACAGCTGGCCGAGCCCTTCGACCGCATCAACAAGCTCACGCCCGCGCTGCTTCCGGCCGAGCAATCCTGACTGCGCGCCGCTCCAGACCGCGACGCGCGGCCAGTCCGCTGGCTGCAGGCCGACCGCCGAGCCGGTCACTCGCGCCGCGAACGCGATCGACAACGCCGTCACGTCGAGCCGGCCCTGAGCCGGGAAGCGGTCAAGCTCGGCGGCGAAGTGGCCGTGGACTTCCTGCTCGCGGGCCGGTCGCGCGTCCGCCGCGACGGTGAAGTGACCGGTCGGGCCGGCCATCGCGTCCCACACCGACTTGTGCAGGTCCTCGTCGGCCAGGTTGGCGGTGGCTTTGGCCGGCAGCGGAACCAGATGCCGCAGGAACGGCGGGATCGCGCCCGGTGTCGCCATGATCCGCGGATACCCGACGAGTGGGTCGAGGGAGTTCGCGTTCGAGATCTCGGGCCGGGCGGCTTCGAGGACCTCCTTCACGTCGTCGTACTGCCAGACCATGACCAGGCCTGACTCGTGCCGGAAGGTCGGCTCCGGCCAGTCGTAGAGCTGCGTCAGTCGAAGGTCGCGTTGCCGCCAGGAGAGCTCGTTCAGCGTCAGTTCGGCAAGCGGGAACTCAGGCATTGGCACTTCCCTCGACGGCAGCGAAAGCGGACGGGAACGCGTCCCGGTAGCTCGGGATGATGCCGGTCGGTGTCTGCACCGACTCGGCGTTCAGCATCGCGTGCACGATCGCGCGCGACAGCGTGCGGGCACCAGCGGCGTACACGGCCTCCAACTGGGCGAGAGCGGCCGGATCGGTAACACTCAGCCTCGGCTGATCCGTCGTCGTGGACAGGGCGAAGATGCTGTCGCCGTCGACCAGGGTGTGGATCGGGTCGAGCGCGCGGGCCAGGCCGTCGTGCGCGACCATCGCCATCCGGGTGGTGGCCGCCTTGTCCAGCGGTACGTCGGTGGCGACGACCGCGATCACGGTGTTCATCGGCGGGCCGGGGATCAGATTGCGTCCGGGCGCGGCGGCCGGTGGTGGCTCGGTCGGCGTACGCAACTGGCTGAACTCGTCGCCGAGCCCGAGCCGGGCGGCGTACAGGTTGCCGTCGGCGTCGACCGTCGAGCCGGCCGCGTTCACGATCACCAGCGCGCCCACCGTACTGCCGTCGTCCAGCCGCACGCTGGCCGAGCCGACGCCGCCCTTGAGCGAGCGGGCCCGGGCACCGGCCCCGGCGCCGTGGTTGCCCAGGGCAACCGGTCCGTCGGTGGCGGCGGCGATCGCGTCGGCGCCCCAGGACGGTTCCGGGCGGGCGGTGAAGTCGCCGCCGCGGGCCAGGTCGAAGATCACCGCGGTCGGCACGATCGGGACCACGTCGTACTCGCCCTGGCCGACCCGGACGCCCTCGCCGCGCTGCTCCAGCCAGCGCATCACGCTGCCGGCGGTGTCCAGGCCGAAGGCGCTGCCGCCGGTCAGTACGATCGCGTTCACGCCACCGTTCGAGTTCACCGGCGAGAGCAGATCCGTCTCGCGGGTACCGGGCGCGCCGCCGCGGACGTCGACGCCGGCGACCGCGGTCGCCGGCGCGTACACCACCGTCGTACCGGTCAGGTACGGCGGATCCAGACGCTCGACCTGGCCGACCAGGATTCCAGGGACATCGGTGATCGCGTTCTGCGGTCCAGGCTGCATGCGCAGATTTTGCCATGCCGAAATCCGGTTGCCACCGGCGATAGCGTGAAACGCATGAACGCCGATCAGCTCTGTGGTCTGCTGGCCGAACCGTCGAGGTTGCGCGCGTACTCCGCGATCGTCCTCGGCGCCACCACTCCCGAGCAGATTGCCGGCCGCGCCGGGCTGCCCGCGCCGGTCGTGACGAAGGCCCTGCAGCGGCTGACCAAGGGCGGGCTGATCGCGGCGAGCCGGGACGGCTTCAGCGCGGACGAGAGCGCGTTCAAGGACGCTGTTCGCGAAGGGCGGCCGGAGCGCGTGCCGCTGGATCCCGATCCGGCCCGGGACAACGTTCTGAAGTCCTTCATCCGGGACGGCCGGCTGACGCACTTCCCGACCTTCCCGGAGAAGCTGCGGGTCGTGCTCGAGTACCTGGTGCTGAGCTTCGAGACCGGCCGCGCGTACCCGGAGACCGAGGTCAACGAGATCCTGAACCGCTGGCATCCCGACCATGCGGCGCTTCGGCGCGAGCTGATCGAGGCGCGGCTGCTGGACCGCGAGAACAGCGTCTACACGCGGCCTAGGTGAGCCTGCGGGCGGGCGTGTCCTGCCGGGGCTTCTCGTTCGGCGCGATGCGTACGCGGGTGTCGAGCACGGTCGCGCCCTGAGCCGAGACCAGTACTGAGCGCAGGTCGAGCCGGACGACCTCTTCCAGGTCGAGCGTGAGCCGGGAAACCCGGTGCAGCAGGTCCTCGATCGCCGAGATGTCGACCGGGTCCGAGCCGCGGTAGCCGTACAGCAACGGCGCGGCCTTGACCTCGCGGACCATCTCGGCCGCGTCCCGCGTGGTCAGCGGCGGCATCCGGTACGACCGGTCGCCCAGCAGGTCGGTCGCCACACCGGACAGCCCGAAGGTCACGACCGGCCCGAACGACACGTCCTCGATCGTCGAGATCACCACCGGTACGCCCGGCGGCGCCATCTTCTGCACCACGAACTGGGCCCGGGCCGGGTCCGACGCGACGCCGAACGTGTGCGTCATCTCGGCCCAGGCCGCCCGCATGTCGTCCTCGTCGTGGATGTGCCGCCAGATGTCGGCCAGGTCCGGCCGCATCCGCCACTGTTCGGCGGTCGCCTTCAGGATCACCTCGAAGCCGAGGTCCGCGGCCCGGTCGACCGCCTCGTCCGCGCTCAGCACCGGGAACGCCGGCAGCACCGGAATCCCGTAGAAGCTCAGCAGCCGCTGGCGGTCCGCCTCGTCCAGCTCGCGGCCGGCCGGGTGCCGCTGCAGGAACTCCGCGACGAAGTCCTCTCCCCCGGCGGTGTCCACCTCCGGCAGATCCGGGATCCGGCTGTCGGAGCGCCTGCGCCACTCGGCGTACTGGGTGGCCTTCGCGAGCGCGCCGACGGCGTACTGCGGGTTCAGGAAGGACGGGATCGACCCGCGGGCCGCGCCGCCGTCCTCGTCCGGGACCCGCAGCTCCGCGGGCACGCTGCGGGAGGCGAGGAAGGTCGACACGACCGGCTTCTCCGAGTCGGCGGCGGCCGCGGCCAGTACCTGGGCGACCTCGCCGCCGTTCGACTGCACCGGCGGCGTGTAGATCACCACCACCGAGTGCACCTTGTCGTCGGCGAACACCTCCGAGAGCGCAAGCCCGAAGTCGGAGGCGCTGGCGTCGGCGCGCAGGTTCCGCGGCTCACCGGCGGCCTCCAGGCCACACCCGGCCATCGTGTCCAGGGCGAGCAGGGTCAGAGCGTCGGAGTTCGAGACGATCGCGACCCGGCGCCCCTTCGGCAACGGCTGGTGCGCAAGCAACTGGGCGACGTCGAACAGTTCGCCGGTGGTGTCGACGCCGATCAGGCCGCTCTGCCGGAACATCGACTCGATGGTTGCTGGCGGCAACTGGCTGCGACGGACCAGCTGGCCGACCGGTACGCCCTGCGTGGCCCGGCCGGACTTCAGCGCGATCACCGGCTTGCGTCCGGCCAGCCGCCGCGAGACCCGGCTGAACTTGCGCGGGTTGCCGAGCGATTCCAGGTACAGCAGCACGACCTCGGTGGCTTCGTCGGAGTACCAGTACTGCATCAGGTCGTTGCCGGACACGTCCGCGCGGTTGCCGGCCGAGACGAAGCTGGACAGGCCGAGGCCACGACCGGCCATGTCGGCCAGGATCGGTACGCCGAGCGCGCCGGACTGGCAGAAGAACGCGACCCGCCCTTTGCTCGGCATCAGCGGTGACAGCGTGGCGTTCAGTGAGACGCCGGTGGCGGTGTTGATCAGGCCGAGCGCGTTCGGCCCGATCACGCGCATGCCGTACGAGCGGGCCAGGCCGACCAGGTACCGCTGCCGCTGCCGGCCTTCGTCGCCGATCTCCGCGAAGCCGCTGGACACCACGACCAGCCCGCGGACGCCCTTGGCCGCGCAGTCCAGTACGACGTCGGCGACCATGTCCGCCTTCACCGCGACCACGGCCAGGTCGACGGTGTCCTCGACCTCGCGGATCGTCGGGTACGCCGGTACGCCCTCGATCTCGTCGACCTCGGTGTCGGTGTTGACCGCGTACAGCCGGCCCGGGAATCCGCCGTCGCGGAGGTTCCGCAGCAGGGCGTTGCCGATCGTGCCTTCGCGGCGGCTGGCGCCGATCACCGCGACGCTGCCCGGGGTCAGCAGCCGCGCGATCGACAGCGCCTCGGAGCGCTGCTCGCGGGCCTGCATCACGCCGAACGAGGTGTCGGTCGGCGCGATGTCGAACTCGACCATGATCACGCCGTCCTCGAACTCGCGCGCGACCTTGTACCCGGCTTCGGTGAAGACCGTGATCATCTTCCGGTTGTCCGGCAGCACCTCGGCGACGAACCGGGCCATCCCGTTCTCGCGGGCGGCCTGGGCGAGATGTTCGAGCAGCAGCTGGCCGAGGCCGCGGCCCTGGTGCGCGTCCTCGATCAGGAAGGCGACTTCGGCGGTCCGCCGGCCGGTGCGCTCGTACCGCCCGACGCCGATCATTTCGTCACCGACAGTGACGATCAGCGCGAGCCGGTCGTGGTAGTCGACCTGGGTGAACCGCGCCACGTCCCGGTCGGACAGCCGCGGGTACGGCGCGAAGAACCGGTAGTACTTGGACTGCTCGGACACCCGCGCGTAGAACGCGACCAGCAGCGCCGCGTCATCAGGCGTGATCGGCCGCAGGTGCGCGGTCGCGCCGTCCCGCAGCACGACATCAGCCTCGTACTCCGCCGGATAGCCGTCCGGGGGCTCGTGGTCATACTGGTCCGGCGGTGTCACTCGGCCAGCGTACTCAAACAGTTGTGTTGGGGGTTGTGAATTTGGTCGACCGGATTGTGCCGGTGCTGGTGTTTCTGGTTGCGGTGACCGTGATTGCCGAGCTGGCCGACCGGGCGAAGGTGTTCGACGTCGCCGCGCGGGAGGCCGCTCATCTGGCTCGCGGGCGGGTCTGGCGGCTCTGGCTGCTGGTGGTCGCACTGGCCACCGGTCTGTCCATCGTGCTCTCGCTGGACACGTGCGCCGTGCTGCTGACACCTGTCGTGCTGTCCATGGCTCGTCAGCTCAACATCCCGCCGAAGCTGTTCGCGTTCACCACGGTCTGGCTGGCCGGTACGGCATCGCTGCTGCTGCCGGTGTCCAATCTCACCAACCTGCTCGCTCTGCATCCGTTCCGCCAGCTGGGCGTCAGCTACCTGTCAGTGAGCTGGCGACCGGCAATCGCGGCCATCGTCATCACGGTCGTCGTACTCGCTGTGCTCTTCCACCGCGACCTCACCCGCACCTATCAGGTACCACCCACGCCGCCGGTCGACGACAAGGTACTGTTCTGGGGCTGCACAGCCGTCTGTGTACTCCTGGGACCCGCCTTCGTGTCAGGTGTCCAAGTAGCGTGGCCGGCCAGCGCCGGTGCGATCGTCCTGGTCATCCTGTTCGCGGTCCGGCGGCGCAGTGAGCTGCGCTGGTCCCTGATCCCCTACAAGCTCGTACTGGGCGTGGTGGTGCTGTTCACCGTGGTGAACTTCCTCAGCAACCACGGTCTGGAAGGCGTACTGCGCGAGATAGCGGGTACTACCTCCGAACTGCGGTTGAGCGCGACTGCCGCACTCGGAGCGAACCTGTTCGACAACCTGCCCGCGTACCTCGCGATGGAACCAGTGGCGTCCGGTGACCCGCACCGGATGATGGCTCTGCTCATCGGCGTGAACTGCGGCTGTCTGCTCACATTGTGGGGCTCACTGGCCACACTGCTCTGGCGATCCCGGTGCCGCGCGGCCGGCGTACGCATCTCCTGGTGGTCGTTCCTGTGGCGTGGGCTGATCCTGACGCCACTCGTCGTGCTTGGAGCTGTTCTGGCGCTCAATGGGTAATGTGCGAACCATGGCGACGGAGCAGAGCACTTCGGACGTGACCCGGGAGTTCCGGGCGGCGCGGGACTTTCTGGTCGCTCACCGCGACGACTACGAGACCGCGTACCGGGACTTCAGCTGGCCGCGGTTCGAGCGGTTCAACTGGGCCCGGGACTGGTTCGACGCGCTCGCCGTCGAGCAGCCGGAGGTCGCGGCGCTGACGATCGTCGAAGAGGACGGCCAGGTCACCACGCGCACGTACGCCGAAATGGCCGATCGGTCCCGTCAGGTCGCCGGGTGGCTGACCGAGGCGGGGCTGAAGCCGGGTGACCGGGTGCTGATCGTGCTCGGGAACCAGGTCGAGCTGTGGGAGACCATGCTCGCCTGCATCCGGGCCGGTGCGGTGATGATCCCCGCGACCACGCTGCTCACCGACGCCGACCTGGCCGACCGGATCTCGCGGGGCAACGTGCGGGCCGTGGTGACCAGTGGCGCCGACGCCGGCCGGTACGCCGGGATCGCGGACCACTGCATCCGGGTCGCCGTCGGTGCACCTGCCGACGGGTGGCTGCACTACCCGGACAGTGCCGCGTACGCCGGCCCGATCCCGGTGGTCGACACCGCGGCCGACGACGCGCTGCTGCTCTACTTCACCTCGGGTACGACCAGCCAGCCGAAGCTGGTCGAGCACACCCAGGTCAGTTACCCACTCGGGCATCTGTCCACCATGTACTGGATCGGTCTGCAACCGGGCGACGTACACCTCAACGTGTCGTCACCCGGCTGGGCGAAGCACTCCTGGAGCAACGTCTTCGCACCGTGGAACGCCGGCGCGACCGTCTTCCTGTACAACTACACGCGCTTCGACGCCGAGCGGATGCTCGGCGTGCTGCAGGCGTACGGAGTGACCACCTTCTGCGCGCCGCCGACGGTGTGGCGGATGCTCATCCAGGCGGACCTGACAGCCGTCGACGTACGGATCCGGGAATGCATCTCGGCCGGTGAGCCGCTCAACCCCGAGGTGATCGAGCAGGTCCGGAACGCGTGGGACATCACCATCCGGGACGGGTACGGGCAGACCGAGACGACCGCGCAGATCGGCAATCCGCCGGGTCAGCCGGTGAAGCTCGGCTCGATGGGCCGGCCGCTGCCCGGGTACAGCATCGCGCTGATCGACCCGGCGTCGGACGAGATCGGCGACGACGGCGAAATCTGCATCGAGCTCGCGCCCGCGCCCGTACCGCTGATGCGCGGGTACCTGGACGCGCGGGAGCTGACCGACGAGGTGATGCGGAACGGGTATTACCACACCGGTGACGTCGCCGGCCGGGACGCCGACGGGTACATCACGTACGTCGGGCGGTCGGACGACGTTTTCAAGGCGAGCGACTACCGGATCTCGCCGTTCGAGCTGGAGTCGGTGCTGATCGAGCACCCGGCGGTCGCGGAGGCCGCCGTGGTGCCGTCGCCGGATCCGGTCCGGCTGGCGGTACCGAAGGCGTACGTGGTGCTCGCGGCCGGGCACGAGCCGTCGCGCGAGCTGGCCGGGGAGATCCTGGCGTTCTGCCGGGAGCACCTGGCGCCGTACAAGCGGATCCGCCGGATCGAGTTCGCCGAGCTGCCGAAGACGATCTCCGGGAAGATCCGCCGGGTCGAGCTGCGCGCGGACGAAGCCGCCAAGGTCGAGAACGGTACGAGCGGCCAGACGTACGACGAGGCCGACTTCAAGTAGCCGCTGGATGTCATTTCACACCGGCCTCGGCTGGGCGGCCGTCGTCGTTCTGCCGTTGCTGATCGCGATCGGTGTCGGCGCGTCCCGGTTCGCGGGCCTGCGCCACGACAAGGGGATCGTCACCGCGGCCCTGCGCGCGGTCGTCCAGCTCGCCGCGGTCGGCGCGGTCGTCGGAGTCGCGCTGCAGTACACGGTCGGCGCGATCGCGTTCGTCGGGCTGATGTTCGTCGTCGCCACCGTGACGAGTACGCGGCGGATTCAGCAGACGGCCAAGATCCACGGGCAGTGGGCGTACTGCGCGGCCGCGATCGGCGGTGGGGCGTTCGCGGTGCTGTTGCTGCTGATCCTGCCCGGCGTCGTACCGCGGAACCCGGCCAGCATCCTGCCGATGGGCGGCATCATCGTCGGCGGCGCGATGACCGCGACCACGCTGGCCGGCCGGCGGGTCCTGGGCGAGTACGGGAACCGGTTCGGCGAGTACGAAGCCGGACTGTCGATCGGGCTGCTGCCACCGGACGCGTTCAAGCTGGTCGTCGGCCCGGTCGCCGGGGACGCGCTCCTGCCCGCACTGGACCAGACCCGTACGGTCGGCCTGGTCACCCTCCCCGGCGCCTTCGTCGGCATGGTCCTGGGCGGCGCCTCCCCCGTCCAGGCCGCGGCGCTCCAGCTCGTCGTCCTGATCGGCCTGGTCGCCGCCGAGGCGATCGCGATCCTGGTCCTCACCGAGCTGTTGTCCCGCTCCCGGCTGCCGGACGGGCGTACGGTTTCACCATGAGCGACGACAAGAGCATCTTCAGCCGGATCGACGAGCTGGTGGCGGAAGAGCACGAGCTCCGGACCAAGCACGCGGCCGGGCAGGCCGGTGGCACCGACGAGCAGGCGCGGCTGCGTGCGCTCGAGGTGGAGCTGGATCAGTGCTGGGACCTGCTCCGGCAGCGGCGCGCGAAGCGTGAGTTCGGCGAGAACCCGGACGACGCCACCGCCCGCTCGTCGGACACGGTCGAGGGGTACCTGAACTGATCACCTGAACTGATCAGAAGCCGCGGAGCTTCTCCGGGGTGATCCGGATCAGCACCGAGTACGACGGTCAGCCTCTCAGGTAGGTGAGGACGGCGGAGACGCGACGGTCGCGGCCGTCGTCCAGGTCCAGCTTCGCGAAGATGTTGCCCACGTGTTTGCGCACCGCGGCCTCGCTGACCACCAACTGCTCGGCGATCGACGCGTTCACCCGGCCCTCCGCCATCAGCGCGAGCACCTCCAGCTCACGCGGGGTGAGTGCCGCCAGCGGACCGTCGTTCCGGCGCCGGGCCAGCAACTGCCGGACCACCTCCGGGTCCACCACGGTACCGCCGTCCGCAACCCGGTCCAGCGACTCCAGGAACTCGGTGACATGACCCACCCGGTCCTTCAGCAGGTACCCGATCCCGCCGGTGGTTGTCTCCAGCAACGACGACAGGTACGCGTCGGCGACGTACTGCGAGAGCACCAGGATGCCGATCGCCGGCAGTTCGTCGCGGATTGCGGCCGCGGCCCGCAGCCCTTCGTCGCTGTGGCCGGGCGGCATCCGGACGTCGGTGATCACCAGGTCCGGCGGCTCCTTCCGCACCACTGCCAGCAGCGTGTCCGCGTCCCCCACGGTGTCGCGGACATCATGACCGGCGCGGTCCAGGATGCTGGCCAAACCCTCGCGCAGCAGCAGCGAGTCTTCGGCCAGCACGATGCTCAGTCGCCGAGTCGGCACGGGCACTCCATCCTCAGTCGGGTCGGCCCACCAGGTGGGCTGTCGACGTCGAGTGTGCCGCCCAGCGCGTCCAGTCTCGTCACCAGCCCCGTCAGCCCGGTCCCACCACCGAGCGTCGCCCCGCCGATCCCGTCGTCGCGTACGTTGATCACCAGCTGGTCGCGGTCGATCCAGCCGGTCACCTCGCACGTGGTCGCCTGGGCGTGTTTCGCCACGTTCGACAGTGCCTCGCTGACGACAAAGTACGCCGCGGCCTCGATCGGCGGCGGCAACCGCGGCACCGACAGGCTGAGCACCACCGGCAGCGGCATCCGGTCCGCGACCTCGCGGACAGCGGCCTCGATGCCGTGGTCGACCAGTACGCGCGGGTGGATGCCCCGTACGGCCGCCCGCAGATCCGCCAGCGCCGCCTCCGCCTCGGAGTGCGCCTTGACCACCAGCCGGCGCCCCTCCCCCTCCGGCAGATCCAGCTCGGCCAGACCCAGCGTCATGGTCAGCCCGACCAGCCGCTGCTGTACGCCGTCGTGCAGGTGCCGCTCGATCCGCGCCCGCTCGGTCTCGAACGCGTCCACCAGGTCCAGCCGGGACCGCCGGATCTCGGCCAGGTTCCGCTGCAGCTCGTTCTGCCGCGGGCCGAGCATCGCCTTCGCCAGCTCGACCTCGGCGCCCGCGATCACCCCGAGCAGATACGAGCTGACCGCAAAGAACAGCGGCCCGAACAGGACGGTGAAGAGGAGACCTTCGCTGATCGAGTTGATCTTCCACGACCACATCACCACGTCGTCGGTCTCAGCCAGGAACGGGGTCGCGAGAGTGATGAGCAGCACGGCCACGCCGAGTCCGCCGAACAGGGCGCTGAACGGCCAGACGAACACCGCGTACACGACCGAGTACCCGAGCGCCCGCATCGACGCCTGCTCGCGGCGGCGGAACTTGTACCGCTCCCGGAACGTCAGCCCGAGCGGGAGCTTCGCATGTGGGCTCTTGATCCCGTCGACGAGCATCAGCCCGGCCCGCCACCGCTCGAACCAGCCGATCCCGGCACCGATCAGCGGGAACGCCATCATCATGATGATCCCGATGAAGATCGGGCTGAGCAGCGCGCCGATGCCGGCGGCTCCGATCAGTACGCCCAGTGCCAACGCACCCGCCGGTACGGACGACAGCAGGTAGCCGTACACCCGCCACGGCCAGGACGAGATGAGGTAGCGCGGCGATGCCAGCGCTGCCCACACCGTCTTCGGGTCATCCACGTGCCAACCCTAGGCGGCCGTGCGCCGCTACTGCGGTAGCGTGCGCGCTACTGCGGCTCTCACCCACAGGCCAGGGTCAGGAGCTGCGCGGTCCGGTTGGGTTGGAACCATGACCGCTACCGCGCCCATGTACCCCTCCGTCGCACCCGTCGAGCCGCCGGCGCTGCTGCTGGACGGCATCGCCAAGACGTACCGCTCCAAGGCCGGAGCGGTCGACGCGCTGCGCGGTGTGACGTATCACTTCGCGCGCGGCTCGTTCACCGCGGTGATGGGCCCGTCCGGCTCCGGCAAGTCCACCCTGCTGCAGTGCGCGGCCGGACTCGACCAGCCGAGCAGCGGCGCCGTCGTACTCAACGGGGTGAACCTGAACGGGCTGAGCGAGGTGGAGCTCACCAAACTGCGCCGCGCGGAGATGGGGTTCGTTTTCCAGGCGTACAACCTGCTGCCGTCGCTGACCGTGTACGACAACGTGGCGCTGCCGCTCCGGCTCACCGGAAAGCGTCCGGCCCGCAACGACGTACACGGCGTGCTGAACCAGGTGGGCCTGGAAGGCAAGGCCAAGCGGCGACCATCCGAGCTGTCCGGTGGCCAGCAGCAACGAGTAGCGATCGCACGGGCACTCATCACGCGCCCCTCGGTCTTCTTCGCCGACGAGCCGACCGGCGCGTTGGACAGCGGCACCAGCCGCCAGGTACTCGCCCTGCTCCGCGACGCGACCGACCGCGCGGGCCAGACCGTCGTCATGGTCACCCACGACCCGGTCGCGGCCGCGTACGCCGAGCGCGTGCTCTTCCTGTCGGACGGACTGCTCGCGGGGCATCTGGACCGGGCCAACCCCGCGCAGATCGCCGCCGCGATGAGTGACCTGGAGAAGTGATGTTCTACCTCAGCCGGCAAACCGTCGGCCGCCACAGATCGCTGTACGCGGGTGCGTTCGTCGCACTGGCCGTCGGAGTGTTCCTGCTCGGTCTGGCAGCCACCGCGGCCGCGGCCACCAACGCGTACCGCGGACCGCAAGCGGGAAGTATCGCCGTCACCACACTGGGCGGACGGGACACGCCACCGCATACCGAGCACGTCTCAGTGACGCATGACGACGTGTCCGGGCTGCAGACCGTCCTCGGCCTGGTCGGCACGATCAGTGGCTTCATCACCATCTTCGTCATCGCCAGTACGTTCGCCTTCGTGGTCGCCTCGCGACGCCGCGAGATCGGACTGCTCCGGCTGATCGGCGCCACGCCCCGGCAGATCCGCCGGATGATCCTCGGCGAGGCGCTGGTCGTCGCACTCGCCGCCTCGCTGACCGGAGCGATCGCCGCACACCTCGCCACCCCGCTACTGCTGAGCAAGGCGTCCTATACGGAGCTGGCGCCGGTGAAACTCGAACCGGCATCGCCCTGGCTGCCGCTGGCGATCGCGGTCGGGGCCGGGTTGCTGGTCGCGATGCTCGGGGCGCGGTCGGCGGCCAAGCGGGCCGGACGGGTCGGGCCGATCGACGCGCTCCGCGAGGCCGCGCTGGAACCGCCCCGGATCGGTCCGGTACGGATCGTGTTCGGCGCACTGTTCTTCGCCGGGGCGATCGCCATGCTGACGCTGATCCGGCCGTCGACGGGCGAGGGCGCCGTACCCCTGGCGATGTTCACGCCGATGATCCTGGTGATCGCGCTGACGCTGCTCGGGCCGCTCGTCGTACCGCTGGTCGGGCGGTTGTGGGCAACTCCCCTGGTCGCCTGGACCAACGTGTCCGGGCTGCTGGCGCGCAGCAACGT
This sequence comes from Kribbella solani, assembly GCF_014205295.1. Lineage (NCBI taxonomy): Bacteria > Bacillati > Actinomycetota > Actinomycetes > Propionibacteriales > Kribbellaceae > Kribbella > Kribbella solani. Next base: position 1,782,903 of record NZ_JACHNF010000001.1, read on the forward strand.
GATCGCCGCGCCACGCCGCAGCGCGTCCCTGGCCGCGCCGATCCTGTCCATCTCGGCGATCGCCGGATCGATGGTCCTGAGCCTCAGTTTCGCCGCCGACAGCGAGGCGGCGAACATCCGGGACGCGGTCCGCGCGCCGATCATCGTCAACGGTCCGGCAGCGGTGACCGGTCCGGGCGTGGACGCGGTGGATGCCGCGTTGCCGATCCAGCTCGTGCGGATCTCCGACGAGTACGCGCAACCCGAGGAGGCGGAGGGCATCGAGCCCGCGATCGCGAGCCGTACCCGGGACATGACGCCACGCTCCGGTGACCTGCGTGACCTGACCGGGAACACCGTCGCCGTCAGCAAGTCGGCCGCGAGCGTCGAGCACTACAAGGTCGGTGACGAGATCCCGATGGTGTTCACCGACAAGACCCGGGTGCGGTTGCGGGTGGTGGCGATCGTGAGAGACGCGTTCAGCGTGAGCGCTTCGTACCTGATCCCACTGGACCTCGCCCGAAAGCACGCCCCGAATGTCCAGCCGGTCCGGAGCTTCGTCCTGCCGGCCGCCGGCGTGGACCCGGCCGAGCTGGTCAAGAAGCTCCCGAACGCCCAGCTCGCGGTCGACTGGGAGGCGGATCAGGCAGCGGCACTGCGGAAGGGCAACCAGTTCGGGCTGATCCTGCTGCTCGGACCGGCCGGGCTCTACAGCGCGATCGCGATCGCCAACACGCTGCTGATGGGCAGTCTGCAGCGGCGGCACGAGTTCATCACCTCGCGGCTGCTCGGCGCGACGCCGGCGCAGATCCGGCGGATGGTGCTCTGGGAGTCCTCACTGGTCGGCGCGGTCGCGCTCAGCCTCGGCACCGCGATCACCCTCACCGTCGGCATCCTGATCCGGCACGCGATGACAGCCGGGGTCACCGACGTGCCGGTGACCGTGCCGTGGGGCGTATTGCTGGGGATCGGCGCACTTTGTCTGACCCTGGCGGTAGGGTCCGCACTGGCCCCGACCACGTACCTGCTGCGCCGGTCCCAGCCGGCCGCCGCGGTGGACTAGACCACCGCGGCAGTCGTCGCCGACCGGGCGGGTCGTGGCCGGAAATGGCTGTTGACCAGGGACAATGTGTACGCGCCGGACCGTCGCGGCGCCGTACCGTTTGAACGAGGAGTGCGTAGACCCGCATGGCACGCCGTACCAGTACCGCCGAACCCGAGGACTTCGAGGAGCGCATCCTCGACATCGACGTCTCCGACGAGATGCGTACCAGCTACCTGGAGTACGCGTACTCGGTGATCTACGCGCGGGCGCTGCCGGACGCGCGGGACGGGCTGAAACCGGTCCAGCGGCGGATCCTGTTCTCGATGGCGGAGAACAACATCCGCCCGGACCGCGCGCACGTGAAGTGCGCCCGCGTCGTCGGTGAGGTGATGGGTAAGTACCACCCGCACGGCGACGGCGCGATCTACGACGCCCTGGTCCGGACCGGCCAGACCTGGTCGATGCGGGTGCCGCTGATCGACCCGCACGGCAACTTCGGCTCGCTCGACGACGGCCCGGCCGCGATGCGGTACACCGAGTGCCGGATGGCGCCGTCCGCGCTCGCGATGACCAACGGCCTGGACGAGAACGTCGTCGACTTCCGGCCGAACTACGACGGCCAGGAAGAAGAACCGTCGGTACTGCCGGCCGCCTTCCCGAACCTGCTGGTCAACGGCGCGGCCGGGATCGCGGTCGGGATGGCCACCAGCATGGCCCCGCACAACCTGGTCGAGGTGATCCAGGCGCTCCGGCACCTGATCAAGTCGCCGGACGCCGACCTGGACGACCTGATGCGGTTCGTGCCCGGGCCGGACCTGCCGACCGGCGGCAAGATCGTCGGCCTGGACGGCATCAAGGACGCGTACGCGACCGGCCGGGGCAGCTTCAAGATGCGCGCCACCGCCCGGATCGAGAACGTCACCCCGCGCCGCAAGGGCATCGTGGTCACCGAGCTGCCGTACTCGGTCGGCCCGGAGAAGGTGATCGAGAAGATCAAGACGCTGGTCCAGAGCAAGAAGCTGCAGGGCATCGCCGATGTCAAGGACCTGACCGACCGGACCCACGGCACCCAGCTGGTGATCGAGGTCAAGAACGGTTTCGTCCCGGAAGCGCTGCTCGAACAGCTGTACAAGCTGACCCCGCTCGAGGACTCGTTCCACGTCAACAACGTCTGCCTGGTCGAGGGACAGCCGCGGACGCTCGGTCTGAAGCCGCTGCTCGAGGTCTACCTCCAGCACCGGTACGACGTGGTGAAGCGGCGCAGCGAGTTCCGGCGGCAGAAGGCCCAGGACCGGCTGCACATCGTCGAGGGCATGCTGATCGCCATCCTCGACATCGACGAGGTCATCCAGGTGATCCGGAGCAGCGACGACACCGCCGCCGCGCGGGCCCGGCTGATCGAGATCTACGACCTGTCCGAGATCCAGGCGAACTACATCCTGGACATGCCGCTGCGCCGGCTGACCAAGTTCTCCAAGCTCGAGCTGGAGACCGAGAAGGGTGAGCTGGAGCGCGAGATCGAGGCCCTGACCGCGATCATCGAGAACACCGACCTGCTCCGCAAGACGGTCTCCGACGAGCTCGCCGAGGTCGCGAAGACCTACGGCACGCCGCGCCGGACCGTACTGCTGGAGTCGTCCGGCGCGACCAAGACCGCGGCCGTTCCGCTCGAGGTCAGCGACGACCCGTGCTGGATCCTGATGAGCTCGACCGGGCTGCTCGCGCGGACCAACGGCGTCGAGCCGTTCGGGCCGAGCGACGCGCGGGCCAAGCACGACGCGATCGTGTCCGCGATCAAGAGCACCGCCCGCGGCCAGTACGGGGTGGTCACCAGCGCCGGCCGGTTGATCCGGCTCGAGTCGCTCGACCTTCCGGCCGTACCGACAACCGCCAGCGCGCCGAACCTGCAGGGTGGCGCGCCGATCGCCGAGTTCGTGTCACTCGAGCCGGGTGAGCGCGCGCTGGCGCTGACCACGATGGACCCCGAGTCGGTCGGGGTCGCGCTGGGTACGGCGGGCGGCGTGGTGAAGCGGGTCGTGCCGGATCACCTGTCCAACCGCGACTCGTGGGAGATCATCGGCCTGAAGGACGGCGACGAGGTGGTCGGCGCGGTCGAGCTGACGACGGGCGAGGAGGAGTTGTGCTTCATCACGTCCGACGCGCAGCTCCTGCACTTCCCGGCATCCGCCGTACGCCCGCAGGGCCGGACCGCCGGCGGGATGGCCGGCGTCCGGTTGAGCAGCGGCGCGAAGGTGGTCTTCTTCGGAGCCGTGGGCGCTGGTCGCGAGGCACACGTCCTCACGATCGCGGGCACGTCCTCGGCACTGCCCGGGACGGAGGTCGGCGCCGTGAAGGTGACCCCGTTCAGCGAGTACCCGGGCAAGGGCCGCGGGACCGGTGGCGTCCGCTGCCAGCGACTGCTCAAGGGCGAGGACGGGCTGCTGCTCGGCTACATCGGCACCGCGCCGCTGAAGGCGAGTGCCAGCAGCGGCGCGCCTGTGGACCTGCCGCCGATCGACCCACGGCGGGACGGTTCCGGCCTCCCGGTCGCGCAGCCGATCGCTGCCTGCGCCGCCGATCTGGCAGGCTGATCCCGTGAAGAGACTGCTCGCGCTCGGCGCGACCGTTGTGCTGGCGTTGACGCTGACGAGCTGCAACGGCAAGAAGGACAGCGGCGGTGGCGGCCAGTCGGGTGGTGGCGACGCCGTCACCCTGCTGACCGAGGCCAAGAAGTCCATCGACGATGCCGCCAGCGTGCACATCGTGCTGACCGGCCGCGACCTGCCGGACAACGCGCAGACGCTCGCCAGCGGTGACGGCGTCGCGACCCACGCGCCGGCCTTCAAGGGCAAGCTGACGGTACGGTCCGGTGGCTCGCCGATCGACGCCGAGGTGGTGGCCGTCGGCAGCAAGGTGTACGCCAAGCTGTCCTTCACGCCGGCCTACATCGAGCTGCCGCCGTCCCAGCTGGACAAGCTGGGTGCGCCCGACCCGGCCCTGCTGCTCGACCCGGCCAAGGGCCTGACCGCGGTGCTGCCTGGTTTGACCGACCCGAAGATCAAGGGCGAGACCCGGCAGGGCTCGAAGGTACTGACCGAGGTCACCGGCACCGTGCAGGGCAAGTCGCTGCAGGGCATCTTCCCGAAGGCACCCGCTGACGGGAAGTTCGACGGCACGTTCAAGATCGACAAGGACGCCAAGCAGCTGGTCGCGGCCACCATCACCGGGCCGTTCTACTCCGGCTCCACGAGCAGCTACGACGTCACTCTGGACAAGTACGGCGAGAAGGTCGAGATCACCAAGCCGTGAGGCAGGCGGTCAGTAGCCCGAGGACCCACCTCACCCTGGCGTCGATCGCGGTCGCCTTCGCCGCGGCCGACACGTACGTCGTCGTGCTCGCGCTGCCGGACATGATGTCCGGCGTCGGACTGTCCGCGGACGAGCTGCAACGGGCCGCGCCGATCATCTCCGGGTTCCTGCTCGGGTACATCGCCGTGCTGCCGCTGATCGGCCGGATCGCGGACGTGGTCGGGCGTACGCCGGTGCTGGTCGGCGCGCTGCTGCTCTTCGCGGCCGGATCACTCGTCACGGCCGGCGCGTACGACCTCTCCCTGGTGGTAACCGGTCGGTTTCTTCAGGGCGTCGGCGGTGGTGGACTGGTCCCGGCGACGCTCGCGCTGGTCGCCGATCTGTGGCCGGCCGAGCGTCGTGGACTGCCGCTGGGTGTCGTCGGCGCGGTGCAGGAACTCGGCTCGGTGCTCGGCCCGCTTCTCGGCGCCGCCGTGCTCGCGGTGGCCGACTGGCGGTACATCTTCTGGCTCAATCTGACCGTCGCGGTCGTCCTCGCCTTGCTGCTTCGCGGCCGAAGATGGCCGCCGCTGTCAGGCGTGGTCGGCGTACTCGCCTGTGTCGCCCTTGGCCTCACGCTGACCGCGCCGCAGCGGCTCGCATCCGGGGTGACGCTCGGCCTGCCATTCGTGCCGTTCACGGGTACCTCGCGGCTGTTGACGCCGATCGGCGTCGTCACGCTCGTACTCGCGCTGGCGTGGCTCGGCCTCGTACTGTGGCGCAGCCGCGGACAGCTCGTCAGCGTACTGGCGCAGGTCGATCTCGTCGGCGCGCTGCTGCTCGCGCTGGCGCTCGCCGGGGTCGTGCTGGCCTTCGCGACGGCTGATCCCGAGAAGCACCTGATGTCGCCGGCCGGACCGTGGCTGCTGGTCGCGGCCGCTGTCTTCGCGGTCGCGTTCGGGCTGTGGCAGCGGCGTACGAAGGCCGCGATCGTGCCGCGTGGTCTGCTCGGCGCACGTCCGGCCTGGGGATCGTTGGTGGTCAGTTTTCTGATCGGTTGCGCGTTGATCGCGGCACTGGTCGACGTACCCGTCTTCGCGCGGACCACCCAAGGCGGCGGGCAGTTGGCGGCCGCGCTGGTGCTCGTACGGTTCCTGATCGCGCTGCCGGTCGGTGCGGTCGTCGGCGGCTGGCTGACCCGCCGGTACGGGCTGGGGCTGATCACGGGCGCCGGGTTGGGGTTGTCCGGCGGGATGTTCACGGTGATGGCGTACTGGAGTGGTTCGGCGCTCGATCACTGGCCCGCCACCGTCGTACTGCTCGCCTGTGGTTTCGGGTTCGGGCTGGCGCTCTCGCCGGTGAACACCGCGATGCTCGGCGCGACGCCCGCGGGCAGCCACGGGCTGGTGAGCGCGCTGGTCGTGGTCGCGCGGATGGTCGGCATGCTGGTCGGGGTCTCCGCGCTGACCGCGATCGGGCTGCGGCGGTACTACGCGATCGCCGACCACATCAAGTCACCGAACGAACTGTGCCCGGACTCCCCCGGCACTTGCCGACCGTTCGTGGACGCGCTCCGCGACGCCGCCGTTTCACAAGTTCACGCGATCTTCGCCGGGGCCGCCGTCTGCGCGTTCCTCGCCGCCGCGCTGGCCGTACTGCTGCTGGGCCGGCGTGTTGTTGTGCACACATCCTGATCACCATGAGGGACTCGCGTCTCACCTCGCGTACGGTGATGCTGTGCCCTCAGCAGTGACCGACGCTCCCGGCCGGCCAGGCCTGTGCTCGACGTTCTGTCGCGTGCTGGGTGAGCCGCTGGCCGGCACCGCGGTCATGGCCGCCGGATGGGTGGTCGTCGAGCAGCCTGGGCCGTGGGGCGCGAAGGCGCCGACGCAGAGTCACCTCGATCCGGTGTTCGGCGGGGCGTACGACGAGAAGTGCAAGAAGGCCGACGTACGGTTCGGGCTGATCCGCTCCCCTGGCCGGCACGCGGACGCGGTCGAACAGGCACACCAGGTTTTCGTCGCCTCGACCCGGCCCGGGCGTACCTGGCTGCTCGGCGGCCGGATCGCGGACCCGTCGGAGCTGACCGACCTTGATCTCGCCGCGGTGGCCCGAGGCAATCGTACGGCCGCGCTCGCGTCACTGCCCGCGCTACGGCCACTGGACGAGCCGATCGTGCTGGTGTGTACGAACGGCAAGCGTGACGGCTGCTGCGCCCTGCTCGGCCGGCCGTTGGTGTCAGGGCTCGCGGAGCGGGCACCGGGGCGCGTGTGGGAAGCCAATCACCTCGGCGGACACCGCTTCGCGCCGACCGCCACGTACCTGCCGGCCGGCACCATGCACGGGCACCTCACCGTCGGCACGGCGGTCGAGGCGCTCACCGCGGCCGGCCGCGGCGAAACGATCCTGACCGGGCTGCGCGGACGGTCCACCTGGACCAAGCACGGTCAGGCCGCGGAGGTTGCCGTCCGCGAGCTCATCGGCGAGCTCGCGCTCGACGCCTTGACCGTCACCGACGAGGGTCCGGAACTCGTCACCGTACGGCACGCCGACGGCCGGTCCTGGACCGTGCCGGTCACCAGTGCGCCCGCTGATCCACCCCGTCCGGACTCGTGTGGAAAGGAACCGTTCGCGATGTCGATCCTGCAAACCGGTACCCCAGTCCCAGGTGGCGTCCGATGAGCGGCGGGTTCGACGACCTGCTCGCCTCGAACGCCGAGTACGTCGCCGACTTCCACTACGGCGGGTTCGACGGGATCGCCCACGCCGGCATCGGCCTGGTCACCTGTATGGACTCCCGGATCCCGCCGCTGGAGATGCTCGGCCTGAAACCCGGCGACGCCAAGGTGCTCCGCTCGGCCGGCGGCCGGGTCACCGAGATCACCCTGACCGGCCTCGTCCTCGGTGTCCAGCTGCTCGGCGTCCGCCGGATCATGATCATCCCGCACACCCGCTGCGCGATGGCCGCGATGTCCGAGGACGAACTCCGCGCCAAGGTCGAACTCGCCGCCGGAAAACCAGCCGGCTACCTCCCGATCTCGGTCATCCCCGACCAGCTCGAGGCGCTCCGCCGGGACGTCGCCGCGGTCCGCGAACACCCGCTCATCGGCGACGAGATCCTGGTCGGCGGCTTCATGTACGACGTCGACAACGGAAGGCTCACCCAGATCGACTGACCAGCACCTCGACTCCATCGAGGTGCCTGGCGAGGCTGTACTCGAACAGCTCGCTCAGGTCGGCAACGGCGTCGCCGGGGACCGCGGCCAGCAGCGGGAAGCGGCCGTCCGCGAGTAGTGCATCGGCGCGTCGTTGCTTGTCCAGCCACCACCGGTCGAGGCTGACGCCGGTCTCCTGCTCAGCCTCGACCTCATCGGCCATCGCCCGCGCCGCCGCGATCACCAAACCGTGCAGGCTCAGCGCTTCCCGTACACAGACCTCGGTCGGCAGGCCCAGGCCGTCGATGGCGCGCAGGGTCCACTCGGTCTGGGCGGTCAGGTTCGGTACGAGCAACGGGCGGGTGAACGAAACCGTTGCCGCCAGCCACAAATGCCGGCGGCAGAGCTCCCATTGCCGGCGAGCGATCAGCTCAAGCTTCGGCCGCCAGCCGGCCGGTCCCGGGTCGGGGAGCTCGTACTCGCCGAACACCGCGTCGACCATCTCGGTCAGCAGCTCGTCCTTGCTCTGGACGTGGCGGTAGAGCGACATCGTCCCGACACCGAGCTCAACCGCCACCCGCCGCATCGAGACCGCCTGCACCCCTTCCCCATCCGCCACCAGAACCGCCGCCCGCAACACCTGCCCCTTGGTCAGCACCGCCCGTCCTTCTCGACGTGCCGGCGGACGGCGAGGTGCTGCGACGACCGTGCCCGAACCAACCTTGGATTCGACCAGGCCGGCATCGCGGAGCGCGGCGATCACCTTGGTAGCCGTAGCGATCGCGATCCCCCAGCGCCGCGAGATCTCCCGCACCGACGGCACCCGCTCCCCCGGGCGCAACTCCCCGCTCAGGATCAACATCCGCACTTCCCGCGCAACCACCTCGTAGGGAGCTTCCACCCTGCAAGTGTACTAGTTCACTCTACCGGAGCGTGGAGCACTTACTCGCTTGTACACAAGCGTTTTCGGGTGGCGCATGAGTACGTTGTACGCATGATCCACCGCGCCACGCCAGCCGAGTACGAGACAGTTGTCAACGTACTGAGCGACGCCTTCGCCACCGACCCACTCACCCGTTGGCTCTTCCCCCACACCATCGAGCTCGCAACGACGTTCTACTTCCACCCGCTCCTGGCTCACCCCGACGCCGAAGCCGACCTCACACCCGGCAACACGGCCGCCTCGATCTGGCTCCACCTCACTCGCGGTCAATCCGCGTACGGCGAGCCGTCCACGCAGCCCGTACCCACTGCTGCCCACCGACTGCAGGCACTCGGCCAGGCACTCGCACCAAGACATCCACGCGACCAGGCGTACATCTATCTGCCTTGTATGGGCGTCACCTCCGCCCACCGCGGGGGCGGCCTCGGATCAGCCATGCTCCGGCACCGGATCGCCTGGGCCGACTCGCTCGGGCTCGGCACCTACCTGGAGGCCAGCTCACCTCGCAGCCGCGCGCTCTACCTCCGCCACGGCTTCCACGACCACGGCGAACCGATCCGCGTCGCCGACAGCCCAGCCATCTGGCCGATGTGGCGGCCCACGACAACAGGAGACCACCGATGACCAACCAACCGACCTTCGTCTTCGTCCACGGCACCCACTCGTCCTCAAGCAGCTGGACGGACCTCGTCAACGAACTCACTCTCCGCGGCCACCGCTGCGTCACCGTCGACCTCCCCGGCCACGGCACGAACGGCTACTTCCCGCCCGCGTACCAGGCGCCGCAGGACTTGCACGCCCTCGCCACCGAACCGTCTCCACTCGCGAGCCTCACGCTCGATGACTACGTCGAGCACACGATCGGCGTCGTACGCCGAGCGCACGAACACGGCCCGGTCATCCTCGTCGGTGCAAGTCAGGGCGGCGTCACGGTCAGCCGCGTCGGCAACGCCGTACCGGAACTGCTGCAGCGCGTCGTGTACGTGTCGGCGTACTGCTGCGTCGACCTGCCGAGCATGGCCGCGTACTTCGCCACCCCGGAGAACCGCGAGAGCCTCGTCGACCAGGTCACCAAGGCACTCGCGGGCGATCCGGCGGTACTGGGCGTGGCGCGGGTGAACTGGCGTACCGCCGACCCCGACGTGATCGCCGGCATCAAGGAATGCCTGGCCGCCGACTTCACCGACGAGGCGATGCACAACCTCCTCAACCACTTCCAGCCCGACGAGCCCGCCGCCATCCCCCAAACGGACGCCCGCGGCGAGGCCACCACCTGGGGCCGCATCCCCCGCACCTACATCCGCTTCACCAACGACCGACTGATCCCGCCCGCCCTCCAAACCCGCTTCATCGCCGAAGCCGACCGCCTGACCCCCGACAACCCCACCGACGTCCATGACGTACCAGCCCCACACGCCGGCCCGATGAACCACCCCGCGGTGATCACTATTCTGACCAACCTCCAGCCAAGGTGAACAGAATCCTGACCAAACGCCACGTTCACCGCTCATAACCACCCACGCAAATGTCGACTCTTCGACTTTTGCGCGACGGTCGAGTGATCAGGATTCTGATCAGCGGATCAGCGGGAACGCCTCGAGGATCGAGGGGACGTGGTGGTCGGCCGGTGGCTCGGGGTGGTGGCTGCCGACCTGGATGGTTTTCAGGCCGGCGGCCTGGCCGCCTGCGGTGTCGTAGGCCGGGTGGTCGCCGACCATCCAGCCGCCGCCGAGGGTGGCGCCGGCACCTTGGGCGGCGACGGCGAAGATGCGGGGGTCGGGTTTGCGGACGCCGACGGCCTCGGAGATGCAGCAGTAATCGACCACGTCGGCGATACCGGTTTGGGTCAGCTTGCCCGTCTGCTGGATGACCGTGCCGTTGGTGACGACCGCCAGACGCCAGCCGGCTGAGCGCAGTGCGGCCAGCCCGGTCAGTACCGCGTCGTCTGCCCAGGTGAACGTCGGGTGGTCGCGGTGGTAGTCGTCCACCGAGATCGCGGCGCCGAAACGCTGCTCGAAGTCCGCGAACAGCTCGGCGCGCGGCCGGTACCCGCCGTTGTCGTGGGCAACCAACCAGTCAGCCGCGTCCGTGCCGAAGCCGGCGCGGTTTGTCCACCACCGCGCCCAGCTCCGGAACGCACCGTCGCGGTCGATCAGCGTGTTGTCCAGGTCGAAACACACCAGTCGATCCATCGCCACCCAACCCCTCGCCCAGCAGAACAGGTCAGCGGTCTGAGCTCAGACGTCGATGCGGGTCTCGTCCAGTTCGTACGCGCCCTGCACAATGAATTCCTTGCGTGGCGCGACCTCGTTGCCCATCAGGAGGTCGAAGACCTGAGCGGCTGCTTCGCTGTCGTCGACGGTGATCCGGCGCAGCGTGCGGTGCCGTGGGTCCATCGTGGTTTCGGCCAGCTGATCGGCGTCCATCTCACCAAGACCCTTGTACCGCTGCGGGGGCTCTTTCCAGCGGACGCCCTTCTTCATCAGCTCGGCCGTCTTCCGCTGGTACTCCGCGTCGCTGTACGTGTACAGGTACTTGTCCTGGCCCTTCTTCGGGTTCGTCAGCTCGAACCGGTGCAGCGGCGGCACGGCCGTGTACACCCGCCCGGCCTCGACCAGCGGCCGCATGTACCGGAAGAACAGCGTCGCCAGCAGCGTACGGATGTGTGCGCCGTCCGAGTCCGCGTCGGCCATGAAGATGATCTTGCCGTACCGCGCCTGCTCGAGGTCGAACGTGCGGCCGGAACCGGCCCCGACGACCTGGATGATCGACGCGCACTCGACGTTCTTCAGCATGTCGCCGACCGACGCCTTCTGCACGTTCAGGATCTTGCCCCGGATCGGCAGCAGCGCCTGGAACTCCGAGCTCCGGGCCAGCTTGGCCGTACCGAGCGCCGAATCACCCTCGACGATGAACAGCTCGGACCGGTCCACGTCGTTGCTACGGCAGTCGGCCAGCTTGGCCGGCAGCGCCGACGACTCCAGCGCGGTCTTCCGGCGCTGCAACTCCCGGTGCTGCCGGGCGGCCACCCGCGTACGCGACGCGGCCACTACCTTTTCCAGTACGGCCCGGGCCTGCGCTTTGAACTCACGCTTCGTCGAGGTCAGGAATGCTTCGAGCTCGGACTGCACCACCTTCGCCACGATCCGCGACGCGGCCGGCGTGCCGAGCACCTCCTTGGTCTGCCCGTCGAACTGCGGCTCGGCCAGCCGCACGGTGACGACCGAGGTCAGGCCTTCGAGGACGTCGTCCTTGATCACTTCCTCGCCGCTCTTCAGCAGCCGGGTGCCGTCCAGCGCGCTCGTGAAACTCTTCGACAGCGCGCGCTCGAACCCGGCGACATGCGTGCCGCCCTTCGGCGTCGCGACGATGTTCACGAACGACCGCAGCTCGGTCTCGTACCCGTCGCCCCAGCGGACCGCGATGTCGACCTCGAGGTCGCGCTCGACGTCGGTCGGCGTCATGTGACCGGCGTCGTCCAGCATCGGCACGGTCTCGGTGAAGTGACCGGTCCCGGCCAGCCGGATCACGTCGGTGACCTTCTGGTCGGTGGCGAGGAACTCGCAGAACTCGCTGATGCCGCCGTCGTGCTTGAAGTGTTCCTCGGTCGGCTCCTCGCCGCGCTCGTCCCGGATCACCAGCTCGAGACCGGGCACCAGGAACGACGTCTGCCGCGCCCGGGTGACCAGCTCGTCGTAGTTGAAGGTGGCGTCCTTGGTGAAGATCTGCCGATCCGCCCAGTACCGGATCCGGGTCCCCGTCATGCCCTTCTTGGCCCGGCCGGCCTTGCGCAGGCCCTTGGCCGGCGCGAACGAAGCGTTCGCCCCGTCGCCGTCGAACTCACCGGCGACACCGCGCCGGAACGAAGTGGTCCAGACCGTTCCGCCGCGATCCACCTCGACATCGAGCCGCGCGGACAGCGCGTTCACCACTGAGGCACCGACGCCGTGCAGACCGCCGGAGGCGTTGTACGAACCGCCGCCGAACTTTCCGCCGGCGTGCAGCTTGGTGAAGACCACCTCGACACCGGTCAGCTTGGTCTTCGGCTCGACGTCGACCGGAATGCCACGGGCCCGGTCCCGTACCTCGACCGAACCGTCCTGGTGCAGCACCACGTCGATCCGCTCGCCGTGCCCGGCCAGCGCCTCGTCCACGGCGTTGTCGATGATCTCCCACAGGCAATGCATCAGACCGCGGCTGTCGGTGGACCCGATGTACATGCCGGGCCGCTTCCGGACCGCCTCGAGTCCTTCGAGGACGAGCAGGTTGCGGGCGTTGTAGGTCGGGTCGAGCTCGGTACTGCGAGGCGTCGGGGCGGCCACTTGGCTCCTTCACTGGTTCACGCACTGACCTGCACAGCCTATGCGGCCGCACCCCCAAAAACGCGCAGGCGGGTCCGGTGGCCACATGCGGCCGGGTACCGGACATACATGTCGCGACAGATATCGATCCGGACTCATTTCCGAGTGGCGTCCGACACTCCGGAACCGAGCAGACGGTGACCGAAAGATGGCGCACAGTGAGAGATGAAGCACTTCGCCACCGTGGCTCAGCAGAATTCCGCCTCCGGACGAAACGATTCCCTGTCAGCAAACGTCATAGGGAGACAGGTGGTTCGTCTCACATACGGACACGTTGTCCCCACCGGGAAGCGATCCGCATGTCAGGATGTTGCTATCTGGTGAGTACGGAACTAGATGAGATGAGGCCTCAATGACTACAGCACTCGCCCCGAGTTCGGCCCTGTCGGCCGCGGATCGTTGTGACCGCTGCGGTGCGCAGGCCTACGTCCGCGTCACTCTGACCAGTGGTGGGGAGCTGCTCTTCTGCGCCCACCACGGCCGGGAGCACTCGGAGAAGCTGCGCGACATCGCGATCACGATCCACGACGAGACCGGGCGGCTCGAAGCCACTCCGGCAGTAGCCGCGGAAGACGAGCGGTAACAGCACAGGTTGTCCTAAACGCGCCGACGGCGGCGCCAAAGTCATACAGGCTTCGATGGCGGTCACCTGGTCCAGGTGACCGCCATCCTTCTGTGTCAGACAACCGGCACGTCCGGACCGGGCCCGTGCCGCCGCAGCTCCTGCCACGCTCGCGCCAGCCGGCTGACCGCGTCGTCGAGCACTTGCTCGGAGTAGGCGAACGGAACCCTCAGGTAGTCGTCGTGGTTCCCCGACGGATCCATCGCCTGCCCTGCCACCACCTCGACGCCGTGCCGCAACGCGACCTGGGCGAACACCCGCGCGTCGGTACCGGGCAGGCGAATCCACAACGCCGACCCACCGGTCGGCGCGGTCCACTCCCATTCGGGTAGTCGCTCTGTCAGCAACTCTCCCATCAGCTTCTTCCGCGCCGTCGCCAGCCGCGCCCGTCGCGCGGTCAACTCGGTCAGCCGCGGCAAGAGCCGAGCCGTCAGGGCCTGATCGATCACCGGGCTGCCGAGATCGGCCAGCGCCTTGTGCCGCGCGAGTCGTTCGGCGAGCGGGCGCGACGCCCGGATCCACCCGATCCGCAATCCACCCCAAACCGCCTTCGACACCGACCCGATGGTCAGCACCTCCGCGTCATCCGGCGCGTACGCGGCAAGTGGTGGCGGGATCTCCGGCCCGGCCGGATCCCAGGCCGAGTACGCGTTGTCCTCGACCAGTACGACGCCGTGCCGCGCCGCGAGCTCGGCCACCTGGCGGCGGCGGTTCGCCGACATGAGCTGCCCGGTCGGGTTGTGGAACGTCGGCATCACGAAAGCCATCGCCGGCTGATGCTCCGCGAACGCGGCCGCCAGCAGATCGGGGCGTACGCCGGCATCGTCCAGCGGTACGCCGACCACCCGGCCGCCGGCCGCACCGAACAGGTCGAAACACCCAGGCCAACTGGGCTGCTCGATCACGACCGCGGCGCCGTTGCGCAGGTACATCTGCGTCACCAACGCGATCGCCTGATGCGCGCCGGTGGTCACCACGATCTCGTCCGATGCCGTCGGCAGGCCCGATTCGGTGAAGTGTTCCGCGATCCGCTCGCGCAGCACCGGGAGGCCGCGCGGGTGATAGCCGACGTCGCCGAGCAGCACCGGCAGGTCGGTCGATGCCAGCTCGGACAGCTCCGACGAAAGCTCGGGCAGCCCAGGATCGACGGCGTACGTGAGGGAGATGACCTCCCCCGGACCGACCGTGATGCGATGGAAGAGTGATTCCGCGTACCCCGTGGTCATCCGCGTGTCGGCACGGGAACGCCCGCGACCGGCGGCGCGCGCGACCGTCGTACCGCTGCCCCGGCGGCTTTCGACGAGACCGCGGGCGCGCAGTTCGTCGTACGCCGAGACGACCGTCGAACGGCTGATCGCCAATGACTCGGCCAGCCGTCGCTCGGCGGGGAGGCGGGCGCCGACCGGCAGCTCGGCCGAACCGATCAGCGCGGCGATCTCGTCGGCCAGCCGCCGGTACAGGCCACCGCCCCGCCCGGTCAGCCGGTGGCCGATCAGGTCAGCCAGCGTGGCCGGGTCGAAACTGTCCCCAGAACGGTCCACTTCTCCTCGAATTGGCTCGGGTGGACTGGTTGTCGCCTGGCCAGACTAATGCCTGTCAGCAGTCCAGTTCACAAAGGAGACAGCAGCGGATGGGGATCGGACAGGTGCTGGGATTCGCCGGCGCGACGGCGGTGGTGGCCGGAGTGCCCGGCCCGAACAACCTCTACATCTCGCTCCGGAGCCTGACCCAGGGACGGCGGGCGGGCGTCGTGTCCGCGTTCGCGATCGAGACCGCCTCGCTCGTGTACATCGTGGTCGCCGCGTTCGGTCTCGCCACGCTGGTGAAGGCTTCGCCGGCGCTGTTCACGACGATCACGGTCATCGGCGCGCTCTACCTTGCGTATCTCGGCGTGAAGATGCTGCGGGCGCCGGTCGCGGAGCAGTCCACCGGTCTGCAGGCCGCGCCGCTCGGCCGGGTGTTCCGGGACGGTGTCGTGGTGAATCTGCTGAATCCGAAGGCGATGCTGTTCTTCCTCGCGTTTCTCCCGCAGTTCACCACGCGCGGCGCCGGGCCCGATCAGCTCCGTACCGAGCTGCTGCTCCTCGGTGTCGGCGCCGCGACGATCGGTCTCGTCTTCGACCTCTGCTACGCCGTCGGCGCCGACGCGATCGGCCGCCGCCTCGGAGCAGCCCGGACCGCAACCCGCCGACGCAACCTGGTAGTCGCCGCGATCTACCTCGGGCTGTCCGCGTTCGCCCTAGTCAGCGCACTTTGATCAGTGTGCTTTGGTGACGGTGGTCTTGCCGTTGGCGGATCGTACTGACAGGAGGTCGGGTCCGACGTGCAGGCCGGTCAGTTCGAGTGTCCGCCACGGGGTGGACTCCCCCGGCGTGACCGTCAACGTCCCGCCGGGCACGTCCGGTTCAAGGCCGAGCGACGCGACCAGCACGGCAACGGCCGACGCGGCGGCCCAAGCCTGCGGACGGCACGACAGTGGATACGGCGTCGGCGTACGCTCCGCGCTCACGCCCCGCCCGCCGTACAGCTCAGGCAGCCGGTACTCGAACGCTTCCGCCGCCCGAACCAGCCCTTCGGCGTACGCAGACGCAACCTCGAACTGCCCCGCCGCGTACAAACCCTGCACCGTCATCGCGGTGTCATGCGGCCAGACGCTGCCGGTGTGATAGCCGAGCGGGTTGAACCGGGTCATTGCCGTCGACAACGTTCGGAGACCGAAGCCGCTGTTCAGATCCGCGCCCGCGAGTACGTCGGCGACGGTCTGCTCCTCGTCCGCGTCCAGCAAACCGGTGCCGAGCAGATGACCCATGTTCGAAGCTCGCCCAGGGACCGGGTTCTTCGCGCCGTCGAGCGCGATCGCGGGATACCCGTCCACCCAGAACGCGGCGCGGAACCGTTCCTGCAGAGCAGCAGCCCATTCACGCCACTCGTCGCCGGACTCCCCGTACGCCTCAAGCAGTTCAGCACCCTTGATCGCGGCCGCGTACGCGTACCCCTGCACTTCGCACAACGCGATCGGCGCCGTCGCCAGCGTGCCGTCGGGCCATTGCACGGCGTCGACGGAGTCCTTCCAGCCTTGATTGGCCAAGCCGTGACCGGACTCGTCGATGTACTCCAGGAAGCCGTCGCCGTCCGGGTCGGCGTACTCCTTCATCCAGGTCAGCGCACGCTTCAGATTGGGCAGCAGGTCGCCGACCTCGTCAGTCGGCATCCCCCAGCGCCAGGCCTTGTGCAGCGTGGTGATCCACAGCTGGGTGGCGTCGTGCGTGCCGTAGTACACCGCCGGAAGAACCAGGCCGCCGCCGTGGTCGGCGACCTCGGCACGCAGTTCGTGCGGGATCTTGCCCGGTTGCTCGGCCGAGCCGGCGTCGACCTTCGTACCCTGCCGGGCGGCCAGCGCGCGCAGCGTACCGGCGGCGAGACCCGGGTCGACCGGGATCAGCATGCCGGCGGAGATCAACGAGTCGCGACCGAAGAGCGTGAGGTACCACGGCGGGCCGGCGCCCAGGTAGCGATCGTCATCGGCGGCGAGTTGCAGGGCGCGTACGTCGTCCAGCGACCGTTCCAGCCAGCGCTCGACGCGCTTGTCGTCACAGCTGACGGTGACGTCGTACATTGGCCGGTCTGTCGGCGGTTCGATCGAGAAGCCGGTCGTGGACTTCGGGAAGTCGGCGGTGACGTGCAGGGTGAGCGTGTACTCCGCGCCCGGCTCAAGCTGCGGCGTCGCCACGAAACCGGGATCGGCAGTCACGACAACCCGAGTGTCGTCGCTCTCCCAGCGGGTCCGGCTCGGGCCGTCCGGAAGCGGAGCGAGCTGCGGCAAGCTGGTCGCGGCCCCGCTGCGCACCGCCGCCGTACCGGCCAGGTCGGTGCCCAGGGCAACTTCCAGCCGGCACTCGATCCTGGTCCGGGACCGGTTCACGAGCGTGATCCGCTCGGTCATGCCGTCGGATTCGACCGTCCGGGTGCGGTAGAGCATCACGGTCGGGTCGTGCCGGATGTCGCCGAGCCCTTCCACCTGCGCGACGTACTCATGGGTGGCCGCGTCCCGTTCGCCGACATGCACCGGGACCGGTTCGCGCCCGTCCACAGTCACGGCGAGGCGGGACAGTATCCGCCGATCCCGCGCGTACACCCCCTCGGCGCCGGAGCCGGTGAGCTGCCCGGAGCGCGGCGAGAGAACCACCCAGGGGGCAGCGAGCGCGGTAACCAGTTCGTGCAAACGAGACATGTCTTCACCCTAAAGGGCTCCGAATACGGCAGAGTGGCGGTGTGCAGAGCGCGGTGACGGTACTGGCCGGGGTGGCGATCTTCGTTGGCATCATCGGGATCGTGCTGCCGATCCTGCCCGGCGCGATCCTCAGCCTGGCGGCGATCCTGGTCTGGGCGATCGTCGAGCGCAGTACCACCGGGTGGGTCGTGTTCGGCATCGCGCTGGTGCTGATCGGGGCCAGCCAGGTGATCAAGTACGTCGTACCGGAGCGACGGCTCCGCGAAGCCGGCGTACCACGCCGGTCGATGGTGGTCGGCGTGCTGCTCGGGATCGTCGGGTTCTTCGTGATCCCCGTGGTCGGGATGTTCGTCGGATTCCCGGTCGGCGTGTACGTGTCCGAGCTGCAGCGGCTGCGGACGCACTCCGCGGCCTGGACCTCCACCAAGCACGCCCTGCGCGAAACCGGCGTCTCGATGCTGATCGAGCTCTCCGGTACCAGCCTGGCCGCCGCGGTCTGGCTGGTCGCGGTCCTTTTCTTCAGGTGATTGCCAGGCTCTTCTTAGCCGCACCGAAGCTTCGTTTCAGGACCGGCGGGCAGTGTAGTGCTATGAAACTGTCTCAGAAGCAATGGCGCGTGGTCGGGACGATCGCAGCGGTGGCCGCGACGACCACCGCGGGCGGTGTCGCTTGGGCGGCCACCAGCGCAGACCCGACGCCGTCGGCATCGCCCTCGACCCCTGGGCAGCAGCAGAAGCCGGACGGTCCCGGCAAGGGCGGCTTCCGGGGTGAGTTCGGGCTGGGCGGCGCACTGCACGGTGAGTTCGTGGTGCAGAAGGAGGGCGGCGGCTACCAGACCATGGCGATACAGCGTGGTCAGGTGACGGCCGTCAGCAAGGACTCGATCACCGTGAAGAGCAGTGACGGCTACAGTCGTACGTACGCGCTCACCGCGGACACCCTGGTCAACGCGGCCCGGGACGGCATCTCCGACGTGAAGACCGGCAACACCGTCCGGGTGACAGCAGTGGTGACGAACGGTAACGCCACCGCCAGCTCGGTGAACGACGGCACGGTGCGGCAGGCGGCCGGCCAGAAGTGGGGCTTCAAGCACGGACCACGCTGACCACGCTGACCACGCCGACCATGCCGACCGCGCTGGCCGGGGGCAGCGACTCACAGCGGATTGCCAGGAAACGTCCAGGGTTCGCAGGGAATCCGGCTGCACACTGTGAGCATGAGTCCGCACCTACTGGTTGTCGACGACGAGCCGAACATCGTCGAGCTGCTGTCCGCCAGCCTGCGCTTCGCCGGGTACGAAGTGACCACGGCGACGCACGGCGCCGAGGCACTGCGCAAGGCGCGGGACGTGGAGCCTGACCTGGTCGTGCTGGACGTGATGATGCCCGGCCTCGACGGCTTCGAGGTGGTACGCCGCCTGCGTGGTGAAGACCGGCATGTACCAGTGCTGTTCCTGACTGCCCGTGACGCGGTCGAGGACAAGGTGCTCGGTCTGCAAACCGGTGGCGACGACTACGTGACCAAGCCGTTCAGTCTGGACGAGCTGGTCGCCCGAGTACGCGCACTACTCCGCCGGTCCGGTCACCGCGAACAGATCGCGACCGAGGCCGCCGTACTGCGCTACGCGGACCTGGAGCTCAACGAGGACAGCTACGAGGTGTTCAAGGCCGGACAGGCGGTCCAGCTGTCGCTGACTGAGTTCAAGCTGCTGCGGTGCCTGCTGGAGAACGCGGAGCGGGTGATGTCCAAGGGGCAGATCCTCTCCGCGGTCTGGAACTACGACTTCGCCGGTGACGCGGGCGTGGTGGAGTCCTACATGTCGTACCTGCGCCGTAAGGTCGACACCGGCGACCAGAAGCTGCTCCACACCGTCCGCGGGGTCGGCTACGTGCTGCGTACTCCGCGAGGGCCCAACTGATGCAACAGACCCACCGGCGGTTCGCCGACCGGTACCCGCTGCGCGTCACCATCGTCGTCGTACTCCTGGCGCTGGTGGCGATCGCACTCGCCGGGTCCGGCGTACTGGCAACCACCATCATGCGCGGGTACCTGATCGACCGCGTGGATGAGCAGCTGCAGCAGACCGCCGAACCGCTGTCACACATACCACCGGACCGTCGGCCGGCGCCGCCTGGTGCCGGACCGGTTCGCCGTCAGCTGCCGAGTCAGTTCGTTGTGCAGTTCAGTGACTCGGGAGGAGCAAGCGACAACGGGCCGGTCAACTCACGACTCGCGGAGACAGAGCCGCTGCCGAAGCTGCCGGCGCTCAACCTGAATCAGGTACGCCTGCTGGACGGGCACCCGTTCAACGTCGATGCCCAGTCCGGCGGGGCGACCTGGCGAGTGCTGGCGATCCCGACCGAGGACGGCACCGGCTCGGTGATGGTGGCGCAGAGCCTGAAGGACATGGACCACACCATCCAGCGCTTGATCGGCATCCAAGTCGCTGCCGGCGTGATCCTCCTGGTACTGCTGGCCGGCGTCGGCACGTACGTCGTACGCCGGAGTCTGCGCGGCCTGGAAGACGTCGAACACACCGCCGTCGCGATCGCCGGCGGCGACCTGAGCCGGCGCGTACCGCAGCGGGATCCGCGGACCGAGGTCGGGCGCTTGTCGCTGGCACTGAACCAGATGCTCGGACAGATCGAGAACGCGTTCGCGCAACGTACGGCATCCGAGTTCGCTGCACGGAGATCTGAGGAAGTGGCGCTGCGCTCCGAGGAGGCTGCACGTCAGTCCGAAGAGGCCGCGCGACAGTCGGAGGATCGGATGCGGCGGTTCGTGGCGGACGCGTCACATGAGCTGCGTACGCCGCTGACGTCCATTCGTGGGTTCGCGGAGTTGGCGCGGCAGCGTGGTGACCTCACGGATGCTGACACGATGCGCCGGATCGAGGACGAGGCGAAGCGGATGGGCCTACTGGTCGACGACCTGTTACTGCTTGCGCGGCTGGACCAGCAACGCCCGCTGCGAATGGAGTCCGTCGACCTGCTGCCGATCGCCGCCGACGCATTGCACAACGCGCAGGCCGTACAGCCTGATCGGAATCTGTCGCTGACGATCTTGCCTGACTCGCAGGCGCCTGTTGTCCTGGGCGACGAGGCCCGCCTGCGCCAAGTACTCGGCAACCTGGTCAGCAACGCACTCCACTACACGCCGGTGGACGCACCTGTCACGGTCTCGGTCGGTACGCGCGGCAACGAGGCTGTTCTTGAGGTGAGTGACACCGGACCGGGTCTGTCCGATGAACAGAAGGCGCGTGTCTTCGAACGCTTCTACCGGGCCGACACTGCCCGCACCCGCACCACCGGCGGCTCCGGACTCGGCCTGTCCATCGTCGCGGCACTCGTCGCTGCCCACGGCGGTCGGGTCACCACCAGCAACACCGACCCGCACGGCGCCACCTTCACCGTCTATCTCCCCCTGCCCACGTAGCCGCCTACAGCTCGGGGAACTGCCGGGTGGCGGACTCGCCGTGTTCGAGGACCTCGGCTGCCGGACCGAGGATCTTCGGGTCCGGACGGCCGACCAGCTCGACGTCCTTGTCGGTGTAGTCGAACAGGGACAGCACGTGCCGCATCGCCCCCAGCCGGGCGCGCTTCTTGTCGTTGCTCTTGACAACGGTCCAGGGCGAGTGCGCGGTGTCACCGAGAACCACAGCTTGACCAGCAAGATCCCCGACCGGACGAGCATCCGCTCGAACTCCGGTGCCTGCCGCATGAACTCCTCGTACTGCTCCTGGCTGCAGTACCCCATCACGTGCTCCACGCAGGCACGGTTGTACCAGGACCTGTCGAACAGCGTCATCTCACCGGCAGCCGGCAAGTGCGCGACGTACCGCTGGAAGTACCACTGGGTCTGCTCGCGCTCGGTCGGCTTCTCCAGCGCGACGATGCTCGCGCCACGCGGATTCAGGTGCTCCATGAACCGCTTGATCGTCCCGCCCTTGCCGGCCGCGTCACGTCCCTCGAAGACCAAGCTCTTGGACCAGATCAGGCGTACTCATGCTCCAAGAGTCAGCTCCCTTGATGACTGACAGGTGAACTGTCCGGGACCGGCAGCGGTTCGGCCTTCCCTACCACGAACGCGTACGTCAGCGCACCGATCACCGCCACCACCCCGGCCAGCGCGAACGCCGGCAGGTACGAGCCGTGGTAAATGTCGAGCAGCAGCCCGAACACGTACGGGCTGATGATGCCGGCGATGTTCGACGCGAAGTTCTGGATGCCGCCGATCGACGCCACGTGCCGCGAACTCGGCGCCACGTCACCCGGCAGCGACCAGATCCCGGTCGCCGCGATCGCCAGGCTCGCGTACGAGATCGCCAGGAAGAGCAGCGCGACGTACACCGACTTGGCGGGCGCCGCGAAAACGATCGCCGCGCCGCCGAGCAGTCCGCCGACCATCACGGTCTTGCGTACCCGGGTGACGTCCGCGCCGGCCCGGATCCGCCGGTCGGCGACGATGCCCGCGATCCAGCCGCCGGCGATCGCGGTGATGCCGGGCAGCGTGCCGAGGGTGCCGAGCTGGGCGAGGTCGAGCCCGCGGGGGTCCTTCAGGTACGACGGGAACCAGGTCAGGAAGAAGTAGATGACGAAGTTGAGGCAGAAGAAGCCGAGCATCATCCCGCGGATCGTCCGGTACCGGAACAGGTCCCGCCAGCGCACCCGCGCGGCCGCCTCGGAGTCGTTCTCCTCCAGCCGGGCACCGTTGGACGCGATGTACTCCCGCTCCGCCGCGTTCGCGTGCCGGTGCTCGCCCGGGTCGCGGTAGTACCAGTACCAGACCGCGGCGAGCATGATCCCGAGTACGCCCAGGACGACGAACGAGAAGTGCCAGCTCACCAGCGCGATCAGGCCGGTCACCACCGGCAGCGAAAGTACGGTCCCGACCCGCGAGCCGGAGTCGATCACCGCGCTCGCGAACGCGCGCTCGTGCGCCGGGAACCAGCGCGACGCCGCCTTGGTCGCGCTCGGGTACGCCGGCGCCTCCCCCGCGCCGAGCGCGAACCGGAAGGCGAACAGCGACCAGAACCCGCGCGCCAGCGGCGTCAGCGCGGTGACGATGCTCCACCACAACGCGGCGAACGTGAACGCCTTGCGCGACCCGACCTTGTCGGCGAACCAGCCCGCCGCCAGCATCGCGCCGTCGTACGCCCAGAAGAACGCGCCGAGGATCAGGCCCTTCTCGGCGTTACTCAGCTCGAGGTGCAGATCGTCCTGGATGAACGGCAGCGCGACGCTCAGGTTCGCCCGGTCCAGGTAATTCAGGGAGAGACCGACGAACGCGAGCCCTAGGATCAGGTACCGCGTCCGGCTGGCTCCCGGCGGTGCTTTCAGAGGAGTGGCGGTCACTCTGTGCCTCCGATCGATTGCGGATCGTGGCAGGGTAGTTCGGCGGATCGTATCGTGTATACCAACGTCCCAGTGAGTGGAATGAGGCCGGCAATGCGCTTCCTGGGCGTCGATTCCGCGGGGCCGGCCGCGCTAGGCGGGCTCACCAACCGCATCTCCGTCTGCTCGGCCAGGCGCGGCGGCGGACCTGTCGCACGCCAGCAACCACACCCGCGCGGAGTAGCGCGGCGGCCCAGGGCACTCACCAGCCACAGGCTTGGCGCGGTGCGCGGGCGGGCGAGCGGACCTGCGGCACTCACCAACTGGTCGTGGGTGGTGGGCTGGGGTCGGTTCGGCGACTTCGGCGTGGGTTGGTGAGTGGGGGACGTCCGGCGCAGCGTCTCGTTCGGCTACCTCGGAGACGGTTGGTGGGTCGGGGACGGTTGGTGGGTCGGGGACGTCCGGCGCAGCGTCTTGTTCGGCTACCTCGGGGACGGTTGGTGGGTCGGGGACGTCCGGCGGAGGGTTTCGTTTGTTTGTTCGGCTGCCGCGAGGGCTGCGTTGAGGGCGGCGACTCGGTCGGCGGCGGCTTGTTTCAGGTCGTCGGTCTGGGCGAGGTGATCCTTGCGGGCCTGCTGCAGATCTTCCCGAGCCTCGCGCCGGATGTCGTCAACGTCGGCGCGGTGCTGCTCACGGGCCTGCAGTAGCTCAGCACGCACTTGGTCGAGCACGTCCTGCGCGGCAGTCGCCCGCAGCACCGCGGCCTGCTCGGCGGATTCCCGCTCAGCCTCAGCACTCGCCCGCGCCGCCTCAGCAGCCTCCACCGCCTGCCGCGCCCGCGCGACCTCACCATCAGCCGCCCGCTGCACCTCCCCGACCTGCTCAGCAGCCTCGCGCCGAACCTCCTCAACCTCAGCCCGCGCCTGCGCCAGCTCAGCCAACCCAGCATCCCGCACACCCGCGGTCTCGTCGCGAGCCCGCTCAACCTGAGCCCGCGCCTCCGCGAGCTCTGTCAGCGCGGCATCCCGCGCCTCCTCAGCCTCGCGTCGCGCGACCTGCGCGGCAGTCAGCAGTTCCTCGGTCTCGGCACGGACCTGATCCAGCTCGGCGTACGCGTCACGTGCCGCGGCCTCAGCCTCTTCTCGAGCCTCCCCCGCGGTCGCGGCCCGCTGATCGGCTTCCCGGCGGCGTTTCGCCACCTCAGCCTGCTGATGCTCGGCCGCCGCGATCTGAGCGCGCGCCTCGGCCCGCACTTGCTCAACCTCGGCCGCCGCCGCACCAGCGTCACCGATCGTCCCCAGCGTCGACACGATCCCGGACAGGAACTCCCCGAACTCACGCATCCGGACGTCAAGCTCATCAACCTTCGCCTCGAACGAGGCCCGGCCCATCGTCACCGTCCCCGGCGTCAGGCTCTGCCCCGCGCTACCCGGCTGAGCCGGAACGTCGCTCGTGACCGCCTTCTGCTTGTCCAGCCAGGCCCACGCGTTCCCAGGGGTGTGCCGAACCGGCTTCCCGTCCCCGTTCGGCCGGATCTGCCGGCAGTACAGCCGCGGTCGCCCCTTCCGTTGTGTCCCGGATCCAGCGGGATCCGGCGCCGCGTCCTCGGTGCACTGCACGCCGGGGAACTGACACTTCCCCTCCCGGATCTCCTCGCTCACAACACTCGTCACGCTCGGCAACTTATCACACTTATCTCCATATCATTTATCTCTTCTCTCCATTACTTTCGTTTCTGTAGATTTTATAGACGAATGAAACTGTGGTTGGAAGTAGCGCATAATCCCCGTTATGCGCTAACATCCGGATTGTGGACAATCTGCCGGCGCCGTTGGTGTTCCGACCGGACGAGACGGCCGTAGAACTACCCCCGCCGGATCCGACCACCGAAGCCGCGGTGCGACGGACACTGGGCAGCCGCCGACCGTTGAGAACGCCGCAAAGTGCGACCAGCATCGACCGGCTCGATCTGCTCGCTGCCGCGCTGACGCCGGAGCTCACCGCATTGGTCGTGCTGTGGCTGGGCGGCACACGACGCGGAAGCCGGGACACCCGGATCGCGTACGCCGACGACCTGCTGCTCTGGGCCGATTGGGCCCGCCGGGAGCTTGGCCGGGAGCGGTTCGGCCTGGACTTGCGTCGCGGCGACGTCACGATGTGGCTGACCGGGCAGCAGGACGCGGGCGCTGCTGACTCCTCGATCTCACGGCGGCTGTCGACACTGTCCAGCCTGTACAGGTACGCCGCGAGCTGGGGACTGCCGGTCGTCTCCCCCATTTCCGTGGACGACCACCGGCCGCGGATCGAGCGCGGCCGGCGCGCGACGTCGGCCAGGGTGCTGGTTGCCGACCAGGTGATGGCGATGCTCGCGGCCGCGAGTGACGTCCGCGACGCGCTCGTCGTCGGCTTGCTGTTCACTGACGCGCTCCGCGTATCCGGGATCTGCGCGGCCAACGACGACGACCGCCGCGACGAGGGCCGGCGTACCTGGCTCAAGGTCACCGTGAAGGGCGGGAAGACGAAGCTGGTCCCGCTCCAGACGACGGTGGCGGAGCTGCTCGACCAGTACCTCACGATGCGGCCGGCCTGGACCGGTCCGGGTCCGGCGCCGCTGATCGTCGACGCCGCCGGTCAGCGCATCGACCGCCACGACGTCACCCGGATGCTACGCAGACTGGCTCGTGCCGCAGGTATCCCCCGCCCCGAAAAGGTCACCCCACACTCCCTGCGCGCCTCCGCCGTCACCGACCAGAAACGCCGCGGCCTGGCCGCCGAAGACATCCAGGAACTCACCATCCACGCCGACGTCCGCACCGTGATGATCTACGTCGACGACGACGGCCGCAACGAACGAGTAGCCGCCATAACCGACGACCTAGGCCGAGTAATGACCGCCGTCCCCACTCACCTCCGCCACCCCACCCGACCCCAGCAGCGTCGCGATCACCGCCCTCGGTGAAGCCTGCCGCCCCCAACCAACCACCACCTGAACCCGCCACCTCATCAGAACACTTGCCACGTCACCTGAACCCCGCTCCCCAGCCCCACCCGCCACACACCCGCCCGCCCACCCCGCCCGGCACCCACCTCCCCGGCACCCGGCGAGTTCCATTTGAGGGGTTAACCACCCAAACGCACCCTTCACCTCCCGCACACGAGGTGTGAAGGGTGCATTTGAGGGGTTAACCCCTCAAATGGCGTGGTCGGTGAAGCTTGCGATGGTCGGTGTCAGGGGTTGTCGGGTGCTGGGGGCGGCGGTTGGTGGGACCAGGTGGTTGTGATGGGTGGGGGGTGGTCGTGCTAGGTGGTTGTGATGGGTTCGGGGTTGAGGTCCTCGGCGGGTGTTGAGGGCTTCTTGTCCTGTAGGAGGAGGTACGCGATCGCGGCTGAGGCGAGGACCGCGAGGGCGCTGACGAGAAAGGTGCCGGACATTGCGTGGGTGAAGGCGGTTTTGGCGTTTTCGAGGAGAGGAGTGTTGCCGGTGGAGGTGGCGACGCCGAGGGCCTGGCCGATTGACTTGCGAGCCTCGTTCGGGGCGTCGGCCGGCATCGCTGCCGTGAAGTTGTGGGCGAGCGCGCTGCCGAGGATCGCGATTCCCAGTGCGGCCCCGGCCTGCTGCACGGTGTCGTTCAGCGCCGACCCGACACCAGCGTGCTCATGCGGCACCGCGCTCATCAGCGCGGCAGTCGCCGCCGGTTGCGCCAGACCCGCACCAACACCGAAGACCCCCAGTGCCACGGTCACCATCCCAAAGCCGTCCGAAGCAGACAGCGTCGCCAAGATCCCGAACCCACCGGCCAGCACCACCAGGCCAACCACCGTCAACGGCCGGTTCCCGATCTTCTGACCGAGCGTCGCGCCCACCCCGTTCACGACAATCACCGCGACCGCCATCGGCGCCATCGCCAACCCGGCCTCGGTCGGCGAGAACCCCAGGACGAACTGCAGGTACTGCGTCAACGCCAGAATCAATCCGCCGTTGGCGATCTGCACCAGCACCAGCGACAAGCTCCCACCGCTGAAGTTCCGGTTGCGGAACAGGTCGAGCGGCACCATCGGCACCGGCGTCCGAAGCTCCCACCAGACGAACGCGGCCAGTCCACCCACGGCGACCACGAGCATCGGCCACGAGATCCCGCGCTCGGGCAGTTCGATGATCACCCACACCAGCGCGACCAGCCCGATCATCGACAGCACCGCACCGATCGGGTCCGGCTTCCGCGCCGGTGCCTTCGACTCGGGCATCAGGATCAGCGCCGCCGCGATCGCGAGTACGACCACCGGCACGTTGATCAGGAACACGGACCCCCACCAGAACCGGGCGATCAGCGCGCCGCCGAGGATCGGGCCGCCGATCAGTCCGACCATCAGCACCGAGCTCCAGATCGCCATCGCCTTCCGGCGTTCCTCGTCGTCGAAGACGGTGATCACGATCGACAGCGTGCTCGGCATCACGATCGCTCCCCCGATGCCCATCAGCACCCGGCCGGCGATCAGGGTTTCCGGGCTGCCGGCGTACGTCGCGACCAGCGAGGCCGCGCCGAAGATCGCCAGCCCGATGATCATCACCTTCTTGCGCCCGTACCGATCGGACAGGCTGCCCGCGGTCAGCAGCAGCCCGGCGAAGACCAGGATGTAGCTCGCGACGATCCACTGGATCTGCTGCGCGCTCGCACCGAGGTCCTCGGTCAGTACCGGGATCGCGACGTTCAGTACCCCGTTGTCCAGTACGAGCACCAGCGTGCTCAGGCAGAGCACGATCAGAATCAGCCACCTGCGTGGATGCCGGTCGGTCATCGCACACCCTCCTCAAGGATTGAACACCGTTCAGCGAACTTGAACAGTGTGCAATTGGATTTGAACATCGGTCAAGTCCTGCACGATGTTCAATAAATCGGCTAGGCTGACCCACGACGAGGAGGTACGACGATGGCGACCGACGAGTACACGTCCGTCTGGACCCGGCCGAAGCGTGGCCGGCGGCGCGAGCAGCCGGCGCTCACCCAGGAGCAGATCGTCACCGAGGCGATCCGGCTGCTGGACGCGGACGGCCTGGAGGCGCTGACGATGCGCAAGCTCGGCGCCGCCCTCGGCGCGGTCGCGACAGCCGTGTACTGGCATGTGGCGAACAAGGACGAGTTACTCGAGCTGGTCGTCGACCACGTGTCCGGAGAGGTGGAGGTCCCGGAAGTCACCGACCGTGCCGAGTGGCGGCCGGCCGCGGAAGCGGCGGCACGGAACGTCCGCGCGATGATCGTCCGGCACCCGTGGATGGCCCCGATGCTCGCCGAGGTCGGCATGAACTTCCTCGGCCCGAACCTGCTGCGCACCTCGGACGCGATGCTCGGCGTCTACCTGGCCGCCGGGTTCGAGCTGGCCGAGGCGGACCAGGCATCGAAGACCGTACTCGGCTACGTGATCGGAATCGCGTCCGTCGAGGCCGCGACGATCAGCAAACTGAAGCGCGGCGGCCTGGACATGGCCACCTGGCAGGCGGAGGTCTGGCCGGCCGCGGTCCGCGCCACCGAGCCGTACCCCCGGCTGCGCGCGTTGTACGCCGCCAACAGCGGCAGTGATCTCGAGGCCGGCGGCGAGGACACCTTCAGCTACGGCCTGAACAGCATCCTGGACGGACTGGAAGCCCGGTCGGCCGCGAAATGAAGGTCGACCGGGCCGCGTACCAGGTCGATCAGCGGGTGATCTTCACCTCGGAGCCGGACTTCGCCGACTCGTAGATCGCGGTCAGGATCCGGGCCATCTCCAGGCCCTGCTCCGCGGTCGCGTCGGCCGGGATCTCCCGGCGGACGATCTTCAGGAAGTGGTCGATCTGGTTCGCGAAGCCGACCTTGAAGTCGAAGCCGAGCGAGTCGATCTGCGGCTGGATGTGCAGCAGCGTGTCGTGCCGCTCGGTCACCATCAGCAGCTCCGGCTCGATCTCCGCGCCGCCCTTGTCACCGTGAATCCGGACGCTGATCTCGTTCCGCGCGTGCAGCGAGAACGAGGTGTCGACGTCCAGTACCGCGCCGTTCTCGAACCGGATCTGCGCGGTCGCGTAGTCCTCGACCGTGTTCGGCCGGGCCGCCGAGGCGGCCTTGTACCGGGTCAGGTTCTGGATGTTGTCGCGGGCGCCCAGCGGCGCGAACGTCGCACCGGACGCGGACACCGCCTTCGGCATGCCCATCAGGTACCAGCACAGGTCGATGATGTGGACGCCGAGGTCGATCAGCGGACCGCCGCCGGACAGTTCCACGTCGCCGAACCAGCCGCCGGGGTTCCCCGCCGTACGCAGCAGGGTGGCGCGGGCCGAGTAGATGTCACCGAACTCGCCGGCGTCCAGGAACCGCTTCGTCACCAGCGCGTTCGGCGCGTACCGCCGGACGTACCCGACCTGCAGCGCCTGCCCGGTCTCCTCGACCGCGCGGACCAGCGTCTCGGCCTCGCCGACGGTGATGGTCATCGGCTTCTCGACCAGTACGTCCTTGCCGGCCCGCAGCGCCGCCTCGGCGATCGGCGCGTGCACCGTGTTCGGTACGCAGACGCTGACCGCGTCGATCTCCGCGTCGGACAGGATCTCCTCGACGTTCCCGGTGGCCCGGGTGCCGTACTCGTCCGCGCGCGCCTTGGCCCGCTCCAGGTCGATGTCGCAGACCGCGACCAGCTCGGCGTTCGGGTTCTGCTGGTACGCGCTCAAGTGCTCGCCGGCGATCGAACCGAGGCCGATCACCGCAACTCGCGTGGTCATGTCAGGCAGCACCTTCCGTCAGGGCGACGATGTTGTTCAGTGAGCGCTCGATCGCGTACGGGGTCGCCTCCAGGCCCTCGAACTCGAGGCTCACCGGTACGTCCGGCTTGGCCGAGATCAGCTTGATCAGCCCGGGCAGGTCCACGTCGCCGTGGCCCGCGACCGTACCGAGCAGGTAGTCGCCGGCGAGCGTCTTCAGCCAGCCGTCACCGGCCGAGCGGCGGATGTGGAAGTCCTTGATCCCGATCGAGGCGGAGACGTCGATCAGGGTGGCCGCGGTCTTGCCCGGCACCTCACCGACGCAGAGGCCGTTGCCGAGGTCGAGGGTGACCCGGAAGTTCGGCCGGTCGACGGCGTGCACCAGGCGCGCCAGCCGCTCGCCGCCGTTCATGTAGAAGCCGTGGTTCTCGATCGTGGACACGATGCCGAGCCCGGCGGCGTGGTCCGCGACCGCGCGGCAGCCCTCGACCACCTTCGCGAAGGTGGTCTCGAACTCCCCCGGGTCCTGTTCGCGCCAGGCCCACGGCGCGACGTCGTGCCGGAAGATCCGCGCCCCGAACGCGTGCGCGACGTCCAGCTGGCGGCGCAGCCGGTCGATCTCGGCGCCGTCGGCGGTCCGCAGGTCACCGCTGACCAGGTAGTTCACGATCGGCACGCCGATCTCGTCCGAGTGCTTGGCCGCGGCGCTGACCACGTCGGGGTTCTGTACGTAGTACTCGCCGTCCATCGCGGCGACCTCGATGTGCCCGGCGGGCGACTTCGCGACCCAGTCCAGCACCCCGATCAGATCCATCTCGCCGTCCTGCATCAACTGCCGGAAGCAGTACGAGCTGACTCCTAGCTTCACTTGGTGGTCCTCTCCACATTCGTGATGCGGTGCCACGGACTGGGATAGTCGTGGACGCCGTAGATACCTGAGCTGTACCGGTCGAACGCCGTGCCGACCGCCCCGAGCACCACCGCTTCCCGGCCGAGGGCCGAGGCGACGAACGGCGGGTGTTCGGGGAAGACCAACTGTTTGCGCACCGCCGCCGCGAGTGGGCGGAGCAGTGCGTCGCTGTACTGCGTGGGGCCGCAGCGGACGACCACGACCTCGGGATCGACGACCAGCAGCACCGTGGTGACCCGCCCGGCGATCTGGTCGCAGAAGTCCTCGAGCTCGGCCTGGGCATCCGCGTCACCGGCGGCCGCCGCCTTCAGTACCGCGGCGCCCGTCGAGTGTGACGACCACACCAGCTGACCGCGCTGCGCGTTCCGGGTCCAGCGCATACCCCGCTGCCCGCCGAGCTCGCCGGCAAGCCGATGCCGTCCCTGCCGGATGACGCCGTTCAGCACGATCGACACCGACAGCCGGTGACCGATCTGGAGATAGACGACATCGGAGTACCCGCGCCCGGCGCCGCCGCGCTGCTCGGCCAGCGCCGCGAGTTTGATGTCGTTGTCCACCGCCACCGGGCGATCGAGCTCCGCCGACAGCACCTCCGCGACCGGGACACCGACCAGGTCCGGAAGCGCCAAACTGACCCGCAGACTTCCGTCCGCCTCGACCACTCCCGGCAGCCCGACGCCGACCGCGCGGATCAGTTTCGGGTCCAGCGAGCTCTCGTCCGCCGCCGCGTACAGAGTCCGCTGGAGGAGCGCGAGGTCGACCGCGCCTTCGGACGCCAGTTCCGTGTACCCAACCCGCTGACCGGACAGGTCGCAGATCACGGCGCGGGCCCCACGCGGACCGAGGTCGACGCCCGCGACCAGTCCGGACTCGCGCGCGAACCGGAACGCCTTCGCCGGCCGGCCCGGTCCGGCGATCGCCGGGCTCGTCGACTCGACCAGTCCGAGGTCCACCAGGTCGTCGAGCACCGCGTGCACGGTCGGCCGGGACAAGCCGGTGTCCGCGCTGAGCGCTCCGACCGTACGCGCCGTGTCCGCGTCGGCCAGCGAACGCAGGCAGGCGACCTGGTTCGCGGATCG
This sequence comes from Kribbella solani, assembly GCF_014205295.1. Lineage (NCBI taxonomy): Bacteria > Bacillati > Actinomycetota > Actinomycetes > Propionibacteriales > Kribbellaceae > Kribbella > Kribbella solani. Next base: position 1,814,570 of record NZ_JACHNF010000001.1, read on the forward strand.
CTCCGCCTGGGCGGCGCCTCGTACAGTGTCCATCGACCCCAACCCATTATGGAACCGGCTTTAATAAATAAACTAGCAGAACGGGCGGGGCGACGGCAACGACTATCCGGGCAGGAATGACTATCTGAGCAGGATGGTGCGTTCGGCCACAGTCCAGGTGGTCGTCGTCAGCAGGTACAGCCCGGCCGCGAGGGGCAGGAACGCCGCGCTCAGCAACGTCCCGAACGGCAACAGCCGCGCGATCCGGCGCGACATCGGCGTCGCGGTCTCGTCCAGCTGCCGAAGCTGCAACCGCGCCGAGAAGAACGCGACGACGGTCAGCAGCGCGGCGAGGACGAGGAACGCCGGCGTACCGGTCACAACCGGCCAGTGCACGCCGAGCGGAGCACCGAGCAGACTGCCGCTGATCAAGCGGTTCGCCTCCCCCGCGACCGTCGGATGCGAGAACAGCGTGTACATCAGCCAGAAGAACGGCAGCTGCGCGAACATCGGCAGGAACCCGGCGAACAACGACGTACCGGACTCGGACTGCAGTTTGGCGACCTCACGTTGCAACCGCTCCGGGTTGTCCCGGTGACGCTCGGTCAACTGTTTCAGCTGTGGCATCAACGCCGCGCGGGCTTTCATGCCGCGTTGCGCACGGACCGAAAGCGGTACGAGGCACAGCCGTACGACGACCGTGCACAACACGATCGCGATCACCGCGGCGTACGCGCCGGTGAGCGGTTGAAGGGCCGAGACGAGTGAGTTGAGGACGTGATAGGCACCGGCGACCGGTGCCTCCAGGAAGGAAGGCACAGCAGAACTCCACGAGTGAGAAGGAACGGGTCAGCGGGCGCGCTGCCTGGGCAGCGCGCGGCATTACCGTCCCGGTGCTCGTGGACGCGGACGACCGGCCGCGTCGGGATCCCGGAGTCGCAGGAACCGGGTCTGCTCGTCACGGTCGCGGACGGAGGCAGCCCGGGCGAGCAGTGGCGTGGCGCAGGCACCGGACAGGCGCGCGGACGACCGCGCGACCACTGCCAGCGCCAACAGCAAGGCCGCTGCCGTGAGCACGGCAGCGGCCAAGGAGGCTGTTTCGAAGACAGGGATCACCAGCGCGAGCGCACCGGCGATCCACTGTGACATCGGTCAGTCCAGGTAGTCCCGGAGGACCTGCGAGCGCGACGGGTGCCGCAGCTTCGACATGGTCTTGGACTCGATCTGGCGGATCCGCTCGCGGGTCACGCCGTACACCTTGCCGATCTCGTCGAGCGTCTTCGGCTGGCCGTCGGTGAGACCGAACCGCATCGAGACGACGCCGGCCTCGCGCTCGGACAGCGTGTCCAGCACCGCGTGCAGCTGCTCCTGGAGCAGCGTGAACGAGACCGCCTCGGCCGGCACGATCGCCTCGGAGTCCTCGATCAGGTCACCGAACTCGGAGTCGCCGTCCTCACCGAGCGGCGTGTGCAGTGAGATCGGCTCGCGACCGTACTTCTGCACCTCGATGACCTTCTCCGGGGTCATGTCGAGCTCCTTGGCGAGCTCCTCCGGAGTCGGCTCCCGGCCGAGGTCCTGCAGCATCTGCCGCTGGACGCGGGCCAGCTTGTTGATGACCTCGACCATGTGCACCGGGATCCGGATGGTCCGGGCCTGGTCGGCCATCGCGCGGGTGATCGCCTGCCGGATCCACCAGGTCGCGTACGTGGAGAACTTGTAGCCCTTGGTGTAGTCGAACTTCTCCACCGCGCGGATCAGACCGAGGTTGCCCTCCTGGATCAGGTCCAGGAACAGCATGCCGCGACCGGTGTAGCGCTTGGCCAGCGACACCACCAGCCGCAGGTTGGCCTCGAGCAGGTGGTTCTTGGCGCGCCGGCCGTCCTCGGAGATCCACTCGTACTCGTCGCGGACCTTCTCCTTGAGCTTGGCCGCCTCGTCGGCGATCTGCTCCTCGGCGAACAGGCCGGCCTCGATCCGCTTCGCGAGCTCGACCTCCTGCTCGGCGTTCAGCAGCGGGACCTTGCCGATCTGCTTCAGGTAGTCCTTGACCGGGTCGGCGGTGGCACCGGCGACCATCACCTGCTGCTCGGGCTCGTCGGTCTCGTCGGCCTCGGAGACGATGAAGCCCTGGTCCTCGGTGAGCTCCTTCTCCAGCGGCTTGACCGCATCGGGGCTGAAGTCCGCCTCGTCCACGTCGTCCAGCGCGCGCGGCTTTCCGGTCTTCGGGTCGATCGAAAGACCCGCCTCGGACACTGCCTTCTTCGCCGTAGCCTTCTTGGCAGCGGCCTTCTTCGCGGGGATACCGTCCTCCTTGGTGCCGGCGGGCTTCACTGCCGCCTTCTTCGCCGCCGCCTTGCTGGCAGCGGCATCGGTGACTCGGGCGCTGGTCCTCGGAGCCGTGCTGCGGGCGGCCACGGCCCGGGCCGGCTCGGCGGGAAGATTCTCGGACGAGCTGGACGACACGAATTACCTCTCGTCTGACGCAGGGTTTGTACGGCGGTACGACGTTGTGATGCTGAGTCTTTGGGTACTGCGGTGTGTGGCTGCTCGCTGGTCAGGCGGCGGCAACAGTCCATTGTAATCCGCGAACCAAGCTCAGGCGTCGCACGACCCCCCGCCGGGCCCGTTTCCGGAGCCCACCGCGAGGGGTCGCCGACCGCATCGCTACTCAACCGTTACGTGTCTTCCGCAGTGGCCGCGCCACCACCCGTTGCCGGACCAGCTGCTGCTCCTGCTTGAACTGCCGGACCTTCACCAGCGACGCCACGTCGATCACGTCGGCGACGGACTTGAACGCGCCGTCCTCGCCGTACGGTTCGGAGGCCTCGCGCCAGCCGCGCGGGCGGACCTTGAGCTGTTTGCCGAGCAGCGCGACGAAGATCTTCGCCTTCTGCGCGCCGAAGCCGGGCAGCGCCGACAGCCGGGCCAGCAGGTCGTCGCCGGACTTCACGTCCGACCACAGCCCGGAGGCGTTACCGGAGTACTGCTCGTCCAGATGCTTGGCCAGGGTCTGGATCCGGGCCGCCATCGCGGTCGGGAACCGGTGCACGGCGGGCGGGCCGGCCACCACCTCGACGAAGGCGTCGGGGTCGTACTGCGCGACGGTGGACGGGTCGAACGGGCCGATCATCCGCTGGGCGATCGCGACCGGGCCGGCGAAGGCCCGTTCCATCGGGATCTGCTGGTCGAGCAACATCCCCACCAGCAGGGCGAACGGATCTCTGCTCAGCATCTCGTCGGCGTCAGGCTGCTGCGCCAGGCACAGCTTCCGGCTACGTGTCGAAGTCACCTCAGTCCTCCCCTTCGTCGGCCTTCACGGCCAGCACCGGACACGGCGCGTCGAGCAGCACCCGCTGCGCGTTGCTGCCGAGGATGAGCTTGCCGACCGGTGACCGGCGCCGTAGCCCGATCACGATGAACTCCGCCTGCACCTGCTCGGCGACGGCCACCAGGTCCTCCGCCGGATCGAGTCCACGGACCAGCTGCCGCACCTCGTACGGCACGCCGGTCGAGTCGAGCTGCTCCCGTACTTCCGTCAGCGCGGCGTCGTTCGCTGCCGCCTCGTCACTGTCGTAACCACGTCCGCCGCGGTGTGAGTTCACCACCACCAGCTTGGCGTCGCGCAGCGCCGCTTCCTCGGCCGCACGCCGAAGGGCCGCACGGCCTTCCGCCTTCGGCACATAACCCACGACGATGGTCGTCATCGCCCTGCCTCACCTCCGGGTGTGTGTCGACCCGTCTCGAACGATACTGCTCCCGACCTCGGTCGGCATCCGCTGCATTTGCACCTGTTGTGTCGCACCGGTGACGGAGGGCAGTGCCCGTGTACTACCCTGCACGGGCCCGTCTAATCTTCCGGTGCGCACACCTTTGCAGGGCTGTCACCGAATGCGCCACCCCTGTAGTCCGGGTCGTTATCGAACTCGTTACCCAACCGACCGGCCGCGGGCAGCACGGAATCCCGGGCGCCGTTGCCCAGGGCAAGTTGGGCACTCCGGACTAACCGGTTCAGTCGATCGGCCATTCGTGCACGGGAGTGTTCGCGTGCATGTGATCGCGATAGCGGCGGAGCATTCCGCGCAACGCGTCCCGGCGACCGTGCGACCCCTTTGTATACAGCACATGGAACTGTTCGGCCTGCCACGACGCGCCGTTGCGCCCAGTCAGGCAACGCTGCTCGATGATGCCCAGCAAACGGTCACGCACCGCGACGTCGACGCCCCACGCGTCCAGACCGCGAACCGCCAACGGCAGCAGGCGTCTGAGCACCAGCTCGGTCGCCCGGGCGGTACCGACGCCGGGCCAGAACACCTCGGCCTCGACGCCGTTCCGGGCCGCGGCGTGGAAGTTCTCCTCGGCGGCACTGAACGACATCTGCGACCAGATCGGGCGTTCGTCGTCGGCAAGGGCCCGGACCAGTCCGAAATAGAAAGCACCGTTGGCAATGGTGTCGACGACCGTCGGTCCGGCCGGCAGCACGCGATTCTCCACCCGCAGGTGCGGTTTCTCCCGGACAACGTCGTACACCGGGCGGTTCCAGCGATAGATCGTCCCGTTGTGCAGCCGCAACTCCGAAAGCGCGGGGGTGTCACCACGGTCCAGTACGGCGATCGGATCCTCGTCGGAGGTGACCGGCAGCAGCGCCGGGTAGTACCGCGAGTTCTCCTCGAAGAGATCGAAGATCGACGTGATCCAGCGTTCGCCGAACCAGACCCGGGGGCGTACGCCCTGCGTCTTCAGCTCGTGCGTACGAGTGTCCGCGGCCTGTTCGAACAAGGCGATCCGGGTTTCGCGGAGCAGCTCCTTGCCGAACAGGAACGGCGAGTTGGCGCCGACCGCGAGTTGTACGCCGGAGATCGCCTGCGCCGCGTTCCAGTACCGCGGAAAGGCTTCCGGGGTGACCTGGAGATGGAACTGCGTCGACGTGCAGGCAGCTTCGGGGACGATGCTGTCCGCGGTCGCCCGCAACCGTTCGATGCCGTCGATGGAGATCTCCACGTCCTCGCCGCGGGCGGCGAAGATCTGGTCGTTCAGCAACGCGTACCGCGGGTTGGTGCTGAGCGCGTCGCGGCGGATGTGCTCGGTCAGCAGCGTCGGCAGGATGCCGACCACCACCATCGACGAACCGGTCCGGGCCGCTTTCTCCTCGGCCGCGTTCAGGCTGTCCCGGATGTTCGACTCCATCGTGTCCAGGCCGAGCCCGTCGATCTGCCCCGGTGGCACGTTGATCTCGATGTTGAACTGGCCGAGCTCGGTCTGGAACGCGTCGTCCTCGATCGCGCTCAGGACCTCGGCGTTCTTGAACGCCGGGTCACAGCGCTCGTCGACCAGGTTCAGCTCGATCTCGATCCCGGTCATCGGCCGCTCGGGCGCGAACCGGGCCTCGCGCAGCATCCGCGCGAAGGCGTCCAGGTTGCGGTGCACCTGTTCGCGGAACGCGGTCCGGTCCGCCCGGGTGAACTCGACCCGGTCGACTTCCTCACCCATCAGCGCCCTCCCTGCTGGCTCCTTTGCTCAGTGTGCCTGAAGGTGCCCGCTCCCGGGCGGCTCAAGCGCGTGGCTTTGCCGTCAGCAACTGTCGGCGCGGCCTGCGAGACTGATCAGGTGCGTGGGGAGCCTTCGGTGCTGCATGTCGATCTGGACGCGTTCTTCGCGGCCGTCGAGCAGCGGGACAAGCCGTCACTGCGGGGCAAGCCCGTGGTCGTCGGCGGCGTCGGCGTCCGCGGCGTCGTCTCCACCGCGTCGTACGAAGCACGCAAGTACGGGGTCCGGTCCGCGATGTCGACGGCCGAAGCGCGATCCCGCTGCCCACACGCCGCGTACCTGGGTCCACGCTTCGAGGTGTACCGGCAGAGCAGCCGCGCGGTGATGGCGGAGATGCGGGCGCTGTCGCCGCTGGTCGAGCCGTTGTCGCTCGACGAGGCGTTCATCGATCTGGCCGCGAGTGGGCTGACCGGGCTGACGGTCGAGGACGTGACAGCGATCGCGAACGACCTGAAGGCGGCGATCCGGAAGGTGTCCGGCGGTCTGACCGCGTCGGTCGGTGCCGGTACGTCGAAGCTGATCGCCAAGATCGCCAGCGATCTGGACAAGCCCGACGGCGTCGTCGTCGTACCGGCCGGCACCGAGGCGGAGTTCCTCGCGCCGATGCAGGTGACGGTCATTCCCGGTGTCGGCCCGGCCACCACGCAACGGCTCAACCTGGCCGGCGTTCGTACGGTCGCGGATTTGCAGCAACTGGACGAGGACGAGCTGATTCGCCAGCTCGGATCGGCGCACGGCAGCAGCCTGTACCGGCTGGCCGTCGCGGCCGACGAACGTCCGGTGGTGAGTGATCGGGAGACCAAGTCGGTCAGCGTCGAGGACACGTTCGAGACCGACCTGATCGATCGCGCGGTGCTGACCGTGATCAGCGACCGGATGGCGCATCGGGTCGGCGAGCGGTTGCGGAAGGCGCAGCTCTCCGGCCGGACTGTGACGGTCAAGACCCGGATGCACGACTTCACCACCCACACCCGGTCGTCGACGCTGGCCGGACCGACCGACGACCCCCGGGTGATCGCGCGGGTCGCGCGCCGGCTGCTGGAGGAGAGCGACCTCGGCGGCGGCATCCGGTTGCTCGGAGTAGGCGTTTCGTCACTGGCCGACTGGATTCAGGACGACCTGTTCACCGAGGAGGAGTTCGCGTCGGCCGCACCGGTCGACGTGGTCGAGCTGCCGTCACGGCCACGGGACCAGCGCGGCTACCACCCAGGGCAGGACGTCGAGCACGCGGAGCACGGCCGGGGCTGGGTGTGGGGCTCGGGCCGCGGCCGGGTGACGGTCCGGTTCGAGACCGCCGAGACTCCCCCGGGCCCGGTCCGGACGTTCTCGGTGGACGATCCGGCGCTGACAAAAGTCGTCCATGCCGGTGCGGATGCTGACGGAGAACCCGTAACTGACCACAATGGGCCAAGTGAATGAGGAACGGCGGGGGGTCTACCCGTTCTGCGCGTCGTGTACGGCGTGCTCGGTGGCCTGGCGGGTGACCGACACGTCCGGCCCGGGCAGCGGCCACTTCTACGGGCACCGCGACACCTGCCAGGACTGCGGTTCCTCGATCCGGACGCCGTACCACACCGTGTTGTGGGTGCCGGTGTCGAAGCTCGGCGAGTTCCGGGTCATTTCGACCGGTGGTCGCAACTACATCGGCCGGAAGCTGATCGCTCAGCCGGTGCATTCCGTCGTACGCGGTGAGCCGGTGTCCGCGATCGCGGAGCATCCGGAGCTCGAGGTGGCGTCGGAGTACCGCACGGCCGAGGCGTACTGGGAGGACAGCGAGCCTGGCCAGGCGTTGCCGTTCTACCAGGAGGCGCTGGTCGAGCGGGAGAAGGTGCTCCGCGCCGATGACCCGGCCACGCTGCGGGTGCGGTTGCGGGTGGCACAAGGCTTGCTCGCCACGGCGAACTACGGCCGGGCGATCGCGTGGTTCGAGCTACTGACGCCGCAGTTGGTCGACGTGTTCGGTCCGCATCACGACCTGACCCACGCCGCGACCGAGGCGGTCACCGGCGCGCGGTTGATGGTCGGCGGCCCGCGGGCGGAGGCGCGGTTGCTCGCGGACGTCGTCGCGGCCGACGAGCAGGACGTCGGTCCGGGCGATCCTCAGTTGCTGCGCGATCGGGCCGCGCTGGGTCAGGCGTTGCTTGCCTGCGGCGAGATCTCGGACGCGCTCTACGCGCTCAGCCGCGTGGTCCGCGACGCACGTCCCGGGCATCCGGACACCGCGGTGTACCGGGCCGCGCTGCTGGACGCGTGCGAGGTGGCCGAGGCTCGCGGAAAGCGGCGCGAGGTGCTGCTCGCCGAGACGGCCCGCCAGGTGCTCAGCGATGAAAGCACCCCGACCGGCATGGGCACGGACTAGCCGGGTACCGGAGGCTCCCCGAGAGAGGAGCTGACGGCATGCCGAAGATTCTTCCGGCGACAGGTGGTGACGTGGTCGAGGTGATCCTGGCCGATCACCGGTGGTTCGAGGAGGCGCTGCGGGAGCTGCGCGACGTACGCGGCGACCGTGCGGCCGTCCTCGCCGACCTGGCCACGGTGCTGATCGCGCACGCGGAGGCAGAAGAGTCGAAGGTGTACCCGACGCTGCGCCGCAAGGACGCCATCGACGCGGACGAGGTCGAGCACTCCGAGCATGAACATGCCGAGGGCAACGAAGCGCTGCTGGACCTGATGGAGGTGGCGGACACCGGCAGCGAGGAGTTCAGCAGCAAGCTGCACGAGTTGTCGGAAGCGCTCACCCATCACCTCGACGAGGAGGAGCGCGACGTTCTCAACCCGGCGCGTCCGGACGTCACACAGGACGTCCGCGACAAACTCGGCGGAACCTTCGCGGCCGAACGAGCCCGCCTGATCGACGCCGGCTGCGGCAGCATCGAGAACGTCCGCAAGGTCGTCGCGAGCGAACAGTCCTGATCAGCGCACGGCGAACGGCTGGTTGGTCGGCACGATCTCCTTGCCCAGTGGGAGCAGCGAGACCGGGATCAGCTTGAAGTTCGCGACGCCGAGCGGGATGCCGATGATGGTCAGGCAGAGCGCGATGCCGGTGGTCAGGTGGCCGAGCGCCAGCCACCAGCCGGCGAAGATGATCCAGATCAGGTTGCCGAGCAACGCGCCCGCGCCGGCGTCGCGCCGGTCGACCACGGTCCGGCCGAACGGCCACAGCGTGTACCCGGCGATCCGGAACGACGCGACCCCGAACGGGATGGTGATGATCAGCACGCAGCAGATGATTCCGGCGACGGCGTACCCGACCGCGAGCCAGAACCCGGCGAGCACCAGCCAGATCAGGTTGAGGAGCGTCTTCATGTCCCCCAGCCTGCCACCTCACGGGTGTGTTCCCGCACCAGCTCGGCGACAAGTCCGGGATTGTTCCGGGGTATCCAGTGGCCGCCCCTGATCACCTTGACCATCACGTTCGGGGCCCAGCGCGTCACCTCGGTCTGCAGCGGCGTGGTGACGAACGGATCGTCCTCGGGCGACACAGCCAGCACCGGTACGTCCGTACGCCGCTTTGCCGGACGGATCAGCCGGGGCACCACGTTCGCGCGGTACAGCTTCATGCCGTTCACGTAGTCGCCGATCGAGCGGCCGTCGGCGTCCTGTTTCTCCAGCCGGTCGAACACCCGGTACGCCCAGCCCTTCCGCCACGCCAGCTCCGGGAACCAGGGCAGGTGGAAGTAGAAGATGTACCAGGAGTGCAGCAACTGCCGCAGCGCCGCCTGGTTGCGCCGCCGGAGGAAGTACCCGGCATGGTCGAGCGACGGCCCGGAGATGGACGTGAAGGACGCGATCCGATCGGTCAGCGCCGGATCGGTGACGAAGTGCCAGGCCTGGATCGATCCCCAGTCGTGCGCCAGCACGTGTACCGGCCGTTCGGCCGCGACCTGGTCGATGACCGCGCGGAAGTCTTCCTGCAAACGATCCAGCGCGTACGCGGCCGTGCTGCCCGGTTGATCGGACTCCCCGGCGCCGCGAACGTCGTACGCGACCACGTGGAAGTCGTCGGCGAGCACCTCGGCGACAGGTCCCCACATCGCCGCGTTGTCCGGATAGCCGTGGATGCAGATCAGTACGGGCGCCTCAGCGTTGCCGTAGTCGTAGACGGCGATCCGGGTGCCGTCCCGGCTAGTAGTAGTCGACGTCGAGGGTGGCAAAGGTCATCCCCGCTTTCACCAGCCGCTCGCGCAGAGCGGGTCCCATCGCGGCGGCTGTCGTGGTCTGGCCCGCTGTCTGTGGCAGATCGTCCAGCGCCAGACAAAGCGCGCTCTCGCCGAGCATCTTCGCGGTCTCGTCGTACCCGGGGTCGCGGCCGGCCACCTCGGTGATCACCTGCTTGCCGCCGCCACGCCCGACGAAACGAACGTTGAACCACGACCGCGCCCGCTGCTCCGCACTCGGACCATCGCCCGGCTGCAGACGGTTCAGCAAAGCCTTTCGTACCGGCGGGACCTGCGCGCCGGCGACCAGCAGACCCATCCCGCCCACACCGGCGGCGACGGAGGGCAGCCGCCTCATCGCGGCGTAGTGGCCGTAGCGGAAGTCCGGTCCGTACCGGTCGAGCAGCCGCGCGGAATACGCGACGATCTGCGGATCAATGGTCGGCAGCGGCACTGCCCAGAACCCTTGCTGGCGGTGGATGCGGCCCGCGACCGCGCGCGCCTTCCGGCCGTCCGGGCGCGGTTCGGCCGTACGGCGGGCCCGATGCGCTTCGAGGTTCTGCTTCGGCCGGGAAAACGCGGTGATGGCGGTGTGGAACGTCCCGCCGGACGGGCGTCCACCGGCCCGCAACAGCCCGTCGACCTGGATCGGTACGTTCTGCGGCAACTGCTCGACGGTGTACTGCACGCCGAGGTCGTACGGGATCGAGTCGAAGCCACACGCGTGGATGATCCGCGCGCCGGTCCGGGTCGCGCGCTCGTGGTAGCGCACGTACATCCGGTCGAGGAATTCCGGTTCGCCGGTCAGATCGAGATAGTCCGTACCGGCTTCGGCGCAGGCAGCGACGAGCGGTTCGCCGTACTGGACGTACGGGCCGACCGTGGTGGCGACGACCTTCGCGGACTCGGCCAGCTCCCGGAGCGATGCCGGGTCGGTCACGTCGGCAACGAGCACGTCCTTGCCGAACCGTTCCAGCTTCTGTTTGTTGCGCCCGGCAACGGCCCGGCGCAGCCCGGCCGGCGCGTTCTTCGCCAGGTACTCCGCGGTCAACGCGCCGGTGAAGCCGCTCGCGCCGAGCAGCACGACGTCGTACCCACGACTCATCAGCGACCTGCTTTCGCACTGTCTGTCTTGGCGCTGCCAGTCTTCGCGCTGTCGGCCTGGCCGCCGGCGCCGGTCGGGCGGGACGACGCCTCGGCGCCGCGGGCCTCGATGTCGGCGAGCGCGGCCGCGTCCGCCTTCGGCACGCTGAACCGCGACCCCAGCTCGATCACATGCGGGATGACCCAGCGGAACACCTTCAGCGCGCCGATCCAGCCCGGTACGTGCACGGTCCGGGACCGCTTGGTGATCCCGTCGACGAACTTGTCCACCGCGAACTCCAGCGGGTACGTCTTGCTCGCCAGCGGGATCCCGGTCCGGACCCGGCCGAACACCGGGTGCTCGTCGGCGCCACGCACCATGTCGGTGTCGACAAACGTCATGTGCGCGACGCCCACCCGTACGCCGAGGTGTTTCAGCTCGGGCCGCAGCGTGTCCCCCATCGCCTCGACACCGGCCTTCGCCACGTTGTACGACGCCAGGCCGGGGATGTGCACGATCGCGGCCAAAGAGGACACAAGTAGAAGGTAGCCCTTGCTCTCCAGCAAGTACGGCAGCGTGGTGTGGACGGTACGCCAGACGCCGAGCAGGTCGACCTCGATCACCCGCTCCCAGGCGTTCGGGTCCATGCTCCGGCTGAAACCCGGCGCGGCGATGCCGGCGTTGGCCATCACGACGTCGATCCGGCCGTACCGCGCGACGATCGCCTCGACCGCGGCCCGCAGCGACTCGGTGTCGGTCACGTCGGCCTCCCACCAGCCGGCCCCCGGGCCACAGTCCGCCGCGACCTGCTTCAGCTCGTCCGGCTCCAGGCCGACCAGCGCGAGCGTGGCACCCCGGCCCGCCAGCTTCCGGGCCACCGCGGCACCGATCCCGCGCGACGCACCGGTGATGACGACGACTTGACCACGCATCCGGACCTCCAGCTTGTTGAGTGGATACTCAACAGTAAGTGCTTGTTGACCAAATACTCAATAGACTGTCCGGCATGACCCAGACCTCCCGGTTGCGCCCCGACGAACGGCGGGCGCAGATTCTCGCCGCCGCGCGGCGGGTACTGCTCGCGGACCCGCACCGGGAGCTCACCGTCGAGCTGGTCGCCGCCGAGGCCGGTGTCTCCCCCGCGCTGCTCTTCCACTACTTCGGCTCGAAGAAGAAGTTCCGGTACGCGGTGATCGAGGAAGCCGCCGCCGAAGTGATGCTGCGGACCGCCCCGGACCCGTCGCTGCCGCCGGACGAGCAACTCCGGTCCGGCATCCGCGCCTTCGTACGCGCCGTCCTGGAGGCCCCGCGGCTGTACCGCGCGACGCTGCTGATGTCCGCGGCCGGTGACCCGGAGATCCGCGCGCTGCACTCCGATCTGCGGCGGGTCTTCAGCCAATGGGTGATCGGCGCGGTCGCCGAGCGTGGCATCGAAGTCACCCCGGTGGTAGAGCTGGCCTGCCACGGCTGGCAGGGTTATGTCGAACAGACCCTCCTGGTGTGGATCGACAACCCGGCCGTCTCGCCCGAGGCGCTCGAGCATCTCTGCGAGCAGTCGCTGGACGCGATCCTCTCGACGACCTCCGAGTGAGCGTGATGAACGACTTCTTCCTGACCGTCCACATCCTCGCGGCGATCCTCTGCGTCGGCCCGGTGACGATCGCGGCCGGCATGTTCCCGCCGATCGCCCGCCGGGTGCTGACGTCGGACTCCCCCGACGTCGGCGGCCTGCGGATCCTGCACCGGATCAGCCGGGTGTACGCGTGGGCCAGCCTGGCGGTGCCCGTGTTCGGCTTCGCGCTCGCGGGCAGCAAGCAGATGTCCGGCGAGCGCTGGCTGATCGTCTCGATCGTCCTGACCGTGGCCGCCGCGCTGGTGCTCGGCTTCCTGGTCGTACCCGCGCAGGCGAGCGTGCTGGCAGTCGCCGACGGCGCGCCCGAGCTTCGCAACGAGGTACTGCCGAAGGCGAAGATGCTGTCGATGACGACCGGGATCTTCTCGCTGCTCTGGCTGGTCGTCCTCGTGCTGATGGTCGTTCGCCCGGGGCACCACAACGGGTAGGGTTCCGGGCGTGCTGACGGTTGCCACGGTGAATGTGAACGGGATCAGGGCCGCCTTCCGGCGCGGGATGGCGCCCTGGCTGGAGGACACCGATCCGGACTTGTTGCTGTTGCAGGAAGTGCGCGCGACCGACGACGTACTCCGCGACCTGCTCGGCGCCGACTGGAACGTCGCGCACGCCGAACCGGCGATCGACGGGCACAAGGGCCGCGCGGGTGTCGCGGTGGCAAGCCGCCGGCCGATCAAGGACGAGCGCGGCGAGATCGGCCCGGAGCGGTTCGCCGGAACCGGGCGCTGGGTCGAGGCCGACGTCGTACTGGACGACGGCACGACACTGACCGCGGTGAGTACGTATGTGTTCACCGGTGAGTTCGAAACACCGCCGCGGCAGGAGGAGAAGTACGCCTTCCTGGACGCGATCACCGCACGGCTGACCGAGCTGCGCGCCGACGGCCGCCACGTACTCGTCTGCGGTGACCTCAACATCGCGCACCGCGAAGAGGACCTGAAGGCCTGGAAGGCGAACCGGAAGAAGAGCGGCTTCCTGCCCGAGGAGCGGGCCTGGCTGGACCGGTTGTTCGAAGCCGGGTGGGTCGACCTCGGCCGCCGGTTCGGCGGCGACGGACCTGGCCCGTACTCCTGGTGGTCGTGGCGCGGCAAGGCGTTCGACAACGACGCCGGCTGGCGGATCGACTACCAGATCGCGTCGCCGGAGCTGGCCGCCACGGCGACCGGATGCGCCGTGCATCGCGCGCCCACGTACGCCGAGCGCTGGAGCGATCACGCGCCGGTCGTGGCGACGTACGGCATCTGACCGAAAGCCGATTTCGAGCCGGTTCGGGGCCGGGTAGTCTCGCGGCATGTCTGAGATTTCATCCTCCGCGGTGCCGCCGGTCGCCGCCCGGAAGCCGGTACAGCGCGTCCATCACGGCGACACCTTCACTGACGACTACGAGTGGCTGCGGGACAAGACCGACGACGAGGTACTCGAGTACCTGCGGGCCGAGAACACGTACACCGAGGCCCGCACCGCGCACCTGGAACCGTTGCGCGAGGCAATCTTCCGGGAGATCTCCGACCGCACCCTGCAGACCGACCTGAGCGTCCCGGCGCGGCACGGCGGGTACTGGTACTACTCGCGCACGATCGAGGGCAAGCAGTACGCGCTGCACTGCCGGGTCGAGGCCGACGGCGACCAGCCGCCGGCGACCGACGGCGCGATCGCGGGCGAGGAGGTGCTGCTCGACGGCAACGAGGTGGCCGGCGACTCCGAGTTCTTCTCGCTCGGCACCGTCGACGTCTCCCCCGACGGGCGGCTGCTGGCGTACTCGGTCGACCTCAAGGGTGACGAGCGGTTCACGCTGCGGGTCAAGGACCTGAGCACCGGTGAGCTGCTTCCGGACGAGCTGCCCGAGGTGCACTACGGCTCGGCCTGGTCCGCGGACGGTTCGACCGTCTTCTACACGAAGGTGGACGACGCCTGGCGCCCGTACCAGGTCTGGCGGCACGCGCTCGGCGCGTCTGACGACCTGCTGGTGATGGAGGAGCCGGACGAGCGGTTCTGGGTCGGCGTCGACCTGACCCGGAACGAGCAGGCGATCATGATCGCGCTCGGCAGCAAGCTGACCAGCGAGGTCTGGCTGCTCGACGCCCAGGATCCGGCCGGCGATCCGGTAGTGGTCGCGCCGCGCCGTGAGGGTGTCGAGTACGACGTCGAGCACGCCGGTGACCAGCTGCTGATCACCCACAACGCCGACGCGGCCAACTTCTCACTGGCCTCTGCTCCGCTCGACGCGCCGGGTGACTGGACCACCCTGCTCGAAGGCGACGAGACGAGCCGGCTGCTCGGGACGGACGCGTTCGCCGACCACGTCATCCTGTACCGGCGGCGGGACGCGCTGACCGAGCTGGCGATCATGCGCCGCACCGGCACCGGGTTTGCGGCACCCGATGCGCTGGAGTTCGACGAGCCGATCTACACGGTCTCCCCCGGCCGCAACGACGAGTGGCACGACACCCGGTACCGCTTCGGGTACACCTCACTCGTCACGCCGGGTACGACGTACGACGTCGATGTCGCGACCGGAGAGCGCCGACTGCTCAAGCAGCAGCCCGTACTCGGCGGGGTCGACCTGGGCGCGTACACGCAGTACCGCGAGTGGGCGACCGCACCGGACGGCACGAAGGTGCCGGTCTCGATGGTCGCCCGGAAGGACGTCGCGAAGGACGGGAACGCACCGGTCGTGCTGTACGGCTACGGGTCGTACGAGAGCTCGATGGACCCGTGGTTCTCGATCCCGCGGCTGTCACTGCTCGACCGCGGTGTGGTGTTCGCGATCGCGCATGTCCGGGGTGGCGGCGAGCTCGGGCGGCACTGGTACGACGACGGCAAGATGCTGGCCAAGCGGAACACCTTCACCGACTTCATCGCGGCCGCGGAGCACCTGGTCACGGCCGGCTGGACCAAGCCCGAGCGGATCGTCGCGCAGGGCGGCAGCGCCGGCGGACTGCTGATGGGCGCGGTCGCGAACCTGGCACCGCGGGCATTCGGCGGAATCGTCGCCGAGGTGCCGTTCGTGGACGCGTTGACGACGATTCTCGATCCGTCCCTGCCGCTGACCGTGATCGAGTGGGAGGAATGGGGCAATCCGCTCGAGGACGCGGCCGTGTACGAGTACATGAAGTCGTACTCACCGTACGAAAACGTCAGCGCCCAGGAGTATCCGCGGATCCTCGCGATCACCAGTTTGAACGACACCCGGGTGTTCTACGTCGAGCCGGCCAAGTGGGTGGCGAAACTCCGTGGCACCGCGACCGGAACGCCCGACGTGCTGCTGAAGACCGAGATGGAGGCCGGGCACGGCGGCCGCAGCGGGCGGTACGACGCCTGGCGCGAGGTCGCGTTCTCGCTGTCCTGGGAGCTGGACACCCTCGGGCTGAGCTGAACCGGGGAATTTCCGCCCTCGAATGTGTGTCGTGCAGCACATTCGAGGGCACCGGAACGGCTGATTTCTGGTCAGATTCTCAGGTTCGGCCGTGCGGGTTGCCCCGAATACTTGGAATGTGCCCGCGGACACCGATTTCCGCCAGGTTTGGCTGTTGGGAACTCTCAGGGAACGTTCAGGGTGTTTACACACTCGTGCTGGAATCTTGAACCCTACTCGAGCGTTGCTCTCCATGTAACGACGAAGGGAGTTTCGGTGGCTCGCATGGCTCGTGTCCGCAGCACGGACGACGGTATCGACGGCAAGGACAGTGTAGGTCTCTACCTCGAAGAGATCGCGCGCACGCCTCTGCTGACGGCTGAGGAAGAGGTCGAGCTCGCTGAGACGGTCGAGGCAGGACTCCTGGCGGAGCAACTGCTGGCCGAGGGGCGGGTTGGACGCAAGAAGGGCGGAGCGCCCAAATATGCGACGGAGGATGAGCTGGAGTGGCTGGCCGCGGAGGGCCGGCGGGCTCAGCAGCGGTTCGTGACCGCGAACCTCCGGCTGGTGGTGTCGATCGCGCGCCGGTACGGACGATCCCAGATGCCCTTGCTGGACCTGGTCCAGGAAGGCAACACGGGACTCATCCGGGCGGTGGAGAAGTTCGACTACCGAAAGGGATTCAAGTTCTCGACGTACGCGACGTGGTGGGTGCGGCAGGCGATCACCCGCGGTATCGCGCAGCAGGCCCGCGTGGTCCGGCTGCCGGTGCACGTGGTGGAGCAGCTGAACCAGATCGGATCGGCGCGGCGGACGCTGGAGCGCAAGCTCGGGCGCGAGCCGGAGATCGACGAGATCGCCGCCGAGCTGAACCTGGACGAGGAGCGGGTGACCGAGCTCATCCGCATCGGCCGGGACCACATCAGCCTGAACAGCCCGGTCGACGACGAGGGTGAGACCTCGCTGGGCGACCTGATCGCGGCCGAGACCGCGCCAGGTCCGGACCAGCTGGTCGCCGACGCGTCGGACCGTTCGGGCCTGTTCAGCCTGGTCGATCAGCTCGACCCACGGTCCGCCGACGTGATCCGCCGCCGGTACGGTCTGCACGACGGCCGTCAGGCCAAGCTGGCCGACATCGGCGCGGTGCACGGCATCTCGGCGGAGCGAGTCCGCCAGATCGAGCGTGAGGCGCTGGGCCGCCTGCGCCTGATGGCAGACCCGACCCTCGCCGCGTAACACCCACTCCGAAACCCCTCAGGACCCCCTGGCCACGATCTGGCCGGGGGGTCCTTCGGTTTTCAGCGGGTCAGCGAGACCCAGGCCTCGACCGGCAGGTGGTCACTCGGGAACTGCCCGTTCTTGCTGAACGTGTTGATGTTCGCCTTCCGTACGCGCAGGCCGGGCGTGGTCAGAATCCAGTCGATCCGGTCCCCGTTCGGCGTCAGCGGCTTGTAGCCGTGGAACGTCGCGTACAGCGCGCTACGCCGCTCGGCGGTCAGCCAGCTGTCGGCGAACTTCCCGCTCGTGACCAGCTTGTCGTACACCGGCAGACCGGGCTTGGCGGCTTCGTTGTAGTCGGCGGTGAGGATGACCGGCAGGGCCGGGTCGAACCCGGCGATCCGCTGCAGGATCAGGTCGGCAGACTTGGCGCGGGCCGGCGCGGAGTACGCCTCCAGGTGGGTGTTGACGGCGTAGAACTCCCGACCCGTCGCCTTGTCCTTGAAGTGCACCCAGGTGACCATCCGCGGGCAGCAGCCTCCCCAGGTCTGCGAACCAACCACGTCCGGGGTGTCCGACAGCCAGAAGTGGTCGTACTCGAGCGGTTGCAGCCTGCGCTGGTCGAAGAAGATCATCATGAACTCACCTTTGCTGCCGCCCTCCCGCCCGAGCCCGATCGAGTCGTACGACGGACCCAGGTCGGCCTGGAGGTCCTGCAGCTGGGAGTACAGGCCTTCCTGGGTGCCGATCAGCGCGGGGCGGGTCTTCTTCAGCTGCTCGCGCATCACCGGCCGGCGCTCCGGCCAGCTGTTCGGCGGGGTCGCGCTGGCGTACCGCAGGTTGTACGACATCACGTGCAGCGCGGTGTCCGTCGTGGCTGTGGTCGCGGGCGTTCCGGTCGCTTCCGTGGGGGCCGCCTGGGAAACCCCGCTGGTGAGGGTCAGGCCGGCAGCGGCCGCCGCGACAAGCGCGGCGAACCGACGGCGGGTGGTGAACATGTGAAAAACCTCCAAGGGCGGTCGGCAAGGAGGTTGGACGTTAACCACTCCAGGTAACCATCCGCTAGCCGAAGCGAGTCGCCCACATGACACCAAACCTCCACCCCCTCCGCCTCCTCCCCGCGCCCCGAGCTCCCCAAACTGGTTTGGGGAGCGCCGCCTACCCAAATCAGGCAGTAGATCTCCCCGGTCCAGGGCGAATCCCGCCCCAAACCGGTTTGGGGAGCTCGGGGTTCTGGAGCAGGGCTTCGGATAGGCCCCGGTCCAGGGCGAATCCCGCAGGGCGTCAGGCGGCGCGGTTGTTCCAGGTGTCGATCAACGCCGGCAGCTCGGCCAGGCGCTGGATCGTCGCCTCGGGGGTGCCCTCGGTGTGGCCTATCTGCTCCAGCGGGATCGCGCTGTGCGGGAGGTGGGCGGCGCGCATGCCGACGTTCTGAGCACCCCACACGTCGTCGAACAGCCGGTCGCCGACGAACAGGCAGCGCGACGGATCACTCACCCCGACCGCGCCCATCGCCGCCAGGAACGCCTCCGGGTGCGGCTTGGTGTGCGCGATCTCGCTCGTGTACACCGCGCCGTCCAGCAACTCCAGCACCCCGTCCCGCGCGAAGATCGCCTCGTGCCGCCGCCGGGACCAGATCGTGTTCGACAGTACCCCGACCTTCAGACCGCGCTCGCGCAGCGCACGAAGCGTGTCGATCGCATCCGGCTCCAGCTCGGTATGCGGATCCCATTGCCGTTCGTACTCCGCGAGTGCCTCCGCCGACAGCACCACCTCGGCCAGTACGCAGACCTCCTCCAGGGTGCTGCTGCGGTGCTCGTCGCGCGAGCGCCGCCAGATCGACCCCTCGGCCGCGACCAGCCGGGCCGCCAGCTCCTCGGCGCGGGGCGCGTCGAGGACGGTCGTCACCGCCCGCCAGGTGTCGTGCAGGTCGATGTCGTGCCAGGTGGCAAGCGTCCCGCCCCAGTCGAAGAGGACGGCTTCGATGTTCGCGTCAGTCACGGACGCAACCCTGCCAGAGCCCACCGACAGTTTCAGCCCAGTTTCAGCTCACCGTGGCCACGCGCTTGCGCTTGGCCAGCCAGAGCACGGCGAACGCGTAGAACGCCAGGCACGGGATGTCGGACACCAGCAGCGTCCACGGCGCGCCGCCCTGCTCGTCCCAGCCGCTCAGCCGACCCATTGCCGCAGGCAACAGAAACGCGGACAGGTTGTTGAGCGCGTGCAGCGCGATCCCGGACTCCAGTCCCCCGGTGCGTACGGTCAGCCAGCCGACGACGACCGCGAACAGGAACACGTCGGCCATCGCCCAGCCGGTGTACCCGTGCGCCGAGACGAACGCCAGGCCACCGATCACGATCCCCGGCCACGGCGTCCGGAAGATCGTCCGCAGCCACCGCATCCGCCCGTGCGGCTGATCCGGCCCGTACGCGCCGATCGCCTGCAGCAGCCAGCCGCGGAACACGAACTCCTCCGCCGCGGACTGGAACGGCACCAGCGCGATGATCACCAGCGCCGGCGCGATGAACGCACCGAGGCCGACCCAGGACCCGCCGTCCTGACCGATCGCGTCGTTCGACGGGAACACCGCGTCGACGAGGATGCCCATCAGGTAGGTCAGCAGGATGTACCCGAGGCCGGGCAGGCAGCACCAGAGCAGCCAGCGCCAGCGAATCCGGTTCAGTACCGAGGCGACACTCCAGAACGGCCGGCGCTGGACCAGCCAGGCCGTCAGGCCGACGGCCGGTGTCAGTACGCCGAGCAGAGCCAGGTTGAGCGCCAGGTTCTCGGTCTCGCTCGAGAACAGGTCCGTACCGCTCGCCGCCGGCAGCGGGCCGATGAGGACGCGGTGCACCACCACCCAGGCGACCGCCACGAAGCCGGTCAGGAAGAGCGTGAGCGCGCCGAGCAGGAGCGTACCGACCACCGGGCGCCACCAGGCGTGCTTCGGCGTACGGCCGAGCCGGTGGTACGGGGTGCCCTCCGGCGCCGGGATGATCCGCGGCTCGCGGTACCCGAACTGACCCGGGTACGACGGCGGTGCGCCCCACGGTTGTGGGTACGGTCCCGGATACTGCTGAGTGTGCGGCTGCGGATACGGCTGTACATAAGGACCCGGCGGCCCAGGCGGCGGGTACGGCCCCGGCTGTTGCGGGTACGGGCCCGGTTGCGAAGGTGGTCCGGGCTGTTGCGGGTCCATGTCTGGACTCTAGAAGATCGGGCCAAAGTCGACGGAGGGAGTACACGGTGGTTACTGAACCGGCACCGGGGGCAGCTGCCGCGACCCGAGCCCTGCCACAGTCGGTACTGATGCCGCTGACCGGCTCGGCGATCTTTCTGGTCGTCGCGGTCGAGCCAGGCGGCGAGGAGGCCACCCGTGATCTGCTGGAGGACGTCAGCGGCCTGGTGCGCTCGGTCGGCTTCCGTGTCCCGGCGGGCAGCCTGTCCTGCGTGACCAGCATCGGCGCGGACGTCTGGGACCGGCTGTTCGGCGGTCCGAAGCCGGCCGGTCTGCATCCGTTCGTCGAGCTCAACGGCGACGAACACCACGCGCCGTCCACGCCGGGCGACCTGCTGTTCCACATCCGGGCCGCGCACCTGGACCAGTGCTTCGAGCTGGCCAATCAGATCATGAAGGCACTCGACGGCGCCGCCACGGTGGTCGATGAGGTGCACGGCTTCAAGTACTTCGAGATGCGCGACCTGCTCGGCTTCGTGGACGGTACGGAGAACCCGACCGGCGCGACCGCGTCGGACGCCGTACTGATCGGCTCCGAGGACCCGGCGTTCGCGGGCGGGAGCTATGTGATCGTGCAGAAGTACCTGCACGACATGACGGCCTGGAACACGCTGAGCGTCGAGCAGCAGGAGCAAGTGATCGGCCGGACCAAGCTGGACGACATCGAGCTGTCCGACGACGCCAAGCCCGCCAACGCGCACATCGCGCTGAACGTGATCGAGGACGCGGACGGCAACGAGCTGAAGATCCTCCGCGACAACATGCCGTTCGGTACCGTCGGTACGCGCGAGTTCGGCACGTACTTCATCGGGTACGCCAAGACGCCGTCCGTGACCGAGCTGATGCTGCGGCGGATGTTCCTCGGCGAGCCGGCCGGGAACTACGACCGGATTCTCGACTTCTCCACCGCGGTCACCGGCGGGCTGTTCTTCACCCCGTCGGCGAACTTCCTGGACGAGCTGCCGCCGGCGCCCTGATCCCCGAAACGCCGTCCGGAAACTGTCCGGGGCATGAGTGACACTGGGATCATGTTGCTGAGTGAGGTGGTCACGACGTCGGCGGCGCTGGCCGGGACAAGGTCGCGGCTGAAGAAGGCCGAGTTCATCGCCGGACTGTTGTCGAAGGCCACCGAATCGAGCAGCGCCCAGCCCGCGGTGACCGGGTCCGCGGTGACCGAGATCGTCGTCACCTACCTGTCCGGTGAGCTCCGCCAGCGGCGTACGGGCGTGGGCTGGCGGACCTTGCAGGACGCGCCTGAGCCGGCGGCGGAGGCCTCGCTGACCGTCGTAGCGGTCGACGCCGCGTTCGCCGAGCTGGCAGAGATGTCCGGCACCGGCGTGCAAGCACGGCGGCGGGCGGCCGTCGACGCGCTCTTTGGGCGTGCGACCGCCGACGAGCAGTGGTTCCTGCGGCAGCTGGTCAGCGGGGAGCTGCGGCAGGGCGCGCTGGACGGGGTGATGGCTGACGCGGTCGCCCGCGCGACCGGCATCCCGCTCGGCAAGATCCGGGCGGCCACGATGCTTCGCGGAGCGGCCGCTCCGGTCGCGGTCGCGGTGCTGACCGAAGGTGAGGCGGGCCTGGCCCAGTTCGGCCTCGAGGTCGGGCGCGGCGTGCAGCCGATGCTGGCGCAGTCGGCGACCACGATCGCGGAGGCGTTGGCCAAGACGGGTACGCCGGCCGCCCTCGAATGGAAACTGGACGGCATTCGCATCCAGGCGCACCGGAACGGCGATCACGTGGTCGTGTACACGCGGACGCTCGACGACATCACGGCGCGAGTCCCGGAAGTAGTGACTGCCGTACGCGCCTTGGACGCGCGGCAGATCGTGCTCGACGGCGAGCTGATCGCGCTCCGGCCGGATGGGCGGCCGGAGCCGTTTCAGGTCACTGGATCGCGTACGGCGACGCGATCGGCGACCGGGCCGGACACGGTTCCGTTGACGCCGTACTTCTTCGACATCCTGCACCAGGACGGGCAGGATCTCCTCGGCCTGGACAGCACCGCGCGGCACGAGTGGCTCGCGAAGCTGGTGCCGGAGGAGCGCCGCGTACCGCGCTTGGTGACTGATGACGCGGCGGCCGGCCAGGAGTTCTTCGCGGACGCCGTCCGGCGCGGGCATGAGGGCGTGATGGTGAAGTCGCTGACGGTGCCGTACGAGGCCGGCCGGCGCGGATCCGGGTGGGTGAAGGTCAAACAGACGCACACGCTGGATCTGCTCGTACTCGCGGCCGAGTGGGGTCACGGGCGCCGCACCGGGTGGCTGTCGAACCTGCATCTCGGCGCGCGGGACGAGGAAACGGGCGAGTTCGTGATGCTCGGGAAGACGTTCAAAGGGCTGACCGACGAGCTGTTGCGCTGGCAGACCGAGCGGTTCCAGGAGATCGCCGCGCGCCGCGACGACTGGGTCGTGTACGTACGCCCGGAGATCGTTGTCGAGATCGCGTTCGACGGCGTGCAGACCTCACCGCGGTACCCGGCCGGCATGGCGCTGCGGTTCGCCCGCGTGCTGCGGTATCGCGAAGACAAGTCGCCCGCGGACGTGGACACGATCCAGACCGTCCGCTCGATCCACCTCGGACCTGACTGAATTCAACGCGGACATGAAAGTGTGGAGCATGCCTGAAGATCCTGATGTCGTCTCCCGTCGGCTGGCCCGCGAGTCACTGGACCGTGACGATGCGACCGGCTGGTTCGAAGACCTGTACGCCGCCGCGGCCGACGGCGAGGCGGTCGTGCCGTGGGACCGCGGTACGGCGCATCAACTCCTGGTCGACTGGATCAACGAGTCGCAGCCCGAGGGCACCGGCAAGACCGCGGTTGTTGTCGGCGCCGGCACCGGCTGGGACGCGGAGCTGGTCGCCGACCGCGGCTACGACACCACCGCCTTCGACATCTCCCCCAGCGCGATCGAGACCGCTCACCGCAACCACCCCGGCTCGCGAGCGCACTACCGGGTCGCCGACCTGCTCAACCCGCCCGCGGACTGGCACCAGGCCTTCGACCTGGTGGTCGAGATCTACACCGTCCAAGCGCTCCCCCGGCCCCTCCAGCCAACCGCCATCCACCACGTGACCAGCCTGGTAGCCCCCGGCGGCACCCTCCTGGTGATAGCCGCCGCGGCCCCCGACGCCGCTGCCGCCCCCTCTGACGCACCCACTTCTGACGCTGACCCCCAGTCCGGCGAGCCTCAAGGCCCACCCTGGCCGCTGACCCGGGCCACCATCCAGTCCTTCACCACCCCCGACCTGCACCTGATCCAGCTCGACCGAGCCCCCAGCCCCACCACCCCCTCCATCCTCCGCTGGCGAGCCGAGTACCTCCGCGACTGAACCCCCGCAGCCGGCCCGGATCAGATGGGAACACCTGTTCGATAATGGTGTAGGGTTGTGGTTATGGCGGGGCGTGGGGTGGTGGGGCCGACGGCTTTGCGGATGATGCTGGGAAGTCATCTGCGGGAGCTGCGCGAGCGCGCCGGCGTTTCGCGTACGGACGCCGGCTGGGCGATCCGCGCGTCGGAGTCGAAGATCAGCCGGCTGGAGCTCGGCCGGGTCGGCTTCAAGGAGCGCGATGTCTCCGACCTGCTCAGTCTGTACGGGGTGGTGGACGCCCGCGAGCGGGAGCGGCTCCTCGACCTGGCCCGGGAGGCGAACGACCCGGGCTGGTGGCATCGGTACGGTGACGTCACGCCCGACTGGTTCGACGCCTACCTCGGGCTCGAGGTGACCGCCGACCTGATCCGGAGTTACGAGATCCAGTTCGTGCCAGGCCTGCTGCAAACCGCCGGCTACGCCCGGGCCGTCGCGCGACTGAGTCCCGGCGGATCCCGCACCGACGCCGAGATCGAGCGGATCGTCGCGCTCCGGACGCGCCGCCAGCGGGTGCTCGACCGGGAGCCGCCGCTCAAGTTCTGGGCAGTGATCGAGGAGGCCGTCCTGCACCGCCCGATCGGTGGTCGCGGCGTGCTCCGCGAGCAGCTCACCGCGCTCCGCGAAGCGGTCACCCGGCCGAACGTGACGATTCAGATCATCCCGTTGCACAGCACCGGCCACGCGGCGACCGGTGGCGCGTTCTCACTACTCCGGTTCCCGCAACGCGACCTGCCCGACATCGTGTACCTGGAGCATCTGACCAGCGCGCTCTACCTGGACAAGCGCGACGACGTCGAGGCGTACACCCATGCCCTGGATCTGCTTGCCTCCACCAGCCCGTCACCCCAGCACACCAACCAGGAGCTCACCCGGCTGCTGAACGATCTCCCCTAGAGCTCGAGCTGGTGGTGGTGCGCGTGCGGCGCGAGGTCCGGATGATGCAGGTCGAACGCGGGCGACTCGGAGCGGATCCGCGGCAGCGACACGAAGTTGTGCCGTGGCGGCGGGCAACTGGTCGCCCACTCCAGCGAACGGCCCCAGCCCCACGGATCATCCACCTCGACGCGAGGGCTGCGCCGCGACTTGTAGACGTTGTAGAAGAACGGCAGCATCGACAGGCCGAGGATGAAGGCACCGACGCTCGACACCTCGTTCAGCGTCGTGAAGCCGTCCGCCGGGCTGTAGTCCGCGTACCGTCGCGGCATGCCCTCCACGCCCAGCCAGTGCTGGACGAGGAACGTGGTGTGGAACCCGATGAACAGCAGCCAGAAGTGCAGTTTGCCGAGCTTCTCGTCGAGCATCCGCCCGGTCATCTTGGGCCACCAGAAGTAGAACCCGGCGAACATCGCGAACACGACCGTCCCGAAGACGACGTAATGGAAGTGCGCGACCACGAAGTACGAATCCTGCAGCTGGTAGTCCAGTGACGGCGACGCCAGGATCACCCCGGTCAGACCGCCGAACAGGAACGTGACCAGGAAGCCGATCGACCACAGCATCGGGGTTTCCAGCGACACCGCGCCGCCCCACATCGTCCCGATCCAGTTGAAGAACTTCACCCCGGTCGGTACGGCGATCAGGAAGGTCATGAACGAGAAGAACGGCAGCGCGACCGCGCCGGTGGTGAACATGTGGTGCGCCCAGACCGCGATCGACAGCGCGCCGATGCCCATCGTGGCGGCGACCAGACCCATGTACCCGAACACCGGCTTGCGGCTGAACACCGGGAGCACCTCGGTGACGATGCCGAAGAACGGCAGCGCGATGATGTACACCTCTGGATGCCCGAAGAACCAGAACAGGTGCTGCCACAGGATCGGCCCGCCGTTGGCCGCGTCGAAGACATGCGCCCCGAGAGATCGGTCCGCCTCCAGGACGAGCAGCGCGGCGGCGAGGATCGGGAACGCGATCAGCACCAGGATCGACGTGACCAGCACGTTCCAGCAGAAGATCGGCATCCGGAACATGGTCATGCCCGGCGCGCGCATGGTCACGATCGTGGTGACGAAGTTGACGCCGCCCAGGATCGTACCCAGACCGGCCAGGTACAGGCCCATGATCCACAGGTCGCCGCCGACGCCCGGTGACCGGATCGCGTTGGACAGCGGCGAGTACGCGGTCCAGCCGAAGTCGGCCGCGCCGCCCGGGGTGAGGAACGCGCCGAGCGTGATCAGGCCGCCGAACAGGAACAGCCAATAGCTGAACATGTTCAGCCGCGGGGAACGCGACATCGGGCGAGCCGATCTGCACCGGCATGATGACATTGGCAAAGCCAACGAACAGCGGGGTCGCGAACAGGAGCAGCATGATCGTGCCGTGCATGGTGAAGAGCTGGTTGTACACCTCTTCGTTGACGAACTGCAGGCCTGGCTGGGCGAGCTCGGCGCGGATGATCAGCGCCATCACGCCGCCGACCAGGAAGAAGCAGAAGGACGTGATCAGGTACATCTGGCCGATCACCTTGTGATCGGTTGTCGACAGCACCCGTCCGATCGCCCGCCCCAGCTGCCGCCGCCGCGGTGCGGCGGCGGACCCGGCGCGTGCGGCGACCCCGGCCTGTCCACCAACAGTTGCCATGTGGACCTCCCGAACTACCGCAACCCTTCCGATTAGACACCTGAAGCCGCGACAGCAAAACCCCCGTCGGCCGAACTACCGCGGTGGGCCGGCCGCGATGATCGCGCGGGCATCGGCGAGACGGAGCGTCTCGGAATTGGCTCGCCGGTCCACCCGGTCGTCAGGATGCCGAGGATCAGCCGCCCGCCGGGCAGCGGATCCAGAGTCGTTGCCTCAGCTGACCGTCAGGACCTTCGAAGCCGTCTGTGTGCCCTGGTGGTCGGCGTCCGCGAGCCACACCACGCGGTACGTGTACGTACCCCGCGCCGTCGGCTTGATGCTGAACGCGAACTTCCCGTTCGTCGTCAGCCTGCCGGTCGTCACGGCCACCCACGACGTACCCGACCGCCGCTGCAGGTAGGCGGTCATGCCCGCGTGCGGCGGGTTCAGGTACCCGTACAGCAGCGTCGACGCGCCGAGCTTGATCGCGGCCGGCGTCAGGTACGCCGACATCGCCGGGCGCACCTCCACCAACGTGGCCGCGCTGCGCGTACCAAGGAGCCCGGCCGCGCCGTTGTGTCCCCACATGTAGTACGTGGACACGCCCGGCTTCTGCGAAGTGGACACCACCCCATTGGCATCGGACTTGAATGATCCGACCGTCGACCACTTCGTCGCGTTCTTCGCCTTCGCGTACAGCACGACCGGTACGCCGGCCAGCTTCGCGGCACCGTCGAGCCGGGTCACGGTCGTCGACACCGTCACCGCACCCGTGTACATCACCGACGCCGGGGTCGCGCCGATCGTTGCCTTCGTACCAACCAGGCGTACGTCGACACCGGGCCCGATCTTGCCCTTGCTGTCCTTCACCCACACGCGGTACGCGTAGCTGGCCGAGTTCGGCAAGCCAGTCTGGGTGAACATGCTCGCCGCGCCGTTGTACACCGCCGTACCCGACGTCGGCAGCAGCGGCGGGTTCGAGCCGGCCGAACTCCGGACCATGATCTGGCCGAGCGTCGTGTTGGCCGGCTTCGTCCAGCGCAGGGTGGCGGCCGCGACCCCACCGGTGACACTGAGGCTGGCGACGGGCGGCGGCGGCGCAGTCAGGTTGACGTAGTTCCGGTCGATCTTCATCGTCACGCCACCGTTGGTTTCGGACACATTGCCCGCGAACTGGTGCACCCGCTGGTGGTTGTTCCAGTACGTCGCCGGAATGAATCGGCTCGTACCAACCGGCGTCGCTCCCCAGTGCGCGAACCAGATGTTGTCCGGCCGCGTGTACGCCGTACTCGTGTACACGCTGGCCAGATCCGCCCCGCCGGACGCGGCGCTGACGTACGCCCCACCGACGTACCCGCGTGAGTTCAGCTCCTGCGTCCAGCCACTCAGGTACGACAGCACGGCCGCCTTGCACGCCGCGGTGGAGGGATAGTCCTCGATGTCGCTGTAGATCGCGCTCCGCTGGGCGAAACCGAGCGCCTGCGCGGCGGCCACCGAGTTGATCGCGGCGTTCCGGCCCTGCGTCATCGCTGTCGCCGCGACCGACGACATCCGGTTCGACACCGGGAATCTCGTCGAGCAGGGCGCCTGCAGGCCGACGTCGAGGAGCAGGAACTGCCAGCCCTTCGCGGCATTCGCCGACACCCAGCCGGACGTCAGGTTCGGCTGCGTGCCACAGGTCCGGACCGAACCGCTGATGTAGACACCGACGCCCTGGTACGCCGGTCGCCAGGCGTCCATGGTCGCCTGGGTCGGCGCGTCGCAGGCGTCGAAGGCGTTTCCGGCGAAGTTGCCGGTAGCAACCACCGACGGCGTCACGGCGAGCGGCCGGGCGATCGCCGCGCGTCCGGACTGCGCCTTGCTGGTCACCCGGCCGGTGGCGAGAAGACCGTTCGCGGCAGTCTCGGCGCCCGGCGCGTAGTACGCGGTCGCGAGTACGCCCGCGTCGGTGATCTGGCGGCGCAGCAAGCCGTCGGTGGATGGCTCCGCGCTGGTCAATGGCTCCAGGATCAGGCCGGAGCTCCGGCCGACCAGGTGGGCCGGGCAGTCCGCTTGGGCCGTACTGCGGCCCAGGTAGACGGCGGGCCGGTCGAGCCGGACGCACGCGGTCGGGTCGGCGGCCAGGTCGACCACCGGCCATGCTGCTGGAACGGTTACTTGGTAGCCGCGATACGAAACCGTTCTGGTGCCGTCAGCGGCCGCCGGGCCGGTCACGGCGACAATCGAACCGATCCCCGCCACCAGCGCAAGGGCTAATGGCCCCCCAGGTCTGAACAACCTCACGATGCTCCCCAGTTGCTTGTCGGACAACTCCCCCGAGTGAAACCGAGCAGCGGCCTGTTGTCGAAGAGCCGCTGCCACTCACGTCGATGCGCAGATGCTATCGGTGTAGTTTTGGATAGATCAGTCCAGAACGTGCTAACCTCGGAGTCATGGCCAGACCAAGGACGTTCGACGAGGACAAAGCGGTCGACGCCGCGATGCGCGTCTTCTGGCGGACCGGGTACGAGGCGACCTCGACCCAGGACCTGTGCGACGCGACCGGCCTCGGCCGGAGCAGCATCTACAACACGTTCACCAGCAAGCACGATCTGTTCGACCGGGCCATCCGCCGGTACGTGGCGGACTTCAGTGACGCACAGCTCGCGATGATCCAGGACACCGCGCTGCCGATCCGCGAGCGGGTCCGGCGAATTCTCTGGGCCGCGGTCGACCCCGACCCCGCCAACCCGATCGGATGCTTCGTGATCAACACGATCGTCGAGCTGGGACCGACGGACGCCGAGCTGGCGGCGCTGCTCGACTGCGATCACGACCGCAAGCTGGCCGCGCTCACCGCGGCCATCCGGACGGCGCAAGGCGCCGGCGAGATCGACCCGGACCAGGACGCGGCCGGGCTGGCGATCTATGTGTTCACGGTGCTCGGCGGCCTGAACGTCGCCGCCCGCCGGCGCGCCCCACGCGCCCAGCAGGAAGCCGTCGTCGAAGCGGCGCTCCGGCCGTTCTGACCTGCCATCGGTTCCACCGGGGGCGTACGCATGCCCTGGTTTTGCACTGATCGTTCCAATATTGACCGTTCCCATCTTGAGAGGCACGTCCTATGCCCCGCGCTGTCTACCTGCTCGGCCTGGCGATCTTCGCCCAGGGCACGTCCGAGCTGATGCTGGCCGGCCTGCTGCCTGAGCTCGCCACCGACCTGCACGTCTCGATCCCGGCGGCCGGCCTGCTGATCTCCGCGTTCGCGGTCGGGATGCTGGCCGGCGCTCCGATCCTCGCGGTCGTCACGCTGCGCTGGTCCCGGCGGACCGCGATGCTGGCGTTCCTGGCCGTCTTCACGCTGACCCACGTGGCCGGTGCGCTCACCTCGTCGTACGGGGTCCTGCTCGCCACCCGGGTCGCCAGCGCCTTCGTGTACGCCGGGTTCTGGGCGGTCGCGTCGGTGACGGCGATCGAACTCGCCGGTCCGGAAGCGCGCGCGAAGGCAATGAGCGTCCTGGTCAGCGGGCTCACCGTCGCGACGGTCGTCGGTCTCCCGGCCGGCACGCTGCTCGGCCAGCACCTCGGCTGGCAGTCGGCGTTCTGGGCGGTCGCCGGACTGTCGGTGCTGGCGATCGCGGGGGTGCTCGCGACCATTCCGGGCGGCCGCTCGGCGACGACGCCAGAACTGCGTGCGGAGCTGCGCGGCATGGCGAACCCGCAGCTCTGGCTCGCGTACTCCACCACCGCACTGATGATCAGCGCGATCCTGGTGATCTTCAGCTACGTCGCCGCCCTGCTCACCGAAACCACCGGCGTGCCTGCCGGCTGGGTCCCGGTGGTTCTCGCTCTGTACGGCGTCGGCGCGCTGGCCGGGACCACGGTCGGTGGCCGCACCGCGGACCGGCGCCCGTTCGGCGTCCTGGCCGTGAGCCTGAGCGGTCTCGGCGCCGCCGCGCTCGTGCTCGGGCTCGGCGCCGGAACCCCGTGGATCGCCATCCCGGCGATCATCCTGGTCGGCACCTTCGGCTTCGCCGCGAACCCGGCGGTCAACTCCCGGGTCTTCGCGATCGCGGATTCCGCGCCGACCCTGGCGGCCGCGTTCAACATCTCCGCGTTCAACGTCGGCATCACCGTCGGCCCATGGCTCGGCGGCCTGGCCCTGGACGCCGGCACCGGCTACTCCGCCGTCGGCTGGATCGGCGCGGGCCTGGCACTCCTTGCTCTCGGCACCGTCCCGCTGGCCCGCCGCGCCGCCTACCGCCGGGCCCGCACCGAGGCAACCTCGGCCTTGAGGTCGGCCCAGAACTCCGGGCGTGGGTTGATGGAGAAGGCCAGGCGGTAGGTCGTCGTCGTTGCCGGGCCGCGCACGCGGAGGCGCACTTCGGCGGCGCCGGGGTGCGCGGCGAGGATGTCGCGGAGCTGGTTGACCGTGCGCGGGACGACGTTGGCCTGCGTCATCTCCAGCTCCACGATCCCGGCCGTGGTCAGCTCGGGGACCGTGATCTCCGAGCCGATCAGGCGGGGTACGTCGTCGCGCTTGTCCAGGCGGCCTTTGACCAGGACGACCGCGTCCTGCAGCAGCCGGCCGGACACCAGTTGGTAGGTCGCGGGGAAGAACAGGCACTCCACCGAGCCGGCCAGGTCCTCGACGGTCGCGGTCGCCCAGGGATCGCCCTTCTTCGTGACCCGGCGTTGCAGGCCGGAGATGATGCCGCCGATCGTGACGACCGAACCGTCCGGCCGGTCCGCCAACTGGGCGATCGCCGCGTCGGAGCGATCGGCGAGTACGTGTTCCAGGCCGAAAAGTGGATGGTCCGAGACGTACAGACCGAGCATCTCGCGTTCGCGGGCGAGCAGCGTGGTCTTGTCCCACTCCTCCGGCGCGAACCGCTCATCCACCGCGAAGACCGGCACCTCGCCGGTACCGAACGCCGTACCGAACAGGTCGAACTGCCCCTCGGCCTCCTTGCGCTTCACCGCGACCGCGTTCTCCACGAGCTCCTCGTGCCGCGCGAGCAGACCCTTGCGAGTATGCCCGAGCGTGTCGAACGCGCCGGCCTGGATCAGCGACTCGATCGCCCGTTTGCTGCATCCAGCGCTGTCGACCTTCGCGAGGAAGTCCGGGAAGGACGTGTACCGGCCGCGCTCCCGGCCGCGGGTGATCGCGTCGACGACTCCGGTACCCACGTTCCGGACCGCTGACAGTCCGAAGAGCACCACGTCGTCGCCCTGCGCCGCGAAGTTCGCCACCGACTCGTTCACGTCCGGCGGGAGTACCTTGATGCCCATCCGCCGGCATTCGTTCAGGTACACGGCGGACTTGTCCTTGTCGTCCTGCACCGACGTCAGCAGGGCGGCCATGTACTCGGCCGGGTGGTTCGCCTTCAGGTACGCGGTCCAGTACGAGACCAGCGCGTACGCCGCCGCATGCGCCTTGTTGTACGCGTACCCGGCGAACGGGACCAGGACGTCCCACACCGCCTGGGTCGCCGCGTCCGAGAATCCATGCTTGCGGCAACCATCCCGGAACGGCACGAACTCCTGGTCGAGTACCTCCTTCTTCTTCTTGCCCATCGCCCGGCGGAGCAGATCGGCCTGACCGAGGCTGTACCCGGCGAGGACCTGCGCCGCCTTCTGCACCTGCTCCTGGTACACGACCAGCCCGTACGTGAGCCCGAGCACCTCGCGCAGCGGCTCCTCCAGCTCCGGATGGATCGGCGTGATCTCCTGCTGCCCGTTCTTCCGCAGCGCGTAGTTGTTGTGCGAGTTCATCGCCATCGGGCCCGGCCGGTACAGGGCGGTCACGGCCGTGATGTCCTCGAACTGGTCGGGCCGCATCAATCGCAGCAGCGCCCGCATCGCCGTACCGTCGAACTGGAACACGCCCAACGTGTCGCCGCGGCCGAGCAACTGGAACGTACGCGCGTCGTCGAGCGGCAAGCGCAGCAGATCGATCTCGATCCCCCGCGTTGCCCGGACCATCTTCACCGCGTCGTCGATGATGGTCAGGTTCCGCAGCCCGAGGAAGTCCATCTTGAGCAGGCCGAGCGACTCGCAGCTCGGGTAGTCCCACTGGGTGATCGTGACGCCGTCGGTGTGCCGGACCCAGACCGGTACGTGATCGACGATCGGCTCGCTGGACATGATCACGCCGGCCGCGTGGACGCCCATCTGCCGGACCAGGCCCTCGACGCCCTTGGCGGTGTCGATCACGGTCCGGACGTCCGGTTCTTCCTCGTACATGGTCCGGACCTGGACGGCCTCGTCGTAGCGTGGATGCGCCGGGTCGGTGATCCCGGTCAGGCCGATCCCGGCGCCGCCGACGTCGGCCGGCATCGCCTTGGTGATCCGGTCGCCGGTCGCGTACGGGAAGCCGAGGACGCGGGCCGAGTCCTTGATCGCGTTCTTCGCCTTGATCGTGCCGTACGTGCCGATCATCGCGACCTTGTCCGCGCCGTACTTCCCGGTCACGTACCGGATCACCTCGACCCGGCGGCGTTCGTCGAAGTCGATGTCCACATCCGGCATCGACACCCGCTCCGGGTTCAGGAACCGCTCGAAGATCAGTCCGTGCTCGATCGGGTCCAGGTCGGTGATGCCGAGCGCGTACGAGACCAGCGACCCGGCCGCCGAGCCGCGCCCCGGGCCGACCGCGATGTCGTTGCCCTTGGCCCACATGATGAAGTCCGCGACCACCAGGAAGTACCCCGGGAACCCCATCTGGACGATCACGTCCATCTCGTACTCGGCCAGCTGCTGATACCGCTCGCTCCACCCGTCCGGGAACCGCCGCCGCATCCCACGCAGCACCTCTTCCTTGAACCAGGTCACCTCGGTGAACCCGTCCGGCACGGCGAACCGTGGCATCAGGTCCTGCTTGGTGAACATCCCGGCCGGATCGATGCGCTCGGCAACGACCATGGTGTTCCGGCAACCTTCCTGCCACGCCTCCGACGAGTCCACCGCGTACATCTCGGCCGCGGACTTCAGGTAGTAGCCGGACCCGTCGAACCGGAAGCGGTCCGGCTCGGCCAGCGTCTTGCCGGTCTGGATGCACAGCAGCACGTCGTGCGCCGTCGCCTCTTCGGCGCGGGTGTAATGCGAGTCGTTCGTGACCAACGGCGGAATGCCCAGCCGGCGGCCGACCGCGAGCAGGTCGTCGCGGACGCGACGTTCGATGTCGATGCCGTGGTCCATCAGTTCGAGGAAGTAGTTCTCCTTGCCGAAGATGTCCTGGTACGCCGCTGCCGCCGCGACCGCCTCGTCGAACTGACCCAGCCGCAGCCGCGTCTGCACCTCACCCGACGGGCATCCGGTCGACGCGATCAACCCGTCGGACCACCGCGCCAGGGTCTCCTTGTCCATCCGCGGCCACTTCGTCAGCCAGCCCTCCTGGTACGCGTCGGACGACAGCCGGAACAGGTTGTGCAGGCCGGTCGCGTCCCGGGCCCAGATCGTCTTGTGCGTGTAGCCGCCCGACCCGGAAACGTCATCGCGCTTCTGATGCGGCTGGCCCCAGACCACGCGTTGTTTCGTACGCCGCGAACCGGGCGCGACGTACGCCTCGATGCCGATGATCGGGGTGATTCCGCTCTTGCGCGCCTGCTGGAAGAAGTCGTACGCGCCGTGCAGGTTGCCGTGGTCGGAGATCGCGAGGTGGGTCATGCCGTGCTCGGCGCAGGCGGCGAAGAGGTCCTTCAGCCGCGCGGCGCCGTCGAGCAGCGAGTACTGCGTGTGTACGTGCAGATGTGTGAACGAAGACACCCGGGCTCCACAACTGTCAGTTGTCTGGAGTCCTCATCCAAATGCGGTGACCGCCGCGCGATCAAACAACCCGACACGCTGCTCGACAACTGTTGGTTGTACTGTCTGGTCCCGTGAATCTCGACAGCCTGCGGGCGTTCGTAGCCGTCGCCGAGGAAGGACAGTTCCGGTACGCCGCCGATCGGCTCGAGCTCAGTCAGCAGGCGGTGTCGAAGCGGATCGCGGCACTGGAGGCCTCGCTCGGCGTCACGCTCTTCGACCGGGTTCCCACCGGCGCGACGTTGACCGAGCAAGGACGGCGGTTCCTGCCGCACGCGCACTCGGTCCTGATCGCCGCGCGGCATGCGATCGAGTCGGTGCAGAGTGAGGCGCGGCCGTTGCGCGTCGACATCCTCGGCTCCCGCCTGCTGCCCGCCGTGCTGATGCTCGACTTCCACCACACGCATCCGGAGATCGCGCTCAAGACACTCGTACTGCGGGGGCTGAACGCGGCGGTGCCGGCCTTGATCGCCGGCGAGATCGACGCGACCTTCGCGTACCACCCGGAGCCGCTTCCGTCCGGTCTGAACAGCATGGTCGCGTACCTGGAACCGCATGACGTGATCGTCGGCGACCGGCATCCGCTGGCGAACCGTACGACGGTCCCGCTGGACGAGTTGCGCGCGTACACGATCTGGATTCCGGGGATCATCGAGGGCAGCGAGTGGGGCGCGTTCTATCGCGAGCTGTCCGCGGACTTCGGGCTGACGATCGACTCGACCGGACCGAACTTCGGGTTCGAGGACCTGGTCGAAACCGTGGCCGAGTCCAAGTCACTCGTCACCTTCTGGGGCGAGCGGACCCGCGAGGCCGGGCCGTGGCTGCGGAACCTACGGCGGCTCCGGGTGGTCGATCCGACTCCGGTGTACCCGTGGTCGCTGATCCGGTTGCGAGCCAACAAGCATCCGGATCTGACGACTCTCGTCGAGCACATCCGTGACCACCACCCCCCACCGACCGACACCACTTCGCTCTGGCTCCCCCACCAACTCCGCCGCTGACCCGCCCCAAACCGGTTTGGGGAGGTCTACAGCCCGTTCCGGGTAGGCGCGACTCCCCAAACCGGTTTGGGGCGGTGTCGCCGGGGCGACTAGGATTTCGCGGTGACTGATCTCGACCTGTTCGGCGACCTCGACCTCGCCGCTCTCCCGGAGCGGCAGCAGCGGATCCTGGTGGTGATCCGGGACTGGGTGACCCAGCACGGGTACCCGCCGAGCAGCCGGCAGATCGGCGACGCGGTCGGGCTGCGTTCGTCCTCGTCGGTGTCGAAGCACCTGGCCGCCCTGGAGGACAAGGGATTCCTGCGCCGCAGCCCGTCGGTGTCGCGGCCGATCGACGTCCGGATGTTCCTGCAGGAGCCGGCCGCGCGGGACAACGGCGACAACGTACCGGTCCCGGTCGTCGGAGACATCGCGGCCGGTACGCCGATCTCCGCGATCGAGCACGTGGACGACGTACTCCAACTCCCCCGCGGCCTGACCGGACGCGGCAACGTCTTCGGGCTGCGCGTCCGCGGCGAGTCGATGATCGACGCGGCCATCTGCGACGGCGACATCGTCGTGGTCCGGCAGCAGACCGAAGCACA
The DNA here is from genome assembly GCF_014205295.1 of Kribbella solani. NCBI lineage: Bacteria > Bacillati > Actinomycetota > Actinomycetes > Propionibacteriales > Kribbellaceae > Kribbella > Kribbella solani. The sequence goes on from NZ_JACHNF010000001.1 coordinate 1,850,067, forward strand.
CTCCGGCCAGATCGTCGCCGCGATGATCGACGAAGAGGCCACCGTCAAGGTGTACCGGCGACGCAACGGGCACGTGTACCTGGAACCCCGCAACCCGGCCTACGAAGTGATCGACGGCGACAACGCGGCCGTGCTGGGCGTCGTCGTGTCGGTGCTGCGCAGTGTGTGACTCAATCGGCACAGCGCGGTGGATGGGCACAGCGCGGTGGATGGGCGCGGCGCGGTGGATGGGCACGGCGCAGCTGCGCTCGGCGCCGGAGCACCTGCGCTGCTGTCGCGCCTAGCTCGTCGGCGCGGCCGCGCACGCCAGCGGATCGTCGGTTTCCATCAGCGGTTCGGCCTCGATGATGGAGTCCAGCGTGTCGCGCGCGGCAAGGAGTTCTGCCACGGCCGCGTTGAGTCGTTCACGTTCCCGGCGCAGATTCGGGAGCAGCCCAGAGCAGCCCGGCGTCAACCCTCGGTCATCGTTGATCATGCAGGGCAGTAGTTCGGCGATCGTGGCGGTGTTGAGTCCGGCAGCGAGCAGGATGCGGATGCCCCGCACGGTTTCGGAGTCCTGTTCGCGGTACTCGCGGTATCCGCTGGACCGCCGTAGCGGATTCAGCAGGCCCTGCTCCTCGTAGTAGCGCAACGACCGCACGCTGACCCCGGTTCTCCGGGACAGCTCCCCAATACGCATGTGATGCTCACCGCTTCGAGTTGACTCTCACGCCCACGTGAGGGTCCAGGTTATCCCGTATGACAAATCAGCATTCATCCGGATATGACCGCACTCCCGTCAGCGTCATCGGCCTGGGACCGATGGGAGCAGCGCTGGCTGCGGCGTTCCTGGACCACGGCCACCCCACGACCGTCTGGAACCGTTCACCCCAGAAGGCTGACGACCTTGTCGCCAAGGGCGCCCACCGTGCGTCCACCGTCATCGAGGCGGTCTCGGCGGGCCCGATGATCATCGTCTGCGTCAAAGACTACGAGACCATGCACGAGATCCTCGGCGCCGCCGGTGACACCCTGAACGGCCGCGTGCTGGTCAACCTCAACTCCGGTACGCCGTCGCAAGCCCGTGCGGCGGTCGGCTGGGCAACCGAACGCGGCGCCGGCTACCTTGACGGGGCGATCATGGTGCCGCCGCCTCTGGTCGGGCACCCCGGATCGGTCTTCCTGTACAGCGGTTCGCCGGGCGTCTTCGACCAGCACCGGCAGACGTTGGCGAGCGTGGGCGACCCCCGGTACCTCGGCTCCGACCCCAGCCTGGCGGTGCTGTACAACGCGGCACTGCTGGACATGATGTACGCGACCATGAACGGCTTTCTGCACGCCACCGCCCTGGTCGGCTCGGCGAACGTCTCGGCGGTCGAGTTCGCCGAGCACGCCCTCGGCTGGTTCATGCCCACAGTAGTGGATTCGGTCCTCGCCGAGCAGGCGCCCGAACTGGACAAGGGCAACTATCCCGGTGACCTCGGCACCTTGGAGATGAACCTCAACGCGCTTGAACACATCACCCAAGCCAGTGTGGAACAAGGCGTCCACTCCGACCAGCCGCGACTGATGAAAGAGATCGCCGAACGGGCGATCACCGACGGCTACGGCGGCAAGAACTACCTGGCCGTGTTCGAGATCTTCAAGCAGGCGACCAGGGAGCCGCCCACCTAGTCCGAGCGGCTGGACAGGCGTTCGTGCAGTAGTTCTGGCTGGGCCGGGTTTGTCGTGAGCTCGGCGGCGCGCCACCTCCGGCATATCTGACAAGGTGGGTGCCATGAAACGGCCGATCTTCGCCCGGATGTACGCGCGGGTGCGCCCGACGCTGGACCAGCACGGCGCGGCCGAGCACCGGCGGCGGCTGCTGGCCGGGGCAGTCGGCGAGGTGATCGAGGTCGGTGCCGGCGACGGCGGAAACTTCGCGCACTATCCCGCCGAGGTCTCGCAGGTGCTTGCGGTCGAGCCGGAGCCCTTCCTGCGTGCGCACGCCGAACAGGCAGCCGCGAAGGCGCCGGCTCGTGTGAAGGTCGTCGAAGGTACGGCCGACCAGCTTCCGGCGCCTGACGCGTCAGTGGATGTGGTCGTGGTTTCGCTGGTCCTGTGCTCGGTGCCCGACCAGCGCATCGCGCTCGCGGAAGCCCGGCGCGTACTGCGACCTGGTGGCGAGCTCCGCTTCTACGAACACGTCGCCGCCGAACCGGGCCGCCGCCTCGCGACCGTGCAGCGCGCCCTGGACGCGACCATCTGGCCGTTCTTCGTCGGCGGCTGCCACACCCACCGCGACACCGCGACCGCGATCAGCTCGGCCGGTTTCACGATCGAGGAACTGGATGCGTTCGAGTTCCCGCCGGATCAGAAGAGTCCCGCGAGCCCGCACATCCTCGGCCGCGCGGTGCGGACCGGCTGAGGCCCGGCCGGCGAGTCGGGTCAGCGAATCGGGTCAGGGTGTGAGGTCGGTGGCGGCGTGGCCCTCGGGGAAGTACATCGGGACAGACGCCTGGTCGTGGACGATGAGCCAGGTGCCGTTGGTGCGTTGCCAGGCGGCGGTCCAGCGGACCCACATGCCGGATTCGGTGCCGTCGGCCAGGGTTCCGCTGAGTCGGTTCACGGCGTACGTGACAGCGAGGTCGCCGTCGACCAGGACAGTCAGGTCGCGTACCTCGTACCCGAGTGGGAGTTGGTAGATGGTGAAGATCTGCTCCCAGCTGGCCAGCTTCACCGCCGCCCCGAGGTGCCGCAGCGGCGCCTGGACGTCGAACGAGACCAGGTCCGGCGCGAAGATCGTCTTCAGCGCGCCGAGGTCGCCGGTGCGTACGCCGGTCAGCAGGGTGTCGATCCGCTGCCGGATCTCGATTTCGGAAACCGCGTTCGGTGTGCTCATGATCGGTACGACGGGACAGCCCTCGCGAGTGTCAGACCTGACGTTTCGGCAGGCTGCTTCGTCGGACCGGTATGGACGAGAGGATCGAGATGACCGACCCAGGCCTGAGCGCGATCATGAGCGAGCGGCGGCAGCTGATCAACCTCGCCTACCGGCTGCTCGGCTCGCTGGCCGACGCGGAGGACGTGGTCCAGGAGACGTACGCGCGCTGGTACGCGATGACGCCCGCGGATCAGCAGGCGATCGACAACCCGGCCGCGTGGCTGACTCGGGTGGCGAGCCGGATCTGCCTGGATCAGCTCCGGTCGGCACGCGCCCGCCGGGAGCGGTACGTCGGCGAGTGGATTCCGGAGCCACTGCCCGAGAGCACCGAGTGGCACACCGGTCAGGGCGGCGCGGACCCGGCTGACCGGGTGACGCTGGACGAGTCGGTGAACATGGCGTTCCTGGTCGTGCTCGACTCGATGACGCCGGCCGAGCGGGTCGCGTTCATCCTGCACGACGTGTTCCGGTACCCGTTCGCGGAGGTCGCCGAGATCGTCGGGCGTACGCCGGCCGCGTGCCGCCAGCTGGCCTCGTCGGCGCGGCGGCGGATCGACGCGTCGCAGTCGCCCACGCCCCCGTCGGCCCGGCGCGCCGAGCTCGTGCGGGAGTTCAAGGCGGCCTGGGAGGCGACCGACATTCAGGCGCTGGTCGGCATCCTGGACCCGGACATCACCGCGGTCGCCGACGGTGGCGGGATCGTGCAGGCGATGCTCGAGCCGGTCCACGGCACGGATCAGGTCGCGCGGTACTTCTCGAAGCTCACGCTCGTACTGCACGGCCGGACGATCCTGGAGCGTACGGTGAACGGTCAGCCTGGTTTGGTCGTGCAGTACGAAGGGGTGACCGAGACGGTGTTCGCGTTCGGGTTCACCGGCGAGCGGATCTCCAACATCTGGGCGGTCAGGAACCCGGAGAAACTGCACCCCTGGACGAGCTGACCAGCGTCTGGACGGTCTCCTGGGCGCACGCCTTGTTCACGCCGATGCCACCGCGTGCGCCCCGCTTGATCCAGCCCGCGACGTAATGCCCCGGCCGGCCGACGACGGCGCCGCGTACGTTCGGCACGGTCCCCCGCGCGGAATCGAACGGCAACCCGTCGATCGGATCACCTTCGAAGCCGATCGCGGTCACCAGCGTGCCGGCCGAAATCAGCTCCCCGCCGTCCAGCAGAAGCCCCCGGCCGGCACCGGATGCTCCACTGGCCGCGCGGTCGGCGCTGGGCGTGCGGTCGGCGCCGGTCCAGGCGACCGGTGTCGCGTGGTACTTCAGCGTGACCCGGCCACCCGACATCGCCTGCAGCTCCTGCAACGCGGACTCGGTGTACGCGGCATCCTCCGGCCCGCGCCGCCCGAGCAGCACGACCTCCCGAATCCCACTGGCACCAAGCACCCGCCGCACCCCGGCCGCAACGTCCATCGACCGCAACCGCTCATCATCACTCACCAGCAACCGCGCAACATCCAGCGCGACATTTCCGTTGCCCACCACAACCACCCGGGGACCGTTCAACTCGACCGGCAACACCGCCCCCGGCCGCCCATTGCACCAGGCAACAAAATCCTCAGCCGTACAAGCCGAGTCCTCACCCACGATCCCCAACCGCCGACTCCGCCGGGCCCCCACCGCATGAACCACGGCATCAAACCCACCCCGACCGAGCAACTCCTCGGCTGTGGTCCCCGGACGCCAGCGCGCCCGGGGATGCCGGGTGATGCGCTCGAACGTGTCGATGATCTGCTTCGTCTGCGGGTGATCGGGTGCGACGCCGAATCGCACCAGCCCACCGACCTCCGCGAGCCGATCCACGAGCGTGACCTCGGCATCCGTCCGCAACAGCAGTTCGCGCGTCGCGTACATCCCGGCCGGCCCGGCGCCGACCACCAGCACTCGCCGCGGCCCGCCACCCCACACCTGGTACTCCGGCGGTTCCCACGTATCCAGATCCATCGCCGCGAGCGGGTCGGACCCGGCGAAGTACGCGGCGTTCCGCGAAACATCCTCGGCCGCCGACCGGTCAGCCGGCTTCGCCGCGTCCACCGGGCAGATGTCCGCGCACGCGCCACAGTCGATACAGGTGCGCGGATCGATGAACAGGCTGACACCCGTGCCGAACCCGGCCTCCCCCGGTGACGGATGGATGCTGTTCATCGGGCACACCGCGACACAACTGGCGTCCGAGCAGCACTCCCCCGAGATCGCGAACGTCATCGCATCCTCACAGCAGCCCGGTCCGCCGATACACGCGCGCCGCCGCCGGCGTCAGCAGGCCGACCGACCCGAGGAAATCCATCAAGTTCGCACAGCTCGTCCGCAGCAAGGAGCGATGGTGCTCGTTCCGCCGCGCCTCGCGGACCGCCCGATCCACATCCAGACCGACGTTCGCGTACACCTGCGGGCTGACCATGCTGGACACGATCATGTCGGCGGCGATCGCGATCACCAGCGCGCTCACCCAGCGCCGACCACGTCCCGCCGAAGCCAGCCGCTCCCGCGTCTCCTCGCGGGCGAACACCATGTGCCGCGACTCCTCGACGACATGGATGTGGTTGACGGTCCGTACCAGCGGCGCGACCCGCCGGTCCCGCATCCAGTCACGCTGCATCACGTCGAGGACCTCTTCGGCGACCAGGATCGCGGCGTACGCGGACTCGCCGGTCGCGACGGTCTTGAACATCCGCCCGAGCTCGCGGGCCAGCAGCCGCGGCCGGTACGCGGGTTCGACCAGCTTCGCGGTGGCCCGCGCGAACATGATCGAGTGCCGGCACTCGTCGGCGATCTCGGTCAGCGCCCACTGGAACTCGGCGGTCCGCGGTGGCTTGTCGTAGATGTCCCGCAGGATCAGCTGCTGCAGGATCATCTCGAACCAGATCCCGGTCGTCGCCACCGACGCGGACTCGTGCCGGGTCAGCTCCCGGCGCTGGTCAACGGACAGCTCGTCCCAGTACGACGTCCCGTAGAGCGTGCTCCATTCCGGCGACAACCCGTACCCGTCACCGACCGGCGCGTCCCAGTCGATCTCCGTCTCCGGATCCCTGGACAGCCGGTCCGCCGACCCGAGCAACCGCTGCGCGGTCTCGTCCATCCGACACCTCCGCACTATATGACATCGCCTATGTAACATAACTGCTGTCCCAATCCCGCGCAAGCCATCCCGCGAATGCGCGCCGAGGTGACGAGCTAGATTGAGGCCGGAATCGGCGACCAGCTGCCGGGAGAAGTTCGGTGAAGCAGATGTGGCCGCTCTACGCGGCCGGGTTCACGACCGCGTTCGGGGCGCATGCGGTGGCGGCGAACTTGGGTGGATCGTCGTCGGACGCCGTCACCTCGCTGCTCACGCTGGGCGCGCTGCTGGCGTTGTACGACGGCGCCGAGGTGCTGCTGAAGCCGGTGTTCGGATCGATTGCGGATCGGGTCGGGGCGCGGCCGGTGCTGCTGTTCGGGCTGATCGGGTTCGCGATTGCTTCGAGTACCTCTGTGATCGCGGACCGGCCGGGGTGGCTGTGGGTCGCGCGGCTTGGGCAAGGCGCGGCTGCCTCGGCGTTCTCGCCGGCCGCGTCGGCGCTGGTCGCGCGGTTGAATCCGGCGGCGAAACACGGGCGGGCGTTCGGCAGCTACGGGTTCTGCAAGAGCCTCGGGTACACGGCTGGGCCGCTGCTCGGTGGCGGGTTGGTGTGGCTTGGGGACTTCCGGTTGCTGTTCGCGGTGATGACGGCGTTGGCGCTTGCCGTGGCGGTGTGGGCGTTGGTTGTCGTACCGGTGGTGCCGCCGCTGCCTCGGCGGCGGCAGACGGTGGTCGACCTGGCTCGGCGGATCACGGACCCGCGGTTCCTGCGGCCGACCTTGGCGCTCGCTGCCGCGACGGCGGCGTTGTCGGTCGGCGTCGGGTTCCTGCCCGTGACCGGCAGGTCCGACGGGCTGGGGTCGATCGCGACCGGCGCGGCCGTTTCGCTCTTGGCCGCGACGGCAGCCGTCGTGCAGCCGCGCGCGGGGCGGGCGCTCGACGCCGGCCGGTTGAGCAGCCGCACCGGTACCGCGGTCGGGCTCGGGCTGGCCGCCGCCGGTTTCGTCTGCGCCGCGTTGCCGGGCGTCGTGTTCCTGCTGATCGCCGCCGCCCTGATCGGCGCGGGCACGGGCATCATCACCCCCCTCGGCTTCGCCGCGCTGGCCGCGAGTACGCCACCTGAACGTCTCGGTCAAACGATGGGGACCGCCGAGCTGGGCCGCGAGCTGGGCGACTCCGGCGGGCCGCTCCTGGTCGCGGCAGTGGCCACCGCGACCGCCCTCGATACCGGCTACCTGATCCTCGCGGCGCTCCTCGTGCTCGGCCTGCTCCTCCTCGGCCGTGCGGGAAGAGTAACCTCGCCGTGACGTACAGGTAGGAACTTCCGGGGCCGATGCATAGTTGTTCTTGCGGAGCCTGGACGCGAGTTGGAGGAGAGTCATGGCAAGGCGTGTCGAACAGAAGGCTGCGGCCCGGGAGCGGATCGCAGCGCAGCTGGCCGCGCAGCAGCAGGCCGAGCGGCGCCGGCGCCTCCTGCTCGCGCTCGGAGCCGTGGTGCTGGTGGTGGTGATCGTCGGCGGCCTCATCACGATCCGGCTGGTCGGCGGCGGCAAGAAGACCGCGACGAACCCGAGCGGGTCCGCGGACGCGCAGATCGTGAACGCGCTGTCGTCGATCCCGGACTCCGCGTTCGCGACCGTCGGCAGCGCCGCCGTGCAGGCGGCGCCGAACGCGATCAAGGGCACTCCCCTGACCGCCGACGGCAAGCCGAAGGTGCTCTACATCGGCGCCGAGTTCTGCCCGTACTGCGCCGCCGAGCGCTGGCCCGTGACGGTCGCGCTGTCCCGGTTCGGCAAGTTCACCAACCTGGGTACGACGCACTCGTCCGGCAGCGACGTGTTCCCGAACACGGCGACGCTGTCCTTCCACGGCGCGTCGTACACGAGCCAGTACCTGGCGTTCACCGGCGTCGAGACGACCACGAACCAGCAGGTCGGCGGCCAGTACGCGCCGCTCGACACCCCGACCGCCGAGGACCAGAAGACCTTCGACACGTACAACAAGCCGCCGTACGTCTCGAGCAGCGGGTCGATCCCGTTCGTGGACCTGGGCGGAAAGTTCGTGTCGTCCGGCGCGACGTACACGCCTGAGGTGCTGACCGGGAAGACGCAGGCCCAGATCGCCGACGCGCTGAAGGACCCGTCGAACCCGATCAGCAAGGCCGTCCTGGCCTCGGCGAACGTCTACACCGCCGCGATCTGCAAGCTGACCAACAACCAGCCCGCCAACGTCTGCTCCACCGAGGCCGTGACCGGCGCGGCCGGCAAGCTCGGCGCCGAGAAGGGCTGACGTGAGCAGGACAGCGCAGCCGACCACGAAGGCAGGCCGGCCGTCCGGCGGCCTGGGCGTGATCCCGTGGGCCACGCTCGCCGTCTCGATCGCCGGGCTGGCCGTCGCGGCGTACCTGACCTACGAGCACTTCACCGCCGGTACGACGCTCGCCTGCCCCGACACGGGCGTGGTGAACTGCGCGAAGGTCACCAGCAGCCAGTACTCGAAACTGTTCGGCATCCCGGTCGCACTCCTCGGCCTGGCGTTCTTCGTCGGCATGACAGCGCTCTCGGTTCCACCGATGTGGCGGACCGGATCCCCATGGCCGGCCCGCCTGCGCCTGGCCGGCGTACTGGTCGGCGTGGTCTTCGTGTGCTACCTGATCTGGGCCGAACTCTTCCAGATCGACGCCATCTGCCTGTGGTGCACGGTCGTCCACGGCCTGACCCTCGTCCTCTTCACCCTCGTCATCGTCCGCCAGGCACTCCTCCCGCCGTCGCCCTAGGGCGTCCAGCGCCAGTCGCGGACCTCGGGGAGGTCATCGCCGTAGGTGGTCACGTGGGCGTGATGCCGCGTTCGCTGATCCGCGAAGTACTGACGTGTGCTCGCCGCGCGCGTGCCCAGGGCCGGGACTCGGTCGATCACATCCATCGCCAGGTGGTACCGGTCGAGGTTGTTCCGGACGACCATGTCGAACGGCGTGGTCGTCGTACCCTCCTCGATGTACCCGCGGACATGCAGATTCGCGTGCCCGTTCCGCCGGTAGGTGAGGCGGTGGATCAGCCACGGATAGCCGTGGTACGCGAAGATGACCGGCTTGTCGGTGGTGAACAACGCGTCGAACTCGGCATCCGGCAGGCCATGCGGATGTTCGGTCGCGTCCTGCAACCGCATCAGGTCGACCACGTTCACGACGCGGATCCGCAACTCCGGCAACTGCTGCCGAAGCAGATCCACCGCCGCCAGCGTCTCCATCGTCGGTACGTCACCCGCGCACGCCATCACCACATCAGGATCACCGTCGTCGTTGCTCGCGAAGTCCCAGATCCCGGCGCCGCGAGCGCAATGCAGCGCGGCGTCCTCCCAGTCCAGCCAGTTCGGCTGCGGTTGCTTGCCCGCGACAACGACATTTATGTAGTTCCGGGTCCGCAGACAGTGGTCCATCGTGGACAGGAACGTGTTCGTGTCAGGTGGCAGGTACACCCGGACGACCTCGGCCTTCTTGTTCACCACATGATCGATGAACCCGGGGTCCTGATGCGAGAAGCCGTTGTGGTCCTGTCGCCAGACGTGCGACGTGAGCAGGTAGTTCAGGGACGGGATGCGCCGCCGCCATTCCAGCCGGTTGATCGTCTTCAGCCACTTGGCGTGCTGATTCACCATCGAGTCGACGATGTGCACGAACGCCTCGTACGAGGAGAGCACGCCATGCCGGCCGGTCAGCAGGTACCCTTCCAGCCAGCCTTGGCAGGTGTGCTCGCTGAGGATCTCCAGCACCCGCCCGTCCCGCGCGAGATGGTTGTCGCCGTCGCGCAGCTCGCCGAGCCAGCGCTTGCCGGTCACCTCGTACACGGCGCTCAACCGGTTCGACTCGGTCTCGTCCGGTCCGAAGAGCCGCAGGTTGTCCGGGTTCAGCGTGAACGCATCGCGCAGGTACGCACCGAAGACCTTCGTCGGCTCACCGTCCTCCGCGCCCGGCACCTTCACCGGCACGGCATACTCGGCCACCGCCGGCAGCTCCAGGTCGCGGCTGACTTCCCCACCGTTCGCGTGCGGGCTCGATCCCATCCGCCGCCGTGGTTCCGGGGCGAGCTCGACCACCGACGCGACCGGCCGCCCGTCCGCGTCGAACAGTTCTTCCGGCCGGTAGCTCCGCAGCCACGATTCCAGCTGGCGCAGATGATCCGGATTCGTCCGTACGCCGGACAACGGGACCTGGTGCGCCCGCCACGTACCCTCGACCTGTTCACCATCCACGGTGTGCGGCCCGGTCCAGCCCTTCGGCGTACGAAACACGATCATCGGCCAAGCGGGCCGACTCGCAGACCCCGAGCGTGCCTCGCGCTGGATCTCGTCGATCCGCTGCATGCACTGATCGAGTGTCGCCGCCAGTGCCTGATGCACGGCCTCCGGCTCGGATCCGGCGACCAGGTACGGCTCGTACCCGTACCCGCGGAACAGCGCGGTCAGCTCGTCGTCACCGATCCGCGCCAGGACGGCGGGGTTCGCGATCTTGTAGCCGTTCAGATGCAGGATCGGGAGTACGGCACCGTCGCGCGCCGGATCCAGGAACTTGTTCGAATGCCACGCCGCCGCGAGCGGACCGGTCTCGGCTTCGCCGTCACCGACCACGCATGCCACGACCAGGTCCGGATTGTCGGCCGCCGCGCCGTACGCGTGACTCAGCGAGTAGCCGAGCTCGCCACCCTCGTTGATCGAGCCCGGCACGTCCGCGGCCACATGGCTCGGAATCCCACCCGGAAACGAGAACTGCTTGAACAGGCGGGCCATGCCGACCTCGTCCCGCGTCGTGTTCGGGTACGCGGCGGTCCAACTGCCCTCCAGCCAGGTGTTCGCCACCAGCGCCGGACCGCCATGGCCCGGACCGGTCACGAACAGCACGTCCCGATCACCCTGCCGGATCACCCGGTTGAGGTGCGCGTAGAGCAGGTTGAGCCCGGGCGTCGTACCCCAGTGACCGAGCAGCCGGGGCTTGATGTGCTCCGGCTGCAACGGCTCGCGGAGCAGCGGGTTGGCGAGTAGGTAGATCTGCCCGACGGACAGGTAGTTCGCGGCCCGCCAGTACGCGTCGATCCCATGCAGTTCCGCGTCGGCCAGCGGCCTGGTACCCAGCTGCTCCACGTCTCGCCCCCTCCGGTGCCCTGGTTTCCAGCCCGCCAGTACCCGATGGCGCGGGCCACAATCGGCGCGGTAGGATTGATTCTCGATCGCGCTTACAGGAGCGGTGAATTCTGAGCCGTGTTCCTGGAGGACCCTCTGGACGGCTCCGCGTGACGTCTCGTCCGCGGGCCGGTCCTCGTGCGGTCTGGCGTTCCGCCGCGGCTCCGTCGTGGCACGACACAGGAGGAAACGTTGGCCCGACGAGGTCAGCGCCAGCCCGGCGCTACCCGTTCCGCAGCAGCACCCCGTCGACGGCGCCGTACCCGCGACGGTGAGTCGGACGGTCTGATCCAGGTCCTCGCCCAGGCGGTGCGCGAGGTCGAGGGCGCGGTCACGCGGTCCGCGACCAAGCCGTCGACCCGGACCAAGTTCCAGGTCGTCGCCCTGCTCGTCCGCGAGGAGCGGGCCCGGGTGAACGGTGACACGGCCGCGACCGAGGCGTACCGGACCGAGCAGCTCCGGCGGCTCGACGGGATCGCCACGATCCTGGCCAAGACCGCCGCGCTGGACCCGTCGCTGCTCGGTCTGCTGGCCGAGGAGGCGGTGATCTCCGAGGCGGCCGCGACGCTGCGCAGGCAGATGCTGGCCGACGCCGGGATCGAGCCGCCCGAGGAGCCCGAGCCGGTCCAGCCGGAGATCGCCCCGGAGACCACGTCCCGGCGGGTCGTACCGCAGGCGGTGGTCTCGCGGCAGCTGGCCAACCCGTTCCTGACCCCGGACTTCTCCGCCGCGCCGGCCCGGCCGGCGCACGCCGGCCGGCTGGCGGGCTGGGAGCTGATCGGGCCGTTGCTGCGCTCGTTCGAGCACGCCGCGGCCTCCGCCACGATGAACCTGCCGGACCCGATGTCGATGCGGCTGGCCGGTGGCATCGACGCGCTCCGGCTCCGCGGCCTGGAGCTGATGCCGCACCAGGCCCGGCTGATCGCCGCCGCGGCCGAGGGGCACCGGACCTTCCTGCTCGCCGACGAGCCCGGCCTCGGCAAGACCGCGCAGGCGCTGCTGGCTGCCCAGGCCGCCGACGCCTATCCCCTGCTGGCCGTCGTCCCGAACGTCGTCAAGACGAACTGGGCCCGCGAGGCCGGTCTCTGGACCCCGCGCCGGACGCCGACCGTGATCCACGGTGACGGCGACTCGATCGACGGCTTCGCCGACATCGTGGTGGTGAACTACGAGGTGCTCGACCGGCACGTCGGCTGGCTCGGCGACCTCGGCTTCCGCGGCATGGTGGTGGACGAGGCGCACTTCATCAAGAACAAGAAGTCGCAGCGCTCCCGGAACGTGCTGGATCTGTCCAACCGGATTCGCTCCCGGGCCGGGCGCCCGCTGCTGATGGCGCTGACCGGTACGCCGCTGATCAACTCGATCGAGGACTTCACCGCGATCTGGGAGTTCCTCGGCTGGGTCGACGAGAAGGCGCCGCGGCCGGAGCTGATGGCGAAGCTCGACGACACCGACCTGACCCCGGCCGACCCGGGGTTCGCCGCCGCCGCGCGGGCCGCGGTGATCGACATGGGCATCGTCCGCCGCCGTAAGGTGGACGTCGCCGCCGACATCCCGGCGCGCCGGATCGCCGACCTGCCGGTCGAGCTGGACGGCGCCGTCGGCCGCTCGATCCGGGCCGCCGAGCGGGAGCTCGCCGACCGGCTGGTCGAGCGTTACCGGACCGCGCTGGAGACCCGCCGTTCGGGCGTGGTCGTGGACGGGATCGACCACGACCTGGTCCGTCAGGTGGCCGGCTGGGAACGTACCGAGATGGCGGCCAAGAAGACCGGCGAGAACGTCTTCAGCCTGTTCCGCCGGATCGGTCAGGCGAAGGCCGGACTGGCCGCCGACTACGCCGCCCAGCTGGCGCAGAACGTGGGTAAGGTGGTCTTCTTCGCCCGGCACATCGAGGTGATGGACGCCGCCGAGGAACTGTTCGCCGAGCGCGGCATCCGGTACTCCTCGATCCGTGGCGACCAGACCGCGAAGACCCGGCAGAAGAACATCGATGCCTTCGTCAACGATCCGGAGGTGGCGATCGCGGTCTGTTCGCTGCTCACCGCCGGCGTCGGCCTGAACCTGCAGGTCTCCTCGAACGTCGTCCTCGCCGAGCTGTCCTGGACCAACGCCGAGCAGACCCAGGCGATCGACCGGGTGCACCGGATCGGCCAGGACGAGCCGGTGACGGCCTGGCGGATCATCGCCGCGCAGACCATCGACACCCGGGTCGCCGACCTGATCGACGCCAAGGCCGGCCTGGCCGCGAAGGCGCTGGACGGGTCGGACGAAGAGGTCGCCCAGTCCGCCGACTTCCAGCTCGAAGCCCTCGCCGCCCTGCTGACCAGGGCGCTGGAGGCGGTCAGTTCTTGAGGGCCTCGGCCGCCGTCGGCCAGTACTTGTGCAGGCGGTCGAGGTACGTCCCCGCCTGCGGGCCGGCCTTCCGGCCGCGGGCGAAGATCCGCATGTTGCCGCCGCCGGCGTTGTAGCCGAGGGCAAGCAGTTCGTCCTTGGTGTACAGGCCGGCGCGCTTGGCGGGCAGCCGTTTCGCCAGGTCGTGCAGGTGCCAGGCGGCGGCCTCGATCGCCAGCGCCGGGTTGTCCGGCAGCTCCGACCACTTCCGCTTGGCGAAGTCCCGGCCGCGTTTCGTCTCGTCGAACGCGGCCTCGTGCATGTTCGCGATCCCGAACGCCGGGTTCGAGTCCACCTGCGCCCACTGCCGCTCGAACTTCGGGTCGTGCGGCTTGTACGACTCGCAGTACAGGATCGCCATCAGCAACTGCGGATTGACCCCGGCCGCCTTGGCGTACTTACGCACCTCGGCCGCGAAGTGCGCCGGGTCGTAGTTTTCGTACCAGGGCTTGGTCGCGGTCGCTCTCGGTGTCGTTTTGGTAGCGGTCGGCTGCGGTTCCGGCGCCGACCCGGTCTTCGTGGTCTGGTCCGAGCAGGCCGCCCACACACCCACCATCAGCGCCCCGACCACAACCCACGACCACCGCTTCGCCACCTGCACCCCTCCAACTTATCCGTACGGCCCCCGGATCGAGTCGAACCGGGGGCCGTACGGGTGTTTCGGGGGGTTACTTGCCCTGGAGGACGGTGAAGAGGTCGGTGTGGTCGTTCGTACCGAGAACCGCGTCCGCGCCGGGGCCGTTGGCCCAGACCGGAACGACCGCGCCGGTGTGCTGCTGGCTCGGGCCGCCGGCGACCGGCGCCTTGCCCTCGCCGCCATACCCGGCGGTGCCGTAGGTGAGGCTCAGGGTCTGACCGTCCTTGGTGGTCACGTTCGTGGAGTAGCCGGTCGGCAGACCGGTGCCGGAGGCGTCCTCACCGACGATCTGGCTGGTGTGCGAGTGGTCAGCGGTGATCACGATCAGCGTGTCCGGGTGCGTCTTCTGGTAGTCCAGCGCGACGCCGACCGCCTTGTCGAAGTTCACCGTCTCGCCGAGCTGGCCGCACGCGTTGGTGGCGTGGTCCTGCTTGTCGATCGAGGCGCCCTCGACCTGCAGGAAGAAGCCCTTCTTGTTCTCCAGCAGGCTGATCGCCTTGGCGGTCATGTCGGCCAGGCTCGGCTCGTTCGCCGGGCGCTGGTTCTCCTTGCACGCCTGCGGCGCGTTGCCCTTGCCGAGCGACGCGGCCGGTCCGCTCCACTCCAGCGACATGTTGCTCTTGTTGAACAGCCCCAGCACCGGCTTGCCGGCCTTCACGGACTTCAGCCCGGCGGCGTCGGTGACGTACTGGATGCCCTTGTCCTTGGCCTGGTCCACGACCGTCTTACCGGCGTACGGACCACCGGTGATCTGCTGCTCGAACCGGCCACGGCCACCACCGAGGAGTACGTCAACCTTGTGGTCGACCTCCTGCTCCGCGATCGAACCGAGCCCGCCGGCCGCCTTGGTCTCCTTCGGGCAGGCGGCCATGTCGGCCGGACCCTGGCAGCCGCGCAGCGACATGTGCGAGGCGAGCACGGCCGGCGTCGCGTCGGTGATCTCCGCGGTGGACACGTCGCCGACCTTCTGGCCGCGCTTCTGGGCCAGCTCGAGCAGGGTCTGGTAGTTCGTCCCCGGTACGTTCTCGGCGCTGCTCGGGCCCTGCGAGATCCGCTCGTCGAGCGTCTTCTTGCCGGTCGCCCAGCTCGAGCCGGTGGAGGCGGAGTCCGGGTCGTAGTCGGGCAGGTACGGCGGCTTCGCGGCCGGCTTCACCGAGTACGTGGTGTCGAAGCCGGTGTACTTGGCCCGGTCGACGTTCAGCTTGTTGTGGACGCCCTGGTAGTACCGGGCGGCGGTGATCTCCTGGGTACCCATACCGTCACCGAGGAAGAAGATCACGTTCTTCGGCCCGCGCTGCGGGTGCCCGCCCTTCGCCTCGGCGGAGTCGAACGCGCCACCGGCGGCGGCCGAGGCCATCCCCGCCGCGGCAATCACCGAGGCCGCGGCGAACGCGGCCACGAAAGCCTTTTTCCTGATCATTACGGGCCTTTCTGCTCGGACAAAACATCCGGAACGTATGCGTCTCCGCCGCCCAGCAGGTGACCAGCAACCAACCATCAGATGACGGCACGTTGCGTACTGTTGGGAGGACCCTCCGTGCTGAGTGACCTGGATCACACCGGATTGCAATGGCAACGTGTCGAGCTGCCCGGCGCCCGCTCGACGCACTGGCATCAGGCAGGACCACGAACATTCAAGGAGCAAGCAGATGCGTACCCTCATCACCACCGCGTTCATGTCCCTCGACGGCGTTGTCGAGGCGCCTGGCGGCGACACGGACTACCGGAACTCCGGCTGGACGTTCAAGGGCATCCCGTTCGACCTGGACGCGTACGCGCTGAAGGGCGAAGAGCAGGCCGAGGCGACCGCGCTGCTGCTCGGCCGGGTCAGCTACGACATGTTCGCGCCGGTGTGGCCGAGCATGACCGACGACTTCCCCGGCTACAACGCGATGCCGAAGTACGTCGTGTCGACCACGCTCAAGGACAGCGACCTGGTCACGAACTGGGGTGACATCACCATCCTTCGCTCGCTCGACGACGTCGCCGCCCTGAAGCAGACCGAAGGCGGCCCGATCATCGTCAACGGCAGCGCCGCCCTGAACCGCAACCTGGCCGACGCGGGCCTGATCGACCGCTACAACCTGCTTGTCTTCCCGGTCCTCCTCGGCGCCGGCGACCGCCTCTTCTCCACCGCCGACAAGGACAAGCAGCCCCTCAAGCTGACCGACAGCCAGGCGTACCCGAACGGCATCCAAAAGCTCGTCTACGAGGTCCAGCACTGACCAAACCTGTCCTAGCTCCGTACTACCGTGCGGGCATGGACATTCTGGGGTCGCGATGACGATCGAGGTGCGGGCGGCGGAGGTGTTTGCGGATGTGTGTGCGGTGCTGGGGCCGAAGTCGCCGGCCGCGAGTGTGTGTTTTTGTCTTAGTTATCGGGTGCCGTCGGCGGTGAACAACTCGTTGCGGGGGCCGGCGCGTGGGGAGTACGTGGCGGGGCTGGTGCGGGAGAAGCCGGCGCCGGGGGTGATCGCGTACGACGGGGAGACGCCGGTCGGGTGGGCGGCGGTGGCGCCGCGGGCGGTGACGGCGTTCGCGCGGAACCGGAAGATTCCGCACGTCGACGATCTGCCGGTGTGGTCGTTGTGGTGCATCCGGGTCCGGCCGGGGCATCGCAAGCAGGGGATCTCGCATGCGCTGATCGCGGGGGCGGTCGAGTTCGCGCGCGACAACGGCGCGCCGGTCGTGGAGGCGTACCCGTTGGACAACGGCGACAGCAAAGTCGATCTGACGATGGCGTACGCGGGGCTGCGGAAGAACTTCGAGCGGGCCGGCTTCCGCAAGGCCGCCGACACGACGTCGGTCCTCGCCGGTCACCACCGCATCCTGATGCGGCTCGACCTCAGCTGACCGGTCAGCCGGCCGGGTGCGTCAGCCAGCGCGCGGCCGCGTTGTACGTGTCCGCCGGGCCGTCGTTGAACGCGATCGCCGCATCCGGGGCGTGCCGCCGGACCAGGTTCACCACCGTCTCGAACAGGTCCAGCGAACCCCGGATCCCGCCCCCGATCACCACGCACTCCCACGCCCGCGACGCCAGCGCCTCGCTGACCACGGTCTCGATGTCGTCGCTCCCGTCCAGCCCGACCAGACAGGTCTGTACGCACACGTCGTGCGCCACGAACTGGTCCATCCCGGCCTGAAGTCCGGTGGCCACCGGTTCCGGGTCCCACGGCCCGGGCACCCGGTACGGATCGAGTCCGATCACCAGCACACGAGGTGTATCCATGATCGGACCATACGCCCGCCCGAGCTCTGGATCCGTGAAGCGATGCCCTACTACGTCGTGCTGAAGCCGCGCTCCATCGTGTCCAGGAAGGACTCGACCTGGCGGTACGTCGCGGTGCTGTACGCGCCGATGCCGCGTTCGGACTGCAATGCTTCGCGCATCGCATCCAGGTACCGGCGTTGAAGTACCGCCATTTGCTCGCGGATGTCCGGTTTGGTGTCGCGGAACTGCCGGCTCCCGGACATCAGCCGCGGCACGATCCGTTCCTTCAGCGCGCTCACCGCCGCCGGGTCGAGTGGTTCGCCATCGACGGTCTGTTCATCCAGCGGACCGAGCGCGTCGATCGCCGCCTCGCCGATCTGCCGCATCAGCGCCTGCACGGAGTCACGCTTGTCCTCGGCGCTCTCCGCGCGGAACCGCATCCGCGCGATCACGGCCGGCAGCGTCAAACCGAACAGCACCAGCGTGATCAGCGCGACGATGAAGGCGGCCAGTACGACGGTGGCGCGATGTGGTGTCCCGGCCGGGATGGTCTGCACCGCGGCGACCGTGACGACGCCGCGCATACCGGCCCAGCCGAGCACGATCAGCCCACGGCCGGTGATCGGCTCACGTTCCTCGAAGTCGATGTCGGCGTGGCTGCGGGCGAGCCGTTTGCGGGCCCAGGCGAGCCGGTTCTCCTCGCGCTCCCCCGACGGTTCCATCGCGTCGAGGCGTTCGCCCATCTCGCTCAGCCTGGCCCGGAGCTGGTCGTTGCGGTCGCTCGACCCGAACCGGCTCTGCACGGCGGGCCAGGCCAGTCCGAGGAAGCGCAGCACGATCAGCAGCACGACCACCAGCAGTACGAGCAGGGTGATTTCGCCGAAGGTCGTCTCGGCGCGGGCGTCATCGACCAGCTCCGGCAGCTGGTAGCCCATCGCGAGGAAGACGCCGCTTTCCAGGATGAAGCTGATCGTCGTCCAGGTGGTCGCCTGCGTCTGCCGGTCCCGCGCGGTGAATCGCCGGCTGCCCAGCGCGCCGGTCAGCAAACCGGCGATCACCACCGCGAGTACGCCGGAAGCGTGCACGCCCTCGGCCGGGAAGTACGCGAGGAACGGTACGGCGAACGAGATCGTCGTGTTCAGCACCGGGTCGTCGAGCCGCTGCCGGAGCAACGCGGTCAGCAGGCCGACGGCGCCGCCGATCAGGATCGCGCCGACGACCGCCCAGGCGAAGTCGAGGGCGGTGTGCCCGAGGCTGAAGTGCGTGGTCACCGCGAGCGCCGCCAGCGCGGTCCGCAGCACCACCAGCGCCGACGCGTCGTTGACGAGGCTCTCCCCCTCGAGCACCGTCATCAGCCGCGGCGGCAACCCGACCCGGTGCCCGATCGCGGTCGCCGCCACCGCGTCCGTCGGGCTCACCACCGCTCCGAGCGCGACCGCCAGCGCGAACGAGATGCCCGGGAGCACGGCGTGGACGAGCGCGCCGATCACCAGCGCGGACACGATCACCATCACGACCGACAACCAGGAGATCAGCCCGAAGTTCCGGCGTACGTCGAGCACCGGCAACTGCACCGCGGCCGAGTAGAGCAGCGGCGGCAGTACGCCCGCGAGGATGATCTCCGGCTCGATGTGGATGGCCGGCGTACTCGGCAGATAGCTGGCCCCGATCCCGAGCGCGACCAAAAGCAACGGCGCCGCCACCCCGGTCCGGCGCGCGAACACCGACGCGGCGATCATGATCGCGAGCCCGCACCCGGCGATCAGAACAATCTGATGATCCACGTAACCGCACCTTAGGCCACCGATCCGGGATTTCCGCGCACCTGACTGCTGGACAATTGCCGGGGAGGTGCCGGCGGGACGCTATTGTCTGAGGTACCGACGGTTCGCCCGGTCATGCGGTTCGTGACCTGGCGAGGCAAGAGGGAACCCGGTGGGAATCCGGGACTGCCCCGCAGCGGTGAACGGGAACGACCGCCGTCAACAGCACTGGACGCAAGTCCGGGAAGCGACGGCCAGTAGGTTCACCGGTCATACGACCGGTCCGCCCGTGAGTCCGAAGACCTGCCGTTGGTCCGCGTACCACCCGGTATGCGGCGGATCGGATGTCCCGTGGGAGGACCCGCCCGGCCCCGCGGCAGCACCGGTCCTCCCGGGCAGCCGTGGCCGGCACGTCGTACCCGCGAGGCCCGCCGATCCCTCGGCACGCTCGCGAGGAGAGAGACGTGAACACCCTCACCACGGTCCTGGGATACCCGCGCATCGGCCCCAGGCGCGAACTGAAGCACGCCCTGGAGACGTACTGGCGCACCGGCGACCAGGATGCCCTTGAGGCGACCGGCCGCCGGCTCCGGGAGGAGACCTGGCAGCAACTGCAAGGGCTCGACTCGGTCCCCGGCAACACGTTCTCGTACTACGACCAGATGCTGGACCACGTTCAGCTCTTCGGTCTCACACCGGCCCGCTTCCGGCAGCTCGGCCTGTCGCCACTCGACACGTACTTCGCGATGGCCCGCGGCCGGGACGATGTCGCGCCGCTGGAGCTGACCAAGTGGTTCGACACGAACTACCACTACCTGGTGCCCGAACTCGACGGGACCACGACGTTCGGCCTGGAGCCGGAGAAGTTGCTGGGTGAGCTCGCGGAGGCGCGCGCGCTCGGCGTCGAGCTGCGCCCCGTACTGATCGGTCCGCTCACCTTCTTGTTGTTGTCGAAGGCAACCACGCCGGATCTGAACGTACTGACCTTGCTGGAGCCGCTGCTGGACCAGTACGTCGAGCTGCTCGCCGTACTCGATCAAGCCGGTGCCAGCTGGGTGCAGCTCGACGAGCCCGCGCTGGCCCAGGACCGTACGCCGGCCGAACTCGACGCCCTGCTTCGCGCCTATGACCGGCTCACGGCCGCGCCCGACCGCCCGAATCTCCTGGTCGCTACCTACTTCGGCGACCCCGGCGGCGCACTGCCCGTGCTCGCTGCCACCGCCATCGAGGCACTCGCCGTCGACCTGGTGTCCGCGCCGGGCCTGGTCCGGCGGATCGCCGAGCTCCCGTCGCTACGCCGCAAGACCGTGTACGCCGGGGTGGTCGACGGCCGCAATGTCTGGCGTACCCGGCTCGGCGACGCGGTCTCGACCTGTACGGACCTGCGGGCCGTGGTCGGCCGGCTCGGCATCTCCACCTCCTGCTCGCTGCTGCACGTCCCGTACGACCTGGAGGTGGAGGACGAGCTCGACCCAGCTGTCGGGGACCGACTGGCATTCGCGCGGCAGAAGGTGGACGAGGTCGTCCTGCTCGGCCGCGCGATCAACGAGGACTACGGCGTGCTCGTCGATCTGGAGCGGGTCAAGCGGCGGCTCCCCAACGAGTCCGATCTCCTCCGGGATCAGGCAGTACGCGAGCGGGTGGCCGGCGTACGCCCAGAGGACCGGCAGCGGGTGCCGTACGAGGAGCGTCGTACGGCGCAGCAGGCACTAGGACTGCCCGCACTGGCGACCACGACGATCGGATCGTTTCCGCAGACCGCCGACGTCCGCAGGATTCGTACCGACCTGCGGGCCGGGCGGATCACCCGGCCCGAGCACGACGAGCGGTTGCGTACGGAGATCCGGCGCGCGATCGAGCTTCAAGAGGAGCTCGGGCTGGACGTCCTGGTCCATGGTGAGCCCGAACGCAACGACATGGTCCAGTACTTCGCCGAGCGGCTGGACGGCTTCGCGACGACCAGGCTCGGCTGGGTGCAGTCGTACGGCAGCCGCTGTGTCCGGCCGCCGATCCTGCACGGCGACGTCTCCCGGCCGGGTCCGATCACCGTCGGCTGGACGTCGTACGCCCAATCGCTCACCGATCGTCCGGTCAAGGGCATGCTGACCGGGCCGGTGACGATCCTCGCCTGGTCCTTCGTCCGCGACGACCAGCCGTTGGCGACCACGGCCGACCAGGTCGCGCTGGCGCTCCGGGACGAGGTCGCCGATCTGGTCACGGCCGGGAGCCGCGTCGTCCAGGTCGACGAGCCGGCTCTGCGCGAACTGCTCCCGCTCCGGGAAGCGGATCGCAAGGCGTACCTCGACTGGTCGGTTGGGGCGTTCCGGCTCGCGACCGGCGGGGCTCCGGCGGCGGTCCAGGTCCATACCCATCTCTGCTACTCCGAGTTCGGTGCCGTCATCACCGGTATCGACGGCCTGGACGCCGACGTGACCACGATCGAGGCGGCCCGGTCCCGGATGGAGGTGCTCGGCGACCTCGGCTCGATCGGTTTCCGCCGTGGCGTCGGACCGGGCGTGTACGACATCCACTCGCCGCGCGTGCCGAGTACGGACGAGGTCCGCGCGCTGATCCGCGCGGCGCTCGCGGTGGTCCCGGCCGACCGGCTGTGGATCAATCCGGACTGTGGCCTGAAGACCCGCGACTGGCCCGAGGTCCGGGACTCGCTGCGAAACCTGGTCAGCGCCACCCGGGAGGTGCGCGCCACACTCGGCTGATCTGTCGGTGCCGCCGTCTAGCCTGCGGACATGAATCGGATGGATCGGTTGTACGCCCTCGTGGAGGAGCTTCGCGCGGCGGGGTCGCGGGGGCGTACGGCGCGGCAGCTGGCCGAGCGGTTCGAGGTGAGCGTGCGGACGATCGAGCGGGATCTCAGCGCGCTCGGGCAGGCCGGGGTGCCGCTGGCAACCAAACCGGGGCGTACGGGTGGGTACTCGGTGGATCGCGCGATGACCTTGCCGCCACTCAACTTCACGCCGCGGGAGGCGATGGCGGTCGCGGTCGCGCTGAGCGGGAGTGAGCATGCGCTGTTCGCGAAGGACGCCCGGAGCGCGCTGCTGAAGATCGTGGCGGCGATGCCCGCGAAGGATCTCGACGAGGCACGGGCGGCCGCGGCCAAGGTACGGCTGCTGGTCCGGCCCGCGCCCGATCCGGACGGTGAGATCGCCGAGCAGATCTGGCGGGCGATCAGCGACAACGCGGTGCTGCGGATCGTGTACACCGACACGAACGGGGCCGAGACCGAGCGGGACGTCGAGCCGCAGCATGTGGTGGTCGCGCAGAACGGCTCGTACCTGACCGGCTGGTGTCACCTGCGCCAGGAGGACCGGATCTTCCGGATGGACCGGATCGTCCGCGCGGAGCGTACGCCGGTGCCGCGCCGCCGGGCGACCGAGGAGCTGAAGGTGGTCTGCCGGGACCCGGACCTGCCGATCGAGGCGCTGCGGCCGGAGGAACTTTTCCCAACACCGACATAGGGCTGTCGCGTCCGGCTGGAACCGTGGAACTCGTTCGACGATCGATTCGATGAAAGCGAGTTCCCATGACTCTTCCCGGACCCGGCACGCTGGCCTGGTTCGAGGTCGCGACCGATGACCCCGACACCGCCCAGAAGTTCTACGGCAACCTGTTCGACTGGACCTTCGTCCCCGAGGCAGACGGCTTCGACTACCGCAACATCAAGGCAGCGGACGCGGAGCGGCCGATGGGTGGCATCCTCGGCACCAGTGGCAAGCAGCCGAACCACGCGGTGTTCTACATCGTGGTCGCCGACATCGAGGCGACCTGCGCGGAGGCGGTCCGGCTCGGCGGCTCGGTGATCAGCAAGGAGCTGGACGGCGTACCGGCGCTGGCGCATCTGCGTGACCCGGCCGGCAACCACTTCGGTATCTTCACCCAGCCCGGCGACTGAACCCGGTGCTCGCCGGCCGCGTGGAAACGCGGCCGGCGAGTTTCCACGCCCGTCAGGTGACCATTCACGGTCATTCCCCAACTCGTCCGGATCTCCGTATCGTCAGCGGTCATGGAACGCAGCGTCTACATCGCGTCGCTGGAAGGCACGACCGGGAAGTCAGCCGTCGCCCTCGGCGTCCTGCACCAGCTCGCCCGGCACGCCGGGCGGGTCGCGGTCTTCCGGCCGATCGTGCAGGTCGGCGCCACCTGGCTCGGCGGCCGCGATCACCTGCTCGAGCTGCTGCTCGCGCAGGACGCGGTCGATCAGGAGTACGCGGACTGCATCGGCGCCAGCTACGCCCAGGTGCACGCCGACCCGGACGCCGCGCTGGAGCTGATCGTGCAGCGGTACCGCGCGGTCGCTGCCCAGGCTGATGCCGTTCTGGTCGTCGGCAGCGACTATTCCGACGTCTGCGCGCCGACCGAGTTCTCGTACAACGCCAAGATCGCGGCCAATCTCGGCGCCCCGATGCTGCTGGTGGTGAACGGGCACGAGCGGCGGCCGCACGAGCTGCGCGCGCTCGCCGACGTGACCGTCGCCGAGCTGACCGCGAACCATGCCACGCTGCTCGGGCTGATCGCGATCCGGGTCGCCCTCGACCAGGGCGAGCGAGTGATCGCGGCCCTGGACGGTCTCGGCGTACCGGCCTTCGCGCTCCCGGAAGAGCCGGTACTCAGCCAGCCGGTGGTCCGCGACCTGGTGGCACCGATCGGCGGCCGGCTGCTGAGCGGCGATCCACAGCTGCTGACCGAGGAGGTCACCGGCCTGCTGGTCGCGGCGATGACGATGCCGCGCGTACTCGACCATGTCTTCGACGGCGCGGCGGTGGTGATCGCAGGCGACCGGTCGGAGGTTATCCTCGGAGTGCTGATGGCCAACGCGTCCGGGACCTGCCCGCCGATTTCCGCCGTCGTAGTGAACGGCGACGTCGAGCTGCCCGCGCAGATCCGTGAGCTGATCGACTGCCTCGGTTTCACCCTGCCGATCATCGAGACCCGCCTCGACACGCAGACCACCTCGACCCGATTGACCGCGGTACGCGGGCGGCTGACGAAGGATGCGCCGCGCAAGATCGACACCGCGCTCGCCTTGTTCGAGAAGTACGTCGACGGGCAGGCGCTTGTCGATCAACTCGCGCGGGCGCGAAGCACTGCGCTGACACCGTTGATGTTCGAGCATCGGCTGGTCGACCGGGCGGTGGCGGACCGGAAGCACATCGTCCTGCCGGAGGGCGATGACGAACGCATTCTGCGTGCGGCCGACGTACTGCTCCGGCGTGGGGTCGCGGACCTGACCTTGCTGGGCGATCGTGATGCGATCAGCCGGCGGGCGGAGTCCCTCGGCGTGGACGTGTCGGCAGCGCACGTCGTACACCCCGAGCACAGCGAGCTGATTGAGCAGTTCGCCGCCGAGTACCACCGGCTGCGGCAGCATCGGGGCGTCGAGCTCGAGCAGGCACGTGAACAGGTCCGCGACGGGTCGTACTTCGGCACCATGATGGTCCAGCTCGGCCTCGCGGACGGCATGGTGTCAGGCGCCGTCCACACCACCGCGCACACCGTCCGGCCGGCGCTCGAAGTGGTGAAAACCGTCCCCGACGTGTCGATCGTGTCCTCGGTGTTCTTCATGTGCCTGCAGAACCAGGTCCTCGTGTACGGCGACTGCGCCGTGAATCCGGACCCGACGGCCGAGCAGCTCGCCGACATCGCCATCTCGTCCGCGGCCACCGCGGTCGCGTTCGGCCTCGAACCACGGGTCGCGATGCTCTCGTACTCGACCGGTTCTTCCGGTACCGGGACCGATGTGGAAAAGGTGTCCAAGGCAACCAGCATCGTCCGGGAGCGGGCGCCACGGCTGCCGGTCGAAGGACCGATCCAGTACGACGCCGCGATCGACGCCGCCGTCGCGCGGACCAAACTGCCGGACTCCCCCGTCGCCGGCCGGGCGACCGTGTTCGTCTTCCCGGACCTGAACACCGGCAACAACACGTACAAAGCGGTCCAGCGCTCGGCGAACGCGGTCGCTGTCGGCCCGGTGCTGCAGGGACTGCGCAAGCCCGTCAACGACCTGTCTCGCGGCTCGACCGTCCGGGACATCGTCAACACGGTCGCGATCACCGCGATCCAGGCCCAGCAAAACGGAAGGCTCGGATGACCGAACATGTGCTGGTGATCAACGCGGGCTCGTCATCGCTGAAGTACAGCCTGGTCGACTCCGATTCCGGCGACGCGGCGGCGACCGGGCTGGTCGAGCGGATCGGCGAGCAGAGCAGTCACCACGTACACCATGGGCCGAAGGGGGATTTCGAAGACGACAGCCCGGTCGCCAGTCACGAGAAGGCGCTGGAAGCGGCGGTGCGCGCGTTCGAGACGTACGGGCCCGCGCTCGGCGACGTGGACATCGTGGCGGTCGGGCATCGGGTCGTCCACGGCGGATCGCAGTTCGCGGCGCCGGCGCCGGTCGACGACGCGCTGATCGCGGCGGTGACGGAGCTGGTTCCGCTCGCCCCGCTGCACAATCCGGCGAACCTCGAAGGGATCAAGGTCGCGCGCCGGCTGCTGCCGGATCTTCCCCACGTGGCGGTGTTCGACACCGCGTTCCACCAGACCTTGCCGCCGTACGCCTACCGGTACGCCGTCCCGTTCGACTGGCTGAAGGAATACGGCATCCGCCGGTACGGGTTTCACGGTACGTCGCACGCGTTCGTGTCGGAACGTGCCGCGCAACTGCTCGGGCGCGGCGCCGACCAGCTCAACCTGATCGTGCTGCACCTCGGCAACGGCTGCTCGGCGGCCGCGATCCGCCGGGGCAACTCGGTCGACACCTCGATGGGGCTGACGCCGCTGGAGGGACTGGTGATGGGGACGCGGTCGGGCGATCTCGATCCGGCCGTCCACGGTCACCTCGCGCGGGTCGCCGGCCAGTCCGCGGCGGAGACGGACCGCATCCTCAACTCGGAGTCCGGGCTCAAGGGGCTGACCGGCGAGAACGACTTCCGCGAGCTGACCCGGCGGCGCGCCGCGGGTGACGATCGGGCCCGGCTCGCGTTCGACCTGTACTGCTACCGGATCAAGAAGTACGTCGGCGCGTACTACGCGGTGCTCGGCACGGTCGACGCGATCGTCTTCACCGCCGGTGTCGGACAGCACTCTGCCGAAGCCCGGGCCGCCGCCCTGTCGGACCTGGACGGCCTCGGCATCCAGGTCGACCCGGTCCGCAACACCGCCACCACCGAGGGCGTGATCTCCACGGACGGCAGCCGGGTCAAGGTACTCGTCGTGCCCACCAACGAAGAGTGGCAGATCGCCCGCGAGGCGTTGGCGGTCGTACGCGGCTAGCCGTGCGGGCCGGATCCGGCGTGGCTGTTCATTTGCGGCCATCGGAGAGACGCTGGAGATCCGGTCACCCAGAGCACAGGAGGTCGTCCCATGTCGTCACAACCCGCTCCCATCGTGATCGGGTACGACGGATCGCCGGGCAGCCGCGCGGCGCTGAACTGGGCCGCGGCGGTCGCGGAGCGTACGGAGGCGCCGGTGCGGATCACCGGCGCGTTCGAAATCATGATCGACACCCAGCCCACCCCCGGGTACGTAGTTCCGCTCGAAGCGGCCCGCGCGGCCGCCGAGGAAGCGCTGCTCGCGGCCGCGACCGAGCTCCGGGGCGAGCGGCCGGCCTTGCGGGTCGAGAGCACGCTGGTCGACGGCGGTGCGCCGACGGTGCTGATCGAGGCATCCCGGGACGCCCGGCTGGTGGTCCTTGGCTCGCGCGGTCTCGGCGGATGGAGCGGTCTGGTACTCGGCTCGGTCGCACTCCAGGTGACCGCGCACGCGGAGTCGCCGGTGGTGGTGATCCCGCACGGCGTGACCCCGGAGGTACACGACGAGCTGACGGTCGTGGTCGGCGTGGACGGCTCGAAACCGGCGGAGAAGGCGATCGGCTTCGCGTTCGAACAGGCCGCGGCGATGCAGGCCAAGGTGGTTGCCCTGCACGCCTGGGCGAATCCCTTCCTCACCTACGCGAGCGGCGCGGCGATGCTGCAGTTCGACCAGGAGGAAGTGCTGGAGGACTCCCGGCTGCTCGTCTCCGAGTCGGTGGCCGGCGCGGCGGCGGAGTACCCGGATGTGCAATGGACGATCGAGCTCGCCGGTGGCTCCGCGGCATTGGCACTGACCGAGCGGTCCGGGACGGCTGACCTGCTCGTCGTCGGCTCCCGTGGACGCGGCGGCTTCACCGGCCTGCTCCTCGGCTCCGTCAGCCAGAGCGCCCTGCACAGGACCCGGTGCCCGATCGCCGTCGTCCGCTGATGGGCGACACGAAGCGGGTACCGAAGAAGCGGTACGAAAAGGAGCTCCTGCGCTTGCAGGCCGAGCTGGTCAAACTGCAGGAGTGGGTACGGACCGAGCAGGCGCGGGTCGTGGTGGTGTTCGAAGGACGTGACGCGGCCGGGAAGGGCAGCACGATCAAGCGCGTCGCCGAGTACCTGAATCCGCGCGTCGCCCGGATCGCGGCGCTACCGGCACCGACCGAGCGGCAGAAGACCCAGTGGTACTTCCAGCGGTACGTCGAACACCTACCCGCCGCCGGTGAGATCGTGCTGTTCGACCGCAGCTGGTACAACCGCGCCGGCGTCGAGCGGGTGATGGGGTTCTGCACGAACCAGGAGTACGCGCGGTTCCTGCACCAGTGCCCGATCTTCGAGCGGCTACTGGTCGAGGACGGCGTGCTGCTCCGCAAGTACTGGTTCTCGGTCAGCGACAGCGAGCAGGAGAACCGTTTCCGGAGCCGCCTGGAGGACCCGATGCGGCGCTGGAAGCTGTCGCCGATGGATCTGGAGTCGATCACCCGGTGGGAGGACTACTCGCGCGCCAAGGACGAGATGTTCGTCCACACCGACATCCCGGAAGCACCCTGGTACGTGGTGGAGAGCGAGGACAAGCGCGCTGCCCGGCTGAACATGATCGCGCACCTGCTGTCGACGATCGAGTACCGCGAGGTCAAGCCACCGTCGGTCGAACTCCCGGCCCGCCCACCGTCGCAGGGGTACGAGCGTCCGCCGCGGGAGCTGCACGCTCAGGTGCCCGACCATGCCGCTGCCTTCCGCCGCCGCTGATCACTCTTCGGAGTTGGACGGTTTCGATTTCTCGCCGATTGGTTAAGGGTTCGTGGCGATGAGGAGCTGAGACGGCGGGGAGCAGTGGCGACGGGGCGGAACGTTCGCCGTGGTTGATGCTCGTGCTGGCCACGGTCGGCTTCGCGGTGAACTTCTGGGCCTGGGCGCTGCTCAGCCCGCTCGGGCCGCTGTTCCGCACCCAGGGCACGCTCGGTGAGCTGTCCGAGTCGGACGTCGCGCTGCTGGTGGCCGTGCCGGTGCTGGTCGGGTCGGTCGGGCGGATTCCGGTCGGCGCGCTGACCGACCGGTACGGCGGCCGGCTGATGTTCCCGCTGGTTTCGGCGGCGACGATCGTACCGATCCTGTTCATCGGCTTCTTCGCGCTCGAGTCGTACGCGGCGCTGCTCGTCGGCGGGTTCTTCCTCGGGATCGGCGGCACCACCTTCGCGGTCGGCGTGCCGTTCGTGAACGCCTGGTTCCCGCCCGAGCGCCGCGGTCTCGCGATCGGCATCTTCGGTGCCGGCATGGGCGGTACGGCGATCAGCGCCCTGACCACCGTCAACCTCTACACCAGCGCCGGCCACCGCGTACCGTTCCTGCTCACCGCGGTCATCCTCGCGGTGTACGCGGTTGTCGCCTGGTTCGTGCTCCGGGACGCCCCGAACCGCCGGCCGGCCGCGGGCGGGTTCCTGCCGCGCCTGATCGCGAACGCGAAACTCCCGATCAGCTGGCAGGCGTGCATCCTTTACGCCGTCGCCTTCGGTGGGTACGTCGCGTTCTCCGTGTACCTGCCCTCGTACCTGAAGATTGCCTACAACCTGAGTGCGACCGATGCCGCCAACCGGATGGCCGGGTTCGTCGTGATCGCGGTGGTGATGCGGCCGATCGGCGGCTGGCTGACGGACCGGTTCGGGCCGATCCCGGTGCTGGCGAGTTGCTTCGCGGTCGTGGTCGTCGGCGCCGCGATCGCGTCCACCACGCCGATCCTGGAGAACTTCGGCACGATCGCCTTCCTGGCGATGGCCGCCGCGCTCGGCGGCGGCAGCGGCGCGACGTTCGCGCTGGTGGCCCAGGTGACCGACCCGGCGCGGGTCGGCGGCGTGACCGGACTGGTCGGCGCCGCGGGCGGTCTGGGCGGGTTCGTGCCGCCGCTGATCATGGGGTACGTGTACGGGCGCACGCAGTCGTACGGGATCGGTCTGGTGCTGCTGTCCGTGACCGCGGCCTTGACGCTCCTGCTGACCCTGACGATCGTGAGAAGAACCGCCCAGCCGAACACCCAGGAGCCGCGCACCGCAACCAGCGAGGGAGCCGCATGACTCCGGAGAAACCCGGCCTGGACAACGGGCTGACCGATGCCCTGGTCCGGACTCGGCGCTACTTCACCAAAGGCAAGGTCTCCGACGATCTGCGCACGCTCACGAAGGCAGGTGGCCGTGGCGCGGACGACTTCTACCGGGACCGCTGGAGTCACGACAAGGTCGTCCGGTCGACGCACGGGGTGAACTGCACCGGCTCCTGTTCGTGGAAGGTGTACGTCAAGGACGGCATCATCACCTGGGAGACGCAGCAAACGGACTACCCGTCGGTCGGACCGGACAAGCCGGAGTACGAACCACGCGGCTGTCCCCGGGGCGCCGCGTTCTCCTGGTACACGTACTCACCGACGCGGATTCGCTACCCGTACGTGCGGGGCGTACTGCTTGACCTCTATCGGCAGGCGAAGGCCGAGTTGCACGATCCGGTCGAAGCTTGGGCGAGCATTGTCGACAATCCTACGTTGGCGGCGCGGTACAAGGCGGCTCGTGGGAAGGGCGGGCTGGTTCGGGCGACCTGGGACGAGGCGGTGGAGCTCGTCGCGGCCGCCTACGTGCACACGTTGAAGAAGTGGGGTCCGGATCGGATCGCCGGGTTCTCCCCCATTCCGGCGATGTCGATGGTGTCGCACGCGTCCGGGGCGCGGTTCACGTCATTGATCGGCGGGACGATGCTGTCGTTCTACGACTGGTACGCCGATCTGCCGGTCGCGTCGCCGCAGGTGTTCGGGGATCAGACCGATGTACCGGAGTCGGGTGACTGGTGGGACGCCGGTTACCTGATCATGTGGGGCTCGAACCTGCCGGTCACCCGGACGCCGGACGCGCACTGGATGGCGGAGGCGCGGTACCGCGGCCAGAAGGTCGTCGCGGTCGCGCCGGACTACGCGGACAACGTGAAGTTCGCGGACGAATGGTTGCCGGCGGCACCTGGTACGGACGGCGCGCTCGCGATGGCGATGGGGCACGTGATCCTGAAGGAGTTCTTCGTCGACCGGCAGACGCCGTACTTCGTCAACTACGTGAAGCACTACACCGATCTGCCGTACCTGATCCGGCTGGACGAAGCCGACGGCGGGTACCGGGCCGGCAAGTTCCTGACCGCCGCGGACCTCGGCGTGGAGGAGGAGAACGCCGCCTTCAAAACCGTTGTCCTCGATGCGGCCACCGGGCAGCCGGTGGTGCCGAACGGATCGCTCGGCCATCGCTTCGGCGAGGCCGGGAAGGGCAAGTGGAACCTGGACCTCGGCAGCACCGATCCGCTACTCACCCTTGCGGGTACGGAAACCGGATCTGTCGTTGTGCAACTGGCGCGGTTTGATGGTGGGACCGAGGCGGGCGTGTTGTCGCGCGGCGTTCCGGTGCGGCGGGTTGCCGGCCAATTGGTGACCACTGTCTACGATCTGATGCTCGCGCAGTACGGCGTCGCGCGGGCGGGGTTGCCGGGTGATTGGCCGGCTTCGTACGACGACCGCACCCCGTACACGCCTGCCTGGCAGGAGTCCATCACCGGTGTACCGGCGGCCGCGGCGGCGCGGATCGCCCGTGAGTTCGCGCGGAACGCCGCGGACAGCAAGGGCCGCTCGATGATCGTGATGGGCGCCGGAACCAACCACTGGTTCCATTCCGACACCATCTATCGCGCGTTCCTGGCCTTGACCACGCTCACCGGTTGTCAGGGCGTGAACGGCGGCGGCTGGGCGCACTACGTCGGTCAGGAGAAATGCCGCCCGATCACCGGCTGGGCCCAATTGGCCTTCGCGCTCGACTGGACCCGGCCGCCCCGCCAGATGATCCAGACCGCCTATTGGTATCTGCACACCGACCAATTCCGCTACGACCATTTCACCACCGACACCTTCTCGGCAACCCGAGGAGGAATAGCCGGCAAGACCACCGCGGATCTGATTGCACTGAGCGCCCGCCTCGGGTGGATGCCGTCTTATCCGACGTTCGACCGGAATCCGCATCAGCTTGCCGATGAGGCGGCCGCCGCCGGCCGGTCCGTGGGTGATTATGTGGTGGATCAGCTGAAGTCCGGTGAGCTGCGGTTCGCCTGTGAGGATCCGGATTCACCGGAGAACTTTCCACGGATTCTTTCGATCTGGCGGGCCAATCTGCTCGGCTCGTCCGCGAAGGGCAACGAGTACTTCCTCGAACACCTCCTCGGCGCCGGCTCCTCGCTGCGCGCGAGCGAAGGCGTCCACCCGGAGGAGCTCGAATGGCACGACCAGGCACCCCGCGGCAAGCTGGATCTCCTGCTCACCCTGGATTTCCGCCAGACCAGCACGACCCTGTTCTCCGACGTGGTGCTGCCCGCGGCAACCTGGTACGAGAAGCACGATCTCAACACCACGGACATGCACCCGTTCGTACACTCCTTCAATCCCGCGATCGCCCCGCCCTGGCAAACCCGGACCGACTGGGACGCCTGGCAGACCATCGCCGAAAAGTTCAGCGAATTGGCCCGGACCCACCTCGGCATACGAAGAGACCTGGTCGCCGTACCGCTCCTGCACGACACCCCGGACGCATTGGCCACCCCGCACGGAATCGTTCGTGACTGGAAAGCCGGTGACTGCGAACCGATCCCCGGCGTGACCATGCCAAAGATTGTCGAAGTCGAACGTGACTACCCCGCGGTCGCCGCGAAAATGGCCGCGCTCGGCCCGTTGATGGAGAAACTCGGCGCGACCACCAAAGGCGTCACGTACGACGAATCCGCCTCGGTCGACTACCTCCGCGCCAAGAACGGCACGATCCGCGGCGGGCCCGCCGACGGCCGGCCATCCCTGCGTCGCGACATCCACGCCTGCGAAACCATCCTCGCCCTGTCCGGTACGACCAACGGCCGCCTCGCCACCGAAGGCTTCAAGACCCTCGAAACGCGGGTCGGCAAACCGCTGCACGACCTGGCCGCCGAACACGAAGGCAAGCAGATCACCTTCGCCGACACCCAGGCCGCGCCCGTTCCGGTGATCACCTCACCCGAATGGTCCGGCTCGGAAGCGGGCGGCCGCCGCTACTCCCCCTTCACGATCAACGTCGAGCGGCTGAAACCCTGGCACACTCTCACCGGCCGCCAGCACTTCTTCCTGGACCACGACTGGATGGCCGAGCTGGGCGAGAACCTGCCCGTCTACCGGCCACCGCTCGACATGAGCGCGCTCTTCGCGGAGCCGGAGCTCGGCACGCTGACCGAGCACGGCCTGACCGTTCGGTACCTGACCCCGCACAACAAGTGGTCGATCCACTCGGAGTACCAGGACAACCTGTTCATGCTCTCGCTCAGTCGCGGCGGGCAGACGATCTGGATAAGTGACCAGGACGCGGCCAAGGCCGGGATCGCGGACCACGACTGGATCGAGGCGGTGAACCGGAACGGGGTCGTGGTCGCGCGGGCGATCGTCTCGCACCGGATGCCCGAAGGCACGGTGTACATGCACCACGCGCAGGACCGGCTGATCGACGTACCGCTGGCCGAAACGTCCAAGAAGCGCGGCGGGATTCACAACTCGCTGACCAGGTTGCTGATCAAACCGTCGCATCTGATCGGCGGGTACGCGCAACTTTCCTTCGCCTTCAACTACCTCGGCCCGACCGGGAACCAGCGCGACGAGGTGACGGTCATCCGCCGGCGCTCGCAGGAGGTGACGTACTAGATGCGCGTGATGGCCCAGATGGCGATGGTGATGAACCTGGACAAGTGCATCGGGTGCCACACCTGCTCGGTCACCTGCAAACAGGCCTGGACCAACCGGACCGGCACCGAGTACGTGTGGTTCAACAACGTCGAGACGCGCCCCGGACAGGGCTATCCGCGGACGTACGAGGACCAGGAGAACTGGAAGGGCGGCTGGACGCTCAACCGCCGCGGCCGGCTCAGCCTCAAGGCCGGCGGCCGGATCCGCAAATTGTTGACAATCTTCTCGAACCCGAAGCTGCCGGCCCTGGACGACTACTACGAGCCCTGGACCTACGACTACGCCACCCTCACCGAAGCGCCCGCACAGCAGCACACGCCGGTCGCCCGGCCGAAGTCGCTGATCACCGGGCAGGACACCAAGATCACCTGGTCGGCGAACTGGGACGACGACCTCGGCGGCTCGGCCGCGACCGCCGAGCGGGACCCGATCCTGCGGAAGATCGGCGACAAGGTCCGGTTCGAGTTCGAGCAGACGTTCATGTTCTACCTGCCCCGGATCTGCGAGCACTGCCTGAACCCGTCGTGCGCCGCGTCCTGCCCGAGCGGCGCGATCTACAAGCGCAGCGAGGACGGCATCGTGCTGGTCGATCAGGACCGGTGCCGCGGCTGGCGGATGTGCATCTCCGGCTGCCCGTACAAGAAGGTCTACTTCAACCATCGGACCGGCAAGGCGGAGAAGTGCACGTTCTGCTTCCCGCGGGTCGAGGTCGGAATGCCGACGGTGTGCGCGGAGACCTGCGTCGGCCGGCTGCGGTACATCGGCCTGCTGCTGTACGACGCCGACCGAGTTCTGGAGGCCGCGTCCGTGACCGACGAGCACGACCTGTACGAGGCGCAACGATCCATCTTGCTGGACCCGAACGATCCGGACGTGATCCGCGCCGCCGAGCGGGAAGGCATTCCGCACGACTGGATCGAGGCGGCGCGGCGCTCCCCCGTACACGCCTTGATCAATCGGTACCAGGTGGCGCTGCCGTTGCATCCGGAGTACCGCACGATGCCGATGGTCTGGTACATCCCGCCGCTGTCGCCGGTGGTCGACGTCGTACGCGAGACCGGCGAGGACGCGGAGCGGCGGGAGAACCTGTTCGCCGCGATCGACGCCTTGCGGATCCCGATCGAGTACCTGGCCGAACTGTTCACCGCGGGCGAGGTCGCGCCGGTCGACCGGGTGCTGCGCAAGCTGGCCGCGATGCGCTCGTACCTGCGCGATCTCAACCTGGGCCGTGATCCGGACGCGACGATCCCGGCGGCGGTCGGGATGAGCGAGGAGGACCTGTACGAGATGTACCGGCTGCTCGCGCTGGCCAAGTACGACGAGCGGTACGTGATCCCGCCAGCGCACCCGGAGGCGTACCAGCAGGCGCATGATCTTGAGGAGCTGGCCTGCTCGCTGGACTACGAGGGCGGTCCGGGGATGAGCCCGTTCGGCGAGGGCTCTGGCGCACAGACGCCGCTGGCGGTGGAGAACTTCAGGGAGCTGAAGGACCGGCAGACCGCCGACCGGGTGAACCTGCTCAACTGGGACGGAAACGGCCGACCGGACGGGTTGTTCCCGCCGAAGGACAAGCCATGAGGTACCCGAAGCTGGCACTGCCGGCACACCAGCTGACCATCGCCTGGCAGACCGCCTCGCTCGTCCTCGACTATCCGGACGAGGCGCTGACCGAACGGCTGCCGTTGATCCGCCGCGCGGTCGCCGAGCTCCCCCGCGAGCTCGCGGATCCACTGGGCGCGACGGTGGAACAGCTTGCCGCCGGCAACCTTTCCCAGCTTCAGCAGCGGTACGTCGAGACCTTCGACAACCGCCGGCGCCACAACCTGTACCTCACGTACTTCGCCCACGGCGACACCCGGCGCCGCGGCGTGGCCCTGCTCCGGTTCAAGCAGGCCTATCTGCGCGCCGGGTTCGTGCTCGACGAGTCCGAGCTGCCGGATCATCTGTGTGTCGTGCTGGAGTTCGCCGCGACCGTCGACCAGCAACTCGGGCAACGGCTGCTGCTCGATCACCGCGCCGGCCTCGAACTGCTCCGGATCGCGCTGGCCGAGGCGGATTCCCCGTGGTTCGGGGCGGTTCAAGCGGTGACCGCATCGCTTCCACCGCTGGTCGGCGACGAGCGGGACGCGATCGCGCGGCTCGCGGCCGAGGGTCCGCCTCGGGAAGAAGTCGGACTCACGCCGTACGCGATCGGTGGCCCACGATGAAGCAGCTGCTCTGGGTGGTGTACCCGTACATCTGCCTGACGATCTTCGTCGCCGGACACATCTGGCGGTACCGGTACGACAAGTTCGGCTGGACCACGCGCTCGTCGCAACTGTACGAGAACCGGCTGCTGCGGATCGGCAGCCCGCTGTTCCACTTCGGCATCCTGGCGGTGTTCCTCGGGCACGTGATGGGCCTCGGCATCCCGAAGTCCTGGACCGAAGCGATCGGCGTCTCCGAAGGGCTGTACCACTTCCTCGCCGTCTCGATCGGCGCGATCGCGGGCTTCTGCACCCTGGCCGGCCTGACCATCCTGATCTACCGGCGGCGTACGGTCGGCCCGGTGTTCTCCGCGACCACCCGGATGGACAAGCTGATGTACGTCTTCCTCGCCGCGGTCATCCTGCTCGGCCTGGCGAACACCGTGATCGCGAACCTCGTCGGCCACTACGACTACCGCGAAGGCGTATCGATCTGGTTCCGCGGCATCTTCCGGTTCCAGTTGCACCCTGACCTGATGGCCGCCGCGCCGCTCACCTTCCAGTTGCACGGGCTGGTCGCGATCACGCTGTTCGCACTGTGGCCGTTCACTCGGCTCGTACATGTGTTCAGCGCGCCGCTCGGGTACCTGACTCGGCCGTACATCGTCTACCGCAGTCGCGACGCGCGCCCGGTCTCGCACAGCCCGCGCCGCGGCTGGGACACACCCGCCCGCTGATCCAGGGCTCGATCAGGTTCAGGGCTCGATCAGGTTCAGGGCTCGATCAGGCCGGCGCGGATCGCGTACCGGGTCAGTTCGGTGCGGTCGCGCATGCCGAGCTTCTGCAGGATGTTCGCCCGGTGGCGTTCGACGGTCTTGATGCTGATCGTCAGCATGCCGGCGATCTCCTTGGACGGATGGCCCTCGGCGATCAGCTTCACGACCTCGTCCTCGCGGTCGGTCAGCACCTGGCCGGGCACTCGCTCACCGCGCCGGACCCGCTCGACGTAGTCCCGGACCAGCGTGCTCATCACCCCCGGATACAGGAAGGATTCGCCCCGGCCGGCCGCGCGGCAGGCGTCGACCAGGTCGCGGTCGGCCACCGATTTGAGTACGTATCCGCTCGCGCCGGCTTTCAGCGCGGCGAAGAAGTACTGCTCGTTGTCGTACATCGACAGCATCAGCATCCGCGGCGGTTCGCGCCGCCGTGACAGCTCGCGCGCCGCCTGCAGCCCGGTCATCCGCGGCATCTGGACGTCGAGAACAGCGAGATCCACCGGCGTACTCCGGAACAGCTCCAGCGCCTCGGCGCCGTCCCCGGCTTCCGCGACGACCTCAAGGTCCGGTTCGTTGTCGAGGATCAGGCGCACGCCACGGCGTACCAGCGCGTGGTCGTCGGCCAGCAGAATCCGGATCACCCGGCCTCCAACGGAACTCGCAGCCGGACCGACGTACCCGTCTCGCCGGGGCCGACGGTCAGCTCGGCGCCGATCAGCAGGGCGCGCTCGCGCATGCCCCGGATGCCCGTGCCTTCTTCGGCGCCCCGGAGACCGTTGCCGTCGTCATCGACCGACAGGACCACCGCCGCGCCCTGACGGTGCAGCGAAAGCCGCACGGTACGGGCCTGCGCGTGGCGGGCCGCGTTCGTCAACGCTTCCTGCGCGACGCGATAGATCACCAACTCCCGCTCCGATCCGAGCTCGGGCAGTCCCGGCGAGGTGACGCGGCGTACCTGCAGCCCGTGCGCCGAAAAGTCGGTCGCCAGCGCGGCAAGCGCACTCTGCAAACCAAGATCCTCCAGTACGCCCGGGCGCAGCCGCCGCGCGACGCCACGTACCTCATCGAGGGTCGCCCGTGCGGTCTCCTGCACTTCTTCCAGTGCCTGCCGCAGCTTGGGCGGCGTACCCGCCTCGAGTCCTTTCAGGCCTAGCAGCACGGCGGTGAGACCCTGGCCGATCTCGTCGTGCAGCTCGCGCGCGATCCGGTGCCGCTCGGCCTCCTGCGCCGCCAGTGCCTTCGCGTTGCTGCGGCCGCGCTCGCTTTCCAGCCGATCGAGCATCGCGTTGAAACCTTGAACGAGATGACCGACCGCTCCCCCGCCGGCCTCGGACAACCGCTTCCCGGGGCGTTGCAGGTCGACCGTGTCCATCAACCGAACGAGCCGGTCGAGCGGGGCGAGACTGGTCCGGAGCAGGATCGAGTTGAGTACGACGATCGCGATCAGTCCGACGACCAGGATCACGGCTTCGGACTGCAGCACGGTCGCGGAGACCGTCACCGGGGCCAGCGCCAAGGCGGTGGTCCCGGCAACGAACATCAGCCCGTTGATCAGGCAAACCCGCCAGTACAAAGGCATTCCGGCTCCCGTCTTCACTCCTCCAGCGTCCATCAGCGACGTCCTCGTTGTCCATTCACGGCGGCGAAAGTGGGTGCTGGCACTCATTTCGCCACCGTTGGCCGAACAGCAGACTGGAGCCGCGGACATCTCCGGGAGGCAGGATGCAGCACGCGACAGTTGACCTTTGGGCCGGCGAACCAGCGGCCGCTTATCCGTTGGTGGTGCTGGCGGTGCTCGCTGTGGTGGCGGCCGTCGAGCCGCGGATCGTCCCGCGCGACCGCTGGCTCGTCGTACTGCGGTCCGGCCTGGTCCGCCGCGTGCTCGCCACCGGAGTTAGCGTACGGATCCCGCTGCTGGAGTCGTACGTGTGGATCGCCCGCGGGCGTACGCGCCGGCCGTTGACCGTGACCGCGCGTACCGGCGACGGCACCGAGGTCCGCGTCGCGGCCGAAACCATCATCGAGGTCGTCGACCCGCTCGCCGCGATCCAGCTCTCGCTCACGCCGGTAGATCTCGCGCTCGACGAGACCGAACGAGCGTTGCGCCAACTGATCGCCCGGCACGACGTGGTTTCGCTCGCCGCGCTGCGGACCTGCACGGTCCCGGTCGACGTACCAGGCGTCGTGATCGGTGAGCTCGAGCTCGGGAAGGTCGAGCTCGAGCTCACCCCACAGGCGATCCGCTCGGTCGCGGATCAGACGAAGTAGCGCAACCACACGTACCCCCAGGCCAGCACCATGCTGAACACGGTCACTACCACCCCGTACCGGGTGAACTGCCAGAACGAGATGTGGTGCCCGCTGCGCGAAGCGATGCCGAGGGCAACCACATTGGCGCTCGCGGCAACCGCCGTACCGTTCCCGCCGAAGTCGGCGCCGAGCGCGAACGCCCACCACAGCGACTGCCCGGTCCGGTGGTCCGGCGCCTGCTCGACGACCCCTTCGACCACCGGCGTCATCGTCGCGACGTACGGAATGTTGTCGAAGAACGCGCCGAGGATGCCCGACCCGAACAGCAGCGCGGTCGCGGCCAGCAGGTACCGGTCGCCGATCGCGGCCACCGCCCAGTCGCCGATCGACTCGATCACGCCGGTGTGCGTCAGGCCCGAAACCATCACGAACAGGCCGACGAAGAACACCAGCGTGCCCCACTCGACCTCACGCAGCACCTCGGGTACGTCCGCCTTCGCGACCAGCACCATCACGCCGGCCCCGATCAGCGCGACCAGCGACGGTTCGAGATGCAGTACCGA
Organism: Kribbella solani; assembly: GCF_014205295.1. Classification (NCBI taxonomy): domain Bacteria; kingdom Bacillati; phylum Actinomycetota; class Actinomycetes; order Propionibacteriales; family Kribbellaceae; genus Kribbella; species Kribbella solani. The sequence continues at coordinate 1,889,064 of NZ_JACHNF010000001.1, forward strand.
ATGCAGTGAGAACGCGGCGATCATCACCGCGAGCACCACCAGGCAACGAACCAGCAGCCACGGATCCCGGATCGCCCGCTTCTCCTGCAACGCGAGCACCGCCTGGACCTGCTCCGGATTGTGCTTCAGGCCCTTGCGGAACAGGAACCTGGACAGGATCACGAACAGCACGAACACGATCACCACGATCGGCGTCATGTGCACCAGGAAGTCGTTGAACGACAGCCCGGCCCGGGACCCGATGATGATGTTCGGCGGATCACCGATCAGGGTCGCGGCGCCGCCGATGTTCGACGCCAGCACCTCGGCGATCAGGTACGGCTGCGGCGCGATCTTCAGCCGCTCGCAGACCACGATCGTGACCGGCGCGACCAGCATGATCGTGGTCACGTTGTCCAGGAACGGCGACGCGACCGCGGTGATGATCATCAGCATCACCATCAACCGGTACGGCTCACCCCGGGACCGTTTCGCCGCCCAGATACCCAGATAGTCGAACACCCCGGTCTGCTTGATGATCCCGATCACGATCATCATCCCGAGCAGCAGGAAGATGACGTTCCAGTCGATCCCCTCGTGCTCGGAGAAGAACACCTCGGTACCCGGCGCCAGCCCGAGTACCAGCATCGCGGCGGCACCGATCAGTACCACCTTGACCTTGTCGGCCTTCTCGGTCGCGATGAAGAAGAACGCCACCCCGAAGATCGCCAGCGCGAACAGCGGCCGCACGCCTACCCCGGCGGCTGGTCACCGAGCCCGGCCACGGCCAGACTCGTGAGCAGACGATCCAAGGTGATCACACCGGTCAACTCGCCACCGGCCCCGACCACCGCCACCAACGGACTCCGCCCGCGCGCCATCAACGCCGCGATCTCCAGCAGCGTCGCGTCCTCGGTCACCGTCAGCGGCCGCGCGACCGGCCGCGGCAGGCAGTCGCCCACCGTCAGCCCACCCAGCTCCCGCCAGAACACGTCCGCCGACGGCTCGTCCACGGCGCGTACGAGCATCGGATCGTCCTGAAACGCCGCCGGAATACTCAACCGCAACACCTGAGACCCCGGTAGTACCGCGACCGGGCGTCCCACCCCGTCCACCACCACCAACCCGGGTAACCGCCCGACCGCCATCACCTGCACGGCCCGAATCACCGAGTCGGTCACCGAAACCGTCGAAACCCCTACCGCAACATCAACAGCCCGCATCCCCACACTCCGCCGCTCAACCCCATCCACGCCGACCGCACCGGCCGCACCGGCCGCACCAACCGCACCGGCCGCGCTGGCTACACCGACCGCATCGAAACCAATCACCCGGACCTCCCCGGCCACCACCACCGGGCGGCCTTGTTCGCCACCAGTCTTGGCGCCGCCGGCCCCGCAAACCATGGGGTCCACACCCCAACTTCCCCACCACCCACCTGACGGGCCAAACCCTCCCTTTCAGGGGGCAAGCAACAGCGCCAAGTACTCAGTGCACTCGCGAGGTTGGGCTCGGTTTGTTCGTGCGGGCGACCCGGAGGTGTGTCCGGTGGTGCAGGGCCGGGATGCCCAGGACAGCGTGGAGGTCCTGGGTTGCCTGGGTGACTGCCGCGTGGACCGCGTCCAGGTTGGCAGCGGGTTCGATGGTGCAGTGGAGTTCGGCGACCAGTTGGCCGCGGTCGGCGCGGATCCGGCCCGAGCCTTCGCGGAACTCCGGGCGGGCGGCCAGGCCTTCCGCGGCAGCTGTTACGGCGGCGTTGGCGTCAGCAAGCAACCGGCCGTTCGTGATCGTGCTGGGGAGGGTGAAGCGGGAGTTCGTTCGGCGCGGGAGGTGGCGGGTCAGCCAGAAGAGGCCCAGGAGGAGTACGGCGATGGCGGCCGCACCTGTTGCCCAGGGCCACCAAGTGGAGTGGGAGTAGTCGGCTGGGGTTCGGGTTGTGAGTTCGGTGGGGGCGGTCGGGAAGACGTTGTAGTACCAGCAGAGGGCCAGGGTCCCGGCGGCGATCAGGACCAGGGAGATCAGGGTGCCGACGGTACGGTCCAGGGTGATGACTCCGCGGCGCATGTCAGTCCTCCTGGAGGGTGATACGGAGCCTGAGACTCGGGGTGAGCGCGGCTAGGCGGTCGTCGACGGCAGCGCGTACTTCCCCGGTGACCCGCTCCGAGTCGCCGAACGTGGTGACGGCCGCGCGAAGCGTACGGCGTTTCGCGGTCACGGACACGCCGGTGACCGAGTCCACGCGATTCGCGGCATCCGCAGCAAGCCGAGCAACATCACGAGCCCGAATCCACAGCATCGCACTCGCGTCGCTGGGCGTACTCGACGTGTGAACTGCCAGATGGGTTCGGCGGCGGGGTTTGAGGGTGATGGTCAGGACGAGCGCGCCGAGGACGATCGTGGCGATCGCGGCAGCGGGTAGCCAAGAGGTTTGGTGGAGTGCCAGGGTTCGGCCGTACCAGGTGGGTGGGATGACCTGGCCGCGGAGGAGGCCCGCGCTGCGGAGGGTTTCGGCGCTTCCGGTCAGGCCCAGGGCGATCACCGCAAGCGCGGCGAGGACACCCAGCACGCCGGCCGCAGGGCGGGCGACCGGCGGTTTGGCCGCCGCCGGCAGGGCGGCCGGCATGCACTCGGTGCCGGTTCGCGCGAGGTTCGCTCCGACGTCGTCGACCGAGGTTCGCGGAGACGCGGGGGTTGCCGAGGTGATCTGCGCGGACGTCGCCGACCCGGTCTGCGCGGGGCCCGCCGAGGTGGTCCGCGCGGGGGTTACCGCGGTGATTTGTACGTCTACGCGGTCGACGCCCAGGCCGGTGAAGTCTTGGATGGCGTTGGTGACGTCCTGATGTAGCTCGGTGGCTATCTCGGATAGGGGCCGGCCCCAGTTGGTGGCTACTTCCAGTTCGATTCGGGCGCGTTGGCCGGCCAGCACTGCCCGCGCTTTGGGCAGGCCGCGTCCGAGCGTGGCGGGCTGGCGTACGACCTCGTGGTGCCGGCGTGCGGTGATTTCGGCGATCCGCTCCACCGCTCGCTGGGCGATGTCGAGCCGCCCTCGATCACCCCCGTAGATGACCGAGGACGACTCGGGTACCGCGCCGGCCGGGCTGACCGCGCCGACCGCGCCGGCCGGGCTGGGCTCAGCCACGGCCGCGGCGGGAGATCAGGTCGTCGAGACCTTTCGTGCCGTCGGACAGGAAACGGCCGACGACGAACCCGATGGCGCCGAGGACGAGCGCGAGCAGGAAGCCGGCGAATCCGCCGGCCGCGGCGGCGATGGCGATCAGCAGACCGGCGAACAAACCGATGGTCGACGTGCTCACGTAATCTCCTCGAACTGGGACGAACCGGCGCCGGCCTGCACCCGGGTGCCGCGGGACGCCGACCGGAATGGTGGCTGGAACTGGCTGTTACTGCACGCGACGTTCAGCGGCAGGTTCGGTGTCATCATCATCGTCGTCATCGCCTTCGAGGTGTACGTCGGTGACGGCGATGTTCACCTCGGTCACCTCCAGACCGGTCATCCGTTCGACGGCGGAGATCACGTTGGTACGGATCGCGGTGGCGAGCGCCGCGATGCTGACGCCGTACTCGGCCACCAGTTCGATGTCGATCGCGGCCTGCTTCTCGCCGACCTCGACCGAGACACCCTGGGACAGATTGGTCCGGGAGCCGGGGATGCGGTCGCGGAGCATGCCGACCGCGCGGGCGGCGCCGCCACCGAGGGCGTGTACGCCGTCGAGCTCGCGGGTGGCGATGCCGGCGATCTTGGACACGACCACGTCGGCGATCGTCGTCCGTCCGGTCGCGTCCACCAGTCCGGTGCCGTCGGCAACCACCTCGGCGGACTCCCGGGCGGCATCGCCGGTGGAACCTCCGGCCCGGCGGGACGTCTTCACGGTTTCGGTCATCGGCTGATGCCTTTCTGGTCAGCGGTTGGTGCCCGTACGCCGTTGGGACGACGGCAGCTACCGGATCGTCACGCGCCCGGACCGGATTTTCTGCCGCGTACGCGCCCAGCGTGACATGTCTCACCCCGTAGTTCGGGGAGGTCCGCGTGACTTCGGGGCGGTCCGTGTCGTCTACCCACCATGACGGCGCTGGCTGAGCTCGACGAGGCGACCCTGGTGTCCAGGGCGCGCGATCGTGACCCGGCGGCGTTCGAGCTGCTCGTCCGGCGGTACCAGCGGCGGATCTACACGCTCTGCCTGCGGATGCTGAACGGTGCCAGCGGGGACGCCGAGGACCTCACGCAGGAAACGTTCGTGACCGCGTGGCGCCGGCTGCCGGAGATCCAGAACGACGCGGCGTTCGGCGGCTGGCTGTACCGGACCGCCACGAACAAGTGCCTGACGGTGCTGCAGCGCCGCCGCCCGACCGTCGATCTCGACGATCACCATCCGCCGGCCGACGTGGACAGCGATCCGGCCCGCACGGCCGGTACGAGTGCGGCGATGAGCGCGCTGTCCGAGGCGCTCCGGCAACTGCCGCCGCAGCAGCGGGCATGCTGGTTGTTGCGGGAAGTCCACGGTCGTTCGTACCAGGAGATCGCCGATCTGGTCGGGACGACACCGACCGCGGTGCGGGGCCGAATAGCCCGCGCCCGCGCCGAGCTCGCGGAGGTGATGAAGCCATGGCGATGAACTCTGACAGCCCAGTCGCCGACCTGCACCCGCTCCCCTGCGGCCGGACCGTCGAAGATGTCTCGGACGACCTCGACACCGAACAGCACGGCGGCCCGGCGAACGCGCACCTGGCCCACTGCCCGCACTGCCAGACCGCGAAGGCCAGTCTCGAGCAACTCGCGGCGGCGACCGCGCTGCTGATCGACGACCCGGTCGACGTACCGACCGGCCTGCTGGATCGGATCATGACGGCCGTCCGCGCCGACCTCAACCTCGGGCGTACGCTCCCGCTGCCGACCGGATCGGCGCAGGTCGAGGTGTCCGTCTCCGCGCTGGCGTCCGTCCTGCGGTACGCGGTCGACGGCGTGCCCGGCATCCGTGCGCGCCGGTGCCGGATCGACCTGGATGAGGACCGCCCGGATGCCGTCCGGGTGTCGATGACGGTCGCGCTGCGCTTCGGCGCCGGCCAGGTCGCGGCGCTCGACGAGGCCCGCGACCGGGTGGCCGCAGCGCTCCAGGGCCAGGTCGGCTACACCCTGACCAGCCTCGATTTCGAGGTCGTCGACGTGTGGACGGACCAGCGGTGAGCCTTCCGGGCGAGGGCACGGGCAAGGGCGAGATCGAGCGGGTCACCATCGCCGAAGCCGCGGCCACGGCGGCCCGCGCGGTGGACGGGGTGGTCCGGCTCCAGCCCGGCCTGGTCGGTTTGCTCAAGCAGTTCGCCGCGCAAGCCTGGGAACGAGCGACCGGTCGCCCGATGCCGGACATCGCGGGCATCGACGTCGACCTGCGCGCGGACGGCACCGTGCACCTCGACGTACGCATCGTGACCGCGATCGATCGTCACACCGCCGCGGTCGGCGCCGCCGTACACATGGCCGTCACGGCAGCGGTCGAGGCCGCGACCGGCCGGGTTCCGCAGGTACGGGTTCGCGTGGTCGAGATCGACCTCGAGCCCACTCGCTCCTGATCGACCGGCGCGCGAGCGATCCGAGGACCAGGCCGAGGCCCCAGCCGCCGACCACGTCCGACGGCCAGTGGTAGTGCAGCCGCACCACCGACACCGCCACCGCGGCCGACACGATCGGCACGACCCATCGCAGGACGGTGTCGAGCTTCGTACCCGGCATCGTCAGCACGGTCGCCGCGATCATCAGCATGGCCAACGAGTCCGCCGTATGGCCCGATGGCCACGACATGCCGCCGGCCGCGAGCTGGTCGACGTGCCCTTTCGGCGGCGTACGCCCGACCAGCGTCTTCGTGAGCAGCACGACCGCCTGGGTCAGCGCGACCCACACGGCGGCGACGATGAGCGTACGGATCGGTCGCCGCCGCACCAGGTGCACCGCGGCCGTGACGATCAGTACGGCGGCCAGCGGCCAGACGCCACCGATGTCCGACACCACGTACCAGAGGTCGCCCGCCGGATGCCCGATCGGGAAGACCGTGTGGTCCCAGCGCCGCAAGGGCCCGTTCGCGATCAGGTCGATCAGCGCGGCCACGAAGAGCACCGCACCCACGACAACGGGTAGCCGGTTCTGACTGGTCGACCGCATGTACTCCCTCGCTCTTTGCAGCCAGTCTGACACCCGGCGCCAGAGTTCTTCGGGGACGTCAACCAACCGCGCGGGTCCGGCGTCGTACAAGAGTCACAAGCGTGTCACAGGCGTACTGCCGGGCGGACGTACGGCTGGCGGAGCAGGAATGGGAGTCATGTCGCGGAGTGCACGTTCGGGCGGTCATCGCAGCGCGCCGCGCGCGAGCCGGGCCCGTCGCCGTACCTACCGGACCCGCACCAGCGGCGCCGCGATCACCCTGACCATCCTCGGCGCGTTGCTGCCCGGTCTGGGGTTCATCCTGGCGGGCCGCCGCAAGCTCGGCGCGGCCGTGCTGACCGGCTTCCTCGGCCTGATCGCCCTCGGCGCGTACCTGGCGCTCGCCCAGCGGAACACCATCCTGGAGCTGGCCGTCGACCCGAACCGGCTGCTGATCGCGACCGCGCTGGTGGTGCTGCTGAGCGCGGCCTGGATCGTGGTCGTGGTCGCCTCGCACAAGATGCTCCGGCCGCTCACCCCGACCGTGACCGGCCGGCTGGTCGGCGCATCCGCGGTCGGGGTGCTGTGCTTCGCGATCGCCGTCCCGACGACCGTCGCCGCGCAGACCGTGATGGCGCAGCGCAACCTGGTCGGCGCCGTGTTCCAGTCGGAGGGTCACTCGAAGAGCGCGACCCGGCCGAAGGTGAACAAGCAGGACCCGTGGGCGAACACCCCGCGGCTGAACATCCTGCTGCTCGGCGCGGACGACGGCGCCGGCCGGACCGGCGCGCGGACGGACACGGTGATGGTCGCCTCGATCGACACCAGGACCGGCGACACCAAACTGATCTCCCTCAGCCGGAACTGGATGCGGATGCCGTTCCCGGCCAGCTCGCCGCTGCACAAGGTGTACCCGAACGGCTTCTGGGACCCGAACCTCGGCAACACCGAGCAGCCACAGTACTACCTGGACGCGATGTACGACACCGTCCCGAAGGCACATCCGGGCATCCTCGGCCCGACCGACAATATGGGCGCCGACGTGCTCAAACTCTCGGTGGGCGCCGCGCTGGGTCTGGACATCGACTACTACATGCAGGTCAACCTGGCCGGCTTCCAGCAGATCGTCGACGCGGTCGGCGGGATCACGGTGAACGTCAACTACCGCGTCCCGATCGGCGGCGAGTACGGCATCGGCCCGGGCGCGAACGCCCCGAAGCCGCCGAGTGCCTACATCGAGCCGGGTCCGGAGCAGAAGCTCGACGGCTTCCACGCGCTGTGGTTCGCCCGCGGCCGGTACGGGCTGAGTGACCCGTCGCGGCAGGAGCGGCAGCGCTGCACGATCCATGCACTGGTGAACGGCGTGAACCCCGCGACGCTGGTGACGAAGTACCAGCAGATCGCGGCCGCGAGCCAGGAGATGCTGCGCACCGACATCCCGCAGGAGCTGCTGCCGGCGCTGACGCAGCTCGCGCTGAAGGTGAAGACCGCCGGGGTGTCGAACATCGACCTGAACAAGGACAAGAACTTCCCGACCGGCCGCGACCCGAACTACGCCGGGATGCGCGCGATCATCCAGAAGGCACTCACCGCCCAGCCGACGGCGACCGCGACCTCCACCTCGGGTACCGGCAAGACCACCTCCGGCACCGCGACGACCCCGCCCAGCCGCGGCACCGGCTCGGCGAAACGGCACACGACGAGCGCGAGCCCCAGCACCCAGAGCTTGAATGACGCCTGCGCGTACCACCCGGAGCCCGGCGGCTCCTGAGCCGTCACCCGAAGCTGAAGGTGTACGCCGAGATGCCGGCCGAATAGGTGAGCGTGATCGTCCCGCGCTCGACTGTAGGATTGTCAACAATCTGATAGGCATTCGGTGTGCCGGTGACGACAATCCGACGATCGGCCTGACCTGGCGCGGAGATCGTCACCGTGCCGTGCCCGGACAGCACGTGGTACACCTTGGCCGCCCGGTAGTTCAGCCGCGTCTGCGATCCGGAAGTCGCCGTCACGTTCTGCGTGCCGACAATCCAACGACCACCGAGGCTGTACGTGTCGTCCGGCTGGTAGGCGTTCAGGCTGAACGCGGTCGGTGTCTTCCGTGGCGCCAGTGACCCGGTGCCCTTGAAGTTCTGCGAGCGCGAGTAGCCCAAGTACGTCTCCGGCGTCAGGTCCTTGCCAGCAGCAACCGCCTGCACAGCCACCGGCGCCGGCAGCCGGACGCCCGGATTCGCGGCGGTCAGCAACTGCCGCAGCTGGTTCTCGGTCTGCCCGTACGACCCCTCACCGAACTTGATCGACCGAACCACGCCGTTCGCGTCGATCAGGTACTTCGCCGGCCAGTACTGATTCCGGTACGCCGTCCAGGTGGCCAGATTGTTGTCCTGAGCAACCGGATAGCGAATGCCCGCGGACCGGATCGCGGCCGCGACGTTGCCGGCGTCCTTCTCGAACGCGAACTCCGGCGAGTGTACCCCGATGATCTCCAGGCCGGCCGCCCGGTACGCCTTGTCCCACGCGACCAGGTACGGCGTGGCGCGCTGGCAGTTGATACACGAGTACGCCCAGAAGTCGATCAGTACGACCTTCCCCCTGAGCCGTGACAGCTCGACCGGCTGTCCGTCGGGCGTGTTGAACCACTTCTGCGTGCCCTGGATCGCGGGCGCCGGACCGCACTCGGCCAGCTCCGCCGCGCCCGGCGTGCACTTCGACAGCTCGGTCGACGCGTCCCCGATCGCCGGTGCGAGCGCGCCCTGGACGGTCTTGTTCTCCGCGACCTTCTGCTCCAGCCCACTCGTGTACGAAGGCAGCGCGCGCTGCAGCACATCGGTCAGGTTGAACGCCAGCGCGACCGCCAACGCCAGCATCACCACACCGCCGGCAATACGGAAGCCACGCGCCCGGTCCCGGTACGCCTTCACCCGCTGCGAGATCCGCGACCCGGCCGACGCGAAGATCAGCAACGGCAAGGCAGCACCGATCGCGAACGAGACGGTCAGCACGACCGTACGCCAGCCGATGTGTCCGGTCGCGCCCGCGACGGTGATTGCCGCGAGCACCGGTCCGGCGCACGGAACGTACAGCGTGCCCAGACCGAGGCCGAGAACGAACGCGCCGCCGTCCTGCCGGTTCAGCTTCGGCAACCGGTAGAACGGCCGCTCGATCAGGTGACCGAGCGCCGGGAAGATCAGCCCGAGGCCGACCAGCCCGAGCACGGTCAGGCCGATCCAGCGCAGGAAGCTGTCCGGCAGGCCGAGCGCGGACAGGATCACCGAGCCGGTCAGCGTGAAGACACTGAAGCTCACCACGATGCCCGCGATGATCTTCACCGGCCGAACATCCCGCCGCTTCCCGACCGGGACCGCACCGCCAGTACCGGCGAAGAAGATGATCGGCAGCATCGGCAGGACGCACGGTGAGACACCGGTGATCAGGCCACCGATCAGTCCGATCAGAGCGAGCGTGGTCATGACGGCACCTCACGGTCTCGGGTACGGGATGCCAGTCCTTCGCCGCCGGACGCCAACCGGATGGGTCGAAAACTCATACCCATCCGCGACCCGGACGGCACCGAACGACTCCTGACCGCCGCGTCAGCGGCACCCCCAGCCGAGAGAGAGATCGTCATGTCCCGAAAGATCGTCCGGGCGGGCCTGTCCGCGACCACGCTGGCCCTGGTACTCGCGACCGCCGCCTGTGGAAGTGACGACAACAAGGCCGGCAACACCTCGGCCTCAAGCTCAACCTCAGCTTCAACCCCGGCCGAGACCCCCGCGGAGACCCCGAGCGCCTCGACGGACCCGGCCGCCGCCGGCCTCGTCGGCCCGGGCTGCGCCGGGTACGCGAAGGCGAACCCCACCGGCGCCGGCTCGATCGACGGCATGGCCGCCGCGCCGCTGGCCACCGCCGCGTCCGGCAACCCGCTGCTGAAGACCCTGGTCGCGGCCGTGTCCGGAAAGCTCAACCCGAAGGTGAACCTGGTCCCGACCCTGAACGGCGGCGAGTTCACCGTCTTCGCCCCGGTCGACACGGCGTTCGCGAAGATCCCCGCGGCGACGATCAACACGCTGAAGACCAATGACGCGATGCTGACCAAGATCCTCACGTACCACGTCGTGGCCGGTCAGCTCGATCCGGCGGCCGTGCTCGGCAAGCACCCGACCGTGGAGAAGCAGGACGTCACGGTCACCGGCTCGGGCGACGCCCTGAAGGTGAACGGCGCGAACGTGATCTGCGGTGGGGTGAAGACGGCGAACGCTACCGTGTACCTCATCGACAGCGTACTGATGCCGCCGGCTGCCTGATCCCGTAGCAGCGATCCAGTAGCAGAGGAATCCAGTGCCCGATCCGATCGCGCTCCCCTGGCCCTCGCGGCAGGGGGTGGTGTCCGTCGGCGACCTGCTGGCCAGGACCGCCGCCGGTGACACCGCCGCGTTCAGCGCCCTGTACGACCGCGTCGCGCCCGCCGTGTTCGGCCTTGTCCGGCGGGTCCTGCGCAACCCGGCCCAGTCCGAGGAAGTCACCCAGGAAGTGATGCTGGACGTGTGGCGGACGGCGACGCGCTTCAACCCCGAGCGCGGTTCGGCGCACTCCTGGATCCTGACGATCGCGCATCGCCGCGCGGTCGATCGGGTCCGCTCCGAGCAGGCATCGGCCGACCGTACCGAGTTGGCCGGTGCCCGCGCGGTCGACGTGGACTTCGACCAGGTGGCCGACACGGTCACGACTCGCCTCGACGTCGAGCAGGTGCGGCGGTGTCTGGGCAAACTCACCGAGCTGCAACGCGAATCCGTCACGCTGGCGTACTACAACGGCTATACCTATCCCGAGATCGCCGAGCGGCTCGGGGCGAAACTGCCCACCATCAAGGCGAGAATGCGGGACGGCCTGATCCGGCTTCGCGACTGCCTCGACCCCGCGCAGGGAGGCTGACGTCATGACCGATCCCGACGTTCACACCTTGGCCGGGCCGTACGTCCTGGACGCGCTGCCGGCGCCCGAGCGGACCCGGTTCGAGGCACATCTGAAGGACTGCGCGTTCTGCCGTACCGAGGTGGACGAGCTTCGCGAGGCCGCGGTGAAACTGGCGACCCAAGTGGCGGCTCCCCCGCCGCCGCACCTCAAGGCGAATGTGATGGCCGCGATCGACCAGGTCCGCCAGCTCCCACCGCAGGTCTGGGGTGAAGACGCGCCGGCCGAGCGACGGTACTCCCGGCGGTCGGTGCTCGCACTGGCGGCGGCTGCCGTGGCAGCGGCGACCGCCGGTGGGGTCGCGATCGACCAGTACCGGCGGCGATCCGAGCAGACCGAGGCGAACCAGCGGATCAGCGCGATCCTCGCCCAGCCGGACGCCCGTACGGTCCACGGCGCCGTCTCCGGTGGCGGCCAGGCGACGGTCGTCACCTCCGCGCGGGCCAACGCCGCCGTTGTCGTCCTGAAAGACCTCCCGAAGCTGCCCGCGCAACGTACGTGGCAACTGTGGATGATCGACACCTCCCAGCAAGCACATTCGATCGGCCTGGCCACCGGCGACGAGACCCAGGTGATCGACGGCAACGTCACCGGCAAGGCCACCTTCGGCCTGACGATCGAGCCGGCCGGCGGCTCCCCCAGCCCCACGCTGCCTGCCGCGGCCCTGATCCCGCTCACCTGACCGGTCACGGAGCGTAGGTGAATGTTCGATTAACGGCCGGTGTCCATTGAACCCCGGTCAGGTCTTCCCTGCGCGGCCGGATCGTTCCAGAATGGCGATATCCGCTACACACGGTCATCCGCGGAGGGGGCGAAGATGACCAAAATTCTGGTGATCGACGACGAGCCGGATCTGATCCGGTTCGTCCGGCGGGCCCTGGAGGCCGGAGGCTACCAGGTGCTCAGTGCCACCGACGGGCTGACCGGGCTCCGGCTCGCGCTCGAGCAGCGGCCGGCGCTGATCGTGCTCGACCTGGTGATGCCCGGCATGCATGGCGAGGCGGTGCTGTCGGCGTTGCTGGCCCAGGACCCCGCGTACCGGCTGCTGATCCTGTCCGCCACTGCCGACGTCCAGCTCCGGATCAGCTGCCTGGAACAGGGCGCGGTCGACTTCCTGGCGAAGCCGTTCGCGATCCGTGAGCTGCTCGCGAGGGTCCGTGGCCGGCTCGGTGAGGACGCCGGTGGCCGGCCGAAGAACCGGCTCCGGGTCGGTGAGCTGGTGCTCGATCTGGAGGCCCGGCAGCTGGTCGTGGACGGCCGGCCGACGGTCCTGCCGAAGCGGGAGTTCCTGCTGCTGCGGCACCTGATGCGGAACCCGGACGTGGTCTGCTCCCGGCAGGAGCTGCTCTCCGAGGTCTGGGGGTACGACTTCGATCCGTCCACGAATGTCGTCGACGTCTGCGTCGGCCGGTTGCGCTCGAAGCTCCGGCCGGACCTGATCGTGACCGTGCGCAATGTCGGGTACCAGCTCCAGAGCGCCTGAACTGCGCTCGCGGCGGCGGGCCGACCTGGCCATCGACCTGACGGTCGCGGTGGTCGTGATCGTCATGATCGGGCTGATGGTGGCGTTGCCGGGCCACGAGGCCGCGCCGTTCCATTTCATGTTCCTGGCGGTCGCGATCGCCTACGGGTACCGGATCTGGCCGGTGGTCCCGACCATCGCCGCGACGGTCACGATCACCGCGCTGAGCGGGTGGCTGATGATCTCGCAGGCCTCCGAGGGGCAGCTGCCGAAGGCCGAGCTGGCGGAGATTCCGTTGATGCCGCTGCTCCTGCTGGTGATGATCTGGCACGCGCGGCGCCGGGTGACGGCGGTCGAACAGCTGAAGGAGATGGCCGGCCGGCAGCTCGCCGCGGTCGATCGGGAACGCGAGTTCTTCCGGGACGCCTCGCACGCGATTCGTACGCCGGTGACCATCGCGCGCGGACATCTGGAGCTGGTCGCCGCCGGTTCGCTGGACGACGACGCACGGGAGGACGTGTCCGTCGCGATGATGCAGCTCGATCGGATGTCGGCGCTGTCCAACCGGCTGCTCGCGGTCGCGCGCCTCGACTCCGGCGGTGCCTTGTCCGCGCAGCCGACCGATCTGGCCGGACTGGTCCGCGAGCTCGGCACGAACTGGTCCGCGCGGGCCGACCGGGTCTGGCAGGTCGAGTGCCGGCCGACCGGCGAGATCTTCGTCGATCCCGAGTGGATCGAGATGACCCTGGACGCGCTGGTCGAGAACGCCGTCAATTTCACCCCGGAGGGCGGCGTGATCAGTCTGCGCTGCGGCCGGTCGGCCGAGCGCTGCATCGTCGAGGTCGCCGACACCGGGCCGGGGATCGCACCCGCGGATCTCCCCCAGGTGTTCGACCGGTTCTGGCACCGGATGCCGCCACACGGACCGATGGGGACCGGTCTGGGGTTGTCGATGGCGCGGTCCGCCGCGATCGCGCACGGTGGCACGCTGACCGCCCGGAACGGCCCGGGCGGCGCGGTCTTCGCCCTGGAGCTGCCCGCCCGGCTGACCGATCGATGACAGCATCGTCATCTTTCTTGCCCGCCCGGGCCCGGGGCGCCACGCTGCAGAAGGGGAACATGCTGCGTACGTCGCACTTGCCCGGAAGCGCCCCACACGCCCCGGACCGCCGCGCCGGCCGCGGTCGGCGACACCCCCTCGTCGTGACCGCCGCCTGAAACGCGCGGACCCGGCGTACGCAGCCGTTCTCACCCGTTCGGCAGCGCCGGGTACGTCATTTGCCCGATGCGCTTCCGCCTGCCCGGAGCCACGCTGAAGGCATGAAGCTCGCGTGGCGAGTCGGCGGCGTGGCCTTGATCTCCGGGGCCGTTCTGTCCTGCTCGCTCGCCGCCCGCGCGGCCACGACGACCTTGTACGTCGACCGCACGATGCCGAGCTGCTCCGACTCCGGACCAGGTACTTCGGGTACGCCGTACTGCACGATCGTCAAAGGCGTCAGCAAACTGGCCGCCGGGATGACGTTGTACATCGGCGACGGGACGTACGCCGAGACGATCAAGCCCGCCGTGTCCGGGACCGCGGACGCCCCGGTCACGATCACCGCCTGGCCCGGCAAGCATCCGCTCCTGACCCCGGCCAGCTTCGGCGCGAACATCAGCTCCCGGGCGTACCTCACGCTCTCCGGGATCGCCTTCAGTGGTACGAAGTACGACGGCGTGTACGTGACCGGCAGCCAGAACATCACCATCAGCGGCAACACGGTCACCGGCGCCGGACACCCGGTGGCCGGCCAGAACGCGTACGGGATCAGCATCCGCGGTACCAGCGCATCGGTTGTCAGCGGCAACGATGTGAACCACAACAACGGCACCGGCATTCTGCTCACCTCCGGCTCCACGGGCAACGTGGTGAGCGGCAATGCGGCCAGCTACAACGCCGACGGGTACCAGCGGAACGCCAACGGGATCAACGTGATCAGCCCCGGCAACACGGTGATCCGCAACATCACCCACGACAACGAGGACTCCGGGATCCAGTTCTACCCCGGCGGCAACAACAATCTGGCGACGCTGAACGTCACCTACGACAACGGCGACCACGGCATCGACGACTACAACGTCACTGGTGGCTTCCTGATCGGCAACACGGTCTACCGCAACTGCACGACCGGGATCAACGTCGAGGGGACCTCCGGCAACTACACGGTGATGAACAACATCGCGGCCGACAACGCCGTCTACCCGGCGTACAACGGCATCGCCTGCAACCGCCGGGCCGGGAACATCGGGATCTGGGACTCCGCGCCCGCGTCGACGACCGTCGACCACAACCTGGTCTGGCTGACCAAGAGCGGCACGATGTACGCGTTCGCCACGACGTACAAGACCCTGGCCGCGGTGCAGGCAGCCACCCACCAAGAGGCGCACGGTGTCCAGGCCGATCCTGCTTTCGCGAACGCGGCCGGGTGGGATCTGCGCCTGAGCGGGACGTCCGCGGCCATCGACCGGGGCAACTCGGGCGTCGCCGGTGAGCAGCCCACCGACCTCAACGGCAACCCGCGGGTCGACGATCCCGCGGTCAGCAATGCCTTCGCGGAGGGCCCGCGCCTGTACGACGATCTCGGAGCGTACGAGTACCAGCCGTGACAGATGACGTGAAGATGACCGAATCATGACGTCTGCCCCGAAACCCTGCCTCTGCCACCGGCTCGCGGCCTCTACTGGTCCCCTGAGGGGGGACATCGATGAGTGCTGCGGAGGTACCTGCCACAACCGACGAGTTCGGCGGGACAGAACAACAATCGGGGCAGCTGGTGCGGTTGTGCCACGACTTGCGGCAGTACGTGGCCGCGGGGCTGCTGCTGTCGGAACCTGCTGCTGACGACGGGCCGGATCGGCTGGGATTGATCCATCAGCAGTTCGCCGCGATCGCCGAACTGCTCGAGGTCGAGCCCGGCCCCGCGCCGCGGATCGGCGGCGTCAACCTGACCCAGCTCGCGGGTGAGTGCGCGGAAGTGGTCCGGGTGACATACCGGGTTCCGGTCGTGTTCGAACGGACCGGCCGGGTCGTCGTCGCCGGTGACAAGGCGCTGCTGCGGCGCGCGATCGGGAACCTGCTCGACAATGCCTGCCGCGCGGCGGGCAGCTCGGGACACGTCCGGATCCGGGTCGCCGCGACCGACAGCGAGGCGTGGATCGAGGTGTCCGACGACGGGCCGGGGTTCGGCGCGGTCGTGTCCGGCACCGGGCACGGCCTGCGGGTCGTCGCCGCCGCGGCGCGGGCCTGCGACGGCCGGCTCGAGATCAGTACCGCATCGGCCACTGGTACGACGGTCCGGCTGCACGTGTCAGCCGGTTGCCGCGCGGTACGACCGGCATGAGGGTCGCGATCTGCGCCGAGCAATGGCTGTTCGCCTCGGTGCTCGCGGCGGCGTTCGACGGGCAGGGCCACGAGGTCGTCATCGCCACCGACGATCCACGCCAGTTGCCCGGTATGGCCGGACGGCTCGACGTCGACGTCTGCGTACTGGACGCGCCGCCGGCCGCCGTCGAGTCCCTGTTCGGCCGTGGTTCCAGGCCCTTCGTCGTCCTGCTGGCCGACGCGCACGACGAAGCGGCCTGGGACGCGTACGACCGTGGGCTGGCCGACGGCATCGTGAGCAAAGCGTGCGACCTGCGCACTGTCTCCTGGGTCGTCCAATCCGTTGCACACGGCAACCGGATCGCGGAGGGCCGGCCAACCCAGGATCGGCGGCGCACCCAGGCAGCGGACCTGCTGACGACCAGGGAGCTGGAGGTACTGCGTCTGGTCGTCCGCGGTCTGTCCACCGAGGAGATGGCGAACGAACTCGGCGTCAGCAGACACACGGTACGGACGCACGTGCAGCAGGTGCTGCGCAAGCTCGGGGTGCATGGCCGTGGCAAGATCGCCGGCGCGGCAGCCGCCGCCGGGCTCGGTGAGGTCCGGGATCTGCTCACCGGCGGGCACCCGTGACCGAGCCCGACGGCGTCACCATTCTGCTGGTCGATGACCACCGGGTGTTCGCCGAAGCACTGGCCGCCTTGCTCGCCGCGGAGCCGGGGATCCGACGGGTCAGTACCGCCGCGACGCTCGGCGCCGCTCGTACGCTGATCGGCTCCGATCCGCCGGATCTCGTCCTGGTCGATCTCGCGCTCGCCGGCGAGTCCGGGTACGACCTGCTGACCGAGCTCGCCGCGACTCCGGACGCACCGGCGGCGATCGTGCTGTCCGGCAGCGCCGAACCACGGCTGATCGTGCACGCGCTGGAAGCCGGCGCCCGCGGCTGGCTGACCAAGACCACGCGGCTGAGCGCTCTGGTCGCGGCGCTCTGGCAGGTCATGGACGGGCACCTGTACCTGGCGCCCGCGACGCTGCAGCCGGTACTAGGCCATCTGCTGAACGAACTGCACCATCAACGCGCCGCAGCCGGGTTCGTCGATCAGCTGACGCCGCGCGAGCTCGACGTACTGCGCTGCCTGGTGTCCGGGATGAACCGGGCCGAGGTCGCCGAGCATCTGTTCGTGTCCACGAACACCGTGCGGACGCACATCCAGAGCTTGCTGCGCCGCACCGAGCAGCACTCGGCGCTGGCACTGGTGGCCTACGCGCGGTCACACGGTGTGACCGGGATCGATCAGACCGAAGCGTCCGTAATTGCGCCGGCCCCTGACTCATCCGCTTGACGTAGACGTTCTCGTCCCGTCGTCGGGCGCGGGTTTCGGTTACCCGCCGTAACGTCGATGGACATCAGGGGGCTCTGAGGGGGGGCACACCGGATGACTACCGGAATCAATGCCGTGCCGCGTTCCATCGGTACGGACGACATCGCCGTACCTTTCGCGGACTGTCACATCACCGAGGAAGCACAGGCCGCCGCGCTGCGCGTACTGCGGTCCGGCTGGGTGACCACCGGACGCGAGGTCGCGGCTTTCGAAGCATCGTTCGCGACCGTGGTCGGCGCCGAGTACGGCGTCGGGGTCTCGTCGTGCACGCACGGGATCGAGCTGGCGCTGCGGTCGCTCGACCTGCCGCCGGGTTCGCTCGTGCTGAGTTCGACGATGACGTTCTGCGGCGCGGTCCAGGCAATCGTGCACGCCGGCCAGCTGCCAGTACTGGTCGATGTCGATCCGAAGACCGGGATGCCGACGCCGGCCACGATCCGTACCGCGGTCCGCGAGTTCGGCCCGCCGGCGGCGCTGACCGTCGTGCACTGGGCCGGCGACGTCGCCGACGTACCCGCGCTCGCCGAGGCCGCCGGGCTGCCGCTCGACCGCGTCGTCGTGGACGCGGCGCACGCGGTCGGGACGTACGCCGGGGACCGGCCGATCGGGTCCGGTTGCGCCGCGACGTGTTTCAGTTTCTACGCCACCAAGAACCTGCCGCTCGGTGAGGGCGGGATGATCACCACCGACGACCCGGTCCGGGCGGAATGGTTGCGCAGGGCAAGGTTGCACGGCATGACCGCCGACGCCTGGCGCCGGTACCTGCCCGGCGGCAGCTGGCGCTACAACGTCGCCGCTCCCGGGCTCAAGGCCAACCTGACCGACATCCAGGCGGCGATGGGACGGGCGCAGCTCGCGTACCTCCCCCGCTGGCAGCGCCGGCGCGCCCAGATCGCCGCCCGGTACGACGAGCAGCTGGCCGGTATTCCGGGGATCACCCTGCCGCACCGGCCGGCGCTGCGCGACGGCAAACACGCCTGGCACCTGTATCCGATCCAGCTGCGCTTCGCCGGCATCGACCGGGACGCGGTGATCGCCGCGCTGTCCGAGCGCGCGATCGGAACCTCGGTGCACTTCATCCCGGTCCACCGGCTGGCGTACTTCAGCCAGACCGCGGTGATTCCGTCGATCGGGCTGGCCGGAGCCGACACGTTGTTCGACCGGCTGTTGTCCCTGCCGATCTATCCACGGCTGACCGACGAACAAGTCGACGCCGTGTGCGCGGCGCTCGCCGACATCGCCCAGCAGAACCTCGCCGACCGCACCACATGCAAGGACGGGAAGGGAACGGAATGAGTCAGCCTGTGCTGCTACACGACAGCGGGAACAGCCCACTGCGGACCATCGTCGTCGGGGCCGGTGAGGCCGGCATCGCGCTGGCCCGCGACCTGCACCGGGTCACCTCGTTCGGCCTGGAGCCGGTCGGGTTCCTGGATGACGACGCGAGCAAGCAGCGCCGCCGGTACGGCGGCCGGCCGGTACTGGGCACGCTGGCCGACCTCGAGCAGGTGCTCGAACGCAACGACGTGGACGTGGTGGTGGTCGCCATCCCGTCGATGCCGGCACACGAGGTGAAGCAGCTCGGGCTCCGCGCCGCGTCCCTCGGCGTGACCGTCCTGCACCTGCCGCCGTTCCTGTCCGCGCTGCAACGCCAGATCGCCGGTACGGACATGCGCGCGCTGCAGGTCGGACCGCTGATCGGACGGCCGGAGATGCATGTCGTCAGCCGCAATGCCCGTGCCGCGATCGCCGGCAAACGTGTCCTGGTCACCGGTTCCGGAGGTTCGATCGGCAGTGAGTTGTGCCGGCAGGTGTACGGGTTCGGTCCCGAACAGCTCGTCATGCTCGACCACGACGAGTCGAACCTGCACCGTACCCAGCTCGAACTCTGGGGTGAGGCGCTGCTCGACACCGAGAACACCGTCGTCGCCGACATCCGCGACGCCGAACGGATCTTCCAGCTGTTCCGAGACTACCGGCCGCAGATCGTCTTCCACGCCGCGGCGCTGAAGCACCTGCCGATGCTGGAACGGCATCCCTGCGAAGGCGTGAAGTCGAACGTCCGCGGCACCCAGAACCTGATCGAGGCAGCGGTCGCGCACGACGTCGAACGGTTCGTGCTGATCTCGACCGACAAGGCGGCCAACCCCAGTTCGGTGCTCGGGGCAACCAAGCGGCTGGCCGAACTGGTCCTGGACGCGCAGCAGCCGGCCAGTACGGTGCTGACCGCGGTGCGGTTCGGCAACGTACTGGGAAGTCGTGGATCGCTCTTGCACGTCGTCCGGGACCAACTTGCCAGCGGCGCGCGGGTCACCGTCACGCACCCCGACGTCAGCCGGTTCTTCATGACGATCGAGGAAGCGGTCGGTCTGGTCCTGGAGGCGGTCCGGATGTCCGGCGGCTCGGCGACGTACGTCCTGGACATGGGCGAACCGGTCCGGATCGTCGATCTGGTCCGCAACTTCGCGAATCTGCTGAACGTCCGCGACGTCGACTTCAAGTACACCGGGCTGCGGCCCGGCGAGAAGCTGACCGAGGAACTGTTCGGCGCCGGCGAGGAAGCCCTGCCGACCGACCATCCGCGGATCTCGATGACCCGGCCGCCGCATCCGGTGCCCGGCTTCCGGGCCGGACTGCGCGAGCTGTACGACGCCGCGGCGCACAACCGGCCGGACGAGGTCTTCCGGCATCTCCGCCGGCTCGTACCCGAGTACAGCCCGGCGCCCGGCCTGGTGTCCGCCGGCGCGCCCTATCCCGACGACTTCTGAGCAGACTGCGAGGACCAGCATGACCACTGCGGCCAGACGACCACTGGACGTCCGCGTCCTCGACGGTACCGTCACGAACCCCCCGACGGTCTTCGATGACAGCACGCTGCTCCCTGCGGACCGGGCGACGATGTCGGCGCTCGGGCATCGGGTCGAGGGCGCGGACCTGGCCGCGCCGCCGGTCGTGCTGCCGGACTTCCACCACAAGTCGAAGATGGAGCTGCCGTCGAGTGTCGCGGTCGCGACCGCCGGGACGATCCGGCCGGACCTGACCAGTTCGTCGGTGAACTGCGGGATGGCGCTGATCGCGGTCGATTCCGAGGTACCGGACGCGAAGGCCGTCGACGTCTTCATGCGCGCGGTCCGCGAGCGCTACCCGCACCCGACGCGTGGCGCCGCCGAGCTGAGCCGCAAGGAGGTCGTCAAGGCGGTCCGGGACGGCTCCGAGTTCAGCGTGGACCGCTGGGGCGCGCCGGGCGACGATCTGGAGCGGATCGAGGAAGGCGGCCGGATCGAGCTGGAACGGTACGGCGGCCTGGACCGGCTGCATGCGGAACTGCCCGGCATCGCCTTCCAGCTCGCCCGGTACCGCTTCGGAACCGTAGGGCCGTCCAATCATTTCGTCGAGCTGCAACGGGTCGAGGAGATTCTCGATCCGGACCGGGCCGCGAAACTCGGCGTGTCCGAAGGACAGTTGACGATCCAGTACCACGGTGGTGGCGGCGTGTTCACCGGCGAGATCGGCCGGCTGTTCTTCCGTCGCAAGGACTACCCGGCGCAGGTCAAGGCCGTCAACGCGGCGCTGAAACCGTGGTTCCACCTCCGGTCCGCGCGGTCCTTCGCCCAGCTCAAGGCCCGGCTGAGTCTCTACTTCACCGCCGGTTGCACGCCGCTTCCGTTGGAAGGTGACGAGGGTCAGCGGCTGATGCTGGCGACCGCGGCGGCGATGAACTACGGCTTCGCCTTCCGTACCGCCACCTACGCGGCGCTGCGCCGGATCGCCGCCGGCTCCTTCGGTGGAGCGGTCGGCCGGCTCGTCGTCGACTCGCCGCACAACAGCATCTACGAAGAACCGGTCGGCGCGCGTACGGGCGTCGTACACCGTCACAACGCCTGCCGGGCGTTCCCCGCCTCGATGATGACGCCGGGTACGACGTTCGCCGAGACCGGACAAGCCGTCCTGCTGCCCGGTACGCACCGTACGTCGAGCTATCTGGCGGTCGCCGGTGATCGCGCGGCCACCAGCCTGTACTCGGCGTGCCACGGCGCCGGCACCGTCGTCGCCGACCTGGTCGCGCGCGGCGTCTCCGGCGACGACCCACTGAAGCGGACGACCCGGCGCTACCGGTACGACGATGCCGCGCCGACCGACGCGCACCATTTCGACGACCGCGGCGTGAACGCGGCCCTTGACGTTCTTGTCCGCAACGGCCTGGTCAAGCCGGTCGCACGGATGCGTCCCATCGCGGTTCTGCACTGAGGTTCGACAGCGGTCTGACAAGCGGTCCGACGAGCGGAGAGCATGATGAGCAAGCGGCTACGCAACCTGGCGGCCGGTACGGCCATGATCACGGCCGCTCCCCTGCTGCTGGCCGCCACCAGCAGCCCGGCGGCGGCCGTCGGAACCGGCTACTGGGTCAACAACGCGGTCACCTGCAGCGACACCGGCGCCGGTACTCAGGCCGCGCCGTTCTGCACCATCAGCCAAGGCACCAAGAAGGCTGTCAACCCCGGCGACACCGTCCACGTCGAGCCGGGGACGTATCGCGAGCAGATCACCGTGAACGCCTCCGGTACCGCGACCGACCCGATCACGGTCACCGGTGACGGTCCCGGCGTGATCGTGCTCGGCACCCGATCCCTGGCCGGCGCCGCGCTGTGGACCGCGACCAGCACCAACGCCTGGTCGACGCCGTACGCGCCGCCGTCGGCGCCGCGCCAGGTCTTCGTCGACGGTCAGCGTCTGACCATGGCCACCTCGGCCACCACCACCTCGGCGAGCACCTGGTTCTACGACAGCACCGCGAAGGTCCTGTACGTGGACGTCGGCGGCGCGAACCCCGGTGACGGGCATCAGGTCGAGGCCGGCGCGCAGTCGTACGGAGCGACCACGAGCAGCAAGCAGAACGTTGTCATCAGCAACCTCGAACTGGACCGCGCGAACCTGGCCGGGGTCCGGCTGCTGTCGTCGTCGGCGATCACCGTCGACCACGTCACCACGTCGCAGTCGGCGGCCAACGGCGTCCTCGTCGACACCTGCCCGAGCAGCTCGATCACGATCCGCGCCGCCGCGGTCGACAACGCGCTGTCCACCGGGATCAAGCTGTCCGCGTCCAGCGGCGTCACGGTGACCGGATCGACGAGTCACAACAACGGTTTGCACGGTATCGGCCTGGCCACTTCGACCAACAACGTCATCTCCGGCAACACCGCGTACGCGAACGTGTCGATCTCCCCGACCGCGACCGCCAACGGGATCGACGTCGATACCACCTCGCCGGACAACTTGGTGATCGGCAACGTCACGTACCAGAACCAGGACAGCGGCATCCAGGTGTACAGCGGTTCGAACCGTGCTCTCGTCGCGCGCAACATCTCGTACGGCAACGGGGACCACGGCTTCGACACGTTGTCGTCGACCGGAGTGCAGTACCTGAACAACACCTCGTACGGGAACCGGCGGGACGGGATCTCGATCGAGGGCAACTCGACCGGCGCGACGGTTGTCAACAATCTGCTGGTCGACAACGGCACGACCGCGACCGAGTACGACCTGTACGTGGACGCCGGGTCGTACTCCGGCCTCACCGCTGATCGCGACATCGCGTACAACCGTGTGGTCGCACCCAGTACCAAGGTGAACGGGGTCATCTACAAGACGCTGACCGCCTTCGCGACCGCGACCGGTCAGGAAAGTCATGGGCTGTCAGTCGATCCCGCGTTCGTGAACGCCGCTGCCGCGGACTTCCGGCTCACCGGCGGCTCGGCCGCGGTCGACTCGGCCGACGCGTCGCCCGCGGGCTTCACGGCTGCCGACCAGGCGGGCAATCCGCCGGTCGACGATCCGATCGTGCCCGACACCGGCGCCGGCACGCCGACGTACGCCGATCGTGGCGCCCTGGAGTTCCAGCCGACGGCCGGCGCGACCGACTACCCGCCGCACGCGGCCGTCGTACTCAACCCGAGCGCGGTGAGCCTGCCGCCCTCGACACCGGTCACCGCGGATGCCAGCGGCTCGAACGACGCGGACGTCGACGGCATCGCGTCGTACACCTTCGACTTCGGCGACGGCACCGTGGTCGGTCCGCAGGCCGGCGCGACGGCAACCCACCAGTACGCCGCCGCCGGCACGTACACGGTCACCACGACGGTCACCGACACGGCGGGCCTGACCGGTACGGCCACCGCGCAGGAGGTTGTCAGCAACCGGGCGCTGCAGACGTACTCGGTCGAGCAGACGAACCCGGCCTGCAGCGACACCGGCCCCGGCACCACCGCCACCCCGTTCTGCTCGATCGGCGCGGCGACTCGCAAACTACTGGCCGGCGATACCGCCCTGGTCGGTCCGGGCCAGTACCGCGAGCAGGTTCAGGTCACGGCGAGCGGTCAGCCGGGCGCGCCGATCACGTTGCGGGCGACTTCGCCGTCGGCCGTCATTCTCGGCAGCAACGACGTCTCCGACGCGGCCGGCTGGACCGCGACCTCGACGACCGCGTGGAAGCACGCCTTCGGTGCCGTGCCGACGCAGGTGTTCCTGGACGGTCAGCCACTGGCCCAGGCGTCGAGCAGTACGACGACGACCAGCGGCACGTGGTTCTACGACACCGCCGGAGCGACGCTGTACGTGGACGTCGGCGGCGCGAACCCGGCCACCGGACACACCGTCAGCGCGGGCGCCCGAAGCTTCGGCATCCTGCTCCGCCAGGTCACCGACGTCAACGTCAGCGGCTTCGCGGTCCGGCAGACAAACCTCAGTGGCGTGTACTTCGACACCGTGCAGCGCGTGTCGCTCGGCACGATCGACACGGCGCAGTCCGGCGCGCAGGGCGTCACCGTTGACAACTCGGCCAATGTCGCGCTCAGCGGCATCCAGGCGTCGGCGAACCAGTCGATCGGCGTCCGGTTCTTCAACTCCACGGACAGCTCGCTCCAGGCATCCGTTGCACATGACAACAACTTCCACGGTGTCAGCGTGCAGGGTGGGGCTCGGGTAACGGTTTCGGGCAACACGGCGTACAAGAACAAGCGGCTGTCGGCGCGGATCGCCGCCGGTATCGACGTCAGTTCGTCCTCGCAGCAGAGTGTTGTCACGGGCAACCTGTCGTACGCGAACGACGACTCCGGGATCGAGGCGTACACCGGTGCCACCGGGACCGTGATCCGGCGGAACGTCTCGTACGACAACGGCGATCACGGGATCGACGACTTCCAGGCACCGGGTTCGCAGGTGATCGGCAACACCGTGGTCGGCAACGCCACCGCGGGGATCAACTTCGAGGGCGGTTCGACCGGCGCGCTCGCCCGCGACAACGTCACGATGGACAACGCCGTCGGCAGCACGCGTACGGTCGGCGAGATCCGGGTCGACCAGCCCTCCACGACGGGTACGACGCTCGACCGCGATCTGGTCTTCCAGACGTCGGGCGGACCGCTCTTCGAGTGGGCGGCGGTGCGGTACTCGACGCTCGCATCCTTCCAGACCGCCAGCAGTCAGGAAGCAACCGGCAGGTCCGCGAACCCACGGTTCGCCAACCTCACCGCCCGCGACCTGCACCTGACCAGCGCGTCGCCCGCGATCGACACGGCCGACACGACGCCGGCTGCCTGGATCGCCACCGATCAGGACGGCAACGCACCGGTCGACGATCCGGCCGCCACGAACGCCGGCACCGGTTCGGTCAGCTTCGCCGACCTGGGCGCGTACGAGTACGTCGGACCGGTCGCCCGGGCGACCGTCTCGCCGACGTCGGGCTTCGCACCGGTCGCCGTCACCGTCGACGGCTCCACCAGCGCCGGCCTCGGCGCCTCGATCGCGACGTACTCGATTGCCTGTGGCAACGGTACGACGATCGCGCAGGCGACCGGGACGTGTACGTACAGCACCGCCGGAACGTACGCGCCGACGCTGACCGTGACCGACACCGCGGGTCTGAGCGACACCTGGACCAGCGCGCCGATCGTGGTGAAGCCCAACGGCGTACCGACGGCACGACTGACCGCGACGCCGAACCAGGCGTACGTACCGCAAACGGTCGCGCTGGATGCGTCGGCGTCGTCCGACGCCGACGGCCGGCCACTCGCCGGGTACGCGTTCGACTGCGGCAATGGGCAGACGACCGGCGTGCTGACCACGTCGAAGTCGACTTGCACGTACACGACCGCCGGGACGTACACCACCGCGGTGACCGTGACTGACACCGGCGGTCTGACCAGCAAGGCGACGGCTCAGGTGAAGATCCTCGCCGACCAGCCGCCGACCGCGGTACTCAATGTGAACAAGTCGTCGATCAGGCTCAAGCAGGCCGTCCAGGCCGACGCCTCGAAGTCGACCGACGTCGACAAGACACCGATCGCGACCTACACGTTCAGCTGCGGCAGTGGGCCGGCCCAGCCGCCACAGACGAGCGCGAGCACGAGTTGCACGTACACCGCGATCGGCCTCTACACGGTCCGCGTGACCGTGACGGACACCATCGGGCAGTCGGCCTCCGCAACCAAGACCGTGCTTGTCCTCCCTTGACATGACACCGACGAAAGCGACGAAAGCGCTGCACGGACGAAAGGTACGACGATGACGCTCGAAGAAATGTTCCGCCGGATCGTGCGTGCCCACCTGGGGATCATCCTGGTGTGCATCCTGCTCCCGGTGGCCGGAGCCGCCGTCCTGGCGGCACGCCGGCCGGACCCGACCGTCGCCTCGCTGCGGCTGCAGGTCATTGCCGCGGCACCGACGTCGGCGACGCAGGCGGACGGCCTGAACAGCCGTGTCCTGGCGGTGGCGACCACACCCAGCCTGCTGAGTAGCGCGTTGAAGGCGGCCAAGGTGTCACGGGACGTGGAGACCTACGCGACGAACAACGTGACGGCTCAACGGCTGGGCAACTCCCCCATCGTCGAGCTCAGTGTCAGCGATGACGACCCGGCCGCCGCGAAGCGGATCGTGAGCCAGCTCGCCGCCCGCGTCACCGACTTCATGAACCAGGGTGACCAGGCAACCTTCCAGGCGACGATGGCCAGTCTCGCGCGACAGGTCGACAGCGCCACCGCGACCCGTGACCAGCTGGTCGCGCAGCTCCGCGGCATCTCGGACGTCACCGCCCGCTCGGACCTGAGCGTACGCATCCAGACCGCCGACCAATTGATCAGCCAGCTGGCCGGCCAGCGCGCGACTCTGCTGGCGACCGAGGCGACCCGTGACCAGGTCGTACTGGTCAGCGCTACACCGGACGCCGTCGCCGCGCCCAGCTCGGTGCTGCCGCAACTGGCGCTCGCGCTGCTGCTCGGCCTCGTTCTCGGCCTGACCTCCGCGACGCTGCTGGAGACCTTCCGGCCACGCGTCAACAGCATCCGCGCCCTCGCTCATCTACTCGAAGCTCCGGTACTCGGTAAGTCGTCCGAGCCGATCGAGAACCTGCGCAACACGCTGGCACTGGCGGCCCGCCGGCAGGGTGTCGACGCGGTCGTCATGATGGGCGCCGACGACAGCGACGCGGCGACCGTGAACAAGCTGCTGATCGCGTTGTCCGATCGGTCGAGTACTCCGGACCGCGCGAAGAAGCCGGCCGGCCGCGACGACGCTGCCGGGGTCTTCGACCTGGGCGACGCCACGCTGTCCGGGTTCGCCGATGTTCGCTTCACCGGCCTGCCGGCCGTGACGCCCGAGGACGAGCTGACGGCCGGAGTGGTCGTCGTGTCCGGCGGAAACGTGCTGCTGCGCCGGCTCGACGACCTCGACGACGTACTCAAGGCGGTCCGCTGGCCGGTACTGGGCGTCGTGCAGCGTCCGGCCAAGCGCCGGTTCAGCAGGTCCCGGTGATCGTCCGATGAGCACAGCGCTCCTTCACACGGCTGGGCAACGAGTGGCCATGCACGGTTCGAACCGGACCGTGCGCGCCCTCGTCGCCGCGGCCGGCGGACCTGAGCGGCCGGGCCTGATGACGGCCGATCTGCCCAACGTGGTGCTGTCGGTCGAGGACACTCGCCGCCCGTTCAACACGCACGGAGCCGAGGTTGTCACGCGTGGCGCGGCGGCGTTGAGCGGCTCGGAGGTCGTGTTCGAGAGCGCGGGTGGTTCGGGGTTCGATCAGCGGTGGACGATCAACGAAGACGGGTTGAGCGTCACGAGTCGGTGGCGGCCGTCGCACCAGGAGTCGCTCGCGGCTCGGCTGCTTCCGGCCCGGCATCGCGCGTTGAGCAGCCAGGTCCTGTTGCAGTACCCGGTGCTGTGGTTCGCGATGGTGCGTGGGTTCGCGCCGCTGCATGTGTCGGTGATCGAGGTCGGCGGGGTCGCGGTGCTGCTGGCCGGGCCTGGTGGAGTCGGCAAGTCGACGTTGGTAGCGCGGGCGCTGGCCGACGGTGCGCGCGCGACGTGCGACAACCTTGCGGTCTGCGACGGTTCCACGGCGTACGGGGTGGCCGAGCCGCTTCGTTTGCTGGATGGGAACGGGCAGCGGGCGGCGCATGGTCGACGTGAACAAGCGTGGGCACATCGCGTACGCGCGCTGCCGCCGGAGTTGGTGGTCGTGCTGCGGCGCGGGACGCAGGCAGATCCCGTGTTGCGCGAGCTGACGCCGACGGAGGCGGCGCGCGGGATCGTGGCGGGTACGTACGCCGCTGGTGAGTTGCGGCGGTTCTGGTCGATCGCGGCAATCACGTCGGCGGCGACCGGGTGCGGCCCGGTCCATCCACCGATCGAGGAGATCGCTGCCCGCCTGACCAACCGCCTCCCCTGCGTCGAGCTCCGCCTCGCACAGCAACCGGGTGCGGGCCTGACAGAACTACTGCGGCGCCCGTTGGCGGCCGTACGCACGGGGAGGGTGGGCTGATGTCCAGGCGGACCGACCCGACCGCTGGGGATGGGCGGGCCGAGGTTGCGGTGATCGTGACCCGGTTCATCGCTGGTGCGGGTGGGGTTGCGCTTCGGGGTGTCCTGCCACTCGACCCCGCCCGCTACCGGATCACCATCATCACCGGGCAAGGCGGCCCATTGACCGACCGCGCCACGGCCGCCGGGATGAACGTGGTGATCGAACCATCGCTCGTCTCACCACTGTCACCCACCGACGACCGCCGCGCGCTGTCCCGGCTGACGGAACTGTGCCGCTCCGGGAAGT
The DNA here is from genome assembly GCF_014205295.1 of Kribbella solani. Classification (NCBI taxonomy): domain Bacteria; kingdom Bacillati; phylum Actinomycetota; class Actinomycetes; order Propionibacteriales; family Kribbellaceae; genus Kribbella; species Kribbella solani. The sequence continues at coordinate 1,917,471 of NZ_JACHNF010000001.1, forward strand.
ACGACGTCGTCCACACGCACAGCGCGAAAGCGGGCGCGCTCGGCCGCCTCGCCGCGCATCGGGCCGGAGTACCGCGGATCGTGCACACGTACCACGGCTTCCCGTTCCACGAGTTCCAGAACCCGGTACGCCGGGCCGCGTACGTCGCGATCGAGCAACGCCTCGCCCGGATCACCGACAGCGTCCTCGCCATCGGCAGCGGCGTAGCAACCGAAGCCCTCCGCCGCGGACTGGCCACCCCGAGTACGTTGCGCACCATCGCACCGGTGGTCGAAGCGATCACCGTCCCCCGGACGCCGGCATCCCGAGCCGCCGCCCGCGCCGAACTCGGACTCGACGCGTCCACCCCGCTCGTCGGCACCGTCGGCCGCATCGACTACCAGAAGGCCCCAGAACACTTCATCGCCGCCATCGCCAAACTGCGCCACACCTCCGCAACCGCCGTCTGGATCGGCTCCGGCCCAGGCGACCGCGAGGCCAAGGAGCTCGCCCGGCGTACCGGTCTCCAGGACCGCATCATCTTCGCGGGCGAGCGATCCGACGTACCTCAACTCCTACCGGCGTTCGACGTCTTCGCCATGGCCAGCAGGTACGAAGGGCTGCCCTGCGCCGTCGTCGAAGCCATGCGCTGTGGCATCCCGGTAGTCGCAACCGCGGTCAACTCCGTACCCGACCTGGTCATCCCCGGCGAGACCGGCCTCCTGGTACCGCCAGGCAGACCCGCGCTCTTGGCCGACGCGATCGACAACCTGCTGGACGACCAACGCAAGGCCGACCGCCTGGCCAGCCACGGCCAAACCGCGGCCGGCAGCACGTACGACGCCAACAGCCTCGCCGACGTCCTGGACGAGGTGTACTCCGCGCATCGCACCACCCAACTGGTGGCCTCATGAGCAGCGCCGAACCGGTCGGCCGTCTCCACCGACCCACCTCACCTTGGCTACAGCTCTGCCCACCCGGAACGATCGAGCTCGACCTCCGCGACGGACCATTCGATGCGGCCGGGCTGACCACCGAGCGCCCGGTGGTACTGCTGGACCAGCATCCGCTGAGCCGATCCCGGCTCCGCCGGACCGCCCGCCGGCTCGGCGTCGCGGTGGAGCGCGAGCTCGTCGTACTGCCGACGCTCGCGCACCCGATGATCGTCATGGACGACGTCGAGCAGGCGATCCGCTACTTCTGGACCGCGGTCGCGACCGTACCGCCCGGTCTCGCCCTGACCGCGCTACCCGCGTCCGCCGCCCTCGGCATTGCCCGGCGTACGCCGTGGCGCTGGACCGGCGCGATCGCACCGGCGCGCGTCGTCATCGGGAGGCGATCATGACCGAGGTTTCGAACGCGTTCCACCCGCACGCGCGGTCCGTACACGACCTGCTCTTCGCCCCGGGCAGCCGCGGCGTACTGATTGCCACGTCCCGCGATCCCGACGCCAAGCGCACGTTCATCATGACACCGCCGGCGGGTACGTACGTCGACGGACCGGCCGGCCCGGTCGCGATCAAGATTCCGGTCACAGCGGCGGCCGCCACGGCCATCTCCCGCGAGACGCGGATGCTCATCGCCCTCGGCGAGGCGGACCTTGGTGGCCTGGGGCTGACGATCCCCCGGTACCTGGAAACCCTCGACAGCGACGGTCTGCCCGCGGTCGTCACGACCGTCGTCCGCGGTGCCCCGATGAGCGTCGGCTACCACCGCTGGCTGCACACGTCGCGCCGGCGCCCGGTGGCGGAGGACTTCGCGCTGGCCGGTGGCTGGCTGCGCCAGTTCCAGGCCGCGACCGCCGGCGACCGGGCCCGGATCACCTGGGCGAGCGAGGTCGCCGACCAGCTCCGTGCCCGCTGGCCCGGACATCCCCGGCTCGAGGCCGCGTACCTTCGGCTCACCGCCGCGGACCGGCAGCTCAAGCGTCACCGGGTCGCCAAGACGATCGTGCACGGCGACTACTGGTTCGGCAACTTGCTCGTCAACGACGGCCGGATCACCGGCGTCGTGGATTGGGAGAGCGGTGTACGCGCGGGCTGGCCGTTGCGTGACCTGGTCCGCTTCGCCCTCAGCTACTGCCTCTACCTGGACCGGCACACCCGGCCAGGCCAGCAGGTCCGCGGCCACAACGGACTGCGCCGGGAAGGATTCGGTGCCGGGATCAAGTACGGCCTGCTCGAAGCCGGCTGGCTGCCCGACCTGGTCCGGCTGTACCTGCGGACCGGCATCGACGCCGTCGGTCTGCCGTCCGGGCTCTGGTACGGCGCCGCGCTGATCGGCCTCGGTGAGATCGCCGCGACCGCGAACGACGACGGGTTCGCCGCGAACCATCTCGAACTGCTCGCTGCTCTCCCGCACTGGCCGATGGCCGAAGACCTGTCCGGAGCTGATGCCCGATGACGACAACGATCCCCGCGCGCACGGGCGGCATCGTCCGCTGGCCCGCTCTGCCCCGCGGCGACGTCCTCGCGACCACCGCGGGACTCACCACCTGCCTGCTCCCGTTCCTCAACCCGGCCGGTCCTGGGAACACCGCGCCCGCCGACGCCGGTATCCTGCTCAGCATCCTGCTCGCGGTCCTCTGGGCCGCCCGTGAGCACCTGCCGATCAAGCTCCCGTACGCGGCCGGTGTCGCCGGGATGCTGCTCGGCGGCGCCGTCGCGGAGCTGGTCTCGGTCGCACCGGGCCGAACCGGCCTCGTCCTGGTCCAGGACCTGCTCCTGTTCGCCTGGGGCGTCACGATCGCGCTCGGCCGGCACAACCGCGCGATGATCAGCGCGATCACGGTCGCCTGGTGCCGGACCGCGACGATCTACTCCGGCGTGATGGTGGTCGCGTACGTCCTCGGGATCAACTCCATTGCCGGCGTGACCGCGCGCGACGGCGTGCGCGCCGCGTACACCTTCGGCGACGCCAACCTGGCTGGGAACTACCTGGTGATGTCGTTGTTCGTGATCGCCGCGTGCAAGCACCCGCGGTCGCCCGGCGTCCGCAAGATCGCGTACCTGCTGGTGCTGATCGCGATCGGGTTCACCGGTTCCAACGGCGCGATGCTTACCCTGCTGATCGGATTGGTCCTCTCCTTCGCCGTGACCAGGTACCGCAACCACGGCGCCGTCGCCGGTGTCTCCGCGCTCGCCGTCACCGCCCTGCTCGGCGGCCTGATCGTCGGCGTGGTGATGCCCCGCGTCGACCTGACCGCGGTCCGGGAGCATGCCGCCGGCAGCATCCCGATCCTGCGCGACTCGGTCGGGCGCAGCGCGAATTCGAGCAGCCAGCGCGCGACAATCGATCAGGAGGGCGCCGGACTGTTCCTGCGCGGCGACGCCATCGGATACGGCCCGGGCCGGACGAAGACCACCCTCCAGGCGACCCAGGCACCGTACGTGAAGGAGGCTCACAACGACTACCTGGCGACTCTGCTCGAGCGTGGTGTCATCGGCGGCATCGGGCTGCTCCTGTTCGGTATCGCGCTGTTCGCACGATGCCTGCGGCTGGTGTTCGGCACGCTGCCCAAGCCGTACGCCGAAGTCGTACCCAGAGCGTGGCTGCTGGCGGTCATCGGACCGGTGATGGCGACCGCGGCGGGGTTCTACGAGGTGCTGCACTTCCGGCATCTGTGGACCTGGCTCGGTCTCATCGCCGCGCTCGTCCTGGTGATGCAGGACCAGGCTCAGCAGCAGCGCAAGGCGAAATCATGACCCGGCCGCACGCCGGCGAGCTGCTGCGGACCGTACTGTCGAACTGCTCGGCGCGCTTGCTGGCGATGCTCGGGCTGACGCTGGCGACCGTCCTGGTCGCACGAACCGGTGGCCCAGCCGCGGTCGGCGAGTACGCGCTGTTGCGGATGCTTCCCGGCCTGATCGGCGTCCTCTGCGTACTGGGGCTGCCCGGCGCGCTGGCGTACTTCCTGGCCGAACACCGCCGGGACCTTCCACGCCTGTGGCCGACCTTGATGGCGATCGGCTTCGCCGGCGGCTTCGTGGGTACGGCGCTGTGGCTGGCCGCCTCGCCGCTGCTCGCCAAGGTGTTCTTCCCGCACGAGTCGCCGTGGCTGATCGCGGCCGCGGGCGGCACCGTCGCGACGCAGTTGCTGCTGACGCTCGGCAAGACGGCGCTCCAGGGCCTCGAAGACCGGCGCGGCGGCGATGTGGTGATCGCCGCCGAGGAACTGGCGTTCCTGCCCTGCTTCGTACTCCCGCTCGTCGTCGGCGTGCACGGCATCGCCGCGATCATCGTCGGTCTCGCCCTGGCCGACGTGGTCGTCGCGATCGACGCCTGGCGCCGGGTCAGTCGACGGCTCGGTTGGCGGCGATTCGGCCTCGCGGGTGGCGGACGCGGCTGGTGGGGACGGCCCGACCGCCGACTCGGCCGCGAGGTCGCGTCGTACGGCCTGCGCGGTCAGGTCGGCGGCCTCATCACCCTGCTGAACCTCCGGCTCGATGTCGCCATTCTCGGCGCGATCGCCGGACCGGCGATCCTCGGTGGGTACGCGGTCGCGTCGAAGTACGCCGAACTGCTCCGGCTACCCGGCACCGCGCTGACCTGGGTGTTCTATCCGCGCCTTGCCAAACTCGACGAGAAGCAGGCAAGCGCGGTGGCGCGCCGGATGATCCGGCCGGCGCTGCTCGGCATCATCGCGGCCGCGATTCCGGTCGCGCTGCTCGCGTCGCCGATCCTGCGGCTGCTGTACGGCGCCTCGTTCGCGCCGGCCGTGACCCCGGCGCGGGTCCTGGTCGCGGGGATGGTGCTGGCCGGTGCGTCCGGAGTGGCCAGCGCCTACTTGTACGGTCGCGGCACGCCCGGTCTCAACTCCGTTGTCCTAGGCATCGGTCTGGTCATCACGGTGGTGCTCGACGTGACTCTGATTCCGAGTCACGGAGCGCTCGGCGCCGCGTTCGCATCCACGGCCGCGTACCTGTCGACCGATGCGCTGCTGATCGTTCTGCTGGTCCGCCTGAGTTCGGCGGCGCCACGTCACCGTACCGCTATTGCTGTTAGTGAGGGAACGCCATGAGAGGGCTCGCCGTCGCGGCTGCCGTGCTGTTGCTGGTCACCGGCTGCTCAAGCAACAGCCCGACGTCCACTCCGACGCGACATCCCAGCTCGACGGCCACCAGTCCGAGTGGACCGCCGACGTCGTCATCGAGTGCTCCGACGAACACCAACGTTCCGGTCAGTCTGGTGCACGATCGGTACGTCGCCCTCGCCTCGGCGCTGCATCAGCGTGGCGTAGCGATCTGGTGGGAGACCGACCTGGTGTCCAAGTGGCTGCAAGGTCCGGCTGCCTTCGACCAGGCGATCAACCGGCTCGGCCAGCTCGGGAAGGTGCCTGGCACCGCCGGCTTCAAGATCTCCGACGAGATCGGGTACGGCGACGGGCTGGGGTCGATGTCGCAGGCAACCAACTTCCTGACCCAGGCACGGCAGCGGTTGGCACAAGTTGCTCCGGGCAAGCAGCTTCTGGTGGACGCGGTCGTACCCGAGCTCGGGTGCCTGCCTTGGCGCGGCGGAGTCCAGCTGAGTTGCGCGAATCAGGTACGGCAGAAGTACCCGGCCGCGACCGCCGCTGCGGTCGAGAGTTACTTGCGCGCGCATCTGATCGACCGGCTCGATCTGAGCACGGGTTTGCTGAGCGACAGCACGTACGCGCAGTGGGGTCTGGACCGGAAGACCGCGCAGACTGACATCTGGAATCGTGTCCACGCCCAAGGGTGGGGTTCGATGACGATTCTGCAGGCGCGCAAGGCACTTGCCGTACCCAATGGGTATCAAGGGTCAGCCGACCAGGCGGCGGCCGACGCGGCGACGTACATCGACGTGCCGGTCGCGGCGGGCGCGCATGCGGTGGACATCTGGACCTGGCGGCAGCGGTACCAAGGTCAGATCGTCAGTCTGCTGGGACCGAACCTGCAGACCAATCCGCTTTGGACGGAGTTGCTGAAGCGGCGGCAACAAGGCGTGCAGCTGATCACGCACATGACGCCGTCGATGCTGCCCACCGACCCATCGAGTTACGGCCACGAGTGCGATCTCGCCGCCCAGGCGTTCACGACGGTCTTCGTTGCCGCCGGCACCGGCCAGTAGAGGAGACCACCATGGCAACAACTACTCGGGTGCACGGACGGCACGCGGCGGGAGGTCCCGCTCGCCCTGGTGGTGCTGTCGGCCTCGCGCGGCGGGTGCTGGATGTGGTGATTGGTGGGTTGTTGCTCGCCGTGGCGACTCCCCTCCTGCTCGCCGTCGGCGCGGTGTTGCTGGTCACCAGCGGCCGGCCGGTGCTCTTCCGGCAGTCCCGCGTCGGCGAGCACGGCCGCCCGTTCGTCCTCTACAAGTTCCGCACCATGCGCATGGTCGCCTCCGGCCCCGAAATCACCGCCGCCACGGACGCGCGGATCACCCGCGTCGGCAGCTTCCTCCGCCGGACCGCCATCGACGAGCTACCCCAGCTCTGGCACGTGGTCCGTGGCCAGATGACCCTTGTCGGCCCACGGCCGGAGAGCGCGGCGCTCGCCGCCAGGTATCCCGAGCAGTACCGCCCGGTGCTGCTCGCGCGACCTGGCCTGACCGGTCCGGCACAACTGCAGTACCGCGAACGCTCGGCAGTACCGCCCGACGGCCGGGCCGACCTGGAGAGTTGGTACCTGGAGGTACTCGTACCGCTGCGCGTGACGGCCGACCGTGACTACCTCGACCACCCGACGATCCGGCGGACGCTGTACTACCTGCTGGTGACCGCGCTGTTCGTCGTCGGTCTCGCGGATCTGCAGCAACCGGTGACGGCTCAGACCGCCTCTTCCGCGTAGGTCGCGTCCTTCACCACGATCGGATCGCAGCGCGCGTTCAGACACGCCCCGGTCGTCAGGTCGAACTCGAAGTTGTGGCCCAGGCAGCGCAGCACGCCGTTGACGACGACACCAGTCTCGGCCAGGTCCTCCCCGGCGTGCGGGCAGTACCGGCTCACGTACACCTGCTCGGAGCCAACCGTCACCGCGGTGGTATCCTCGGGATCGCGGGCGGCCTCGAACGCCTCGACCGCCCGTAGCGCCGCGCGGTCGGCGTGCTTGAGCAGCCCGACCAGGTAGTCGTTGTAGCGGTCCGGATCGCGGCGCGCGGTGAAGCGCAGCGAAAGCAGGAGCTCCTCCCACCGCGTCCGGCCGGTGACGACCCCATCGAGCCAGCGGCCGTCCATGGTGAGGCAATAGTCGGCATGCCCACTGCCGCCGTCGACATCGACCACGACGCCGTCAGGCCCGATATGCGCGTCCCAGACACCGCCGTACGGACCCTCGACGACGAACCGCACGGTCATCCCGATCCGCGCCAGGAAGTACTCCGACAACGTACCCAGCGACTCGAAGTGGGCCTTGAACCGGTCCGCCAGACCAGGCCCCGGCTCAGGGTTCGCCGCCCAGGCAGCCTCGATCGCCCGCCGGCGCCGCGCCGCGTACGCCGATAAGTAGCGACGTCGCTCCTGCGGTCCGCTGTCCAACGCGAAACCCGCCCAATGCGGATCGTGGACAATAGACAGGTCCGCCAGCCGAATCCGGTCACCGGGCAGCAAGTACGCCGCTGCCTGGCTGGGAATGCGGTCCCCCAGCCAGGCGAGCGCCTCACCCTGGTCCGGAAAGATCCCGCCCGGGCTCAGACCGCTGTTCAGCTCGAACAGGTCGTCGTCCAGGAAGCACGGCGGCCCGGCGTACGGCATCACGAACCGCGGCTCGATCTGCCGGACCAGCCGCGTCACCGCCTTGAACTTGCCGACGCGTTTGATCGTCGCGATCCGCTCGCGTTCGACCTCGTCGTACTCGTACCGCACCGGGTGCCAGCTCGCACCGGACATCTGTACGCCCATCACGTCCAGCGGCCCGCCGACCTCCGTACTGGCCCGGCGCGCTTGGCTGAGCGAGATCCGGGCGTCGTTGGTGTGCAGTACGCTCCGGTCCCCCACCTTCACCAGCACCGCCGAGTCGTGACTCATCGGGCACTGCTCGGGGATCACCGTCAGCCAGTCGGTCCCGGTCAGCGGATAGCGCTGCCAGGCGTCGAGTACGACGATCCGGTGCCGGCCGATCGCCCGGAGACGGCGTTGCATGATTGTCGACGGGTAGCGCGGGATCACGATCGGGATCTCCGGCGCGAGCGCGGCCAGCAGGTCCAGATCCAGATGATCGAGATGCTCGTGCGACACCACGACGGCATCCACGTCGAGCAGTTCGGGCGCCAGCAGGTGCGAGTTGTCAGGGAAGGGGAACCACGAACCGAGGAACGCGCCACCGGGCGACAACCACGGATCGGCGAGGAGGCGGAACCCCTCCCCGTCGATCCGTAGCCCGGCATGACCGAGTGCAGTGACCATCGGTTCACCCATGCCTCCAGCGTCCCGGTCCGCGGCGGCGCGGGCATCCCCCGCGCGTACGAGACGGCGTACGTCAGGTGGGTCAGCTCCGCAGGGTGACCGCCTCGCCGCTGGCGGCCGATTCATAGATCGCCAGCACCACGGAGAGCGTCCGGCTGCCTTCGGCGACCGTCACCAGCGGTTCGCGGTCGTTACGGATCGCGTCCAGGAAGTCGGCGTACTGCAGGCCGTGCGCGTTCGACAACGCGGACGGGTCCGCACCGGCGGTTTGGCCCGTACTGGCCGCCTGCTCGGCTTGGTTGGTGTCTCCCCCGCCGTACGCCGGCGCCTCACCGTCGGGTGCCGCGACGTGGAAGTACGTCAGCCGGTCGTCGTCGATGACGGCGGAGCCGCGGGCGCCGTGCACCTGCAGGCGCGCGCTGGTTCCCGGGTACGCGGCGGTGGTGCCGTGGATCGTTGCCAGCGCGCCGCTCTCGAACCGGACAATCGCGACCGCGGTGTCCTCGACGTCGATCCGGTCGTGCGCGAGCAGGGCGCCGTACGCGGTGATCTCGACCGGCTCACCGAGCATCCAGACCAGCAAGTCGATCGTGTGGATGCTCTGGTTCATCAGCGCGCCGCCGCCGTCGTGCTCCTTGGTGCCGCGCCACGCGCCGGAGTCGTAGTACGCCTGGCTCCGCCACCACGCCACGCTCGCGACCGCGGACGTGAGCGGCCCGAAGTCGCCGGCAACCACGGCGGCGCGGACGGCCTGGCTGGCCGGGTCGAACCGGTGCTGGCTGATCACGGTCGCCCGCCCGGCCGACTTCCGCTCGGCCTCGGCGAGCTCGTCGGCCGCCTCCATCGTGATGTCGATCGGCTTCTCCACCACGACATGCTTGTTCGCGCGCAGCACGGCGACAGCCTGCTCGGCATGATCGCCACTCGGCGTACAGACGGCGACGGCGTCGATCTCGGCCAGGGCGAGGACCTCGTCCAGCTTCTCGTACGCGGGCACGCCGTACTTCTCGGCCAGCGCCCGCGCCGCCTCCGGATCGATGTCGATCACGGCCGCCAGCTCGGCGCCCGGAACCTCGTCGAGCACGGCCGCGTGATGCTTGCCGATCACGCCGCAGCCGAGGACGGCGAAACGCAACGGTGTCTCGGTCACGCGAACTCGATCCCTTCCTGGGTCAGCAGACCGGTGAACGCCTTGTGCGCCCGCTCGAACTGGTCGGCGCCGGAGTACCCGCCGAACTTGCCGGCCGACTGCAGGTGCGGCTCGAGCGAGAAGAACCCGTCGAAGCCGTCCGCTCGCAGCGCCCGCAGCGTGTCGATCATCTCGCCGTCACCTTCGCCGGCCGGTACGACCTCGCCGGTGGCCAGGATCGCGTCCTTGATCTGGACGTACTCCAGGTACGGCCGGAGCTGGTCGAAGCCCTCGCTGTGCGGGCGTACGCCACACTGCACGAAGTTGGCCGCGTCCCAGGTCATACGCAGCTTGTCCGAACCGACCGACTCGATGAGGTCGAGGCAGCGGCTCGGGATGTCGCCGTAGATCTCCTTCTCGTTCTCGTGCGCCAGGACCACCGGCCGATCGCCGACCTCGTTCGCGAGCGCGGCCATCCGGCGCAGCACCTCGTCGCGGTACTTCGCCGGGTCGTCACCGGCCGGGAGGAAGAACGAGAACACCCGGATGTACGGCGTCCGCAGCCGCTCCGCCACGTCCAGCGCCCGGCGCATCCGCTCCAAGTGCGGCTCGAACGGGTCGGTGATCTTGATCTTCCCGATCGGCGATCCGACCGCGGACACCTGAATCCCGTGCCGGTCGAGCAGGGCCTTGACCTCGCCGAGCTGCTCGTCGGTCAGATCGAGCACGTTCACTCCCCACGCGCTCCGGAACTCGACGTACTTCACCCCGAGCTTCCCGAGCACCTGGCACTGCGTCTCGAAGTCCTTGTCGATCTCGTCAGCGAATCCCGACAGCGTCCACATATCAGTCCTTAGCGGTTCGTCCGATCCAACTGGCCAATCCGCCGTCCATCCAAACACACCTGGATAACGCTTACCAGCCCCCTCGGCGCGGCCTGCCTTGTTGCCGGGACGCTTGGTTGTTTACTATCTGCGCATGCATGCAGATAAGCAGGCAGGTACCGGGCACGGCCACGGACATGGTCACGGACATGGTCACGGCCACGGGCATGGGCACGGTTTCGCCGCGAAGGTCAAGGAGCTCTTCGTACCGCACTCGCATGACAGCTCCGCCCGGCTCGACTCCGCGCTCGAAGCGAGCCGGGAAGGTCTGCGCTGCCTGAAGATCAGCTTCGCTGGGCTGATGCTGACCGCGATCATCCAGACAGTGATCGTGGTGTACACCAACTCGGTCGCGCTGCTCGGCGACACGCTGCACAACTACGCCGACGCGCTGACCGCGATCCCGCTCGCGATCGCGTTCCTGGTCGGCCGGCGTGTCGCCACCCGCGCGTACACCTATGGTTTCGGCCGGGCCGAGGATCTCGCCGGGATCGTCGTGGTGGTCCTGATCGCGGCGTCATCCGCGTACGCCGGGTACGAGGCGGTGCGGCGGTTCATCCATCCGTCGGACGTCCGGCACGTCGGCGTACTGATCGTCGCGGGCGTGGTCGGATTCCTCGGCAACGAGGTGGTCGCGCAGTACCGGATACGTACCGGCCGGCGAATCGGCTCGGCCGCGCTGGTCGCCGACGGGCTGCACGCCCGGACCGACGGGTTCACCAGCCTGGCCGTCGTGCTCAGCGCGATCGGTGCCTGGCTCGGATTCCGGCTGGCCGACCCGATCGTCGGCCTGTTGATCACGGTGGCGATCCTGTTCGTGCTGCGGGACGCCGCCCGCGAGGTGTACCGCCGGCTGATGGACGCCGTCGATCCCGCGCTGGTCGACCAGGCCGAGCAGATCATCCGCGCCACACCCGGTGTCGTCGACGTGCCGGGTATCCGGCTCCGCTGGATCGGTCACAGCCTGCGCGCCGAGGCCCGGATCACGGTCGATTCGGCCACTTCGCTCGTCGACGCGCATCACCTCAGTCACCAGGTCGAGCACGCGCTCATTCACGGCGTACGCCGCCTCACCTCGGCGACCATCCACATCGAGCCACTGGTCACGGACGCGAGCCCGGCGCACCAGCTGGTCGCACATCACCACTGAGAAGCCGCGGCACGACGCGTACGTACGCGACCATGCCTAGCACCTCGACCAGGGTTTGCGTGACGACCACGACCGCCGCGATCGCGAGGTGGTCCGGGAGGGCGAGCGCCAGTGGGAGTACGACGAGGGAGTTGCGGGTCGCGCCGGTGAAGATGATCGCGCGGCCGGACGGTACGTCGAGGCGGAACAGGCGTACGACGGCGAGGCCGGCGAACGCCATCACGATCAGGAACGCCACATAGAACGGGACCACCGCGACCACCTTGCCGACGCGGCCGTCGAGCTTGGGGACCTGGGAGGCGACCACGGTGAACAGGGTCGCGGCCATCAACGGCACCATGCTGGTGCTCAAGGCGGCCGTCAGGCCCGGCCGTCGGCGGGCCGCCAGGGCCTGGGTCAGCCACGCGAGCGTCAGCGGGATCACGATCAGCACCACGAACGCGTGCACGAACGGTCCGAGTTCGACGATCTTCGCCAGGTCCGAGCCCAGGAACAGCCAAAGGTACGCGGGCAGCAGCACGATCTGTGCCAGCAGCAACAAAGGTGTTGCCGCCAGCAACTTCTGACTACTCCCGCCGGCCAAACCGCTGAACACGATCACGTAATCGACGCACGGCGCGAGCAGCACCAGCAGTACGCCGAGCCGGACGGCTTGATCGTTCGGCAGGAACGCGAACATTCCAGCCACCACCACCGGTACGACCACGAAGTTCACCACCAGCGCGGCCGCCGGGAATCGTCCGGCGCGCAGGCCTCGCACCAATTCGCGGGCGGGCACCTGCAAGAACGTCACGTACAGCAACGCGGCCAGTACCGGGTTGATCGCGTGCTCCAGCCCAGGTCCGGCGCTCGGGACGATCAGTCCGGCGAGTGCACCAACCACCAGCGCGGCCACGTACACGGCGACCTGCCGCCGCTCCATCCACGAAACCACGCCCACAACCTACTGGCTGGGTCGACCTGCGCACACATGCATATGCGTGACCAGGCAGGCAACGTACGATCGACCCATGCACTCGTCGATCGAAGACTTCGAGATGCCGAACGAGGAACAGGTCCACCTCGCGGCCGAGTCGTTCCGCCTGCTCGCCGACCCGACCCGGATCAAGGTCCTCTGGGCCCTGCTGCAAGGCGAGTCGTCGGTCGCGTGCCTCGCCGAGCTGGCCGGCGCCGCGCCCACCGCGGTCAGTCAGCACCTGGCCAAGCTCCGCCTGGCCGGCCTGGTCAAAGGGCGCCGCGAGGGCACGTTCGTGTACTACTCGGCCGCCGACCACCACGTCCAGGGTCTGCTCACCCAGGCGCTCTTCCACGCCGACCACCTCGATCACAGCCTCGACAGCGGCCTCGAAAACAGCCTCGACAACGGCTGATCAGGCCGCCGGGAGCTGCACGGTCACCCGCAGCCCACCGGAGGGACGCGGCGCCAGCGTCAGGAACCCATCGTGCGCGCGGGTGATGCTCTTGACGATCGCCAGCCCGAGCCCGACGCCCTCGTCATCGGACCGGATCCGCTCCGCCCCACGCTGGAACGGCTCCACGAACGTCGCCACCGCTTCCGTTGCGAGCTCCGCCCCGGTGTTCTCGACCGTGAGCTCCACCAGCCGGGGATGAACACTGGTCGTGACCCAAACGTTTCCGCGGTCGGGCAGATTGTGAATGATCGCATTGTGGACAAGGTTCGTGGTCAGCTGCAGCAGCAGTGCTTCCGAACCGATCGTCGCGGCCGCGTCGCCGGTGGTTTCGATGCTCAGACCGCGCTTCTCGGCCAGCGGCAGCAGCGTCTCGGTCGCCTCCTCCGCCATCAGCGACAGATCGACCGGCGCCCGCGTGAACGACCGCTGACCGGCACGGCTCAGTACGAGCAGCGCCTCGGTCAGGTCGATCGCCCGCGTGTTCACGGCCCGCAGCCGATCCACGAGGACGCCGTTGTCGCGATCCAGATCGTTCCGCGCGACATCGAGCAGGGTCTGGGTGATCGCCAGCGGCGTACGCAACTCGTGGGACGCGTTCGCCGCGAACCGCTGCTGCTCGGCGACATGCGATTCGAGCCGCGCGAGCATCGTGTCGAACGCGTCGGCCAGCTCGCGGAACTCGTCACTCGGTCCAGGCAGCCGAATCCGGTGCGACAGCGAGCCGGACGCGGCCGTACGAGTCGCGTCGGTGATCCGGGTCAGCGGCGCGAGCATCTGGCCGGACAGAATCCACCCGCCGACCAGGCCGAACACCAGCAGGAACCCGGCCACCGCGAGCGCCGCCGGGCCGAACGAGCGGATCAGCAGGCGCGGAAAGCTGTCGGTCGTGGTCATGATCACCACTCCGCTGGACTTGAACTGCATCAGCCCGACCCAGGCGGCGATCAGCAGCAGCGCGCCGGCGACCATCAGGAACGCGGCATAACTGAGCGTGAGCTTCAGCCGTACGCTCAGGCCGGGTTGCCTATCCACCGTCGCCGTCCTCGATCCGGTACCCGACGCCGGCCACGGTCGCGATCAGCCACGGTTCGCCGAGCCGCTTGCGGAGCGCCGACACGGTGATCCGGACGGCGTTGGTGAACGGGTCGGCGTTCTCGTCCCAGGCGCGTTCGAGCAGTTCCTCCGCGCTGACGATCCCGCCTTCGGCCGCCATCAGCACCTCGAGCACCGCGAACTGCTTCCGGGTCAGCGCGACGTACCGCCCGTCGCGGTACACCTCCCGCCGGAACGGATCCAGCCGCAGCCCGGCGAGCTCGTGTACCGGCGGCCGCTTGTGACCGCGCCTGCGATCCAGCGCGCGCAACCGGAGTACCAGCTCCCGCAGGTCGAACGGCTTGGTCAGATAGTCGTCGGCGCCGAGCTCGAACCCGGACGCCTTGTCGTCCAGCCGGTCGGCCGCGGTCAGCATCAGGATCGGCATACCGCTGCCGGAGGCAACTATCCGCTTGGCGATCTCGTCCCCGGACGGGCCGGGGATGTCCCGGTCCAGGACGGCGATGTCGTACGTGTTGATGCTCAGCAGTTCGAGCGCCGTGTCTCCGTCCCCCGCGATGTCGGCGGCGATCGCCTCCAGGCGCAGCCCATCGCGAATGGCACCCGCCATCTCTGCCTCGTCCTCGACAATCAGCACCCGCACGCTACCGATGGTACGAGGTTCGGCCATATCGTCGGCGTATCGGAAAGCCCATACGCGCGGGCAACAGGGCAACGACTTGGCTTGGGTCATGTTCGCGAGCAGACCGGCCACCGACCGCCGAACCAGATCGACCGTCCGCGCCGTCCTGATCGTCGCCAACGTGGCGGTGATCGGCGTCTTCGTCCATCAGCTGCTGGCGCAGTCCACGTACCCGGCCGTATCGAGCTCTGCGTCGTCCACCTCCGCGTCGTCGTCCGCGTCCGCGCTCGGGACGGCCGACGGTGCGATGCCGGCTGGGGTGACGGTGTTCGATGACCAGGTCCCCGGTGTGATCAATCTCGACACGGATCTGCTGCTCGCGTTACGCAAGGCGGCGACGGCTGCCAAGGACGACGGCGTGCGGTTCTTCGTCAACAGTGGATGGCGGTCCCCCGCGTACCAGGAGCACCTGCTTCGCGAAGCGATCACGAAGTACGGCTCGAAGGAGGAGGCCGCGCGGTGGGTGGCCACGCCGACCACCTCGCCGCACGTCGCGGGACGCGCGGTCGACCTCGGCCGATCCGACGCCACCACCTGGCTCTCGAAGCACGGCGCCAAGTACGGCCTGTGCCAGATCTACGCGAACGAGCCGTGGCACTACGAGCTCCGCCCGGATGCGGTCGTCAACGGCTGCCCACCGATGTACGCCGACCCGACGCACGACCCGCGGATGCAGCAGTGACGCTCATGGTCGGTCCGATCAGCGCCGACGACCACCTGGCCTTCGTACAAGATCAGCGGATTGTCAGCTTTCTACAATCGCCGGAGTGGGCGCGCGTCAAGACCGAGTGGCGCAGCGAGTCGCTCGGTTGGCGCGACGGTCGGCAGCTGGTCGGCGCGGGGCTGGTCCTGCATCGCCCGGTACCGCGGCTGGAGCGCTACACATTGGCGTACTTGCCCGAAGGCCCGGTGATCGACTGGACCGGTGATCTCGACGCGTGGCTCGGTCCGTTGGCCACGTACCTGCGGGCGAATGGGGCTTTCGCGATCCGGCTCGGTCCGCCGGTGCGTACGCACGTCTGGACTGCGACGCAGGTCAAGGAGGGCGTCGCCGACCCGGCGGTCGAGCGGCTCACGGACCTGCCGAGTCAGACCGATCCACTCGGCGCCTTGGTCACGAGCCGGCTGCGCGACGGCGGGTGGCTGCCGCAGAGTCCGGAGGACGGGTTCGGGGCCGGGCATCCGCAGTTCAACTTCGAGCTGCCGCTGGCCGGGAAGACCGAGGACGACCTCCTTCGCGGCATGAATCAGCTCTGGCGGCGCAACCTCAAGAAGGCTGCCAAGGCGGGCGTCGAGGTTGCGGTCGGCAACGATCTGAAGGCGTTCCACGAGCTGTACGTCGAGACCGCCGCGCGCGATCAGTTCACGCCACGACCACTGAAGTACTTCGAGACCATGTTCGCCGCGCTCGGCCCCGGGCGCATCCGGCTGTACCTCGCGCATCACGACGGCTCGCTGGTCTCGGCGGCGATCATGGTCCGGGTCGGGGCGCAGGCCTGGTACTCGTACGGCGCGTCGTCCACCGCGAAACGTGAGGTCCGCGGCTCGAACGCCTGCCAGTGGGCGATGATCCAGGACGCGCTCGCGGCGGGTTGTGACGTGTACAGCCTGCGCGGCATCACGCCGACGCTCGACGCCGCCGACTCGCACGTCGGCCTGATCCAGTTCAAGGTCGGTACGGGCGGCCAGGCGGTGCGGTACGTCGGCGAGTGGGATCTGCCGCTGCGGCCACTGGTGTACCGGGCGTTCGACCTGTACATGCGGCAGCGCGAGCACCGCCGGAAGCGGTAACGCACACCGTGCATATCGTCCGTGTATCGGGTTTTCGATACACGGATGTAACGCCCAGTCGTGTTGGCTTGCCCGGTGATACTGCACGGCTGGCACGGCTGGCTGCTCACCTTCACCGGCGTCGCTCAGCTGACAGTGATCTGTCTGCCGCTGGCCGCGCTGGCGGTCTGGCTGTTGGCCCGCCTCCGGATCGCCGGCGGCACCGAGCGGCCTTGGGCGTGGCGCCGGTCGATCGCCGAGGTCGGCATTGTCTACGGGACGCTGCCGACCGTCTGGCTGACGATGCTGCCGGGCAGCCACGCGGGCACCGCACCGGGCCGGGTGAGTCTGATCCCGTTCCACGACCTGATGACGACATCGCCGCCACAGCTCATCGGCAACCTGCTGCTCCTCGCCGCGCTCGGCGCCTTCGCGCCCGTGCGGTTCCGCGCGTTCGCCACGCTGCCGCGGGCGATCGCCCTCGCGGCGGGCGTCTCGGTGCTGATCGAGCTCGCGCAGTACGTCTTCCGCCTGGACCGCGTCTCGTCGATCGACGACGTACTCGTGAACACCGTCGGCGCCGGGCTGGCCGCGCTCGCGTCGAACCGCTGGTGGCGGACCAGGACATGTCGTCGGCATATCGAAATCCGGATACGCGACGACAACACCACGCGTACTTGACTGTGAGGCATGAACCACGCCCCGGCCATCGGCATCACCGTCTACGGTTGCGAACCGGACGAGGCCGTCCTGTTTCAGCAGTTGGCACCAAGCCTCGGCGTACTGCCGACGCTGACCGCCGCTTCGGCGACTGAAAGTACCGCGGAGCTGGCGTTCGGCAATCGCTGCGTCAGCATCGGCCACAAAACCCCGCTGACGAACGCGACACTCGACGCGTTCAGCCGGGCCGGCGTCACGTACATCTCCACCCGGAGCATCGGCTACAACCACCTCGACCTGGAGTACGCGGCGAGTATCGGCATTTCGGTCGGGAACGTCGCGTATTCACCGGACAGCGTCGCCGACTACACGTTGATGCTGATGCTGATGGCGGTACGGAACGCGAAGATCGTGCTGCGTCGCGCCGAAGTGCACGACTACCGATTGCACGAGACGCGCGGGCGGGAACTGCGTGACCTCACCGTCGGGGTGATCGGTACGGGACGGATCGGTGCCGCCGTACTGGAACGGCTGCGTGGTTTCGGCTGCCGGGTACTTGCCGCGGACAACCGTCCTGGAACGCCGGCCGACTATGTCCCCTTGGACGAGCTGTTGCGGTGCAGCGACATCGTCACCTTGCATACGCCGCTCACGGTCGAGACGCATCACCTGTTGAATCGTGAGCGCATTGGCCGAGTGAAACCAGGTGCGTTTCTCGTCAACACCGGACGCGGCGGACTCATCGACACCGACGCCCTGGTCGACGCATTGGAGCGTGGCCGGCTCGGCGGCGCGGCGCTCGATGTCGTCGAAGGTGAGGACGGAATCTTCTACGCCGACCGCAGCCGTACGCCGATCGACAGCAAACCGCTGCTACGGCTCCAGCAACTGCCCAATGTCCTGATCACTCCGCATACCGCCTATTACACCGATCACGCGCTCCGCGACCTCGTCGAGAACTCCATCGTCAATTGCCTGAAGTTCGAAAGCAGGAATCAGCATGTCTAGGTTGAAAATCGGAATCCTCTTCGGCGGCGTCTCCGAGGAACACCCGGTCTCCGTCAAGTCCGCGCAACAGGTCGCCGAGCAGCTCGACCTGGACAAGTACGAGCCGTACTACGTCGGGATCACCCAAAGCGGCGCGTGGCGGCTGTGCGACGGCCCATCGCTCAGCGGCGAGTCCCGGTCGGCGATCCTGT
Organism: Kribbella solani; assembly: GCF_014205295.1. NCBI lineage: Bacteria > Bacillati > Actinomycetota > Actinomycetes > Propionibacteriales > Kribbellaceae > Kribbella > Kribbella solani. The sequence continues at coordinate 1,935,751 of NZ_JACHNF010000001.1, forward strand.
CACCGGACCGGAACGTCCGCGGGTTGCTCGTGCTCGAATCCGACCGGCTCGGATCGCGGATCCGGCAAGGGCAGTACAGCACCGTCAACCTCGACGTGATCCTTACGGTTCTGCACGGGAAACAGGGTGAGGACGGCGCGATTCAAGGTCTACTGGAGCTTTCCGGCATCCCGTACGCCGGCTGCGGCATCCAGAGCTCGGTGCTGTCGATCGACAAGACGCTCACGTACCTGGTCGCGCGGGACGCGGGCGTCGCCACGCCGGACTTCTGGACCGTGTCCGCCGACGAGACCATCGACGCCGGCCAACTCGGCTACCCGGTCTTCGTGAAGCCGGCCCGCTCGGGATCGTCCTTCGGCGTCAGCAAGGTGGAGCGCGCCGAGGAACTGCCGGCCGCGCTCGAGACCGCGCGTCAGTACGACACGAAGGTGCTGATCGAGGCGGCGGTCGTCGGCAGCGAGGTCGGCTGCGCGGTTCTCGGCAACGAGCTCGACCTGACCATCGGCGAGGTCGACCACATCAAGCTCACCCACGGGTTCTTCAAGATCCATCAGGAAACGTCGCCGGAAACCGGGTCGGAGAACTCGATCCCCATCGTGCCGGCCGACATTCCCGCGGCCGCGCGTACGCTCGTGCAGGAAACCGCGCAAACGGTGTACCGGGCGCTTGGTTGCCGCGGTCTTTCCCGGGTCGACCTGTTTCTCAAGGAGGACGGGTCGGTGGTGCTCAACGAGGTGAATACGCTGCCCGGCCTGACGTCGTACAGCCGGTACCCGAGAATGATGGCCGCCGCCGGATTCCCGTTGTCCGAGGTGATCGACCGGCTGGTGTCATTGGCCTTGACAGGAAAACAGCAATGAAATCCGGATTCGTCTTCCTGGACGAGGTGACGTCCGGTATTCGCTGGGATTCGAAGTACGCCACCTGGGACAACTTCACCGGCAAACCGGTCGACGGGTACCTCGCGAATCGGATCGTCGGCACCCGGGCATTGTGTACGGCGCTGGCGAACGCCCGCGAAAAGGCCGAACCGCTCGGCTTCGGCCTGTTGCTCTGGGACGGTTACCGCCCGCAGCGCGCGGTCGATTCGTTCCTGCGCTGGTCGACCCAGCCGGACGACAGCCGGACCAAACTGCGCTATCACCCGAACCTCGAACGTACCGAGATCATCGATCAGGGGTACGTGTCCCGGAAATCCGGTCACAGCCGCGGCAGTACCGTCGACCTGACCATGTACCACCTGGACACCGGCGAACTCGCGGCAATGGGCGGTGAGCATGATCTGATGGATTCCATCTCGCACCACGGCGCACCGGGAATCACCGCGGCCGAGTCACGGAATCGTGAAACCCTGTCGTCGGTCATGGCATCGTGTGGTTTCCAGCGATACGAGTCGGAATGGTGGCACTACACGCTGCGCGACGAACCGTACCCGAACACCTACTTCGACTTCCCCATCGACTGACCTCCGCGAGCTCAGGTGAGTGAGACGACCTTGGATCGGCAGCCAGGCTTGAGTGTGCGGCTCAAACTGACCCTCAGTTATGCCGCGTGCCTGATGATCGCCGGGGTGATGCTGCTGGCGGCCGTCTGGGTGTTCCTGCTCCGTTACGTGCCCGATCGGGTGCTGATCATTCCCGGCAGCGCGACGTTCGTCGACGGCGTGTTCCCGATCCGGTCCGAGCTCCTGCGGGTCTTCGCCCCCAGAGCGTTCGTGGTGATGGTGATCCTGCTGGTGCTCGGCCTGGTCGGCGGCTGGTTCCTGGCCGGCCGGATGCTCAGGCCGCTGGACCGCATCACCGCGGCCACTCGCCTGGCCACCAGCGGATCGTTGTCGCACCGGATCGAGCTGACCGGTCGCAAGGACGAGATCCGCGAGCTCGCGGACGCCGTCGACGGCATGCTCGCGCGGCTGGAGGCGCACGTCGCCGAGCAGCAACGCTTCGCCGCCAACGCTTCCCACGAGCTGCGTACGCCGCTCGCCATCACTCAGACCTTGCTCGATGTCGCCCGCAAGGACCCTCGCCGCGACGCCCACGAACTGGACGACCGCCTCCGCGCCATGAACACGCGGGCGATCGACCTGACCGAGGCACTGCTGCTCCTGGCCCGCGCCGATCAGCGGTCGTTCACGCGTCAGCAGGTGGATCTGTCACTGGCCGCCGAGGAAGCCACCGAAACGCTGTACCCGTTCGCGGCGCGGCACGGCGTCGGGATCGAGACGAGCGGCAGCGCCGCGATCACCATCGGATCGTCGACATTACTACTGCAGCTCGCGACGAATCTGGTTCACAATGCGATTGTCCACAATCTGCCGGAGCACGGCACCGTTCGGGTCACCACCAACGCCCACGCCGGTACGGTCTCGCTCATCGTCGAGAACACCGGCGACCAGCTGTCCGCGGAACTCGTCTCCACTTTGACCGAACCGTTCCAGCGCGGCGCGTTGCGTACGCAAACCGACCATCCGGGCTTGGGCCTCGGCCTGGCGATCGTCAAGAGCATCACGCAAGCTCATGACGGCACGCTGACCCTCACGCCACGCCGTACCGGCGGTCTGCAGGTCAAGGTTGAGCTGCCTGCCGCTCCGCCCGTTTCGCCCGCTGGGTGACGACAATGCAGGCAAGCACGATGACGGCGGTGATCGGTACGGCCGGTCCGACGTGCTCGCCGAGCAGGAGCATCGACCAGAGCACGGTGAGCAGCGGCTGAGCCAGCTGCAACTGGCTTGCTTTGGTGACTCCGATCAGCCCCATCCCCCGGTACCAGACGACGAATCCGCCGAACTGCGAGATCGCCCCGATGTACGCGACTCCGGCCACCGCCTTCGCGGTCAGGTGTACGGACTCGTGCGGCAACGCCCACGCGGCCACCGCGAGATTGATCGGCGCGGCCACCACGACCGCCCAGGCAATCACCTGCCACCCCGGCAGGTGCGCGGACAGCCGGCCACCCTCGGCGTACCCGGCCGCGCAGACGACAAGCGCGGCCGCGAGGTAGAGGTCGGCGATGGTCGGCCGGCCGTTGTTCTGCAGCAGCGCGAACGTGACGATCGTCGCCCCACCGAGCGCTGCCGCCACCCAGAACAGCAGTGGCTCCCGGCGCCGGTTGAGGGCGGCGAAGATGATCGCGGTCGCCATCGGGAGCGCACCGATGACCACCGCCGAATGCGCTGACGACGACGTCTGCAGTGCGAGGGTTGTCAACAATGGGAATCCGATCGCGCAGCCACCGGCCACGACGGCGAGCGCGGTCCAGTCGGAGCGATCCGGCAGCCGGACTCGGGCGATCAGGAGGGACCCGCCGGCAAGGACGGCGGCGATCAGCCCGCGTACGCCCGTCGCGCTCCACGGACCGAACCCGTCGAGAGCGAACACCGTGCCGGGGAAGCTCAGCGAGAAGCTCAGTACGCCGAGGGCGGCCAGGACTGATCCGCTGGACAGTAGCGATACCGTACGTTCGGCGATAGCGCTACGCTCGATACTCATGTCCAACGGTAGCAGCGCCCAGGAACTTGCCGATGCAGTCGCCCGCGAAATCGCCGGCATCCCTCCTGGTACGAGGATTCCGGCGCACCGGGAGCTGATCCGGCGATTCGGGGTCAGCGCTACTACTGTCTCGCAATGCCTGGCGATCCTCGCGCAGCGCGGTCTCGTCGTCACCCGGCCGGGCGCGGGTACGTTCCGGAGCTCCGCGCAGCCCACGCAGCGCAGCGGCGACACCTCCTGGCAGGACGCGACGCTGGGGATCGACTCCGCGCGGAGCTTCCAGTCGGCCGGGATGCTCGGCACGTTGTCGATCGTCGAACCCGACGTCATCGACCTGAACGCCGGGTACTTGCATCCGGATCTGCAACCGCTGACAAAACTGGCCGCCGCGCTCGCCCGTACGGCACGTCGGCCGGAGGCGTGGGATCGGCCGCCGGTGGGTGGCGTACCGGAACTGCGGGACTGGTTCGCGACCGCGATCGGCGGTGGTCTCAGCCGGCACGACATTCTGATCTGCGGTGCCGGTCAGAGCGCGTTGGCGATCAGCTTGCGGGCGATCTGCTCGCCTGGTGGGCGAGTCGTGATCGAGTCGCCGACGTACCCGGGGATCATTGCCGCCGTGCATGCGGCGGGCCTGCGGCCGGTGCCCGTACCGCTCGACGCCGATGGACTTCGCGCCGACTACTTGGATGATGCGCTGACCCGTACCGGCGCTCAGGTCGTGGTCGTGCAGTCGCTGTTCCAGAACCCGACCGGCATTTCGATCTCGGCTGGGCGGCAGGGTGAGTTGCGGGAGATCGCGCGGCGGCACGGTGCGTTCGTGATCGAGGACGACTTCGCGCGGTACCTGACGCATACCGACAGCGGTCCGACGCCGCCGCCGCTGATCGCCGACGATCCGGACGGCACGGTCATCCATGTCCGCTCGCTGACCAAGGTGACCTCGTCGAACCTTCGCGTCGGCGCGATCGCGGCCCGCGGCCCGGTCGCCGCGAAACTCCGGGCGGTACATGTCATCGACACCATGTTCATACCTGCACCACTGCAGTACGCCGCACTGGATCTGGTGACCGGTTCCGGCTGGAATCGCGCCCTCACCACGCTCGCTCTGGCGCTGACCGAGCGCAGAACGGTCGCCGTCAGCGCGGTCGCCGCCGCCTTCGGCCCGTCCGCGCTGACCTTCGAACCACGGGGTGGGTACCACCTTTGGCTCACCCTCCCCCGCGACCACGACGGCCGCCAGCTCGCCTCGTCCGCCATGGCCCTGGGCGTCGCGGTCACTCCCGGCGAGAACTACTACCCCACCGACAACAGCCCACCCCACGTACGCCTCAGCTACGCCGCCGCCCCCTCCATCGCCGACATCGACACCGGCATCCACCGCCTTCAGCCATTAACCGGCTGACCCTTCACCTTGCGTGCCCTGGGCGCCAACCGCATCAGCAGCAGTACGTTGTCATCACCGTCAACCGGGTTTATGAACTCCGAGTGAGTCGCCCGGCTGGCGAGAAGGTGTGGGTTTGGTGGTGGCCGGGCGGCTAGCCTGGCTCGGGTCGGGTTGGTTGGTTCTGCCGGGAGGGTTTTATGCCTGAAGTCGCCGCTCAGCCGCTTGTCGCTTCGGCTGTGAGGGCCGTGAAGACGCTCGCGGAGTCGGGGGATCCGGTGCCGGCTGAGGTGAGTTCGCAGTTATCGGCGCTGGCTGGTAGTACCGCCGGGGACAGTGAACGCGTCAGCGCGGTCGAGAAGCTGCTGCAGCCGTTCGTGCTGGTGGACGCGTCACTCGACGAGTACGGGACCACGACCACGTCCGCCGGCGCCGCGGTTCCTCAGCTGGTGCAGCACGGGTGGCGCAGTTTCCTCGTACGCGTCGTGAATCCGCACCGCCTCGAAGGCGAGCTGATCACGCCGACCAAGGGCGTGTACGGGCTGATCGACTACCGGAGTCACTCCGCCCGGATCGCGTTGCACGACACGCTGACCGAGGTTCCGCGGATCAAGGAGGCCTGGCTGGAATCCACGATCGCCGGGTCCAGTACCGTCTCCGGCCTCGAGGTCGAGTACGCGGTGATCAGCCTGTACAGCCGCGACAGCGGTACCCGTTCGGGTGGTCTGATGCTCGGCGTAGCGGATCATCGCGGCCACCAGAGCTTCAGCCGGCCACCGGAGATGCTCGCGAACCTGCAGGCCATGTTCGAGACCAAGGACATCGGCGCGTCGTTCGAGTTCGACTGCGTACCGGCACGGGACATCAGCTTCGACATCCGCGAACCGGACGGCGCCAGCTGCATGGCCTCGATCACCGTACGCGACTCGCAAGGCCGGTCGTACCCGTCCAAGGGGATGCGCCTCGCACCGGACATGTTCTTCCAGGAGCACGTCTACCGCGCGACCGGTGAACCGATCCGGCTGCCCGACGGCGCGTACGAGATCACGGCGCTCCGCGGCCCGGAGTACCGCCCGGTCCGGCTGGAGCTGAACGTTGACCCGGACACCACCACAGTGGCAGTCCCACTGGACCGCTGGATCGATCCGACCAGCCACGGGTACTACTCCGGCGATCCGCACATCCACGCCGGCGGCTGCTCGCACTACAACGTCCCTAGCGAAGGTGTCACACCGGAGACGATGATCCGGCACGTACGAGGCGAGGGGCTCGCGCTGGGCAGCGTACTCACCTGGGCACCGTGCTACTACCACCAAAAGCAGTTCTTCAGCGGTAGCTCGATCAGTCCGCCGTCGGAGCTCGAGTACGCGGAGATGCAGGCCGCACAAGGCATGGACTGGCAACCACAACCGACGGATCAGGACAGCAAGAGCCTACTGCGGTACGACGTGGAGGTGTCCGGCTTTCCTTCAAGCCACTCAGGTCATGCGATTCTGCTCGGACTCACTGACCAGGACTACCCGGGTACGTCCGTCATCGAGGACTGGCCGTCCTGGAACCTGCCGATCATGCAGTGGGGCCACGACCAGAACGCACTGGTCGGCTACGCGCACTGCGGCATCGGTCTGTCCGTCGGCACCGACGAGCTGCCCAACTACATCGTCCCGTCATTCCAGGGCATCGGCTCCAACGAGATCATCGTGGACGTACCGCACGGAGCGGCCGACTTCCAGTGCGGCAGCCAGTTCGCTCCGGCGTCCGAGTTGAACATCTGGTACCACCTGCTGAACGTCGGCTACCGCACCTTGATGCTGGGCGAGACCGACTACCCCTGCGTGTACGACGACGGTCCCGGCGTGGGGCGTACCTACGTACGCATGACCGAACCGCCACAAGGACCGCGGGCCCTGGAATCGTGGATCGCCGCACTGCGCGAAGGCACCTCGTACTTCGGCGACGGCCGCAGCCACATCTTCAACCTGGCCGTCGACGGCTCACTCGACCGCGAACACCGCACCGACACGGCCGGCCCCGTACACGTCACCGCGACGGTCGCCGCCTGGCTACCCGAGGACCCGCCCGTACCGCCCGCCACGCGCCCCGCGTACAGCGCCCCCGTCGGTTGGCACCTGGAGCGTTCCCGGGTACCAGGTACGCGCACCGTCGTCGTAGAGCTGGTCGTCAACGGCGAACCCGTGGCCACCCACGAACTAGTTGCCGACGGCACCGAACAGGACGTCGCCTTCGACATCCCCCTGGACCGCTCCTCCTGGGTGGCCCTCCGCATCCTCCGCAGCGTCCACACCCAACCCATCTTCGTCGAACTCGCCGGCCGCCCCATCCGCGCCTCCAAACGCAGCGCCCAATGGCTCCACGACTCGGTAGACGCCCTCTGGACCGCCAAATCCGGCTTCATCCGCGACTCCGAACGCCCCACGGCCCGCGCCGCCTACGACAACGCCCAAGCCATCTACAAGTCCCGCCAAAACGAGTGCGAGCCCAACTAATGCCCACCCCCACACACCCCACACCCCTGACCACGCCGACCACGCCGACCACGCCGACCACGCCGACCAACGGAATCTCCGCCGGCGCCTGCGCCCATCCCACGAACACGCATCCCGCCCACCCTCAGCCCGAGGACCTCCGCCCCATCGGCGCTCCTCCCGCCGCCCGATCCACCGGCGCGGAGCTCCCAGCGTTCCTCTTCACCCAGCCCGACCGCACCTGCGGCTGCTCAGGCCCAGTGGAAACCGACGCCCCCATCGCGATCACCATCAACCCCGAGGCCCGCGTCAACGTCACCCGAACCACGGCCCCCATCCCCACCCTCACCCCCAACGAGTGGCACCCCATCCCCATCACGTTGACCAACGAGGGCTTCGTCACCGGCCCGCTGTCGATCACCACAGACCCAGTACCCGGCCTGGACCTCGACCTCCCCACCCCCACCATCACCGGCGCCCCACGCCAGGACCTGGCCATCCGCGCCCGCCTCCACTCCCCCACCACCGTCGACATCCCCCTGACCTTCACAGCCCTGAACGCCCTGGGCGGCCTAGCCACCCACAGCCAAATCCACCTACTCCTCCGCGCCGCCTAACCCGCGACGTCCACGATCGTCCGGGGCCAGGTCCAGGCGGACCGGATGATGAAGAGGAGAAGGATAAGTTCCAGTGCGATGCCGAGGCCGTAGAAGATCAGCCAGGACTCGCCCAGTACGTTGAAGGCCGTGACCGGGAGGTAGAGCGAGGCCACGGTGAGGTTCGTGATGCGGCTTGCCCTGGCTGGCAGGGTCATCGACAGGACGATCATGAGGATCGGGATGGCCATCAGGGTCAGCGCGGTGGTCGAGAAGGTTTGGGAGAGGTCGAAGTCGAAGACCTTGCCGTTGAGGATGTCTTCGACGACGCCGGGTGTGAAGAAGTTGAGGATGTCCACGTACGCGTAGAGGAACATGAAACTTGTCCACGCTGCGGCGAGCTTGGCTCGCACCGAGATCGGCTGGTCCGCCAGGGCGGCGGCGGCGATGGCGGTGGCGGGTTGACGGGTTGTCATCGTGGGCTCCGTTGTCGTGGTGATGATCGAGTGGGTCCACGATCGCCTGGCGCGGCGGGCGGGCGCCTCGGCCCGGAGGCCGGGGTTCGCCTGGCCGATGGCATGATCTGTCTCTAGTCCTTTCGGCTGGTACGGCGAACCCGCGCCGAACCCTAGGCTGGAGCCGTGGTCACTCTCCGGCGCTCCATCTGGCATGAGCCGCGGCCTGCTGACGCCCCACCCATCGGCCGGCTCGACTGGCTGCTGATTGGCGCACTCGCGGCCGCCGCCTTGATCGAGGGCATCGCCCGGCCGAGCCTGGCCTGGCGACCCGTTGTGACGGTGCTCGCCCTCGCGCTGATGGCCGTCCTGCTCTGGCGGCGGAGCCGACCCCTACTAGCCGCCCTGGCCGGGTGGGGCGTCGCCGGGCTGCTCTCGGTCCTCCAGCTGACCGTGCACGCCGGGGACCTCGGCCTCGACTCCATGTCGGCCGTCCTGATCCTGCTCTACTCCCTGGTGCGATGGGGTTCGGGCCGCGAGATCGTCCTGGGTACGGCGTACGTGACGGTCGTCGTCGTGTTGGGGATGTACGCCACCACCGCGGGCCGGGCCGAGGTTTTCGGCGGGAGCGTGCTCTTGCTGTTGGTCGTCGCCCTCGCGGTGGTGTTCCGCTACCGCGCGGACCTCTGGCGTCGCCAACAGCGCGAGATCCGCAATCAGGAGCGGGTGGCGCTGGCGCGCGAGCTGCACGACACTGTGGCCCACCACGTCTCGGCCATCGCGGTGCAGGCGCAGGCCGGTGGCGTGGTCGCCGGTCTGCGGCCGGAGAAGGCAGTTGAGGTACTGGCCGCGATCGAACGTGAGGCGTCGCGAACCCTGGCGGAGATGAGATCCATGGTGCAGCTACTGCGTGAAGACGAAGCCACCGCCTACTCACCGCAGCTTGGTGTCGCGGACCTGCCTGCTCTGGCGCGTACGGAGGCGACGCCCACCGTCGAGGTCTCGCTGGACGGTGCGTTGACCCAGCTGGCACGACCCGTGGACGCCGCGCTCTATCGACTGGCGCAGGAGTCGCTGACCAACGCCGTACGGCACGCCCGGAGCGCGACCCGTGTCAGCATCGACGTCCGCCGGGAAGGCAACACCGTCAAACTCTCCGTCAGCGACAACGGCCAGACCGAGCCGGGACCGCCTCCTCGACCTGGATTCGGCCTGCTCGGCATGGCCGAACGCGCCCAACTCCTCGGCGGATCCCTCTCCGCCGGCCCAGCACCCGAGGGCGGCTGGCTGGTAGAGGCCGTCTTACCAACGAAGGCACTGCGATGAGCATCCGTATGGTGATAGCCGACGACCCGGACCTGGCACGCACCGGCATCGTGACCGCCTCACCGGTGGAGGCGTTCGGATGAGCATCCGTGTTGTCGTAGCTGACGATCAGGATCTGGTGCGAACCGGCCTGGTGATGATTCTCGACGCGCAACCCGGCATCGAGGTCGTCGGGGAGGCGGCAGACGGGCTTGCGGCGCTCGACCTGGCGACGCGGCTGCGCCCCGATGTCCTCCTCGTCGACATCCGGATGCCCGGGCTCGACGGCGTCGAGGTCACCCGGCGCCTGGCCGGACCGGACGTGGCGGACCCAATGGCTGTCGTCGTGATCACCACGTTCGACCTCGACGAGTACGTCCTCGGCGCCCTCCGCGCCGGCGCCCGCGGCTTCCTCCTCAAGGACGCCGGCCCGGCGCTCCTCGTACAGGCCATCCACGCGGCGGCCAGCGGCGACGCGCTGATCGCCCCCAACGTCACCCGCCGCCTACTCGCCGCCTTCGCCGACCAGGCACCGGCAGTGCCACCCCAGCCCTTCGCCCCCCTCACCGACCGCGAAGAGCAGGTCCTCACCCTGCTAGCCCGCGGCCGCACCAACGCCGAAATCGCCACCGAGCTCTACGTCGGCCTGAGCACCGTCAAGTCCCACGTAGCCTCCCTGATGACCAAACTCGGCGCCCGCAACCGCGTCGAAGTCGCAATGTGGGCCTACGACACCAAACGGAACTAATGGCTACCTGATGCGCATACCGCTGATCGCCGCGCGATCACCAACCTCTGAATCTCAGAGGTGCCTTGGCACAACGACCAGGTCCTCTCCCTGCCGTCGCTGGCAGTCTCCAACTCGCGCATGCGCGTGATTGGTCGAGATGACCCGCTCACTTTCCGCCGGAGACTTCGCGACGGCCCTGTTCCCGCGGTAGGTGGCCGGTTCAGGGGATGAACTCGATTTCCGGGTATCGCCTGGATGGTTGGGACAGTAGGTGGTGGTCGCGGTGGCGCAGGTGTAGGTCGAAGAATGCGCCCAGGTACGCGCGTTCTGCCGCGACGGCTCGATCGGCGTCGATTGTGCCGACGGCCTCGGTCAGCGCGGCGACAACCTGCGGCGGGATCGGGAGGGCCGCTTCCAGCTGCTGCACCAACGGAGACTGGTCCGTGAAGGTCTGATGCCCGGATTCGCGCAGGCGCAGGTTGAGGCGCCAGCCGCGAAGGTGTGACCAGAACAGTGCCCAGGACGGGTCGTTGTCGCGTCCGTGGCCGGCGTTGCTCATCAGCAAGAACGGCCGGTCGAGGCCGGTGGCAGCGACAGTGCCGCTGAAGCTACCGTCGAGATTCGCACCGGCGGCGATCCACGGGTTTTGCGCCATGGCCTCGGCGGCCGTGTCCCCGCCCAGGGAATGGCCGAAGACGCCGACCCTCGACAGGTCCAGAGAGCTTCGCAGGCCGGGTGGCAGCCGACGGTTCTCGGCGTCGGGGTTGCCCCCGGAGGCCAGCCTCGCGAGCTCACGCAGTACGAACCTGACGTCGCGTCGGCGTACGTCCAGCGCGGTGCTGATGTCCTGCTCCGTCGGCGAGGCCGGTTGCCGGCTGAGCTCCAGACGCCCTCCGGGGAACTCCACCATCGACGCCTCGTGCGTGTGATCGACTGTCACGACCACGAACCCACGGCTCGCCAGGTCCTCGACCAGCGCGGTTCCCAGCGCCCGCGGCGTACGGTACGCCGGAGAAAAGAGCACCACCGGATAGCCACGCAGACCGGCGCGAGCGGGGGCGTTCTCGTAGGCATGAGTCACCGGAAAGTCGACAGCGTCCAGCGACGTGTGCAGACCCGCGCTGACCTGCTGCCGGTAGAGGGCAGTCGCGGCCGGCGGAAGCCACGCCGCGCGCCGGAAACCGCGAGTGTGTTGCGCCGGATACCACAGGCTGACCATCAGTTCGCGCCGCGCCGGCGAGGTCCACGGATCCGGACGTGAGTGGTCGATCAGCTGCAGCGACATCGTCCCGACTGGCAGCCGGCCGTCCGGTCTCGGCAACGTCAACTGCACACGGCTGCTCCGTCCGATGGAAAGGGCACGCTCAGTGCCGTCCCCGCCGGCAACAGCAACGCCCTCGGTCGCGCACATCAGGCCCGCGGCCCCGGCCGCAGTCAGCACCGTTCGGCGCGAAGGCCGGAAAGTACGTCCGCTCATCTGGACTCTCCATAGTCAAACAATGCGACGACGATTATCCGCCCAGGATGGCACCGCGCCCGAGCGCCCGACGGACCGACAACCAAACCCCAGGGCATGACTGGGGATGGCCCTGACACCCGCTGCAGCGCGGTTGCACAAGGGTGCGTGTGAACCGCTGGAACCGCAGTACCTGCCGCACGGGAACCTGGTGATCTCCACTCGGTGATGGCCGCTTCCAACTCCGATTCCACGAGCTACCTCCGTTCGTCCTGTGCCGCGCCGAATCGCTGTAGATACAGCTGGAATTGGCGTACGTCGTCGGCGGGCCACCCGGCAGTGAGTTCGGCGAACACGGAGTCCTGCCAGCGATGAGCGAAATCGAGGAGTCTGTCCCCTTCATCGGTGACACGCAGGAGGCGGTGGCGGGCGTCCGAGGGCGAGGCAACCTTGTGCAGGTAGCCACGTTCGACGGCCTGACTGACGAATCGGCTGGCCCCGGACTGATCGATGCCGAGTTCGTCGGCGACCTGATTGACGGTTGCGCCGCTGCTGCCCTGAAGTCCCGCGACGGCCTCGGCGACCATCACGTCCCGCCCTCGCTCGACGTCGACGGCCTGGCCCGCGCTGGTCCACCTGCGCGACCAGTACCGCACCACGCGGAAGAGCGACTGGCCAGGGTTGTGGCCCGCTGGATTCGAGGTGCCCATGAGCCAAGTGTATGCGATTCGCATGATAATATGTATGTAACTCGCATGGATTGAGGAGATCATGGAGACGAGTTCGGAGCTGTCGAGTGGGCGCTCGGCCGTCGCGCCCAAAACAGAGCTTGCCTTCTTCGCGCTCATGCTGGGGATGCTGCTCGCACAGCTGGATACGAACATCGTCGTCGCCGCGCTCCCCCGGATCGGCGCCGACCTGCAGGCCGGATCGGCGATTGCGGGTGTGACCGCCGCATATCTGCTCACCGTCACCGTGACCACGCCGATCGCCGGCAAGCTCGGCGACATCCTGGGACGTCGCGCCGTGTTCGTCGGCGCCGTTCTGACGTTCGCGGTCGGTTCGCTCGCCTGCGCTCTGGCACCGTCAATGCTCGCATTGGTTGCCGCTCGCGCGCTTCAAGGCGTCGGCGGCGCGGGGCTGATCGTCACGGCCGTCAGCACCCTTGGCGTCCTCTTCGATCGGACCGAGCTGATCCGCCGGCAGATCTGGCTCACCGCCGTCATGGCGATCGCGGCATTGGCCGGGCCGCCGCTGGGCGGCTACCTGACCGAGTCCGCGGGCTGGCCCGCGATCTTCTTGGTCAATCTCCCCGTCTGCGTGCTTGCCATCGCGATCGGGTACCGCGGCCTGCCCGGCCGGGACGGCACAGCCGGCATGCGCGGCTTCGACATTCGCGGCGTGGTGTTGATGCTCGTGGCGACCTCCGGCATCGTCGTACTGGGATCGTTCGACAGCGTCGCCAGATCCGTCGTACTTGCCCCGGCCGTTCTGATCCTCGCAACCACCGCCGGTGTCGCGTTCGTCCGGCAGGAACACCGGGCCACCAATCCGCTTGTCCCGCCTGCCATCTTCGCCTCACCCGGTCTGGCGCGATCGATCATCGTCACCGGGATCAGCGGCACGGCCCTGTTCGGTACCTTCACGTTCGTGCCGTTGGCGGTCATCGCCGGGACGGGATACGGCATCTCGACAGTCTCGACGATGCTGGTCGCACTCACGGCCGGGCAACTGGTCATCACCGCAACCTTCTCGATCGTGGCCCGCAAGTTCCCCCGCGTGGCGGCGTGGGGGCGGCTCGGCCTCGTACTCGGCGTACTGGGCCTTGGACTACTTGCAGTCCTGCCACGTATCACCGCAGCACCAGGGCCTGTCGTCCTGGCGATCGCGATCACCGGTCTCGTGCTCGCGGGAGCCGCCCTCGGCCTCTCGATGCAGGCATACACCCTTCTCGGCATCACCACCGCACCACCAGAACACTTCGGCTCGGCAATGGCGACCCTCACACTTTTCCGGCTACTCGGAGGCTCGATCGGTGCCGCGATCTTCGGCTGGCTACTCATCACCATGTCAGGCTCGACAGCCGCTCTGACCGCCGTACTGGGCACAGCTGCACTCCTGCTCGCCGTCGCGATCCCCCTCGCGCCCCGGCAAGACCCCGAACCCCCAACAGACCTCGTCATCTGATGCGCATGCCGGACATCGCCTGGACGGCGAGGACAACCGGGTGGTGGTCACCGCGGCGCAGGTGAAGGTCGAGAAATGCGCACAGATACGTCCGTGCAGGTTTGATGCCCGGATTCAGCGGGCGCGGGTACATCACGAACAACGACCCACGGTCCCCGCGTCACACCGCGGAAAGGCGCGCGGGACACATAACGGCCGCTGTGAAGCAGCAGGCGGTCATTGGGCCGGTCGGGGCTTCAGAGGGCTGATGAGCCGACGAGTTGGCCGAGGGCGAAGGTGACGGCCATTGCGAGGGCGCCGCCGATCACGAGGCGGGCGACGGCCGGTGCCGGGCGCGACTCGCCCAGACGGGCACTCAAAGCTCCGGTTCCGGCGAGCGCGAGCAGCACGATGGCGAAGGTGACCGGCACCCGGATCCCAGGTCCGGGGAGGAGGATCGCAAGCAAGGGCAGCAGCGCGCCGACCGTGAATGCGAGCGCGGAGGCACCGGCCGCGTGCCAGGGGTTCGTCAGCTCATCGGGACGAATCCCCAACTCCGCCTCGGCGTGAGCCACCAACGGATCGCGTTCGGTCAGCTCCGCCGCCACCAGCTCGGCCGTCTCCGGCCGCAAGCCCTTGGCCACATAGATCGCGGTCAGCTCGGCCAACTCGTCCGCGGGCGCTTCGGCCAGCTCGGCTTCTTCCTTCGCCAGCAGGGATCGCTCGGTGTCACGCTGACTGCTCACCGAGACATATTCGCCCAGCGCCATCGACACCGCGCCGGCGCTCAGACCTGCCACGCCCGCGGTCAGGATCGCGGTCGACGAGGTGGTCGCGCCAGCTACTCCGACCACCAGTCCCGCCGTCGACACAATGCCGTCGTTGGCGCCCAGAACCCCGGCCCGCAGCCAGTTCAGTCTTCCGGCCAGCCCGCCACGATGCGGTTCGCCGGGATGTGCGGACACCTCATCGAAGTCAGCCACGTTCATCGACCTCCGGAAACGGCGCGGATGTGACACTACCGTCCCAGCAGACGCCGCTCCTCAACAACCGATCCCGTACCCGATGGTGAGGGACTTTCGGCCCTACTGCCGGCCGCGCCCGGCGGCGACGGTGGGTGGAGACCGCAGGAAAGGCCCACCGATGACTGCCGCGACGCACCGATTCGATCATTCACGCCTGGAGATCGTCAGCCGGGCCGAGTGCCTGCGGCTGCTGCGCTCGGTCCCGTTGGGACGCCTCGTCTACACCGCCGGTGGCCTGCCCGCGATCCGGCTCGTCAACTTTCTCCTGGATGCGGACACGATCGTGTTCAGCTCCGGGCAGGGTGACAAGTTCCGGGCCGCCGAACGAGGTGACGTGGTCGCATTCGAAGCGGACGATGTGGACCTGGACCGCCATATCGGCTGGACGGTCACCGCGATCGGTCACCTTTCGGTCGTCAGTCCCGATGAGGCCGCCGAGTTGCGCCGCACGCTGCCACTGCACTCCTGGCTGCCGATGGAGGACCCGCAACTGGTCCGGGTCGGAATGGAATCCGTGCACGGGCGGCGGCTGGTGCCTTGGGGCAAGCGCCCGCGGGAAGGCTAGACATATTGCGCGGAATCCGTAGGCTGGCTCCGTGGCAGGTGATGGGCAGACAGGCCATGGGACCTGGGACGAGGGGGCACTGGAGTACGGCGGCCTGTCCCGGGTGCGGCTCGATGCCCTCCTGCAGGAACTGCTCGGCCGGGTCGACGAGATCATGGAGTACCAGGAACGGCTGCGCGCGCTGCTCGACGCGGTCGTCGGTATCGGAACGGATCTCGACCTGAACAGCACCCTGGACCGGATCGTCAGCGCGGCCTGTGAACTCGCCGGCTCCCGGTACGGCGCCCTCGGCGTGGTCGGGCCGGACGGCAAGCGCCTGGTCCGGTTCATCACCCGTGGCGTGACCGACGAGGAGATCGCGGCGATCGGGCCGTACCCCGAAGGGCACGGCATCCTCGGTCTGCTGATCGAGCACCCGGAGCCGATCCGGATGCACGATCTCGCCGAGCACCCCAGGTCGTACGGCTTCCCGGCGAACCATCCGCCGATGAAGAGCTTCCTCGGGGTCCCGATCCGTACCCGCGAGCATGCCTACGGCAACCTCTACCTGACCGAGAAGACCGACGGTGCCGACTTCACCGAGGACGACGAACGCACGGTCACCGCGCTCGCGGCGGCGGCCGGGGTCGTGATCGACAACGCCAGGCTGTACGCCGATACCGAGCAACGCCGGCGCTGGCACGAGGTCAACGCCGAGATCAACCAGCTGATGCTCGGCGAGTACGACCCGGACCAGGCGCTGCAGCTGATCGCGCAGCGGGCCCGGGAGATCTCCGGTGCGCGGGTGTCCGGTCTGCTCGTCGCCGACGGTGACGAACTGGTGGTCCGTGCGGTCGACGGCCCGGCCGAGTTCGGCCGCCACCTCGGCCGGCGGGTTCCGGCCACCCTCCCGGTGCTCGGCGCGGTCGCGTCCGGGGACGAGCAGGTCGTCGTGATCGAGGACCTCGCGCAGGTCCTGAAGGATGTCGGCGCACTGACCGACTTCCCCGTCGGCGCCGGTCTCGGCCGGACGACCATCGCCCCGCTACCGGCCGGCCGAACCGGTACCGGTGGCATCCTGGTCGTGGCGCTGGGACAGGGTTCGAGCACCGGCGCCGGCGAAGGCGCCGACCTGGTCCGGATGTTCGCCGGCCAGGCCACCCTCGCGCTCGAACGGGCGCAGGCCCAGCAGGACCGCGACATGCTTGCCGTACTGGAGGACCGCGACCGGATCGCCCGCGATCTGCACGATCTGGTGATCCAGCGGCTGTTCGCGACCGGCCTGCAGCTGCAGGGCATGCACCGGCTGGCCCGCCCCGAGCACCAGGACCGCCTCAGCCGCGCGGTCGACGACATCGACACCACGATCCACGACCTGCGCGCCGCGATCTTCGAACTCCAGCAGCCACCGAACGCGAGCTCACTGCGTGGCGACCTGCAGGCCTTGATCTCGGAGTACGCCGGAGCGCTGGGCTTCCGGCCGCAGCTGACCTTGGCCGGGCCGATCGACACCGCCGTAGCTCCGAATGTCCGGCCACAGATCCTCGCCGCCGTCCGCGAATCGCTGTCCAACATTGTCCGCCACGCCGAGGCGTCGCAGGTGACCGTCGAGGTCGTCGCCGATGCGGCGCAGGTTGTCACGCGCGTCTCCGACAACGGCGTCGGCATCGGTGCCGAGACTCGTCGCAGCGGCCTGCGCAACCTGACCGAGCGGGCCCAGGCCCTCGGCGGATCGGTCCGGATCAGCGACAACCAGCCGCACGGCACCGTCGTCGAACTGACCGCGCCGACTGACTAACGGCCCCTCAGGTCGGGACTCTTGACCGCGGCGCCGCCTTCCTCCCGGCGGCCAAGCTGGAGTGGAGAACCAGCGGGAGGAGCCTCCAGTGTCCGATCAATTGCCGGCCGGCGACATCGACATCCTGCTCGCCGCCGCGGTCGCGGCGCCGAGCATGCACAACACCCAGCCCTGGCGGTTCGAGATCGAGGGGCACGTGATCGACGTCTACCTGGACGGGTCGCGGACACTCCCCGCCGAGGATCCGACCGGCCGTGCGATGCGGATCGCCGCCGGAGCAGCGAGCTTCAACCTCCGTTGCGCGGCCGAGACCCTCGGGTACGGCACCTGGTACGGACTGTCGCCCTACCCGGAGGAACCCGGCCTGCTGGCCCGGATCGTGCTCGAACCCGACGGCATCGGCAACGACGAACTGCGCGATCTCGCCGCCCAGATCCCGTACCGCCACACCGATCGCAAACCTTCCGACTCGGTTCCGCTGGCCGAGAACGTGCGAGTGGAACTGCTGCGGGCCGCGTACGCGGAGGGCGCTGAGCTCACCTGGTTCGGGGCGGCCGAGATCGACACCGTACTCGACCTCGTTCTCGACGCCGACCTGCGCGAGATCAGCGACTGGCACCGGCGCGCCGAACGGGCCCACTGGGTCGGCGGCGACCGTGCGGCCGACGGTATCCCCAGCTCCGCGCTCGGACCACGATCGGCCACCTACCCCGCGGCGGTCCGCGACATGGGTACCCGGCCGCTGGACCGGCTGCGCCCGGAGACCCGGTTCGAGGCCGAGCCCGACATCGCCGTGCTGTCCACGGAGCACGATGGGCCTGCCGACCAAGTGGCCGCCGGCGCCGCGCTCGAACGTGTGCTGCTGACCGCGACCCGGGCCGGCGTCAGCGCCTCCTTCCTCAATCAGCCGCTCGAGTACGAGGACCTGCGCCGAAAGGTGCAGCGCCTCACCCAGCGACCGGGGCACGCCGACATGATCATCCGCTTCGGCCGTACCCGGTCCCACCCCGCGACCGCCCGCCGGCCGATCGCCGACTTCGTCCCGAAGGAGCCGTCATGACCACACTGGGTCAGGAGCTCGACCGCTGGCAGGCCGACCTCGAAAACCTCGCCGAGACCAGCATGACCGACAACTGGTTCCTCGAAGAACTCCGGCTGGCCGAGGCACAGCACACCCTGGTCGCGTTCCGCGGCCGCATCCTGCCGGCCATCGCCGCGGAACAACCGCACGACGCGATCGTCGCCGACGAGATCGAACACCTGCTCGACGGCCTCGAGGACGTCCGCAACGACCTGTTCCGGACCGTCCACCCGAGCGACTCGCACCGCAAGATCGCCGAAACCATCGCCGCACTCCGTGCCCTCGCCAACGTCGCCCTCCGCTTCGAGCGAACGTCCGTCTAGCCCGCTACGAGCCGGACCTCAACCGCGTGGGTGTTTCTTCGCGTGTTCGACGGCGAAAACCGCGGCCTCGGTACGGCGTTCCAGCTCGAGCTTGCGGAGCAGGGACGACACGTAGTTCTTGACGGTCTTCTCGGCCAGGTACAGGGACTGTGCGATCTGGCGGTTGGTTTTGCCTTCGGCGATTTCGGCCAGGATGCGGCGCTCCTGATCGGTCAGGGACGCGTACCGCGGGTCCTCCGCCTCGGCCGGGTGCCGCAGGCGTTCCAGGACCTTCGCCGTCATCGACGGATCCAGCAGCGACTCGCCGGCCGCGAGGCGGCGCACGGCGTCGATCAGCGCCCGGCCGTTGATCTGCTTCAGCAGGTACCCGGCCGCGCCCGCCATGATCGCGGTGAACAACGCCTCGTCGTCGGAGAACGACGTCAGCATCAAACAGGCCGGCGGCTCGTCCATCCGCGAGCGAATCTCACGGCACACGCCGATACCGTCACCGTCCGGCAACCGTACATCGAGCACGGCGACATCCGGCCGGACAGCAGGAATCCGGGCGATCGCCTCCGCCGCGGTCCCCGCGTCCCCGACCACCTCGATGTCCGGCTCCGCGTCGAGCAACTGGTGCAGCCCCAACCGAACCACCTCGTGGTCGTCAAGCAGGAACACCTTGATCGTCATCACGTCTCCTTCGGCCGCACCGCGTACCCGCACCCGAGCGGGCGCCTCCCCAGCATGCCGCGCGGACCACGCTGCCCGCCAGGGACCACGGTCCCGGCCCATCCGGGACCTTCGGCGCGCGCCCCGCCGACCGGCCCGGGAATCCGTGACCTCGGACCCTGACCGGCCGGCCGTTCGGCTGATTGGCTGGAACTGGAAGCTCAACCGGAAAGGCGGATTCCCGATGGACACACAGATTGCGGGTGGGCCGGGCAACCTCGGTCTCCGGATCCGGCACCGTCGGCAGGCTCTCGGTCTCAGTACGAGGGAGGTGTCGAACCGCACCGGCCTGAGCACGGACCGCATCGAACACATCGAGACCCGGCCCTTCGCCCTCACCGGCGCGGAGCTGGTCCGGCTGGCCCACGCCCTCGATGTCACGGTCGACGAGCTGACCGGACCGCGGCACCCCGGACCTCCCCATCAGCCGCCGAGGGCGCCGGTCCTCGAACCGATGCGGAAAGAAGAGTGCGTCGTCCTGATCAAGTCCGGCACCATCGGCCGGATCGCGTACACCGGCGTGGACGAGGTCGTCGTCGTCCCGGTCAACTACTGCTACCGCGACGACCTCATCATCTTCCGGACGGCAGCCGACAGTACGGTCGCCCAGTACGATCTGGCCCCGATCGCGTTCGAACTCGACCACCTCGACGAAGGCATGCAGGACGGCTGGAGCATCCTCGTCAACGGCATGGTCCGCCCCGCCACCGATCTCGAGATCGAGGCCACCAAGGGCCAGATCACGCCCTGGGCCGGCGGCACCCGGGATACGCACATGGTGGTCGAACCCCGCCGTGTCACGGGCCGCCGCATCCGCTCCTGGTAGCCGTTGCGCTTCCAGGAGCGCCTCCTGACAACCCGCCGCTACGGCGCTGGTCGCAACGGAGCGGCTACGGCGGTACGGCGGGATGCGGGCCGCCGGGCTTGTTCGGCGGAGTCCGGGTGATGCGGCACGATCGCGACCGGGCAGGTCATCGCGGCCAGAGAGCGGCGCGCGACCGGGTCGATCGGGAGCGGGCCGGTGTGTGCGCCGACGACGACCAGACCGACATCGCAGCTCTCGTGTACGAGGGCCGCCGCCGGTGGCCGGTTGGTCAGATAGCGGGTCACCTTCACGGTCGGGAACCGGCTCGTCCACGGGTCCAGCGTCTCCGACAGCATGTACTCCGCCCGGCTGATCCACGAGCACTCCGGATCCTCTTCGGTGAACGGGCGTTCGGCCGGCAGTCCGGCGTGGACGACGATCAGCCCGCCCTCCCGTACGGTCGCCGCCGCGAACGCGAACTCCAGCGCCTCCACCGACAGCGACGTACCGTCGACGCCGACGGCAACCTTCCGGTCCAGCAGTGACGGCTTCCAGGACAGCGGTACGACGACGACCGGGCAGCCGGCCCGTGATGCCAGGGTCAGGTGCGCCTGCGTGTGCATCAGCCGCTGCGGACCGCGGCTGCGCGGCCTGGCGACCACCAGCATCCGTGCCTTCCGCGCCGCGCGCGCGAGGACGCGGCCACGTGGTCCTTCACCGGCGACGGCCGCGAGCTCGATCCCGTAGCCGTTCCGGTGCCGGACATGCGCGACCGCGGCGCGCAACGCCGCGTCGGCCAATTCGGCGGGCGGCTTCGGGGCGTACCCGGGCGTCATCGGATCGAACGCCGCGTGTGCCGAGTACGGCGCCACCAGCACCAGCTCGGCACCGGACCGTAACGCCTCGGCCGCGGCGTAGTCGACGACCCGCAAATTCTCCGCGCTGCCGTCCACCTCGACCACGACGGGCCCGGTCCGGTTCCAAGCAGACATCTTCCTCACCTCATTGCTGTAGACGGGCGACCAACGGATACGGCTACTCGAGCCCCTGCTCGCCGAACAGGGCGACCTTCAGGGCTCCGGTAGTGGCCGGGTCGGCGAAGACGTCGTACGCGTCCTGCATCTCGTCGAGGCCGAAGCGGTGGGTGATCAGGCCCGGCAGCTGCAGCCGGCCGGCGGCCAGCATGGACAGCAGCCGCGGCGTCGAGAAGGTGTCGACCAGGCCGGTCGTGATGGTCACGTTCTTGATCCACAGGTCCTCGAGGTGCAGCGTGGCGGGCGCGCCGTGCACGCCGACGTTCGCGACCGTGCCGCCCGGGCGGACCAGTCGCGTACACAGCTCGAACGTTGCCGGTACCCCGACCGCCTCGATCGCCACGTCCGCGCCGAGCTCACCCGTCAGCTCCCGGACCTGCGCCGGCACGTCCTCGTCCGGCCCGAGCGCGAGATCCGCGCCGCGTTCCAGCGCCGCCTTCCGGCGCGAGTCCGCAGAGTCGACGACGATCACTCGTGACGGCGTGAAGAGCTTGCTGGTCGCCAAGGCGGCGAGCCCGATCGGACCCGCGCCGACGATCACCACGGTGTCGCCGGGCTTGACCTTGCCGTTCAGTACTCCCACCTCGTACGCCGTCGGCAGGATGTCGGCGAGCAGCACGGCCTCCTCGTTGCCGACATTGTCCGGCAGCTTGTACACCGACCGGTCCGCGAACGGTACGCGGACCTGCTCGGCCTGCGTACCGTCGATGCGGTGGCCGAGGATCCAGCCGCCTCCGCCGAGGCACTGGCCGTAGCGTCCTTGCCGGCAGTACTCGCACCGGCCGCAGGCGGTGATGCACGAGATCAGCACCCGATCACCGACCGCGACACCGCGGACCCCGCTGCCGGCGGCCGTGATCGTGCCGACCGCCTCGTGCCCGAGGATCCGGCCCGGCCGCACCGTCGGCACGTCGCCTTTCAGGATGTGCAGATCGGTACCGCAGATCGTCACCGCGTCGACGCGGACGATCGCGTCCTCCGGGTCCTGGATCACCGGGTCCGGTACCTCGCGCCAGCTCCGCTGCCCGGGACCGTTGTAGACCAATGCCTTCATCGCAATCCTCCCTGAACGAGACTTTCCACCTTCGACACTGGTCCACCCGCCGGTTCCGCGCAGCGGCCGAAGACCATTCGTTCACCAGGACCTTCGGGTCTTTCCGGTCGGGACCTTCCGCCCTGCCCGTACGTCGCCGGCGCCCGTTGACTTGAAGTGCAGATGTACGAGCTCCGGGAGGTGCCCGATGGTGACCGAATCCGCGGAACTACCGGTACTGGTAGGAATCGACGGGTCGCGTGACGGCCTGATCGCGCTGACCTGGGCAGCCGCGTACGCCGCCGTCCAGAAGGCGCCGCTGCATGCGGTGTACGTGGTCGACGACGATCGGCACGTACCCGCTGCCGCACCGCCGGACGGACTCGACGACGGCAGCGAGGTGCTCCGCGACGCGCTCGACGAGCTCACCCGGCTCGGGTTCCGGGCCGCGTCACTCGAGGTCCGGCGCGGGCATCCGGCGCAACTGCTGCTCGAACTCTCCGAACGCTCTCAGGCGCTGGTCGTCGGCCGGCGCGGCATGGGCGGGTTCGCCGAGCTCGTGCTCGGCTCGACCTCCCAGATGTGCACGGCGCTCGCCACCGACGTCCCGCTGATCGTCGTCCCCGACACCTGGGATCCCGCCGCGCCCGCGCACGGCCGGTACGTGATCGGCATCGACGGTTCCGTCGACGGCCAGGACGCCCTCCGGTTCGCCTTCGAATTGGCGGACGCGACCGGCGCGGAGTTGCTCGGCGTGCACGCGATCGAGGTCCGCGAGACCTACCCGGACCCGAACAACTGGTTCGACCCGGCCCGGCAGCCGTGGATCACCACCGCCGACGAACTCCTCGGTCAAACCCTCGAAGGCTGGTCCGCGAAGTATCCGGACGTCAGCGTCCAAAGTCACGGGGTCGTCGACCACCCGGTTCTTGTCCTGGCCCACGAGTCCAAGGAGGCGGACCTGGTGGTGGTCGGCGGCCTCGGCCGGACCGCGTTCTCCGAACTGCGGATGGGATCCGTCGCCCGCGGCCTCCTGTACCACTCACACTGCCCGGTCGCCGTCATCCACCACCAGGGGCGCTGACGTGACGAACCACGAGACCGTCATCAAGACCCGTGGCCTGACCAAGCGCTTCGGCCGCCGTACCGCCCTCGACCGGCTCGATCTGGAGGTACCGGCGGGTGTCATCGTCGGGTATCTCGGGCCGAACGGCGCCGGCAAGACCACCACCATCAGGCTGCTCGCCGGCCTGATCCGCCCGAGTGCCGGGTCCGCGCTGGTGTTCGGCTTCGACGCCGCCGACCAGTACGACACGATCCAGCGCCGGATCGGCTACCTGCCCGGGGACTTCGTCGCCTATCCCGACCTCACCGGCGCGCAGTACCTGGAGTACTTCGCGCGCCTGTACGGCGGCGTCGACCGGAACCGGATCGAGTTGCTGGCCAAGCGTTTCGACCTCGACCTGACGGTCCGGATCGGGACGCTGTCGCGCGGCAACCGGCAGAAGGCCGGGATCATCCAGGCCTTCATGCACGAGCCGGATCTGCTGATCCTCGACGAGCCGACCGCCGGCCTCGATCCCCTGATGCAGCGGGAGTTCCGCGCGCTGCTGCGCGAGACGAGGCAGGCCGGGCGGACCGTCTTCCTCTCCTCACATGTGCTGTCCGAGGTGGAAGCAGTCGCCGACACGGTCGCGATCCTGCGCGCCGGCCGCCTGGTCACGGTCCAATCCGTGCAGGCGCTGAAGGACCGGGCTCGCCGCCGCCTCGACCTGACGTTCGCCGGCAGCCCGCCGGCCGGCCGCATCCACGCCGTACCAGGGGTTCAGCAGGTCACCCTGGACGGCCACACCGCCCACGTCGCGGTGACCGGATCGACGGCCGAGCTGATCAAGGCGGTCGCACCGTACGACGTGACCAACGTCCTCAGCCACGAAGCGGACCTCGAGGCCGTCTTCCTGGACTTCTACGACGACCCGGAGGCACCATGACCACGCTGATGTTCAGGAACGTCTTCCTGAAGTCGCTGTACGACGCGCGCCGCGGACTGATCGGCTGGTCGATCGCGATCGCTGCCCTCGTACTGCTGGAGTCCGCGCTGTGGCCGTCGATCCGTGACATGCCGAACCTGCATCAGCTGTACCAGTCGTTTCCCGAGGAGTTGCGGAAGTTCTTCAACCTGGACGCGATGACGACCGGCCGTGGGTTCCTCAACGCCGAGTTGTTCACGCTCCTGCTCCCCGGCCTGTTCCTCGTCTACGGGATCGGGCACGGTGCCCGCGCGCTGGCCGGCGAAGAGGAACGTGGCACGCTCGAACTGTTGCTCGTGACACCGATCTCCGGCGCCCGCGTCGTTGTCGACAAGGCGCTCGCACTGGCGGTGTCGGTCACCACGCTCGGCGTTGTCCTCTTCGTCGCGACCAGCATCGGCAGTCTGGCCTTCGGCCTCGGCATCTCCGTCCCGGACGCCGCGGGTGGTGCGCTCGCGATGACCCTGCTCGGCCTCGAGTTCGGTGTACTCGCGCTCGCGGCCGGCGCGCTGTTCGGCCGTCGTAGCACCGCCGTCGCGGTCGCGTCCGCGGCTGCCACCGCGGCGTACGTCGTGTACGCCGCGGGCCTCGTCCTGCCGCGCTTCGCGTCCTGGCAGCCCTACTCGCCGGTCCATCAGGCGTTCCACGACGGACCGCTCGGCGCCGGGTTCCAGGTCAGCTATCTCTGGTTGCTCGCCGGCTCGGCCCTGCTCGTGGTCGTCGCACTGCCGACTCTCGACGGCCGCGACATCTCCACCGCGCACGGCAGCTGACGACCACGCCCGGCGAGTGCGGGTCAGGGCTGCGAGGCCCAGTCGCTCCAGCTGGCCTTGGCCCCGGAGTCGCCGATGCGGACGACGTCGTACACGGCGGCGCCCGCGACCAGGACAGCGCCGACGGTCACGACCGCGGTCAGCGCACTCGAGCCGGGGACCAGGAACGTACGCCGCAGTGGCGTCCGGCCGGTGCTCTCCCGCTGGCGCCACCAGACGATCAGGGCGAGCACCGCGACGCCGATCGCCGCGTAGATCGCGGTGTCGCCCAGTTCGGTGTGCTTATGGATCAGCGGGTTCGGGGTGAGCCGGTGCTCCAGCCATTCACCGGCACTCGTCGTGATCGGCACCAGTACGACGACCAGCAGCGACAAGATCAGGTTCGGTCCGGCGAGTCGGCGTCTGGCGGCAGGCCACAGAGCGGTCAGCGCGAGCAAGGCGGCGGATAGCGGGAGCAGTACGACGACAGCGTGCACTAGCAGCACGTGGGCGGGGAGGCCGTTGACTGTCTGCATCACGTTCCTTCCGTTCGATCCGGTACGGAACGCCCAGGCTCGCAGCGAGTTCTTGGTGAATTCTTGGAACTCCACGGCTCGCACCGCGAAGACGCGGAGCTACCGACCGCTACGGCGCGTCGTCAATCCTGGTGCCGACGGACGATCGCGACCGGCGAGTCGGCGTGGTGCAGGAGGCTCTGGCTGACCGATCCGAGCAGCAGTCCGGAGACGCCGCCCCGGCCGCGGGAACCGACGACAACCAGCGACGCGGTGTCCGACAGCGCGATCAGCCGCGTACTCGCCCGCCCCTCGACGACCGAGGCACGGACCTTCACCGCCGGATACTTGTCCCGATAGCCCATTAGGCTCTCGGCGAGCCAGTCCACTAACAGCTCATGCGTACTCTCGGCCGGCGCAAGGTGGCCGGCCTGCGGCTGCCAGCAGTACACGACCTCCAACGGCTGACCGGTCCGGTCCGCCGCGTCGAATGCGAACTCGACAGCCTCCTCCGAGTCGGGCGATCCGTCCGTACCCACGACCACCGGGCCGGTCCGGTGCTCACCGCGAACGACAACGACCGGGCACGGCGCCTTGGCCGAGACCGACGTCGCGACCGAGCCGAGCACGGCGGCGGACATCTTGTTCCGCGACGTAGTCCCGACGACCACCATTTCGGCGTCGGCTGCCTCGAGCAGCAGCGCGCTCGAGGGATCGGAGTTCGCCAGCCATCCGGAGCCGCCATAGTAGCCGAGCCGGTCCCGCGCGTACCGCACCGCGTCGTCCAGTTCGTGCTGGTACCGGTCGAGCGGCATCGGCGGCGGGACATAACCCTCGACTCCGATCGCCGGCCAGCGGCTCGCTTCGTTCAGGTACGCGCGAATCACCCGAACCGGCGCGCCCCGCCCGGCAGCCGCCTCGACCGCCCAGTGCAATGCGAGCCGGCTCTCCGGCGTGTCGTCGACACCCACGAGAACGTACTTCTTCATCTCTCCACGTCCCTCTCTTGCCGATCCTGATCTCGTCGGTCACCGGAGCCAGCGCGGGGCGATCTCCCGCCACTCGGTGTCCCAGTCCTGGAGGCGGCGGCGGTTCAACGGCACGCAAGCGAGCCGGAACAGGCCCCAGAGCAACAGCCAGGAACCGAAGACGACGAAGAACCCGGCGGTGCCTCCGAACGCCCGGTTGTCGGATTCGCTCCGCGGCGCCGTCACCGGGTGACCCGAGCTGTCGAGCCAGACCGGCACCGTCGCACCCGCCGGCGTGCCGGTCACGACACTCGCGAGCACCTCGTGTTCGGTACCTTGCGGGTCGACGTACGAGACCTGCGTCAACGACAGCGGGCTCCCAGGCGCACTGGGAAGTGTGCCTTCGGTACCAACCACGGTCCGTCCCTGCACCTCGTGCAGGACCGCCCGTTGCCGGGCGGCGGACGCCTCGAGCGAGTGCGAGACACCTGTCCCGATCGCCGCGGCGGCCGGAATCATCAGCAGCGCCAGGACCAGCGCGCACCACAGCAGAACGGTCTCGGCGTGGTCTGACCAGCGCCGCAGCGGGTTCTTCCATCCGATCCCCAGCCGACGGACCTGCATGAGCACCCACAGCTCGCCGGCGCGTTGCTTCCCGGTGCTCATCACGGCCTCCTCCAGCTGGTCCGCTTGGATACAGGGGACCGGCTCTCCGGACCGGTGTCCGTCTTGACGACGGTGGGTCTTGCGGCTTGTCGCCGCCCCTTTGGGTCCGCTTCCGGCGAGCCGGTGATTCCCCTGTGAATCCAGAGTCGGCCTCCGCGGACGGCACCGGTCAGGGCCCAAGGTCCCGATCGTGCGGACCACCCGGCCCGGCCGGTCGCGGACCCGGAAGATCGCCAAGGTCCAAGGTCCCGCGAGCTGGGGACCGAACGGCCGGTGCGGATCGTGACTCAGCGGCCGATGCTCGGGTGAGATCGACTCGGAGGTGGACCGTGGGCACACAAGTCAGGGCGGTGCCGTGGGTCCGGCAGCTGGTGATCGACACCGGTCGCGCCGCCCGCCGCAGGCACGCCATCCACGGACTCTTCGAGGCTGATGTCACCTCGGCACGCTCGGCTCTTCGCCGTGACGACGCCACCCGGCTGTTCACCGCGTTCGTGATCCATTGCGTCGCCGCCGCGGTCGCCGCGGAGCCAGGCGTCCAGGCGTACCGCGACCTGCACGGCCGGGAGATCGTCTTCGACCAGGTCGACATCGGTGTCCCCATCGAGGTCGACGTCGACGGGAAACCGTTCGCGTTCACCCACGTACTCCGGGACGCGAGCCGGCGGACGGTCCGGGAGCTGAACGACGAGATCCACGCCGTGAAATCCGATCCGCACCTGAGCCCGTCGGTCCGCAAGGAGCCGTGGGTGCACGCGTATCTGTTGCTGCCCGGCTTTGCCCGGGTCGCACTGCTCGGCGCCCTGCACCGGCTGCCCCGCCGCCAGCAGTCGCTGGCCGGAACCGTCGGCGTCACCGCGGTCGGGATGTTCGGTGCCGGAGCGGGCTGGGGTATCGGCTTCCAGCTGCACACGCTGAGCGTCGTCGTCGGCGGCATCGCCCGGCGACCGATCTTCTTCCAAGGTGTGCTCGTCGAACGCGAGTTCCTGCAGCTCACCGTCAGCGTCGATCACGACATCGTCGACGGCGCACCCGCCGCCCGATTCGTCCGCCGGCTGCGCGAACTACTGCTGGCCGGCGACGGGCTGCACGAATCCAGCACCGCGAAGGAGCAGGTATGAAGCACAAACCGGTCGTCGTCGGTATCGACGGCTCACCCGCCGCCGGCATCGCGATCAGGTGGGGCGCCATCGAGGCCGCCGCGCTACGCGGTCCACTGCACCTGGTGTACGCGCTGACCCCGGGCGGCTCGCCCTCGCTCGCCGGCGACGTCGTCTACAAGGCCGTCGCGCAGGCACGTGGGCTGGAGCCCGGGATCGTCATCGACTCCCGGATCGAGACCGGTCCCCCATCCGCCGCCTTGGTCAAGGCGTCCGGCACGGCAGCCGTCGTGGTGATCGGCAGCCGCGGACTCGGTGTCATGCTCGGCGCGCTCGTCGGCTCCACCGGCCTGGATCTCGCCGCGAACGCCCACTGCCCGGTGGTCGTCGTACGCCCCGACCTCGGCACGATGGCCGGCATCCGCGTCGTGATCGGGTACGACGGTTCACCCGACGGCGACGCCGCCCTCGTCTTCGGGATCGACTACGCCCGCCGGCACAAGCTCGCCGTACGGGTCGTCGCCGCCCAGCCGGCCGGCACCGAACTACACCGGATCACCGAGCCGGAGCTCCGCGCCGCCGTCCACCGGCGCGGCGGGCACGACGCCGAACTCGTCCAGATCACCGGCCATCCGGCCGAACACATCCTGCGCCTGGCCGCGGACGCGAACCTGATCGTCCTCGGTGCCCGCGGCCGCGGCGGCTTCGCCGGCATGCTGATCGGCTCCGTCAGCCAAACCGTCCTCCATCATGCCGACTGCCCCGTCGCCATGATCCCGACCACCGCCGTCGGCGGCTGAGTGATCCGTCAGATGAAGAGGAGTTGGGCGCCGTTGGTCTTTTCAATGAAGTCGGCGGCGCTGATGATGTCCTCGACGTCCTCGTAGAGGTCGGACTCGTCGAGGTGCATCATGTCGGCCGACAGCCGGCAGGCCCAGAGGTGGCCGCCGGAGGCGACGATCTGCTCGAGGAAGTCCGGTACGTCAGGGACGCCGATCTCCTCGATCTGCTTCTTCATCTGGTGCGTCGCCATCGCCGTCATCCCGGGCAGCCCGCCGAGACCTTGCGGCAGGTGCGTCGCGGTGTTGCCGAGCATCGTGAACTTCAGGTCGTGCATCCGCGACTTCGTGATCATGTCGAAGCCCCAGAACGTGAAGAACAGGTGCGTCTCCACACCTTCGCCGAGCGCGGCGTTGGCCAGGATCAGGCCTGGGTACGCCATGTCCAGGTTGCCCTTCGAGCAGATGATGGCCAGCTTGCGGCCCTGCGTCGCCTCGTCGCCGAAATCGGGGACGGTCAGTGGTGCCGTGGTAGTCATACCGGTGCCTCTCTCACACGCAACCGCGTGGCTTCGGCAGGCCGGCGACGTACGCCATCTTCTTGGCCGGTTTGCCGGGGAACAGGACGAACAACTCCTTGACCGGGATCCCGGCCAGCGTCGACACCCGGCGCAACGTGGCGGTCTCGCCGTGCGTCAGGTAGTCGGCGCGCAGGAACCGGATCGCCTTCCAGTGCTCGTCGGTGAGCTCGATGCCGATCCGCGCCGCGAGCTCGACCGCGAGCTCCTCGGACCATTCACCGTACTGCGTCATGAAACCCTCGGAATCGACCTGAACGGTCGTCATGGCCGGACCTCCTCCTTCGGTCGGTACTTGCCTTTCATCGACATCGCCGTCGGCACCGGCAACCTGCGGCCCGGAAGCAGCAGGTTCCAGTAGATCCAGCGGAACGCGACCTTGCCCCAGTGGTTCGCCTTTGTCGGCCGGAGCAGCGACAGCGGTCCCAGCCAGGACAGCGGGAACCGCCCGGGCAGTGGCTCGGTGTCGTAGTTGAAGTCGATCAGCAGCCCTTTTCCGTCACCGGTCTCGACGAAGCAGTTCGCATGCCCGTCGAACCGATGCGTCATCGCCACACCGTCGACGTACTGCAGGAAGTTCTCGACGAAGACCTCGCTCGAGAAGTGCGCCACCGAACCCGCCTTCGACGTCGGCAGATCGTTGGCGTCACCAATCGCAAAGACGTCCGGGTACGCCGTCGACTGCAGCGTGTGCTTGTCCACGGCAACGTAGTTCAGCTCGTCGCCAAGGCCGGACGCCGCGATGAAGCCGGCGCCCATGTTCAGCGGGACGGTGACCAGCAGGTCGTACCCGATCTCGCGCTCGTCGTAGCTGACCAGCGTCTTGCGTTCGGCGTCCACCCGCTCCACCAGGAAGTCGGTCTCGACCGCGATCTTGCGCTCGTCGAGCAGCCGGCCAAGGTACCGCGACGCGATCGGTTTGGTGAACGCGCCGTCCAGTGGCGTCACGTACACGAGCTCGACCTGGTCCCGCATCTCGCGCCGCCGGAAGAACGCCTCCGCGAGGAAGGTGAACTCCAAGGGCGCGACCGGGCACTTGATCGGCTGGTCGACCACCTGGACGACCACCCGGCCGCCGGTGAATCCCTGCAGGGCGTCGCGCAGCGCGAAGGCACCGTCGTAGGTGTAGAAGTCGTGGATGCTGCGATGCCATTCGGGTCCGAGCATGCCCGGCGTCTGATCCGGCCGCGGACTCGTACCGGTCGCGATCACCAGGTAGTCGTAGCGGAGCAATTCCCCATCCGTGAGCCGGACGTGCTTGGCGACCGGGTCGACTCGCTCGATGTCGCCGTTCACCAACCGGATCCCGTCCCGCAGCAGCCGGCGGCGCGGCCGCAGCAGATCCTCGCGCCCGCCGAACGGAACGAACAGCAGACCCGGCTGGTACAGATGCTCACCGTCGCGGTCGATGACCGTGATCCGCCACTCCCCCGCCGGCAACCGGCGCCGCAACTTGTTGGCCACCATCGTCCCGGCCGTGCCACCGCCAAGGATCACCAACCGCTTCATCTTCAAGTCCTTTCGCGGATCCGGCCCGGTCAGGTACGCCTGGCCGGGCCGGATGTGAATCAGTCGGTACGTTCGATCGGGATCGTGCGCGTCTCGGCGGGCTGCGCCGAGATCGGCACGGTCACCTCGAGGATCCCGGCCGTGTACTTCGCAACGACCGCCTGCTCGTCCGCTCCGTCCGGCAGCAACACCCGACGGGTGAGGGCGCCGTAGTGGAACTCCGAACGAGCACCGTCGTGCTCTTCCTGCTGACGAGTCGCGGAGATGGTCAGCATCCCGTTCGCGATCTCGACCTTGATGTCGTTGGCCGGGTCCAGGCCGGGCAGCTCGGCCCGCACGACGTACTTGCCGTCGGCGGCGAACTCCTCGATCCGGACACCGCGCAACGAACCGGGCAGCATGGCCGGCGTGGTGAACAGGCTCGGCAGGCCCTCGGCCCAGTCGAACAGGTCCGCGAACTGCCGCCGACCGTCCCGGTGCTGCAACGTGGTCGCCATCGTGACTCCTTCCTGTCGCTTCCTTCCACCTCCAGCTCAGCTCGCCGGACGCGACGGCAGCAGGGCCCTCCGCACCGAAATCCGCCGGACTTTCGGCCCTGCCCGCGGGCCGCCGGAGCGGCGGTTCGGCCGGTCAACGGTGGACGTGTACGGGCCGGTGCGTGACTGCCTCGATGTCGGAGGCGGCCGCGTGCAGCAGCTTGTGGGCCAGATCCGACAGTGCGCGGGCCACCGCCAACTCGTCGCCGACCTCAGGGATCTCGGTGTCCTCGGGACTCCGGTGGGCCACGCCGCGCCCGATCAGGTGGGTCTTGTCGTTCGTGTGCAGGCGAGCTTCCGCGTGCGTGGTCCGATCGTCGTCGTGCTCGTCGACGTAGATGTCGACGCGCCACCGCCTGCTCGTGATCGTGGTGGTCATGGTCCTGTCCTTCCGCCCGGAGATTTCCCCTGTCGCGGCCATCGTCGGAAATCCACCGCCCGCCGGACAGGGCCGTCCGGTCCAACCGGCGCGGGAACTTCTGCCCTGCTTCCTGGGGTACCCGAGCACGATCCACCGGCTCGAAGCCGCCCAGCTCGGCGTCGCGGACGATGCTCGCCCGGTCCGCCGCGACCTCGTGACGCGGCCCGGACAAGGCGTCGTCCTGGCTGTCGTCGGCGGCGCGCTTGCTCAACTCCACGACCCGTCCCGCGCACAGCGTGGCGTCGGACCCGGCCTGAGCTGTCACCAGCACGGCGGCACCACCCGCGGCCGCTTCGTGCAGCAGAGCCGGCAGCACCTGGCGGGCGGCATCGTCCAGCTCGGTCATCGGGTCGTCCAGGACGACCAGCTCGGGCTCGTGCATCAACGCCTGGACGATGCCGAGCCGCCGCAGCTGACCGTGGCTCAGGACGCTCATCGGGCGATCGAGTTCCAGTCCCAGCCGGCCGGCAAGCTGGTGCGCGTGCGCCGTACCGCAGCCACGCACCGCCGCGCAGATGTCCAGGACGTCGCGGGAGGTCAACGACCCCATCGTCTCCAGATCCTTGACCAGGTAGCCGATCCGCCCTTTCAGGTCGGCCGTGACGGGGTCGGTGCCGAGCACCTGGACCGATCCGGCGACCGCCAGTTCGCCGACGACCGCCCGGCTGACGGTGCTCTTGCCGACGCCGTTCGGGCCCGTCAGGACGACGACTTCGCCGTACCGCACGACCAGGTCAGTGAACCGCGCGCCGTACACCGACACCGCTGCCAGCCGTACTGCGTTGTCCGACCGCTCCACCGTGTCCATCACAAGCCTCCCCATCGCTTGCTTCGAGTCTCTCCGGCGGGCTGTGAGCCGGGCCACAGCCATCCGGCCCGACTCCTTCGGACCCAAGCCCCCGCGCGGCACAGCCGGATGGACCGTCCGGTCAGGGTCCTTCAGCACCCCGGCAGAACTCTCGTCGCGAGGTGTCTGGGCGACCCGCGCGGCGTCAGCGGGTCAGGTCGCGACGGGTGAACCGGACGACGGCCGCCACCCCCGCGACCACGGGGATGGCGGCCAGTACGACGAGATCGCCTCCTGCTGCCGTGCCGCCCAGCAGGTCGACCGGCCGGAAGTAGTGGAACGGTGAGGCGAAACGCAGGCCGCTGATCCCGTCGATGAGCAGCGCGATGAAGTTCAGGAAGAACCAGCCGACCACGATGCCGACCGTGATCCCGATCGCCCGGCCGCGCAGACTGGACGCGGCCGAGACCAGCAGGCCGACCATCGCGACGCCGGCGAACAGCAACCACGAACCCGCGAACGCCCGCAGCACCGCGGCCATCGGCAAGGACGACACCCCGGTGATCGTCTGCCGGGCGACCAGGACGGCGGCCAGCCCGCCCGCCTCCGCGGCGGTCACGGCCACGATCGAGGCGGCGGCTTTCGCGGCCAGGAAGCGCACCCGCCCGACCGGCCGGGTAAGCACCAGGTCGATGGTGCCCCGCTCGATCTCGGTGGCGACCGAACCGGCCGCGACCAGCAGCGCCGACGAGGTCAGCAAGGCGAGGACGACCGGGTGGGTCATCCCGAGACTCAGCCATCCGCCGGGATGGAAGAAGTCGGCCGAGCCACCGAGGAACGCGGTCATCGCCTTCGGCGGGGACTGCAGGAACGGCACGCTCGGCGCGTCCTTGGTGAACGACGACGAGGCGAAGAGGACCAGGTAGAAGAACACTCCGGCACCGAGGCTCAGGACACCGATGGTCCGGCGTACCTGCCGAAGTGTCTGCCGGAACACCACCAGACTCATCGCGCGTCTCCGTAGATCTCGAAGAACATCCTGGCGAGATGTTCCGGCTCGCAGCTGAACTCCTGGACGGCGAACGTGCCGAGCCGCCGCATCAACGGCTCCATGTCCCCGCGGAACTCGAAGCGGTACGACCAGCCGTCCCCCTCCAGCGCCGAGACGCCCGCGATCGCGAGCTCTCCGGCGGGAACCGGCTTCTTCAGCACCAGCGTGCACCGGCGGACCCGTTCACCGGTCAGATCGGCCGTCGCCCGGGTCACGACGATCCGGCCGGCCTTGACCACCGCGACCCGCTCGGTCGTCTGCTCCACCTCGGACAGGATGTGCGAGGACAGGAAGATGGTGCCGCCGGCCCGCCGATGCTCGTCCAGCAGCCCCGCGAACCGCTCCTTCATCACCGGGTCGAGGCCCTCGGTCGGCTCGTCGAGCACCAGCACCCGCGGCTCGTGCTGGAACGCCTGTACCAGGCCGATCTTCTGCCGCATGCCTCGCGAGTACAGCCTGACCTGGCGCCGCAGATCGATCGACGACAGTTCCAGCCGGTCACACAGCTCCTGCCGGCGTACCGGCGGACGCCCTTGCAGGTCGCCGAGGTACTCAAGACACTCGATGCCGGTCAGCTGCGGCCACAGACCGAACTCTCCCGGCAGATGGCCGACGTCCGCCAGTACCTCGCTGAGATCGGTGGCCACATCCCGGCCGAGTACCCGAATCGTTCCGGCCGTCGGCCGCACCAGGCCGAGCATGCTCCGGATCGTGGTCGTCTTCCCGGCGCCGTTCGGGCCGACGTACCCGAAGGCCTCTCCCTCCGGCACCGTGAAGGACACACCGTCGACCGCCACCTTGTCGCCGTACCGTTTGACCAGCCCGGTCACCTCGATCGCTGCGCCCACCGGCCACCTCCGCCCCTGTCGGCAGCCATCGGCTTCCTGCTGCGCCGCGGCCGCGCGTGTCTCGGCCCTGCTATGTCGACGGAACCGCCGGCCGGACCGTCCCGACAGAGGCCGATTCCCCGATTCCGGTGGTCCGTTGGTCCCGCGGGCCGGGACTCTTGACCCCGGTGCAAGGTGCCGGTCCCGCGGCGAGCCTGGAGGAGAGCGAAGGAGTCAGCCATGATCAGAGCGCAGGACACGCCATGAGTACGCTCACGTTCCTCGGCGCGGCCGGGACGGTGACCGGCAGCAAGTTCCTGCTCGAACACGACCGGCAGCGGATCCTGCTCGACTGCGGCATGTTCCAGGGCGAGGCCCAGTGGCGCCGGCGGAACTGGGATCCGTTCCCGATCGACCCGGCGACGCTCGACGCCGTCGTCCTCACGCATGCGCACCTGGACCATTGCGGCTACCTGCCGAGCCTGGTCCGGCAGGGCTTCCACGGCCCGGTGATCTGCACCCCTGGTACGGCCGGGGTGGCGGCGATCGTGCTCCGCGACGCCGCCCATCTCCAAATGGAGGACGCCCAGCACGCTCGCGCCGGCGGCTACTCCCGGCACGATCCACCGCGGCCGCTGTTCGACACCGAAGACGCGGAGATGGCGATCCGGCTCTTCCGCCCCACCGACGGCCGCGTCGAGCTCGGCCCGGCCGCGGTGACGCTGCACCGGGCCGGCCACATCCTCGGCTCCGCGTTCGCCGAACTCGAACTCGCCGGACGGCGGCTCCTGGTCAGCGGCGATCTCGGCCGCCAACGGCACCCCTTGCTCCGCCCGCCGGAGACTCCCCCGGCCGTCGACACGGTGCTGATCGAATCCACTTACGGCGACCGCCGCCACCAACCGCTCGACCACGCCCAGCTAGCCCGGCTGATCAGCACCACCGCGGCCCGCGGCGGCGTCGTCCTGATGCCGGCATTCGCGATCGACCGGACCACCGTCCTGCTGCACGAACTGGCCGGCCTGATGCGAGCCGGCCTGATTCCGCACCTGCCGGTGTATGTGAACAGCCCGATGGCGCTGGCCGCCCTCAACGTCTACCGCGCCGCCGTCACGAACAAGTCACCCGAGCTCCGCCCCGAGATCCTCGGCGGCCCGGACCCCTTCGACCCCGGCACCCTCCGGCTGGTCCACTCCGTCGAGGAGTCGATGCGGATCAGCGATCCCGGCCGCCCGTCCATCGTCATCTCCGCGTCCGGCATGGCCACCGGCGGCCGCGTCCTGTACCACCTGGCGCGACTGCTGCCCGGCAAACGCAACACGGTCGTCCTGCCCGGCTTCCAGGTGCCCGGAACCCGCGGGCGCGCACTGCTGGACGGCGCTCGCACGGTCAAGATCCACGGCCGCTACGTCCCGGTCCGCGCCCAGATCACCGGTCTGTCCGAGTTCTCCGCACACGCCGACGCCGACGAACTGATCGGCTGGCTGTCCGCCGCGCCCGAGGCGCCGGAGACGGTGTACGTCGTGCACGGCGAGGACCACGCCCGCGCCGAACTCGCCCGCCGGATCCAGGACGAGCTCGACTGGACCGCCGTCACCCCGGCCCACCTCGAGCGGGTGCGGCTCTGATCCTGGCCTGTCTGATACCGGCCTGGGTGATTCCGGCCTGGGTGATCTGGTACGGGTGATCTGGTCCGGCCGTCGAAGGTCCCGCTGGGCCGGGCCGTTCGGCACTGCTCCAGGCACAGTACGGCCTGATGTGCTTGGTACGACTCGAAGGAGGCTGCGATGTCGAAGAAGGTACTCGTGGCGTACGCCAGCAAGATGGGCGCGACCGCCGGCATCGCCGAGGCGGTCGGGGCCGAGCTCCGGGCGCATGGGCACGACGTCGAGGTACTCGATGTCGCACTGGTCAAGGACGTCACGCCGTACGACGCCGTCGTCCTGGGCAGCGCGATCTACCTTCGGCGCTGGCGCCGCGAAGCCGTCCGGTTCCTCAGCCACAACGTCGAGGGGCTGCGGCACCGCCAGGTCTGGCTCTTCCACAGCGGACCGGTCGGCCCCGACAAGGACCAGGACCAGGTGATGCCACCGGCCGTCCGCCACCTCGCCCACGAGATCGGGGCCACCCCGGCCGTCACCTTCGCCGGCCGCCTCGAACCGGCGACCGCCACCGGCTTTCTGGCCCGCCGCCTGGCCTCCGGCAACCTGGCCGGCGACTTCCGCGACTGGGACCGGGTCCGCCGCTGGTCGGCCGACATCAGCGCCGCGATCGAAGCCACCCAGCGCAGCTCCTGGCACCGTCCGCCCGACGTGGCACCCAAACGCACCGGCAAGCACCCCGCCGGCCACTTCCTCGGCTGAGCCCGGTCGAACCCGCGTACGTCCCGCCCTGGCCCGACCGCCGCGCCGGCCCGGACGCGCCGGGCGGCTGCCGCGCGGTCAGGCGAGGGCGAGGAAGAGCTTTTCCAGCTTGGCGGTGTCGACGTCACTGTTCTCGTCGGTGAGGCAGCGTTGCAGGCCGGTGCTGACGATCGCGTACCCGGATCGCGAGAGCGCCTTGTTCACCGCCGCCAGCTGGGTCAGCACCGACTCACAGTCCGCGCCCTCCTCCAGCATCCGGATCACGCTGCCGAGATGCCCGTGCGCGCGCTTCATCCGAGTGACGATCGGCTTGATCTCGTCCGGCTCGAAGTCCATCGAAACCCTTCCCGTTCCGTCCGTCGCGGCGTCCGGCCGGGCGCCACCGGCCGCCATTCTATATCCCCCTGGGGGGATCTGTTAGCATCGTCTAGAACCCCCCAGGGGGATGCACCGCAGCCCAGCCAGTGAGGACACGATGCCCGGCCAGCACAGCCAGCCCGCGACCAGCCTGATCGTCCGGACCGTCGAGACGCCGTCGCTCGGCGACCGCAGCTACCTCGTCCACGACGGCGAAGTCGCGTTCGTCATCGATCCGCAGCGCGACATCGACAGGATGCTGGCGCTGCTGCGGGTCGAGGAGGTCCGGCTGACCCACATCTTCGAGACTCACATCCACAACGACTACGTGACGGGCGGACTGGCGCTGGCCGAGGCGACCGGGGCCACCTACCTGGTCAACGCCGACGACGAAGTCGCCTTCGAACGCACCCCGCTGCGCGGCGGCGACGTCGTCCGGATCGGCGACCGGATGCAGGTCCGCGCCATCCACACCCCCGGTCACACCTTCACGCACCTGTCCTACGCCCTCACCGACAACGACCAGCCCATCGCGGTCTTCACCGGTGGTTCCCTGCTGTACGGCGCAACCGGCCGGCCCGATCTTCTCGGCCCGGACCACACCGACGCGCTCGTACGCCACCAGCATGCCTCCGCCCAGGAGCTCGCCCGGACGCTGCCCGACGAGACCAGGATCTTCCCTACCCATGGATTCGGCTCGTTCTGCTCGGCAACCCAGTCCGAGGCCACCGAATCGACCATCGGGCAGGAGAAGCTCGGCAACCCGGCCCTGACTCAGGACGAAGCCGACTACGTCCACGATCTGCTCGCCGGCCTCGGCGCCTGGCCCGCGTACTACGCGCACATGGCCGCCGCCAACTCCGCGGGCCCGGATGCACCGGATCTCGCGCTACCGGAGCGCGCCGATGCCGCCGAGCTCCGGCGCCGGATCGAGGCCGGCGAATGGGTCGTCGACCTGCGGACCCGCACCGCCTTCGCGGCCGGCCACGCACCCGGCACCCTCAACTTCGGCCTCGACGGCGCGTTCGCGACGTACCTCGGCTGGCTCATCACCTGGGGCACCCCTCTGACGCTGCTCGGCGAGACCGCCGCCGACGTCACCCAGGCACAGCGCGAACTGGTCCGGATCGGCATCGACCGGCCCGCGGCGCACGCCACCGGCGACCCCGGGCAGTGGAGTGCCGGCGCTCCGGTTTCCTATCCGGCCGCCACCTTCGCCGACCTGGAGCTCGTCCGGCACCATCGCGACGTCGTGGTTCTCGACGTCCGCCGGGCCGAGGAACACCGCACCGCCCGGATCGTGGGTGCGGTCAACATTCCGGTGCATGAGCTGCCGCGCCGCCTCGGCGACGTACCGCCTGGCGAGGTGTGGGTGCACTGCGCCGCCGGGTACCGCGCCTCGATCGCCGCCTCGCTGCTGCACGCGGCCGGACGCACCCTTGTTGCCGTCGACGACCAGTTCGAGAACGCCGCAAAGGCGGGCCTTCAGCTGGTAGCCGGAGAACTCTGACCGGCGTACACCCCAACCCCAGAAGGAGAATCTCTATGTGCCGACCCGTCACCTGCAAGACCTGCTCCAAGACCACCTGGGCCGGTTGCGGCCAGCACGTCGGACAGGTCAAGGCGATGGTTCCTGCCGATCAGTGGTGCCCCGGCCACCCGAAGGCCGAGCGCCAAGGCAGCTGGCTCGACCGCCTCCGCGGACGGTGACCGCCACCGCCCGCGGAGCGCGCCCGTTGTTCGTCAGGTTTGGTGGCGGTAGTAGTTGCGCCAGATCAGGCGATGCACGGGCACCCAGCGCGGGATCGACCGTACGCCGGGGATGAACGGCACCAGGATCAGACCTAGGGTCAGGACCATCATCAACGCCCAGACCTGGGCGTCGGCGTTGTCGGAGGTCGAGAACGGCTTCACCTGGTACCAGAACGTGTACAGCCACATCCACGGCTGGCCGGGGTAGTTGCCGGTCTCGTTCATCATTCCCCACTGGTCGCCACCGAGGTTCCGGGCGCGGGCCTGGTCCTCCAGGTACGCGCCGTCGGACAGCAGCAACAGCCCACGGGTCGCATCGCCCTTGTAGAAGTTGCCGCTGGCATCCAACGCGCCCTCGAGCCCGCCGGCTCGCGCGAGCTGAAGGAACTTCGCGGCAAGCACCGGAACCGGACCGAACCCGGCGGACGGTTTCACCGCGGCGGGATTGCCGTCGGGCGCGGCGGTGAGCGCGTTGGCGTACGCGGTCGCCCACTTCGTCTGCTGATCGCCCGCCGCCGAACTCCAGGTGCTGACCGCGCC
The DNA here is from genome assembly GCF_014205295.1 of Kribbella solani. Classification (NCBI taxonomy): domain Bacteria; kingdom Bacillati; phylum Actinomycetota; class Actinomycetes; order Propionibacteriales; family Kribbellaceae; genus Kribbella; species Kribbella solani. Next base: position 1,975,702 of record NZ_JACHNF010000001.1, read on the forward strand.
GGCAAGAGCGGCATCACCCTCGACCGCGCGCAGCGGTGTGATGACCAGGTCCTGCGCGGAGTCGACCGGGATCCGTACGCCGGCCCACTTCTGCAAGGCGATCGGTCCCAGCGCCTGCCCGGTCGCCGCGTTGTTGTACGGCGGCCCGTACCCGGCGCTGGTGGTCGTACCGGCGAGCTCACCGGCCGCTGTCGCCACCACGTCGTTCGGAGCCTTCTTGGCCCAGTCGGACAGCGTGATGGACTTCTCGTCCGGTGACGAGAACACCGCCGCCAGCACGGTCGTGAGAACAGCCACCACGATCAGGGCGACAACGAACTCCTTGACCAGGTCGTACGGCCGGGTCGGGAAGGTGTGGGCGTCCGGCGTACGCCGGCGGCGCGTGGTCGTCGCGGTCATGACGCACTCCCAGGGTCGTCGTGGGACGGGCCGTCGTGGGGCGCGTCCGCGTCGATCGGCGGTACGACCCCATGGCGGCGGACCAGGACGATGTGCAGCACCACCAGGACGCCGACCGCGGCCGGCAGCAGGGCGATGTGCCACATCAGCATCTGCCCCGGATCGAGGACGTTGAACCAGGCGCCGATGCCGACCGCGTTGAGCCCGTCCTTGGCCTGCGAACCGATCCATTGCGAGTCGAAGTTGGACTGCGACAGGTAGCCCGTGAACGCCGTTCCGATCGAACCGAGGAACGCGACCACCCCGGTCATCCAGGTCAGCGCGCGCCGGCCCCGCCACGCGGCCATGAAGAACTTGCCCCAGAGGTGAATGACCATGAACGCGAAGAAGAGCTCCACGCTCCACAGGTGCAACGAGTTCACGAAGTGCCCGGTCGAGGAGGTGTGCCACCAGGTCGCGCCACCGAGCGCGAGCACGGCGCCGGAGGCCAGCACCACCAGGAGCGCGGCCAAGGTCAGTACCCCGAAGACGTAGATCCAGGAACTCACGTACGCCGGTTGACGATCCGGGAGCAACTGTCCGGCCGGCACGGTCCGGCCGAGCCGCGTACGCAGCGCGGCTGTCCAGTTACTCTTCGCCGGATCGCTGTGTTCACCGGACGCCACGCGGCTGACGAAGGACGTCATGATTCGTCCTCACCCTCGTCGCCGGAGTGCGAACCCGGGAACGGGACGACGATCGCGAGGACGAACACCACGACCATCGCCACGATGATCACCAGGTTGGTCACCGAGATCTGAACAACTCCCCAGTGAATGTAACGGCCGGCCATCACGCCACCTCCGAACAGCTGATTTTCTCTCACCATCCGCACCGGCGCCGGGCCCGAACAGGGCCGTTCGGCCCGGCTCGGCAGGGCCAATGCCGAATTCGGCTGCCCGCTACTCGCTCCTGATGAACCTGGCCGGATCGCCGCCCGCGCTCGCCGCGGACGACAGCCACGCATCCAGGCCCGCTGGGTCCCGGCGGCCCAGCTCGTCCAGGCAGCGCTGGCGCTCCATCACGATCCGGAGGCGCTGGTTGTCGGTCTTCGCGTGGCGCAGTGCTTCGTAGCTGTCGCGCCATTGCCGGCAGAGCTCCGCGGTACTGCGATTCGGGACGTGGCGGCGCCGAACCTCCGGACCGAATCCCAGTCGCGCCGCGCTCCATTGCACGACCTGCGGCGAGCCGGCAGCCAGCAGTACGACCAGCCACACGATCGCCGGGCCGATCGCCACGGCGAGACTGACGACCAGCGTGGTCACCCCGGACACCGAGGTCACCGCGGTGACGACCTGCCGACGTGTCCAGCGTCGGCTGATCGCACCCTCGCCGTCGCCACTGCCGTACATGCTCGCGGCCGTCGTACCGGCCACGACGGCGATCAGAATCGCCAGCACCAAGGTTTCCGCGGGCAGCAAGAGGGCCGCGGCGATCACGGCGAAGACCAAGAACGCCCCGCAAGACACCCGCCAGACAGCTCGATAGACCGCCAATTGCGCGCCCAACGCCCCCGCACCATCGACTGCGCTCATCGCCGTGCCTCCGTGATCCAGGCTCGTCCCCTCCCTCCACTTTCGGCGGCAGACCCCGTCCCGGCCAGGGCCGAAAGTCCTGGCTCCGGGTCAGGACCTTCGGCTCTGGGGACGGATGCCGGGGTGCGGCAGGCTGGATCGGACGAAGGAGGTACCGAGATGACGACCACCACCGGCGGGCCGGTGACACTTCGCTCCTTCCCGGAGTTCGGGTGTTACCCCACGCATCATTGCGTGACCGGATCGCTGAAGCATGTGTACGGGTTCCACGGCTACCAGATCAGTGAGGAACTCCTGCTCGGCCTCGGCGCGGGGCTCGGGTTCGCGTACTTCCACTTCAAGGGCGGCGATCCCTTCTACGGCGGCCGCGCCAACAACGCGAGCCCGAAGAACGAGGGCTTGGAGAAGACCGTGGGCCGCCGTACGGGCGTCGCCGTCGCAGCGCACGTCACGACCAGTTCCCGGGTCGCACAGCAGGGACTCCGGCAGCTCCTGCTCGCCGGTGAGCCGGTACTGGTGTACGTCGACATGGGTCTGCTGCCGTACTTCGGTCTGCCGCCCGGCTACCACTTCGGTGGACACGTCGTCGTCGTGGCCGGCTACGAACCCCGGACCGAACAGGTCCTGATCGCGGATCGTGACGAAGAACTTCACCCGGTCGACTGGGACGTCCTGGAACAAGCCCGCGGCTCGGCCTGCCGGCCGTTCCCGCCGCGGCACACCTGGTACACCTTCGACTTCGGCAAGGCCCGCGACCCGCGTCCGGAAGACGTCCGGGCCGCGATCGCCGAGGTGTGCGACGGCATGCTCGACCCACCGATCGCCAATCTCGGTGTGCCCGGGATCCGGAAGGCGGCCGAACAGACGCTGCGGTGGCCGGAGGCGCTCGGCACGGCCGCGCTCCGCCGTACCTGCTTCACCACCGCGCTGATGATCGACGCTCGCGGCGGCACCGGCGGCGGCATCTTCCGTTACCTGTACGCGCGCTTCCTGGACGAAGCCGCGATCATCACCGGCGACGTGCACCTGGCCGAACTCGGCTACGAGCTGACCGCGATCGGCGACCGGTGGGAGGACGTCGCCGCCACCTTCGCCGCGGCCGCGGAACTCGACGACCCAGCCGTCGCCCTCGAGTCGGCCACCACCCCGCTGCACGACATCGCCGACCGTGAGGAGTTCGTCTGGCAGCGCCTGCGGGCCCTGGTCAACCGCGACATCACCTGACCTTCTCAGTCACCCGGGTCGATCGCGATCGATTGCCTGGGAACGCCGACCCGCAGCGCGGCAGCACCGGCGCCGGCCTGGAGCTGGATCGTCCCGCGCCCGACCCACTCGGTGATGTTGCTCAGCATGATCGCCACCACCTGCTGCGACGCCGCCGCCGGGGCCGGGAAATTCCAGTTCGCCGGGCACCGGCGGACCAGGAAGCAGCCGTACGCGAACGACGAGCCGTTGAACACCCGCGCTCCGGACGGCGCAACGAACGCGGTCGCTTGCATCGGAGCCGCCCGCCCGTTCGTCCGGCAGGTACCGGTGCCGCTGGCAACGATGTCGAGTCCTGGCTGTCTGTACAGTCCCGGCCAGACATAGTCGATCTCCCCCGCCAGGAACCCCGGCACCACGGTACCGGCCGCGATACCGCGGAAGAGCCAGCTGTTGCCGGTCCGCAAGGTGTTGCCCAGGTCCGCACAGACGTACTCTGCTCCGAGCAGCGGCTGCGACGCATAGCCGTCACCCAGGTACCGCCAGATCGTCGAGTCGTACCCGGCGGTGTACCGGTCGATGTCCCAGTACCGCCGGCTGCCATCGGTGAACGTGATCCGCCGGTACGCCGCGTTGGCGCCGAGGTTGGCGACATTGACGCCACGGGTGATCGCCTGGCTGAGCGCGGCCCGCATCTGCAGCGAGTAATACTCGTCGTGACCGGGCAAGTAGATCGTCCCGGCCCGCGCCGGCAACTGGCCACCGAACTGGTCCAGGTCGTTGTCGGTCCAGTAGGTCACGTCCAACCCTTTGGACTCGGCCCAGAACACGAGTCCCTGCTCCAGCGGCAAGTACTGCCCGGAGCCTTGGCCCTCGGTGTACGGACGGTCGAACGTCAGCCGGCCGGAGCCGGTGTTCAGGCCGCTGTAGAAGCTGACACCGCCCCAGCTGTTGTACGCCTCCCAGGTCGTGTTCGCCTGCTGGATCAGCAGCGCGTGCTTGGTCCCGGTGTCGTCCCGGACCGTCAGCGGCGCGTACGACGCGTACGTTCCGTCGCTGACCCTGATCAGGTACGTTCCGGGCACCCAGTCCTTCGTCACCGGAACCGTCAGCGTCTTCGACCACTGGGCCGCCGACGTCATGCGCAAGGGGTGACCGTTGGCCGTACCACCGGTGGTCGGCGCGGGCTGCACGACCGTCGGCACACCGTTCCGGCGCCAGATCTCCCGCGCTCCGAGGCCCTGGTAGTACCCCATCCGGTACGCCACCACGCTGACCGGCCGGCCGGAAGTCACCTTGAGGTCGACGGTGTCGCCACAGGTCACGGACACCTTCGTGAGGTAGGCCGACAACGGGCCGTTCATCGTGCTCGGGATCGCCCACTGGCTGGTTCCGGGCTTCGCGTTCTCGGCGACCGTCGACGGCCACGAGGACGGGCAGCCCGCGGGGATCGGCGCGAACGGCGCGACCGGGACCGCCGGCATCGGGGCCGGCGGCGCGATCAAAGCCAAGGTTCCGGTGCCGGACATCAGGGTGCCCGCCGACATCGCGAGGCTCAGGATGCCGCCGTACTTCGACAACAGCACTCCGTAGACCGGAATCGACAGCCGCGCACCGGCGCGAACGCGCAACGGAACACGCGGCTGCCAGATCGCGTACCCCTTGGACGTCGACAACGTCCCGTTCACGCTGGTGACCCGCCCAGCGGCACCCGTGGGCAATTGCATCCGGACCGCGGTCAGAACACCCGCGGTTCCGGCCGTCCCCGCGTAGTACAGCGCGGTCCGTTGTCCCGGGATCGGGTTGGAGGCGGTGATCCGCACGTTCGCGGCGATCGGGCGGCGCACGGCCGCCGTACCGGAGGACAGGATCGCTCCGGTCGTTCCGGTCGCCATGAAGCCCACTGTCCACGGCCCGCCGCTCGGCAGCCGTACGCCGTAGAAGGGGATCGCGAAGCGAGCACCTACCGCGACCCGCACGATCTTGCCCGGCACCCACCGAAGGACGCCGGGTGCCACGGTACGGACCGTGCCGTTCGCCGACGTGATCCGTCCGGCCGAGCCCCGGGGAATCGACACCGTGACGTCGCGCAGCTGCCCGGCACGGGTCGCCGTCGCGCGATAGGTCAAGGTCGCGGTGCTGCCCACGGCCGTCGCCGTGACGGTGACATTGGCGGCAACCGCGCTCGCGGGCGCCGCGATCAGACTCGCCGGAACAAGCAGAACAGCCGCGGCCAACGCGGCCCGGCGGCGTACCGGTGACGAGTTCGAGCGGCGTACCACCACGGTGACGATCTTCACGGTTTCTCCCCCAGGTCATTGCGGAGGAGCGTCAGACCGGACCGTCATCCCCCACCCGCACCCAGCCGATCCGTCCGACGGCCCCCTCCGGTGCGCTGTGGCAGCACCCTCGCAGACCAGCCCGCACCGGAACAGGGACCAACGGCCCTTTACGACGACCCGAAAGTCCCGCCGCCCGTTCCGCGGTGCAGCTTGGGACCAAAGGCCCTGTGCGGGTTTGGCGTGCGGGCTGAGGGTGGGAGGGTACGGAAGGGGTACGAGATGGGCAGGCTTGACGATCGGGTCGCGTCGGTGACGGGAGTCGCCGGCGGGTACGTGGCCCGCTGATGTTCTCCTGCGGGCGTGGGATCGCGGACATCACCGGCGAACCGGCGGACACCGGCATGCTCGGCTACGGCAAGTCGAGCCAGCGCAGCGACGGCATCCACCTCCGGCTGCGCTCCCGCGCCTTCGTGATCGCGACCGGTGAACGCCGGCTCCTGCTCGTCGTCAACGACCTGCCGATGGTGTTCGACAGCGTCCGGCGTGCGCTGCTCGATCGGCTCCGGGTGTTGTACGCGGAGCTGTACACCGAGCAGAACACCATGGTCACCGCGACCCACACCCACTGCGCGCCCGGCGGCTATTCGCATCATCACCTGTACCACTCGAACACCGGCGGCTTCCGCCCGAAGACGTTCACCGCGATCGTCGACGGTATGACCGAAGCCGTCGTCCGTGCCCACGACGACCTCGCCCCCGCCACCCTGACACTGATCCACGGCGAGCTGCGGGACGCGAGCGCGAACCGCTCGAAGGTTGCCTTCGACAACAATCCGGCGGCGGACCGGGACCGGTTCCCGGACGCGGTCGATCCGCAGACCACCGTGCTGCGGATCGACCGCGCCGGTACGCCGGTCGCGGCGATCAACTGGTTCGCCGTGCACAACACCAGCATGACCAACGCGAACACCCTGATCAGCGGCGACAACAAGGGGTACGCCGCGTACCACTGGGAGCGTCTCGTCGCCGGGGTGGACTACCGTGACCGCCGGCCCGGAGACTTCGTCGCCGCCTTCGCGCAGACCAACGCGGGCGACCTCACCCCCAATCTCGACCTGCGGCCAGGGCACGGTCCGACCGGCGACGAGGCCGAGAACACCCGGATCATCGGACTGCGCCAGTACGAGGCCGCCGCCCGCCTGATGACCACGAGTGGCACGGTGCTGACGGAGGACGTCGACTACCGACTGACGCATGTGGACCTCAGCGACGCCGTGATCCGGCCTGAGTTCACCGGTGACGGCCGGGTACATCGCACCGGTCCGCCGATCGGCGGCGCGGCGGCGCTGGCCGGCAGCGAGGAGGACGGTCCGGCGTTCCGCGGCTTCCACGAGGGCCGGAATCCCTTCTGGGACCGGGTTTCCAGCCTGATCTACAGCCGACGGCCAGGACTGCGCGACGTACAGGCACCGAAGGCGCTCGTTGTCGCCGGACTCCGCGGGCACTACGTGGCCCGGCGCGCTCCGGTGCAGCTCCTGCGCATCGGGCGGCTGTATCTCCTCGGCGTACCAGCCGAAGTCACGATCGTCGCCGGGCTCCGGCTCCGCCGCACCGTCGCGGCGATCGTCGGCGCCGACCTGGCCGACGTGCTGGTCGCGGGCTACAGCAACAGCTACCTGCACTACATCACCACGCCGGAGGAGTACGACACGCAGCAGTACGAGGGTGGCAGCACGCTCTTCGGCCGCTGGACCCTCCCCGCGCTCCAGCAAACCGCCAGTGACCTCGCGACCGCGATGCGGGACGGTAAGCCGATCCGGTACGGCGACGCGGAACCTGACGTACGGCGACCGCGCACCGCCCGCCCGCGAATCCCCCGCGACAAAGCACCGGCCGGCCGCGAGTTCGGCGACGTGCTGCTCGAACCACGACGCCGGTACCGGCCCGGGGACACCGTCACCGCGATCTTCGTGGCGGCGTACCCGAACAACGACCTGCGCCGCAACGGCAGCTATCTGGAGGTCGAACGCCGGACTGCCGACGGCTGGCAGCCTGTCGCCGACGACGGCGACTGGTCCACGACGTTCCGCTGGCGCCGGACGCGTACCGGGCAACTCGCCGTCGTCACGTGGGTCGTACCCGGCGACGCGACCGGTGAGCACCGGATCCGCTGTCACGGAAAGGCTCATCGGCAGGTCCTTCGGCCCTACACGGGCACCTCGCGGCTGTTCACCATCGAGGGCAGAGGAGGACGCCATGTGGACCAGATCTGACGGCCGGCGCGTCGTCGGCCTTCCCGACGAGCGGGCCATGATGCCGTTCATCATGCGCCGCCGGAGCGAGTCGGCGGTGTACTTCGAGCAACTGGTCGACATCGCCGCCGCGCGGGACTGGGTCGAACGCTGGAACGCGGCCGGCGGACCGCACTTGAGCTTGTTCGTCCTCGTCCTGCACGAACTCGCCGGCCTGCTGCACGCCCGGCCGCGGATGAACCGGTTCGTCGCCGGCCGCCGGCTGTACGACCGCGACGGTGTCCACCTGTCCTTCGGGGCCATGAAGGAGTTCTCGGACGACGCCCCGCTGGAGATGATCAAACGCCGGTTCGAACCGGGCGAGTCGCTCGCCACCGTGATCAGCAGCCTCGAGACCGCGGTTCACGCGGCCCGCGCACACGGCATCGGCGATCTGGACAAGGAAATGAAGTACTTCCTCGCGCTGCCGGCGCCGGTGCTCGACGTCGCCGTCTCGGTGTTCCACTGGCTGGATGCACGCGGGGTCCTGCCGTCAGCCATCACCCGGTCCGATCCGATGTACTCGTCGGCCGTGGTCTCGAATCTCGGCAGCCTGAAGACCGACGCGGCTTTCCATCACCTGTACGAACACGGCAATTGCCCACTGTTCCTGGTGGTCGGCAGGATCCGGCCGGTGCCGGTCGTCCGCGACGGGCGCATCGAAGCACGGCAGATTCTCCCGCTGCGCTGGACGTTCGACGAGCGGATCGAGGACGGTCTGTACGCCACTCGCTCGGCCGAACTGCTCCGCGACCGGCTGGAGGACCCGATCCGGTACCTCGGGTTACCAGAGGACGCGGTCCGGCCTGACGGCGTACGGAAACCGGCATGACGGCGCGGCAGGTCGACGATCTCGGCGCGATGTACCTGGCCGCCGAGAACGATCGCGTCCGTACCCACACGGCGGCGCTCATCACGATCGACCCGGCCGCGCTCCCCGGCGGTGTACTCACCGTCCAGCGGCTCCGCGCGTTGCTGCGCGAGCGCCTGGAGCTGGTGCCGGTGTTCCGCCGCCGGCTGGCCGGCGTTCCGCTCGGGCTGGACCGGCCGTACTGGATCGAGTGCGAGGCCGACCTGGAGTTTCATGTCCGGGAGATCGCACTGCCCGAACCCAGCAACGACGAACTGCTCCGCGAGCAGGTAGCACGCATCTTCGCGCGTCCGCTGGATCGCTCGCGCCCACTCTGGGAGATGTACCTTATCCAGGGCCTGAGCGGCGGCCGGGCCGCCGTACTGACGAAGATCCACCACGCCGCCGCCGACGCCGAGTCGGCGCTCGGGATCGTCGCCGCCCTGACCGACACCACGGCCCACCCCCGCCGCCGTCCACCCTCATCATCATCATCAGCTCCGCCGGCGAATCCGCCGGGCATGGGGGCAATGCTGTTGCGTGGCTTGGGTGCCGTCGTACGCCAGCCGGTCCGCGCCGTGACCGGACTGCCCGCCGCGCTGTCCGGCGTGGACGAGACGCCGGTCTTCGGCACCATGCCCGGAGCCCGTCTGATCGGAGCGACTACTGCCCTCCTGACCCGCCGGCGCCGGCATACACCGATGCCGCGGGCGCCCCGAACCTCGTTCAACCGGACGATCTCCCCGGATCGCCGGATCGGCATCTCCGACGTGCCGTTCGACGACGTCAGGCGCGTCAAGCAGCACTTCGCGGTCAGCGTGAACGACATCGTGATGGCGATCGCCGCGGGCGCGCTCCGCCGCTGGCTGCTCGACCACGCGGAGCTCCCCGACCGCTGCCTGACCGCGATCGTGCCGGTCTCGCTCCGGACTCCCGGCTCGGGGCCGGACGGCAATCAGCTCAGCGCCGTCGTCGTACCGATCCCGACGGACGTCGACGATCCGGCCGCCCGGCTCGGCGTCGCGCACCGCGCGATGCTGTCCGCCCTGCGGGACCTCGGCACCATCGCGCCGGACGCGTTGACCGACACGATCCGGATCGTCCCGCCCGCGTTCCTCGTCCGTACCGTCCAGTTCCTCACCCGCCTCAACACCTGGGCCCCGCTGACACCGGCGATGAACGTCAACATCTCGAACGTCCGCGGGCCCCAGCAACCGCTGTACCTGGCCGGCGCGAAGGTGGAGTCGATCGTCCCGCTGGCAGGTATCACCGACGGCCTCGGCCTGAATGTCACCGTGCTGAGCTACCACGGCCGGCTCTCGATCGGCGTCGTCGCCGACCGCCACCAGGTCCCCGACGTCCAACGGATCGCCGCCTGGATGGGCGACGAGCTCGCACTGCTGATCAAGTTCGCGCGCTGAACGACCGGACCTTGGCAGCGAGCAGGCGCTGGACGTGGCGGTCGGTACCCATGCCGTTGTGCGTACCGCCGACCTCGATGTGCTCGGCGGCCGGATCCAGGCACGCATGCCAGTCCACGACCGCGTCCTGGCGCGAGTACAGGGACACGAACGGCAGGCCGGCCGGCCACGGCGACTCGAGCAACGCGCTCGTCCGCTCCGCGCAGCCGCCGCTCAGGCAGTCCGTCGTCAGCAGCCACGGCCAGCCGCAGACGTTCAGCCTCGCCATCAGCTGGACCTGATGCACCAGCGCCTGAGTGGTCGCGAGCTGGTGCAGCAGCGGAGACGCCAGCGTGACCACACCGGCCAGCAACTCGGGCCGCCGTACCGCCACCATCCGGCAGAGCGTTCCACCGCGGCTCTGGCCGACGACCACCACCGGCCGCTCCGCCGCGGCGACAACGTCCTCGAGACGCCGCTCGAGCGACTCCACCAGCATCTCCGTACAGCCGGAGTTCACCGTGATACCGCTGGTGAACGTGGCATGCCCGGAGCGGCGCAGGTGCCGCGCCAACGGGATCATCGACCAGTCACCCGTCAGGAACCCAGGAACCGTCAGCACCGGAACCGGCCCGGACCGGGCGTCCACCGCCGGAACGCGCGGCCCGACCGCCTGCAGATAACCGAGCCAACCCAGCATCTCGCGCCGCCGCAACGCGGCCGGCGGACTGAACGGCTCCCAGACGTCAACCATCGCCCTCACACTCCTGTTCGAAGTGTAGATCGGATGGTCCCACGGTCCAGTGACGACGTACCGGCCGTGATCGGCGGACTGCAGACCCTCGGCGTTCGGGTCAGGCACGGCCGCGCCTGGACACCGCGTCGACCGTGACGGCAGCGACGAGGACCAGACCGGTGACGATGAACTCCCACTGCACCGACAGGCCCTGCAGATACATGCCGTTGTAGATGCCTCCGATCACCAGGCCACCGAGGATGCCGTGCACCGCCTTGCCACGGCCGCCGAACAACGAGGAGCCACCGATGACCGCCGCCGCCACCGCATACAGGACGAGCTGGCCGCCGTTGACGTTGTTGGACATGCCGCCCAGGTACGACGCGTACAGCAGACCGGCGACGCCCGCGGTCACCGAGCACAACACGAACGCCCACGTACGGATCACCGGCACGTTCACACCCGCCCGGCGAGCAGCCTCCGGATTCCCGCCGATGGCGTACACGTAGCGCCCGAAGCGCGACCTCTGCAGCAGAACGGTCCACGACACCAGTACCCCGAGCACGATGAACAACGCCCACGGAACACCCTGCAAGGTACCCAGCGCGGCCCGGTTGACGTTGCACACGGCAACAACCGCCGCACCCAGAACGGCGACCACCGCGACCTTGGCGAGCGTGACGCCGACCGGTGGCGCGACCAGCCCGTTCCGGCGGCGGCGCGCGTCCCGGCGATAGCTGTTGACGCCGAACACCGCCACGACCAGCGCCAGCGCGATCCAGCCCTGTACCGGCGTGACGTGCCCCCACATGAGGTCGTACAGCGCCTTCAGATTCGGCCCGACGCCACTCAGGCTCGGATAGCCCGAGAACGGCCCGAAGCCGAGCACGATCAGCAGTACGCCGTTGAACACGAGCAGCCCACCCAGCGTCACGATGAACGACGGCAGATGCAGCCGGGTGATCAGCGTGCCCTGGACGGCGCCGATCACGGCACACACCAGTAGCGCGACCGCGATCGCCGCCCACCACGGCCAGTGGGTCGTCGCCGGCTGGACGAGCTGCACGGCGATCACGCCACCGAGCGCGGCGACGTACCCGGTCGACAGGTCGATGTCGCCGAGCAGCAGCGCGAACGTCTCGGCCATCGCGAGCACCATGAACACGGCACTCTGCAGGAACAGGTTCACGATGTTGCCGGCGGAGAGGAACACATGCCCTGGGCTGACCGCCTGGAACACGATCACGATCGCCAGCAGGCCGAGCAGCACCGGCAGCATGCCGCTCTCGCCGCCCTTCAGCCGGGCGACCTGGGCCCTGCCGTACTCGCGAAGAGTCTGTGCGGTGACGCTGGGTGGCACCAGCGCCGGACTCACTTCGGCCGCGGTCTGGTCCGCCGCGGCGCCGAGGTCATCCTTCGGCATTGCCGTCCCCTCTCTGCACGACACCGGTCGTCATGTACTCGACGACGCGCTGCCGGTCGACCGTTGCCGCCGGCACCTGAGCGGCCATCCGGCCGAGGTGCAGCACGGCGATCCGGTCCGCGACCGCGAAGACGTCGTTCAGGTTGTGCGAGATGATCAGGACCGCGAGACCACGGGCGCGCAGGGCGCGGACGAGATCCAGCACCACCGCGGTCTGCTGGACCCCGAGCGCGGCGGTCGGCTCGTCCATGATCACCAGCTTGGAGTGCCACATCACCGCCTTGGCGACCGCGACCGACTGCCGCTGCCCACCGGACAGCGAGGCCACCGGCTGGCGGATCGACCTGACCGTCGTCACGCCCAACTCGCGCAAGGTGCCGGCCGCGGCCTTCTCCATCTCGTCCTCGTCCAGCAGCCGGTGCCGCAACTTCTCCCGGCCGAGGAACATGTTCTGCACGATGTCCAGGTTGTCGGCCAGCGCCAGGTCCTGGTACACCGTCTCGATCCCCAGCTCGGCCGCGTCCCGCGGACTGTGGATACGGACCGGCCGCCCGGCCCAGATGATCTCCCCGTGATCGGGTTCGTGGATCCCGGCGATGCATTTGATCAGCACCGACTTGCCGGCGCCGTTGTCACCGCACAACGCGGTCACCTGGCCCGCCGGGACCTCCAGATCGACATCGGTCAGCGCCTGCACCGCACCGAAACTCTTGGAGATGCGGCGCAGGCTCAGCAATGTGCTCATCGCTACGGCGTGATGCCCGCGGCCGTGCAAACGGACGCGCTGACCGTCGCGCACAGGGCTTTGGCATCGATGAACTTGTCCTTGATGACCGTCTTGGCCAAGTTGGCCGACGTCACCCACACCGGGGTCAGCAGCGACGCCGGCTGCTTGTTCCCGGCCACGCCCTTCGGCGGCGTCGTGGTCGAGTTGACCAGCGTGGCGGGCGGAGTCTGCTTCGCCCGCAGGTACGTCGCCAGCGCGACCGCGTCCTGCGCCTCCAGGTAGATCGGTTTGTACACCGAACCGCACTGGTAACCCTGCAGGATGTTGGTCATGCCTTGGATGGTGGCGTCCTGACCGGTGGTGGGGATCTTCTTCGCCCCGACACCCTTGTTCTTCAGGACCGTGACCACCGCGTTCGCCAGTCCGTCGTTGGCCTCGACGGTCGCGTTGATCTCGGGGTGCGCGGTGAACTGCTGCGTGAAGATCGTCGCACCGACGGCGTTCACCCACCCGGGCGTGATCTTGTCACCGATCAGCGTGTAGCCGGTGCTGCTCTTCGTACCGGCCGGCAGTGGCGTGGTCTCGGTCCCCCAGATCTTCGAGTTGTACCCCTGTGCGAACGACACCGCGTTCGGGTCGGTGTCCTGACCACCGTCGAGCTGGAACACCTTCGGCGCGGTCACGTGCCAGTCCTTCACACAGGCGTTGAATCCGGCCCCGATCAGCTTGCCCACCTGGACGTTGTCGAAGCTGACGTAGTACGTGTTCGTCCCGGTGAAGGTCGCGCGGTCGTAACTGATCAGCGCGACACCGTGCGACGCGGCGTACGCCTGAACCTGCGCGCCGACGGTGCTGTCGATCGGGTCGAAGATCAGCACCGACGCGCCCTGGGCGATGTCCGCCTGCGCCAGCGCCAGCTCGGTGGCGTCGACCCCTTGCGCGTTGTCGATCTTGTAGTCGCCGGCCGAGTAGCCCGCCGTCTTCAGTGCCTTCTCGATGTACGGCGCGTCGAAGTCGATGTATCGCGTCGACGACGTGGTGTCCGGCAGGATCACGCCGACCTTTCCCTTACCCGCCGCGGTGGTCGACGTCAGCTTCGACATCGCCGCGAACGACAGGTCGAACGAACTCACGCTCAACGCGGGGGGAGAGCTGGACGCGGACGGCTGTGACGACGGCGACGTACCGCCACCACCGCACCCCGCGACCAGCAACACCGACAGCCCGACCGCTGCCTGCCCCATCCTTTTGCTCACCCTCATGTCGTTGCCTTCCTCCCCTATCCGGCCGTACACCGGCCTGTACTCCGGATGGTCCGAGGCAACGGGCCGCGACCCTAGGGACCAAGGACCCGCGCGGAGCAGCCGATGGACCCGGACGGACGCGGCCGCCGGGTCCCGCGTAAACAGAACATCACTGTCCGAGTTCGTGCTAGGCTAAGTTGAACACCACTGTTCGAGAACGAGATCCCCGGGGGCACGATGACCGACTCGGAGCACTCGCCGCCGGCCGCCCGATGGCGCCGGGTGGTGCCCTGGCAAGGAAGCGCGGGCCCGGTCGACTTCGCGCTGATGAGCGCGATCCTCGGCGTGGTCCTGCTCGGGCTGGCGCTGCGGCCGGTCAAGCCGTTCCTGCTTGCCTCGCACCCGATTCTCCTGGAGTTCCTCACCGGCGATCTGACCGCGATCGGCGCCGCCGCTGCCTTCGCCCGGGTCGGCGACACACCGCTGTGGGTGGTCGTCGCCGTCGGCGCGGCGGGCATGGCGAAGTTCGACTGGATCACCTGGTGGACCGGCCGGCGCTGGGGCCTCGGCATCATCCGGATGTTCACCACCAGCCAGCGCGCCCTGCGGTTGGCCGGCCGGGCCACGGAGCTGAATCGCTGGACCGTCCGCGCGGCCGTCGTACTGGCCGTCTTGCCCGGCGTACCCACCGCGGTGGTCTACGCGATGGCGGGCTGGGCCGGGATGCGGCTGACCGTCTTCCTGCTCCTCGACCTCGCCGGCACCGCGCTGATGGCCGGACTGGTCGCGGCGATCGGCCACCAGCTCGGCCAGCGAGCAGTCGACGTCGTCCTGCTGATCGACCGCTACGCGACAGCAGTGAGCCTGACGCTGATCGCCGCCGCCGTACTCCTGCCGCTGGTCAAACGACTCGCTCGTCGGCGCGGCTGACGTTCTCCGGCCGGCCAGGCCGGCTACCGGACGGTGCCATTGGGCGGCGCGTTCGGGGTGAGTTGGCTGACGAACTGTGGAAACGCCTGGGCGAAGGCAGGCGCCGCGAACTGCCAGACGTGGCTGCCCGGCGAGATGATGAGCTGGGTCTTGATGCCGACCTTGGCCGCGGCGCGGGACAGGTCACCCGCCTCTCTGATGTGGATGGTCTCGGTGTTGCTGACCAGGAACAGGCCGGAGACGCCGGTGTAGGGGCCGTGGGTGCGCATGACGGTTTGCGGATCGTGCAGCGCACGATCCTTGGTCGATCCGCCGTAGAGGTCGGACAGGGTTTGGGTGGGGTTGCCGCTGTTGGGGGTGAGGTCTCCGGAGATGTCGACGAAGTGGCGGAAGGTGTTGGGGTGTTCGACAACGAGGCTGAGTGCGCAGGTGCCGCCCATGGAGAAGCCGGCGATGCCCCAGCGGTTGGGGTCGGTGGTGGTGTCGAAGGTTTTGGTGATGTAGTTGGGGATGTCTTTGACGAGATGGTCTTCGGCTTGGCCGCGGGGGCCGTTGACGCATTCGGTGTCGTTGGAGAAGCCGCCGGTGGCGTCCGCGAAGATCAGGATCGGGGCGTAGCCGTTGTGTTGTGCGGCGTAGGTGTTCGCGGTTTGCGGGGCGTTGCCGAGGCGTACCCAGTCGGGGGGTCCGCCGCGTTCGCCGCCGATGAGTTCGACTACGGGGAGTGTGTGCCGGAAGGCCGGGCCGCGGAACCAGGCGGGTGGGAGGTATACGTATTCCTCGCGGTGCGGGAAGCCGGAGTGGGTGGACGGGATCGTGACAGCGACCAGCTTGCCCTCGGCAAGTATTTTCCCGTCGGTTGGTGGCTGGTGCTTGATGCTGCTGATCGAGGTCACGCCGGGTAGTGGTGTATGTGTCCAGTCGTTCCAGACGGCGCCGATCGTCGGGTAGTACCCGGTGAACTGGTTCAGGCCGTTGGCGCAGACGAACGCGGCGAGGAGGGCGGCGAGGAGGGCCGTGCCGCGTCGCCACCATCTGGCGGAGCGCCAGCCGAGGACCAGGACGAGGACCGCGCCGATCGCGCACCCGGCCCAGATCCAGACAGTGGCGGGGAGTGGGTCCGTGATCCCCAGCAGCGCCACGCTCTCGCGCTTCAGAATCAGCGTCGCCACGACGGCAAGCACACCGGCGACCGGCAGCCAACGCACTCGCCAGCGCCGATCGCGCCACCCGATCGCCAGCAGCAGGACCCCCGCCGCGAGGATCTGCGCGACCACCGGCAGCCAGCCCCCCAGCAGCGAAACCCCCAGCATCAGCGATCCTCTCCCGGCACCTTCCCGGCACCGAAATCCAAGGTCACACCACGAGTATTTGACCACACACGCTGCCTTGCGCCGGCCTACCGTTCCAGGGCCGAACGGCCCTGCCGAACCGGAACTCCGGCACCAAATCTGGGGGTGTCAGCACCGTCGAAGGGACCGGAAATGATCATCGCGGGAGTCATCGTCGTCGCACTACTGTTACTGCTGCTGTCGTGCGTCCGGATCGTCACGCAGTACGAGAAGGGCGTCCTGTTCCGGCTCGGCCGGCTGAAGGCGGTGCGCGAACCGGGATTGCGGCTGATCATCCCGTTCGCCGACGTACTGCGGAAAGTCTCGTTGCGGGTCGTCACCCGGCCGATCCAGTCGCAGGGCATCATCACCAAGGACAACGTCAGCGTCGACATCTCCGCGGTCGCCTACTACCAGGTCGTCGACGCCGCGAAGTCGGTGCTCGCGATCGAGAACGTGGCCGCCGCGATCGACCAGATCGCCCAGACGACCCTGCGCGGCGTCGTCGGCCGGCACACCCTGGACGAAGCCCTGGCCGAGACCGAGGTGATCAACGCGAACCTCCGCGAGATCCTCGATCAGACCACCACCGACTGGGGCGTACTGGTCACGCTGGTCCAGCTGAAGGACATCCAGCTGCCCGACACCATGAAGCGGGCGATGGCCCGGCAGGCCGAAGCCGAGCGGGAGAAGCGGGCCAAGATCATCGCGGCCGAAGGCGAGGCCCTGGCCGCCGCGTCGCTCGGTGCGGCGTCCGACACGATGATGGCGCATCCGCTCGCGCTGCAGCTGCGCAACCTGCAGACCCTGGTCGAGATCGGTGTCGACAAGAACTCGACGGTCGTCTTCCCGGCCCCACTGATGAGCACCATCGGCGAACTCGGCACCTTCCTGAACCGCGAAGCCGCATCCGCGTCCCGGCCCGCCGCGGACAGCCTCAACGGCCTCACCTCCACGATCAACCACTGACCCCAGGGCAGCGGGCAGCGCACGCGGCGTGATCGACAAAAGGGAGCGAAAGCGACAGGGGAGGTCCGGTCACGGCGAGCTTCTGACATTCGGTGGATGAAGGTCACCGCCGGGGGAAACGAAGGTCCTTTGGCAGAGGGGTGGAACGGCCCTGTTTTCGGGGATCGGGGCTTCATACGGTCGAAGGACAAGACCGGATGACGAGGAGCTGGGGGAAATGAGACTTGGACAGAAGGAGGTCCTGGGCCGGACGGGCCAGGAGACCGAATGCGTCGGCGGCTGGCCGGAGCGGGCCTGTTGCTGCTCCGCCGCGCCAATGGTCAAGGTGTTGCTACCAAGCCCGCGGGGCACCAGCCACGTGGTCGACCTGTACCTGTGCGGCCACCACTACCGCCGGTCCTTCGGGACCCTGGTGGAATCCGGCGCGACCACACTCACGCGGGACCAGGCGACGGTGTCGCGCTGAGCACCGCCAGCCCACCGCGCTACTGGCCGGGATTCGGCTCAGTGGCGCGGTGTTCGTGGACGACGGCGATCGGGACAGTGGCGTGGTGCAGTACGCCCCGGGCGACCGAGCCGATCATCAAACCGGGCAGCCGGTGACGGCGGCCACCGACCACGATCAGCTGGGTGCCGGTCGCGTCCGCCGCGTCGAGCAGCGCGACGACAGGATGCGACTGCCGCAGTTCATGCCGCAGGTCGACGTCGGGATGCTTCTGATGCCATTGCTCGGCGACCGTGTCCAGCCACTGCCGCGCGGCCTGCTCCCATTGCTCCCGCATGCCATTCGCGACTGGGGCGTTCCACGTGTACGGAGCGGGTACCTCCCACGCGTGCACGAGCCACAGCGGTACGTGATGTACGGCCGCCATCTCGAACGCGAACTCCAGCGCGGCGTCGTTCTGGTCGTGATCGTCCACGCCGACGACGATCGGGGCGCTCGCGTGCTTGGCGGGCTGCCAGCCATTCGGTACGACGACCACCGGGCCGTCACCGTGGACAGCCGCGGACTCCGACGTGGAGCCGATCAGCAACCGGGCGAAGCCGCCGATACCGCGCCGCCCCACGACGGTCAGGCCCGCCGACGCGCTCCGCTCCGCGAGCCGATGACCCGGGGCTCCGATCATCAGGTCGGCGGCCAGGTCCAGTGCCGGGTCGGCGCCGGCCAGGTACTCTTCGAGCTCGTCGACCAGCCGACGGTCGTTCCTCGGGATCGGCGAAGGCCTGACCACCTGGCCGTCCAGCCTGATCGGCGCGAAGTCGTCACTCCGCAGGGACTCGTCCACGACGTGTACCGCCCGGAGTGGCCGCCGGCGAAGGCGGGCCTCGTGCAGTCCCCAGTCGAGTGCTCCCGACCTGCGCCAGGCAGCGTCCACACCGACGACGATCTCGTCCGGCTTCATGATCAGCTCCGTCTCAGGGGTCGGCCAGGGAAACGTCCGGCCCCGCGGCGCCGCCGTCGTCGGCGCCCCGCGAGGCCGAAGCGTCCCCCTGTGTCTTCATGACATAGCGGGCAGTGCCCGCGGCACTAGGGACGAAGGTCCCGGAGCCCCGGACCGAAAGCCCCACGGCGGGTCTGATCACCGGTTCGAGTGCACTGCCGACGGATGGCCGGCCGAGAGCGTGGTTGACCAGCCTGAATACGCGCATCGTCGCCTTGCACAGCTCGGATGCCTGGGTGTCCGACAGGACGTCACAGATCCAGTTCCAGTGCAGTGACACCACATCACCGGGCTGTACGTCGTACGCCAATCGGTAGCCGCGTGAACCGGTCAGCATCCGCTGTACGGCGGGCTCGCCGAGCCGGAGTCGGCCATGGTCGTACAGCAACGGGCGGACTCGGACGTCGGCCATCTCGCCGTCGACCGCGGTGACAGTCCCCCAGGAGATGCGGCAGCTGTTCAGCACCCGCAACGGCTCGGCCGCCGGGCCGGCCCGCAACAGACCGGTCCACGGATACACCGCGAATACATGGAAGTTGTGATGCGGTCGCCCACCGAGCAGCGCCAGCTGAACCGGGTCGGTGCGCGCGGCCGCGAGGCCGCGGCCGAAGCGGTCGCTCAAATGCGCCGCCAGCAAAGCGCCTGGTACGTTGCGGAGCAGCTGATTGCCCACCCAGTACGCCTCGACGACGTCCGTGTCGAGTGGCTGCCGGCCGGACGCGGCAGCGATCAGCGAGAGGTACGGCCAGGCTCCGAGGAACCGGTGCGCGATCGCCGCGAGACCACGGTCGACGACGCCATTGCCGGCGTACTCCAGCAGCTCGCCGGAGTCGCCCGGACCGCAGTAGCCCATGGAGTTCGGCGGATAGGCGTACCTTGCGAACAGCAACGGCCCGGGAGTCATCGGGCCAGTGCCGTCGTACGGCGGGACCGTGCGCCCATGACCAGCCCGGCACCTGCCGCGAGGAGTGTGATGCCAAGGACGGTCTGTGGCGTGACGGCTGTGCCGTTGACGACCGCATCGAGGGTTGCCGTGACGACGGCGGCGACCACGAGCACGGCGGTCACATCCACCGCGGGTGCCAGCGCCAGCGCGCGGTACCACGTCGCAACGTACCCGCCCAGCAGGATCCCGGTCAGCAAGGCCCAGCGCCAGCCTTCCGTCGTCAGCGCTGTCAACGCCGCCCAATGCCCGCTCA
Source organism: Kribbella solani (assembly GCF_014205295.1). Lineage (NCBI taxonomy): Bacteria > Bacillati > Actinomycetota > Actinomycetes > Propionibacteriales > Kribbellaceae > Kribbella > Kribbella solani. The sequence goes on from NZ_JACHNF010000001.1 coordinate 1,995,702, forward strand.
CCGACACCCAGCCGACCAGGAGCACAACGCCGAGCCCCATTCGTGCCACCGCAAGGACATCAGGCGGAATCCCGCCGACCATCCGCTTCACCAGGATGACCTCGACGGCCCACAGCAACGTCGCGGCGAGAATCATCCACTCCCCGCCGCCGAAGCGGAACCCGGACAATCCACCGCCGAGCGCCGCCTGCCCGACGAGCAAGAGGCCGATCGCCGCGTAGTGCAGGACTCCGGGCCGTTCACCCAGAAGGGGTACGGCGAGCACCGCCACCCACACCACCAGGGTCTTCTGCACGAACGCCGCATGCACCGACGACTCCCGCGCCAAGCCGCTGAAGAACAGTACGAACGGCACCGACCCACCGATGACGGCAATCGCCAGCAAGCCCAGCCACGACCGCCGGGGCAGCCGAAGCACAGGTCTCGACGTGCTGGTACCGACCAGCAACAGCACCAGTACGACGGCGGCGACCAGGTTCTTCGCGGTCGTGTACACCGTGGCGTCCCGGACGGCGCGGACGCCGTACGAGTTGACGAACACCGACACCCCGCTGATCAGCGCCGTCGCGAACGCCAGTGCGATCCCACGTCCTCTGGAGCCTGTCATCGCATCCCCTCGTCGTCGTCCGCCAGCCGATCGAGCGCGTACCCGGCATGCACCAGCACGACGTCGCCGACGGCCGCATCCGGCAGATACACGAAACACACCTGCCGGCGCCCCTCCGTCGTTTCGACCGTGCCGGTGGGTGCCACGGGCGAGGCATCGGCGTCGAGCTCGACCACCCGCCCGACGATCCCCACACACATCTCAGCGGACCGCGGCTCGAGTGTCGTAGCTGCTGACCTCGACGACGCTGCCCGCGACGTCGCGGATCACGTGCCGGAACCCGTTCCAGCGGGCGACCTCGACGCCGATCGCGATCATCCGCTCCCGGCTCACCCCGGACGCGAACGGCTTCTCGGAGTCACCACGACGTGTGTGCCATCGGCCGTCGAGATAGTACGTCTCGACCTCGGCCGTACCCGGCGCGGGCTGTGCGGTCATCGGAAGCCTCCCCTCCCTGCTCGGAGTCAAGCAGCCGGCGCCAGGACCTGGCAGGGCCAAAAGTCCTGCATCCGGCTCGATCGGGCTCAGGGCCTTAGGGCCCGGTGCTTCGGGACTGTTGCCGCTGACGGTGCTGGTCCAGGGGGCGAGACGCTGCGGTCATGGTGCGGAAGGAGCGGCCATGAGTACGACGCAGTACCTGACGAGAGACGAGGTGGGCATCCTGCTCACCGCGGCGGCGCATGCCCCGTCGATGCACAACACCCAGCCCTGGAAGTTCGAGATCCAGGGGCCGGTGATCGACGTACTGCGCGATCCGGAACGCGCGCTGCCGGTGGCGGACCCGGGTGGACGGATGAGCCGCATCGGCCTCGGCGCCGCGGCCTTCAACCTGCGCGTCGCGGCGGCCCTGCTCGGCCATGAGACCACGCTGGCGCTCGAGCCCGATCCCGCGCGGCCGGCCGTCGCGCTGCGGATCTTCCTGGCCGGCCGGAGGGTCCCGGTGCCCGGCCTCAGTTCGCTGTACGGCGAAATCACCCGTCGGCACACGTACCGCGGCCCGCTGCTCGCTGTCCCGATGCCGCCCGTACTACGGCACGAACTCACCGTGGCGGCTCAGGCCGAGGAGGCTGAACTCGACTGGCTCGACGGCACCCGACGGACCCAGCTCGGGCGCATCATCCACGATGCCGACGAGCGTGAGGTTCATGACGAGGACCGGCTGCACGAACGGATGCAGTGGATCGGCGGCCGGCGCGACGACGACGGCGTACCCGCCGCGGCGCTCGGTCCGCTCCCCCAGACACCCGCCTCGGTGCGTGATCTGGCCGCGGGCTTCGAGGTACCGGACCGCGGTCGCGCGAGCTTCGAGACCAAGGCGGCGGTCGCGGTGCTCAGCACGCCGGCCGAAGACAGCCACGGCTGGCTCCTGGCCGGGATGGCGTTGCAGCATTTGTTGCTGACAGCAACTGCTCACGATCTCACCGCCTCGTTCCTCAACCAGGCGCTGGAGTACACCGATCTCCGCGACCAGGTCCGAACGCTGATCGGGCGCCGGAGCTGGCCACAACTGATCCTCCGCTGCGGCTATCCGGCGGACAGCGCCGGTCACACCCCGCGGCGGCACTGGAACGACACACTCGGCACCCGAGTTACCCCGGAAGGTTCGGAGCCATGGAACAAGTAGTGGGGTGGCCGGACTGGCCGACGGACGAGCTGGGGCCGCGGTCGGTGACGATCCTGCGGCTGGCCGGTGGAGTCCCGGCCGTCGTGGCGGTGGACAACACGACGCTCGGCCCGGCGATCGGCGGGGTCCGGATGCGGGCGGAGGTCACGCCCGCCGAGGTGGTCCGGCTGGCGCGTGGGATGACGTTGAAGAGCGCGGCCGTCGGGCTGCCGAACGGCGGTGCGAAGTCCGGGATCGCGGCACCGCCCGGGTTGCCCGCGGACCGGCGGGAGGCGCTGATCCGGTCCTTCGCGACCTGCATCGCGGGGATCACGGACTACCTGCCCGGACCGGACATGGGTACCGACGAAACCGCGATGGCCTGGGTGCACGACGAGATCGGCCGAGCGGTCGGACGCCCGGCCGCCTTGGGCGGGATCCCGCTGGACGTCCTCGGTGCCACCGGGTACGGGCTCGCCGTCTGTGCCGAAGTACTTCAGGAGCACGGCCTGCTGCGGCTCGACGGCGCCCGGATCGCGATCCAGGGCTTCGGCGCCGTCGGCCGGCACGCCGCCCTGCGGCTGCATCAGCGCGGAGCACGCGTGATCGCGGTCTCCGACATCGACGGCGCGGTAGCGAACCCCGACGGCCTGGACATTCCCAAGCTCACCGACTTCTGCCAGGACCACTCGCCGGCCGAGTTCCCGGGTGGCGCCGCGATCGACCGCGACGACCTGCTCGGGACAGCGTGCGACGTCCTGATCCCGGCGGCGCAACCCGACGTACTCGATCGCGTCACGGCCGGACAGGTGCGGGCCCGGATCGTGCTGGAAGGCGCCAACATCCCGGCGACCGGTGCGGCCGAGCAGGCCCTGCGCGACCGTGGGGTCCTGATCGTGCCGGACATCATCGCGAACGCCGGCGGCGTCATCTGCGCCGCCGCCGAGAGTCGTGGCCTGACCGCCACGCAGGCATTCACCGACATCGCCGAGCGGCTGCGGACGGCGACCACCGAGTGGCTCGGCCGGGTAACCGCCGGTGCCACACCCCGGCAGGCGGCACTGGACATGGCGACCGCCCGCCTCACGACCGCGGCCGGCTATCGCCGTTCCTTCTAGCTTCTGGGGAGTTGTCATGAATCTTCGCCGCACCCGGGTCACGCTGATCGCCGTGCTCTTCGCCCTGGTGGCGTCACTCGGTTTCGCCGCTCAGCCGGCCGGCGCATCGACGAGCACCGCCACCACGACCGCTGCGGCCACAACCACCAAGTACGTGTACCTCACGTTCGACGACGGGCCCTGGTATCCGTACACAGGACAGATCCTCAACATCCTGCGCCAGTACGGCGTCCACGCCACGTTCTTCGAGGTCGGCCAACAAGTCGCCCGGTACCCGTGGCTGACTCGGGGTGCGTATCTGCGGGGCATGAGCGTGCAGAACCACACCTGGTCGCATCCCGATCTGCGGTACGTGTCGTGGGCAACGTTCAAGTACCAGGTCCAGACCACCGACCGGTACATCCGGAACCAGACCGGCTACACGCCACGATGCCTGCGGCCGCCGTACGGTGCCGTGAACAGCAGGGTCCGCGGCCGCGCGGCGCTGCTCGGCAAGCAGATCCGGCTGTGGACGGTGGATCCTCGCGACTGGTCGCGTCCCGGTACATCGGCGATCGTCCAGCGCGTGCTCGGCAACGTACACAGCGGATCGATCATCCTGATGCACGACGGCGGCGGTAACCGCAGTCAGACCGTCGCCGCGTTGCCGACCATCCTCCGCACCCTGAAGGCCCGCGGGTACGTCTTCTACCGGATGTGGTGTGCATGACGGCCACCGCGTCGGCCGCGCGCTAGTGGCCACGATCTCGACGGTGGCTCAGCCGTCCGCCTTGACGGGGCGGGTGGCCGGTGCCCTCGCGGTGCCGGAAGTGCTGGACCGGCTGCGTACGACGCACGGCGGGCTGTCCAGCGCTGAAGCCGCCCGCCGCCGTGCCGTAGTGGGCCCGAACGCGCTCCGAACCCATCATGCGCAGGCATTCCTGGTCCTGGTCCGTCAGTTGCGGTCGCCGCTGCTCCTGCTGCTCGCGGTCACCGCGGTCGCGTCGTTCTTCGTGGGAGAACGGACCGACGCGGTGATCATCGGGGCCATCCTGTTCGCGTCCGTCGGCCTGGGGTTCGTGAACGAGTTCCGAGCGGAGCGGGCCGCCGAGGCCCTGCACGATCAGATGCGCCACCACACCCTGGTGATCCGCGACGGCGCGAGCGTCTCGGTGGACGTGGTGGATCTGGTCCCTGGTGACGTGGTGATCCTGCGCCTCGGGGCGGTGGTACCCGCGGACCTGCGCCTGCTGGCGGCCGACGACCTCGAGTGCTCGGAGTCGGTGCTGACCGGCGAAGGGCTGCCGGTCACGAAGACGGTCGAGCCGGTATCGGCCGAGAGCGGTCTCGCCGAGCTGACCAGTTGCGCCTGGATGGGTACTGTCGTGGCGGCCGGCGTCGGCCGGGGCGTGGTGGTCGCCACCGGTGGCCGTACCGAGTTCGGGCGGATCGCGGTGGGCCTGGGACAGCGGCAGCCCGAAACCGAGTTCCAGCGCGGCCTGCGGCGGTTCTCGATGCTGCTGGTCAAGGTCGCCGCGGTGCTGACCGTGGGCATCTTCGCCGTCAACCTCGCGCTGCACCGGCCGATCCTCGACGCGCTGCTGTTCTCGCTCGCGATCGCGGTCGGGATCTCACCCCAGCTTCTGCCCGCGGTGGTGTCCACGAGCCTCGCGTCCGGCTCCCGGTTGCTGGCTCGGCGCAAGGTTCTGGTCAAACGGCTGGTGTGCATCGAGGACCTCGGCGACATCGAGATCCTGTTCACCGACAAGACCGGCACCCTGACCGAGGGCCGGATCGAGTTCATGCGCGCCCTGGCACCGGACGGCGCTCAGGTCCAGCTGCTGGGCATGGTGTGCTGCGACATCCCCGACGGCAACCCGCTCGACGCCGCCCTCTGGTCCGCGCCGGGCGCACCAGTAGCGGAAGCACGCCGGTACACGAAGGCCGGAGTCCTGCCGTTCGACCACGACCGCCGTCTGGTTTCCGTGCTGACCGATCAGGGATTGCTCATCACCAAAGGCGCGCCGGAGGCAGTACTGAGTCGCTGCGCCGCCGTACCGCCTGAGGCTCTCGACCAGCTCCAGCACGAGTTCGAGGCCGGCCACCGGGTCATCGCCGTCGCCACCCGTGACGGCGTTCCCGAGCTCGGCCCGGACGCCGAGCGGGGCCTGAGTCTGCAGGGATTCCTGGTCTTCTCCGACCCACCCAAGACCACCGCCCGCGCCGCCCTGGGCGAGCTCGCCCGGCTCGGGATCGCGGTCAAGGTGATCACCGGCGACAACCCGGCCGTGGCCGCCCGCGTCTGCGCCGACCTCGGCCTTCCGGCCGGCGACGTACTGACCGGTCCCGATCTCGACGCGCTCGACGACGAGCACCTCGACGAGGTGGTCGCCCGGACGACGATCTTCGCGCGCGTCGACCCGGAGCAGAAGGCCCGCATCGTGCGGGCACAGCGGCACGCGGGGCTGGACGTGGCGTTCCTGGGCGACGGCGTCAACGACGCGCTGGCGCTGCACGCGGCCGACGTGGGCATCGCGGTGGACTCGGGCGCCGATGTGGCCAAGGACGCCGCCGACGTCGTACTCCTGGAGAAGGATCTGCAGGTGCTCGCCGACGGTGTCAGCCAGGGGCGGCGGGTCTTCGCGAACACCGTCAAGTACGTGCTGATGGGTACGTCGAGCAACTTCGGCAACATGTTCAGCGCGGCCGGAGCGTCGGCGTTCCTGTCCTTCCTGCCGATGCTGCCCTCCCAGATCCTGCTCAACAACCTGCTCTACGACAGCAGCCAGCTGGCGATCCCCACCGATACGGTCGATGCCGAGCAGCTCGCCCGCCCGTCCCGCTGGGACATCGGCCTGATCCGCCGGTTCATGCTGGTCTTCGGGCCGATCAGCTCGCTGTTCGACTTCGCCACCTTCTTCGTCATGCTCCAGCTCTTCCACGCCGGCCCGGCGCTGTTCCGGACGGGATGGTTCGTGGAGTCGCTGGCGACCCAGACCCTCGTCCTGTTCGTCATCCGCACGCGCCGCAGCCCTTTCACCCGCAGCCGGCCCAGCGTCCCGCTGCTGCTGGCCGCTTTGACCGTCGTCGCCGTCGGCGCCCTGCTGCCCGCGACCCCGCTGGCCGGCGACCTGGGATTCACCGCCCTGCCCGGCGGCTTCTTCCTGACGCTTCTGGCCATGGTCATTGCCTACCTGGCCCTCGTCGAACTCGGAAAGCGCCGCTTCTTCCGCGCGACGGCGCCCGCGCCGACGTCGCGCCCGCACCCACCCGGCCACCGCATCCATCGCCGCGCCGCCCGCTTCAGCACCACGCCGTGAGTGCCTTACCGCACCGTCCGACGGCTCGCGGCCCTGGCAACCCACTGCACGTGCCGAACCGACCGCGCCGACGGGACCTTCGGCTCTACGCGAGTACCGAGCGGCGGCGCAGAGTCAGGGACATGAACCCGTCGCCGGAGTGGATTCTCGCGTTCAGCGGGTACGACCCGGCCGACGAGCGCCGGCGGGAGGCGCTGTGCACGGCCGGGAACGGATACTTCGCCACGCGCGGGGCGTGGGCGGGGTCGACGAGCGGCGAGCACCACTGTCCGGGGACGTACCTGGCCGGTTACTACAACCGGCTGACCGACACGATCGGCGAAACGACCGTCGAGAACGAGAGCCTGGTCAACGTACCCGACTGGCTGCCGCTCACGGTCGCGATCGGCGACGGGGACTGGTGGACCCCCGACAACAGCGAGGTCCTCGACTACGGCCTCGAGCTGAACGCCCGGCGCGGCGTGGTGACCCGGCGCTTCACGCTCCGGGACGCGGCCGGCCGCGAACTGCGCGGCGTCGAGCGTCGCTTCGTCAGCATGGCCGACCCGCATCTCGCCGGGCAGACCCTCGCCGTCACGGCGGTCAACTGGTCCGGCCGGCTGCGGGTGGGTTCCGGCGTGTACGGCAACGTCACGAACTCCGGCGTCGAACGGTACCGCAAGCTCGGCGCCCGCCATCTGGCCGATCTCCGCCCACTGGCCGACGGCGATCTCCTGGTCACCGCGACCCTCAGCCAGTCCCGCCACCGAGTCACCGTCGGCACCCGAACCGTTGCCTCGCACAACGGATCTCCGCTGCTCTGGAGCACCTCCACCGACGGCACCTCGGCGTACGCCGAACTGTCGGTCGACGTGACGGCCGGAGACGTCGTCGGCATCGAGAAGGTCGCCGCGATCCACGGTTCCCGCGACGTCGGCATCTCCGAACCGAAGCTGGCCACCCGGCTCGCCCTCGACAACGCACCGGGTGTCGCCGGTCTGCTGGAGGCCCACGTACTGGCGTGGTCCCAGCTGTGGCGCCGGTTCGAGGTGGATCTCGAGGAGGCGTACGACGGGACCTTGGGCGCGCTCCGGCTGAACATCTTCCACCTGTTGCAGTCGGTCTCACCGCACAGCGGCGACACGGATGCCGGTGTACCGGCCCGCGGGCTGCACGGTGAGGCGTACCGCGGCCATGTCTTCTGGGACGAACTCTTCGTTTTCCCGGTCCTCACTCTCCGGCTGCCCGAGCTGACCCGCGACCTGCTGCGCTACCGGTGCCGCCGTCTCCCCGCCGCCCGGCTGGCGGCTCGCGAACTCGGCCTGCCCGGGGCGATGTTTCCCTGGCAGTCCGGCAGCGACGGACGCGAGGAGAGCGCGCGGATCCACCTGAACCCGCTGTCGGGGCATTGGACCGAGGACGCGTCCTGCCGGCAGCGGCACATCGGGCTCGCGGTCGCCTACACGATGTGGCAATACGTCGAAATCACTGGCGACCAGGACTTCCTGTCCGACCATGCCGCCGAGGTCATCGTCGAGGTCGCCCGGTTCTTCGCCGGTCTCACCGAGTACGACGCGGGCCGCGACCGGTACGTGATCCGTGGCGTGGTCGGCCCCGACGAGTTCCACCCGTCCGTCGACAACAACGCCTACACCAACGTGATGGCGGTCTGGCTGTTCGGCGTCGCGGCACGCGCCCTGGACCGATTGCCGTCCTGGCAGCGCATCGAAATCGCGGAGTCCCTCGGTCTGCGGCAGGAGGAGCGCAACCACTGGGACGAACTCACCCGCCGCATGTACGTACCGTTCCACGACGGGGTCATCAGTCAGTTCGAGGGCTACGAGCAACTGGCCGAGCTCGACTGGACGGCATACCGCCGGCAGTACGGCGACATCCGGCGACTCGACCGGATCCTCGAGGCCGAAGGCCATGACGTGGCGTCGTACCAGGTCTCCAAACAGGCCGATGTCCTGATGCTTCTCTATCTGCTGCCGCACAGCGACCTGTCCGCGTTGATGGATCGGCTCGGCTATCCCCTGTCCGCCGCCGTCGTCCGCAGAACCGTCGAGTACTACCTGGCACGCACCTGCCACGGTTCGACGCTCAGCGCACTCGTCCACGCCTGGGGGCTGGCGACGCTCGACCCGGACCACGCGCTGACCTTCCTGGAGCAGGCACTGCACAGCGACGCCGGCGACGCGGTGCGGACCGGTACCACCGCCGAAGGCATCCACCTCGCGGCGATGGCCGGCAGCGCCGACCTGATCCAGCGGTGTTTCACCGGGCTGACCACGACCAGCGACGTACTGCGCTTCCGCCCCCACTGGCCGTCCAAGCTCGGGACGCTCGGGATGGCGTTGCGCTACCGCGGCCGCCGTCTGGTCGCGGAGATCTCGAGCGCGGCCGTCACGCTCACTGTCGATCCCGAGCCAGGACCGGCCATCGAAGTCCGCTGCTACGGACGCTCCCGGCAGCTCAAGCCGGGCGACAGCCACACCTGGCTGCCGACAAGCTGAGGAGGGACCAGGAATGTTGCTTGCCGGATCCACACTGAGCAGCTACGACGAGGCCAGACAGGACTTCTCGTGGGCCGCCGCCACGCAGCTGCTCAGCGGGCTGCCGGAGGGCCGCGGCCTCAACATCGCGTACGAGGCCGTCGACCGGCACGTCGCCACCGGCCGGGGCGGCCACGTCGCGGTCCGGACCGTCGGGCGGTCGGGGACGCGCGACCTGACGTACCGGGAGCTCAGCCTGCTGTCCAACCGGTTCGCGAACCTGCTGCACTCGCTGGATGTCGGGCCGCGGGCGCGCGTCTTCACTCTGCTGGGCCGGCAACCCGAGTTGTACGTCGCGGCGCTCGGCTGCTGGAAGAACCTCAGCGTCCTGTCGCCGCTGTTCGCCGCGTTCGGCCCGGAGCCGATCCGCAACCGCCTCACGCTCGGCGATGCCCAGGTGCTGGTCACCACGACGGCCCTGTACCGGCGCAAGATCGCACCCCAGCGCGACCGGCTTCACGGGCTACGCCACGTACTCCTGATCGACGCGGCGGAGGACCCGCCGGACGGCACGCTCGACCTGACAGCCGCGCTCGCGTCCCAGCCCGACCACTGGACGATCCCGGCGACCAGCCCGGAAGCGATGGCACTGCTCCACTTCACCAGTGGAACCACCGGCACCCCGAAAGGCGCCGTGCATGTGCACGACGCCGTCGTCGCGCAGCACATCACAGCCGGCTTCGCACTCGATCTCCGGCCCGACGACGTCTTCTGGTGTACCGCGGACCCCGGCTGGGTGACCGGCACGTCGTACGGGATCATCGCGCCGCTCACCCATGGCGTGACGCTGCTGGCCGACGACGGTGACTTCGACGCGAACCGCTGGTACCAGGTTCTGGCCGACCACCACGTCACGGTCTGGTACACCGCGCCCACGGCGCTCCGGATGCTGATGCGGGCCGGCGCCGAGCTGGCCTCCCGCTACGACCTGTCCGCACTCCGGCACATCGCCAGCGTCGGTGAGCCGCTCAATCCTGAAGTGGTGGTGTGGGCACGGGAAGCGTACGGGATACCGGTGCACGACAACTGGTGGCAGACCGAGACCGGCGCGATCATGATCAGCAACTATCCGTCGATGCCGATCCGGCCCGGCTCGATGGGGCGTCCGATGCCCGGTATCGACGCCGCGGTACTGCGGTGCGGCGACGACGGACGTGCGGCGGTGACCGGCGGCCAGGTGTCCGTGCTGGGCACCGATCAGGTGGGTGAGCTGGCGCTGCGGCCAGGTTGGCCCTCGATGTTCCGCGCCTATCTGCACGACGACCTGAGGTACCGGCAGGCGTTCGCGGGCGGCTGGTACCTGACCGGTGACCTGGCCCGGGTCGATGCCGACGGCTACTTCTGGTTCGTCGGCCGCGCCGACGACGTAATCAAGTCTTCCGGGCATCTGGTCGGCCCGTTCGAGGTGGAGAGCGCGCTGCTCGAGCACCCGGCGGTGACCGAGGCCGGCGTGATCGGTGTACCGGACGAGGTCGCCGGCGAGATCGTCAAGGCGTTCGTGACGCTCCGGCCGGGGTACGAGCCGGACGATGCACTTCGGGCCGAGTTGATCGCGTTCGGCCGGCGCCGGCTCGGCGCGGTCGCGCCGCGGGACGTCGCCTTCGACCAGCACCTCCCGCACACCAGTAGCGGCAAGGTCATGCGCCGCCTGCTCAAGGCGCGCGAACTCGGCCTGCCAGAAGGTGATCTGTCCACATTGGAGCGACCACGATGACCACAGCTGTTGTCAAGCAACACACCGACCTGCTCCGCCAGATGCTGCGGATCCGCAAGTTCGAGGAGGCCTGCGCCGAGCTGTACAGCGCGGCCGAGATCCGCGGCTTCCTGCACCTGTACGTCGGCGAGGAAGCGATCGCGGCCGGCGTCCTGAGCGACCTGACCGCTGCCGACGCCGTGGTGACGACGTACCGCGAACACGGCCATGCGCTGGCCCGTGGGATCCCGATGGAGGCGGTACTGGCCGAGATGTTCGGCCGCACGTCGGGGTGCAGTCGCGGTCGCGGCGGGTCGATGCACCTGTTCGACGCCAAGCGGCGGTTCTACGGCGGAAACGCGATCGTCGGCGGTGGGCTGCCGCTCGCGGTCGGGATCGCGCTGGCCGACCGGATGCGCGCCGACCTGCACGTGACCGCATGCTTCTTCGGTGACGGCGCGGTCGCCGAGGGCGAGTTCCACGAGTGTATGAATCTCGCGGCGCTGTGGAAGCTGCCGGTGCTGTTCTGCTGCGAGAACAATCTCTACGCCATGGGTACGGCGCTCGCGCGGGCCCAGGCGCAGACCGACCTGGCGTTACGCGCGTCGTCGTACGGCATGCCGGCCTGGGCGGTCGACGGGATGGACGTCCTCGCCGTCGAGGAGGCAACGCGGCGGGCGGTCGAGACGATCCGCGGTGGCGGCGGGCCCGGCTTCCTGGAGTTGCGGACGTACCGGTTCCGGGCGCACTCGATGTACGACTCCGACCGTTATCGCGACAAGGCGGAGATCGCGCGGTGGAAGGAACGCGACCCGATCGAGGCGATGGTGCGGCGGATGCAGCTCACCGACGACGCGCTGAAGGCGTTGCACCGTGAGGTCGACGACGAGATCCAGCGGGCCGTCGCCGCCGCGGCGGAGGGGCCGCTCGAGCCGGTCGAGGACCTGACCCGCTTCGTGTACGCGGAGAAGTCATGACGACGTACCGGGAGGCGCTGCGGGAAGGGCTCCGGGACGCGCTGCGGCGCGACGAGCGGGTGTTCCTGATGGGCGAGGACGTGGGGGCGTACGGCGGGTGCTTCGGGGTCAGCCTGGGGCTGCTCGAGGAGTTCGGGCCGGACCGGATCCGGGACACCCCGTTGTCGGAGTCGGCGTTCGTCGGTGCCGGGATCGGGGCGGCGATGGCCGGGCTGCGGCCGATCGTCGAGATCATGACGGTCAACTTCAGTCTGCTCGCGCTGGATCAGATCCTGAACAACGCCGCCTCACTGCGGCACATGTCCGGCGGACAGCTGGGCGTACCCCTGGTAATCCGGATGACGACCGGCGCCGGCCGGCAACTGGCCGCGCAGCACTCGCACAGCCTCGAGGGCTGGTACGCGCACATTCCAGGGCTGCGGATCGTCGCGCCGGCCACACTGGCGGACGCGCGCGGAATGCTGTGGCCGGCGCTGACCGACCCGGACCCGGTCCTGCTGTTCGAACACGGCTCGCTCTACAACCTGGCGGGCGAGCCGGAGGCCGACGGGCCGGTCGATATCGATCATGCCGCGATCCGTCGCCCGGGGACCGACGTGACCCTGGTGACGTACGGCGGGACGCTCGGCAAGACCCTGGACGCCGCCGAACAACTCGCCGCCGACGGCATCTCGGCCGAGGTGATCGACCTGCGCACTCTGCGGCCGCTCGACGATGCGACGTTCATCGAGTCGGTACGCCGGACGCACCGTGCCGTCGTGGTCGACGAGGGATGGCGCAGCGGCAGCCTGTCGGCGGAGATCAGCGCGCGGATCACCGAGCAGGCGTTCGAGGACCTGGACGCGCCGGTCGACCGGGTGTGCAGCGCGGAGGTCCCGATGCCGTACGCGAAGCACTTGGAGGATGCGGCGCTGCCGCAGCCGGCGGGCATCGTCGCGGCGGTCCGGAAGGCGGTCAACGGCAATGGCTGAGTTCCGGATGCCGTCACTCGGCGCGGACATGGACGAAGGCACCGTGATCGAGTGGCTCGTCCAGCCCGGCGACATCGTCGGCAAGGGCGACCCGGTTGCCGTCGTGGACACCGACAAAGCCGCCATCGAAGTCGAGACCTTCACCGCCGGCACCATCGGCCAGATCCTCGTCCCGGTCGGCGAACGAGTCCACGTGGGCACCCCACTGGCCATCATCGACGGCACGGAGCCCAAGACCGGCCGGGCTCATCCCGCAGGGCAACAGCCTGGCCAGGCTGTGCATCCGCCGCAGTCCGAAGCCGGCACCCGGCCGCCGGCGGGAGCGGACGCGGCCCGCGGCGCGGCGCCGGAGCGGATCAAGGCGTCGCCGTACGCACGGAAACTCGCGCAGACGCTCCACGTCGAGCTCGCCGCCGTACCAGCAACCGGACAGCGCGGCCTGATCACCTCCGAGGACGTCCGCCGCTTCGCCGGGACTATCCCCGCCTCGGACCACCGCCGTACCCCTGTCACACCGCAGACCGGCCCGGCCGCGCAATCGACGAAGGCGGCACCTCAGCGGGCGCCCGCTGCGCGGCACGTCGTGGAGAAATCTCAGCGGGCGGCGATCGCGCGGCTGATGGCCCGGTCGGCGCGCGAGATCCCGCACTACCACCTGTCCGGCACCGTCGACCTCGCCACCGCCCTCGACTGGCTGACCCGGACGAACCGCGAGTTGCCGGTCACCGATCGCCTGGTTCCGGCAGCTCTGTTGCTCAAGGCAACCGCATTGGCCGCGCACCGGCATCCGGAGCTGAACGGGTTCTGGACCGAGCACGGGTTCCAGGCCGCCGGCCAGGTCCACCTCGGTGTCGCGATCTCGCTGCGCGGCGGTGGACTCGTCGCCCCGGCCCTGCACGACGCCGCTGACCTGCCGGTCGGTGAGGTGATGGCAGGACTCCGTGACCTGGTCGAACGCGCCCGCTCCGGGCGGCTCCGCCGTACCGAGCTGACCGACGCGACCATCACCGTCACCAACCTCGGCGACCAGGGCGTGGAGAGCGTGCACGGCATCATCTACCCGCCCCAGGTCGCGCTGGTCGGCGCCGGGCGGATCGTCGAGCGTCCGTGGGCGGTCGACGGCCTCCTTGGCGTCCGGCCGTGCCAGACCCTCACGCTGGCGGCCGACCACCGCGCGACCGACGGCTTCACCGGCGGCCGCTTCCTCGCCACCATCGAACACTTGCTGCAGACACCGGAGGAGCTATGACCCTGACCACGCAGGATGCCCGGGCACTGGTCGGCGACGCGTTGCTACGCATCGTCCCCGACGCCGACCTCGACGCGCTTCCGGACGACGCCGCGTTCCGCGACGAGCTCGAACTGGATTCCCTCGACTTCCTCAGTTTCGTCGAGTTCCTCAGCGCCGGCGCACATCGCCGGATCGACGAGGACGACTACCCGCGCCTCCGGACGATGGCCGGCTGCATCGCCTTCCTCAGCGCCTGAAGGGCCTGCCGGGGAGATGACCTTCGGCCCTTCGAGGTGGTGGCGGGACCGGATTGACTGGAGATGGGCGAGGGAAGTCAGGCGCCGGCGTACGGCGCTGCGGTTCCCCCAGGCCGTTCACCGTACCTCCCGGCTCGCCGCGGAAGCGCGCAGCCGGCTTCCCTCGTACCCCGTCGCCGATTCGGTCCGCCGGTCATCGTGCCACCGTTCTTGCCGACTTCAGTTCGGTCAGGACGGCGTCGACCAGCCTGGGCAGGGCCGCGGCCACCGGAGCAGAGAACTCGGTGCCGAAGGAGACGTCCGCCGCCTCGACCGCGTAGACGACCAGGCGTCCGGGAAGACGCTCGACGGCTTGCCCGAGGCGGAGCGCGTCCGGGATGCCGAGGCTGTGGGAGCCGGCCGAATGCGGGTGTGCCCCGGCGCCGGGCGGCTCGGTAGGGGCGGACGGCGCGGCGCCTGGGTGGTCGAGCGGAACCTCGGTGCGGTAGAACTCGCCCGGAGTGGACGGGTCGCACAGTACGGCGTCGACGACGATCGCGAGTGGTACGCCGGCCCAGTCGTCGATCAGCCGTGCGGGTTCGCCGTCCGACCCGATCAGCTTGACCGCGGGCAGCCACCGGTCTTCCAGCGCGGCCACCAGGGCGGGACCGATACCGTCGTCGCGGCGGTATTCGTTGCCGACACCGATCACCACCGCCGTCGTCACGACCGCTCCACGGTGAGTTCGAGGAAGTGCGTCGAACAGGAGATGCAGGGGTCGTAGTTACGGATCGTCCGCTCGCACAACCCGGTCAGCGGTTCGTCGCCGAGGTGCAGGTTGGCCGCCACCGTTCGCCGCAGGTCTTCCTCGATCGCAGCCTGGTTCTGCGCGGTCGGGGGCACGATCGTCGCCGACCGGATCAGCCCGTCGGCGCCGATCTCGTACCGGTGGTACAGCAGCCCGCGCGGTGCCTCGCTGAGTCCGTGCCCCACTCCGTCCCGAGCCGGTACGACGACGTACGACGGCTCCGGCGGCTGGTAGGACGCGATCAACCGCAGCGCCTCCTCGACCGCGTACACGGTCTCGATCGCCCGGACCACGATGCTCCGGAACGGGTTGCGGCACTCGCTGCCGAGGCCGGCGTCCGCCGCGAGCCCGAGCGCCAGTGGTGACAGCTGGTCGTGATTGAGCGTGTACCTGGCCAACGGCCCGGTCAGGTACCGCCCGCCGTCCAGGGCGGCGTGCAGCGCGGTCGAGTACGGGACCTGCTCCTCGACCACATGGTTGCTGAAGGCATCGACCTCGAAGTCCGGTCCGGCGCTGCGGCGCACCGTCGTACCGCCCTCGATCGCGTACCCCGCCGGGTCGTGGACGGCGAGCAGTTCATGGTCGGTCTCCAGGTCGGGGAAGCCGAATCCGGCCACCCAGCGCACGGTCTCGATCGCGGCGTCGAGCGCGGGCCGCAACTGCCCGGCCAGGTGGTCGAGCCGCGCCCGGCCCGGGGCCGCGTAGAACCCGCCGACGCGAACGTTGACCGGGTGGATCGCCCGGCCGCCGACCAGCTCCAGGATCGCGTTGCCGGCCTTCTTCAGCAGCAGCCCGCGCTCGACGATCTCGCGATGATCGGCCGCCAGCGCGATCGCGTCCGGGTAGCCGAGGAAGTCCGGCGCGTGCAGCAGATAGATGTGCAGCGCATGGCTGGAGATCCACTCGCCGCAGTACAGCAGCCGCCGCAGTTCCCGGATCGGGCCATCGATCCGTACTCCGCAGGCGTCCTCGATCGCATTGCACGCGCTCGTCTGGTACGCGACCGGGCAGATCCCGCAGATTCGCGCGGTGATGTCCGGCGGCTCGGTGTAGCCCCGCCCGCGCAGCAGCGCCTCGAAGAACCGTGGCGGTTCGTAGATCTGCAGGTCCGCGCGCTCCACCACGCCGTCCCGGACGGTGACGCGCAGCGCGCCCTCCCCCTCGACCCTGGCCAGCGAACTCACCTTCAACTGCCGCGCCCGGTGACTCACGACGACCAGCCTCCGGACGCGGCGTTGAAGGTACGGAAGACCCGACCCACCTCGTCTTCGGACATCCCCGCGGCCCGCAACCGCGGTACCAGCGCGGCCACGTTCGGCGAAGCCATCGGCCCGAAACAGCCGAAACAACCGCGCCGGTACGCCGGGCACAGCGCGCCGCACCCGGCGTGCGTGACCGGCCCGAGGCACGGCGTACCGTCCGCGACCAGCACACAGGTCAGGCCACGACGCTTGCACTCGGTGCAGACCGAGGTGTCCGGCAGATCCGGCTTCCGGCCGGCCAGGAAGGCGGTCAGCACTTCGAGCAACTGACGCCGGTCGATCGGGCACCCGCGCAACTCGAAGTCGACCGGGACATGGTCCGCGATCGCCGTCGAGGTGGCCAGTGTGTCGATGTAGTCCGGCCGCGCGTACACCACCGAGGCGAACTCGGCCACGTCGCCGAAGTTCCGCAACGCCTGGATCCCGCCGGCGGTGGCACAGGCACCGATCGCCACCAGCACCTTCGACTCGGCACGGATCTGCCGGATTCGCTCGGCGTCGGCCGGCGTGGTGATCGAGCCCTCGACCAGCGTCACGTCGTACGGACCGGGCCGGACCGCGCTGGACGCCTCCAGGAAGTGGGCGATCCGGACCCGTCCGGCCAGCGCGAGGAGCTCGTCCTCGCAGTCCAGCACGGTGAGCTGGCAACCGTCACACGAGGCGAGCTTGAACACCGCAAGCGTCGGAGTATCCATCGTCTGCGAGCACACCAGACGGGCCGCCCGGCCGCCAGGGACGGACGGCAGCAGCGGCCGGGACCTTCGGCCCTTGGCCGGTACGGCGGTCCTCGGCACGATCGCGCTATGAGCCAGGCGATCGTGGACGGACTGACCCAACTGGTCGAGGTACTGATTGCCGACGGGTACCAGGTCATCGGACCGACGGTGTCGGGCGGCGCGATCGTACTGGCCGAGCTCACCGGCGCCGGCCAACTGCCGGCCGGCTGGGGTGTCGAGACGGGTCCGGGGTACTACCGGCTGCGGCGCCGCGACGACGACGCGCTGTTCGCGCATTCGGCCGGACCCCAGTCGTGGAAGACGTTCCTGCACCCACCGCGGCGGAAGCTGTGGTCCACGGACACGAACGGCCCGTTCGAGCCGGCTGAGCCGGATCGGCCGCGGTACGCGCTGCTCGGCGTCCGCGGCTGCGACCTGGCCGCGATCGGCAAGCTTCGGGACGTGCTGCGGCTGGACGGAGCGTTCGAGGCCCGGCATCAGTCGCTGTTCGTCGTGGCGGTGAACTGCACCGAGCCCGGCGGGGTCTGCTTCTGCGCTTCGATGGGGACCGGGCCGGCCGCCGGCCCCGGCGCGGACCTGACACTCACCGAACTGACCGGCCACTTCGTCGTCGAGCCCGGTACGGACGCCGGCCGGGCGCTGCTCGACCGCATCGATCATCGCGACGCGCACGCGGACGAGGCCGGGAACGCGCGGGCGGCAGTCGACGCCGCGACGCAGCGGATGGGGCGCGCCATGCCCGAAGTCGACCTGCGGGCCTTGCTGGCCGGCAGCCGCGAGTCGCCGCACTGGGCGGACGTCGCCGAACGATGCCTGATCTGTGGCAACTGCACGATGGTGTGCCCGACCTGTTTCTGCACCACGACCGAGGACGTCACCGACCTGACCGGCGACCACGCCGAACGGTGGCAACGCTGGTCCTCGTGCTTCGAACTCGACTTCTCCTACCTGCATGGCGGCAGTGTCCGGGCCTCCGGCGAGAGCCGCTACCGGCAATGGATCACCCACAAACTCAGCACCTGGTACGACCAGTTCGGCGGCTCCGGCTGCGTCGGTTGTGGCCGCTGCATCGCCTGGTGTCCCGTCGGCATCGACATCACCGAAGAAGCCGGGCGGCTCGCCGATGCCTGACCTCTACGACGGCCTGACGGCGCACGAACGCGAGTACGTGCTGACGCGACAGCTGATGGCCGTACTCCTCGATCGGCTGCAGTCGACACGTGCGCGGTTGCTGGACCTGTACGCCGATCATGGCTGAGCCGATGCTTCCGGTTCGGTACCGGGTGGCCGGGCGCACGATCGAGAACCAGGACTCGGCGACGCTCCGGCTGGAGCCGGTCGATCAGCCGCTGGCTCCGTTCCGTCCGGGTCAGTTCGCGATGCTCTACGCGTACGGCGTCGGCGAGGTACCGATCTCGATCAGCGGCACCGCCGGCGGGACGCTGCTGCACACTGTCCGGTCGGTCGGAGCGGTCAGCCGCGCTCTGCACGACGCCACCGTCGGAACCGTGATCGGTGTCCGCGGACCGTTCGGTACCACCTGGGCGCCGGAAGATGCCATCGGCAACGATCTGGTCATCGTGGCCGGCGGCGTCGGGCTGGCACCGCTGCGTCCGGTCGTACTGGCCGCGCTGGCCGGGCGCCCGGCGTACCGCGGAGTGGTGGTGATCGCCGGTGCGCGGACCCCGGACGAGTTCTTGTTCCGCGCCGAACTGGACGCCTGGGCGGCACGCGACGACGTCGACGTCGAGCTCACCGTCGATGCCCCGGCGGCCGGATGGGACGGCACCGTCGGGTTCGTCACCGAGCCGCTGGCCCAGCTGCGGCTCGATCCGGAGCGAACCGTCGCGTTCCTCTGCGGCCCGGAGCCGATGATGCGCTTCAGCGCCCGCGTCCTGCGCCGCGCGCGGGTGCCCGCCGAGCGGATTCAGGTGTCGCTCGAACGGTCGATGAAGTGCGGAATCGCGCTGTGCGGGCACTGCCAGCTCGGACCGTTGCTCGTCTGCCGCGACGGTCCGGTCGTGACCTACGCCGTCGCCGCACCACTGCTCGCCGTACCGGAGCTGTGACCCGCCGAAGGTCCGCCGGAACCGGTGACGTTCGTCCCTACGGCCTTGCCCGCGGCCGGACCACGATCGAAATGAGGGGACCGATCGCTCCGGTCGGCCCGCCGGGAAAGAGAGAGGGAGATGAGCGACATGGCAGACATTCAGTCGACTGCCTGGACGCGCCCGCAGGACTGGCTGAGCCTGCTCGCGGGCCTGTACCTGGCTCTGTCGCCACTGTGGGTCACGGTTGACACCACCGGGACCTGGGCGATGTCCGTGATCGGAGGGGTGGTCGCCGTGCTGGCGCTGATCGCGCTTGCCATGCCGGGCGCCTACTTCGACGAAGGTGTCACCGCGGTCGGTGGGGTCGCGGCGTTCATCGCGCCGTGGGTGTTCACCTACACCGACGCGACAGCGGCCGCGTGGACCTCGTGGATCGCGGGTGGTGTGGTGGTTCTCGCCGCACTGGCCGCCATGCCGGCCAGCCGGTCGGTCTACCGCCACGAGCACCACCTCGCCTGACCGCGATCGGCCGGATGCGCCGGCGATCCGGCGCATCCGGCGCGGCCTGGGTCTACGGGGCCGTCGCTTGGCCGCAAAGAGTCGCTTGGCCGCAAAGATCTTTCACGATTCGTGCCCGCGACGGGCTGCCCAGCGCAGCCTGACGTTCTCCTCCCGTTCGGACTCGTCGAGGCGCTGAACGAGCACGGTCAGCTGCTGCTCCAGCTTCGGGATCCAGCGCAGCTGGAGCGCGCGCTGCTGCTGCCGGGTCAGCGCCAGCTCCGCCGACAGCAGGACGACGGCCCGTTGGACGGCCGCGAGTTCGAGCGCCGCCGCCAGCGCCGTACGGTGTTCCCGGATGGCCTGGACCAGAGCCGAACTACCGGCCGGGTACGGTTCCGGGCCGAAGGTCACGCCGACACCGGCCGGGTGCCTGATGCCCATCGTCACGTCGTACTCGACGGCGACCTCGACAGTTGCCTCCGGCAGCGACGCGAGCAGGGTCCGCTCGCCGTCCAGGGCATTGCTTCGGCGCAGCCACAGCGCCGCCGTCCGCGCCTTGCGTTCGAAGTCCTCGGCGGCGCGGCCCGCCACCAGCTCGAGCCGCTCGCATTCGACGGCGAGAGCACGCTGCTTGCGATCCAGCAGTTCCACCGCCCGCCGGGCCGTCGCCAGCCGGGCGGTGAGGACGAGACGCCCCGACCTTCCGCTGTTCATCGGTCCCCCAGATGCTCGTCCAGCAAGGCTTCCGAAACCATCGTCAGCTCGCGCCGCGGCAGTACCGACACCGCCGTCCACAGCCGGTCCAAGGTGTCGCCGAAGCCGCGCGCTTCGTCCGTTCGCTGGCGCAGCAGCGCGTCCTCGAGCGCGGTCGCGTACGTCAGATAGCCGCGATCGGTGCCGCTCAGCGCGCCGGTACCGATCAGATCGGCCAGCTCCGCGGCCTGCCGTGCCCGGGCCAGCGCCGCGATGGCCTGCGCGGCGAGCTCAAGATGATCGTCGCGGGTGCGGCCCGGCCCGGCGCCGTGCCGCATCAACCGGGACAGCGATCCGAGGACGTCCAGCGGCGGGTACAGGCCGCGGGCGTGCAGATCGCCGGCCAGCACGATCTGTCCCTCGGTGATGTAGCCGGTCAGATCGGGTACCGGGTGCGTGATGTCACCGGCGGGCATGGTGAGTACCGGCATGATCGTCACGGAGCCCGGCCGCCCACGGATCCGGCCGCACCGTTCGTAGAGCGATGCCAGGTCGCTGTACAGATACCCCGGGTACGCCCGCCGCGCCGGGATCTCCTGACGCGCCGCCGCGACCTCGCGGACCGCCTCGCAGTAGCTGGTCAGGTCGGACATCACCACCAGCACGTGGCTGCCGCCCACGAACGCGAGGTCCTCGGCGATCGTCAACGCGACCCGCGGCGTCAGCAACCGCTCGATCACCGGGTCGTCGGCGCTGTTCAGCACCATCACCAGTTCACCGGCGGCGGCCCGCGGCTCCAGCGCCGTCCGGACGAAGTCGATCTCCGCGTGCGGCAGCCCCATCGCCGCGAACACCACCACGAACGGATCGCCGCCGGCCGACGCCTGCGCCCCGATCTGGGTGGCTAGCTCGAGGTGCGGCAGTCCCGGTACGGAGAAGATCGGCAGCTTCTGGCCGCGGACCAGGGTGGTCAGCGCGTCGATCCCGGAGACCCCGGTCAGCACCGGCTCGCGCGGCGACTCCCGCTCGACCGGATTGAGCGGCCATCCGTTCACCGCGGCCGTCTCCGCGCCGGTGACCGGCGGGCCGCCGTCGAGCGGCTCGCCGCGTCCGTCGCAGGTCCGGCCGAGCCAACCCCGGCCCAGCGGTATCCGGAACGCGCTGCCGCTGAATCGGACGCCGGCTCCCCCGCGCCGCAGCCCCACCGTGCCCTCCAGGACCTGGACGACGGCGAGATCATCGGCCACTTCGAGGACCACGCCATGCCGCTCGCTACCGTCGTCGGCCTTGATCACGGCCGACTCGTCCCAGCCGACGCCACGGACGCCACGCACCACCAGGAGCGACCCTTCCAGGGACCGCACGTCGCCGTACTCGATGTCCGTCATGGCAACGCCTCGAGTGCCGCCATCACGGTGGCACGGCAGGTGGACAGGTCCGGCGCCTCCTCGCGCGCCCGCACCAGCGGGCCGAAGTCGAACTCCTCGATCGCCGCCGCGGCAATCCCCTGATCGATCAGAGCCAGACAGCGGTCGATCACGTCCAGGACGAGCTGCAGCAGAGCCGCGCCGCGCTCGGCGGAGCAGGTCGCGTCGACCGCACTCAGCGCGCTCTGTGCGAGGACGGCGTCCCGGATCAGCCGGCCGCCGAGGATCGTCATCCGTTCCCGGCCGGGCAGCGTTCGGGTCCCGACGATCTCGGCCAGTTCGCTCAGCCGCGCGGCCCCGGCGAGTACGTCCAGAGCACGGGCCCGGCGCGCTGCCCAGCCGGCGTTACCGTGGCCCGCGTGCCAACCGGCCACCGCACCGGCGTCATGCGAGTACGAGGCCGACCAGCTGACCGGGGGATAGTGCCGTGCGTACGCGAGGTCGCGGTCCAGGCACCACACGCCGCGGACGAACCGCTCGGTCGCGGTGGTGACCGGCTCGGTCAGGTCCCCACCGGGCGGCGACACCGCGCCGACGACGGTGACCGCCGCGGTGCGCCCGCCGTGGGTACGGACCCGGCCGGCGCGCTCGTAGAACGCCGCGAGCGACGAGGACAGGTCTGCCGGATACCCCTCCTCCGCGGGCAACGCGCCGGTCCGCGAGGCGAACTCGCGCAGCGCCTCGGCCCACCGCGAGGTCGAGTCGGCGACCACGACCGCGTGGTACCCCATGTCGCGGAAGTACTCGGCGACCGTGATCGCGGTGAAGACACTGGCCTCCCGCGCCATCATCGGCATGTTCGACGTGTTCGCCAGGATCACCGTGCGGTCGATCATCCGGCCGCCGGTCCGGGGGTCGGTCAGCTCGGCCAGATCGCCCAGTACGTCGGCCATCTCGTTGCCCCGTTCGCCGCATCCGACGTACACGATGACGTCCGCGTCGCACCATTTCGCGAGTTGCTGCAGCAGCACGGTCTTTCCGGTGCCGAAACCACCCGGTACGGCGGTACTCGAACCAGCCCCGATCGGGAACAGCAGATCCAGTACCCGCTGCCCGGTCCGCAGCGGCGCGAAGGACTCTTCCCGGGCGGCGAACGGCCGCGGCCGCCGGACCGGCCACTGCTCGAACAACCCGATCTCCGTGGCGCCGATCCGGGCGACCACCTCGTCCTCCGCCAGCTTGCCGGCGCTCGCCACGAACCGCAGCTCACCACCGGCGCCCGGCGGTACCAGCACGCGGTGCTCGATCGAGCCCGCATCGGCGACCGTGCCCAGTACCGCACCGGCCGCAAGCTCTTGCCCAGCCGCCGCACTCGGTACGAACTGCCACCGGGCGGACGACTGCTCCGCGGGGACCAGGGGCTGCGGGGAGAGCCAGATCGGTGCCGACGACAGCGGCCGCAACAGGCCATCGAAGACCCGCCCGAGCAACCCCGGCCCCAGCCGCGCCGACAGCGGGCGCCCGGTGCGGCGAACCGGATCGTCCGTCATCAGCCCGCCGGTGTACTCGAACGCCTGCAGTGTGACCGTTCCGCCGTCGATCGCGACCACCTCAGCCGGAATCCGCCGGTCACTCAGCTCCACCACCTCGTACATCGCCGCGTCCGGTATGCCCACCGCCTCGACCAGCGGCCCGTTGACCCGGCGAATCCGGCCCATCCGCTCTCCGTCCGGCCGCGTCATCGCGTCCACAGCCCGGCCACCTCCGATCCGGATCGAGCCAGCGCGCGATCGGCCAGCACGGGCAGGCTCAGGTCGATCCGCTCGCTGCCGGCGGACGCCACGATGCCTCCGTCCGGGCTCTCCTCGACGGCCGCCCCGGCGCCGAGCTGCCTGCGCGCCGCGTCGATCAGCAACTGGCGGAGGCCGGCGTACTCCGGCGTTCCGGCCAGTGCCGACGCGGCCGTGCGGCAGCGGCGACGCAACTCGTCGTAGAGTTCCCGCTGCGCGAACAGGGCCGACCGCCGGGACTCCCGCCGGGTCTGCGCCATTCGGGCCGCCAGCGACGCGTTGGCGTCGGCCGCCCCGGCCGCGCGCGCCTCCGCCACGAGATGGTCCGCGGTACGGCGCGCCTGATCGAGCAGCTCGTCTCGCTGCGACTCCGCCTTGCGCGACATGTCCGCGGCATCGGCGCGAGCCGCGGCCAGCAAGGCCGCCCGAACCGTATCCAGCGCCGCGCCGGCCCCGGCCGGCGCGACCGCGCGCGGGTCACTCATCGGGCAGCACCACCGTCAGCACGGCTGCTGTGCCGAGTCGCTCCGGACCGAGCGCATCGGCTGCCGCCGCGGTCAGCAGCACGACGCCGACCGCCGCGGGCAGCCTGGACCACTGGAGCCGCACCTCGTCAGGTGTGGTTGCCATCAGCAACCTTGCGCCCGCCAGTCCGTAGCCGGCCGCACGGCTCGGCGCACCGAGGACGGCCACCTGTGTCATCCGGGTCATCAGGGTCATCAGGCCTTCCCCACCAGGATGATCGCGACGATCAGGCCGTAGATCGCGATGCCCTCGGCCAGACCGACCACCACCATCGCACGGCCGAACAGCTCCGGCCGCTCGCTCATCGCGGCCAGCGCGGCCGCGCCGGTGTACGCGACCGCGACGCCGGCCCCGATCGCGGAGCCGGCCATCGCGATCGCCGCGCCGATCAGGGCCGAGCCGTTCGGCTGTCCGGCGGCCTGCGCGACCTGGACGGCCTGGACCGCGGTTGCCGCCGCGTCCGGCCGGCCCGCGGCGACTCCCCAGTCCGCGGTCACGACCGCGATCAGCACCGCGACCGCTCCGGTGAGCAGGACGACATTCAGCACAGCCAGCAGGACCGCCGCCCGCCGATGCCGGCGCAGGAATTCCTTCACGATGTCACCTCCGGTTCGTCCGCGGGCAGCCGCCACGGACGGAACGGCCGCCCGTCCAGGTCGAACACCCGCGAGAAGAGTTCGTAGTACTCGAGCCGCAGCGCCTGGATACCCGCCACCAGCGCCTCGAGAGCGAACGCGACGCCGGTGCCGGCGATCAGCACCAGCACCGCACCCAGCCGCTCCGGCACCGAACCGCCGTTCCACAACGCGACGGTGCCGGTCCAGACGATTGCCCCGAGCGCGGCGTGCGTCAGGCCGAACGCCGCCAGCCGGGCGAACGAGACCACGTTCGATCCCAGCCGGACAACGACGTCGAACAGTTCGACGATCGCCTGCAGCACGCCGGCGCCGCCGCCGTCCGACGCGGCGAGCAGTCCGGCGAACGTCAGCAGCAAACCGGCGATGCCGAGCAGGACCGAGCCGGCCAGCAACCAGTCGCTGCCGAAATAGATGCCCCCGGCAACGCCGCCCAGCGCCAGGAACAGCAACGCCCCGGCGATCCCGGTCCGGGCGTAGAGCGCGTACCCCCAACCGCCTTCACGGTACCGGTTGACGATGCCCAGGGCGTACGCTCCGGCGAGCAGCACCGCCCCGGCACCGATCGCGGTCAGCAGCAACGGGACGGCGTTGTCCACCGGCGACAACCACACCACCGGTACCAGGCCGGTCGGGCCGAACATCTCGCCGTACAGCACACCGAACACGACGCTCGCCGCGCCCGCGCCGGCCAGGAACGGCCACGCCGGCTTGAGCCTGGCCAGCCGGCCGACGCGGCCACTCCGGACGATCACCGCACCGAGCAGCAGCAACAGTCCGTGGCCGACGTCGCCGAACATCATCCCGAACATCGCGACGTAGGCGATGCCCGCGGCCAGCGCTGGATCGACATCGACATACGGCACCGTGGTGTACGTCCCCACCAGCACCTCGAACGACTGTCCGCGGCCCTTCTGCCGCAACAAGGTCGGTGGCTGCACGCCGCGCGGTGACGGAAGCGGTACGGCAGCGCCGCCGACGGGTGCCAGCGCATCCGCCAACTCGCCGAGCTTCGCCGCCGGCGTCCACCCCAGTAGCGCGGTCACCGGTCCGTGCGGGACTGCCTGAGCCGTGCGCCGGCGGAGCTCCAGCTCACGATCCGACCAGTCCGGCCGGCGCTCCGCGACGACCGCCGCCTCGATGTCGGGCCGTAGTGCGTCCAGTTCGACAACGCCCGCCGAACTCACCCGATCGAGCAGTGCCCGTTGGTGCATGCTCGGCACGACCAGCGCGATCCGCTGCATCCGTACCGGCCGGACGGCGTCACGCCATGACCCCGAAGACGTCGAGTGCATCGAGCACCTCCCCCGGGCCGGCGCCGTACGCCGCGTCTCCGAGTGCGACCCGCACCCGCCAGCCGTCAGCTGCCAAGACCGCCACCGCACCCAGAACCGGTGTCACGCCCGGCGTTCCGTCGCGGAGCAGCCGGAACCCGTCGGACTCGATCCGGGCTGCCAGCCTCGCCTCGGCCCGCCAGAGCTCGCCGGGTGTGGCGATGCCGTCCAGGACCCACCGGCCCGGGACCGGCGTCGCGGCGCGCAGGTCCGGGACCGACCGGGCCCGCTCCCAGCCCGATCCGATCAGCGGCGCGGCTGCCCGCACCAGCCTCCCGGCCGGGCCACTTGTTGCTACCAGCAACTGTTTGGCGATGATCAGGACCGCGGCGCCGGTCACCCATTCGGCCGTCTGCGGCGCCGCGGCCACGATCATCCCCAACCAGCGCAGGACCAGGACGTCGTGCAGATTCGCGGCCCAGTCGTCGCCAGGATCACCCCACGGCGAGGCAGCGAGCGCGGATCGCAACTCCACGGGCGACGTGGTGGCAGCGATCCGCGGCCAGGACAGCGCCAGGCTGCCCAGATCCTGGTACGCCGGCCACCGCCCCGCACCAGGCGACCCAGGTACCGCGGCCAGCACCCGGGCGTGTGCTTCGATGTTCATGAGTTCGTAGCGCGCGCCGAGCGCCCGGGCCAGACCGGCCGCGGACCGCGGCAGCCAGCCGGCCAGGACGCGCAACTGCCACAGCTCCACGGCCGCGACCGCCCATTCCACCTCCGGTAGCGTCGTACCTGCTGCTGCCGGACGTGCGTACGTCGTACCCGGGACACCCGCTCGTGCATACGCGGTGCCGTCAAGCAGACCGAGCGCGTCGGCGAAACTCTGGGCCGACGCGATCCGGCGGGCAGCGCCGGCGCCGAGTCGACGGCGGGCCATAGCCTTCGCGCGGACGGTCGCCGCAACCCAGCCCGCGCTCACCGGACCAGCCCTTGCACGTCGGCCCGCAACCGGTCCAGGACCAGTGCGACAAAGTCGTCCATCCGCTGCGAGCCGGCCTGCCGGAGGTCTCCGGTGTCCTCCGTCGCGGTGGCTCGCGTCCGCGCCACCTCCGCATCGCCACGGGCCTGAATCGCCGCGGCGATCTCTGCTCGCTCGCCGACCGCCTGGGTACGCGCGGCGGCCACCAGCGCGGCCGCGTCGGTCCGGGCGGCCGCGACCATGCCCGCGGCCTCGTGTCCCGCGTGGGCACGCACCTCATCGCACTCCGCGATCGTGGCATCGAGGGCCACGAAGACGCCGGCGAGTTCCGCCGGTACGCCGGAGCGCGCGTCCTCCGGTACCCCGACCGGACCCGCGCCACCCGGCGCACCGACCGGACGGAACCGCCACAACCGGTCCAGCATCGTGCTCATCGCGCGGCACCTCCGCGCAGGAGTTTGGCCGCGGTGTCGACGAGCAAGAGGACGATCGCCGCCGCACCGGCCAGCAACCAGCCCAGGGACGACGGCCAGCCGCCACCGAGCAATCGCGCCACCGGGGGCAGGCCGAGGAAGATCATCAGCAGGACGACCTCGATCGAGAGCGCCAGCAGCAGCGGCCGGTTGGTCGTGAAGCCGACTCTGAAGACGGTGCTCCGCTCGCTACGGCACGCGAACGCGTTCGCCTTCTGTGTCAGGGCGATCACCGCGAACGCCGTACCGGAAGCAACCGCCAGCGCGGCGCTGGACGGGTGGGCTCCGAAGTGCCAGCCATGACCGGACAGGATCAGCAGGAACGCCACCATCGTCAGCATTGCCTCGGTCATCCCGAGCAGACCGAACGCCCGGATCAGCAGCCCGCGATCGACCAGCCGACGATGCCGCGCGGGGCCGTCCAGGACCCGGGGACCGGGCCGTTCGACGCCGAGTGCCAGCGCGGGCAGCACGTCGGTGCCGATGTCCAGGGCCAGCACCTGCAGGACGCCGATCGCGAGCGGAATCGACCCTCCGGACAGCGCCCAGGCCACGAACGGAGCGAGTTCGGCCACGTTGTCGGCCAGGTGATAGGTGAGGAAACGCCGTACGTTCGAGAACGTCGCCCGGCCGAGCCGGATCGCGGTCACGATGCTGGCGAAGTGGTCGTCGAGCAGTACCAGGTCGGCACTGGCCCGCGCGACGTCACTGCCCGAGGCGCCCATCGCCACCCCGACGTCGGCCTCGCGCAACGCCGGGGCGTCGTTGACGCCGTCGCCGGTCATCGCGACCACGTGGCCGCGAGCCCGCAGCGCCCGCGCGATCCGCAGCTTGTCCGCCGGCGTCACCCGAGCGACCACGACACCGTCCGCGCGGTCGAGCAGCGCGCCCAGCTGCTCGTCGTCCGCCGGAAGTTCGTTGCCGGTGACAACCAGTCCGTCAGGTCCGAGCAGGCCGACCTCACGGGCGATCACCGCCGCGGTGGCCGCGTGGTCGCCGGTCACGACGGCGATCCGGACACCGGCCTGACGGCAGGTCGTCAACGCCGTGTGCACATCGGTTCGCGGCGGGTCCTCCAGCCCGACGACGGCCAGCAGCTCGAGGGCGCCCGGCGCCAGCCGCAGCCGGCCGTCCCGGACCAGCACTCCGGGCGCGGCCGCCACCGCGAGCACCCGGCGGCCACGCCCGGCCAGATCCTCGACCGCGGCCGCGGCGGCGCCGTTGGCCCGGCAGTACCGCAGCAGCGCGTCCGGCGCGCCGATCACCTGTGTGTTGCCATTGGCAACTACCGCGCTGTGCCTGGTCTCGCTGCTGAAGGTCACCCGGTGGCTGATCGCGTCCGGGTCGACGGCCGGTACGCCGAGCCGACGGGCCAGTACGTCGAGAGCGACCTCCATCGGATCGCCCTCCGCGATCCATCGGTCCTTGGACCGGACCGCCCGGCCCCGGATGCAGGCGATCGCCGATGCCGCGGCGCGGGCCGCCGCCTCGATCGCCGCCGGTTCCCCCGCGGCGGTACCCTGCGGGTCGTAGCCGTGCCCGTTCAGCGTGACCCGCCCGCGCGGGGTCCAGACCTCGAGGACCTCCATCTGGTTCATCGTCAGCGTTCCGGTCTTGTCGGTGCAGACGTACGTGGTGGCGCCGAGCGTCTCGACCGCGTCCAGCCGCCGGACCAGGGCATTGCCGTGCGCCATCCGCTGCGCGCCGCGGGCCAGCGACAAGGTCACGGTCGGCAGCAGGCCTTCGGGCACCAGGGCGACCATCACTCCGACGCCGAACAGGAACGCCTCGGTCAGGCGGAGGCCGAGCAGCATCGAGACCGCGGTCAGCGACACGCCGACCGCTACCGCGATCACCGCGATCACCCGGATCAGCCGATGCAGTTCGACGGTCAACGGGCTGGCCGGACGCCGCGCACTCTCGGTCAGCGACTGGATACCCGCCAGCCGGGTCTGCCCGGCCACCGCGGTCACGACCGCCTCGGCCTCGCCCTGGACGACGAACGTCCCGGCGTACACCTGGGCGCCGGCCGCCGGCCGGACCGGGACCGATTCGCCGGTCAGCATCGACTCGTCCACCGCGAGCGCGTGCACCGTGTCCAGACGCAGGTCCGCCGAAACCCGATCGCCCGCGCTCAGCAGGACGAGATCGTCACGAACCAGCCGCGTGGCGTCGATACTGCTGACCTGACCGTCCCGGATCACCTGCACCTTGGCCGGCAGCAGGTCGCGCAACCGCTCGGCGGCCCGGTCGGCGCGGTACTCCTGCGCGAACGCGAAGACGCCGTTCAAGATGATGATCAGCACGATCGCGATCGCCAGCGGGGCGAGTCCGCCGGCCAGCGCCAGCACCGCCGCCACCCACAACATCAGCGCGAACAGATGCGTCAGCTGCCCGGCGAGCAGTTTCCAGGGCGCGGGCCGCCGCGGCGCGGGCAGTTCGTTCGGCCCGTCGGCGGCGAGTCGTCGGACCGCATCCGCTGCCGACAGACCACGAAGGCTCGACGACTGGACGCTGACCATGCCGACAGCCTCGCGGCGCGCGTGGTACCCAGGTCAGGGCCTAACGTCCCGACCTCAGGGCCCGGAGTGCCTGCTCATGCCGGCGCGCCGGATCAGGTCGGAGACCAGTTCCTGGGCCTCGCCGAGCGTCGCGTCCAGGATCTTGAGGCCGGCCTCCAGCTGACCGGCCTCCAGCGACCACCGGGCCGCGGCCATACCCTGCACCAGCGAGTCGTTGATCTCGATCGCTTCCTGATGCAGCAGCGCGCCGGCCTCCAGCTGCCGGCGTTCCGCCTCGGCTTGACGCTGCCGGTCCGACGCCCTGCCCAGCAACAGACCGAGCATCACCAGCGGTACCACCCGGGCTCCCCAGCCGCCGGCACTCAAGGACACGTCCCGCAGTGCCACCCAGCCGATGACGAGGGCGACAGCGGACAGCCCGGCCACCGTCCCGGCGCGCGAACCGAACGTGATGGCGATCAGCGCGACCGGAAAGACGTACAGGAAGAAGTAGTCGTCGCCCGGCTTCCCCGTGAACACGGTCAGCGAAAGCACGCCTGCGGAGAGCGCGATCGCGACTGCGAGGGCCGTACGCGGGTGCAGCCGGAACCACGGATCACGCGGTGCCGGCAAGACCGGAGACCAGGCAGGGTTGGTCATACAGCAAGCTGTAGCCCGTCGCACGGTCCCGGCACAGGGACGAAAGTCCCCATCATCGCGGGGAACTCCGGAGCCACGCCGGTCCCGGTAAGACGGGCCCTTCGGCCCTGCGCTGGTTCGGGTTCGGGCCGTGTACTGGAAGTGGGCGGAGGAAGCCGCGGCAAGCAGGTACGGAGAAACGGACCCCAAGCCGTGCACCGTACAGCTCGGCCCGCTGCATCAGCGGCGGTTGACTTCCTCCGTCCCCCGGCCGGCAGGAGGGCACATGAAGCAGACGATTCGGTTCGGCCGCATCTCAGGCGTGGAGGTCGGAGCGAACTGGTCGCTGCTCGTGCTCATCCTGCTGGTCGCCGACGGGCTTGCGACCGCGGTCCTTCCGCAGCTGGCACCCGGCTATTCGTCCGGCGCGTACTGGACGGCCGGTGTGGTCTGCGGACTCCTGATCGCCGGCTCGCTGTTGCTGCACGAACTCGCGCATTCGGTGGTCGCGCAACGAGCGGGGATTCCCGTTCAGCGCATCACGCTGTGGATGCTGGGCGGAGCGAGCGTGCTCGACGGCGAGCCGGCCACACCCCGGACGGCGTTCTGGATCGCCGCGTCCGGCCCGCTCACCAGTCTCGGTCTGGGCCTGGGCTCGGGGACGATCGCGGTGCTGCTGAATCGCACCGGAGTGCCGGGGCTGATCGTCATGTCGCTGTGGTGGCTCGGAATCATGAACGTCTTCCTCGCCGTCTTCAACCTGCTCCCCGGGCTGCCACTCGACGGCGGCCGGATCCTGCGCGCCGCCCTCTGGTGGCGCTCGGGCGACCCGAACCAGGCCGCGATCTCCGCCGGGCGCGGCGGCCAGGTGATCGGCTATCTCCTCACCGGCCTCGGTTTCGCCGAGTGGCTGAGCGGCTCGCTCACCGGCCTCTGGCTCGTGATGATCGGCTTCGTCATCATCACGTCGGTGACCGCGGAGTCGCGGCTGACGCGGCTGCGGATCAGCCTGGGACAGACCACGGTGCGGGCGGCCATGTCGCAGCCGGAGGTGACGGCGTACGTCGCGATGCCGGTCGAGCGGTTCGTCACCGAAGTCGCGCCACGGACCCGGGAGGCCGTCTTCCCGGTCGTCGACCTCGACGGTGCACCGACCGGCACGGTCGCACTGCACCGGCTGGCGCGGGTTCCGGCCACCCGTCGTGCTTCGACCACGATCGCGGACGTCCAGCGGCCGCTGGCCGACGTACCCGTCGCGCACCCCGACGACCTGCTTGCCGACCTTGTCAGCCGGATGTCACCGGCCCCTGACGAACTGGCCCTCGTCATCGAGCACGACCGGCTCGTCGGCGTCTTCCGCGGGCAGGACATCGCCCGTTTGGTCCACCTCGCGGCCTTCCGCCCAGCGGCACAAGCCACCTGACCTACGGGCGGCGGCGGGATTCGGGTGACGGCTGCGGGTTCGGCGTGGCTGCCAGGTCGTCGTACACCCAGGTCAGCTGGTTGTCGACATCGACCACGCCGTCGATCTCCCGTGTCAGCTTCGCGGCCACCGCGGCCGTACTGCGCTGGTCGACCTCTCCCGACAACGTCACGACACCGTCGTGCACGGTGATCTCGATGCCGAACGGATCGTCCCAGAGCGCGTGCACGACGACATCGCGCCGGATCCGCTGCAGGATCCGGTCGTCCGGCTCCAGGAACGCCTTCAGCAGGTCCGACCTGGTGACGATCCCCGCCAGGACCTCGCCGTCGGCGGTGGTGACGACCAGCCGGGTGATCCCACGCGCCGCCAGCAACCGGGCCGCGTCGGGAATCGTCGCCGTCTCCGCGATCGTCACCGCCGGATGCGACATCACCTCGCCGGCCCGCGCGCCGGCCGCCTTGGACCGGGTCGCGGAGCCCCACCAGCGCAGCAGCCACGGTGACGGCCGGCGCCGGAACTCTTCCTTGCGGAGCAGGTCCGTCTCCGAGACCACGCCACCGATGCCGCCGTACCGGTTGAGTACCGGGACCGCGCTGATGTGATGGGTCGCGAGCAGCGACACCACTTCCTTGTACGGCGTGTCCTCGGTCACCGTGATCACCTCGCGGGTCATCACGTCCGAAACCTTCAACGGATGCCTCATCTCGGCCCTCCTTGTACCTCGTGCCGTCAGCCTGGCTGGTCGGAGCGGAGGTGGCGGGCGTACCAGTCGGGCTCGGGGGTGGCCGGGGTCAGCCGGACCCGGATGTCGACCGCGAAGGCGCCCGCCGGCGTCGCGGCCAGCGGGTTGATGTCGAGCTCGGCCAGCTCGGGGATCACGCCGGCCAGCCAGGCGATGCGGTGCATGACGTCCAGCACGGCCTCCTGGTCGGCAGCCTGGGCCCCGCGGTAGCCGGCCAGCAGCGGCGCACAGCGGAGCGAGTGGAGCATCTCGCGCGCGTCCAGATCCGTGAGCGGAAGACCACGCCACTGCCGGTCGGCCAGGACGTCGGTCAGTACGCCGCCGCTGCCGGCCATCAGCAGCGGCCCGAAGAGCGGATCCCGGACCACGCCGATCGCCAGTTCGGTCCCGGCCGGCGCCATCGCCTGAACCAGCACCCGGGGATCTCCGGCGGCCGCCGCGATCTGCTCGTACGCCTGCCCGAGCTCGACCGCGTTCGCCAGCCCGACCCGTACGCCGCCGATGTCGGTCTTGTGCAGTACGCCGGGCGCGGCGGTCTTCAGCGCGACCGGATACCCGGCCGCCTCCGCCGCCTTGACCGCCTCCGCGCGCGAAGCCGCCGCCCGGACCGCGAGCACCGGGATTCCGGCGCGCCGCAGCAGGCGGCTCGCTTCTTGTGGGTCCAGCCAACCACCCGCGGGTGATCGCCGGAAGAACCGTTCGGCCACCCGGCGGGTGCCGGCCGCGTCGACCCGAGCCAGCTCCGGTACGGTGCCCTGCGGCCGGGCGCGCCACTCGGCGTACCGCACCGCGTGGGCCAGCGCCCGGACCGCGTTTTCCGGGAACGGGAACACCGGCAGCCGCCGGCCGGCCGGCAGTGTGATCTCCGGGGCGGCGTGCCGCGACCCGACACAGTTCACGACGATCGGAAGCTCGGCCGCGTCCGCCGCGGCGGCGATCGCCCGGTAGATCTCGTCGACGTTGCCGGCCCGCGTCGCGGCGTAGTTCACCACCACGCTGTCGACCTCCCCGCTCGCCAGCAGCACTTGCAGGGCCCGCCGCAAGCTGACTGGTGACGCCGCCGCGCCGAGGTCGACCGGATTACCGGTGCCCACCGCTCCCACCTCGGCGAGCTGGTCCTGAACGGCCTGGCTCAGCTCCGGCAGTTCGAGGCCGAGACGCGCGGCCGCGTCGGCGGCCAGGATCCCGGCGCCACCGGCGTTGCCGACGACCGCGACCCGGCGGCCGCGCGGCAGCGGCGGCACGGCGAGGACCCGGGCCGTCTCGACCAGTTCCTCGACGGTGTCCATCCGCAACACCCCGGACTGCGCGAACAGCGCGTCGACCGCCGTCTCCGGGGTGGCGGCGGCCGCCGTATGGGAAACTCCGGCCCGCCGGCCACCGATCGAGCGGCCGCCCTTGACCACCAGGATCGGTTTGGTCCGGCCGATCATCCGGGCCAGCCCACCGAACTTGCGCGGGTTCCCGAACGACTCCAGGTACAGCCCGATCACCGCTGTTCGTGGGTCACCCCACCAGTGCAGCAGCACGTCGTTGCCGCTGACATCGACTTTGTTGCCCAGAGAAACGAATTCGGAGATCCCCAGTCCGGTCCGCCCGGCATGCTCCAGTACCGCGATCCCGACCGCGCCGGACTGTGCCGCGATGGCGAGCGTGCCCGGCGTCGGCGCGACCTCGGCGAAGGTCGCGTTCAGCAGCACGTCCGGTGCCGTGTTCACCAGGCCGAGGCAGTTCGGCCCGATCAGCCGGATGCTGTGCCGGCGGGCGATCGCCAGCAGCTCACGCTGCAGCTCGCGGCCGGTCGCTCCGAGCTCGGAGAACCCCGCGGTCAGGACCACCGTGCCGCCGACCCCGCACTTGCCGCATTCGGTCAGCACGTTCAGGACCTGCTCGGCCGGAACCGCGATCACCGCCAGATCGACGGGCCCCGGAACGGCCGAGATCGACGGGTACGCCGGCACGTCCGCGATCTCGTCCGCATGCGGATTGACGGCGTACGCCGAACCGGTGAAGCCGCCCTTGACGATGTTCCGCAGCAACTCGTGCCCGATGCCACCCGGCTGCCGCCCGGCTCCGATCACCGCGACGGTGCGGGGCGCGAACAACCGTTGCAACGAGCGGTTCTCGGCCGCCCGCTCGCGATCGGCCATCTTCTCCAGGGTCGCCGGATGGTAGGCCGTGTCGAGCACCAGCTCGACCACGCCGCTGTCCAGCTTGCGGACCTGCTCGAAACCCGAGTTGGTCAGCACCCGCAGCATCTTGGCGTTCTCGCCGAGGGTGTCGGCCCGCAAGCGCGCGATGCCGTTCTCGCGGGCCGTCGCCGCCAGCTGCTCGAGCAGCAAGGTGCCGATCCCCCGGCCGTGGACCGAGTCCTGCAGCAGAAA
Organism: Kribbella solani; assembly: GCF_014205295.1. Lineage (NCBI taxonomy): Bacteria > Bacillati > Actinomycetota > Actinomycetes > Propionibacteriales > Kribbellaceae > Kribbella > Kribbella solani. The sequence continues at coordinate 2,030,761 of NZ_JACHNF010000001.1, forward strand.
GGCCATCTCGGCCTCGCCCGTCCGCAGCGTCTCGTAGCTCGCGATCCCGACCACGTTGTCGCCGTACTCCGCGACCAGCGCGACGTGACCGTCGTGATCCGTGGCCAGATGATGCGTGTACTCGTCGGCCATGGTCCGGCTGATACCGAAGAAGCGCAGGTAGATCGACTCGTCCGACACCCGCCGGTTCATCGCCGCCAGCGCCGGTTCGTCCTCGTCCCGCACCGGCCGGATCCGTACCACCGACCCGTCCGACGCCAGTACGTCCCACCCCGCGCCCGGCCGGGCGTCCTGCTGCTCGATCGCCGTCATGGCTCTCCCTCCGCCTCCCGTCCACCCCACCTGACGACGGCCACGGCCGGCCAGTGCCGTTGGGGCCCTGCGGCCCGGGACCTTTGCCTCTAGGCCGTCACCGGTGGTCACCAGGACTCTGAGGACCATGGATGCGATCGATCTGGCTCGGTGGCAGTTCGGGATCACCACCGTTTACCACTTCTTGTTCGTGCCGATCACCATCGGCCTGTCGGCGCTCGTGGCCGGCCTGCACACGGCCTGGTACCGCACCGGGAAGATGAAGTACCGGCAGCTCACCCAGTTCTGGGGCAAGTTGTTCCTGATCAACTTCGCGATGGGCGTCGTCACCGGCATCGTGCAGGAGTTCCAGTTCGGGATGAACTGGAGTGCCTACTCGAAGTTCGTCGGCGACATCTTCGGCGCCCCGCTGGCGATCGAGGGCCTGCTCGCCTTCTTCCTCGAGTCCACCTTCCTCGGGCTCTGGATCTTCGGCTGGGACCGGCTGCCGAAGAAGCTGCACCTCGCCTCGATCTGGCTCGTTGCCATCGGCACCCAGCTGTCGGCGTACTTCATCCTGGCCGCGAACTCCTGGATGCAGTGGCCGGTCGGATACACGTACAACAAGGCCTCCGGCCGGGCCGAGCTGCACGACTTCGGTGCGGTGCTGACCAACAAGGTCGCGCTCGTGACCTTCCCACACACGATCGCGGCGTGCTTCCTGACCGGTGGCGCGTTCATGCTCGGGATCGCCCTGTGGCATCTGCTGCGCGGCGGCAAGGAGCGCACCGAGCTGTTCCGCCCGGCGGTCAAGCTCGGCGCGATCACCGTCCTGGTCGCCGCCGTCGCGGTGCTCGTGACCGGAGACATCCAGGGCAAGATCATGACCGAGACCCAGCCGATGAAGATGGCCGCGGCCGAGGCACTGTACGACACGGCCCAGCCGGCCGGCTTCTCGCTGCTGACCATCGGCTCGCTCGACGGGCAGCGCGAGGTGTGGTCGCTGACGGTGCCGCACGGGCTGTCGTTCCTGGCCACCGGCACCTGGAACGGCAAGGTCCAGGGCATCAACGACCTCCAGCAGGCGTACGAACAGCGCTTCGGCCCGGGCAGCTACAAACCGAACATCCCGGTCACGTACTGGACGTTCCGGTTGATGATCCTCTTCGGCGCCCTGTCGGCGCTGATAGCGCTCATCGCGCTGTGGTACATCCGCGCCGGCAGCCGTTCCCCGTCGAAGTGGCTGGTACGGTCCGCGATCGCGCTGCCGCTGCTTCCCCTGGCCGCGAACAGCTTCGGCTGGATCTTCACCGAGATGGGCCGCCAGCCGTGGATCGTGTTCGGCCTGATGCAGACCCGCGACGGCGTCTCACCGACCGTCGGGGCCGGCTCGGTCCTCACCTCGATGATCACCTTCACCGTGCTGTACGGCGTACTCGCGGTGATCGAGGTGGCCCTGTTGCTCCGCTTCGCGAAGGCCGTACCGGCGGCACCCGCCGGTCCGGAGTCCGAGCTCGCCGAACCCGACGCCGCCTTCCTGTACTGAGGAGTCTCCGTGCATCTCACCGACATCTGGTTTCTGCTGATCGCGGTCCTCTGGACCGGCTACCTGGTGCTCGAGGGCTTCGACTTCGGGGTCGGCATGCTGCTGCCCGCGGTCGCGAAGGAACCGGTCGACCGCCAGGTCACGCTCCGGACCATCGGTCCGGTCTGGGACGGCAACGAAGTGTGGCTGCTGGTCGCCGGCGGCGCCACCTTTGCTGCCTTTCCCTTCTGGTACGCCACGCTGTTCTCCGGCTTCTACCTGGCGCTGCTCGTCATCCTGGTGGCGCTGATCGTGCGCGGTCTCGCCCTGGAGTACCGCAACAAGCTGCCCGACGGCGCGTGGCACCGGCGCTGGGACCTCGCGATCACCATCGGCAGCGCGGTGCCGGCGCTGCTGTGGGGCGTCGCGCTGGCCAACATCGTTCGCGGCGTACCCCTGGACGCACAACACAACTTCACCGGCAACTTCTTCACCCTGCTGAACCCGTACGCCCTGCTCGGTGGACTCACCACGCTGGTGCTGTTCGCACTGCACGGCGCGATCTTCCTCGCCCTCAAGACTCATGGTCCGGTTCGCGACCGGGCCCGTGCCCTGGTACTGCCGCTGGGCGGCGCGACCGCGCTGCTGGCGGCCGCCTTCCTGATCTGGACGCAGTCGTACGACGGATCGTGGATCACCTGGACGCTCGCAGTGCTGGCGGCAGTGTGTCTGCTCGGCGGGATCATCGCCTCCCGCGCGGGCCGCGACGGCCTCGGCTTCCTCGGTACGGCGGCCACGATCGTCCTGGCCGCGGCGACGCTGTTCGTCACCCTCTACCCGAACGTCCTGCCCTCCACCACCGACCCGGCCTTCAGCTTGACCACCACGAATGCGGCATCGACGCACTACACCCTGACGATCATGACCTGGGTCGCGGCGGTGTTCACGCCGATCGTGCTGCTCTACCAGAGCTACACCTACTGGGTGTTCCGCGGGCGGCTGACCCGCGACGACATCCCCCAGGCCGCCCGGCAAGCCAGGGCGGCCTGATGCCGGCCGTCGATCGGCGACTGCTCCGGTACACCCGCGGCACCAGGATCTTCCTGGTGCTGTCCGGTGTGATCGGGACCGCGCAGGCCCTCCTCATCCTGCTCCAGGCCTGGCTGCTCGCCGGGATCATCGCCGGCGCCTTCCTCGACGGACTCGACCTCGGCCGGCTCCGCGGCCGGGTGATCGCGCTCGCCTGCGCCCTGCTCGGCCGGGCCGTCCTGTCCTGGGTCGCGGAAGTCGTCGCGCAGCGATGCTCGGCGGCGGTCAAGTCCGAGCTGCGGATGCGGTTCCTGGAGAAGATCACCGCCCTCGGCCCGCGCTGGCTGACCGGCGAGCGCAGCGGCGAGCTGACCACGCTGGCGACCCGCGGTATCGATGCCCTCGACGACTACTTCGCGAAGTATCTGCCCCAGCTCGTGCTGGTCACCGTCGTACCCCTGGTGGTCGCGGCCCGGATGCTGACGGCGGACTGGCCGAGCGCGCTGATCGTTCTCGTCACGCTGCCGCTGATTCCGCTCTTCATGGTGCTCGTCGGGCTCGCCACCAAGGCGGCGACCGCGCGGCAGTGGGCCACCCTGCAGACGCTCGCGCAGCACTTCCTGGACGTGCTCGCGGGCCTCGGCACGCTGAAGGTGTTCGGCCGTTCCCGCGCCCAGGTCGAGACCATCCGCCGGTTGTCCGACCAGCAGCGCCGGACGACGCTCGCCACGCTGCGGATCGCCTTCCTGTCGTCCCTTGTCCTTGAACTCGTCGCGACGCTGTCCGTCGCGCTCGTTGCCGTTTCGGTGGGCCTGCGACTGGTCGACGGGCGGCTCCCCTTGCAGACGGCGCTGCTGGTTCTGATCCTCGCGCCGGAGGCGTACCTGCCGTTCCGCCTGCTCGGTGCGCACTATCACGCGAGCGCGGAAGGCCTGGCCGCGGCGGACGAATTGTTCGCCGTCATCGAGCAGGCCGCGCCGCCGCGAGGCGGTCAGCTCGTGGCTCCGGCCGCCGGGCTCGTCCTCCGCGGTGTCACGGTGCACGGCCGGCCACGGGACTCCGGCCGCCCCGGGGAAGACAGGCTCGACGGGCCCGAGCAGCCGGTGCTCGACGAGGTCTCATTCGTGATCCCGGCCGGGCAGGTGACCGGAATCACCGGCGCCAGCGGCGGTGGGAAGAGCACGCTGCTCGGGCTCCTGCTGGGCACGATCCGTCCGGACCGCGGCCAGGTGCTTGCCGGCGGCATCGATCTCGTCACCGCCGATCCCGGGCACTGGCGGCGGGGCGTCTCCTGGATGAGCCAGGACCCGGTGTTGTTCGCGGGGACGGTCGCCGCCAATATCCGGCTCGGAGACGGTGGTCGTGGCGCCGCCGATGACGCCGCGGTCCGGCGGGCCGCCCGCGCGGCGCGGGTCGACGTACCGCTGGACCTTGTCCTGGGTGAACGCGGTGCCGGCGTCTCGGCGGGTCAGCGCCGCCGGATCGCACTGGCACGGGCGATCCTCCGCGACGCTCCGTTGCTGCTCCTCGACGAGCCGACCGAGAGCGTCGACCCCGGGACCGAGCAGGCCTTGCTCGAATCGCTTCCGGCCGCGTTCGCCGGCCGCACCGTCGTCATCGTCACTCACCGCCCGGCTCTGCTCGGCCTGTGCGACCAGGTCATCCAGCTCGACCGGACGGCGGTACCGGCATGAGTACGTTCCGCTGGCTGACCTCAGTCGTCCGGCCCGAGCTCAGGCGGCTCGCCGCCGCCGCCCTGCTGGGAGCGCTCGCGATGGCGTGCTCGATCGGCCTGATGGCGACCTCGGCCTGGCTGATCTCGCGGGCCGCCCAGCACCCGCCCGTGCTGTACCTGACGGTGGCGATCGTCGCAGTCCGCGCCTTCGGCATCGGGCGCGGAGCACTCCGGTACGCCGAACGGCTCGTCGGCCACGACGCCGCCTTCCGCGTACTGGGCCGGACCCGGGTGCGCGCCTGGATCGACCTCGACCGGGCCGCGCCGGCCGGCCTCGGTGGTACGCGCGCCGGCGACCTGCTCACCCGGGTCACCCGCGACGTCGACGCCATCCAGGACCTGCTCGTCCGCGCCCTGCTCCCGCTCGCGGTCAGCCTGCTCACCGGGATCGCCGCCGTCGCACTGCTCACCGCTCTGCTGCCGGCCGCCGGAGCCGTCCTGCTGATCGGGCTCGCGGTCGCGGGCCTGGGCGCGCCCGTGGCGGCGCTGCTGCTGCCGGCCCGCGCCGAGCACCGCTTCGCGTCGGTCAGGTCGCAGCTCACTACCGACGTCCACGAACTGCTGACCGGCCTGCCAGATCTCACCGCGTACGGCGCGACCGATCAGCGGCTGGGGCAGATCCGGCGGCAGGACGCCCGGCTCACCGGCATTCTGCGCCGCTCGGCGTTCTCCGACGGAGTCGGCGCGGCGGTGGCGAACGCCGCACTCGCGTGCACCGTGACAGGCGAGATCCTGGTCGGTGTCGCCGCGGTCCGCGACGGCCGGCTCGCGGGCGTCGTGCTCGCCGTACTGGTCCTCACTCCGCTGGCGGCCTTCGAGCTCGTCACTCCGCTGCCGGCCGCGGCAACGCACCTGGTCCGTGGCTGGCAGGCTGCTGGGCGGTTGCACGCACTGGCCGGCCTCCCGGCCCCATCAGTTGCCTGGGGCACCGACCCGGTCCCCGCCCAGGCACTGTCCGCGACCGCCGGCGCGCTGTCGGCGAGCCGGCTCATCGTCCGCTGGCCCGGTGCCGCCGCCCCGGCGGTGACCGGTGCCGACCTCGACCTGCGGCCGGGCCGGCGGGTCGGGCTGATCGGGCCGAGCGGCTCCGGGAAGAGCACCCTGGCGGCGGCCCTGATGGGCTTCCTCACGCCGGAGGCGGGCCAGGTCACATTCTGCGGAACCGGCCTGGCCGGGCTCGACGAGGCCGCGTACCGACGGCTTGTCGTGCTGTGCGGGCAGGACGATCACGTCTTCGACGCCACCCTCCGGGAGAACCTGCGGATCGGCCGCCCGAACGCGACCGACGGGGAACTGTTCGACGCCCTCGACCGGGTCCGCCTCGGCGCCTGGGTACGACGGCAACCGGGCGGGCTCGGCACCACCGTCGGCGAGCGCGGCGCCCGCCTTTCCGGCGGCGAGCGTCAGCGCCTCGTCCTCGCGCGCGCACTGCTCGCGGATCCCGCCGTGCTGATCCTCGACGAACCCACCGCGCACCTGGACGGCCCGACCGCCGACGACCTCATCCATGACATCACCCGCGCCACCGAGGGGCGGGCCACGCTGCTCATCACCCACCGCCACCGCGATCTCGAGGCGGTCGACGACATCGTCGGCCTCTCGGAGGAGAACCCATGCACGAACTCACCGGAAAGCCCTTGTCCGCCGAGGAAGCCGCCGATCTCGACGCGTACTGGCGCGCCGCCAACTATCTCTCCGTGGGCCAGATCTACCTGCTGACCAACCCGCTGCTGACCGAGCCGCTGCAGGCTGAGCAGATCAAGCCACGGCTGCTCGGCCACTGGGGCACCACACCCGGACTGAACCTGCTCTACACCCATCTGAACCGGGTGATCCGCCGCCGCGATCTGACCATGATGTACGTCATCGGCCCCGGGCACGGCGGGCCGGCGATCGCCGCCAACACCTGGCTCGAAGGCAGCTACAGCGAAACCTGTCCGGACGTCTCCCGGGACGCGGCCGGGATGGCGCGGCTGTTCCGCCAGTTCTCGTTTCCCGGCGGCATCCCGAGCCACGTGGCACCGGAGCTGCCGGGATCGATCCACGAGGGCGGCGAGCTCGGCTACTCACTCAGCCACGCGTACGGCGCCGTACTCGACAACCCGGAGCTGGTGGTCGCGTGTGTGATCGGCGACGGCGAGGCCGAGACCGGCCCGCTGGCGACCTCGTGGCACTCGAACAAGTTCCTCGACCCGGCGACCGACGGCGCGGTGCTGCCGATCCTGCACCTCAACGGCTACAAGATCGCCAACCCGACGGTGCTCGCCCGGATCGGGGACGACGAGCTGACCCGGCTGCTCGAAGGCTACGGCTACCGGCCGTACCTCGTCGACGGCGCCGAGCCCGAGCACGTACACCAGGCACTCGCCCTCACGCTCGACCAGGCCCTCGACGACATCACCGCGATCCAGCAGGAGGCACGATCCGGCCGGCCGGTGAAACGACGGCCCTGGCCGATGATCGTCCTGCGTACGCCGAAAGGCTGGACCGGGCCGCGCGAGGTCGACGGCGTACCGGTGGAAGGAACCTGGCGCGCTCATCAAGTGCCGCTGGCCGGTGTGCGTACGTCGCCGGAACACCGGCGGATGCTCGAGGACTGGCTGCGCAGCTATCGCCCGGAGGAACTCTTCGACGCCGCCGGCCGCCCGGTGGCACGGCTGCTGCAACAGGTGCCCGCGCACCCGATGGGTGCCAGTCCGCACAGCAACGGCGGACTGCTCCGGCGCGACCTCGAGCTGCCGCCGCTCACCGGATACGCCGTGCCCGTGCGGCATCCTGGCGAGTCCGAGCACGAGCCGACCCGGGTCCTCGGGTACTACCTGCGCGACGTGATGCAGGCGAGCCTTCCGTACCGCAACTTCCGGGTCTTCGGGCCGGACGAGACCGCCTCCAACCGGCTGGACGCGCTGTACGACGTGACCGGCAAGGCCTGGAACGCCGAGGTACTGCCGACCGACGAGCACCTCGCGGTCGACGGCCGGGTGATGGAGATACTCAGTGAGCACACCTGCCAAGGCTGGCTGGAGGGATACCTGCTGACCGGACGTCACGGCTGGTTCTCCTGCTACGAGGCGTTCGTCCACATCGTCGACTCCATGGTCAACCAGCACGCCAAGTGGCTGAAGGTCACCCGTGCACTGCCCTGGCGGCGACCGATCGCGTCGCTGAACTACCTCCTCACCTCCCACGTCTGGCGGCAGGACCACAACGGCTTCTCCCACCAGGACCCCGGATTCATCGACCACGTCGTGAACAAGAAGGCCGAGGTCATCCGCGTCTACCTCCCGCCGGACACCAACACCCTGCTGGCGACCGCCGAGCACTGCCTGCGCGGTACGGACTACATCAACGTCATCGTGGCCGGAAAACAGCCGCAGGCCGACTGGCTCGCGCCCGAGGCCGCCGCGCTGCACTGCGCCCGCGGCATCGGTGTCTGGGAGTTCGCGAGCAACGACGCCGGCGAACCCGACGTGGTGATGGCGTGCGCGGGCGACGTCCCGACACTGGAGACGCTCGCGGCCGTCAGCCTGTTGCACGAGCACCTGCCGGCGTTGAAGATCCGCGTCGTGAACGTGGTCGACCTGATGCGGCTGCAGCCGGCCAGTGAACATCCGCACGGACTGCCGGATGCCGATTTCGACGCGCTGTTCAGCACGGACAAGCCGGTCATCTTCGCGTACCACGGCTATCCCTGGCTGATCCACCGGCTCACCTACCGGCGGACGAACCACGACAACCTCCATGTCCGCGGGTACAAGGAGGAAGGCACCACCACCACGCCGTTCGACATGGTGGTACGCAACGACCTCGACCGGTTCCATCTCGCCCTCGACGTCATCGACCGGGTACCCGGCCTGGCCCAGCGCGCCGCGGACGTACGGCAATGGCTGATCGACCAGCGTGCCCGGCACCACGAATACATCCTCGAGCACGGCGAGGACCTGCCCGAGATCCGCGACTGGCACTGGCGAAGGAGGCCGGCATGACCGGGAGAAAAGTTGTCGTAGGCATCGACGGCAGGCCCGACTGCGAGAACGCGATCCGCTGGGGCGCGGCCGAGGCGGCCGCGCGCGGAGTCGAGCTGCAGCTGGTGCATGCGTTCGTGTGGGCCGAGTTCCGGGTGCCGCTCGGGCCGAGCGACCTGGCGCCGGGGCTGCGGGCCCAGGCCGAGAAGATCGTCGCGGATGCCGTCGAGCTGGCCCGGAGGTGCGAACCGGCCGTTTCGGTGACGGGTCGGTACGTCGATGGCTTCCCGCCGGCCGTACTGCTCGCGGAGTCGGCGACCGCCGGGCTGATCGTGATCGGCAGCCGCGTGACCGGACGTCTGCTCAGCCTGCTGGTCAGCTCGGCGGGCGTCGAACTGTCGGCGAACGCGCTGTGCCCGGTGGTCGTCGTACGGCCTGGTGACGACGCCCTCGCCGGCAGCCGGGTGGTGGTCGGGTACGACGGTTCGCCGGCCGCCGGCGCCGCCGTCGAATTCGGGCTCGCGTACGCGGACCGGCACGACCTCCCGGCCCGGATCGTCGCGGTCCTGGACGGCGAGGACGACGACCACGACCTGCTGGCCGGGATCCGCGCTCACGCGCAGGCCGGCCGGGCCGAGCTGATCGAGGTGGACGGGCACCCCTCGGAGTTGCTGCTCGAATGGTCCGCCGACGCGCAGCTGCTGGTAGTCGGCTCCCGCGGCCGGGGCGGTTTCGCCGGCCTGCTGCTCGGCTCCGTCAGCCAGACCATGCTGCACCAGGCACCGTGCCCGGTCGCGGTCATCCCCCAGGCAGCTCTCGAAGGTCCCGCCTAGCCGCAACGGCCGAAGCCACCCCCGGCACGATCACAGCTGCCGGCGCGCCACCGCTCCTGGTGCAGGCGCAGCTGCTTGTGCAATCGCAGCTGCTTGTGCAATCGCGGCTGCAAGTGCAAGCACAGCTGCTTGTGCGACCGCGGCTGCTGGTCGGCCGGCTCAGATGTCGAGCTCGTGCTCACGCAGCCGGGCCCGGGCGTCGTCGAACTGCTCCTGGGTGAGCTCGCCGGCCGCGAAGCGGCGTTCGAGGATATCCAAGGGTGACGGGAGCCGGACCGGCGGGTGCCGGCGGGACTGCCGGATCATCCGCACCGTCACCCAGCCCGCACCGCCGACGATCAGGAGCCAGAGCACAACCATGATCACGGACCAGAACACCGCGTCCGCCGTCGAATTCATCATCGCTGGTCCACTCCCCTCAGGCAGCCTTCGCCGTACCGGTCAGCAACCGGCCGAGCTCCGCGCCCCAGCTCCGCGCACGCTCCAGCTCGGCCGCTTCGATCGGTCCGGTGGTCTCGTGCACGAAGAAGCTCTCGGACGTGCTGAGCGGCCGGTAACCCAGCCGGCGCAGCAGCTTCGCCGCCGACCGCGCCGCCGAGCCCGGCAGCCGCCGGACCCGGGCGATCCGGGTGTCGAACGTGGCCACCCGCGGCGCCTTCGCGCCGGCCGGTGGTTTCAGAACCGCCAGCCACTCGCGGATGCCGACCTCGACCGGCATCACCAGGTCACCCTGTTTCACGGCTTCCTGCCGCGTCGACAACCGGCTCATCGAGAACGCGTGCGTCGGTCCCCCGACCACCACCAGCCGGACGCCGTCGGGTACGGCGTCCGGCGCGCGGTTGACCGGCACGGTCTCGGTCTCGACGTACTCCCGCAACCCGTCCCGGACCGCCCACGCGATCCGCTCGGTGTTGCCGAACATCGACTCGTACACGATCAGTGCACGGACAGCCATCGCTTGCTCCTCTCAATGCCTCCGCACGCACCGGCGGTTACACCGGCACGACGGCCAGTGGACAGGTGGCGTGGTGCAGTACGCCCCGGGTCACGGTGCCGAGCAGGGCGGCCGTGACGCGGGCGTGGTGGTGGGCGCCGACGACGATCAGCTGCGCGTCGGCCTTCGCGGCCCCGTTCAGTACGCCGTCGACCCGGTGGCCACGCCGGACGTCGACCTCGATGGTCACGTCCGGGTACTTCTGGTTCCACTCGGCGGCCACGTTCTCGAAGTGCCGCTCGGCCTGCTCGCGCATGTCGGCACTCACGCCCTCGGCATTCACTGCCTCCCAGCCATACAGGCCCGGCAGGTCGAAGACGTACACGATCCGGACCGGCACGTTCCGCTCGCTCGCCGCGGCGATCGCGAACTCCATGACCGGAGCGTGATCGTCACCCTGGTCGAGGGCCACCACCACCGGTCCGGCGTGGTCGGACGGCTTCCAGCGGTCCGGCACGATCACTACTGGAACCGTGGTCTGGGCGACGACCGCTTCCGACGTCGATCCGATCAGCAGCCGCTTGAACGTTCCCATCCCGCGACGGCCGACGACCAGCATCCGGCTGTCGGCAGCCGCGTCGGTGAGGGTCCGGGCGGGTGGGCCGAGCATCAGCTCGGCCTCGTGGTCGAGCAGACCCTGACCGTCGTCCGGGCTCGCGTCCAGTCCTTCGCCCAGGCCGGGACCTTGGGCTTCGTTCCGGTGCTCGTCCAGGTAACCCTGGACGGTGTTGACGAGCTCCGTCGCCTGGTCGTCGACCAGGTCCGGCGGAATGCCGGCGACAGTACGGATCCGCTCATCGATCACATGCACCGCCTGAAGCGGCTCCCGCCGGAGCAGCGACTCCTGCAGAGCCCACTCCATCGCACCGGTGTCGCGCCACGAGTCGTCGACGCCGACGTGGATAACCGCCTTGCTCATCGCACTCACCGCATCCACGGGTACTTGCGGACGAAGTCCTGGCTGCTCCACCACTTGCCGAAGCCCCACACGTTGCCTGCGGCAACAAGAGCCAGGACGACGACGGTGACGGCGCCGATGATGTGGTCGTCCAGCACCGGGTTCGTCGTCGGCGGCAGGTTCGAGGACCACATCATCAGGTACAGCAGGACGCCGCTGACCGCCGCGACGCGCATTCCGATGCCGAGAGTCAGCGCCAGCCCGATTCCCGCCAGCGCGATCATGAACAGCGGGCTGACCCACCAGTCACCGGCCAGCGAGTGGTAGAAACCCTTCAGCGGGCCGGTCGACCCCTTCAGGAAGCCGGCGGTCACGTCGGCGCCGTCGATCCAGGCCTTGCCGGACTTGGTCGAGTAGCCGAGGCCGAAGAGCTTGTCGAAGAACGCCCACAGGAACGTGAGCCCGTAGACGATCCGCAGTACGGCCAAGGCACGCCCGGCCGCGGTGGTGATGATCGGGTGCCGATCGCCGTCCGGTTCCATCGCGGGTGCGGGCAGGTGCTGCCGGTGCGCCCGGTGCGGCGTGGTGGTCATGATGTCGTCCTTTCGTTCGATTCCGACACCTTGATCGTCGAACGTCGCGGTCTTGACGGTCAGAGCCGTTGTCACCGTGTGCGGGAGCCGAACGGCCCCCTCGGCCCGGGACGTAGGTCGCTGCCGGGCGGGCCGGCCGCGGGCAAATGCTGGAGTCAACGGCTGAACACCCAGGAGGTCAGACCATGACGACACACCCTGCCCCGATCGTGATCGGGTACGACGGCTCGCCGGGAAGCGTGTCCGCGCTGGAATGGGCCGCGGCCCAGGCCGGCCGCGCGGCCGCGCCGCTGCGGATCGTCGAGGCCTTCGAAATCGTCATCATCACCCGCCCGTCGCCCGGCAAGGTCGTACCGCTGGAGGCGGTCCGGACAGCGCGCCGGCAGCGGCTCGACGAGGTGGCGGCGAAGATCCGGGTCGAGTACCCCGGTCTGCGCGTCGAGACTGCCCTGATCGGCGGAGCCGCCGCGAAGACACTGGTCGACGCCGCCCAGGACGCGCGGCTCGTGGTGCTCGGCTCCCGCGGACTCGGCGGCTGGAGCGGACTCCTGGTCGGCTCGGTCGCCGTCCAGGTGACCACCCACGCAGAGTGCCCGGTCGTGGTGATCCCGCACGGCTTTCAGCCCCGCGCCGCGCAGGCACCGACGGTGGTCGTCGGTGTCGACGGCTCCAAGTACTCGGCCCGGGCCATCGACTTCGCCTTCGAGCAGGCCGATGCGATGCATGCCGAGGTCGTCGCCCTGCACGCCTGGACGAGTCCCTACCTCACCTACCACGACGGCGAGTCGATGCTGGAGTTCGACGAGGACAAGGTTCGCGAAGAGGCCGCCCTGCTGGTGGCCGAGTCCGTTGCCGGCGCCGCCGCGGCACACCCCGACGTACGCTGGAGCACCGAACTGCCCGAGGGCTCCGCGGGCCTGGCCCTCATCCGGCACTCCGAATCAGCGGACCTGGTGGTGGTCGGAACTCGCGGGCACGGCGGATTCACCGGCCTGCTGCTCGGTTCGGTCGGCCAGAACGTCCTGCACCACACGCAGTGCCCGATCGCGGTCGTGCACTGATCGCCATGCCTCAGTTCAGGTTCCACAGCGAAGAAGCGACCGCCGTCCGGCGGTCGCTGCTGGTCCGCGGGGATCTGCGGGACTGGGTTCCGGCCACGTGCGCCCTGGTCGCCGAGCACCTGCGGCACCACGGCATCGCGCCGAACGGTTTCCCGTTCGCCCGTTGGCACGCCCTGCCGGCCGGAGTGATCGCGGTTGAGGCCGGGTTCCCGATCGCCGCGCGGATCACTGGCGCCGGCTTGATCGAGCCGTCCACGCTCCCCGCCGGGCCGGTACTGGCCGGCTGGCACACCGATCCGGACCAGCAGCTGGCCGCGACGTACCGGCTGCTCGACGAATGGCTGGAGACCGAGGGCGCCATCCGGGCCGGCGACAGCTGGGAGATCTACCACGATCTCCCAGCCTGTGAGGGCCTCGGCGTCCGGATCGAAGTCGTCCAGCCCATCACCTTCGCCCACGCCACGACCGCTCGGCGCTAGTAGAAGATGCCGCCCGGGGTGCGGGCGGTGTCGTCCAGGCGCCAGGTCAATTTGTTGTGCACGGCAACCACACCGTCGACGCCTTCGACCAGGGTGGTCGCGAACGCCACCGTACTGCGCCGCTCCACCTGGCCTGTCAGCGTCACCACGCCCTCCTGCACCGCGACCTCCACCGCCTGCGGGTCGTCCCACAAGTGGCGGTCGACGACGTCACGGTGGACCCGGGCCAGGATCTCCTGATCGGAGGCCACGTACGCGCTGAGCAGGTCGGAGCGGGACACGATGCCGACGAGTTCGGCACCGTCCATCACGACCAGCCGGGTGATGCCGCGGGCCGCCATCAGCCGGGCGGCCTCGTCCAGCGTGCAACCGCCCTCGATCGTGACCGCCGGACTCGTCATCAGCTGCCCGGCAGTCACCGCGTCCGCCTTGGCCCGCGCCGTCCGGTGCAGCCGGCCCGGCCGCTGCTTCGCTTCCTTGCGCAGCAGATCCGACTCGGAAACCACCCCGGTCACGCGGCCGTACGCGTCCCGGACCGGCATCGCGCTGATGTGGTGCTCGGCAAGCAGACCGGCGACGGTCTTGAACGGCGTGTCTTCGGTGACCGTGACAACGTCCTTCGTCATCACGTCGGAAACCACCAGGTAGTGACGCATCATGACTCCTTGTGCCGGCCGGCGATCACGACCGGCGAGTTCGCGTGGTGCAGCAGGCTCTGGCTGACGGAGCCGAGCAGCAGGCCCTTGACTCCGCCACGGCCACGGGAGCCGACCACGACGGTCGAGGCGGTGGCCGACAACTTGATCAGCTCGGTACCGGCCCGTCCCGCCAGAACCGCGGCCCGTACCTGCACGGCCGGATACTTGTCCCGGTACGGCGCGATGCTCTCGGCCAGCCAGTCCTTCAGCAATTGTTCGGTGCCGGCGACGGCCGCCGCGTACTCCGTTTGCGGCAGCCAGCAGTACACCACCCGCAACGGCTCTCCGGTCAGCGCGGCTTCCTCGAACGCGAAGGTCAACGCGTCGTCGGAGTCGGCCGAACCGTCGGTCCCGACCACAATCGGTCCGGGCCGCCGTTCGCCCCGGACCACTACCACCGGGCACAGCGCTTTGGCGGTGACCGCTGTCGCGACCGAGCCGAGGAAGGCTGCCGACATCTTGTTCGGGGATCTCGTCCCGACCACGACCAGCGCGGCATCGCCGGCCTCGCGCAAGATCGCGTGGGCCGGGTCCATGTCCACCAGCGAACCGGACACGCGATCCTCCCCGAGCCGGTCCCGCGCGATCCGGATCGCCTCGTCCAGCTCCTGCTGGAAGGTGTCCAGCGCTATCGGTGGCGGCACGTACCCGGCCATTCCGATCGCGGGCCACCGGTCCAGATCGTTCGCGTACGCCCGCACCACCCGGATCGCGAGATCGCGCCGGACGGCCGCGTCCACGGCCCAGCGCAACGCGGTCCGGCTCTCCGGGGTGTCATCCACCCCGACGAGGATGTAGTCCTTCATCACCGGCATTCCCTTCAGTCGCTCGGATGCTGCACGAGGATTTCTTTCAGGCCGTCGACGAACGCCAGCGATTCGTCGTACCCGCGCTGCCAGACGTTGCGGCCGAAGATCAGGCCCAGGCCGCCGGCGTCCATCGCCTGCTCGGCCTTGCGGTACATCGCCTCGTCACCGGCGCGCTCGCCCCCGGAGACCAGCACGAGGGTACGGTTCGCGGACCGGACCACACCGTCGATCGCCTGCTGCGGCGTGAAGATCTCCTCGTACGGCGGCTTGACGTTGTCGCGCTTCGACGGCTGCGGGAAGTTCACCTTCACCACGTCCGCGCCGAGCTCGCTGGCCACCCGCGCCGCGTAGTCGACGGCGTAGAAGGAATCCTTGCCACCCTTGCTCTCGATCGCCGCGCCGCGCGGGTACGCCCACACGATCACCGGCATGCCGAGCCGCTCGGCGTCCGCGCGGATCGTCCGGTACTGGGTGAAGTCGGTTTCCTGCGCGGGCGATCCGACGTACAGCGTGTAGCCGACCGCGTCCGCGCCGAGCCGGACGGCGTCCTCGACACTCGCGTGCACCGGCGACAACGCCGCGGCGTCCGGCGGGATGTCGGTCTTGCCGTTCAGCTTCAGGATCAGCGGGATCTCACCGGCGTAGTCCCAGAAGAACTTCTCCGCCAGCCCGATCTGCAGTACCACCCCGTTGAACTCGCCGGCTTGCGCCAGCTTCATCACGTACGCCGGGCCGGACGCCGCCGGGTTCGCGAAGAAGTCCCGCGGACCGTGCTCCAGGCCCTGGTCGTACGGCAGGAACAACGCCGTACCGTTCCGCAATCCGTGGTCGAACAGGATCCGGCGCAACCGGGCCTTCTTGCCCACGCTCAGACCGAGCTCGTTCAATGCCGCACGCTTCTGCATGGCTGTCATCTCCCTACTCCCACTCTCGGCACGCCGGCCCGGAGGCGGCAGAGGCGTCGGTCCCGGACCGGCCGGGACCTTCGCCTGATCCTTGTCAGTTGTGGTCAGTTCTGGTTCGCCTGCTGCCGGATCGCGGTGATCGCGAACGCCTCGACCCGCTGGTAGTGACCGCCGGTGGAGGCGACGATCGTCAGCGCCGGATCCGTCCCGCCGCGGAACGTCACCTGCGCCGACCACGGCTGCGCGGCTCCGCCCGCGGCCACGCAGCAGAAGGTCCCGAGCCGGTCTCCGGTGGAGGCCTGGCGTACGTCGACGCGGACCGCCTCGTCGACGCCGGTGATCCGGCCGCCGACTGTCAGCGGGGACCGGGCGACCGCGCCGTACGACGGACGCGTGAGTGTGAGACTGCTGTCGCGCGTCCCGACGACCTCCCAGGGCGCGTCGTCGCCCTGGCCCAGCCGGGCGAGGTGGATCGTCGCGGCGACCGCGGGCGGATTCTGCTCCGGCCGGTAACCGACCGAGACATAGGCCTCGTCGCCTTGGACGGACTGCGACACGACCAGGTTGATCTCGTCGAACTGCAGGAATCCAGTGGTGAACGAGAGCGCCGTCTGCCCTGGGTCGAGGTGCCAGGGCTGCTGTCCGCCGCTTCGGTACGCCTGCTGCCATCCGGCCGCCGCGGCTTCGGAAGTGAAGGGCCACAGCGGCTGGTACCGGAAGGTCCGGTGAACCGGCGTACTCGGGGCCGGCTTCGGGCTGGTGGTGACCGTCACCGTCGGACCCGGTTGGGTGACGGTGGTTCCAGGCGACGGCGACGTACCGGACGGCTGCCCCGAATCGTTGACCAGGACAACCATCGCGACCGCCAGCGCGATGATCGCCAGAACGGCGACGGCAATCGCCCACCGCGCCCTGACATCGGTGACCTGCCGCTCCGGGGGCCGCCCAGAACCGTTCTCAGCCATGTCCTTACTCCTCGCTCTCACGTTCTCCGGACCCCTCGTCCGCCGCGGACGAGACCACGACCGTGGCCTTCGCGCGGCGGCCGGAGCGCGCCCGTTCGCGCAGGTCGGTGAATTGACGGCGAAGGCGGTCGGCTGCCTCGTCGACGGCTTCGATCAGGGACGCGGCCGACGCGTGCACATGAAGGGGCACCCCACCGACGGCGGCCGCGGCCTCGACCGTGGCCGGTGCTTCGTTGGCCGGATTCGCGGCAACGGTCAGTACGACGTGAATCCGGTCGACGCTGGGCGTCCGGCTGACGGCGTGCTGGATCTTGCCAAGCGCGTAGCCGGCATCCTGCTCCGAAACCTCTCCCCGAACCGTCATTTGCACGTTGGTCATGGCTTCTCCCTCACCTTCGCTACGTAGACCGCCGCAACAACCAGCAGAGTCCCCACCGCGAGCAGCACCAGCGGCGCCGCCAGCTGCCCGGGAAACCATTCGGTGATCACGGCGGGCAAGATGTTCAGCGCACCGACCGCACCAACCACGAGCAACAGCAGGTCGCGAATCACGACCGCCACGACGACCACCGCGACGAGGGTGCAGATCGCCAGCACGCCTCCGGCGCCGGTGGGCAGTGTCATCAAAGTTCCGGTCAGGGCGACGGCCGCCGCGAGAGCCAATACCGGGCGCCGCGGCTTCACCTTGCCGAACCAGCCGAGGAGGAACCAGACCACACCAGTCCCCCAGACAGCCAGCCCCGGCAGGTGCGGACGGGTGACCAACTGCGCAACCGCCGTCGCAGCCACCAGCGCGATCGCGACGAAGAACGCCGTCTGCTGCGCGAGAACTGGCAACCGCCACCACAGCAGCGCTGCCAAGGTTGCAGCGCCCACGCTCGCTGTCAGCCCCACGGCAGGGCCGTCGAACCTCAGCACTCGGTCGGCGAACAGCGCGAAGAACCCGCCGGTACCCGCAGTCGCGAGCAGCCACAGGACAGCACGCAGCCGAACATTGGCGGGCCGGGGCGCTTCGGGTACGCCGAATCCGGCCAGCAGCAAGGCTGCAGCGGCTCCTCCGGCGATTCCGAGCCGCGCACCGTCCGCCAAGGAGCCCCAGTACCGCGCCGCGATCAGCGACGCGGCAACCAGGACGATCACCCCACCGAGGTACGCGAGCGCTTCGACCACCAACGCCGTACGCCGGTGTCCTTGGCCGGTTCGCCCAGTGACAGGTGCGGGCTCGGTCAGACCGAGGTCGCCACGCATCCGGCCGGCCTGCGCGGAGGTGATCAGCCCGTCCGCCACCCAGCGATCGATCAGCGCCGGCAGCGCCGCGCGCTCGTCGGTTGATGCCCTCATACCTTCACCGTCGAGTACGTGCCGCACCCCCGGCAGGGCCGAACGGCCTGTGCTGACCAGGGCCGACGGGTCAGCGCACGACCGCGATCGGACAGGCGGCGTGGTGGAGAACGGCGCGACTGACGGAGCCGAGCAGGAGGCCGCGCAGACGGCCCCGGCCGTGGGAACCGACCACCAACAGGGATGCGTCCCGCGATTCGTCCACCAAGACCGTCGCCGCGATGCCGTGCACCAGTTTCTCGGTGGTCTTCACGTCCGGGTGATCGACGGCTTGCCCCGCCACGGCCTCGCCGAGAACCGCGGCGCTGTCCTCCTCGAGGGCGTCCGGATCGGTCACCGGGAACCGCATGTCACCCGGCCCGGTGGACTGCGGATCGTGCCAGGCAAGCACGGCCCGGACGGACTCGCCGGCTTCTTCGGCGAACCGGAACGCGAACCCGATGGCGTTCCGGCCATGCGCCGACCCGTCCACGCCGACGACCACGTCGCCAGGACGAGGCGACCAGCCCGCCGGCACCACCACAACCGGGCCGGTGGCGTGGGTCGCGACGTGGGTCGTCACCGACCCCTCGGTGAGCTCACGTACCTCACCGAGTCCACGGGAGCCGAGCACCAGCATCGCCGCGCCGGCACCCGCCCGCAGCAGGCTCGGCACCAGATCGCCGATCGTCACCTCGGCCTCGATCGCCACCTCCGGGTACCCCGACCGGAGGCGCCGGCACGCCTTCTCCAGCAGCCGCTCGGCCGCGCGTTCGAGTACCTCCCGGCCGGCCAGCAGCGAGGCGCCACTCGTACTGCGAATGACCGGCCACGGCATCACATGAATCATCCGGACCCGCCGGCCGAGACGTTCCGCGGTACCGGCTGCCCAGCGCGCGGCCGCGTCACTCGCCGCCGACCCGTCGTACCCGACCACGATCGGTGGTCCAACCAACGGCCGGATCGTCCCGAACTCGTCCACGACGGCTCCTCTCGACCGCACCTGCTCCTACTCGATGCTGCACGCCGTACGGTGGTGTAGGACAGGGACGAACGGCCCTGCTTCAAGGCTCGATTGGCCTGTCCCGGACCCCTGCCGAGCTACTGAGTGGGCCGCTGAAACGCGGCGCGGATATCGGCGGCGGTCGCGGTGGTGGTGACGACCAGGACGGTGTCGCCGGGGGCGAAGCGGTAGTCGTTGCCAGGGACCACAGGTTTGCCGTCGCGGACGACGGCACCGACGACGGTGCCGCCAGGCAGGCTGAGCCCGCCGGGCGTCGTGCGGACGGCGGCCGAGTCTTCGTCGAGGTGAGTCTCGATCACGGAGACTCCCGCGGCAGCCAACCGGATCAGGCCGACCGTGTCGGTGGCGCCAGTTGCTTCTTCGATCAGCGAGATCAGCGAGGCCTCGGCCGGCAGCGCGACGTCGACTCCCCAGCGCTCGTCGAACAGCCAGGCGTTGCCGGGATCGTTGATCCGCGCCAGGGTGCGGCCGACGCCGAACTGCCGCTTGGCAAGCAACGCGATCACCAAGTTGTCCTCGTCCTCGCCGGTCGCCGCGAGGAGCAGGTCCGCGTTCAGCGCGCCCGCGGTTTCGAGGATCTTGGGCTCGCACGCGTCACCGTGGACGAGCCGGTACGGCGCGTCGCCGAGTTCTTCGAGCCGCGCCCGGCGCTGGTCGATGACAGTGACCTGGTGACTTGTCGCGGTCAGCAGCTGAGCGGCCTGGTCGCCGAGCCGTCCACCGCCCGCGATGAGCACCTTCATGTCCCGAGCTCCTTGTCCAGAAAAGACCGCAGCCGCCCGAGCGCCGTGGCCGCGACCGCGAGGCTGACCCGATCGCCGGGCTCGGCGGTGGCATCCCGGCGGGGCAGGAACGAGTGACCACCACGGGTGATCGCGACGACGCGCAGCTGGCCGTCGACTTCGAGCTCGTGGATCGGCCGGCCACCCAGCCAGGGCGGCAGAATCTCCGTGACGAGCAGGGTTTCACCGTTGCCGAAGCTGCTGTCGGGGTGCAGCTGGCGATGCTGCAGCATCTGATGAATGCGATCTGCCGTCCAGCGGACACTGGCCACGGTAGGGATGCCCAGGTCGTGGTAGATGTCGGCGCGGCGGGGATCGTAGATCCGGGCGATGACGTGCGGCACCCGGTAGTGCTCCTTGGCGATCCGGGCACCGACGATGTTGGTGTTGTCGCCGGAGGTGACGGCGACGAAGGCATCCGCGGTGGTGATCCCGCAGGATTCGAGCACGCTCCGGTGGAAGCCGTTGCCGACCCTGAAGTCGCCGGGGTACGACGCCGGCAGCAGCTCCCGCGATTCCGCGTCGCGATCGATCACGCTGACGTCGTACCGCTCGAGGGACAGTTGCTGGGCGAGGGTGGAGCCGACCCGGCCGCACCCCATGATAATGGCTTTCATCCGCTGAACTCCTTCCGGCGGTCGCCGTACCGGAGTACGGCCTTGCGTGTCTCGTCGGCGACGAGCACCAGCGCGCCGACCGCCGCGAGCAGCACCCAGTCCGACAGCGCCAGGGGCGCGGTGTGGAAGATGGTCTGCAACGGCGGCACATAGCTGATCGCGCACATGATCGCGACACCGGCGCCTTCGGCGACGACGAGTCGCGGGTTCGACAGCACACCGATCTGGAAGATGCTGAGCCGGTCGCTGCGGACCGTGAAACCGTTGAAGAACTGGCTGCAGACGATGCCCGCCTGCGTCATCGTGATGGCCTCGCGGTAGACCCGGTTGTCCGGGGTGAATGCATGGAAGCCGACGCCGGCACCGTGGAGGTGCCAGAAGAACAGCGTGGTGACACCTATCGCCTGGACGGAGCCGAGGAAGAGGAAGCGCCGGACGACCGCGCCCGAGAACAGGTGCTGGTCGCGCCGCCGGGGTGGCTGATCCATCACGCCGCGTTCGGGCGGTTCGGAACCGAGGGCGAGCGCCGGCAGGACGTCGGAGCCGAGGTCGATGGCGAGGATCTGTACGGCGGTCAGCGGGACGAGTGGGAAGCCGGCCAGCGTCGCGACGAGGATCGGCACCAGCTCGCCGATGTTGTGGCTGAACAGGTAGATCAGGAACTTGCGAATGTTCTGGTACACCGAACGCCCGAGCTCGACCGCCGTCGCGATGGAGGCGAACGAGTCGTCGAGCAGCACCATCACCGACGCCTCGCGGGCCACGTCCGTACCGGACCTGCCCATCGAGATGCCGATGTCGGCGCGTTTGAGGGCGGGCGCGTCGTTGGCGCCGTCGCCGGTGACGGCGACCACCTCGCCAAGACCGGCGAACGCGGCCACGACCCGCATCTTGTGCTCGGGTTTGACTCGCGCGAACAGCAGGTCGTCCGGTCCCGCCAGCACCGCGCGCAAGCCGGCGTCGTCCGTACGGTCCAGTTCTTCCCCGGAGATCGTCTTCGGGTGCCCTGGCGGCCGCAGGATGCCGACCCGGCGCGCGATGGCCTCGGCGGTGAGCGCGTAGTCACCGGTCACCATCACGATCCGGATACCGGCCCGGTGGCACGACTCGACCGCGGTGACAACCTCCGGCCGGGGCGGATCGAGCATGCCGACCAGGCCGAGGAAGGTCAGGTCGTTCTCGGCTTCCAACTGCCCGGCCTGCTCGCTGCCGACAGTCCGGACCGCCACCGCGAGCACCCGTAGCGCCGAGCGGGCCAGGTCGTCGTTCGCCGTCAGGATCTGCTTCCGGTCGAGGTCTTCCAGTCCGGCACAACGGGCGAGCACTTCCTGCGGTGCACCCTTGACGTACGCCCGGATCCGGCCGTCGTACCGATGCAGCGTCGTCATCAGCTTCCGGACGGAGTCGAACGGGAACTCACCGACCCGTGGTGCCAACGCCTGCTCGGCGTCCAGATCGATCCCGGCCTTGACCGCGGCGACGAGGAGCGCCCCCTCGGTGGTGTCACCGAGCACCCTCCAGCCTTCCTGGCCGGACGGTGGCAGCAACCGGGCATCGCAGCACAACGCGGCGACGCGCAGCAGGTCACGGACCGGTTCCGGGTCCTCGACCGTGCCGTCCGGCGCGTAGCCGACACCGGTGATCGCGTGGGCGTGCCCGTCGGCCCAGACCACCTGGGCGGTCATCTCGGCTTTGGTCAGAGTGCCGGTCTTGTCGGTACAGATGACCGTGGTCGATCCCAGCGTCTCCACCGCGAGGAGTTTCTTGATCAGCGCCTGCCGGCGCGCCATCCGCCGGACGCCGACGGCCAGCGTGACCGACAGCGTCGCCGGAAGCCCTTCGGGGACCAGCGCCACCATCACGCCGAGCGAGAAGACGAACGTCTTGACCAGTGGGTCACCGGCGGGCAGCCGGACGAAGAAGAGCAACGCGCCCAATGAGAAGGCCGCCGCGGCCACTCGTTTCGCCATCAACGCGACCTGCTTCTGCAGCGGACTGCGGTCGGACGAGGTCTGCTCGGTCAGCCGGAAGATCCCGCCGAATTCAGTCGCCGCCCCGACAGCGGTGACCACCGCTTTGCCGACGCCGTCGGTGACCGTCGTGCCCATCCACGCCAGGTTGCGGGCCTCCAGCTTGGGGACCTGCGCGCCGACCGGATCAGCACTCCGTCCGACCGGATCGCTCTCACCGGTGAGCGCCATGTTGTTGACCTTCAGGTCGTGCGCGTCGACGAGCCGGCAGTCCGCCGACACCGCGTCGCCGGCCTCCAGGGCGACCAGGTCGCCGACCACCAGCTCGACGGCCGGCACCTCGATCCGCTCACCGTCCCGGACCACGCGGCAGCGGTGCGGCACCATGGCCTGGAGTGCCTCGGCCGTGCGCTCGGCCATGTACTCCTGGCCGAAGCCGATGGCAGCGTTCAGCACGACGACCGCGACGATCGCGATCGCCAGCTGGAGGTTGCCGATGTCGGGCGGAGTACCGAGCAGATACGCCAGGAACGTGATCACCGCCGCGACCTGCAGCACCACGGCCATCAGATCGGTGAACTGGGCGGCGAACCGCAGCAGCAACGGCCGCCCTCGTGTCCGGGGCAACTCGTTGCGGCCGTGCTCCGCCAGCCGCGTCGCGGCCTCCGCGGCCGTCAGTCCACGGCGCCCCGACCCCAGCATGGTGAACACGGCGTCGACCGGCTGCCGCTCGACCGGTGCCGGCTCCGGCACCGCCGCGACCTTCCCGTCGGGTGCCAACGTTCCTCCCCAGCGATCAGGAGCGTTCACGGATCATCGTGATGGCTCCGCTGGGGCACTCGGCGGCGCAGAGACCGCAGCCTTTGCAGAAGTCCAGGTCGATCTCGTACCCGTTGCCGGGGCCGAGCTTGATGACGGCGTTGTCGGGGCAGACGCCGAAGCAGTTGTCGCACTCCAGGCAGTTGCCGCAGGACATGCACCGGCGGGCCTCGAACAGCGCGTTCTCCGCGGTCAGCCCGCCGGTCACCTCGTCGAAGGTCGTGATCCTCCGAGCGAGATCCAGCTGTGGCCGGAGCGTCGCCGGCGCATCCGCGTAGTACCAGGTGTTGAGGCGGTCGTACGACGCGGGTTCCGGCCGGTCCGGGTGTTCGTAGACCGCTCCGCTCAGCCAGGCGTCGATGTTCCGCGCGGCCTGCTTGCCGTGCCCGACGGCGACCGTGACGGTGCGCTCGCCCGGAACCATGTCGCCGCCGGCGAACAGCCCGGCCCGGCCGGTCATCATCCGCCCGTCGACCTGCACCACCCCGTCGGCAACCGCCACGTCCGGCAGGTCCCGCACCAGCGCGAGATCCGCTTGCTGCCCGAGCGCGAGCACCAGCGAGTCGGCGTCGAGGTCCTCGAACTCGCCGGTGGGTTGCGGGAACCCGGTCTCGTCGAGCCGCATCTTCTCGATCCGGATCCGGTCGGTTCCGGCATACACCACGGTCGACAGCCATCGCATCCGGACGCCCTCGTCGGCTGCTTCACGGACCTCGATGTCGTGGGCCGGCATCCGTTCCCTGGTACGGCGATAGACCACGACCGCGTCCGCCGCGCCGAGCCGCCGAGCGGTCCGCGCGACATCCATCGCGGTGTTGCCGCCGCCGTACACCGCGACCCGGCGCCCGAGCAGCGGCTGCTCGCCCTTCTCCAGGCCGGCGAGCAGCGACACCGCGTCGATGATCCGCGCCGAGTCACCGGCCGGGATGTCCGCGCGGCGGCCGACGTGCGCGCCGACCGCGAGAAACACCGCGTCGAACTCGGCGAGTGCGTCGTCCAGGGACGTCACCGGTGTCTCGAGTTCCAGCCGCACGCCGAGACCGGCGATGCGCTGGATCTCGGCCTCGACCACATCCCGCGGCAGCCGGTACGACGGGATGCCGTACCGCATCATCCCGCCGGCCCGCGGCGCGTCGTCCCGCACCGTCACCCGATGCCCGCGGAGCGCCAGGTGGTACGCCGCCGACAGTCCGGACGGACCGGCGCCGACGATCAGTACGCTCTTGCCGCTCGGCGCGGCCTCGACGGCGACCGACCAGCCTTGTTCGATCGCCTCGTCGCCGAGGAAGCGCTCCACCGAGTTGATCCCGACCGGCTGGTCCAGGGTCGCGCGGTTACAGGCGGTCTCGCAGGGCCGGTAGCAGACCCGGCCCATGATCGCCGGGAACGGATTGTCGGCCATGATCTGCCGCCAGGCCGCCTCGTAGTCGCCTTCCTCGGCTCGCGCGAGCCACTCCTGGACGTTCTCGCCCGCCGGGCACGCGTCGTTGCACGGCGGCATCCGGTCCAGGTAGACGGGCCGCTCGGTCCGCCACGAACCGGTCTTGTTCGCGCGGCTGGAACCTACGTCAAGAGTGATCGCGTACGGACGCTTACTTGCCTCGGGCATCTACTCCACCACCAATCCGAAGCTGCGGATGTTGCGATCTGCCTCTGCCTGGAGTCTGCTGACCACGTCCGCGGCAGGCGTCTCGCCGAAGCGGCCTTGCAGGCTCAGGTAGTCGGCGACCGGACGCGGACGGCGGATCGGCGTCACCTCCGTCACCTCGCCGTCGATCGCCTCGAAGACCGGGAAGAACCCGCTCTCCACGGCCATCCGGGCCACGGAGACGGTCTTGTCCGAGGCGGTCCGCCAGCCCAGCGGGCACGGCACCAGGACGTGCAGGTACCGCGCGCCGTGGAACTCCATCGCCCGGGCCGCCTTGTACTCCAGGTCGCGTAGGTCTGCGACGGTCGCGGTGGCGACGTACGGGATCCGGTGCGCCATCGCGATCAACGGCAGGTTCTTACCCTGCCCGAACGAGTTCCCGGCCGGGGTCGTGGTCGTCACCGCACCGTGCGGTGTCGCGCCGGACCGCTGGACGCCGGTGTTCATATAGCCACCGTTGTCGTAGCAGACGTACAGCACGTCGTCGTTGCGCTCGAACATCCCGGACAGGCACGCCAGGCCGATGTCGACGGTGCCACCGTCGCCGCCCTGGCCGACCACCCGAACGTCCGTCCGGCCCTTCGCCTTCAGCGCCGCGGCGACCCCGGTGGCGACGGCCGGAGCGTTGCCGAACAACGAGTGCAGCCACGGCACCCGCCACGACGATTCCGGGAACGGTGTCGAGAACACCTCGAGGCAGCCGGTCGCGTTCACCGTGACCGCACGGTTGCCGGTGGCACGCATCACGGCATCCAGCACGTAGCGGGCACCGAGCGCCTCGCCGCAGCCCTGACACGCACGATGACCCGTCGTCAGCGAGTTCGTCCGGCCGGCGTCGGACTGCACGGTCCGCTGCTCCGGTTTCAGCAGCCGGTTGCCGACCGCGAAGCTGCCGGTCTGGTAGAACTTGATCCGTTGTCCTGACATGACTAGGTCAGCTCCCTCTCGACGACGTCGCGCTTGAGGTCCAGGAAGGTCAGCGGCTCCAGCTGATCCGCTCCGGTCAGCAGCTCGCGAAGCGCCGCCCTGGTGATCGGGCGACCGCCCAGGCCGGCGATCACCGTCGAGATCCGCGCGGCCGGAACGCTCCCGCGGACGTCCGCGGTGACGATCCCACCCATCCCGGTCCCGAGGGCTCGCTCCAGCACGATCACGTGGCGCGCGTCCCGGAGCGCGGCCCGCACGGCGTCGTACGGGAACGGCCGGAACGTCGTCAGCCCGAGTACGCCGACGCGCACACCGCCGGAGCGCAGCTCGTCGACGGTGTCCTTCAGCGTGCCCAGCACCGAGCCGAGCGCGATCACCACGATCTCCGCGTCCTGGCAGCCGTACGGCCGAACGAGTCCGCCCGAGGTGCGGGCGAACTCACGGGCGAAATCGCCGGCCACCCGGGGGATCACTTCGAGCGCCTTCAGGTGTTTCGCGTGGGCCAGGTAGCGGACCTCCGTGAAGGCGTCCGGGCCGACCATCGCGCCGATGGTGATCGGTGCGTCCGGATCGAGCAGCTGCCGCGGCCGGTACGACGGCAGGAACGCGTCGACCTGTTCCTGGGACGGTACGTCGATGCCCTCGACCGCATGGGTCAGGACGAATCCGTCCATGCACACCATCACCGGCAGCGACAGCTCCTCGGCGATCCGGAACGCCTGCACGTGCAGGTCGGCCGCCTCCTGGTTGCTCTCCGCGTACAGCTGGATCCAGCCCGAGTCACGCTGCGACAGCGAATCGCTCTGGTCGTTCCAGATGTTGATCGGGGCACCGATCGCGCGGTTGGCGACCGTCATCACGATCGGCAGGCCGAGCCCCGAGGCGTTGTACAACGCTTCGGCCATGTACAGCAGGCCCTGACTGGCGGTCGCCGTGTACGCCCGGGCGCCGGCTGCCGAGGCGCCGATCGCGACCGACATCGCGCCGAACTCCGACTCCACGTTCACGAACTCGCACGGTGCCAGGGTGCCGGCGGCGACCAGCACGCTGAGTGCCTCGACGATGTGGGTCTGCGGCGAGATCGGGTACGCGCACACTACCTCGGGCCGGCAGCGCGCGACCGTCCGCGCGACCGCGCGTGAGCCTTCAATCTGTGCGCGCACGAGCGGTCTCCTCGAGGGCCAGGCCGTACGCCGAGCGCGCTGCGGTGATGTTGCCGACGGCAACCGCACCGGAGAACCGCTCGCGGATCGCCGCCAGCACCGAGTCGAGCCTCACCTGCCCGGTGAAGGCCGCGAAGGCACCCAGCAGCACAGCACCCGGCAGCGGGCGGCCGAGGTGTGTCAAGGCAAGCTCCGTCGCCGGGACGGTCAGCACCCGGGCACTGGGGTCCAGTCCCAACTCCGCCGGCGTCCGCGCGGAGTTGACGAGGAGATACCCGTCCGCCGCGAGCCCGGTCAAGACGCCGGGAAGACGAAGCAGCGTGGCGTCCTGGACGATCAGCGCGTTCGGTGCCGCGATCGGATCGTGAGAGCGGATCGGGTGATCGCCGATCCGGCAGAACCCGACCACCGGCGCGCCAGTCCGCTCCGATCCGAACGTCGGGAACGCCTGCGCGTGCCTGCCCTCGGCGAACGCCGCGACCGACAGCAGTTCGGTCGTCGTCACGACGCCCTGACCGCCGCGGCCGTGGAACCGGATCTCGAACATCGGTGTCACCCGTACTGTGGTTCGGGGACCGAGCTGCCGCGGTCCTGGATCGTCACCTCGGCTGCCACGCCCGGCCGGACCTCGACGACGTACAGACTGCCGGTCTGGCCGTCCTTGGCCCACTCGAGCGTCATCGGGTGCCGGAAGTGTTCGTCGGCGACGACCGACCACCGGGCGAGTTCTTGAAGCTCCTCGTCGGTGAGTACGAGGCCGGCGCGTTCGGCCGGTGTCGTCGGCACCGTGCGGGTACCGCGCGGGTCGGCGTACACGGTCTTCGTCAGCTTGGCGCCACGGTGCCGCACGACCAGCGGGCGGGCACCGGGATGGACCGAGTACAGGTCCGAGTCAGCGTGCGAACCGATCCCCCACGACGCGCGGACGCGGACGAAAGTGCTCTCGCCGCGCGCCGTACCGGACCCGCCGAGGCCGGAGCGCACCATCGGCTGGACGACCACCGGCATCGCGACCCGGAGCTGGTCCACTCCCAGCGCCTCACGGTTGCCGACCGCAACGGTTCCGTACAGCGAGGCGAAGCACCGCCGGCAGGCAGCCAGCACGTCCTGCACGGTCGTCAGGTGCAGGAACACCTCGTCCTGGACACCCTCGGCCGCCGTCCGCGGGCTGCACCGGACGGCGACGTCCGTGCCGTCGCCGCCCAGCTCCGCGTACGCGGCGACGATCTCGTCCACCACCACCGGCGGCAGCCACGCGTCGCGGAACGCGGTCCGGATCTCGGCCGCGGCCACCACCAGGTCACGCCCGGCCCGGAACCTCCGGATCGCCTGCGCGATCACGGGCCCCAGCCGGGAGTCGACGATGAACTCGCGGTACGCCGAGGCGGTGACGGCGAAACCCGCCGGGACACGGACTCCCTGCTGCGCCAGCTCCGCCAGCCAGGCAACCTTCAGGCCGACCCGCGCCGGATCGAGCGCTGCCTTGGCCTCGTCCGGGTCCACGTCGTCGTTCAGCCGCACAACGTACTCGCCGCTCATGTCTCCTCCTGCTTACAGCGCGGCGGCGACGAGCTCGGTCAGGTCGACCAGGCGGCTCGTGTAGCCCCACTCGTTGTCGTACCAGCCGAACACCTTGACCAGATGGTTCTGGACCTGGGTCAGCGACGCGTCGAAAATGCACGACGCCGGGTCGCCGATGATGTCGCGGGACACGATCGGATCGGTCGTGTACCGCAGGATCCCCTTCAGCGGGCCGGCGGCCGCGTCCGCGAACGCCTCGTTCACGATCTCGGCCGTGACGGCCTCGTGCAGCTGCACCGACAGATCGGTGAGCGATCCGTCCTCGATCGGAACCCGCACCGCGACGCCGTCGATCCGCCCGGCCAGCTCCGGAATCACCAGACCGATCGCGCGGGCCGCTCCGGTACTGGTCGGGATCACGTTGGCCGCGCCGGACCGGCCCCGCCGGATGTCCTTGTGCGGCGAGTCCAGCAGCACCTGATCGTTGGTGTAACTGTGGATCGTCGTCATCAGCCCGTGCTCGATCCCGAACGCGCTGTGCAGCACCGACACCATCGGCGCCACGCAGTTCGTCGTACACGAAGCGTTCGAGATGACGTCATGGGCCACCGGGTCGTAGTCGTCGTCGTTCACGCCGAGGACGACGGTCGCGTCCACGTCCTTTCCCGGCACCGACAGGATCACCTTGCGGGCCCCGGCGGCCAGATGCGCGCCGGCCGCCTCCCGAGTGCGGAACTTACCGGTCGACTCGATCACGATCTCGGCTCCGACAGCGCTCCAGTCGAGCTTCGCCGGGTCACGCTCCGCGGTCGCGCGGATCATCCTTCCGGCCACCTTGATCGCGTTCGGCGTGTACTCGACCGATTCCTTCAACGGCCCGTACGTCGAGTCGTACCGGAGCAGGTGCGCGAGCGTCGCCGGCGACGCGACATCGTTGATCGCCACCACCTCGATGTCACCTGCTCCTCGTTCGAGCAGGCAGCGCAGATAGTCCCGCCCGATCCGCCCGAACCCGTTGATCCCCACTCGCACACTCATGATCGATCCCTCTGCTCGCCGGCTTCCGTCGTACTCATTCCACCGGTGGCATCGGTGGTGCTTGCAGGGCCGAAGGTCCCTGGTCCGGCGGGCAGAAGCGGTTCGTGGAGTTCGGTCGTCCCCGGGTCGTCACCGCCCAGGTCCAGGCGGAACGGCGGGTACTGATCGACCATCAGACCCGCGTACGCCGCGACGCGCAGCGCCCAGCGGTTCATCCCGAGGACCAGGTCGAACACCGGCCGCGGGTACCGCCCGGTGAACAGCAGCACCACCGCCGCCACCACGACCAGCAGTCCGACGAGCCCGCCGCTCCAGCCCCACGCGCGATCGTCGGCCCGCGAGGCGTACGACGTGCCGGCGCCGACGAAGAAGCCGACCACGAGGTAGTGCGGGATCGCCAGCAACCACCACTTCACCAGCACCAGCCCGCGGGACAGGTGTTCCGGGTACTTCACCTCGAGATGCGCCGGGTACGAGGGCACGTCCCGCAGCGTGAACGGCGGGTACCTGTCCGTCCCCAGCGCGCCGTACGCATAGAACTGCACCCGCCACCACCACCGCAGGACCCCGACGTTGAAGTCGAAGATCCGCCGTGGATAGTGCCCGGTGAACAGAATCGCGAAGAACGCCACCACACTCAGTACCGCGAACGCGATCCACAGCAGGAACAGCACCAGCAGGTGCGGGATCGCCAGCAACCACTTGACCAGCCACAACCACCGGCTCAGCGGTTCCTCGAGTGTTCCGTCCACCCGAACCGGGTACGCCACCACACTCATCACGCCCTCCCGACACTCGTCCGTCCCAGCCAGCGTCGAACGGCCCGGGCCGCCGGAGCAGAGGCGAAGGTCCTGGTCGCGCCAGGGCACGGTCAGTCGGGGATCAGGACCTCCGCGATGGGGCGGCGCGGCGTCGGCGGTACGGGTGGGCC
Source organism: Kribbella solani (assembly GCF_014205295.1). Classification (NCBI taxonomy): domain Bacteria; kingdom Bacillati; phylum Actinomycetota; class Actinomycetes; order Propionibacteriales; family Kribbellaceae; genus Kribbella; species Kribbella solani. Next base: position 2,061,301 of record NZ_JACHNF010000001.1, read on the forward strand.
GTACCCGAACCGGATCACCGCCTGTGGACGCTGCCACGGTTCGAGCGGATCGCTGATCTGCGGACGGAGCTCCTCGTGCTCGACCGCCTGGTTCAGCAACGACGTCGCGACCCCGCGCGCGGTGGCTTCGAGCAGGACGTGCTCCAGCGCCTGCCCGGCGCGGAGCCACTCGATCGGGCCGTCGTACCGGGTCGCCAGCACCGCCAACTGCGGCTCCCGCTCGAAGTCGGCCACCGGTCGCGCCTCGTCGGCCACCGTCGCGGCGAGCTCACGGACGACCGGATTGCCGCCCGCGACTCGCGAACCGAGCGCGCTGGACGGCACCCCGTCGGACGCCCGATCGCCGCCGACCCACTGCCGGCGCTCAGCCGTCCGGGCCTCGTCGTCATCGTCCGCGGCCGCTGCCTCGTTCGTCGCGATCCGGGTCCACCACTGCCGGGACTTGGTGTCGAGCCATTGCAGGACGGCGCCTTCGACGCGCGCGCACAGGTCGAGCTCCACCCGGACCTGACCAGGTAGCCGCTCGGCCGCGAACGGTTCCCGGTTCGTCCGTCGCTGCGACAGGTACGGGGCGAGCCCGGCCATCGATTCGCTCGGCGGCCCGCCCAGTTCGACGACGGCGACCAGGTCCGGCCGTTGCTGATCGACCAGATGGCGTACTTCCGATCCGGACCCGCGGGCGGCCGCCGCGACCCGAAGGTTGAAGATCGCCGCCCCGAGCGACACGAACAGCATCCGCCGGGACGGATCCTCGGCCGGCAACTCCCGCGTCCGGTCCCGGTACACCTCGACCGTCTCCCCCACGAACCGGAACCGCCACGGTTGCGTGTTGTGCATCGACGGCGCCAGCACCGCCGCCCGCAGAAGCGCGTCTCTGTCCATCACCGTCTCCCTCGACTGGATGGTTCGAGCGAACGCCCGTCCATACTCCGCTCGTAGGGCCGAAAGACCCGTCCACGGTGTGACTGCCGTGATCCGCGCGACAGCCGGGGCGTCCTTGGGGAGGAGTGCCGGAGCAGCATGGACTTTCGGCCCTGCTGGGGAGCCGGCGGCGCACCGATGCTTGAAGTGCGGAAGGGAGCAAACATGTCCAAGCCGTCGACCGGAAGCCCAGCAACCGAGGCACGCCGGATGCCGCCGTCCTCCACCGGATGGTTCGTCTGGATGACCGGCTTGTGGATCGCATTCTTCGTGCTGATGCACAACGGCCGGCTGGACGGCCTCGCGTCCTGGATCCGTGATCTGCCGATCGTGGCCGAGATCCTCGTCTGGATCGTCTTCTTCCCACAGGTACTGGCCACCGCGGTCTGGACCAGTGGGTGGTCCGAAGGCCTCCGGGTCACGCTGGTCGTGCTGTTCGCCGCGGGCTGGACCCTGGTGTCGCTCCCGCGGCCGAAGACCACCGGCCGGAGGTGAGTGCGGTGCGCCTGCGTGGTCGCGATGTCGTCGCCCTGATCCTGCTCGGCTCCGTTCTCGCCACCTACTCCGGCTACCTCGGGTACGGCGAGATCGCGATGATCCACACCGCCCGCGCGATGGCGTCCGTCGGCCTGATACTCGGCGGGATCGCCTTCGTGGTGATTCGCGGCGGGCACCGCCCAGGGCGGCTGGGACGCGCCGAAGGCGGAGCAGCAGTGGTTGCCGTCGTGCTGTACGCCGTGACGGTCGGACTCGCCGAGACGAGCGCGGCCGAACTGCTGCTCGCGGCGTTCCTGCTCTGCCTGATCCTCGTGTTCGCCCTCGACCTGCTCGACAGCAGCGGCACGCGGCACGAGCTGGAGTTGCACCGATGACCGTTCAGCAGTCCGCGCCGCGCGGCCTCTCCACGAGCCAGGCCGCGGTCGCACTCACCGAACACGGGCCGAACACGAATCCCGCGCCCCGTCCGCCCTCGCCGTGGCGGCGCGTCCTCCTGCAGTTGCGGGATCCGATGATCCTGCTGCTCGTCGGAGCCGCCGTCCTGACCGCGAGTCTGCACGACTTCACCGATCTGACCGTGATCCTGGTCGTCGTCGTCCTCAACACGACCGTCGGCGTGGCACAGGAGATCCGCGCGGAGCACGCGCTCACCGCGCTGAACCGCTTGGCGGCGCCACAGGCCACCGTACGCCGCGACGGCCGCGCCACCGTCGTACCGGCGGCCGAGGTCGTGCCGGACGACGTGGTGCTGCTGCAAGCGGGTGACATCGTGCCCGCCGATCTGCGGTTGTTCGACGCGGTCCGGTTGCAGGCCGACGAATCCGCGCTCACCGGCGAGTCCGTTCCGGTCGAGAAGCAGACGCCGGACGAGCTCTACGCCGGGACGATCGTGACGCGGGGCCGCGGCTCCGCCGTCGTCACCCGCACCGGCCCGAACAGCGCGCTCGGCAAGATCGCGGCGCTGCTGTCCGGTCAGCGCCCGCGCGCCACGCCGTTGCAGCGCCGGCTGACCGGGCTCAGCCGGGTGCTGAGCATCGCGGCGGTCGTCCTGTCCGCGATCGTCGCCGCCGCCGGCCTGATCCGCGGGCTGCCGCTGCCGAACATGATCGTCACCGCCGTCAGCCTCACGGTCGCCGCCGTACCCGAGTCGCTGCCCGCGGTCGTCACCCTCGCCCTCGCGATCGGCGCGCACCGGATGGCACAGCGCGCCGCGCTGGTCCGCGCGCTGCCGGCCGTCGAGACCCTCGGCGCGGTCACCGTCGTCGCCACCGACAAGACCGGCACCCTGACCGAAGGCATCATGCGGGCCGAGCAGCTCTGGACCGAAGCCGGATCGCTGTCGGCGAGCGGCCCGGGCTACGACCCCGCCGGTCACCTCGCGCCGACTCTGCCGGCGTCCGTCGAGCGGCTGGACAGCGCCTCGCCCGCCGTCCGGCGGCTGCTCCGTGATGTTGCCCTGTGCAACGATGCCGGCCTGCGGCCGCCGACTGCCGACGACCCGGTCTGGCGGCCGATCGGTGACCCGACCGAGGCCGCCCTGCTCACCCTGGCGCACCGCGGCGCCGTCGCGCCCGAAGAGCTCCGGGCCGCGTACCCACGGACGCACGAGCTGCCCTTCGACAGCACCCGCAAACGGATGACCAGCTTCCACGAACAACCCGGCCGGGACGACCTGCTCGTGATCGGGAAGGGCGCGCCCGAAGTGATGCTCACGTCCGTCGTCACGCCGGACGGCGACGTCGATCGGGCGCAGGCGGTCGCCGCCGAACTGTCGGCGGCCGGGTACCGCGTCCTCGCCGTCGCCGACAAGCTGCTCGCGCCCGGTACGCCCCGTACCGAGGACGGCCTGCGCCTGGCCGGTCTGGTCGCGATCACCGACCCCGTACGGCCCAACGCCGCCGAGGTCGTCGCCACGTTCGGCCGCGCCGGTATCGACCTGCTCCTGATCACCGGCGACGCGCCCGGCACCGCACTCGCCGTAGCGAACCGGATCGGCGTCCACGACGGCGGCGTCGTCACCGGCGCCGACCTCGACGCCGGCCAGGACCCGGCCACCGGCCGCGTCTTCGCCCGCATCCGCCCGGAACAGAAGCTCGGCATCGTCCGCGCGTGGCAAGCGGCCGGGCACGTCGTCGCGATGACCGGCGACGGCGTCAACGACGCGCCCGCGCTCCGGCGCGCCGACATCGGCGTGGCGATGGGCAAAGGCGGGACCGAGGTCGCCCGCCAGGCCGCCGACCTGGTCCTTACCAACGACGACCTCGGCACGGTGGAAGCCGCGATCGAAGAAGGCCGGCGGATCTACGCCAACATCCGCACCTTCCTCCGCTACGCGCTGAGCGGCGGCCTCGCCGAGATCCTGGTGATGCTGATCGGGCCGTTGCTGGGTTTCGCCGTCCCACTGCTGCCCGGCCAGATCCTCTGGATCAACATGCTCACCCACGGCCTGCCCGGCGTCGCCATCGGCGCCGAACCCGCCGATCCCCGGACGATGCGGCAGCCACCCCGTTCACCCCAGGAACAGATCCTCGGTGCGGGCCTTTGGCAACGAATCGCCGGAACCGGAACCCTGATCACCGCCGTGACCCTGACCGCCGCCCTCTGGGCCCGAAGCACCGGCGCCGCCTGGCAGCCGATGACCTATCTCGTTCTCGGGCTGGCCCAGCTCGGGGTCGCGCTGGCACTGCGCCGGCCGAGTCCACCCGGTGGCCGACGGCTGCGCTTCCTCGATCTCGCCATCGCCGGAGCGCTCGTCGCCCAGCTGCTGCCGCTGGCGTTCGGCCCGTTGCGGAACCTGCTCGACCTGCAACCAGTAACCGGCACCGAGGCCGGGTACGCGCTGGTCCTCGCCTCGGTGCCGGGTCTGGTCACCGCACTCGGCCGGTTCAGCCGGCGCGGTACAGCGAGCCGCCGCCGGACACGGCGATCGCGGTGACCTTGCCGCCCACATTCAGCGAGACGACGAACGTCGTGCCGGACCAGCGGGTGCTGTAGGTGACTCCTCCGGTCGCGCGGACCGGTACGACGAACGACAGGATCGACGCGCTCTTGCCGGACCTGGCCATCATGACCGTCGGTGCGGACTTGCGGACGTAGCTGGTCGGGTACGTCCAGCCCTGGATCGGACTGCTCTGCCCCTGTTTCACCAACGTCGCACCGGCCGGCAACGCCTGCTTGAACGGCACCTGGAAGAGCACCGTCCGTGTGCTGTCGCCAGGGGCCATCGCGGTCGCGGTCGTTCGGGAGTACACCGTCGCGCGCTGATCCGCCGGAAGGTGCCACAGCGTCTGGAACGCCTGCGCGGTTCTTGCCGAGGCGGTGTCCCAGGTGACGATCAGGTCGGGGTCCTTCAGCACCAGCACACGCCGTACCCGGCTGATCCCCGTTCCCGGTACGTCACTGAACTGGTACGACTCCGCGTTCGCCTTCACCGCGTACGCGGTCAGTTTCGTCACCGGATTCAGATCGGTCGACATCGGCGTCGTCAGCATGCTCTGGGCGCTCGGGCTCACGGTCCAGGCCCGCCAGGCACCGGCGTTGTACGCGGCGTACCCACCGTTGATGATGATGTCCCGCCCGCGGGCGGTGTACGTGATGCCGGTGTGGTCGCTGTGCCCGTGGAACGCCCGCGCCGACCCGAACCTGATGCTGTACGCCGACTCGTCCCCGAACCCCCGCGCCGGGTCGGTCCCCCATCCCGTACGGCCGAACACGTAGCCGTTCGAGTAGACGCCGACGCGCCACGGCGGGACCGTACCTCGGCTGCCGAGCGACCCGGCGTACTCCATCGGCGTGCCCGCGTACGGGTAGGTCGCCTGCAGTTCGGTGTCACCGATCTGCGGCAGCTTGCCCAGCGAGTTCGTTGCCAGCGTCAACCACTTGGCCAGCAGATCCCGGCGCGCCGAGATGGTCGTCCCGGGATCGACACCGCCGTTCCGCAGCACCGTGATCGCACGGCCCCAGAGCGAGTAGTTGAAGGCGGCGTACCCGGCCGACTGTTCGTTCGTCGAGCCTTGCGCGTCGATCGACGTGGTGATCCCGGCGGCCAGCCGCTGCACCGCGAGGTTCTTGTAGTCGGCGCGGTTGAGTGTCACGCCCACGCCGAACAGCGCGATGCTCTCGTCGGTGCCGTGGTTCCACGCGCCGCTCCAGTAGTTCGTCAGGAACCGCGCATGGCTGAGCAGCGCCGTGTCGAGCCAGGCGTACCGCGTCGGCAGCGTGGTGACCTGCAGCCCGGACAGGATCGCCTGGCGCAGGCAAATCAGGACATTGGTCCGGTGCATGGTGGACTCCCAGGCGCCGACGTTCGCCTTCCACGAGTACGGGTTGTCGCGGTACCAGTCGTATGCGATCGTGTTCACCCGGGTCAACGCGGTCAGATCACCCTTGCCGGCGGCAATGATCCCCTGTCCCAGCCAGCGCAGCGAGTGGAACCACATATACCAGCTCGCGTTCTTGTACGGATTCAGTGACCAGTTGATGTTCCCGCCACCGTTGCCGACCCGGTACGGCGCGTACGGCGCCCAGGTGAACTTGTCGGCGTACAGGTTCGCCAGCGGGTTCTGGGCGTCCAGCCCGCTGAACCCCGGGCACGCGTAGAACGGTGCGGCCGCGGTCCGCAGCCTGACCTTGCCGATGTCGGTCGCCGGCGCGGCCGTCGCGGGAACGACGTTGCTCGCGCCGGGCACGAACTGCGCGTCACCCGGGCCGGCCGGTGCGGGCGCGATCGCGATGCCCGGTGTGGACACCGGAGTTGCGCCGGCCGCGGTTCCCGCCCCCAGCACCAGCCCGGCGATCCCCAGGACCGCCCCTGCCGTTCGGTTGAACCTCATCAGTCTTCCCCTCCCCCACCGCCGCCGGACGGCCGCGGTTCAATCGAGGGTCAGACTGATCAGCGGCGCTCTCCAGAGCCCAAAGTCCTCACCGGACCAGGCCGGTTAGCGATGGGCGCGCTCCTCGCGGCCGTCCGGCTGTGAGCCAGGGTCATCCGGTCCACCACGGCCGGGAACTTCTGCCCTGCCCGGCGGCCGGGATCCGGCGTGTGCTGGTACTGCGAGAAGGGAAACGGCCATGAGTGAGATCGAGAAGGCCCGCATCCAGCGCGACGCCCGCCGTACTTCCGCGGGCCGCCGGGCCACCGGTTCGTCCGGCCCGGCCCAGGCGGTGATCCGCCACCTCGGTGTCGAGCTGTACCGAGAGCGGCACCGCACCGAGCAGCCGCCGAGCGAACCCGGGCCCGGAGAGGCCCGCGAGGACCACGGGAACCCTGATGCATGAGCGCAAGCCCGACGACCTCCCGTGGTGGAGCGGCCTGGTACGCGTCGCGATCCTTGTCGTCGGGCTGGCCGTGGTCGGCATCTTCGCCGCCCTGACCGTCGTCCGCCTGCTCAACCCGTAGAGGAGCATCCGATGACCGTTCTGATCACCTACGCGACCAAGATGGGCGCGACCGCGAGCATCGCCGCGGCCATCGGCGTCGAGCTCCGCGCCGCCGGATTCACGGTCGACGTGCACGAACTCGGCGCGGTCCAGGCCGTCACGCCGTACGACGCCGTCATCCTCGGCAGTGCGATCTATCAAGGTCGCTGGCTGCCCGAGGCGGTCCGGTTCCTCCGGAGGCACGAGCGTCAGCTCCGTACCCGGCGGGTGTGGCTGTTCCACTCCGGTCCGATTGGAACGGGCAGCCGGCCGGACCAGCCCGTACCGGCCGATGTGGCCCGGCTGGCCCGCGAGATCGGCGCTCCCCCGGTCAAGACCTTCGCCGGCGACCTGCAGCCCGACGCGGTCCTGCATCACGCGGACCTCGAACGCCTCGTCGGCGACTCCAGGGACTGGCAGGACGTCCGCGCCTGGTCTCACCACATCGCCACCGCCCTCGAGACGCCCCCGGCCGACTGACCACGCCGCCGCTCGTCACCGCGTGTCGCTTCCGGCCGAACTGGAAGCCACCGCGACCCGCCCGGCCGTGAGCCGGGCGATCGGAATCCGGAACGGGGAGCACGAAACGTAGTCGAGTCCGGCCGCGGCGAAGAACTCGATCGACGCCGGGTCGCCGCCGTGCTCACCGCAGACGCCGACGACCAGACCGGGGTTGGCGTCGCGTCCCTCGGCGACCGCGAGCCGGACCAGCCGCCCCACGCCCTCGACGTCCAGCGACTCGAACGGCGAGACCTCGAAGATCCCGGCGTCGAGATAGCGCGGGAAGATCGACGCTTCGACGTCGTCCCGGCTGAACGCCCAGGTCAGCTGGGTCAGATCGTTGGTGCCGAACGAGAAGAAGTCCGCGTGCCGGGCGATCCGGCCGGCACCCAGCGCCGCCCTTGGTACTTCGATCATCGCCCCGACGCGAGTCGGGATCTGGCAACCGGTCCGGCTCCGCACTTCGGCCAGGACGGCCTCGATCTCCTGCCGTACGAGACGCAGCTCCGCGTCGCCCGCGATCAACGGGACCATGATTTCCGGCCGCACCGTCGTACCTTCCGCCGCGACGATCGCCGTCGCCTCCGCGATCGCCCTGGTCTGCATGGCGAACAATCCCGGAACGGCGATCCCCAGCCGTACGCCTCGCAGCCCTAGCATCGGGTTGCTCTCGTGCAGCCGCCGGACCGCGGCCAGCAGACCTTCCGCCTCCAGATCGGGAGCGGTGGTGGCCCGGCCGACGGCCGCCCGGACGGACAGGTCGGTGAGGTCCGGCAGGAACTCGTGCAACGGCGGATCGATCAGCCGCACCGTGACCGGCAAGCCGCCCATCGAGCGGAAGATCTCGATGAAGTCCGCGCGCTGCAGCTGCAGCAGGTCGTCGAGGACGGACTGCTGCTCGGTCGCCGTCCCGGCAAGGACCAGCCGCTCGACCAGCTTCCGCCGCGCACCGAGGAACATGTGCTCGGTCCGGCACAACCCGATGCCTTCGGCACCGAACCGGCGGGCCCGGGCGGAGTCCGCGGGGGTGTCCGCGTTCGCGTGCACGCCGAGCTTGCGGCAGGAGTCCGCGTGCCGCAGCAGCCGGTCGACCGCGCGGACCAGGTCGTCGGCCGCGGCGAGTTCGAGCCGGCCCTCGAAGTACTCGACGATCGGTGACGGTACGACCGGAACCTCGCCCCGGTGCACGACACCCGTCGTACCGTCCAGTGAGAGTAGGTCGCCTTCCTCGATCACCACGTTCTCCGCGGTGACGGCCCGGCGTGCCAGCGGGTCCACCGCCAGGCTTTCCACACCGCAGACACAAGCCTTGCCGAGACCGCGGGCCACGACCGCGGCGTGCGACGTCTTCCCACCGCGGGTGGTCAGGATGCCGCCCGCTGCCAGCATGCCCGGCAGGTCGTCGGGGTTGGTCTCGCGGCGGACCAGCACCACCTGCCGGCCGGCGGCGGCGAACCGTTTCGCCGCCGCCGAGTCGAACGCCGCGACGCCGACCGCGGCACCCGGCGAGGCGCCGACGCCACGGGCCAGCGCCGGTACGCCGTGCCCGGCGCGGAAGCGCGGAAACATCAACTGGCCGAGCTGACCGCCGGTGACGCGCAGCAGCGCCTCATCCAGGGTGATCAGGCCCTCGTCGACCAGTTGGACGGCGATCCGGAACGCCGCTTCGGCGGTACGTTTGCCGACCCGCGTCTGGAGGATCCACAACCGGCCACGTTCGACGGTGAACTCGATGTCGCACAGGTCGCGATAGTGCTGCTCCAACGTGGACATCGCGGCCATCAGGCCGGCGTGGCTGACCGGATCGATCGTGGCCAGCTCGGCCAGTGGGACCGTGTTGCGGACCCCGGCGACCACGTCCTCGCCCTGCGCGTCCTGAAGGTAGTCACCGTAGCTACCAGGCGCGCCCGAGGCGGGATCCCGGGTGAACGCGACCCCCGTTCCGCTGTCCGCGCCACGATTGCCGAAGACCATCGCCATCACGTTGACGGCGGTGCCGAGGTCGCCGGGAATGTGCTCCTGGCGCCGGTACAGCTGGGCGCGCGGAGTCGACCACGACCGAAAGACGGCGCGGACCGCCAGGTCCAGCTGTTCGCGCGGGTCCTGCGGAAACGGCCGACCGGCATGGCCGGCGATCGCCCGCTGCAGTTCCGCGCAGGCCCGTTCGATGGCAGCGGCGGGCAGTTCCTCCGGGGTTCCGGCACCCCACTCGGCGTACTCCGCGGACACCGCGGTCCGGAGCACCTCGTCCGGGACGTCGAGAACCGTGCGCGCGTACATCTGCAGCAACCGCCGGTACGAGTCCCAGGCGAAATGCTCGTCACCCGAGCGCTTCGCAAGCCCGTGCACCGACTCGTCGGTCAGCCCGATGTCGAGGATCGTCTCCATCATCCCGGGCATCGAGAACTTGGCGCCGGAGCGTACCGAGATCAGCAGCGGGTCGGCCGGATCGCCCAACCGCCGGCACATCACCTCTTCCAGCCGGGCCAGGTGCGCCGAGATCTCCGTACTCACCCCGGCCGGCAGATCGCCGGTCTCCAGGTACGCCCGGCAGGCCGTGGTGGCGATCGTGAATCCCGGCGGAACCGGCAACCCGAGCCGGGTCATCTCCGCGAGGTTGGCGCCCTTTCCCCCCAGCAGATCCTGCTCGTCCATGCTGCCTTCGGCGAAGTCGAACACGAAGCGGCCGGTCGGCAATGTCGTCATCAGTCGCACCTCCGCCTCCCAGCCTCACGAGCCCGCCCGGCCACCAACAGGGCCGGAAGTCCCACCCACACCGGGCCCACCACCAACTGGCCCCAATCGGACGACGGGACCGCAGCCGGTCACGTCACCTGATGCGCATACCAGAGATGGCGCGGGCGATTACCAGGCGCTGGCGCCACCCCTTGTGCAGCGACAGTAGGTCCAGTGCTCGGGTGACCTAGAGCCCGTCGCTGCCGGTGGTTCCTGGGTGATGCGAACAGGCAAAACTGGTGATAACCGGCTTCGATTTGCAGGCTCAGCCGCGGCTCCGTCACCCGGTGAAGTCTATCTGGAAGGGGTCGTGAGCGAGCACGCGCTGACTGCGGTAGAAGCCGATCAAGGTGCCCCCGGCGGACTGGTTCTGGGTTCTGTTGATGAAGCAGCGGCTGAAACCACTCGGCCCGCAGCCCGCCGGGTCGGGCATTTGACACCCGGGCCAGCTGCAGTGTCACCGTTCTTCTTGTTCAGCGCAGGATCGGTCAGTCGATGCAGATAGGTACCGGTACTGGCAAGGCCGGGCAGACCGGACAAAGTCGCGCGGGAAACGTGGTTGACGAACTCCGGCACCACCGCCCGATTGAACGACACAGTCGCCGGGATGTTCCAGTACGAGCCGGTGACGGCGCCGTACGACAGGTTCGACGCGACGCGGTTTGTCGGGCAGATGACGAAGGTCGCGGTCGTGCTGGTGGGCCGGCCGATCGGTGCGGTGGACGAGGCGACTCTCAGGTCGATCGGGATGGTCCAGTTGGCGGCTGTGGTGCTGGCGGTGACCGAGCGACACAGTTCTTCGGCGGGTCCTGCACGCGGCCGGCCTGCACCTTTGCGGCGAGCGCCTGGCAATCGGCCAAGGTCCGCGACGTCGGAGCCGGCGTAGCCGCCGTCGGTATGACCATCGAGCGCTTGCCCCTGGAACCCGGCTTCGCGCTCTTGTACGGCGTTGGCTGCGGCGGCTTCGGGGCTCCTGGCTGAACCGATGGCGACGCTGATATCGACGCTGTTGCAGGTGGCGCTGCCGGCGATGCCGCAGCTGCGGCGCAGCTGGGTACCGCTGCCGTACTGATCAAACCTGCTGTCACGAACAGGGCCATCAAATGTCGGCGCACAGAATCCTCCCCAGATCCCGGATGTGCCCATCCGGATCTCCGTAGAACCCTGCCGCCCGATGTACGGGGGCGATTGTGGGCGATGTGCAACTGGCAGATGGCGAGCCTCAGCTGTTCGTTGACTGGAACGGCGGGGCGAGGTGGGCTGACGATCCGGACCACCTACTCCCATCGCGTCAACTGCCCCGCCAACAGTTGAAGCATAGGACTCGTTACCAGCCGCGTTCGGCGTACGGCGGCTTCGGACGGGACATAACTCTGCCTATGTCCCGCCGCACTCGCGGCCTGAACCACCAAACAACGGCTGGGGAAGCAATTCGTCTTCGCGCTGCGGTTGTACACGCACATGCTCCCGTCCTCCTACGACTGCGCGCGGCAAGCTGTCGACCGGCGGTTGCGGGCACTGGCGTCAGGGCTGACGGAGCAGTCACGGAGCAGGGACCTCGGGAGGCCCGATGACCCGGACCCCGAAGGAGGTCCGGGACTGGTCTGAGGAATGCGATCGCGGACGCTCAGGGCCCTTGCGGAGCGGGGTTCCGCGTCATCTGATGCGCATGCCGGAGATGGCGCGGGCGATTACCAGGCGCTGGATTTCGGAGGTGCCTTCGAAGATTGTGTAGATTTTGGCGTCTCGGTGCATGCGTTCTACCGGGTATTCGCGGGTGTAGCCGTTGCCGCCGAGGATTTGGATGGCTTCTTCGGTGGTTTTCACGGCTACTTCGCCGGCTTTGAGTTTGGCCATGGAGCCTTCGCCGTGGCGGTAGTCGGGGGTTTCGCCGCGCATGAGGGCGGCGGACATGTTGGCCGCGCGCCAGACGAGGAGGCGGGCGGCGTCGATTTCCAGGGCCATGTCGGCGAGTTTGAAGGCGATGCCCTGGTTGTCGATGATCGGGCGGCCGAACTGTTCGCGGGTCTTGGCGTAGTCGAGGGCTACCTCGTACGCGGCGCGCGCGATGCCGATCGCCTGGGCGCCGACGATGTGGCGGGTCATCTCGAAGGTCGCCATCGAAGCGTTCCGGCCGGCGGCGCGAGCGGTCCCGGCGGCGGCTTCGCGGGCGCGGGCCAGGCGCTCGTCGAGTTTCGGCTTGCCGCCGAGGACGTTGGCGGCCGGGATCCGGACGTTGTCGAAGAAGACGTCGGCGGTGTGCGACGCGCGCAGACCGTGCTTGCGTAGCTTCGTGCCCTGTTCCAGACCGTGGACCTCGGACTTGGGTACGACGAACGCGGCCTGACCCTTCGTACCCAAAGCAGGATCGACCGTGGCGACCACGACGTGGATGTCCGCGATCCCGCCGTTGGTGGCCCAGGCCTTCTGGCCGTTGATCACCCACTCGTCCGCGGCCTCGTCGAACACGGCGCGGGTACGGATCGCGGACACGTCCGACCCGGCGCCGGGCTCCGACGAGCAGAACGCCGCGACGCGTACGTCATCGGGGGTGCCGTAGCAGCGCGGCATCCACTGGCTCCACTGTTCCGGCGTACCGTTCGAGAAGATCGCCGACGATGCCAGCCCGGTGCCCTTCAGCGACATGCCGATACCGGCGTCGCCCCAGAACAGTTCCTCGTGGACGAGCGGCATCAGCAACCCGGACGGATCGACGAAGAGGTTGATGTTCGCGTCAAGCCCGTACAGGCCGATCTTCGCGGCCTCCTGGATGACCGGCCACGGCGTCTCTTCGCGCTCGTCCCATTCGGCGGCCGCCGGGCGGATGACGTCGGCGGCGAAGGCGTGCGCCCAGTCGCGGATCTCCCGCTGCTCGTCGTTCAGCGCGAGCGAGAACGGGCTCCAGCCCGGCTTGGACCGTTCGGCCCCGAGCTCTCCGGCCAGCGCCATCACGTCAGCCGAAACCTCCGGCGTGGCAGGCTTGGGATCCGTCATCAACATCCTCCAACAGCGGCGGAACAACATCAGCGGAACAACACCGGCAGGACAACAGCGCCAGCGCAATGTTACCGACGAGTGTAACTGTCGTTTGCACCAGGTGGTACCGGTGTGGCTAAGATCGATCCATGAGCTCCGCGCTGCTCGCGATCGGACGCCGCCGGACCACGGCGGAGCGTCGTCGCGACCGGGAGCGGGACATCATCCGCGCCACCCGCGAGCTGTTCGACGAGCGCGGCACGATCGACGCCCAGATCGACGACATCGCGAAGCGGGTCGGGATCAACAAGGCGCTGATCTACCGGCACTTCGCCGGCAAGGAGGAGCTGTTCGCGCTCACCCTGGTCGATTATCTGGCCGAGCTCGACACCCAGCTCAGTAGTCAGGACAGTCCGCGCAAGGCGCCGCTCAACCGGCTCCGCCAACTGAGTGAAACGTTCGTCGACTTCTGTCTCACCTACCCGGCGTTCACTGACTGCGCAATGAGTCTGCTGCGCCGGACCGGCGAGGAGCTGTTCGGCGAGATCACCGAGCCGGTGATGGTCAAGCTGGGTACGGCGATGGCCGCGCCGCTCGGCCGGATCGCGACCGTCCTCGAAGCCGGTCAGCGGGCCGGCGTGTTCGACCAGGTCGACACGGCGTACCTGGCCAACCACCTGTACACGCAGACGCTCGGATCGTTGCACATGGCAAGGGTCGGGTTGATCGTGTCGGGCAATGGACCAGGCCACCCGGTGGTGCATCATGCCGATGTCGGTACCGTCCGCTCGACTGCCATCACCGCGACCCTGGCCACCGCGGTGGGCCGCAAAGCACTCGCGGGCCGAACCACCCGCTCCACTAGAGCAGGAGAGAAATCGTGACCGAGACCCGCAAGGTGGCCGTCGTCGCCGGCAACCGGATTCCGTTCGCCCGGCAGGACAAGACGTACCGGCACGCCTCGAACTCCGACATGCTGACCGCCGCCCTGAACGGTCTGGTCGACCGGACCGGGCTCGGTGGGCAGGAGGTGGGCGAGGTGGTCGCGGGCGCGGTGCTCAAGCACGCCCGCGACTGGAACCTGGTCCGCGAGGTGGTCCTCGGTTCCAAACTCGCGCCGACCACCCCCGCGTACGACCTGCAGCAGGCGTGCGGCACCGGTCTGGAGGCGGCGATCCTGGTCGGTAACAAGATCGCGCTCGGCCAGATCGATGCCGGTATCGCGGGTGGCGTCGACACCGCGTCGGACGCGCCGCTGAGCGTCAACGACCATCTGCGCGGCGTACTCCTCGACCTGAACCGCGCCAAGACGTACCCGGATCGCCTGAAGGTGCTCGCCCGCGTCCGCCCGAAGGACATCGTGCCGGAGATCCCGCGCAACGCCGAGCCGCGTACGGGCAAGTCGATGGGTGAACACGCCGCGCTGACCGCGCTGGAGTGGGGCATCACCCGCGAGGCCCAGGACGAGCTCGCGTTCAATTCCCACGTCAATCTCGCCAAGGCGTACGACCGGGGTTTCCAGCAGGACCTGATCACCCCGTACCTCGGGCTGGAGAAGGACCAGAACCTCCGCCCCGACACGACGCTGGAGAAGCTGGCGAGGCTGAAGCCGGTGTTCGGCAAGGGCGAGACCGCGACGATGACGGCCGGCAACTCGACTCCGCTGACCGACGGCGCGTCGACCGTGCTGCTGAGCACCGACGAGTGGGCCGCCGAGCACGGTCTCCGGCCGCTCGCCTACCTGACGCACTCGCAGACGGCCGCGGTCGACTACGTGAAGGGCGCCGAGGGGCTGCTGATGGCACCCGCGTATGCGGTGCCGCGGATGCTTCAGCGGGCCGGGCTGACCTTGCAGGACTTCGACTACTACGAGATCCACGAGGCGTTCGCGTCGCAGGTGCTGGCTACGCTGAAGGCCTGGGAGGACCCGATCTTCTGCAAGGAGCGGCTCGGCCTGGACGCGCCGCTCGGCGAGATCGACCGGGACAAACTGAACGTGAACGGGAGCTCGCTGGCCGCGGGCCACCCGTTCGCAGCGACCGGCGGGCGGATCGTCGCCGCGCTGGCCAAGCAACTGGACGAGAACGGCGGCGGCCGGGGCCTGATCTCGATCTGTGCCGCGGGCGGCCAGGGTGTCGTCGCCATCCTCGAGAAGTAGGAGCTGAGATGACGGATCGCTACCAGACCTTCACCCGGACGCCGCTCGGCAAGACCCTGGTGAAGAACCTCGGTCTGCCCGACCCGCTGCCGCTGCCCCGCTGGATCGAGGGGTCGCCGGTGATCGACGGGCCGGTCGTCTTCGGCGCGATCGGCGAGACCGACGCCGGCAAGGCGATCCAGGCGCTGCTGCGGGACATCGGCGCCGCGTTCAGTACGGCGAACGAAGGTGTCGCGTCCAGCGAGATCCGGCCGAAGGCGCTCGTCTTCGACGCGACCGGAGCGACCTCGACGGCCGATCTGTCCAGCCTGCAACGGTTCTTCTCCCCCGTCGTCCGCCAGCTCGCGCCGGCCGGGCGGGTCGTGGTCGTCGGCCGGACGCCGGAGCTGTCGAGCAGCCCGGAGCAGCAGATCGCGCAGCGCGCGCTCGAAGGCTTCACCCGGTCGCTCGGCAAGGAGGTGAAGCGCGGCGCCACCGTCAACCTCGTGTACGTCGCGCCGGACGCGCATGAGCAACTCGACTCGACGCTGCGCTTCTTCCTCTCCCCCAAGTCCGCGTACGTCGACGGTCAGGTGGCGAGGATCGGCACCGGCCCACTCGTCAGCAACGACCCGAACCGGCCACTCGCCGGGCGTACCGCCCTGGTCACCGGCGCGGCCCGCGGTATCGGCGCCGCGATCGCGGACACACTCGCCCGTGACGGCGCGACCGTCATCGGTGTCGACGTACCGCAGAACGCGGACCCGCTGCGCAAGGTGATCTCCCGGATCGGCGGTACGGAACTGCTGCTCGACGTCACGTCGGTCGATGCCGCGCAGCGGATCGCGGCGCATGCGCAGGAGCAGCACGGCGGCCTCGACATCGTCGTACACAACGCCGGAATCACCCGGGACCGGCGGCTGGTCAACATGCGTACGGACGTGTGGGACGCCGTCCTCGACGTGAACCTGCGGGCGCCGGAACGAATCACCAAGCACCTGGTCGACACCGGCGCGCTCCGCGACGGCGGGTCGATCGTGGGCGTGTCGTCGATGGCCGGGATCGCCGGGAACAACGGCCAGACGAACTACGCGACCTCGAAGGCTGGTGTGATCGGGCTGGTCCAGGCGCTGGCGCCGAAGCTGGCCGAGCGGCAGATCCGGATCAACGCGGTCGCGCCGGGGTTCATCGAGACCGAGATGACCGCGAAGATCCCGTTCACGATCCGCGAGGTCGGCCGCCGGCTGAACTCGTTGCAGCAGGGCGGTCTGCCGATCGACGTGGCCGAGACGATCGCCTGGTTCGCGGACCCGGCGTCGGCGGGCGTGACCGGCAACGTGGTCCGGGTCTGCGGCCAGAGCCTGCTGGGCGCCTGACATGCCGACCCGGCGGTACGACGACTCCCCCGGCCTCGGTTCGCTGTACGCGCGGACCGTCAAGGCGACCCTGCGCCGCGCCGACTACGAGCCGAACGAGGACGGCCTGACGCTCGAGCTGCCCCGCTCGGCGGTCAACCAGGACCACCTTTCGACCTACCGCGACGTGACCGGGTACGCGGCCGGTCCCGCGCTGCCGGTCACCTACCCGCACGTGCTGGCCTTCCCGCTGCACCTGGACCTGATGTCCGACCCCTCGTTCCCGTACAAGCCGATGGGGATCGTGCACCTGTCCAACACGATCACGCAGCACCAGCCGATCCCGCTCCACGCGGAGCCGTCGATCCGTGTGCACGGTACGGCCGAACGCCCGCACCCGAAGGGCACCGTCTTCGACGTGATCAGTGAGGTTTTCGTCGATCACGAGCTGGTCTGGACCGATCTCACCACACTGCTCAGCCGCTCCTCCGGTGATCCCAACGCGCATGCCGACCTGCTCACCGACCCGGTGCTCGGGCCGAACGCGTGGTGGGACCTGCGCGGCAACCTCGGCCGCCGGTACGCCGCCGCGTCCGGCGACCGGAACCCGATCCACCTGTTCAAGCTGACCGCGCAGGCGTTCGGGTTCCCGCGCCAGATCGCGCACGGGATGTGGGCGAAGGCGGCCGCGCTCGCGTCGCTGGAGCGGGCCGGCGAGTTGCCGGACGCGTTCACGGTCCGCGTGGACTTCCGGAAGCCGTTGCTGCTCCCGTCCCGGGTGCAGTTCGGCCACCAGCGCTCCGGCAAAACCCTCGACTTCGCGCTGTACGACGAAGCGCACGAGCTGACTCACCTGGTCGGTCAGCTACAGGGCTGAATCCGCGGGTCCGCGCAGGCTCAGCTCGCCAGGGCTTCGTCGATCGCGATGGCCCGGGGAATCGCCTCCCGCCGGATTTGATCGAGCACGGACCCGATCGCGGCGGCCGCCCAGCGGCTGCCGTCGCGTTCGCGGACGGCCAGCTCACCGGCGGCGTCCTCGCGGGCGCCGATCACTGCCTGGTACGGCGCCAGCCGGTTCTCGCGGATCCGCGCGCCCAGGCTGCCCTCGTCCGCGTGCGCGACCTCGACCCGCAACCCGCGGTCCGACGCCCGCCGCGCGACCTCGGCGGCCCGCTGCTCCTCGTCGTCCGAGATCGGCAGCACCACCACCTGCACCGGCGCCAGCCAGGCCGGGAACGCCCCGCCGTGTACCTCGATCAGCTGCGCCATCGCCCGCTCGATGCTGCCGACGATCGCCCGATGCACCATCACCGGCCGATGCTTGTTGCCATCGGCACCGATGTACTCGAGCCCGAACCGCTCCGGCTGATGGAAGTCGATCTGTACGGTCGACAGACTGAACTCCCGGCCGGCCGAATCCATCACCTGGATGTCGATCTTCGGCCCGTAGAACGCCGCGTCGCCCGGCGCGTCCTCGTACTCGACTCCGGCGTCCTTCAACACGTCGCGCAACAGGTCGGCAGCCGCGGCCCAGCTCGCCGCGTCCCCGACGTACTTGCTGGCCGGACTGTTGAACTCCGCATCCAAAGCCGGCAAGGCCAGCACGAATCGGGACGCGACGATCCCCAGGTCGGCGTAGGCAGCATTGATCAACCCCAACGCGGCAGCAGCCTCGGCGGCGACCTGGTCGAGCCGGCAGAAGATGTGCGCGTCGTTCAGCTGCATCGCCCGGACGCGGCTCAGCCCACCGATCGCGCCCGACAACTCGGCGCGATACTGCCCACCGAGCTCCGAGATCCGCAGCGGGAGTTCGCGATAGCTGTGCGACCGCGACCGATACATCAGCGCGTGGTGTGGGCAGATACTCGGGCGCAGGACCAGTTCCTCGCCACCCATTTCCATCGGCGGGTACATGTCGTCGTGGTACTTCGCCCAGTGGCCGGAGATTTCGTAGAGCTCGCGCTTGGCCAGCACTGGTGAGTACACCTGCTGGTACCCGGCGCGTCGTTCTACTTCGGCGATGTAGCTCTCGAGCGCGTGGCGTACGGCGGCGCCGGCGGGCAGCCAGTACGGCAGTCCGGCGCCGATCAACGGGTCGGAGTCGAACAAGCCGAGCTCGCGGCCGATCTTGCGGTGGTCGTACATGGTGGTCTCCTCATTGAGAAGGGCGAGGGACCACGGGAACGTCACTGCATCTATTGATGACTGGCCCGGGGCACTCGCCCCGGGGCTTCGGTCAGACAGTCAAGTGTCAGCGCGCCGGGACATACTCCGGCGTCGTCGTCACAACAGCGCGCTTCAACATGCTTTTACGGTAGCAGATCGGCGTCCAGGCCGACCGGGCGAATGAGTCCCTCCTGCGCCACGGAGGCGATCAGGCTGCCGGACTCGGTGTACAACCTGCCGGTCGCGAAACCACGTGCGCCGGACGCGGACGGCGACGACTGGTCGTACAGCAGCCACTCGTCGGCGCGGAACGGGCGGTGGAACCACAGCGCGTGGTCGAGCGACGCGGGCTGGATGCGGCGGTCGCCGATGACGATGCCGTGCGGCAGCAGGCTGGCGCCGAGCAAGGTGAGATCGCTGGCGTACGCGAGCACGCACGCGTGCAGCGCCGGCTCGTCCGCGAGTTTCCCGGCCGCGCGAATCCAGAACTGACGACCGGTCACGCCGGCCAGCCGGACATCGAGCGAGGACCACTCCCGATCCCAGTCTGCGGCGGGACGACCCGACTGCGCCTCCAGTACGGTCGCGAGCCGCGGCGCTTCCTCCGGCGGTACGACGTCGTCCGGCATCGGATCCTGGTGGTCGAGACCCGGCTCCGGGCGCTGGAAGGACGCCGACATGTAGAAGATCGGCTTGCCGTTCTGCGACGCGACCACGCGGCGGCTGCTGAACGAACCACCGTCCCGCGTCGCCTCCGCCCGGTACACGATCGGTACGGACGTGTCGCCGGCGCGCAGGAAGTATCCGTGCAGCGAGTGCACGACCCGCTCCGGGTCGACCGACCGGCCGGCGGCGGCGAGCGCCTGTCCGAGCACCTGCCCGCCGAACACTCGTTGCATCGAGGTCTGCGGTTGCCGTCCCCGGAACAGGTCGACGTCGATCATCTCCAGGTCGAGCAGCTCGACCAGGTCCTCCAGCGACTCAGGCATGCCCTATCTTGACAGGCCGGGCCTGTCAGTCGTCATCCCGGTTCAGCTCGGCGAGGAACTGCTCGACCTCGGCACCGAGCTCGTCGGCCGATGGCGTCGAGTCCGCGAGCAGGCTCTTCCGGCTGACCGAACCGGCGGCCGCGTCGTACTGGGTCTCCAGCGACTTCACCACCGCGCTGGCGTCGTCCGACGCCTCGACCTGCTCGTCGACCAGGCGGCCGGTGACCGCTGCCTCGTCGAGCAGGGCCTTGCTAGGGAGCAGCAGGCCGGTGGCCGCGGAGATGGCGTGTACGAGGGCCAGCGCCGCGCCGGGGAAACGGTTCTCGGCGAGGTAATGCGGCACGTGGACGGCGAAGCCCATCGCGTCCCGGCCGGCCTCGCCGAGGCGGACCTGGAGCATCGTGCCGGCGCTCGCGGGCAGCCGCATCTCGCCGTCCCAGATGTTCGAGCGGGTGACCAGCTCGGGCCGGGTGGCGTGCGCGGTCAGGCCGAGCGGCCGGGTGTGCGGCACGCCCATCGGGATGCCGTGGACGCCGATGGTCAGCGTCACGTTGTACTGGTCGATCAGCTGCCGCACCGCCCCGGCGAACCGGTCCCAGTGGTTGTCCGGCTCGACGCCTTCGAGCAGCAGGAAGTCGACGCCCGCGTCATCGGTGACCAGGTGCAGGCTCAGGTGCGGCGGGGTGTAGTCGGTGAACCGGTCCTCGGCGAACGTCACCTCGGGCCGCCGGGCCCGGTAGTCGTGCAGGAGGTCGACGTCGAAGCGTGCGAGCAGCCGGTGCTCGAGCACCTCGAGCAGATGGTCGGCGGTCACCCGGCCGGCCTGACCGGCGTCCATGAACCCGTCCAGCGCGTGCACCAAGACCTTCGGCGTCGCCGCCGGGCCGGTCGCCACCGACTCGTCGACGATCTCGTAGAGGTCGTCCGGTCGCAGCATCGTCGTTCTCCTTCGCAGTGGCCGACAGGGCGGGTAGGCCCCACTATCCTGCCCTTTCCGAGGTCAACGCCCCGCGGCGGCGGACAAATTCCGGCGCCGAGAAGATTTCCGGAAATACCAAGACCCGGTCGTCGGCGCGACAGTTCGGAAAGCGCTTGCTAAGTTGTCTGGCGTGAGTACCGAACCGACTTCCGCCCTGACCGTGATGCTGGCGATGAACGACACCAGCCGGGAGCGCGTGCTGGTACCGCGGGTCCGCGCGCGGCTGGAGGCCGTCGCCACCGTGCTGCCGGTCGGGCCCGGGACCAGCTTCCTCGCCGATCCGGCGGTCCGGGCGGCGCTGCCGGACGTGGACGTGCTGCTGACCGGCTGGGGCTGCCCGCGGATCGGCCCGGACGTACTGGACGCGGCACCCAAGCTCCGGGCCATCCTGCACGCCGCGGGTTCGGTGAAGGCGATCGTGGACCCGGCCGCGTTCGACCGTGGCATCCAGGTCTCGTCAGCGGCCAGCGCGAACGCCCTGCCGGTCGCCGAGTTCACCGTCGCGGCGATCGTGCTGGCCGGGAAGCGGGCGTTCCGGCTCGCGGCGCAGTACCGGCTGGAACGGCGCAAGAGCGACCCACACTCGATGCCCGGCAGCTACGGCTCGACCGTCGGCCTGCTCGGCGCCTCCCGGATCGCGAAGATGGTCGCCGAGCGGCTGCGTACGCTCGACCTGAACGTCCTGATCAGCGACCCGTACCTGACCAGCGGCGAGGCGGCGTCGCTTGGCGCGGAGCTGGTCGACAACGACACGTTGTTCCGGCGCAGCGACATCCTCAGCGTGCACGCGCCGCTGCTGCCCGAGACCACTGGTTTGGTGGATGCGCGGCTGCTGGGCCTGCTCAAGGACGGCGCGGTCCTGATCAACACCGCCCGCGGCAAGATCATCGACCCCGGGGCGCTCCTCAGCGAATGCGCCTCCGGCCGGATCGACGCCGTCCTCGATGTCACCGAGCCCGAGCCGCTGCCGCCGGACTCACCCTTGCTCGACCTGCCCAACGTGTTCATCACCCCGCACGTCGCCGGTGCCGTCGGCAACGAGATCGCCCGTCTCGGCGAGCTCGCCGTCAGTGAACTGGAGCACCTCGCCGCCGGCCGGCCGCTCGACCACGCCATCAGCGCCACCGAACTCGGGAGACTCGCATGAGCCGTCTGATCCTGCCGGACACCGACCGTGAGCTCTCCCGCCAGACCGGTTGGGCGCGGGCGCACTGGGAGGCACTCGCGGACCACCTGCTCGACTCGCTGGTGCCGTACTTCTCCCCCGGCGCGTCGCTGGTCGAGCTACCCGGCCGGGCGAGTCGGTCCGGTACGGCGTCGGACGCGCTCGAAGGTTTCGCGCGGTCGTTCATGCTGGCCGCGTTCCGGATCGCCGGCGTACAGGGCAAGGGCTGTGAACAGCTGATCGAGCGGTACGCGCGCGGCGTGGCGAACGGTGCGAATCCGGATCACCCGGAGGCGTGGCTGCGCCTCACCCCGAAGTCGCAGCAGATGGTCGAGGCGGCCGCGATCGCGGTGTCCCTGCACGAGACCCGCGAATGGATCTGGGACCGGCTCGACACCCGCGCCCAGGAGCACGTCGCGGAGTGGCTCGGTGGCTTCAACGGATCGACGACGCACGACAACAACTGGCGGTTGTTCCAGGTGGTCAGCGAGCAGTTCCTCGCGTCGGTCGGGGCGCCGTACTCCCAGGACGACATCGACGGCGGGCTGGACCGGATCGAGGACTGGTACGTCGGTGACGGCTGGTACTCGGACGGCGACGGACAGAACTTCGACAACTACATCGGCTGGGCGATGCACCTCTATCCCGGGCTGTGGGCGCGGATGGCAGCCGCGACGCCCGGCGCGCAGTACGAGGACCGGCTGAAGCTCTACAGGGAGCGGATCAACCTCTTCCTCGCGGACGCGGTGCACCTGGCCGGGAACGACGGCGCGCCGATCTACCAGGGCCGCTCGCTGACGTACCGGATGGCTGCCGCGGCGCCGTACTGGATGGGTGCGCTGCTCGACTCCAGCCCGTTGACTCCCGGCGAAACGCGCCGCCTGTGTTCGGGGATCGCGCGGCATTTCGTACAGCGCGGGGTGCCGGACGAGCGGGGCGTACTGACGCTCGGCTGGTACGACACGTTCTTGCCGACGACGCAGCAGTACTCCGGACCGGGATCGCCGTACTGGGCCTCGAAGGGTTTCGTCGGGCTGATCCTGCCGCCGGAGCATCCCGTGTGGTCGGACCCCGAAGACGCGATCCCGCTGGACAACGCGGATCAGGTCCGGGCGATGCCGAAACCCGGCTGGATCGTGCACGCGAGCCGGCACGACCAGGTCGTTCAGTTGGTGAACCACGGCGCCGACCATGCGCCTGTCGCGGAACCGTCCGGCGTGGAGCCTGACGGCGATCCGCATTACAACCGCCTGGCGTACGCGAACCACGCGGGACCGGACCTGTCCGACCACGAGCCGCCGGTGGACAACCTGATCTCGCTTGTCTCCCCCGACGGTCCGGTCAGTGGGCGCGGGCGCATCCGGCGACTCGGGGTCGATGAGCGGACGGCGTCCTCGTGGCACCGCGCCTGGCTCGGAACCGACGGTCCTTGGGCGATCGAGATCACCTCCGTGGTGCACAACGGGTGGGAGATCCGGTGCGCGCTGGTCGAAGGGCCGGACGGCGCGCTCGTACGCAGCGGCGGGTTCGCGGTCGCCGGCGAGTCCTTGCCGGGGGCAACCACCAGCGCGACGGCCGCGACCGTACGTAATGCGGACGGGTTGGTGTCGGCGGTCGTCGGCCTGCACGGGTACCACACGGCCGGCGTGCATCGCGGGCTGGGCGTCAATCCGTTCGGGGTCCATTCCGGTACGCCGTACCTGACCGCTCCGCATCGCGGTGCGCCGTTGGTGCTGGTGAATGCCGTGCTGCTGACCCGGGACGCGATCCGCCCGGAAGCACTTGCCGAGGGCATCGATGTGGCCGTCGAAGGCAGCACGGTACGGCTCGACGGGGGCCGTACGGTGGTCGAACTCGGGCGGTCCCGACACGGTTAGGTCAGGCTCGCCAAGCGTGTACATTCCGCCGGTGGCGTCTAGATTGACGGAATGAGCACGTACGAGAAACTTCTGCAGGAGCAGATCCGGAACGAATTCACGGCGTCACAGCAATACGTGGCCGTCGCTGTCTGGTACGACGAACAGGATCTGCCGCGGCTCGCCGCGCACTTCTACAAGCAGTCGCTGGAAGAGCGCAACCACGCGATGATGATGGTCCAGTACCTGCTGGACAAGGACGTCCGGCCCCAGATCCCGTCGGTGGATGCGGTCGAGTCCGACTTCAAGTCCGCGCTGGAGCCGCTCGAGCTCGCGCTGGCCCAGGAGATCACGGTCACCAAGCAGATCGAGACCCTGGCCCGCGCCGCCCGGGACGAGAGCGATTACATCGGCGAGCAGTTCATGCAGTGGTTCCTGAAGGAACAGGTCGAAGAGGTCGCCGCGATGAAGACCCTGGTCAACGTCGCCAAGCGCGCCGGCGACAACCTGTTCAACCTTGAGGACTTCCTGGCCCGCGAGGTCGTCGGCGACGCCGGCAACGACCCGACCGCGCCTGCCGCGGCCGGCGGCAGCGTCTAGTCACCAACTGCCGCCGCCACCGCCACCTCCGCCACCGCCCGATGAGGAGGAGGACGAGGACGAGCTGGAGAAACCGGAGGAGGACCCTCCTCCGGTGGACTGGCTCGGCGGCTGCGCGAAGCTGGTCGAAACCGTCGACGTGATGCTGCTCGCGGACCACGACGAGTCGTAGTAAGAGGTCGTGCCCGCGTACCAGGCCGGCGACGCGGTCAGCCGGCCGGACTGGACCAGCTGGTGGCAAACCTGCTGCCAATGGTCGGCCAGGCCGAGGACGAGCGCCCACGGCAGGTACTTGCTGAAGATGTCCTCGCCGTCCTCGAACCGGAGCTGATCCGCCTCCGCCGTGCTCAGGTACTGACGGAAGCCGAGCACCTGGTCGGTCAGCGCCCGCCCCAGCGCCGTACGCCGACCCGCCCGCCGCGCGAGCACCACGTCGAGGAGACCGTTCAGTAGCGCGATCGCCGGTACGCCGAGCACCAGCGCCGGCCCGAGCCAGGTTGGCGCACCGAACTTGATCATCCAGGCGATCAGCGAGATCAGCCCGACCAGCAGCGCGAGGAACACTCCGCAGCCCAGCGGGACCCAGCCGTACCCAGCGGACTCCACAACCTTCACGCGGCGTGGCATCCGGACGTACCAGTTCTGCCGCTCGACCTGCTCGCGGAGCCTGTCGACCATACTCTCCGCCGCCTTCGCGGGTCGGGTGTCGCCGACCGCGGGCGCGACCAGGCGGGCCTCCGAGCCGGGCTGCTGTTTCGGGAACAGGCCCTTGAGCAGCGCGGACTCGTGCGGGGCGGTCGCGCGGCTGGGATCGACCAGGACGGCCGTCTGCAGGTCGTCGGTGCCGTCGATCCGGATCGCACCTCGGACCGCCAGGTCGACCAGCGTCGCCGCGACCTCGGTGGTGTCCGCCTTGCCGTCCACCAGCAGGCCGCCCTCGGCAGCGGTGATGGCCGGCGGCGCGAAGGCCACGGGGAGCAACTTGTCGGCCAGCCGGTTCCGGACCGTACGCGGCGCGAGGCCTTCAGGCGGTACGGTTCCCGGCGGCAGGTCGGCGTACCGCAGATCGCCGTGGCGACGGGCGAGCAGTTTCCCGGCCGCGACCAGGATGAGCGTGACCAGCGCGGACAGCAGCACCACCGGCAGGGTCAGGCCGTAGCGGGCCAGGAAGCCCGGCGGGTCCACCACGATCGGCTGATCGTTGCTGACGGCACCGGCTGCGAGACCGGCGACGATCGTCAGCCCTTGGCCGCGGGGAACGGCGGCCTCCTGCTTGTACATACCCTTGCCCGCGCTGACGGTCGCCGTGTCGCACGGCTTCGTCGAACCGGGCGGTCCGGCGTAGCAGGCCACCTTCCGTACGCCCTGCGGAGCGGTGACCGTGATCGACGCTTGGTAGATCGCCGCGTCCCAGTTCAGTCCGGTCGCGTCCCAGTACAACTCGCTGTGGTCGGCGAAGTGCCGGAGCGCGCCGCGGACTTCATAGCTGATCTTGTACGTCGCGTCGCGGCCGGCCACGGTGTCATCCGACGAACCGATCTTGATCCGCAGCACCTGGTCGCGCCGCTTGTTCTTGTAGTCCGTGGAGGTGCTGAACTTGCTCGGCGCGCCGGACGGCGACGACACCTGGATGTTCGACACCTCGTACTTCTGGTCCTTGGCCTTGTCGTCGACGTACGGCTCCCGGATCACCAGATCGCGATAGATCCCGTGCCGATCCGGGTCGCCGAAGTGGTACTCGATCGTCTCGGTGACCTGCAGTACGCCGTCGGGAGTGACCGTGTAGTCGATCGTCATTGCGTTGACCCAGTCACCGGGCGCGGCCGACGCGGGTACGGCGAAACCGGCCAGCGTCAACGCGACCACGAGCATGCTGACAACTACCCCGAGAGTACGACGCATGCTCGCGACACTACCGAGAGTGGGGGCCTACCAGCTGCCGCCGCCTCCACCGCCGCCACCGCCGCCGGACGAGCCGCCGCCACCGAAGCCGGAGGAGCTTCCGCCGCCACCGCCCGAGCTGGACGGGGTGGGCGGCGGGTCGAAGCTGTGCGCGACGGTCGAGCTGACGGCGCCGGCGGTCCAGCCGGAGGTGTAGTAGGACGGGCCGTAGTACCAGACCGGGTCGGGGGTCAGTTGGCCTGCCGCGACCAGCTGCTGGCAGACCTTCTGCCAGCGGTCGGCGAGGCCGAAAGCGATGGCCCAGGGCAAGTACTTCGAGAAGATGTCCTCGCCCTCCTCGAACCGCAGCTGCTGGGCCTCAGCGGTGGCCAGGTACTTACGGAAGCCAGCCACCTGGTCCGTCACCGCGCGCCCGGCCGGGTTGCGCTGACCGCGGCGGCGGATGGTGATCCAGATGCCGATGGCAACGACCACGGCGATCAGTGGCACCGCGAGCACGATCTTCCGGACCGGCAGGCCCGCGCCCGCCCCGGCGGCGACCGTACTCATCAGACCGGCCCCGACCACCCAGATCGCGACCATCCCCAGGCAGGCGCCACGGAAGCCGTTCTTGAACAGCGAGCCACCGGCGGCGCGCGGCATCCGCAGGTACCAGTTGCGCTGCCGCACCTGGTCCCGCAGCGCGGCGATCATCGCGTCGTGCGCCTTCCGCATGGTGTGGTCGCCGACCGCGCCGCGCTCCAGCGTCACCTCGGAGCCGGGCTGCAGGTTGGGGAACAGGCCGGACATCAGCGCCTGCTCGTGCGGCGCGGTCGCGACCGCCGCGTTCAGCAGGACCGCCTTCTGCGCGTCGCCGGAGTTGTCGATCCGTACGCCGCCGCGGACCGCCAGGTCGATCAGGGTCGCGGCGGTTTCGGTGGTGTTCGCCTTCGCGTCGATCAGCAGACCGCCCTCGGCGACCGGGATCTTCGGCGGCGCGAACGCGACCGGGAGCTGGTCCTCACTCAGGTCGTTCTTCACCGCGGGCGCCGCCGCGCCGGCCGGCGGGAACGTACCCGGGGGAAGCCCCGCGAAGCGCTGGTCCTTGTTGCCGAGTTTCGCGTACAGCGTGGCGAGGACGAGCGCGACCAGGCTGACCAGGCCGGAGCCGATCAGCGACGGCCAGGACAGGCCGTTGCGCTGCATCCAGTTCGGCGGGTCGACCACGATCGGCGTGTCGTTCTGTACGGCGCCGGCGGTGATGCCCGCGACGATCGTCAGCTGCTGTCCCCGGGCCAGGCCGGTCGCGCCGAAGACGCCCTTCTCCCCCAGTACCGACTTCCGCGGGCAGGTGTCCTTCGATCCGGCCACGCCCGCGAAGCAGTCGACCCGCGTGACGCCCTGCGGGACCTGCACGTTGACGGTGACGTTGTTGATCGGCGCCTCCCAGGCGCTTCCGGTCGCGTCCCAGTACAGCTCGCTGTGGTCGGCGAAGTGCCGCAGCGCGCCTCGTACGTCGTACGAGATCACGTAGGTCGCCTGGGTACCGCGGACCGTCTCGTCGGCGGAACCGATCTTGATCTGGAGGTTCTCGTTGCGGCCGTTCTTCGACGTGAAGGACGTCTCGGTGAACTTGGCCGGCGCTCCGGTCGGTGACGACACCTTCAGGTTCGTGACCTGGTACTCCTGGTCCTTCTTGTCGTCGTCCTTGTACGGCTCGCGGACCACCAGGTCCCGGTAGATGCCGTGCCGGCCGCTGGTCGCGAACCGGTAGTCGATCGTCTCGCTGACGTGCAGCACGCCGGCACCTGACACGGTGTAGTCGATCGTGTAGTTGCTGATCTCGTCACCGGTCTCGGCCGGCCCGGCTGAGGCCGGCGCCGCGAAACCCGCTACGGCCAGCACGGCGACAAGCGTGCTGATGACTACCCCGAGTGCCCTGCGCATGGCCGCGACCCTACCCACCGTGAGGGTCCGCGGCGTGGCGGGCCTTGTGCGAAGTGGCCGCAAGGGGAATCGTGGGTGGACCAGGAGGAAACGTCATGGCAGACAAGACGAACACTTCCCAAGGCACCGGAGCCGCGCCCGCTGTGGACAGCCCGGCCGCCATCCGCAACGTGGTGCTGGTCGGCCCGTCGGGCGCCGGCAAGACCACTCTGGTCGAGGCCCTGCTGGTGGCCTCCGGGGTCCTGAACAGACCCGGCACCGTCCTGGACGGAACCACGGTGTGCGACTTCGACGACGCGGAGATCCGGCAGCAGCGCTCGGTCGGCCTGTCGCTGGCCTCGCTGCCGTCCGACGGCGTGAAGGTGAACCTGATCGACACGCCCGGGTACGCGGACTTCGTCGGCGAGCTCCGGGCCGGGCTCCGCGCCGCCGACTGCGCGCTCTTCGTGGTCGCGGCGAACGAAGGCGTCGACGAGCCGATCCGGGCACTCTGGCAGGAGTGCGACGAGGTCGGGATGCCACGCGCGGTGGTGATCACCAAACTGGACCACGCCCGGGCGAACTACGAGAACGCGCTGGCCACCGCGCGAGCCGCGTTCGGCGACAAGGTGCTCCCGCTGTACCGGCCGGACGGCGACGGGCTGATCAGCCTGCTGAGCCAGTCTGACGAGGCGCTGATCGAGGGCATCATCGAGGAGTCCGAGGACGAGTCGCTGATGGACCGGTACCTCGGCGGCGAGGAGATCGACCGGAAAGTGCTGATCGACGACCTGGAACGGGCGGTCGCGCGCGGCTCGTTCTTCCCGGTCATCCCGGTCTGCAGCGGCTCCGGCGTCGGTACGGCCGAGTTGCTCGAAGTGATCACCAGCGCCTTCCCGTCACCACCCGAACACCCCATCCCGGACGTGTTCAACCCGCACGGCGTCCCCCGCAAGGGGATCACCTGCGACACCGGCGGCCCGCTGCTCGCCGAGGTGGTGAAGACCACCTCGGACCCGTACGTCGGCAGGGTCAGCCTGGTCCGGGTGTTCTCCGGCACCATCAGGCCCGACACGACGGTTCACGTGTCGGGCCATTTCACGTCCTTCTTCGGCGAACACAACTCCCATCAGGACCATGACGAGGACGAACGGATCGGGACGCTGTCGTTCCCCCTGGGCAAGACGCAGCGGCCGGCCGGTCAGGTGGTCGCCGGTGACCTGTGCGCGATCGGCCGGCTGACCCGGGCCGAGACCGGTGACACGCTGTCCGACAAGGCCGAGCCGTTGCTGCTGAAGCCGTGGAGCATGCCCGAACCCTTGCTGCCGATCGCGGTCCAGGCGCACGCGAAGACCGACGAGGACAAGCTCGGGATCGGCCTGCAGCGGCTGGCCGCCGAGGACCCGACGCTGCGGATCGAGCAGAACCCGGAGACGCACCAGATCGTGCTCTGGTGCATGGGCGAGGCACATTCGGACGTCGTCCTGGACGCGCTCGCGAACCGGTACGGCGTGACGGTCGACACGGTCGAGTTGCGGGTGCCGCTGCGGGAGACGTTCGGCGGCGCGGCGAAGGGTCACGGACGGCATGTGAAGCAGTCCGGCGGCCACGGTCAGTACGCGGTCTGTGACATCGCGGTCGAGCCGTTGCCGGAGGGTGGCGGGTTCGAGTTCGTCGACAAGGTGGTCGGTGGCGCGGTGCCGCGGCAGTTCATCCCGAGCGTGGAGAAGGGCGTCCGGGCGCAGATGGAGAAAGGCGTCGGCGCCGGGTACCCGATGGTCGACATCCGGGTGACGCTCCTGGACGGGAAGGCGCACAGCGTCGACTCGTCGGACATGGCGTTCCAGATGGCCGGTGGGCTGGCGTTGCGCGAGGCCGCGGCGGCGTCGCGGGTGGCGATGCTGGAGCCGGTGGACCTGGTGTCGGTGCTGGTGCCCGACGAACTGGTCGGCGCGGTGATGAGCGATTTGTCCGGGCGGCGCGGGCGGTTGCTGGGTACGGACAAGATCGGCGACAACCGTACGCTCGTGAAGGCCGAGGTGCCCCAGGTGGAGATCACCCGGTACACCATCGACCTGCGTTCGCTGTCGCACGGCGCGGCGTCGTTCACCCGTCACTTCAGCCGGTACGAAGCGATGCCGGAGTCGGTGGTGGCGAAGCTGAAATGATCAGGTCAGCCGGCGGCGTACGTCACGGGACTTGAGGTACGCCGCCACGTCGTCGTAGCGCTCGCTCTGGTTGGCGAACTCGATGTACGAGCGGACGCGGTGCAGCCAGTCGAGCGTGGACGGCTTCACCGCGGTCAGCGCGCCGGCGAGGTGCCGCATCGCGAGCGGCGGCTCGCCACCGGTGGACAGCGCCTCGTCGATCACCTTGTCCACGCCGCGCTCGATCAGCGCGCGCAGGTCCGCGCCGCTGAACATCGGCGTCTGGCCGGCCAGCGCCTTCAGATCGAGGTCGTCCGCCGGTACGTCCTTGGTCAGCACGCTCAGGATGTCGGCGCGGGCCGGTTCGTCCGGCGGCGGTACGAAGATGACCCGGTCGAAACGGCCCGGCCGGAGCATCGCCTCGTCCACGTCCCACGGCGCGTTCGAGGCCGCGAGCACCAGCAGGCCCTCGTTGTCGGAGCCGATCGCGTCCAGCTCCTGGAGCAGTACGTCGACCAGCCGCCGCGACTCGGAGCCGCCGTGCTTGTGCCGCGCGAACGCGAGCGCGTCCAGCTCGTCGAGGAAGAGTACGCACGGACCGTTCGCCCGGGCGCGCTCGAACGCGGCGTGCAGGTTCCGCTCGGAGACGCCGAGGTACGGGTCCATCACGTCCTCGATCCGGACGTTGACGAACGGCAGACCGCACTCCCCCGCGGTCGCGCGGGCGAGCAGCGTCTTACCGCAGCCGGGCGGGCCGTAGAGCATCACGCCGCCGCCGGACTTCCGGCCGTACTTCTCGTAAAGCTCCGGCCGGCTCAGCGGGAGGATCACCATGCGGTGGATGATCCGCTTGATCTCCTCCATGCCGCCGACCTGGTCGAAGGTGGTGCTCTCCTTGATGGCGTCAGCGGTCAGCGGGTCGTACTCGGACTCCGGGCCGACCTTGATGCGTACGCCGCTGCGCTCCGAGATCATCCCGTCGACGAGTTGCTGCAGCCGACCGGTCCCTTCGACGATGCCGCGTTGCCGAGCCGCCTCAAGCAGGTTCCGCAGCAGCGCGAGCCGTCCGTTCGCCGCGGCCAGCTCCCCGACCGGTACGAACTGGTCGTCCGGCAGCCCGTGCTGGTCGAGCAGCACCACGTACTGATCGAGCGCCTCCTCGATCTCGGCGGCCGCGGTCAACGACTCGGCGAGTACAAGGCGCAGCAGCACGTCGTCGGGATTCGTGTCGACGGCCTTGCGGAGGGCCTCGATCCGGTCGTTACTCACTCACGATCCCCATTTCCGGTTGAGCCAGCGGCGGACCAGTGGTGGGACCACCCAGGAGTACACGCAGAATGCCAGCCAGATCATCGCGAACGCGAACGACAGCGGCGCCAGGCCGGCCGCGCGGAGGCCGTAGATGACCGCGACCGCGCCGATCCAGACGATCAGCGGATTGATCCGGGCGAACGGGCGCAGCGGACGCATCAGCGGGTGGTTGATCAGCTTCGCCTCGCGGGCGGCGGCGCGCAGGTCCGGGTCGCCGGGATGGGAGGCGGCCGCGGAGGCGAGCGACGTGTACCCGGAGCGCGGATCGCCGGTCAGCATCGCCGCCGTACCGTGCAGCGCCCGCGCGTTCGGGTCCTCGGGATCGTGCGACAGCGCCTCGGCACTGTGCCGGTGCATGTCACGGTCGTTGCCGAGCGCAAACGCCACCTGCGCGCGGGCCGCGGACACCGCCGCGCTCTCCGGCGCGTGCGACGCGGCCCGCTCGACCAGCGCGCTCGCCTTCTGCGCCTGGCCCGCGGTCAGGCACACCAGCGCGTAGCCGATCAGCAGATCCGGGTCGTTCGGGTCCAGGCTCAGCCCCTGCAGGAACGCCGCCTCCGCCTCGGGCAGGCGGCCCTCCGACCGGAGCGCCGAGCCGAGGATGTGCAGCATCCCGAGGAACGGGCCGTGCAGCGCAAGACCATCCCGGAGTACGTCGATGGCCTCCTGGTTCCGGTCGAGCGAATGCAACGCGGCACCACGGAACAAGTACGCCCGGTAGTCCAGCGCTGCCTCGCCGGTCAGCCCCTGGAGCTCGTCCAGGGTCCGCTCCGGGTGGCCGATCCGCAGCCAGTGGCCGGCCATCCGCAGGCGGGCCTCGGTCGGTTCGCTCACAACACCACCATCACCAGGATCAGTACCTCGACCAGCGCGCCGCCGACCGTCGCCGCGATCCCGACCACCCACAGCGAGCGGTATTCGGAACCGCGGAGCTGGAACGCGCGATCCATCGGCCGCTGCAGCCGCAGCTGGGCTATGCAGCAGACGACCGCGACCACCCGCGTCAGCACCCGCAGCTCCGTGGTCACCCCGGAGTCGTCCGCGAGCAGGGCGACGATCCCGATCACCGCGGCCAGACCGCCGAGCCCGGACAACAGGATCAGCCTGCGCTTCGCCGCGTCCACGCCCAGCCGGCCCGCGTTCAGGTACGCGACGACCGTCGACGCGATCACGCCACCGAAGAACGCCACGTACGTCTGCGACATCAGCCGCCACGGGCGTACGGTCAGGTCCACGCCGGTGCCGATGGTCGGGCGCAGAAGATCGTCCGGCATCGGGCTCCTCGTGTCGCGTGGGGGGCACTGTACAGCTCGCGCAGTGTATAGCCTGTGGCGATGAGCGAGAACTGCATCTTCTGCGGGATCGTGGCCGGCACCATCCCCTCGACCCGGGTCGAGGAGACCGACCGGGCGATCGCGTTCATGGACATCTCCCCGGCAACCCCCGGGCACCTGCTGGTGGTCCCGCGTACGCACTCCACCGATCTCCGCGAAGCAGCGGCCGAGGACCTGACCGCGGTGACCCTGCTCGCACAGTCTCTGATCGGCCGGGTGATCGACCGGCTCCCGGAGGCCACCGGCGCCAACCTGCTCAGCTGTATCGGGGCGGACGCGTGGCAGTCGGTCTTCCACACCCACCTGCATGTGATCCCCCGCTACCCGAATGACCCGATGGTGCTGCCGTGGAAGCCGGAGGCGGGCGATCTGGACGAGATCAACGCGGTACACGCCAAGCTGATCTAGCGCGCCACCAGCTCGTACACCGAGAGCAGCTCCGGTAGCAGCGCCGACCAGTCGTAGCGCGGCACTGCAGCCAGCCCGGCGGACAGCAGTTCTTCCCGCTCGGCCGGCCGCCGGAGCAGCCGCAGAGCGCGCGCGGCCAGTTCACCAGAGTCGCCCGGGTCGAACAGCTCCCCCAGCCGGCCACCGTCCAGCACCTGCCGGAACGCTGCCAGGTCGCTGGCAAGCACTGGTGCACCAGCCGCCATCGCCTCCAACAGCACGATGCCGAAGCTCTCCCCGCCGAGGTGCGGTGCGACGTACACGTCAGAACCGGCCAGCATGTCGGCGCGCGCCTCATCGTCGATCGCACCGAGGAACAGCACGCGGTCGCGGTACCGGGCCGGTAGCGACCGCCGCGCCTCGTCCGCCTGCCCCGCGCCGGCCACCAGTACCTTCAGCCCGGGGCGCTCCGCCAGCAGCGCCGGCACGGCGTCCAGGAGTACGCCGAGGCCCTTGCGCGGCTCGTCCAGCCGCCCGAGGAAGCTGATCGTCCCGTCCTCGCCCATCCACTCCGAGCGCGGACTGCCCTTGAAGCGGGACGTGTACAGGCCGTTCGGGATCACCACCGCCTCGCCACCGATGTGCTGCACCATCATCGAGCGGGCGTTCTCACTGACGGCGATCCGGGCGTCGATCTTCTCCAGCGCCGGCCGCAGCAGGCTGGACGCGGCGCTCATCGCCCGGGACCGGACCTGCCAGGTGTGGAAGGTCGCGACGAACGGCCCGTCGGAGGACCAGAGCGCGATGATCGACGCGCTCGGCGTGGTCGGCTCGTGCACGTGCACCACGTCGAAGCCGCCGTCGGCGAGCCAGCTCTTCACCCGCGCCGCGGTCCGCGGGCCGAACGTCACCCGCGCCACCGACCCGTTGTACGGCACGCCGACCGCCCGCCCGGACGAGACCACGTACGGCGGGACCGCGTCGGTGTCGTCGACCGGCGCCAGCACCGAGATGTCGTGACCGAGCGAGAGCAGCGCCTCGGCCAGGTCGCGGACGTGGTTCTGCACCCCGCCGGGCGTGCCCAGCGAGTACGGGCAGACCACGCCGATCCTCACGGGACAATTGTCCCTCGGTGGTTGCTAGTTCAGGAAAATCCGTTGCAGCATGTGCCAGTCCCGCGGGTGCGCGGCGATCCCGATCGCGAACGCGTCGGCACAGCGCTGGGTCATCTCGGCCGCGGTGTCCGGCTCGATGGTGTCGTGGAAGGTGATGACGAGCTCCGGCCCGTCGTAGTGCAGGGTCGCCGGGATCAGCGGCGCGCCGGTCTTCAGGCTCAGCGCGGCCGGGCCGACCGGCATCCGGGACGGTTGGCCGAAGAACGTGACGGGTACGCCGCGCTCGGACAGGTCCCGGTCGGCTACCAGGCAGACGAAACCGCCCGCACGCAGGCGATCCGCCAGTACGCCGGTGACGTCCTGGTCGCTGCCGGTCAGCGGGAGCACTTCCATGCCGAGCCGTTTGCGGTACTCGATGAAGCGGTCGAACAGAGATTCCGGTTGCAGGCGTTCGGCGACGGTCGACACCGGCATGCCGGTCAGTCCGGCCCAGGCGCCCGCGTGGTCATAGTTGGCCAGGTGTGGCAGCGCGCAGATGACGCCTCGTCCGGCCGCGTGGGCGTCGCGGAGCAGTTTCTCGTTGACCGTGCGTACGCGCCCGACGACCTCCGCGTCGGTCCACTCGGGCAGGCGGAAGGCTTCCTGCCAGTAGCGCAGGTACGAGCGCATGCCCGCGCGGGTGAGGTCGTCCAGCTCGGCGTCGGTGGCGTCCGGGCAGACGATGGCGAGGTTGCCACGCAGCCGCCGTACGCCCCGGCCGTTGCGGCGGTAGGTGCGGTCGGCGGCTTGCCGGAAGAGCCAGCTGACAGTGCTTTCGGGCAGCCTGCGGACCAGGGTCCAGGCGAGCGCGAAAGCCAGGTCGACCGCCCGGTGCCTCAGACCGTCCATCGTCAGTCGGTCTTCGGCTCCGCCGGCGGGGTGTCGAGCCCGGCGTTCGCGGGGTCGGCCAGCACCTGCTTGCGGACCGACAGCGAACGCTGGACGACGGTGATTGTGCTCGCCGCCGCGACGTACCAGATCACCAGCTCGAGCAGGATCGGCAGGTTCAGCAGGTCGGAGAAGAAGGCCAGAATCAGCGTGAAGACCAGCCGGTCGGCCCGCTCGGCCAGCCCGCCGCTCGCCTTCAGCCCGAGGCTCTCCGCCTTGGCTCGCGCGTACGAGGTGACGGCGCCCATCACCAGCGCCCACAGCGTGACGGCGGCCATCAGGGTCGAGTCACCGGCCCGCGAGTTCGCGTAGTACAGCACCAGGCCGCCGTAGATCGCGCCGTCGGCGATCCGGTCCAGCGTCGAGTCGAGGAACGACCCCCACTTCGACGACGTACCCGAGGTCCGGGCCATGTAGCCGTCGATCAGGTCCGAGAAGACGAAACAGGTGATCACCACCACGCCGATCCAGAGCTGACCGCGTGGGAAGAAGATCAGCGCTCCGGCGGACACACCGATGGTGCCGACCAGCGTGACCATGTCGGCACTCACGCCGAGCTTGAGCAGGAGGGTGGCGATCGGCGTGATCACCTTGGTCCAGAACTGCCGGAATCTGTTAAGCATGGCGACGCGATCGTAGTCCAGCCAGATCACCATCCGGTGACAGGCTCCCCGCCGCGGCCAACTTTCCGGTCCAGACCAGCATCCAATCTCCATTCACACAGTGGAGGGGGAACCATGAACACCTGGACCAAGTACTCCGGCCTGCTGGCGGTCGGCGTACTCACGACTGGGCTGCTGCAGGCGACGCCTGCGACGGCGGCCCAGTACACGACGACGGCGACGGCCTGCCGGATCTCGGCCGGCGCGATGACCGCTCAGGGCGACCACCGGATTCAGACCTTCGCCGCGACCAAGCCGATCACCCGGACCGAGAACCGGACGGTCGCGAAAGGCCTCTGGCCGGCCGGACTGGTACGGCTGAGCAGCAGCTGGTTCAAAGGACGCGGCGCCGAGAATCCAGACATCGGCCATCACGGGCTGGTGGTCGACACGCAGAACACCCTGTACGACGGGCAGTACGCGATCACCAGCAACGGCGGGCTGTACCCGCACTGGGAACGGATCGGCGGCGGCTGGGGTGGGTACCGCGCGATCGAGCGATCGCAGGTGCTGCTGTCGCCGACAACCGAGCGGCAGACGGCGTACGGCCTGGCGGGCGACGGCACCTTGCACCGGTGGAACATCACGTCCACCGGCGGCCGGCAGTCCTGGAAGCCGAGCGGGACGGCCGGTGGGTACGCGGGGGTGAAGAGCATGGCGCTGATCAGTCAGACCAAGACGTACGACACGTTCCTGATGAACGGGAAGGACGGCGCGCTGCTGACCGTACACATCCCGACGACATCGCCGATGAAGCCAGTGGTGAAGAAGGTCAGGACCGCCACGTGGCAGGGCTTCGAGGCGATGATGGGCGCCCGGTGCGGCACCAACGGCACGCTGCTACTCGGCATCGACAAGGACACCGGCGCCGGCTACCTGTACGCGGTCGGGCATGGCGCGACCGTGATCCAGGGCCTCGGCAAGGCACCGGGTACGTTCGCCGACCCGGTGCCGTTCGCCTGGCACGAGAACAGCGACCCGAAGCTGTTCGGTGAGTAACTAGGGCCAGGACTTCGCGAGCAGGGCGCGGGTGTCGGACAGCAGTTGCGGCAGGACCTTCGTGTGCGCGATCGCGGGCATGAAGTTGGTGTCACCGGCCCAGCGCGGTACGACGTGCTGGTGCAGGTGCGCGGCGATCCCGGCACCCGCGATCTCGCCCTGGTTCATGCCGATGTTGAAGCCGTGCGCGCCGGAGACGGTGCGTACGGCCTGCATCGCCTGCTGGGTGAGCGTGGCGACATCGGCAACCTCCGCGCCGGACAGCTCGGTGTAGTCGGCCACATGCCGGTACGGCACGACCATCAGGTGACCCGGGTTGTACGGGTAGAGGTTGAGCACCGCGTACGCCGCCTCGCCCCGATGCACGATCAGCGCATCGGCGTCCGGCTGACTCGGAAGCCGGCAGAACGGGC
Source organism: Kribbella solani (assembly GCF_014205295.1). Lineage (NCBI taxonomy): Bacteria > Bacillati > Actinomycetota > Actinomycetes > Propionibacteriales > Kribbellaceae > Kribbella > Kribbella solani. The sequence continues at coordinate 2,098,700 of NZ_JACHNF010000001.1, forward strand.
AACCCGATCCCGCCTCGGCGCTGGTCGGCTTGTTCTCACCCTCGATGTACGCCATCCGGTGCGGCGTCCACAACCGCATGAACGGATCCGGCACCCCGACCCCGTCCTGCCGCACCAACTCCTCCGGCTGGTACGGCGAGGCGGGACGGTCTTCGGTCATACCTGGACGCGCTTCTTGACGGCCTCGACGATTTCGGCGACGGCGGCCGCAATCGGTACGCCGTTCTTCTGGGTGCCGTCGCGGTACCGGAACGAGACCGAACCGGCGGCCATGTCCTCGTCACCGGCGATCAGCATGTAGGGCGTCTTGGCCCTCTGCGCGTTCCGGATCTTCTTCTGCATCCGGTCGTCGGAGGCGTCCACCTCGACCCGGATGCCTTCTGCCTTGAGCTGCTTGCCGATCTCGAACAGGTAGTCGACGTGGCCGTCGGTGATCGGGATGCCGATCACCTGGACCGGCGCCAGCCAGGGCGGGAAGGCGCCGGCGTAGTGCTCGGTCAGCACCGCCACGAACCGCTCGATCGAACCGAACAAGGCCCGGTGGATCATCACCGGCCGCTGCCGGGAGCCGTCCGGCGCGGTGTACTCCAGCTCGAACCGCTCCGGCAGGTTGAAGTCCAGCTGGATCGTCGACATCTGCCAGGTCCGGCCGATCGCGTCCTTGGCCTGGACGGAGATCTTCGGGCCGTAGAAGGCCGCGCCGCCCGGATCCGGGACCAGCTCGAGACCGGAGCCCTCGGCAACCTCCCGGAGCGTCTCGGTCGCCTCCTCCCAGACCTCGTCGGAGCCGACGAACTTCTCCGGGTTCTTGGTGGACAGCTCGAGGTAGAAGTCGTCCAGACCGTAGTCGGCGAGCAGACCGAGCACGAACGTCAGCAGGTTCCGCAGCTCGTCGCGCATCTGCTCACGGGTGCAGTAGATGTGCGCGTCGTCCTGCGTGAACCCACGCGCCCGGGTCATCCCGTGCACCACACCGGACTTCTCCAGCCGGTACACGGTGCCGAACTCGAACAGCCGCAGCGGCAGCTCCCGGTACGAACGGCCCCGCGCGGCGAAGATCAGGTTGTGCATCGGGCAGTTCATCGGCTTCAGGTAGTAGTCCTGGCCCTGCTTGCGGATCTGCCCGTCCGCGCCACGCTCCTCGTCCAGGTGCATCGGCGGGTACATGCCGTCGGCGTACCAGTCCAGGTGGCCCGACGTCTCGAACAGCTGGCCCTTGGTGATGTGCGGCGAGTACACGAACTCGTAGTCGTCCTCGACGTGGCGCTGGCGGGAGTAGTCCTCCATCACCTTGCGCAGCACGCCGCCCTTCGGATGGAACACCGCCAGCCCGGAGCCGATCTCGTCCGGGAAGCTGAACAGGTCGAGCTCCGTACCCAGCTTGCGGTGGTCGCGCTTGGCGGCCTCCTCCAGGCGGCTCAGGTACGCCTTCAGCTCGTCCCTGCTCTCCCAGGCGGTGCCGTAGATGCGCTGCAGCTGCGGGTTCTTCTCACTGCCCCGCCAGTACGCCGCGGCGGTCCGCATCAGTTTGAAGTTGCCCAGGTAGCCGGTGGCGGGCACGTGCGGCCCACGGCACAGGTCCTTCCAGGCGACGCTGTCATCGCGGCGGATGTTGTCGTAGATGGTCAGCTCGCCACCGCCGACCTCGACACTCGCGCCCTCGGCCGCGTCCGCCGCGGAGCCCTTGATGCCGATCAGTTCGAGCTTGTAAGGCTCCTTGGCAAGCTCGGTGCGCGCGTCGTCGTCGGAGACCACCCGGCGGCTGAACCGCTGCCGCTCCTTGATGATCTGCTGCATCTTCTTCTCGAGCGTGGTCAGGTCCTCGGGCGTGAACGGGGTCTCGACGTCGAAGTCGTAGTAGAACCCGTTCTCCACCGGCGGGCCGATGCCGAGCTTGGCGTCCGGGAAGACTTCCTGGACCGCCTGCGCGAGGACGTGCGCGGTCGAGTGCCGGATGATCGCCCGGCCGTCCGCCGAGGCGGCCTTGACCGGCTCGATCCGGTCGCCGTCCGCGACCACCCGGGACAGGTCCCGCGGCTCACCGTTGACCCGGGCGGCGATGGCGGAGCGGTCCTGGCCGAAGATCCCGGCGAACAGCTCCCCGATCGTCGTCGTCTCGGTCACACTCCGCTCAGCCTCGCCCTCGACGCCGACCAGCTGGACCTTGACTTCCGACACGTTCACTCCTCAGGTCTCGCCCGGCGGAAATGCCGGTCACGCACAGATGGTATCGACTGACCTGACGAAAGTAGGGGTCGGGACCAGCCGCTCGTCCGATGTGCCGACCTGCTCTCTCTTCATAGGTTCGTTGCTATGAGCGAGCGAAGCGAGGTCATCATCCAACACAGCGTGACTCGTGCCTCATCCGCGCCCGGAGCGAAGCGAGGACGTGGATGAGTTCCGCGATCCTGCACTTCGCCGGGGAACTGATGTCTTCGTGGTGGATCTATCTCGCGCTGTGGGGGTTCGCGGCGCTGGACGGGTTCTTCCCGGCGGTCCCGAGCGAGACTCTCGTCGTCACGGCCGGTGTCTTCGCCGCGTCGACCGGCGAGCCGAACCTGTTCGCGGTGATCGCGGTCGCGGCGATCGGCGCGTTCATCGGCGACCACATCTCGTACGCGCTCGGGCGGGGTGCCGGTGGGCGGATGCTCGACCGGGTGAAACCGGGGACCAAGCGGCACAACGCCGTGATGTGGGCACGTACCGCACTCGCCGAGCGCGGCGGGCTCGTCCTCGTGGTCGCGCGGTACGTGCCTGGTGGCCGGACCGCCGTCACGCTGACGATGGGCTCGGTGCGGTACCCGCTGCGCCGCTTCTCGCCGTACGCCGGCCTCGCGGCGATCAGCTGGGGCGTGTACTGCACGCTGGTCGGCTACATCGGCGGGAAGGCGTTCGAGGACAACCCGTTGAAGGGCGTCATCCTCGGCATCGGCCTCGCCCTCGGCGTGACCCTGGTGGTCGAACTCGTCCGGCACCGCCTGAAGAAGAGTCAACCTAAGGTCGAGCCTGAGCCCGAGATGACCTCATCCCAAGCCTGAGCGAACGACTCCTCCGCCAGCGGTTTCAGGTCAGCCAGGCTGTCGACCAAGCCGGTCAGCGTGAGCTCGGCGCGGATGAACGTGACGTGCTGGACGCCGTGGTTGGTGAAGTACGCCCGCAGGTACGGCGTCTGGTGATCCCAGCCGGCCCGTGGGGTCCCCGCGCCGTAGGCTCCCCCGCTCGCCGTGATCACCACAACCTTGGTGTCGTGGAGTGCTCCACCGGCGAACGCCCCCGGGAAGCTGACCCTGTCGATCCACGCCTTCAGTGCCGCTGGCAGCGAGTAGTTGTACAGCGGCGTCCCGATCAACAACAGCTCGGCCGCTCGTATCTCATCGATCAACGGACGAGTGAGCTGCCACGCCTCCCTCTCAGCCGCTGTCTCCACGAGCTGATCGACTGCCGGCAGCGGAACCGTGCCAAGGCTCTCGGAGCGGCGGCCGAGCTGGCAGTACGCGGTGTCGATCGGGGCGATCGGCTCGGCGGCGAGGTCGCGGTAGCGGTAGTCGGCCGAGCTGTGTGATGCCAGCCAGCGGTCCGCGTACGCGCGGGTCAGCTGCCTGGTCACCGACTCGGCGGTGTCATTTGCACTGCAGTCCAGGTGGAGCACGGTGGTCACCTTCGTTGTCTCGTGGTCGTCAGACTGGGTGACGGCATACGGCGTGGAAAGGTGACCGGTGAGCGACGGACTGATCGAGGCGTTCGAGGCGGAGCGCGGCAAGCTGAAGGCGGTCGCGTACCGGCTGCTCGGATCGCATGCCGAGGCTGAGGACGCGGTGCAGGAGGCGTGGATTCGGCTGCACCGCACCGATGGTGTGGACAACCTCGGCGGCTGGCTGCGCACTGTGGTCACCAGGATCTGCCTGGACGAGCTGCGTGCGCGCAAGATCCGTCCGGAGCAGTTGTCCGGTCCTGAGGAGCTGCAGGAAGTGCCCGCGCTACGTAGTACACCGGAAGACGAGGCGCTGGTCGCGGACTCTGTCAGCCGCGCGCTGCTCGTCGTACTGGACACACTCGAACCGGCAGAGCGGATCGCGTTCGTACTACACGACATGTTCGCCGTACCGTTCGCGCAGATCGCTCCCATCGTGGAGCGGACACCAGTGGCCACCAAGAAGCTGGCCAGCCGCGCGCGGCAGCGCGTACAGGGCACTCCGGCCGTTTCACCAACTGAACTGGCCCGGCAGCGTCGGGTGGTGTCTGCGTTCCTTGACGCGGCCCGGGCAGGCGACCTCGCCGCCGTACTCGCCGTGCTGGCTCCGGATGTCGTACGACGCGTTGACGCGGCCGCACTGGCTCCTGGAATGTCGGCGGAGCTGCGCGGTGCACGGGCAGTCGCAGAAGGGACCGTGCTGCTGTCGAGCCGCTCTCAGCTGGCAGAACTCGCGCTGGTCAACGGCCAGGTCGGACTGGTGCTGGCACCTGGTGGACGGCTGTTCTTGGCTATCTCGTTCACCAGCGAGGCGGACCGGATCACGTCGTACGACGTGGTAGCTGATCCGGACCGCCTCAGCCGGCTGCGGCTTGCTGTTCTCAGCGCGGAGTGTTCAGCGACTTCGTGATCTGCTCGGACACCCTGGCCGCCAGCTCCAGTGCGGCGCGCCGGGTGGCCGGCTGCAGCGCGGAGTGGTCCAGCGGACCTTCGGCGGCGATGTGCATGTCGGTCGGGATGTCCACGACAGCGGCAGCGCGGGAGTCGAAGTACGGCCGGAGCTGCTTCTCGACCTCCTTGTTGACGTCGCCGGGACCGTTCGACACCGCGATCACGGCACGACGGATCAGCCGCTGCGCCTCCGGGCCCTGGTTGTCCAGCTCCTCGAGCATCTGCACGGCCGCGGCGCAGGACAGGCTCTTCCACTTGATCGGGATGACCAGGGCATCGGCCGCCTTCATCGCCTCGCGCCAGTTGCTGGAGCCCTCGTTGTTCCCGGTGTCGATCACCAGGACCTTGTAGAACCGGCTCATCAGGCGGTGGATCTGGTCGAAGTCCTTGGCCTCGATCTGCGCATACGTCGTGGTCGCCGAGGTCAGCACGTCGTACTGGCCCGACACCTGGTGCCGCAGGTACGCCGCGACGTCACCGAGCCGGGCGTCCGGCTGGGTCAGCATCGGCATCGCCTGCAGCATGTCCGTGACGGTGGACCGCGAGTTCGTGTCGTGCGTACGCAGGTGCATGTTGCCGCGCAGCTCGTTGTTGTCCCAGGCGACCACGCCGCCGCCACGGGCCTGGCCGAGCGCACCGGCGAGCAGCAGCGTGGTCGGCGTCTTGCCGGAACCACCCTTCGGGTTCGCCACGACGATCGTCACCGGGCGACGGAACGCGGTCGCCGCGGTTGCACGGGCGATCCGCTCGGAGCGCTCCGAACTGCCCGGGCGTAGCTTCAGTACGCTCCGGACACCCCGCTCAGCCGGAGCCTCCCGCGGCAACGGAAGCGCCTGCAGCAGCTCGTCCGACCGGTACGAAAGGTTCTGCGGCTGCTGATGCTGCTGCCCCGGCACCCCCTGCGGGAAAAACGCCTGCGCCGCCGGCGACAACCCCTGCCCACCAGCCCCGGCCTGCCCGGCCTGCGCGCCTTGCCCGGCTGCACCAGCCGCAGCACCTGAACCAGCCTGTCCGCCTTGCCCAGCCAGACCGCCCTGCCCAGCTTGCGCGTCTTGCCCAGCCAGACGGCCCTGCGTGTCTTGTCCTGCCAGTCCGCTCTGCCCAAGCTGCGCGTCTTGTCCGGCCGGACCGCTCTGCCCGGGCTGCCCGCCATCGCCGGTCAGGCCGCCTTGGCCGGCCTGGGTGTCCTGCCCAGCCAGACCGCCCCGCCCGGACTGACCTGCCTGGCCGCCTTGGCCAGGCTCGCCACCGGCGGGCTGCCCGAACCCCGCATCGTCCGGCCCAAGACCGCCGCCCGCGCCGCCCCCGGTCGAGAACGACGAACCGCCGAACGCAGAGCCACCTGCCCCGTGCTCACCGTCCCCGTCCTCCCCGGCCCGCGCGCCAGCGCCGCCAAGCCCATCGGCCGCCCGCGACAGCGCGTCGTCTTCTTCCTCCGGCTGCGTCCACGACGCGGCAGTGGGGTCCGCGGCGGGCTGCGCCCACGACGCGGTCGGCGCGGCGGGAGCCGGCTGGTTCGGCTGCGTCCACGGTGCCGGCTGATTCACCGGACGGGACCAGTTGGTGTCACCGGAGGAGAAGTCCTCCGACAGCGCGTCGGTCTCGGTGTCCTCGGCGGACTCGGCGTCGGCGTTCGGGTCCGGCTGGGTCCAGGAGGGGGTCGGCTGCCACATTCTCCGGACCTCGGCCGCCGCCGCTTCCCGGTCCTTGTGCTGTCCGGAGTTGTGCGAGTCGGTCACGACCTGGGTCCCCGATTCTGCTAGAGGGGGCGGGTTGGGCCCCTGAGGCTTGCTGGTGGTCCGGAGGGTGAGGTCTCCGGGAGGGTCCACTATCCCATGACCCGGTGTCCTCACAACGTCACCACCCGGAGCGTTTGTTCAGGTCACCAGTCCGGCCTCGTACGCCACGATCGCCGCCTGGACCCGGTTCTTCACACCGAGCCGGAGCAGTACAGCGCTGACGTACGCCTTCACTGTCCCCTCGACCAGATACAACCGTCTCGCGATCTCCCCGTTCGACAACCCCGCTCCGACCAGTCCGAGTACCTCTAGCTCCCGTGGCGTCAGTGCGCTGACCTGCTCCTTCGCGGCAGCAGCCCGTGCCATCGCACCACCGCCTGCACCCGAGCTGAGCTCAGCGATCACTCGTTGCGCGACCCGCGGCGACAGGTACGCGGCACCTTCAGCAACCGCCTTCAGCCCGGCAATCAGCTCCCGCGGATCGCCTGACTTCAACAAGAACCCACTGGCGCCGTCACCGAGGGCTCTGGCGATGTACGCGTCTTCGGAGAAGGTCGTGAGGATGACCACGGCAGTGTCCGGACAGGTACGCCGGATCTCGGCACCGGCTGCCAGACCGTCCATTCGCGGCATCCGGATGTCCAGTACGGCCACATCGGGCCGATGCTTCAGTACCGCGTCAACCGCTTCGGCCCCGTCGGCTGCCTCGGCAACAACGTCGATCTGGTCGTCAGTACCGAGAATCGCGCGCACACCGGCTCGTACCATCGCCTCGTCGTCGGCCAGTACCACCCTGATCATCTGTTTCCTTCCGGCGTCGGTGTGACCGATCCACTCTGTACAACTGCCTTGTCAACCAGTGCGCCGTCCGAGAAGCACAGCCGGTACACGTAGGTGGCGGAGAACGGTGGCGCCGGCCTGTAGTACCTGCAGCTCCACGCGGCCGGCGGTCGCTCGCGCTCCGCTGGCGGATCGACCATCTCCATTCGTGGCAGTACTTTCGCCACGTCAGCCTCCGACTGGCCGACGGTCAGCCCGGCGTACTCGGCCGGTCGCAGGATCGCGCTGTAGCCGGCGATCAGGTAGTAGCCAAGGGCAACCGCCCCAACAGCCGCACCGAGTAGTGCGGGCGCGGCGATCGCAGTGATCAGACCGCGCCGCGCACTCCGTCGTACCGTGGCGCGTTCTACCGCAGCGGTCTGCGGCTCCGGTCGGCCACCGGCACGCGGCATGGTTGCCGTCACCGCGAACCCACTGGGCGTACGCGGTCCAGCAGTGAGCGTGCCTCCGGCCAACCGGACCCGCTCACGCAGACCGGCCAGACCGTGTCCACCGGACGGTGCGTCTACCGAACGCGTCGCACCGCTGTCCAGGACCTCCACCTGTACGGCGTCCTCACGCGAGGTCACGGTGACAGTGACCGCGGCGCCGGGCGCGTGCTTACTCGCATTGGTCAACGCCTCCTGTACTACCCGGTGCACGGCGCGGTCCACCATCGGCGCCAGCTCACCGTCGGCCTCGTCGACCAGCTGCACGGCCAGCCCGGAGGCGGCTGCTCGCTCGACCAGTGCCTGCACTGATTCGTCGTGCGGCATCGTCGGTGCGTCCTGATCACGGAGCACTCCTACGATCTCGCCCAGCCGCTCTGTCGCCATCGCAGCGGACTCCCGCAACTCCCCCGCCGCCCGGCGGTGCTCCTCGGGCAGTGTGGGGTCCAGCTCCAGTGCAGCTGCGCGTAGCGCGATCAGACTCAGCTCATGACCGACGGAGTCGTGCATGTCTTCCGCGATCCTGGACCGCTCGCGCAGCCGTTCCTGACCGATCTCGAGCTGCTGCTCGCGTTCGATCCGCTCCGCCCGCTCCCAGCCCGCAGTAGCCAGTAGGGCCTGCTGCGCCCGGTAGCGCCCGATCAGCCACGGCAGTACAACCAGTAGCAGTGCCAGCAGGAGCATCAGCAGCCACGTCAGTACGGCCTCAGTGGCTTGCGCGTCCTTCCGCATGGTCAGGGAGAGCACCAGCATGCCAACCAACGAGCCGACACAGAGCTGTACGAAGTGCCGGAGCTGTGTCTCCCGCCGTCCGGCCAGATAGCTCAAGAGACTGATCGCTGGAACCAGTGCGATCTGCACACCGCTCGCCGTACCGAGTGCGAACGCCAGAATGATGATTTCGGTCCAGGCGACCAGTACGAGCGCTGCCAGTGGCCATCTACGCCGAGTGACAACCGCAACTGCCAGCACAGCGAGACAGGACGCCCGGAACCAGAACGGGTCCTGCCGCGCGCCGCTCTCCGCGAGTACGAGCAGACTGGCCGCGGCCCACAGACCCACGTCCCCCAGGCGCCGCCACATCATGGCGTAGACGCTACACAGCCGCGGCGACCGCCTCCTACTGCCGAAAGTCAGGTTCGCTCCGGGTCAACCAGCTCGAACGGTACGTACGAGAGGTTCTGCACCGGTTCGTCACGCAGCTGCGCGAGTAGTAGGTCGACCGCTCGGCGTCCCATCTCGGTCTGGTTCTGCCGTACGTGCAGGAACGGCGGTCCGCCGATGGAGTCACCCGGTGAGTCGAAGCAGGCGACCACGCGGTCACCCCCGAGCGCCCGGTCGACCATCCGGGCCAGGTTGTACTCACACGCGAAGTACGCGGTCACCTCCGGGCGGCTGTCGCGGAATGCACGTAGTACATCCATGTCCGCTCGGACGCTGTCCGTGGTGGTTGAGCCGGGGAGAGTGCTTCGCAGGTCAGTCAGCTCGTACGGGTGACCACGCTCGCTGAACGCCGTACGGAAGCCCTCCAGCCGGTCCTCGATGGAGGACGTGTTCACGGGAGGCGGGGAGACAAAGGCGATGTGCTCGTGGCCCTGGTCGAGCAGGCGGGTTGTCAGCGCGCGGGCGGCTGCCACGTTGTCTGTCAGTACGGCTGCCACGGGGATGCCGGACAGGTGGCGGTCCACGAGCACCACCGGGTACCCGTCGAGCACCTGCCGCAGCAGACTGGCGTTGTAGAAGTCACCGTGCACCGGGAAGACGATCAGACCGTCCACAGTCGAGACCAGCGAGTCAACAGCCTTCTCCTCGTCGGACTGGCGTCCATGCGTACGCCGAACGACCAGGTGCGCGCCGTACTCCGCGCAGCGCTCTTCGATGGCGTTGAGCAAGTCCAGCCCGTACGCCTCCGACATGTCCGGGACGATCAGTGCGATCGACCGCGCGTCCCGGCGCGTGCCCGGCCGGAGCGGCACGCTCAGATCGGTCAGGTCAGGCAGCCGGCGTACGACGAACGTGCCTTTGCCACGGATGCGCTCCACCAGCCCGGCCTCGCGCAATACCTCCAGCGCCCGCTTGGACGTGATCCGGCTGACCCCGAACTGCGCCGCCAGCTCCATCTCCGACGGCACCCGGTCCCCCGGCCGCAACGCCCCACGCCGGAGCTGCTCCAGCACATGACCACAAACCCGCTCGTACAGCAGCACCACGCCAGCGGTCCCCTCACGAGTAATCCGGTCAACCCATCCAATCATCCCTCCACGCTCCAGCCGGCTCTCAGCCCTTCGGCTTTTGATCTGGCGGCGGGACCTGTCGGCTGACAACATTCCGGGCATGACCCGCCTGTCGGTGCCTGCTTTTGCCGCTCGGCCCGTGCTGGCCGTGGCTGTAGTCTTCGGTGCCGTGCTGACCGCGCTGTCCGGCCGGTACGGCTACCACCGCGACGAGCTGTACTTCCTGGTCGCCGCACACCATCTCGGCTGGGGGTACATCGACCAGCCGCCGCTGACGCCCCTGATCGCCCGTGTCTCCACCACGCTGTTCGGTGACACCGTGATGGGCCTGCGGGTGCTGTCGACGCTGAGCGCGGTCGTGACAGTCATCGTGGTCGCGCTGATCGCCCGCGAGTTCGGCAGCCACCGGCGTGGACAGGTGCTGGCCGCCGTCTGTGCGGCCGTGTCCGGGTACGTGCTCGGCGTCGGGCACATGGTGTCCACCTCCACGTACGACCTGCTCGCCTGGATGCTGATCGGTCTGTTCGCGGTCAAGCTGCTGCGCACCGGTGACGGGCGCTGGTGGCTCGCGCTCGGCGCTACTGTCGGTATTGCGCTGGAGAACAAGTACCTGGTCGTGCTGCCAGTCGGTGCATTGCTGATCGCGCTCCTGGTCGTCGGACCGCGCGGCGTACTCCGGTCCTGGTGGCTGCTCGCCGGGGTCGCGCTAGCGGGCCTCATCGCGCTGCCGAACGGCCTCTGGCAGTTCCAGCACGACTGGCCGCAACTGAAGGTGGCCGGCGGCATCAGCGAAGACGACGGCACCGAGAACCGCATCATGTTCATCCCACTGCAGATCCTGCAGCTGTCGCCGTTCCTCGTACCCATCTGGATCGCCGGCTTCCTCCGTATCTGGCGCCACCTCCCCTGGGCCCGCTCCATCGCGTTGGCGTACCCGGTGCTGTGCATCGCCGTACTGGCCACCGGCGGCAAGTCGTACTACGCCCTGCCCCTGTTGCTCGTGCTGGTCGCGGCCGGCTGCGAGCCGCTCATCGGCTGGGGCGACCGGCACCGCGTACGGGCTGTGGTCGGGCTGGTCCTGACCGCGCTGACGTCAGCGCTCTTCACGCTCCCTCTTCTACCTGCATCGGCGGCTGATCTCGTCATCCCGGTCAACAAAGAGCAGGGCGAGCAGATCGGCTGGCCGGCGTTCGTGTCGACCGTCGCCGCCGCCTGGGCGAAGGTCCCGCCGTCGGAGCGGTCGACCGCGACACTCTTCGCCGGTAACTACGGCGAGGCCGGGGCCGTGGTGCGCTACGGCGCCTCGTACGGGCTGCCGCAGGTGTACTCCCCGCACATGAGCTTCGCGGACTGGGCCCGCCCACCGGACTCCAACACCGGCCCGGTCCTACTCATCGAACTCGACCGGACCCCTCGCTTCGAGACGTACTTCCGCAACTGCACCCAGGTCGGCAAGATCGACAGCATCGTCTCGAACGACGAGGACGGCACCGCACTGGTCCTGTGCGACGGGCCCACCGAGCCGTGGTCCACGCTGTGGCCGAAGGTCCGCCAGTTCTACTGACCGCCGTACGGCTGGACGATGCTCGACCTGGTTGACATCCCAGCCGGCCTGATCTTCCTCCGCGACGACCGCACCGGCAGACGCTGGCACATCGACCTGCCACCGTTCCGGCTCGCCCGCTACCCGGTCACCCGGCCCGACGGACTGCCCCGTACCGACATCAGCTGGTACGAGTCGATTGCCCTATGCAACCAGCTGTCGAAGGACGCCGGCCTGTCCCCCGCATACACGATCGACGGCGAGGACGTGCACTGGGACACCACGTCCACCGGCTAACGCCTCCCCACCGAAGCCGAATGGCAACACGCCTGCACCGCCGGCACCCCCGCCTGCCGCTACGGCCCCCTGGACGACATCGCCTGGTACGCCACCAACTCCGCCGGCCACCTCCACCCACCCGGCCAGAAACTCCCCAACCCCTTGGGCCTCCACGACATGCTCGGCAACCAATGGGAATGGTGCTGGGACCTCTACGACCCTCACACCTACGGCCCCTACCGAATCTTCCGAGGCGGCGGCCACGCCGACCTCCCCCGCTCCATCGGCTCCACAGTCCGCCGCCGCTCCCACCCCACCCTAAAAATAGAAGACCTAGGCCTCCGCCTGGCCCAATCCATCCCCACCCCCAACACCCCTAACCCCAATCCCCACCAACGCCAGCCTCACGCTCACGCCTGACGCCATTCCCCACGCCAACCGCCGAACGCCTACCCCAACGCCATTCCCCACACCTAACGCCTAACGCCTAACGCCTAACGCCTAACGCCTAACGCCTAACGCCTAACGCCGCGATCATCACCCCCACCCGGCCCCAGCCCAACCACCCTCAACCAGCAGGTGTCCGCGCGTACACCCCGGTGTACGCCACGCGCACCGCCCACGGACCGGAAGCCCGACCACCCCGGCCAACCACAACCAGCAACCACACGCGGGAACCTGACCGCGATGAGCAACCTCCGCGGGAGAGCCGACCGCGACGAGTAACCACTGCCGGAGAGCCGCGCGTGATGGGTAACCACCGCGGGAAGCTGACCGTGGCGCCCAGCCACCGTCTGGGGGGTGCCGAGCGAAGCGAAGGCACGAACGGGGGTGCGGGTGGCGGAGCCCCCGCCCGCGGCAAGCGAAGCGCAGCCGCACAAACGACGAAGGCGAGGCGGCGAGCATCCGTAAGGATGCCGCACACCTCGCCCATCGCCTTCGTGGACGATACTGGGATCGAACCAGTGACCTCTTCCGTGTCAGGGAAGCGCGCTACCGCTGCGCCAATCGTCCAAGCTGTTGGAGCTGATGTAGCTGTTGGAGGTGGAGACGGGATTCGAACCCGTGTACACGGCTTTGCAGGCCGTTGCCTCGCCTCTCGGCCACTCCACCACAGAGGCCGTGCCATCTTCGAGGAAGGTGACTCGCCGAATCCTCTCCGAGCGGACGACCGGGTTCGAACCGGCGACCTCAACCTTGGCAAGGTTGCGCTCTACCAACTGAGCTACGTCCGCATCACTCCGGGCTGTACTTCGTGCTGTCCAACTCGGTGCGAGAGCAGAACAGTAGCGCACTTTTGGCCGGGTTAAAAACCGGATTCCGCAGCACCCGGCGACCCCCACGCCGAGCCTGGAAATCGCCTCTGAAGTCACACTGGTCCCACCCGTTCTGTCCACTCGCCACGCCGCCGTTTCAGCCCTTCAAGGGCACCAGATCGACGTTCTCGAGGTACGCCGGATCGCCTCGGAGTTCGAGCTTCGCGACACGCCCGCCGGCGACCGTGAAAGAGAACACAATCAACGGTTCGCCGCGCCGCATCCAAACCAGGCCAGGGATTCCGTCCACGAGTACGAGCCGGGCGGCCGCGGCCCGGCCGAGGAACATCCGGGCGACGTCGGCGGCACCGGACAGCGTCGTCTCGGTTCCGTACTGCGCGGCGCCGGCGTCGGCGTGCAGGACGATCTCGGGGTCGAGGACTTCGAGCAGCGCGGTGAAGTCGGCGTGGCGGGCGGCGGCGAGGAACGCGTTCACGACTTCTTTCTGCCGGAGCAGGTCGGCGCCGGCCGGTTCGGGCGTACCGCGAACCCGGCGCCGGGCCCGGCTGGCGATCTGCCGCGCGGCGGCCGGTGTCTTGCCGATGATCGGCGCGATGTCGTCGAACGGTACGGCGAACAGATCATGCAGGACGAACGCCAACCGCTCCGCCGGCGTCAGCGTCTCGAGTACGACGAGCAGCGCGAGCCCGACGGAATCGGCCTGTACAGCGGCGAGTTCGGGGTCCGGCGCCACCTCGTCGGCGATCGTCGGCGAGTGGTCGTGCACGGGTCGCTCGGGCCGGACGCGACGGGACCGGAGCATGTCGAGGCAGATCCGCCCGACCACTGTCGTCAGCCAGCCGCCGAGGTTGTCGATGGTGGCGGTCTCGCTGCGGCTGAGCCGTATCCACGCCTCCTGCACCGCGTCCTCCGCTTCGGGCTCGGAGCCGAGGATCCGGTACGCCACGGACCGCAGGTGGCTCCGGTTCGCTTCGAACCGTGTCGCCAGCCAGTCCTCGCCACTCATTTGAACCACTTCCTCCGCATGTCACACTGACCGGCCGAGCGCCGTCATCCGATTGACGGAGTACCGACGCCAGATGTGACACCGGAGGATCAGTTGATGACGGCATCACCGCGCCCGCTGCCAGCACGCAAGCAGGACACGCTGCACCGGCTGGAGCAGGACGTCGACGCCTGGATCTCCACAGCCGCGCCGGACGGCACGCCGTACCTGATGCCGCTCTCGTTCTTGTGGAGTGCCGGGACGCTGTTGCTGTCGACGGCCAGGACCAATCCGACCGGCCGGAACCTGCTGGCCAATCCGGTGCTGCAGCTGACGCTGGGGGAGGTGCGGGACGTCATCCACGTGAGTGGCACTGCCGCTGTGGTCGAGCCGACGGAGGCGGAGGGCGAGGCGTTCGCTGTGAAGGCCGGCTTCGATCCGCGTCCGCTGGCGAACTACCCGTTCTTCCGGGTCACGCCGACGCGCATCATGGCCTGGCGCGAAGTGAACGAGCTGAAGGAGCGCGTACTGATGGATGGCGGCCGTTGGCTGGTGTGACCTCTGTCCTGCGACAGATAGGTGAGTAGGTCGCGGGACAGAGCCGCAGTGCCGAAGTTAGGTCTGCGCACCGATGAGTTGGAGTGTCTGCCGTACCTACGCTTCCGGCGTCATGTACCGACGTAGGAGGCTCGAGATGCGCATCATCGGCACGGCTGTGGTCGCTGGGTTGTCCCTGTTGCTACCAGGGACTGCACCCGCGCAGGCGGACCAGCTGGCGTGGCACAAGTGCAGCACAGGACCGGAGGACGAGGTCGGCACCAGTCTGGACACAGCGGGAGCGCAGTGCGCAGAGCTGCAGGTGCCACTGAACTACTCGGCTCCAAACGGCCGCAAGATCACTCTGGCGATCGCGCGGCGCAGTGCGACCGACACTGCGCACAAGCAGGGCACGCTAGTGGTGAATGTCGGCGGACCGGAGGCGTCGCGGCAGGGCGTGACGTGGTTCCTGGACAAGAACCCGTCGCTGGCCGCCAAGTACGACGTAGTAGGTATCGATCCACGCTTCTTCGGCCGTAGTACGCCGCTGGAGTGTGGCTACCCGACCAATCTGTACCTGCAGAGCGTCCAGTACGGCAGTCCGACCCGGGTGGACTTCCGGAAGAGCACCGCGGTCGCGCGTGACCTGGCCGCGCGATGCGCTCCGTACAAGGACCTGCTGCCGTACGCGTCGACTCGGAACATTGCGCGCGATCTGGATGCCGTACGCGAGCAGCTTGGCGTACCACGGCTCTCGTACTTCGGCGTCTCGTACGGCACGTACCTCGGTGCGGTGTACTTGCAGATGTTCCCGGACCACGCCGATCGTTTCGTACTGGACAGTGCGCACGCACCAGACAACTACGGGCCGAACTGGACCCGCGAGACCGCACCGGCCGATGCAGCCGCGCTGGCGGACTGGGCCGGTTGGGCAGCTCAACGCAACGCGCAGTACCGGCTTGGTACTACCAGAGCTGCGGTACTCGCCGCAGTCGACCGGATCGCAGCAGCCACCAGGCGGGGACCAGTGCAGGTCGGTACGCACCAGGTGACCGCTGCGATGCTGCCTGGTCTGTTGCTGACCGTTGACGACACTGATGCGTCGTACGCCGAGTTCAGCGCCCAGGTACGCGTACTGCGTGATGCTGCTGCCGGACTGGTCGTCACACCGACGCCGTCACAGGAGCAGCGCTTCCAGCTGTACGACCTGACCGATGTGATCCCGGAGTTCAGCTTCAGCGCAAACACCGCCAACCAGTGCGCCGACCGGGCCACCTCCCGCGACCCGGAGACGTACTACCGCGACATCCAGGCACACCGGACAACCGAACCGCTCTACGGCCCGCTGGCTAGGGACATCAACCCCTGCGCGTTCTGGCCGACCAGTCCGGTCGAGCAGCCGACCACCATCGCCAACAGCCGTCCGGCCCTGATCCTGAGCGCCTCCGGCGACCCAGCACTGCCGTACCCCGGCCAGCTAGCCATGCACCATGCCCTACGCGGCTCCCGCCTGATCACCCTCCAAAACAGCTACCGCCACGGCGTCTACGGCGCCTCCCCCTGCGCCGACACCCCCACCAACAACTACCTATCCAACGGCCACCTCCCACCACGAGACCTAACCTGCTGACAACTCATGCTCGGCCGGGACTGACCAGTCCGGACTCATAGGCGAACACCACGGCCTGTACGCGATCCCGCAGCCCGAGCTTCGCCAGCACACTGCTCACATGTGTCTTGACCGTCCCGGCCGACACCGTCAGCCGCTCGGCAATCTCCGCGTTCGACCAACCACGCGCGATCGCCTCTAGTACCTCCCGCTCACGCGCAGTCAGCCCCGCCAGCGCCCGCGCGGAGACCGGGTCAACGGCAGGCGCAACCTGCTGAAGCAACTGATCCAGCAACCGCCGCGTAGTAGACGCAGCAAGCACCGCATCCCCCGCATGCACAGTCCGAATCGCCGCCAGCATGTCCTCCGGCGGCGCATCCTTCAACAAGAACCCACTGGCCCCCGCCCGAACAGCAGCCAACACATACTCATCCAAGTCATAGGTAGTCAACATCAACACAGCCGGCCGCCCCCACCCCAACCCACCCTTCCCACCGTCACCCACATCCAGCCGCCCACCACCCACACCAACATCCAGCCCACCATGACCACCTGCACGGACACCCAGCCCGCCCCAACCGCCAGCACCGGCACCAGCGCCTGGCCCGCCCGGACCGGCGGCACCTGCATCGCCACCACCGCCCTGACCGGCGTCCCGACCACGGGCGCCCGGCCCACCTTGACCGGCACCGCCGCTACCGCCCTGACGAGCGTCCCCGGCACCGCCTTGACCGCCGGCACCGCGTTGACCGCCGGCACCGCCTGGACCGGCGCCGCCGCCACCACTCTGACGAGCATCCCCGGGGTTCGGCTGGGGAAGATACGGCTCGCCCGCCATGATGCGCGCAGTGGCTTGAATCCCATCCAGCTTGGGCATCCGGACATCCATCACAACCACGTCCGGCCGCAACCGCCGTACCGCCTCAACCGCCGCCAGCCCATCACCGGCCTCACCAACCACGGTCAGATCCGGCTGCGAGTCAATCACCATCCGAAACCCGGCCCGCACCATCTCCTGGTCCTCAACCAGCAACACCCGCGTCATGCCGCGATCATGACCCCCCGCCCGCCTCAGACCAACCCCGCCACCCCGCCGACCCCTCAGCCACCGGAACAGTAGCCATCAGCAACCATCCCCCCGCCCCCTGCCGCCGTACCCCAACAGACCCCCCATACACCGCAACCCGCTCCCGCATCCCAACCAACCCATGCCCCCCACCAACCCCAGCCCCCACCTCAACCCCAACTCCCGCCCGGGCCCCCGCCCTTGCTCCCACCTCGGCTCCTGCTCCAGCTGCTACCTCGGCTCTTGCTCCGGCTGCCGCTCCGGTGTCCGCCTCTGCTCCAACTCCCGCCTGCGACCCGCCACCGTCGTCCGCGACCGCAATCTCCACACCCTCCGCAGTCCAGCGAACCGTCACTTCAGCCGTCGCCCCCACCCCGGCATGCTTCATAACGTTCGTAAGCCCCTCCTGCACGATGCGATAAACCGTCAGCCCCAGCCCCGCCTCAACCGGATACGGCGGCTCCTCCACCTCCGCCACCACCGTCCACCCACTAGCCCGGACCTGCTCAATCAACCCACCCAACTCCCCAACCCCAGGCACAGGCCCCACCAGGCGCCCACCATCAGCCCCCACCACACCCCGCGCGCGAGATGCCGGACGTTCACTGCCAGCGCCCACCACACCCGCTGCGGGAGATGCCGGACGGCCGCCGTCGGTGCGCAGTACGCCGAGGATCTGCCGCGTCTCAGCCAGCGCCTCACGTGCGTGTTTGCCGATCGTGCCAAGAGCAGTCATAGCCGGATCATCAGCTGCATGGGTCGACGCGTACCGTCCGCCGTCCGCCTGCGCGATCACCACCGCCAGCGAGTGCGCCACCACGTCGTGCATCTCCCGCGCGATCCGAGCCCGTTCAGCCAGTACGGCGAGCTGGTCGCGCTGCCCACGCTCCACCTCGAGCAACTGCGCCCGCTCGACAGCAGCAACCGCCTGCCCGCGCCGTACCCGCCCCAGCGACCCAACCGCCCACGCCGCCACCACAATGCTCGCGAACAGCCCACCAATCACCAGATGAGCAACTACCGAATCCACTAACCGCGGCCAAGCCACCCCACCAAGCACGGCACCCACCAGCCCAGCCACCAGCCCCGTACGCGCCACCCACACCGCCCCGTACGCAGCAGCCGCATGCACCGCAATCGGCACCGCCACATCAGCCGGCAGCGCCCCCACCGTGTCCCGAACCACCACCCACTGCGCTAGCCCCACCACCCCCACCACAACCAAACAAACCCCCGGCCACCGCCGCCGAACCCCCACCGCCCCCAAAAGCAACACAGAGAACAAGTAGTAGGCACCAGGAGCCCGAACCGCCCACCCAATCCCCAAACTCACCCCCACCAGCACCCCAGCACCTACACCATCAACAACACCCCGATGCGACCCCAACCACCCCTCAACCCGCTCAACCAGCATCCCGCCACTATAAAAGCCACCCACCACCCCAACCCGTTCCAACAGAACGACGCCCCGCCGGCCGACGAAGTGGACCGCGAGGGGAAACCACCGCAGTACGCCACTCCCTCCGAGCACCCCAAAGCCAAGCGAAGGCACGACACACTTGCGACGCTGCCTCGATGTACGGAAGGACGGGTAATGGCCCCCGACCCACACACCTCCCACCTGCCCACCACCCCCGCGCGACACCCAGACGACCAACCACTACCCGTCCGTCAGTACATGGCGGCCATGACACGGAACTGACCGCAACGGGACGCACCACCGGGAGGCCAACCATGGTGAGGAACCATCGCCCGAGAGCTGACCGCGAGGGCAAACCACCGCGGGTAAGCCGACCGCGAGGGTGAACAACCGGCGGAACCCAACCACGACGCAAACCACCGCCGAAATGCCGATCGCGAAGGCAAGACACCGCCGGTGACCCAGCTGGGCTGGCCAACCACCGCCGGAGAGCCAACTGCGCGGGCGAACCACCGCCGGAAACCTAGCCGCGATGCCCGGCCCCAGCAGCCGAGCCAACTGCGCGGGCGAACCACCGCCGGAAACCTAGCCGCGATGCCCAGCCCCAGCAGCCGAGCGAAGCGAAGGCGAACGGGGGTGCGGGTGGCGGAGCCCCCGCCCGCGGCAAGCGAAGCGCAGCCGCACAACACGACGAAAGGCGACCCGCTCCGCGCTCTCCGCGGACACGAGTCGCCATCGACTTTCGTGGGCGATACTGGGTTCGAACCAGTGACCTCTTCGGTGTGAACGAAGCGCGCTACCACTGCGCCAATCGCCCAGCGTGGTGCTGGTGTTTCTGATGTGGTGTTGCGGGTGAAACCATAGCGCATGATGCAGCGACGATCTAATCGGGCCGGGCTACTCTTGGCGCAGGACGGAGATCCCGTCGCGTTGGAGACGTGATTGTGACTTTCTCGCACGACACCGAGCAGGCGCTCGGGACGCTGGTCCGGCTGGTCAACACCATGCCCGGGCCGAACAGCCAGGTCGATTCGCTGGAGGCACTCGAGGAGCTGGAGAAGTTCGTTCACGAGCGGGAGTTCAGCGCGGTCGAGTCGCTGTCGGAGAAGGACCTGGCCGAGGTACGGGATCTGCGGCCGTTGTTCGCGCCGGTGTTCACCACGGAGTCGGATGCGGAAGCGGCGTCGATGATCAACGCGATCATCGCCCGCGGTACGTCGACGCCCCGGCTGACGAACCACGACGGGCACCCGTGGCACATCCACTATTCGCGGGCCGGCGCGTCGCTGGCGTGCCGGATCACGGTGGAGTGCGGGATCGCGCTGGCGCAGGTGATCTCGGCGGGGGAGCGCGAGCGGCTTCGGCGCTGCGAGGCCCCGGACTGTGACGACGCGCTGATCGATCTCTCCCGAAACCGCTCGAAGCGGTACTGCGATGCGCGTACTTGTGGCAACCGTTTGCACGTGGCCGCGTACCGCGAACGCCGCAAGGCTTCCGGCGAGTAGGCGCCGCGGGCGTTTGCACCGCCGCACACCACACGGCGCTGGGCGGAGGCCGGGCGGAGGATGTGGCGACGCTGCGCGGGATCAGGACGTGCGAGCAGCTGGCGCGGCCGATCGCGTCGGCTGGCTCTGGCTTCCGGTTAGCCCTCTCACGGCGGTCGCGCCGGCCACGCCGTTTTCCAGCAAGCCCTCTGACCGGCGATCGCGCTGGATGGTTCGCGGTGTGGGCGAGGTGCCCGGACCGCATCACCGTCGACGACAGCGAGGCCCAGCGGATCCAAGGAAGAGGGCAAACCGATCGCCTTGGTCGTCCGTCCAGGTCTTCGGCCCCGGCCGTGTGTGGTTATGGGTTGGGGTTGGTGGCTGAGCAATCGGTGAAGACTTTGGCTACCTGGGATGTGATGGTGCCGGGGGCCGTCAGGATGCGGGTGTCGGCGCGGTGGATGGCCTGTACGTCGCGGGTGGTGGATGTGAGGAAGATCTCCTCAGCCTCGGCGAGCATTTCCATGGGTACGTCGCGCTCGACGCCGCCGAACCACTCCAGTACGAGACCGCGCGTGACGCCCGCCAGCGCGCCTGAGTCGAGCGTTGGTGTGATCAGCTCGCCGTCGTAGACGCAGAAGATGTTCGAGCCGGTGCCTTCGGCCAGGTTGCCGATCGTGTTCGCGAAGATCGCCTCGCTGCCGCCGCGCTCCTTCGCGTACGCGAGCGCGCGGACGTTCTCCGCGTACGAGGTCGTCTTCAGGCCGGCGACCGCGCTGCGCTCGTTGCGTACCCACGGGACGGTGACGATCGCCGACGTCGCGGCCGGGCGCTGGATCTGCTGGGACGCGATCAGCACCGTCGGGCCGGCGGTGCCGCGGTCCGACGACAGCGGCGACACGCCGCCGGTGTACGTGATCCGCAGCCGCCCGAACGGGATACCCGGGTCGGCCGCGACCACCGCGTCGATGCCGGCCTCGATCGCCGCCACGTCCGGGGTCGGCAGGCCGAGCCCGACCGCCGAGCGGACCAGCCGGTCCAGATGCCGGCGGACCGCGAACGTGCGGCCGTTCTCGAGCTTCAGCGTCTCGAAGACGCCGTCGCCGGTGGTCAGCCCGTGGTCCAGCGGGGAAACCGCCGCCTCGTCGTCGAGCAAGGCGCCGTTCAGCCAGATACGCATGTGGTGCTCCTTCCGCCGAACACCTTAGTGCGCAGGCGATCGGGTACCGCGAGGGTGCCCGCGGGTGGCCTCGCAGGTGACCGGGTGATGACCGTACGTCGACGGCCCGGTGGACCCCGATTTTTGAAGTCGGGCGTCGATGGGCTAATGTTCTTCTCGCGCCGGGGAGACAAAAAACCGGTCGCAACGCGGACGTAGCTCAGTTGGTAGAGCGCAACCTTGCCAAGGTTGAGGTCGCCGGTTCGAACCCGGTCGTCCGCTCGGAGAGGATTCGGCGAGTCACCTTCCTCGAAGATGGCACGGCCTCTGTGGTGGAGTGGCCGAGAGGCGAGGCAACGGCCTGCAAAGCCGTGTACACGGGTTCGAATCCCGTCTCCACCTCCAACAGCTACATCAGCTCCAACAGCTTGGACGATTGGCGCAGCGGTAGCGCGCTTCCCTGACACGGAAGAGGTCACTGGTTCGATCCCAGTATCGTCCACGAAGGCGATGGGCGAGGTGTGCGGCATCCTTACGGATGCTCGCCGCCTCGCCTTCGTCGTTTGTGCGGCTGCGCTTCGCTTGCCGCGGGCGGGGGCTCCGCCACCCGCACCCCCGTTCGTGCCTTCGCTTCGCTCGGCACCCCCCAGACGGTGGCTGGGCGCCACGGTCAGCTTCCCGCGGTGGTTACCCATCACGCGCGGCTCTCCGGCAGTGGTTACTCATCACGGTCGGCTCTCCCGCAGTAGTTGCTCGTCGCGGTGGCTCTCCCGCAGTGGTTGCTCTTCTCTTGTTTCTTCTTCTGTGGGGGTTACATGCGGAGGTGGGAGGCGCCGTTGAAGTCTAGGATTGTGCCGGTGGCGAATTCGGCTGCGGGGGACGCTAGGTAGAGGATGGCGGCTGCTACTTCGGTGGGGGCCGCGATGCGTTCGAGGGGGCTTTCCAGACGGCGGCGGTCGTAGTCGGGGCCGGTTAGGTTGGGGGCGGCCATGTCAGTCAGGGTCCAGCCGGGGGCGATGGCGGTTACGGCGATGCCTTCGGGGCCCAGGGCTCTTGCGAGGGACTGGGTCAGGGAGACCAGGGCTGCTTTGGAGGCGCCGTAGGCGGGCTGGTTGGGTTCGCCACGGAAGGCGCCTCGGGAGGAGACGTTGATAATGCGGCCGCCGCGCGGCATGTGGCGGACGGCGCACCAGGTGGTGTTGGCGGGGCCGAGCAGGTTCACGGACAGGGTGTCGGTCCACGCTTGTTGCCATTCGGCGTACGTGGTTTCGCGGATGCGGTGCGGGTGGTAGACGGCGGCGTTGTTCACCAGTACGTCGATACTGCCCAATGCGCGCGCGGCGTCGTCGACCATCTGTTCTGTCGCCGCCGGGTCGGCCAGATCGGCTTGCACCATGACATGTCCGGTGCCGGGGAGATCCTTCAGTAGCTGGGCTGCCGCGTCGGCGGAGGCGCCGTAGTGGATTGCTACGCGATCACCTGCCTCGGCGAATGCGCGGGCGGTTGCCGCACCGATGCCGCGGGAAGCTCCTGTCACCAGCACTGATCGGTTCATGCGACCGATCCTGTCATCAGGAGCGGGGCTTCCAGTCGCGCCGGTACGACTTGGTGGCACGCACTGCCTCCTCCTTCGCCTCAGTGCGTGCCCGTACGTCCGCCCGGCGCGCCATGTACGCCGCCTCGCGCCGCAGCTTCACCCAGCTGTCGTAGCGCCGGTACGGCAGCGAGCCGTCCTCTAACGCGTCCCGTACCGCGCAGTCCGGCTCCATGACATGCGAGCAGTCCTTGAACTTGCACTGCGCCGCCAGTGCGGTGATGTCCGGGAACGCAGCTGCCAGCCCCTCCCCTGACTCCTGCAGTCCGATCCCCCGCAGCCCAGGCGTGTCGATGACGACCCCACCGCTCGGCAGCACGATCAGCTCACGCCGTACGGAGGTGTGCCGGCCTTTCCCGTCTTCACGGATCGCCTGTACGTCCAGCAACTCCACGCCGGCCAGTGCGTTCACCAGCGACGACTTGCCGGCACCACTGGAACCTAGCAACGCCAGAGAGGCATTTCCATCAAGCAACGTGCGTACGGAGTCCATGCCCGCACCGGTGGTCGCACTGCACACCAGCACGTCCGCACCGGGCGCAGCCAGTGCCACGTCCTCGGCCAGTGCATCCGCGTCGCCAACCAGGTCTGACTTGGTCAGTACGACAACAGGACGCGCACCGCTCTCCCAGGCCACTGCCAGGAAGCGCTCGATCCGTACGATGTTGGGCTCTGGTACCAGACCTACGACGATGGCGATCACATCGACGTTCGACGCGAGCACCTGCCCACGTGACGATCCGCCGACCTCCGCGCGAACGATCGCGGAGCGACGGGGCAGTACTGACTCGACGGTGATCCGGTCGTCCGGCCAGTAGCGCAGTACGACCCAGTCCCCCGTACATGGACCGGCCTGTGCGTCGGCAGCGATCGTGGCGAGCAGGGCACCGGACCAACTGGCGCGGACCGGACCATCGGCGGTGAGAACCACCGCCAGGCCCTTGTCGACCCGGGCGACGCGCCCCGGCACCAGGTCCGCCGGAACGGACTGCAGAACCTCGGCCGTGGAACCGTCGAGTCCCAGGGCCTGGAGTGTGGCTGACATGCGGCGAACCTTTCGGAGGGTCCGGCCGCGAGATCAGCTCAGCGGACGGACGGTGTGGGAGACAACGGCCCGTCGGGCCACGTCGTAGCTCATGGCGGGCTGCCTCCCTTCCAAGTCCTTGGCCCGAGCAAAGGGCCGGTTTCGCGATGCCCTCAGCCTAGGTCGTCGGTATCCGCCTGCGCACCGGATTTTCCAACCGCCGCCCGCTTCCGCTCCGCCGCGGGCACATCCTCCGGCTCCTCCCGCCGAGCGGCCTCCTTCGAGTCCCGCGGCGCCTCCGCCGGCAGGTCCTTCGCCGCCGGCTTCGCGGCGGTCTCGGCGGGTGCGGGAGTCCCCTCCGCCAGCTTCTCCACCTTGGCGGCCGCCGCGACCCCCGGGTGCTCCGCCGCCTCCAACGGAGTCAGCGGGTGTGCATGGTGCTGCTCCGGCTCGGCCTTCATTACCGGCTCGACGGCCTCGGCCTCTTCCTTCACCTCCACCACCTGCGCCTTGTGCGGCCACAGCCGGTCCACCACCGCGTTCAGCGCGGCACCGATCAGTACGGCGATCGCGGTCATGTACAACCACATCAGCACCGCGATCGGCGCGGCCAATGGCCCGTAGATCGACGTACCGCCGACCGTGCTCTGCAGCACCCACCGCAGTACGAAGCTGCCCAGAATCCAGATCGACAACGCCAGGAACGACCCAGGCAGATCGGACACCCACGGCGTCCGGATCGGCACCGACAGGTGGTACAGGGTGTTCAGGAAGCCCGCGGACAGGATCGTGACCACCGGCCAGTAAAGCTGGTTCAGGAAGTCCAGCCGGTGCGGCAGCAGGGCGTCGACGGCGCTCGGACCGGCCAGCACCAGCGGCAGCACGATGACACCGATGACCAGCGCGGCGCAGTACAGCGAGAACGACAGCGCGCGGGTACGGATGATGCCGCGCTTGCCGCCCATCCCGTACATGATCGTGATGGTGTCGACGAACACGTTCAGCGCGCGGCTGCCGGACCACAGCGCCAGCAGGAAACCGATCGAGATGACATCGGGCCGGCCACCGTTCAGTACCTGGTCGAGGGTCGGCGTGATCACGTTCTTGATCGAGTCGTCGGTCAGCGCCCGCGCGGCCAGGTCGACGATCTGCTGCTTGACGTCGTTGATCGTCTCGACCTCGAACCACTTGCTGGCGATGTAACCGAGACTTCCGGCCAGCCCGAAGATCAGCGGTGGCAGCGAGAGGATGGCGAAGAACGCCCCCTCGGCGGCGAGCCCGGTGACGCGGTAGCGCATGCAGACGCCGATGGTCTGGGTGAGCAGCTTCCAGGTCGTCGCGGGGATCCGGCGAACCCATGAGAGGGAGCTCCCACCAGTGGGTCCTGCCCCGATACGTGCCATACCGCTTACCGTACTGACATGGCGGACCCATTCGCGGTAACGAATCAGGCTCCCCCACTGCGGGGCGTGAACTTCTTCACCCAGGACGTCGGCCTCGGTGACGCTCTGCGATCGTACGCGGACCTGGCCGAGGATCCGGGCCTGCGCCGGATCGGCGAGCTCGCCGGGTCCGAGGAGGCCCGCGCGCACACCCTGCCGGCGAACCAGAACCCGCCGGTCCTGCGCACCCACGACCGGTACGGGAACCGGATCGACGAGGTGGACTTCCACCCGTCCTGGCACTGGCTGATGACACAGGCCGTCGGCTTCGGGTTGCAGGCCGCGCCGTGGACCAGCGACCGCCCGGCGCCGCATCTGACCCGCGCCGCCGGGTTCTACGTATGGTCCCAGGTGGAGGCGGGGCACGGGTGCCCGATCTCGATGACGTACGCCAGCGTGCCGGCACTGCGCGCCGACGAGCGGCTCACCGCCGAGTGGGTGCCGCGACTGGCAGCCACCGAGTACGACGTGCGCCGGCTGCCGCCCGCGGCGAAGACCGGCGTACTTGCCGGGATGGGGATGACCGAAAAGCAGGGCGGGTCGGACGTACGCGCCAATCTGACCACCGCGACACCGATCGGCGACGACGGCACGTACCAGCTGAACGGCCACAAATGGTTCTGTTCCGCGCCGCAGGTGGATGTGTTCCTGGTGCTCGCGCAGGCGCCGGACGGGCTGAGCTGCTTCGTCGTACCGCGCGTCCTTGCCGACGGCAACCGGAACCCGTTCGCGCTGCAGCGGCTCAAGGACAAGCTCGGGAACCGGTCGAACGCGTCCTCCGAGGTCGAGTTCCACGGCACGATCGGCCACCGGCTCGGCGACGAGGGTGCCGGGGTGCGGACGATCATCGAGATGGTCGCGGCGACCCGGCTGGACTGTGTCCTGGGGTCGGCGGCGCTGCAGCGGCGGGCGCTGGTCGAGGCGATCTGGCACGCGCGGCACCGGTCGGCGTTCGGTGGACCGCTGATCGACAAGCCGGCGATGCAGAACGTACTGGCGGATCTGGCCATCGAGTCGGAGGCGGCGACGGCGCTCGGAATGCGGTTGGCATCAGCTGTCGATGCCTCGGGAGCGGGCCAAAGCGATCAGGCAGCAGCGTTCCGGAGGATCGGATTGCCGCTGGCGAAGTTCTGGGTGTGCAAGCGGACCCCGTTCATGGTGGCCGAGGCGATCGAATGCCTCGGCGGGAACGGGTACGTCGAGGAGTCCGGGATGCCGCTGCTCTACCGGGAATCCCCGCTGAACTCGATCTGGGAGGGCTCGGGCAACGTCAACGCCCTCGACGTACTGCGCGCGCTGCGCCGGCCCGAGTCGCTGGACGCCTGGCTGCTGGAAGTCGCCTCGGTGCAGGGCGCCGACGCCCGCCTGGACGCGGCGGTCCACGACGTACTGCAAGCGCTTGCAGATCTGGACAACGCCGAAGCCGGCGCGCGCAGGCTGGCCGCGCGGATGGCCCTGTGCCTGCAGGGATCGCTGCTGATCCGGCACTCGACGCCCGAGGTCGCGGACGCGTTCGTGGCGTCCCGGCTGGCCGGGGACTGGGGTGGCGTGTTCGGTACGTTGCCGCGGACGACGCCGTTCGAGCGGATCGTCACGCGCGCGATAGGGTGAGCGTGCCTTTTCAAAGGGGCAGCGACTGGCGCGCTGAAGGTGGAGAACCACCGGGGAGCGAAACCCGTCGGCACCGTGCGCCTGGGTGCCGTCGACCCACTGCGACCGCAGGAGACAACGATGACTCAACCCTTCGACGCCGCCGCCGCGTCGGCCGCGTACAACAACGCGCTGCAGGTGATCGCCGCGGTGGAGCCCACCATCGCCGGTGCGATCCGGTCCGAGCTGGCCGACCAGCGCTCGTCGCTGAAGCTGATCGCGAGCGAGAACTACGCTTCCCCGGCGACGCTGCTGACGATGGGTAACTGGCTCTCGGACAAGTACGCCGAAGGCACCATCGGGCACCGCTTCTACGCCGGCTGCCAGAACATCGACACCGTCGAGCAGACCGCCGCGGACCACGCGCGGGCGCTGTTCGGGGCGCCGCACGCGTACGTGCAGCCGCACTCCGGGATCGACGCCAACCTGGTCGCGTTCTGGGCGATCCTGGCCCAGCGGGTCGAGTCGCCGGCGCTGGCCGAGGCGAGCGCGAAGCACGTGAACGACCTGTCCGAGGAGGACTGGACCAAGCTCCGCAAGGCGCTCGGCGACCAGAAGATGCTCGGCATGTCGCTCGACGCCGGCGGTCACCTGACCCACGGTTTCCGGCCGAACATCTCCGGCAAGATGTTCAACCAGCACTCGTACGGCACCGACCCGGAGACCGGGCTGCTCGACTACGACGACGTCGCCCGCAAGGCCCGCGAGTTCAAGCCGCTGATCCTGATCGCCGGCTACTCGGCGTACCCGCGCAAGGTGAACTTCGCGAAGATGCGCGAGATCGCCGACGAGGTCGGTGCCACCCTGATGGTCGACATGGCGCACTTCGCCGGCCTGGTCGCGGGCAAGGTCTTCACCGGCGACTTCGACCCGGTGCCGCACGCGCACGTCACCACCACCACCACGCACAAGTCGCTGCGCGGGCCGCGGGGCGGCATGGTGCTGTGCCAGCCGGAGTACGCCGAGTCCGTCGACCGCGGCTGCCCGATGGTCCTCGGTGGGCCGCTCAGCCAGACGATGGCGGCCAAGGCGGTCGCGCTGGCCGAGGCGCGGCAACCGCAGTTCCAGGACTACGCGCGGAACGTCGCGGACAACGCGGTCACGCTGGCCGAGGGCCTGATGAAGCGCGGCGTGAAGCTGGTCACGGACGGTACTGAAAACCACCTGGTGCTGCTGGACGTGTCCTCGTACGGGATCACCGGCCGGCAGGCGGAGTCCGCGCTGCTGGACGCCGGCATCGTCACCAACCGCAACGCCGTGCCGCGCGACCCGAACGGCGCCTGGTACACCTCGGGCGTCCGGATCGGTACGCCGGCGCTGACCACGCGGGGCTTCGGCGCCGACGAGTTCGACCGGGTGGCCGAGCTGATCGTGGACGTGCTGTCCGCGACCACCCCGACCACGACGTCCGCCGGTGCGCCGTCGAAGGCGAAGTACGTACTCGCCGACGGCGTCGCCGACAAGGTGAAGGCCGCCTCCGCAGAAATGCTCGACAAGCACCCGTTGTACCCGGGCCTCGAGCTCAACTGACAAAGCACAGCGCCCGCTCCTCCACGGGAGCGGGCGCTGCTGGCGCTCGGTCAGGTGTCTGAGGGGACGCCCATCAGCGCGTCCCGCGGTGCCTTGGTAGCTCGCTTCGGCATCAGGAGCGCGGCGAGTACCGCGCCTGCGAGCGCGATCCCACCGGACACCCACATCGTGGTGTTCAGGCTGCTCATGAACGCATCTCGTACGTTCGCGAGCAGCTCCGGCGAGCCGGTTTGTCCCGCCACCGCGAGCCCGCCGCCGAGGCTTCGTTCAACTACGTCGGCGGCGGCCGCGGGCAGTCCGCTCGTGTCGACGCCATGCCGGTACACCGAGTTCAGGATCGTACCGAGCACCGCGACTCCGACCGTGCCACCAACCTGGCGGAACGCCTGCAGCAGCCCCGATCCGGTACCTGCCCGCTCGGGATCGAGTACGCCGAGCGCGGCGTTCATTGCCTGTGGCATCGAACATCCAAGACCGAACCCGACCACCACGAACCAGACCGCCGTGTACCCGTAGCTGGTGCTCAGATCGGTGAACGCGCCGAGTACGAACCCAACCGCCATCACCACGAATCCGGTCATCACGACCAGCCGGGTACCGACCTTCGCCTCCACCGGCTCGGCCAGCTTCGCGCCGACCGTCATTCCGCCGATGAACGGCAGCAGCTTCAACCCGGTGTGCAGTGCATCCGATCCGTTGATGCCCTGGAAGTACTGCGGCATCGTGAACAGCAGTCCGAAGATCGCGAACACCGACACTGTCAGCAGTACGGCTCCCCCGGTGAACACCCGCTCGCTGAACAACCGCAGCTGAATCAGCGGTTCGCGGGACCGGCGCTGCCAGAACAGGAAGCCCGCGATCAGTACGACGGCAAGGCCCAGGAACAGTACGGTCGTGGCGTCGCCCCAGGAAGACTCGCCCGCCTTGGTCACGCCGTACACCAGCGCGGCGAGGCCCGTACTGGACAGCACGATGCCCAGCCAGTCGATCGCCGGGCGGTTCGTACTGCGCGATTCCGGGATCAGCAGCGTGACCGCGACCGCGGCGATCAGCGCGATCGGGACGTTCATCAGGAAGATCCACTCCCAGCCGGCGTGGTCGAGCAGCAGCCCGCCGACGATCGGGCCGAGCGGCATCCCGATGCTGTTCGCGACCACGAAGAACCCGATCGCCTTCTTCCGTTCGCCCTCGCTCCGGAACAGTACGGTGATCAGCGACAGCGCGACCGGCACGATCATCGCGGCGCCGATCCCGAGGAACGCCCGCGCCGCGATCAGCGCGCCGGCCGAGGTGGCGAGGGCGCAGGCCAAGGACGCGGCGCCGAAGAGGGTCAGCGCGATCGCGATGATCTTGCGCCGCCCGTACCGGTCGCCGAGCAGACCGGCCGGCAGCAGCAGCGCCGCGAGAACCAGGTTGTAGCTGTTCGCCATCCACTGCAACTGGCTGGTCGAGGCGTCGAGGTCCTTGGCCAGGGTCGGCAGCGCGACGTTCAGCACGGTGGTGTCCAGGCCGAGGACCAGGACGGCGAGGCACAGCGCGATCAGTACGCCGAAGCGGCGCCCGCCGGTGAGCGCCGGCGCCGTGGTGTCGAGAGAGGAGGTCATGAATTCAAATTATCAGAACTTTGTGATAGTTGCGATAAATCAGATTACTGTAAGCTTCAACCATGACGGCGGAACCCAGTCCGGAGGCAGTGAGCCAGTTCGTCGAGCGCTTCGCGGGCGTGCTGGCGAACAGCGGCGTCCCGACCATGTCCGCCCGGGTGATGGGCGCGATGCTGGTCAGCCCCACCGGCACGATGACCGCCGCGGAGCTGGCCGAGGCGCTCACGATCAGCCAGCCCGCGGTCTCCGGCGCGGTCCGGCAACTGCTCCAGGTCTCCTTCATCTCCCGCGAACGGCTGCCCGGCTCGCGCAAGGACCACTACCGCATCCGCGAGGACGTCTTCGCTGCCATCCTGGAACGCCGCAACCAGGCGCTGAGCGAATGGGAGTCGATCAGCCGCTCCGGCGCGTCCCTCTTCGGCTCCGGCTCCCCCGTCGGCACCCGGCTGACCGAGGCCGCCGACTTCTTCGCCTTCATCCACACTGACATGGAGCAGATGATCAAGAACTGGCGCACAGAGCATCCGCGGTGAACCGCCGCGAGGCCAAGCGCCTCGTCGGGCCGGAGTGGCTCGACAGCGCGTCCGGGCGACCGGCCGGCGTCCTCGGGGCGCGACCCACAGTCACGATGACGCGACCGACAGCGAGAACCTCGGCATCCTGGCCACGGGTTGGCAAGAGCTCGGACGGCCGTGTGAGCCATCTCTCGGTCACGGACCGTTCGGACCGCCGAAGCGCTCGAATCAATCTCCAGCAGGCTGGTACACATAACCACATCGTGAGATTAGATCTCAGGATGTAGGAATGGGAGTTGATTTGTCAGGCGTTGGCGCTGACGCTTGTGGACATGCTCGCTGCCCGATCCACCCACCTCGTAGGTCGCATTCATGTCGACCTCGGGCGGATGCGCAGTGCCATCTGTTGTCCTTCGATGTTCTGACAGCCACCCTGCCCGGGCCACTGACGGCCCCCTGATCTCTCCCGATCACCGCTGGGTGCGCACCGCGCGGAACGCATCGAATCGACGACGCTTCGATCTCGCCGCCCGCCGGTGGGCACCTGTCACGAGGACAAGGACACGCCCCCGATGACTGCTGGCGTCACCGCACCTGCCCGCAAACCGGCCCGCCCCCGCAAGGGCAAGAGCGAAGGTCAGTGGGCGCTCGGCTACCGCGAGCCGCTGAACAAGAACGAGGAGAACAAGAAGAACGACGACGGCCTGAACGTCCGGGCCCGGATCGAGAACGTGTACGCGCACCGCGGCTTCGACTCGATCGACCCGGCCGATCTGCGCGGGCGGTTCCGCTGGTGGGGGCTGTACACCCAGCGCAAGCCCGGGATCGACGGCGGCAAGACCGCGACGCTCGAGCCGGAGGAGCTGGACGACCGCTACTTCATGATGCGGGTCCGGGTCGAGGGCGGGCAGCTGACCACCGAGCAGCTGCGGGTGATCGCGGAGATCTCCACCGAGTACGCGCGGGACACCGCCGACATCACCGATCGGCAGAACATCCAGCTGCACTGGATCGCGATCGAGGACGTCCCGGCGATCTGGCAGCGGCTCGAGGCGGTCGGCCTGTACACCACCGAGGCCTGCGGTGACGTACCGCGGGTGGTGATCGCCAGCCCGGTCGCGGGGATCGCGGCCGACGAGATCATCGACCCGACGCCGGCGATCGACGAGATCGTGTCGAAGTACATCGGGTCGGACGAGTTCTCCAACCTGCCGCGAAAGTTCAAGACCGCGCTCACCGGGCATCCGTCGCACGACGTCGTACCGGAGGTGAACGACATCGCGTTCGTCGGGGTCGTACACCCCGAGCACGGACCGGGCTTCGACCTCTGGGTCGGCGGCGGCCTGTCGACGAACCCGATGCTCGCGCAGCGGCTGGGCACGTGGATTCCGCGCGAGGAGGTGGCCGAGGCGTGGTGGGGTGTCACCAGCATCTTCCGTGACTACGGCTACCGCCGGCTGCGGAACCGGGCCCGGTTGAAGTTCCTGGTCGCCGACTGGGGCGTGGAGAAGTTCCGTGAGGTGCTTGAGGAGAAGTACCTGAACCGGAAGCTGATCGACGGGCCGGCGCCGGAAGTGCCTGCGGTGCAAGGCGACCACATCGGCGTACACAGGCAGCAGGACGGGAAGTACTTCGTCGGCATCGCGCCGGTCGTCGGCCGGGTTTCCGGTACGTCGCTGGCGAAGGTCGCGGACGTGGTCGCACGACACGGGTCGAACCGGATTCGTACCACCGCGCAGCAGAAGCTGCTCGTACTGGACGTGGACGAGGCGCAGGTGGACTCGCTGGTCGCCGAGCTGGACGCACTGGGGTTCCAGGCGAACCCGTCGGCCTGGCGGCGGAACACGATGGCCTGCACCGGAATCGAGTTCTGCAAGCTGGCGATCGTCGAGACCAAGGCGAAGGCGGCCCGGCTGATCGAAGAGCTCGAGGAGCGGATTCCGGAGCTGGACGTACCGATCACGGTGAACCTGAACGGCTGCCCGAACTCCTGCGCCCGGATCCAGACCGCCGACATCGGCCTCAAGGGCCAGCTGGTGCTGGATGCCGACGGCAACCAGGTGCCCGGGTACCAGGTGCACCTCGGCGGCGGCCTCGGGCTGGACGCCGGCTTCGGCCGGAAGCTGCGCGGTCACAAGGTGACCGCCGACGACCTGACCGACTACGTCGAGCGGGTCACCCAGAACTACCTGAAGGAGCGCAACGAGGGCGAGCGCTTCGCCCAGTGGGTCACCCGAGCGGACGAGGAGGCACTCCAATGAGTGAGCGGGCTGCACCTCTGTACTGCCCCTATTGCGGAGACGAGGACCTCCGGCCCTCCGACGAAGGCCACGGTGCGTGGGAGTGCCGGCCGTGTGCGCGGGTGTTCCAGCTGAAGATGATCGGACTGCGGGTGACGGTGGAATGAGTACGGACCTGAAGACGCTCGCCGAGGAGGCGAACGAACGGCTCGCGGACGCGTCGCCGGTGGAGGTACTCACCTGGGCGCGGGAGACGTTCGGCGACCAGCTGGTGGTGACCGCCTCGATGGCCGACGGCGCGCTCCCCCACCTCGCCGCCGCCGCGGCGCCCGGCGTGGACGTGCTGTTCCTCGACACCGGCTACCACTTCGCGGAGACGATCGGTACCCGGGACGCGGTCGCCGCGACGCTGCCGATCCACCTGATCAACGCGCTGCCGAAGCAGACCGTGGCCGAGCAGGACGCCGAGTACGGCGAGAAGCTGCACGACCGCGAACCGAACAAGTGCTGCGCGCTCCGCAAGGTCGAGCCGCTGAACCGCTACCTGTCCGGGTACAAGGCGTGGGTCACCGGCATCCGCCGCGAAGAGGCGCCGACCCGCGCGAACACTCCCGTCGTCGAGTACGACGAGAAGCGCGACATGGTGAAGCTCAACCCGATCGCGCCGTGGACGCAGGACGACCTGGACACGTACATCCAGGACAACGGCGTACTCGTGAACCTGCTGCAGTACGACGGCTACCCGTCGATCGGCTGCGAGCCGTGCACCCAACGCGTCGCCCCGGGTGAAGATGCCCGCAGCGGGCGCTGGGCCGGTACCGGCAAGGTGGAATGCGGGTTGCACACATGACCGCGACGGTGACAGAGCTCGACGCTCTGGAGAGTGAATCCATCTTCGTGTTCCGCGAGGTGGCGGCGGAGTTCGAGCGGCCGGTGATCCTGTTCTCCGGTGGCAAGGATTCGATCGTGATGCTGCACCTGGCGCGGAAGGCGTTCGCGCCGGCCGGCGTGCCGTTCACGTTGCTGCATGTGGACACCGGGCACAACTTCCCCGAGGTGCTCGCGTACCGCGATTCCGTGGTCGAGCAGCTCGGGTTGCGGCTGGAGGTCGCGCGGGTCGAGGAGTACCTCGCCGACGGCCGGCTGCGGGAGCGTACCGACGGGACGCGGAACCAGTTGCAGACGATTCCGTTGCTGGACGCAATCAACGGGCACCGGTTCGACGCGGTGTTCGGCGGCGGCCGGCGGGACGAGGAGCGGGCCCGGGCGAAGGAGCGGATCTTCAGCCTGCGCGACGAGTTCGGGCAGTGGGACCCGCGGAACCAGCGGCCGGAGTTGTGGTCGCTGTACAACGGCAAACACCGGCCGGGCGAGCACGTCCGGGTGTTCCCGCTGTCGAACTGGACCGAGCTCGACGTCTGGAACTACATCGAGCGCGAAGGCATCCCGTTGCCGTCGATCTACTACGCGCACGAGCGGGACGTGTTCGAGCGCGACGGCATGTTGCTTGCCGTCGGCCCCTACTCACGGCCGCGCGACGGCGAAACAGTTGCCCAGCGCACCGTCCGGTACCGGACCGTCGGCGACATGTCCTGCACCGGCGCGGTGGCCAGCGACGCGACGACGGCGGCCGAGGTCGTGATCGAGGTCGCGGCCAGCGAGATCACCGAACGTGGCGCCACCCGCGCCGACGACCGGGCCAGCGAGGCCGCGATGGAAGACCGCAAGCGAGAGGGGTACTTCTAATGGGCGCCGCTGAGCACACCCTCTTGCGTCTTGCGACCGCGGGATCGGTCGACGACGGCAAGTCCACGCTGGTCGGCCGGTTGCTGCACGACTGCAAGGCGATCCTCGCCGACCAGATCGCGCACGTGAAGACCGTGTCCGAGGCGCGCGGCGGCGACTTCGACTTCGCGCTGCTCACGGACGGTCTCCGAGCCGAACGTGAGCAGGGCATCACGATCGACGTCGCGTACCGGTACTTCGCCACCGACAAGCGGTCCTTCATCCTGGCCGACTGCCCCGGCCACGTGCAGTACACCCGGAACACCGTCACCGGCGCATCCACCGCGGACGTCGTGATCATCCTCGTGGACGCGCGGCACGGCGTACTCGAACAGACCCGCCGGCACCTCGCGGTCGCCGGCCTGCTCCGCGTACCGCACGTGGTGCTCGCGGTGAACAAGATCGACCTGGTCGGGTACGACGAGGCGGT
This sequence comes from Kribbella solani, assembly GCF_014205295.1. NCBI lineage: Bacteria > Bacillati > Actinomycetota > Actinomycetes > Propionibacteriales > Kribbellaceae > Kribbella > Kribbella solani. The sequence continues at coordinate 2,133,756 of NZ_JACHNF010000001.1, forward strand.
GTACACCAAGATCGCCGAGGACGTCGGCGAGGTCGCCGACCAGCTCGGGATCGCGGACCTGCAGGCCATTCCGGTGTCCGCGCTGGTCGGTGACAACGTGGTGGAGCGGTCCGCGCAGACACCCTGGTACGACGGGCCGACACTGCTCGAGCTGCTGGAGAACGCAGGAGGGCGTACTGACACCTCGCAACAGCCGCTGCGCTTCCCGGTTCAGTACGTGATCCGGCCGCAGACCGACGACCAGTACCGCGACTACCGCGGGTACACCGGAACCGTTGCCTCCGGCACCGTCACGGTCGGCGACCAGGTGATCGTGCTGCCGGCCGGCCGCCGTACCTCGGTCGCCGGCATCGACCGGCCCATCGTCACCGCGACCAGCACCGCGGTGGCCGAGCGGCCGTCCGCGGTCGCCGGCGAAGCGGTCACGGTCCGGCTCGCCGACGACATCGACGTCGCCCGCGGCTCGGTCATCGTCGCCGCGGAGGCCTCCCCCGGTACGCGCCGGGAGCTGGCCGCCACCGTCAGCTGGCTGTCCGACCGGCCACTGACCGTCGGGGCCCGGGTGCTGATCAAGCACACCACCACCAGCGCGCAGGCGATCGTCACCAAGATCACCGGCGCGCTGGACCTCGACACGCTCGGCGTCATCGACGCCGCCGAGCTCCACCTGAACGACATCGGCAAGGTGCAACTCAAGATCGCCGCGCCACTCGCCGCCGACCCGTACTCCCGCAACACCATCACCGGATCATTCCTGCTGATCGACGCCCACGACGGGTGGACGCTGGCAGCCGGCATGATCGACGACGAAGAAGGGGAACTGCTGTGACTGCTCCAGCGCTCGTGATCCTCGCCCACGGCAGCCGCGACCCGCGCTCGGCCGCCACCGTCCACTCGCTGGTGAAGTGCCTGCGGGAGATGCGTGCCGACCTGCGGATCGAAGCCTCCTTCCTCGACCACTGCCCGCCGACGCCGTTCCAGGTCCTCGGCAAACTCGCCGCCGAAGGTGTCGAGGAGATCGTCGTCCTGCCGCTGCTGCTGTCGGCCGCGTACCACGCGCGCACCGACGTACCCGCCGTCATCGACGAGGCCCGCGCCCGGTACCCGCACCTGCGGATCATCGCGTCCGACGTGCTCGGGTACGACGAGACGCTGCTCGAGGTCCTCGACCGGCGGATGCGCGCCGAGCTGAAGGACGGCCGCGTACGCGAGCTGGACGCGCTGGTCCTGGCCTGCGCCGGTTCGAGCGACTCGCACGCGAACGCGAGCGTCACCCGCCTGGCCCGCCTGTGGGGCCAGCGGCACAAGCTGCCGGTCACCGCCGCGTTCGTCTGCGCCGCGTCGCCGTCACCGGCCGAGGCCGTCCTGCAGTGGCGGCTGGAGGGCCGTCGCCACGTGGCGGTCGGTTCCCTCTTCCTCGCGCCTGGTGTCCTCCCGGACCGCGCCGAGTCCACGTCGCGTCGAGCCGGCGCGGTCGCCGTCTCGCGCCCGCTGGGCGTCAGCACCGAGGTGGCCCGCCTGGTCCTGCTCCGCTACGGCGTGGCCGGCCTGGACCTGCTCACCCTGGAGCCGGCGCCGCGCCCGGTCCTCGCCCGCCCCGAGCTGGTGCGTACCGCCTAGAACCGGTGTGGATCGACGAAGGAGGCGTCCGCGAATGGCGTCTCCTTCGTCGTCACCTGGGCGAGCAACTCGCCGATCCCGGCGCAGTGCTTGAAGCCGTGCCCGTTGTCACCGCCGGCGATCACCAGCCGCTCGTCGTACCGGCCGACGAGGAACTGCCCGTCCGGCGTGTCGGTCACCATGCACGGAATCGCCTTCACCGGCGCCGGATCGAGCCCCGGAAACGCCCGGCCGACCGCGGCCGCGAGCTCCGCGATGTCCGCCACCGGATGGATGTACCGATCCAGCTCGTCCGGGTCGAAACCGGTCCGGTGTGACCCACCGTCGAGTCCGACCTTCACACCGAATCCGTCGTCCGACCCGTGCCCCCACAGCCCGCGGCCGTCCGCGAGCTCCCAGATGAAGGACGGGAAGTTCGCCAGCCGGAACGCCTCCGACTCCGGGTCAGCCGGCTGGAACCAGAACAAGGGCGTACGTCGCGGGGTCGCCGGCAGACCCGGAACCAGCTTGCCGAGCCATGCACCGGCGCAGACCACGACCTGTTCGGCCGCGATGTCCACGGTCGGCGTCCGTACGATGACCTCGTCCGCGCGTACGTCGATCTCGGTGACCATCGTGTGTGGGTAGACGGTCGCGCCCAACCGCCGCGCCTCGGCAACCTGCGCGCGTACCGTCGGCTCCGCGTAGCAGATGCCCGCGCCCGGGTCCCACACGGCGACATCGCCAGGCTCCAGGTTGTACTGCGGGAACCGGGTCCGGAGCTCCTGGTGGGACAGATCGCCGGTCGACGCGCCGATCGCGGCCGCCTTGCGCGCGCCCGTCACCGGTGCGCTGGTAAGGCTGCCGACGTTGAGCGATCCGGTCTGGCGGACGTACGTCTCTCCCGTACGCTCACCCAGCTCGGTCCACAACGCGAGCGACTTGCGAGCGAGCTCGGTCAGCCCCGGATGCTCCATACACGCGACCCGGAACAGCCGCGTCGTCCCGTGCGACGACCCGAATGCGTGCCCGATCGCCTGCCGCTCGATGCCGACCACCCGCACCCCTCGCGCCGCCAGCCGCCACAACGCCGCCGATCCGAACGCCCCCAACCCGACAACCACCACATCAGTCCGCATCCCCTTACCCTCCCCCACCCGGCGCGGACGCGTAAACCTAAGGTGCTGCCGGTCAGGTTGCCGCCAGGCGCTTCTTCTCCTTGGCGACGTCGAAGTCCGCGGTCGGCCAGTCCGGGTTCAGGTCCTTCAGGGTTTCCAGAAGGATCGTCGTGACCGCCCAGTTGCGGTACCACTTGCGGTCGCTCGGGATCACGTACCAGGGCGCTTCGTCGGTGTTACAGCGCTCGATCGCCGCGTGGTACGCGTCCATGTAGTCCGGCCAGAGCATCCGTTCGTCGACGTCACCGGGGTTGTACTTCCAGTGCTTGGTCGGGTCGTCGAGCCGGGCCTCCAGCCGGGTCTTCTGCTCCTCCGGCGAGATGTGCAGGTAGCACTTCACGATCGTCACGCCGCTCGCGGTCAGCTCGGCCTCGAACTCGTTGATCTGGTCGTACCGCCGGTTCCACACGTTCGGCGTGACCAGCTCGCGGACGCGCGCGATCAGCACGTCCTCGTAGTGCGACCGGTCGAAGATACCGATCATGCCGTGCCCGGGAACGGCCTGCCGAATCCGCCACAGGAACCCGCGCCGCTTCTCCGCCGGCGTCGGCGCCTTGAACGACGTGATCTTCAGACCCTGCGGGTCCATCAGCCCCGCGCCGTGCCGGATCACCCCGCCCTTGCCGGAAGTGTCCATCCCCTGCAGGACCAGCAGGATGCTCCGCTCACCACCGCTACGGCCCTCGGCGAACAAGCGCTCCTGCCAGTCCGACACCTCCGCGCCGAGGTTCCCCAGCGCGACCTTGCCGTCGTCCTTGCTGCCGTCGAACCCGGCCGTCGAGCGGGTGTCGTACGTCGTCAGGTCGATCTCGCCGAGCGGTACGCGCAACTGGTCCCGGAGTCCCGCGGCCTTCGCCTTCTTCTTCGCCATCTCCACATCGTGCCTCATCCGCGGCCGAGTTCCACGGAAGTCAGGACGCGCGGGCGAGTGCGATCAATCGGGACAGCGCGCGCAGGTACTTCTTCCGGTACCCGCCTTTCAGCATGTCCGCGGAGAACAGCTGATCCAGCGGTACGCCACCGGCGACGAGCGGGAGGTCTCGGTCGTACATCCGGTCCGCGAGTACGACCATCCGCAGCGCCACGTTCTCGTCCGTGAGTGGACGGATGTCGGTGATCCCGACCGTTTCGACACCGTCCAGCAGCGCGCCGTACTTGCTCGGGTGCAGCTCGGCGAGATGACGGTGCAGGTCGACAAAATGGTCACACGACGCGTACGGGCGCTCGGCCGCCGTCCGCTCGACCTTCTCGTCCGGCCAGGGGTCCGGCGCGACGGGCAGTCCGCGATGGCGATAGTCGGGGCCGTCCACCCGGCGTACGTCGAAATGCGCCGCTAGGCCCTGGATCTCGCGCAGGAAGTCGACCGCCTGGAACCGGCCCTCGCCGAGCTTGTCCGGCAAGGTATTCGACGTCGCGGCGAGCTCGACGCCGGCCGCGACCAGCTGGCCGAGCAGGCGCGAGATCAGCATCGTGTCACCGGGGTCGTCCAGCTCGAACTCGTCGATGCAGATCAGCCGGTACGACGACAGTGCCTCGACCGCCGTACGCAGACCGAGCGCGCCGACCAGGTTCGTGAGCTCGACGAACGTGCAGTACATCTTCGGGCCGGACGACTCGTGCCACAGCGACGCGAGCAGGTGCGTCTTGCCGACGCCGAAGCCGCCGTCCAGGTAGATGCCGGGCTTGCCGGGGTCGGCGCGCGGCGCACGGAAACGGGACCAGAGCGACGGTGCCCGCCGGGGCGTCGCCAGCTTCGCGGCGCGGTCGGTGAGCAGCTCGAGTGCCGCGGTCTGCGACGGCTCGTCCGGATCCGGGCGGTACGTGGCGAAGCGCACGTCCGCGAACCGGGGCGGCGGCACGCACTCCGACAGCAACCGCTCCGGTCCGACCTCCGGCCACCGCTCGCTCAACCGGATCACCATGCCGCAACCCTAGATCACCCTTGACCTCAACTATCCTTGAGGTCCTAGCGTTCTGGCTGTGAAAGCAATCAGACTGCATGAGTTCGGTCCGGCAGAGAACCTGCGCTACGAGGACGTACCCGACCCGGTACCCACTGCCGGGATGGTGCTGCTGGACGTGGAGGCGGCCGGGGTACACCTGGTCGACACGATGATCCGGACAGGTCCGGTGCCGGACAGCCCGTTCCCCGTACCCGAGTTGCCGACGATCCCCGGTCGCGAGGTCGCCGGGCGGGTCAGCGCGGTCGGGCCGGACGTCGACGAGGCGTGGATCGGCAAGCGGGTCGTGGTACATCTCGGGATGGTGCCCGGCGGGTACGCCGCACGCGCGGTGGCGAAGGTGGAGTCACTGTACGAACTGCCCGGCCATGTCGACGCCGCCGACGCCGTCGCCGCGATCGGGACCGGGCGTACGACGGCCGGCATCTTGCGGGAGGCGAACCTGACCGCCGACGACGTGGTCATCGTCACGTCCGCGGCCGGCGGGATCGGGAGTTATGCGATCCAGTCCGCACGCAACGTCGGCGCGGTCGCGATCGGGCTGGCCGGTGGACCGGCGAAGGTGGAGATCGTGCGGTCGCTCGGCGCGCAGTACGCGGTCGACTACCGCGATCCGGACTGGGTGCAGGTGCTCAAAGGCGAGCTTGGTGATCGGGAGCCGACCCTGCTGCTCGACGGCGTCGGCGGCGAGAACGGGCAGCGGGCGTTCGAGTTGCTGGGGCATGGTGGCCGGGCGTTGCTGTTCGGCGCTTCGGGTGGCGGGCCGATCCAGTTCACGCAGGACGACCTGATCGCTCGCGGTTTGAGTGTGAGCTGGACGCTCGGCGCGAAGATGGCCCGCCAACTCCGCTCGCTCGAACGCGAGGCGGTCGACGAGACCGTAGCCGGACGATGGAAGGCGCTCACCACCCCGTTCCCCCTCGCCGAAGCAGCCGCCGCCCACCAAGCCCTCGAAACCCGCGCAGCCACCGGCAAGGTCGTCCTGATCCCCTGATCCAGGCGAGTACCACGACGGCTGGCCGGTTCGGGTGACTACTGCGGTTGGTCGGTCCAGGTGAGGATGTATTCGACGGCGCCGAAGCTGATGTGGTCGCCGGGGCGGACTCTGACCGGTGTGGTGATGCGTAGTCCGTTGACCTCGGTGCCGTTCATGGAGCCGAGGTCGCGGACCATCCAGCCGTCGCCGGAGTGCCGGAGCTCGGCGTGGAACCGGGACACGGAGATGTCAGCCATCCGCAGCGTCGCCCCGGCGCCCCGTCCGATCCGTACCGTCGGAGAACCTGGCGCGGGAAGAGCCAACGCGGGCGGCGGAGCCGGATCAGCAGCACGCAACAACCGCAACCGCGGCAACTGCAACTGAGGCAACCGAAACCGCCGAGCCGCTGACCTCGGCCGGTACGACGCGGACGAAGCAACCGGCTCGGCAGCCAGCGAGCCACCCGGTGCGGAACCGGACGAAGCACCCGGCGTGGAACCTGACGAAACACCCGATGCGGCACCCCAAGCGGCACCTGGCGAGCCATTCAGTTGGATGTCCCGCGAGGCATTCGGCGGGGCCTCCCGCGAGACAACCGGTCCAGCTACCGCCGCGTACGGATCGAACTCTTGCAGAACCCCGCCGCCGACGGCCGGCCCACCGTACGGAACGTCCGGCGCGCCGTACGAGGTGGGTGGGGTTAGGGCGGTGGTGGGGTGGTTGGGGGTGCGGTCGAGGGTTAGGCGGGGGACGTGGGTGCGGAGGGTGCGGAGCCAGATGCGGGCGCGAGGTTCGGGGTGGGGTAGGTCGCGGATCGCGTCGGTCAGTTCGCCGCGGCTCTGGGCGTTCAGGACGAAGTTCATCCGGCGGACGAACGTGTCGTGCGACAACCGGCCGGAGCCCGCGCCGTCGCGGAGGACGGCGAGCGCGCGGTCCCGTTCGGCGTCCGACGGACGCGTCCCCACCGGTACCGAGCTCATACCGTATTGTCCGTGCCGCGCCGGTCCACTGTCCACCACCCCACGCTGACGGCGCGCGCACACCGAGTGACCTTTCTGGCCGGTGCCGGCTCGGTGGGACAGAATGGCGGGATGCGACTGCCTGTGATGCCGCCGGTGAAACCGATGCTTGCCAAGCCGGTGAAGGGGATTCCGCGCGGGGATCTGTCCTACGAGCCGAAGTGGGACGGGTTCCGGTCGATCATTTTCCGCGACGGCGACGAGGTGGAGATCGGCAGCCGGAACGAGAAACCGATGACGCGGTACTTCCCGGAGCTGGTCGAGGCGGTGAAGGCGAACCTGCCGGACCGGTGCGCGATCGACGGCGAGATCATCCTGATCGGCGGCTCCGGTGACCGCCTCGACTTCGAGCTGCTGCAGCAGCGCATCCACCCGGCGGCGAGCCGCGTGAACATGCTGTCCGAGAAGACCCCGGCCCGCTTCGTCGCGTTCGATCTGCTCGCGCTCGGCGACGAGGACTTCACCGAGCGCCCGTTCGCGGAGCGGCGTACGGCCCTGCTGGACGCCCTCGCCGACGTGCAGGCACCCATCCACGTCACGCCCGCGACCGCTGATCATGACGTCGCGGAGCGCTGGTTCGAGCAGTTCGAGGGCGCCGGGCTGGACGGACTGATCGCCAAGCCTCTGGACGGTCCGTACCAACCGGACAAGCGGGCGATGTTCAAGGTCAAGCCGGAGCGTACGGCCGACTGCGTCGTCGCGGGGTACCGCCTGCACAAGAGCGGCCCGGACCGGATCGGCTCGTTGCTTCTCGGCCTGTACAGCACCGACGGCACGCTCGCCAGCGTCGGCGTGATCGGCGCGTTCCCGATGGAGCGGCGCAAGGAGCTCTTCACGGAGCTGCAGTCGCTCGTCACCACGTTCGACGAGCACCCGTGGGCGTGGGCGAAACAGGAGGAGGGCGTGCGTACGCCGCGCAACGCCGAAGGTAGTCGCTGGCAGGCGGGCAAGGACCTGTCGTTCGTACCGTTGCGCCCGGAGCGGGTCGTCGAGGTGCGGTACGACCACATGGAAGGCATCCGGTTCCGGCACACCGCGCAGTTCGTCCGCTGGCGCCCGGACCGTACGCCTGAGTCCTGCAACTACGAGCAGTTGGAGGAGCCGGTGAAGTTCGACCTGGCCGACGTACTCTCCAGCGCGCGCCGCTGATGCTGTACGGGCTGTACACCCGCCGCCTGCGCCGCCAGCTCCGCGGTCTGCCGGTCCCCCGCCATGTCGCGATCGTGATGGACGGCAACCGGCGCTGGGCCCGCGGCGCCGGGTACGAGGACGTACGGATCGGGCATCGCTTCGGCGCCAATCACCTGGAGCAGTTCCTGCTCTGGTGCGCGGATGCCGGCATCACCTGTGTGACGGCCTGGGTCGCGTCCGCGGACAACATGCGCAAACGCGACTCGGCCGAGGTCGGGTACCTGATGGAGCTGACCGAGAGCGTGCTGGCGGCGCATGTCCGGCGCGACCACCGCTGGCGGCTGCATGTCGCGGGCCGGCTGGATTTGTTGCCGGACACAACGGCCCGGGCGCTGAAGGAAGCGGCCGAGCTGAGCCGCGACCGGACCGCCGGTGACCTGACGCTGGCGATCGGTTACTCCGGCCGGCTCGAGGTGCTGGACGCGGTCCGCTCGGTGCTCGACGACGCGGCCGCGGCCGGCCGGTCACTGGACGACGTCGCCGACACGCTGTCCGAGCAGGACATCAGCAGCAACCTGTACGTGCCTGGGTTGCCCGATCCGGACCTGGTGATCCGCACCAGCGGCGAGCTGCGCATGTCGGACTTCCTGCTCTGGCAGACAACCGGCTCCGACATCGAGTTCTGCGACCTGTACTGGCCCGCCTTTCGCGAGGTCGACCTCCTCAGAGCATTACGCACTTATGGACACCGCAGACTAGAACGATCCAGATGAATACTTCGGCCGCGTCCGGGGGCACTATGTAGGCAAGACCGACCCAGGAGGTGGCGCGATGTACGACGTCGTACTGCTCGTCGAACAGGAACTGTCCGAGCCCGACGCCAAGCGCGTCGTCGAACTCCATCAGGACATGCCCGAGCCGGTCCTGTACCACGTGCTCGTGCCCTGTCACAACGCCGAAGCCGGGGTCGAGGCCTCGATCAGCGCGCTCGGCACCGCGGATCTGTACGGGCCCGGGCTGGCCGGTCAGCGCGAGGATCTCGCCGAGGCACAGAAGGCGATCGACAGCGAGGCCAAGGGCTGCACCGGCCGCAGCGTGCAGCGGCTCCGGGACCTCGGGTACCAGGCCGAGGGCGGCATCTCGCACGACCGGCCGATCGACGCGCTGGTCGCGACCGTCCAGGCCTCCGGCGGCCAGGAGGTCATCATCCTGACCCGGCCGCACATCGTGGCGGAGTTCTTCCATCTGGACTGGACCAACTCGGCCCGCCGGCACCTCGGCGTACCCGTCCTGCACCTGCTGGAGCACGACCCGCAGGAAGCCGCCGCGGGCTAACCGCTCGCTCCCCTAAACTCCGGCCGCGGACCCGCTCTCGCTGAACTGCGTGTGGTACAGGTCGGCGTACTCACCGCCGGCCGCCAGCAGCTGCTCGTGCGTACCGCGCTCGACGATGTTGCCGTGGTCAACGACCAGGATCAGGTCCGCGTCCCGTACCGTCGACAACCGGTGCGCGATCACCAGCGACGTACGCCCCTCGAGCGCGCTGTCCAGCGCCTGCTGAACGGCGACCTCGGACTCGGAGTCCAGGTGCGCGGTCGCCTCGTCCAGCACGACGATCTTCGGTGCCTTGAGCAACAACCGGGCGATCGCGAGCCGTTGCCGCTCGCCACCGGACAGCCGGTGACCACGGTCGCCGACGACCGTGTCGAGCCCGTCCGGCAACGCCGCCACCAGCTCCCGGATCTGCGCCGCGTCGAGTGCGGCGTACATCTCGTCGTCGGTCGCATCCGGCTTGGCGTACCGCAGGTTGGCGCGGATCGTGTCGTGGAACATGTGCGCGTCCTGCGTCACGTACCCGATCGTGTCGTGCAGGGACTGCAGCGTGACGTCGCGGACGTCCTGCCCTGCTACCCGCACCGCTCCCCCGGTCACGTCGTAGAGCCGCGCGACCAGGTTGGTGATGGTGGTCTTGCCGGCGCCGGACGGACCGACCAACGCGACCATCTGACCGGGCTCGACCACGAAGCTGACGTCCTCGAGCACCTGCGCGGAGACGCGCTTGTCCAGCACGGCGACCGACTCCAGGCTCGCGAGCGACACCTGGTCGGCCGTCGGGTACGCGAACGCGACGTGATCGAACTCGACGCTCGCTCCGTCCGCCGGTAGTTCGCGTGCGTCCGGGGCGTTCTTGATCATCGGCTCCAGGTCGAGCACCTCGAAGACGCGCTCGAACGACACCAGCGCGGTCATCACGTCGACGCGCACGTTCGACAGCGCGGTCAGCGGCCCGTACAGGCGGCCGAGCAAGGCAACCAGGGCGAGCAAGGTGCCGACGGTCAGGGTTTGGCGTACGGCCAGGTTGCCGCCGACGCCGTACACCAACGCGGTCGCCAGCGCGGCGACCAGAGTCAGCGCGGTGAAGAACACCCGGCCGAGCATCGCGATCCGGATGCCCAGGTCGCGGACCCGCCCGGCGCGCTCGCCGAAGTCGCGGTTCTCCAGCGCCGGGTGGCCGAACAGCGTGACCAGCAGCGCGCCGCCGACGCTGAACCGCTCGGTCATCGCGGTCGACATCTCCGCGTTCAGGTTCATCTGCTCCCGGGTCATCGCGGCCAGCCGGCGGCCGAGTACGCGGGCCGGGATCAGGAAGATCGGCAGCATCAGGATCGCGACCACGGTCAGTTGCCAGCTCAGCGCCAGCATCGCGCCGACGACCAGGATCAGGCTGATGATGTTCGAGACCACGCCGGACAGCGTGGTGGTGAACGCCTGTTGCGCGCCGATCACGTCGTTGTTCAGCCGCGACACCAGTGCGCCGGTCTGCGTACGCGTGAAGAACGCGACCGGCATCCGCTGGACGTGAGCGAACACCTTCGTCCGCAGGTCGAAGATCAGCCCTTCGCCGATCCGCGCCGAGAACCAGCGCTGGACCAGGCCGAGCAGCGCCTCGACGACCGCGAGCAACGCGACCACCAGCGCGAGCGCGGTGACCAGACCGGCGTTCCCCTTGGCGATGCCGTCGTCGACGATCTTCTTGAACAACAGCGGCGAGGCGATCACCAGGAACGCCGAGCCGACCACCAGTACCAGGAACAGCGAGATCTGCAGCCGGAAAGGCCGCGCGAACCGGAAGATCCGCCGCAGCGTGCCGCTGGCCAGCTTCCGGTTGACCACCGACGCGTCCTGCCGCCGCCACCCGGGCATCCCGCCACCCATCATCGGTCCGGACATCCGGCCCCCTCTCGCTCCTGCTGGTGCAACACCTGACGGCCGACCCTGCTTCCCGCAACTTATGGTTGCGCGTTCGGCCGGCCCTGGTCTAGAGTCACATGCAACCAAAGGTTGCGAAAGGACGAGGGCATGAGCAGGAGCATCGAGCGGGAGATCCAGGTACAGGCCAGCCCGGAGGTGGTGTACGAGGTGATCAGCTCGCCGAAGCACCTGCGGGAGTGGTGGCCGGAGGAAGCCGACCTGGTGGCCGAACCCGGCGCGACCGGCACGGTCACCTTCCGGCGGCCGGAAGGCGACAAGATCCAGCCGGTGACGGTCATCGAGGCCGACCCGCCGCGGCGGTTCGCGTTCCGCTGGTCGTACACCGACGAGCCGGCCGTCGAGGACAACTCGCTGCTGGTCACGTTCGACCTGATCCCGGCCGGCGGCGGCACGCTGCTCCGGTTCGCCGAGAGCGGGTACGACGTGGCGAACAAGCCGGACGAGATGCTCGCGGACCACACCAGCGGCTGGGACTACTTCCTGCCCCGGATCTCGCCGTACGCCGCCGGGCTGGCGCAACGGCCGTGATCGACGACGAGCTCTGGTCGGCGATCGGCGACCCGACCAGACGGCGGATGCTCGACCTGCTGCTGGCCGACGGCGGCGGCACCGCGACCGGGCTCAGCGAACGGCTGCCGGTCACCCGGCAGGCCGTCGCCAAGCACCTCGGCGTACTCGACCGGGCCGGGCTGGTGCACTCCAGCCCGTCCGGACGTGAACGCCGCTACATCGTGGACGAGGACCGCCTCGCCCACGCCATCAGTCAACTGGCCGACGTCACCGCGGCGTGGGACCGGCGACTGAACCGGATCAAGCGGATCGCCGAGGCGATCGAGCGCGATCGGCAATCCTGAATCGAGAGGCAAGTTCCATGAGCGACATCCTGCACAGAGTCGGCATCATCGCGTCCCCCAAGGACGTGTACGACGCACTCACCACGATCGACGGCCTGGCCGGCTGGTGGACCGAGGACACCACCGGCGACGTCGACGGCGTGATCGCCTTCCGCTTCGCCACCGCGGGCGGCGACGGGTTCGACATGTTGGTCCTGGAGAAGACCCCCGGCGAGCTGGTCCGCTGGGAGGTCGTCGCCGGTCCGGAGGAATGGATCGGCACGCACGTCAGCTTCCAGCTCTCCCAGACCGACGACTACACCATCATCCTGTTCAAGCAGGAGGGCTGGCGAGAGCAAGTCGAGTTCATGTACCACTGCAGCACCAAGTGGGCCACGTTCCTGATGAGCCTCAAACACTACGTCGAAACCGGCAAGGGCGAGCCCGCCCCCAACGACGTACAGGTCAGCAACTGGCACTGACACGAAAGGACGAGCATTGACGAGAAGCATTGAGCGGGAGCTCCAGGTAGACGCCGCCCCGGAGGTGGTCTACGAGGTGATCAGCTCACCCCGGCACCTGCAGGAGTGGGGTCCGGACCAGGCCGAGTTCGAGCCCGTGCCTGGGGCGACCGGCGTGGTCGTCTTCCGGCGCGACGGCGACAAGGTTGAGCCGCTGACCGTCGTTGACGCCGATCCACCGCGCCGCTTCTCGTACCGCTGGAGCTACACCGGTGACGCCCCCACCGAGGCCAACTCGCTGCTGGTCAGCTTCGACCTGACGCCGGCCGCCGGCGGGACAGCACTGCGGTTCACCGAGATTGGGTACGACGAAGCCGGCAAGTCCGGCCAGACGCTCGCCAATCACATCGCCGGCTGGGACCACTTCCTCCCGCGACTCGCACCGTACGCGGCCCGGCTCGCGCGGTCCTGGCCAAGCGGGCTCTAGCCGTTGAGTGTCGCCAGGAGGTCTTTTAGGCGGCGGGTTTGGGCCTCGCGTTCGGCCTTTAGTTGGTTGTCGTATGAGCGGTCCGCGGCGCTGAGGAGTAGGGCCTTGGTTTCGCGGATCGCTCCTGGCAGTGGGCCGAGCAGTGCGTCGGACAGGTCCTTCACGGTCGCGGCCAGCTCGTCGGCCGGTACGACGATGTTCGCGAGACCGAGTTCCTTCGCTTCGGCCGCCTCGACCCAACGCGAGGTCGCGCAAATCTCCAGCGCCCGCGAGTAGCCGATCAGCTCCACGAGTGGTTTCGTACCGCCGAGGTCCGGGACCAGGCCGAGCGCGGGCTCGCGCATGCTGAATCGCGCGTCCGGGGTGACGACCCGCAGGTCACAGGCCAGCGCGAGCTGGAACCCGGCGCCGACCGCATGCCCTTGCACTGCCGCGATGCTGACGATCTCCGGCCGCCGCAGCCAGCAGAACCCGGACTGGAACGTCGCGATCAGCTCCAGTACCTCGTCGGTCGGCTTGGCGCCGAGGGTCAGCAACGGCTCCTGACCCAGATCGTTCTCACCCATGATCAGGCGCCGGTCGAGTCCGGCCGAGAACGACTGCCCCTCCCCCGACACGATCACCACCCGGACGTCGGCCGGCAGCGCCGCGCCGAACTCCGCCAAGGCGCTCCACATCGCAGGTGTCTGCGCGTTGCGTACCTCCGGCCGGTCCAGCACCACGCGCGCCACCGGGCCGTCCACCGTGAACCGCAGTCCGAGATCCGTCATACGCCGGATATTACTGGGAAGTAATCAGGCGAGCGAGACCAGGTCGGCGTAGTCGTTCGTCCACAGGTCCTCGACGCCGTCCGGGAGCAGTACGACCCGCTCCGGCTCGAGCGCCTCGACCGCGCCCTCGTCGTGGGTGACCAGGACGATCGCGCCGGTGTACGAACGGATCGCGTTCAGCACCTCGGCGCGGGAAGCCGGGTCCAGGTTGTTGGTCGGCTCGTCCAGCAGCAGTACGTTCGCCGCCGACACCACGAGCGTGGCCAGGGCGAGCCGGGTCTTCTCGCCGCCGGACAGCACGCGAGCAGGCTTGTCCGCGTCGTCGCCGGTGAACAGGAACGAGCCGAGCACGCTACGGGCCTGCGTTTCGTTCAGGTCCGGAGCGGCGGACTTCATGTTCTCCAGTACGGTCCGGTTGACGTCGAGCGTCTCGTGCTCCTGCGCGTAGTACCCGAGTTTGAGGCCGTGGCCGTCGAGCACCTGCCCGGTGTCCGCCTTCTCGATCCCGCCGAGGATCCGGAGCAGGGTCGTCTTGCCGGCGCCGTTCAGCCCGAGTACGACCACGCGGGAGCCCTTGTCGATCGCCAGGTCGACGTCGGTGAAGATCTCCAGCGACCCGTACGACTTGGACAGCTCGCGCGCCATCAGCGGCGTCTTCCCGCACGGCGCCGGGGTCGGGAACGCGATCTTCGCGACCCGGTCCTGCGCGCGCACCTCGTCCAGCGACGACATCAGCTGCTCGGCGCGGCGCAGCATCTGCTGCGCCGCGGTCGCCTTGGTCGCCTTGGCACGCATCTTGTTCGCCTGGTCGACCAGCTGGGTCGCCTTCTTCTCCGCGTTCGCCCGCTCGCGCTTGCGGCGCCGCTCGTCGGTCTCGCGCTGGCTCAGGTACGCCTTCCAGCCGACGTTGTAGATGTCGATCTCGGCCCGGTTCGCGTCCAGGTGGAAGACCCGCGTGACGGTCGCCTCCAGCAGGTTCACGTCGTGGCTGATCATGATCACGCCACCCGGGTACGACTTGAGGAAGTCGCGCAGCCAGACGATCGAGTCCGCGTCCAGGTGGTTGGTCGGCTCGTCCAGGAGCAGCGTCTCGGCCTGCGCGAACAGGATGCGGGCCAGCTCGACGCGGCGGCGCTGACCACCGGACAAGGTGGCCAGCGGCTGACCGAGTACGCGGTCCGGGAGACCCAGGTTGGCCGCGATCCGGGCGGCTTCGGACTCGGCCGCGTACCCGCCGGCGGCGTGCAGGTCGGCCTCGGCCCGCTCGTACCGGCGCATGCCCTTGGCGCGGGTCTTCTCGTCCGTACTGCCCATCGACTTCTCGGCGCTGCGCAGGCGGCGTACGACGTCGTCCAGGCCGCGGGCGGAGAGGATGCGGTCGCGGGCGAGCACCTCCAGGTCACCCGTACGCGGATCCTGGGGCAGGTAGCCGATCTCGCCGGAGCGGGTCACCGAACCGTCGGCGGCCAAGCCCTCGCCGGCCAGGATCTTGGTCAGCGTGGTCTTGCCGGCACCGTTCCGGCCGACCAGCCCGACCTTGTCGCCGGGACCGACCCGGAACGACGCGGGCGCGAGCAGCTGGCGGGCACCGACGCGAACCTCGAGATTGGAAACAGTGATCATCGGGGTTCGGGGGCGTCCTTACGCTGGGCTACTGGCTGGCTTGGTGGTCACGGGGCGTCACGGGGTGTCCCAAGGTGTTACGGCACGCCGGAATCCCCCGCTCTCAGGACTAGTGTATGTGCCGTGAAATTCAACCCGGATGCGGATCTCGACACCAGCGGTATCGAGGACACCCGCGGCAGCGGCGGCGGCCGTGGCGGCGGCGGTCTGCCCGGCGGCATGATCCCGGTCGGCGGCGGCATCGGCGGCATCATCCTGCTGGTCGTCATCCTGCTCCTCACCGGCGGCCTGCCGGGCGGAGGTGGCAGCGACCAGCCGGCCGTACAGAACACGGCCGCCGGCAACCTCAACTCCTGCAAGAAGGGCACCGACCTGCAGTCCAACTCGGACTGCAGGTTCGTCTTCTACCAGAACTCGATCCAGACCTTCTGGGCGACCGAGCTCCCGCGGCGCGGGAAGAAGTACACGCCGGCGCCGATGCGCGTCTTCAGCGGCTCGGTGAACACCGGCTGCGGTCCGGCGACCAGCGCGGTCGGGCCGTTCTACTGCCCGCCGGACAAGCGCGTGTACCTGGATCTCGGGTTCTTCCAGACCCTGCAAACGGACCTCGGCGCCCGCGGCGGCGAGTTCGCGGAGGCGTACGTGATCGCGCACGAGTACGGCCATCACGTCCAGAACCTGTACGGCATCCTGAACCGGATCAAGTCCCGCAACGGCCCCACGTCGGACTCCGTACGCTCCGAGCTCCAGGCCGACTGCCTCGCCGGCGTGTGGACCCACCACGCCACGACGGTCCCCGGCAAGAACGGCAAACCGCTGATCACCGACCTCACCCAGGACGACATCGCCCGCGGCCTCGACGCCGCCGCCTCCGTAGGCGACGACCGAATCCAGCAGAAGACCCAGGGCCAGGTAACCCCCGAATCCTTCAGCCACGGCACCGCGGCCCAACGCATGCGCTGGTTCACCAAAGGCATGGACACCGGCGACATGACCGCCTGCGACACCTGGACCGCGAGCTCCCTGTGACCATGGACAACGAAACCGCCAAGGACGTGGTCCGCCGCGGGTACGACACGCTCGGCCGCCGGTACGACCTCGTGTACGACAGCGAGACGAAGTACCGCGACTGGCTCGACGAGATCCTCGACCGCTTACCCAGCAACGGCCAAGTACTCGACCTGGGCTGCGGCTCAGGCGTACCAGTGGCCCGCGCCCTGACCGAGGCGGGTCACCAGGTGACCGGAGTCGACCTCAGCGAGATGCAGGTGAACCGAGCACGATCTCAAGTGCCAACGGCAACCTTCATCCACGCCGACGCCACCAAACTCGACCTACCCCCGGCGTCCTTCGATGCGGTGCTGTCGTTCTACACACTCATCCACATCCCACTCGACGAACAACAAGCCCTGCTTCGCCGCGTGGCCAGTTGGCTCCGCCCCGGCGGATTCTTCGTCGCAACCGTCGGCTCCACAGCCTGGACCGGCACCCAGGACAACTGGCTCGGCGGCGACATCCCCATGTGGTGGAGCCACCCCGACGCCGCCACCACCCGAACCTGGCTCAAACACGCCGGCCTCCTCGTACAAACCGAAGACTTCATCCCGGAAGGCACCAACGGCCACACCCTCTTCTGGGCCAACCGCTACTGAGGCAACAGAAAACCGCCCCACACCTGTTGGTGTGGGGCGGTTTGTGGTCTTAGGCGACCTGGGCGGGGCGGTGGTAGCCCGGGAGTAGTTCGTCGATGAGGGCGTCGGTTTCGGGTTCGGGGCCTCGGGGGGCGCCGTGTTTGGTCAGGGCGGTGTAGAGCTGGGTGGCGACGTTGGTTACGTCGGCGGTGGTGCCGAAGTGGGAGGCCAGGCGGAGGGTGGCTCGCCAGAGGTCCTCCGAGGCGGGGGCGAAGCTGAGGCCGGTTTGGAGGGCGGTGCGGGCCAGGTTGCCGTCGTTGTGGTTGAGGGAGGCTTCGGCCAGGCGGAGGGCGGCGTCTACTACTGCCTCGGCCATCCGGCGTTCGATTCCGGACGCGGCGAGCCAGGAGTAGCGGCCGCCGGGCAGGTTCGACCAGGCGGGGCCGTGGACCAGACTGAGCGCCGTGGACAGTAGGCCGCGTGGGTCGTCGACCATCGTCGCCTGCTTGGCGAGCGTACGGAACACGTCCCAGTCGACCCGCACGATGCTCCGGTTCAGCATCCAGCGGCCGGACTCGTCGGCGTACATCGCGTCCACGCCGACCCAGCGCCGGGTGTGCTCCAGCGCCGCGTCCCGCAGTTCCTCGCTGATCCCGCGCGGCCAGATCGCCCCGGCCAGTACGTTCGGGTGTACGCCGTAGTCCTGGCTCGCCAGGAACGCGATGATCTCGCTCGACAGCGCCACCCGGCCCTCGTCGATGACACCGCGCGCGTCCACCTCGACCGGACCGAGCAGATCGACCTCGACCGGCGCCGGCTGGCTCAGGTCGGTGGTCGAGAACTCGTACGCCGGCATGTCCTGCTCCGAACGGCGCTTGTCCCGCGCATCCGCCTCGGCCGCGTCGAACAGCGCGACCAGGTTGGCGAACTGCTCCGGGTTGACGCTGTGCGCGTCCACCTCGAGACCGAGCAGCCGGCAGACGGCCTGGTTCTTCTCGTCCACCACGAACCGCCACGGCGAGTTCATCACGTCGCCGACCACGACCACCGCGATGCTGCGCTTGGTGTCGGCGGCCAGCCGGTTCAGCTGGTCCTCCTCCTCCGGCGACGGCGGCGCGGACACGAAGATGATCTCCGCGCCCCACAGCGCCGCGTCCGGGTGCGACAGCCGCGCCTCGGCGACCGAGCCGGCGTTCCGCCGCTGACAGGCCTGCACCTGCGCGTCGGTCCGCCGGGTCACCTCGGCCAGCGCGTCGTCCAGGCGAATCCAGTAGCTCAGCCGCGTCGGCGACAGCGACGACAGGTCGTCACCGAAACCGACCATGCTGATGTGCGCGCCCTCGGACCACAGGTTCGTCGCCAGCTCGACCGCGAGCGAACCGACCACGTCCCGGGACGCGTTGTTCACGCCGCCGAATGCGACGATCCCGTTCGCGGTGTCGAGGTCGATCAGTACGGTCGCGCCGTCCGCGTTCTGGCCGACCGTCACCAGCGTCGGGTACGGCGCCGGGGCGTTCACCTCGCCACTCGGACCGTACGCCCGCCGCAACGTCCAGCGCGTACCGTCCGCGATCGCCTGCCACGGACCGGGCGGCGCGGGCTGCGCACCGTACGGGTCGAGTACGAGCGTGAGCGCGCGATCGGTCGCCAGCGCGGCGACCACCTTCGGCATCGTCCGCTCGAGCTGCGCCATGTCGGAACCGAGCTTGCGCAGCGAGTTGTCGACGAACTGCGCCGTCGGCACGTCGGACGCCAGCCGCAGACCGATCTCGGTCTGCCGGTGACCGGCGGCCTTCGGGCCGGGACCCTGCGCCCAGCCGCGGCGCCGCTTCAGCGCCAGCGCCAAACCGGCGGCGAGCAGCGTCGCGCCGAAGCCGAAGATGCCGGCTTCCTTGAGGCCGATCCCGCCGTCGTGGGCCGCGACCGGAACCGCCGTCGGCACCCGGACACCCCCGCCAGCGGGCTCACCCTGCTCGGGCTGCCCGGCACCCGGGCCGTGCGGCTCCACGGTGACGTTCGGCTGGCCCGGCTTCGCGTTCTTCGCGCCCGGGTCGGTCTTCGCGGTCCCGATCACGACCTTCGAGCCCGGCTCGATGCCCTGCTCGGAGAACCGGCTCGGGCCGGACTTCCCGGCACCCGACTTCGCCGTGCCCGACTTCTCGGTGCCGATCGCCGTCCGGGCCTTCGACTCGGTCGTCGTCTTCGCGGACGGCTTGACCGACGGCCTCGCGGTGCTCTCGGTGGTGGTCGTCTTCGGCATCACCGTCGTCTTCGTGGTGCCGTGGTCGTCGACGCTGACGCGCACCGTGTGTACGCCCGGGCCCTTCGCGTCGCTCGGCAACCGCACCTGCCAGCCCGGCATGATCAGATCCGGGTTGGTCAGCCGGCGGCCGTCGGGCTGCAGCTTGTTCTTGTTGAGGTCGTAGATCTCCTTGTACCGGCGGCCCTCGCCCAGGTACCGCTCCGCGATGTCCCAGAGGCAGTCGTAGTTCCGGCCCTGCGGCGGACGGACCTCCGTGTACTTGACGACCTGACCCTTGTGATCATGGTTCGTCCGCACGCCGGTGGTGGTCTTCGTACCCGTCATCAGCTTGCTGGCGGCCTCGGTCTGGCGGAACTTCGCGGTGTCGCTCTGCTCCTCGCCGTGCCGCTGGCTGACCGAAACCGGAGCGGCCGGACCGCTGGTGGTGGCCGCGCTCGCCACCGGCAGGCTGACGCCCGCGCCGGCGGCGATCAGTACGACAGTGCCGATCAGGCGGCGAGCGAGGGCCTGCGAGCCGCCGCCCAGTGGGACGCGTGGAGACAGGCCATGGCCGCGGATCTCGGCCACCGCCTCGGCGATCAGGCAGACCACGAAGTGCAGCCAGGCCAGCCAGATCACGACCGCGATGATCCCGAGCACCGTCTCGATGCTCAGCTCACTGAACAACATGTCCCGGCTGGGCATCTTGTCCGGCCACGGCGCACCGAAGAACCGCACCAGCACATACGGCACCCCGCCGACGATCGCCAGGATCGCGAGCAGCGCGACGAACCCCTTCAGCCGGTCCGCCCCCGGACTCCCCTGCGCCCGCTGCGGCAACCGCGCCGCCCGAACCGGCTCGTTAGTCCTCACCATCGCTCCTCCATACCCCCACGCATACCCCGACGATCAGCCACCGATGGCCTGAACTTCCTGCACCGGCAGCCGCTGTACGGCGGTGACGTCCGCTGTCCCGATCGACTTCCAGCCACCCGCGTCCTTGCCGATCCAGTAGAAGGCTTCCCAGGTAATCGTCAGCTTGACCGTGTACATCCCGTCCGGCTGACTCGCGCTGGACTTCTTGTAGATGTGCTTGCACGGGTTGATCTGCTGATCCGGGTCCTTGGTCTCGTCATATCCGTCGGGATCGTCCACCGACGTCACGCCCATCGGGCACTTGAACGCCGGAGTGCCGTCACCGGGATCGACAATCATCTCGACGACCAGCGCGCGCATCGACAGGTTGTGCGTCGGGTTGATGTACCCGCTGTAGGCGCCTGGGTTCGCCTTCGGGTCCGCCTCGACCTTCGCGCTCTCCGCGGTCAGGGAGAAGTAGGCAGGTATGTTGACCCGGGGTGAGAACGTCGGCATGACCACCAGCGACGGCGGCGGGTAGTTGCTCTTGAAGTAGTACCAGAACGGTTCCATGTAATCCGGGAACGGGCACTGCGCTTCCTCGGCCGGACCGACCGGGACGTAGGCACGCTCCAGATGCGCGTCCTTACCACCGTCGTACGTGTTCAGCTTGTAGTCGGTGATCGTGACCCGCAGAACCCACTTCTTGCCCTCCGGCGCCTGCGGAAGCCGAATGCCGGGCGGGATCGGGAAGTCCCGGCACGGGACGAACGGCCGGCCACGCAACCGCTCCTCCCACGTGGGCGGAGGCTTCGCAGCACCGCCCAAATAGGGTTGGCCGTTGCTGCAGTACGCGCCGAAGCCGATCGAGTTGATGTACATGTTGCAGACCGAAGCGCCGGTCTGGATGGTGTCGGCGAAGGCGGTGGAAGTGGGGCCGACCGTCAACAGGGCAAGCACAGTGCCCAGAGTGAGTAGTGTGCGGGCGACTCGGTTGTGCATCCTCACTCCCCAGACTTGGCTATTCGCAGATTATCTTCGACCAGGGGCATCATGCCCGTTGGCGAGTACCCCGTCACCTATTCGGAATGTTCAATTCAATGTTCCGAGCTAGGCCGGATAGTGCACCTTCGCGCAGTTCACGCCCTGGGCCGACGCCAGGCGGTACGGGAGCCAGCCGACGCCGGTCTTGATCATCTCGATCACCTCGGCGGAACCCTTCGGTGTCACCACCGTCCAGCGTTTGCCGCGCGGATCCCAGTACTGCGTGGTCTGCGAGCGGCAGGTCTGTACGGCGATCGTGTCGTCCTTCGTGCTGTGCGCGCCGACGACGACCACGCTGCCGGGTGGACGCATGACCCAGCCGTTGCGTTGCGCATCGAAGATGCCCTGGGACACGTCGGAGTAGAAGAACGACGGGAACCGTTGTTTCAGGATCGTGTCGTCCTTCGAGACCAGGGCCTGGAAGTAGAGCGGGTAGCTGCTCACGAGGCCTTGGACGGCGGGGTTGGTGGCGTAGTTCCCGGCGACCACGATCACCTGGTCGGCCTTGGCGGTGGGTTTGGTTGCCGTGGGCTCGGGTGGTTCGGTGGGGGCGGCGCTGGTCTTGGTCGGCGCGGCGGTGGGCGTGGCCGAGGTCGTGACCGGGCCGGCGTCGCCGCCGGCGGGCACCGGGAGGCCGCCGTCGTTCGAGCCCTTGCTGCACCCGGTGACCAGTACGACCCCGGCGAGAAGTGTGGCCGGAAGGGCAAACCTACGCACGAAAGAACAGTCCTCCGGTGTCTAACGCCGGCCGGTCGGCGGGCTCGAGGGTGGCGGGGTGCCGGTGGACGGGCCGCCGGTCGGTGGCGTGCCGGACGGCGGGGTCTCGGACGGGTCGGGCGTCGGGGTGATGTTCGGCGAGCAGGTCGCCGGGAACGGGAACGGCGACAGCGTCCAGGTCGGCGTCGGTGAGCCGACGGTCCAGCTCGGGCAGGGCAGGTCGATCGTCGGCGGCCGTGCGGTGGTGATCGGCGCGCCGGGTCCGTCGGTCGTCGGGTTGACCACGATCGGCGGAATGGTCGGGCTGTCGTCGGCCTTCTCCACGCCCTGTTCGGCGTGCGCCTGCCCCGTACCGGATGCTTTCAGCGAGGTCTTGCCGATCAGCCCGAGGAACGTGGTCTTGTTGGCGATGTCGACCTGGATGTCGATCTCTTTGTCGGTCAGCACGGTCGGGCCGCAGTTGGTGACGGCCGGGTCGTTGGCCCGGACCTGGCCGCAGAACGCGGCGACCGCCGCGGCTGCCTTCGCCGGGTCGATCTTCGCCTCGGCCACGTTCAACTGGATCGCGGCCGCGCCGACCCGGGCGGCTTCCTGGGCGTACCCGACCGCGCGCGACCGGGCGCCGAGCTGCCGGCCGCCGTCGATGACGAGGCCGGCCAGGGTGAAGATCATCACCGCGAGGATCGCCACCGCCGGGCTGAGCGCGCCCCGGGCGAACAACCGATGGTTGCCGGGCGCATCGATCCGCAGAAACTCGACGAGCCGCGACCGGTGCCGCTCCCCCGGCCCGGCGGGCGTGCAGGCAGTACGGGACCGCCGCGCGCCGGGCGTGCTGTCAGGAGCCGTCACCGCGCACCCCCCGGTACGGGTCGAGGGATGACGTGAAGCGCTTGGTGATGGTGGTGTCGCCGCCGAGTCCAAGCAGGCCGAGATCCTTGTAGTTGATCGTGCAAGTGACCTCGACGGACAGCGGCTGCCCGGCCACGAAGCCGGTGGTGATCGACCCCGCCGCGGTCGCCTTGCAGGACTTGACCCCCTGGCCCATCGCGTCGCTGACGGCCTGGTCCACCCGGCTCTGGGCCTCGGGCAACGATCTCGCCTGGCTGGCGCCGCGGGCACCGTCGCGGGCCGCGCTCTCCAGCAGCGACGAGGTCTGGAAGTACCGCCCGCAGGCAAGCAGGAACATGAACAGCAGGAGCAGCACCGGCGCCAGGATCACCATCTCCAGCGCCATCGTGCCGCGCTCGCGGCTCCCCAGCGTCATCTGTTCGCTCACTTGTCGGCTTCGAACTGTTCTATCCGGCCGGTCGCGGTCCGGCTCACCTTCAGCGTCAGTCCTGGTACGAGCGACACGGTCTCACCGGTGACGGTGAACGAAACCATGCCTTCCGGGCTGTTGTACGACGGGAACGGCACCTCCGTGTGCTGCAACGTGGTCCCGCCCAGCTGCGCCGCGTACGACTGGATGTCGGACCGCACCTTCTCCCCAACCCCGGTCGTGTACACGGGTGGCTGCACCAGCCGCAGCCGGGAAACGCCTTCCTGGGCGGCGTTGAGCGCGACGGACCGCCCGTACAGCCAGAGCGCGGTCTGGATGGACAGGAAGATCAGCGTCAGGATGGCCGGCGCGAGAATCGCCAGCTCCAAGGTGCTGACCCCACGCTCCGACCGCCGTCGCCCCCGCCACCAGCGGGTCGGGCGGGTCCGTCGTCCCAGCCGCATCGGTCGAGCCGTCAGCCCTGGTCGATGTCGGCGGTGTGCTTGCTGATGACCTTCTTCACCACCACGCCGATCGCGAGCGCGGCGACCACCAGGATGCCGGAGATGATCGCCCACTCCAGGGCGGACGCGCCCAGCTCGGTGTGCCCCTGCCGGGCCCGGGCCCGCTGGGCCTTCGCCCGCGCGACCGCGTAGCCGGTCATCGCGCGCCAGAACATCAACTCCGAGGTCATCCGCATGCCTTCCAGATCGTGAGGCCGAAGCAGGCCCCAGTATGCCGTGTTGGACGGGCGACTCGGCCCGAAAGATCCCTTCTCCAGATCACTGTTCGGCCTAACTTCCGAGGATGGCCACGCCGGCCGGGAAGGCCAGGAACAGGAAGAACGCCGCGATCATCACCAGCTGCGCGACGAGCATGGACTGAGAGCGCTCTCCGGCCTTGCCTTCGACGTCGGCGAGCTCCTTCCGCCGCAGCGACGCGGCCCGGGCCAGCAGCGAGGCCCGGATCTTCGCGCCCTCGTCGCCGGCCAGCGCCAGCGCGGAGGCGAGGTCGCGGAGCTCGTCCACGCCGAGGTCCTCGCCGAGCCGGGCCATCGCGTCCCAGGGCGTGATGCCGATCAGCCGCGCGTTCGCGAGCGCCTGCCGGATCCGCGCCATCGCCCAGTGATCGCCGATGGTCGACGCGGTCATCAGCGCCTCCGGCAGGCCGCGGCCGCCGGCCAAGTTCATCGCGACCAGGTCCAGGAAGCTGCCGACCACGTGCCGGAAATCCCGCCGCCGCTTCTCCGCCTGCTGGCGCAGCGTCAGGTCGGGCAGGAAGAACGCGAGCGCCATGAAGGCGACCGTCACGATCGCGGGCGCCGCGCCCGGTGCGCTGAACCCGATCGCGGCGAACAGGAACAGCACGATCGGGATGAAGATCAGCGCGCCGAGCGCGAAGAACACCTTGGTCGCGAGCATCGCGGCGAACGGCTGGTTCATCACCGCGAGGTCGCGGCGCAGCTTCCCGAACGCCCAGCCGCGCGCGTTCGCCTCGGCCTCGAGCCGCCGGCCGAGCGTCTCCCGGGCCCGGTCGACGCCGCCCAGTACGCGCTCGCCGGCCGCGCTGGTGGTGGCGCCACTGGTGTACCCGCCGCGGCCGGCGTCGATCCGCGCGATCGTGGACAGTACGTTGGCCCGCGGTTTGATGAACATCCGCACCAGCACGTACACGCCGAGTCCGGCCAGGCCGCCGGTGATGAAGGCCCAGGTCATCCGCTCACCACCTCCATCCGCTGCTCGCCACTCCCGTTCATCCGCTGGTCCTTCGCCGTACCGATCAGGAACCGCTCCGGTACCTCGATCTTCGCCAGCCGGCGCAGCCACAGCAGGCCGAGGGCGTACAGGCCGATGACGATGCCGAGTACGACCTGCCCGATGAAGCTCGTGTACGGGGCCATGTACGTCGGGTTGAACAGCACCAGTCCGGCGGCCATGATCAGCGTGATCGCGACCACCACCTGGACGCTGCGCCGGGTGGATCGACGCTCCGCCGCGACCTTCCGGCGTACGTCCAGCTCCTCGCGGGCCGAGTCGGCCAGCGCGCTGAGCACCTCGCGCAGACCGGGTCCCCGGAGCCGGGCGTTCAGTACCAGGGCCGCGACGATCAGGTCCGCGGACGGGTCGTCGAGGTCGTCGGCGAACCGCATCAGGGCCGAGGGCAACGGTTCGCGGATGCGCAGCCGGTCGACCAGCAGGTTGAGGCTCGGCTTGATCGCGGGGGCGGCGTTCACCGCCGTGGCCGGGATCGCCTGCTCCAGGCCGACCGCGCCGGCGATCGTGTCGCGGAGCGCCTCGGTCCAGGTGGCGAGCGCGTCGAGGCGGTCGATCGCGCGCCGTTCCTCACCGGTACCGCCGAAGAAGCGGTCGGCCATCGCGGCCAGCAGACCAAGGGCAACCGCGAGTACGAGCCAACGCGTCACCACCAGTACGAGCAGCCCGACCGCGACGCCGGCGCCGAGGCGGATCAGGTTCCGGCGGTGTTCGGTGCTCCGGTTGCGGAACAGCGACGGGGTGTCGTCCTTCGGTTCCGTACCGCGGAGCGCGACGATCAGCAGCATCACCGCGCCACCAGCTACTGCCCCGCAAAGCAAGGCCGCCAACGTACTTGGGCTCATCGCATCACGCCCAAGTTCCGTGAACCAGCGGCTGGTAGCCGAAGTGTTCGAGCTCGTCCATGCAGGCGATCGGCGCGTGCGCCGCGGCCCGGCCGTCCGGTCCGGCCGCGAACACCTCGCCGGACAGCACCCGGCCGTCCCAGCCGGTGACCTCGCGGATGCTCTCCACGTACCGGCTCAGCCCACCGCCGCGCTGGTAGTCGTTGTGCTTGCGGATGAACACGACGAAGTCGAGCGCACCGGCGATCAGCATCTGGGTGGCGTCCATCGGCAGCCGTTCCATCGCCTGGATCGCGTACGTGCTGATCCGGTTGAACACCTCCATCGAGCTGTTCGAGTGGATCGTCGACAGCGAGCCGTCGTTGCCCTGGCTCATCGCGTTCAGCATCGTCACGATCTCGTCACCGAGCACCTCGCCGACGATCACCCGGGACGGGTTCATCCGCAGCGATCGGCGGACCAGGTCGGCCATCGTGACCTCACCGACGCCTTCGGAGTTCGGCAGCCGTTCCTCGAACGCGACCACGTTCGGGTGCAGGTCCTTGAACTCCCCCAGGCCGAGCTCCAGCGAACGCTCGACCGTGATCAGGCGCTCGTGCGGCTGGATCTCGTTCGCCAGCGCCCGCAGCAGCGTGGTCTTCCCGGAGTTCGTGGCGCCGGCGATCATGATGTTCTTCCGGGCCGCGACCGCCGCCCGGAGGAACGAACCGACGTCGTCGGAAATGGTGCCGTTGGTGACCAGGTCCTTGAGGAACACGCGGCCGAGCCGGGCCCGCCGGATCGAGATCGCCGGCCGCGACGTCACGCCCATCACGGCCGACAACCGGGAACCGTCCGGCAGCCGGAGGTCCAGCTGCGGGTTGGCCGAGTCGAACGGGCGGCTGGTCAGACCCGCGTGCGCGGCCAGCACCTGGATCAGCTCGACCAGTTCCTCGTCGCTTTCGGCGACCGGGCCGGGCGTCTCCTCGCGGCCGTCGCCGTACTGCACGAAGACCTGGTCGCAGCCGTTGATGTCGATGTTCTCGACCTCGGGGTCGTCGATCAGCGGCTGCAGCCGGCCGACCCCGAACAGCGCGGAGTGGATCGCGCCCGCGATCTGCGCGTCGTCGTCCGGCGTCGGCGGCGTCCGGCCCTCGGCCAGCTCGTACCGGGCGTGGTCCTCGAGTACCTGCACGATCAGCGACCGGGCGTACTCCCGCTCGTCCTCCGCGCTCATCGGCGGTACGCCGTTGACCTGGTCCCGGCGGCGCTGCTCGTTCAGCCGTTCCGCCACCTGCACCCGCAGCTTGCGGACCAGCTCCTGGTCAGCGCTCATCTGTGCTCACCCGGCGGAAAGGCGGCGTTCGCCATGTCGTAGTCCTGCGGCGCCGGGGCGGCGACCAGGGACGCCAGCTCGGCGGTGATTTCGGTAGCAGTCCGAATCAGGGGTGTCTTGTCCAGCCGGCCGTAGCCGCGCCCGTCGAAGAACGCCGCGCCGGCCGGGTCGTACGCCAGGTGCCAGCGGTGCCGGACGGGCACGGACATCGCGTCCAGAACGGACCACACCTGCTTGACCGCGTCGCGCTGCTTCGGATCGGCGACCACGACCACACCGAGCTGCGCGTCGACGTGATGGACCAGGCTGGACAGCCGCTCGCGCAAGTGGGCCACCGACGAGCCGGTCGCCGTACACACCATGACCACGAGGCGAGCGGACTGGATCACCGGAAGCTGCGGCGACGACGCGCCGATCCGGCCACAGTCGGCCAGCACGTCACCGTGCTGCATCTGGTTGAACGTGATGCCGAGCGGATGCCACAGGCCACCCATGCCACCGACCTGCTCCGGCGAGCGAACGCCGAGCAGTACGTCGAGACCGCCGTCGAGCTGCTGGCTGTGCGCGAGGATCACCTCGTCGCCCAGACCCTTCCGGCTCGCGGCGGCCAGGCTGACCAGGCCGCGGTCGGAGTTGAGTGCCGCGCCGCCCGGCCCGGTCATCCGGATCGCGACGTCGCTGCCGGCCGGGTCGCACTCGGCCAGCAGCACCTGCCGCGGCCAGAGCGCGCCGAAGACCAGTCCGGCCGTGGTCACTCCGGGCGAGCCCTTCGCGCTCGCCAGTGCCACCAGTGCCATCAGTTCGACCCGCTTTGCGGTACGTCGGGCGGCGTACCCGGCGGGAGCTTCGCGAGGATCAGCGACTTCGCGGCGGCGGCCGCGCTGACCACGGTGATCTTGTTGTCCGGAACCAGAATCGTCACGTTCAGGGAGCTGTTCGCGGACGTCTTCGCGTCAGTGATCGCGCCGGACACCGACGTCACCGTCGCGGCCATCACCAGCGGCGTGGCCGCGGTCTCCGAGTTCGCGGTCGGTACCCGGACCACCCGGACGATGTCGCCGACGAGCAGCCCGTCGGACGGCGCCCGGCCGGCCTCCAGGGTGACACCGACCAGCGCGCCACCCGGCGGGATCGGCTGCGTCGCGTCCTTGGTGAAGTTGTTCTTGGTGATGAACTGGTCCTTGTACAGCCAGGTCGTCGTGTACCGGCCGATGTACTTGCTCGCCTCCGACCACGGGACCAGTCCACCGGTCGCGCCGGCCAGGTCACCGCGAGACAGGTCCTTGGCCTCGAGCTTGTGGCCGGGCGGCAGCGCGTCGGCCGAGATGGCGACGAAGTCGGACCGGTTGCCACTGTTCAGCGCGATCAGCGCGGAACCGGCCGCGCCGAGCAGGATCAGGATCACCGCGAGCGCGGCGAGGGCGGGACGGCGCTCTCGGCTGCTCGGCAGGCGGGTCGAACCACCACCCGCCGATCGGCCCGCTGCGCGGGCGCCTTGGGCAGGGGTACGCGTGGAGGACGAGAGACTCACGCGCCTACCGTAATGGCAGTGAGGTACCAACCATGCACGTACGTGGGTGCTGTTACCGGGCCGCGACGCGACTGCGCTCTGTCGTAGTCAGCAGCTCGTCGAAAGCACCTGGTCCGCCGTACAACTGGTCTAGATAGCTGTACAGGGCGTGCAGCGCCTTGCCGAGCTCCTGCTGCCATCCGTCCCGCTCCTCCAGCCAGGTCGTCAGGGCCCGCCCGTCGGCCAGCGTGACGGCGGCGTTCACCGGCTGGACCAATCGCTCCCCCAGCGGGTCCGGTACGGGGTTCGGGCCGCGGACCGCACGGATCGCGGCCGTCAGTGCCTGCTGCTCCGGGCCGGTGCGGACGTAGTCGAATCCGGCCCCGCCGTGCAGCTCGTCCAGATAGTCACACAGGGCCAGAAAAAGCTCGACGCCGTCGTACTCCGGGCCGTCGTCCGCGACATGACGGAACCGTGCGACCCAGCCGCGCGCCTCACTGACGGACCACTTCGACGTACCCAGCTGGTCGACCATGCCGCGATCTTAGGTAACAGATCGTCGTGAATCGTTAACATTTCGGGTGGAAGGAGTAGCTGGCGAGTAACCAAAAATTTGCTAAGTTCCGGAACTAGACGGTCCGGGTGACACTGGTGAGCACCCGGACCACCTCAATGGGGAGGGGTGTGTCTGGTGACCACGCCCACGATTTCCGCCGCGGATGCGCTGCTGCGCGCCCGCTGGGCGGCGGGAACCGCGCTCGCGATCGTGCATCCGTCCGCCGTGCGGCTACGCAACGGCCAGGTCTGGCTGACGAGTCGCGACGACACGTTGTCCGCGCACACGATGCGCGGGCTCGAGGAGCTGCTCAGCCGCCGGGCGGCCGACCGGGTCTCGGACGAGCGCCTGCTCGCGGAGGCGGTCGGCGTACTCGGCTCCGAGGTGGCCCGGGCGCGCGGTGACCTGCCCGCCCGTGGCGCGACCGAGGCGCTGGACCGGTTCCTGCGGGCGCCGGGGCAGGATCAGAACCGGCGGACGGAAGCGGAGGCGATGCTCCGCGTCGCGCTCAGCGCGGCCGCCGCCGACGACCGGCAAGCGGCCGAACGGCTGCGCCGGCTGCCCGGGTCACAGGCTCCGGTGTCCTTCACCCGGATCGTGTCGGCCTCGGCCGAGATCGAGCGCGACGCGCAACTGCTCGGCGCCGCTCTCGCGCAGAATCCGGCCCAGAATCCGTCGCACCACCCGGGCCAGGCTTCCGGGCCGAACACGGGACGGTCCGGTCCCCGTCCGCAGGTCGGCAGCAACCACCGCCGCGCCGAGGGCCGGCGGGTCTTCACGCCGCGGGTCCGTGGCACCAGCCTGAACGCCGGCGCCAACCAGCGCCCGGCCACCGATCCCGTACTGGCCGCGACCACCGCGCTGCACACGCTCGGCGGGATGAGCCAGGTGGACCTGGCGTCCGCCTCGGTGACCGAGCCGCCGATCATCGATCTGCGAACTCAGCAGGCGATCCTGCAGACCACGGTCAGCGACGTGCCGCAGCACGTACACATCGAGGTCGGTTCGACCACTCTCGGCGCGACCGCGGAGGGCATCGTCCGGGCCGGCACGGCGCGGCAGCCGCACGTGCTTCGGCTCCCGCCCGGCCTCGGTGACGCCGAGGTCCGGTACGCACTGACGCATCAGCTGGCACTGCTGACCCAGGAGATCTCGGCCGCGCAGGCCGAGCGGCCGCGCGGGGTCTTCGGCCGGCTGCGGTCGGTCTTCGGCCACGATCGCCGGGACCGCCGGCTGCACGCCGACTACGCCGCCTTCCAGGTGACGGTCCGGGACTGGCACCAGACCCGGAACGAGACACTGGCGCACGGCCGCCCGAGCGGTCCGCGCAACCTCGCGGACCTGGAACGCGACCTGAACGGCCTGGCGCGGACGATCAAGCGCCGCGGCGGTGCCGCGCCGACGCTCCCCTGGGAGCCGGAGGCGATGATCGGCGCGGACGTGGCCGCCTTCGGCGTCGCCGCCGCGCGCGCCGACCAGAAGCCGCCGCGGAACTCCATCGCGCACCTGCGGGCGGAGGTGGTCAGTCAGGTCGAGTCGCTCGAGGCCGCGGTCGCGGAGCTGAAGCAGCAGTCGGAGACCAAGGCGACCACCTCCGAGGTCGCGACGGCGGAGGCCGACAAGAACGACGCCGACGCCACCGCGGAGGACCAGCAGCTCGATCGCGGCGCGCCCGAACGTGCCCGCGCCCTCCGTGGCACCGCCACCACCCAGCGGAACAAGGCCCGTCGCCACACCGAGATCAGCGGGGCGTACGCCGCGGCGGCCGGCGAAGCACAGCGTGCGCTGGACGCGTACCGCGACCTCCTGAGCGGTATCGACGCGGGCGACCCGCAGCTCCGCCTCAGCGCCCTGGCCGGTGCGGCGCACCGGCAGGTCGGCGTGTACGAACGCAGCCGCGAGGCCGCGCTTCCGGTCAAGGACATGCTGCTGACGGGCGCGCCCGAAGGCCGGCCGCTCGACCTACCGGTCGACGACATCAACCGCGCGCTGGCCGCCAACGGCATCCAGCGCCGGATGCCGACCCGCGGCCCGCTGCCGCTGATGGCCGCGGAGTACCGGCGGCTGCTGTCGGAAGACGGCATGGTGTTCAGCGTTCCGGGCGACGGTGACGGCGACATCGACCAGATGCCGCAGGTACGCCTCCGGATGCGGCCGCGCAACATCCGCGAGATCACCAACCGCGACTTCGACATGGCCGAGCAGATGTCCGGCACGCTCGGCGAGGGCGGTACGTCGGTCGGCACCACGAACACGCACTCCAGCGCGATCAACGTCGGCGTGAACCTGCAGCCGCTGCTCGCGCTGGCCGCGCCGGGTACACCGATCCACGCCGCCGCGCAGGTGCTTTCGCCGAAGGTCACGCTCAGCCAGGGCCGTACGCTGTCCGAGTCCGGCGGCGCGACGGGGCACTACCAGTCCGGCTGGGTCAGCGACAACCGCGGTGAGTCGGTGCTGTGCGAGTGGGACGGCGTCCTGGAGGTGGAGGTCCGCAGCTCGCCGTTCGCGGAATGGTCGCCGGTCGAGAGCATCGACGCCGGGACGCAGCAGACCTGGGTGTCCAGCGCGTACACCGTCAAGGCACCGGCCGAGACGGTCACGCTGGCCGAGGCCGGCTTCGGTCAGCACGTCACCGGCGAGTTCCCGCGGCACACCGTCGACAGCATCGACGGACTCCAGGGTGTCGCCGAGCGCCTGACCAAACGGGCCCAGGCACAGTACGGCGACCTGGACGAGGTCGCGTACAGCCACATCGCCGGCCTGATCGTGAACGACAGCCCGCGGCTGCTCCGTGAGCTGAGCCAGCCAGGCGGAATCACCCGGAGCTTCAACGGCCAGGACGGCACCGAGTACGAGCTGAGCTGGGAGCTCGAACCGGTCTGGAGCGATGTCCAGCTCAAGGGCGAGTCCAGTACCGAGATGTGGATGGAAGAGGTACTGGTCGACTTCGCCGGCAACAGCGCCGGTCAGACGTACGGCGCCTCCCTCACCGGCACCGGCTCACTCGGATTCCCTGGCGTCCTCGACAAGAAGCACCCGCTGGCGGCAGCGACCGCGCTGAACAACGTCTTCGGTTCCGGCGTGAACCTGGGGCCGAACGTGTCGGCCGGGCGGAACGTCACCCGGCAGGGCGGCCAGAGCGCCAGTACGACCACGATCACGCCGTTCGTCCACCGGTTCCAGGGGCCGACGCAGGGTGTCGTGGTCGGCTTCAAGGCACGCGCGTCGCTGCGCAAGGTCGGCGACGAACGGCCGCCGATCGTCGAGCGGGACCTGTGCAAGGGACACCTGCGGGTCGCGGAGAACGACCTGCTCCGGGCCGGTGGCCGCGCCGACGCGAAGGCGATCCAGCGGGACGCCTCGAAGGCGATCCTGACGGACGAGCACGGCCGGCCGCTGCTTCGCGGTGACGCGACGCCGGCGACCGGTCCGCAGACCGCGCCGCCGTGGATGGGCCGGGGCGAGAACAAGATCCGCGGCGTCGGCAAGGCGCTGGCACAGAACGTGACCGGCGCCGACGAGGCCCGGAACGACGCGCTGGCCAAGCTACGGGATCTCGGCCTGGTCCCGCGGATCGACGAGCACGGCCGCCCGGTCGGCAATGCCACCCGGGCGCAGCACGCGAACTACGAACGCGTGCTGACGAACATCAACGCGCCCCGGCTCGAGGCAGGTATCGACCAGGCCTGTCAGGGCGGCCTGATCGTGATGCTGGAGGACACCGGTTTCGCCGGCACGCCGCGCTGGCGGCCGTTCCGGCTGACGGTGACGCAGGACCACGACGAGGCGACCGGCGCGTTCCAGACCGAGGGTCTGGGCACCAGCACGAACGAGAACATCGTCAAGCTGGCGATCAGCTCCCAGGCCACCGGCCGGTCCATCACCCGCTCCAAGTCGGTCCCGTTGTCGGCCGGCGTCGGCGGTTCGCACGGCCCGGACACCGGGGTTCGTGGCTGGATCGGGAAGCTCGGCGTCAAGTTCAGCAAGACCGCCGTCGGCCGGGTGATGAGCTGGTCGGCGGACGACCGGATCAACCAGGCGCCGCTGACCGAGAGCGCCGAGCCACTCGACCGGGTCCGCGAAGGCATCCGGATCAAGTTCGCCGAGATCACCGACCAGGGCGACGCCGAACCCCTGGCCAACGTCCGCGGCACCATGGACGTCGCGTACGAGGCCTCGCTGGCGCGGGCGGCCGAGCCGGTGTTCGAGCAGAACCCGGCCAAGCCGAACGAGCTGGCGGTCCAGGAGGCGCTCCCGGTCGCGATCGACGCGGGCAACATCGCCGACGAGATCTGCGCGGCGATCCCCGCGATCCGGTCCGACTCGACCGCGCTGCCGGCGCTGCACGCCGCGCTGGCACCGACCAGCCTGGTCGCGAACCGGGAGTGGATGAACGGGAGCTACCGGCTGCCGTTCGTCGTCACGCAGGCGCCGGGCAACCCGGTGCATGCGTTCAAGGACGGCACGATCCTGCCGCAGGAGTACCAGGTCGTGATCCGCGGCGAGGCGGCCAGCCTGACCCATGTCGCGATGACCAAGCAGGTCACCGTCGACATCAACTTCACCATGAGTGCGGTCGGGCATACGTCCGGCACCGAAAAGTCCGGCAAGATCAGCGGCAATCTCGGCGGCGGGATGGGTGGCGCCGACGGCTCCGAGACCACCGGCGGCCTGTCCCTCGGCCGGAGCACCGGCACGTCCCAGTCGACGACAGTCAGCGAGACCTCGGGTGAAGAGCGGCTGCTGATCAACCCGGGGATGCACCACGAGTTCCTCGAGCGGCACAAGATGTACGCGGACATCACGCACAACGGCCAGGTGGTCCGGACCGTCGAGCTTCCGGACGCGCTCGTGCAGAAGGCGATGGCCGAGCGCCGGGCACTGGAGCTGTACGCGAGCCGCAAACTCGACCTGCCACTGTGGGTGGCCGAGGACGCCTGCGAGCGGTACCTGAACGGCAAGCTCGAGCTGCCGGAGCGGACCGCGAGCGGGTTCGTCCGCCGGTACAAGCTGGAGAAGGAAGGCACCACCACCGGGCTCGCGGCGACCCACACCACCGAGCGGCTGACCGCGAAGCTGCAGGAGCAGTACCGCACCGATCCGGACGAGAGCCTGACCGAGGACGATCGCCTCACCGCCGCCCTCGACAAGGCCGATGACATCGCGCGGCAGGTCCGCGCGATGCATGCGTCCGGCGCGTACGAGGACAGCCTCGGCGGCGCGGACATCGAGTCACTGGTACTGGCCGACGACCCGGACAAGATGGTCGACCTGCGGACCCAGCTCGAGCCGCAGATCGACCAGGTCGCCCCCGGGCTGCGCGAAAGAAGCTACGTGCTGCAGAGCGCGCTGGACGTCAACTTCAAGCCCCGCGGCTTCCACGGGCACCTCGAGAACATGCTCGGCCCCGACGGGGACTACAACCCGATCGAGGTGCCGATCCGGGGCCAGGCCGGATCCGACGTACTGCTGAACCATGTCACCGCGCGCTTCACCGGCGAGATCAAGGTGCACGCGGTTCTGGCCGACGAGGACGGGAACATCCTCCGGGACAAGGACGGCAAGCCGCGGCTTGCCAAGGAGGACGCCGGCGGGGTCGAGCAGGGTTACGACTACATGCAGATCGACCGGTCCGCGAGCAACACCAAGTCGATCACCGGCGGCATCGAGGGTGGCATGCCCGGCGCGACGGGGGCCGGCTCGGCCGGCCTTTCGACCGACCTGACCACGACCGACGGCCGCGGCGACGGCATCCAGAACACCGAACTGCGCCGCGGCGGTGTCTTCGTCCGGCACCTGGTCGAGCGGGAGGTGGTCTTCACCACCGAGGTGATCCGGATTCGCAACGCCGGCGCGGCGGCGATGGCGAGCGCCCGCTGGAAGCTCGGCAAGATCGACCCGAACGACGTGACGAGCAGCTCCGGCAAGCGCGAGCTGAAGGCCACGCTGTCGCTGATGATGCCGAAGGGCGAGCTCGCCGACGGCCCCCGGCCGGCCGAGCAGGAAGCCGCCCAAGCGGTCGAGACGGCGGCAGATCACCGGTCGTTCCGGCTGCCCGAAGGGGCGATCGCGCTCCGGTACGTACCGCACGGCC
Source organism: Kribbella solani (assembly GCF_014205295.1). Lineage (NCBI taxonomy): Bacteria > Bacillati > Actinomycetota > Actinomycetes > Propionibacteriales > Kribbellaceae > Kribbella > Kribbella solani. The sequence continues at coordinate 2,168,906 of NZ_JACHNF010000001.1, forward strand.
GGGGCGCGGCGAAGCAGGACCAGCTGTACCGGAACCTGACCGCGGTCCTGCGCCGGCCCGAGTACCTGGGCCGGCGGGGGATGGCGGAGTTCCGGCACTTCGTCCGGCCGATCCTGAAGCCGACCTCGCTGAAGGCGAAGATCGGGCGGCTGATGCACGGCGGGATCAAGCTGCCGCCGCTGGCCCGGCCCGGCAACGGGAACTCGATGGTCAGCGTCACGATCAGCGCCGAGCCGACCGGCCTGGAGCTCGACGGCGTGGACCACGACGGCGCGCCGACGGAGGGCCAGGAAGGTCACGTCTGGCGTAGTCAGCGGGTGGCACGGAAGTCGCACTCACGGAATCGGCGGACCCCGGTGGCCGCGAACGGCGGGATCGACGCCGGCCTGGTCTCGGTCGGCGGTTCGATCGGTGAACAGGTCAAGGAGCAGTCCTCGGACGGGTACGGCACCCGGCTCGAGGAGAGTCGCTTCCTGGAGGGCCAGCTGGTGACGGTCCGGATCCCGGTCCAGTTCGCCGCGACCGTCCGGACCACCAGCGACAACGGCCGTGGTGAGCAGGTGGTGCGGAACACCGACCGCTTCCCGAACCTCGCCCAAGGCCAGATGTACGTGAAGATGCTCGGCCACCGGTACCTCGAGGCGCTCCGGCAGATGGAGCAGGGCGTTTCGCTGGATGCCGTCCTGGCCGGCGCCCGCTTGCAGGCCGTGCCGGACAAGCTCGGTAAGCCGGAGCTGCGGGCGACCGAGTACAGGCAGGGTCAGGCAGGCACCGAGTACCGGCCGTACCGGCCGCTGCTGGACGCGATCGAGAAGGCGAAGGCAGAGCGCCGGGCGGTGGTCCTGCAGGTCACCGAATCGTACGGGATCGAGCGGCTGTACCAGGCCCTGCCCAACGGCACGATGCTCGGCGTGAACGACGGCGGTTACGCGGCCGCGTTCTCCAGCCTGCATCCGCACCTGGCGATGATGGCCGAGGGCAAGATCGACCTGCGCACGCTCTACAACACGTCGTCACCGGACGGCAGCTTCAGCGCGAAGGTCGCCGCCGAGCTGGAGCGGCAGGGCGTACCACGGGAGATACTGAAGCAGCTCGACTACACGACCGCGAAGGCAACCATGCCGAAGGCACCGCAGCACGGCGCCCGCCCATCGGCGGGTGGCGCGGCCGGGCACACCGTGACGACAACCAGTCACGGCCAGTCGATCGGGGGACCGTGATGACGAAAGGGGCGGAATGGCATTCGCGGTAGCGCGGACGCGGGACGAGGCACAGCTCTACCTGGAGTTGCATCCCTGCCCGGACTGCGGTTCGGACGAGGCGGACTGGGAGCAGTCACTGGTCCGGGTCAACGGCGAGCTCCACAGCCAGTACGCCGCCGTCTGTCCGGGCTGTTCGGCCGAACGTGAGTACCTGTTCGGGTTGCCGGAGCACGAGACGCCGGTGCACGGCTGGCCGACCTTCGGCGGTCCGGAGCCGTCCGAGATCCTCGATGCCGGGCAGTGGCTGGACGTCGCCGACCGGGCCGCGTCGGATGTACCGACGGATCCCGCCGAGGCCGGTAAGGTGCTGGCCGTCGCGTACGCGGCGGTCGTCGAGGTGATCAAGTTCGTCCCGGCCGGCCGGGACGCCGTACCGGAGGACGAGTTCTGGACCCCGGAAGGGCAGGCGGTCCTGGCGGCCGAACCCGGACGGTTCCGGCTCGAGCGGCTGCTGATCGCCCGCGACACGTACCAGGAGCTGGGCTCGGACATTGGCGACACAGGAGCGAGATAACCGATGCTGACCGCGAGGACCCTGACCGAAGCCCAGGTTTACGTGAGCCTGGTGACCGCCGCGGACCCGGACGTACCGGCGGTGCCGCCGGCCGGGCCGCAGCCGGGCGTGAACGTGACCGAAGGGCCGGAGGCCTGGACGTTCGCGTCCCAGGCCGGTGACATCACCATCCCGTACGACTCGGAGCGCGCGGCGACCACGATCGGCGCCCGGTTCGGGCTCGGCAAGTCGCGGCTGATCGACGCGGCCCAGTGGGCGGTCGTGTCCGCGTCGTTCGCCCGCCGCGCGCTGGACGCCGACATGGCGTACACGGGTGCGCCCGGGCAGGACGGGTCGGCGGTGGAACTGAACTGGGAGTTCGCGGCCGACGCGGTCGCGGAGGCGATCAAGTTCCTGCCGGACGGCGCCGACGAGGTGCCGGACACGGAGATCTGGACCGAGTACGGCCGGCAGGCGAAGGCCCGGCACCCGCACCTGGTCAGCCGGGCCAAGCTGTACGACGACCTCGAGTACTACCGCGGCACGCTGGAAGATTTCCGCGCCTTGTACAAGCGATCCTGATGTGAGAAACGGCACCGGCGATTGTTAACTCTTCTACTGAGATTTGTAGCGAAATATCGAAGAGTTGATTGCTAATGTCCCCGTCCACAGCAGCCGGTGACCGTTCGGTGGTGCCGGCGTGACGGACGGGGAGTACTGCCTTGGTATCTGCGGCGGCAGCCTCCCGCGCGCGGGCGCGGGAGGCGCTCGGGGCGGCGCTCGGACTGCTGGCGCCGGAGGCAATCGCGCTTCGCGATGGCTCGCTCCGCCTCTCGCACTCCAGCGAACGCCTCGCCGGTAAGACCCTCCGCAGGCTGGAACGCCGCCTGACCCGGCGCGCCGCGGGTTCTGCTGACACTGACGACCGGCTGGTCGGGGAGGCGGTCGCATTCCTGGGCGCGGAGCTGAGCCGTGCTCGCGGCGGCTCCCCTGCCGACGGCGCGACCGCCGCGCTGGACACGCTGCTGGACCTCCCGAGCCTCCCGGAGCTCCGCCGCGCCGAAGCCGAGGTGCTGTTGGAGAACGTCCTCGGCGGCAACCCACTGACCACCGACGCCGACCTCCAACGCCTCACGAACGCCCGAGGCCGCCGCCCCGGCACCCACCGGCCGTACACCGCGGACCTGCTGGCCACCGCACACTCGCTCGCCCGGGAGGGCGTCCGCGCCGCGGACCGCATCCCCGTACCCACCCCCGCGCCGATCCGCGATACCGAACTCCCGAGCGAATCCTCCTCGCCGCGGTTCGGCTCCCGGCGGCAGGCTTACCGGGCGGCCCGCGAACGCCGGGCCGAGGAGCAGTACGCCCAGTTCCGTGAGCTGAGCCGCGAATGGCACGAGGTACGGGCCGGCCTGCCCGGACGCCAGGTCGCGGCCATCGAGCAGGAGCTCGCGAGCCTGTCCCGCGCGATCCGTCGCGGCGGTCACCCGGCTCCGAGCCTCCCGGGTGCCGATCAGGTCCACCCCACATCCCAGGAACAGACGCCGGTCGGCGCGGAGGCGCAAGATCGCGTGCCCTCCGCGGCCGAGGCGCGGAGTCACGGCCGGTTAGGTCTGCTGGTCGGTCAGCTGGAGGCGGCGGCCGCGGATCATGCGCAGCGGGCCGAGGTGCGGACTGCCAGCGCGGCAGCGGCTCGGGGGCAGGCGGCTGGGCTGTTCGAGGAGGCGGACCGTCAGGGCGCTATGAAGGACGGCGCCGCGGGTGAGCGGGCGCGGCGGCTTCGGGTACGGGCGGTGGCGCGCGTTCGCGTTGCCGAGCGCCATACCGAGATTGCCGCCGCGTGTACCACCGCCGCCGAGCTGGCTCGCGCGGCCGCTGCCGCCTGCCAAACAGGGGACCAGACCGCCCAAGGCCAAAATTTCGGGGCGGTCGTTGAAGCGATTCAAGCGTACGAGCGAGCAAGCGCCGCGACCCTCCCGGCGGCGGATCTGCAGCACAACGGGCTGCCGTCCGGTCGCCTACCCCACCTCAGCGCGCTGTGCGGGCAACTGAACGCCGCGCTGGCGCAGCGCAAGGTGGCCTTCCAGTTCACCCCGGACGTACTGCACCGGACGTTGCGTGGTGAGAGCCGGCGGATGCTGTCGCCGGACGGCATCATCCTGACGATCGGCAACGACCCGCGCGCGAACGTCGACAAACTCGTCCAGATCCAGCTGCAACTCGACGTCGGTGAGCTGCACGAAGTGCTCGACAGTCCGCTCGTGTTCGACGAAGCGCAGGTCGGCCAGGTGGTTCAGGGCGGTTTCAGCGTCACCACCGCCTCGGCGCGGAACCTCGGCTCGTCCACCGACACCAGCCTGCGCGTACTCACCAACGCCCTGCCCGACGACAGCAAACTGAAGGCCGCGGCCGCGATCGTCTCCCCCGGCATCGAGGTCGGCGCCGGGCGTGGGCGTACGGTCAGCGGCGGCGCGACCGAGTACGCGCAAACCGGCGCGGTGGAAGCGCTCCGCGGCGAGTTCCTGCGCTACCGCTCGACCCGGCCGCGCTGGAACTGGCGGATCCGCGAATCGCCGACCGCCGAGTGGTCCGAACCCCACGTCGTCGACACGGGTACGGATCGCGACCGGACGACGCTCGAGCTCGGGTACATCCACACGTACACCGTGCCGCCGCCGGCCGAGACGGTCGACCTGAAGCGGCTCGGGCTGTCCGCCGAACGCAACCCGCGGATGCCGGAGGGGATGGCGACGCGGGTCGACGGCCTCGAGGAACTGTGCGACCAGGCCGTCAGGGAGCTGGATCGGCGGCTCGGCTCGCTGGATCGCGTCGGGCACGACCGGGTCCGGAGCCTGATCGTCGAGGACGGCACGATCCGGCTGGACGAGACGACCCGGCCGGGTGGGGTGTGGCGGCTGATCACGAACGGCGGCCGGCCGGTGGCTTGGGCGCAGCTGGAGACGGTCGCCGATATCGACGCGGCCGAGCTGACGAGCGACAGCTCACCGGACCACAAACTGGAGCTGTGGCGGGTCGGCAACTCGGGTGCGTCCGGCAGTCAGTCGTTCAGCAAGTCCCGATCCATCGGCGTCAACGCCACCTATGCCGGAACGGCGATGTCGAACCTCGGATCGACCACCGCTGACCTCAGCCCGGGCGTACGCGCCGGGCGGAGCACCAGTCAGCAGGACGCCGCGTCGACCGCCGATCTCGGTAGTCGTTGGAGCACCCAACGGATCGCGCCGACCGTCGGCGTGAAGGTGCCGCTGCGGCACAAGGTCACCATGCACCGGCTCGATCGGCCCGAGTCGTTCTCGGCCGACGGTGCCGGCGACGCCTGGCTCCGGCTGGCCGAGCGCGAGGCGTTCCGATACGGCCTGCCGGTACCGGCGGCGGCGCTCGTCCGCGACCCGAACGGCGAACCGAAGCGCGGCGCCGACGGCCGGTTGCTGCTGCGCGGCGATCCGCAGCCGCTGGAGGTACCGCTGCGGCTGCCGACCTGGCTGGGCTCCGGGCCGGGTCAGTTGCGGGGCGCCGGTCCGGCGATGATCCGCGAGCTGACCGGTGCCGATGAGGCCTTGCGCGGCTTCCTGCAGCATCTGTCCGACGAAAACCTGATCCCGCCGCTCGACGCCGACGGCAATCCGGTGCCGTCGGCACTCGCGGGCGAGGACCCGGCAGTGATCCTGAGCCGGACCGAGAACTGGGAACGCGCCTGCCAGCAGATCGCCAAACATCGGCTGGAGACCGGGTACGACCATGCCGCGCAGGACCGGCTGACGTTCCAGCTGACCGAGCACCGGACCGGGTACCCACCCCGGATCCGGTCCTTCCAGCTCAACCTCGAACAGCACTTCGACCGGGCCACCGCGCTCGGCGCGGCCGACAGCGACATGGTCGTCAACGTCGACATCGGCGTGAGTACGTCCGGCCGGTCCGGCAGCCAGTCGCAGAGCCTGCCGTGGTGGGCGAAGCTGAAACTGAGCAACGCACCGGCCGCGGGTCAGGCCGGGAGTACACCGAACGCGGGTGCGACGGTCGGCCGGACCTCGCGCGGCCGGACTCTGGGCTGGTCGGCCAGCCGCGGGGCGTACCGGATGACGGTGGCCGAGTCGAGTTCACCGGTCGCGGTGTTCGACATTCCGCACACGATCACGATCAGCGAGCTGACGTCGAAGGGTGCCTCGGTGCCGATCGCGTCGTCGGAAGGCAGCGCGCAGGTCTGGCTGGACAGCGAGTTCTGCGCCCGGCCGGAGCCGGCCGAGCTCGCGCTGCGCGGGCGGGTCGCTCCGAAGGTGATGGACACGGCGACGATCCACCACGTCGACGCCCGGGATCCGATCAAGAAGCTGACCGAGGCCATTCCGGACCTGCGGCGTGGGGACAGCTCCGCGCTGCATCACCTCAGCGCGTTCCTGGCGCCGCGGAACCTGATCGGCCGGCCGGAGCTGCTGACGTCGGAGTACCGGACCGCGCTGGCGGTCGGGAACGCGCCGTCCGATCCGCTGGAGACGATCCGGCAACGCGGCTTCGTGCCACGCCAGACCACGCTCAATGTCACGACCCGGGTGGAGAACCTCCGGTACGTCGGCAGCGGGCAACCGATCCTGGCCGAGCTCAACCTGACGCTGGCGTCCACCGGAAGTTCGTCGGGGACGTCCAGTGGCGTGACCGGCGGGGTCAGCGGCGGCTCCGGCTCGGCCGCGGCCGACGGGCATTCGTGGGCGGCGGCGCTCGGATTGACCCGGTCGAAGTCGGTTTCGTCGAGCGAGTCCCAGACCGCGAGTACGGCAGTCGAGCGGACGCTGATGCGGGACGGACGGCACTACCAGTTCTGCGGCGACCTCGTCTTGGAGGCGCAGCTCCGTTCCGGCGGCGCGGCTCCGCAAGCGATCCCGTTGGAGACCGGTGCCGTCGTACTCACGCTCCCGGAGCGCGATGCCCTGCGCTCGTACGGACGGCGGGAGCTCGACCTTCCGCTGCATCAGGTGTCCGACGCTGTTGAACGGATGCGGAACGGCAACCTGGTACTCCCCCGGCGTACGACGGTCGCGCTGCTGCGCCGGTATCAGTCCGAGCAGGGCAGAGCGCACGCCGACGAAGTACTGACGAACCTGGCCCACGAGGCAACCGGCCGCTCCGGACAGGTCTTCGGGCCGCTCGACCAGCGCCTGAACAGCGCACTGGCCGAGGCCGAGGCGCTGGCCCGGCAGCGGATCGAACCGCAACTCCCCCGGCACTACGAACGGATGCTCGGTCGCGCCCAGGTCGACTGGGCTTCGCTGCAGGACCAGGACGGCAACGACACGGACATGTTCCCCGAGGCGTGCATCGCGCTGGCGCAGCACGCCCCCGAGGCGCTTGACGACCCGGTCCTGCTGAACGCGCTCCGCGGTGACCTTTCCGGTACGCGGTCGCGCAACACGATGGACGACATGCTCGATCCGCGCGGTTTCGTCCGTGAGTTCCCGGTGCAGCTGGGGATGACCACGCGGAACGTCCGGGTTCGCGTCCGGCTGAGGTTCGTCGGGCCGCCGAGCACCGAGCCGGACGGTGCGACCGGTCAGAGCGGCAACGGCTTCGGGCTCGTCCAGTTGTGGAACTCGCGCGATCGTTCGCGGAGCGCCACCGAAGGCACTTCGTACGGTGGCACGCTCGACATCTCCGGCACCGGCGGAGCGTCCGTCTCAGGCTCGGCCGGTGCCGAACTGGGTACGTCGACGACCGCCGCGAGCAGCGAGATCAACTTCCGGATCAACACCGGACTGGCGGTCGCCACGGCTCGCGTCGAGCGCGACTTCGAGCTCATCATCGAGGTCGAGGACTCGGCGGCTCCTGGCGGTCCGCCGTCCGACAAGCGCGGGGTCACCCGGCGGGTGTCGACCGGGCGGATGAGTTTGGCCGTGGCGGAGTCGGTGCTCGACTCGGTACCGCCCGCGCCGGAAATCGACGCCCCGGACCACCGCGCGCCGGAGCTGCCCGACGGCAACTACCTGGTCGAAAGCACCCAGCCGTACCGGACCGGCGACGCGGAGGAGAACACGCTGGTGACGGCCGCCGCCACGTTGCTCGGGAAGAAGCAAGCGCTGACCGCGGCGGGCGTTCAGCGACATCTCACCACGCTGGAGTCGGCGCTCGGCGCGGCGAACCGGATGGTGACCTTCCCGGAAATGGTCAGCGAGTCAGGGTACGAACTGGTGCCGATGGCAATTCCGGACCAGACCTCGCGGGTCGTCGTGACCACGGTCAAGGCCGAGGTGTCAGGACTCGAGCTCGTCTCGGACCCTAAGGAAGGCGCGACCACGCAGCTGGGTGAGAACACGCGTCAGCTGCTGATCAGCCAGCTGACCGCGCGGAGCAACAAGGTGCTGCCCGGCTCACGTACCGTCGGTGGCACGACGCCCGGTGGTGAGTTCAGCGCGAACGTCACGGCGAGCCGGATGGTCAGCGACCAGGACACCGGCACGGTCGGCGCGCGGCACGAGACGGGCGTGTACGAGTCGGGCGAGGTCGTCACGGTCAAGGTGGACGTCGCCTATCACCTGACCTCCGAGCGGCTCCGGATCACCCGGCGCAACCGGCCGAAGCTCGAATGGTCCGAGACGGTACCGAACGCGGCGGCCGGCGAGACGTACCTGACGATGTTCCGGCACGAGTACGACGCGATGCGAGCGCAGATGGAGGCCGACCGCGCCCCCGAACGGCCGGCCGGGCGGGTGCGTACCGTGCAGGTGAATGTCGTTGGTGACCAGGACCATCCGTACCAGCCGCTGGTCGATGCACTCGCGCAGGCCCGGCGGGATCACGTGAACGTCCGGCTGACGGTGCGCGCACCGGAAGGCGGGCGGACCACGTACGTCGCGCGACCGGACGGGACGATGACGAGTCGGGGCGACGGTGGTTTCGCGGCCGCCTTCGCGACGCTGCACCCGCACCTCGCGGTGCTCGCCGAGGGACGGGTCGACCTGCGCGCGCTGCATGCGGCCGGCGCCGGGTCGCGACGGTTCACCGGCACGGTCGTCGACGCCCTGCAGCAGCACGGCATCCCGGCGTCCGCCCTCGCCGAAACCGACTCCCGGATGGGCAGATCCCACACCGGCGAAGACACCCCCAAAACCCCCGCCCGCCGAGGCCACACCGCCAACCCAGCCAACGGCATGACGATCTGACCACCGCGCGCCCACCTGCAACTCATCCGCCCGCCCAACTCACCTGGACGCGCCGACGGCCGAACCCTCCACTCGCGGGGGCATCCCCTGAGATGCAGGGTTGCCCCCTCGAATATTCAGGGGGCAACCCTCCCGTTGAGCGGGCAAGCTCGACCTACTCCGGCTGGTCGACCGTGATGCGGATGGCCAGCGCGTCGACGCCGGCCTGTTCGAGTACCTTCTGCTTCGGGTCGGCCACGCCGAGGAACGGCGGCCGCACCAACCCAGCCAGCTCCGTCAGCCGGGGATCCTCCAGCACGGTGTCGATCGCCCGCCGATCACCCCCACAAACGACCACATCCAGCCGCGCCGGCGCCAGCACCCGTACGGCCACCTCGGTAGCCGCCGCGAACGCCTCCCGAGCCTGATTGTCCCGCCGCCGCGCATACCGCTGCTGCGACCACCCACCGGCCTTGGTAGTCCCCTGCACATGCCGAGACCCAACCTTCGAGTCCAGAAGCTTGCCCCCAGCAAACACCCCGGCCCCGTACCCCCCACGCCGAACCAGCAAAACCCCCACCCGCCGCTCAACCAACACATGCGCGACCAGCCCGTCCCGCGAAAGCACCACCAGAGGCCCGAACGGCACACTCACAACAGCAGTAGCCCCATCCGCGGCCACCGCGGTCAGGCTCGCCGGCTGCACCTCGTACCGGACCGCCCCGTGCCGCTCGCCGAACCCGGTCAGCCACCTGTCCAACCGGGCCGGTGCGACCGAGACGATCCTGGTCACACGTTGAAGCCGAGGGCTCGGAGTTGGTCTCGGCCGTCGTCGGTGATTTTTTCGGGACCCCAGGGGGGCATCCAGACCCAGTTGATGCGGAAGTCGTTGACCAGGCCGTCGAGGGCCATCCGGGTCTGGTCCTCGATCACGTCGGTGAGGGGGCAGGCCGCGGAGGTCAGGGTCATGTCGATGATCGCGGTGCTGGTGTCGTCGACGGTGATGCCGTAGATCAGGCCGAGGTCGACGACGTTGATCCCGAGCTCGGGGTCGACGACGTCCTTCAGGGCCTCGTTCACGTCCTCCACCTTGGGTGGGGCGGAGCCGGTCTGAGCGGCCGTCAGGTCGACCTCGGGCAGCTCGATCTTCTCGTCCGTCTGGTCAGCCATTGCTCACTCCTTCTCTCGTCGCCAGGGCCTGGGCGGTGGCGTCGCGCCACGCGGACCAGCCCAGCAGCGCACACTTCACCCGGGCCGGGAACTGGGCGACGCCGGCGAACGCCACGCCGTCCTCCAGAACCTCTTCGTCCGGTTCGACATTCCCCCGGCCCTGCATCAGTTCCAGGAACTTCTCGTACGTGGCCATCCCCTCGGCCACCGGCTTGCCGATCACCAGGTCCGACATCACCGACGTCGCCGCCTGGCTGATCGAGCAGCCGACGCTGTCGTGCGTGACCGCCTTCACGGTGTCGCCGTCGAGCTCGACCCGGAGCGTGACCTCGTCCCCGCAGGACGGGTTCACGTGGTGCACCTCCACGTCGTACGGGTCCGCGAGCCCGGCGTGATGCGGGCTGCGGTAGTGATCCAGGATGATCTCCTGGTACAGGCTGTCGAGCTGCATATCAGTCCACCTTGAAGAAAGATCGGACGAACCCGAGACCGTCGACGAGCGCGTCGATCTCCTCGGGAGTCGTGTACAGGTAGAAAGACGCTCTGGTCGACGACTGCATTCCGAACCGCTCGTGCACCGGCCGCGCGCAGTGGTGCCCGGCTCGGACGGCGATCCCCCGGGTGTCCAGTACGGTCGACACGTCATGCGGGTGTACGCCGTCCAGCGCGAAGCTGATCGCGCCGCCGTGATCGGTCGCGTCGGCCGGCCCGAGCAGCGTCAGCCCCGGCACGGTCTTCAGCCCTTCCAGCGCGTACGAGACGATCGCGTGCTCGTGCGCGGCGATCTTGTCCATCCCGATCCCGGACAGGTAGTCCAGCGCGGCACCGAGCCCGACCGCCTGCGCGATCGGCGGCGTACCGGCCTCGAACCGAGCCGGCGGCGGCGCGTACGTCGAACCGGTCATCCGGACGACCTCGATCATCTCGCCACCACCGAGGAACGGCGGCAGCGACGCGAGCAGGTCGTACCGGCCCCAGAGCACGCCGATACCGGTCGGGCCGACGGCCTTGTGCCCGGTGAAGACGAGCAGGTCCGCGCCCAGCGTGGACACGTCGACCGGGAACTGCGGCACCGCCTGGGACGCGTCCACGACCACGGTCGCGCCGACCGCGTGCGCCTTGGCGGCGAGGTCGCTGATCGGGTTGATGGTTCCGAGCGCGTTCGACACCCAGGTCAGCGAGACCACCTTGGTGTTCTCGGTCAGCAGCTCGTCGAGGTTGCTGACGTCGAGCCGGCCGTCCTCCGTCACGCCGAACCACTTGAGGGTGGCGCCGGTCCGCTCGCAGGCCAGCTGCCACGGGACGATGTTGCTGTGGTGCTCCATCTCGGAGATCACCACCACGTCCCCCGGTTTCAGCCCGGCGCCGAGCGTGTGCGCGGCCAGGTTGAGCGCCTCGGAGGCGTTCTTGGTGAAGACGATCTCGTCCCGGTTGGTGGCGCCGAGAAAGGCGGCCACCTTGTCCCGGCCGCCCTCGTACGCGGCGGTCGCCTCGGCACCGAGCTGGTGCATCGCCCGGGCGACGTTCGCGTTGTGCAGCAGGTAGTGGTCCTCGATCGCCTGCACCACCTGGCGCGGCTTCTGCGACGAGTTCGCCGAGTCCAGGTACACCAGCGGGAACCCGCCCGCGAGCTCACGGGACAGGATCGGGAAGTCCGCCCGGACCGTGCTCACGTCCAAGGGACTAGAGAACCCAGTCAGCGGACTGCTACCTGAGGAGGTCCGGGCAGAGGTCACTTCGCGCCTGCCTTGAGGAAGCGCTCGTAGCCGTTCGCCTCGAGCTCCTCGGCCAGCTCCGGTCCACCCTCCTCGGCGACCCGGCCGTCGACGAAGACGTGGACGAAGTCCGGCTTGATGTAGCGCAGGATGCGGGTGTAGTGGGTGATCAGCAGGATGCCCTTGTCGCCCTGGCCGGCGAACCGGTTGACACCCTCGGAGACGATCTTCAGCGCGTCGATGTCGAGGCCGGAGTCGGTCTCGTCGAGGATCGCGATCTTCGGGTTCAGCAGCTCCAGCTGGACGATCTCGTGCCGCTTCTTCTCACCACCGGAGAAGCCCTCGTTCACGTTCCGGGTGGCGAACTCCGGGTCCATCTGCAGGTCGGCCAGCGCGGTGTTCACGTCCTTGACCCAGGTCCGCAGCTTCGGCGCCTCGCCGTCGATCGCGGTCTTGGCGGTCCGGAGGAAGTTCGCCACCGAGACGCCCGGCACCTCGACCGGGTACTGCATCGCCAGGAACAGGCCGGCCCGGGCCCGCTCGTCGACGGACATGTCCAGCACGTCCTCGCCGTCCAACGTCACCGAACCACCGGTGATGTTGTACTTCGGGTGCCCGGCGATCGAGTACGCCAGCGTCGACTTGCCGGAGCCGTTCGGGCCCATGATCGCGTGCGTCTGACCACCGGCGATGGTCAGGTCGACGCCGCGCAGGATCTGCTTCGGTCCGGCTTCGGTGTCGACCGACACCTGCAGGTCGCGAATCTCGAGTGTCGCCATGAGTGTCTATCTCCGTCGTTTGTTACAGGACTGTGCTTACAGGTTTGGTTGGTTGATGGGGTTCTTCACGTCGACCAGCAGGTCGCCGCCGTCGACCCGGACCGGGTAGATCGGCACCGGGTCGTACGCGGGCAGGCTGGTCGGTTCACCGGTGCGCAGGTCGAAGCGGGAGCCGTGCAGCCAGCACTCGATCTCGCACTCGCCGACGTCACCCTCGGACAGCTGGATCTGCGCGTGCGAGCACTCGTCCCGGACCGCGAAGTACTGCCCCTCGCTCTTCACGACCGCGACCTCCACCCCGCCGACCTCGACCGGGACCACGCCCTCGTCGGGTACGTCGGCGGTGGCGCAGGCGCGCTCGAAGGTGTCGCTCACTTGCCGACTACCGCCTCTTCGCCCGATGGGCGCAGTGCTGCCTCACTCAGCTCGGCGGCGCGGGCGAGCTTCTCCTCGATCACGTCGTGCAGGTGCTCGCTGACCTCGGCGACGCCGATCTTGCCGATGATGTCGTTGAAGAAGCCGGCCACCACCAGCCGGCGGGCGGCGTCCTCGGGGATGCCACGGGCCTGCAGGTAGAACAGCTGCTCGTCGTCGAACCGGCCGGTCGCGGACGCGTGCCCGGCGCCCTCGATCTCGCCGGTCTCGATCTCCAGGTTCGGCACCGAGTCGGCGCGGGCGCCGTCGGTGAGCACCAGGTTCCGGTTCAGCTCGAAGGTGTCGGTGCCTTCGGCCGCGGCCCGGATCAGGACGTCGCCGATCCAGACCGAGCGGGCCTGGTCACCGGCCAGCGCGCCCTTGTAGAGCACGTTGCTCTTGCAGTTCGTGGCCTCGTGGTCGACGAACAGCCGGTGCTCGTGGTGCTGCCCGGACTCGGCGAAGTACACGCCGACCAGCTCGGCGTCGCCGCCCGGTCCGGCGTACCGGACGTTGGTGCCGACGCGGACGACCTTGCCGCCGAGGGTGACGGCGACGTGGTGCAGCCGCGCGTCCCGCCCGACCAGCGCGTCGTGCTGGGCCAGGTGGATCGACTCGTGGTCGCCCTGCTGGATGGAGACCACCCGCAGGTCCGCGCCGTCGCCGACCTTGATCTCGACGTTCGTGCTCAGCTCACCGGCGCCGGTGTGGTCGACGATCACGATCGCCTTGCTGTGCCGCCCGGCCTCCACGATCAGGTGGCCGAAGCCGCGACCGCCCAGGCTCGCGACGTTCACGTGCACCGGCTCGGTCAGCTCGGCCTCGACCGGGATCCGTACGGCCAGCGCCTCGCCCGCGTGGTTCCAGGCGACCGCGGCCGACCGGTCCTGCGGGGTGAGCACCTTCAGCGTGTCAGCGGCGACGGTCTCGATCACCACGCCGTCCGGGCCGGAGGCGTCCAGCTTCGGCGTCTCGGTGCCGGCCGCGTCCTCGAACAGTGCCTTCAGCTGCTTGACCGGGGTGAAGCGCCACTCCTCCTCGCGCCCGTTCGGCACCGGGAACGCGTTGACGTCGTACGACGTCGGCCGCTCGCTCCGGGCCTGGAGCGGGACCGGGGAACCCGGCCCGTGCGAGTGCGCCTTGTTGCCGGTAGCAACAAGCGTTTCAGCGGACGACATCAGCCGACGGCCCCTTCCATCTGCAGCTCGATGAGCCGGTTGAGTTCCAGCGCGTACTCCATCGGGAGCTCGCGGGCGATCGGCTCGATGAAGCCGCGGACGATCATCGCCATCGCCTCGTCCTCGGCCATGCCCCGGCTCATCAGGTAGAAGAGCTGGTCGTCGCTGACCTTCGACACGGTCGCCTCGTGTCCCATCGCCACGTCGTCCTCGCGGACGTCGACGTACGGGTACGTGTCCGAGCGGCTGATGGTGTCGACCAGCAGCGCGTCACAGCGGACCGTGGACTTGCTGTGGTGCGAGCCCGGCGCCACCTCGACCAGACCACGGTACGAAGTACGGCCGCCGCCACGGGCCACCGACTTCGACACGATCGAGCTGGACGTGTACGGCGCGTTGTGCACCATCTTCGAGCCGGCGTCCTGGTGCTGGCCCTCGCCCGCGAACGCGACCGACAGCGTCTCGCCCTTGGCGTGCTCACCCATCAGGTAGACGGCCGGGTACTTCATCGTCACCTTGGAACCGATGTTGCCGTCGATCCACTCCATCGTCGCGCCCTCTTCACAGGTGGCGCGCTTGGTGACCAGGTTGTACACGTTGTTCGACCAGTTCTGGATCGTCGTGTACCGGCAGCGGGCGCCCTTCTTCACGATGATCTCGACCACCGCGGAGTGCAGCGAGTCCGACTTGTAGATCGGCGCCGTGCAGCCCTCGACGTAGTGCACGTAGGCGTCCTCGTCGACGATGATCAGGGTCCGCTCGAACTGGCCCATGTTCTCGGTGTTGATCCGGAAGTACGCCTGCAGCGGGATGTCCACCTTGACGCCCTTCGGGACGTAGATGAACGAGCCGCCGGACCAGACCGCGGTGTTCAGCGAGGCGAACTTGTTGTCGCCGACCGGGATCACCGAGCCGAAGTACTCCTTGAAGAGCTCCGGGTGCTCCTTCAGGCCGGTGTCGGTGTCCAGGAAGATGACACCCTGCTCCTCCAGGTCCTCGCGGATCTGGTGGTACACGACCTCGGACTCGTACTGCGCGGCGACGCCCGCGACCAGGCGCTGCTTTTCCGCCTCCGGGATGCCGAGCTTGTCGTAGGTGTTCTTGATGTCCGGCGGCAGGTCCTCCCAGGAGGTGGCCTGCTTCTCGGTCGAGCGGACGAAGTACTTGATGTTGTCGAAGTCGATCCCGGACAGGTCGGCACCCCAGGACGGCATCGGCTTGCGGCCGAAGAGCTTCAGGCCCTTCAGGCGCAGCTCGAGCATCCACTCCGGCTCGTTCTTGAGGGTGGAGATGCCTCGCACCACGTCCTCGCTCAAGCCACGCTGAGCGACCGCGCCGGCGGCGTCGGAGTCGGCCCAGCCGTACTGGTAGTTGCCGAGGCCTTCCAGTTCGGGGTGAGCGGTTTGCGTCATCGGGTAGTCCTCGCAGATTCGCCGTCGGTTACAGGGGCCACAGGGGCAGGGCCCGGGATGTGTGTCGTACAGACACCGTCGCCGTGGGCGATGGTGGCCAGGCGCTGCACGTGCTTGCCGAGGAGTCTCGAGAACACCTCGGTCTCGGCCTCGCACAGCTGGGGGAACTGCTCGGCCACGTGCGCGACCGGGCAGTGGTGCTGGCAGAGCTGGGCGCCGTGGCCCGCCTCCGCCGTGGAAGCGGCGTACCCGTCGGCCGTCAGGGCCTGCGCGAGCACTTCCGCCTTCCGGCTCTCGGGAGCCAGTGCGACCTGCTCCCGGTACCGGTCCTCGACCTCGGCGACGCGGCGCCGGGCGAACTCCGCGACCGCGTCGTCACCGCCGGCTTCGGCGATGAACCGCATCGCCGTCGCGGCCAGGTCGTCGTACGCCTGGTGGAACGCGTGCCGGCCGGTGTCGGTCAGCACGAACACCTTCGCCGGGCGGCCGCGGCCGCGCGGGCCGTAGACCCGCTCCTCGCGGGCCTCGACCAGGCCCTGGTCGAGCAGGTGGTCGAGGTGCCGGCGGACCGCCGCCGGGGTGAGCTCGAGCCGCTCGGCCAGCACCGCGGCGCTGGACGGGCCGTTGGTCAGGATCGAGCGCGCGACCCGGTCCCGAGTGGACTCGTCCCGCGCGCTGCCGGTGCCGTGGGAGGCGGCTCCGCCGGTCGCAGGATTTTTCACAACATCAGTGTCGCGTAATTCCCCGGGGCCTTCAAATAAGGCTCACCTAACCGGTTCGCGTCCGCAGGCGGGGCTCAGGG
Organism: Kribbella solani; assembly: GCF_014205295.1. NCBI lineage: Bacteria > Bacillati > Actinomycetota > Actinomycetes > Propionibacteriales > Kribbellaceae > Kribbella > Kribbella solani. The sequence goes on from NZ_JACHNF010000001.1 coordinate 2,185,279, forward strand.
GGAGGCGTGAGCGAGGTCACTCCGGGGTGTTCTCTATGCTCAGCACGTGCCAGTCGCGGTGGAGATCGACAAGCTCGTCGTGCGGTACGGCGAGAAGACCGCGGTCGACGGCCTGAGTCTCACCGTAGCCGCCGGCACGGTGACGGCCGTGCTCGGCCCGAACGGGGCCGGCAAGACCACGACCGTTGAGACCTGTGAGGGCTTCCGGCGCCCGGATTCCGGCCGCGTCCGGGTCCTCGGCCTGGACCCACTCGCCGACCACGACGAGCTGATGCCGAAGATCGGCGTGATGCTCCAGGAAGGCGGAGCGTGGTCGGGCGTACGGGCGGTGGAGATGCTCCGGTACGTAGCGACGCTGCACGCCCATCCGCTCGACCTCGACGGACTGGTCGAGCGGCTCGACCTGGGCAGTTGCGGTCGCACCCCGTACCGCCGGCTGTCCGGTGGCCAGAAGCAGCGGCTGTCGTTCGCGCTGGCGATCGTCGGCCGGCCGGAGATCGCGTTCCTGGACGAGCCGACCACCGGGCTGGACCCGCACGGCCGCCGGGAGATCTGGCAGCTGATCCGCGACCTGCGCGACGATGGAGTCACGGTCGTACTCACCACGCACGCGATGGACGAAGCGGAGCAACTGTCCGACCAGGTGCATGTGGTGTCGGCCGGCACGGTGATCGCCTCCGGAACGCCGGAGAGTCTCACCGAGCACCACACCAAGTCCCTTGAGGACGTGTTCCTCGAGCTCACGAAGCCGGATGGCCGATGACCACGTACGCACCGCAGCCCGGCAGCGCGCCCTGGCCGCGCAAGGTGCTGAGCCACACCCGGATGGAGTTCAAGCTGCTCATCCGCAACGGAGAGCAACTGCTACTGGCGCTGGTCATCCCGATCGGCATCCTGTTGCTGCTCGGCGGTACCGGTCTGGGTGAGCGGCTGCCGCTCGGCAGCGGGCGGCCGATCGACGAGGCCGTCCCGCGCGTACTGGCGCTGGCGGTGCTGTCGTCTTCGTTCACCTCGCTGGCGATCGCGACCGGCTTCGAGCGCCGCTACGGCGTGATCAAGCGGCTCGGCGCCTCTCCCCTGTCCCGTACCGGTCTGCTGGCCGGGAAGATCGGCGCCGTGCTGATCGTGCAGGTGATCCAGCTCGCGGTCCTGATCGGCACCGGCTTCGCCCTCGGTTGGCAGCCGACCGGCGGCGCCCGGGCCGTGGCCGGTGTGATTCTCACCATTGTCTGCGGTACGGCGGCGTTCGCGTCGCTCGGGCTGCTGATGGCCGGCGTACTGCGCGCCGAAGCGACGCTCGCCGCCGCCAACCTGCTGTACCTCCTGCTGCTGGTCGGCGGCGCGGTGATGACACCGGTGGACGAGTACCCGGGCGGTATGCAGGGCGTCGTCCGCGTACTGCCGAGCGCCGCGCTGGCGAACGGCCTGGCCAACTCGACCGTGGAAGGGGTGATCCCGTGGGCCGCCGCGTTGTCGCTCGCGCTCTGGGCGGCGGTCCTCGGGTACCTGGTCTCCCGAACGTTCCGATGGGACTGAGCGTGATTCTGAGCTTTAGAGTGTGCCGGTGATGACGACGGAAACCCCGCCCCAAGAGACCGAGCCAGTGACCGGATTCTGGCGGCTGGTGCCCGAACCGAGCCTGGACGTGGTTCGGCGCTGGGGCTGGGCGTCGGTGGCGGTCAACATCGGCATCGTGGTCACCGGCGGCCTGGTCCGGCTGACCGGTTCCGGTCTGGGTTGCCCGACCTGGCCGTCGTGCACCGACGAGTCGTACGTGCCGCATGCCGCGCTCGGCGTGCACGGCGCGATCGAGTTCACCAACCGGATGCTCGGCTTCGTGGTCGCGATCGTTGCCATCTGCACCTGGCTGGTCGTGATGCGGTACCGGCCGATCCGGCGCGACCTGCGCAGGCTGGCGACGGCGGCCGCGCTCGGCGTACCGCTGCAGGGCCTGATCGGCGGCGTCACGGTGCTGACCGGGCTGAACCCCTGGATCGTGTCGGCGCACTTCATCGTCTCGCCGATCATCATCACGCTCGCGGTGTCGATGCTGCGCCGGTCGCGCAACAGCCCGTACCCGCACACTCCCCCGGTGGTCCGCGCGCTCGCTACCGCTGCCGTGGTGGCGGTCTGGCTGACCGTTGCCCTCGGCACGGTCACGACCGGCGCCGGCCCGCACTCCGGTGACCCGGAGACCGGCCGGAACGGGTTCAACCCCGAGCTGGTCAGTCAGCTGCACTCGGACGTCGTGTTCGGTCTGTTCGGCATCACGATCGCGCTGGTGATCGCGACCCGCGTCACGGCCACCTCACGTACGCTCCGCAAGCTGGCCGCCTGGTTGCTGGCGATCGAGTTGGTGCAGGGCGCCGTCGGCTTCACGCAGTACTTCACCGGGCTGCCGTGGCCCGTTGTGCTCGTACACATGTTCCTGGCCGGCCTGCTGATCGCCCTGGTCACCGCCGTGTACGGCGAACGCGGTACGCCCGCAACGTAGTACGGGCCCACCATCGGTCGAGGCCCTTGCCGGGTCGAACGAAGGGTTGCCCCCTGAAAATTCCAGGGGGCAACACCCTTCAGTTCAGGGGATGCCGCCTCAAACGGAGGGTTCGGCCCGGTTACCGCAGCCGGCCCCACGTCGTACACCCATCGGGCACGCCCAGAGCGGCGGGTACACGGGGCGGGGCAGGTGGGAGGAGCGCAGGCGGGGCAGGCCAGGAGATGAGCGGTAGCTGGTCGCCGGGGATGTTCGCCGGGGTGACAGTACGTAGGCCCACTGCCTCTCCAACACATACCCCGTACTGCTGACGTCCTAATGCAGCAATGGGTTCAGGACCGCGGAAGGTCAGCGCAGCTCAGAGCGTTCAGCGCAGCAGCGGGTCGATCGCGGCGGCGATGAAGAGCAGCGCCAGGTAGATGTTGGAGAAGTGGAACAGGCGCATCGGGCGCAGCGCCGCGCCATCGGCGCCGGTGTGGGCCCGCAGCAGCAGCCGTCGGGCTTCGCGGAGGAAGGCGAAACCGAGCACGATCGCGGCCAGGTTGTACACGAAACCGGTGCCGGCGACCGGCCAGAGCGCGAGCGAGGTCAGCACCATCACCACGGAGTACGCCATGATCTGCCGCGCGGTGGAGATCGGGGTGGCGACCACCGGGAGCATCGGCACGTCGACCGACGCGTAGTCCTCGCGGTAGCGCATCGCCAGCGACCAGGTGTGCGGCGGCGTCCAGAAGAACACCACCAGGAACAGCACGACCGGCGTCCAGGCCAGCTTGCCGGTGACCGCGGTCCAGCCGATCAGGGTCGGGAAACAGCCCGCGATCCCGCCCCAGACGATGTTCTGCACGGTACGGCGCTTCAGCAGCATGGTGTAGCCGAAGACGTAGAACAGGTTCGCCGCCAGCGCCAGGCCGGAGGACAGCCAGTTCACGAAGAAGCCGAGCTCCAGCGTCGCCAGCACGCCGAGGACGACGCCGAACGCGGTCGCCGAGCGCGGGCTGACCGCGTGCCGCGGCAGCGGGCGGCGCCTGGTCCGGCGCATCTGCTCGTCGATGTCGCGGTCGAGCACGCAGTTGATCGTGTTCGCGCTGCCGGAGGCGAGCACGCCACCGATCAGCGTCGCCACCACCACCTTCAGCCCCGGCACGCCGGCCGCCGCCAGGAACATCACCGGCACGGTGGTGATCAGCAGCAGCTCGATGATGCGCGGCTTGGTCAGACCGACGTACGCCTTCACCACGTCGCGCACTGACGGCCTCACCACGGCGGTGGCGTCCGGCAGCGGCGTCGGGTACGACGTCGTCGCGGCGGGACGCGGGTCGACGGCGGTCACGAACACCTCGAACATCTTCTGAGTTGCCGCCGGAGCTCCGGCGCTGACGATTCAGCAGTCTACGACGCCCCGTAGGAGGGGTTCTCGCACCCCCCTCATACCGGGCGCGGATCGGGGAACAGGCGGAGGTGCCGAACGGTTGACAAACAGTCGAGAGGTGCGCGGCGGAGGAAGCCCGTCACAGTAGGCTCATCCTTGGACCGAGTACTCAGAACAGCAGCATCGAGAGGAGCGCCGGCGGCGTGACGGAGAAGACCAGCCCCAAGCTTGAATGGACCGAGCTCGACCAGCGCGCGGTCGACACCGTGCGGGTGCTCGCGATGGATGCCGTGGAGAAGGTCGGGAACGGTCACCCGGGCACCGCGATGAGCCTGGCGCCCGCGGCGTACCTGCTGTTCCAGAAGGTGATGCGGCACAATCCGGCGGACCCGCACTGGGCCGGCCGCGACCGGTTCGTGCTGTCCGCCGGTCACTCCAGCCTGACGCTGTACATCCAGCTGTACCTGGCCGGCTTCGGCCTCGAGCTGGACGACCTGAAGTCGCTGCGGACCTGGGGCAGCAAGACCCCGGGCCACCCGGAGTACCGGCACACCAAGGGTGTCGAGACGACCACCGGCCCGCTCGGCCAGGGCGTCGGCAACGCGGTCGGGATGGCGATGGCGGCCCGCCGCGAGCGCGGCCTGCTCGACCCGGACGCGCCGAAGGGCGAGGGCCTGTTCGACCACAACATCTACGTGATCGCGTCCGACGGTGACCTGGAGGAGGGCGTCTCGGCCGAGGCGTCGTCGCTGGCCGGTCACCAGCAGCTCGGCAACCTGACGGTGATCTGGGACGACAACAAGATCTCCATCGAGGACGACACGAACATCGCGTTCTCCGAGGACGTCGCGGCGCGCTACGCGGCGTACGGCTGGGATGTCCGGACGGTCGACTGGACCGACGGCGGCACCGGCTACCACGAGGACGTGCAGGCGCTCTACGACGCGATCGAGGCCGGGAACGCGGTCACCGGCAAGCCCACCTTCATCAAGCTGCGGACGATCATCGGCTGGCCGGCGGCGACCAAGAAGGGCACCGGCAAGGTGCACGGGAACGCGCTCGGCGCCGAGGAGGTCGCGGCGACCAAGAAGATCCTCGGCTGGGACCCGGAGCAGAGCTTCCAGGTCGCCGACGAGGTGATCGCGCACACCCGCGAGGCACTCGGCCGCGGCAAGACGATCGAGACCGAGTGGACCGCCAAGTACGACGCGTGGAAGGCCGCGAACCCGGAGCGCGCCGCGCTGCTGGACCGGCTGTCGAAGCGGGAGCTGCCGGCCGGCTGGCAGGACGCGCTGCCGAGCTGGGACGCCGACGCCAAGGGTGTCGCGACCCGCGCCGCGTCCGGCGAGGTGCTGACCAAGCTCGCGCCGGAGCTGCCGGAGCTGTGGGGCGGTTCGGCCGACCTGGCCGGCTCGAACAACACCACCCCGAAGGGGCAGCCGTCGTTCATCCCCAAGGAGCACTCCACCGAGGAGTTCCAGGGCGACGAGTACGGGCGGGTGCTGCACTTCGGTATCCGCGAGCACGCGATGGGCGCGGTCCTGAACGGCATCGCCCTGCACGGCCTGACCCGCCCGTACGGCGGTACGTTCCTGGTCTTCTCCGACTACATGCGCCCGTCGGTCCGGCTGGCCGCGCTGATGCAGCTGCCGGTCACGTACGTCTGGACGCACGACTCGATCGGCCTCGGCGAGGACGGTCCGACGCACCAGCCGATCGAGCACCTGTCGGCATTGCGCGCGATCCCGGGTCTGGACGTCGTACGCCCCGGTGACGCGAACGAGACGGCCGCCGCCTGGGCGACGATCCTCAAGCACACCGACCGCCCGGCCGGCCTGGCGCTGACCCGGCAGAACGTGCCGACCTTCCCGCGTGGCACCGACGGCTTCGCCACCACCGAGAACGTGCACAAGGGTGGATACGTCCTGATCGACAGCGACGGCACGCCGGACGTGGTGCTGATCGGCACCGGCTCCGAGCTGCAGATCGCGGTCGAGGCCAGGACCAAGCTGGCCGAGGAGGGCGTCCAGGCCCGGGTCGTGTCGATGGTTTCCCGCGAGTGGTTCGACGAGCAGGACGACGCGTACCGCGAGTCCGTGATCCCGGCCGATGTCCGCGCCCGGGTCTCGGTCGAGGCCGGGATCGCGCAGAGCTGGCACGACATCGTCGGTGACTCCGGCCGGTCGGTCAGCCTCGAGCACTACGGGGCCTCGGCCGCGTACCAGACGCTGTACAACGAGTTCGGGATCACCACCGAAGCCGTCGTGCAGGCCGCCAAGGACAGCATTGCCGCCGCCGCCCGGATCAGCGGACCGGGCGTACCGCCGGGCCGTGCCGCCGCCGGGCCGGTCGGACCTGCCGACGCCCACGCCGCCAACTGACACCCGACAACAGAACATTCCGGAAGAAGGCATCGGAACCATGAACGATCGCTTGAAAGCACTCGCCGACGCGGGTGTCTCCATCTGGCTCGACGATCTGTCCCGGGAGCGGCTGACCAGCGGCAGCCTGCAGGCGCTGATCGAGGACAAGCACGTGGTCGGCGTGACCACGAACCCGACCATCTTCGCCAAGGCCATCTCGGACGCGGACGCGTACGCCGAGAAGGTCGCGCGGCTGGCAGCGCAGGGCGTCTCGACCGACGAGGCGATCCGGGTGATCACCACCGACGACGTCCGCGACGCGGCGGACGTGTTCAAGCCGGCGTACGACGACAGCGAGGGCCAGGACGGCCGGGTCTCGATCGAGGTCGAGCCGACGCTGGCGCACGACACCGCGAAGACGATCGAGCAGGCCAAGCAGCTCTGGGAGATCGTCGGCCGGGAGAACGTGTTCGTGAAGATCCCGGCCACCAAGGCCGGGCTGCCCGCGATCACCGCCACGCTGGCCGCCGGGATCAGTGTGAACGTGACGCTGATCTTCTCGCTGGAGCGCTACAAGGCGGTTGCCGCCGCGTTCCTGGCCGGGATGGAGCAGGCGGTCGAGAACGGCCACGACGTGACCAAGATGGCCAGCGTCGCGTCGTTCTTCGTCAGCCGGGTGGACACCGAGGTGGACAAGCGGCTGGACGCGATCGGTACCGACGAGGCGAAGGCACTGAAGGGCAAGGCCGCGATCGCGAACGCGCGGCTCGCCTTCCAGGCGTACGAGGAGATCTTCGCGACCGACCGCTGGCGCGAGCTGGAAACGGCCGGCGCGAAGCCGCAGCGTCCGCTCTGGGCATCCACCGGCACCAAGGACCCGGCGTACTCCCCCACCCTCTACGTCGACAACCTGGTCACCCGCGGCGTCGTCAACACGATGCCAGAGGCAACCATCAAGGCGGCCGAAGAGCACAGTGAGTTCAGCGGTGACACGGTGCGCGGCGACTACGCCGGTGACCGCAAGGTGATCGACGAGCTCGAGCGGCTCGGCATTTCGTACGACGAGGTGGTCCAGGTGCTGGAGGACGAGGGCGTGGCGAAGTTCGACGCGTCCTGGTCGGAGCTGCAGGACACCGTGACCGCCGCGCTGAAAGGTGCCGCCAAGTGACCGCTGTAACCACCCAGAACGGCGACTGGACCGAGGTCGTCGACAAGCTCGTGGCGGCGAAGATCGCCTCCCGGATCGCCGCCAAGGACGCCACCATCTGGGGTCCCGACGCCGAGGCCGAGGCGTCGATCCGGCTCGGCTGGGTCGACCTGCACGAGACCTCGCGGCCGCTGCTGGCCGAGGTCGAGGCGCTCGTCGCGGACCTGCGGTCCGAGGGCCTGACCCGGATCGTGCTGTCCGGCATGGGCGGCTCGTCGCTGGCCCCCGAGGTGATCACCCGGACCGCGGGCGTCGACCTGGTCGTACTGGACTCGACCGACCCGAGCGTAGTCGGGCGAGCGCTGGCCGGTGACCTGTCGAAGACCGTCATCGTGGTGTCCAGCAAGTCCGGTGGAACGGTCGAGACGGACAGCCACCGGCGTACGTTCGCGAAGGCGTTCACCGACGCGGGCATCGACGCCGCGTCGCGGATCATGGTGGTGACCGACCCGGGTTCGCCGTTCGAGAAGCTGTCGAAGGACGAGGGGTACCGCAAGACGTTCCTCGCCGACCCGAACGTCGGTGGCCGCTACAGCGCGCTGACCGCGTTCGGCCTGGTGCCATCCGGTCTGGCCGGCGCCGACATCTCCGAGCTGCTGGACCAGGCCGCCGAGGCCGCGCCGGCGTTGCAGGCCGATTCGACCGGCAACCCGGCCCTGTGGCTGGGCGCGGTGATCGCGGCCAGCGCCGGCCGGGACAAGGTGATCATCACCGCTGACGGTTCGGACATCGTCGGGTTCCCGGACTGGGCCGAGCAGCTGATCGCGGAGAGCACCGGCAAGCAGGGCACCGGCGTGCTGCCGGTGGCCGTCGAGGCCGGCGCGCCGGAGCTGCGCAGCGAGGCGACGGACCTGACCAACGCGCTGCTCGCGGAGAAGGCGACCAGCGGCGTCCCGACGGCGCTCACGTCGGGATCGCTCGGTGGTCAGTTCCTGCTCTGGGAGATGGCGACCGCGGTCGCGGGCTACCTGCTCGGCATCGACCCGTTCGACCAGCCGGACGTGGAGAGCGCGAAGAAGGCCGCGCGCGGTCTGCTCGACGCGCAGCCGGAGCCCGAGGCGGCCGCCTTCACCGACGGCGCGGTCGAAGTACGCGGCTCGGAAGGTCTGCTGGACGGCGTGGATTCGCTCCAGGGCGCGGTGGACGCGCTCCTCGGCAAGCTGGACGACATCGGGTACCTGGCCGTGATGGCCTACCTCGACTCCGAGCGGGACGCCGACCTGCTCGGCGTACGCCCGGCGCTGGCGGCCAAGACCGGTCGTCCGGTGACGTTCGGCTGGGGACCGCGGTTCCTGCACTCCACCGGCCAGTACCACAAGGGTGGCCACCCGGAGGGCGTGTTCCTGCAGATCACGGGCGCGCACCCGGCCGACGTGGAGATCCCGGACCGGCCGTTCACGTTCGGCACGCTGATCTCGGCGCAGGCAGCCGGGGACGCGAACGTACTGGCCGAGCGTGGCCGTCCGGTGCTGCGATTGCACCTCACGGACGTCGCGGCCGGCGTACGGCAGCTGCTGTCGCTGATCAAGTAACCGTTCAAGTAACTCTTACTACTCGGAGGAAGCGGCAATGACCGCTGAGCTCAACGAAGAGCCGGCCGCACCGGTGAACCCGCTGCGCGATCCGCAGGATCGCCGGCTGCCGCGGATCGCCGGGCCGTGTGGCCTGGTGATCTTCGGGGTCACCGGTGACCTGGCCCGGAAGAAGCTGATGCCGGCGGTCTACGACCTGGCGAACCGGGGGCTGCTGCCCCCCGGTTTCGCCCTGGTCGGGTTCGCCCGCCGGGACTACAGCAACCAGGACTTCGCTCAGATCGTGCACGACTCGGTCAAGGAGCACGCCCGGACGCCGTTCCGCGAGGAGGTCTGGCAGCAGCTCGCCGAGGGCTTCCGGTTCGTACCGGGTGACCTGACCGACGACGAGGCGTTCAAGCGGCTCCGGGAGACCGTGGACGAGCTGGACATCACCCGCGGTACGGGTGGCAACCACGCGTTCTACCTGTCCATCCCGCCGGGGCTGTTCCCGGAGGTGGTCCGGCAGCTGTCCGAGCACGGGCTGACCGACGAGAAGCCCGGCTCGTGGCGGCGGGTGGTGATCGAGAAGCCGTTCGGGCACGACCTGAAGAGCGCCCGCGAGCTGAACCACGTGGTCGAGTCGGTGTTCCCGCCCGAGGCGGTGTTCCGGATCGACCACTACCTGGGCAAGGAAACGGTCCAGAACATCCTCGCGCTGCGGTTCGCGAACGCGATGTTCGAGCCGATCTGGAACAGCAACTACGTCGACCACGTCCAGATCACGATGGCCGAGGACATCGGCATCGGCGGCCGCGCCGGGTACTACGACGGCATCGGCGCCGCCCGTGACGTGATCCAGAACCACCTGCTCCAGCTGCTCGCGCTGATCGCGATGGAGGAGCCGGTCAGCTTCGACGCCTGGTCGTTGCGCCAGGAGAAGAAGAAGGTCCTGAACGCGGTCCAGCTGCCGGAGCGCCTCGACCTGCACACCGCCCGCGGCCAGTACGCGTCCGGCTGGGCCGGTGGCGTCAAGGTCAAGGGCTACCTGCAGGAGGACGGCATCCCGTCGTCGTCCGCGACCGAGACGTTCGCCGCGTTGCGCGTCGACGTCGACACCCGGCGCTGGGCGGGCGTTCCGTTCTACCTGCGGACCGGCAAGCGGCTCGGCCGGCGCGTCACCGAGGTCGCGGTGATGTTCAAGCGGGCGCCACACCTGCCGTTCACCAAGACCGAAACCGAGGAACTCGGGCAGAACGCGCTGGTGTTGCGGATTCAGCCGGACGAGGGCATCACGCTCCGGTTCGGCGCGAAGGTGCCCGGTACGTCGATGGAGATCCGCGACGTGAACATGGACTTCCAGTACGGCGGTTCGTTCACGGAGTCCTCCCCGGAGGCGTACGAGCGGCTGATCCTGGACGTACTGCTCGGTGATCCGCCGTTGTTCCCGCAACACACCGAAGTCGAGCTGGGCTGGAAGATCCTCGACCCGGTGCTCGACTACTGGGCCCGGCACGGGAAGCCGGAGCAGTACGCGTCCGGCGACTGGGGACCGGACTCGGCGCACGCGATGCTCGCTCGTGACGGACGCGCCTGGAGGCGGCCTTGATCATCGACCTGACCGACACCACGTCCAGCGGGATCGCCTCGGCGCTGCTGAAGGCGCGCCGGAACGCCGGTTCGCCGGCCATGGGCATGGTCGGCACGATCGTGGTCGTCGTCGACGAAGCCTCCCATCACGACGCGATGAAGGCCGCGAACGAGGCCGGCCGCGAACACCCGTCGCGGGTCCTGGTCGCGATCCTGCGGCCCGGCAAGGGCGCTCCCGGGCTGGACGCGGAAGTACGGATCGGCGAGGGCGTGCCGGGTGAGGCAGTGTTGCTGCGGCTGCACGGTGAGCTGGCCAAGGTGCCGGAGTCCGTGGTCACGCCGCTGCTGCTGCCGGACTCCCCCGTCATCGTTTGGTGGCCGGGTGGCGGGCCGCGCGTACCGGCCGAAGATCCGCTCGGACGACTCGGGCGGCGTCGGGTGACCGATGCGGCGGCGACGCGGCGGGCGTCGGTGGACTACAGCGCGCGGGCCGAGGGGTACGCGCCGGGCGACACCGACTTCGCGTGGACGCGGCTGACGCCGTGGCGCGCGCTGATGGCGGCCGCCCTCGACCAGTACCCGACGAAGGTGACCGGGGCCGAGGTGTCCGCGGCCCGCGGGAACCCGAGCGCGGATCTGATGGCTGCCTGGTTGCAGTCGCGGTTGAAGGTGCCGGTCGAGCAGCGGAACACGTGCGGTCCCGGGGTGACGGCGGTGCGGTTGTTCACGCCGTCCGGGCCGATCGCGCTGACGCGGCCCGATGGTGCGGTCGCGACGTTCAGCGTGCCGGGGCAGCCGGATCGCCCGGTGGCGTTGAAGCGGCGTACGACGTCGGAGCTGCTCAGTGAGGAACTGCGCCGGCTCGACCCGGACGACGTGTACGCGAAAACGCTGGCGTGCATGGTCGAGCGGGACGCGCTTCCGGCCGAGCAGAAGAAGGTCGACGCGAACGCCCGGAAGTCGACCGCGGCGAAGGTCACCGCGGCCGGCCAGAAGGTGATCGAGCCGAAGAAACCCGCTCCGGCCCGGAAGACCACCGCGAAGAAGACCGTGGCTCCGAAGAGCGTTGCCAAGAAGGCTGCGGACAAGAGGACCGTGGCGAAGAAGGCGGCTGCCAAGCGGGCGGTGAAGAAATGAGCGAGCCGTTGGTTTTGCGGCATCCGGACGCCGATGCCCTGGTGCACGCGGTGGCGGCGCGCTTCATCACCGCGCTTGTCGATGCCCAGAGCAACGATCGGGTCGCCCAGGTGGTGCTGACCGGTGGGCGGGTGGCTGCCCGGGTGTACGCGGCGGTGGCCGAATCCCCCGCCCGGTTGGCGATCGACTGGCGGCGGGTCGAGTTCTGGTGGGGCGACGAACGCTTCCTCCCGGACGGTGATCCTGACCGCAACGAGACGCAGGCCCGGGACGCGTTGCTTTCACACGTAGACGTCGATCCGGCGCGGGTACACCCGATGGCTCCCGATACCGGGCAAGGCGCGGAGGCGGCCGCGGCGGCGTACGCGAAGGAGTTGGCCGCGGCCGCGAGCACGTCGACCAGCACTGCCGGCACCTCGACCAGCGCCGCTGCCGGTGCGGGCGGCGACGCCAGTCCCGTCTTCGACGTCCTCATGCTCGGGGTCGGGCCGGACGGGCATGTGGCGTCGCTCTTCCCGGGGTATCCGCAGTTGGCCGTGACGGATGCGTCGGCGGTTGCCGTGCACGACTCGCCCAAGCCACCGCCCACGCGGGTTTCGCTGACGTTGCCGGTGCTTGACCGGGCGCGGGAGGTTTGGTTCGTCGTCTCCGGTGAAGACAAGGCTGAGGCAGTCGGCAAGGCACTCACGGGCGGAGACGTACCCGCCGCCCGGCCGAAAGGTCAGGAGCGGACGCTGTGGCTCCTTGACGAGTCCGCGGCACAACAGCTGGGCTGACAGGCGGCTGACTTCGGCGTTGGCCGAAGTGTTGGGGTGGCAGACTCGCGGGTATGACTAGCTTCCGGGAGTTACACGACGGCCGGTTCGTGATGCCGAACGCTTGGGACGCGGGGAGCGCGGTGATCCTCGCGGCGGCCGGGTTTCCGGCGATCGCGACCACCAGCGCGGGCATCGCGTTCTCGCTGGCCAAGGGCGATCACACGCTCCCTGACGGCGCGCCGGCGGTGTCGCGGGAGCAGATGTTCGATCGCGTCCGGGCGATCACGGCCGCCGTCGACGTACCGGTGAACGGCGACCTCGAAGACGGGTACGGCGCCGCGCCGGAGCGGGTTGCCGAGACGATCACGCTGGCTCGCGAGGCCGGTCTCGCCGGTGGAAACATCGAGGACTACGACGGCCGCGAGCTGTACGACCTACAGCTCGCGACCGATCGCATCACCGCCGCCCGCGAAGCAGCCGGTCCCGACTTCGTCCTCACCGCCCGCACCGACGGCCAGCTGCTGGGTACGCCGCCCACGCTGGCCGAGTCGATCGACCGGGCGAACCGCTTCCACGCCGCCGGCGCGGACTGCGTGTACGTGCCGGGGGTGAACGACCTGGAGACGATCGGAACCCTCGTACGCGAGCTCGACGCCCCGCTGAACGTCGTCCTCGGCCTGGGCCGATCAACCCTCACCGTCGCCGGCCTGCAATCCGTAGGAGTCACCCGCATCAGCCTCGGCGGCTCGATCGCCCGCTCCGCCCTGGCCTTCATCCGCCGCAGCGCGGAAGAACTGGCAACCCACGGCACCATCACCTTCGCCGCCGACCAGATCCCCCAAGCCGACCTGAACCAGCTCTTCGCCCGGCCCCGCACCACCACTCACCAACCCTGACCCACAGGCGGCGCAGATGGGTGAGCGGCCCCAGACGCCGTCGCGGGTACGCGCCTGGGCACCCCTGGTTCGGCGTGCCTGCACACGCACCGGTCGGTGCATGCCCACCCGACCGCTGGCTCGTGCGTGCCCGCCGGGCCGGTGGTTGGTGCATGCCAGCCGGGCCGGTGGTTGGTGAGTGCCCGCCGGGCCGGTGGTTGGTGCATGCCAGCCGGGCCGGTGGTTGGTGCATGCCAGCCGGGCCGGTGGTTGGTGAGTGTTGGAGGTCCGGGGGCTCAGCGGAGGTTTGCCTTGTAGACGGCGGGCATCGGGCCGCGGCGGGTTGTGCCTGCGCTTGTCGCGGCTGGGGCGGTGCTGGTGGTGGCTGGGGCGGGGCTGGTGGTGGCCGGGGCATCGTCGGTGGCGGCGTTGTCGGTGGCGCCGAGGAGGCGTCTGGTGAGGGCGTCGCGGGATGACAGGAGTTCAGCGACGGCCGCGCGTAGGTGTTCCGCGCCGGGCGTCTCGTCCGCTTGAGCCGCAAGCAGAACGGTCCTCCGCACCAACTCCTTCATGAACGAAGCAGTAGTGCCCTCCGTCAGTGCCACGATCTCCTCGACGACCCCGTCGTCCAACGTCAACGCGGGCCCGTACAGCTCCAGCAACCGCGCCCGACCAGCCCCATCCGGCAACGGCACCTCAACAGCCATGTCCACCCGCCCCGGCCGCTGCATCAGCGCCGGCTCCAGGAGATCAGCCCGGTTCGTGGTCAACAGGAACGCGACATCCGCATCCTGCGCCAGCCCGTCCATCTCGTTCAGCACTTGGAACAGCAGCGGGTTGTCCATCCCATGCGAGAAGTCCCGCGCCTCCGCGACCAGGTCACAGTCCTCCAGTACGACCAGCGCCGGCTGCAGCATCCGCGCCAGCGCACACGCGGACGAGATGAAATGAATACTCGACCCCGCCAGCAGTACGACGGTGACCTCGGGCATCCGCGACAGCAAATACCGCACGGTGTGCGTCTTCCCGGTACCAGGCGGCCCGTACAGCAGCACGCCCCGCCGCAGGTGCTGCCCGGCCGCCAGCAACCGCTCGCGATGCTCGGCGATCCCGACGACCTCCCGCTCGATCCGATCGAGCACACCATCCGGGAGTACGACATCAGCCCGCGTAATACCGGGCCGCGGGTGCAACTTGAACGGCCCCGCGCCCTGCCCGAACTCATGCCCCTCGAACGACACGACCTTCCCGCGGAACACGTTGTGCGCGCGGATCAACTCCGGCAGCGCGGCCAGGAACCGCTCGCCGGCTGACCGCTCGGCCGCAAGCACCTCGAGCTCGACGTTTCCCCGCCCGTACTGCTCGTTCGGCGCCCGGAGCAGTACGACCAGCCGATCGCCGTCCCGTACGCCGAGGTAGAACCCGAACGCGACGCAGTCCATCTCCTCGTCGATGTCGATCTGCATCCGCCGGTAGTCGACCGGCCCGATCCCGAACCGGTCGTACTCGGCCAGCTCCAGCAGCTCACCGAGCGAGTGGTGATCCCGGTTCGTCCCGGCCAGGCCGACCAGGTCGTACGAGTCGAAGCACGCTTCCAGTGCCCGTTGTACGTTGGGCAGGTCGTACGCCGGGTGCGCCGACGACACCACCGGCACCTGATCGGGCTCCACGCCGAGATGCTCACGCAACCGGTCCAGCAGGCTCTCCCGGCGCGCCCGCGGCTCCCCCGCCGCCCGCATCCGCTCCAGGAACCCCGTGAACAACCGCGCGAACTCGTCAACGTCATCCGGCATGGCAGCCGCACTCCTCTCGAAGCCCGGCCATCCGAAGGATTTCGCGAAGCCGGACAGAACTCACAGCATGCCAGCTCCCACGTTCACTGACGCCCTCTTCTTCATCCGCCCGCTTGAATGCGAAGGCCAGGCCAGCGCGACCACCGCGAGAGCAAACGAGCCGAACGACGCCCAGGACCGCACCAGGTTGAAGCTGTTCCACCGACCCTCGAACGCGGCCCGATCCCCATCGCTCGCCAGCGCTTCGTTCAGCGGCACATTCACCGACGCCGTCACCACGATGACCCCGACCAGGTAGACCACCGCCGCGACCGCGAACAACCACCCCGCGGGCGGCCGCCGGCGCATCAGCACCGCGGCCAGTACGGCAAGCACCGGCGGCGCCGCGAAGACCACCATGAACAACGGCGTCCGCACTTCCTCGTTGATCCGCTGAAACGCCGCCACATACACGTCATCCGAGGTCCGTGCCAGGCCGCGCGTGACGGAATCCGCGTAGGTGTAGAAGAACCCGGCCGAGAGTCCCGTCACCAGGACGGCGGCGGCTCCGGCGATACGCGACCACATAGGCGCCTCCCTAATCGAACTAGCTGGTTCCTTTTCAGGTGTTATATCGTACCCACGGGTTCGAATACAAGGAGGATCAGGTGCCCGGTACGCGACGTGGCCGGCCGAGTGCCGACGAGTCCGCCCGGCGGCGGGCGATCGTCCAGGACGCGGGGCGGGCGGTGCTCGAGGAGCGTGGATACGCGGCGACGACGATGCAGGAGATCGCGGCGCGGGCCGGGGTTTCGAAGGAGTCGCTCTACTCGTGGTTCGGCAGCAAGCAGCAGTTGTTCGCCGACATCGTCACGGCTGAGGGCAAGCAGACCGTGGAGCGGCTGAACCAGGCCCGCGCCGACGGACCGCCAACTGCCGAGTTGTTGCAGACCTTCGCCCGCGCGCTGCTCGAGTTACTGTGCGGTCCTTGGTCGGTGACGGTCAATCGGGCCGGGATGGCGTCGCCGGAGCTTGCAGAGGTGGTGCTCACGCACGGCAGGTATGCGGTTGGGCCGGTGATCGAGGAACTGCTGGCGGATCTGCACGCCGCGCGAATCCTCGACCTGCCTGACCCGGCAGCTGCGTTTACCGAGCTCTTTGGGTTGGTGGTGCGGGACAGCCAGATCCGGGTACTGCTGGGTGAACCGGCACCGGCGGTGCGGGCGTTGCGCAGGCAGGCCGATGATGGTGTGCGGATGTTCAGTCAGTTGCACGCGCCGGGCTGACGTTACCGGGTGGGCTATCCGGAGGGTCCTCCGCAATGCCGGATAGGATCGGGGCATGACAGCTTCCGAGTCCACCGATCGTCCGTACGGCGCTTTTCCGGTCCGGATCGGTTTGCAGGTTCAGCCCCAGCACGCTCAGTACGCGGATATCCGGCGAACCGTCGCCGCGGCCGAGGAGCTGGGTGTCGACGTCGCGTTCAACTGGGATCACTTCTATCCGCTGAGCGGTGCGGCCGACGGGCTGCACTTCGAGTGCTGGACCATGCTGGCGGCCTGGGCCGAGGCCACCGAGCGGGTCGAGATCGGCGCCCTGGTCACCTGCAACTCCTATCGGAACCCCGATCTGCTCGCCGACATGGCGCGGACGGTCGACCACATCAGCGACGGCCGGCTGATCTTCAGCATCGGGGCCGGCTGGTTCGAGCGCGACTACGACGAGTACGGGTACGAGTTCGGCACCGCCGGCCGCCGGCTGGACGCGCTCGGCGAGGCACTGCCGCGGATCGAGCAGCGCTGGACCAAGCTCAACCCACCGCCGACCCGCGACATCCCGGTACTGATCGGTGGTGGCGGCGAGAAGAAGACGCTCCGCCTGGTCGCCCAGCACGCGAACATCTGGCACGGTTTCGGCGACGCGGAAACGATCGCGCACAAGCACGCCGTACTGGACGAGCACTGCAAGGCGATCGGCCGCGACCCGGGCGAGATCGAGCGCTCCGCCGGCGTCGGCGACAAGTCCCCCGAAGTCATCGGCAAGGGCCTGCTGGACGTCGGCACCCGCCTCTTCACGGTGTCCTCGTCCGGCCCCGACTACGACCTCGGCCTGCTCCGCGAGTGGATCACCTGGCGCGACGAGATCAACTCCAAGTAACACCTCCACCCCGTACCCCCCACCCCTCCGCCCCGAGCCATTTCAGGGGTGAACCTCGCCGGTTGCCCGTTCATACCCCGCATGCGCGGGGTGAACGGGCAGGTTCAGAGGTGAACCTCTCAAATGGTTCGCCGGGTGGACAGCTAGGATTTCGGGCATGTCTACGTTGCCTGGGAATGGTTCGGTGCGGGCTATCACTCGGTGGGGTGAAGATGTCATGCATCGGCTCAATCAGCCCGTCACCGACTTCGGTGCCGAGTTGCAGACGCTGGTCGCGGACATGGTTGCCACGATGAACGCCGCCGAGGGTGTCGGCCTGGCCGCGAACCAGGTCGGCGTGGATCTGCAGCTGTTCGTGTTCGACTGCCCGGACAAGGAGGGCAATCGCGTACAGGGCGTGGTGTGCAATCCGGTGCTCGAGTTGCCGGAGGGCAAGGACCGGAACCTGGACGAGGGCGACGAGGGCTGCCTGTCCTTGCCGGGCGCGTTCACCAAGTGCGCCCGGCCGGACTACGCGAAGGTCACCGGGGTCGACCAGCACGGTGCACCGGTGACGTACGAGGGGAACGGCCTGCTGGCGCGCTGCCTGCAGCACGAGACCGATCACACGCAGGGGATGGTGTTCGGCGACCGGCTGTCGCGGAAGTACCGCAAGCGGCTGTTCGCGGAGGCCGAGGAGTTCGCGCCCGACTACCCGTCCGACTGGCCGGTGACCCCGATGGTCGACCACGACCACGAGGAAACCCCCGCCACCTGAGGCCGTTCCACCTGAGGCCGTTCCACCTGGCGCCCGCCCCCTGACGCCGTTCCACCTGGAGCGCGGCCGGCTGGGGCCGTTCGACGGTTACCAGCGGGCGGCGGGGAGGTCGGCGAGGATCTTGTCGACGGTCTGGGCCGGGGTCTGGCCGGTGGTGTCCAGCCACAGGCCCCGGCGCGGGATCTTGGCGAGCTCGGCTTGCAGCGCGCGGACCCCGTCGGCCAGCGAAGCGCCTTGTTCCTGCCAGTCGCGGTACGAGTTCGCGCCGCCGCGGCCGATCTCACGTTCCACGATCGACGCCACTGACGGCGTCAGCACGACCAGGTACGGCTCGACGCCGCGCAACCGCTCGAACCAGCGCTCGACGTCCGCGCCGAGGATGATGTCGCTGCAGACGAAGTCGAATCCGGCGTCGGCGTAGTGCTGCGCGACCATCGCGGTCGAGTCGTACCGCAAGGCGAGCTGCCGCAGCGCCTCCGGTGACGGGTCCGGCGTCATGTCGGCGGCGCCCGCGACCACCCCGCGGTAGAACACGTCGCCGTCGAGCGTGGCCGCCGGTGGCCCGAGCCGCTCGGCCAGCATCGGCGCGATCGTGGACTTCCCGGCGGCCTGCATACCGGTGACAAGAACTACTTTCCGCATGCGGCCTATTGGATCAGTGTCGTCCAGTGATTTACGGACGCGTCGCGTAGAAGGCGACGGCTGCCGACGACGCCACGTTCAGGGAGTCGACGCCGCCGGACATCGGGATCTGTACGGTCAGGTCTGCCTGGTTGAGGACGTTCGGTTTCAGGCCGTGGCCTTCGGTACCGAAGATCAGTACGAGCTTCTCGTCCTTCCGGGCGGACAGTTCGTCGAGGGTGATCGAGTCGTCGGTGAGCGCCATCGCGGCCGCGACGTACCCGTTGTCCTGCAGGTGCCGCAGGTCGCCGGGCCAGCTGTGCAGGCGCGTCCACGGGACCTGGAAGACCGTACCCATCGAGACCTTGATCGACCGGCGGTACAGCGGGTCCGCGCAGGTCGGGGTCACCAGGACGAGGTCGACGCCGAGCGCGGCCGCGGCCCGGAACCCGGCGCCGACGTTGGTGTGGTCAACGATCTCGTCGAAGATCGCGATCCGGCGGACGTCCGGTGTCAGCAGGTCGGTCAACGGGACCGGCGCCCGGCGTTTGTACGAGGCGAGCGCGCCGCGGTGGACGTGGAAACCGGTCACCTGCTCGGCCAGTTCCTCGGACACCACGTACACCGGTTTGTCCGGCCAGTGCGCGATGACGTCCTGCAACGAGTCCAGCCAGCGCGGCGCGAGCAGGAACGACCGCGGCTCGAACCCGGCGGCCGCGGCCCGGCGAATCACTTTGTCGCCCTCGGCAATGAACAGCCCATGCTCTTCCTCGAGCAACCGCCGCAGACTCACCTCCCGCAACCGCACATAGTCCGCCAGCCGCGGATCAGCGGCACCATCAACCGAAACCACCGTCACGCCGGTCCCCGCTTCCCCACACCGGCCGACCCCGACTCACCCGCACCAGCCGACCCCGGCTCCCCCGAACCCGCCACGCCCGACCCCGATTCCCCCGCCCTAGCCGACCCTGGCTCCCCCGAGCCCGCCGCGTCAGCGGCCGGTTCGGTTGCCTCGCGGGCGACGTCGACGACGTTGCCGATGACAACGATTGCCGGGGCGCCGACGCCTGCCTCGGTCATCGCCTCGGCGATCCCGGCGAGGTCCGACGTCACCATCCGCTGGCCGGGAAGGGTACCGTCGGCAATTGCCGCGGCGGGTGTGTCCGCCGGCCTTCCGGCCTCGATCAAGCGGGCCGCGATCGCCGGCAGGTTCTGCACCGCCATCAGCAACACCAGCGTCCCGTGCAACTGCGCCAGCGCGTCCCAGTTGATCAGCGAATCCGGATGCGACGGCGGAATATGCCCCGACACCACCGTGAACTCATGCGTCACCCCGCGATGCGTGACCGGAATCCCCGACACCGCCGGCACCGAGATCGAGCTGGTGATCCCCGGCACCACGGTCCACGGCACACCCGCCGCCGCGCACGCCAGCGCCTCCTCGAACCCGCGCCCGAACACGTACGGGTCCCCGCCCTTCAACCGGACGACGACCTTCCCCTCGCGACCGCGCTCGACCAGGATCCGGTTGATTTCCTCCTGCTGCGCCGCCCGCCCGCGCGGCAACTTCGCCGCGTCGTACAGCTCGACGTCCGGATGCAGCTCGTCCAGCAACTGCTGCGGCGCCAGCCGGTCCGCCACCACCACATCCGCTTCGGCCAACAGCCTCCGCCCGCGCACCGTGATCAGATCCGGATCACCAGGCCCGCCACCGACCAAGTACACGCCCGGTCGCCGGTCCACGTCCCGCGCCGCGAGCTCACCGATCCGCAGCCCTTCAAGAATCGCGTCGCGTACGGCCGCCGACCGCCGGTGGTCACCACCGCCGAGTACGCCGATCGTGACGTTGTCGTGCTGACCCGAAGCCGGCGTCCACGCGGTCGCACGGGACCGATCGTCGGACCGTACGCAGAAGATCCGCCGTTCTTCGGCCTCCGCCGAGACCTGGTCGTTCACGTCAGCGTCGTCGGTCGCGACCACCACGTACCAGGCCCCGTCGAGATCACCGGTCTGGTACCCGCGCTCGATCCACGTCAGCGAAGAGGTGCCGAGCAGGCCCTCGATCGTCGGCGTGATCGACGGCGAGATCAGGTCGATCCGGGCGCCCGCCTCCAGCAATCGCGGCAGCCGCCGCTGCGCGACCCCGCCGCCGCCGACGACGACCACGCGCCGCCCGTCGAGTACGAGGCCGGACAGGTACTGGTGCGTCACGAACTGATCCCCGCGTCCTCGAAGGTGGCCATCTCCGCGAGTGCACGTACCGCGCACGACAGGATCGGGTACGCGAGCACCGCGCCCGTACCCTCGCCGAGCCGCAGGTCGAGATCCACCAGCGGCTGCAGGCCGAGCGTCTTCAGCGCGACCGCGTGACCCGGCTCGGCCGAGCGGTGTCCGGCGACGCAGTAGTCGACCGCGGCCGGGTGCAGCGCCTGCGCGACGAGCGCGGCCGCGCCGGCGATCACGCCGTCGAGGATCACCGGGACCTGGTTGGCGGCGGCGCCGAGGATGTACCCGGCAAGCGCGGCGTGTTCGAGGCCGCCGTACGCCTGCAGGGCCTTGAGTGGTTCGGTCGGCGGCACGGCGTGGCGTACGAGAGCGGCTTCGACGATCGCGGTCTTGTGGGCCAGCGTGGCGTCGTCGATGCCGGTGCCGCGGCCGGTCACCACAGCGGCGGTGGCGCCGGTGAACGTGGCGATCAGGGCGGCCGAGGCGGTCGTGTTCGCGATGCCCATGTCGCCGGTGAGCAGGCAGCGGTACCCGTCGCGGACCAGGCTCTCGGCCAGCTCGAACCCGACCGCGACGGCGGCGCGGACCTCGTCCTCGGTCAGGGCCTCGGTCTGGGACAGGTCGCGGGTGCCGGGGCGTACGTTGGCGTGCACGATGTCGAGTTGGTCGACCGGGGTCGCGACGCCGACGTCCACCACGCGTACGTCGACGCCGTTGTTCTTCGCGAACGCGTTCACGGCGGCGCCACCGGCGGCGAAGTTCGCCAGCATCGCGGCGGTCACTTCCTGCGGCCAGGGCGAGACGTTCTGGGCGTGGACGCCGTGGTCGGCCGCGAAAACGGTCACCACCGCCGGGGCGGGTACGGCGGGCGGGCAGGTGCCGGTCATCCCGGCCACCCGGACGGACAGTTCTTCGAGTACGCCGAGCGAACCGGCCGGTTTGGTGAGCGCGGCCTGCCGCTCCTCGGCGGCCCGCATCGCCGCCGGATCCGCGGGGCGGATCCGCTCCAGGTACTCCTCCACCAGGTCCTCCACTCGCCTACGCCGGCTCATCGCACTCACCCCGCGGTCTCTCGCGGTTCTCGGATCGATCTTCGCATCTCTTCCGCCCGGCCCCGGGACAGCCCAGCGGTCCGTGGACAGTAATGTCGGACTCACCACACGTCACTCGCCGTTGGAGGGCTCACAGATGTCGCTCGATCGACCCGTCGCACCCGATCCGTACACGCTGCTCCCGAAGGCCGGTGCGTTCACGGTCACCAGCACCGATGTCACCGACGGGCAGCCGCTGGCGGACGCGCATGCCTTCGCGGGCGGGAACACGTCGCCGCAGCTCAGCTGGTCCGGGTTCCCGGCGGAGACGAAGGGTTTCGTGGTCACCTGCTTCGACCCGGATGCGCCGGTCGTGTCCGGGTTCTGGCACTGGGTGCTGGTCAA
Source organism: Kribbella solani (assembly GCF_014205295.1). Lineage (NCBI taxonomy): Bacteria > Bacillati > Actinomycetota > Actinomycetes > Propionibacteriales > Kribbellaceae > Kribbella > Kribbella solani. The sequence continues at coordinate 2,207,555 of NZ_JACHNF010000001.1, forward strand.
CCTCCCGGCGACCGTCACGGAGCTACCGACAGGCGCCGGCGGCACGGATCGGCCCGACAACGGCGGTTTCCACGTCCGCAACGACTTCGGTACGAAGAACTACGGCGGCGCCGCGCCACCCGCGGGCGACCAGGTTCACCGGTACTACTTCGTCGTCCACGCGATCGACGTCGAGGCACTGGACGTGGACGCGGACGCCACCCCCGCGGTCGTCTCCTTCAACCTCGCCTTCCACACCCTGGCCCGCGCGATCCTGACCCCCACCTACCAGGTCACCGAGTAGCCCGAGGCCCCTGATACTCCTCAGCCCAGCGAGTGATCTGATACGCCGCACTGTCCACGGCCGGCGGACCACCGCTGAGCTCCGTCGACGACTGCTTGGGTGAGAAGTGCAGCCGATCGACAACGCCCGAGTACCGGTGGATCTCCAGGACGACGACACCGGGCGGCCTGTAGTCAAAGCGCGCCGACTTCACCGCCGCCCGCGGGATGCGCCTGGTGCCGACGACATCCCGGAAGATCAGCTCCTCGTCGGTCAACCGGAGCTCGACGCGCAGTATCGCGACGAGGAGGAACAGGGCGACGAGGATCGTCGGCCAGTACTCGGGCAGGATCGCGGTCGTCACGATCGCCGCCACCAGCGGAACCACCGCCAAGGCTCGGGTCACTCGGCCGGCGCGCCAGTGGTGGGGGTCAGAGGGCGGCGACATAGACCCATTCGCCGGCTTCGCGGGTGAAGGTGCTGTTTTCGTGCTGGATGCCGGTGGTGTAGTGGGCGTTGAACTCGACTGTGCCTTCGGTGTGGAAGGCGCTGCCGCCGGTTGTGCCGAGGATCTCCAGGCCGGTCCAGATCCGGTTCGGGAAGTCGATCCGCGCGGGGCGGGTCGTACGCGACCAGGTCTTCTGCAGGTATGCCGCGTCATGCCGTACGAAGGCGCTGTACCGCGACCGCATCAACTCCTCCGCGGTCGCCGCCGTCACCACACCCCGATGAAGCCGCCCACAGCACACGTCGTACGAGACACCACGCCCGCAGGGACAGGTTGGAAGAGCAGCCATGGCGTCGATTGTCCCTGATCCCGGATTCAGAGGGTGGTGCCGGTGACCATGTACAGGCCGATTGCGATGGCTAGTACGGAGAGGGTGGCGCCGGTTATCGCGAGGGGTTTGGCGGGGCGGCGGCCGGTTAGGGCGATGACGGCGAGAGCTATGCCGGGGAGGGCGAAGGGGAACGGGGCGTACTGGCGGAAGCCGGTCATGTCCGCGGGGACGAAGGGCGCGACGAGAGCGGCGAAGCCGAGAAGGAGTGCGAGGGCGGCGAATATCCCGGAACCGACGCGCTCCTGGGCCGCCGGCACCACCGCCCACTGCAAACCAGCCTGCGGCTGCGCATAATCAGGCCAAAGATGCTGCGGCGCCCCGTACTCGGCCGCACTGTGCTGATGCGGCGGGTACCGCGGCGCGCCGGGCTGGGGTTTCGCGGGCCACGGGGCGGGGTGATTGGGATCGGGTTCTGGTTGCGTCATGCCTTCTCCACGCTTGAGTTCGCCAACTGCCCGTCACCACCCACGGACACCAACAACCACCCAGACGCGCCAACCCCAAGCCCGGTTCCCCCACACAACCCCAAGGGCGCTGGCGGGCGGGGGTCAGGCGGACGCCAGCGTGGGTGTCACGGCGGCGGTGTCGCGTTTGAGGGCGGCCAGGACGTCCAGTTCGCGGTTGATTTCGCGGCGCTTGTCTTCCAGGCGCTGGACCTGTTGCGCGAGGAGCACTTCCAGTTCGCCGGTACGCTCCTCGGCCGGCGCTTCCAGGCACGGGAGCAGTTCACCGATCGTCACGGTACCCAGCCCGGCCGCCAGCAGGTGCTGGATCATCACGACGCGCTCGATCATCGTCGCGTCGAAGTCCCGCCACCCGCCCGGCGTACGTCCGGAGCGGATCAGGCCCTGTTCTTCGTAGTACCGCAACGACCTGGTACTGACACCGCTCGCCGCCGCGAGCTCACCGATGCGCATGCTGCCTCCCAGCGCCAAGTCTTGCACCTGACACCAATGTGAAGTTGCACAGTCTGAGGGTCGGGCTTCCATCGAAAGGACCCTCATGCACTGGCTCTACCTCGCCGTCGCCGTCGGCTTCGAGATCGCGGTCGCGATCTCGGCCGGCAAGGCGAACGGTTTCACCCACCGTGGCTGGACGATCACGACGCTCGTCACCGGCGCGCTCGGTACGTACGCGCTCAGCCGCGCCCTCCTGACCTTCCCGATCGGCACCGGGTACGCCCTGTGGACCTCGCTGGCCGGCGTGGGCATCACGCTCCTCGGCGCCCTCGTCTTCCACCAGCAGCTCAGCTGGCGCAAGGCCGTGGGCATCGCCCTGGTCATCACCGGCGTCGTCGGCCTCCAACTCTCCAGCTGACCCACCCGAAGGACCCACCCATGAACACAAAACCCTCCCCCACCACCCCCGACCACCCAACCAACCAATCCGCCACCCACCCCGCCACGACACCCACCGACCCCGCCGGCGCCACACCCACCAGCCCCCGCGCCAGCCGTTCTCAGGGCTGGCCGATGCTCCTGCTGGCCGGTGGGTTCGAGATCGGGTACGCGCTCTCCGTCGGCGGCAGCCACGCGTTCACCGTCTGGCAATGGTCGATCACGGCTGCCGTGTTCTTCCTGCTCACCCTCTGGGCCCTGAGTCTCGCCCTCCGGACCATCGACGTCGGCCTCGGGTACGCGGTTTGGGCGGGCACCGGCGCCGCCGGCACCGCCCTGCTCGGCCCCGTCTTCTTCCCGGAGTCCCTCACCCTGCCCAAGGCCCTGTGGCTGACCGTCATCATCACCGGCGTCGTCACCCTGAAGCTCGCCGACCGCCCGAAGGTCAGTCCTTGATACCCGATTGGGTGACGCCCTGGATCAGATAGCGCTGGAGGAAGGCGAAGATCAGCACCAGCGGCAGGATCGAGACCGCGACCGCCATGAAGAGCTCGTGGATATTGATGGTCTGCGCCGTGATGAAGGTGGACATCGCCACCTGGATGGTCCAGGACGACGAGTCCTGCCCGATCACCAGCGGCCAGAGGAACGAGTTCCAGTTGCCGATGAAGGTGATCGCGGCCAGCGCGGCGAAGAACGGCAGCGAGTTGGGTACGACGATCCGCCAGAACACGCCGAAGTACCCGGCGCCGTCCACCCGCGCCGCCTCCTCCAGCTCCTTGGGGAACCCGAGGAAGTACTGCCGGAACAGGAACGCCGCGAACCCGCTGAACAGGGTCGGGATGATCAGCCCGCGCAGCGACGAAACCCAGCCGAGCGACGACACCACGATGAACGAAGGGATGAACGTGACCGCGCCGGGAATCATCAGCGTGGCGACGATCGCGTAGAAGATCTTGTCCGCGTGCTTGTACGGGATGCGCGCCAGCCCGTACCCGGCCATCGATGCCAGCAGCAACTGTCCGGCCGTACCGAGAATGCCGACGACGGCGGAGTTGTACAGCGCCCGCGCCATCGGTACCTGGGTGTCGCTGAACAGCTCCTTGATGTTCCCCCATTGCAGGTGCGACGGGAACAGCGTCCACGACGGCGCGGTGATGTCGCCTTCGGTGGACAGCGCGTTGCGCAGGATCAGGTAGAACGGCAGCAGGAACAGCACCACCGCGACGAACAGCGCGATCCAGCGCAGCACCATCCCGACCCGGCCGAGCGGGCTGCGGCTGAACCCGATCGGCTGCGGGGTTCCGCTGGTACGTTCGCGGTTCCGTCCGGCTTTGACCGCCATCAGTCGCCCGCCTTTCCGAAGCCGAACAACCGGCTCTGCAGCAGTGTCACGATCATGATGATGGCTGCCAGGATCAGCGCGCCGGCCGAGCCGTGGCCGAGGTCCTGGATCTGGCCGAGCGAGATCCCGTACAGGTAGACCAGCGGCGGCCGCGCGTAGTTGACGTTGCCGATCAGGTTGTAGAACTCGTCGAACGCCTGGTACGCCGCGATCAGGTTGAGGATCAGTACGGCCACCGAGGTCGCCCGAAGTTGCGGCAACGTGATGTACCGGAACACCTGCCAACCGGGCTTCGCCCCGTCCACGTACGCGGCCTCGTACAGCGTCGGCGAGATCCGCTGCAGGCCCGCGATGAACAGGATCATGTAGAACCCGAGCTGCAGCCACAACCGGACGGTGATCAGCGGAATCCAGTACCAGGGTGGGCTGACCGTCGACAGCCAGGCGATGTTGTCGACGCCGAACCAGCCGAGCACCGTGTTCGCGAGACCGAACCGGACGCCGTTGAAGATCGACAGTTTCCAGATCAGCGACGCGACCACGTACGAGCACGCGGTCGGCAGGAAGAACACCGACCGGAAGAAGGCCCGCGCGATCTTGACCTGGTTCACCAGCAACGCCAGCAGCAGCGAGAGCGCGAACGTCAGCGGCACGATGAACACCGCGAAGATCGTGAACGTGCCCAGGCTGGAGAGAAAGTTGCGGTCGGTGAGCATGTCGACGTAGTTCTGCAGCCCGACGAACTTCGACGGCGTGACCGTGTTGTACGCCTCGAAGAAGCTGAGGATCAGGCTCCAGATGATCGGCAGGTAGGAGAAGACCAGCAGGCCGATCACGAACGGGCCGACGAACACCCAGAACCACAACGCGTTCCCGGCGATGCCCTGCTTCCGCCGCCGCGAACCGCGCCGCGTACCGGTCCCGGCGGGTTCGGTACGGGTCTTGGCCGGTGCGCTCATCCGAACAACCGGGAGAGCTCGGCGTTGACGGTCTTCTCGGCGTTGGCGATCTCGGCGGCGGGGTCGGCTCCCTTCTTGACGATGTTCGTCAGCATGTCGTTGTACGCGGTGTTCATCTTCGGCGTCCAGGCTGGGTCGTCGGTGTGCCCGTAGTCGGCGGTCAGCTTGACCGTATCGGCCGCGACCCCGCTCTGCAGCTTCGACGCCTTGGCCGCGAGGCTCTTCCGCGGCGGGATGTGGAAGCCGTAGTTCAGCGCCCAGTCCTCCTGGAAGTCCTGCTTGTCGAGCCACAGCCACTTGACGAACTTCTTCGCCGCGTCGATGTTCGGGCTCTTGGCCGAAACGAACTGGGTCCAGCCGCCGGAGTACACGGCCGGTTTGCCTTGCGCGTCAAGCTTCGGGAACGGGATCACCCCCAGATCATCGCCCAAAGCCTTCTGCATTCCCGGCACCGCCCACATACCGATCCACTGCATCGCGACCAGACCCTGGTTCAGCGCGCTCGGATCGGTCCAGTCGGTCGGCGAGCCGAGCAGGATGCTCTTGTCCGCGTACAGCTGGTGCAGCTTGCCGAAGGCCTGGGCCGCGCGCGGCGTACCGAAGCCCGGCTTGTGGTCCGCGGTCAGCCGGTCCCCGCCGGACGACCACAGCGCCGGCCCACCCATCGCCAGGCCGGCGTCGTTGCCGACGAAGATGCCCTTCACCTTGTTGGTGGTGAGTTCCTTGGCCGCGGCGATCAGGTCGTCGAGCGTCTCCGGCGGCTTGATGCCGGCCTTGTCCAGCAGCGACTTGCGGTAGTAGATCACTTGCGGGTCGACGATCATCCGGATGCCGTAGATCTTGCCGTCGACGGTATTGGTGGCCAGGTCGCCCGGCTGGAAGTCGTCCTTGACGTCGGCCATGATGTCGTCCAGCGCGACCACCTGGTTGCTCTTCACCATGCCGATGTTCAGCTGGCTCTCGAAGACGTCCGGGCCCTTGCTGGAGAGCAGTCCGGAGGAGAGCTTGGCGCCGTAGTCGCCGGGCGTCCACTGCACGGTGACATTCGCATCGGTGTACGCCTTGGCGTACTTGAGCGCCGCCTGCTGCGTACCGGTCTCACCGTACTGGTGGTACCACTGCGACAGGTTCACCTTGTCGCCGCCGCTGCCACCACCGGACGAGGGGCGGCCGGTGTTGCCGCCACAGGCCGCGGTGAACGCGGCCAGCGCGGCCAGGCCGCCGGTCCGCTTCAGCAGGTCGCGCCGGGTGAGTCCGGCGTTCGGAACATGAGCAGGCATGAGTTTCCACCTTCCCGGGGGCACACGGGGTAGGGCAGGTCAATCGTTGTAGAAGTGCCAGCACCATGGCGCAAAAGCGCGCCCGGCGCAAGACCGGGCGCGCTGTTCTTTGTTCGAATGTGTGGAATTTGCTTGAGTTGGTATCGGCTCGTGATCAGCCGAAGATCTCCCCCGCGGCCGCCTTCCGGACCAGCGCGGCCGGCGGCTCGAAGCGCGTCCCGTACGCCGCTGCCAGCGCACGCGCCCGGTCGGCAAAAGCGGCCGGGCCGTACGCGTTCACGTACTGCAACGCGCCACCGTGCAGCGGCGGGAAGCCGATGCCGAAGATCGAGCCGATGTTCGCGTCCGGCACGGACCGCAGCACGCCTTCGTCCAGGCACTTCACGGTCTCCAGCGCCATCGCGAACAGGAACCGCTCCTGCAGGTCCACGAGCGGAATCGCACCTGCACCCGCCGCCGGCTCGCGCTGGCCGAAGTGCTCCCACAAGCCGGGCCACAACCGCTTCGGGCCTTCGGCCGGGTAGTCGTAGAAGCCGGCGCCGGCCGCTTTCCCCCGCCGGTCGAATTCGTTGACCAGCCGGTCCGTAACAGCCATTCCCGGATGGTCGTCGAAGGCGCCCGCGCTGTCCCCGGCCGCCCGGGCCGCGGCACGGATCTTCTGCGGCAGCGTCAGCGTGACCTCGTCCAGCATCGCCAGCGGCGGCGCCGGGAACCCGGCCTGGGTGGCGGCCCGCTCGATCATGACCGGGTCGACCCCCTCGGCGACCATCGCGGCGCCTTCCATCACCAGCGTGCCGAACACCCGCGAGGTGAAGAATCCGCGGCTGTCGTTCACCACGATCGGCGTCTTCCGGATCTGCCGGACGACGTCGTACGCCTGCGCGATCGCCCGATCGGACGTCTTCGCGCCGACGATCAGCTCGACCAGCGGCATCCGATCCACCGGCGAGAAGAAATGCATCCCGACGAAGTCGTCGGGCCGGTCGATCCCGTCCGCGAGCGAGGTGATCGGCAGCGTGGACGTGTTCGAGCAGAGCAGCGCGTCCGGCTCGACCACGCCGGCGATCTCGGCGAACACCTTCTGCTTCAGCCCGGTGTCCTCGAACACCGCCTCGATGACCAGATCGCAGCCGGCCAGATCGTTCGGATCGCCGGTCGGCGTGATCCGGCTGAGGAAGGTTTCCACGTCCGCGGGAGTCGTACGCCCCTTCGCGACCTGCTTCGCCAGCAGTTTCTCGGAGTACTCCTTGCCGCGCGCGGCCGCCTCCAGCGAAACATCCTTGAGTACGACATCGATGCCCGCCTTGGCGCAGACGTACGCGATCCCGGCGCCCATCATCCCCGCGCCAAGGACACCGACCTTGCGGGCACGATAGGAGGGTACGCCGTCCGGTCGCGACCCGCCCGCGTTGATCGACTGCAGGTCGAAGAAGAACGCCTGGATCATGTTCTTGGCGATCTGTCCGGTGGCGAGCGAGACGAAGTACCGGGACTCGATCCGGGACGCGGTCCCGAAGTCCACCTGGCTGCCCTCGACCGCCGCGCTCATGATCGCGCGCGGTGCCGGGTACGGGGCGCCCTTGAGCTGTTTGCGCAGGTTCGCCGGGAAGGCGGGCAGGAAGGCGGCCAGCTTCGGCGAGGACGGCGTGCCGCCGGGGATCTTGTAGCCGTCGCGGTCCCACGGCTGCTTGGCGTCACCTTTGTACGTCGTGATCCAGCGGCGGGCCGCATCCAGCAGCTCGGCCGCCGGTACCACCTCGTCGATGATTCCGACCGACAGCGCCTGCGCCGGCTTCATCCGCTGGCCCTGCAGCAGCACCTTCATCAGCGCGTCCTGCAAACCGAGCATCCGGACCGTACGCGTCACTCCCCCGCCGCCGGGCAGCAGACCGAGCGTCACCTCGGGTACGCCGAGCTCGATGCGGTTGTCATCGGCAACGATCCGGTGGTGACAGGCGAGTGCGATCTCCAGGCCGCCACCCAGTGCCGACCCGTTGATCGCGGCAACGACCGGTACGCCGAGCGTTTCCAGCGTACGCAGTTGCCGCTTCACCTCTTCGATCATCCCGAACGCCTCGGCGGCGTCCGCCGGCTGGATCCGGGACAGCTGCCGCAGGTCGCCACCGGCGAAGAAGGTCTTCTTCGCGCTGGTCACGATCACGCCCTTGAGCAGCGCCTTCTCGGCCACCAGGCGTTCCACGATCGACCCCATCGCGGCGACGTACGCGTCGTTCATCGTGTTCGCCGACGCGCCGGGGTCGTTCAGCGTCAGGGTGACCACACCGGCGTCGTTCTTCCACTCGATCATGCCGCCAGCCTCTCGATGATGGTCGCGACGCCCATCCCGCCGCCGACGCACAGGGTCGCCAGGCCGTACCGGAGTTCGCGGCGCTCCAGCTCGTCCAGCAGCGTGCCGATCAGCATCGCGCCGGTGGCGCCGAGCGGGTGGCCGAGCGCGATCGCGCCGCCGTTCACGTTCACTTTCTCGTGCGGTACGCCGAGGTCCTTCATGAAGTGCATGACCGCGGCCGCGAACGCCTCGTTCATCTCGAACAGGTCGATGTCAGAGACGTCCAGACCGGCACGCGCCAGCGCCTTCCGCGCGGCCGGCGCCGGGCCGGTCAGCATGATCGTCGGGTCCGCCCCACTGACACCGGTCGCGACCACTCGGCCGCGCGGCGCCTGCCCGAGTGCCGCACCCGCCTGCTCGTTGCCGACAGCAACCAGAGCGGCGCCGTCGACGATGCCGGAGGAGTTGCCCGCGTGGTGTACGTGGTCGATGCGCTCGACGGTCAGGTACTTCTCCAGAGCGACCGAGTCGAACCCGCCGTGTTCACCGATCGCGGCGAACGACAGCGGCAACCCGGCCAGCGTCTCCACCGACGTACCCGGCCGGACCAGCTGGTCGTGGTCGAGGATCCGTAACCCGTTGCGGTCCACGACCGGTACGACGGAGCGCGTGAAGTAGCCGTTCGCCCAGGCCTTGGCGGCGCGGGCGTGCGACTCGGCCGCGTACGCGTCGACGTCGGTCCGGGTGAATCCGTCCAGGGTGGCGATCAGGTCCGCGCTGATGCCCTGCGGGACGAAGCCGGTCGCGAGCGCGGTCTCCGGGTCCATCGCCCAGGCGCCGCCGTCGGATCCCATCTTCACCCGCGACATCGACTCGACGCCGCCGGCCAGGATGAAGTCCTCCCAGCCGGACCGGACCCGCTGCGCTGCCTGGTTGACCGCTTCCAGGCCGGACGCGCAGAACCGGTTCAGCTGCACGCCGCCGGTGGTCTCCGGGTAGCCGGCCATCAGGACCGCGGTGCGCGCGATGTCCATGCCCTGGTCGCCGATCGGGGTGACCACGCCGAGTACGACGTCGTCGATCGCGGCCGGATCAAGCTCGGGATGCCGGGCCCGCAGCTCCTGCAACAGCCCGGTGATCAACTGGATCGGCTTGACCTCGTGCAACGCGCCGGCGGCTTTCCCTTTCCCGCGCGGCGTCCGGATCGCGTCGTACAAGAACGCTTCACTGGTCATGTAGCTGATTGTGACAGTAGAGCTGTCATGATGGTCAAGGACGGATCGTTATGATCTCCGCCATGTCGGATGCTCCGGGGGACGCGACGCTGACGGTGGACGAGTTGTCGGTGCGGGTCGGGATGACCGTACGGACCTTGCGCTTCTATGCCGGGCGCGGGTTGATCCCGCCGCCGATCAGGCGCGGGCGGGTCGGGTACTACGGCCCGGAGCACATCGCCCGGCTCGACCTGGTCCGTGAGCTGCAGGCGCATGGCTTCACCCTGCAGGCAATCGAGGGGTACCTGGAACGCATCCCCACCGACGCGACCCCGCAGGACATCGCGCTGCACCGGACGCTGCTCACCCCGTGGATGCGCGATCTCCCCGAAACCCTCGACCGGACCGCGCTGGTACGCCGCACCGGCCGCGACCTGACCGACGACGACATCGAGATGCTGGTCGCGCTCGGCGTGGTCGAACCGACGCCCGACGAGGACGTGTTCCGGGTCGCGACCGCGCACCTGAGCCTCGGCGTCGAACTGCTCGACCTGGACCTCCCGGTCGAGGCCGTCCAGGACGCCGGCCGTATCTTCACCGACCACGGCCGCGCGATCGCCGAGGAACTGACCGAGGTCTTCCGCACCAAGGTCTGGCCGCACTACCGCGACTCCGGCGGCCCACCCGAACACATCCAGCAACTCGTCCAGCGCTTCAAACCGGTCACCATCCAGGGCCTGGTCCTGGCCTACGAACGCGCCGTCGGCGAAACGCAGCGCGACACCATCCGCCGTACCAGGAACAAGCCCCGCTGACCGTCACACCCCGAGCGTGCGCCCCACGATTTCCTTCATGATCTCCGTGGTGCCGCCGTAGATGGTCTGGATTCGGGTGTCCAGGTACGCCTTGGCGATCGGGTACTCGGTCATGAAGCCGTAGCCGCCGTGGAGCTGGAGGCAGCGGTCGACGACCTTCTGCTGCAGTTCGGTGGTCCACCATTTCGCCATCGCGGCCTCGGCGACGGTGAGCGTACCGGCGTTCAGCTCCTGGATGCAGCGGTCGACGAAGACCCGGGCGATCTGGGTCTCGGTGGCGAGCTCGGCCAGTACGAAGCGGCTGTTCTGGAAGGACCCGATCGGGCGGCCGAACGCCTTCCGGTCCTTCACGTACGCGAGGGTGTCGGCGAGGACGTTCTCGCAGGCAGCGGCCGCGACCACCGCGATGGTCAGGCGCTCCTGCGGCAGCTTCTCCATCAGATAGCCGAAGCCTTTCCCCTCCTCGCCGAGCCGGTTCGCCACCGGCACCCGGACGTTGTCGAAGAACAGTTCGGCGGTGTCCTGCGCCTTCAGCCCGATCTTGTCCAGGTTCCGGCCGCGTTCGAAGCCGGGCATGCCGCGCTCGACCACGATCAGCGAGATCCCCTGCGCGCCGGCGTCCGGGTCGGTCTTGGCCACCACGACGACCAGGTCCGCGAGGATGCCGTTCGAGATGAACGTCTTCTGCCCGTTCAGTACGTAGTGGTCGCCGTCGCGCCGCGCGGTGGTCTGGATGCCCTGCAGGTCACTGCCCGCGCCGGGCTCGGTCATCGCGATCGCGGTGATCGTCTCCCCCGAACAGAATTCCGGCAGCCAGCGCGCCTTCTGCTCGTCGTTCGCATAGTCCAGCAGGTACGCCGAGTTGATGTCGGTGTGGATGGTGAAACCGACCCCACTCGCGCGGACCCGGGTCAGCTCCTCGATCAGTACCGTGTTGAACCGGAAGTCACGGGCGCCGCCACCGCCGTACTGCTCCGGCATCATGAAGCCGAGCAGACCCGCGGCGCCCGCCGCCGTCCACAGCTCGCGCGGGACGATGCCGGCCTCCTCCCAGCCGTCGTGGTGCGGCACGATCTCCTTCTCGCAGAACGCGCGGACGGACTCCCGGAAGGCATCATGATCGGCGTCGAAAAGCTGACGTTCCACGGGCGGATTCCTTTCAGAGGGTGTTTCCCAAAGACCCTTTCAGTTCTGGACGGCTGCGCCGGAGTCCAGCAGTGCGTCGAGGTTGGTGATACCCCAGTCGGCCAAGGCCTCGCGGGTGTGTTCGCCCGGGCGCGCCGGCGGCCGGTCCAGGCTGGTCGGCGTACGGTCGAACCGTGGCGCGGGCGCGGCCTGCCGGACGCCGCGATGCTCGACAAAGGTGCCGCGGGCAACGAGATGTGGATGCTCGCCGGCAAGGGGCAGCACCGGCGCGACGCAGGCGTCCGATCCGTCGAACAGCGCGGTCCACTCGGCCTGCGTACGCTGCCGGAACGTTTCCGTCAGCGCCTTCCGCAGCTCGGGCCACTGCGCCGGGTCATTGCGATCCGGCAGGTCGATCCCGAGTTTCTCCACCAGCTCGGCGTAGAACTGCGGTTCGAGCGCACCGACCGCGACGTGCTTGCCGTCGGCGGTTTCGTACACGTCGTAGAACGGCGCGCCCGTGTCCAGCAGGTTCGTCCCGCGCTCCTGGCGCCACGAACCGGCCGTCAGCGCGCCGAGCAGCATCGTGGTCAAGTGCGCCGAGCCGTCCACGATCGCCGCGTCCACGACCTGCCCGCGCCCACTGGTTCGCGCCTCGTGCAGCGCGGCGAGTACGCCGATGACCAGGTACAGCGAACCGCCCGCGAAGTCGCCGAGCAGGTTCGCCGGCACCTGCGGTGGGCCACCGGCGCGGCCGATCAGGTGCAGGGCGCCGGAGATCGCGAGGTAGTCGATGTCATGCCCGGCCGACTGCGCGAGCGGGCCGTCCTGACCCCATCCGGTCATCCGCCCGTAGATGAGCCGCGGGTTCAGGGCGTGACAGTCCTCCGGACCGAGTCCGAGTCGCTCCGCCACGCCTGGGCGGAATCCCTCGACCAGTACGTCGGCCTGCGCGACGAGGCTGCGTACGACCCCGACCGCCGCGGGCTGTTTCAGGTCCAGCGCGACGCTCCGGCGACCGCGGTTCAGCAGGTCCAGCTCCGGCGGGCCGAGCGACACGTTGCCGCCGGGACGGTCGATCCGCAGCACCTCGGCGCCGAGCTCGGCCAGCATCATGCAGGCGAACGGCGCCGGACCGATCCCGGCCAGCTCGACCACCTTCACGCCCTCGAGTGGACCCATGCCGGCTATTGTGACAGTTCCACTGTCAAAGTCGTCAAGTGGTCTTACGCACCCCGGCCAACGCCGTCAGCGGGACGAGCACCATCAGCCCCAGCACGATCGCAAGCGCGATCGACCAACCCCGCTGACCGCCCTCCAGATGACCGAGATGGAAGAACAGGTGCGGTCCGGCATAGCACCAGTCATGCGGGTGGTCCGGCGTCGCGTCCGGCGGCCACCGCGCGATCGTCCTACCGCTCGCGGAACGCCTCCGCTGCCCGCTGGATCGTCGCGTAGTACTCGCTCCAGCCCGCCGCGTCGAGCATATCGGCGTCCTTGCCGCCCTGCCCGTCGATCAGCTCCCGGAGGATGTCCGCGTGCCCGGCGTGATGTGCCGTCTCGTCCACCACCCGCACGAGCAGCGCACCGAACGTCGTACGCCGCTTCTCCTCCGCCCAGTGCGGAACCTCAGCCGGATGATCCAGCTCGAACTCGGCAATCGACTGATCGCCGCGCGCACACGCATCGCGGTACAACCCAGTCAGATACTCGGTCGACTCACTCGGCTTCGCCCACATGTCGGCGCCCTCCCAGACCGACCCGTCCGCCTCCCACGGCAGTATCTCGGCCGGCGGCCGACCAACGCTCGTGCCGAGATACACGTACTCGACCCCGGTCAGGTGCTTCACCAGCCCGAGCAGATTGGTCCCGGACGGCACGAGCGGGCGGCGGCGGTCGTACTCGCTGAGGCCGTCGAGCTTCGCGAGCATCAGCGCGCGCGTACTTTGGAGGTATTCCTGCAGCACGTTCTTCACGGGGCTCCTGGGGGTACGAAGGGCGCGGTGGGTGCGCCGTGTTCTATCAGCCGCAGCAGGGCCGCGGTGTCGGCGTGTTCTTCGATCAGGTCGGCCAGCCGGTCCAGCCGGTCCTCGCGCAGCGCGGTGAACGAGACGGTGCCGTCGGGCGCGGGTTTGCCGGTCAGAGCAGCCACCTCGGTCAGAAACGTGTGCCGGGCGGTGTCGTCGTCCAGCAACCCGTGCCAGATCGTGCCCCAGATGTTGCCGCGCCGGCACCCACCCGGGAACTCGTCGGCATCACCAACGACCTCGACCACCCCGTGATGGATCTCGTACGCGGTCGGCGCCGGCCGGGCCAGCGTCTTCTCCGGACGAAACACTGTTGTCACCGGCAACAAATCCAGCCCGGGATGATCGCCACCGGTCTCCACCCCGTCCGGATCGGAGACCAGCGAGCCGAGCGCCTGGTACCCACCGCAGATCCCCAGCACCGGAGCACCCCGCTGCGCGCGAGCGACCAGCGCGTCGGCCAGCCCGTGCGTACGCAACCACTCCAGATCCGACACCGTCGCCCGCGAGCCGGGCAGCACGACGAGGTCCGCGTCGCGTACTTCGGCCGCGCTGGTCGTGAAGAACACGCTGTTCGTCGGCTCGACCGCCAGCGCGTCCAGGTCGGTGAAGTTGCTGATCCGCGGGAACCGCACCACCGCGATCGTCAACAGGTCGGTCGGCGCGGTCCGGCGTACCGGGATGTCGAGCGCGTCCTCGGAGTCGAGCCAAAGATCGGGCAACCAGGGCAGCACGCCGTACGTCGGCCGCCGGGTGACAGTACCGAGCATGTCGATCCCGGGCTGCAGCAACGACACGTCACCACGGAACTTGTTCACCAGGAACCCGCTGACCAACGCCTGATCCGCGGCGTCGAGCAGCGCGACCGTGCCGAACATCGACGCGAACACTCCCCCGCGATCGATGTCACCGACAACCACCACCGGCGCGCGGGTGTGTTGCGCGAGCCCCATGTTCACGTAGTCGGACTGCCGCAGGTTGATCTCGGTCGGACTGCCCGCGCCTTCGCTGATCACCACGTCGTACCTGGACGCGAGCTCGTCGTACGCCGCGAACGCCGCCTTCGCCAGCTCCGCCCGTTCGGTCAGGAACCCACGCGCGGACAACTCGCCCCACGGCTGCCCCATCAGCACGACATGGCTGCGCCGATCACTGCCCGGTTTGAGCAGCACCGGATTCATCGCGGCCTCGGGTTCGGCCCGCGCGGCCACCGCCTGAATCCACTGCGCCCGCCCGATCTCGGTACCGTCCGCGCACACCATCGAGTTGTTCGACATGTTCTGCGCCTTGTACGGCGCCACCCGCACGCCCTGCCGAGCCAACCACCGGCACAACCCGGTGACAACCGTCGTCTTCCCGGCATCCGACGTCGTACCGGCAATCAGCAGCGAACCCACCCGGTCATCTTAGGGTTCCGGACGGGGAAGACGCGGTGCCGGACCTGCCGTCGGTGATCGTGGTTACAGTGGCGGGCATGGAGAACGAGATCGTCGTGGTGGACGCCAAGGAGCACAGCCGGTACGAGGCGCGGGACGCCGGCGGGCAGCTGATGGGATTTGTCGACTACCACCTGCACCCGGGCCTGATCACCTTCGTGCATGCCGAGACGCTGCCTGAGTTCCGCGGTCGCGGCGTGGCCGGGCGGATCGCGACCAAGTCGCTCGACGACGCGCGGGCGGCTGGTCTCCAGGTGAAGCCGGCCTGCCCGTTCTACCAGAGCTTCGTCGCGGAGCACACCGAGTACGCCGACCTGGTCAAGGACGCCCGATGACGGCGCCGGTGCTGGGCAAGCCCGAGTGGAAACCGGCCGCCGACGTACCGGAGCTGCTGGCCGCGCCGGTGCGGGACGCGCTCGGCGACCGCGCGGCGTACGCGACCCCGATCGATGCCGAGCTGGCCGACACGGCGGCGTTCTGCGCGGAGTACGACGTGCCGATGGCCGCCTCGGCGAACTGTGTGATCGTGCTCGGCAAGCGCGCCGGCGAGGAGTCGTACGCGGCCGTGATGGTGCTGGCGACCGACCGGGCCGACGTGAACGGCGTGATCCGCAAACATCTCGGCGTCCGGAAGATCTCCTTCACCGCACAGGACGACGCGGTCGGGCGGACCGGCATGGAGTACGGCGGGATCACCCCGATCGGCCTGCCGGCGGACTGGCCGGTGCTGGTCGACGAGGCGGTCGTGGCGGCCGGTCCGGTGGTGATCGGCAGCGGTATCCGCGGCTCGAAGCTACTGATCGACGGCGCCGACCTGGCGAAACTGCCGACCGCGACGGTCCTCGACCTGGCCCAGCACTGACCGGCACCGACCAGCACTGAGCTGTCTCCGGCCCACCGCCGGAGTGCCGATCGACGGGTAGCCGTGGACAGGCGGTAGCATCGCGGGCTGAAATGGGTAGATGACCGGGTGCGGGTCGAATGAGTGAGCAGGTGACGGTGAGCGGCGGTGGAGGCGACGGTGGGCCGACCGCGCTCCGGATCATGCTCGGTGGGCAGCTGCGGCGGATGCGTGAAGCCGCCGGGATCAGCCGTGCCGACGCGGGCTGGCAGATCCGCGCCTCGGAGTCGAAGGTCAGCCGGATGGAGCTCGGCCGGGTCGGCTTCAAGGAGCGCGACGTCAGCGACCTGCTCGAGCTGTACGGGATGGACGACGAGGACGAAGCCGCCCGGCTGATGGAGCTGGCCCGGGCCGCGAACAACCCGGGCTGGTGGTCCAGGTACGGCGACGTGATGCCGACCTGGTTCGCGAACTACGTCGGTCTCGAGGTCGCCGCGTCACTGATCCGTACGTACGAGGTGATGTTCGTCCCCGGCCTGCTGCAGACCGAGGAGTACGCCCGCGCGGTCGTGCAGCACGGCAAGTCGTTCCTGCCGCACAAAGAGGTCGCCCAGCGGGTCGAGCTGCGGGTGACCCGGCAGCAGATCCTCACCCGGCCGAACCCGGCCCGGCTCTGGGTGGTCATCGACGAGTCGGTACTGCACCGCCCGGTCGGCGGCGCGGCCGTGATGCGGTCCCAGATCGAGCACCTGATGATGTGGGCCGAGCAGCCGAACATCAGCCTGCAGGTGATGCCGTTCAGCAGCGTCGGCTACCCCGGCGCGGGCGGCGCGTTCAGTCTGCTCCGGTTCGCCGACGGCGATCTGCCGGACATCGTGTACATCGAGCACGCGGCCAGCGCGCTGTACCTGGACAAGCTGGAAGAAGTCGACGAGTACGTCGCGATCATGGAGGGCCTGACGATCGCGGCCACCCCGGTGTCGCAGACCGAGAGCCTGCTGAAAGAGGCCCTCGGCCGGTTGTAGCAGCCCGGTTGCAGCTCAGGCCGCCTCTCAGGCCACCTTGAGGTCCACGGCGATGTTGCCGCGGGTGGCGTTCGAGTACGGGCAGACCTCGTGCGCCGCGGCGACGAGCTGCTCCGCGACCGCGCGGTCCAGGCCGGGCAGGCTGACCACCAGGGCGACCTGCAGTCCGTACCCGGCGCCGCCGTTGATCGGGCCGATGCCCACCTCGGCGGTGACGGTCGACGCGTCGACATCGTGGCGGGCCTTGCGGGCCACCACCTTCAGCGCGCTGTGGAAGCAGGCCGCGTACCCGGCCGCGAACAGCTGCTCGGGGTTGGTGCCGTTGCCGCTGCCACCCATTTCCGCGGGCGGCGCGACGACGACGTCGAGCTTGCCGTCGTCGGTGGCGACCTTCCCGTCCCGGCCGCCGTCAGCGGTTGCACGAGCGGTGTAAAGAACCTTCTCGACAGCGATTGTCATATGGCTTCTCCTAGCGAGTGGGGTCGAGCAGGAGCTTGCCCACCGTACGGCGGGCGCGCATGTCCTCGTGGGCGGTCGCGACGTCGGACAGGCCGTACTCGCCGCCGACGATCGCCCGGAGCTTGCCCGCGGCGGTCAGGCCGAACAGCTCGGCGAGCGGATCGCCGAGCAGCCGCGGGTCCTGGAAGCAGTCGGCCAGCCAGAAGCCGGCGATGGTCTTGGAGCCCTTCATCAGCCGGCTCGAGTCGATCGGCGCGGCGGCCTGCCGCGACGCGGCGCCGAAGGTGACCAGCCGACCGAAGCGCCCCAGCGCGTCGAACGACTCGTCGAAGGTCGGTCCACCGACCATTTCCAGCACGATGTCGACCGGCCGGCCGTCGTTCGCCGCCAGGATGCGGTCCTTCAAACCTTCCGGCGTACCGTCGATGGCCGCGTCGGCGCCCAGCTCCCGCACCTGCCGGCGCTTCTCCTCGGTCGACGCGGTCGCGATCACGCGGCCGGCGCCCCAAAGCTTGGCGAGCTGGACCGCGAGCGAACCGACTCCCCCGGCACCGGCATGCACCAGGACGGACTCGCCCGGCTGCAGGTGGGTGGAGGTCTTCAGCAGGTGCCACGCCGTGGTCCCTTGCAAAACCAGCGCGAGTGCCTGGCCGTCGGTGACGCCCTCCGGCACCTCCCAGGCGTACGCCGATTGTGCGACCGCCTTTTCGGCGTACCCGCCGGAACCCACCAGCGCGACCACGCGGCGGCCGTCTTCGGTCCGGCCGACGACCTCGCCGCCCGGGATCAGCGGCAGCTGGGTGGCGGAAAGGTAGCTGTTCTCCACCTGGTGTGTGTCCGCGTAGTTGATGCCCGCGCGGTCGACCGTGATCAGGACCTGCCCGTCGCCGGCCACCGGCTCCGGGACCTCGCTGACCTTGAGGACCTCCGGCCCGCCGAACTCAGTGATCTGAATGGCTCGCATACACCGTACTATACACTGTACGTTACGAACGTAGAAGGGAGCTGGGTCACATGGCGCGGACGCCGCGGAACACCTTGAGCGCCGACCTGATCGTGCGTACGGCGCTGGAGCTGATGGAGGCGAAGGGCGCCGGCGCGTTCAGCCTGCGCGGGGTCGCGGCCGAGCTCGAGGTCGGCCCGATGGCCCTCTACACGTACTTCCGGAACAAGGACGACCTGTACGACGCGGTCCGGAACCACCTGATGTCGCTGCTGCCGCCGGTACCGCCCGAGGTGCCGTGGCCGGACCAGGTGCGAGCGGTGTGCCGGTCGCTGCGGCTGCTGATGCTCCAGCATCCTTGCCTGGTGCAACTGCTCGGCGGGCGGCCGTTGAGCGGGCACGAGACGGCGCGCGTCGCCGAAGGGCTGCTCGGCGTACTGCGGGCAGCCGGCTTCGCTCCGGAAGCAGCCGCCCGGACGCACACGACCCTGTTCACGTACGTGCTCGGGTCGGCGTCGTGGGAGATCCAGATGGCCGCCGAGCGGCGCGATCCGGAGGCCTGGCGGCGGCTGCGGGTGTCGATCGAGTCGCTGTCGGCACGCGAGTTCCCGGCCGTGGTCGAGCTGGCGCCGGAGCTGGCCCGGACCACCGGCGGCGACGAGCAGTTCGACTACGGGCTGGACCTGCTGCTGTCCGGGCTGCAGGCCAGGACAGCCTGACTCAGAAGAGCATCGTGACGATGGCGAGGATGCCGATGCAGACGATCAGCGCGCGGAGCGCGACGGGTGGCAGCCGACGGCCGTAGCGGGCGCCGATAAAACCGCCGATGGTGGAACCGACCGCGATCAGTACGGCGGCGAGCCAGTCGATCTCGTGCACGATCACGAACAGGATCGCCGCGACCGTGTTCACGACGGTGGCGAGGACGTTCTTCAGACCGTTCATCCGTTGCAGGTTGGAGTCCAGGCCGAGGCCCAGGATCGCCATCAGCAGTACGCCCTGGGCGGCGCCGAAGTACCCGCCGTACACGCCGGTGGCGAAGACCGCGGGGATCACCCACCAGGCGCCGCGATGCTGATGCGACGGCGCGCTGACCCAGCGCTTCAGCCACGGCTGGAACGCGACCAGGAGGCAGCCGAGCAGGATCAGCACCGGGACGACCGCATGGAACGCCGAGTCCGGCAGGGTGAGCAACAGCACTCCCCCGACGATGCCGCCGGCCAGTGACGCCGGGACGAGCCGCACCATCCGGCCGCGCTGCCCTTCGAGCTCACGGCGGTAGCCGATCGCGCCGGCCGCCGTACCGGGAGCGAGACCGACGGTGTTGCTGACGTTCGCGAGCACGGGCGGGACACCGACGGCGAGCAGCGCCGGGAAGGTGAGCAGCGTGCCCGATCCCACCACGGCGTTGATCGTCCCCGCGCCCATCCCCGCCACCAGAATGAACGCCGCCTCGAACCATGTCATCGCTGACCGACTCTACGCACCCAACCCCGCCCCCGCAGAACCCGTCCAACCGCCGAACACCACAACCTCGCCACCCCACCCCCACCCCTCCCCAAACCGGTTCGGGGAGCAAAGTCACCCGGACCGGGGAGTCCTGCTACCCGTTTCGGGTAGGTGGGATTCCCCGAACCGGTTTGGGGAGCGGGGTGGTTCAGCGCTGGGGTGGGTTGACGGACGGGGGTTCGGGAGCCGAGGGCTCCTGGGACGGGATGCTCGGCGTGGCCGGGGGCACCGCGGCGCGGTTGTTGCCGACGGCGGCTGATTCGGCGGCGGCGATTGCCTCGCGGACCGCGTTGTCGGCCTCGGCCACGGCGGCACCACCCGCACCCTCGCCGGCCGCGGCCGCGTCGAGCTCCGGCACCTCGCCGTCGCTCAGCTCCGGCGCCTTCCAGTCACCCTGCGCCTGCTGCGTGATGCCGGCCACCTGGCCGACCGCGCTGCCCAGACCCTTCAGCGCGTCACCGATCTCGCTCGGCACGATCCACAGCTTGTTCGCGTCACCCTGGGCGATCGACGGCAGCATCTGCAGGTACTGGTACGCGAGCAGACCCTGATCCGGCTTGCCGGCGTGGATCGCGTTGAAGACCGTGGTGATTGCCTGCGCCTCACCCTGCGCCTTCAGGATCCGCGCCTGCCGCTCGGCCTCGGCGCGCAGGATGCGGGACTGCTTGTCACCTTCGGCGGTCAGGATCGCGGACTGCTTCTGGCCCTCGGCGGAAAGCACGGCCGACTGCCGCATACCTTCCGCGGTCAGGATCGCGGCGCGCTTGTCCCGGTCGGCGCGCATCTGCTTCTCCATCGAGTCCTGGATCGACGGCGGCGGGTCGATCGACCGGAGCTCGACCCGGTTCACCCGGATCCCCCACTTGCCGGTCGCCTCGTCCAGTACGTAGCGGAGCTTCTCGTTGATCTCCTCACGGGAGGTCAGCGTCTGCTCCAGGTCCATGCCACCGATGATGTTCCGCAGCGTGGTCATGGTCAGCTGCTCGATCGCCTGGATGTAGTTCGAGATCTCGTACGTCGCGCGGACCGGGTCGTTCACCTGGAAGTAGATGACCGAGTCGATCGACACCATCAGGTTGTCCTCGGTGATGACGCCCTGAGGTGGGAACGCGACCACCTGCTCACGCATGTCGATGGTGTAGCGGACCTTGTCGACGAACGGGGTCAACAGGTTCAGGCCCGGCTGCAAACCGGTCTTGAACTTGCCGAACCGTTCGACGATCCCGACGGTCTGCTGCTGCACCACCCGGACGGACTTGATCAGTGTGACGATCACCAGTAAGGCGACCAGCGCCAGCACTATGAGGAACGCGGTCACTTCGACCCTCCACTCGGCAGAACCCGCAAGACACGGACAGTCTTTCCTATCGACGGGCCATCCGCCGCACCGGTTCCCCGCGCGCCGGATACCGATCCCGCAACTACTCCGGTCCCGCTTCCGACAGTACTGCGACCCGACCGCAGGACAACGGCCGGCCAGATCGGGGCCGGATCCAGGGTCCGGCCGCGGTCAGCCCTGCGGCGGGTCGGTCGGATTCGGCTGTGGCGGGTCGGTGCTCTCCAGTTGCCGGTCCAGCGGCTCGGCCACCGGGTACACGACCGCGGTCGCGCCGTCGATCGACATCACCTCGACGCGGGTACCCGGCGCGATCGTCGACACGTCGTCGTACGGCCGGGCCGTCCACAGCTCACCGCCGAGCCGGATCGAACCACCGCCGTCCGGGTGGATCTCCTTCACGACCGTGCCGGACCGGCCGATGACGTGCGCCGAGCCGGTCTTGAGCTCCTGCCCGTGATGGATCTTCCGGACGATCATCGGCCGGATCGCGGCCAGCATCGCGGCGGCGGTCACCAGCCCGACCACGATCTGCAACCAGAGCAGCCCCGGGAAGAACGCCGCCACCCCGGCCGCGGTGAGCGCGCCGGCGGCCAGCATCAGCAGCGTGAAGTCGAGCGACGCAAGCTCGGCCAGACCAAGCGCGGCGGCGACGATCAGCCACCCGGCCCACATGTTCTCCCGCAGCCAGTCCATCATCACCCAAGCCTATCCACCCCAAGGCCATCCCGCCCCACCACGCCGCCGCACCCCGCCCACCAACACCGGTGGATATCCACTGCTGTGGCGCCTTCTCCACCGTTACACCAGTGGAGAACTCACTAGCCGAGTGGATATCCACTCGTGTTGCCAGGCAGGTCAGAAGGCTCGGGCGGTGTAGCGGGAGTCCTGGTGGTGGAGGGTGAGGGCCAGGTCGAAGGTTTCGCTGAGGGTTTCGGCGGTCAGGGCCTGGTCGATCGGGCCGGCCGACACCAGGCGGCCTTGCTTGAGCAGCAGGGCGTGGGTGAAGCCGGGTGGGATTTCCTCGACATGATGGGTGACCAGGACCATCGCGGGCGCGCCGGCGGCGGTGGCGATCGAGCTGAGCGAGCGGACCAGCTGCTCGCGGCCGGTCAGGTCGAGGCCGGCGGCGGGCTCGTCCATCAGCATCAGCTCGGGGTCGGTCATCAGCGCGCGGGCGATCTGTACGCGCTTGCGCTCCCCCTCGGACAGCGTGCCGAACGTACGGTCCGCGAGGTGCGCGATCCCCAGCTCCGAAAGCAACGCGGTCGCCCGCTCGTGGTCGAGTTCGTCGTACTCCTCGATCCACCGGCCGAGCACCGCGTACGAGGCGGAGACGACCACATCGGACACGCGCTCGCTCTTCGGCAGCCGGTCCGCGAGCGCGGCGCTGGTGAGTCCGATCCGGGGGCGCAGCTCGAACACGTCGACGGTGCCGAGTACGTCACCGAGCAGGCCGACGACGCCGGCGGTCGGATGCATCTGCGCGGCCAGGATCTGCAGCAGCGTGGTCTTGCCGGCGCCGTTCGGGCCGATCACCACCCAGCGGTCGGCCTCGTCGATGGTCCAGTCGATCCCGTCGAGCAGACGCGCGTCCCCACGTACGACCGACACCCCGGCCAGCTCCACCACTGCAGTCATGCACAAAACCTAAGGGGTCGCCGTTGGCACCCGGCAGTTGGGTGGTGCGAGACTTGCGGGCGTGCTGACGACCTCCGCCTCCGTCCGGTTCACGGTCTGGACGAACGCGATGCTGACCGGCGCCTGCGACCCGGACACCGCCGCCCAGAAGATCCTCGGTGACGACGTCGGTCATCACGTCGCCGGGCTGGCCGGTCATCCCGAGCCGGCCACGCTGCCGGTCGCGCTGAACCTGCTGCGCGCCGCTGGTACGACGCAGGCGCACCTCGCGCTGCCCGTACCTGGCGATCCGATCGGCCTGGCCGGGCCGCCGCCCTTCAACGAGGCCGCGCTGGAGACGGGCGAGGCGGTGGTGCTGACCGGGCCGGAGATCGGGTTGATCCCGGCGTACGTCGGCCCGGCGGTGCAATGGTCCGTACTGCCGGCCGCGAGTCCACTGCCCGCGGACTTCGGCGAGGCGGATCGTGCGTTGCGGCTGGCGCTGATCGATGCGGCCGAGTCGCTGGCCGCGCTCGATGTGGCGCGGTGGAAGCCGGAGGTCGCCGATGCGCTGATCGACATCCGGAAGATCGGTCGGGGTAGTGGCGACGAGTTGGCTCCCGGGTACGAACCGCGGGCGGTGAAGGCGGCCGCGACGGCGCGGCGGTGCCTGGCGATCGCGGACGCGGCGCTCGAAGACGACGGCGCCGCGGTCACCGGCGCCGAGGCGGACGCCCGCCGCCGCGCACTGCTCGACCTGGCCGCCGCGGCCCGCCGAGCCCTCGTAGCCGCCTGCGCGCCACCCCCACTCACCTAACCCACCCACGCCTGCTCCGACCAGCGCAGCCGCCATTTGGGTGGTTAACCCCGTACGTTGCCCCTTAGCACCTCGCAGGCGGGAGGTGAAGAGGCGATTTGCGGGGTTAACCACCCAAACGGTGGGCGCGCTGGGTGACTGGGATTCGGACCGGGCGGCGGGGGTTCCGGGGATTTGGGTAGCGTTCGGGGTGCGATGACTGATCCCGGTGAGGTTGAGAACGCGGCCGAACGGCCGACGCTGCTGGTGACGTTGACGGGTACCGACCGGCCGGGGCTGACGTCCGCGGTGCTGTCGACGCTCGCGACCCGTGGGCTCGAGGTGATCGACGCCGAGCAGGTCGTGCTGCGTGGCCGGCTGGTGCTCGGCGTGCTGCTGTCGGCACCCCGCGACCACAAGAACCTGAAGGAAGAGCTGAAGGCGCTCGCCGACGTGCTCGACGTCGACATCTCGGTGAAGAAGGGTGTCGGCGACAACGAACCCCGCCGGCAGGGCCGCAGCCAGGTGACCGTGATCGGGCATCCGCTGACCGCCGCCGGGCTGGCCGCGGTGGCCGGCCGGATCGCCGACACCGGCGCGAACATCGACCGGATCAGCCGAATGGCCCGGTACCCGGTGACCGCGATGGAGATCGCCGTGTCCGGCGCCGAGCCGGAAACACTTCGCAGCGTGCTCGCGCAGGAGGGCGTACGCCAGCACCTGGACATCGCCGTCCAGGACGGCGGCCTGTACCGGCGGGCGAAGCGGCTGATCGTGATGGATGTCGACTCCACGCTGATCCAGGGCGAGGTGATCGAGATGCTCGCCGCCCACGCGGGACGGCTGGAAGAGGTCGCCGCCGTCACCGAGAAGGCGATGCGTGGCGAGCTCGACTTCGCCGACTCGCTGCGGCACCGGGTCGCCGCACTCGAAGGCCTGCCGGCGACCGCGCTCGACGAGGTGTACGCCGCGATCGAGCTGGCGCCCGGCGCGCGGACCTTGGTGCGTACGTTGAAGCGGCTCGGCTACCAGTTCGCGATCGTCAGTGGCGGATTCAGCCAGATCACCGACAAGCTGGCCGCCGAGCTCGGCATCGACTACGCGAAGGCGAACGAGCTGGAGATCGTCGACGGCAAACTCACCGGCCGCGTGGTCGGCGAGATCGTCGACCGTCCCGGCAAGGCGACCGCGCTGCGCGGCTTCGCGGTCCGGTCCGGTACGCCGCTGACGCAGACGGTCGCGATCGGCGACGGCGCGAACGACCTGGACATGCTCGCCGCGGCCGGTCTCGGCGTCGCGTTCAACGCCAAACCGGTGGTCCGCGCGGCCGCCGACACCCACCTCAGCGTCCCGTATCTGGACACCATCCTCTACCTCCTCGGCATCACCCGCGAGGAAGTCGAAACCGCCGACGCGGACACGCCGGCCTGACCGGCCGGTTGCCCCCGGCGGGCCCCTACGATCCGTGATCGTGACCGAAACCGCCGCTGCCGAGCAGCAGTCCGATCGACGACGGAGGGCGGTCACCGTGACCGGCCCGAACCGGCCGATGGTGCTGTCAACCGTCGTGAAAACCTTTGCCGACGAGGGCCTCGCGCCCACCGGGATCAACCACATGGTCGTCGGGGACCAGCTGATCTTCAGCCTCGAGGTCAACGAATCAACCGCCGGCGCCACGCCCGGCGGGGGTACGGCCGGCGGGGGTGCTGCCGCCGGCGGCACGGTGCAGGGCGCTTTGGACCGGCTTGCGCTCGGGCCGGAATTCACCGTCAGCGTGTCGGATGCCGGCGTGTCCGGCCAGCGACCAGTGGATCGCCATCGGGTGACGGTGTTCGGCGACCAGCTGAGCTCCGCGGGCGTGGCCGCGATCACCGGACGGCTGGCCGGTGCCGGTGGGCAGTTGGACCGGATTCAATCGCTCGCCGCGAACAACGCCGCGTACCAGCTCGACGTGTCCGGCGTCGACCCGGCCACGATCCGGCGGATCGTCCGCGGATTGCCCGAGATGGACGGGATCGACGTGGCGGTCCAGCCCGGCGCGCCGTCCGGACGGCACCTGATCGTGCTCGACGTGGACCAGACGTTCATCCAGAACGAGGTGATCGAGCTGCTCGCCGCGGAGGCCGGACCGGAGGTCGAGGCACGGGTCAAGGAGGTGACCGCGCGGGCGATGCGCGGCGAACTCGACTTCGCGGAATCGCTGCACGAACGGGTCGCCCTGCTCGAAGGGCTGGACGAGGGCGTGTTCGACCGGGTGTACGACAAGATCAAGCTGACGCCCGGCGTGGCGATGATGGTGATGACCGCGCAGGCGAACGGTGACGAGATCGGGCTGATCAGCGGTGGCTTCACCCAGATCACCGACCGGCTCGCGGACGAGTACGGCATCAACCGCGCGTACACCGCGGCGAACACGCTGGAGGTCGTCGACGGGAAGCTGACCGGGCGGGTCACCGGCGAGGTGATCGACCGGGCCGCGAAGGCGCGGAAGCTGCAGGAGTTCGCCGACCGGGCGAACATCCCGATGGACCGGACGATCGCGATCGGCGACGGCGCGAACGACCTGGACATGATCCAGGCGGCCGGCGTCGGGATCGCCTTCCACGCCAAGCCGATCGTCAACGCGGCCGCTCCGGCCACGATCACACCGAAGGACATGCGCGGGGTGCTGTACGTCCGCGGCGTACCGCAGGACCGTCACGCACGACCCAACCCCACCCACCCCACCACCGCCCCGGCCGCCGCATCCACCACCTCCCGCCCACCCCACCGCCCCGCCGACCGCACCGCCCACCAACGCTGACCAAGCCGACTTCGGGAAGCCACCGCGCATTTCCGGTGCCGAAAAGTGCGCGGTGGCTTCCCAAAGTCGGGGACGGACGCGGGGGGCGGGGCGGGGTTGGTCGGTGGGGGGTGGGATTGGAATTAAGCTTCGGGTATGTCTGATCTGCAGGGTGGGCCTGGTGCCCTGTTCGCCATCGGTGGTGCCGAGGACAAGCTGAAGAAGCGCACGGTGCTGCAGGAGTTCGTGCAGGCGGCGGGTGGGTCCAAGGCGCGGATCGTGGTGGTGCCGACGGCGTCCGCGCTCGGGCCGGACGTGATCGACGTGTACCGGGCGCTGTTCGCCGCGCTCGGCGCCGAGAGCGTGGTCGGCGTCCGCCCGGAGAACCGGGAGGACGCCGACGACCCCACCTTCATCGCGCCGCTGCACGACGCGACCGGGATCTTCATGACCGGCGGCAATCAGCTGAAGCTCGCCGGCGTCGTCACCGGTACGGCGTTCGGCCGCGCGGTCACCGCCGCGCACGCCCGCGGCGCGACCGTCGGTGGTACGTCGGCCGGCGCGAGCATCCTGGCCGAGCACATGATCGCGTTCGGCCGGTCCGGCGCGACGCCGCGACAGCGGATGAGTCAGCTGTCCGGCGGGCTCGGCCTGGTTCAGGGCGCGATCGTTGATCAGCACTTCGCCCAGCGCAACCGGTACGGCCGGCTGCTGTCGCTGGTCGCGCAGTCCCCCGGCCTGCTCGGGATCGGCGTCGACGAAGACACCGCCGCGGTCGTACGAGGGAGCCATCTTGAGGTCGTCGGCCGGGGCGCGGTGACGATCTTCGACGGTACGCGGATCAAGTCGAACGCGCACAACGCGAAGCGCTCCGAGCCGATCCTGGCCTCCGGCGTCGTACTGCACGTGCTGCCCGCCACCGCGACCTTCGACCTGCAGAACCGGGTGCTGCTGTCGTACGGCCCGCAGCCGCCTGCCGCGGAGATCGCCGAACTGGCCGCCGCCGAAGCGGACCTGCGGAAGCTCGCGAAGGAGATCGCCGCCGAGGGGGTGTCACCCAGGTACTACGCGGAACGGAAGCGGCGCGAGGACCGCCGGACCCGAGCGATCCGTCCGGTGGCCGCTGGGGAGTCCAGACCGGAGGCGACCGAGCCGATCCCGGCCGGCGCCGACCCCGACCTCCCCGACCGCACGCACCCAGGACAGTGAAGCCTCCGAATGACCGACACGCACGCCCCCGCCCAAGTTCCCGCGCCTGACCTGAAGATCATCGAGACCCGCGTCTACCGCGGCCCGAACATCTGGAGCTACGACCCCGCGATCCACCTCGTGGTCGACCTCGGCTCGCTGGAGAACTTCCCTTCGAACACCATCCCCGGCTTCACCGAGCAGTTGCTCGCCGACCTCCCCCGGCTCGACCAGCACCACTGCTCGCGGGGCCGACGCGGCGGTTTCATCGAGCGCCTGCACGAGGGCACCTGGCTCGGCCACATCGCCGAGCACGTGGCGCTGCAGTTGCAGCAGGAGGCCGGCCACGACATGCGTCGCGGCAAGACCCGCCAGGTCAAGGGCTCGCCCGGCATCTACAACATCACGTACGCGTACGCGGACGAGGCCGTCGGTCTTGCCGCCGGTGAACTCGCCGTCCGGTGCGTGAACCAGCTCGTCCAGCCGGACCCGGAGTTCGACTTCACCACCGAGCTGGAGAAGTTCATCAAGCAGGCGGAGCGGACCGCGTTCGGCCCGTCCACGCAGGCGATCGTCGACGAGGCGGTGTCCCGCGACATCCCGTGGATCCGGCTGAACAAGGCCAGTCTGGTGCAGCTCGGTCAGGGCGTACACGCGAAGCGCATCCGGGCCACGATGACGTCGGAGACCGGGTCGATCGCGGTGGATGTTGCCAGCGACAAGGACCTGACCACCCGGCTGCTCGCGTCCGCCGGGTTGCCGGTGCCGCGGTCGGAGTCGGTGCGTACGGTCGACGAAGCGGTCGCGATCGCCGGCAAGATCGGGTACCCGGTGGTGTGCAAGCCGCTGGACGGCAACCACGGCCGTGGCGTCTGCCTGAACCTGCAGGACGCCGGCGCCGTGCGCGAGGCGTTCCCGATCGCCGCCGAACAGTCCCGGCGCGGCTGGGTGATCGTGGAGAACTTCGTCACCGGCAAGGACTACCGGTGCCTGATCATCAACGGCCGGATGGAGGCGATCGCCGAACGGGTCCCCGCCCATGTGGTCGGCGACGGCGTACACACGGTGGCCGAGCTGGTCGACATCACCAACGCCGACCCGCGCCGTGGCGTCGGCCACGAGAAGATCCTGACCCGGATCACGATCAACAACGCGGCCCGGCAGCTGGTCCGCGATCAGGGCTTCGAGCTGGACGACGTACCGCCCGAGGACGAGATGGTGAAGCTGACGCTCACCGGGAACATGTCCACCGGCGGGATCTCGATCGACCGGACCTGGGAGGCGCACCCGGAGAACGTCGAGATCGCCGAGGAGGCGGCCCGGATGATCGGGCTGGACATCGCCGGCATCGACTTCATCTGCCCGGACATCACCCAGCCGGTCCGTGAGACCGGCGGCGCGATCTGCGAGGTGAACGCGGCGCCGGGGTTCCGGATGCACACCAACCCGACCATCGGCGAGCCGCAGTACATCGCCAAGCCGGTCGTGGACATGCTGTTCCCGCCCGGCGCGACCAGCCGGATTCCGATCGTCGCGGTCACCGGTACGAACGGCAAGACCACCACCGCGCGGATGATCAGCCACGTCTTCAAGGGTCTCGGCCGCAAGGTGGGGATGACGTCCACCGACGGCATCGTGATCGACGAGCGGCTGGTGATCCGGCAGGACGCGTCCGGCCCGAAGTCGGCGCGGATGGTGCTGCAGAACCCGCGGGTCGACTTCGCCGTGTTCGAGGTGGCGCGCGGTGGAATCCTGCGCGAAGGCCTCGGGTACGAGCGCAACGACGTCGCGGTGGTGCTGAACGTCCAGCCGGATCACCTCGGCCTGCGCGGGATCGAGACGCTCGAGCAGCTCGCCGACGTGAAGGCGGTGCTGGTCGAGGCGGTACCACGGACCGGGTTCGCCGTCCTGAACGCGGACGACCCGCTGGTACGCAAGATGCGGCGGAAGTGCTCCGGCCAGGTCGTGTGGTTCAGCATGGCCGAGCCGGGCAGCGAGGTCCGTGACTACATCGACGGGCACTGCCGTCGCGGCGGGCGGGCCGTCGTCCTGGAGCGGTCCGACCTGGGCGACATGATCGTGGTGAAGCACGGCCGCCGGTCGATGCAGCTGGCGTGGACTCATTTGCTGCCGGCAACCTTCGGCGGGCGGGCGATGATGAACGTGCAGAACGCGATGGCCGCCGCCGCGGCCGCGTTCGCGGCGGGTGCGCCGTTGCACGACATCCGGCAGGGGCTGCGTACGTTCAGCACCTCGTACTACCTGTCGCCTGGCCGGCTGAACGAGATCGACGTCGACGGGCGGAGCGTGATCGTCGACTACTGCCACAACGCCCCGGCGATGCGGATGCTCGGCGACTTCGTCGACAGGCTCGGTGAGAGCCTGAGCGCGTCGTCGGAGCTCGGCCGGCCGTCGCGGATCGGCGTAGTCGCGACGGCCGGCGACCGGCGCGATGACGACATTCGTGAGTTGGGTGAGGTCGCGGCACAGCACTTCGATGTGGTCGTCGTGCGCGAGGACGCGCGGTTGCGCGGGCGGAAGCGCGGCGAGTCGGCGGAGCTGGTGACGGCCGGGGTGCGGGCCGCGATGGCGGACGGCGCCCGGTGCCGGCGGGTTGAGGTCGTGCTCGACGAGCTGGACGCGGTCCGGTACTCGCTCGGGCTGTCCAATCCGGGCGACCTGGTTGTGTTGTGCGTCGACCAGCATCAGTCCGTACTGACCGAGCTGGAGTCGGTTTCGCACCTGGCCCAGGCCGGCGCGCGGTCCGGCGACGAAGGCGGCGACCCGGACTTCGTCCAGCCGGACGAGGTTGTCCAGCCGGACGAGGGGTCCGAGTCGCCGAGCCTTGCCGCGCCAACGGTCGTCTAGGCCGCCAGCGCGTCGACCGGAGGCGTCCAGAGGGTGCGTACGGTCGTCGGGAGCGTGGCGACGAACGCGAGGACGAACGCTCCGCCGACCACGCCGAGGTAGATCGCGAGCGGACCGCTCGGCAGCAGCGATCCGGTCCGCACCATGCTGTACGGCGCGACCATGACCGCGGCTGTGATCGTGCCGAGCACGGTCGCCAGCGCCCCGGTCAGGACGCTCTCGGCCAGCACCATCCCGAGTACCTGACCGCGAGTCGCCGCCGTCAGCCGGAGCAGACCGAACTCCGGCTTGCGGCGACGCGTGGCCGCGATCAGTGTGTTCAGGACCAGGATCGTGCAGAACGCCACGATCATCGCGACGACCAGGTAGTTCACCGATGACAGCTGGGCGGCGTCGTTCGCGGCGCCCTGGTTGACGCTGTCCTCGGTCGACTGCTGGTACAGCGTGCCGGTCGCGATGCCGATCAAGAGCACCAGTGGGGTCACGACCACGGCCGCCCGCCCGGGCTGTACGACGAGGGTGCGACCGGCGAGCCGGAGCGGCGCACCGGGCAGCCGGGTGGCGAGGCGGCCGAGTGCCGGGATCATCGCGGGGCTCAGGAGTGCGAGACCGACGGCCAGCGCGACTCCCGCGGGTCCTGCCGTGCTCGACAACATCGGTCCGTTCGGCATCGCGAAGGTGGTGCTGCCGAGGGCGACGCCGACGACTGTGCAGACCAGGCCGGCATTGCGGCGTACCCGGCCGAGTGCCTTTCCGCGGGTCATGGTCGCGGCGGCAATGGCGCGTACTGGTGGTACGGCGCCTGCCCGGCGGCCGGCGACGACTGCCGCCAGCACCGCGGTCGCCAGGGAGAGCACCGCGCCGGTGGCGATCGTCAGCGCGCCGACCTGCGCATCGAGGCCGTCCGGGACGAAGCCGGCGGTGCTCAGGCGGGACAGGACGAACGTACCCAGGCCGATGCCGGGGATGATGCCCAGGGCAATCATCGGGACGGCGACCGTGAGTACCTCGGCCAGGACGATGGTGCGGACCTGACCCGATGACGCCACGATCGCCCGGAGCAGGGCGAGCTCGCGTTCGCGCTGCTGGACGGTCAGGGCGATGGTCGACGCGACGCCGAAGGTGACGATCAGGACGGTCCAACCGCCGAGGATCGAAGGCAGGATGACCAAGGTGTCGGTGCCGTCAGCACCTGGTGAGAGTCCGGTTTCGAGGAGCAGGGCGAAGGCGGTCAGGAGCGTGGTGCCCGCGAAGAGCACCGCGCCCGCGGCGGCGTACGCGGTCCACCGCTTCCGGACCGTACGAAGAGCAAAGCGGATCATCGGGTCGCTCCGGTCATTGTGGAGTGCGGCGCGGGGCGGGCGCCTAGTTGCGTGAGGCGGGTGGCGATGGCTTCTGGGCCTGGGGTGTCTACGACGTCGGCGATCCGGCCGTCGGCGAAGAACACCACCCGGTCCGCGTACGCGGCGGCGACCGGGTCGTGGGTGACCATCACGACGGTCTGGCGGGACGCCGACTCACGCAGCAGCGCGAGGACCTCCCCGGCCGCGGTGGTGTCGAGGGCGCCGGTTGGTTCGTCGGCGAAGATCACGGCCGGTTCGGTCAGCAGGGCACGCGCGATCGCGACGCGCTGCTGCTGGCCGCCGGAGAGTTCGCTCGGGTAGTGGTCGGCACGCTCGGCCAGACCGAGGCGTTCGAGTAGCTGGTCGACGGCACCCGCGCGGGTACGCCGTCCGCCGAGCTCCTGCGGTAGGAGGACGTTCTGGCGGACGGTCAGCGTCGGAAGCAGGTTGAACGCCTGGAAGACGAACCCGAGCCGGTTGCGGCGGAGACGGGTCAGCGACCGGTCGTCCAGGCTGGTGAGTTCCACGCCGTCCACGACGACGGAGCCGGAGGTCGGCCGGTCGAGGCCGGCGGCGCAGTTCAGCAGGCTGCTCTTGCCCGAGCCGGACGGTCCCATCACGGCGGTGAAGCTGCCGGCCGGGAAGGCGATGGATACGTCGTCCAGAGCGGTCACGGCGCTGGGGCCTTCGCCGTACGTCTTGACCGCGTGACGCAGCTCGACGGCGGGTCCTGCGTATGGTGTACGAGTCATGAGTACACCGTACGCAGCGGCGGTTGCGTCACTCAGGCGTCGTAGCTCTACAAGCTTGGTGGTGGTAGGTCTACTGGGTCGCGCCGCTGGCGTGACGAAACTATAGTTGGTGGTGGTTTCGTCACGGGAGAGGTGCGGGATGGATACGTGTCAGGTGTGCGGGCGCGAGTTGGAGCGCAGCGAGGTGGGGAGACCGCGGCGGTACTGCAGCCGGGCCTGCCGATCGAAGGCGTACCGGCAGCGGGTCGCGGCGGCACCCACCAACGCCGACACAATGCATGTAGTAGGTGGCTCGGCGCCCGCTGCGGGTGGGTTGACGGTTTCGGGGATTGTGGGGGCGGCGGTCGCGCTTGGGGATCTGGAGGGGGCGGATGCGGTGTCGATGCGGCGGATTGCCGAGCGGCTGGGGGCTGGGGTGATGTCGTTGTACCGGCATGTGCGGAGTCAGGTGGAACTGGTCGACCTGATGGTCGATCAGGTGTTCGGCGAGCGGGAACTACCGGATCTCGCGCATTGGTCAGGCCCACCCGGCTGGCGGGCCAAACTGGAGCTGTCGGCGCGCACCGAGTGGGACGTGTACCGCGCCCACCCGTGGGTCGCCCGCCTGGTCGCCTCCACCAC
Organism: Kribbella solani; assembly: GCF_014205295.1. Taxonomy (NCBI): domain Bacteria; kingdom Bacillati; phylum Actinomycetota; class Actinomycetes; order Propionibacteriales; family Kribbellaceae; genus Kribbella; species Kribbella solani. The sequence goes on from NZ_JACHNF010000001.1 coordinate 2,240,567, forward strand.
CCGTCCCCCGCTCGCGCCGAACCGGATGGCCTACACCGACTGGCGCATCCGCGCGCTCGACGACACCGGCCTCCCCTTCGCCACGATGGCGCAGATCTCCTTCGTCGTCAGCACCCAGGTACACGGCGCCGCGCTAGGCCTGGAAGCCGAGACGGAAGCGCTCCGCACCAGCGACCTGTCCCGCGACGAGTGGACCGCGAACCGTCAGGGTGCCGTCGAGCTTGCTCTCAGCACCGGCCGGCTCCCGATGATCGCCCGCTTCGGCCGGCCCGAGTACGAGGCCTCCACCCCGGACCGGATCTTCGACTTCGGCCTCACTCGCCTCCTGGACGGCATCGCTGCCCTGATACCCGGCGAGGCACCGGCTAGGTGACCGGATCGCGCCGAGCCAGGAGCCGCCGGCGAGGTTCCTGTTCGTCGATCCAGTCGAGGTCTTCGGAAAGGACGGCGTCGTTGGAGCGGTCCGCGTACGGGTCGGCCGGCGGTGGTGGCGGCGGAAGGGCACGGAGTTTGAGCGCGACCATCGGGATCGCCAGAAGTACGCCGACCACCATCCACGGCCAGTACTCGCGCAGCAGCGGCTCGAAGGACTGGAAGAACGCTTCGGTGGACGCGTTGCCGACGGCATCCATCGGCTTGCCGGACTGGCGGCTGACCAGCTGGATCGCATCGACCAGGCCGAAGCACACCAGGTAGGCAGCGGCGAGTGGCAGCCAGTACGACGCCGAGCGCCAGCCGCGCTTCCAGCACGCGAGGTACAGCAACAGCGCGAGGCCCGCGCCGACCAGCAACCCGTTGAGCTGCCACAGCCACTTCCAGTCGGCCAGTTGCTCAGCCGGGCGCAAGGCGTACCAGGCAACCGGAAGCGCCAGCGCGAACGCCGCAACCACCGTGCTCCGGCTCCCCCACGCGCCGAACGCTCCGCCGAGTGCGCTTGCCACCAGCAACGTGATCAGCAGGTTCCGCTCCGCGAACGAGTTCCCGGTCAGCCACCACATGCCCCCGGCAACGATGAGCACGATCGGTACGGCGATCCGGATCCGCCCGATCAGCAGCCCCGCCAGTACGCCACCGGCGAAGCCACCGAGGACGAGCAGGTCGACGCGCAACGGCACGAAGGCGGTCGTACCCTCCGGGAGACCCTTCAGGTACGTCGCGGAGAAGCCGCCCACGAACCAGGCGACCACCGCGGCCGGAATCGACCACAGGTAGCGCATCACAAACCCCGTTCCCACCCCGCCGATCCCATCGGAAGGGGCGGACGGGGTCAGTGCTGGGCTCTCTCGACCTTGCTCTTCAAGACTTCCGGTGTGTCGACAGTAGCTCCCTCGGACCGCAACCAGCTGTCAAGACTCGCCCGATCCTGCAGAGTCATGACGGCCACCACGTCCCCGGCCCGCGCCTCGGCGACCAGTGCCTGCGTCGCGGCCAGCTCGGTCGGGTACGCCGGCACGTCCTCGACGCCCACCGAGGCGGCACCCGCCCGGAACACCGCCTCCAGCTCCTCCGGCGGCCGGCCGCGCAGGTACTCGCTCTTGTGCCCGAGCGTGACCCGGTCCGCCGCCCGCGCACCCATCGCGCCGAGGGTCGCGACCATCTCGTCGGCCCGGTCCCCGGGCGAACCCATCGCCAGCATCAGCCGGCCGCCGGGCGGACGGACGCCGTTCATGATCTCGATCAGCGCCTCCAGCCCGGCTTCGTTGTGCGCGAGGTCGATCACGACGGTGAAGTCGCGCAGCGAGTACATGTTCATCCGGCCGGGGTTGTTCTCGTTCGGCGCGAACGTGGTCAGGCCCTCGATCACCGCCGCCCGCGGCAGCCCGAGCCCGAGCGCCGCCGACGCCGCGGCGAGGGTGTTCTCGACGTTGTAGTGCGACAGCCCGGACAGCGTCATCGGTACGTCGACCACCTTGACCAGCGGCTCCGGGTCGCGGGCCTGGTCGAGCACGGTGACGAACCCGTCCAGTACGGTCGTCGCCCGGCCGCCCTCGTCCAGTACGGTCCGGATCGACGGCGCGTCGGGGTCACGGGAGAACACCCAGCACTTCGCCGGCGAGCCGAGCCGCATCGCGAACGTCCGCGGGTCGTCGCCGTTCACCACGCACCAGCCGCGCGGCCGGGTGATCTGGGTGATGACCGCCTTCACCTCGGCGAGCTGGTCGATGGTGTCGATGCCGCCCAGGCCGAGGTGGTCGGCGGTCACGTTGGTGACGACGGAGACATCGTTGTACGCCACGCCGATGCCCCGGCGGAGGATGCCGCCGCGCGCGGTCTCGGTGACCGCGAGCTGGATGCCCAGCTGGGACAGCACCTGCCCGGCGCCGCTCGGCCCGGAGAAGTCGCCGTACTTGACCAGTTCGCCGTCGAAGTACACGCCGTCGGTGCTCGACCAGCCGACGTGCAGCCCGGCGGCGCGGCCGATGTGCGCGATCATCCGCGAAGTGGTGGTCTTGCCGTTCGTCCCGGTCACCGCGACCACCGGGACCTTCGGCCGCAGCGTCGGCGGCGCGTTGCCCGGCGGCTCGTTCCGGACCCGGTCGCCGACGGTCGCGATCAGGTCGCTCAGGTCGGCCTCGTGATCGGGGCGGAACGCGTCCAGTACCTCGACGATCCCGGCGCCGAGCGCGCGGGCGCGGCCCTCGTGCGCCCACGGGAACGCGACCACCAGCCGCCGGACGTCGGTCTCCGGGCGGACCCGGACGCCGATCCGGCCGATGCCGGCGGCGCGGGCGATCCGGCGGACCACGTGCCCGGCGACCCGGATCGCGAACCGCTGCCGGAACCCGGACCCGATCCGGCCCGGCCGGGTACTACCAAGCCCGATCGCCTGCGCGTACACCTTCGCGGCCGGCGCGGGCGCGTCCACCAGCGCCGACACGTCCAGGGTCAGCTTCACCGCGGCACGACTGAAGTACAGGTTGGCACCGTCGAGAACCCGGAGCTCGACCAGAGCTGTGGCCATCAGGCACCCATCGCGTGGTAGCCGCCGTCGACGTGGACGATCTCGCCGGTGGTCGAGGGGAAGAAGTCACTCAGCAGCGCCACGATCGTCCGGCCGGTCGGCTCCAGGTCGGTCGGGTCCCAGCCCAGCGGAGCGCGCTCCAGCCACGGGCCCTCGAACTTCTCGAACCCCGGGATCGCCTTCGCGGCGAGCGTCTTCAGCGGCCCGGCCGAGACCAGGTTGCACCGGATGCCCTGGGCACCGAGATCACGCGCCAGGTACCGGCTGGTGGACTCCAGCGCCGCCTTCGCGACCCCCATCCAGTCGTACCCGGGCCAGGCGACGGTCGCGTCGAAGGTCATGCCGACGACGCTGCCACCACGGCTCATCATCGGCGCGCACGCGACCGCGAGTGCCTTCAGGCTGTACGCCGAGACGTGGACCGCGTGCGACACGTCGTCCCACGGGCCGTCCAGGAACTTGCCGCCGAGGATCGTCTCCGGGTTCCCGTACGCGATCGAGTGCACCACCCCGTCCAGACCGTCGACGTGCTCGCGGACGGCATCCGGAAGGGCGGCCAGGTGGTCCGGATTCGTGACGTCGAGCTCCAGTACCGGCGGCTCGGTGGGTAGCCGTTTGGCGATCCGTCTGGTGATGCCGAGCGCGCGGCCGAAGTTGGAGATGAGCACGGTCGCGCCCTGCTCCTGCGCGACTTTGGCGGTCGCGAAACCGATCGAGGTGTCGAGCGTGACGCCCGCGACCAGGATGCGCTTGCCGTCGAGGATGCCCACCGGCGGGACCTTTCTAAGAACGAAACGGGATTGTCAGTTGCCCATGCCGATGCCGCCGTCGACCGGGATCACCGCGCCGGTGATGTAGCCGGCCTCCTCGGACGACAGCCAGCGGACCGCGTTCGCGATCTCCTCGGTCCGGCCGAACCGGCCGAGCGGGATCTGGCCCAGGTACTGCTTCTGGGTGTCCTCGGGCAGCACCGCGGTCATGTCGGTCTCGACGAACCCGGGCGCGACCACGTTCGCGGTGATGCCACGGCTGCCGAGCTCGCGGGCGATCGAGCGGGCCATCCCGATCAGGCCGGACTTGCTGGCCGCGTAGTTCACCTGGCCCGGCGAACCGAGCAGGCCGACCACCGAGGAGATGAACACGATCCGGCCCCTGCGCAGCCGCAGCATGCCCTTCGCGGCCCGGCGCGCGACCCGGAACGAACCAGTCAGGTTGGTCTCGATGACCGCGTCCCAGTCGTCGTCGGACATCCGCAGCAGCAGCGTGTCGCGGGTGATGCCGGCGTTCGCCACCAGTACCTCGACCGGGCCGTGCTGCTCGGCGATGGTCTCGAACGCGGCATCCACCTGCTCCTGGTCGGTGATGTCGCACTTCACCCCGAGGAACCCGTCCGGTGGCGGGCTGGTGTTGTACGTGACCGCGACCTGATCGCCGGCCTCCTTGAACGCCGTCGCGATCGCCAGCCCGATCCCCCGGCTGCCGCCGGTCACCAACACAGACCTACCCACGAACTCCTCCTCACACGTCACCAGTCGGCACGAACGGTATCGCGCCAGGGTTGCCCCTTCAGGTGGCGGGTTGCCCCCCGTGAATTCGAGGGGGCAACCCTGCGGCCGAGGGGATGCCCTCTGGAGTGGAGGGTTGTGCGGTCAGGAGTCTTCGAGGCGGAAACCGACCTTCATGCCGACCTGGTAGTGGTCGATCTGGTTGTCGACGACGTGCCCGCGGATCTCGGTCACCTCGAACCAGTCGAGATGCCGCAGCGTCTCACCGGCCCGCGCGATCCCGTTCGTGATCGCCTGGTTCACGCCTTCCTTGGAGGTGCCGACGATCTCGGTCACCCGGTACGTGCGATCCGTCATGAATCCAACCTTCTTCCATCCTGGCTGCGCCCGGGCGGAGGACGCGGCGTACCGTTGGTCCTGGTGAGGAGGATAGATGTCGAGACGCCATGAGCGGAGCGACGCGGACGTCATTTCGGTGACCAGCGCCCAGCCTGGCCGGTCCGAGGACCTGGACAGCCGGATCGTCAAGTACGCGTGGATGATGTCGATCCGGATCGTCTGTTTCGTGCTCGCCGTGCTCACCCCGTCGCCGTGGCGCTGGCTGTTCGTGGTCGGCGCGATCGCCTTGCCGTACTTCGCGGTCGTCCTCGCGAACGCGCACCGGTCCGCGGCTACCCCCGCCGCGGACCCGTACCTGGCCCCCGCGCGGCCCGCGATCGGGGAACGTCCGACGGTGGTCGTGCCCACGGATCAGGACGTGAGTGATGCTCGGGAAACCGACACCGAAAAGTGATCTGGGTCGGGACTGGAAAACATGTGCCAATCCGTGTCAGAATCTCCCGCGTGCTCTGAAGTTCGAGATAGAAATTCAGGGACTTGATGCGGCGTCGGACGGCTCCCCCCGTGGCTGTCCGACGTCGCTTCATTTTGTCCGGCGCTCAATTTGTCCACGCTATTGATTATTGAGGCATCAGGAATGCAGAGGAATGGCAGCGAAGTCTGCTCCGCGCGTGGCTGCGGCAACCCGGCCACCTGGGCCTTGCGCTGGAACAACCCGAAGATCCACACGCCGGACCGGCGGAAGACCTGGCTCGCCTGTGACGAACACAAGGAGAGCTTGTCCGACTTCCTCGGCCGGCGGTCATTCCTGCGCGAGACCGAACCATTCAGCTGACGAATGCACTGACCACCGGATAGCGAAAAACCGCATTTCCGGATTGGTCCGGTCTGGTCTCAACCGCCGATCGCGGACATCGGCCGGACCGGTTGCAGGAAGCTCGGGTCGTTGATGCCATGGCCGGGCAGTTTGTTCGCCATCGCGCGCCGCCACCGATCGGCAAGTTCGGCATCGTCGGCGCCGTCCCGGAGCGCGGTCCGCAGATCCGATTCGGTCCGGGCGAACAGGCAGTCCCGGACCTGGCCGTCGGCGGTCAGCCGGACCCGGTCGCAGTCACCGCAGAACGGCCGGGTGACGGACGCGATGATTCCCACCGCCCGCGGCCCGCCGTCGATCACGAACGACTCGGCCGGCGCGCTCCCCCGCTTCGACGCGTCGTCCGGCGTCAGCGTGAACCGCTCCGACAACTTCGCCAGGATCTCGTCGGCGGTGACCATCGTGGCCCGGTTCCAGCCGTGCTGCGCGTCCAGCGGCATCTGCTCGATGAACCGCAGTTCGTACCCGTGGTCGAGGCAGAACTCCAGCAGCTCCGGTGCCTCGGTGTCGTTCACGCCGCGCATCAGGACCGCGTTCACCTTCACCGGCGTCAGGCCCGCCTCCCGCGCGGCGGCGAGCCCGGCGAGTACGTCCTTCAGCCGGTCCCGGCGGGCGAGCTGCTGGAAGGTGTCCGGCCGGATCGTGTCCAGGCTCACGTTCACCCGGTCCAGACCGGCTTCCTTCAGCGCGGCCGCCTGCCGGGCCAGACCGATCCCGTTGGTCGTCAGCGAGACTTCCGGCCGCGGTTCGAGTGCCGTCGTACGCGCCACGATGCCGACCAGGCCGCGGCGCAGCAGCGGCTCGCCACCGGTGTACCTGACCTCGCGGACGCCGAGGTGCGTGACCGCGACCGAGACCAGCCGGATCACCTCGTCGTCGGTGAGCAGCTCGGGCTTGCCGAGCCAGTCCAGCCCTTCCTCGGGCATGCAGTACGTACAGCGCAGATTGCAACGGTCCGTGAGCGAGACCCGCAGGTCCGTGGCGACCCGGCCGTACCGGTCGGCCAGACCGTGCTGTGTCGTCTCCTGGATCGCCGTCATCACTCCAGCCTACGTGCCGAGTGCAGCTCATTTCAGGGTATGGCTTAAGTTCGAGATGTGGGTCGCATCCTGAATGTCCGCTGGATCACCGCCGCGCTGGCGATCCTGGTACTCGCCGCCGTCTGCATCGCGCTCGGCCGCTGGCAGCTGCACCGGCTCGACGAGCGCAAGGCGCGGAACACCGTCACCCGGACCAACCTGGCCGCGGCGCCCGCGCCGCTCGACCAGATCCTCGGCCCGCGGGGCGTCGTCGGCGACCAGCACGCCTGGCGTACGGCTACGGTGACCGGGAAGTACGACGCCTCGAAGCAGATCGTGCTCAAGTACCGCAACGTCAACGACAAGCCCGGCTTCGAGATCGTCACGCCGCTGATGCTGCCGAACGGCAAGGCGGTCCTGGTCGACCGTGGGTTCCTGGCCCGGCAGAGCTCCGAGCTGATGCCGCAGCACGTGCCCTCCGTTCCCGGCGGCGAGGTGACCGTGACCGGCCGCCTGCAGCGCAGCGAACGCGGCGGCCACACCTCGGGCGGCACGCCGGAGGACGGGACGGCGCGCCTGATCAACGGACCGGACTACGCCAAGGTCCTCGGCCTGAACCTGTACGACGGGTACCTGACGATCGACAAGCAGGAACCGGCCAACGACGCGGCGTTCGGCGCGTTCCCCGGACCGGAGATCGACGACGGGCCACACTTCTTCTACGCGCTGCAGTGGTTCTTCTTCGCCCTGCTCGCGGTCGGCGGACTCGTCTACTTCACCAGACAGGGAGGGCGCGATGACAAGTCGGAGGACGACGAAGTCGTCGAGCGGTCCGAAGCCCGTGCCGGAGCGGCGGATTGAGGACTACGCGCTGATCGGTGACCTGCAGACCGCCGCGCTGGTCTCGAAGCAGGGCTCGATCGACTGGCTGTGCTTCCCGCGGTTCGACTCGCCGGCCTGCTTCGCCGCCCTGCTCGGCAGCGACGACAACGGGCACTGGCGGATCGCGCCGCGGGACGCCGACGCCGTGAGCAGCAGGCACTACCGGGGCGACACGCTCGTACTCGAAACCGAGTGGTCGACGCCGTCGGGTTCGGTCCGGGTGATCGACTTCATGCCACCGCGGGACGCGGCCCCGGACGTCGTACGGATCGTGGAAGGCGTCAGCGGCTCGGTCGAGCTGCGGTCCGAGCTGAAGCTGCGGTTCGACTACGGTCACGTGGTGCCGTGGGTACGGCGATCCGATGGGCAGATCGACGCGATCGCGGGGCCGGACGCGGTTTCGTTGCGGTCCGACGTGCATCAGTACGGGCGGGATCTGACCACGTACAGCGACTTCCGGATCGGCGCGAACGACCGCGCGTGGTTCGTACTCACCTGGCATCCGTCGCACCACACGGTACCCGAGCCGACCGACGCGCTCGGGTCGCTCGAACCGACGGAGACGTTCTGGACCGACTGGATCGGGCGTACGAGCCGCGCGACCGATGTCAGCGAGGAAGTCACCCGTTCCGTGCTGACGCTCAAGGCACTCACGTACGCGCCGTCCGGCGGCATCGTCGCGGCCCCGACCACGTCCTTGCCGGAGGCACTCGGCGGCGGCCGGAACTGGGACTACCGGTACTGCTGGTTGCGCGACGCAACGATGACGCTGTCCGCGATGCTGCGGGCCGGCTACACCGACGAGGCCGAAGCCTGGCGGAACTGGCTGCTCCGCGCGATCGCCGGCTCCCCCGAGGACCTGCAGATCATGTACGGCGTGACCGGTGAACGCCGGCTGACCGAGTTCGAGGCCGGCTGGCTGCCCGGGTTCGGCTCGTCGGCGCCGGTCCGGATCGGGAACGCGGCCGCCGAACAACTGCAGCTCGACGTGTACGGCGAAGTGATGGACGTACTCGCCCTGGCCCGCGAGGCGCAGATCGGGGCGACCGACGAAGCCTGGCAGGTGCAGCGCGGCCTGATGCGCCACCTGGAGGACGTCTGGGACCAGCCCGACGAAGGCATCTGGGAGGTCCGCGGCGGCCGGCAGCACTTCACGTACTCGAAGGTGATGGCGTGGGTCGCGTTCGACCGGGCGGCGCGCGCGGTGGAGCGGTTCGGGCTGAGCGGTCCGGCGGCGGAATGGAAGGCGCGCGCGGCCGAGATCCACCAAGAGGTCTGCGACCAGGCGTACGACCCGGACCGGAACTCGTTCACCCAGGCGTACGGCAGCAAGGCGCTGGACGCGGCCGTACTGCTGATCCCGCAGGTCGGCTTCCTGCCGGCCGACGATCCGCGCGTGGTCGGGACAGTGGACGCCGTGCAACGGGAGCTGGCGTCGGACGGGTTCGTCCGGCGGTACCTCACCGAGCACACCGACGACGGCCTGGAAGGCGACGAGGGCACGTTCCTGATTTGCTCGTTCTGGCTGGCGGACTCCTTGGCGATGATCGGCCGGGTCGGCGAAGCCCGGGACCTGTACGAGAAGCTGGTTGCCCTGCGCAACGACGTCGGCCTGCTGGCGGAGGAGTACGACGTGAACTCCGGCCGGATGCTCGGCAACTTCCCGCAGGCGTTCTCACACCTCGGCCTGGTCAACACCGCCTGGCACCTGACCACCGCCGAATCACCGCTGCGCCGATCGGCCTACTGAGCACTTCTTGCCGTCGGCCACTGTTCGAGGTGCGCGGCCGGGGGTGGTGCGGCAGGATGGTGGTGTGGACCTTGGACTGCGCGACCGCACCTACATCGTCACCGGCGCCAGCGCCGGGCTCGGCTTCGCCACCGCGAAGGCGCTGGCCGGCGAGGGCGCCCGGCTGGTGATCTCCAGCCGGAACGAGGAGTCGATCGCGCGCGCCGCCGCCGAGCTCGGCGAGAACGTCGTCGGCATCCCGGTCGACAACGCCGACCCGGACAGCGCGGAGCGGCTGGCCGCGACCGCGATCGCCAAGTGGGGCGCGCTGCACGGCGCGCTGATCAGCGTCGGCGGCCCGCGGCCCGGCAGCGCGCTCGAATCCACCGAGGACGACTGGCGGGCGGCCTTCGACAGCGTCTTCCTCGGCGGCCTGCGGATCGCCCGCGCGGTCGCCCGGGCCGGCTCGGAGGATACGTCGATCGCCTTCGTACTCTCCTCGTCGGTGAAGGCACCGATCAGCGGCCTGGCGATCTCCAACGGCCTGCGCCCCGGCCTGGCGATGGTGGCGAAGACGCTGGCCGACGAGCTCGGCCCGAAGGGCATCCGCGTCAACGGCCTGATGCCCGGCCGGATCGCCACCGCCCGCCTGACCGAGCTGGACGGCAAGTCCGGTGACCCCGACGCGGCCCGGCGCGCCGCCGAGAAGACCATCCCGCTCCGCCGGTACGGCACCCCCGACGAGTTCGGCCGCGTCGCCGCCTTCGTCCTCTCCCCCGCCGCGTCGTACCTGACCGGCACGATCCTCCCGGTCGACGGCGGCGCCCTCCGCTCGCTCTGAGCACACCAGCGGATATCCACTGCTCTTGTGGGTTCTCCACCGGTGTACGGGTGGAGAACCCACGACACGGGTGGATATCCACTCGTGTTGTGGCCCGGGGTGCGGGGCCGGGTCAGCCCCACTGGCCGGGGACGTAGTCGCCGGCCGGTTGCTGGGTGAGGACGTTCAACCGGTTCCAGGTGTTGATTCCGGCGATCGCGACGACCAGCGCGGCCAGTTGCTCCTCGCTGTAGTGCTTGCTCGCGTTCAGCCACACGTCGTCAGGAACCCCTCCGGCCCCGTCGGCGATCCGAGTGCCGGCCTCGGCCAGCTCCAGGGCGGCGCGTTCCGCATCGGTGTACACGGTGGCCTCGCGCCAGGCAGCGACCAGATTGATCCGCACCGCGGACTCACCGTGGTGCGCCAGGTCCTTCGAGTGCATGTCGACGCAGACGGCGCAGCCGTTGATCTGGCTGACCCGAAGCTCGAGCAGCTCCAGCGTGGCGAGCGGGATTCCAACATCCATCGCGACCCGCGCACCGGCGTTGAAGTGCTTGACGAACTTCCCCAGCACCGGGTTGGTGAACAGGTCCAAACGGGCGTTCATAGTGATGTCTCCTTCGCGTTTTCGCTGACACCACTACGACGGGACACCTCCGCGAAGTGTCAGGTCTCGATCCGGTTGCCCTGCTCGTCCCAGTGCTCGGCGACCTTCTTGCTCGGCTGCACGCGAGGCGGTTCGCCCGGCATTTTCGGATAGTCCGGCGGGAAGTTCAGCTCGCCGCCCGGCAGGTCCTCCCACAACCGGAGCAGTGCATCCAGCGCGTACGCCGTGTCGTCGATGTCCGACCACGGATCACCGTCCGACAAGTACTCCGGGACCGTGTGCAGGTTGTACTTCCGCGGGTCGTCCACCTCCGCGAGGTGCGCCCAGCTCATCGGCGTACTGACCGGTGCTCCGGGTCGCGGACGCAACGACCAGGCGCCGGCCACGGTCCGGTCGCGGAGGTTCTGGTTGAAGTCGAGGAAGATCGACGCATCGCCCCGCTCCTCTTTCCACCAGGCGGTCGTCACCCGGTCGTCGCGGCGCTCCAGCTCCCGGCCGAGACCGATCGCCGCGTGCCGGACCTGGTCGAAGCTCCACTCCGGCTGAATCCGGACATAGATGTGAATCCCCCGGTTCCCACTGGTCTTCGGGTACCCTCGCAGGCCCAGCTCTTCGAGCAGCTCCTTGGCGACGCCGGCCACCTGCCGGGCGTCCGCGAAGGTCGCACCTGGTTGTGGATCGAGGTCGAGGCGCAGCTCGTCCGGGCGGTCCAGGTCGGTCTTGCGCACCGCCCACGGGTGAAAGGTCAGCGTGCCCATCTGCGCCGCCCACACCACGGCCGCGAGCTCGGTCAGGCACAGCTCGTCGATCGGGCGGCCGTTCGGCGTCAGTACGCGACAGGTTTCCAGCCAGTCCGGCGCGCCTTTGGGCAGGCGCTTGGAGTAGAACCCGTCACCGGTCTGGCGGCCGATCGAGTCGACCGACAAGGTCATCCCCTCGCGCCAGCCGCCGGGCCAGCGCTCCAGCGCGACCGGACGGTCGCCGGACGCGTGCATGAACGCCGGGCCGACGGCGATGAAGTACTCGCAGACCTGCTGCTTGGTGACCGCCGGCGCCCATTCGGTCGCCTCGTACACGACCCGGTCCGGGCTGGTGACCCGGACCTCCCGCTCGCCGACGGGGACCATCACGGCTGTGCTCTTCGCCATGCCGAGACGGTATCTCCCCGGGCCGACAAACCCCGGCAGCTCAGCATCTCGGCACCCGGGCCGGTCGGAAAGGGCAAATCTTCTTCACCTCTGGCCACGGTAGGTGACCGGGCGGTAACGTTCCATCACCTCGTTCCTGGGGCGTGAGGCCCCCGGGACACCTGACAAGGAGCGCGAGGATGAACAGATCCGCCCTGTTCGCCGCTGCCACCGCAGTGGTGACCACTACCACCCTCGGACTGACCAGCGCCACCACGGCAAGCGGTGCGCCAACCGGCTCCGCAGCCGCGAAACCCTCCCCGGCCGCGGCCGTCGCGGACGCGCGGGCAGCGATCAGCAGCAACCTCAACGCGTTGCGGGCCACCACGGCCGACGCGTTCGTGGTCAAGGACGTGATCGTCGACGCCGACGGCGCCAGCCACGTCCGGATGGACCGGACCATCGGCGGCCTGCCCGTACTCGGCGGCGATGTCGTCGTACACCAGGCCAAGGACGGCGCGTTCAGGAGCGCCAGCCTGACCCTGACCCGGAGCGCCGACGTCGGCCGTGCGCCCAAGGTGAGCGTCGCGACCGCGACCGCCAATGCAGTCGCGAAGGGCCTGACCGCGCAGGGCAAACCGAGTCTGGTGATCGAGGCCCGCAAGGGGGCCCCGCGGCTGGCCTACCTGGTCACCACCGCCGGCACCCAGAAGGACGGTACGCCGAGCCGCATCACCACCACGATCGACGCCCTGACCGGTGCCAAGCTGGTCAGCGAGCAGCACATCGAAACGGCCACCGGTGATGGCAAGAGTCTGTACTCCGGCACGGTCCCGCTGGAGACGAGTGCGGCGACCGGCGGCTTCACACTGACCGACGCGACCCGCGGCAACGGCTTCACCGCCGACGCGAACAACAAGACCGACTCGATCCTCTGTCAGCTGTTCCAGCTCGGCTGCCCGACGCCGACCCGGTTCACCGACGCGGACAACCACTGGGGTACGGGTACCAACGCCGACCGCGCTACTGCCGCCGTCGACGCCCACTACGGCGCCGAGACCACGTTCGACTACTACAAGAACGTGCACGGCCGGAACGGCATCTTCGGTGACGGCAAGGGCGTACCGAGCCGCGTGCACTACGGCACCAACTACGTGAACGCGTTCTGGGACGGCAAGCAGATGACGTACGGAGACGGTGACAACGTCGCCGCCGGACCGTTGGTCTCGCTCGACGTGGCCGGTCACGAGATGTCCCACGGCGTCACCGAGCACACCGCGAACCTCACGTACTCCGGTGAGTCCGGCGGCCTGAACGAGGCGACCAGCGACATCTTCGGCACCCTGGTCGAGTTCTCCGCGAACAACGCGTCCGACCCGGGCGACTACTACATCGGCGAGAAGATCATGAAGGACCGCCCGGCGCTGCGCTTCATGGACAAGCCGAGCAAGGACGGCAAGTCGCCGGACTGCTACTCCTCCGGCGTCGGCAACCTGGACGTGCACTACTCGTCCGCGATCGCCAACCACTTCGCGTACCTGCTCGCCGAAGGCACCGGCGCGAAGACGATCGGCGGGCTGCCGCACGACTCGACGGCCTGTGACGGTTCGACGCTCACCGGCATCGGTCACGACAAGCTCGGCAAGATCTGGTACCGCGCGCTGACCACGTACATGACCAGCGGCACCACGTACGCCCAAGCCCGAACCGCCACCCTCAACGCCGCCACCGACCTGTACGGCGCGACCAGCCCCGAGCGCGCCGCCGTCGCGGCCGCCTGGACCGCCGTCGCGGTGAACTGACCGAATGACGGGTTGTGTGACCGCTGGCGCGTTGCAGCAGGCCAGCGGTCACACAACCCGGTAGCGGCTGAGTGAATGATCACCCGTGCGTTCCGTGGCATCGCCGGGTGTTCATGTGTTGGGGCTTGGAACGGTCACTGGCCGGTGTGAGAATCCGGGCCATGTCTGCCCTGAACCGACCGCGACGCCGCCTGGGCGCCCTCGCGGTCACGACCAGTCTCTTCGCCTCCGGGCTCGCGGTGGCGATCGCCGCCGCGCCCGCGCAGGCCGTTTCGGCCGATGTGGTCATCACCGAGGTGTACGGCGGTGGCGGCAACAGCGGCGCGCCGTACACCAACGACTTCGTTGAGCTGACCAACAACAGCTCCGCCCCGGTCGACGTGAGCGGCTGGTCGATCCAGTACGCGTCCGCGGCCGGCGCGTCGTGGCAGGTCACGAAGCTGACCGGCAGTATCGCGCCGGGCGCCGCGTACCTGATCCAGGAGGGCGGCGGCGCCAACGGCCAGCCGATGCCGACGCCGAACGTGACCGGCACGATCCTGATGTCCGCCACCGCGGGCAAGGTCGCCCTGGTCACCAACCAGACCGCGCTCGCCTGCGGCTCCGGCTGCCACGCCGACCCCGCCGTCCGCGACTACGTCGGCTTCGGGACGGCGAACGACTCCGAGACAGCGCCCGCGCCCGGCCTGTCGAACACGACCTCGGCCGCCCGGTCGAACCCGAAGCAGGACACCGACAACAACAGCGCGGACTTCGTCGCGGGCAACCCGTCGCCGGGTACGCTGACCGGCGGGCCGGCCGAGCCGCCCGTGGACGCGAAGATCCACGACATCCAGGGCGCCGCGCACCGCTCGCCGTTGGAAGGCAAGCGGGTCGGCAACGTCACCGGCGTGGTCACCGCGAAGAGCGGCAACGGGTTCTGGTTCCAGGACACCCAGCCGGACGGCAACCCGGCCACCAGCGAGGGCATCTTCGTCTTCACCAGCTCCGCGCCGACGGTCGCGGTCGGCGACGCGCTGAACATCGAGGGCACGGTCGCCGAGTTCCGCCCCGGCGGCTCCGGCGGTACGACGAACCTCACCACGACCGAGCTGACCAACCCGAAGGTCACGGTGACGGGTACGGCCGCCGTGCCGGCTCCGACCATCGTCGGCGCGGGCGGCCGGGTGCCGCCGTCGACGGTCATCGACGACGATTCGAAGGGTGACGTCGAGACCACCAGCACCGCCTTCGACCCGCGGAACGACGGTCTGGACTTCTGGGAGTCGCTGGAGGGCATGTGGCTCGGCATCAACCAGCCTGAGGTCACCGGTCCGACCAGTTCGTTCCGGGAGATTCCGGTCGTACCGGCCGGTTCCGGCGTACGTACGGTCCGCGGCGGAATCCTCTTGCAGAAGACCGACAGCAACCCCGAGCGGGTCATGCTCGACGACGTACTGGCGCCGATGCCCGACGCGAAGACCGGCGACAAGCTGGCCGGCGTGGTGACCGGCGTGCTCGACTACTCGTTCGGTAACTACAAGTTCCTGCCGCCCACGACGCCGGCGGTGATCGACGGCGGGCTGAAGCGCGAGGTCACCAAGCCGTCATCGCCGGCGCAGTTGTCCGTGGCCACGTTCAACGTGGAGAACCTGGACCCGAACGACGGGGACGCCAAGTTCGACGGGCTGGCGCAGGTCGTCGTCCGTAACCTGGCCGCGCCGGACATCGTCGGGCTCGAGGAAGTGCAGGACAACGACGGCGCGATCAACTCCGGTACCACCGCCGCCGACAAGACCCTGAACCTGCTGACCGCCGCGATCGTGAAGGCGGGCGGACCGAAGTACGCGTGGCGGCAGATCGACCCGGTGAACAACGCGGAGGGCGGCGAGCCGGGCGGCAACATCCGGGTCGCGTTCCTGTACCGGACCGACAAGCCGCTGAAGTTCGTCGACACCCCGGGCGGTGGCTCGACGGTCGCGACCACGATCACCACCGACCGGGCCGGCCGCCCGCACCTGAGCGCGTCACCGGGCCGCGTCGACCCGGCCAACCCGGCCTGGGCCGCCACCCGGGTGCCGCTCGCGGGCGAGTTCAAGTGGCACGGCAAGACGGTGTTCGTGGTGGTCAACCACTTCAGCTCGAAGGGCGGCGACGACCCGCTTTGGGGCCGGTTCCAGCCGCCGGTTCAGTCCAGCGCGCCGAAGCGGCACCAGCAGGCCACCGCGGTCCGCGGGTTCGTGGACCAGATCCTGGCCAAGGACAAGGGCGCCAACATCGTCGTCCTGGGTGACCTGAACGACTTCGACTGGTCGCAGACCGCGGACATCCTGGTCGGCTCCGGCAAGACCGCGCTGGTCGACCTGCCCCGGACGCTCCCGCTCCCGGAGCGGTACAGCTACGTCTTCGAGGGCAACAGCCAGATCCTGGACCAGATCCTGATCTCGCAGAACCTGCGCCTGGCCGCGTCGTACGACGTGGTGCACATGAACGCCGAGTTCCCGGACCAGATCTCCGACCACGACCCGCAGGTGGTGAAGCTGATCCCGTTGCCGTCGTGGGTCCACTGACCTGACGGGACGCTTACGTCGTGGGGCCCGGACGTGCTTCGGCTTGTCCGGGCCCCGATACTTGAGACGTGACAGATTCCACCAAGGACTACGCCGTACAGAAGTCAGACGCGGAGTGGAAGGCGCAGCTGTCCCCTGCCGAGTTCCAGGTGCTGCGCAAGGCCGGTACGGAGCGGGCGTTCACCGGTGAGTACACCGACACCAAGACGGTCGGCGTGTACAAGTGCCGGGCGTGTGACGCGGAGCTGTTCCGCAGCGAATCCAAGTTCGAGTCGCACTGCGGCTGGCCGTCGTTCTTCGCACCGCTCGCCGAGGACCGGGTCGAGTACATCGAGGACTCCACCCTCGGCATGAAGCGCGTCGAGGTCCGCTGCGCCAACTGCGGCTCGCACCTGGGCCACGTCTTCGAGGGCGAGGGCTACGAAACCCCCACCGACCTCCGCTACTGCATCAACAGCATCAGCCTGACCCTCGGCCCAGCCTGAGTCAGACCACCGGTCACCCGGTCTGGTCCTAGACTGGGTCGGCTGGTGGCTCCTCGGAAGGGAAATTGGTGGCTGACGACATCCGTACACCGCGGGTTCTGGATGTGCTGGCGGCGGCGGAGCCGTGGGAGGTGCCGGCCGAGTGGATCGCGGGAGTCCGGGCCCGGTTGCAGGCCTGGGCGGGCGATCCGCACTCGCTCCGGCCGTTGCGCGGCGACGCGTTCCCGGATTTCGTCAAGGGCACCCCGGCCGCGGTCTGGTTCACCCATCAGGTGGCACCGCTGCTGACCGGCTGGATCCCGGTGCTGCACGGCGACTACGCGGACATCTCGTCCCACCTGACCCATGACTTCCACCGCTCCGCGACGCGGTTGGGTGGCTCCGGCCACGTCATCTACACGGCGCCGACCGACTGGCATCTGCAAGCGATCGCCGGCGCCCGCGGCTTCCGCGAGGCCGGCCGCAAGCAGGCACTGCAGCTGTCCCGCGACGTCGTCAGCCAGTTCGTGGACGCCCCGCCGATGGCGGCCCGCGCCGCCGCTCTGACGGCCGCCTTCGACCGCGCGCTCACCGACCGGCAGAGCGCCCACCTGCACATGACCGGCGAGTACGAGGAGATCGTCAGCTACTGGCGAAACGACGCGCTGAAGGACAGTGAGCGCGCCGTACTCCCCGAGCTGGCCGGCCCGACCGCCGCGCTGCGGTACTCACTGAACGCGATCCGCGACGCGCACGCCCGGCTGCTGATGACCACCCCGGACGAGTACGCGGGTGACTTCGCTCAGCTGATGGCCGAGCTGATCCTCGCCACCCGGCTGCGCGGCATCCCGCAATCGGTCGCGACGATCCTCGGCAGCGCGACCCAGGACGTCGAGAAGGCACTCAGCGACATTCACCAGACCTTCAGCGCGCAAACGTGGTTCGGTCATGTCCACCAGTGGCTGTCGCGCGCGATCCGGCACGACCAGGCGGACCTGGCGCGTACGTGGGGTGCCGCCGCGACCCGCGTTTCGATCCACCTGGCCGGCGTACTCAGCAAGGGCGCCTGGCCCGAGCCGGAGGTGCCGGACCTGACGTCACTGTTCCGCGTCCTCGACCGGGAGCGCTGGAGCATGGAGACCGCGGCCGGAGCGGATCAGGCCACCTCACTGTCGGATGCCTGGCACACAGTCCACGACGAGCCGGCGACCGGTTCCGCGGCGAGCGGCGGCGAGCTCGACGAGCCGCTGCCCGCGCCGGTCGACTTCAGCGAGAACCCGCTCGCCGAGCTCGACTCACTGATCGGCCTGGAGTCGGTCAAGGACGCGGTCCGCCGGATGGTGGCCGAGGTGAAGACCAACCTGCGGCGTACGGAGCTGGGCCTGCCCAGTCATGAGCGCGCCCGGCACATGGTGTTCGTCGGCAAGCCCGGTACCGCGAAGACCACGATCGCGCGACTGCTCAGCCGGATCTACCACCAGCTCGGCGTACTCGAGAAGGGCCATGTGGTCGAGGTCGACCGGTCCGATCTGGTCGGGTCCAGTGTCGGTACGACCGCCCCGATGACGGCCGGCAAGTTCCGGGACGCCCTCGGCGGCGTGCTGTTCGTCGACGAGGCGTACACGCTGGTCCCGGAGAACACTCCGGGTGACTACGGCCTGGAAGCGGTCGCGACGATCCTGAAGCTGATGGAGGACCACCGCAACGACTGCATCGTGATCGTCGCCGGGTACCACCGCGAGATGCAGCGGTTCATGGAGTCCAACACCGGTCTGCAGTCCCGGTTCCCGAAGCTGCTGTCGTTCAGCGAGTACGACACCGATCAGCTGGTCGCGATCTTCGAGCTGCAGGCCCGGCAGAAGGGCATGATCTACGGCGAGGAAGTGCTGGACAAGGTCCGCAGCGTGATCCCGCCGGCGCCGCGTGGGCACAACTTCGGCAACGGCCGGTTCATCCGGAACATCCTTGAGGAAGCGATCTCGAACCAGGCCACCCGGTTGTCGACGCGTAATCCGGACAGCCTGACCGAACGCGACCTGCGCGAGCTGATCCCGATCGACGTCAAGCCGCCGACGTCGATGCGCGCCGAGGACTACCTGCTGCAGAAGCCCGGGACGTAAACCTCCCCAAACCGGTTTGGGGAGGTTTACCCACCCGATTCGGGCAGCGGCACTCCCCGGTCCAAGTGGCACCCCTCCCCGAACCGGTTTGGGGAGGGTGGAGATGCGGGGGTGGGGTGGGGTCAGACCGGGGTGGCGAGGGCGACCGGGTTGCCTTCCGGGTCGGCGAGGTAGCCCTGGCGTTCGCCCCACGGCATCGTGGCCGGCTCTTGCAGGACCGGGTGGCCGGCCGCGCGGAAGCGCTCCACCTCGGCGTCGACGTCATCGACGTACACGAACAGCTCGAACCGCGGGCCGGTGCCGACGGTGATACCGAGTTGCGCCTCCGGCCAGTCCGCGACCGCGATGCCCAGCGACGAGTCGCCCCGCTCGAGCCCGACGTAGTGCGGGTCGCCCTCGAGCGGGAACTGGTACGTCGACTGGTAGCCGAGCAGCGTGTAGAACTCGACGGACCGGCGTACGTCGCTGACGTACAGGACCGGAAACGCCTTGCGGGTCATCAGACGAGATTGGCGATCAGTTCGGCGACGCCGGTGCGCTTGCCGGTGTAGAACGGCGTCTCCTCGCGGACGTGCCGGCGCGCCGTCGACGCCCGGAGGTCACGCATCAGGTCGACCATCCGGTGCAGCTCGTCGGCCTCGAAGGCGAGCATCCACTCGTAGTCGCCGAGCGCGAAGGACGCGACCGTGTTCGCACGGACATCCGGGTAGCCGCGGGCCTGCTGACCGTGCTCGGCCAGCATGAACCGCCGCTCCTCGTCCGGCAGCAGGTACCACTCGTACGAGCGGACGAACGGGTACACGCAGACGTACGCCCGCGGCTCCTCGTCGGCCAGGAACGCCGGGATGTGGCTCTTGTTGAACTCGGCCGGCCGGTGCAGCGCGAACTGCGACCAGACCGGAACCAGGTGCCGCCCGAGCCGCGAGCGGCGCAGCTGGTGGTACGCCTGCTGGAGCGCGTCCGAGGTCGGCGCGTGCCACCAGATCATGAAGTCGGCGTCGGCGCGGAACCCCTCCACGTCGTAGATCCCGCGGATCACCACGTCCTCGGCGGCGAGCTTCCCGACCAGGTCGTTCAGCTCGGCGGTCAGTTCGTCCCGGTCGGCGTCACCGAGCGGTGTCTCGACCTTGAACACCGACCACAGCGTGTACCGGATGACGTTGTTGAGTTCACGTGCTTTCGGCTTACCAGTCACGACTTCATTGTCTCCAATGCCTCCAGGTGCGCCCGCACCCGGGTGGCCGCCTTACCACCGGACGCGATACACGCGGCGATTCCGACACCACGGTAGGCCGCTCCGCAGACCGCCAGGCCGGGTACGCCGGCAACCGCGGTCTCGACCCGATCGACCCGGTCCAGATGCCCGACCGCGTACTGCGGAAGGCCGCCGCCCCAGCGCGTCACCAGGGATCCGATCACGGGTGTGTCCAGCCCGATCGCCTGCTTCAGATCCGACACCGCGAGCGCGACGAGCTCTTCGTCGGAGCGTTGCAGCACGTACTCCTCACCGAGCCGGCCGACCGATGCACGCAGTACGGCCAGGTCTCCCCCGGCCTCGGCCGACCATGCCCACTTCGCGTGCGAGTAGGTGGACGCCTTGATCGTGCGCCCTTCCACGGACGGCACCAAGAACCCGGACCCGGTCGCGCCGTCCGGCCAGTCGGTCTTACGTACCGCGAGCGTGACGATCGCCATACTCGCGTACTCGATGGTCGCCAGCTCGGTCGACGCGGCCGGCACCAGGTCCGTCAGCATCCGCGCCGCGGGCGCCGCCGGCACGGCGACGATCACCGCATCCGCGTTCAGGTACGTCGGCGCGGGCACCGGACCTGCCTCCAGTACGTAGCCGTCGGCGTCCTTGGTGATCCGGCGCACCGCGAGCTTGCGGCGGATGTCGACACCACGGGCGGTCAGGTCCTGCTCCAGGGCACTGATGATGCGATTCACGCCGCCGACCACGCCCGCGAACACGGGTTGACCGGCGCGTGTCTGACCCAGCTCACGCAGCTCGGCGGTGGCGGCGAGCAGGCTCGGCGCAGTGCGCAATTTCGCGTACAGGTCGGGCACCGCGGCCGCGAGGGAGATCTCCTCGGCCTTGCCGGCGTACACGCCGCCGAGCAGCGGGTCGATCAGCTTGTCGGTCACGGATGCGCCCATCCGCTCGGCGACAAACCGGCCGATCGCGACATCCTCGGTCAGCGCAGGCGCCGGCAGCTCGGCCTCGTGCGCGACCTGCTCCGCCGCATCCGTCCCGAGTACGTCGGTGGTCGCGGCGGGGTCCACGGGTACGCCCATCACGGTCGGCGGGATCGCGCGGATCCGGTCGCCGACCCACAGGCCCGCCGAGGTGGTCGCCGGGTGCACGACCTCGTCGCCGAGCCCGAGCGCGCGGATCAGCTCGATCCCCTCGGGCCGCCGGGCCAGCACCGACTCGGCGCCCAGGTCGACCGGTACGCCCGCGACCTCGCCACCGGCCAGCTTCCCGCCGAGCCGCGGTGAACCTTCCAGCACGGTGATCCGCGGCGGATTCGGTCCCGTCGCCAGTGCGTGCGCGGCGGCCAGGCCGCTGATCCCGCCGCCGACGACCACTACCCGGCTCACATGTCCGCCAAGATCAGCTCGTACTTCGTACCCGGCCCGAGGCTGGTGTGGGTGGACGCGACCGGCCGGAACCCGGCCTTGGTCAGGACCGCCTGGGAGGCCGCGTTGTGATTCGAGGCACCGGCCCACAGCGCGGTCAGCCCGTACTCGGTCGCGGCGATTCCGATCAGCGCCCGGACCGCTTCGGACGCCAGCCCCTGGCCGGTCCACTTCTCCGCGATCCGGTACCCGAGCTCGGCCGCGCCGTTCTCGAGATCGACCAGGTTCACCCGGCCGGCCACCGCGCCGGAGTCATCCACCAGTACGTGGAAGCGGCAGACGCCTGCCGCCTGCTCCGCGAGCAGGGCCGCGTGCCGGGTTGCGAAAGTGGCGAAGTAGTCGTCGCCACGGTCCGTGATCCAGGACGCGAAGTACGCCCGGTTCTCCTGCTCGAACGCAAGGACCGCCTCGGCGTGCTCCGCCGTCAGCAGTTCCAGGGTGACCGGGTGATCCGGCAGCCGGATCACTTCTTGGACTGGACGTACTTGACCACGCGGGTCAGCACGTCCGGGTCGGCGTTCGGGGGGACGCCGTGGCCGAGGTTGAAGATGTGGCCGGGCGCCGCCTTGCCCTCCTCAAGGATGCGGTCCAGCTCGGGCTCGATCGCGTCCCAGCCCGCGAACAGCAGCGCCGGGTCGAGGTTGCCCTGCACCGGCTTCGGCGCGCCCCCGGCGGCGGTGATCCGGCGGACGGCCTCGTCCAGCGGAACGCGCCAGTCGACGCCGACCACATCAGCGCCGGCCGCGCTCATCAGGCCGAGCAACTCGCCGGTGTTCACGCCGAAGTGCACCCGCGGCACGTCGTACGCCTTCATCGCGTCCAGGACCTTCGCCGAGTGCGGCAGCACGAAGCGTTCGTAGTCGCGCGGTGACAACCCACCGGCCCACGAGTCGAACAGCTGGATCGCCGACGCGCCCGCCTCGACCTGCACCGACAGGTACGCGATCGCGACGTCGGCCAGCCGGTCCGCCAGCGCGTGCCACAGCTCCGGGTTGCCGTGCATCATCGCCTTGGTCTTCGCGTAGTCCTTGCTCGGCCCGCCCTCGACCAAGTACGACGCGACCGTGAAGGGGGCGCCCGCGAAACCGATCAGCGGCGTACCCGCGAGCTCGGTGACGAGCTGTTGCACCGACTCGGTGGTGAACGTCACGTCGGCCGGGGTGACCGGGCGGACCGTGGCGACACCGGCGGCGTCCCGGATCGGGTCCGCGACCACCGGGCCGACGCCCGGCTTGATCTCGATGTCGAACCCGGCCGCCTTCAGCGGCAGCACGATGTCGGAGTAGAAGATCGCCGCGTCGACGCCGTAACGGCGGACCGGCTGCAGCGTTATCTCGACGACGAGCTCCGGCCGCAGACACGACTCGAGCATGCTGATCCCCTCCCGTACCGCCCGGTACTCGGGCAGCGCCCGGCCCGCCTGGCGCATGAACCACACCGGCGTGTGCGGCGGCCGCTCACCCCGGGCGGCCAGCAGGTAGGCGGAACGGTCGGCGAGCGGTAACGTCGAAGGCACACAGCGATGATCCCACGCGGTCCCCGGCGCCCGGACGGCTGGTCGCGCCCAG
Organism: Kribbella solani; assembly: GCF_014205295.1. Classification (NCBI taxonomy): domain Bacteria; kingdom Bacillati; phylum Actinomycetota; class Actinomycetes; order Propionibacteriales; family Kribbellaceae; genus Kribbella; species Kribbella solani. The sequence goes on from NZ_JACHNF010000001.1 coordinate 2,263,574, forward strand.
TTACCGGCGCGTCGTCGCAGGCGTCGGTGCGTAATCAGTCGTAGGCTGCCGATATGGGTGCCCGCAAGCAGGTCGACGCGCCACCCGCGGAGTTCGCCGAGGCAGTCTCGCAGTTACGAGGTGCCCGGTTCCGGCCCGAGGTTTTCGTCGAGGAGATGCCCGCACCGCAGCGGATAGCACCGCACGCGGCCGCGGTCAGCGCGGACGTGACGGTCGACGGTGACGATGTCGCCACCGGCCGCTTGGTCGTCCTCTACGATCCCGCGGGGAACGACGCCTGGCAGTCGACCTTCCGCTGTGTCGCGTACGTGCGTGCCGCCGTCGAACCGGAGATGGTGACCGACGCGCTGCTCGGCGGCGTGGGCTGGACCTGGCTGATGGAGGCGCTCGCCGACCGCGGCGCCGACTACCTGGCACCGAGCGGTACCGTGACCAGGGTGGTATCGGAGAGCTTCGGCGGGATGGCCGACGACGACGCGACCGCGGAGATCGAGATCCGCGCGTCCTGGAGTCCCGTGCCCGGCGCCGGTGGGCTGGTCGACGTGACCAGGCACGCCGAGGCCTGGGGCGAGGTGCTCTGCACGGCGGCCGGGCTGCCGCCGGTTCCGCCGGGGGTGGTCGCGATGCCGACCCGGCGCGGACAGCGGGGCCGATGAGTTCAGCCGACCCGCAACCGTCCACGCCCGCCATGCCGTCAGCGGCGGACGACCCGATCGCGAACCTGCCCCTGCTGGAGCTCAGGGACGGGCTCTCGGAGGTCGTCGACAGCGATCCCGCGCTCGAAGACACGGTCGAGGCGTTCCGGTCCGGCAGCGGCCCGGTCGCCGTCGACGCCGAGCGCGCCTCCGGCTACCGCTACTCGCACCGGGCGTACCTGGTGCAGCTGCGCCGCGAGGGCTCGGGCTCCGCGCTGGTCGACCCGATCCCGTTCGGGGACCTGTCCGCGCTGGGTGACGCCATCGTCGACACCGAGTGGATCATCCACGCCGCCAACCAGGACCTGGCCTGTCTGGCCGAGGTCGGGATGGTGCCGCGGAAGGTGTTCGACACCGAGCTCGCCGGGCGGCTGCTCGGCTACCCGAAGGTCGGGCTCGCCTCGCTGGTCAGCGAGGTCCTCGGCTACCGGATGCGGAAGGAACACTCCGCCGCCGACTGGTCGTCGCGACCGCTGCCGGCCCCCTGGCTGGTGTACGCGGCGCTCGACGTCGAGATGCTGATCGAGCTGCGGAACGCGATCGAGCAGGAGCTGCGCCGCGAAGGCAAATGGGAGTGGGCCGAACAGGAGTTCACCTCGATCCTGGACGCGCCACCGCGAGAACCGAAACCCGATCCGTGGCGGCGTACGTCCGGGATGCACCGGGTCCGCAACCGCCGCAGCCTGGCCGTCGTCCGCGCGCTCTGGGAGGCCCGGGACCAGATCGCCGAATCCGCTGACATCTCCCCCGGCCGGATTCTCCCGGACGCCGCCATCGTCGAGGCCGCGTCCGCGATGCCGGTCGACCGGGACACTCTGCAGCGCCTGACCGCGTTCAAAGGCCGGGGCGCGCACCGCCACATGCGTACCTGGTGGGAGGCCGTCGACCACGCGCGCCGGCTGCCCGAATCGCAACTCCCCAAACAAGGCCCGAGGTACGACGGCCCGCCGCCGGCTCGCGCCTGGGCCGACCGCGACCCGGACGCCGCCGCCCGCCTGTCGGCCGCCCGCGCCGCCGTCGCCGAGATCGCCGAGGCGCACCGCCTCCCCACCGAGAACCTGCTGGCCCCGGACACCATCCGCCGCCTCGCCTGGTCACCTCCCGAAGAGGTGAACCTCGAGGTGATCACGGCCTTCCTCCGCGACCACCACGCCCGCCCTTGGCAAATCGGCCTCACCGCCGAGGTCCTCACCGCCGCCATGACCTCCGAAGCCGCACCCCTCGACTAGACCACCTCCGCCTGCTGATCGCCGGTCGTCAGGTCCGCGCGGATCTGGGTACGAAGGGTCAGGACGATCTGGAGTACGCCGAGCAGGATGACCGTCGCGATGATCGCGAAGATCTGCCGGTAGCTGAGCAGACCGACGAGCAGACTGCCGAGCGCCAGCGAGATGGCTTGTGGGGTGGACACGAGCACATCGACCGCGGTCGACACCCGGCCGATCAGGTGCCGTGGTGATCGTCGCTGCATCAGCGTCGTGAAGGACACGAACGTCCACGGCAACCCGACCCCGCAGATGGCCGCGCCGACCAGTACGACGGTCATCGTCGGCGCGACGATACACACGACGGTCGAGGCGGCCAGGGCGGTCAGGCCGGCCGCACAGACGACGATCGCACCGAAGCGCCGGACCGCGGGCCCGGCCGTCAGCCCGCCGGCGATCGCGCCGACGCCCTGACAGGTCACGAAGACGCCGGAGAACGTCGGCGGCTTGCCGAAGGCATCCATCAGCGCGTAGATCGACGACTCGAAGAAGCCGATGACGAGGATCGAGATCGCCATCCCGGTGAGTACGTGCCGGAGTACTCGGTCGCCGGCCAGGAACCGTACGCCACCCATGACCTCATCGCGGAAGCTGTGCCGCTCCGGGGCCGGCGCCTCGGTCACCTTGATGGTCGCGATCAGCAGTCCGGCGATGGTGAACGTGGCCGCGTCGACCACCGCCACCAGCCAACCACCGGCCGTCGCGAAGATCGCGGCACCGACCAGCGGGCCGAACAGGCGGTACCCCTCCTTGATCGTGGCCAGGCTGGAGTTCGCGTCGACGAGCAGCTCGTCCGGCAGCAAGTCCTTGAGCAGTCCGTTCACCGCCGCGGGCAGTACGACGAACGAGACGCCGTACAGGAACGCGACGACCCAGATCAGCCAGACATCGCCGGCATCGCGGACAAGCACCAGCGGGAGCACCGCCACCGCGCTGGCGAAGTTGCCCCAGACCAGGATCGCCTTGCGCGGCAATCGGTCCACCCAGAGACCGAGCAGCGGCGCACCGAGCGCCGGCAGCACCATGAAGAAGAACGTCAGGCCGGCCATCGCGTTCGACCCGGTCAGGGTCTTCACCCACATGCTCAGCACGAGCAGCATCACCGAGTCGCCGAGCATCGACGTACTCAGCCCGCCGAAGAGGAGCGGGAATCCCGGCTGCGCGAACAACTTCCTCATGCCGGCTCGACCCCGGGAAAGTACACGGGTACGCCCCAGGAGACGAACTCGCACAGCCGGGCGCCCGCCGGCCGCTGCGCCGGATCGGTGAGCCGCTGCACGTGCCGATCCAGGACGGTGTTGATCGCGTCGTTCATCTCTTTGAGCTCGTCAGCGGTCAGCCAGGCGACCATCTCGACATTGCTCCGCGCCGCACGCCACTGCTCGGACTCCTCCGGCGCACGCTGCTGCGACTCCCGCAGCCGGTCGATCGCCCGGCTCATCACCACCTCGGACAAGGCCTGCGCCGCTCGCCGCTCTTCAAGGGAGGCCGCCGCGTGCTCCTCGTCCCAGCGAAACCCCAGCCCGGGCACCTGCCACGGCCGCTGCCGCCCCTTCCCACCCTCGGCCTCGACGACGAACCCGTGCTGCGCCAGCTTGCGCAGGTGCCACGAGCAGTTGGCGGGCGTCTCGTCCAGCCGCTCGGCCAGCTCGGACGCGGTCAGCGGTCCGTCGATCGACAGGATCTCGACGATCGCCATCCGGACGGGATGCGCCAGGGCATTCAGCTCGCGCGGGTCACTCAAACTCCGATGCGGTTCCGGCATGCATCGAAACTACCCTTTCGAAAGAGCTGTTGCAATGCATCGCGGCAGGCGTACAAATGAAGATCCCCGCCACGATGGACGTGGCGGGGATCCTGGAGCTGACGGGCTCAGCTGGTCGGGAGCTGGGCTTCGATCGCGGTGGTGATCTCGGTCGACTCCGGCTCGGTGCGGGGGCGGAAGCGGGCGGCGACGGTGCCTTCGGGGGTGATCAGGAACTTTTCGAAGTTCCACTGGATGTCGCCGGATTCGCCTTCGGCGTCGGGGGTCAGGGTCAGTTCGGCGTACAGCGGGTGGCGGGCGTCGCCGTTGACCTCCAGCTTGTCCAGCATCGGGAAGGTGACGCCGTACGTGGTCGAGCAGAACGTCTCGATCTCCTCGGCCGAACCTGGCTCCTGGCCGCCGAACTGGTTGCACGGCGCGCCGAGGACCGTGAAGCCGCGGGACCCGTACTTCTGCTGCAGCTTCTCCAGACCTTCGTACTGCGGCGTCAGCCCACACTTCGACGCCACGTTCACCACCAGGACCGCCTTGCCCTTGTACTCCCCCAGCGACGTGGCGGCACCGGACAAGGTGGTCAACGGAATGTCGTACAGGCTCATGCTCATCCTTCGGAGATAGGGAGATGACGGGCGAGAAAGTCCTCGGTACGGCGCCAGGCCAGCGCCGACGCCGCCGGGTGATGGAACATCGGCAACGGGTTGTCGAACGCGTGCCCCGCGCCGTCGTACCGGTGCACCTCGGCGCCGTTCAGGGCCGGCACGATCGCGTCGACGTCCAGGTACGCGTCGGCGTTGCCGAAGTGGTGCAGGCTGGTCGTACGCGGTCGCAGCTCGAGCAATCGCGGCAGCGCGGAACCGTAGTAGCTGACCAGTACATCAGGCGACGACACGGCGGCCACGTTGTACCCGAGCCCGCCACCGAAGCAGAACCCGACCACGCCGGTGGACCGGTCGCGCGCCCGCAAGTACTCCAGCGAGGCGACCGAATCACGCACGGCCTGATCCCAGTCGAGCCGGTTGACGGTATCCATCGCGCGCGGCAGCAGCTCGGGCGAGGACTCGTCGAGCTCGGTGTCGTCGAGCCGCCAGTAGATCTCCGGGGCGATCACGTAGTACCCGAGCGCGTGCAGGTCCGCCGCGCGCTGCTTGATGTAGCCGGAGACGCCGAAGATCTCCTGCAGTAGCAGGATTCCCGGCGCGCTACTGCCGGCGGTTCCCCACTCGTGGACTGGTATCAGACCCGTGCCGGTGTCGATCTCCCGTTGCTTCTGGGCAGTCACACCGTGAAGCGTACGGCCTCGGTGGTGACCGTTCGCGGCGCGGGTGCCGGCATCCAGGCCTTCGTTTCCTCGATCGCGTCGACCAGCAACTGGTACAGCCGTTCGTCCGGGTTCGGTACGCACGCCTGCGAAATGCCCTCGACGGCACACGACACCGCTCGGGGCGCGGTCCGGCGGGCGAAATCAGGCGTGGTACGACGGGCCCGGTGGGTGAACGAACGCGCCCACTTGGTCGCCGCGGGCACCGACTCGAGCGCGGCCAGCGACTCCGGCTGGATGTCGTGCAGCGGGCGGCCCTCCACCAGCGCGAGCTGCTTCTCCCCCACCAGCAGCGCGACGGCCAGGATGTACTGGCGCTCCTGCGACACGATCGGCAACGCGTGCCGGATCGTGCGCGCGGTCACCCGGGGTACGACGTGCGGGTCGTCCGGGGTCAGCCCGATCACCGACGGGATCAGCGGCGCGAGCCGGGACCGGCCGGCGTCGGTCGTGCAGTCGTTGACGTCGCGCGCGACGCCCGCGAGCAGTGGATGAGTACAGGCTGGGTGGTCCGACCACGGCTCACCGGCCAGGTACGACGCGAACTCCATGAAGCAGGCGCCCTTGCGTGGACTGCGGTGCTTCCCCCGGCTCAGAACCGGCACGGACAGATCGACATTGTTCATGGAACAACTCCTGTAGCGCGGTGAATACCAGCATGCGCCGAATCGCGGCCGGACGCTACGGGTAGCCGGATCCTGCTGTGAGCTCCCACACAGGCGGGGGTGCTTTGGAGTACTGTTACCGACGGGTAGCATCTAGCTAGATTTCCCGAACCCCACAGAGGAGGGCCGCTGTGCCCCGTGAGATCCGCGACGTCGTCTTCGTCGACGGCGTGCGCACCCCGTTCGGCAAGGCCAAGGGCCAGTACGCCGAGACCCGCGCCGACGACCTGGTGATCAAGTGCATCCGGGAGCTGCTGCGGCGCAACCCGGGTCTCCCCCCGGAGCGCGTGGACGAGGTCGCGATCGCGGCCACCACCCAGATCGGCGACCAGGGCCTCACCATCGGCCGCACCGCCGCCCTGCTGGCCGGGCTGCCACAGACCACCCCCGGGTACGCGATCGACCGGATGTGCGCCGGTGCGATGACCGCCGTCACCACCACCGCCGCCGGGATCGCGTTCGGCGCGTACGACGTGGTAGTGGCCGGCGGGGTCGAACACATGGGCCGGCACCCGATGGGCGAGGGCGTCGACCCGAACCCGCGGATCATCGCCGAGAAGCTGGTCGACACGTCCGCGCTGGTGATGGGTTCGACCGCGGAGAACCTGCACGACCGGTTCCCGGGGATCACCAAGCAGCGCGCCGACGCGTACGCGGCGGCATCCCAGGAGAAGGCGGCCAAGGCGTACGCGAACGACCTGATCCAGCCGGACCTGGTACCGGTCGCGACCCGGTCGGCCGAGCAGGGCTGGGGGTACGCGAACACCGATGAGCCGATGCGGCCGGGCACGACGGTCGAGGACCTGGCTGGTTTGAAGACGCCGTTCCGCCCGCACGGCCGGGTCACCGCGGGCAACTCGGCGGGTATCAACGACGGCGCGACCGCGTGCGTACTCACCTCGGCCGAGGCCGCGGCAGAGCTCGGGCTGACACCGAAGATGAAGCTGGTGTCGTACGGGTTCGCCGGGGTGGAGCCGGAGGTGATGGGCGTCGGACCGATTCCGGCGACCGAGAAGGCACTGAAGCTGGCCGGGCTGACGATCGACGACATCCAGGCGTTCGAGGTGAACGAGGCGTTCGCCGTGCAGGTGCTGGCGTTCCTGGAGCACTACGGGATCGCGGACGACGATCCGCGGGTGAATCCGTACGGGGGCGCGATCGCGTACGGGCATCCGCTGGCGTCGTCGGGGGTGCGGCTGATGAACCAGCTGGCCAAGCAGTTCGAGCAGCGGCCCGAGGTGCGGTACGGCCTGACCACCATGTGCGTCGGCCTCGGCATGGGCGGAACCGTCATCTGGGAAAACCCGAACTGGGAAGGTGCCGCGTGAGCGCAGCGAACCATTTGTACAGCAGTCACCAAGCTCACTTGAGCTCGGAGCGAAGCGGAGAGATCAAGTGAGTTTGAAGGAACTGATCGACAGCGCTGCTGAGCTGTCGACCGATGAGATCGTCACCGTTGCTCACTCGCGGGACATCGTGCTGCCTGGCAAGGCGGGAGTGATGGCGCTGATCACGCTGGACAACGGGCACGACCACACCAAACCGAACACGTTCGGGCCGAAGGGTCTCGGCTCGCTGAACACGGCACTGGACGCCGCGCTGGCCCGCGACGAGATCGTTGCCATCGGCATCACCGGCAAGCCGTTCATCCTGGCCGCGGGCGCGGACCTGACCGGCGTACCGAAACTGACCGATCGGGAGCAGGCGCTGGCGCTCGGCAAGATCGGGCACGGCGTACTGCGGAAGCTGGTGGACGGCGGCAAGCCGTCGTTCGCGTTCGTGAACGGGGTGGCGCTCGGCGGCGGACTGGAGGTCGCGCTGCATGCTTCCTACCGGACCGTCTCGGTTGCCGCGGGCATGCTGTCGACGCCGGAGGTCTTCCTCGGACTGATCCCGGGCTGGGGCGGCAACTTCCTGCTGCCGAACCTGATCGGCGCCGGCAACGCCGTGAAGGTCGTGGTCGAGAACGCCCTGAACCAGAACAAGATGCTCAGCGGACCGGACGCGGTGCAGCTCGGCATCGGCGACGTACTGCTCGACTCGGCCGACTTCCTGGAGCAGTCGTTGCTCTGGGCATCGAAGGTACTGACCGGCGCGGTCGTGGTCGAGCGCCCTGAGATCGATCGCGGCGAGGCGTGGGACGCGGCCGTCGCGCGGGGTAAGGCGTTCGCCGATCTGAAGGTGAGTGGCGCGGCACCGGCCCCGTACCGGGCGCTGGAACTGATCGCGGCGGCGAAGGACAACGACCGGGACCGCGGGTTCGCGGCCGAGGACGACGCGCTCGCCGACCTGATCATGAGCGAGGAACTGCGCAGCGGCCTGTACGCGTTCGACCTGGTGAACAAGCGGGCCAAGCGGCCGGCCGGTGCGCCGGACAAGTCGCTGGCGCGGCCCGTGACGAAGGTCGGCGTAGTCGGTGCCGGACTGATGGCCGGGCAGTTGGCGCTGCTGTTCGCGCGGCGGCTCGAGGTACCGGTCGTACTGACGGATCTTGATCAGGAGCGGGTCGACCGCGGGGTCGGGTACGTGCACGGTGAAATCGACAAGCTGCTCGGCAAGGGCCGGCTGCGCCCGGACAAGGCGAACCAGCTGAAGGCACTCGTGACCGGGTCGGTCGACAAGGGCGCGTTCGCGGACGCCGACTTCGTGATCGAGGCGGTGTTCGAGGAACTGCAGCTGAAGAAGACGATCTTCGCCGATCTGGAGAAGATCATCCGGCCGGACGCCGTCCTGGCGACCAACACGTCGTCGTTGTCGGTGACCGAGATGGCCGCGGACCTGGAGCACCCGGAGCGGGTCGTCGGGTTCCACTTCTTCAATCCGGTCGCGGTGCTGCCGTTGCTGGAGATCATCCGCGCGGACCGTACGGACGACGCGACGCTGGCGACCGCCTTCGCGGTCGGAAAGACGCTGAAGAAGTCGTGCGTACTGGTGAAGGACGCGCCGGCGTTCGTGGTGAACCGGCTGCTGACGCGCTTCCTCGGTGAGGTCAGCGCGGCGGTGGACGAAGGTACGCCGATCCCGGCTGCCGACAAGGCCCTGTCGGCGCTCGGTCTCCCGATGCCGCCGTTCGTACTCCTCCAGCTGGTCGGCCTTCCGGTCGCGCTGCACGTCGCGGAAACCATGAACCGCGCGTACCCCGACCGTTTCGCGGTCTCCCCGAACCTGGCGAAGGTAGTTGCCGCAGGCAAGACTTCCTTCTACCTCTGGCCCGACGGCAAGCCGGTCGTCGACCCCGAGGTCGAGGCGCTGGTAACGGTCGGCGACACCCCCTCCACCCCCGAGGACCTCCGTACCCGGGTGCTCACCGCCCTGGCCGAGGAAATCCACATCATGCTCGCGGAAGGCGTCGTCGCCGAACCCCAGGACATCGACCTCTGCCTGCTCCTCGGCGCCGGCTGGCCCTTCCACCTGGGCGGCATCACCCCGTACCTGGACCGCACCGGCCTGGCCGAGAAGACCAACGGCACCCGCTTCCTCCCCAAGGGCGTAGCCACCCTCCCCTAATACCGCTGGGGGGCGGTGCAGAGCCGGAAGCCCGCTCCGTCCCCCAGCACTCAACCCTTGAAAGACTTGGTGGCTTTCACCAGTTGGGCTGGGGTGAGGCCGACCGTTTTCAGAGCGGGGTCGCCTTTTTGGGACATTGCCGTGTAGAGGGCGGCGAGTTTCTTTTCGCCCAGGTGGTCGGCCAGGTATTCGACGATCCACCAGCTGGTGCCGTACGCGAGGTTCGGGTCGGACTGGAAGGTGGCGTTGGTGGGGAGGGACTTGAGGCCGGGGAGGTACGAGGTGCGGACGCGTTTGCGGTACGGGTCGACGGACCAGTGCGGGTCGTCCTCGATCGAGCGGCAGCGAACGTATTCGGCCAGGCCTTCGACCATCCAGATCGGGGCGGCCTGACCCAAGGTCGCGGTCGCGACGTGAGTCATTTCGTGGACCAGCAGGTCCTTGTCGAGTTTCTTGCGCAGGGCGGGATTGACGACGATCCGGCTGCCGATCGGGCGGCCGGCGGGCTTTCCGACCTGTTCGCCGTCATAGAGCGTCACCGCCTTTGCCGCGATCGTCCAGCCTTCGCCCGTACCGGTCGTCCACAAGGTCGAAAGCACCTGTACGTCAGGCATCGCAACGACCAGAACAGCGCCGTTCCACGGGCGTTTCCAGTGTTTCTGTACGGACTTCACGGCCCGCTGCGCCACCTGCGCGACCTTCGTACCGAGCGCCGCTTCGCGTTTGTCCACGACAACGACGACCGTGCCACGCCGTACCACCGCGACCGGTTCGAAATCCCACGGCTGCCGATGCCCGTCGCGGCTCAGGTAGTCGTCGGTCGACGTGTCGTCAACCAGCACCCACGCGCCACGCCGTTGCACGAACGTGTACCCGAGATCGGTCTGCACCGGCCGGGGGTCAAGCCCTTTCAGCTGGTACCGCATCATCACCCGCGTCGAGTACGTCGTCGGACCGTACTTCCCGACCAGCCCCGGCACCGGGCCCAAGGCATCCGCGGTGGCGTACTTCAACGACGCGAATCCGAACGTCCGGAGATTCACGAACAACAACCGCTGCCGCGCGACGAGTGCGGTCTGCTTCGCGTCGACAGGAGCCAGAAACCCGTTCAGGTCACCCTTCAGAACCGCCACGGCCCGGCGCGCAAGTACAGCGTCGATCCCCCGCGTACGCGCCGCCTCTTGATCCGCGGGCCCTTCCACGGCCGCGGCAGTGCTGCCGGGTGGCGCGTCACCATGCCGTACCCGGACAGCGACAACAGAGGCCGACGCGGTGAGTGCCAGCGCGGCGACGCCCGCGAGCAGGCGTTTCGGGTGCTTCATTGGTGATCCCCTCGAATGGTCGGCTGATCCTAGCGCCGGCCGGCCATTCGAGGGGTTCGGCCTCAGGCCTTCTGTACCTCGCCGGTCTTCTCTTCCAGACCGACCCGGCTCTTCTTGTAGCCGTACAGGAAGTAGATCCCGAAGCCGAGCGCCATCCAGATCAGGAACCGGATCCAGGTCTCCACCGACAGGTTCACCATCAGGTACACGCAGATCAGCGCCGCGACGATCGGGATCACCGGGTTCCACGGCACCGTGAACGAGCGCTTGATGTCCGGCCGGCTCTTGCGCAGCAACGGAACCGCGATCGACACCAGCGTGAACGCCGCGAGCGTGCCGATGTTCACCATTTCCTCAAGCTTGCCGATCGGCGTCACGCCGGCCACGATCGCCACCACGATGCCGATCCCGATCGTCAGGCGGTACGGCGTACCCCACTTCGGGTGCGTCTTGCCGAGCTGCCGCGGCAGCAGGTGGTCGCGGCTCATCGCGAACACGACCCGCGCCGCACCGATCATCAATGTCAGTACGACAGTGGTCAGACCGGCGACCGCGCCGGCCGAGATCAACGTCGCGAACCCGCCCTTGCCGACCGACTTGAACGCTTCCGCGAGCGCCGCCTTCGGATCGATCTCGTTGTACTTCACCATGCCCGTGATCACGATGCAGACCAGGACGTACAGCACCGTGCAGATGACGAGCGAACCGATGATGCCGCGCGGCAGGTCACGCTGCGGGTTCTTGGCCTCTTCCGCGGTCGTCGCGACCACGTCGAACCCGATGAACGCGAAGAACACCAGCGCGGCGCCGGACACCAGACCCGCGACACCGAAGGTGGACGGCGTGAACCCGAGTACGGCCTGGATCAGCGGCGTGGTCAGCTCCACCTTGCCGCCCGGGGACGGAACACTCGCCGGGATGAACGGCGACAGGTTCGAGCCCTTCACGTAGAACAGGCCGGCGACGATCACGAACAGCACCACGAACAGCTTGATACCGACCAGCACCAGGTTGACCCGCAGCGACTCCTTGATGCCGACCGTCGCCAGGATGGTCAGGGCGATCACCAGCAGCATCGCGAGAACGTTCACGCTGCTGCCGGGCCCGATCGACGACGGCCAACTGATGCCGATCTGGTCCAGGAACAGCGCGGCGTACTCCGACCAGCCCTGAGCCACCACGCTCGAGCCGAGCATCAGCTCCAGCAGCAGGTCCCAGCCGATGATCCAGGCGAAGATCTCGCCGAGGGAGAAGTACGAGAACGTGTACGCCGACCCGGACACCGGGACCGTCGACGAGAACTCGGCGTAGCACAACGCGGCCAGACCACAGCAGATCGCGGCCAGGACGAACGACACCGCGATCCCGGGACCAGCGTACTGAGCGGCTGCCTTACCGGTCAGCGTGAAGATACCGGCACCGATGATGACGCCGATGCCGAACACCGTGAGATCGATCGCGGTGAGGCGCTTCTTCAGCTGGTATTCCGGCTCGTCGGTGTCCGCGATCGACTGCTCGATCGTCTTCTTCCGGACAAGACTCACTTTCGCCTCCTCAACTCTGCCCTGATCGAGGGCATGGACGGAACCAGGAGGAAGACTGCACTCTCTGACAGTCCGAGGTCAATCCACCACTCAGCGTTGAGGCCGGTATGTTGCGAGTGCGTTCCAAAGTCCCGCTTCACTCAGGCCGGTGCGGCTCTGCAGGATACGATCGCGGGCAGCTTGGTCCGTACCGTTACGTGCCAGGTCCTCGTACAGTTCCTCGATCCGGCCGAGACCAAACCGTTGTACCAGGTAGCGCACGGCGATCCAGCTGACCCCGTAGACGTCGGCCGAGTTCTGGTAGAAGCCGGCGTCGGTCGGCAGCGCGGTCAGCTGCGGCAGCGCGTCGTCGATCACCTCTTGCTCCCACTTGCCGACGCCGGCCGGTCCGCTGAGTGCCTCGATCCCCCGCCAGGACACGTATTCCGCCGCGCCTTCGGCCAGCCACAGCGGTTCGTACCCGCCGAGGTCCGCGGTGGCGACATGGGTGATCTCGTGGGAGAGAAGTATCTCGTCGACCCGGTCCCGCTCGTTCGGGTTGACCACAATGTAGCCGCCGGCAACAGTTCCGTCGGCGGTGTCCTGACCGGGGAGCGAGGAGAACGTCGATCCGGTACTGGCCGCCGACTCGATGTCCTCATCGGCGAACCGCGCGTCCCGGACGTCGGTGTCGTCGAGTGCGATCACGAACACCGACCCGGCCCACTTCCGCGGCCAGTACGCGGCCACTTCGGCAATGCCTTCCTTCGCTGCCGCGACGATCGCCCGGCCGCGCTTGGTGTCGCCCTTCTCGACCACGACCAGCACCCGCGGCCCGCGCTGCACCTCGATCCGGCCCAGGTCCCACGCCTCGCGATGCGCGCCCGGGCCGAGGTCGGTGTCGAGCTCGTTGTCGGCCGTCAGCAGCCAGTGCCCGTCCCGGGCGACGAACGTGTACCCGAGCTCGGTCGTCACCGGCACGTGATCGACCTTCGGAATCTGGTACCGCATCAAGATCCGGACCAGGTACGTCGTACGCCCGTGGGCCTTCATGATGGCCGGGTTGAACCGCTCCTCGGCCTGGCTGTACCCGAGCTCGGTGAAGCCGATCTCCATCAGGTTCGCGAACAGGATCTTCTGCGCGGCGCGGAGCTTCGCGTTCGCCGGGTCCACGTCGGCCAGGAACATCGCCTCGTCGCCGGTCAGCACGGCCTGCGCGCGCCGGATCAGGATCGTGTCGATGGCAACCCGGCGGGCGGCGATCGCGGTGGCCAGGCGGGACGGCTTCGAAGTGGTCGACGGGGCCGGCGTGGGCGTCGCGGTGGCCGTCCGGGCGCGCGCGTCCTGCTGCCGGTCTTCAACGGTGTAAACCACTCCGCCCGAGACCAGCGCGACCGCCAGCAGCAGCCCCAGCCAGCGGCGGGGTCCGTGCGTGGGCGCGGATCTGGGCGTGTTAATGCTCACTTCGGGTCGTTCCCTCCGAGTACCCGATGGTCGCAGCCGGGCCACCCTACTCGACCGCCGCGCGTTCAGGCTGCCGCGGCAGCCTGCAGCGCGCGGAAAAGTCCGGCTTCGGTCAGGCCGAGATGCTCGGTCATGATCCGGTCCCGTTGCTGCTGCGTCGTGCCGAGCGCGGCCAGCTCGCGGTACAGGGTGCCGACCTCCGTACCCCCGAACCGGCTGAAGAGGTAGTCGAGCGCCAGCCAGGACAGCGGGTACGAGCTGTCGGCCTGGTCGAAGAACGTCGCGTCCGCGGGCAGGCTCTTCGCCTTGGCCAGGTACTTGGTCCGGACATCCAGCTTGTACTGGGCCAGGGCCAGCGGTTTCGCGCCGTCCATCGGCAGGAACTCGATGTACGTCGCGGCGCCCTCGACCAGCCAGCGCGGCGCGTACGGCCCGTACGGCGCGGTCGCCACATGGGTGAACTCGTGCGCCATCGTCCGCGCGTCGACCTTGTCCCGGTTGCGCGGGTTCACCACCACGTACGAGTCGGCGCGCTCCCCCGCGCCGGTCACTTCACCGGGCAGCGTGCGGTACACGAACGTCGCCATCGCCAGCGCGTCCTCGGCGTTCTTCGGCTGACTGTAGTCGGCGCCACGGACAATCTTGCTGTCCAGCGCGATCACGACGCCGGAACCATTCCAGCCGCCCGGCCAGCTCTTCGACACGGCCTTCACCGCGCTGACCGACATCGTCACCAGCCGGTCCGCGAGTGCCTCCTGCCCCTTGTCCACGACTACCAGGACGCGGGGCGCGCGCTTCACCAGTACGAGACCCTCGTCCCACGCCTCCTGATGCGACCCGCGCGGGAGACGCTTGTCGAGATCGGAGTCGGAGACCAGCATCCAGGTGCCGTTCGGCCGCTGGGTAAAGGTGTAGCCGAGCATGGCGCGTACGGGCACCAGGTCGATACCGCTGATCTGGTACGTCATCGCGACCGCCACCAAGTAGGTCGACGGGCCGTACTTCTGGGTGATGCCGTCGTCGTACTGCTGGCCGAGCTGCTGGTACGCGAGCTTGGCGAAACCGAACAGGCGAAGGTTCGTGTACAGGGTCTGCTGACGGCTGACGAGATCGGCGTCACCGGGATCGACGTCGGCCAGGAACTCCTTCACGTTGCCGCTCAGCACAGCCTGGGCACGCCGTTTCAGCACCTGGTCCACGGCGGCCGCGCGGGCAGCCAGGTCGACACTTGGCGTACCCGCCGCGGCATTCGCCGTACCGTCCGAGTGGTCGGTGGAGTGATGCAGCGCGAGCCCGCCGGCGACCGCGGCCGCCACCAGGACCAGCGAAATCAGCACCGGCCAGACCCGCGACCGGCGCCGCGCGGACGCATGCCTGCTGTGCCGACCTGCCTCCGCCACGACTCCCGTCCAGTACCGGGCTAGGCGTTACTCTGGCTCTGGTGGCCGCTGGCCGACTCGTTCAGCGCGTCGCCGTGCTGTTGTGTCATCAGTTCGGTGATCTCGCGGGCCAGCTCCTGACCGGTCAGACCGATCTGCTGCAGCACTGCAGCGCGCTTGGCGTGATCGAGGAACTGCTGCGGGATGCCGAAGTCGCGCACCGGCGTCTGAACACCGGCGTCGCGAAGCGCCTGCGCGATCATCGAACCGCACCCGCCGGCGCGGCCGTTGTCCTCGATCGTGACCAGCAGCTTGAACTTCCCGGCCAGCTCGACCAGCGCCGGATCGACCGGCTTCACCCAGCGCGGGTCGACCACGGTGACGCCGAAACCGTGCTGCTCGAGGCGCTGCCCGACATCCATCGCGGTCGCCGCCATCGCGCCGATCCCGACCAGCAGTACATCGTTACCGGAGCGCTTCAGTACATCGGCCGCACCGACGCGGTCGATCGCGTCGATGTCCGGGAACACCTCGCCCTTCGCGTACCGCAGCGCGGTCGGTCCATCCATCTCGACGGCCTCGGCGAGCAGCTCCTCGACCCGCTTGCCGTCCCGCGGCGCGGCCAGCCGGAGACCGGGCACGGTCTGCAGGATCGACATGTCCCACATGCCGTTGTGGCTCGGACCGTCGTCACCGGTAACACCGGCCCGGTCGAGTACGAAGGTGACGCCGCACTTGTGCAGCGCGACATCCAGCAGCAGTTGGTCGAACGCGCGGTTCATGAACGTGGCGTACAGGCAGACGACCGGGTGCAGACCACCGATCGCCAGGCCGGCCGCGCTCGTGACCGCGTGCTGCTCGGCGATACCGACATCGAAAGTCCGGTCCGGGAACTCCTTCGAGAACGCGTGCAGGCCGGTCGGGTGCAGCATCGCCGCGGTGATCGCGACCACGTCCTGCCGGCGGTGGCCGATCCGGACCAGCTCGTCGGAGAACACGTCGGTCCAGCCGCGCGGCTTGTTCGCCGGGCGGATCTGGTGGAAGTTGTCCTCCTCGTCCTGCTCGGCCGCGAGGTACCCGAAGCCCTTCTTCGTCACCGCGTGCACGATCACCGGGCCGCCGAAGGACTTCGCCTTCCGCAGCGCGTCCTCCATCGCCACCCGGTCGTGCCCGGCGACCGGGCCGATGTACTTCAGGCCGAGATCCTCGAACATGCCCTGCGGGGCGAGCATGTCCTTCAGGCCCTTCTTCACCCCGTGCAGCACCTCGTACATCGGCGGTCCGACATACGGCGTACGCGCCATGTTCTTCTTGATCAGGTCGAGGACCTTCTCGTACCGCGGGTTGGTGCGCAGGCTGGTCAGGTGCGTCGCCAGGCCGCCGACGGTGTCGCTGTACGACCGGCCGTTGTCGTTGACGATGATGACCAGCTTCAGGTCCTTCGCGGCGGCGATGTTGTTCAGCGCCTCCCAGGCCATCCCGCCGGTCAGACCGCCGTCGCCGATCAGCGCGACCACATGCCGGTCCTCGCCACGCAGCCGGTACGCCTTGGCCAGCCCGTCCGCGTACGACAGCGCGGTCGAGGCGTGGCTGTTCTCGATCACGTCGTGCTCGGACTCGGCCTGGTTCGGGTAGCCGGACAGGCCGCCCTCCTGACGCAACGTGCTGAACTCCGGCGCCCGGCCGGTGACCAGCTTGTGTACGTACGCCTGGTGGCCGACGTCGTAGAGCAACCGGTCCCGGGGCGAGTCGAACACGCGGTGCATCGCCAGCGTGATCTCCACCATGCCGAGGTTCGGACCCAGGTGACCGCCGGTCCGGGACACGGTCTCGACCAGCACATCCCGGATCTCCGCCGCAAGATCGGTGAGCTGCTCATCAGTCAGCTTCTTCAGGTCCGCCGGACCTTCTACCGCCTCCAGCACGCGCATCGAGCTCCTCCCGCCGGGTCGTCCTCGAATGCTTGAGTCTATGCACGGCCCGCCCGGATCCCGAACTCGGCCACGGCACGCTGTGGATAACTTGGTGTCTCACTGGTCAGGACGCGCGCCGCGACCGGCCGGTTCGGGGCCGGCCGCCTCTTTCACTTAGGGTAACCGCATGGAGATGGTGACGACGCTGTTCCGCAAGTACGACGGACAGCCGCACCGCCTGGTCGAAGCGATCCGGCTCGGCGAGGACGAACACGGCCTCTGGGTAGGCTCCCTCCCCGGCACCCGCGGCCAGCGCGCCGACGGCAGCTGGACCACCATCGACCACCACCGGGTACGCCTGTTCCCACACGGCCAGTGGTGGAGCGCCCTGTTCAACGACACCCCCCACCAGACCGCCATCTACTGCGACATCACCATGCCCGCCGAATTCGGCGTCGACACGGTCACCGCCGTAGACCTGGACCTGGACATCCGCCTCCTGCGCGACGGCACCGTACACGTCATGGACGAAGACGAATTCAGGGAACACCAGCTCCGCTACAACTACCCACCCCAAATAGTCGCCACCGCCCGCGCAGTCTGCGACCACCTGGCCACCACAATCACCACCACAGAACCCTTCACCACCGCCTACAAGCCCTACCTAGCCCAAATCCACACCCTCAGCACCTGAACGGCCCGCGATCGGCCCTCGCCGGCTAGGAGCCCCCCTGAACCGGCAAGGACCGACCAATGACGACCCGTGGCCGACACCTCACCCATGCTCCGCCACCCCCGTCACCCGGTCCACACCCATCCGCGAAGTTGCACGAACCTGCAGTCACGCACCCGTGACGGGATAGGTTGGCAGCCATGCGGGATGTTCGGGTGGTTTATCGGAAGTTTGACGAGAAGCTGCACTGGCATCAGTGGATGCGGTATTTGGGGGAGGATGGGTACGGGGTTTGGCTGGGGGCGCCGGGTGGGGCGGTTTCGCAGCGGGGGGATGAGCCGGAGGTTACGCAGGAGCAGGCTCATGTGCAGTTGTTTCCGCGGGGGAAGTGGTTCACGGCGATCTTCAACGACGAGCCGCGGTACACCGAGATTTACGTGGATGTCACCACGCCGGTGGAGTTTTCGGATGATGTGGTGACGATGATCGACCTCGACCTGGACGTGATCAAGCGCCGGGACGGGACGGTGTTCATCGACGACGAGGACGAGTTCGCGGAGCATCAGGTGAAGTACGGGTATCCGGCCGAGGTGATCGTCACCGCGCGGCAGACCTGTGACTGGCTGGTGGGCGCGGTGTCGACGGAAGAGCCGTTCCTGTCGGTTTACAAGACCTATCTCGACAAGGTTCGCTGAGGCCGGGGTGCTACCGAGCCAGGTGTACGCGCAGCGTGCCGTTTTTGAGCATCAGCATTCCGGGGAGTGGGCCGCGTTGGCCGGCGTACATGTCTGCTACCGGGGCGACCGTGAGGTAAGGTTCTGTCCGGCTGGTACGTCGACCGCGATCGCGGGCAGTTCGATGGTCCGGCGTACTCCGCGTGCGGTGTGCTTTTCCCGTAATGGCATTGTGTTGTTCTGAACGACTTTTGCGGTCAGTGCTGTTTTCCCGACGCTGAGTGCGAAGTAGGCCGCCGACCGCGGGATCACCGTGTACACGTCGGCGGTCACCGTCGGCGTACCGGCGATCGTCAACGGGCCTTTCGCGATCGGAAGGTTGACGGGCAGGCCGACCCCGGTCGGTACGACGATCTTGCCCAGTGGATAGCGCTTGTTCGCGGTCAGACTGTGTTGCGTCAGGCAACGACCATTGGCGGTCGACAAGTGGTACGTGCCGAACCCACTCAACCCGGTCGCCTGGTGCAGCAGTTGCAAGCGCATGAACCGGATCGACAAGGCGGAGAAGTTCGGCGAACCGAGCGCGATCGAACAGGGATCACCGGCCGCCGCATACCCCGGCGGTACGACGGCCGGCAGCGTGTGCCCGCCGTTGTACCCGACGAGGATCGACTTCGCCCGGGCTCGCGCGGTGAGCGCACGATCGAAGTTCGCGAGCCCCTGGTTCAGGTTGAACAGATTGTCCGGGATCCCCTGCCCAAGCAGTACGGGTATGTCCAGCCGGCGCCCCTGCTGCACCTGCCAAGCGGGCCCGTTGTGGGCGAAGAACGCGGTCAGGTCGCGGCCCGCCTGCCCGCTCGGCCACGCGCCCGTCGCGATCAGCGCGACGAACGCCTTCGACACCGCGGGCGGCAGGTGCGTACCGCCGCCCGCGAACAGGATCGACAGCCACATCGTCCGGGCGGCCTCCTGCGGCGCGAGGCTCTGCTTGAGGTCCCACCAGGTGATCTCCGGCGCGAGCGCGTCGAACCGGGTCCGGCCGGAGTCGCGCAGCTCGGTGAAAGCGCCCGCGAACTGGTACCCGCCGCCGTACGAGCCGCCGATCGCCCCGATCAGCGGATCACCCGGTCGTTGCTTCGTCACCCAGTCCAGTCCGGCGACCAGATCGACCAGCTTGACCACGTCGCGGCCCTCGTAATCCGGGTTCATCACGTGCGCGACGCCCGTACTCTCGCCGAAACTGCGCTGGTCGAAGCTCAGCACCCCGAACCCAGCATCCAGCCAGTCCTTGAACGCGGCCGGGTCCTTGGTCCGGCTCCCGCCCCACCCGTGGCTGTGGAAGATCAGGGGTACGGTGTGCCGCGCCGACGCCCCGGCTGGCTCGAACAGGGTGTAGCAGATCCGCACCGGCGTACTCGACCCAGGCTCCGGCACCGAGTCGACGCAACCGTTGGTGGCCGTACTGGTCGCGGCGGCCGGAACAACCGGGGTCACCAGCAACGCCACCACACCGAGCAGAGCAAGCACGCGACGCCGCATCAGTCACTCCCAGTGATCGATGAATCCCGCTTCGCACACGGTAGATGACCGGTACGGCACTGACCAGACCCCGCGATCAGCCGTCGGCGAACCGATGAGCGGAATCCGGCCCACGCTGCGACACTGTGGCCGTGCATATCGCGATCGAGGTTGTCGCCCTGGTCGCCGTGGTCGCGGCAGGTGCCGCGCTCGCGCGGCGGATCGGGATCTCGGCACCTTTGCTACTCGTGGTGATCGGCGTCGCCGTCTCGTACCTGCCGTTCATCCCGCGAATCCACCTCAGCCCCGAGGTGGTACTGGTCGGGTTCCTGCCACCGCTGCTCTACTCGGCCGCGATCAAGACCAGCCTGGTCGACTTCGCCAAGCACCGGCGTTCGATCGGGCTGCTGTCGGTCGGGCTGGTCGCGTTCACCGCGCTCGGGGTCGGCGTCGTCACCTGGTGGTTGCTGGGCCGGGTCGCGGAGTCGATCGGCCAGGAGCCGCTCCCGTTCTGGGCCGCGTTCGCGATCGGCGCGGTGGTCGCGCCGCCGGACGCCGTCGCCGCGACCGCGATCGCCAAACGGGTCGGGCTCCCCCGCCGGGTCGTGACGATTCTGGAAGGCGAAAGCCTGCTGAACGACGCGACGGCGCTGGTCTGTCTGCGTACGGCGGTAGGGGCCGCACTTGTCGCACCGACCGTGCTGCACGTCGGCCTGGACTTCCTGCGCGCGGCTGGAGGTGGCGTACTGATCGGCATCGTGGTGACCTTCGTGCTGGCCAAGATCCGCCGCCGCTTCACCGACCCGGTACTGGACACCACGCTCAGCCTGACCGCGCCCTTCGTCGCGTACATCGCGGCGGAGAACCACTACGTCCACGCATCCGGCGTACTCGCGGTCGTCGTCACCGGTCTGCTGCTCGGGCACAAGGCGCCGATCATCCAGTCGGCCAAATCCAGGATGTCGGAGCGGACCAACTGGCGTACGTTCCAGTTCTTGCTGGAGAACACGGTCTTCCTGCTGATCGGACTGCAGACCCGGTGGATTCTCGACGACCTGTCCGCGAGTCCGCTGCCGACCTGGCTGATCGCCGTCACGACGATCGCGGTGTTCCTCGCGGTGGTGTTGCTGCGGCCGATCTGGGTGATCCCGACAACGTTCCTGTCCCGCCGGTTCCTCGGACCGTCGCGGCCCGGGCCGGTGAAGTTCCCGGCGCTGATCGTCGTCTCATGGGCGGGGATGCGCGGCGTGGTCACGCTGGCCGCGGTTTTCACCCTGCCGGAGAACACCCCGCATCGCGAGGTGCTCGTCTTCATCGCGCTCGCCGTCACCGCCGGCACGCTGCTGGTCCAGGGCTCCACACTCCCCTGGCTGGTCCGGCGGCTGCGACTGCCCGGGCCGGACCCGGCCGAAGACGCGTTGCAGGAGGCAGCCGTACTGCAAGGTGCGCACCGGGCCGCGATCGAGCGGCTCGCCGAGGTCAGTACCGCGGACGATCCACCCGCGGTTCTCGACGTACTGCGGCAGCGTGGTGAAGCGCGAGCGCAGGCCGCGTGGGAACGACTCGGGCGGCCGGAGAGCGAGTACGAAACACCGAGTGAGGCGTACCGGCGGTTGCGGGTCGCGATGCTCGAGGCGGAGCGCGCACACATCCTGAAGGTACGCGACGCCGGCCTGGTCGCGGACGAAGTACTGCAGCGGGCGCAGAACGCACTCGACATCGAGGAATCGATCCTGGACCGGGACGAGGACGACGACGTCGGCGGCCGCTCCGAGAACCTGCGGCCGAAGGTACCGCCGGGCGGAGCGTGCCGGCACCTCGAGGAGGCACCGCTCGTGGTCACGCCGAACACGCCGGACGGTTGCGAGGAGTGCCTGGCAATCGGTCACGGCTGGGTGCATCTACGGTTGTGTCTCGGCTGCGGCCACGTCGGATGCTGCGACTCGTCGGAGCTGAAGCACGCGAGCAAGCACCACGACCAGACCAAGCACCCGGTGATGCGCAGCTTCGAACCGGGCGAAACCTGGCGCTGGTGCTTCGTCGACGAGAAGCTCGGCTAGTGTCCGGCTCAGGACACGAGGGAGCACTTGAGATGGCGGATTGTCTGTTCTGCTCGATCATCGCCGGTACGACGCCGGCGCAGATCGTCCTGGACACACCCGAGGTGGTGGGCTTCCTGGACGTACGGCCGGTGTTCAAGGGGCACACGCTGATCGTGCCGCGGACCCATGTGGACACGTTGGTCGAGTTGCGCGATGAGCTGATCGTTCCGCTGTTCGGGGCGGCGCGGTCGGTCGCGGCCGCGGTCCGTACGGCGTTCGACGCGCAGGGGTCGTTCGTCGCGGTGAACAACGTCGTGTCGCAGTCGGTCCCGCATCTTCACGTGCACGTCGTGCCGCGTACGAAGGGCGACGGGCTGCGCGGGTTCTTTTGGCCGCGTACCAAGTACGCCGACGCGACCGAGGCCGGGGAGTACGCGGGGAAGTTGCGCGCGGCGCTGGATGGATGCTCCTATGGATGGTCAAGGGGTTTGTGGTTTGGTGAGGACGTAGTAGATCTCGCGTGCGATGAGGCGTTTGAGGCATCGGATGATGTCTTTCTTGGACAGTCCGTTGGTTGTGCGGCGTTCGAGGTAGGCGCGGGTGCGTGGGTCCCAGCGGAGTCGGCTGATGACGATGGTGTAGAGGGCTGAGTTGGCTTGGCGATCGCCGCCGCGGTTGAGTCGGTGGCGGTGGGTCTGGCCGGATGATGCGGGGATGGGGGCGACTCCGCAGAGCATCGCGAAGGCGCCTTCGGAGTGGATGCGTTCTGGGTTTTGTCCGATGGTGACCAGGAGTTGGCCGGCGACATCGGGGCCGACGCCGTTGAGGGTGAGCAGTTCGGGGTTGATCGTGTTGATGAGTTCGGTGATGAGTTGATCGAGCTCGGCGATCTCGTGCTGGGCTGCGAGGTGACGGCGGGCCAGGGAGCGTAGCGCGGTTTTGACGGCGTGTTGTGGGATCGCGATCTGATTAGGGTCGGGTCGCAGGTTGTGGCAGGTGTCGATCAGGCGCGGGTTGGTGAGGCCGCGTAGTTGCTGGCGCAGGTCGTGTGGTGCGGTGACGATCAGGGCCTTGATTCTGCGCAGGCAGTCAGCGCGCTGGCTGACGGCGCTGTTGCGGGCGATGCGCAGGTTCCGTAGTGCCTCGACCTGCCCGTCACGGTTCTTGGGGATGCCGGTGCGTACTTTGCCCAAAGCGGCTCGGGCGGCTGCTTCGGCGTCGATCGGGTCGGACTTGCCTGCTGTCCGGCGGGTTTTACGACTGGGCCGGTCGATCTCGACCACGGTCACACCCTGCCCGGTCAGGTAGCCGGTCAGGCCCGACCCGTAAGCGCCGGTGCCCTCGACACCGATCAGAACGACCGGCCCGAACGAGCCCAGCCAGGCCAGCAAAGCCGCATAGCCGGCACCAGTGGCGGGAAAGGTCTGGTGACCGAGCATCCGGCCCGTCTGGTCGATCGCAGCCGCCGTATGGGTATCGCGGTGAGTGTCGACACCACCGGTGATCTCGGCCTGGGACACGGCATCTGGCTGTGCGATGGTAGACATCGCCGTCCTTCCATTCGACACGGTCAGGGCGGCACGCACCAGCCGAGCGACGGACAAAACAGTGATGGGTGCCTGCTGGCACAGGCTCCTATGAAGTCACGAGTTCTCGCCGAGTGAGTGCAAGCGAACCCCGCAGCAGGTCGACCGACAGATCCCGTTCAAGACCCGAAGTCAGTTAGGGGCCGAGTCAGGACGACCACTGCGGGGTCCACGCCTACATCCTCACTGTTAGGTGCTGCGCTCGTACTCGACTTGGGGAAGCAGGTTGTTGTCGCCGAAGTCGCGGATTTGGGTGGCGCCGGTCTCGGTGAAGCCGCATTTCAGGTAGAACCTGCGGGATTGTGGGGTGTCGCGGAGGGTCCAGAGATGGACCTGCTCGTAGCCACTCGCTTTGAGCTGCCGCAGGGTCGCGTGCATGAGCGCGGCCGACACTCCGGAGCCCCAGCCGTTCGGGTGGGTGTAGAAGCTGTAGATCTCGGCCAGGCCGGTGCGGCTCTCCGAAGGCACTGACCAGGACATCGCGAGCGGCCGGTCGTCGAGCGACCCGAGCATGATGATCCCTTCCCCCGCGGCGATCCGCGGATGCCATCGGGTCCGCCGATCCGCGATCCCTTCCTGCGCGAAGTCCGCCGGGAAGCGCGGCGCGTACGCGGCCGCCCAAGAGGCGGCATGCACCTCCCCCACCGCTTCCCCGTCAGCAGTGGTCGCGACGCGCGCGGCAAAGCCGGTGGGTGCAATCGGATCGCTCGAACCGCCAGATGTGGCACTGGTTGGGTTGTCAGGGGATGGGGCGGTCAAGGCGGGCCTCCAGTGTGGTTTGGGCCCGTTGGACGGCAGTGCGGACCGAAGGGTCTGGGTCGTCTGTCAGCGTCCGGATCGCGGCGGCGTGTTCGTATTCGCCGGCGGCGCCGATCGCTCGTACCGCGGCGGCGCGGACTCGGGGCAGGTCGTGAGTGAGCATCGGGAGCAACGCATCCACGAGTTGCCCCAGCTCGCGCTGGGCGGTGATCTTCGCGACATGCTCACGTACGCGCCAGGCTGGATCGTTCGCCGCGAGCAGCAACGTGTCGACCACGTCGTCGCGCCACACGTACAGGAAGACGCGCGCCGCCCACACCCGGATCCAGTAGTAGTTGACCGGATCAACCGGCGTCTTCCACCCGCCGGGATTGTCCGATCCCGTCAGGGCGACCAACCGCGGAAGCGCAACCCCGTACGCGTCCTCTCCGGAAACGTCGCCCCGGAGGAACGCCACCGCCCAATCCACCACGGTGTCCTCGCCGTACGCGGCACAAGCTGCCCGCACAACCTCCCGAGGTGATTCTCTGTCCGATCCCACACCCCCACCCAACCACCACCCACCGACACTTCTGTCAGCGCCGGGGGTAGTGGAGTGTCAGCGGGCCCAGGTCGCCAGGTAGTCGTAGCCGTCTTGGCCTGGGGACTCCCAGCGGACGTGAACGGTGTCGCCTGGGGTGAGGGAGCGGAATCCTTCGGCTTCGATGACGGAGAAGTGGGTCCAGCAGCCGCCGGGAGTGCTGGGGCAGTCGATGACGCCCCAGCCCTCGTCGTCGTACCAGACCCGGACGACGCCGTCGTCCTCGCCGGTGCGGTGGTCCATCAGCCCGCGATCAGCGACCGCAGGACGTACTGCAGGATGCCGCCGTTGCGGTAGTAGTCGGCCTCACCTGGGGTGTCGATGCGGACCACCGCGTCGAACTCCTGCACCGCTCCGTCAGGCGCGGTCGCCTTGACGTGGACGGTGCGCGGGATCGAGCCGTCGTTCAGCTCGGTCACGCCGGTGATGTCGAACGTCTCCTCGCCGGTCAGCCCGAGCGACTCCGCGGTCTCGCCGTCCGGGTACTGCAGCGGCAGCACACCCATACCGATCAGGTTCGACCGGTGGATTCGCTCGAAGGACTCGGTGATGACGGCCCGCGCGCCGAGCAGTGCCGTGCCCTTCGCGGCCCAGTCACGCGACGAGCCGGAGCCGTACTCCTTGCCGGCCAGGATCACCAGCGGCGTCCCGGCGGCGGCGTACGCCTGGGCCGCGTCGTAGATCGTGGTCACCGGCGCGTCGGCCTGGGTGAAGTCGCGGGTGAAACCACCCTCGGTCCCCGGCGCGATCTGGTTCCGGAGCCGGATGTTCGCGAACGTACCGCGGATCATCACCTCGTGGTTGCCGCGGCGCGAACCGTACGAGTTGAAGTCCTTGCGCGCGACGCCGTGGTCAGCCAGGTACGTACCCGCCGGGCTGTCCGCCTTGATCGAGCCGGCCGGCGAGATGTGGTCGGTGGTGACCGAGTCGCCGAGCTTGGCCAGCACCCGCGCGCCGGCGATGTCGGTGACCGGCACCGGCTCCTTCGCCATGCCGTCGAAGTACGGTGGCTTGCGTACGTACGTCGACTCGCTGTCCCACGCGAACGTCTTGCCCTCCGGCGTCGGCAGCGACTGCCAGCGCTCGTCACCGGCGAACACGTCGGCGTAGTCCTTCGCGAACATCTCCTTGTTGATCGAGGTGGCGATCGTCGCCTCGACCTCGTCGGCGCTCGGCCAGATGTCCTTCAGGAAGATGTCGTTCCCGTCCTGGTCCTGACCCAGGGCGTCGGTCTCGAAGTCGAAGTCCATCGTCCCGGCCAGCGCGTACGCGATCACCAGCGGCGGCGAGGCGAGGTAGTTCATCTTCACGTCCGGGTTGATCCGGCCCTCGAAGTTACGGTTGCCGGACAGCACCGAGACGACGGCCAGGTCGGCCTCCTGCACACCGGCCGAGATCGGCTCGGGCAGCGGGCCGGAGTTGCCGATACAGGTCGTGCAGCCGTAACCGACCAGGTGGAAGCCGAGCTTCTCCAGGTACGGCGTGACGCCGGCCTTCTCGTAGTAGTCGGTGACGACCTTCGAACCCGGCGCCAGCGACGTCTTCACCCACGGCTTCGAGGCCAGGCCCTTGTCCACCGCGTTCTTCGCGAGCAGCGCGGCGGCGAGCATGACCGACGGGTTCGAGGTGTTGGTGCAGGAGGTGATGCTGGCGATCACGACATGGCCGTGGTCGAGCTCGAGCTCCTGGCCGTTCAGCGAGACCGTGGTCTTCTTCGAGCGGCGGTCCGCGACGCCCGTGACCTCGTGCGGGTTGTCGTCCACGCTGCCGTGACCGTTCGGCGCGTCGCTGGCCGGGAAGCTCCCGGTCTCCGACGGGTCGACGTTCTTCTCCTCTTCCGCGTAGTCCGGCAGGACGGCGCGGAAGGACTCCTTGGCCTTGCTCAGCTCGATCCGGTCCTGCGGCCGCTTCGGGCCGGCGATCGACGGAACGACGGTCGAAAGGTCCAGCTCCAGGTACTCGGAGTAGCGCGGCTCGACGGACGGGTTGTGCCAGAGGCCCTGCTCCTTGGCATACGCCTCGACCAGCGCGACGTCGTCGTCCGAGCGGCCGGTCAGCCGCAGGTAGTCGAGCGTGACGTCGTCGATCGGGAAGATCGCGCAGGTGGAGCCGAACTCCGGGCTCATGTTGCCGATCGTCGCGCGGTTCGCCAGCGGCACCGCGGCGACGCCGTCACCGTAGAACTCGACGAACTTGCCGACCACGCCGTGCTGGCGCAGCATCTGGGTGATCGTCAGCACCACGTCGGTCGCGGTCGCGCCGGCCGGCACCGCGCCGGTCAGCTTGAAGCCGACGACCTTCGGGATCAGCATCGACACCGGCTGGCCGAGCATCGCGGCCTCGGCCTCGATCCCGCCGACACCCCAGCCGAGCACGCCCAGGCCGTTCACCATCGTGGTGTGGCTGTCGGTGCCGACGCAGGTGTCCGGGTACGCCTGGCCGTTGCGGACCATCACCGTCCGGGCCAGGTGCTCGATGTTCACCTGGTGCACGATGCCGGTGCCGGGCGGGACGACCTTGAACTCGTCGAACGCGGTCTGGCCCCAGCGGAGGAACTGGTACCGCTCGCGGTTCCGCCCGTACTCGAACTCGACGTTGCGCTCGAAGGCGTCCGGCGTGCCGAACACGTCGATGATGACCGAGTGGTCGATCACCAGCTCGGCCGGCGCCAGCGGGTTGATCTTGGTCGGGTCGCCGCCGAGCTCACCGACCGCCTCGCGCATCGTGGCCAGGTCGACGACGCACGGCACGCCGGTGAAGTCCTGCATGATCACCCGCGCCGGGGTGAACTGGATCTCGGTGTCCGGGGCCGCGTTCTGGTCCCAGTTGCCGAGCTTGCCGATGTGCTCGGCGGTGATGTTCGCGCCGTCCTCGGTGCGCAGCAGGTTCTCCAGCAGGATCTTCAGCGAGTACGGCAGTGTGTCCGCACCCTCGATGCCCGCCAACCTGAAGATCTCGTACGACTGCCCGTTGACCTCGAGTGCACCTTTGGCACCGAAGCTGTCGACGCTCGCCATCAACCCGCTCCTCTGTCAGTCCTTGTTCGCCCGGTCCGTGTCGGCTCAGGCCCATCCTGCCGAGCGTGCCTGCCGGCCCGGAGGTCAGGTTCCCCTAACCTCCGGCCGCAAAACTCTCTCGACATCAAGATACACGACATCGAGCCACCCTCGGCAGGCGTTATGAAACCTGTGGACAAACCTCGGCCGCGATCAGATCCAGGTGATCCAGGTCGTGCAGGTCCATGATCTGCACGTACTGCCGGTCCGATCCCGCCGCCGCGAACCGCCCGAGCCGATCCACCACCTCAGCCGGCGTACCCGCGATGCCGTTCGCCTTCAGCTCTTCGACGTCCCGGCCGATCGCCTCGGCACGCTGCTTCACCTGCGCGTCGTCCTTACCGACCACGACCGTGTGCGCGGTGGACAAAGCCAGTGTCTTCGGGTCGCGGCCGATCGCCGCGCAGGCCGCCCGTACCCGCTCGAACAGGGTCTGGGATTCCTCGACGCTACGGAAACCCGCGTTGAACTCGGCCGCGTACTGGGCCGCCAGCGCCGGCGTACGCTTCTTGCCCGCGCCGCCGATGATGATCGGCGGATTCTGCTGCACCGGCTTCGGCAGCGCCGGCGAGTCGGAGATCTGGTAGTGCTTGCCCGCGAAGTCGTACTTCTCCCCCACCGGCGTGTCCCAGAGGCCGGTGATCAGCTCGAGCTGCTCGGTGAGAAGGTCGAAACGGCCCGGCGTGTCCGGGAAGTCCAGTCCGTACGCCTTGTGCTCCGCCTCGTACCAGCCCGCGCCGAGACCGAGCTCCGCGCGGCCGCCGCTCATCTGGTCGACCTGCGCGACCGAGATCGCGAGCACACCCGGGTGCCGGAACGTTGCCGAACTGACCAGGGTGCCGAGCTTGATCCGTTGCGTCTCCCGGGCCAGACCGGCAAGCGTGATCCAGGAGTCGGTCGGGCCCGGCAGTCCGTCATTCGGACCCATTACCAGGTAGTGGTCCGACCGGAAGAACGCGTCGAAGCCGTTCTCCTCGGTCTTCTTGGCCACGGCGAGCAGGTCGTCGTACGTGGCGCCTTGCTGGGGTTCGGTGAAGATCCTGAGAAGCATGACCGCAACGCTATCTCGCGCTCGTGTACAGCTTCTCCAGATACGACGGCTGCCACTCGGGACCACGGTCGTACAAGCGGCGTACCAGACCGTTGACATCCAGGCGCGGCTCGATCGGGTTGTCCCACCAGTCCGGCACCTGGTCGTACCAGCGATCCACCCGCAGCGTACGGCCGGCCGCGTCGATCCGGGCGAACAACCAGCCGCCCTGCTCGCTTTGCGACTCGGTCAGCCACAGGTCACCGAGCAGCCCACTGAGCTTGTCCGCCGCGAACTCCGGGTCGTCGATCTCTGGCGGCTCCAGATCGAACCGGTACGAAGGCGCGCGCGGATCCAGCACCTGCACCTGAATCGTGAACCCCGAAGGCACCACCGCCGTCCGCGCCCGGCACCAGTCATGCAACGCCCGCATCGCCGCCGACTCCTCCGGCCGCGGCCGAGGCCGCTCAGCCTCCGCCCGCATCGCCTCCTCCAACGAGCCCGCGAGCGGCACAACCCTCGGCCCATCCCCGCCGACGAGGCCCAGCCCCGGAATCGACATCCCGCCAAGACCGACAGCAGCCGCGACCGCACTCATCCCCGCGGCCGCATCCACCCCATCCCGAACCTCCGCCGAATCGGCCGCATACACACGACCAGACTCCGCGGGCGCGCGATCATCCGACCCGACCGCCGGCTCCGGGGTGTCCGACGCGGCGGCGGGGTCGTCTGTGAGCGAGGGCTCCGGCTCGGCCGTGAGCTCCGGGTCCGGGTTGGGGGCGGGTTCTGGCGGCGGGATGTGGCTCGGGTCGGGGTGCGGGTCAGGCCAGGGCTCACGATCCGGCTCGGGACCTGGCTGAGGCTCAGGCTCCGGCAGCGGACTCGGTGCAGGCTCCGGCTCGGGCTGCGGCTCCGGCTCGGGTTCCGGCCACGGGTCGGGGTGTGGCTCGGGTTGAGGTTCGGGTTCTGGGCGCGGTTCGGGTTCTGGGCCTGGCTCGGGGAACGGGCGCGGCTCGGGCTCCGGGAACGGATGTGGCTCCGGGCGTGGGTCCGGATCTGGGAACGGGTGCGGCTCGGGGCTTGGTTCCGGGTCCGGGAACGGGTGGGGCTCCGGGCGCGGGTCCGGGGCCGGGTACGGGTCTGGACCTGGGACGGGGCCTGGGGTTGGGCCTGGGATCGGGCTGGGGGTGGGTAGCGGGTTGGGGGTTGGTTGTGGCCAGGGGTCGGATTGGGGCGACAGGGTGGGTTGAGGGTGAGGCTCTGCTTGAGATTTAGCTTCGGGGTAGGTGTTCGTGGGCTCGTACCGGCTGGACGTGGGCTCGTACCGGCTGGATGTGAGGGCGTCGGGTGCCTGGTACGGCTCGGGGTCGTCGATGACGGCGGGGATTTCGGCGGTCAGGTCGTCGGTGAGTTCGTCGACAGCCTCGCCCGTGGGGGCAGCAGTTTCCGTGGTCAGATCCGCATCCGCGTACGCACCGCTGAGCGCCGACGCGGACTCCGGGTACATATCCGCGGACGCCGCCTCAGTTCCGTACACGTCAGCGTGCGGCGCGGCAGCCGGGTACGAGCCGGGCGGTGGCGCAGCCGTGTACGAGTCGGCGGGTGGCGCTGGCGTGTACGAGTCTGTGGGCGACGCGGGCGGGTACGCGTCGGCGGGTGTGTACGGGTCCGGGGGCGGCGCGAAGGGGGACGGGCCCGTGAAGGACTGGGGCTCGTTGTCTTCGGTTGGGGTGTCTAGGACCGCGGCGATCTCGGCGGTGGGGGCGTCGTCGTCTTCGAGGGACGCGGCGGATGACTGCGGAGGGGTGGCGGGGTCCGACGAGGCGGCGGGGTGTGGCGAGGCGGCGGGCGAGTCCCCCGACGCGAAAGGGCTGGGCGGGGCGGACGGGTTGTGCGAGGCGGCGGTGCTCGGTGAAGTGGGGAGGTTGGGCGAGGCCGAGAGGCTCGGTGGGGTGGGGAGGTTGGGCGAGGCCGAGAGGCTCGGTGGGGTGGGGAGGTTGGGCGAGGCCGAGAGGCTCGGTGGGGTGGGGAGGTTGGGCGAGGCGGAGAGGCTCGGTGGGGTGGGGAGGTTGGGTGGGGTGGTCAGGGGCTGGGTGCGGCTGTTGGGGTCTTCTACCCATTCGCCGTTGATCCAGGCTGGGCCGGTCCAGTCGGCTTCGCGGGGCGAGGGGTAGGGCGCGCCGGGGAGATCGGTGGGCGTGCGGTGCCTGTCTCCAACGGCGGCGGAGGGTGCGGCGGCCGGGGCTGCGGCTGGGGCGGCGGAGGCTGGAGTGGCGAAGGGTGGAGTGGCGAAGGGTGAGGCGGTTGGGGCGGCGGTAGCTGCGGGTTCGGGTGGGAAGGGGTTGTATTCGCTGGTCGGGGGTTGGTCGGACCAGGCTGGGTGTTCGGCGGTTTCCCAGTCTTGTTCGTCGGACGGGAGGGGGGTGGCGGGGGCAGTGGGGGTGTCGGCGAAGAGGCTGTTGTAGAAGTCTTCGCCTTCGTAGCGGCCGCCGCCTACGCGTGGGGGTTCCGCCGATGGGAGGTCCGGGTTGTACGGCGGGTGGGCCGTCGGGAGGCCGTTTCCGGAGAGATTTTCCGGCAGGTAGGTGCCGGGCGCGGGGGGCGGCGTGTACCCACCGGGACGACCCCCAGAGGTCTCACCCGGCTGCCCGAACCGCCCAACGTCACCCGCCTGCCCAAATCCCGCGGCATCACCCGGCTGGCCGAAGTCGGCGGTGGGGGATGGTTGGGTGGAGGTGGTTATGGGTTGGCCGGTGAACGGGCTGATTCCTGGGGGGACGACGTATGACTCCTCGTCCTGGGTTGGCCAGTTCGGGTCGGGTGCTCCAGTCACGTTTGGTTCAACGACTGAGACCTCGGCCGTGTCAGGGTCGGGCGGGAAATTTTCCTGGATCGCAAAGTTTCGGGTGAAATCGGCAGCGGCGGTGACCCCGGCCGGTACGTCGGGCTGGACGGGTGAGCGGGGATCGATCCCGAACGGCGCGAAGAACGCAGCTAGCGATTCCGGGCTGATACCGGTGGTGCGGGCGGTCTGGATCAGCGAAACACCGTACGGGCGCAACTCGTCCAGCCCGCCCAAGTAGTCGGCCCATTCGGCGACCCACTCGATCATTTCCTCGGCGGTGGCCTCGTCGGAGGTGATCCACTGGCCGATCGGCGCGAAGCCGTCCTCGGCTGCGTCCCACGGGTCGCCGGGGTACGAAGCGCGCGCCCACGTCCCGTTGAAGGCGCCGTACACGAAGCCGAGCTCGCCCGCGTCCTGCCGGCGCCGAACCTCCGGCTGCCCGATCCAGTCCGGTGAGCCGGCCAGCAGGTCGGAGCCCGCGGTGCGGCTGTGCTGGGTGTGGAATCCCCACAGCACGGCCCGCCCGTCGCCCAGGCGGCTCATCCGGAGCACGGACGCGGTCTCGTCCTGGTGGTGGTACCCGTCGGCGTCGGCGTACCAGCGCCGGTCGAAGCCCGTGGCATGGGCGACCGCGGACAGAGCGGTCCAGCGGGCCCGCAACTCCTCCGGGTCGTCCAAATCAACGAGCGGCATCAGGTCTCCAGCGCATTGGAATCCAGCCCCAGACGCTACCCGAGGCCTCCCTGACGCACCAGTTAACTGTCCACAGGTGAACTGTCCACCGGCTCGAGGATGGCGACGCATTCGATGTGGTGGGTCATGCCGAACAGGTCGAAAGCGCGCAGGGACGCGATCCCGTACCCGAGTCGGCCGAACGTCTTCAGGTCACGCGCCAGCGCCGCCGGGTCGCATGCCACGTACGCGATCCGCCGTGGGCTCAGCGCGGCGATCCGGCGTACGACGTCCTTCCCCGCGCCAGTACGCGGCGGGTCCAGTACGACCAGGTCCACATGCTCCAGTCCATGACCAGCAGCAGTGTTCAGTACGCGGTCGACGTCGCCGTTTTCGAGGGTGACGCCGTCCAGGTCGTGCAGGTTGCGCCGAGCGTTCCGGACCGCGTCCTTGTCCCCCTCGATCGCCAGCACCGGGCAGCCGGCCTCTGCCAGGAACGCCGCGAACAGTCCGACCCCGCAGTACAGGTCCAGTGCGGTCTCCCCCGCCACTGGCTCCAGACCGCTCAGTACGGCGTCCACCAGCGTCTCCGGTGCAGCCGGATGCACCTGCCAGAACCCGCCGGCCTCCACCAGGAACCGCCGCTCCCGTACTACCTCCACCAGACGCTCACCAGCTTCCTGGTCGGTCTGTATCGCTGTCTTCCCCTCCGACGACACAACAGCCTGAACAGACGACACACCGGGCCACTGCGTGCTCAGTACGTCCGGAGTCCCCGGGTGGGCGATCAGACACCGGTCGATCGGTACCAGATCGTGCGACCGGTGCGCGTACATGCCGGGCCGACCGTCCACCACCGCGTACCGCATCCGGGTACGCCAGCCGAGACCGTCGTCACCAGGCGACTCCATGACGATGGTCCGCTCGATCCCACCGATCCGCCGCAACGTGTCCGACACCACAGTGGCCTTCAACCGGCGCTGCTCGACGATGTTGGCGTGCTGGAAGTCGCAGCCACCACAGAGACCCGGTCCGGCGTACGGGCACGGTGGATCGATCCGCTGGGGCGACGGCGTCAGCACCTGAACCGCATCAGCTCGCAGGTACTTGGCGGTCTGCTCAGTGATCCGCGCGTGCACCAGCTCCCCCGGCAGCGCATGCCGGACGAACACCACCTGTCCCTCGTGCCGGGCGACACAGTGTCCCCCGTGCGCTACTGGTCCTACTTCCAGCTCAACAACCGTCCCAACCAGACTCTCGTCGTGGCTGTCGCCGTTGCTGACCCCGTTGTCGCCTGTCACCGATCTCCTGTCGACTTGCGGGCGCCACGCCGTACCTGGCCGGCCACCCGTTCCACCCGGTCCTGCCGCTCCTCGGCCCCCTGCGACGAGAGCAGTTGGTAAGGAACGGACGTAACCATCACACCAGGTGTGAACAAGAGCCGCCCCTTGAGCCGTAGTGCGCTCTGGTTGTGCAGCAGGTGCTCCCACCAGTGCCCGACCACGTACTCAGGGATGTAGACCATCACCACATCCCGCGGCGACTGCCTGCGGATGTCCCGGACGTACTGCAGGATCGGCCGGGTGATCTCCCGGTACGGCGACGCGAGCCGCTTCAACGGGATCGGGATGTTCCGGGCGTCCCAGTCCGCCTGGAGCGCGTCGGCCTCGTCCCGATCGACGTCGACGGTGACTGCCTCCAGCGTGGACGGGCGGGCCGCCTTGGCGAAGGCCAGTGCCCGCAGTGTCGGGCGGTGCAGCTTCGACACCAGCACGATCGAGTGCACCCGCGACGGCAGCATCAGCGGCTCGTCGCCTTCCGCCGACATCTGCTTGCGTACGGTCTCGTAGTGCCGGCGGATGCCCTTCATCAGCAGGAACAGTGCCGCCATGGCGATGATCGCGATGTACGCGCCGTGGGTGAACTTGGTCAGCAGCACGATCACCAGCACGACCGACGTCATCGTCAGGCCGACGGTGTTGATCACCCGCGAGCGGTACATGTGCCGTCGTTTGGCGCCGTCGGTTTCGGTCTTCAGATGCCGCGTCCAGTGCCGGATCATGCCGAACTGGCTGAGCGTGAAGCTGACGAACACACCGACGATGTACAGCTGGATCAGCTTGGTCACCTGGGCGTCGAACGCGATGGTCAGCGCGGCCGCGCAGAGCGCCAGCAGGACGATGCCGTTGCTGTACGCGAGCCGGTCGCCCCGCGTGTGCAACTGACGCGGCAGGAAACCGTCGCGGGCCAGGATCGAGGCGAGGACCGGGAAACCGTTGAAGGCGGTGTTCGCGGCCAGAACCAGGATCAGCATGGTCGCGCCGATCACCACGTAGAAGGCCGGCTGGAAGTTCGAGAACACCGCGTCGCCGATCTGGCCGATCACGGTCTTCTGGGTGTAGCCCGTGCCGACCGGTTGGCCGTTCAGGTACAGCTGGGTCGCGGGGTTCTCGGCGTACCGGAGTTTCATCTTGCCGGCCAGGAACAGGATGCTCATCAGCATCGTGACCGCGATCGTGCCGAGCAGCAGCAGCGTGGTCGCGGCGTTCCGGCTCTTCGGTTTGCGGAAGGCGGGTACGCCGTTGCTGATCGCCTCGACGCCGGTCAGCGCCGCGCAGCCGGACGAGAACGCCCGGGCCAGCAGGAAGACCGCGGCCAGCCCGGTGAACAGCTCGTGGCCAGGCTCGGCCCGGACCTCGAAGTTGGCGCTCTCCGCCAGCGGCAGATTGCCGGCCGCGAGCCGGACCAGGCCCCAGATCGCCATCCCGATGATCGAGAACATGAAGATGTAGGTGGGGACCGCGAAGATCCCACCCGATTCGCGGACGCCGCGCAGGTTCATCGCGGTCAGCAGCAGTACCAGACCGACCGCGAGTGGAACCTCATGCCCTTCCAGGAACGGCAGCGCCGATTTCGCGTTCTGCACGCCGGACGAGATCGACACCGC
The DNA here is from genome assembly GCF_014205295.1 of Kribbella solani. Classification (NCBI taxonomy): domain Bacteria; kingdom Bacillati; phylum Actinomycetota; class Actinomycetes; order Propionibacteriales; family Kribbellaceae; genus Kribbella; species Kribbella solani. Next base: position 2,298,772 of record NZ_JACHNF010000001.1, read on the forward strand.
CACGGTCAGCACGTAGTCGACCATCAGCGCGCTCGCCACGGTCAGCCCGGCGGTCGGGCCGATGTTGACGGTCGCGACCTCGTAGTCACCCCCACCCGACGGGTACGCGTGCACGTTCTGCCGGTACGACGCCACCACCACGAGCATCACGAACGCGACCAGCAGGCCGATCTTCCACGAGTAGCTGTACGCCGCCAGCCCGGCGATCGACAGCGTCAGGAAGACCTCGTCCGGCGCGTACGCGACCGACGACAGCGCGTCACTGGCAAAAACCGGCAGGGCGATGCGCTTCGGCAGCAGCGTCTCACCCAACTGGGTGCTACGTAGTTTGCGACCGAGCAGCAGTCGTTTGCCGATATCGCCTAGAGCGGGAGTCACACCGTGATGTTAGAGGCACCCCGGTCCGGTGTAGCGTCTATCCCTGCCGAACGAGACAGCAGCCCTTCCGGGCGAGGAGTGATCACGGAGTGCACGTCGTCATCATGGGCTGCGGCCGCGTCGGTTCGACGCTCGCCCGCGGTCTGGAGAAGCGGGGCCACACGGTCGCGATCATCGACCAGGCGGCCGACGCGTTCCGCCGGCTGAGCCCGAACTTCACCGGCCGGACCATCGTCGGGATGGGCTTCGACCGGGAGGTACTGATCGAGGCCGGGATCGAGGACGCCGAGGCGTTCGCCGCGGTCTCCAACGGCGACAACTCGAACATCCTGGCCGCCCGGGTGGCGCGGGAGACGTTCGGGATCGGCAACGTGGTGGCCCGGATCTACGACCCGGGCCGCGCCGAGGTGTACCAGCGGCTCGGCATCCCCACCGTCGGCACGGTCCGCTGGACCGTAGACCAGATGATGCGCCGGCTGTTGCCCGAGGGTTCCGAGCCGGAGTGGCGCGATCCGTCCGGCACCGTCCGGCTGGCCGAGGTGCACGTCCACGCGGAGTGGATCGGCCGGGTCGCCCTGGACATCGAGAAGGCCACCGGTGCCCGGGTCGCGTTCCTGACCCGGCTCGGCGAGGGCGTCCTGCCCCGGGCCGACACGGTCATCCAGGAGGGTGACCTGGTCCATGTCGTGATGCTGGAGCGGGACGCCGCCGCGATCGAGTCCCAGCTCGGCACGAAGCCTGAGGAGCTGTGATGCGGGTAGCTATCGCCGGGGCCGGACAGGTCGGCCGGTCGATCGCCAGCGAACTGCTGGACAACGGCCACGAGGTGCTGCTGATCGACAAGGACCCCCGCGCGATCAAGGCCGAGTCCGTGCCGCGGGCCGAGTGGCTGCTGGCTGACGCGTGCGAACTGTCCTCCCTGGAGGAGGCCGCGCTGCAGCGCTGCCAGGTGGCGATCGCCAGCACCGGCGACGACAAGGTCAACCTGGTCGTCTCGCTGCTCGCGAAAACCGAGTTCGGCGTACCCAGAACCGTTGCGCGAGTCAACCATCCGCGGAACGAGTGGATGTTCAACGAGGCGTGGGGCGTCGACGTGTCGGTGTCCACGCCGCGGATCATGTCCGCGCTGGTGGAAGAAGCGGTCTCGGTCGGCGACCTGGTCCGCCTGTTCACCTTCCGTCAGGGCGACGCGAACCTGGTCGAGCTCACCCTCCCCGAGGACTCCCCGATGATCGGCCGCCGCGTCGGCGACGTCGACTGGCCGCTGGACACCGCCCTGGTCGTCATCCTCCGCGAAGGCCGAGTGCTCCGGCCCGACCCGGAAGGCACCCTCGAGCTGAACGACGAGCTCCTCTTCGTAGCCGCCGACGAAACCGAAGAACAACTCGAAGACATGCTCTCCCCCCACCACCGGAAGTAGCCTGCCTGCTCGGATGCAGGGTTGCCCCCTGGAAATTCGAGGGGGCAACCCTGTGCTTGCGGGGATGCCCTGTCAAAGGGAGGGTTCGGCGGCTTACTTCTTGGGGCGGAGGAGGTGGGTGATGGCGTCGCGGGTTTCGGACCATTTTTCGGCGGGCATCGAGCCGCGGAGGACGGTGTACGCGCACCAGATGGCCAGGGCGTAGAACGGGAGGCCGAGGCCGATCTTGGCGATGCCCAGGGCGTTCAGGCTGCCGGTGAAGTACAGCGGGACCTGGACGATCAGGCGGATCGCGAACAGGCCGACGAAGACCATCGTGGCGCGGGAGAAGCCCTTGAGCAGGGCGGGGTCGCGGCGCCAGGCGGTGCCGGTCTGGGTGATCACGCCGTACAGGACGCCGAACAGCGGCCAGCGGAACAGTACGGTCAGCAGGTACAACGCGCCGTACCCGAGGTTCGTCAGCAGGCCGGGGACGTAGAAGTCCTTAGCGTTACCGGTCCGGTTGGCGACGAAGGCCGAGATCAGTACGCCGATGAAACCGCCGAACACGTTCCGCAGCGGCTGTTTGCGGACCAGCCGCACTACCGCGATCAGTGCCGCGATGCCGACCGCGATGAGCAGTGCCTGCTGCAGTTTGTGGTCGGTGGCGGCATACGCGACCAGGAACGCGATCCAGGGCAGCCCGATGTCGAGCAGCGCACCCCAGCCACCGAGCGCCTGGAAGAAGTCCTTGTCCGAACTCGGCGCCGGCTTCGCGGGCTCCGCCGCGGCGGGCTCCTCGGCGGCGGGCTGCCCAGCGGCCAGTTGCGTCGCGGCGGCCTCGACCTCGGGCTGGAGGATCTCGACCAGTTTCTCCTGCAGGTCGTCCTCGACCTGGTCCCGGCGGGACGTCGGCTCAGCCATTCGCGGCCTGCGGACGCAGCTCGTAGCGCGGGTTGAACATCACCCGGTCGCCGTCGACGACGCCGATCCGGCCGGAGGCGATCAGGTCGGAGCCGGCGTGGATGCCGCCGATCTTCCGCCGGCCGAGCCAGACCAGCTTGACCGTGCCGGTGCCGTCGTACAACTCGCCCTCCAAGGCCGGTACGCCGCCGCGTGGGCTGAACGTGATGGTCCGGAGGGTGCCGTACAAGGTGACCACCTCACGGTCGTGGCATCCGGTGATGGACCGCGCGCCACAGTCCTGCGCGAAGTCCTGCAGGACCTCCGCGTCCTGCTGATCGCGGTCCCCGGCGAGCCCTCGGAAGGCGCGCTTCCAGAGCCCCGCGGGTTTGCTGCTGCCCATGATGTCGAGTGTAGTCCGCTCAGACCTGTTCCTCGTCCGGGTTCGGCTCCGCGCCCGGCGGCAGCCGCAGCGGCAGCGATTCCCGGACCGCCATCGGCTCGTCACCGCGGACGACGACGGTGTTGCGCAGGGTCGCCTCCATCGGCTCGGCGGCGTCCGGCTCGACCGCGGCGCGGCCCAGCACGGTACCGCGGAGCAGCCAGCGCGGGCCGTCCACGCCGATCACCCGGGAGGTCTGGCTGAAGATCTGGCCTTCGGGGTCCTCGACCGGCACGACCAGCACCAGCTCGGTACCGAACGGGCCGTCGGTCTCGGTCGCGGTGCCGCCCATCCGGCTGGCCTCGGCCGCGATCTCCTGGCGGACCTCGTCCCAGATGCCGCTCTTCTTCGGCGCGGCGAACGCGCGCAGCTCGAGCGCGGAGTCCTCGAGCATCAGCAGCACGGCCTGCACCACGCCGCTCTGCTCGTCGACCTGCAGGCCCAGCTCCATCCCCGGCATCCCGGTGACGACGAGCGCGCCGAGGTCGATCCGGTCGTCCGCCTCCAGCACCTCCGCGTCGACCTCGGTCACGTCGAACGGACCCTCGGCACGGGGCTCCACCGCCTCGTCCGGACCGCCTTCGGTCTCCAGATCGGCGTCTTCGTTCCTGCCCTTGCGGCGGAAGATCACAGCTGTTGCCTACTTCCTAGATGTTTGTACGGCCGCCGTAGTTTCGCAGCCCCGCCAGGTCAACGGATGTACCTGCTCAGCGTGTCACATCGCCGAAACCACCGGTCGAGCCGTGTCCCCCGTCACCACGCGCGGAACCGGGCAGCGTGGTCACCTCGACGAACCGTGCCTTCGCCACCTCCTGGATGACGAGCTGGGCGATCCGGTCGCCGCGGCGAACCGTCACTTCGGCGTGCGGGTCCAGGTTGATCAGGCAGACCTTGATCTCGCCGCGGTACCCGGCGTCGACGGTACCGGGCGCGTTCACGATCGAGACACCGTGCTTCGCGGCCAGTCCGGAGCGCGGGTGTACGAAGGCCGCGTACCCGTCCTGCAGAGCGATCGCGATCCCGGTCCCGACCAGGCCGCGTTCACCCGGCTTCAGGGTCAGGTCGGTGGCCGCCACCAGGTCCGCGCCGGCGTCGCCGGGATGCGCGTACGCCGGGATCGGCAGGTCGGGGTCGATGCGCTGGATCAGTACCTCGGTCACGAGAGGTGACCCTATCGAGGCCGATCGGCCGGCGACGTGCCAGGCTGGTGCCGTGGGTACGTATCGCGAGAGTCTCCGGGTCCCGGTGTCGTGGTGGGTCATCGCCGCCGCGACCGTGATCACGCTGTTCGTCATCACCGCGGTCCCGGCCGGCAAGGTCGCCGGCCTGGTCGTCGGTGGCCTGTCGGCGGCGCTGCTGGTGCTGCTGTTCCTCCGGTACGGGGGCGCGCGCGTGGAGGTCGACGCCGACCGGCTGCGGGCCGGTCGCGCCGAGATCGACCGGTCGTACCTGGGTGCCGTCGAGGCGCTCACCGGCGACGCCGCGCGGCAGGCGTTCGGCCGCGACTGCGACCCGAAGGCGTACCTGGTGCTGCGCAGCTATCTGCCCGGCGCGGTCCGGGTGCAGATCACCGATCCGGGCGACCCGGCGCCGTACTGGCTGATCGCCACGCGCCACCCGGACCGCTTGGCTGCGGCGCTGGACGGGCACGGCGTGGGAAGATCCTGACTGTCAGGGAGTCGCAGGAGGAGGGTTTGCGGTGGTCGGAGCGAAGATCGGCTGGAAGCTGGTACAGGCCGCGTTCACGGTGGCGGTCGGTCTGGCGGCGAGCAAGGCCGTGAGCACGGCCTGGAAACTCGGTTCCGGCGGGAAGCCGCCGAAGGACGGCCAGGGCGAGTACCTGGAGGTCGTCACCTGGGCCGCCGCGAGCGCGGCCGCCGCGGCCGCCGCGAAGCTGTTCGCGGAACGCCGCGCCGCCGCGTACTACCTGAGGTCGACCGGTCACGCCCCGCCCGGCTACGTCCAGGACGCGACGGCGGGCCTGATCCGGGGCACCGACACCGGTCTGGTCAAGAAGGAAGACTGAAACGTTCGTCAGCGGGGCCGTCCCACCGAGGTGGGCCGGTCCCGCTGACGTTCTGACGAAGTAGGGCGCTCGGTCAGGCGGCGCAGTCGCGGCAGATCAGCTGCCCGTTCTTCGTTTCGGCGAGCTGGCTGCGGTGGTGTACCAGGAAGCAGCTCGAACAGGTGAACTCGTCGGCCTGGCGCGGGAGCACCCGGACCGCCAGCTCCTCGTGACTCAGGTCGGCGCCGGGCAGCTCGAAGCTCTCCGCGGCCTCGGCCTCGTCCTCGTCGACCTTGCCGGAGTTCTTGTCGTGACGACGAGTCTTCAGCTCCTCGATCGACTCTTCGGAAGCGTCCTCGTCTGTCTTGCGCGGGGCGTCGTAATCAGTCGCCATGGTGTTTCCCTGCCCTCTTCGTACCCGTGGTGTTGCCTGCTGAGCCCTGAACGGGTGGAGCGGCCGAGAAATTCCGCGTCGGCGCACCGCGCTGAATCTTCGTCCCCCGAAACCCTTGACAGCCAGGCCAGGATCGGCAATCACCGTTCCCGAGGACGGGATTGTGCCCTATTACGCTCCGCAATGCACGACTGGGTCCACGCTCTGACCCGCGTGTCGCGACAAATGTCAGCACCGAACACAGAAATGCTCATTAGTGCGCGCTACTGCGCAGAAACGAGCACTCAGGAGATTCTAAGCGCGCAACGGGCTTGCACCGGCCAGCAGATCGTGGAACGGAGCGAAGAGGGCCGGGGTGGCCGCGATCGACATCTCCGGTGACACCGGTGCCCCGTTCAGCCCGCCGACGGCCGCGCCGGCCTCGGCCGCGATCAGCGCGCCGGCGCCGTAGTCCCACGGGTTCAGGCCGCGCTCGTAGACCACGTCCAGCCGGCCGCAGGCGACGTAACAGAGGTCGATCGCGCCGACGCCGATCCGGCGGATGTCCCGGACCTTGGTGATCAGCTGCTGCACCACCTCGGCCTGGACCTGGCGGCGCGCCGGGTCGTACCCGAAGCCGGTGCCGACCAGTGCCTTCGCCAGCTCGGTCTCGCCGGACACCCGGATCGGCTTGCCGTCCGCGAAGGCGCCACCACCCTTCGTCGCGGTGAACACCTCCCCCTTGGGCGCGTCCACGACCACCCCGGCGACGGTCTCGCCGTCCACCTCCACCGCGATCGAGACGGCGTACGTCGGGATGTCGTACAGGTAGTTGACCGTCCCGTCGATCGGATCGACCACCCAGCGCACGCCGCTCGTACCGTTCACGTCGTCGCCCTCTTCGCCGAGGAACGAGTCGTCCGGCCGGGCCGCCAGTACCCGGGCCCGGATCAGCTCCTCGGACTCCCGGTCGACGGCGGTCACGACGTCGGTGACGGTGCTCTTGGTGTCGGCGACGGTGATCTGGCCGCGACGACGCTCGACGATCAGCCGCGCCGCCTCCTCCGCCACGTCAACAGCCAGCTTCAGCAACTCATCGGGGGAACTCATACAGATTCCTTAACTGGCGTCGGTCGGCGGAGGGGTGGGCAGCAGTCGTGGCGGCAGTCGTCCCAGGCCGCGCCGAGCTTGCCGACGCAGGGCCGGGCCGGCTGCTCGCCACGCTCGGCGGCGGCCCGCTCGACGACCAGGTCGCGGAGCATGGTGACGAACTTCTCGTCCGTCCCCGGCGTCGCGGCCCGCGCCATCGGCAGCCCGAGCTTCTCGGCGGTCTTCGCGGCCTCGGTGTCGAGGTCGTAGATGACCTCCATGTGGTCGCTGACGAACCCGATCGGCACCACCGCCACCCCCGGTACGCCGTCGGCGGCGAGCGCTTCCAGGTGGTCGTTCACGTCCGGCTCGAGCCACGGCACCTGCGGCGGACCGGACCGCGAGCAGTACACCAGATCCGTCCGCCTGGTCTGCCCGGTCCGGCGCTCCAGCTCCGCGGTGATCTCCGCGGCGACATCAAGATGCCAGTCCAGGTACCCGTTGCCGTCCGGTCCGCTGGTCGCGTTCATCGCGGTCGGGATGGAGTGCGTCACGTACGCGATCGCCGATCCGGCCGGCAGCTTGCTCAGCGCCGCCGCGGTGGACTCGACGAACGACCCGACGAAGCCGGGGTGGTTCGCGTAGTGCCGGAGCTTGTCGATCCGCGGCGCGTCCGGCACCTCCCGCGCGGCGTCCTCGAGGTTCTCCCGGTACTGCCGGCAGCCCGAGTACGACGGGTACGCCGACGTGACGATCACCACTGCCCGGCGGACACCGTCGGCGGCCATCTCGCGCATCGTGTCGGTCAGGTACGGCGCCCAGTTGCGGTTGCCCCAGTAGATCGGCAGCGCCAGGCCCAGCTCGTCGAACGACGCCCGCAGCGCGGTGAGCAGCGCCCGGTTCTGGTCGTTGATCGGGCTCTTGCCGCCGAACGAGTAGTAGTGTTCGCCGACCTCCTTCAACCGCTCGTCCGGGATGCCCCGGCCGCGGGTCACGTTCTGCAGGAACGGCAGCACGTCCTCGGGCTTCTCGGGTCCGCCGAAGGAGAGCAGCAGGACCGCGTCGTACGGAGCGGTGTCGATCGGGGTGGGGGCAAGCGACATATTCCAAGCTTCTCAGACGTCGATGCCCTAAGCTCTTCCCGGTCTCTCATGCTCAAGCCCTACGCACATCTGCTCCGCCGTCCCGGTGCCGGAGCCTTCGTCACCGCCGGGGTACTCGGGCGTATGCCGATCTCGATGATCGGTCTCGGCATCGTCATCCTGATCGCCAAGGAGAGCGGCTCGTACGGGCTGGCCGGCGCGGTCTCCGGAGTGGCTGTCATCGCCGGCGCACTGACCGGACCGGTGCAGGGCCGTCTGGTCGACCGGTTCGGTCAGCGGATGCTGATCCTGGTCGGCGCGGTCACCTGCACTGTCGGACTGGCCGGTCTGCTGATCGCTGTCCGGAGCGATTCACCCACCTGGCTGCTGTACGTGCTGTCCTTCATCACTGGTGGCACTCGCCCGCAGGTCGGTTCGTTCGTACGCGCTCGCTGGACGCACTTGCTCGGTAGGGGTCGTGCGCTCCAGACAGCGTTCGCGCTCGAGGCAGTCGGTGATGAGGTCGTCTTCATCGTCGGTCCGGTTCTGGTGACCATGCTGGCAACACAGTGGAGTCCGTACGCCGCACTGATCAGCGCCGGCGTGCTGGGCCTGGCTGGTGGCATCTGGTTGGCGTCACTTCGCGCTACGGACCCACCTGGTCGTGGCAAGTCCGCGGACGGCACACAGCCGCCACTCCCCTGGCTGTCGATCCTGCTGCTCAGTCTGATCGGTCTGGGCCTTGGTGCGACGCTCGGTGGCACAGAGGTCATCACGGTGGCGTTTGCAACCGAGAAGGGACAAGAGGGGCTTGCGGGCGTCGTACTGGCCATCTGGGCGTTCGGCAGCCTGTTGGCCGGCCTCTGGTACGGGTCGGTGCGCTGGCGGGCTCCAGTCGAACGCAGGCTGCTGATCGGTACGATCGCGCTCGCCATCACGCTGGCACCACTCCCCTGGGTCAACAGCGTGTGGATGCTCGGCGCGGTGCTGTTCTGCTGCGGCATGACGATCGCACCGACGAGTGTCGCGGTCACCGCATGTGTAGAAGAGTGGGTACCACCGGAGCGGCTGACCGAGGCGATCACCTGGACCGTCACCGGAATCCTCCTCGGCGTCGCACCAGGCAACGCGGCTGCCGGACACGCGGTGGACCTCTGGGGACCCTCCAACGCGTACTGGGTACCGGTCGGCGTCGGCATCGCATGCGCCATCGTCGCCGCCTTCGCAACCGCCTTCGCCCGCCCCAAGGAACACTTCGCGCACAACTAGGCTTGTATCTCCGGTTACGGGAGATGTGAGGCTGTGCACATGGACCACTCGATCGGCGCGGTCGCACGGCTCGCGGGCGTTTCGGTGAAGGCCGTGCGGCACTACTCCGATCTCGGGTTGCTGCCGTACACCCGGACACCCGCCGGCCACCGCCGCTACGACGACGCGGCCGTTGCCCGGCTGCGGCTGATCCGGACGTTGCGTGCGCTGGACGTCGACCTACCGACCATCCGCGCGGTGCTGCACGACGAACGCTCCCTCGCGGAGGTCGCGGCCACCCATGCGGAGGCGCTGGCGATCCAGATCCGTACACTGCAGCGGCAGCACGCCCTGCTCAAGGTCCTCGCCAACCACCCGGAGGACAGGGAACTCATGGACGAACTCACTGACCAGACAGAGCAGCGTGCCTTGGTCGCGGACTTCTTGCGTACGACACTCGGCGACACCGATCCGGCCGTCCAGCAGAACCTCACACCCGTACTGCCCGACGACCCCACGCCAGAGCAGTTCGAGGCCTGGATGGAGCTGACCGCGCTGATGGCCGACGAAGACTTCCGAGCATCGGTACGGCGGATCGTAGTGGGCTACCACGCTCTCGCCGGTGACGACCCACTACGAGCTGACCCGGAGCTGCGTGGCCGATTGATCGAGTTGTGGCGTGCGGAGGGCGGGTCGCGCTGGCTGCGCTACGTGGAGTTGGTTGCCGTGGTCAACGGCTGGGTGGCGCCGTCACGGGTTGCGGGGTAGCGGGGCGTTCCAGCCGCGGCGGATCGCGAGCAGCCGGATGCCGAAGCAGGCGAGTGCCGCGGCGATCGGTACCCACGACGCGTGGTACCCGAGTGCCGCCGCGACGACCACGATGCCGGCGCCGAGTAGCGCTGGTGTGGCATAGATCTCGGAGCGCAGTACTACCGGTACGCGGCCGCTGAGGACGTCACGGAGTACACCGCCGCCGATGCCGGAGAGGACGCCGAGCAACGCGGCCGAGATCGGCGAGAGGCCGAAGTCGATCGCCTTCAGCGCGCCGGTCACGCAGAACAGCGCGAGGCCGGCCGCGTCGAACAGGTTCACCAGCCGCTCCAGCCGGCCGATCCCCGGATGCAGGAAGAACGTCAGCAGCCCCGCGACGATCGGGACCACCAGATAACGCCAGTCCCGGAGCGCGGCCGGCGGGGTCTGCCCGATCAGGACGTCGCGGATGAAGCCACCGCCGAGCCCGGTGACCAGCGCCAGCACCTGGATCCCGAACACGTCGAGCTTCTTCCGTACGCCGACCAGCGCGCCGGTGATCCCGAACACGAAGATCCCGATCAGGTCGAGTACATGCAGCACAGCCGATCCGTCCACAGCCGCACGCTAAACCACGAGCGCCGAGTGGCTCGTACTTCTAGGGTTGGTGGACATGAGCCGCGCTCCCGATGTCGACTACGCCGCCACGTCCGCGCGCCCGGACTGGACGTCCGTCCCGGCCAGCCTGCGGGAGGCGCTCACGGTTGCGCTCGGCACCGGGATCAAGTCGGTGGCACGTCCGGTCAGCTCCGGCTTCACCAGCGGCTTCGCGGCCCGCGCCACGCTCGACGACGGGCGCCAGGTCTTCCTCAAGGCCGCCCCGGACACGGTGCATGCCTTCAAGGCGTACCGGCGTGAGGCGGAGGTGGTCGCCAAGCTACCCGCGGCGATCCACGCCCCGGCGATTGTCACCACGGCAGTCAGCTCCGACGCCGGCGTGCAGTGGTTCGCGGTGGTGTCGGAGTGGGTTGACGGGCGGATGCCCGGGACGCCGTGGACGGCGGACGACTTCGTACGGGTGACCGCGAGTTGTGAACGGATGGCGGACGCGTTGCATCCCAGCCCTTTGGACGGTTTGGGAGCGTTCGGGGACTTGGCGGCCGGCGACCTCGCCGTGCCGCGGCAGATCCTCGCCGGTGAGCTGCCGCTGCCGAGCGGGCTGCAGGAGTGGCTGCCGCGGGTCCTGCCCGAGCTGGCTGACCTGGCCGAAGCCGCGCCGGAGGTGATCGTCGGCGACAACGCGGCGCACTCCGACCTGCGCCCGGACAACCTGCTGATCGACGGATCCGGCGTCTGCTGGGCAGTCGACTGGAACTGGCTGACGCTTGGTCCCCGCTGGGTGGACTGGGCCGGCCTGCTGCCGCTCGCCCAGCATCACGGCATCGACACCTTCACGGCCGTGCGGCGCAGTCCGCTGACCGCCGACGTACCGAACGATCATCTAGACACCTTCGCCGCCGTCATCGCCGCGTACATGATGAACCACCTCGACAACCCACCCCCACCAGGCTGCACGCCGGCCCTCCGCCAGCACCAGCGCCTCTCCGCCTGGACCTTCCTCAACTGGCTCGCGGTACGCCGTGAGTGGTGACGGCCCGGGGGGTGTCTGATGGTTCCACGCCGTAGCGAGGAGGTGCTCGGCGCGGTAGCTCGGTGCGCGGGAGGGGAGGCCTCGATGTGGTTTCATCGTGGCCTTTCCTCCCGTGCGGCGAGATGCCGTGCCGAGTGCCCCGCAGTAGGTGTGGGACCACCAGACACCCCCTACTGTTGAAGTTATGACGAAGGGGCCGACTAGCAGGTTCAAGGTCGAGGTGCTGGATGGGGACCGGACCTCGCGGCGTGAGGATCTGGTCACCACCGAGGAGCCGCTGGAGTTGCGGCTGGAGTGGCCCGGGCGGCCGCCGGAACCGCTCGTCGTCACGATGCGCACGCCGGGCGCGGACTTCGAGCTCGCCGCCGGGTTCTGTCTCGGTGAAGGTTTCGCCGTCCGCCCGGACGCGATCCGGACTGTTGCCTACTGCACTGATGTCGCCCTGACCCGGGAGCAGCAGTTCAACACCGTCACGGTCTCCCTCGACGCTCCCCCGGACCGCGAACCACCCCAGCGGTACGGCGTCACGTCCGCGGCCTGCGGCGTCTGCGGCCAGCAGAGCCTGGACGAACTCGCGGACCGTGACTACGCCCCGGTGGACCCGGTCGAGATCACGGTCGACGTCGTACGCCGCCTGCCCGACCTGCTCCGCGACGCACAGCCGATGTTCAGCCGTACCGGCAGCCTGCACGCCGCCGGCCTGTTCAGCACCGGCGGCGGCAAGATCGTGGTGAAAGAGGACGTCGGCCGCCACAACGCGGTGGACAAGGTGGTCGGCTGGACCGTCCTGAACCAGCACCGCCGCACCGGGCTCGTCCTCGCCGTCAGCGGCCGGATCGGCTACGAGATCGTCCAGAAGGCCGTCGCCGCCGGCCTCGGCATGATCGTCGCGGTCGGCGCGCCGTCCAGCCTGGCCGTCGACCTGGCCCGCCAGTATGGCGTCACCCTGGTCGGCTTCGCCCGCGGCGACCGCTGCGTCGTCTACTCCGCCCCGGAGCGCGTCATCCGTCCAGCTTGATGAACGTGGCCTTTGGTACGTACTCGTAGCGATCCGGCATGCAGGTGAGGACTATTACCTGCCCGTGATCGCCGGCCCGGCCGAGGAGTGCGCCCATGTCGCGCAACCGGGCCTTGTCGGACCAGCCGAGCGCGTCGTCGAAGATCACCGGCACGCTGCCCTCGCCGGTACTGACCAGGTGGCTGATCGCCAGCCGGGTGATGATCGCCAACTGCTCCTGCGCGCCCGTCGACAGTGCATCGACCCGGAGGCGTACGCCGTCCAGCTCGCGCTCCGCCACGGCGAGATCGTCATCGAGCCAGACCCGGAAGGTCGGCCCGTACACGCTGCGGCCGAGTGACTCGATCCGGGTTTGCAGCGGCTCGGAGTACTTGGTCTGCGCGGCGGCGCGATGCCGGCTCAGCGTCTCGTACACCCGCTGGGCCGCTTCCGCGCGGCGCGCGAGACTCTCGTGTTCGGCGCGTACGGCGGCCAGCTCCAGCTCCGCCAGGTCTCGCCGGGTGGCCAGCCCGTCACGCCCGGACTGCTCCAGGCGGCCTTCCGTCGTACGCAACGCGTCCCGCAAGGTGTCGCGCTCGCCCTGCAGCCGGGTCGCGACCGCCAGCGCATGCGTCAGCTCGCCCGCGACCTGATCCGCTCCGGCCTCGTCCGCCTGCTCTTGGACGACTGTCAGCTCCTCCAGCACGGCCTCGACCTCCGTGGTCGCCTCGGCTTCGGCGGCGGCCACTGCGTCGTCGTCGAGTACGGCCCGTGCCGCTTCCAGCTCCTCGACCGCCGCGGCCAGTCGCTCGCCCGCCAGCTCCGACCTGGCCCGCGCGTTCTGCGCTTCCGACCGGTCCTCGTCGGCCGCCTTGCGTGCCTGCGCCACCGCGAACTCGGCGTCCGACAGCAACCGCTCAGCCTCGGCGAGCGCTTCGCGGGCCGCATCCAAGATCCGCTGCGCACCGGCGAGATCGTCCGGCTTCGGCTCGGGCACCTCGAAGTCATCGAACAATGTGCCGTGCGGCGAAGCGACCTCATCGAACAGCGTGTCGTGCGGTGAGGCGAATTCCTCGAACAGGGACATCTGCCCAGGTACGCCCTCGACCGCCGGCTGTTTGTCACCGGCCGCCTCGGTCTCGGCTTCATCGTCGACGCCGAGCCGGGCGGTCAGGACGGCGATCCGCTCCCCCGGGTCGCCACCGGAGGTCAGCGACTTCTCGGTGCGGCGCGCCTCGTTCAACTCGGCGGTGGCGGTGTCCGCCTTACGCAGCAGGTCGCGGGCGGCCGCTACATCCTTCACGCCGGCCTTCTTGAGCAGATCCGTCTCACGGCGTACCGCGTCGTCGACCCGCGACCGCAACGTCGCGGCCTCACCGCCCGCGCGCACGGTCACCTCCACCTGACCCGGCACGCCGACCACGAGCTCGCCAGACACCAGCAGCTCGGCCGACTCGTCAAAACCCAACTCCGCAGGCGCCGACCCACCACCGTCCAGGCCGGCCGAGGACAACGCTGCCCCGGACGCTCGGGCCGCCGAAGACCCGGCCCGGGGCGACCCGGCCGCAGGCATCCCCGCGCCGGACGACCCGGCCCCCGACGACCCGGTCGCGGATAACCCGGTCCCGGTCAGCTCGACCGGTTCCGGGCCGAGGCGGCGTACCGTTACCTCTGGGACGCCGGCGGCGAGGGCCGCGCGGGCCTCGACCACGGCCGCGCGGGCGTCCTCCAGCCCGGCGACGATCGCGTCGTCGACCTTGATCCGGTCCAGGATCGTGCCGGCCGCCGCGATCCGGGCGCGGACGTCGACCAGTTCGGTCTGCTGACCGATCAGCCGATCCAGCTCGGCCCGATCCATCAGATCCGCTACCCGGCGCTCGGCCGCCTGCACGTCCGTACGCCGCAGGTCCTTCAGCTCGACGACCTCCGCCAGCGCGGCCTCCGCCGCCTGCACGGTCTCGGCCGCGGTCCGCGCCACCAGCTCGGCGTCACCGCGCCGCGCGGCCAGCTCGGTCTCGTACTTGGTGAATCGCTCGACCTCGTCCAGCAGCCGCTCCCGATCCAGCCGCGTACGCGTGTGGTTCTCCAGCCGGGCGCGACCGGTCTCGGCCCGGGACCGCACCGAATCGCGGCGGAGCAGGATCTCGTCGGTCGCCTGCTTCCGCTCGCGCAGCTCTTCGACCCCGGCCAGGTGATCGGTCAGCCGCGCGGTCACGTCCTCGAGATCCAGGTTCAGCCGCTCGGCGCGGCGGATGTCGGACCGGACCTCGTCCATCGCCTGCAGCGCCTGCGCCGCGCCCAGCTCGGCCGCCGAAACCGCCTTCGCGGACCGGGCGAAATCACCGGTCGGCTTGCCACGCGGCGTCCAGTACCGCAGGTACTCGTGCTCGACCGCCGTCACCAAGGGCATCGACGCGCCGTCGACCGGGGTACCGGACTCGGCCGTCACGGCGGTGATCAGCGGCTCCGCGTCAGCTGGCGTTGGCAGCACCAACGACTGGCCCTGACTGACCATCAGCGTCTGCCAGAGCACCGGGTCGACGTTCTGCTTGAACAGCCGCTCGGCCTCGTTGTGCGCCTCGCGCCCGGTCCAGGACTGCCGCCGGCCGTCCGGCTCGACGATCGTCAGCTCGGTGGACCGGTTCTTCAGCCAGCGCTTCGTGTAGGTGAGCTCGCGGCCGCCGAGGCTCAGCTCGGCGGTGACCTCCGGCCCGACATCCTGACCGACCGGCTGAATGTCCTTGATCCGGGTCGATTTCGAGTCGTCGGGCAGGTCGAAGATCAGCCCGAACGCCTCCACCAGGCTGGACTTCCCGACCTCGTTGTCACCGACCACCACGGTGGTACCGAGCGCGCGGAACCTGACAATGCGGTCCTTGACGCCACGGAAGTCCCGTAGCGCCAAGCTGTGTAATCTCATCCCGCGTCCCGCGCCAATCGATGCATCAGCGAGAGCGCCGCGCCGGCACCCTCGTCGCCGCCGGCCAGCGCCTGCCGCAGCTCCTCCATCGCGGCCCGGGCCGGACCGCTCAGCTGCAGCGACTCCAGGTCCGCCGCGTCCGGCGCCGGCCGCACGGTCCAGAACTTGGTCCACCGTTCGACGCTCGCGAACACCTCGCCCTGCGCGTCGATGATGGTGTCCAGCCGGGTCAGCAGCGGCAGCGACAACGAGCCGTCACCGGCGAGTCGTACGTAGGTCCGCTCCTTGTCCGGAAGCTCCGCGAACCAGTCCTCCAGCGCCGTGATCGACTCCTCGTCGAACAGCTCGACCCGGTGGTCGACCATGTGCCAGGCACCGACGCGGATCGGCTCGACCTCGATACCGTCGCCGATCGTCACCTTCAGCACGTTGCCCGGGGCGTCCTCCTCCGGCGACGTGACCTCCTGCGTGCCAGAGAACCAGATCCGGTCCGTGACGCGCGTCGTCGAGTGCCGGTCGCCGAGTCCGACGTACTGCAGCCGGCCGTCCGTGACCGCCGCCTCCATCGCCGCCTGATCGATCGTCGGCACCTCGGACATGCCGCCGGACAGGCTCGTCAGCTGCCCGTGGGCGAGCAGGATCCGGATCGTGGCTGGGCCGGCCGCTGAGTCAACCGCGGGATCGACTTCGAGGCCGGCGTACCCGGGCGCGGCCGGATCGGAGAGCGGGCGGCGCGAACGCCAGGGCGCACCGACGATCTCGACGCCCGGCAAGATCCGGAACGGCGTCGTTTCGGTCAGGACCGTGACGTGGCCGGGCGCGTGCGCGAGCCACTGGCTCGACGTCCACAGCGACCCCGGCTCGAGTGCGTCGTGGTTACCCGGCAGCAGCACCACCGGGACCGGAATCCGCTTCAGCGCCTCACAAGCGCGCAGGATGGTTTGCCGCTCGACCTGGTTGTGCTCGAACACGTCCCCGGTGACGACCACGAACGCCGCCCCGGTCCGCTCCGCGACGGCGCCGATCCGCGCGACCGCGTCCAGGCGCGCCTGACCCCACCGGGCCTGGCCGTCCGGCCCCAGGAACCGGCGCATCATGCCGAGCTGCCAGTCCGAGCTGTGCAGAAACGTGAGCGAGTCCATTGCGGACAGAACGCTAACCCGAGCCACCGACACTCGCACCCTCAACACACACAATCTCCCCACACCGCCCACACTCCGGACAGTCGCCGGCCGCCTACCATTCGGTGGTGACCGTGTATCTGGAGACCTCCCGGCTCGTACTGCGGAGGTTCACGCCCGACGACCTGGACCTGCTGGTCGAGCTGGACTCCGATCCGGAGGTGATGCGGTACCTGACTGGTGAGCCAACTCCGCGCGCCGAAGTTGCGGACGTGGTGCTGCCGGAGATCCTGAATGTGTACGCCGAGCACCCGCGGCTGGGGACGTTCAAGGCCGAGTCGGCCAAGGGCTTCATCGGGTGGTTCGGGCTGCAACCGACGGATGAGCTGGGTACCGCGGGCGTCGGCTACCGGTTGAACCGGGCCGCGTGGGGCAAGGGGTACGCGACCGAAGGCACCAAGGCGCTGATCGCGCACGCGTTCACCGAGCTCGGGATGGAGCGCGTGGTCGCTGACACGATGGCGGTGAACCACCGGTCGCGGGCGGTGATGCGGCGGTCGGGGCTGCGGTTCCTGAAGGTGTACCACGAGCACTTCGACGACCCGCTGCCCGGAACCGAGTTCGGCGAGGTCCTGTACGGGGTGGACCGGGCCACCTGGGAAACTGGACGCCATGGGTGAATCCGCGGACGACCGGCCGTACGCCGTGCTCGACATCGACGCGACCTTGTCCGACACCAGCCAACGGGTGCACTTCCTGCAGAAGAAGCCGAAGGACTGGGACTCGTTCTTCGCGCACGCCAAGGAGGACGCGGTACTCGACGAGGGCCTCGCGGTCGCGACCACGCTGGCGGCTGACCACGAGATCGTCTACCTGACCGGGCGGCCGGAGCGGCTGCGGCGGGACACCGTCAAATGGCTGAAGGACAACGGCTTTCCGGACGGGAAGCTGTACATGCGCGGCAACACCGACCGCCGGCCGTCGATGCTGATGAAGCTCGGCCGGCTGCAACGCCTCGCCGAGCAGCGCCCGGTCGCCGTACTGGTCGATGACGACGTGAAGGTGATCGCGGCGGCGGAGAAGGCCGGGTACCCGGTGCTGAGGGCCGACTGGGGACTCGATGCCGAGACCCAGCCGGCCCTCTTCGAAGCTCAGGAATCCGAAGGACGGACCTGAGGCACTACTTGCCCGGTTACTTGCTCAGCCCGACGATCAGCACGTTCGCGTACGGCGGGTACGGCGGCAGGTAGAAGTTCTGCACCTTCGACCCGTGCAGGAACGCGTTCCGCGCGTAGATCAGCGGCACCAGCGGCGCGTCGGCCATCGCCTGCTTGTCGACCGCCGCCCACAGGGACGCCGACTTGTTCAGGTCCGGCTCGGCCGTGGCCGCCGCGATCGCCGAATCCACCGCCGGGTTCGAGTAGCGGGAGATGTTGTACCCGCCGTTGCCGATCTCCGAGGATGCGATCAGCGGCTGGATGTTGCCGATCGCGCTCGGGAAGTCCGGCAGCCAGCTCGACACGGTCAGGTCGAAGTCCGGCTTGTTGCCCGTGATCAGGTCCGTCAGCGGGGTGTTGTCCATCGGCTTGATCGTGACCGTGATTCCGGCCCGCTTCAGGCCCTGCTGGATCGCCTGCGCGACGCCGAGGCCGGCCGCGCCGCTCGAGGTGCTGTCGGCGACGAGCACCAGGTTCAGGTTGCTGACGCCGGCGGCCTGCAGCAGCTGCTTCGCCTTCTCCGGGTCACCGGCCGGCGGTGCCTCGTACAGGTTGTACTTGTTGTAACCGTTCATCCCCGGCGTGATCAGCGTCGAGGCGATCTCACCGCCGTACTCCGGGCCGCCCTGCGCGACCTGGACGGCCTGCTTGTCCACGGCGTACTCGATCGCCTTGCGGACCTGCGGGTTCGACAGCGCCGGCCGCTTCGTGTTCATCGCGAGGTACGCGAGCGCACCGGACGGCGACGTGGCCACCCGCGCCTTGACGGCCGGGTTGCCCGAGATCGTCGGGATCAGCGCGGCAGGTACGGAAACCCCGGTCGTGGCGGCGAACTTGTCGTCGCCGGAGTCCGCGATCAGCCGCTGGTTCACCACATCCGGCTGCAGGCCCATGTCGGTGACGATCGAGTCCGGCAGACCGGTACGGGCCTGGTCGGTCGACTTGTCCCAGTTCGGGTTGCGTACCAGCACCAGCTTCGAGCCCGGCGCGTACGACTGCACCTGGTACGGACCGCTGGCCACCGGCTTCTCGCCGTAGTGCGCCGGGTCGGTGTCGGCCTTCTTCGGCACCGGGGAGAACGCCGGCATGCTGACGATCCACGGCCAGTCGCCGTACGGCTTGTTCAGCTTGAAGATGATCGTGGTGTCGTCGGGCGTCTCGATCGACGCCAGCTCACCACCCTTGTACGGGCCGGTGTACTTGTCGCCACCGACCAGCAGCGACTTGTGGTAGCCCAGTCCACCGGACAGCTCCGGGGCGAACGAACGCTCCACGCCGTACTTGATGTCGGCGGCAACGATCGGCGAACCGTCGGAGTACTTCAGGCCGGACTTCAGCTTGTACGTCCAGGTCTTGCCGCCGTCACTCACCTTGCCGGTGTCGGTGGCCAGGTCCGGTACCAGCTCGGCCGCCTTGTCCGGCGAGGTCTTCCACGAGGTCAGGCCGCGCAGCACCAGGTGGATGCTGCTGACGCCGAGGTTCTGGCTCTTGGCCGGGTCGAAGCTGATCTCCTTGGCGGTGCTCAGCACATGGAACGTACCGCCCGGCTCGGCGGCGGACGCGCTGCTGCCGGCGTTGGGCGTGGACTTGTTGTTGGCGTTGCAGGCGGCCGCCGCCAGGGCGAGTACGGCCGCTAGCGCGACCGCTCGGGATATGCGTTTCATGACGTCCTCTCAGAGGTGGGGGGCTCAGGGAAGTAGCAGGCGGCCCGGTGTTCGGTCGACCCCGCCACGGGCTCCAGCACCGGTCGTTCGGTCGCGCACACGTCCTCGGCCTTGTAACAGCGGGTCCGGAACGGGCAGCCGGACGGCGGCGCGATCGGAGTCGGCACGTCGCCGGTCAGCACGATCCGGTCCCGGACCACGCCCGGCTCCGGCACCGGCACCGCGGACAGCAACGCCTTCGTGTACGGGTGGGCCGGCGCCGCGTACACCTGGTCGGCCGGCCCTTCCTCGACGATCGTGCCGAGGTACATGACCGCCAGCCGGTCCGCGACCTGACGAACCACGGCGAGATCATGGGCAACGAGCACGTACGACAGGCCGAGCTCGTCGCGCAGGTCGGCCAGCAGGTTCAGTACTTGCGCCTGCACCGACACATCGAGCGCGGAGACCGGTTCGTCACACACCAGCAGCTCCGGCTTGACCGAGAGCGCGCGGGCAATGCCGATGCGCTGACGCTGACCGCCGGAGAACTCGTGCGGGTACCGCTCCAGCTGCTGCTCGGCCAGACCGACCTGCTCGAGCAGCTCGACCAGTTGGGCACGCGTTGGCTTGATCCCCTGCGCGCGGAACGGCGTACTGAGAATGGTTCCGACCGACTGGCGTGGATTCAGCGACGCCTGCGGGTCCTGGAAGACCATCTGGATCTGCCGGCGCACCGGCCGGAGCCGGCGGCCGCGCAGCTTCGTCACGTCCTTGCCGCCGATCTCGACCCGGCCGGTGGTCGGGTCGAGCAGCCGGGTCGCGACCCGGGCCAACGTCGACTTGCCGGAACCGGATTCGCCGACCAGGCCGACCGTTTCGCCCTTCCGGACCACGAGGTTGACCCCGTCGACCGCACGGACCGCCTGCGCCTTCTGCCACGGCACCCCGCGCAGACCGAAGTGCTTCTTCACGTCCTTGAGGTTCAGCAGCTCAGTTGTTGTCATAGCAGCGGCTCCGGACGGCGGCCCAGATGGCAGGCGGCCTCATGATCGCCTTCGCCCGGCCGCGGCGTGAGCTCCGGGCGCTCCGTGACGCACCGCTCACCGACCAGGTGCGTGTACGCGCAGCGCGGCTGGAACGGGCAGCCGGTGCTGATCGACCCCGGACTCGGTGGACTGCCCGGAATCGTGGTCAGCCGGCGCTTCGGCGGCACGTCCACCCGTGGCATCGCGCCGAGCAGTCCGAGGCTGTACGGGTGCGCGGCCCGGAAGAACAGGTCGCGGACCGTACCACGCTCGGCGGCGCGGCCCGCGTACATCACCAGGACGTCGTCGGCCACCTCGGCGACCACACCGAGGTCGTGCGAGATCAGTACGAGTGCCGTACCGAACTCTTCCTGGACGTCGTCCAGCAGGCGCATGATCTGCGCCTGGACGGTGACGTCGAGTGCGGTCGTCGGCTCGTCCGCGATCAGCACCCTCGGGTTGTTCACCAGAGCCATAGCAATCACGACCCGCTGCCGCATTCCCCCGGAGAACTCGTGCGGGTAACTTTCCGCGCGCCGGGCCGCGTCCGGGATGCCGACCTTGTCGAGCAGCTCGACCGCGCGCCGGCGCGCGTCCTTCTTCGACACGTCGTGGTGCAGCCGGTACGCCTCGGCGACCTGCCAGCCGACGCTGTAGTACGGATTCAGGGCCGACAGCGCGTCCTGGAACACCATCGCGATGTCGTTGCCGCGGACCTTGCGCAGCTCGTCGTTGGGCAGACCGACCAGTTCGCGGCCGTCCAGCAGCACCTCGCCGGTGACCGTCGCGTTCGACGGCAGCAGGCCCATCACGGCGGCCGAGCTGACGCTCTTGCCGGAACCGGACTCGCCGACGATCGCGAGCGTCTCCCCCGCCGCGACCGCGAAGTCGATCCCGTCCACGGCCGGCACCGGACCGCCCTCGGTCGCGAACGTGACGTGCAGGTCGTGCACCTCCAGCACCGGGTCAGCCATGACTCACCCTCGGGTCGAGCACACCGTGCACTATGTCCACCACCAGGTTCGCGAGGATGATCAGGAACGCGGCGAAAAGCGTCACGCCGACGACCACGGCAACGTCCAGCTGATTGACGGCACTGATCAGCAGGTCACCGAGACCCTGCATGCTGAACACCTTCTCCGTCAGGATGGCACCACCGAGCAGCGTGCCCAGGTCCAGGCCGAACAACGTGATCACTGGTACCAGTACGCCGCGCAGGCCGTGTGTCAGCACCACTCTGGTCTCGCCGGCACCCTTGGCCCGTGCAGTGGTGATGTAGTCGAGGTTCAGCTCCTCCAGCATCTGCGAGCGCGTCAGCCGGATGTACGAGGCCGCCTGTAGTAGTGCCAGCACGATCCACGGCGTGACCAGGTGCCACACCCAGTCCACCGGGCTGTCGCCGAACGGTACGTACCCGTTGACCGGGACCATGTTCAGCCAGAAGCCGAACACCAGGATCGCCAGTAGACCCAGCAGGAACGACGGGGTCGAGACACCGACCAATGCGACGCCGATGGCGAGGCGGTCGAGCAGGCGGCCGCGGTTGAGTGCGGCGATCACACCTAGCGAGACGCCGATCAACAGCCACAGCACGGCGGCACCGAGGGTGATCGAGGCGGTGATGGGCAACCGGTCCAGGATCAGCGTGGTCACCGGGCGCGCCAGCGGGAACGAGTAGCCGAAGCAGGGCGCGTTGCAGTGCACGGCCGCCGTACCCTCGCCGAACGTACGCCCGGCGAAGATGCCCTTCAGGAACTGCAGGTACTGCTGCAGGGTGCTCTGGTCGAGCTGCATGAAGTGGCGGGCCTGCTCCAGGCGGTCCGGCGTACACGGCTTGCCGCAGGCGAGGTGCGCCGGGTCGGCCGGGATCGCGTAGAAGACCAGGTAGACGGCCAGGCTGAGCGCGAGCATGACCAGTAGCGCGGCGAACAGGCGCCGGACGATGAACCAGACGAGATCAGGCATCAGTTCGTCCTCCGCAGCCGCACGTCGAACGCGTCCCGTACGCCGTCGCCGAGCAAGGTGAAGCCGAGTACGGCGAGGAACAGCATCGCGCCGGGGAACAGCAGGAACCACGGGTCGGCGCCCGTGTACACCCAGGCGATCGAGTCCGCGATCGAGCGGCCGAGACTCGGTGTCGGTGGTGGTACGCCGACGCCGAGGAAGGACAGTGCGGCCTCCGTACCGACGTAGCCCGGGATGGCCAGCGTGGCGATCACCAGGACCGGGCCGAGCAGGTTCGGCAGGAGCTCGCGGGTGATCACCATCCAGCCGGACGAACCGACGCTGCGGGCCGCCTCGACGAACTCACGGGCGACCAGCGAGCGGGCCTGGTTCCGGATCAGGCGCGCCAGGGCGGCCCAGCCGAAGAAGCTCAGCACCAGGATCAGCAGCAGCCAGCGCGGGAACCTGGCCGGCACGATGATGCCGAGGGCAATCATGAAGACCAGCTGCGGGAAACCGAACAGGAAGTCCAGCAACCGGGACAGGATCGCGTCGTACCAGCCGCCGAAGTACGCCGCGCTGATGCCGGCCAGGGTGCCGACCACGGCCGTGATCACGGTCACCACGACGGCGATGAACAGCGACGTCCGCAGGCCGAGCACCACGATCGAGAACAGGTCCCGGCCGGTCAGCGGCTCGACGCCGAACCAGTGGCTGCCGCTCACGCCCCCGAGCGCCCCACGCGGCGCGTTCCCACGGGCCGGGTCGAGCAGGTCGATGTGGTACGTGGTCGCGTCCTGGCCGGCCAGCTTGACCAGCAGCGGCGCGGCCGCGGCGATCACGACCAGCAACACCACCAGCACCAGACCGACCCGCGCGCTCCGATCACGCCGCATCCGGCGCAACGCCTGCCGGGTGGGCGATACGGTCCCGGCGACCGAGGAAGTCACAAGCACTCCTGAGGTTCGAATCACACAGCCGACAAAACCTAGGCCGCATCCTTCCACCACCCCGACCACATCTCGAATCCCGAGAATCTCAGGTTGATAACTGCGGATTCGGGTTAGCTCTAGCCAATTGGTTACGCTCCGCTGATGCCGCGGATCGGTGAACGCATCCTCGGTACTACATAGGTGGGCACATCCCGCCAGTAAACGCGTACCGGGAACTGCTTCGGTGGCTGACACTGGCGTGATGGACATTGCGCTGGAACTCGTACACGAGCTCTACCCCGACGCCCGGGCGGCTTGGCTTGGCGGGAGTGTGGTGCGGGGAGATGCGGGGCCTGGGTCCGACTTGGATGTCACCGTGCTGCTGGACGGACCACCGGCGCCACGACGGAAGTCGCTGATGTACGGCGGGTGGCCGGTGGAGTTGTTCGTACACACCGAGAAGTCGTTGCGGTACTTTGCCGACAAGGACCGGGAGCGGCACCAGCCGACGATGATGCGACTGGTCGGGGAATCCGTGGTTCTGGTGGACACCGACGGCTCTGGCGCACGGCTGCAGGCGGAGTACCTGGCCGAGGTCGCGGCTGGTCCACGTGCGCTGTCCACCGACGAGCTGAATCTCCTTCGGTACACGATCACCGACCTACTGAACGACCTACCCGGAGCCGCGCCAGACGTCCGGCTGGCCATCAGATCAACCCTCTGGCAGGAGGCAGCCCGCCTGCTACTACTAGGCGCCGGCCACTGGGCCGGCACCAGCAAAGGCCTACTACGCGAGGTCACCCGCTACGACGCCACCCACAACACCACCCACGCGACCGCCCTGATCGAAGGCCTAAGAGCCGACGACAACCAACTAGCCCACGAGGCAGACACCATCCTGGCCGCGTACGGCGGGCGGCTGTTCGCCGGGTTTGAGCTGGCGGCTCCGGAGCTACCCGAGTAGCTCGCAGCGGCGTTTGGGGAACAGGCGGGTAAGCACCAGAGCGAGGGCGGCGCCGACGGCAACGCCGGGGAGTGCCCAGCGCCAGCCGGTGAAGAAGCCCGCCTGACCGGGCCCGGTGAAGGCTGACGGTTGAGCAGCCAGTGCCGTCTGGTCCGTCGGTGGGGTTGTCTGGCCAGCGGGTGGAGCTGTCTGACGGGCGGGTGGAGCTGTCGGCTCGGCCGGTAACGCTGGTGCGGGCTGAGTCGGTTTCGGGCCGGTCAGGAGGTTCAGCGACCTGAGCAGGGCCGTGAGCTGAGCTGGGTCGGTTGGGCGGTGCCAGGTCGGCTTGGTGAGGGTGGGTGCCGTACCGGACAGGTTGTCCTGGCTGGCGATCAACGGGCCGCCCGGCGCGTCCGGGTAGATGACGTCGACCCGCCACACCGACCTGTCATAGAGCCTCCAGGTGGCGCGTACGAACCGCGCGCCCAGCGCCGCACGAGGCGGATCAACTGCCGGCGGCGACAGCAGTAGCTTCTGCAGGTCGCCGTAC
Source organism: Kribbella solani (assembly GCF_014205295.1). NCBI lineage: Bacteria > Bacillati > Actinomycetota > Actinomycetes > Propionibacteriales > Kribbellaceae > Kribbella > Kribbella solani. The sequence goes on from NZ_JACHNF010000001.1 coordinate 2,323,387, forward strand.
CGGCTGTCGTTGTAGTCGAATGTGACCACTGTTGACGACGCACTGAGCGTGACACTGGTCGGACCGCCCGCCGACGCGGGCGCGGCAGTGAGTGCGAACAACAGAACGACCAGTGCGAAGGTACGGCGGACCATGGCTGCTCCCAACTGACAGTGGTGAACTCACACGGGGTACACCGCCACCACTCAGGAGGTTCCGCCCGCCAGCTCGACCGCACGCTCCCGGCCGACCCCTTCAAGCCGGAACGTCACGCCATCGCGCTCCCAAACCAGCGTCGGCCCAGCGATCCGGACGACCTGCTGATTCACCAGCACCAGCTGATGTGGCGTCTCGAACCAGTACCCGCTGACCTCCTCCACGTACTGCAGCCCCGAGTAGTACTGCTTCAGGTACGTCGGCGAGATCCCGGACCGGAACTGCTCAAGCCGCACCTCACTCCAGCTCGTCGCCACGAACCCATCCGACGCCTGGACGCCCGTCGGCGTACCCAACTGCTTCGGAAGCGCCGGTGTGAACCCAGCAACCCGGGCAGCGTCCTTCAACGACATGCCCGGTGAAACCGCAGGGACCGAGGGCCTACCAGTTGGCGGTGTCCCGACCGGCTGCGCCTGCACTCCCCCGATCCGCAGCCACTCCGCCACCTGCGCTCGTACCGGCGGCGTCAGCACCACACCAGCAACAACCACCAACAGCCCTGCAAAGAACACCCGCCACCTGTCGCGCAGCCGTTTCCGTACCGGCAGGTCAGCAACCCGCTGCAACACAGCGTCCGTCAGCCCGGAGTCAACCGGCGGCACGACGACAGACCGGCCGAGTGCTCGTAACTCATCGTCCAGGTTCATCGCTGCACCTCCTTGTCCGGCAGTGCCTCGCGGAGCCGTCCCAGTGCCCGGTGCAGCCGCGACTTGACCGTTCCACGCGGCCAACCGAGCACCGCAGCGGTCTCGGCCTCATCGAGATCCAGCAAGTACCTGCACGTCACCACCAGCCTCATCGGCTCCGGTAGCGCCCGTACCGCACTCAACAGCTCGGTCCGCCGCTCCAGCGACACCGCCTCCTCCGCCGGGTCCAGGACGACATCCAGTGGCGCCGCCAGCTCCTCCCGCCGCGACCGCCGCCCGCGCGTACGCATCAGGTTCCGCGTCTCATTGGCGACGATCCGGAGCAACCACGGCCGGAACGGCGCACCGTCCCGGAAGCCGGCCAGCCCTCGGTACGCCTTGACGAACGCCTCCTGGACCACGTCGTCCGCGTCGGCGCCCGCGCCCAGGAACACGGCCGTCCGCTTCGCCACCGGGGCGTGCCGGTTCACCAGCTCGCCGTACGCGGCGGACTCCCCGGCGCGTACCCGAGCCACGATCGCGGCTTCCTCACCCGGACTGATGCGGACCTCCTGTCACCTTCCAGTCATGTCACCACACCGTCACTACACCGCCGAGGATTGTCGGGTTCCGGCGATAAGGTCGGGTTCGTGCCTGATATCGATGAAGCGTTTCTTGATCTTCCCCGGCGGGAGTTGGCTGAGGCCGCTTTGCAGCGTGCTCGGGATCTCGGTGTGGTGTTCGCCGAGTTTCGGCTGGAGCGGATTCGGTCGGAGTCCATTTCGTTGCGGGACAGCGTGCTGGAGAGTGCCAAGGACGACGAGGATCTCGGTCTTGCCGTTCGGGTCATCCACGACGGGACCTGGGGGTTCGCCGCCGGGGTCGCGCTGACCGTCGACGAGGCGGTCCGGGTCGCCGAGCAGGCGGTGAACATGGCGCAGGTGTCGCGGCCGATCAATGCCGAGCCGATCGAGCTCGCGGACGAGCCGGTGTACGACGACGTGACCTGGGTCTCGGCGTACGAGATCGATCCCTTCAGCGTCCCGCGCGCGGAGAAGGTCGCGCTGCTCACCGACTACAGCGACCGGCTGCTGAAGGCGGACGGCGTCGCGCATGTGAGCGTCCACGTCGCCACGGTGCACGAATGCAAGTACTACGCGAACACCGCGGGCACTTCGTACACGCAGCAGCGGGTGCGGATCGGTCCGGACATCACCGCGCACGCGGTCGCCGAGGACCGCTTCGACTCGATGTCGTCGTGCGCGCCGCCGGCCGGGCGCGGCTGGGAGTACCTGACCGGTACGGGCTGGAACTGGGATGACGAGCTGGCCCGGATCCCCGGCTGGCTGGCCGAGAAGATGGCGGCGCCGAGCGTCGACGCGGGGACGTACGACGTGGTCGTCGACCCGACGAACCTCTGGCTGACCATCCACGAGTCGATCGGCCACGCGACCGAGCTGGACCGCGCGCTCGGCTACGAGGCGAACTACGCGGGCACCAGCTTCGCCACCCTCGACAAGCTGGGCACGCTCGAGTACGGCTCGCCGGTGATGCACGTGACCGGCGACCGGACCGCGGAACACGGCCTGTCGACGGTCGGGTACGACGACGAAGGCGTCGCCGGACAGCAATGGGATCTCGTCAAGGACGGTGTCCTGGTCGGGTACCAGGTCGACCGCCGGATGGCGAAGAAGAACGAGGACGTGCTCGGTACGCCCCGGTCGAACGGCTGCGCGTACGCGGACTCGTCCGGCCACATCCCGATCCAGCGGATGGCCAACGTCTCGCTGCAGCCGGCGCCGGACGGCCCGTCCACGGAGGAACTGATCAGCCGGGTCAAGAACGGGATCTACATCGTCGGCGACAAGTCCTGGTCGATCGACATGCAGCGGTACAACTTCCAGTTCACCGGGCAGCGGTTCTTCAAGATCACCGACGGCAAGCTCGACGGCCAGCTCCGCGACGTCGCGTACCAGGCCACCACGACCGACTTCTGGGGCTCGATGGAGGCGGTCGGCGGTCCACAGACGTACCTGCTCGGCGGCGCGCTGAACTGCGGCAAGGCCGAGCCGGCCCAGTCCGGCGCGGTCACCCACGGCTGCCCGTCCGCGCTGTTCCGCAACGTCCGCATTCTCAACACGACGCAGGAGGCCGGCCGGTGACGGGCATCCAACTCACCCCGCAGGACACGATCGAGCGGGGACTCGCGCTGGCCGCGGCCGAAGGCGCCGACGGCTGCGTCGTACTGGTAGCGGAGACTTCGAGCGCGAACCTGCGCTGGGCCAACAACACCCTGACCACGAACGGCGCGATGCGCGGCTCGAGCGTGACCGTGATCACCACGGTCGGGGCCGGCGAGGGTACGGCGGCCGGCGTGATCGGCCGTTCGTCGGTCACCGAGGACACGCTCCGTGAGATCGTCGCGGCGGCGATCGCGACCGCCCGCGCGGCCGGCCCGGCCGAGGACGCGCGCCCGCTGGTCGAGGGCACGACCGGCGCCGACTGGGCGCTGGAACCCGAGGAGACCTCGGTCGGCGTGTACGAGAAGTTCGCGCCGGCGCTCGGTGAATCGCTGCGGCGCGCTACCCAGCAGGACCGCCGCCTGTACGGTTTCGCCGACCACGAGGTCGTCACGCTGTACGTCGGCTCGTCCGCCGGGCTGCGGCTGCGGCAGGCGCTCCCCCGCGGCTACGTGTCGTCGACCGGCAAGAACGCCGACCTCAGCCACTCGGCCTGGGTCGGCACCGCCACCAGGGACTTCGCCGACGTCGACCCGCTGGCGCTGGATGCCGAGCTGACCCGGCGGCTCGGCTGGGCGACCCGGACCGTCTCGGTGGACGCCGGCCGGCACCCGACGATCCTCCCGCCCGCCGCGGTCGCGGATCTGATGACGTACTTGTTCTGGCAGCTCGACGGCCGGGACGCGTTCGAAGGCCAGACCGTCTTCTCCAAGTCCGGAGGCGGCACGCGGCTCGGTGACACGCTGTCGCCGCAGCCGGTGAACCTGCGCTCCGACCCGTCTTTGTCCGGCCTGGAGGCGTTCGCGTTCGCGGTCGCGCGTACGTCGGGTGGTTCGTCGAGCGTGTTCGACAACGGGCTGACGCTGGCCGCGACGGACTGGATTCGGAGCGGGAAGCTGGAGAGCCTGATGACCAGCCGGCACACCGCCGACCTGATCGGCGTACCAGCGGCAACGCCGAACATCGGCAACTACGTACTGTCAGTGGACGCCGCGACCGGTACGACCGACGACCTGGTCGCGGGGCTCGGCAACGGCCTGCTGCTGACCTGCCTCTGGTACATCCGGATGGTGGATCCGCAGACGCTGCTGCTGACCGGGCTGACCCGCGACGGCGTCTACCTGGTCGAGAACGGCGAGGTGACCGGCGCCGTGAACAACTTCCGCTTCAACGAGAGCCCGGTCGACCTGCTGGCCCGGTTCACGACCGCGGGCGCCACGGTGCCGGCGTTCTCGCGGGAGTGGGGCGACTACTTCTCACGGACCGCGACGCCGCCGCTGCTGGTGCCGGACTTCAACATGTCGAGCGTCAGCCAGGCAAGCTGACGCTGGACATGAGAACGCCCCGCGGAGTGATCCGCGGGGCGTTCTGCTGTCTGGTGTGATCAGACGGTCGGGTAGCCCGGCTCCGTCGGACCAGCCATGCCCGGGCCGCCGAACCGCTCGGCCGCCTTCGGGTCCGGACCGTACTGGTTGTCACCGGCGTTGCCCTCCTGGGCGGCCAGCACGATGAACCAGATGAAACCGACACACGGGATCAGGTTGATCAGGACCCACCAGCCGGAACGCCCGGTGTCGTGCATCCGCCGGATCGCCACACCGATCCCCGGCAGCAGGATGGCCAGGCTGTAGATCGTCTGCAGCCAGCCACCGGAGTTGCTCGAACTGAAGTCGAGCCCGAGGATCCGGTCCAGGGTGGACAGGATGATCGAGACGATCGTGCTGAAGAGCACGAACAGCCAGTACTCTTTGCGCCGGGCCCGCCCGGTGAACACGGCGTACTTCTTGAGAACGTCGATGTACCACTGCATTGCTGTATCTCCGATTGTCGAAGGTGAGACGCGGACAGAGCTTGTCGGAACAGGTTCATTTCGTCAATGCAAGTTTTCGCTTTGGTGACCACACCGCAATCTGGCACGCCGGTTCCGCAGGCAACGTCACCAGTTCGGGACCGTTGCACCTAGAGCCGGCTTCAGCTTTCGGCGCCGGTTTCCGCTGGTGCTTCCATCGACGTTGCCGCGGTGGTTCCGGTTCCGTCGGCCTTGGTCATCGTGACCCGCCACATCCGCCGCCGGCCTTCCTCGTACGGCGCGGTCTCGTCCAGCCGCCAGTTCGCGCCGAGCTCGGCCACCAGGGTCTCGTCGAAGAACCGGCCGACGAAACCCTCGTGGACGGACAGGCCGTCGTCCAGTTGCTGCCAGTGTCGCGAACACGGGTCGTCCGTCGACCACACCGCGTACACGAATCGCCCACCAGGACAGAGCACGCGGTGGATCTCGGCGACCAGCGAGCGCAGCTCGGACGGCGCGAAGGCCATGTTCAGCAGGAGATTCGCGAACACCGCGTCGACAGTCGCGTCCGCCGGCGGCAACGGGTCGCGGACGTCGTGCAACGCCGCGGTCACCCGGTCGTCGAGCCCGTCCCGCTGTGCCTGCAGCCGCAACTGATCGAGCGCCGTCTCGCTGAAGTCGGTCGCGTGCACGCTGAAACCCTGCCTGGCCAGGAAAAGCGCGTCCCGCCCATGACCTGCCCCCAGTTCCAGCACGTCATCGATGCCCGCGGCACCGAACGCCTCGACCGCCCAGCGCGCCGCGGACGACGGCTCCACCCCGTGCAGCAACGCTTTCCGCGCGTACGCCGAGTCCCAGCGTTCCTGCTGAGCTCTGGCGAGCTCAATGTGACCGCTACTGCCCGAATGCCCAGTCTGCATGGTGGTGCTCCCCGTGTTCGTCCCACCGATCTGGACGATCGACGGACCGCAGCAGCCTACGTCAACAATGCTCGTGCAGTCACTTCGCTGTGTGTAACGGATTCGGGATGGTTCCGGTGCTGGGGATCGGCGGCCGGGTGTCGAGGTCGGCGTAACCGAGCGTGAGCCGGTAGCCGTTCAACGGAAAGCGCAGGAACGTCTCGGCGGTCAGCGCGGTGGCGGCCAGCCGGTCGGCGTACTCGGGGTGGGCGTCGGCGTAACGGTCGGCTTCGGCGCGGGCGATCGACCAGAAGGCCGGCTCGGGGATCAGGTCGCGGGCGGCAAGCGGGTTCAGTACGCCGAGGAGCAGCGCGTCGACGACGTACTGGCGGAGGATGTGCCACGGTTTGCGCGGCAGCACCCGGTCGTGCGAGTCGGGCTCGATGCCACGGGCAACGACGGGGGTGGTGGAGACGTTGACGTCGTCCACCAGGTCCTTGATCACCAAGCGTGCGGGCAGGCCGTGGGAGTCGCAGATCACGGCCAGGTTCTCACCGTGGGGGTTGACGGTGATGCCGTAGTGGTGCAGGACGTGCAGCAACGGCCGCAGCAGCGTCGAGAGCAGATGGGTGAGCCAGGTCTCCGCGTCGACGCCGGCCCGGGCGATCAGGGCGTCGGCGAAGCCGGGATGGAGTACGGCGGCCAGCGGCCAGACGGACTCGCCTTCGCGCAGCCGAGGGTCCATCGGGTCGCGCCAGATGCAGCCGAGCGTTTCGGTCCACTGGTACGGGATGCCGCGGTGCCCGGACAGCTGCGGGTGGCGGACGGTGACGGAAGCAACCTCGCCGAGGAGTTCGGTACCGAGCTCGCGGAGGACTTCGTCGCGGGACCAGAGGCCGCGGAGCCACTGGGTGATCATGGGTGCGGCCAACGTACAGTGCTCCGGGATGCCCCGGTAGACGGACGTGTTGAGGATCTTCAGCGGCAGTTTGACCTGGTACCGGTTGTCGTGGTCGAGGTTCACCATGGTCCGGATCGACTGCGTGGGCAGGTAGTCGTCAGGGCTCTCCCCCAGTACGACGATCTCGCCGGTGGCCAGTTCACGGGCCCACTGGGTCCGGACGACATGGTCGAGTTGCCACGGGTGGCATGGGAGCCAGACGTACGCGTCGGGGTCGTCCAGCCTGGAACGGAAAGCCGCAATGACTTCCGGTGGTAGCTCATGATCGCGGACAGCCTGCTCCGAGAGGTCCGGCGTGCCACGGAACTCGGCCAGACCGCGGCGTACGGCCAGCCAGGTGAGGCGGAGCGGCGTACGTGCTTCCGGAGCGTAGCGCTCGCTGTCAGCAGCAGAGAAGCCCAGGCGGCCCTTGTTTGCCACGAGTAGCGGGTGGCCGGTCAAATGCCCTTCCAGGCGGCTGTGGTGGAGGTTCAGGAGTTCAGCCACCGGTACGGCCGTGGAGGCCATGCGCACGTCGGCTGCGAGCGTGCTGGTGAGCTCGGCGACGTACCCGGCGACCGTCGGCCCGTCGACGCCCAGTACCGCAGCGGCTTCGACGAAGAACTGGATCGGGTCGGTGGCCGGCTCGCTCTCGTCGTTGCCGAGGATGCCCGCCGTCGTACGCCGAATGGTCGCCGGATCGACCCGCCAGCTGCCGAAGCCGCCGCGGGTCGCTTCGAACGTGTACGCCACTGGCCCGAGATCCAGGCGATTGTCGACCGGTTGAAGCAACCCCTCGGTGCAGAACTGGCCGATGAGCTTTGCCAACAGGTCAGCTGAGCACGTGGACCATGCGTTCATGATGCTCCGGGGACGGCGAACGTGGTGAAGGCGGTGGACTTCGGTAGTCGGTACACCTCGCGTCCGGCGATGCTGTTCAGGATGCCCGCGTTCCGGATCGCTCCGATGCCCAGGTCGGGCGCCGCGACGCCGTGGCTGTGCAGGTCGGCGTTCGCGACGAAGATGCGACCGGCCAACTGCTCGTCGGCAGCGTGGACGCTGTGGTCGCGGTTGATCACCCAGCGACCAGCCGCGTCGTGCTGGATCTGCTCCTGCAGTGACTCCATGAACGGCAACGGCCGATTCCGGTACCCAGTGGCAGCCACTACCGCATCAGTCGTGTGCTGGAAGGTCTTGCCGCTGTCAGCATGCAGCATGGTCAACTCAAGCCCGTCAGCACGTGCCACTGCCGACACCACGGCCACGCCGCACTGAAGGTCAGCCGGAAGATCCCTTGCGTACAAGACGTCGTGGATGTCGTCAAGCGTCTCGGAGGAGATGCCCTTGTAGTGCCGCCACTGTTCCTTCACCAACTTGTCACGTACGGGTTCATCCAGTGCGTGGAAGTAGTCGACGTACGACGGCGTGGTCATCTCCAGCACCAGCTTGGAGTAGTCGAGCGGCGCGAAGGACGGCGTACGCGTCAACCAGGACACGGCCGGACTGTCGGCGCGCAGCAGGTCCAGTGCGCACTCGGCACCGGACTGACCCGAGCCGACCACAGTCACCCGACCAGTACGCAGTAGGTCGTCACGGCGGAACAGGTAGTCGGCCGAGTGCAGGAACCGCTCCGGCGGGAGCCCTGCTAGTGCAGCTGGTACGAATGGCTCGGTGCCGACACCTACTACCAGGTGCCGCGCTTCGAACGTCTCCAGTACGTCCCCGCGCTCTACCGTCAGCTCGAAGTGCGATCCGTTCCAGACGGCGTCCCGTACGTGGTGGCCGAAACGCAGTGAGTCCAACTGGGCGGCGCACCACCGTAGGTACGTCTCGTACTCCCGCCGCGTCGGATGGAACTTCTCGCGGACGTAGAACTGGTACAACCGGTCGTTGTCCTTCAGAAACGACAGGAATGACAGGTGGTGCGCTGGCTCGACCAAACTGACCAGATCCGCCAGGAACGACACCTGGAGCATCGCGTCCTCGAACATCAGTCCGCGGTGCCAGGTGAACTCGGGCCGGCTGTCCAGCACTGCGAGCTGCACGTCGTCCACACCGTCGGCCAGTGCGGCCAGACCGAGGTTGAACGGTCCTGCGCCGATCGCGATCACGTCGTACATCTATTGCCTCCTACGGACCATCAGCAGTGCCTTCTTGTCGGGCAGCTGTAGCTCCCCGGACGCTTCGAAACCGGCGGCACCGAACGCGCGTACGGACGGGGTGTTCTCGAGGTCCGGCTCAGCCACTACGCGGCTACAGGACGGGTCCGCGTCCAGTAGTGCGTCGGCGAGCGACCGGAGCAGTCGCCGGCCGAGTCCGTGTCCGACTCGGGTAACGTCGCCGATCGCGACATGCATGCCCCAGTCGTTCTCCTCGTACGCGTAGTACTCCGCCAGCTGGTCATGCCGTACGCGGTACAGCTCGACGTACCCGAACTCCTCCGCGTCGACGGACGCCACGCAGGGCGCGGAATGCACGCCGGCTGCCTGCTGCTCGATCTCCTGCGCCCAGCGCTCCACCGACCAGTCCTGCAACCACCAGCGCTGGACATGCGGCTGAGCCATCCACAGCGCGATCCGGGGCGCGTCGGACGAGTCAGCTGGACGCAGTGCGAAACCGGCGTCCAGGTTGAGGTCGCACCTCACCGGAGCGGGTTCGGGATGTCGAGGTACACCGACTGAGCATCCAGTGGCGCCACTACCTCGTCGATACCGCGCAGCCGGGTCAGCATGTTCGCCTTGCAGGGCAGGGTGTCCGCTTCGAGCCAGCGACGGGCCAGCCGGTCGCCGTCCGGACCAGCGGACTTCAGCAGCGGCAGCGCGGCCGCGAGGCGCTCACGGACCACACCGAGCAGCTCCTCCTCGTCCGCGATCCCGTCCGCTGCCAGACAGCCGACCACAGCCAGCGCCTGGTTGTGCAGCAGGTAGTAGGTCAGGCGATCGTCGACAATCGGATCGTCCACCACCGCCAGCGTCGAGTCACGCAGTCCGGTTACTCCCAGCAGGCTCCGGAGGTACGACGACGCCAGGTAGTACCCCTGGTTGTCGCGGTACGCGCCGCCCTTGATCCGCCCGAGCCCGTCCAGCCGTACCAGCGTGTTCTGCTGATGCGCTTCCAGACCGATACCGGTCTCGGCGTAGAGGTGCAGCATCGGGATCAGTACGTTGTCGATGTACTCCCCCACCCACCCGGCCGGATCCTCGGCTGCGAACGCACTGAGCCGACTGATCCCGCCGGGGCGTGGCGCGACCAGACCGGCCAAACATGCATAACTGTTGACGTCTGCCGGCACTTCGCGGACAGCAACGTCAAGACCAGTCAACGTTGGTCCACCTTCGTCAAGAGCAACCCAGGCCGGGTCGCGGACGATGCTGAACCGCGGATGCGCCGTCGCCGTACCGGCGTTGTACGCCGCGTCCAGCAGGCGGTTGATCTCCAGACCGCGCCGCAGCTCGGTCGGCGTCGACTCCCGCCGCGAGTTGGTGATCCGCAAACCGAGCGACAGCTTCAGCATCACCGGCAGATCCGGGTGGAAGAGCGTCCGCAGGCTCGACGTCGGATACCACTGCGCGCCCTGCGGGCCAAGGGCCTTCACTCGTCCCGCCGCGACCAGCTCCGCGACCCGCGGTCGCTGCAGCACCGCGGCCGCCTGCCACGGGTGCGCGGGAACCAGCACCCGGCCGGCTGACGGAGTGACACCGGCCAGCGCGCCCATCAGCTGTAGAGCGTCCAGTCCCTGCAGTGAGGGCGCGCCGGCCACCTGGTCCGACGACACCAGCTCGGCGTCGGCTTCGAACCAGTGCACCGCGAAACGGCCACCGAGCTCAGGCGAGTACGCCGCCAGCTCAGCGCCGCTCAGTCCGTCCCGGCTCTTCGGCGCCGGGTGGTTCAGATGCCCGTACAGCAACGCCTGCTCGAACTCCAGGAAGCGCCCGGGACCACGCTCCCCGTCGGCTTCCTCGACGAACAGCGCGACGTTGCGTACGGACTCCGCCGTACGCGCCGCCAGATCGTCGACCTCCGCCGGGTCCGCGTCCGCGGACAGCACCCGCACCAAGTCCTCAGGCGCCGCCGGTACGCCGTCCAGCAGCACGTCCGCGAACTGATGCAACCCCGTACGCGACGCATGCTCGACCCGAGCCGTCACGGTCGACGCGCCGACCGTCAGCGTCAGCGGTCCAGCCGCCACCGGAACAGCGGCCTCCCGGGTGTAACACCGCAGAATCGCGTTCAGATGGGCATCGACAGCTACTTCGGCTGCTACTGGACTCACGCCGCTCCCTCGCCGGTCAGGACGTCGAGGCCGGTGGCCACGACCTGGTCGAGCAGATCCTCGATGTCCGCCGCGGTCGCGTTCGGGTTCAGCAGCGTCAGCTTCAACGCGACCGCCGCCGGCCGGCCACCACGGGCCGGTAGCTTGGTCCGGCCGATCAGCACCCGGCCGGACGTCAGCAACCGGCGCCGGACCTCACCCTGGACCGCGTCCACGCCGACCGGGTCCAGGCCCGGCGCGGCGAACCGGAACAGCACCGTGGTCAGGGTCACCGGCGCCACCAACTCAAGGTTGCTGTCGGCAACGACCCGGGCCGCGGCGGCGTGCGCCAGCTCGTGGCAGGTGTCCAGCATCGTGCCCAGCCCGGACCGGCCGTAGGCCGTCAGCGTGGTGGCAACCTTGACCGCGTCCGGACGGCGAGTGGTCTGCAGGCTGCGCCCGAGCAGACCGTCCAGCCCGGAGTCGATGTCGTCGGCCGGGTTCAGGTAGTCCACCGACCGGCCGAACGCGGCGAACCTGGTGCGATCCGCGACCAGCAGCACGCTGGTCGCGGCCGGCTGCCAGCCGATCTTGTGCAGGTCCAGCGTGACCGAGTCCGCCAGCGACACGTCGGCCAGCAACGGCGCGAGCCGCTCGGAGAACAGTGCACCGAACCCGTACGCCGCATCGACGTGTACCCAGGCGCCGTGCTTGCGAGCCAGCTCGGCGATCGGCGCGATCGGGTCGATCGACCCGAAGTCGGTCGTCCCGGCGGTGGCGATCACGGCGATCGGAGTCCGGCCCGGTATCGCCAGCTCGTCCGCGAGTACATCCGTACGCATCCGGAAGTTCTCGTCCGACGCGATCGTGATGACCGCTTCCTCACCGAGCCCAAGCGCGGCGCAGGCCCGCTGGACCGAGAAGTGCGCGAGCTCGGAGCAAAACACCACTGAGCGATGCAGTCCTTGCAGACCGTTCCGCCGTACGTCGATCCCTTGCGCGGCGGCGGCGCTGTCACGGGCGATCAGCACCGCGAGCAGGTTCGAGATCGAACCGCCCGGGGTCAGTACGCCATCCGCTTCGCGCCCGAAGCCGGCCAGGTCAGCCAAGGCGCGTACGACCCACTGCTCGATCGCCAGCGTCGCCGGACCGGAGTCGTACGTGTCCATCGAGGCGTTGCTTGCCGACGCCAGCGCGTCCGCGTCGACTGCCACCTGCAGCACCGGGGGCTGCAGGTGCGCGGCCGCGTGCGGGTGGCTCAGGTCGATCCCACTCTCCGCCAGCAGGCCGGCGACCAGGTCCAGCGCGGCGGACTCCCCCACGCCTGTCGACGGCACCCGTGGCTCACCCAGTACCTCTGCCGCGCGCCGCAGCACCGCGCCCGGCGAACCGTGCGGCAACGGACCCCGATCCCGGTCCGCCACCGTCGAGGCCAGCGGCCACCGAGCGGCGAACGGATCACGGACAGGTGCGGGCAGCGCGGTCAGACGCGCGGGCTGCGACATCCAGTACTCCCGGGAAGTTGTCGAGTAAGGCAACCCTTACTAAGGCAGCCCTAACCTTTGCCCGCCGCACCCACCGTGTCAACTCGACTACCGCCGAAAGTGGTAATCCTCACCCCGCGATCTCACTCCGTGGGCCACCCCCCCAGCCGGCGCGGCCGTGCCTGAGCCGCACGGCCGCGCCGGGGTATCAGGACCGAGTGACCGGCTCCGGCGATTTCTGCTCGGCGGCGTCCTCGGGTAGCTGCTGACGGTCCTGATGGCCCGGCCACCAAGCGGCGTGGCCGATCAGGGCGGTCAGGCTCGGGGTGAAGAACATCGCCATCACGAACGCGGCGACCACGATGCCGAAGGAGACCGCGAAACCCATCTCGGTCAGCAGGGAGTTGCCGGCCAGCATCAAGGTGGCGAAGGTCGCCGCCAGGATGAACCCGGCCGCGGCGACGGTCGGACCGGCGTGCCGGACCGCCATACTCGCCGCCTCGCGCGGATCGCGTCCTTCCCGCGCCTCCTCGCGGAGCCTGGCGATCATCAGGATGTTGTAATCGGTGCCGATGGCAACGACGAACAGGTACATGATCACCGGCAGCATGAACATCAGGCCGGAATGTCCCAGGCCCTGCTGGAAGATCAGTACGGTCGCACCAAGCGTCGCGCCGAAGCCCAGACCCACCGAAACCATCAGGTACCAGGGCGCCACCACGCTGCGCAGCAACAGTCCGAGGATGATCATGATCAACAGCGCGGCCAGCGGGAACACCGTCCGGTAGTCGTGGTTGACCGCGGCGTTGATGTCCTTGTAGATCGACGACATACCGCCGACCAGCGCCTTCGTACCCGGCGGCGCGTCCGCGTGCGCGACGTCGCGGACGGTACCGACCGTACGCAGTGCCTCGTCGGTCGCCGACCCGTAGCCGAGGGTGACCGTGATGTTCGCGGTCCGGCCGTCCTTGCTGATCGCCGCCGGCAGGACGTCGGCGACGCCCGCGACCGCGGCGAGCTTCTTCTCGTACGCGGGCAATGCCGACGGATCGAGCCGCCCGTCGCCGGTCGATGTCACCAGTACCGAGGTCGGTTCGGCCGCACCGGCCGAGTACGCGGACTGCATCTCGGTTTGGACGACCATCGACTCCTTGGTCTTCGGCATCGAACCGGACGCCAGGTCGAAGGTCGCCTTGAAGCCGAGCGTGCCGAGCGCCAGCGCGACCATCACGATCCCGGACACCGCGGCGAACAGGGCGGGCCGGCGCTGGACGCCGCGCCCGAGCGCCGCGAACCGCGCGTTCGTGGGCTCGTTGCGCCATGCCTTCGACGGCCAGAACAGCACCCGCGGCGGGATCAGCGAGCAGATCGCGGGGAACAGCGTCAGCGCGGCGACCAGCGTGACCGCGACCGTGATCGCCAGCGCCGGCCCCATCTGCTTCAGGAAGCCGAGCGTGGACAGGAGCAGCGCGAGGAACGCGATGATGACCGCACCGGCCGCCGACGCGATCGCCTCGCCGACCCGTCCGACCGCGCTGATCATCGCCTCCTTGGGCTCCTCACCCGCCCGTAGCCGCTCGCGATAGCGGAACATCAGGAACAGGTAGTAGTCGGTACCGACCCCGAGCAGCACCACGATCAGCAACGCCGAGATCGAACTGCTCGCCTCCAGCCCGAAGAGCTTCGTAGCGTCGGCGATCAGCCCGTTGGCCGTCGTGGACACCAGCGCGAGCAGGACGATCAGCGGCAGCAGCGCGAGGATCGGCGACCGGAAGATGATCAGCAGCGTGATCAGGATGATCGCGAACGTACCCACGAACGTCAGCTTGTCGGCCTGGGTCGACGACTCCTGCTGATCCAGACCCTGGGCCGCCGAACCACCGAGCTTGGCGTCCAGCCGCGTACCCTTCGTCAGCGCCTTCGCGTCGTCGCGCAATGTCTTCGCGGCGTCGAGCTGACTTTGCTGACCGGCGTTATTGGTGTCCATCGACACCAGCCCGAGCACATACCGGCCGTCCTTCGACGGCGGCCCGGGTACGACCTGCTCGACCTGGTCGAGCTTCTTCGCGCCGAGTTCGGCGGTGATCTTCGCGGCGTCCTTCAGATCGGCGGGCCTGAGCCGCCCGCCGTCGGAACGCGAGTACAGGACGATGGCCGACGGGGTGAACGCGGTCGGGAAAGCGCTCTGCTGGAGCTCCGCGGCCTGGATCGACTCGTAGCTCTTGGGCAGGAAGCTGCTCTGGTCGCTGCTCGACGGCAGGCTCGGTGCGGTCGCCACCACGGCGACCGCGATCACCAGCCAGGCCACGATCGTCCAGATGGGATGACGGACGGCAACGCGCCCGATGCGATGGAACATTTCGGTCTGCCTCCGGGCAGGAAAGGACGGTCAGGCGTCCAGGGCGTTGGTGATCTTGCGGATCATCTCGGTCATCGCGGGGCCGGTGCCGCCGCGTTCGGCGCGGGAACCGGCTTCCACGGCAGCGAGCACGGTGCCGCGGAAGTCGTCGGCGGTGGCCGCGTCCTGGTCCTTGAGCAGGTGCATGGCCGCGGTCAGCGCCGGGAAGACCTGGTCGGCGAGCTCGGCGGTGGACTTGCCGTCGAGCTTCAGGCCCTTCTGGTTCTCGTCGAGCGCGTGCCCGACCGGTCCGGTCGCCGAGGCCAGCGCGAGCGAACCGGCGACGGCGATCTTGCCGGCGGACTTCACGCCGGCGGCGGCGATCAGCGCGATCGAGCCGTGGGCCGCGACCGCGAGCGTGGTCTTGTCCTGAGCGGTGAGAGCGATGGAGTTCGTCATGCAATCACCATCACAGGGCATGCTGACACCGCCCTGACATCGGACTGACAGCCCCTGACGCGGTCACCTCACCCTCCCCGGTCCGCCACGACCGGCCGTACACTGCCGTTCGCCGCCCGCCAACCGGCTCCGGAAAGGACCACGTATGCCCGATCTCCCCAAGGCCCTGCATGTCGGCAGTCTGCTGCGGCCGCCCGCCCTGCTCGACGCCCGCGCCGCGCACGCGGCCGGCACGCTCGGCCCGGACGAACTCCACCGGATCGAGGCGGAGTCGGTCCGGCTCGCGCTCGACGTGCAGCGTGACGCCGGCATCGGCGTGTACACCGACGGCGAGTACCTGCGGACCGACTTCATGAGCCATCTGACCGAGAACACCGACGGATTCGTGAGCCAGGCACCCGTACTGGAGTGGCAGGACGGCGACGAGAGCCAGGCCGACAACGCGATCCTGAATCTGATCGGCGACAGGCTGGCCTACCGGGACCGGTTCACCGCGCGGGAGGCGGCGCTGCTGGCCGAGCACGCCCCCGGGCCGTACAAGGTGTCGATGCCCGAGGTCACCAACTTCGTGGTGGCGAACTGGGATCAGCAGGTCAGCGGCCCGCACTACCCGTCCCGGGCCGACCTGGTCGAGGACCTGGCCGCGGTCCTGCGCGCGGAGGCCGAGGCGCTGATCGCGGACGGCGTGCGGTGGGTGCAGATCGACGCGCCGTGCTTCACCAGCTTCGTGAATCCGCGGATGCTGGCCGTTTACGAGGCGGAGGGTCTGGACCCGGCCGCGCTGCTGCGGCGGTGCATCGACGCCGACCGGACCGTCGTCGACCTGCTGCGGTCCCACGGCGTACGCGTCGGCATGCATCTGTGCCGGGGCAACTATCGCGGCCAATGGTTCAACGAGGGGACGTACGACGGGATCGCGGCCGAACTGTTCGGCGGCCTCGCCGTGGATCATTGGCTGCTCGAGTACGACACCGAGCGCGCCGGGACGATCGAGCCGATCAAGCACGTACCCGCCGGCGTGGACGTCGTACTCGGCCTGATCACCACCAAGTCCGGCGAGCTGGAGGATGTCGGCGAACTGCTCCGCCGGATCGACGAGGCGGCACGGCTCGTCCCGATGGAGAACCTCGCGATCAGCCCGCAGTGCGGGTTCGCGTCCGAGGTGGTCGGCAACCCGCTGACCTGGGACGAACAGCGCCGCAAACTCGATCTGACCGTCGCGGTCGCCGAAGGAGCCTGGGGCTAGGCGCCGTAGGGCGTCCGGGTGAGAACGAAGGTGGCGACGTTCAGGTGTGTGATCGTGCCGCCGTCGCGGATCACCCGGAGGCGTTCGCCGGCGAGGTAGCCGTCGCGCCCCTGGTAGAGGTCGGGACCCAGGGGCGCCAGGCGGGTGCTGAGGCCGCCGGACAGTTGCAGGATGCCGCCGGAGACGGTGATGGTCATCGGCGTGTTGCCCCAGTACCAGTGACCGAGCAGGTCCGCGCCCTGAGCCAGCGACGGTTCGGGCACCCACTCCTGCGTGAGCGGCGGTTCGTACTTGGCCAGGATCCGGATCAGGTCCGGCGCCAGCGAGGCGACCCGGCCGTACGTCGCGTTGCCGAGGGTGACCGCGCCGACGCGGCGATCACGATCGACGAACAGACCGGCCAGGAAGCCAGGCATCGAGCCGGTATGACCGACCAGCAGGTGCGGATCATCCGCGATCAGGCGCAGCCCCAGCCCGTACGACGCGGTCAGCGCTTCCTGCGGATCGGACGCCACCGGCGCGGCCATTTCTTCGACCGAGTCGCGGCTCAGTACGTCATGCACCGGGTCGATCCAGAACGCCGCATACCGCGCCAGGTCCTCGATCGTGCTCCACAACTGGCCCGCCGGTGCCATCGCGCCGGAGTCGTACGCCGGCTCCGGAACGAGCTGCCCACTGAACGGATGCACCGAAAACCCATCCGCCTTCGGGGCAGTCGGGAAGTACGTCGTACGCGTCATCCCGAGCGGAGCGAGAATCCGGGACCGCACCAGCTCCAGCCACGATTCACCGCGTACCCGGCTGACGATCTCGCCGAGCAGCCCGTACCCGAGGTTCGAGTAGTGATGCCGCCGATCCGCCGGCCCGGCCGCGTGCGCGTCGTCCATCGCCGCGACCAGCTCGTCGTACGAAACCCCCGGATTCCGTTCCCACCAAGGGCCTTCCGGCTCGGCGTTCATCCCACCACTGTGCGCCAGCAGCTGCCGTACGGTCAGATCCCCGAACGCGACGCCGGGCAGATGCTTGCCGACAGCATCATTCAGCCCGAGCAGCCCGTCGTCCCGGCACTGCATGATCAGAACCGCCGTCAAGGTCTTCGTGATCGACCCGATCCGGTACTGCACGTCCGCACCCGGCAGGTCCCCACCGGCGGTGGCGAACCGTCCGCGTTCACCCGTCCACACCAGCGCTCCGTCCCGCAACACGCCGGCACAAACCGAAGGCACCTTGAACTCACCCTGCGCCGCCGCCACCTCGGCGAACAGGGCAGCGGCGGTGTCAGAACGCAAGGACATTACTGGAAGGCCTCCGGGGCTGGGCAGGAGCAGATCAGGTTGCGGTCGCCGTGGGCGCCGTCGATGCGGCGGACCGGGGGCCAGTACTTGCTGCTGCGGTCCACGGAGCGCGGGAAGGCGGCTTCCTCGCGGGTGTAGCTGTGGTCCCACTTGTCGTTGATGACGGACTCGGCGGTGTGCGGGGCGTTCACCAGCGGGTTGTCGGTGGCGGGCCATTCACCGGCGGCGACCCGGTCGATCTCGTGCCGGATGGCGATCATCGCGTCGCAGAAGCGGTCGAGCTCGCCGAGGTCCTCGGACTCGGTCGGCTCGACCATCAGCGTGCCGGCCACCGGGAACGACATCGTCGGGGCGTGGAAACCGTAGTCGATCAGCCGCTTCGCGACGTCGTCGACGGTGATGCCGGTTTCCTTCGTCATCGGGCGCAGGTCGAGGATGCACTCGTGCGCGACCAGGCCGTTCTCGCCGGTGTACAGCACCGGGAACGCGCCCTCGAGCCGCTTCGCCACGTAGTTCGCGGTCAGCACGGCCGCCTTCGTCGCGGCGGTCAGGCCCTCGGCGCCCATCATCCGGATGTACGCCCACGAGATCGCCAGTACGCCCGCGGAACCGAACGGCGCGGCGCTGATCGGGCCGACGCCCGACTCCGGCCCGGCCTGGTCGAGCAGCGGGTGGTTCGGCAGGTACGGCGCCAGATGCGCGGCGACGGCAACCGGGCCGACGCCGGGACCACCGCCACCGTGCGGGATGCAGAACGTCTTGTGCAGGTTCAGATGGCTGACATCGCCGCCGAACTCACCCGGCTGCGCGAGACCGAGCAGCGCGTTCAGGTTCGCCCCGTCGACGTACACCTGGCCGCCGTGGTCGTGGACGATCTTGCACACCTCGCGGACGCTCTCCTCGTACACGCCGTGCGTCGACGGGTACGTGATCATGATCGCCGCGAGTTGTGCAGCGTGCTCGGCCGCCTTCGCGCGCAGGTCGTCCAGGTCGATCGTGCCGTCATCGTTGCCCTTGACAACGACCACCTTCATCCCGGCCATCACCGCGGAGGCCGCGTTGGTACCGTGCGCGCTCGCCGGGATCAGGCAGACGTTCCGCTCGAGGTCGTCGCGGCCGTGGTGGTACCCCCGGATCGCGAGCAGCCCGGCCAGCTCGCCCTGCGAACCGGCGTTCGGCTGGATCGACACCTTCGCGTACCCGGTCACCTCGGCCAGCCAGCGCTCCAGCTGACCGATCAGCTTCACGTACCCGGCCGCGTCCTCCACCGGGGCGAACGGATGCAGATCCGCGAACTCCGGCCAGGTGACCGGCTCCATCTCGGTGGTCGCGTTCAGCTTCATCGTGCAGGACCCGAGCGGGATCATCCCCCGGTCCAGCGCGTAGTCCATGTCGGACAGCTTGCGCAGGTACCGCAGCATCGACGTCTCGGACCGGTGCGTGTTGAAGACCGGGTGCGTCAGGTACTCGCTCGTCCGCGGCACCGTGATCGCGGCGGCGCCGAGCGTGTCGTCGTACTGCACGCCGAACGACTGGCAGACCCGGGTCAGCGTGGCGACGTCGGTCTTCTCGTCACAGGAGATGCCGACATGGTCCGCGTCGACGAGCCGCAGCCAGATCCCGTTCTGCCGGGCGGCGTCGACGACATCCGCGGCACTGCCCGGTACGCGCGCGAGCACCGTGTCGAAGAAGTCGCCGTGCACGACCTCGACACCGCCGGCCCGCAGCGACGCCGCGAGCTTGCCCGCGTACGAGTGCACCCGCTCCGCGATCGCGCGCAGCCCCTCCGGTCCGTGGTACACCGCGTACATCGAGGCGACCACGGCGAGCAGGACCTGCGCCGTACAGATGTTGGACGTCGCCTTCTCACGCCGGATGTGCTGCTCGCGTGTCTGCAGCGCCAGCCGGTACGCCGGGGCGCCGTCGGCGTCGATCGACACGCCGACAAGGCGACCGGGCAACGACCGCTCCAGACCGGAGCGTACGGACATGAAGCCGGCGTGCGGACCACCGTAGAAGAGCGGTACGCCGAAGCGCTGCGACGACCCGATCACGATGTCCGCGCCGGCCTCACCCGGTGCCTCCAGCAACGTCAGCGCGAGCAGATCGGAGGCGACGGCAACCAGCGCGCCACCCTCGTGCGCCGCCTCGATCAGCGGATTCAGGTCACGGACGGCGCCGTTCGAACCCGGGTACTGCACCAGGAACCCGAAGAAGTCACCCGCCGGCAGACCGTCGGTCGTGTCGGCGACGACCACCTCGATCCCAAGGGCCTCGGCGCGCGTACGCACCACCGCGATCGTCTGCGCGAAGCAGTCGGCGTCGACCAGGAAGCGGTCGGACTTACTCTTCTTGTTCGAGCGGTGCGCCAGCGTCATCGCCTCGGCGGCCGCGGTGCCCTCGTCGAGCAGGGACGCGTTCGCGGTCGGCAGGCCGGTCAGGTCGGAGACCACGGTCTGGAAGTTCAGCAGCGCCTCGAGCCGTCCCTGGGAGATCTCCGGCTGGTACGGCGTGTAGGCGGTGTACCAGGCCGGGTTCTCGACCAGGCGGCGGACGATGACGGACGGGGTGAAGGTGCCGTAGTAGCCCTGGCCGATCATCGAGGTGGCGACGTTGTTGCGGGCGGCCAGCTGGCGGAGCTCGGTGAGCGCGTCGACCTCGGAGGCCGGCTCCGGCAGCCGCAGCGGCTCGGCGGAGCGGATCGAGGCAGGGACGGCGGCGTCGACCAGCGCGTCCACATCCGCGTACCCGAGGAGGTCGACCATCCGGGCGATCTCGTCCGGGCGCGGCCCGATGTGCCGGTCGGCGAAGGTCGCCGAAAGCTGCGGTGAGTTGTTCATCTAGAGGCTCCGTTGCTGGCAAATGCGTCCGGTCGCCTCCCCCTCTGTCACGCCGGCACGGTCACCCGCGCGCGCTCCAGAGTCGCCTGTGACACTCGGTCCGTGGGCCTGAGAGGTTCCGGGGAGGAATTGCCCCTTCGGCGCCCGATGACACGGGTCTCTCCCGAGTGTTGTGTACGGCTGTCCCGAGGCTACCAGGAATCCGGGAACAGTTCGGGCAGCAGCCTGCGGGCGTCCGGCCGCGCCGCCGCGACCTGCTCCGGAGTGGCCGACTGCATCGGCCAGCGCACCCGGGTGCCGGCGTCCGCCCAGTCCCCCACCGCGGCCAGGAACTTGTCCAGCGCCGGGTTGGACAGGCCGGCCTTCTGCAGCGGCGCGACGTGGGCGGCGAAGAACTCGCCGATCCGGCGCTCGACCTCCAGGTCGGTGGCGTACTTCACCGCGCCGTTCGGTGAGAGGGCTGCCACGTTCGAGTAACTGCCATGCGCGCCGAGTGACGTCATGCTCGCCAGGAAATGACCCGGCACGAAGATCGACAGCCCCGACCGCAGCGCCTCGTCGAACCAGGCCTTGTCACCGCCGGCCGTCTTCAAGCCGATCAGACTCGGTACGTCCTGCGCGAGCTCGCCCAGTTGCCGCGGACCGATCGCGGTCTTCGCGTGCGGCGGGTTGTACAACACCAACGGCACGCCGTCCGCCGCCGCACTCACCCGCCGCAGAAACTCCAGCATCTCAGCCGGGTTCAGGGGTAACCAGTCGGGGGCGATCACCTGGATTGCTCCGGGCGCGAGCTTCGCGGCCCGCTCCACCCGTGACAGCTGCACCTGAGCCGACGGATGCGAGGCCCCGATCTGGAACGGCTGGCCGACAGCGGCCAGCACCTCGTTCACCCGGTCGAACTCGTCCTCGGTCAGGGTCTGGAACTCCCCCGCCGTCCCGTGCGCGTAGATACCGGCCAAGCTGCCGGCGCCGAGCGCGTCGGCCTGAGCCTGTAACCGCACCCAATCGATCGAGTCGTCCGCGTTCAGGGGCAGCAACAACGTCGCCCACACACCGCGGAGCGAGTCGGCAGTGAGTGGGCGCACGGAACGAACGTTACGTCAGCCTGTCATCCGGGCGCGACGGCGCGCGGCGAGTTCATCGGTGTGGGACTCGGAATCGCCGTCGTCGTGACCGTCGGCCCGCTCGGTCGGCAGCTCGGACAGCGAACCCTCGACCTCGCGCCAGACACCGCCGAGCGCGATCCCGAACACACCCTGGCCACCGGCCAAGAGGTCGATCACCTCGTCCGGCGAGCTGCACATGTACACCGACGCGCCGTCGCTCATCAGCGTGATCTGCGTCAGGTCGTCGAAGCCGCGCTTGCTCAGGTGCGCGATCGCGGTCCGGATCTGCTGCAGCGAGATCCCGGCGTCGAGCAGCCGCTTGATCACTTTCAGCAACAGCACGTCGCGGAACCCGTACAAGCGTTGCGTGCCGGAGCCGGTCGCCGGGCGGACCGAGGGCGAGACCAGACCGGTCCGCGCCCAGTAGTCGAGCTGCCGGTAGGTGATCCCGGCCGCGGCGCACGCGGTCGGGCCGCGGAACCCGACGTCCTCCGGCATCGGCCGCAGGTCGTCGTCGAACAACAGACCCTGGACCCCGGCGGAAGCCTCGGCAGCCGCCATGGCCTCGGCGTGCGCGTCGGACGTCGACTGCGCCGTCAGATCCGTGTCGCCGGTGCGTGTCACGCCTGAGCCTCCCTGGATACCGCCTGGATACCGACTGGAACGAGCCATCCGCGTGGAGTGACAGCACCCCACGACTTCTTCACGGTAAGCCGCCGCCCGAACCGGGTCAACGACAACCGCATCGAGCCGCGAGCGTGTCGCGACCGCCGTACGAATCGTTACCTGGCCGATCTTGTACCGCGGCCCGGCAGATCACGCTCGGCGCGGGCGGAACCGGCGGGCTCAGCTCTTGTCGAAGTCCTCCGGAGTCACCTGGTCGAGGAACTCCCGGAACCGCTCGACCTCCTCTTCCTCCACCACCTCGTCGGTGCCGTCCGTCTCACTCTCCGGGACCGGGATCCCGGCCTCGGCCAGGATCTCCTCGGTGCAGAACACCGGCGTACCCGTACGCAGCGCGAGCGCGATCGAGTCCGACGGCCGCGCCGAGATCTCGGTCTTGTCGTCGAACACCAGGATCGCCTCGAACACGCCGTCGGTCAGGTTCACGATCCGGACCTGACTCAGGGTGTGCCCGAGCACCCGGAGCGTCTCGGCGAACAGGTCATGGGTCAGCGGCCGGGGTGGTTCCATCCCCTGCTGGGCGAAAGCGATCGCACTCGCCTCGGCCGCGCCGATCCAGATCGGCAGGTATCGCTCCCCACCGACCTCCCGCAACAGCACGATCGGCTGACTCGAGGGCATCTCAACCCGGACTCCGACCACGTCGACTTCGCGCACACCACCACCCTACTCCGCGCCGACACACGAGCGGATATCCACTGGCGTTGTGGGTTCTCCACTCGTACACCGGTGGAGAACCCACAAGAGCAGTGGATATCCACTCGTGTGTCAGCGGGGTAGGCGGGAGCGGACCAGGGCGGTGTGGAGGCGGACGGTGAGGGCGGCCAGCTCGGCGGTCTGGTCGGTGCGGCGTGGGCCGGTGACCTGCTCGATCAGGCCGACTTCCCGATCGGCGGCGGTACGGAACGCGCGCAGGTGCCGCGGCTCGAGGCCGTACCCGGCCAGCTCGGCGGCGACCTGGGCGATCACGATCGCGTCGCCGGAGTAATGGTTGCCGCTGGCCACCACCAGGCCATGGCTCTCCAGCTCGCCGAGCAACTCGGCGGAGACGCCCGCGGCAGTACGCAGCTCCTCGCGGGTCAGCCGCAACTCGGTGCTCGCGGCACCGAAATCGTCAGCGACCGGCTGACCAGGGGTCTGCGGCAACGAAGCCGGCGCGACCGGCGGACCGGCGGCGGCCGGACGCAGCCCCCGGTCGATCGCGCCGAGGTGTTCCTTGATCACCTTCAGCGGCAGGTACTGGTCGCGTTGCGCGGTCAGTACGTACCGGAGGCGCTCCACGTCGGCAGCACTGAACTTCCGGTACCCGGAAGCGGTCCGGGCCGGCGTGACCAGCCCTTCCGCCTCCAGGAACCGGATCTTGGAGATCGTGACATCGGCGAACTCGGCCTGGAGCAGCTGCAGCACCTCGCCGATGCCACGGCCGTCGGCGGGCCCTTCGGTGCTGGGCTCAGGCCTGGCCACTGGCGTAGTAGACCAGCCGGTACTTGCCGATCTGGACCTCGTCGCCGTTGTTCAGCCGCACCTCGTCGATCCGGTCCCGGTTCACGTACGTGCCGTTCAGGCTGCCGACGTCGCGGACCTTCACGCCGTACCCGTCCCGGCGGAACTCGGCGTGCCGGCGGGACACCGTCACGTCGTCGAGGAAGATGTCGCTGTCCGGGTGCCGGCCGGCGGTGACCACGTCGACGTCGAGCAGGAACCGGCTGCCCGCGTTCGGGCCCCGCTGGACGATCAGCAGCGCGGACCCGGCCGGCAGCGCGCCGACGGCGGCCTCGTCGTCGGCGGTCAGCGGCTCGCCGGTCTGCTCCGGCTCCGGCTCGGCCCCGATCGGGGTCAGCATCGCGGTGTCGGTGACCCCAGGCTGAGGCATCGGCTGAGGAGTCGCCGGGGCTGCCGCCGGGCGGTCCGCGCCAGGCAGCATCGCTCCGCACTGCGAGCAGAACCGGCTGCCCTCGGAGTTCTCGTGCCCGCACTGGTTGCAGAACGGCATGCTGTGATCCTCCCGATCGCCGGCGGTCCGGCGACGTTTTCGATAGACCCCGTATTGACAGTGTGGACATAGGCCTCAACCCTCGACCAGCGGTTGAGGCCCGGTAACGCTATCAGTTGGCTGTCAGCTCTGGTCGAGCTGTCCCTGATAGGTGTCGGCATCCATCAGCGCCGCCACCTCGGCGGCGTCCTCGACCTCGATGTCGAGCAGCCAGCCCTCGCCGTACGGGTCGGTGTTGACCAGGTCCGGCTGGTCGCCGAGCGCCTCGTTCACCGCGCGCACGGTGCCGTTCACCGGGGCGAACAGATCGTTCACGCTCTTGGTCGACTCGAGCTCGCCGCAGGAGTCACCGGCCCGCACCACGGTGCCGACATCGGGCAGCTGCACGTACACGATGTCGCCGAGCTGCTCCTGCGCGAAGTCGGTGATACCGACCCGCACCGGTCCCTCCTCAGCGGCCTTCACCCACTCGTGCTCGGCCGTGTACTTCAGGTCTTCGGGGTACACCGTCGTTCCCTTTCGTCGAAACTGCAGTGCCGTTGCGGACTGCAGGGGCAGCTACTTCGTCGGGCTGGCCGCCGGGCGAGCGTAACGATGCTCCTCCGGCGCGTGCAAGGCGGTGATCTGGAGGGCCGGCAGCTCGGTCACCTCGGCCGTTCCGCCGACCTGCGGACCGGTCACCTCGCTGACCAGACCACCCGGGAAGTTCGCCGCCCCGGACAGGTTGTGCGACTCCCCGATCGCCTCCACCACGTACGGGGACGTCACCTTCTTGCCGTCGACCGCGATTCCCGGCGCGTCGTCGACGAAGTCGGTACTCGCCACCACCCGGACCGCGCCGTTGATCTGGATCGCCTCGGCGCCCGCGTCCCGGAGCTCCTCGATCGCGTCCAGCAGGTTGCTCGAGGTCATCTTGCCCTGCGGGTCGTTCAGCGTGATCCGTACCCCCGGTCCTTGCGCCGGCAGCGTACCGGCCAGGATGCCGAGGGTACGGACCTGGGCCTCGGCCTGCTCGCGGGCGGTCTGGGCCTTGTCCGCGCTGGAGGACAGCGAGTTCTTCCGCTCCTCCAGGTCGGTGATCTCGCTCTCCAGCCGGCGGGTGTTCTGGCCGAGGCCGTCCAGGATCGCGATCAGGTCCTCGCGGCGGGCGTTCTGGTACCCGTCGTCGGCCCGGTTCACCCGGACCTGGACGACCGCCATGCAGGCCACCAGCGCGAGCACCAGGGCGACGATCGCCTGGCCGCGGGACGGCTTGAACCCGGTCCGCAGCCGGCGCAGCGCCAGGTTCGGCGTTTTCGGCTTCGGTTTGGGCATCGGGGTCGGCACGGGCTTGGCGTCCGCCTTGAGCTTGGCGTCCGGCTCGGGCTGCGGTTCGGGCTTCGGTTCCGGTCGCGGGGGCGGCGGCTGGTCCGGTTGCTTGTCCGGCGTCTGGTCCGGGGTCTGGTCCGGTTTGTCGTCGGTCATGTCAGGCCCGGAAGATGTGCCGGCGGATCGCCGCCATGTTGGTGAAGATACGGATACCGAGCACGACGACCACGCCGGTGGACAGCTGCGAGCCGACCCCGAGCTGGTCGCCCAGGTACACGATCAGGGCCGCGATCAGCACGTTGGACACGAACGACACCACGAACACCTTGTCGTCGAAGATCCCGTCCAGGAACGCGCGCAGCGCCCCGAACACCGCGTCCAGCGCGGCGACCACCGCGATCGGCAGGTACGGCTGCGCCCACTCCGGTACGTCGGGCGCGACCAGCAGGCCGATCACGACCCCGGCAACGAGTCCGAGTACGGCGATCATTTCGGACCCACCTTCGCGTAACGCAACGCGATCGTCGCATCGGCCGGCACCAGCAAGGAGTCCTCCGTCGTGATGGTGGATCGAACATCGAAGTTGCTGACCAGGTACTGCACCCACTGCCCGCCCGAGCTCTGCGCGAACCGGGCCGGCATCGTCGCGGTGTCGCCGATCGCGAGCACCGTGTACGGCGGGGTGAGCGAGCTGTAGTCGACCGTGATGGCGCTGCCCGCGCCGCGAATCGCGGTCAGTGAGGTGATCCGGTGACCGTTCACCGAGATCGCCTCCGCGCCGGCCGTCCACAGGCCGTTGACCAGCTGCTGCAGATCGACGTCGAGGATGCGGCCTTCTTTGGCGTCGGCGTTCTTGGCGTCGTCGATGACCGCCTTGATGCCGGGCCCGGTGGCCGCGATCGCCCCGGTCTGCAGCTCCAGGTCGTCGAGCTTCTGCTGCAGGGCCGCGCCGCTGCTGTCGTTGCTCAGTCCGCTCGCCTGCAGGCCGCGTACCTCGTCGGCGAGCCCGGACTGCCGGTTGCGCAGGTCGGACAACCGGGTGTCGGCCTGGTTGATCCGGGTGATCAGCTCCTTGCGCTGCTTCTCCGCCTCCGGCGCGGCACGGTAGTTCTGCGCGGCGGCGACCGCGAGCAGGAAACCGAGAACGACAGTCGCGGCGACCAGCATCGCCCGGTAGCGGTAGCGGGACCGGGCGGACTTGCCGTCCTGGTTCGGCCGGGTCCTGGCGGCAGCGGCGTACCCCTCGTCGATCGGGTGCGCCATCAGGTTGTTCAGCAGCGACATCGACGCGTCGACGCGCCGTGGCTTGGACGGGGCTTGCTGGGTCACCTGTCTACCCGGCCGTGTCCTTGATCGGTTTCACCGTCTGGATCAGGTGCCGCAGCTGCGCGAAGTACAGCGCGCCGGCCCAGTAGTACAGCCCCGTACCCCAGATCGCGAACGCCCAGCCGAACACCCGGGCCAGCATGTTCAGCGTGCTGTCGCCGTCCCCGAGCAGGAGCAGCGGGAACGCGTACAGCAGGCAGAACGTCGCGGACTTGCCGAGGAAGTGCACCGGCAGCGCGTTGAACCCGCGGCGGTGCAGCGCCGGCAAGGTGAGGGTCAGCAGTACGTCCCGCAGCGGCAGCGCGATCGCCAGCCACCACGGGATGATGTCGCGCAGCGCCAGACCGATCACGGTGGCGAAGATGTACAGCCGGTCCGCGACCGGGTCGAGCATCTGGCCGAGCCGGGTGGTCTGGTTCATCCGGCGGGCGATCTGGCCGTCGGCCCAGTCGGTGAAGCCGGAGATCGCCAGCACCAGCAGCGCCCAGCCGTCCGCCTTCGGGCCGAGAACCAGCCACAAGAACAGCGGCACGCCCAGCAACCGAAGGAAACTGAGCGCGTTCGGGATCGTCCACACCCGGTCGGACACTTCCAAGTCCGGCACGCGACCCCTCCCTCTCTCACCCTGAGTACCCGTCGTAACTGTACTGGGGCATGCCGACAGGTTTGCCCCCGGCCATGCCGGGGCATGCCCTTCCATTCCCCTGATACCTGAACGCGGCGGGCGCGGCGTTGCTATGGGCGGTATGAAGCGGTGACCCGATCGATACCCCTTGGTGATGCTTACGCTGAGCAGATGAAGTTCCTGGTACTGATCTACGGCAACCCGGAGTCACGCGCGGTCTGGGACACGCTGACGGACGAACAGAAGCGGGAAGGGATGGCTGGGTACGCCGCTCTGCACGAGGCACTTGCGGCTCGCGGCGAGCTGGTGGCGTCGGAGTCACTCGACGATCCTGGGCTGACCAAACAGGTGCTGGTCCGCGACGGTCAGGCACTGACCACGGACGGACCGTTCGCGGAGGTGAAGGAGCAGCTGGCCGGCTTCTACCTACTCGACTGCGACACGCTGGATCGTGCTGTGGAGATTGTCACGCAGATCCCGGAAGCGCCGTTCAGCGTGGTGGAGGTACGTCCGGTCCGCGATCTCGGCGCGTTCGCTTGATCGAGCGACGCTTGATCGAGGACATGCTCCGGGAGCTGACTCCCCAGGTTCTGGCCGCGCTGGTACGACGGTACGGCGACTTCGACGCGTGCGAGGACGCCGTACAGGAAGCTCTGTTGGCGGCGGCGCGGCAGTGGCCGGGTGAAGGTGTTCCGGACAACCCACGCGGCTGGCTGGTCACGGTCGCTTCCCGGCGGCGGATCGAGGTACTGCGGAGCGACACCGCCCGCGTACGCCGGGAGGAGACCGTAGCGTCGTGGACCCCGCCCGAACCGGCCTCGTCCGCCGACGACTCGCTCACGTTGCTGATGCTCTGCTGCCACCCCGCACTGACCGCGCAGTCGCAGGTCGCGCTGACACTGCGCGCGGTCGGCGGACTGACGACCGGTGAGATCGCCCGGGCGTTCCTGGTGCCGGAGGCAACGATCGGGCAGCGGATCAGCCGGGCGAAGGCGAAGCTGCAAGGTGCCCGGTTCGCGATGCCGCCGGTGGCTGAGCAGGCCGAGCGGTTGGCGGCCGTACTGCATGTGCTCTATCTGATCTTCAACGAGGGCTACACGGCGTCGTCCGGCGCATCGCTGCACCGGGTCGAGCTGAGCGCGGAGGCGATCCGGCTGACCCGGCAGCTGCGGACGCTGCTGCCGGCGGAGGGTGAGGTGGCGGGGCTGCTCGCGCTGATGCTGCTGACGGACGCGCGGCGACCGGCACGAACCACCGCGGACGGCGCGCTGGTGCCGTTGCCGGAGCAGGACCGTACGTTGTGGGACACCGCTGCGATTGCCGAAGGCACTGAGCTGATCACGTCAACGTTGCGTACGGCGCCAGTCGGGTCGTACCAGCTGCAGGCCGCGATCGCCGCGGTACACGACCAGGCGCAGCGTGCCGAAGACACGGACTGGCGCGAGATCCTGATGCTGTACGAACTGCTCGAAGCGACCGCGCCCGGGCCGATGGTGACGTTGAACCGGATCGTCGCGGTCGCGATGGTGCATGGTCCGGCGGATGGACTGGCGTTGCTTGACGCGGTTGATCCGGCGTTGAAGAACCATCACCGGCTGGCCGCCGTACGAGCACATCTGCTCGAGCTGGCCGGTGACCGCGCGGCGGCGCTGGCCGCGTACGAGCTGGCGGCCCGGCTTACGCAGAGCGTTCCGGAGCAGCGGTATCTGCAGGCCCGGGCTGCTGGATTGGGCGGCCCCAGCTGAGTTGGGCCTCGATGGACAGGTCGAGGACGCCGTCGTGCGCGTACGGGCGGAGGGTTTGCTCGACGCTCTGATCGAATGCGACTGCTTCGTCGGCCGTCATCAGGTCGCGTGCCAGACTTGACGTCGAGTGCAACTTCTCGATGTAGTCGGCGACCGATTGCCGGTACGTGACCCGCGCGGTTCGCGCCGTACCGGTCAGCTCGAGCAGCCCGCGGTCCCGGATCGCGTCGACCACGCTGAACGACGGGTCGTGGTTCTTCTTCCGCGAATGCCGCTCGAGGATCGGCAGCAACTCGCCCAGCCACGGCTCGTCGACCGCGCCGTGCTCGATGACGACCAGCTGGGCCTTCGGGGTCAGGTGCGGGACGATCCGGGCGAACGTCTCCGCCCAAGGCATCCAGTGAATACTCGCGCCCGCCGTCACCAGGGCGTACGGGCCGTCGAGGTCAGCGGTCTCGATCGGGCTGACCTGCCAGCTGAGATTCGGACGGTCGCCGCCGGGGCGCCGCCGGCCCGCGTCGACCATGCGCTGGGAGAAGTCGATCGCGTCAACCCACTCGACCCGCGGCGCGAGCGGACGCGCGATCGCGCCCTCCCCCGCGCCGATATCGAGCACCCGCCGAGGCTCGTCACCGATCAGACCTTCGAGCCGATCGAACACTTCATCCGGGTACGGCGGCCGGTACTGGTACGCCGCCGCCACCGCCTCGTACTGGAACGTCGCCGCAAGCTCGGTCATTCTTCAGACCTTAGCCCCCTGGATCCACGCGAACCGGCGCTTCCACCTGGCCGATCAGCTGCCGTTCTGCACCGGATAGTGGATGACGACCACACCACCGGTGGCGTAATTGGCTACATCGGCCGACAGTTCCTGGCCCTGCGGAGACGCGCTCGCCGCCGCGTACGCCGCGGCATCCGCGAACTCGGCCTCGAACACCGCGAAGTACGGCGTCTCTCCCCGCGCCGCCGCCACCTCGAAGCTGTAGCGCCACGCCAGCACGCCCGGCCACCGCTCGACCAGCGGGAGGTGTTTGCTCACGTAGTAGTCGCGGAAGTGGTCGGGATCGACGGGCTCGGGATACAGCACCAACACCTTGTGCACAACAGCCTCCGTTCAGCGGCGAGCGCCCACAACATCCTGGCCGTCGCCATCCAAATGCTTCGAAAATCGAAGCACTGAGGAACACGATAATGTGTCGGATATCGAAGCAGCAAGAGGGAACGGAGCGACGATGGCGACACCCAGACCGGGACAGGCAGTCCGAGGATCGAGCACCGGCCGGCCACTGATGGCCGCCCTCGACCTGTTCGGCCGCAGATGGAACCTGCGCATCGTCTGGGAACTCCGGCAAGGCCCGGTCGGGTTCCGTGCGCTGCAGGAGCGCTGCGACAACATGTCCTCCAGCGTCCTCCGCCAACGACTGACCGAACTACTCGACGCAGCCATCGTCGAACAACACCCCGACACCACCTACGCCCTCACTGACCTCGGCCACAGCGCCCACCGCGCACTACGCCCCCTGGCCCGCTGGTCCACCGAATGGGCCGAAACCCTCTCTCCCACCAACCCCGACTAACAACCTCCAGCCCCCACCATTTTGAGTGGTTGACCTCCACGGTTGCCCCGTCACCCCTCGCAGGCGGGAGACCCCCGCCAACGCAGCGCGCACCCTGCACCACCAACCCAACCGAGGGGGGCGAGTTGCGCGGTTCTTTCTTCCGAAACCGATCCGATCCCAAGCCCCACCGCCGTACGCCCGATCGCAGCATCAGCGAGCCATCGCGGCATCACGCGGGAATCCTCGGGTTCGGGTCGTAGCCAGGCACGGCGGAGAACAGCACGTCTTCACCAGCAGCCGGCTGGAGTCTGCCGACAGCGAACACCGGGCGGCAGGCCCTCACCATGACACGCCCGCGCCGGACGACAACCACGTTGTGCAACCACCGACGAGTTGCAACCCGCCACCAGTGAAACAACCCGCCAGCCATACGACCGGGCCGCAGGCTCGGTTGGTCAACCGCAGGTTCGGCTGAGCACCGCACGTTGGACAGCCGCACGTTCGACTGAGCACCGCAGGTTGAACAACCGCACGTTCGACTGGGCAGTCGTAGGTTGGTTGGTCAGTCGCGGGTTTGGTGTGGGTCAGTCGTAGGTTGCCTCGGCCAGCCAGGTGTTTTCTCGGAGGATGAAGAGCCAGGCGCGGGTGTCATCGGCCTGGAACTGAAACCGGGCCTCCCGCGAACCACCGGCCTCATCCCACCACCGCTCAACACTGATCCACGGCCCGGCCCAGTCAACAATCCCATAAATCTCGTTGCCCTCAGCAACTTCCCCTTCACCTCCAGAACCCCCAACCAGACGCATACGCGAACCAAGGCCGCCCCTACGAGCCCGAGACCCAACCGTCAACCCCCCGAACCCGGTCCGCCGAACACCGGAAGCGAGCTCGGCACCGGAAGTGAGCGGAGTGACTGTTCGCGGGGAGCCGGTGCGCGGGGTACTGAAGGCGTTGGGTGGGGTGTTGGAGGTGCTGGGTGGGGCGTTGAGGGGGGTGGGTGCGGTGGGGGTTTGGGGAGGGTGCGGGGTGGGGGTTTGAGGGAGGGGGTTGGGGGCGGTGGGGTTGAGGGTGAAGGTGGTGGGGGTTGCTGAGAGGGCGCCTCGGGGGGTTATTGAGATGGGGGTGCCGTCGGCGGACAGGACCTCGGCGGGGATGGGGGTTGGGAAGACCGTGGTGGGGGCGAGGGTTGGCCAGCGGCTGGGGTTGGAGCTGAAGGCGAACGCGGGGTTGGAGCTGGGGGCGGAGTTGAGGCCGGAGCTTGAGCCGAGGTTGGAGTTGGAGTTAAGGCTTGAGCTGGCGTTGGGGGTGGGGTCGGCGCGGAGGCCGGGGTCGCGGTTGGAGCTGAGGCTTGAGCTGGCGTTGGGGCTGGGGTCGGCGCGGAGGCCGGGGTCGCGGTTGGAGCTGAGGCTTGAGCTGGCGTTGGGGGTGGGGTCGGCGCGGAGGCCGGGGTCGCGGTTGGAGCTGAGGCTTGAGCTGGGGTCGGCGCGGAGGTTGCGGCCGGAGCTTGAGTTGGGGTTGCGGTTGGAGCTGAGGTTGGGGTTGCGGTTGGAGCTGAGGTTGGGGTTGCGGTTGGGGGTGGGGTTGGGGGGTGGTGGGTGGGTGGTGGTTGTTGTTCCGGGCCAAGGGTGGGTTGGGGGGCGGGGTGGGGTTGGGGGGTCGCCCCAGGGGATCAGGGATTGGCGGGTGGTGGGGGTGCGGCCGCCGCCTAGGACGGGTGAGACGACCGCGCCGTGGCCGAGCATGCTTTGGACTCGGGACAGGGCGCGGTGGATTCGTTCGTCGGGGCCGCCGCCCCACAGTCCGTCGGCGTGCGTACCCAGGGGGTCGGCCTGGTCGGGGATCAAGCGCACCCGGACTACCGGTGAGGTCAGTTCGCTGGTTGCCGTGCCGCTCCCCTGCAACTGCCAGCGGACCCGGTCGACGACGTCCGCGGCGGTGAACCAGCGTGGGTGCAGCCAGTCGCGCTCGTGGATCCGGCCGGACTCGGTGCCGACCTCGACCCGCAGCGTCGTACACACCAGGCCGAGCTCGGTCAGCCGGGCGATCAGGTCGTCGGCGATCGCCCGGACCGCGAACGCGACCTGGTCGACCCGGTCGACGGCCGGCTCGAAGTCGAGGACCCGGGTCAGCTCCGGCGGGATGTCGCGGCCGGTCACCGGACGGTCGTCGCCGCCGCGGGCAAGGCGGTGGGCGAACGCACCCTCGGGACCGAACCGGGTCAGCACCTCCGTCCCGGACAGCCGCGCGAACGCACCCAGCGAACGCAGGCCGAGCCGGCGGAGCAGATCGGTGAGCACCGGCCGTTCCAGCAGGTCGACCGACAACGGCGCGAGGAACCCGGGCGACCCACCCACCGGAACCACGTGCACCCGCGTACGCGCGGAGCTCGCCCGGGCGGCCTGCTCCGCGGCGAACGGACCGTCCGCGATCCCGACCCGGCTGCCGTGCACGTCGAACGTCTCCAACCGGTCCAGCAGCTTCGTCGCGGCCGCATCCTCACCGCCGTAGAACCGGGCCGGGCCGCGCGCCTTCAAAGCGCACATTCCCGGCCGGATCACTTGTACGCCCGGAGTGATCGCCTCCAGGCACGTGATCACCGGATCGAACGCCCGCGCGTCGGTCACCGGGTCGTACTTGAGCACGACCAGCTCCGGGCACCGGGACTGCGCGTCCCGCGCCCGCTGCCCGCGCCGCACCCCCTCGGCCCGCGCGGCGGCGGAGGTGGCGAGCACTTTTCCCTTCTCCAGTACGGCGATCGGATCGTCCGGCGATCGTCCCGCCGCCACCGCGGCAGCAACAACCGGCCAGTCCGGCACCCAAATCACCATTGCCCGAGTCAACCCCCGCCGATCCGTCATCCGAACCACCTCATCCGCTTGTCCCGGACCGCCCCGGCAACCTTCTGTCGGCCCGTCACCCGACTGCCTCGATCTGTTCTGGCCAGGTGGTTGTGTTGGGCGTTTCGGTTGGGGTGGCGGGGTGGATGGTGCCGTCGGGGGCAGGTAGCCAGAGGTGGTGGCGGGTGGGGGTGGCGGCGCGGCGGCCGGTTACCGCGACGGTTGCCCGGCGGGCGGTGAGCAGTCCTTCGCCGGCGCCGAGGCCGGTCCAGGTGCTGCTCTCGATCTCGAACCTGGCTTCACTGCCGGGCCAGGAGCCGGATGCGATCAGCATCGCGCCGCGGGTCCGGAGCCGGGCCGCCAGCCGGGACGCCTCCCCCGGTGTCACTTCGCCGGGTGGGCGGACGACCACGACGGTCAGCGCGTCGACCAGGGCGGCGACGACGCTGAGCCAGTCCGGGCCCGGGTGCGGGACGAGCACCAGGCGCTCCAGGTCGACGCCGAAACCGTGCGCTGCCTCGGCCCCGAACGACGGGATGCCGACGACTCCGCACCAGGCGCCGTCCGCGGATGGTCCGGCCATCAGCGCCATCACCAGGGCGGCGCTGCCACGCACGGAGTACACCGATCCGCCGCGCAGGCTGGCGCCTGCCAGTAACCCGCTCACGGCGGGGTGGGTGGGGAGGTCGCGGTCCACCTCGGCGGTGTCGAGGGCCTGCTGCACCCGTTGCGCCGAGGGGATCCGGGTTCCGCCTGCTCCGCTCACACCACTCACCGAAGTCAGCCGCACCTCCGCACTCTCCGAACCGAGCCGAGTGGGGTCGAGGTCGGACGAACCGGCATGAACGGAGCCGAGCCGGGTGAGGTCGGCATGGGGGTTGCTCGGGTAGGGGAAATCGGGGTCGAAGCTGGTGACTGTTGGTTGGGGGTTGGGGTCGGGGGGTGGTGGGGCGGGAGTGGTGGTGGCTTTTTGGGCTTTGGCTCGGGCCAGGAGCTGGCGGGCCTGGTCGAGTGCTTTGGCTCGACTTGTGGGTGTTCTGGTTCCCGCCATGACTCCATGTTCGAACACCTGTTCGAACATGTCAATCCGGTCGTCCACAGGCCTCCCGGCGGCTAAGGTCTGGGGTGTGCTGCGCTCCGAACACTCCCGGCTCCGGTCCGCGATCCGGCAGGTCGAGGACAGTCTCGACGTCGCCTGGGACAGTTTCTGTGCCGATTCCGGCGTCCGCCCGGAGACACCGGAGGCCAGGCAGTTGGCCGAGGTCGTGCTCCAGGATCCTTCCGAGTTCGACTGGCGGGTGGTGGACGCGGCGATGGATCGGCTGATCTGCCCGGACTGTGGCGCCGCGCTCGGCTCGGGCGACACCGGATGCGTGAGCTGCGACAAGGCGAACGGCTTCCGGTTCGGAGCGCGGGAGACCGATCGCCCCGCCGTACCTCCGGGTAACGAGCACGCCATCCGCGTCTCGTCGGCAGTCGCCCGTACCCGCCACCGCTACTCCCCGCGTGCCCGCACCGGCTACGAGTTGCTCCTGCCCGATCTACTCGACGGCGCGCTGCCGACAACCGCAGAGGCCCAGCGCATGAAGCACCTGATCAACCAGCTCACCGACGACAAGCTGGAGCTCCTCATCACCCCGGCAGACCTCAACCGGAACACCTGATTAACGCGCTCAACACCTCCCGCGGCGCGGTGCCGGGGCTGACGATCAGCATCGAGCAGCTCGAGCAGGTGGTGGCGACAGACGATCTCGTCGTGTGCAGGTCGTGGAGAACCACTCGGTCACCCGGCGTACCCCGGGTGACCGCCGTACTGGCAGCGAACACGCACCAGTGGCTGACCGTGCACGAGACTTCAGTGCGCTAGGCCGACGCATAGGGTGGTGGTATGCCACGGACTATTGCCACCAACACCAAGGTCCAGATCGACGAGTTGCTGGAGTTTGTGCGGCCGCGTCACCACATGCTGCTGCTCACCACGCGGGCGGACGGTACGGCGCAGGCGTCGCCGGTGTCCGGTGGCGTGGACGCGGAGGGGCGGATCGTCATCTCTTCGTACCCGGAGCGGGCCAAGAGCAAGAACGTGAAGCGGACCGGTCAGGCCGGTGTGGTCGTGCTGTCGGACGAGTGGAACGGCGCCTGGGTCCAGGTGGACGGACGGGGCGAGGTGATCGAGCTGCCGGACGCGGTGGAGCCGCTGGTCGACTACTTCCGCTCCATCTCCGGTGAGCACCCGGACTGGGACGAGTACCGCGAGGCGATGGTGCAGCAGGGCAAGTGCCTGATCCGGATCACCCCGGAACGCTGGAGCCCGATCGCGACCGGCGGCTTCCCGGCCCGCCTGGCCGACTGAAGTACCTGGACGTGACCGAGCAACAGACGCGTACGGCGCTGGTCGTGCATGCTCACCCGGATGACGAGGTGTTCACCACCGCCGCGGCCACCGCGCTACTGAAAGAGCAGGGCTGGCATGTCGTACTACGCGTCGCGACCGCCGGCATGCATGGTTCCGCTGACCACCTCACCGCTTCCTGCGCACTACTAGGGATCGACGAGTGGGACTGGCTCGGCGCACAGGACCAGTGGATCGACGACGGTGGACAAAGCGGACCACGCACCCTGGCCGCTGCAGCTACGGGCGAAGCAGCGCTGGACGGCGTCGCCCAAGCCGTCGAACAGGCAGCAATCGCTCTCAACCCACAGCTCATCCTCACGGTCGGCAGAGACGGACTGACCGGTCACCCGGACCACATCGCCATCTCACAAGGCGTCCAGCGAGCACTCC
Organism: Kribbella solani; assembly: GCF_014205295.1. Classification (NCBI taxonomy): domain Bacteria; kingdom Bacillati; phylum Actinomycetota; class Actinomycetes; order Propionibacteriales; family Kribbellaceae; genus Kribbella; species Kribbella solani. The sequence goes on from NZ_JACHNF010000001.1 coordinate 2,359,958, forward strand.
GGCGCATCGACTGCCGGGCACTGGGTGCACGAGTGAGAGCTCAGGACGTACGCGCAGGTGAGGCACTGGTCCAGCGACTCGCACCGGGTGAGCGGATCGGGTCAGGCCAAGTCACCGGCTGCCCGGACGGCACTCTGCTCAACGAAATGAGCGGAGTGTCCGAGCAGCGACGAAGGCAGGCCATGGACGAGTACTACCCCGGTCTTGGCAGCAAACCGCTCGCCGAACTGATCGGCGTTCACCGGGCGAGCAGTGACGGGCTGCTGCTCCGGGCGGTGTTCGATGCGGCCGGCTGGCAGCAGGACCGGTTCGAAGAACTCAGTGCTTCCCCGGCTCGGGCGAGTCACCCGAACGGCCCGAGCGCCGCTCCATCGTCTCGGTGATGCGCTGCATGGCGCCTTCCAGGTGCTGCCGCAGTGCCGCCTCGGCGCCCTCCTCGTCGTGCGCCACGCACGCGTCGAGGATCGCCTGGTGCTCGCGGCGGGTCTGCTCGATCCGGGCCTTGGTCTGCCGGGAGCCGAACCGGTAGCGCTCGCTGTTCTGCCAGACCGGTTCGATCGCGCGCGGCAGCCAGCGCGAACCGCCGGACCGGTAGATCGCGAAGTGGAACTCGGTGTGGGCCTGCCGGGACGCGATGTTGTCGCCCAGCTTGGACAACCGGACGTGTTCGGCCAGTGCGCTCCGGGCGCTGGCCGCGTCCGAGTCGGAGAACCGGGTGGCGGCGGCACGGACCGCCAGCGATTCCAGCGCCAGCCGGGTCGCGTGCGTGTCGCGCAGGTCCTCCATCGACAGCTCCCGGACCCAGGCGCCCTTGTGCGGGACGATCTCGACCAGGCCGAGCGCGGCCATCCGGCGGAGCCCTTCCCGGATCGGCATCTGGCTCATGTCCAGCCGTTTGGCGAGCTCCTCGAGCCGGAGCGCCGTCCCGCTGGGAAGCTCGCCGGACAGGATCAGCTCGTGCAGTTCGGCGGCAGCTTCCTCAGCGAGCGTACGACGGCCGGTCGGCCCCCCAGGCGTAAGCTCGAGTCGTCGGATCATCAGTAGCAGGCTGCCTCTCTCCTCCACGCGCACACAATGTTGCATACAACTCTGGAGGTACCGTAGCCGCCGACCGGGTTTCCGGAGGCCATCCGACGACAGATTGCTCAGCTGAGACCTCACAAACCGTGTGGTCTAGGCCACGCGTCGCACTGGCAGCAGCTCAACCCAAAGTTGTCAGGTCCAGCAGAACTCGCCCTGCTTGCCGTTCCAGGATCTCACCAGCGCGGTCCGCGGGCAGCACTTCGTAGTCCGCTCGCCAGGGAACCGATGCGATGTCCGCCAGCGCCTGACCGACCGCATCCGCTGCCAGTACGGTCCGTTGCAGATTCACCGGCAGTACGCGGAGGTCTCGGCCGATCAGCTGGTGCAGATCGATCGTGGTGAACTCACCGGCCTTGTAGCCGAGTACCGCGATACGCCCGCCGGGGGTGATGTGACCGAGTACTCCACCGGCAACCGGTCCGCCCATGGTGTCGATCGCCGCATCGCACCAGGACAGCTCCCGGCCTACCTGTCCCAGACCGTCCACTCTGACGAGCTGGTCGACCAGTCCGGTCGCGCTGTCCACCAAGTCGTGCTCCGACACCAAACCGATCACCCGAGCTGCTCCGGCCGACCGTGCGATCACAGCACACATCCGGCCGAGTAGCCCGGTCACTCCGGTGACCACGACGGTCTCCCCCAAGCCAACCGCTGCCACCCGGCGTACGGCGGTATGCGCGGTCAGAGCTGGTGTCAGCAACGCCAGCGCGGTGCCCGGCTCGAGTGAAGCCGGCACCTGATGTACGGCGGCATCCGGCACGACCGCGTACCGCCCCCAGACACCGGAACGCGTCACGCCGACACCTGCACCCCGAACCACAACAGCCGTACCAGCTTCGAAGCTGTCCGAGCTGACCACCACACCGGCGCCTTCAGAGCCTGGTACGAACGGCACGGCCGGCTGTTTGCCCGCCAGCGTCGACCGGTCCTGCGACGTGACAGCAGCCAGCCGCATCTCCACCAACGTCTCACCAGGGCCAGCAGTCAGCTCGACCACGTCGGTCTTCAGCTGCTCCCCCGGCCCATGACTGTGCAACACAGTCCCCCGCAAGCTCATTCCTCTTCTTCCCCGTTCACCACGATTTGATATCTGATCACGGCCTCGACCAGAAAGAACACCTGTCCCACTACCCGGTGACCTCCCGCGCGAGCGGCCGGGTGAGTTCCCCGGCCGTCGCGGAGCGGACGGCGGACACCTCGTCACTGCCCATCGGGAACGGCCAGTCGCTGCCGGCCAGCACCCGGTCGGGCCCGAACGTCTTCGTCAGCAGGTCCAGCACGGCACCGTCGTGCACCAGGTCGTCGACGTAGAACCGGCGCAGTGCCTCGGCCACCGGCAGCGTCAGCGGCTCGATGCCAGGCCGGTCCTGGTCGATCCCGCGCTGCCACCGCCCGGCGACAGCCGCCGTCACACCACCCCCATGGCACAGACAGAACCGGATACCCGGGAACCGCCCCGGCACGTCCGCGAAGACGAGCGAAGCCGCCGCCACTCCAGTTTCGTACGGATTTCCCAACAGGTTCGACAGGTAGAACGAGTCAAGCCGCTTGTCGTCACTGGCACCGGGGTGGATCAGCGTGAACGCCGCCACCTCGTCCAGCACCTGCCAGACCGGGTCGAGCCCGGCATAGCTCGGCGTACCAAGGGCAAACCCGCTGAACACACCCTCGCCGGCCAGTCCGGCCGCTACACCAGGGGCGGCCGGGTCCAGCAACGGCAGGTGGGCAAGCACGCGCAGCTGCGGTGTAGCGAGCTCGCGGAGCCCTTGGTTCACCAACTCGACCCAGTCAGCCCCAAGGTCGTACCGGAACAACGCCGGCGGCACTGACACGACAGCGCCGTCCAGGTCCTGCTCCGTGATCCAGCGCAGCAGTGCGGTCGGGTCAGCGAGCCGGCGCAGCGGCAGCCGCCCACCGTCGACGACCAGCGAACCACTGTCGACGGACAGCCCGAACTCACCCCGATGCGCCGCCGCCAGTACGGTCGGCGGGATCAGGTGGGTGTGGACGTCCCAACCAGCCATGTCAGTGCGCGTCCTCGTCGTTGTCGTAGAAGTCCGGACGCTCCGGGTAGTGCGGACCGTCGTACACCTCCAGCAGTACGGAGGTCTCCTCGGCCCGGGTCGGTCCGTGCACCACGCCCTTGGGGTTCCAGTAGAAGCTGCCCTTGGTCAGCGTCGTACCGGTCGGCAGGTACACGTACCGACCGGACAGGCAGAACATGAACTGGTTCGATGCGTGCTTGTGCTCGGACGGGATACCGGAGCCCTGCTCGAACCGCACCAAGGCGATCGACGCCTCAGTCACCGGGTCGCGCCAGAGCATCTTGTGGGAGAGGCCGTCCAGCGACTTCTCCACCCACTCCAGGTCGTCCGTCTGCAACAGGATCTCGTGCAGCGGCTCGCCGAACGAAGTCACGCGTCCTCCCGAGGTACAGGTCTTCCGGTGATCCGGGTGTACAACTCCTCCGCCACCCCGGTACCCAGGGGTGCAACAGCAGCGATGTGGCCGTCCGGCCGGATCAGCACGATGGTCTCAGGTGGTACGCCGTACCGCTTGGTAGTCACACTGCCCGGGTCGAACAGAGCGCGGTCACGCAGACCGGAGTCGTGCGGCGCGTCCCACCGGGAAACGGCGTAGTGCTGCAGCGCCGGCGAATCGTTCACCGGGATCGACGGGCGCCGGCGTACGTCGGTGAAGTACAGCGCGACGAACGAGTCCCGGCACAGCTCGTGGATCGTCGTACGCCCGGTCGGACTCTGCAGTACCAGGTCCGGCGCGCGATCCCCGGCGCGTACGGTCGGCGGAGCGCCCGCGGTAGCCACCATCGACCAGTCGCCGGAACCGTCCACGTCCAGACGCACCCCGAGCAACGTACGCGTGTAGGCCGTCGCCCAATCGCTGGTCCCCTCGGTGACAGCACCCTGCTGGAACGACATGTACTTACGTGCCGCCTCAGCCATCTCACCGGAGCCCTCGATCGCGACCGGGCGCTGCTCCTGCTCGTACCCGTCCAGCAGGGCAGGCTCGGCCCAGCCACGCAGTACCCAGGCCAGGCGCCACGGCAGGTTGGACGCGTCCAGTGCACCGGTGTTCAGGCCCAGCGCCCACATCGGCGTGATCAGGTGCGCCGCGTCGCCCATCAGGAACACCTTGCGGTCCTTGGTCCACTGCTCCGCGACGCGGTGGTGCACGTTGTACACGACCGTGCCGAGCAGCTCGATCCGGTCCACCTCACCGATGAACTGCTTGACCTTCACCAGCAGGTCCTCGTCACCAGGCGCGTCCGCGCCGGGCGGCAGCGGGAACAGGAACCGCCAGTTGTCCGGCTGCCGGATCAGCACCATCCACTCGGACTTGTCCGCGAAGTACGCGAGGTACGGGTAGTCGCGCGCGTTGTTGACGTCCAGGTCGACCACTACGTCGATCAGCATGTACCGCTCGGCCAGCGTCTCGCCGACGACCTTCACACCGAGCGCGTCACGGATGCGGCTGCGCCCACCGTCGCAGGCGAGCAGGTACGACGCCTCCAGCTCCTGCGGCCCGTCCGGCGTCTCGAGCTGCAGCACCACCCGGTCGCCACGTACCTCGAACGACGTCAACCGGCGCTGCGTCAGTACTGGCTCCGGCAAGGCCGCCGCCAGCAACGGCTCCATCTTCTGCTGCGGCAGGTTGATGACGAACGGGAACTGCGTGTCGTTGACCAGCTCGGCGAGCTGCACCGAAGCACGTGGCGTGTTGGTGGCCCGGTCGATGTCACCGATCTCGTCGATCCGCAGCGCGGCGCCGAGGATGCCGTCCAGCGCGTCGTACCGGTTCCAGATCTCCAGCGTCCGGCTGAGCGTCGTACCGGCCTTGGTGTCGGACGACAGCACCGCGTCCTCCTCCAGCAGCACGTACGGGATGCCGTAGTGCGCCAGACCAAGAGCAGTGGTCAGACCGATCGGACCGGCACCTACTACTGCTACAGGCAGCTGTTCAGTCACAAGTTCACTCCGGGCAGCTAGTCGAGGCAGCTAGATAAAGCTCGTGAGCTTGGCAAAGGCACGTTCCCTGGGCAGTACCGACCCGGTGATCGCAGCCGCGTCGGACAGCAGGAACAACAACAGGCCGACCACGTCGTCGGGGTCGCCGATACCTATGGTGTCCTGCCAGTGGTCCCGGTCCGCACCGGCGTTCGCACCGCGGAACTGCACGGTGTCGATCACGCCTGGCGCGACCACGTTCACCCGGACTCGATCAGCAGCCACTTCTGCCGCCAGCGACTTGGCGAACGCCACCAGCGCCGCCTTACTCGCCGCGTACCCCGCTGCGCCCGCGTAGCCAGTGGCTGCCAGCCCAGACGTGAACACCACGACCGAACCGGACTGCCGCGCGACCAGGTGCGGTACGACCGCCTGGCATGCCCACACCACACCGTCAAGGTTCACTTGCAGCGTCCGCGTCCACTCCGCGGCGTCCATCTCCAGTACGGACGACCGCGGCTGTACGGCGGCACCAGCCACCAAGCCGTCGATCCGCCCGTACTGCTCCAGTACGCCCTGGGCAGCAGCTTCGACGGCAGTACGGTCCGCGACGTCCACTTCGACGTACTCGATCCCGGCAGCCGGTGGTGTCACATCGAAGACAACCGCCGTACCGCCGACTGCGTTGACAGCAGTAGCCAGCGCCGCACCGATGCCCTGTGCGCCGCCGGTGATCACCACGACTTCACCGGTCGCGTCGAACTTCACCTTCATGACGTCTCCTTCTTTGACGTCATCGTCTCGGTGATCCGCTGGAACGCGCCAGCCAGGTGACTACGCAACGCCTGCTCGGCGGCATCCGGGTCCTGTGCGACGCACGCGTCCAGGATCGCCTGATGCTCCTGCCGGCTCCGCTCGATCAGGAACGCGGTCGGTCGGCTCCCGAACCGGTAGCGCTCGCTGTTCTGCCAGACCGGCTCGATGGCCCGCGGCAACCACTGTGAACCGCTGGCCCGGTAGATCGCGAAGTGGAAGTCAGCATGCGCTCCACGGGCTCCTGCGGAGTCCTCTGCCCGCGACATCCGCAGGTGCTCGGCCAGTGCGGCAGCAGCTTTCTCCAGGTCCTCACCGGTGAACCGCGCGGCCGCGGCGCGTACGGCGAGACTCTCCAACGCCAGCCTGGTCTCGTGCGTGTCCCGCAGGTCCTCCAGCGACAGGTCACGTACCCACGCGCCTCGGTGCGGGATGATTTCGACCAGCCCGAGCGCCTCGAGCCGCCGCAGGCCTTCGCGTACCGGCATCTGGCTCATCTCGAGCCGACTGGCCAGCTCAACCAGGCGCAACGGTGTACCGCTCGGGAGCTCTCCTGACAGGATCAGCTGGTGCAACTCGGCCGCCGCGTGCTCAGCGAGCGTACGGCGACCACCTTTGCCGCCACCCGGCAGCAGCTCCAACGGCCCGCTCATCCGCGAGTCACGTAGTTCACGGGGTCTACACGAGTAACCCGGTTGCGCAACGAACCCAGCTTGTCGGCGCGAGTGATGACCTCATCGCCCTCCTGCAAGAACACCTGCGGCTCGCGCGCATTACCGATACCGGCCGGCGTACCCGTCAGCAGCAGGTCACCCGGCCGCAATGTCATCCCGAACGACAACTCACTGATCAGCGTCGCCACGTCGTACGCCATCTGCTTGGTGGACGCGTCCTGACGGACCTCACCGTTCACCAGACACTGCAGGTGGATGTCCTGCGGATCGCCCAGCTCGTCGGCGGTCACGAGCCACGGGCCGAGCGGCATCGTGTCGTCGATGCTCTTGCCCTTCAGCCACTGCCCGCCATGCGCCCGTTGCAGGTCCCGCTGGGACACGTCGTTCGCGAGCAGGTACCCCCAGACGTGGTCCAGCGCCCGCTCGACCGGGATGTTCTTCCCGGTCCGGCCGATCACCAGCGCGACCTCCGCCTCGTAATCCCACTTGGCGGAGATCTCCGGATCCCAGGCGATGTCGTCGTACGGACCGATCACCACGTCCGGGCCCTTGGTGAAGAAGGTCGGATGCTCGGGCCGGTCGACGTCCTGCCCCTCGCGTTTGCCCTTGCTCTCCTCGAAGTGATCCCAGTAGTTCCACCCGGTACACAGAATGTCCCGCCGGAACCGGCGCAGTGGCGCCCGCAGCATGCCTTCGTGGTAAGGGATCTGCTCCCCCGACAACGAAGCGCCGGACTCGATCACCTCGGTCAGATCCGTTGCTGTCAGCAATGAGACCGTGTCTCCCGAGAGCACGCCGGGCACTTCCCGCCCGGCGTGCTCCACCATCACGTACCGCATCTCAGGTCCACTCGACGCCGCGCACGGAATCACCCCTCACTCGTCCACGTCCTCGCTCCGCTCCGGGCGCGGACGAGGCACCAAGCGGGCTGTGTTGAATGATGAGCTCGCTCCGCTCGCTCATGAGACCACCGCGATGGCGCTGATCTCGATCAGATAGTCAGGATGGGCGAGCTTGCTGACCTCGACCATGGTCGAGGCCGGCAAGGGTTCCGTGAAGTACCGCGCCCGGATCTCGTGGATCTTGGCGAAGTCCTCCATGTTGCGTACGTACACGTCCACCCGGCAGATGTCCGCGAGCGTGCCGCCGGCCGCCTCGACCGCCGACTTCACGTTCTCGCAGACCTGCCTGGTCTGTTCCTGGACATCGCCGACGCCGGCGATCCCGCCGTCCGGCCGGCGCGCCGTCATCCCGGAGACGAACACCAGCCGCCCGGTCGCCTCGATCGTGGTGGCCTGCGAGAACACCCCGTTCGGGCTCCGCAGCGCATCCGTCGAAACCTGTGTCTTCGGCATCAGTTCAGCTCCCCTCCGGCCGGGATGACGGCGCCGACGGCGCGTGCGGCCGCCAGTAGTCCGTCCAGTCCCGGCTTCTCGATCAGTACTCCGTGCCGGCGCTGCTGTGCCGCGCGCTCGGCCTCGATCTCACCCGGCAGATACAGCCGGTCCACCCCTGGTGCCGTCGCGCTTCCGCGGACCCGTGCCGCCAGCCCGGACGAGCGGCGGCGGAACGCCTCCACCCCGCCCATCAGCTCCGGGTCGATCGCCAGGAACAGGTGCGCGCAGTCGTTCGGCCGGTCCGGCTCGCGGTACAGCGGGCGTACCTCGTCGCCCCAGCCGCCACCACTGAGTACACCGGTCAGCACGTCGATCATCAACGCCAGACCGAATCCCTTGTGCCCGGCGGCCGGCAACAGCATGCCGAGCACCGCCTCGTCCGGGTCGGTGGTCGGCGTCCCGGAAGCGTCGGTGGCCCAGGTGTCCGGAATCGAACGCCCGGCCGACGCCGCCAGCCGGATCTTGCCCAGGGCAACGGCCGACAGGGCCATGTCCAGCACGATCTCCACCCCGGCCGTGGTCGGTACGGCGATCGCGAGCGGGTTGTTGCCGACCAACCGTTCCGCGCCGCCCGGCGCGGGCATCAGCGGAGTCGTGTTGGACATTGCGATACCGATACACCCGGACTCGGCCGCCTGCGTCGCCCAGCGGCTCGCGGCGCCGAAGTGATGCGCGTTGCGGACCGAGACCAGACCGATGCCGTATCGGCCGGCGCGCTCGATCGCATGTCCCATCGCCTGCGGGCTGGACAGTTGCCCCATGCCACCACGGGCATCCACCACCATCGCGGCGCCGGCATCGAACAGTACGTCCAGTTCGCGTTCCCGGGTGACACCGCCGGCGTTCAGCCGCTCGACGTACATCGGGACCAGCATCACGCCGTGCGAGCTGACCCCGCGCAGATCGGCCTCGACCAGCGCGGCAGCGATCCCGTCGGCGTCCGCGGCCGCGAACCCGAGCTTGCCGAAAACAGCAGCCACGGTCGCCTGCAACCATTCCGGCCGAACCAGCACCCGCTGATCGGCGTCTGAAGCTTGTGCTGTCATCGGGTCTCACGCGCCCAGGGCAGCAGGAGGTATTCCAGCAAGGCCAATCCGTAGAAGAGGACGATGCTCATCACGCTGAGCAGGGTGATCGCGGCGAAGGCCAGGGTGGTGTCGGCGCTCGCGCCGGACTGCTGGATGATGTACCCGAGTCCCTTGGTCGCACCAACGAACTCGGCGATCACGGACCCGATCACGGCCAGCGAGATCGCCACCTTGAAGCCGGTGAAGATCTGCGGCATCGCGTACCGCAACCGGAGTTTGAAGAACTCCTGCGTCCGGCTCGCGTTCAGCGACCGCATCAGCTCGACCAGTTCGCTCGGCGTCGACTTCATTCCCTGCGCGGTCGAGATCACGATCGGGAAGAAGCACATCAGCAGTACCATCACCACCTTCGGCCACTGGCCGAAGCCCATCCAGACCACCAGCAGCGGCGCGACCGCGACCTTCGGGATCGAGTTCACCATCAGCAGCAACGGGTAGACCAGCCGCTCCAGGATCACCGACCGGACGATCAGCAGCGCGATCGGTACGCCGATCACGATCGCCAGCAGGAAACCCTCGATCGTCTCCAGCAGCGAGGTGCCGGTCTCGGTCAGCAGCATGCCGGGCTGCTCGGAGAACTTGACCACCACGTCCCACGGACTCGGCAGCAGGTACGGCTCGATCGCGAACACGATCGTCGCGCCCCACCAGAGCGCGACCGTCGCGGCCAGACCGATGATCGGCAGTACGACGGCGGCGGCCGGCGAATCCTTCAGCCAGGATCGTCTCGTCATCAGCCCCGCACCTCGTCCACCGTACGAACCTCGTCGCCGGACTTCTCCGCGAGCAGCGCGTGCAACCGGGCGCTGATCGTCGCGACCTCGGTGACGTGCGCGTCCTGCCCGAGGCTGCGCGGCCGCGGGATGTCGATGTCGACGACCTCCCGCATCCGCCCCGGCCGCGGTGTCAGCACGACGACCCGGTCGGCCAGTACGACGGCCTCCTCGATCGAGTGCGTGACGAACACGATCGTGGTGGAAAGCTCCATCTTGATCCGTTGCAGTTCCTCGGACAGCTCGGTCCGGGTGAGCGCGTCCAGGGCCGAGAACGGCTCGTCCATCAGCATCACCTGCGGGTCGCGGATCAACGACCGGCACAGCGACACCCGTTGCTGCATGCCACCGGACAGCTCGTGCGGCAGCCGCCCCTCGAACCCCTGCAGCCCGACCAGCTCGAGCAGCTGATGAGCACGGTCCCGGTACGAAGCCTTGCTGCCCTTGTCGATCTCGACCGGGAGCATCACGTTCGACAGCACCGATCGCCACGGCAGCAGGGCCGGGCGCTGGAACATGAAGGAGACGTCCCGGCGCGGCCCGGTGACGGGTTCGCCCGCCACCTGGACCGAGCCGGACGTCGGGGGCAACAGTCCCGCGATCAGCCGGAGCAGCGTGGACTTGCCACAGCCGGACCGGCCGATCAGCGTGACGAACTCACCACCCTGAACGTGCAGGTCGATCTCCTCCAGGGCGGTCACCCGGCCCTCGCGTCCGTCGAAGACCTGCCCCACGCCGTCCAGGCGAATCATCCGGTTCCAGTTCTCCCTTGCCAGCTCTTCGGAGCGCTAGCTCTTCGGAGCCAGGCTCATCGTGACCACGTCCTCCGGCTTGATCGCACCGGGCGTGATCGCCTTCGACTGCTCCAGCAGCGCGATGATCTTCTGCACCCGCTCGACGCTGACGTCACCCAGCGGGCCGTTGAAGCTCTTCGGCTTGACGTAGTCCTTCATGATGTTCAGCTCGGCGGTGGCGACGGCGACATCCGTGGTCGGCACGTACTTCTTCAGCGTCTCGGCGGCCCCGGCCGGGTCGTCGATGGTGTCCTGCAGACCCTTGAGCAGCGCCGCGGTGAACTTCTTCACCTGGTCCGGGTGGTCCTTGGCCAGGTCCGTCCGGGTGATGATCGCGTTCCCGTACAGGTCCGGCAGCACGTCGCCGTACGGCAGCGTGACCGCCTTGCGGTGCTTCGGGTCCGCCTTCTCGATCAGCGGCTGACCGACCACGAACTGGCCGATGCCCTGCACCTTGCCGGCCGCCAGCAGGTTCGGCAGCGCGGGCGGCGGGGACGGCAGGAAGGTGACCGACTTCGGGTCGATGTGCACCGCGTTGGCGTACACCGGGAACATCACCGTGTTGGTCGAACCCGGCTGGTCGCCGATGGTCTTGCCGGGCAGGTCCTGCGGGCCCTTGATGCCCAGACCCTCCAGCGACATGATCGCGGCCAGTGACTTCTGGTGGATCATCCCGACCGTGGTCACCGGCAGCTTCTGCTTACCGAGCGTGATCGCGGTCGCGGTGAAGTCGCCGATGCCGTAGTCGGCCTGGCCGCCGGCCACCAGCTTCATCACGTCGACGGTGCCGGTTCCGGGCGAGATCTTGACGTCGAACCCGGCGTCCTTGAAGTAGCCCTTCTCCAGCGCGACGTACGCGTACGCCTCCCGGCCGAAAGTGTTGAACGACGTCAGATAGCTGACCTTCTGCAGGCCACCGTCGTCCGCCGACTTGTCCTTGCTGCCGCCGTTGCACGCACTCACCGCGGCGAGCCCCAGGACCGCCATCAGGGCGATGACGGAACGCCTCAACCTCATATCGACCTCTCTCGTCCCGATATTTGATCAAACATCAAATATGGAAAGGTGGTCAATCCGCCCGCGGGGACTTCACAGGGATTTGACGTCCGCTGCGCCGGGTCCTCGCGGTACCGCTGGCCACCCGTCCTGGAGCTGTTCCCCATACCTGTCCGTAACCGGACGGGCACCCGCCCCGACCACAGACCGTACCTGCCTCGGCAGCAGATCGCGACGGTCCTGAGCGCCGAACCTTTAGCTGCAGCGTCAAATTTGCGTAAACCCTCACCTTTGCCGTGATCCTGCCCACTCCGGCGCGGGTTTCCGGCCGCTGGCAAGGGGCTCACTCCGGCGAGGGAGGTGCCACTCCCCTGGCTTTTGACACCATGTGACAGTGAGCGTGATCAGCAGCCTCTGGCGCCCGTCGACGTACCTGCGCTGGGTCTACCTGCTGCTGGGCGCGGCGCTGGTGCTCGCGTTCATCCTGGTCGACAGCGCGCTCGGCGCCGTGGTCCACGACCTCGACCTGCCGAACGTTGCCACCGGCATCATCTGGGTGGTGTTCGGGCTGCTGCCACCGATCGTGCTCGGGCTGCTGCCGGCCGTTCGCGAGGTGGAGGGCATCGCGGTCGAGTCGCTGCTCGGCGTCCGGTTCGACGAGCGGCCGCTCGGACCGGCGCGGACCTGGGCGCAGCGCCGCCGGACCGCGCTCTGGTTCGTCCTGCACCTGGTCGCCGGCGGCATCGTCGGCGTACTCAGCACCATCGTCATCGGGCTGGGCGCGATCTGGCTGGCGGCGCCGTTCCGCTCGCCCGGTACCCGTGATCTCGTCCCCGGCACCACCTATGTAGTACACGGCAACTGGACCGATCTGTGGATGCCGGCCGCGGCGATCGCCGGTTTGATCCTGCTGTTCCTGCTGTCCGCCGCCGTCGGCGCGCTGCTCGCCTACCTCGCCCCGCGTGTCCTCGGGCCGACCGCGGCGGAACGAATCGAGCTGCTCGAACAGCAGACCGCGACGCTTGCCGAGCGCAACCGTCTCGCCCGCGAACTGCACGACAGCGTCGGGCACGCGCTCAGCCTGGTCACGATCCAGGCCGCGGCCGCCCGGCGGGTGCTGGCGACCGATCCGGAGTTCGCCGAGACCGCGCTGGCCGCGATGGAGACCTCGGCCCGGGCCGCGCTTGCCGACCTCGACCATGTCCTCGGACTGCTCCGCGACGATCGTCGCCCCGGCTCCCGGACCGCACCACAGACCACGCTCGGCGCGCTGGACCGGCTGGTCGAGGCGACCCGGGCCGGTGGCATCACGATCAAGGTCGAGCGGTCCGGCGATCTGGACCGGTTGCCGGCCGCGGTCTCCCGCGAGGCGTACCGGATCGTGCAGGAAGGTTTGACCAACGCGATCCGGCACGCCGGGCGCCCGGCCGGCGAGCTGACCGTCGACCTGTCGATCCGGCTCGACACGAACGGACTGCTGCTCGCGGTGACGAACCCGGTCAGCGGGAAGTCCGAGTCGCTGGGTGGCGGGCGTGGACTGTCCGGGATCCGTGAAAGAGTCGCCGTACTCCGTGGCACTGTCGACGCCGGACCGGTCAGTTGGCACGACGGCCCGGCCTGGCGCCTCGCCGTGGGGCTGCCGGTCAGCATGACGAAGGGATGACATGAACCTGTCGGTGGTCGTGGTCGACGACGAGCCGCTGATCCGCAGCGGCCTGCGCGCCATCATCAACGCCGAGCCCGGCCTCACCGTCGTCGGCGAGGCCGGCGACGGCGCCGAGGTGCTCCCGGTGGTCCGCCGGACCGGCGCCGACGTCGTGCTGATGGACGTCCGGATGCCCGCGGTCGACGGCATCCAGGCCACCCGGCTCCTGCTGGAAAGCCTCGACCCGGCCCCGCGCGTACTGGTCGTCACCACCTTCGAGAACGACGACTACGTGTACGAAGCACTGCGCGCCGGCGCGTCGGGGTTCTTGCTGAAGCGCACCCCACCGGACGACATCATCGCCGCGATCCGCACGGTCGCACGAAGCGAGTCGTTGCTCTTCCCAGAGGCGATCCGGGCGCTGGCACTCGTACACGCCGGTTCACAGCCGGGGCCGACCGGGCTGGACGAGTATCAGCTGACCGAGCGTGAGCAGGAGGTACTGCGGCTGATGGCGCGCGGTCTGTCCAACGCGGAGATCGCCGCGGAGCTGATTCTCGGCGTACAGACGGTGAAGACGCACGTCGCGAACGTGCTCGCCAAGCTCAACGCCCGCGACCGTACCCAGGCCGTGATCCGGGCGTACGAGTCCGGCTTCGTCCCACTGCGTTAGCAGTCGGCGGCGTCCTCGGCCTCGGCCAGGGCGCAGGCGTTGTGCAGCGGGTCGATCGCGTTGGCCTTCATTGCCACCCGCTGCAGAAGCATCCGGAAGCTGGCCCGCTCGGGCTCGTCCAGGATTCCGAGGACCTCCTCCTCGGTCGCGCGCAGGCGGCGCTCCAGCTCGCACAGCGTCTGCTTGCCCTGCTCGGTCGGCACGATCAGGCGCGCCCGCCGATCGGCCGGGTCCGGGCGGCGCTGCACCAGCTCAGCCTTCTCCAGGTCGTCCAGCAGGTACGTCATCACGGTCCGGTCGACGTCGAGCTGCGCGGCCAGATCCAGCTGCCGCTTCGGCCCTTCCGACATCGTCGTCGCGAGCACCTGATAGCCGCGCGGCCCACCGGGCAGTCCTTCGAGCGCGGCCGCCGACGCCTTCGCGTACCGCCGGAAGACGACGCCGAGCGCCCAGCCCAGATCGGCTTCCACCGGCGCGCTGCCGTTGCCGGACGGCTCGACTCCGCGAGCGGTCCCGGCCGCGAGCTCAGGCGACGTACTGGACATGTCCCCATCCTACGGGGTGTACGCCACATGGAATACGTTCTGACTTGAATATGTTCTGCTCCACAGATTATCTTCAGAACAGCTCAACCCGAGCCCCTTCAACTGATGGAGACAGAACAGATGAGCACCCTGCTACGCGTCGACGCCAGCATCCGGCTGGACGGTTCGGTGTCCCGCGCGCTGGCGGACAGCGCCGAGGCCGCCTGGAAGGCGGAACACCCGGACGGTGTCGTGGTACGGCGTGACCTCGGGCAGCACCCGCTGCCCGCGACTCTCTGGCCGACCCTGGCCGCGGCGCAGGTCGGTCAGGAGCCGGTCGCCGACTCCGACCGGATGCCGCTCGCGGACGCGCAGGCGATCGCGGCCGGCCTCGCGACCGAGATCCGGAACGCCGACGCCGTCCTGCTCGCCGTACCGCTGTACAACTACGGCATCGCCCAGCACGTGAAGACCTGGATCGACGTCCTGCTGATGGACAAGGACTTCGCCTTCGGTACGCGCCCGCTCACCGGCCGGCCGGCGATCTTCGCGCTCGCCCGCGGCGGCGGGTACGGACCAGGCAGCCCGAAGCACGGCTGGGACCACGCCACGCCGTACTTGGAGCGGGTCTTCGCCGACCTGTTCGGCATGAACATCCGCACCGCCGCGGCTGAACTCACCCTCGCCCCGATCACCCCCGGCATGGAGGAGCTGATCGACGCCGCCAAGGTATCGGAGTCAGCCGCGCACGTCGAGGCCGAGACCCACGGCACGGTCGTCGCCCGCGAGCTACACGAACACGCCGCCTGACCCGTCGCCGCAGTCCTCCCCAAACCGCTTTGGGGAGGACTACCCGCCCGAATCGGGAGGTAATCCTCCCCGAACCGGTTTGGGGTTCACTTCTCCCAGGCGGACACCGTCACCGACAACGTCACCACCGCGGGCTCCGGCAGGACGGCGATGCGCTGCAGCAGGTCGCGGTAGTCGAGGTGCCGCGCGCTCGGCGTCATCAGGACGAGCTGCTCCACCGCCGACCGGTCGAGCGGCATCGTCTCCTCGACCACCTCACTGCCGGTCCGGACGAACTCCCCCGCCAGCGATTCCTCAAGCCGGCGTTCCTTGTCGGCGTCGACGCTGACCATTCCCAGTACGTCGATCAGCTCCGCGAGATGCTGCTGATTCGGCGTGACCACCAGGAGCCGTCCGGTCGGTGACAGTACGCGTGCCATCTCGGCGGCGTTGCGTGGCGCGAACACGTTCAGCATCAGCTCGGCCGCGCCATCCACCAACGGCAGCTCGCGCCACGCGTCGCACACCACCGACGCGATCCTCGGATCGGCCTTCGCCGCACGCCTCGCCGCGTACTTCGACACGTCCAGGGCGATCCCGCGACGATGCGGCGACATGCCGAGTACGCCGGCCAGGTAGTACGCGGTGCCGGCGCCGACCTCGACGACCAGGTCGTCATCGCCCAACTCGGCGCGCAGGATCAAGGCGTCCCGGATCGGCGCGTAGTGGCCGGTACCCAGGAAGACCGTGCGGGCGCCGACCATCGCCGCCGAGTCACCGTCGATTCCGTTCGAGGACGCGGGCAGCAGGTTCAGGTAGCCCTGCTTGGCCAGGTCGTACGCATGCCCGCGCGGGCAGCGGGCCGTACGGTCGGTCAGCGTCAGCCCGTCACCACAGACCGGGCAGCGGAGGGCGGCGACAAGATGGGCTTCCACCGCCTCAGGTTATGTCGCGACTCGTCAATCTCGCCCACGCCGCGGCATAGAAGACCACCAGATACCCGGCTTGGAGCAGCAGGTTGCGGCCGATGTCGTGCCAGTACGGCGGGTCGCGGAGCAGGTCGGCGAAGGACTGCCACCGGTACATCAGCAGCCACGGCTGGATCGCGTGCAGCTGCGGAATCGCGGTCATGATGCCGAGCACGATGAACGTGCCGAACGTCGCCGCCATCGCGGCCAGCGGGGTCGAGGTCAGCGACGAAACGAACAGGCCGATCCCGGCCAGACCGAGCAGCGACAGCGCGATCACGATCGCGATCCCGAGCGCGCGGAGCAGGCCGTCGCCGAGCGAGACCGTACTCCCGGACAGCAGCAGGACGTCGCCGACCGGGAACAGGATGAAGCCGACGATCAGCCCGGAGAGCCAGATCGTCAGCGTGGCGGCCAGGCAGAACACCGCGAGCGCGACCATCTTGGCCGCGAGCAGGCGGGACCGGCCGGCCGGCGCGGTGAGCATGCTGCGCAACGTGCCGAGACTGGACTCGCCGGCCAGGGACTCGCCCGAAACCACGGTCACCGCGGTCGGCAGGAAGAACGGCAGCGACAGGCCGAGACTGGCGACGATCAGGAACAGGCCGTTGCCGGCGATCTGCCCGATGAACCCTTCGGTACCGCCGCTGGAGCCGGTGATCTTGATCGCGATCCCGATCAGCAGTGGGACCGCGGCCAGTACACCGAGACCGACTTGGGTGCGGGCGCGGCCGAACACCAGCCGGAGCTCCGACAGGAACAACGCAAGCGTGTGCCGCCCGGCCCCCGGTTGGGCCGTCACAACGGCAGCGGGTGCGGTGTCGGGGACTGCTTCATTCGGCGACATCGAAACCCTCCCCGGTCAGGGCTACGAAGGCGTCTTCGAGGCTTGGGCGTTCCAGGCCGAAACCGTGGATGCGGACGTCCGCAGCGACCAGCGCGGCGGCGAACTTCTCGATCGGGACCTCGCCGGGGTCGCCCTCGACCGTCTCCTCGGTGGTCTTCAACTCAGTCACGCCGAGGCCCTGCAGCGTCTCGGCCGCCGGCCCGAGATCAGGCGTACTCACCACCAGTCGCGGGCGCAGCTCCGACCGGAGATCCGCCACCGTCGACTGACGCAGCAACTTGCCCCGGCTCATCACGGCCGCGTGCGTACAGACCTGTTCCACCTCGGCCAGCAAGTGCGTCGACGTGAACACCGTCGTACCGTCCTGAGCCAGCTCTCGGATCAGGTGCCGGACCTCGCGAGTGCCCTGCGGGTCGAGACCGTTGGTCGGCTCGTCCAGTACGAGGAGCTCGCGCCGCTGCATCAGCGCGACGGCGATCGCCAAGCGCTGACGCATACCCAGCGAGTACGCGCGGACCTTCTTGCCGGACGCGTTCGACAATCCGACTCGCTCCAGCGCCTCCCCCGCGCGTGCCTTGCGGGTCTTCGGGTCGGCGGTGCGGTCGGCGGCGTCGAAGCGCAGCAGGTTCGCCTGGCCGGTCCAGAACGGGTAGAACGCCGGTCCTTCGACCAGGGCGCCGACCCGCGGCAGGACGCGGAGGTGTGCTTTCGGCATCGGCTCGCCGAGCAGCTCGACCGCGCCCGCGGTGGGCGCGATCAAGCCGAGCAGCATCCGGATGGTGGTGGTTTTACCCGACCCGTTCGGTCCGAGGAAGCCGTACACGCTCCCGGCCGGGACCTCCAGGTCGACCGCGTCCACCGCGACCTGCCCGCTCCGGAACCGTTTGGTCAGGCCGTGGGTGACGACCGGCGCGCTCACGGTCAGCGCGGGGCCTTCGCCGCGGCGGCCTGCAGGGTGTCCGGAGTGACCAGACCGGCGAAGATCCGGCCGTCGTTGGTGATCAGCGCGCTGACCATCTTGCTGGTGACGATCTTGCCCGAGCCCCACGGACCCTGCACGGTCGGCGCCTTCGCCAGCAGCTGGCCGAGCTGACCGAGCTTGCCGTTACCACCGGTCAGATCCGCCGTCTGGGCGCCGCGGATCATGACCACGCTGTCCCAGCCGGTACCGATCACGGTCGGCTTGTCCGCGTTCGCCGAACCCGGCTTGCGCGGCAGCAGCTTCGGGGTGGTCTTAGGGTTCACCTGCTTCGGCAGCTCGGTCTTCGGCAGCCCGCTCTTCGCCGGCGCCTTCTGCTCGGTCACCTTCACCCCGGCCGGCGGCGTGAACGTGAAGCTGCTCGCCGACGGTACGTCGAACGACACCGAGGTGAAGCCGAGCTCGACCGCCGGGTTGCCACCGGACCGCGGCATCACCGTCACGTCCAGCGGGACCCAGGTCTTGGAGTCGACCGCCACCGTCACCGAACCGACTGTCGTCTTGTCGGTCTTCGGCACCAGCTTCAGCTTGTACGCGTCCCGGCCGGCGACCTTCTCGGTGCCGCTGACCTGGACCTGGGTGCTCGGGTCGATCGCGGCCAGGAACTGCTTCGCGACCGCCTGCGGGTTGTAGTTCTGCTGCGGCCGCGTCTTCTGCGGCGTGCTCGCCGAATGCGCCGGCAGGGTCAGCTTCGTGGCTTCACGCTTGGACGAGTCGTACGCCCAGGCGGACTTGCCGTCGGTGGTCCAGAGCTGCTCGGCCTGGTTGTCCAGCAGCGAGACCCGCGCCTTGTCCGGCGTCGCGAACGCGACCCGCGCGGTGTGCTGGCCACTCAGCAGGTCGGTGAGCTCCCGGGTGCCGGGTGCCATCCCGGGGATCGCAGGCAGGCCGAGGTCGGCACTCGACTGCACGGTGCCGCTCAGGCCGTCGACCTTCGCCGACTGCACCTTCGTGAGCAGGTCCTGCGCGGAGATGTTCGGCAGCTTCGGTGAGGCGTCTGCCATCACCGGGCCGATTGCCCC
Source organism: Kribbella solani (assembly GCF_014205295.1). NCBI lineage: Bacteria > Bacillati > Actinomycetota > Actinomycetes > Propionibacteriales > Kribbellaceae > Kribbella > Kribbella solani. The sequence goes on from NZ_JACHNF010000001.1 coordinate 2,378,988, forward strand.
CACTCCCGCCACCACGGCGACTGCCGCGACCGGAACCAACCACCGTCGACTGCGCTGCGCTACGCCCATGGATACAGCCTCGCACCGCGTGCGGACGGAACCAAGTGCCCTCGGGGTAGGTTCACCCGAAAGAGTGAGGCCGGCGTACGACCGTGGTCGTACGCCGAACACTCAGCGTGACTGCAAGGCGTCCAGCGCGACCGTCATCGCCGCGGCGACGCGGAAGTCGAGGCGCTGGTCCTGGACGTCGATGCGGTACCGGTCGCGGACCGAGACCTTGCGCTCGACCGACAGGACCGGCCGGCCGGAGCCACGGTCGGTGAAGTCGAAGTGGAAGATGAACGGCAGCGGGATCTCACCGACGAACGGGACGAACTCCCAGACCCGGCGGACGATCGCGATCGTCGCGTTCCGCTCGGTACCGTCCGCCTCGACGCCGGCCGCGCTCAGCTGCCAGCTGGACCGGAGCAGGCTCTTCCCGAACTCCTTCTTGAACCAGCCGATCGGCTGCCCGTTCGCGTCGTACACGTCGTAGCCGGAACCGAGGTCGATCGTCTTCCGCGCCTTGAACGAGAACACCGGCTGGGTCTTCGTGTCGTCGGTGTAGAACGTCACCTGCTCCTTGAACGCCATCCGCTTCTGCTGCGCGAACGCGAGCAACGCTCCGTCGCTGCCGTCCGGGTTGGTGGCGATCAACTCGTACTTGTTCGCCATCAGGGTGATCCGCTGTTTCATCGAGAACTTGGGTACGTACATGGGGGACGGCTGCTCAGTCATGCGGAGGAGTGTCGCAGACCGGAGGCCGACGCGCCGGTGGCGATGCCCTGGGCGAACGCTTCCGCGTGGTCGGTGCGGTCGGCGATGCGTACGTGGAGGTGGCCGATGCCCTGGAGGGCGAGGTCGCGGGCCAGTTCGATGCCGAACTCTGTTGCTTCAGGCGCGGTGCGGGCGTGCCGCCAGAGGACGCCGAAGTTGGCGGGTGGTTTGGTGGGGCCCAGATCGACGGCCAGGTCTTCGGGGTGCCGCAGGCTGGACGCGTCGCCGCCGATGATCACGTGGACTGTTTGACCAGATGTCGCGCCCTCGCCCGGCTCCCCCGCCCGCGCCGGCTCTCCCGCCTGTCCCGCTTGTCGCGTCACTCCCGGCTCTCCGGCCTCGAGCGCTTCGTTGACGATCGACACGTCTCGGTTGCCCCAGGTTTCGTGGTGTACGGCCCAGGTGAGCGGCCGGCGTTTCGCCCAGCCCGTACGGACCAGCTCCGGCGCGGTCGCGAACTCGGCGACGTGTCCGACGCAGAGGTACCCGACCAGCTCGATGTGCGCGGGCAGACCGAGGACGCCCGCGACCTCTTCGGGGGTGAAGAACGAGACCCAGCCGACGCCCAGCCCTTCGGCGCGGGCGGCGAGCCAGAGGTTCTGGATCGCGATCGCGGCGGAGAACCAGGTCGTACGCGGATCGGCGTGCCGCCCGAGCACGTGCCTTCCACCGCGGCCGGGGTCGCAGGTGACCGCGAGGTTCACCGGCGCGTCCAGGATCGCCTCGATCTTCAGCCCGTCGAACGCGGCGCGGCGATCGTCCGGAAGTGACGCGGCGAAGGTGTCGCGCTGGGCGGTCGCCAGGTCGTGCACCTTTCGCCGGAGGTCGCGGTCGCGGATCACCAGGAAGTCCCACGGCTGGCTGAGGCCGACACTCGGCGCCCGGTGCGCGGCCTCCAGAACCCGGGTCAGCAGAAGGTCGTCGACCGGCAGATCGAGGAAGCCCCGGCGTACGTCCCGGCGCTCGGCAATAACCCGATGCACTGCTTCACGGGCCGAGCCGTCGTACGCGGGGGCGGGTGTGATGCGCTCGCCCGTCGACTCGTCGTACGCGGGAGCGGGTGTGGTGTGCTCGCGGGCCGGCTCGTCGTGCTCGGGGGTTGGGAGGTGGCCGATGGCTACTGTTGCGTTGGGGCTTTGTTGTTTGGTGCGGATGAGGCGCGCACCGGCGGCCAGGACCGCGGCTTCGGCGACGCTGGGTGTGCCGATGTGGTGCTGCACCTTTTCGCTGGGGGTCGGAGGCGATTGGGTGGCGAGCTCGCTGGTCTCGAAGGTGCGGAGCTCGGCGTTCAAGTCTTGGGCCAGACGTTTTAGAGCAGGTTCTTGCTCACGGCCGGTGCGGGTCGCGACCACGTGAACGTCTCCGGTGACGTCGTGGAGTCCATCGCGTACGAGCGCGGTCAGCTCTTCGTACGAGGTGCCGCCGCGGAGGCCGATGCCGACGACGAGCTTCATCGGCTTCGGGCGGCCGCGACGAAGCGGACCGGGACGTCGGGCGTGGCAGTCCAATGGACGTGCAGGTAGGACGCGTGGACGTGTGGAAGCGTCATGCCCTCCGCACCGGCCGGCAGGTACCAGGCTGGTGTGAGTTCTTTGGTACTTGGCGTGATCGTGGTGCGGTGGAATTCATGACCGCGGACGCGACGCCCTTCGTCGTAGAACGCGGTGGTCGTGGCGGCGACGGCGGTGCGGTAGCCGAGGGTCAAGCGGGAGGTCATCCGCGCCGTCGCGGGGAGGACGCCGGTCATCGGGTGGCCGTCGAGTTCGCGGCAGAGGTAGAGCAGGCCGGCGCATTCGGCGATCACCGGGAGACCGACGGAAATCCCGGCGGCGACCTGGTCACGGAGCTTGGTGTTCGCGGACAGGGCTTCGGCGTGCAGCTCGGGGAAACCACCGCCGAGGTAGAGCCCGGCGGTTGCCTCGGGCAACTGATCGGTGAGTGGGTCGAAGGTGATCACCTCCGCACCGGCCGCCTCGAGCAGCTCGGTCGTCTCGGTATACCGAAAGGAAAACACCGGCCCACCCGCAACCGCAACAACCGGCCGACCGCCACGCCCCAAACCGGTTTGGGGCGGCCTACCGCCCTGGATCGGCAGGTGATCCTCCCCAAACCGCTTTGGGGCAGCTTGCCTTCCCAAATCAGGAGGTGGTGCTCCCCGAACCGGTTTGGGGAGGATGGCGGTGGTGGGGTTCCAGGGGGTCGCGTTGTGGTGGGGTGCGGCGTGGGCGGCCGTGACTACGGATTGGAGGTCTACGCCCTGGTGGACGAGTTCGGCGGCTGCCGCGACGGCTTGCTCGGCCTGGGCTTGTTGTTCGGGTGCGGGGACCAGACCGAGGTGGCGGCTGGGTACGGTCAGCCGCGCGTCGCGGCGCAGTACGCCGAGCACGGGTACGCCGGTCGGCGCGACACCGGCGCGTACTTCGGTCTCGTGCCGTTCGGACCCGACCTTGTTCAGGATCACGCCGACGATGCGTACCTCCGGGTCGTACCCGACGAACCCCTGCACCACCGCGCCGACGCTCCGTCCGGCCGCGGACGCGTCCACCACGAGTACGACCGGCGCGCGGAGCAGCTTCGCGACATGCGCCGTCGAGGAGAACCCTTCGGTGCCGAGCGCGCCGTCGTACAGGCCCATCACGCCTTCGACGACCGCGAGGTCCGCCCCGGCCGCGCCGTGCTGGAAGAGCGGCGCGACCCGCTCCTCCCCCGACAGCATCGGGTCGAGGTTCCGCCCGGGCCGCCCGGTCGCGACCGCGTGGAACCCAGGGTCGATGTAGTCCGGCCCGACCTTGAACCCGGCCACCGTGTGCCCGGCCCGCCGCAACGCCGCCATCAACCCGACCGCGACGGTCGTCTTCCCCGCCCCCGAAGCCGGCGCCGCCACCACCACCCGCGGAATCAACCGACCCACCAGCCCATCACCCACCCCGGCACTCGAGCCCGCCCCAACACCCGGCCACTGCCCACCCCGACACCCGGCCCATCACCCGGCCACTTGCACACCCCAGCACTCAGGCATGCCCCAACACCCGGCCGACCGCTCGCCGCACCACCCGGCCGACCGCTCGCCGCACCACCCAGCCGACCGCTCGCCGCACCACCCGGCCGACTGCTCGCCGTATCACCCGGCGCGGTCACCACTCGATGCCTTTCTGGCCTTTCTGGCCGGTGTCCATCGGGTGTTTGAGCTTGGTCATCTCAGTGGCCAGATCGGCCGCCTCAACCAACTTGGGATGCGCGTCCCGCCCAGTGATCACCACGTACTGGTGCCCCGGCCGATCGCTGAGCGTCTCGACCACCTCGTCCACGTCCACCCAGCCCCACTTCATCGGGTACGTGAACTCGTCCAGCACGTAAAGATCGTGCGCCTCGGCCGCGATCCGGCGCTGGATCTCCCGCCACCCCTCCAACGCGTCGGCCGCGTGATCGGCATCCGTACCAGGCTTGCGCGACCAGCTCCACCCTTCACCCATCTTGTGCCACTCGACCGGTCCGCCCTCGCCGGTCTCGTCGTGCAGCCGCCCGAGCGCCTTGAACGCGTTCTCCTCGCCGACCTTCCACTTCGCGCTCTTCACGAACTGGAAGACCCCGATCCGCCAGCCCTGGTTCCACCCGCGCAACGCCATTCCGAACGCGGCGGTCGACTTCCCCTTCATCTCCCCGGTGTGCACCATCAGCAACGGCCGGTTCCGCCGCTGCCGCGTGGTCAGGCCGTCATCCGGTACGGCGACCGGCTGCCCTTTCGGCATCAGGCCGCCTTCCGTTCGCTGACCGTACGGACAAGGTTGCCGGCGGCAACATCCCCGAGATCGAGGTACTCCGCGCCGAGATCGCCCGCGAGCTCCGCGGCCAGCCCGAGCCGTACGCCGCGACGCGGTTCGCAATCGACCACCACCGTCGCGATCCCCCGCTGTCCCAACCACCCGGCCGCCTCCCGGGCGCGGGCGAACGCGTTCTCGCCGTACGTCGCGCGACCGTCGGTGACGAGTACCAGCAACGGTCGCCGGCGCGGATCGCGGATCGCGGCGACCCGAAGCAGCTCGGCCGTCTGCAACAAACCTTCCGCGAGCGGCGTACGCCCACCGGTCGGCAATGATTCGAGCCGTCGCACCGCGGTTTCCACGCTGCCCGTCGGCGGGAGCGCGACCGTCGCGCCGGCGCCCGCGAAGGTGACCAGCCCGACGGTGTCGCGGCGCTGGTACGCGTCCAGCAGCAGCGAAACGATCGCGGTCTTGACCTCACTCATCCGCTTCTTCGTACCCATCGATCCGGATGCGTCGACGCAGAACAGGACGAGGTTCCCTTCGCGGCCTTCGCGTACGGCGAGCCGCACGTCCGCCGCCCGTACCGTCAGCCCCGGACCGCTCCGCCCACGCGCATGCTGATGCGGCGCCGCGCTCCGAATCGTCCCAAGCAAATGCGGCCGCCCGGCTTCCCGCCCGACCCGAGCCCGGTCCCCCACCACGCGCCCCACCTCGGTCAGCGCCCGTGACCTCCGCCCAGCCACACCCACCCCAGCAGCCCGCACACTCAACAGCCGCGCCTTGTACGGCTCGCCACTACCCGCGACGTCGCCGCTCGGAGCAGGACCAGCAGTCGCCTCACCAGGTACTTGCTCATCACCATCAGCTGAAGTTGAAGGGTCGACGCCCCCGCCCGGCCCGCCACTCGGATCATCGGGCCCGTCGTCATCCGGGTCTTCTTCTGGGGTGGTGTTGTTGATGGCGTCTTCGAGTTGCTGGTCGTCCAGGCCGGGTGCGTCGAAGGGGTTTCGCCTGCGCCGATGTGGCAGCGCGAGCTTCGCGGCCGCGCGTACGTCCTCGACTTCCACGACCGTACGACCGCACCAAGCCGCGTGCGCGACCGCCGTCCGCGCGGTGACCAGATCGGCGCGCATCCCATCAACGTCGAACGACGCGCAGATCTCCGCGATCTGCCGCAACGCCGCGTCGGTCAGGATCACGTCCGGCAACAACCCCTGCGCCTTCACGATCCGCTCGGCCAACTCACGTTGCGCGCCGTCGTACCGCTCGGCAAAGTCGGCCGGACCTGCCTCGTACGTGAGCCGCGCGCGCATGACCTCGACCCGCACGGCCGGATCCCGGCTGGCGACGACATCAACCGTCAGACCGAACCGGTCGAGCAGCTGCGGCCGAAGCTCGCCTTCTTCCGGGTTCATCGTCCCGACGAGTACGAACCGCGCCGGGTGCGTCACCGAAACACCATCGCGCTCAACCGTTGCCCGGCCCATCGCGGCGGCATCCAGGAGTACGTCGACCAGGTGATCGTGCAGGAGGTTCACTTCGTCCACGTACAACAGCCCACGATGCGCCGCCGCCAGCAACCCCGGCTCGTACGCGGTGACGCCCTCGGCCAGCGCCTTCTCCAGATGCAGCGAACCGAGCACCCGGTCCTCGGTCGCCCCCACCGGCAACTCCACCAACCGAGCCGCCCGCCGTATCCCACCACCAACCGAGCCATCACGCGAGGCGTCGGTGCCGTGTGGGGCGTTGGCGGCAGCACCGTGCGGGGTGTCGGCGGAGGTGCGGTGCGGAGCGTCAGCGGCAATGCCGTGCGGGGTGTCTGGGCAGGTTGGGTCGGGGTGGTCCGGGTCGCAGGAGAAGCGGCAGTTCGGGATCACGTCCACGGGCGGGAGGATCTCGGTCAGGGCGCGGACGGCGGTCGACTTCGCCGTGCCCTTCTCGCCCCGGATCAGCACCCCGCCGATCGCCGGCGACACCGCCGCCAGGATCAGCGCCAGCTGAAGATCGTCCATCCCGACGATCGCGGTGAACGGAAACCCGGCATCAGATCGAGCAGCCCGCATCGGCGGAAGTCCCTTTCGTCGAGCGGGTGTCCACGCCCGCTACGGCACTGGTACGCCGGCGTACCGGCGGACGGCCGTAGATGTCCTGGCTTCCGGACCCCGAAGGCTCCGGTCACAGTGGCGGGACCGCCCCGGACTCCCAGCAAGCTGGTCACCGGTGTTCCTCCACAACCGTCGCCCCGATCATGGCACACCGCCCGGCAACCAACAGGAGGTGGTGGACCGAACAACGGGTACTGGTCGCCCGAACCGACCCGTTCCACCCACGCGCGGGCGCAACCGCCCAGCCCACCACCAACCACTACCCGCCCGCCGGTACCGATCAGCAGTCAGGCGTAACCGGGTGAGGGCTGCCAGGTGGTGGTGTTGGGTGCGGGTTAGCGGGTTAGGTGTTTGTCGAGGGTGGTTGCGGCGGTGTCGTCTTGGATTTCGCGGATGCCGAGGATCGGGGTGACGGTGACGAAGCCGGCGTTCAGGAGGGCCTCGTCGGTGCCGGGGAGCGGATTTGGGCGGGCGGGTTCCAGTTCGATCATCGGGTCGCCGGTGGGAGCGGTCGTGCCGATGACGCGGGATCGGTTGATCGGGGCCAGGGTCGCGTGCCGGACGCCGGCGAGCTGATTCAGCGGGCGGTCGGGGACGTTGATCGTCAGGACGGTGCCGACAGGTTCGGGCGCGATCCAGCCGAGCGCCTCGCCGGCGACGGTCGCCGCGGTCACCCAGTGGTCCGGGTCCTCGGAGTCGATGCTGACCGCGACCGCCGACGTGTTCTGACCGGCGGCGGTGAGCGCGGCCGCGACGGTTCCGGAGTGGAAGATCGGCACGCCGATGTTGGCGCCCCGGTTGATCCCGGACAGCACCAGATCCGGCGTCCGCCCGAACGCACCGACCGTGGCCAAGGTCACCGCGAGCGCCGGCGTCCCGTCGATCCCGGTGTACGTAACACCGTTCTCCTGGTCGGACTCGCTCCGGATCGGCCGGTCGAGCATGCCGGCGCGGGCAGATCCGACCCCGCTCTCGTCGTTCAGCGGCGCGACCACCAGCACCTCGTACCCGAGCCCGGCGATCACCGGCGCGAGCGCCCGGATTCCCGGCGCGAGGTAACCGTCGTCGTTGGTGATCAGGACCCGGAGCTGCTCTGGCGGCATGGCTCCACCCAATCAGCCCCGGTCTTCGATGTCACCCTCCGTCTCAAGGACGGCGCCGCGCAGCGTCTCCAGCGCCTCGTCGGACGGCTCCGCCCACAGACCGCGCTGGGCCGCCTCGAGCAGCCGTTCGGCGATCCCGTGCCGGGCCCACGGGTTCGACTTCCGGAAGAATTCGGCCATCTCCGGGTTCGCGACGTACTCGGTGGTCAGCGTCTCGTACATCCAGTCGTCGACCACGCCCGCGGTCGCGTCGTACCCGAACAGGTAGTCGACGGTCGCGGCCATCTCGAACGCACCCTTGTACCCGTGCCGCCGCATCGCCGCCATCCAGCGCGGGTTCACCACCCGGGCCCGGAAGACCCGCTTCGCCTCCTCGTCCAGCGTCCGCGTCTTCACCTGCGCGGGTACGGCCGAGTCGCCGACGTACGCCTTCGGGTTGGCGCCGGTCAGGTGCCGCACCATCGCGATCATGCCGCCGTGGTACTGGAAGTAGTCGTCGGAGTCCATGATGTCGTGCTCGCGGGTGTCGGCGTTCTTCGCCGCGACCTGGATCCGGGCATACGCGCGTTCCATCGAGCCACGTGCTTCCGCGCCGTCGAGGCCCTTGCCGTACGCGTAGCCGCCCCACACCGCGTACACCTCGGCGAGTTCCGCGTCGGTGCGCCAGTTTCGCGCGTCCACCAACGGCAACAGCCCGGCGCCGTACGAGCCGGGTTTCGATCCGAACACCCGGGCCGTCGCCGAACGTATACCATTGCCCTCGGCAACGTCGGCGTCGACGTGCGCGCGCAGATAGTTGTCCTCGGCAAGTTCATCCAGCGCGGCGACCGTACGGACCGCCTCGTCGAGCAGCGCGACCACGTGCGGGAACGCGTCCCGGAAGAAGCCCGAGATCCGGATCGTGACGTCGATCCGCGGCCGGCCGAGTTCGTCCCGATCGACCACCTCGAAGCCGGTCACGCGGCGCGACGCCTCGTCCCACACCGGGCGGCAGCCGAGCAGCCAGAGCACCTCGGCCAGGTCGTCGCCCTGGGTGCGCATCGCCGACGTACCCCAGACGGTCAGGCCGACCGAGCGCGGCCACTCGCCCGTCTCGGCGCGGTGCCGGGCGAGCAGCGAGTCAGCGAGCGCGACGCCGACGTCCCACGCGTTCCGGCTCGGGATCGCCTTCGGGTCGACGGCGTAGAAGTTGCGGCCGGTCGGCAGTACGTTCACCAGGCCGCGCGTCGGCGATCCCGACGGCCCGGCCTCGACGAATCGGCCGTCGAGGGCACGGAGTACGTTCGCCACCTCGTCGCCGGTTCGCGCCAGCCGCGGCACGACCTCGGTCGCGGCGAAGGTGAGCGACGACTCGACACCCGCGGACTCCTGACCGAGCACCTCGCCGACGACGACCGGGACCTTCGACGCGTCCCAGCCGAGCGTCTCCATCCCGACCACGAGCTTCCGCGCCAGGGACTCCAGCAGGTCGACGCCGTCCGCGCCACTGACCGCGGGAAGGTCGGCAAGCGTCGCAAGCCCGGCCAGCTCCGGAACGGCCCGCCCGGGGTCCGCGAGCAGCGCCGCCTCGTCCACGCCGAACGTCGCACCCAGCGCGGTCCGCAGGCCGGGGATCGAGTACGAACCACCCCAGAGCTGCTTCGCCCGCAGTACGGCGAGCACCAGGTTGACCCGCGCCTCGCCCGCCGGCGCACCACCGAGTACATGCAACCCGTCCCGGATCTGCACGTCCTTGATCTCGCACAGGTACCCGTCCAGGTGCAGCACGAACTCGTCGAAGTCGTCGTCCTCCGGCTTCTCGTCCGTGTGCAGGTCGTGATGCAGTTGCGCCGCCTGGATCAGCGTCCAGATCTGCGCCCGCAGCGTCGGTACCTTCTCCGGATCCAGCGCGGACACGGTCGCGTACTCGTCGAGCAGGTACTCCAGCTTCGCCATGTCGCCGTACGTCTCCGCCCGCGCCATCGGCGGGACGAGATGATCCACGACGGTCGCGTGCGCGCGGCGCTTCGCCTGCGTACCTTCGCCGGGATCGTTGACGATGAACGGGTACACCATCGGCAGGTTGCCGAGCACCGCGTCCGGCGCGCAGCCGGCCGCCAGCCCGATGCCCTTGCCCGGCAGCCACTCCAGCGTGCCGTGCTTCCCGAGGTGTACGACGGCCTGCGCGCCGAAACCGCCGTCCGTCGGCGATGCCTCCAGCCAGCGGTACGCGGCGAGGTAATGGTGTGACGGCGCCATGTCCGGGTCGTGGTAGATCGCCACCGGGTTCTCGCCGAAACCACGCGGCGGCTGGATCATCAGGACGACGTTCCCGAACCGCAGCGCGGCAAGTGCGATCGCGGGTTCGTCGCCGGAGGTGTCGACGTACAGCTCGCCGGGCGCCTCGCCCCACGCGTCGGTCATTGCCGTACGCAACGAATCGGGCACGCGGCCGAACCAGGTCGCGTACGTGGACAGCGGGATCTTCGCGACCGCATCGGCCAACTGCTCGTCGGTCAGCCAGTCGACGTCGTGCCCGCCCGCGGCGATCAGCCGGTGGATCAGCCCGTCGGCGCCGTCCGCGCCCTGCAGCTCGCTCAGGTCGAGTCCGCCGAGGTCGTACCCGGCTGCTTCCAACTGTCCGAGCAGGACGACCGCGGACGCCGGGGTGTCCAGGCCGACCGCGTTCCCGATCCGCGCGTGCTTCGTCGGGTACGACGACAGGACCAGCGCGATCCGCTTCTCGGCGGCAGGGATGTGCCGCAACCGCGCGTGCGCGACCGCGATCCCGGCCAGCCGCGTACAGCGCTCGAGGTCCGGCGCGTACCGGGCCAGGCCGTCCTGGTCGTACGCCTTGAACGAGAACGGGATCGTGATCAGCCGGCCGTCGAACTCCGGGATCGCGACCTGAGTGGCCGCGTCCAGCGGGCTCACCGCCGCGTCGCTGTCCACCCATTGCTCGCGGGTCGAGGTCAGCGCGAGTCCCTGGATCAGCGGGATGTCGAGCGCGGCGAGCGCGCCCGCGTCCCAGGCGTCATCCGCGCCACCCGCGCTGGCGTCGGCGGCGACCGATCCGCCGGCCGCGAGCAACGTCGTGACCAGGACATCGCATTTCCTGAGCAGGTCGAACAGGCCGGTGTTGTCGGCGCTGGTCGGGTCGAGCCCGCGGAGCGTTCCGCAGTACACCGGCAGTGGTTGCGCGCCTGCCTCCTCGACCGCCGCGGCGAGGGCGTCGACGAAGGCGGTGTTGCCGGAGATCTCGTGGGCGCGGTAGTACACGATGCCGACGACTGGGCGGTCGTCCGGTGTGTACGTGCCGCGGACGCCGTACGCCGGGAGTGCGTGCGGCGGGTCGAATGCGTCGCCGGTGAGCAGGAGGGTGTCGCGCAGGAAGCCGGCCAGGTTTCGGAGGTTGTCCGCGCCGCCCTCCCTCAGGTAGGCGAGTGCCTCGGTGACCGCACCGGCCGGGACTGTCGACAGCGACATCAGCTCGGCGTCGGGCGCCGCCTCACCGCTGACGACGACGGCAGGTTTCCCGGCTGCGAGTACCGCGTCCAGCCCGTCTTCCCAGGCGCGTCGACCGCCGAGCAGCCGTACCACGACCACCGCGGCGTCGGCGAGGAGTGCGTCCAGTGCGCCCAGTTCCAGGCGGGACGGGTTGGCGACCTTCCACCCGGCATCAGCCTGAGCGGCCGCGAGCAGATCGGTGTCAGCAGTCGAGAGCAGCAACAGCTCCGCGGCGACAGGCATGAGCGACCGTTCCTTTCCGGGGTGTCCACGCCCCGATTCCAGGTACGACGGCGGCAGTTCCTGACTCACTCCAACACGGAGCTCACAGTGGCGGGACCGCCCCGGACTCACACCGGGTTCCTGCTGATGCCATCGCTTACACCCCGGACTCTACCGGCTCTTCCACGACACCTCGCACTCCCCGACGGTTCGGGAAGGAAGAGCGAGGAGGAGAGGGGGTCTAGCGGTGCATTGTGTAGTGGGCTGCTAGGAGGTCGGTGGCCCAGTCGTTGCGTATGTCTCGCCAGACTGAGTGGATGTGGTTGGCGTTGTCCTGGGTGTTGTCGTATTCGGCCAGGAAGGTGGGGCCGGCGATCGAGTAGTAGTGGCGGTGGCCGGGGCCGGGGGTGGTTTGGCCGGCCCAGGCGAACGTCAGCTGTTCGATGCCGTGGTCGGTGATGTCGTGCCAGGTCTGCAGGCCGATCGGTCCGGCGGCGCGGCCGACGTACTGGCCGATCAGCAGGCTGAAGAGCTGGCGCTGGTCGGCGGACATGTCGCCGTACGACAGACCGCGGTGCAGCAGGGACGGATCGGCCACCGGATCGTGGCGGGTGAGGATGTCATCCGGTGCGTCGGGTGAAACCACAGCGAGCTCCAGCTGACCCGGCTCCAACGAATGCAGTAACTGGAAGCCGAGGTCCTGTTCACCAGCCAGGAACCGCCGCCCAGCCTTCGGACCGGTACGCACCTCCGCCGGGTTCGACCCGAAGAACTGCGGTGTGAATGCGACCGCACCTTCCACCACGGTGACATGCAGTGCCAGGTGGTGACCGTTCAACCGCCACGCCCACGGCTCAGTACCGTTCGGGTCGCCCAGCACGCGCAGGAAGTACCGATCGCCGACGATCGACCCCTCCCACTCCCCCGACTCCGGAAGCTCAGGCAGACCGCGTACGACCACCTCCGCGTCCAGTACGGCCCACACGTCCGCCGCACCTCGTGCACTGCAATCGGTCGCGACCAACCGCTCCACCAGCTGCTGCTGCACCGGTGTCAGCTCCGTCAGCGCCAGACCGGGAACCGAACCCGGTAGGTACGTCCACTGCTGATGGTCCGGCGTGTCGAACGGCGCACGGATCTTCTCCGTCTGCGCCGGGGTCAGACTCGCCAGCAGCTCGAGCACCGTGTCCCGCGTCTGCGCTACAACCATGCTGATCGCTCCCGCTCCGTTGGCTCGTAGGGTGTCCACTGCTCGAACGGCCGGTCCAGCTTGTACCGGAAATCGGGTTGCCGCAGCAGCACGCGTGTTTCCGCGTTGTCCGGGTTCCGCAGCGACTCGAAGAACCGGACCGACCAGTGGAACCAGCGCGTACAGAACAGCCGCATGGTCAGCCCGTGTGACACCAGCAGCACGTTCCGCGGCGCGTCCGGGCTGTCGAAGTCGCGGTGCATCGTCTCCAGGAACGTCGACACCCGGTCGTACACGTCCGCGCCGGATTCACCATGCGTGAACCGGTAGAAGAAGTGCCCGAACTCGTCGCGCAGCTGCCGTTGCCGCTCGATGTCAGCGGTGTCCTGGAAGTTCGCCCAGTCCTGCTCGCGCAGCCTGGGTTCCTCGCGCGCCAGCCCGATCAGGTCGTTCAGTCCGAGCGACTCGAGTGTCTGCAGTGCCCGGAGGTACGGCGACACGTACACGCGGACCGGCTCGTTCTCGAACAGCTCACGCAACTGCTTGCCGGTCCGCGCCGCCTGCTCGTGGCCGTGTGCGGTGAGCGGGATCGCGTGGTCGGGCACCCGCTCGAACACCGACTTGTCCAGGTTCGCCTCTGACTCACCGTGCCGCAACAGCACGATCCGCAGCGGCCGTCGGCTCAACCCCATCCCCGCCCCCTTCCATTGCATACGCCAACCACAGCCGCGAGTACAGCAGCCGCCACACCGACCCGGCGGGCCAGCGTGGCGGTTCGGCGTACGTCCGCGACCGTCGGCGTCGGTCCGTCACCGAGCGTGCCGCGATTCTCCGCGTACGTCCCGTAGCTGTTCGTGCCACCGAGGGTCAGGCCGAGCGCACCCGCGTACGCCGCCTCGACCGGGCCGGCGTTCGGGCTCGGGTGCTTGCCCGCGTCGCGCCGCCACACCCGTACGCTCTCCCGCGCCTGACCGGCCGCGACACCGGTCAACGCCGCGCATACCCGAGCCGGTACGAGATTCACCACATCATCCAGCCGCGCCGACGCCCAGCCGAAGTTCACGTACTTGGGCGACCGGTAGCCGACCATCGCGTCCAGCGTGTTCACCGCGCGGTACGCCAGCAACCCGGGTACGCCGAGCGCGCCGCCCCACAACAGCGGCGCTACACACGCATCGGACGTGTTCTCCGCGACCGACTCCACCGTCGCCCGCGCTAGCTCGTCCGCCTCCAGCGCACTGGCGTCCCGCGCACACAGGTGACTCAGCCGATCCCGCGCCGCCGGAATGTCCTTCTCCTCCAGCAGCCCGGCCATAGCCTCCGCCTCACGCTCAAGACTCCGGGCGCCCAGCACCGTCCAGGTCGCCGCAGCCGTGACGGCCGTGTGCAGTACCGGGTGTCTCCGCGTGGCCCGCTCGGCCAACAGACCAGCCGCGGCCGTAGCACCGACAAGGAGCGTCGTGTACGCGGCACCGCTCGCGCGCGAGTCGGCGTACAACGGCCGCTCCAACCGCGCCGCCGCCTGGCCGAAGCCCGCCACCGGATGGAACCGCTGTGGATCGCCGAGCACGCGGTCGGCGGCGAAGCCGAACGCGAGGCCGAGCGCGCGGGACACGCCAGGACCGGCCCAGGTACGGCGCGACGGGCCGCGTCGCCGGCGGGGATTCGTCAGGCGCACCCTCAGCAGTCTGCCAGGTGGCTCTCTGTGATTGGACCAGCCTGTGATTGGGTAACCGGCATGGGAATCGCGGAGCTGCTGAAGCAGGTCGACGGGAGCGGGGAATTCGGCGTCTGGCTGGGCCGCCTGGACGGCACGCCGGTGTTCGAGTACGAGGCGGAGCGGCCGCACTACTCGGCGAGCACGATGAAGCTGCCGGTGGCGATGGCGATGATGCGCAAGGTCGAAGCCGGTGAACTGGCGCTGGAGCAGCCGGTGACCGTACACAACGACTTCGCGTCCGCGGGCAGCGGCCGGTTCGGAGTGAACCCGGACGAGGACGAGGCGCCCGCGACCTGGGACGCGATGGGCACGCCCGTACCGCTGACCTGGCTGGCCACCGAGATGATCACCCGGTCCAGCAACCTCGCCACCGACCTCGTACTCGAGCAGGTCGGCGTTCCCGCGGCGCATGCCGCGCTGGCCGAGGCCACGCTGCCGACTTCGTCCTCCCCCGCCTCGAAGATCGAGCGCGGCATCGACGACATGCCGGCGCGGGCAGCCGGGATCAGCAACCTGATGAGTCCGGCCGGGCTGGCCGGCGTGCTCGTTGCGGTTGGCAACCAGGCTGGCCCGTCCGGTGCGTACCTGCGCGACCTGCTGGCCGGCAACCAGTGGAACGGCGAGATCCCCGCGCTACTGCCGCCCGGCACCCGCGTCGAACACAAGAACGGCTGGGACACCCGAATCCGGCACGACGGCGGTATCGTCCGCCCGGCCGACGCCGACCCGTTCGTCCTGGTGGTGTGCACGACGTCCGACCTGCCGGACCCCGAAGCACAGAAGCTGATCGCGTCCATCGCTCTGGAGGCGTGGAACCACCGGCACGACCTGGAGGCCGTGCAGTGAAACTCACCACCCACCTCGTCTCGGCGCCGCTGCACACGCCGTTCGTCACGGCACTGCGGACGGCGACCCACGCCGAGTCCCTGCTGGTCGAGCTCAGCGACGGCGACCAGAGCGGCTGGGGCGAGGCGCCGCAGGTCTGGAAGGTGACCGGCGACTCACTCGCCGGTTCACAGGCCTGCATCGAAGGCCCGATCGCGACCGCGCTGGAAGGGCTCGGGCCAGATGATCTGACCGAGGCGCTGCGCCGCGTACAGGGCGCGGCCGTCGGCAACTTCGCTGCGAAGGACGCGGTCGACGTCGCGCTGCACGACCTCGCGGCGCGCCGGCACGGTCAGACCTTGCACGGTTTCCTCGGGTCGAGCGTCGACGTGGTCCGTACGGACATGACGTTGTCGGTCGGCGACCCGTCGGCGCTGGCTCAGGCGGCGCGGGACCGGGTCGCGGACGGGTTCGACGTACTCAAGATCAAGGTCGGTACGGACGCGGCCGGCGACATCGAGCGGGTGAAGCAGGTCCGGGCAGCGGTCGGGACCGGGCCCAGGCTGCGGCTGGACGCCAACCAGGGCTGGACGCGCCGCGACGCGGTCACCGTGATCCGCGCGCTCGAGGACGCGGGGTGCGCGATCGAGCTGGTCGAGCAGCCGGTCGCCGCGGCCGATCTGGACGGGATGGCGTGGGTCACCGACCGGGTCGGCACGCCGATCCTCGCCGACGAGTCCGTGTTCGGCGTCCGCGACCTGGTGAACGTGATCCGGCGCGGCGCGGCCGACCTGGTGAACGTGAAACTGGCGAAGTGCGGTGGCCTCGCACCCGCCCGTACGCTGCTCGAACTCGCCCGCGCGCACGGTGTCGGCGCGATCGTCGGCTGCATGATGGAGGGCCACGTCGGCGTCGGCGCGGCCGCCGCGCTGGTGTCCGCGTACCCGACGACGGCCGTCAACGACCTGGACGCCGCCTGGTGGCTGCGCGAGCCGGCGGTGACCGGCGGGATCCGGTACGAAGGGTCACTGATCCACCTGCCTTCTGCTCCCGGACTGGGCGTGACAGGCTTGGCCGCATGAAGTTAGCTGCCACGAAGGTCCCGGTCAGCACGGTCTGGACCTCCCCCGACGCTCCCCGTGACATCGACGCGCCGGCCACCGCCGCGCAACCCGACGTGGCGGCCTGGGCAAAGTTGATGGACACCGAGACCCGCCTCGGCCTGCACGGACGTACGCTGACCCAACTGCTGTTCGCCGAGCCGGTCCTGGTCCGGTCGGAACGCGACGGCTGGTCGGAGATCACCGCACCGTGGCAGCCGTCGTCCCAGGACGAGCTCGGGTACCCGGGGTGGGTGCCGTCGAGTCACCTCGGTGAGTTGCCGGAGAGCGCTGCAGATCCGGTCGCGATCGACGTACCAAGCGCGTCCTTGCTGGCTGAGCCGGACGGTCGCGAGGTGGCTGAGTTGTCCTTCGCGACTGTGCTGGCGTCGATCGAGCACGCTGACGGGTACACGCGGGTGGCGACGCCCGACGGTGGGTCCGGGTGGCTGGCCGACGACGCACTGCGCGCCGTGATCGAGCCGTCTGGTGCGGACGATCGGCTGCGGCTCGGTGAGTTGTTCCTGGGGCTGGAGTACCTGTGGGGCGGCACGTGCGCGTACGGGCTGGACTGCTCCGGGCTGATTCACACGGTTGGCCGGGTGCTCGGTCTGCGTACGCCGCGGGACGCGCATGATCAGGCGGCGGCACTGCCGAACATTCCGCTGGATGAGGCTCGGCCGGGTGACCTGTACTTCTTTGCTCGTGATGGGAAGCCGATCCACCACGTGGGGTTCGTGTCGGCGGCGGGCATGCTGCACGCGTCCGAGACCGGGAAGCGGCTGGAGAACGGGCCGCTCACCGACGAGCGGCGCGCGACCCTCGTCGCCGCCGCCCGCTTCTGACCACTTCCTGCCGCTTCCTGCCGCTTCCTGCCCCTTCCTTCCCCTTCTTGCCCCTTCTTGCCGCTGAGACCTGCGGGTTGCAGGTCTCAGCGGGTTGGGGGTCTCAGCGGCCGGGGGTCAGGACTCCTTCGGGTGCAGCTCCGGCTGCTCCTGCGCCTGCTTGGCCTCGGCAGCCCGCATCGAGCGGGACTTCAGCAGGCTCAGCACGGTGGTGACGGCGAGCGTGACCACGATGAAGCCGAGCGAGAACCAGATCGGGATCTCCGGCGCCCAGTCGATGTGGTGACCGCCGTTGATGAACGGCAACTCGTTCACGTGCATGGCGTGCAGGACCAGCTTCACGCCGATGAACACGAGGATCACCGACAGGCCGAGCGACAGGTAGACCAGGCGCCGCAGCAGGTCACCGAGCAGGAAGTACAGCTGGCGCAGGCCCATCAGCGCGAACACGTTCGCGGTGAAGACCAGGAACGGCTCCTGCGTCAGGCCGTAGATCGCCGGGATCGAGTCGAGCGCGAACAGCAGGTCCGTCGTACCGAGCGCGATGATGACCAGCGCCATCGGGGTGACCAGCCGCTTGCCGTTCTGCTTGACCGTCAGCTTGACGCCGTTGTACTCGTCGGTCGCGTTCAGCCGCTTCTTCGCGAACCGGATCATCGCGTTCTCTTTGAAGTCGTCGTCGTCGTTCATGCCTTCCTTGGCCATGTGCACCGCGGTGTAGACCAGGAACGCGCCGAAGATGTAGAAGATCCAGGAGAACTCGTTGATCGCGGCCGCGCCGACCGCGATGAAGACGCCGCGGAACACCAGCGCCAGGATGATCCCGACCAGCAGCGCGGTCTGCTGGTACTTCCGTGGCACCCCGAACCTGCTCATGATGATCAGGAAGATGAACAGGTTGTCCACGCTCAAGCTGTACTCGGTCAGCCAGCCGGCGAAGAACTGCCCGGCGTACTCGCCGCCGGAGAACCACCAGACGCCGAGGCCGAACACCACGGCCAGCCCGACGTAGAACGCGATCGCGGTGGCCGACTCCCGCGTGGTCGGCTCATGGGGCCGACGGCCGATAACGAAGACGTCGAAGGCCAGCAGCGCGAGCAACAGCCCGACGGTGATGTACCAAACGTAGTCAGCAACGTGCACAGAATCCTCCGGAGCTCAGACGAAATCCACTCCGAAGGTCTCTTCCATCTCACTCCAAGTAACCGTGAGACCGGCGCACCGGGTCGGGCAACCGACCGTGATGACGATGCCACCGCGAGGGAATACTCCCCTTCCGTACCCCCATTCTGACGGCTGAATGTCCACAACTCCAAATCCACACTCCGCCGTCCTCATCACAACCGCGTGATACCCCCATCACAATCGGTCCCCGATTGATTACGTGAAGTCAGCCGCGTGGTCCTGGGCCCAGGCGCTGAACTGGAGCGGCGGGCGGCCGAGAAGGTGCTCGGCCGTGTCGGTCCGGTACCAACCGCCTGGCTCGGTCCCTCGCCGCACGAAGTGCAGAACCGCCTCCATCAGCTCCGTCTCGACCGTCCCACCCATCCCGAACATCTCGTGGGCGCGGGTCTCGTCGATTTCCTCGACGGCGATCGGGGCACCGATGGCCGCGGCGATCAGCCCGACCTGCGTACGCAAGGTCAGCGGCTCGCCGCCGGTCAGCAGCGCGGACACGGCCCGGGGATCAGCGCCGGAGAGTGCCGCGACCGCGACCTCCGCGATGTCGCGCTCATGGATCGGCGCCGAGACGGACTCGGGGTGAACGAGCCTGACGATCCGTTCGGACCTGATCGACCACGCCCAGCTCCGGGCGTTGTTGGCGAGCGCAAGCGGGCGGATCGGCACCAGTTCCGGACCATTCGCGGACAGCAACTCCTCGGTCAGCCGGTGTTCCGCGGTGATCCGGTTCGACGTTGCCCAGGGCACCAGAACGCTGCCCGACGACAGCAGCACCACCCGCTCGACACCCGCCGCCGACGCGGCCTTCCCGAAGTCGGCCGCGCCGCTGGGCTCGGCGTACAGGAAGACCTGGCTGACACCGTCGAGTGCAGCGGGCAACGTCTCCGGGAGAGTCAGATCAGCTTGTACGACCTCGATGCCGGGGCCGAAGTCGGCTTTGGCCAGATCGCGAACGGAGGCACGTACCGGCCGGCCTGCGGCGCGCAGGCCGGCGACGACCTGCCGCCCGACCGCGCCGCGAGCTCCGATGACGAGGATGGTCATGAACAGCGAACTCCTCACGCTTTGACAGTTTCCACCGCCCAGCCTGCCTAGGAAGCGCGTGAAACCCCGCAAACCCGGTCAGAACTGTGCGCATCTCGACAGCCAGGCACGGTCCGACGTCGACATCCGACATGACTTCCATAGTCCGGCCAGTTGGGGTAGCTGATCGGGTGGGTTCAGCCGGCTGGGTGGTGGGGGCCGTAGTGGGTGGTCGCGGCTTTGACCGTGCGTAGGACTGGGGTGGGGCTGACCTGGGTGATGCCCGAGAGGGCGGCGATCTCGGTGGTCAGGTAGTGGTACAGACCGCCAGGTGAGTAGCTGCCGATCGCGGCGTAGAGCGATGTCGAACCAGTGGTCGCGGCCACGAAGGCGACCTCGGTGTGCTCCGCGAGGGCGCGGCCGGTCGCGTCGAGCCGATCGGGCCTCACCGCCAACCGCAGCATCGCGCGTGCGGGCAGCCCCATCAGGCGCGGATCGGCATCGATGTCGAAGCTGATCACACCATCAGCGACCAGCGCCCGCAGGCGACGGCGGACGGTCGGGCCGGACACGCCTCCAACGTTCGCCAAGTGGTCGACAGACGCCCGACCATCACTCCGCAGCTCCTCGTAGAGCCGCAGGTCAAGCCCTTCAAGCACGCCGTCACCACGGGGCGTACTGGAATCGGCGCCGGCAGCAGGTTGAGTTAGGGCGGCGATCTGGTCGGGGGTCAACGGGCCAGGTTTGGCGTACGGGGAGCCCGCGCCGCCGTAGAAGACGTGCAGGACCTCCGCGGCCTCGACGTCGATCACCTGACGAGTGCGTGGGAGTACTTCGAGAAGGAGCGGGCCCACGTCCGTGCCGTACACGGTGCATTCGATTTCGGTGCCGCCGGCGCAGAGGTTCACCCAACTGGTGTCGGGGCGGCGGGCGAGGGCGTCGGCGACCTCGCCCGCGGCGCTCGGCACGGCGCGTACCCGGAGCAGCCACTGCACCTCGCGAACCGGGCCGGCATGACGCAGCACCGTCACCCTCAGCGCGCCGCGCTGCCGCAGGCGCGCGTAGCGGCGGGCGACGGTCTGATCGGAGACGCCAAGAACCTCCCCCAACCGCCGGAACGGCGCCCGGGCGTCGAGGTGCAACGCCTGCAGCAGCGCCCGGTCGAGCTCGTCGTACGGATCAGTTGACGCGTTCACTCAGGACGGGAGTGGCTGTCAGGCGTGGGTGACGACCTCGACGTTGTTGCCGTCGGGGTCGCGGACGAAGACGGCGTAGTAGCCGGGGTGGTACTCCGGCCACTCCCTCGGGGCGTGCAGGACCTCGGCGCCGAGCGCGGTGACGGCCTCGTGCACCGTCTGCACCGTCGCGCGGTCCGGGGCGGTGAAGGCGAGGTGGATCTCGCGCTGCGTACCACCCGTCGTCTGCTTGCCGAGCCAGAGCTTCGGGTCGCCGTCCGGACCGGCCAGCCCGAGCGCGTCCCCGAAGTCCATCGCCACCGTGATGTCCAGCGCCCCGAGCAGAGTCTCGTAGAACCGCCGACTGGCAGCCAGGTCGTCGCACTGCAGCGATACGTGGTCGATCATCGCCTGTCCTTACTTCGCGCCGGCGTTGGTCATCTGGCGGAGCTCCTTCTTCAGCTCGGAGATCTCGTCCCGGAACCGGGCGGCGACCTCGAACTGGAGCTCCGCGGCCGCGTTGTGCATCTGGTCGGTCAACTGCTGGATCAGATCGGCCAGGTCGGACGACGGCAGGCCACCGGCCAGCTCCTTCGCCTTCTCACCGGCACGCGCCTTGCCACCACCCGGCACCGGCGCCTTGCCGCGCGACTGCGTCCGGCCGGAGCCGAGCAGCTCGGCGGTGTCCGCGTCCTCCCGCGCCAGCATGTCGGTGATGTCGGCGATCTTCTTCCGCAGCGGCTGCGGGTCGACCCCGTTCGCCTCGTTGTACGCGTTCTGCTTCGCGCGCCGGCGGTTCGTCTCGTCGATCGCCTGCTCCATCGACGGGGTGATCTTGTCCGCGTACATGAACACCTGACCGGACACGTTCCGGGCCGCTCGCCCGATGGTCTGGATCAGCGACCGCCCGGACCGCAGGAAGCCTTCCTTGTCCGCGTCCAGGATCGCGACCAGTGACACCTCCGGCAGGTCAAGACCCTCCCGCAGCAGGTTGATGCCGACCAGGACGTCGAACTCGCCCATCCGCAGCTCGCGCAGCAGCTCGACCCGGCGGAGCGTGTCCACCTCGCTGTGCAGGTACCTGGTCCGGATGCCCATCTCCAGCAGGTAGTCGGTCAGGTCCTCGGACATCTTCTTGGTCAGCGTGGTGACCAGGACCCGCTCGTTCCGCTCCACCCGGAGCCGGATCTCGTGGATCAGGTCGTCGATCTGGCCCTTGGTCGGCTTCACGATCACCTCGGGGTCGACCAGACCGGTCGGCCGGATGATCTGCTCCACGAACCCGTCGGACTTGTCCTGCTCGTACTGCCCCGGCGTCGCGGACAGGTACACGGTCTGCCCGATCCGCTCCAGGAACTCCTCCCAGCGCAGCGGCCGGTTGTCCATCGCGGACGGCAGCCGGAACCCGTGCTCGACCAGGGTCCGCTTCCGCGACATGTCGCCCTCGTACATCCCGCCGATCTGCGGGACGGTCACGTGCGACTCGTCGATGACCAGCAGGAAGTCCTCGGGGAAGTAGTCCAGCAGACAGTGCGGCGCGGTCCCGGGCTCGCGGCCGTCGGTGTGCCGGGAGTAGTTCTCGATCCCCGAACAGGTCCCGATCTGGCGCATCATCTCGATGTCGTACGTGGTCCGCATCCGGAGCCGCTGCGCCTCCAGCAGCTGCCCGTTGCGCTCCAGCTCGGCCAGCCGCTCCGCCAGCTCGGCCTCGATCGAGGTGATCGCCTTCTCCATCCGCTCCGGCGCGGTCACGTAGTGCGTGGCGGCGCCGATGTAGACCTCGTCCTCCTCGCTCAGCACCTCACCGGTCAACGGGTGCATCGTCATCACCCGCTCGATCTCGTCACCGAAGAACTCCACCCGGACGGCGAGCTCCTGGTACACCGGGAACACCTCGAGCGTGTCGCCGCGGACCCGGAAGGTGCCGCGGGTGCCGGCCAGGTCGTTGCGCGCGTACTGCACGCCGACCAGCTTCCGGAGCAGACCGTCACGGTCCATCTCGGTGCCGACCTTCACGTGGATCATCCGGTTCAGGTACTCGTCCGCGGAGCCCAGGCCGTAGATACAGGACACGGTCGCCACCACGACCACGTCCCGGCGGGTCAGCAGCGACCAGGTGGCGGAGTGCCGGAGCCGCTCCACCTCCTCGTTGATCGACGAGTCCTTCTCGATGTACGTGTCCGTCTGCGGCACGTACGCCTCGGGCTGGTAGTAGTCGTAGTACGAGACGAAGTACTCGACCGCGTTCTCCGGGAAGAAGTTGCGCAGCTCGTTCGCGAACTGGGCGGCGAGGGTCTTGTTCGGCTGCAGGATGAGCATCGGCCGCTGCACCCGCTCGGCCAGCCACGCCATCGTCGCGGTCTTGCCGGTACCGGTCGCGCCGAGCAGGACCACGTCCTGCTCGCCGGCGTTGATCCGCCGCTCCAGGTCCGCGATCGCGGTGGGCTGGTCGCCGGCCGGATCGAAGTCCGACACCACCTTCAGCGGGGCGACCATTCGCTGCAGCTCAGACACCTGTCTCATGTCCCCCACCGTACGACCTGGCACGGACATTTTTCGTCGCCCGCCCCACCGCCCCGGTCAGGCAGTTTCTGAAACCCCAGGTCAGAAGCTCTTCACGACCGAGTTGTTCATGTACTTCAGCTCGTTCACCCGGCGGTCGTACACCCGCGCCTCGAGCGCCGCGTCGGTCGCCGTCACGCGGTCGAACTGGTCCTGGTACGCGGTCACGAAGCCGCGCATCTTGATCTTGATCGTCTTGTTCTTCGGTGACACCCAGAGACCGTCGTACGACACCGCGTAACAGGACTTGATCTTCGGGTTGTCCGGCTTGCACTCGATCGTCTTGCCGATCCGGACGCCCTCGTAGCTGGACGTCTCGATGTCGGCCAGGTGCTCGGCGAACCCCTTGGCGTCGTACAGCGTGGTCTGCCGGACCCAGTAGTACCCGTCGATCAGGCCGCGGGAGTTGAACTGCTGCAGGATGTAGTTCTGGCCGGAGATCTTCGTGTCCGGTGACCGCAGCCAGCCCTTCGACGGCGTGAACCAGATCCCGTAGCCGACCTCGACGCCGACGTCGTTCGGGCCCTTGGAATCGTCCGGTGACGGAGTCGGCGACGGCGTGTACAGCGTGCCGGTCGGGTCCGGTGTCTGCTCCGCGGCGGGCTTGCCGTCCTTCCCGGTCACCAGCAGCACCACGCCACCGGCCACCAGCAGCACCGCGACGATCGCGCCGACCATGATGATCCAGGCCGTCCGGCTCGCCTTCTTCGGCTGCTGGTTCGGCGGCCGCATCGGACCCGGTCCCCAGCCGCCGGGCGCGCCCGGGCCGCCGGGAGCAGGGGCGGGCGGTGGGCCCGGCGCATGCGGACCGGGACCGTACTGCTGGCTCATAGCTGTTCCTCGCGGTAGTTCCGGTGGTACGTCACAGACTGTCGATCACGGACTTCTTCATCGTCGCCGCGTCCGCCTCGGCCTTCTGGGCGAAGTCGGTGCGGGTCCGGAAGTCGAGCGCGGTGACCACGTTGTCCTTGCGCCGGTACGCCTCGACCGTGCCCTTGACCTTCACGTCCGCACCGGACTTGTCCTTGGTCGTGGAGGTGTAGTCGATCGCGACGCACTCCACCAAGACGTCCTTGGGGCACGGCAGGTTCCGTACGTTGCCGAGCTGCGCGACCTCTTCCGCGGTCTCACCCTCGACGATGCCGAGCAGGTACGCCTGCGCGGTCACGTTCTGTTTCTGGCGGACCCAGTAGAACGCCCGCGGTTCCCCGTTCGGCGCGTAGGTGGCGACCTGCTTGCCCTTGGTCTCGGCGGTCACCAGGCTCCAGCCCTCGACCGGGACCAGCGACACGCCGAAACCGACCGCGAGCGCGTTCGGCGGCGGCTGGTACGACGACTTCGGCGCGGCCGGCGTCGACTGGGTACTCGGCGCCGGGTTCGGGCCGGCCTTGTCGTCGCCGCCGGACAGCAGGATCAGCGCGACCGCGACCAGCACCACGACGACCAGGCCGGCGCCGATCGGGATCAGGATCGGCGGGAACCGCGGCCCCTGCTTCGCCGCCGGCGGCCGGCGTAACGAAGGCGGGCCGACCTTCTCACCCCAGGCCGAACTCGTCTCGGTCGCCGGCCCCGGCGCCCCGCCGGGACCCGAAGGCCCGCCCGGACCCGGCGCCCCGCCCCGACCCCGGTTCCGGCCTCGACCTTGCCCAGCACCAGGGCCCTGGCCGGGACCGGGACCTTGGTCAGAAGCTTGGTCGGGCGGGTCGCCCCAGGGTGACGGTGGTGGCGGCACCTCGAGGTTCCAGGGTGACGGCGGCAGCTGTTCCGTCGGCTCGTTCGTCTGGTCCGGCTCCGGACCGGACGGACTGACCCACGGGTTGCCGCCGCCGGCGCCCTTGTCGCGCTTTCCGCTCACTGACTCTTGACCACCGACTGCAGCATCGCCGACGAGTCCGGCTCGAGCGTCTGCAACTTGTCCTTGCGCCCGTACACCCGGACGACCGTGATGACGCCGTCGTTCCGCTCGACCACGGCCACGAAGCCGACCACCGCGTAGCTGCCGTTCTGGCTGCTGGACACGGCGCTGTAGCTCTGGGTCATCATGACCTTGACTGGTGTCTTGTCATCCGGCCCCGGCGTGTTCGTCTTCGGCTGGTTCGCGTTCACCGACGACAGGCCCTTGGTCTCCGCTTTGAACAGGTCCGGCAGCACCGACGCGGCGGTGTCACCCTGGCCCTTCGCGGTAGCCACCATGAAGTAGCCCTCGCCCTGCTTGAGCAGGTACACACCGCGGAAGTTGTCGAGGCTCTTCCGTACGTAGCCCGGCCGCGGCTTCACGTAGACGCCTTCGGCGACCTCGATGCCCTCGTCGGTGTTCGTCGGCTCCGGGCTCTCGCCG
This sequence comes from Kribbella solani, assembly GCF_014205295.1. Lineage (NCBI taxonomy): Bacteria > Bacillati > Actinomycetota > Actinomycetes > Propionibacteriales > Kribbellaceae > Kribbella > Kribbella solani. The sequence goes on from NZ_JACHNF010000001.1 coordinate 2,404,443, forward strand.
TTACTCGGCTCCGAGGTCGGCTGGGAGGTGGTCGGTGTCGGGTCCGGCTCGGCCTTCTTGTCGTCACCGCTGAACACCAGTGCCAGTACGACACCGATGACCGCGACCACGGCGAACGCGCCGCCGGCGATCAGCAGAGTCTTGCTGCCACCACCTTTGCGCGGCGGCTGCTGACCACCCCACTGCTGCCCGGGGTACTGCTGCTGGCCCGGGTAGCCCTGCTGGTACTGCTGCTGCCCTGGGTACTGCTGCTGCGGGTACTGCTGTTGTTGCTGGTACTGCTGCTGCCCCTGCTGCGGGTACTGCTGCTGACCGTAACCAGGCGGCGGCGGCTGCTGCCCGTACCCAGGCTGCTGCCCAGGCGACTGCTGCCCCGGCGGCTGCTGCCCGTACCCGGGCTGCTGCCCATAACCGGGCTGCCCCTGCGGAGGCTGCTGCTGTGGTTGTTGTTGCTGTGGTTGTTGCTGCTGGGGCTGTTGCTGCTGGGGCTGTTGTGGTTGCTGGCCCCAGCCCTGCTGGCCTGGCTGGCCGCCGCCGTAGGGCGGTTGCTGGTTGCTCATACCTGCGTCTCCCCAGTCGTCGCTTCGTACCCACTGGCGCCGGTCGCCGCGGTCACTCCACGGGCGGACTTCGGTACCGAACGCACCGAGTTGCCACAGGCGGAGCAGAAGTCGGACTGCGGAAGCAGCGGCATCTCACAGCGCGAGCAGAAGGCCAGGTCGCCCGAAGCGTGGTTCGAGCCGCCGCGCGCCGCGGACTCCAGCGCCGCCTCCAGCAGGCCCTTGTGGAGCACCGTACGGACCCGGATGATCAGTGCGCCGAGCAGCAGCAGGCCCCAGACCACGCCGAGGACCGAGCCGATCGTCGAACCGTGGCCGCCGACGAAGCCGAGCAGGTACACCCCGCCCTGGAACAGCGCGTTCACCGCCATCGCCTGGATCAGTCCGGCCACCCAGCGGGGCGTGAAGCCGTCGTACCCGGCGCCGAGTCCGGAGAACTCCGCACCGGCAAGTCCGGTCGCCGATCCGTACACCAGTGGCTTGATGAAGCCGTGCAGCAGCACGATGGAGATCCACGTACCCGCGCTGCTGCCCGGACCGGCGAAGCCGCCGCTGATCCAGCCCCAGTGCAGTACGAGCGTCTCGAAGCAGGCGTACCCGACACCGGCGACGACACCGAACGTGAAGCCGTCCATCAGGTCGTCGTAGCGCGGGCGGGACGCCAGGTAGAGCGGACCGATCTGGCGGATGAGCTCCGACACGACCGGAACCAGCAGGAGCAGGATCAGCAGGTCCCGCCCGGACGGCGCGGCGCTGTTGGCGCCGATCGTGTCCAGGGACAGTGACAGCTTGTCCTTCCACAACCAGGTGAACACGGCCGCGAGTACGCCGGTCAGCACGAAGGCCGCGGCGACCACCGGGATCGGCTCGTCCTCCCACAGGTTCACGTCGTACAAGTAGATGATGTAGACGATCGGGATGGCGAAGGCCGCGATCATGATGGCGACCGGCAGCGCGCCGAGCGCGGCGGTCAGCACGGTCAGCAGCAGGGCGATGCCGAGCGCGACCTTGTAGGTGTACGGCTGTTTGCCGGACCCCTGCGGCATGATCGTGGACACGAGCTTGAACGACGCCACGGGCTCATCGGGCCTGGCGGCGTACGCATTCTTCCGCTCGGCATCCCCGGTACGCAGGTCGTTGCCACAGTGATGGCAGAACCGCGAGACCTCGGGGACGTCAGAGCTGCAGCGCGGGCAAACCACGCCTTCCTCCCAACCTCGGACGTCCGGACCGGCGCGGGCCGCGCCGTCGGTGGCCGGCCCCACATCTCCCGGGCCGGACCGGGACAGATTCTCGTACAGCCGGTCCCAGATGCATCATTTCCCGCGCAAGGGTCACCTTTTCGTGTCCGGACCGTGCCCTGCGGGGTGTTCCCACTCGGCCCAGAGCGCATCCACTCGCCGGTCCAGGTCGGCGCGGCTGCCCGAGTTGTCCACGACCACGTCCGCGACCGCGAGCCGCTCCTCGCGGGACGCCTGGCTGGCGATCCGCCGCGTCGCCTCCGCCTCGGTCATCCCGCGCTGCGAGGTGAGCCGCTCGACCTGCACCTCCACCGGTACGTCGACCACCAGTACCAGGTCGAACTTGTCCGCCTGACCGGTCTCGACCAGCAGCGGAATGTCGTGCACGACGACCGCGTCCGCCGCCGCGTCCCGCTCGATCTCGGCCGCCCGGGCGCGTACGCGTGGGTGGATGATCCCTTCGAGCTTGCGCCGTGCGGTGTCGTCACCGAACACGATCCGCCCGACCGCGGGGCGATCCAACTCACCGTCAGCGGTCAGCACGCCCGTACCGAACGCGGCCACCACTTCGGCCAGGCCGTCGGTCCCCCGCGCGACCACCTCACGCGCCAGTACGTCGGAGTCGATCACCACCGCGCCCCGCGCCGCCAGCCGCGCCGACACCGCGCTCTTCCCCGCGCCGATCCCACCGGTCAGTCCCACTCTCAACACACCGGCACCCTACTCACCAACCCGCGGACGGAGCGATTCCGGACGCCGAAGCCCCCGCACCCAATCGGATGCGGGGGCTTCGGATGGAACCGAATCAGCTGATCAGCCCTGGCCGGTCAGCTTCTCGCGGAGTGCCTGCAGCGCCTCGTCGGAAGCGAGCGCACCCTCGACCGGGGCGTCGTCCTTCGGGGCAGCGGCCGAGGAGTACGTCGACGCCTCGCCGGCTTCGACGTCCGCCGTCTTGGCGTCCTCGATCTGCTTCTTGTGGGCCTCCCAGCGCGTGTGGGCCTCGGCGTACTGCCGCTCCCACTCCTCGCGCTGCGCGTCGAAGCCCTCGAGCCACTCGCCCGTCTCGGGGTCGAAACCCTCGGGGTAGATGTAGTTGCCCTGGTCGTCGTACGTCGCGGTCATGCCGTACAGCGTCGGGTCGAAGTCGTCCGAGACCGGGTCGACACCCTCGTTGGCCTGCTTCAGCGACAGCGAGATCCGGCGCCGCTCCAGGTCGATGTCGATGATCTTGACCATCACGTCGTCGTTGACCTGGACAACCTGCTCCGGGATCTCGACGTGCCGCTCGGCCAGCTCGGAGATGTGCACCAGACCCTCGATGCCCTCCTCCACGCGGACGAACGCACCGAACGGAACCAGCTTGGTGACCTTGCCGGGCACGATCTGGCCCATCTGGTGGGTCCGGGCGAACTGCTGCCACGGGTCTTCCTGGGTCGCCTTCAGCGACAGCGAGACGCGCTCGCGGTCCATGTCGACGTCCAGCACCTCGACGGTGACCTCCTGGCCGACCTCGACCACCTCGGTCGGGTGGTCGATGTGCTTCCAGGACAGCTCCGAGACGTGCACCAGACCGTCGACGCCGCCGAGGTCCACGAACGCACCGAAGTTGACGATCGAGGACACGACGCCCTTGCGGATCTGGCCCTTCTGCAGCTGGGTGAGGAAGTTCATCCGCACCTCGGACTGGGTCTGCTCCAGCCAGGCGCGGCGGGACAGAACCACGTTGTTGCGGTTCTTGTCCAGCTCGATGATCTTCGCCTCGATCTCCTGGCCGACGTACGGCTGGAGGTCGCGGACCCGGCGCATCTCGACCAGCGAGGCCGGCAGGAAGCCGCGGAGGCCGATGTCCAGGATGAGTCCACCCTTGACGACCTCGATGACGGTGCCGGTGACGACGCCGTCCTCTTCCTTGATCTTCTCGATCGTGCCCCAGGCCTTCTCGTACTGGGCGCGCTTCTTCGAGAGGATCAGGCGGCCTTCCTTGTCCTCCTTCTGGAGAACCAGGGCCTCGACGTGGTCGCCGACGTTGACGACCTCGTTCGGGTCGACGTCGTGCTTGATCGACAGCTCGCGGGACGGGATCACGCCTTCGGTCTTGTAACCGATGTCGAGCAGGACCTCGTCCCGGTCGACCTTGACGATGGTGCCCTCGACGATGTCGCCGTCGTTGAAGTACTTGATGGTCTGATCGATCGCCGCGAGGAAGTCTTCCTCCGACCCGATGTCATTGACCGCTACCTGCGGGGTGCTGCGAACTGCTGGGTCGAGGGGAGCCTCGATGCTGGCCGTCATGTGGTGGGTTGCTCCGTGGACTGGTGGTGTCGTGCGGTTGCGCCATGTTCCTTTGGATCGCACCAAACCGCGGGATTGCCGGACACGACAGATTCACCACCGACTGCTGCGAGCACGAGCCTGCTCCGTCCGAGGTCGCGCGGGCCCATAGCGCATCTCACAGAATACCGGGCTTGACGGAGGCAGCACAACCTGGGGCACCCGGTCGGCACCGGCCACCCGCCGGGGACTCCCGGCGCGCCATCGAACTCCGTCGGTTTTCGCTGATTTCACTGTACGACCGTTCTACCGTACGGCGCTCAGGTCCGGCCGGCCGCCGGCGAGCGTGCCGGTGTCCGCCATCCGCGTGACCAGGCGTTTCGCGGCGGCCGCGACCTCGTGCTCGGCCGCGCGCCCGGCCAGCTCCAGGAGCGCCCACAGGTCCGCCGCCCGGCCGAGGTCCACCAGCGGCTCCCCCAGGTCCAGCCCACCGCGGCCGAGCCCGTCGAGGGTCGCGCCGGCCAGGACCGGGTCGGTGCAGAACCGGAACAGGTTCCCCAGATCGGTGTACGGCGACCCGGCGTGGGCGAACTCCCAGTCGATCAGTCCGGTGATCCGGGCCGTCGCCGGGTCGACCAGGAGGTTCTTCGGGTTGAAGTCGCCGTGCACGAGGCAGACCCGGTCGACGCCGCCGGCCAGTACGTCCTCGGCCGCCGCGACCACGTCGGCGAACCCGTCCTGCTGCCTGGCGTCGAACCCCAGAACCTGCCCGGCGGAGTACTCGGACAGGTCACCGAGGTCGAATGGCTCGATGACCAGATCGCTGTCCCGGAACATGCCGGTGCGGAGGAAGGGCATGCCGCTCAGGCACGCCAGCAGCTCCCCCAACTGCGATCCGACCGTACGCCGCTGGTCGTCCGTTGCCGACTGCAGGAACTCCTGCAGGTTCACTCCCGGCAGCCGCTCGGTCAGCAGGTACGGAGGGTCGTCGAACGTACCGTCGCGCTTCAGGTCCAGCACCCGCGGCACCGGCAGCAACCCGCGTACGAGCTGGAGCAATGCGGCGTCCACAGCCGCCCGCTCGGGGTCCTTGACGTAGAGCTTGATGACCGCGTCCTCACCGCCGGCGCTGACCGCGAACGTCTGCCCGCCGTACCCACCGGCAAGCGGAACCGCACTGGCTGCCATGTCGCTCATGCATTCGACACTAGAGTGTGCGCCGTGAACCAGCCGGTACGGGTAGAGCTGAGTGAGGCGCAGACCTCTCGGGCCAGTCGGGCGTACTGGGACTCGGCGGCTGATGAGTATCTGGCCGAGCACGGGGAGTTCCTCGGGGACGACCGGTTCATCTGGTGTCCGGAGGGTGTTGACGAGGAGGCGGCTCAGCTCCTCGGACCAGTACGTGGCAAGCGAGTCCTTGAGGTCGGCTGCGGCGCGGCGCAGTGCTCGCGCTGGCTGGTCGGTCAGGGCGCTGATGTGGTCGCGTTCGACATCTCCGTCGAGCAGGTCCGAGTCAGCAGAGCGCTGGACGCTCGTACTGGCACAGCCGTTCGCACCGTCGCAGCAGACGCGGTAGCGCTCCCGTACCGCGACAGCACGTTCGACCTCGCCTGCTCGGCCTTCGGCGCGCTCCCGTTCGTCGCAGACGTGGGTACTGCGTTCGGCGAACTGCACCGAGTGCTGAAGCCCGGTGGGCTACTGGTCTTCTCAGTGACCCACCCACTGCGCTGGGCGCTGCCGGACGACCCGTCGGAAGTTGGTCTCCGCATCACGCAGTCCTACTTCGACCGGCGGCCGTACGTCGAGCTGGACCCAGCAGGCACACCTGTGTACGCCGAGCATCACCGGACGCTCGGCGACTGGGTACGCGAGCTCACCGGCGCTGGTTTCGTGATCGACGACCTGCTGGAGCCCGAGTGGCCGGCCGGGCACGACCTGGTCTGGGGTGGCTGGGGACCGGTCCGCGGCCGGGTAGTCCCTGGTACAGCTATCTGGACCGCTCACAACGGACACCAGCCGTGACGCGCTTCCCGGCGGCTGACGGGCTGCGGGCGCTGGCGGCTCTCGCGGTGGTCGTGTCGCAGGTCGGGCTGCACACCGATGCGCCGTTCGCCGCGGCGGTGTCCCGGCTGGACGTCGGCTGGGCCGTCTTCTGCGCGCTCTCCGGCTTCCTGCTCTACCGCCCGCATGTGCTGGCGTGGTTCTCCGGCACGCTCCCGCCGCTGACCCTCCCCTACCTGCGCAACCGCGCGCTCCGCATCCTCCCCGCGCTTGTACTCACTGCGGTCCTGTCGATCGCGTTCGTCCCGCATCCGGCGACCAGGTACCTCCAGTGGGCCGCCCAGACACCGCTCCTGTTCTACCTCCTCCTCCCTGGTCTCGGCAGGTTGCTGACTGGCTATGAGCGCCCCACCCGTCGCAGCGTGCGCTGGCGGCTGCTCGTACTCCTCGCACTGACTGTTCTCGGACCAGTCTGGATGGCTGCAGTGACAGCCACCGGTCAATCAGCAGCTGCTCTCTGGCTGCCCGGCTACCTCGGCTGGTTCGCGGTTGGCATGGGACTGGCGCTCTGGCAGGTCGCCCGCGCCACTGGTCGTCTCGGTGCATCCACCCTGGACACGCTGACCAGAGTCCCTGGCACGCTCTGGGGCATCGCCGCAGCACTCATCCTGATCGCGGCGACCCCGCTGGCCGGTCCGTACGATCACTCCACGCCCACTCCGGCGCAGGCACTGCTCAAGAACCTCGTGTACACGGCAGTGGTCGCGTGCGTGCTCTTCCCGGTACTGACACCGACTGCAGCAACAGTCCGCGTACTAGGCGGTCGACCGGCTCGGTACGCGGCTCAGCTCTCGTACGGCGTGGTGGCGTACCAGTTCGTCGTACTAGGCGTTCTGCATGGACCGTTTGCGGTACAGCTCCCGGTGGCGCTCGTGGCGTCGGTAGCGATCGCCGCGATCAGCTACCGCCTGATCGAGCGACCAGCTCTGCGCCTAGGCAGACGCCTTGAGAACACGGCCGCGACGAAGACCGACACCAAAGCAATCAGTCCGAGCAGCAGCCCCGCGCGGTAGAACCTGTCCGGCATGAACGCCGCCGTGACCACCTGCTCCGGACCCGCCGGGACGATCCACCCCTGCTGCCAGCCGCCGATCCGGATCGGCGTCAGCTTGTTGCCGGAGCCGTCGTACGCCTCCCAGCCCGCGTTGTAGTTCTGGGCTACCGCCAGCACCGACTGCTCACTCGCGGACGGCACCTCGACGGTCAGCTCGGCCGGAGTCACCCGCCACACCTCCACGCCCTGGACGGGAGCCGCCGCCACGTCACCGAACCCAGCCTTGGTCAACGTCGCTTGAATCGGTACGACACCCGCGTTCGGCTGGACGACCACCTCGTGCCGTCCGGAGCGCAGCGGCATCGTCACAGCCTGCCCACAGAGGCTGTACGGCACCGGCCGCCGCTGCAACAGATCCCCCACTGTCGCCGCCAGCTGGGTACGCGCCGGCACTCCGTCGATCCGGACGTTCGGTCCATTGCCGCAGTACGACGGGAGGCGCCGGTTCCGGTCCACCGCCTTGCGCAGCTCATCCGCGCCGAGTACCGCGACCTCGGTGACGCCGACCGGTGTACGACGCGCGTCCTGCACCGGTTTCGTCGCGGTGAAGTCGATTTGGATGATCCGCGCGCGCCGCTGCGGGAACCGCACGGACCCGTCCGCATCGACTGTGGTCCGGGTCGGCACGCTGCCATCGAAGTGCAGCAACACCTCGGCGGGCCGCGATCCGCCCAGGTAGGGCCCGGACTCGAAGCGCAGACCACGTACCTCCCTTGCTGCCGGCAACGTCAGCGTCAGCGTCGGCGCCGCGTCGTCCGGATCGGCCAGCCAGCCGGTGCCGCGATCCCGGTCGACGGCCGCGCCGGGCCGGGCGTCCGGTGCGCTGACGGCTCGCGACGAGGCTGTCGCGGTGATGGCGTCCGGCAGGAGCATCAGCCGCTCGAGCGCATCGCCGTCCTGCGGCAGCGCCGCACCGCGCAGTTGGTACGAGGCGGCCGGCAACTGCACCGTACGAGACAGACCGTCCTGCTCCCCCGCTGCCTCCGCCTGGTCCGAATCGCACACCGCCTGCACTCCGACGTGCAGGCACGCCGACCGGCCAACCCGGTTGTTCCGCAGCACCACCGCACTCGGCTGCTGCTCGGCTGCCTGCTCCTGAGTGTCCGTCTGGACCAGAGGCAACCCATCGAACTTCCCCACCGCATCCGCACCGAGCACCGCGTCGCCGGCACTACCCAGCGCGGTCACCACCGCCGGTACGTCATCAGCCGTGCCTGCGACTGCTACCAGCCTGGACTGCGGTATCAGCCGGCCCGGAGTGGTCGCTCCGACGTCGAAGATCTCCACACTCGGGTACGGCAGGCGGGTCTCCCCCGCCGGGCCGAAGTACGCCACCCGGCCGATCCCCGCGTCGGCGAGACTCTCGTGCAACGCCAGCGCGGGCGTGCCGTCCACGCGGTCGTTGCGCACCACTACGTACCGCACGCCTTGGCGGTTGAGCTCCTGCCGCAGCGCCTGGTCGCCAACTCCAGAGTCAACCCGTCGCTTCACGTCGTCCGTCAGCGTGGCCATCGACCGCTTCACCAGCGCGGACAGCGGCTCGGTCGTACTCGACAGCAGCAGCACACTGCCCGGCGCTGACTGCTCGTCCAGCCAGGTCGCAGCCTGCTCCCACTGGTCCGGGATCGCCGTGACCGCGCCACTCGGCCGGGCGAGCACCGGTGCGGCCGCGCCTACTGCCAGACAGGTGACGAGCACGGGTACGAGTCGGCGGTGGACACCGCGTGACACGGCCAGACCGCTCAGTCGACGCAGATAGTGGACCGCAGCGAGCGCCAAAGGCAGTCCGGCGACCACACCGACGACGGGTAACCACCGTGGCCCGGGCGGCGCTCCGCCGTACCGGATGAGCGACGCCAACGGAAGGAGCCACCAGAGGGAGGCCGCGACGACAAAGCCGAGCCAGCCGAGGAGGAGCTTCAGCCGCGCGCGGCTGACCAGCCAGACAGCCGGTACGACCAGCGTGGCCGCGGCGGCCACCGGATTGGCGCCACCGATCAACGCGAAGGCCACGGCCGACCAACTGATCCGCCACCAACCGGAGCGAACACGCGGCGAGACAAGCGGCAGCAGCACCCATGGGGCCATCGCCAGCGGCCACACCTCGGTCGGGAGCTCACCGAAGGTCCGTGGCAACAGCGCATACAGCAGTGCAACAGCGAAGCGGGTCCACGGCACGCCGTACTGCAGCACGTTGCTGAGCTTCCAGACGCCGACGAAAGCGACGCAGAGAACCAGCGACCACCACAGCCGCTGGCTGATCCAGTCCGGTACGGACAGCGTGTCCAGCAACCAGTGGAACGGGCCGATCGGCAACAGGTACCCGTAGACGTCGGACTGCAACTGGCCGAACCCACTGTGCGGGTCCCACAAGTGCAGCGCGCGAGCCAGGAATCCACCCGGCTCAGCTGTCAGCTCCAGCTTGCCGTCCGGCACGATCCTGCCCGGAGCTTGCTGAAGGCACAGCGCGACCAGAGCCAAGCATCCCAGCACGAGCCTTGCTCGCCAGACCACTTGCTCCGCACTGCCTGCCTTCAACCTCCTCACCGGCGGGACACTAACCGATCCGGCGGCTTCGCAACGGCAACGTTGCCGTACCGTGAGGTCCGGCAACATCACACCACTGATCCGAGGCACGCAGCATGAGTTCTGGCACCACCCCGGCGCCGCATCCCCAGGCTCCCCGCCGGGCCTTCCTGCGCAGTGCCACGGTCGTTGCCGTCGCCATGGCGATCATGAACGTGGCCGCCTACGGGTTCACGCTGATCGGCTCCCGCCGGCTGCCGCAGGAGCAGTTCGGCGCGATCACCGCGCTGCTGGGCCTGCTGCTGATCGGCAACGTCGCGTCACTCGGACTGCAGGCCACCGCGGCGCGTCAGCTCGCCACCCACACCGGCACCGGTGCGGCCACGCTGGCCGACGCGATGCTGAAGGCGGGCCGCCGGTCGGCTGCCGGGCTCACTGTGCTCTGTCTGCTGCTGACACCGGTGTTCATGTGGCTGCTGCACATCGACTCGATCGTGGCCATCCTGCTGCTCGCACCGACACTGGGCGGCCTCACACTGATGGGCTCACAGCTCGGGGTTCTGCAGGGCAGCCAGCGGTGGACCGAGCTGGCCGCTGTCTACACCGCCGCGGGTGTCGGGCGGCTGCTGCTGGGTGGCGGCGCGCTGATCCTGCACCCGTCGCTGGACTGGGCGATGGCCGGTCTGGCTGTCGGTGCCGCCGTACCAGCTGTGATCGGCCAGTTCTTCCTCCGTGGCTCCGGCGGTGCGACCGGCAAGGACATCAAGGACGTACTGCGGGAGACAGTGCACGGTACGCACACGCTGCTCGCCTTCTTCGCGCTGGCCAACGCGGACGTACTGTTCGCCCGCTCACTGCTCGACGAGAAGGACAGTGGGTACTACGCAGCCGGTCTGATCATCGCGAAGGCCTGTCTGTTCCTGCCGCAGTTCGTCATCGTGCTGGTGTTCCCCTCCCTGGCCAACTCCCCTGGTGACACCGTCCGGCTCCGGCGGGCGATCATGGCGGTCGCCGGCCTCGGAGCCTGTGCTGTCATCGGTACGTTGATCCTGCCCGGCATTGTGGTCGAGGTGATCGGCGGCAAGGACAAGTACGCGCCACTCGGGCCGTACACCTGGCTGTTCGCGGTCGCCGGTTCCGCGTACGCGGTCCTGCAGCTGGTCGTGTACGCGGCGATCGCACAGCAGGAGAAACGCGCTGCCCTGGCCATCTGGCTCGGTCTGGTCGTGCTGGCAGTAGCTGCCGGGATCATCCTCGGCACTGGTACCGCTGCCGGGCTGACCGGGGTGAAGGTGCTGGCCGCGATGACCAGCACCTGCGCCCTCCTCCTGTCAGCCGGCTTGGCAACCGGGTTGCACCGGCAGTCGACCTGACCTCACCACAGACTCGACTTGGCGAAGCGGCGAGCGATCGTGTTGGCCAGCACCAGCAGCACCAGGCCGATCAGTGAGCGGAACAGTCCGATCGCTGCGGCGTAGCTGAACTGCGGCACCTGGGACGCGAAGCCCAGCTTGTACACGTAGGTGTCGATGACCTCCGACGTCTGCAGGTTGAGCGTGTTCTGCAGCAACAGGACCTTCTCGAACCCCCCGGACATGATCGACCCGATGTTCAGGATCAGCAGGATCACCGCGACCGGCCGGATCGCGGGCAGGTCGATGTGCCAGATCCGCCGCAGCCTGGACGCGCCGTCGACGATCGCCGCCTCGTGCAGCTCCGGCGACACACTGGTCAGCGCGGCCAGGTAGATGATCGCCGAGAAGCCCATCGTCTGCCACGCGCCCGACCAGACGTACAGGTGCCGGAAGTAGCTCGGATCGTTCAGTACGTCCAGCGGCCCGATGCCGAAGTGCCCGAGGAACTGGTTCAGTACGCCGGTGTTCGGGTCGACCAGCACCACGATCAGTCCGACCACGACCACGGTCGAGATGAAGTGCGGCGCGTACGTGATCAGCTGCACCGAGCGGCGGTACCAGCGCCGCCGGGCCATGTTCAGTCCGAGCGCGAGCAGGATCGGCGGCCAGAACGTCGCCAGCAGCTCGTACGTGTACAACACCAGCGTGTTCTTCAGCAGCCGCCCGAACTGGTACGACTCCACGAACCGCTCGAAGTGCTTGAACCCGACCCAACGGCTGCCGAAGATGCCGTCCACCACGTTGTAGTCCTTGAAGGCGATGATCGCGCCGTACATCGGCCAGTACGCGAAGATCGCCAGCCAGATCAGCGGCAGCGCGAGCATCGCGTACAGCTGCCAGTGCCGGCGCAGCCGCTCGCCCAGGCCGAGCTTCTTCTTCGCCGGCCGGGCGGCGCCCTGCGTCGGCGTACGTCGTACCAGAGTGTCGATGGCCATGGCGTCAGCCCTTCAACGAGCCGACCATGGCCCCCTTGACGAAGTGCTTCTGCACGAAGGGGTAGATCAGCAGTGGCGGAATGGTGGCGATCACGATCAGCGAGAACTTCAGCTGCTGCTGGAGCTCGGTCATCCGGATCAGTTCGGCGGTGTCCCGGACCTGGGACGGGTCGAAGTTGTTCTGGATCAGGATCTGCCGCAGCACCAGCTGCAACGGGAACAGGTGCTCGTTGGTCAGATAGATCAGCGCGCTGAACCAGGAGTTCCATTGCGCGACCGCGTAGAAGAGCAGGTTCACCGCGATGATCGGCTTGCTCAGCGGCAGCACGATCCGCCAGAAGAACCCGAAGTCGGCACAGCCGTCAACCTTCGCGGCCTCGACCAGCTCCTCCGGGATGGTGGCCTGGAAGAACGTCCGGGTGATGATCATGTTCCAGACCGCGAGCGCGCCGGGCAGGATGATCGCCCACCGGCTGTTCATCAGCCCGAGCCGGTCCACCACCAGGTAGGTCGGGATCAGGCCGCCGCTGAACATCATCGTGAACACGAACAGCGCCATGATCACGCCCTTGCCCGGCAGCCCTTTCCGGGACAGCGGGTAGGCCGCCAGCAACGTCAGCGCGGTCGCCAGCAGCGCGCCGCCGATCGCGTACACGACCGAGTTGCTGAACCCGCTGACGATCGAGTCGTAGTCGAAGATCGCCTTGTACGCGTCCGTGCTGAGCCCGACCGGCCAGAGCCAGACCTTGCCGGAGACAACGTTCTTCGGATCGCTGAACGAGGCACTGAGTACGTAGACCAGCGGATACAGCACGGCCAGCGTGAACAGACCGAGCGCGGTGTAGTTGCAGATCATCACGATCCGGTCGGACCGGGTCTCGCGCACCGGAGCGGGCGTACCGGCCGCGGCGGCTTGAGCAGAAGGTGTCGCGGTGGCCACGGCCATCACCCCTGGTAGGTCTCGTAGGCGGCCTGCTGGATCTCCAGGTAGGGCTTGAGACCGATCTGGTTGATGCGGTCCTTGTAGTCGCTCCACTGCCCGTCGTCGGCCGGGTCGAGCTTCCCGGTGACGAACTTGGCCAGCGACGTAGTCACCTCGCTCTTGAGGTTCAGACCGATCTCCGCGTCCTGCGCGGCCTGGTCGGCTTCCAGCGTGACCGGCGGGAACTGCTGCTCCAGCGGCTGCCGGTGCGGGTACAGGTAGTCCCTGGTCTGCTCGTACAGCGGTGACTCGAACGTCGGCTGTTTCGGATCGACCCGCTGAGCGAGCCGGAAGTCACCCGAGCGGTACATCACCCCGTACTGGTCCCAGGTCTTGCCCTTGGTCGCGTCGGTGTTCCAGGAGTCGTACCCGTAGATGGCCTGCTTCCCGTTGATGCCCTTGTCACCCTTGGGCGACCAGCGGATGTCCGGACCGGCGTACGAGCGCAGTACTACCTCCAGATCCATCTGGTAGTCGGCCCACCGCACCAACAGGTCGGGACGCTTGCACTTGCGCGTGACTACCAGAGTCGACACCTCGAGGCCGACGCCTAGGTAGTTCCACGGCGCGACCTGTACGCCATCGGGTCCTTTGAGCGGCTCCAGCGTCCGGTACTGCCGCCAGCGCGCTTTCGGGTCGACCAGGTCAAGCGTCATGAACGAACCCCAGTAGTACGCCCTTGCGCCGCCTAGCAACGGTCCGCCCGGGTTGTCGCCGTACCGCTTGATCTGGTCGGCCGTCGCCGTCAACAGGTCCTTGCCGAGCAGACCGTCCTTGTACAACCCGTTCAGGTACTGCAGCCCCTGCCGCCAACCATCCTGCACATACGTAACCCCGACCTTGCCGTCATCGACGACCAGCCACGGATCACCCGGGTTGTAGAGGAAAGCGTTCATGAAGTACGTGTCCAGCGGTGCGTCCTTGTACCCACCGAACGGGATCGTGCGGCCACCACCGGCGGGGTCCAGCTTCTTGAAGGCGGTCAGCACCTCGCGGAACTCGTCCGTCGTGGTCGGCATCTCCAGGCCGGCCTTCTGCACCCAGTCGGCGTTCAGCAGCGCCCGGCCGTTCGAAGCGCGGCAGTGGTAGCAGTCGTTGATGTCCGGAAAGCTGTAGATGCCCTTGTCCGGCGACACCATCAGCTTGCGCGCTTCCGGGTAGTCCCGCATCGCCTCGTGCAGGTTCGGCGCGTACTTGTCCAGGTACGGGTTCAGGTCGACGAACAGGTTCTGCGCGCCGTACAAGTAGAGCTGTGAGCGGGTGAAGGTGATGCCGAGGAACGCGTCCGGTACGTCGCCGGCCGCGATCATCGCGTTCACCTTCGTCATCGTCTCGGCGTCGTTGCCCTTGCCGGCCACCTGGCGCCAGCGGATCCGGATGCCGGTCTGCTGTTCCATCCAGCGGGTGAACTCGTTCTTGGCCCAGTCGCCGACCGTCAGGCTCTGGGGTACGACGATGGTGAAGGTCTCCGGTTCGGTGACGATCGCGCGCCGTTCGCGGGCGCGCGGGCCGACGTACCCGGGTGGGTAGTTGATCCCGGTCTTGAGCCGGCCGAGCTCGGTCGGTGGCGCGCTCAGGCTGTTCGGCGCGGCACCGGCCGCGGCCTCGCCGGAGCTGCAGCCACTCAGCAGACCGCTGCCGCCGGCCGCCGCGATCCCGAGCGCGCCGGCCACCACGGCCCGGCGCCGAACCGGCGTGGTCCTCACGTCCTCACGCATCCCGCCTCCCGGTTCCAGATAGGGGATATCCGATAGGATCTCGGATCTTTGCCCGGGAGGATGACACAGAACCCAGCGGCACGGAAGAGGTCGGCGATCACTACCCGCGCCCGGCCGGTCACTGTCAGGATCTTGCGTGCAAGCGATTTCCACTGAACGTTTCACGACGATTTCTTGCAGCCGGAACCCGGGCCGGACCGGCTTGTAGGGTTTCCGGTATGCCGACCCCGAAGTTCATCCTCGAGCTGCGCGAGAAGATCGGGCACGACCTGCTGTGGCTGACCGGGCTGACCGGGGTGGTGCTGAACGACGCCGGTCAGGTGCTGCTGGTCCAGCGCGCCGACAACCACCGCTGGAGCCTGCCGGCCGGCATTCTCGAGCCGGGCGAGCAGCCCGCGGTCGGGCTGGCCCGCGAGATCCAGGAGGAGACCGCGATCGAGGTCGAGGTCGACCGGCTGCTCAGCATCGAGTCACTGCCGCCGGCCGCCTACCCGAACGGCGACCAGGTGCAGTTCCTCGACCTGACCTTCCGCTGCCGGCCGCTCCGGCAGTCGGCCGAGCCCCGGGTCAACGACGACGAGTCCCTGGACGTCCGCTGGTGGCCCCTCGACACCATCGTCGACCTGGCCGACCTGACCGCCCGGGACCACGTCAGCATCCGCCGAGCGCTCTCGCCCGAACCCCAGCCCGCGTACGCCCGCCCGCTACCGTAAGCCGCGCTGCAGGTCGCGTAGCCAGCGTTCGCTGATCGCCGGCTCCCGGGTCAGCAGCTCCGCGAGCCGGCGCCGCACCTTCGGGGTCCGCGCCGCCGCGACCAGTCGCACCGCCTCGGCCAGCGCCATCCGCGTCTTCTCGTCCCGGCGCGGGTCTGCCACGTCGGGATCGGTCCAGCGGGTCCGGCGGAACGAGGCGGCGGTCTTGTACTGATAGTCGCCGAAGTACGACCAGATCCGGGCGTCCAGCGAGACGTTCCGGATCGCCGCCGCCGGCAACTCCGCCGCGAACTCGGCGTGCTGCTGCCATCGCCAGGTGTTCGGGCTGGTCTCCGTCCGGCTCGTGATCCCGACGAACCGCAACTGCCGCCGAACCACGTCCCACTGCGCGCGCTCGTCGTCCACCCACCGGCGCAGGACGGCGTACAGGTTCTCGAACGTCGAGCCCTCGTGGACCAGGTCGACGAACACCGTCGGCCGCCCACGCATCAGCTCGGCCGGGGCCAGCCCTGCCGCGGCCAGGTTCGTCCGGAGCTGCCGCAGCTCGCCGTCGGTGAACGCCGCACCGTCCCGGCCGAACATCGACAACGGCAGCGGATGCAGCCGCGTACTCCATTCCGTGTCGGCCAGCGCGCCGCTCAGCAGATCGAACAGGCTGTCCACCGACCGCCCGACGAAGTGCAGTTCGCCGTCGCCACTCTGCCCTAGCACCCGGGCCGCGCAGCGGACCAGGTCATCGAGGAAGAACAGCTCCCAGATCTGCACGTCGTCGAGCAGCGAGCCGAGATTGTCGGGCCGGATCAGGTCCCACCGGAACGGCCGGTTCGCCTCCACCAGCTCAGTGCGCGGCTTCGTGCCAGGTGCGGCCGACGCCGACGGACACGTCCAGCGGGACGGTCATCTCGACGGCGTGGCCCATGTCCCGGCGGACCAGCTCCTCCAGCGCCTCGCGCTCGCCAGGGGCGATCTCGAAGACCAGTTCGTCGTGGACCTGGAGCAGCATCCGCGACTTCAGGCCGGACTCCCGCAGCGACGCGTCGACCTTGAGCATCGCCATCTTGATCACGTCCGCCGCCGAGCCCTGGATCGGCGCGTTCAGCGCCATCCGCTCGGCCATCTCGCGGCGCTGCCGGTTGTCGCTGGTCAGATCCGGCAGGTACCGCCGCCGGCCCAGGATCGTCTCCGTGTACCCGGTCTTGCCGGCGTCGACGACGATCGAGCGCAGGTAGTCCCGGACCCCGCCGAAGCCCTCGAAGTACTCGTCCATCAGGCCCTTGGCCTCGTCGACGCCGATCTTCAGCTGCTGGCTCAGCCCGTACGCCGACAGGCCGTACGCCAGTCCGTAGTTCATCGCCTTGATCTTGGCCCGCTGCTCCTGGGTGACCGCGGCCGGCTCGACCGAGAAGACCCGGGACGCGGTGACCGAGTGGAAGTCCATCCCGGAGTTGAAGGCGTCGATCAGGCCCTGGTCCTTGGACACGTGCGCCATGATCCGCATCTCGATCTGGCTGTAATCCGCCGACATCAGCGACTCGTTGCCCGCGCCGACCACGAACGCCTGCCGGATCCGGCGGCCCTCCTCGGTCCGGATCGGGATGTTCTGCAGGTTCGGCTCGGTGGAGCTGAGCCGGCCGGTCGCCGCGATCGTCTGGTTGAAGGTCGTGTGGATCCGGCCGTCGCGCGGGCTGATCGTCTTCAGCAGCCCCTCGACCGTCTGCCGCAGCCTGGTCGCGTCCCGGTGCGCCAGCAGGTACGCGAGGAACGGGTGCTCGGTTTTCTCGAACAGCGCCTGCAGCGAATCCGCGTCCGTCGTGTACCCGGTCTTGGTCCGCTTCGTCTTCGGCATCTGCAACTCGTCGAACAGCACGACCTGCAGCTGCTTCGGCGATCCGAGGTTGATCTCCTTCCCGATCACCTCGTACGCCGCCGTGGCCGCATCGCGGACGCCGGTCGCGAACCGCGCTTCCAGCTCCTGCAGGTACGGCTGGTCGACCGCGATGCCGTCGCGCTCCATCGACGCGATCACGTGGATCAGCGGCAGCTCGACCTCGGCGAGCAGCGGCGTACCGGCCTGCTTCTCGAGCTCGGCGTCCAGCGTGTCAGCCAGGTCCGCGATCGCGCGGGCGCGCAGCATCGTGTGATCCGCCGCCGGACCACCTTCGACGTCGTCGAAACTGAGCTGCCCGTTCTCGGCCTCTTCGTTGCGCAGTTCACGCTTCAGGTACCGCACGGTCAGGTCGGCGAGGTCGTACGCCCGCTGATCCGGACGGACCAGGTACGCGCTCAGCTGCGTGTCCGAGCTGAGCCCGGCGAGCGTCCAGCCACGCTCCAGGAAGCCGAGCAGCGGACCCTTCGCGTCGTGCAGCGCCTTCGGGACGGCCGAGTCGGCCAGCCAGGCCTTCCAGGCCTCCTCGTCATCCGGAGTCATCGCCTCCGGGTCGAACCAGGCCGCCGCGCCGGTCGCGTTCGCGAGCGCGAGCCCGGTGATCTGACCGGTGCCACCACCCCAGCTGCCCTGCACCGCGACGCCGACCCGGTCACCGGTGCTGACGTGCTCCTTCAGCCACGCGCCCAGCTCGCCAGCCTTCAGCTGCGCGCCGTCCAGCTCGAACCCGTGATCGACGGTCGCATCGACTTCTTCGTGCTCGGCGACCAGCCGCTCCCGCAGCACCCGGAACTCCAGGCTGTCGAACAGCGTGTGCACCTTGTCGCGGTCCCACGGCGTCCGGATCAGGTCGTCCACCGCGACGTCCAGCGTCAGATCGCGGACCAGCTCGTTGATCTGCCGGTTCCGGATCACGTCGGCGAGGTGCTCCCGCAGCGACTCACCGGCCTTGCCCTTGATCTCGTTCACCCGGTCGACCACGTCGTTCAGCGAGCCGAACTGGTTCAGCCACTTGGCCGCCGTCTTCGGCCCGACCCCGGGCACGCCCGGCAGGTTGTCGCTCTGCTCCCCCACCAGCGCGGCCAGGTCCGGGTACAGCCGCGGGCCGACACCGTACTTCTCCTCGATCGCGGCCGGATCCATCCGGGCGATCTCGGACACGCCACGCTTCGGGTACAGCACCGTGACGTTCTCGTTGATCAGCTGGAACGAGTCCCGGTCGCCGCTGCTGATCAGCACCTCGAAACCCTGCTCGGAGGCCTGCGTGGCGAGGGTGGCGATGATGTCGTCGGCCTCCCAGCCGTCGATCTCGGTGGTCGGGATCCGGAGCGCCTCCAGCACCTCCTTGACCAGCGAGATCTGGCCGCTGAACTCGTCCGGCGACTTCGACCGGCCGGCCTTGTACTCCGCGTACTGCTCGGTGCGGAAGGTCTTGCGGGACACGTCGAACGCGACGCAGATGTGCGTAGGCTGCTCGTCCCGGAGCATGTTGATCAGCATCGAGGTGAACCCGTACACCGCGTTGGTGTGCTGGCCGGTGGTGGTGGAGAAGTTCTCCACCGGGAGCGCGTAGAACGCCCGGTAGGCCAGCGAGTGCCCGTCCAGCAGCAGGATCCGCGGTCGCCCGGTTTCCGGGGTCGCGGTGTCCTTGGTCATCGTCGTCGTATCCGTTTCTGCAGCCACACACCGACTCTAGTGGTTCCCTGGGACAGTTCTTACAAAGCCGCGTACTCTCTGGTCCGTGGCTGATGAATCGAACCTCGGACCCGGCATGAGCATGACGGGTACCCTGCTGGAGCTGATGGGAATCGTTGTCACCGAAGCGGCGGCGGAGCGGGTGGTCGCGACGATGCCGGTGAAGGGCAACACCCAGCCGTACGGGCTGCTGCACGGCGGAGCGTCCTGCGTACTGGCCGAGAGCCTCGGCTCGATCGGCTCGGCGCTGCACGCGGCGACGCACGGCAAGGTCGCCGTCGGAGTCGACATCAACGCCACCCACCACCGGGCGGTCCGGGACGGGATCGTGACCGGCGTGGCGACGCCGATCTACCTCGGCCGCACCACCACGTCGTACGAGGTGGTGATCACCGACGAGCGGGACAAGCGGGTCTGCACGGCGCGGATCACGTGCCAGCTGATTCAGGCTCCGCCGGGGAGCTGACCGGCGCGACCGGGCTGGTCGCGGTGCCGCCGGTCCCGGTGATGCCGGGCGGAGTGACACCGAGCGCGGCCCGGCGGGCGACCGCGGAGCGGCGGGACGAGAGCAGGGCGAGCAGGTTCGGTGCGTGCTCGGCGGCGAGCCGGCGACGGACCGTGTGCGTGGTGGCGAACCGCAGCACCCCGGCCTGCCCCAGCCCGAGCCGGGCCAGGAACCGGTTCGCCTCGCGGGCGATCGCCGGCGCGACCACGGCCAGGTGGGCGCAGCTCTCGTGCTCGGCCCAGGTCACCGCTTCGGCGATCAGCGCCTTGCCCAGGCCGTGCCGGCGGCTGGAGTCGCTGACATGCAGGTACTCGACCGTGATCGTGCTGTCGTCGTGCAGCGGGCTGATCGCGGTCCGGCGCAGGTACGCCATCCCGTGCACGGCGCCGTCCAGCTCGACCACCAGCAACCGGCCGGCCGGATCGGCCAGATGCTTGCTGACGGCAACTTCCGCGGCGGCGGCCGACGGCGGTGCCGGCAACCGGGAGGGCAGCCCGGCGGTGGTCAGCTCACGCCACAGCGCGACCAGCGCGCCGCCGTCACCCGGGCGTGCGTCACGCACCTCGATGGCAGCCACGGCGACCTCCCGCTCCGGTCCACCCCCGAGGTGAACAGACGGGCCGATACGCTCGTCCTCGCGCAACAGTAGGCCCTCGGGGGTCACCTGCAAAGTCGAGTTGGAGACCAGTTTGTTCATCGGAATCGGGACCGCCGTGAATGTGGCGACGGTGCTCATCGGTTCGGTACTCGGCGTGCTCGTCGGCCACCGCCTCAGTCACCGGACCAGGGACCTGGTCACGGACGCGATCGGCCTGGTCACGCTGCTGATCGCGATCTCGTCGGCGCTCACCGTCAGCGACCAGGCGCTCAGCGACGCGGTCGGCGGCAGCGCGCCGATCCTGCTGGTCCTGGGCGCGATGCTGATCGGCGGGATCATCGGCTCACTGCTGCGGATCGAGCAACGGCTGGAAGGGTTCGGCGGCTGGATGCAGCGCCGGTTCGACCGCGGCGAGGGCCGGGGGACGTTCGTCGAGGGGTTCGTGTCGGCGTCGATGGTGTTCTGTGTCGGGCCGCTGACGTTCCTCGGCGCGCTGTCCGACGGACTCGGCCGGGGCGCGGACCAGCTCTTCCTGAAGGCCGTGCTGGACGGGTTCACCTCGATCGCCTTCGCTGCCTCGTTCGGCTGGGGCGTGGCGGCCTCCGCGCTGGTCGTACTGGTGGTCCAGGGCCTGATGACCGCGGTCGGCGCGGTCCTCGGCGACGTACTGCCCGAGGCGCATGTCACCGCGTTGGGCGCGACCGGTGGGGTGATGCTGATCGGCGTGGCGCTCCGGTTGCTGAAGCTCAAGCAGGTAGCGGTCGCCGACCTGCTGCCGGCACTGATCGTTGCACCGCTGCTGGTTCAGTTGCTCGTGGTGATCCGCAACTGAACCAGCAGCTAGCGCGTCAGTCCTCGCCCAGATAGGCCTTGCGGACCGAGTCGTTCACCAGCAGGTCCTGCCCGGTGCCGGACAGCACGATCTTGCCGACCTCCAGTACGTACCCGTAGTCGGCGCGCTTCAGCGCCGCCTGCGCGTTCTGCTCGACCAGCAGGATCGTCGTACCCTGCGACTGCAGCTCGGTCACCGTCGACATGATCCGCTTCATCATGATCGGCGACAGCCCCATCGACGGCTCGTCCAGCATCAGCAGCTTCGGCCGGCTCATCATCGCCCGGCCCATCGCCAGCATCTGCTGCTCACCACCGGAGAACGTCCCGGCCGGCTGCTTGCGCCGCTCCCCCAGGATCGGGAACAGGTCGTACGCCGCCTGCAGGTCGGCGCGTACGCCGGCCGTGTCCTTGCGGGAGAACGCACCGAGGTGCAGGTTCTCCTCGACCGAGAGCCGCGGGAAGATCCGCCGCCCCTCGGGCGAATGCGCCAGGCCGCGGGTGACGATGTCATGCGCGGCCATCTGGTCAATCCGCTCGCCCTGGAACCAGATCTCGCCACCGATCGGCCGGAGCAGCCCGGAGATCGTCTTCAGCGTCGTCGTCTTGCCGGCGCCGTTGGTGCCGATCAGCGACACCACCTGCCCCTGCTCGACACTGAAGCTGATCTTCTTCACCGCAAGGATCTTGCCGTAGGCAACTTCCAGGTCACGCACTTCCAGCATGGCGGTCATGGCGTCTCCCCAGCAGCGGTGTCTTGCGGGCGGTCGTCATCGTCG
Organism: Kribbella solani; assembly: GCF_014205295.1. Classification (NCBI taxonomy): domain Bacteria; kingdom Bacillati; phylum Actinomycetota; class Actinomycetes; order Propionibacteriales; family Kribbellaceae; genus Kribbella; species Kribbella solani. Next base: position 2,426,212 of record NZ_JACHNF010000001.1, read on the forward strand.
TCCTCGCCGGTGCCGATGTACGCCTCGATCACCCGCGGGTCGGACTGCACCTCGGCCGGGGTGCCCTCGATCAGGGCCTGGCCCTGGACCAGGCAGAGCACCCGGTCGCAGAGGTTGAAGATGAACCGCATGTCGTGCTCGATCACCACCACCGACAGGCCGGCGTCCCGGATCTTGAAGATCAGGTCCATCGCCTGCCGGGTCTCCTGCGGGTTCATCCCGGCCGTCGGCTCGTCCAGCAGGATCAGCTTCGGGTCGGTGGCCAGCGCCCGGGCGATCTCCAGCCGGCGCTGGTCGCCGTACGGCATGTTCCGGGCCAGGTTCTCGGCGGACCGGCCGAGGCCGACGAAGTCGAGCAGCTCCTGCGCCCGCTTCCGGGTGGCCGCCTCCTCGTGCCGGAACTTCGGGCCGTGCAGCACCGAGGTGAGCGCGCCCGCGCTGGTCCGGCAGTACCGGCCGACCATCACGTTCTCCAGCGCGGTCATGTTCGCGAACAACCGGATGTTCTGGAACGTCCGCGCCATCCCGGCCCGGACCACCGCCCGCGGCTTCGGCGGCAGCGGCGCCAGCACGCCCGGCTCCGGCCGGGTCAGCCCCGGCGACTCGTTCAGCAACGGCACCTGCTCGGTCTTTGCCCCGAGCACCGACTGCCGCGACAGGAACCGGGTCTGTTCCTTCCGCCGTGGCGACGCGGCGAACCGGACCTGACCGCTGGTCGGCTTGTACAGCCCGGTCAGGCAGTTGAAGAAGGTCGTCTTGCCGGCGCCGTTCGGCCCGATCAGGCCGACGATCTCGCCTTCCCGTACGGTCAGGTCGACGCCGTTCACCGCGAGCAGACCACCGAACCGCATGGTCACGCCGGACGCTTCCAGTACCGGCTCGCCGATCGGCCGCTGGACGCGGTCCTGAGTTTCGGTCACCGTCATTTCGCCTCCCCGACAGCCAGCCGTTCCTCTTCGATCTCGACCGCCAGCGCCTCGTCCTCTTCGTGGAACTCCAGCTGCCGGCGTTTGCTCGCCACCAGACCCTCCGGCCGGAAGCGCATCATCAGTACCAGCAGCAGACCGAACAGCAGCAACCGGTACTCGGAGAAGAACCGCAGTTTCTCCGGCAGCAGCTTCAGGATCGTTGCACCGAGCAACACACCGGCGATGGTGCCCATGCCGCCGAGCACGATCGCGGCGAGCAGGAACGCCGACTCCAGGAAGATGTACTGGTCCGGGCTGACCGCGCCGTCCTGGTGCGCCTTGATGGTGCCGGCCAGACCGGCCAGGAAGGCACCGATCGCGAACGCGAGCAGCTTCAGCCCGAACACGTTCACGCCCATCGCCTCGGCGGCCTTCTCGTCCTCCCGGATCGCCACCCAGCCACGCCCGATCCGGCTGTCGTTCAGCCGGGAGAACGCGAGGACGACGCCGCCGACCAGGATCAGCAGCAGGAAGTAGTAGTTCGAGAACCGGCCGAGCTCGATGCCGGCGATGGTGTGCCCGGAACCGAAGTTGAAGCCGAACAGCTCCAGGTCCGGGATGCCGGGGATACCGTTCGGGCCGTTGGTCAGGTTCGGGCCGTTGTTGCCGTCCAGGTTGAACATCGAGAACCGGAAGATCTCACCGAAGCCGAGCGTCACGATGGCCAGGTAGTCACCCGACACCCGCAGCGTCGGCGAACCGATGATCAGGCCCAGTACCGCCGCCACGCAGGCGCCGAGCAGGACGACCAGCAGGAACGGCGGCTTCCAGCCGATGGTCGCGAACGCCGACGTCGACAAGGTCGCCGCCACGTACGCGCCCGAGCCCAGGAACGCGATGTACCCGAGGTCCAGCAGGCCGGCCAGGCCGACCACGATGTTCAGCCCGATCGCGGTCGCGCTGAAGACCAGCACCGAACCCGCGATCGACATGTTCGCGTCCGAACCGTTCTGGGTGAACGGGAACAGGAACGCCGCCACGAACGCGCCGAGCGTCAGCACCTTGCGATGCCGCTGCCCGACATGGCCGACGAACGTCATCGCCCCGGACCGGAACAACGCGGTCGCCGCCGTGGCGATGAACAGCAGGCACAGTACGAACGACCAGGCGTCCGACAGCCCCAGCGCGTACGCGGCCATGAACAGCAGCGCGGCCATCAGTACGCCGATGGTGAGGATCTCCATCCAGGCGGGCAGCCGCGCCTGGCTCATGTCACGCAGTTGCCGCAACGGCGACATCCAGCCGGACACCGCCAGCAGTACGGCGCCGACGGTCGTCACGTACCCACCTGGGTTGACGTTGATCAGACCATGCGCCTGCACCGTGATCGCGACCAGTACCAGGGCCATGTACAGGGCCAGACCGGTGCCCAGGGCCCGCAACCCGAGGGTCGCGTCCAGCCACGAGCCCAGCTTGGTCAGCGGACCCTTCTCGGCGAGCAACAGCACCAGGGACAGCAGCGCGATGATGATCGCGAGGATCTGCAGACCGCCTGGGTAGAAGTTGATCGAGAGGTCGTTCAGGATCTGCCCGTTGTAGCTCCAGGACAGGAACGAACCGGCGATCACGAGCGCCACGCCGGCCAGGCCCAGCGGCCAGGCGATCGGCTTGGCCGGCTTCGTCACCGGAGCCTCAGCTGCCGTTTCGGCAGTCTTCACGTCGCTCATGCCCGGTCCACCACCCTCGCGCCGAGCAGGCCCTGCGGCCTGAACACCAGAACCAGAATCAGAATGACGAACGCCCAGACGTCCTTCCAGGTGCTACCGCCGAACTGACCCGGGATGTACTGCGTGGCCATCGCCTCGACGACGCCGAGGACCAGACCACCGACGACCGCGCCGTAGATGTTGCCGATACCACCGAGGACCGCGGCGGTGAACGCCTTCAGACCGGCCAGGAAGCCCATCCGGAACTCGATGTTCGTGTTCTGCAGACCCTGCGACACACCGGCGATCGCGGCCAGTACCGCACCGAGCGCGAACGCGACCACGATGATCCGGTCGACGTTGATCCCCATCAGCCGGGCGGTGTCCGGGTCCTGCGAGACGGCCTGCATACCGCGGCCGATCCGGGTCCGGTTGATGAAGAACCAGAGCAGCACGGCACACACCGCGAGCGCGGCGACCGTGAAGATCGCGGACCGCTGGATCGTCACACCGCCGACCTGCAAGGCCTTCCCAGTCACCACGTCGATCTGCGGGAACGGGATCCGCAGCTTGGCGCTCGGCCACTCGACCTTGGTGATCAGCGCCTTGAAGATCACCCAGCCGAGCTCGGCGACCACGGCGCCACCAAGAGCGGCGGCGGCGACCGACCGCATCGGCAGCGTGGTGCGAGCGTTCTTGCGGACGGCCAGGCTTGTCAGCCAGCCGATTCCGGTACCGACCAGCGCACCGACCACGACCACGCCGATGATCAGCAGCGGGTTCAGCTCACGGTTGATCAGCCGCGCGACGATCCACAGCGCGACGGCGCCACCGGCACCACCGAGCAGCGGGCCACGGTCGTACCACTTGGAAATCGGGTGGTTCAGGTCGGTCCTGGCGACCAGCCGGCCGGCCAGGTAGCCGACGGCAACGGCCAGGCCGGCGAACACCACGACCGTCCAGGCGGGCTGCTCGTAGAACAGCCGGATGAACTCCTGCAGGAAAACGGAGATGCCGATCGCCGTGATCAGCGGTGCGAGCCGTGGCGCGTTCCGCAGGGGACGGTACGCGACACGTTCCATCAGCACCGCGGTGCCGACCGACGCGATCATCGCGCCGATGATCATCACCGGCAGGATCAAGATGCTGGTGTGACCGTTGAAGAACAACAGGTACGTCGACAACGCGCCGAACGCACCGATCATGAACACCTCGCCATGCGCGAAGTTGATCAGCTGCACAATGCCGTACACGACCGTGTATCCGACCGCGATCAGCGCGTACAGCGAGCCCAAGGTCAGCCCGTTGACGAGTTGCTGGATGAACTGGTCCACGTCGACCTCCCATCTGCCTCGGTTGTGACACGCCACGGGGGTGGGAGGATCGCTCCCACCCCCGAGACATGAGGTCGACTGCGGTTACTTGTCCTCGAACGCCTTGGTCTCGACGGTGGACCACTTGCCACCGGCAACCTTGTAGACGGTCAGCACCTTGGAGGTGGTGTCGCCGTACTGGTCGAAGGAGACCTTGCCGGTGACGCCCTCGAAGGAAACCTTGCTCATGGCATCGACCGTCGCCTGCCGGGCGGACTCGACGTCCTTGGCGTCCTTCAGCGAGGTCTTCAGCGCCTCGATGATCGCGTTCGCGGCGTCGAACGAGTAGCCGCCGTACGCGGCGTACGGCTCCTTGTAGTTCTGCGCGTTGTAGTCGGCAACGAACTTCTTCGCCGACGCCAGGGTGTCGACCGGAGCGCCGACCGAGGTGGCCAGGTCACCGTCGCTGGTCTTGCCGGCCAGGGTGATGTACTTCGGGTCGAAGATGCCGTCGCCGCCCATCAGCGGGACGTTCAGGCCGGCGGCCTTCATCTGCTGCGAGAGCGGACCGGCGTTCGGGTACTCACCGCCGTAGTAGACCGCCTGCGGGTTGGACGGCTTCACCGCGGAGATGACCGCCTGGTAGTTCGAGTCGTCCGGGTTGATCGTCTGCGCCGCGACGACCTGACCACCGAGCTTCTTGAACTCCTCGGTGAAGGTGCCGACCAGGCCCTGGCCGTACGCCTTCTTGTCGTGGATCGTGGCGACCTTGGTGATCTTCGCGGTCTCGTACAGGTAGCGGGCCGCGAACGGGCCCTGGACCGCGTCCGTGGTGCAGGTCCGGAAGTACGTCGGGTACGGCCGCTTCGGGTCGGTCTGCCAGTTCGCGCCCTGGGTCAGGCCCGGGCCGGTGTTCGCCGGCGAGACCTGGACGATGTTCTTCGGCGCGAGCACCGGCTGCACCTGCTGGCTGGTGCTGGTGTTCAGGGTGCCGACGACGCCGATCACGTTCGCGTCCGAGGCGAGCGCGGTGGCCGCGTTCTTACCCGGCTCGGTCTTCGCCTCGTCGTCCTTCGCGTCGACCTCGAGCTTCCAGCCCGGGATCGCGTTCGAGTCGTTTGCCTGCTTCACGGCGAGTTCGACGGAGTGCTGGATACCCAGACCCAGAGCCGACAAGTCTCCGGACAGCGGCGCGATGACGCCGATCTTCGCGGTCTTGGTCGAGCCTCCGGAGCCCCCGCCAGAGTCGTTGCCACTGCGTGAGCCGCAGGCAGTCAGGGCCAACGACGCAACGATCAGCGACGCGCCGACCCGTACTACGGAACGCTGGTGCACTGTTCCTCCCATGTCTGGATAGTCCCAGCGGAGCCGGGACCCTCGCGCATTGCCGCGAGCACCGGCAGGTTAGACCCGCCGGGAGGCACAAGCGAACAGCCCACAGGCTGTGTTGTGAGGTCGTTACCGCGGTAAGTATCGTCCGATCACCTGGTTACTGACGCGTTGACGAAAAGGTGACTCAGCGTCAGTACCCGGTGGTTTTCGGTGAGAATCGCCGATGGGAGCGCTTCCCTCGGGTACGGGTTGTCACGAACGTACGCCGCGGTTCACCCGAGCGTCACCGGACGACCGCGATCAGGCGTCGCCGGCCTCGTTCACGACCAGCTCCGCGACCTGGCGCATCGACACCCGCTTGTCCATCGCGGTCTTCTGAATCCAGCGGAACGAATCCGGCTCGGACAGCCCGAACTTGGTCTGCAGGATCGACTTCGCCCGGTCCACCAGCTTGCGGGTCTCCAGCCGCTCGGACAGGTCGGCGACCTCCCGCTCCAGCTCGGCCAGCTCCACGTACCGGGACGCGGCGATCTCGATCGCGGGCAGCAGGTCGGCCTTCGAGAACGGCTTCACCAGGTACGCCATCGCGCCCGCGTCCCGGGCCCGCTCGACCAGCTCCCGCTGCGAGAACGCGGTCAGCATCAGCACCGGCGCGATCCGCTCCCCCGCGATCTTCTCGGCCGCGCTCAACCCGTCCAGCTTCGGCATCTTCACGTCGAGAATGACCAGATCCGGCCGCTGCTCGATCGCCAGCCGAATCGCCTCCTCGCCGTCCCCCGCCTGCCCGACGACGTCATACCCCTCTTCCGCGAGCATCTCAGCCAGATCCATCCGAATCAAAGCCTCGTCCTCAGCGATCACCACACGCTTAGCAGTCACACCCGACACCTTATCGACCCACCATCACGACTTCGGCCCGACAAACCCATCCAGCACCACCACACCTTCCTTCCGGCTGACGGCGACCACGTTGGCACGCGGCTGCCGCCAACCAATCCCCAACAGATCGAGCGCATCCGTCAGTATCTTCCGAATGTCACCAGACTCGTTCGAGAACATGTACCGGACGTAGAAGTACCGCTTGCCACTCGGCTTGCTCGCCCAGTTCACGAACCGGCACCCGTCCGAGTGAAACAACCCACGCAGCAACTGCTCGGGGTACTTGGCAACAATCTCCCGCTGCCACCCCGTCAGTTCGATCTTCCGCAGATGCTTCCGCCCCGGCCCATGCTGAGGAAACACACAAGGCCAGTGCTTCCACCGCGCCTCGACCCGAACGGCCCCATTCCCGCCACGCAGGCATGGGCTCGCAGTCGGCTTCACCCGCTTGATCGTCTCCGCAATCTCCCGGTTGAGGTCCGAGTACCGCGCGTCGTTGATGATCTGCAGCGTGAACACACCCCGCCGCGCCCGCGCGATCGACCCGTCTCCCAAGTACCACCCCAGCAACAACGCGTACGCCGCCTCGTCCAACGGAGCCCCGTCGCACCTGGGACACGGCGTCGCCGCGTGCTGGCGAGTCCGCCCTTCTCGCAGATACCGGCGCCGCCACGTCCTGATCGTTCGCAGCGCGACGCCGTGGAGCTCAGCGTTGACGCGATCCGGCACACCTTGGCCGGACATCCGCAGCGCTGACTCGACCGTCTCCCGGGACCTGAAGTGAGCCATGAGACAGGCTTGCACTGTCCGCCGACAATTTGTGCCGAGTGTGGGATTCGAACCCACAAGCCCTTGCGGGCAATGGTGTTTGAGACCATCGCGTATGCCGTTCCGCCAACCCGGCGAGGTTGCAGGAGAACTCTAGCCGGTCGGTCGGCAGATCAATGCATCGACCCTCTCGGCCGCGGCGCTCCTCTTCCAATCCTCCCACAGACGTCGAGGTGGGCAACCCGGTTCCGGCTGCCCACCTCGTGCTGAAGCGTCTGCTTACGGGTTGGGACTGCGGTAGGCGGGGGCGATGCCTTCGATGGCGTCGCCCATGCGGTGGACTCGGAGGGCGTTGGTGGAGCCGGGGATGCTAGGTGGGGAGCCGGCGACGATTACCACCAGGTCGCCCTTTTGGACCTTGCCGAGTTCGAGCAGGCGCTGGTCGACCTGGCGGACCATTTCGTCGGTGTGGTCGACGGTGGGGACGATGTGGGTCTCGATGCCCCAGACGACGCTCAGCCAGGAGCTGACGGACGGGACGGGGGTAAAGGCGAGCAGCGGGACCTCGGTGCGGTACCGGGCGAGGCGCAGCGCGGTGTCACCGGACTGGGTGAACGCGATCAGGTACTTCGCCTCCAGCCGCTCCGCCACGTCGGCGGCCGCCCGGGCGATCACGCCGCCCTTGGTCTTCGGCTCCCACTCGATCTCCTGGACCCGGCCGAGACCGTGCTCCTCGGTGGATTCCACGATCCGCGCCATCGTCTTGACGGTCTCGATCGGGAACCGGCCGACGCTGGTCTCGCCGGACAGCATCACCGCGTCGGCACCGTCCAGGACCGCGTTCGCGACGTCGGACGCCTCGGCCCGGGTCGGTCGCGGCGCGGAGATCATCGACTCCAGCATCTGGGTGGCGACGATCACCGGCTTCGCGTTCAGCCGGGCCTGGTCGATGATCAGCTTCTGAACCAGCGGGACCTCCTCCAGCGGGAGCTCCACGCCGAGGTCGCCGCGGGCCACCATGAACCCGTCGAACGCCTCGATGATCTCGTCCAGGTTGGCGACCGCCTGCGGCTTCTCGATCTTGGCGACGACCGGGAGCCGCAGCCCCTCCTCGTCCATGATCTTGTGGACGAGCTGGATGTCCGCGGCGTCGCGGACGAACGACAGCGCGATCATGTCGGCCGGCAGGTGCAGCGCCCAGCGCAGGTCCTCGGCGTCCTTCTCGGACAGCGCCGGCACGCTGACCGACACGCCGGGGAGGTTGATGCCCTTGTGGTTGGACACCGGCCCACCGACGGTGACCCGGCAGATCACGTCGGTCTCGGTCACCTCCTCGGCGACCAGCCCGATCCGGCCGTCGTCGATCAGCAGCTGGTCGCCCGGCTTCACGTCTCCCGGCAGACCGTCGTACGTCGTACCGCAGATGGTCTGGTCACCCGGCACCTCCCGGGTGGTGATCGTGAAGCGCTCGCCGTAGGTCAGCGTTGCCTTGCCCTCGGCGAACTCCGCCAGCCGGATCTTCGGGCCTTGCAGGTCGACCAGGATGCCGACGTTCTTGCCGGTCTCCGCGGCGGCGGTCCGAATCCGCTGGTAGATGCGCTCGTGCTCGGCGTGGGCGCCGTGGCTCAGATTGAGCCTGGCGACATCCATGCCAGCTTGGACAAGTTCCATGATGCGCTCCGGGGCGGCCGTAGCCGGGCCGAGCGTACAAACGATCTTAGCGCGACGCACGTCACACAACCCTACTCCTGCAAACCACTGGTCCCGCTGGTCCGCCCCCCTTACCGGCGGGTGAACACTCGATGGCGCACCGCCGCGGGAGCCGAATCGTCAAGAGGACAAGGGGGTGTAGGCCCCGACGGTGACGTCGCCGGTGAGCTCGGCGGTGACGGTCTGCAGGCCGACCGGCTGACCTTTGAGGTACGTGATCAGGGTGACCTCACCCGGCCGGCGCAACGTGTAGCCGAGCGCGAACGCGTACGCCGCTCCCCCGGTCGTCCCGTTCGTGTACGTGGTGACCGGCCGCCCGTCCACCACCTTCGTCTCCGGACCCACCTGCCGGTGCAGGTGCCCGGACAGCAGCAGCGTCGCGCATCCGCGCTCGGCGGTGGCGGTGAACGACGCCGGGTCGTGTACGACCATGGTGGAGATCCGCTTGTCGTCCGGCTGCGAGCAGGCGATGTCGGCGAGCCGCTTGGACTGGTGGTCGACAGTCTCGTCACCGGGCTGATCGGCGCTGCCGAGCCCGGTCTTGGTCGGATCGCTGTCGCCGAGGAAGCGAATCCCGTCCACTTCGACCGGTTTACTGTCGAGTACGGTGAACCCGCTCTTCCGCATCGCGTCCTTCACGTGCCCGCCGGCGTCGTGATTGCCGGCCACCGCGACCACCTTGAAGTCCTTGAAGTGCTGGCGCAGCGAGTTGATGCTGAACAGTTCCCACTCCTGCCCGGACGACGTGTCGTCACCGGCGTCGATCAGCAGCTTCGCGCCGGCCGCCTTCGCCACCGCGGCCGCGAACGGGTCCATCCCGATGTTGTCGTGCCGGTCGTTGACCTGGATCGCGACGGTTTCGTCCTTGCTGGGCTGGTGGATCTGGCTGCTGACGCCGCCGACCTTGTCGGTCAGCTGACCGTAGAACCGGGTGGAGCGCTGGTACGTCTCGACCGCGGTCTTGATCACGCCGACGCCACCGGTGGTGGAGAACCCGGACGCCACCTCGACGCCCTGCAGCCGGGCGTCCAGGTCGAGCTCGGGCAGCAGCTTGGCGAGCGGGGTCCATTCGGTCGGCGGCGCCTCGATCCGGCGCATCCGGCCCGGCCCGAAGATGGACGCGATCGTGATCAGCATCGCGACCAGTACGACGATCGCCCGGTGCTCGACGCGCCGCTCGTGCCGGTGCACCAGATGCCACAGTTCGCGGCGGCGCCGGTACCCGATCATCGCCCACAAGGTCGCGACCACGACCGTGACCAGTAGCCCGGACCCGGCGCCGGCCAGCGCGTCGTCGACCGCCATCTCCTGAACGGCCTGCTGGATCCGCGCGATCTCGCCCTCCGGCTGGGCGGCGATCAGGGCGTCCCGGTTGATCAGGTCGGTGAGGTTCGCGGCGTTGGTTTCCTGGACGTCGATGTTGACGCCGAGCCCGAACGGGTCCGTGCTGGCCAGCCGCAGTCGCGGCAGTACCGCGCCGAGATCGACCGTCGCGTGCCCGTCGAACGTCGGCGAGACCGTCGCCGCGTGCGCGCCGATCGTGACCCGCTGCGAGTCGTTCACGAACGCGAGCAACCCGATCAGCACCGAGGTCGACACGAACACCAAGCTCAGCGCGACCCACGGGGCAATCGCCCTGAGTCGCGCCTTCGTCACCAGCCGCTTAACCACCGTTCCACCGTATTGGCCCGATCAACCGCACGCACCTCGCACCGCCGACGACTCCCGAGCCCCTCGCCCCATTTCGGTAGTTAACGTGCGAAGGTGCCCGTTCACGCCCCGCATGCGGGGTGTGAAGGGGCACCCGCAGAGGTTAACCACCGAAATGGCGCCGACGCGCAGGGCGCCGGGGGCCAGCGCGGGGCGGGTGGTGCGGGGCGGGGGCCGCCCCATCCCCGGCGCGGCGCGGGGGCCGTGCCGGGGTGGGTTAGACGGCTAGGGGGCGGGCGGTGGGTGGGATGGGGGTGGGGAGGGTGGACGAGCCGGTGAGCAGGGTGTCCACGCCGTTCGCGCAGGAACGGCCTTCGGCGATGGCCCAGACGATCAAGGACTGGCCACGGCCGGCGTCGCCGCAGGCGAAGACACCCTCGACCGAGGTCTGGTACTGCTTGTCCCGCCGTACGTTGCCGCGCTCGTCCAGCTCGACGCCGAGCTGTTCGAGGAAACCCTCGCGCTCGGGGCCGACGAAGCCCATCGCCAGCAGCACGAGCTGCGCCGGAATGGTCCGCTCGCTGCCCTCGACCGGGTTGAACTTGCCGTCCTTGAACTCGACCTCGACCAGGTTCAGCCCGGCAACGTTGCCGTCGGCATCGGCCTCGAAGTTCACCGTCGAGACCGCGTACACCCGCTCGCCGCCCTCTTCGTGCGCGGACGCGACCCGGTAGATCATCGGGTACGTCGGCCACGGCTGGCTGCCCGGACGGTCGTCTCCCGGCCGCGGCATGATCTCCAGCTGGGTCACCGACCGGGCGCCCTGCCGGTGCGCGGTACCGAGGCAGTCGGCGCCGGTGTCGCCGCCGCCGATGATCACCACGTCTTTGCCAGTGGCAACGATCTGGTCCTCGACCGTCCGGCCGAGCGCGGTCCGGTTCGCCTGCGGCAGGTACTCCATCGCCTGATGGATTCCGCCGTACTCGCGACCAGGTACCGGAAGATCACGCGCCGCCGTCGAGCCGGTCGCGATCACCACCGCGTCGTACCGCTGCTTCAGCTGGGTACCGGTCACGTCCACGCCGACGTTGACGCCGGAGCGGAAGACGGTGCCCTCCTCCTTCATCTGCTGAATCCGGCGGTCGACCTGTTCCTTCTCCATCTTGAACTCGGGGATGCCGTAGCGCAGCAGACCGCCCGGGGCGTCGGCACGCTCGTACACCGCGACGGTGTGACCCGCGCGGGTCAGCTGCTGCGCGGCGGCCAGGCCGGCCGGGCCGGAGCCGACGACGGCGATCGTCTTACCGGTCAGCCATTCCGGCGGCTGCGGCTTGACGTCACCGGTCTCCCAGGCCTTGTCGATGATCGCGACCTCGACGTTCTTGATCGTCACCGGGTCCTGGTTGATCCCGAGTACGCAGGAGGTCTCGCACGGCGCCGGGCAGAGCCGGCCGGTGAACTCCGGGAAGTTGTTGGTCGCGTGCAACCGCTCGATCGCGCTCGACCAGTCGTCCCGCCAGACCAGGTCGTTCCACTCCGGGATCAGGTTGCCCAGCGGGCAGCCGTTGTGGCAGAACGGGATGCCGCAGTCCATACAGCGCCCGGCCTGCTTGGTGATGATCGGCAGCAGCGCCTTGCCCGGCCCGCCGGGGTACACCTCTTTCCAGTCCTGGACGCGCTCCGCGACCGGCCGCCGGTCGGCGACCTCCCGGCCGGTGGTCAGGAATCCCTTCGGGTCAGCCATCAGATGGCCTCCATCATCGCTCGCGTGGTGGCGTCCTCGTCCAGCCCGTCGCGCTCGGCGGCCGCCTTGGCCGCCAGCACCCGGGCGTAGTCGCGGGGCATCACCGTGGTGAACCTGGCGGCAGCGGCGGGCCAGTCGGCGAGCAGCTTGGCGGCCCGTTCCGATCCGGTCTCCTCGAAGTGCCTGCGGACCAGGTCGTGCAGCAGTTCGGACTCGTCGGTGGTGACCGCGTGCAGGTCCACCAGCTCCGGGTTGACCAGCGCCGGGTCCAGGTCGATCACGTGGGCCACGCCGCCCGACATGCCGGCCGCGAAGTTCCGGCCGACGGCGCCGAGTACGACGACCCGCCCACCGGTCATGTACTCGCACGCGTGGTCGCCGACGGCTTCGACGACCGCGGTCGCGCCCGAGTTGCGTACGCAGAACCGCTGCCCCGCGCCGCCGGAGATGAACAGTTCGCCGGACGTGGCGCCGTACGCGATCACGTTGCCGGCGATGATCTGGTCGGCCGCGTCGAACCGGGCGTGCCGGTCCGGACGGATCACCACCCGCCCACCGGACAGGCCCTTGCCGACGTAGTCGTTGGCGTCGCCCTCGAGCCGGAGCGTGACTCCGCGCGGTACGAAGGCGGCGAACGAGTTACCGGCCGACCCGGTGAAGGTCAGGTCGATGGTGCCGTCGGCCAGGCCGGCCGCGCGGTACCGCTTGGTGATCTCGTGGCCGAGCATGGTGCCGACGGTCCGGTTCACGTTCCGGATCGCGAGCTGCGCCCGGACCGGTTCGCCGTTCTCCAGCGCGGGCGCGCAGATCCGGATCAGTTCGTTGTCCAGCGCCTTGTCCAGGCCGTGGTTCTGCTCGACGGTCTGGTGCCGGGAAGCGCCCGCGGGCAGCGCCGGTACGTGCAGGATCGGCGTCAGGTCGAGACCGTCGGCCTTCCAGTGGTCGACCGCGCGCCCGACGTCCAGTACCTCGGCGTGCCCGATCGCCTCGTCCAGGGTCCGGAAGCCCAGCTCGGCCAGGTACTCGCGGACCTCCTCGGCGATGAACTCGAAGAAGTTCACCACGAACTCCGGCTTCCCGCTGAACCGCTCGCGGAGCACCGGGTTCTGGGTGGCGACGCCGACCGGGCAGGTGTCCAGGTGGCAGACCCGCATCATGATGCAGCCCGACACCACCAGCGGAGCGCTCGCGAAACCGTACTCCTCGGCGCCGAGCAGCGCGGCGATGACGACGTCCCGGCCGGTCTTCAGCTGACCGTCGGTCTGGACGACGATCCGGTCCCGCAATCCGTTCAGGAGCAGGGTTTGCTGGGTTTCGGCCAGGCCAAGCTCCCACGGACCGCCGGCGTGCTTCAGCGAGGTCAGCGGCGCCGCGCCGGTACCGCCGTCGTGACCGGAGATCAGGACGACGTCCGCGTGCGCCTTGGAGACACCGGCGGCGATCGTCCCGACCCCGACCTCCGACACCAGCTTCACGTGGATGCGGGCGGCGGGGTTGGCGTTCTTCAGATCGTGGATCAGCTGCGCCAGGTCCTCGATCGAGTAGATGTCGTGGTGCGGCGGCGGCGAGATCAGGCCGACGCCGGGCGTCGAGTGCCGGGTGCTCGCCACCCACGGGTACACCTTCGGGCCGGGCAACTGCCCGCCCTCGCCGGGCTTCGCGCCCTGCGCCATCTTGATCTGGATGTCGTCCGAGTTCGTCAGGTACTCGGCGGTGACGCCGAAGCGGCCGGACGCGACCTGCTTGATCGAGCTGCGCCGGGCCGGGTCGTACAGCCGCTCGGCGTCCTCGCCACCCTCACCGGTGTTCGACTTGCCGCCGAGCTGGTTCATCGCGATCGCCAGCGTGGTGTGCGCCTCGGCGCTGATCGAGCCGTAGCTCATCGCGCCGGTGGAGAACCGCTTCACGATCGCGCTGACCGGCTCGACCTCGTCGATCGAAATCGGTGCCCGGTCACTGTTGAAACCGAACAACCCGCGCAGCGTCATCAGCCGCTCGGACTGCTCGTCCACCTTCGCCGTGTACTGCTTGAAGATGTCGTACCGCCCGGTGCGGGTGCTGTGCTGCAGCCGGAACACCGTGTCCGGGTCGAACAGATGCGGCTCACCCTCGCGGCGCCACTGGTACTCGCCGCCGATCTCCAGCTTGCGGTGCGCCGGCAAGATGCCATCGGCCGGGTACGCGCGCAGGTGCCGCCGGCGAACCTCCTCGGCGAGCGTGTCCAGCCCGATCCCGCCGAGCTTCGACGCCGTACCGGTGAAGTAGCGATCGACCAGCTCCGGGGCCAGCCCGTTCGCCTCGAAGATCTGGGCACCCGTGTACGACGCGACCGTCGACACACCCATCTTCGACATCACCTTGAGGACGCCCTTGCCGAGCGACTTCACCACGTTGCGTACGGCCTGCTCCGGCTCGACGCCCGGCAGGTACGTGCCCTGGCGGCACAGATCCTCGACCGATTCCAGCGCCAGGTACGGGTTGATGGCGGCCGCGCCGTACCCCATCAGCAAAGCGACATGGTGCACTTCGCGGACATCTCCGGCTTCGACCACCAGGCCGACCTGCGTACGCGTCTTCTCGCGGACCAGGTGGTGGTGGATCGCGGAAGTCAGCAGCAGCGACGGGATCGGCGCGTGATCGGCGTTCGAGTGCCGGTCGGACAGCACCAGGATGCGGGCGCCGTCATTGATCGCGGCGCTCGCCTCGGCGCACAGCTCGTCGAGCCGTGCCTTCAGCGCATCGCCGCCGCCCTCGACGTCGTACACGCCGCGCAGGACCGTGGTGGCCAGGCCGGGCATGTCACCGTCGAGGTTGATGTGCCGCAGCTTGGCGAGCTCGTCGTTGGTGATCACCGGGAACGGGATCACCACCTGGCGGCAGGACGCCGGGCTCGGGTTCAGCAGGTTCGACTCGGGGCCGAGGCTGGACGACAGCGAGGTCACCAGCTCCTCGCGGATCGCGTCCAGCGGCGGGTTCGTGACCTGGGCGAACAGCTGCGCGAAGTAGTCGAACAGCAGTCGCGGGCGGTCGCTCAGGACGGCGATCGGCGTGTCCGTACCCATCGAGCCGATCGGCTCCGCGCCGGCCTTTGCCATCGGCGTCAGGATGACCCGAAGCTCCTCCTCCGTGTACCCGAAGACCTGCTGCCGGCGGGTCACCGACGCGTGGCTGTGCACCACGTGCTCCCGCTCGTGCAGGTCCTCGAAACGGATCAGGCCGCCGTGCAGCCATTCGTCGTACGGGTGCTCGCCGGCGAGGGCGTTCTTCACCTCGGCATCGGTGATGATCCGGTGCGCGCCGGTGTCGACCAGGAAGATCCGGCCCGGCTCCAGGCGGCCCTTCTCGGTCACGGTCGCCGGGTCGATGTCGAGTACGCCGGCCTCGGACGCGAGTACGACCAGGCCATCGTCGGTGACCCAGTAGCGCGACGGGCGCAGGCCGTTGCGGTCCAGTACCGCGCCGACCTTCGTACCGTCGGAGAACACGACCGACGCCGGGCCGTCCCACGGCTCCATCAGCGTCGAGTGGAACTCGTAGAACGCGCGCCGCTTCGCATCCATGGTGGCGGCGTTCTCCCACGCCTCCGGGATCATCATCAGCATCGCGTGCGGCAGCGAACGGCCACCGAGGTGCAGCAACTCCAGCACCTCGTCGAACGACGCCGAGTCCGAAGCACCCGGCGTACAGATCGGGTAGAGCTGCTCCAGATCACCTGGGATCACGTCACTGGCCAGCAGCGCCTCGCGGGCACGCATCCAGTTCCGGTTGCCCTGGACGGTGTTGATCTCGCCGTTGTGCGCGATGTACCGGTACGGGTGCGCGAGCGGCCAGGACGGGAAGGTGTTCGTCGAGAACCGGCTGTGTACGACACCGATCGCCGAAGCGAGATCCGGGTCGGTCAGCTCCGGGAAGAACTTGTCCAGCTGGTCGGTGGTCAGCATCCCCTTGTAGGTGATGGTCCGGCTGGACAGCGACGGGAAGTACGTCGCGGTCTCCTTCTCGGCGCGCTTCCGCAGCCGGAAGGCCATCCGCTCCAGGGCCAGGCCGAGTACCCGGCCCGACTTCGCGGCCACGAACAGCTGCTTGAAGGTCGGCATCACCGAACGGGCGGTCGCGCCGAGCAGCTCCGGCGTGGTCGGGATGTCCCGCCAGCCGACCACCGACAGCTGCTCCTCGGCGGCGAGCTCCTCGATCCGCTTCGTCGCCTTCGCGGCGTCGTCCGCGTCGGCCGGGAGGAACGCGATACCGGTCGCGTAGCTGTGCGGCCCGGGCAGCTCGAACTCGCACACCTTGCGGTAGTACGCGTCCGGTACCTGGATCAGAATGCCGGCACCGTCACCGGAGTCCGGCTCGGCACCGGACGCACCACGATGCTCGAGATTCCGCAGGGCGGTCAAAGCTTTGGCCACGATGTCGTGGCTCGGTTCACCGGTCAGGGTCGCGACGAAAGCCACACCGCACGCATCGTGCTCATGCTTTCCGTCGTACAGACCCTCGCTCGGGAATGGCGGGCTACCAAACATTCAGGAGCTCCCGTCGTCCTACGGTCAAAAACAACTGGCCGCGGGACAACACTGGCCCAAGCCGGGTACCCCGAGACTACCTCATGACGCCCGCCAGCTGGACTTCCTGTCCACCGCGCAACGCCCTGCTAACTCTAGGTAAGCAAGCGCTCACTACCCGCCCCATCCTCCCAGCCCACCCGACGCCCGAACCACCCAAACCACCAGAAATTCACTTGCCGAGCCCGTGGAGCTACCCGTTCGTCGGTACGTGGCGGCTTCGGTGGGAGCGGGTGAAGATGGGGGCTACCTGACTAGTGGAGGACCTGATGGGGCTGAGTGACTATCCGCGGTACCCGCTGCTGTTCGGACCGAGTCCCGTGCATCCGTTGGAGCGGTTGTCGGCTTATCTGGGTGGGGCGAAGATCTGGGCCAAGCGGGAGGACTGCAACTCGGGGCTGGCGTACGGCGGGAACAAGACTCGGAAGTTGGAGTACCTGATACCGGACGCGCTCGCGCGAGGGGCCGACACGTTGGTTTCGATTGGTGGGTATCAGTCGAATCACACGCGTCAGGTCGCCGCGGTCGCCGCCAAAGTGGGGATGAAGGCGGTGCTGGTTCAGGAGAACTGGGTGAACTGGCCGGATGCGCTCAACGACCGGGTCGGGAACATCATGCTCAGCCGGATCATGGGTGCCGAGGTGCGGCTCGATCCGGCCGGGTTCGGGATCGGGTTCAAGGACAGCTGGAAGCAGGCGCTCGCGGATGTCGAAGCGCGTGGCGGCTCCCCGTACGCGATCCCGGCCGGCGCCTCGGACCACAAGCTCGGCGGGCTCGGGTTCGCCAACTGGGCGGACGAGGTCGAGCAGCAGGAACGCGAACTCGGGATCTTCTTCGACACCATCGTGGTCTGCTCCGTCACCGGCTCCACCCACGCCGGGATGATCGCCGGGTTCGCCGGGCAGGACCGCCCGCGCTGGGTGATCGGCATCGACGCCAGCGCCAAGCTCCAGGAGACCCGCGACCAGGTCGAACGGATCGCCCGCGCCACCGCCGCCCTGATCGGCCTCGACCGCGACCTCCGCCCCGACGAAATCACCGTGCTGGCGGGCTGGGCAGGCGACGAGTACGGCGTACCCGTCCAATCCACCTTGGACGCGATCCACCTCACCGGCGCCCTCGAAGGCATGATCATCGACCCGGTGTACGAAGGGAAATCGATGGCCGGCCTGATCGACCTGATCCGCACCGGCGACATCCCCAAGGACTCCACCGTCCTGTACGCCCACCTCGGCGGCCAACCCGCCCTGAACGCCTACAGCAGCCTGTTCACCCAGAGTCAGCCGATGCCTGGGCCGACGAGGGTCCGACGAAGTAGGTGAGGGCGGCGGCTGCGGCGCCGAGGAGGAGCTGGCGGAGGCCTGAGTACCACCAGGAGCGGGAGGTGACTCGGGAGACGACGGCGCCGCAGACGAAGAGGGCCGTCAGGGAGAGGATGAGGGACGGGAGGACGTTCTCGGCGCCGAGCAGGTACGGGGCGAGCGGGATGAAGGCGCCGACGGCGAAGCAGATGAACGACGAGGCGGCGGCGACTACCGGGTTCGGGAGGTCGGTGGGGTCGATGCCGAGTTCTTCGCGGACGTGTTCTTCGAGGGCCTGGTCGGGGTCGGCGTGGAACTGCTTGGCGACCTTGCCGGCGAGATCCGGGTCCAGGCCTTTCGCGCGGTACGTTTCGGCGAGCTCGATCTCTTCGTCGAGGGGGTGTTTGTCGATCTCGCCGCGTTCGACCTCGATCTCGGCGTGGGCGAGTTCGCGCTGGGAGGCGACCGAGGTGTACTCGCCGGCGGCCATCGAGAACGCGCCGGCGGCGAGACCGGCCAGGCCCGCCAGCACGATGAACTTCGAGCCGGAGCTGGTGCCGCCGTCCATGCCGGCGATCAGGGCGAAGTTGGAGACCAGTCCGTCCATCGCCCCGAACACCGCCGGCCGAAGCCAGCCGCCGGTCACATCACGGTGAGTGTGATCCCCATGATGCTCCGCCGACACCTCCGGGAATTCAGTCACGCGACCCATTCGCCGGCGACGCCTCGGCGGCCGGTTCTCCAGCCGGATCTGCCGAGGCGGAGGGGGTTGGGCCGGGGCCGTCGGCTGTGGTGGGTGTCGAGTCGCCCGAGCTCGCGTCGGCGGCAGCTGTCCCGGCGGACCGCGCGTCGGCGGTGGTGGGGTCGCCGTCTGTTGGGTGGGGGGCGTCTGGGGTGGGGGTTGTGTCTGGGGTGGGTTTGCCGGCCGCGGGGCCGGTGGTGAGGTTTTCCTGGCCGGGGTGTTTGCGGGCGCTGAGGATGAAGGCGGCTACCGCGAGGACGAACAGGATGAGGGCCGTCCACACGTTCAGTCGGAGGCCGAAGATGTGGTTGACGGTGTCGATGCGGAGGTTCTCGATCCAGGCGCGGCCGGCCGTGTAACCGGCTACGTACAGGAAGAACGCGCGGCCGTGGCCGAGTTTGAAGCGGCGGTCGGCGAGGAGTACCAGGGCTACGACGCCCAGGTTCCAGACGGCTTCGTACAGGAAGGTCGGCTGGAAGGTGGCGAAGTTCGCGTACCCGTCGGGGCGGTGCTCCGGCGAGATCTCCAGGCCCCACGGCTTCGTGGTCGGACGCCCGAAGAGTTCCTGGTTGAAGTAGTTGCCGAACCGCCCGAAGATCTGCGCCAGCGCGATCCCGGGCGCGATCGCGTCCGCGACCGCGAGGAACGGCACCTTGGCGCGCCGGCAGGCGATCCACGCGCCGAGCGCGCCGAACCCGACCGCGCCCCAGATGCCCAGCCCGCCGTGCCAGATCTTCAGCGCGTCGATCGGGTGCCGGCCGTCGCCGAAGTACAGCTCGTTGTCGGTGATGACGTGGTAGATCCGCGCCCCGACCAGCCCGAACGGGATCGCCCAGAACATGATGTCGGCGAGTACCGGCGCGGACCCGCCGCGCGCGATCCAGCGGCGCCGGCCGAGCCAGTACCCGGCGAAGATACCGGCCAGAATGCACAGCGCGTACGCGCGGATCGGCAGGCCGAGGACGTGCCAGACACCCTGGCTTGGGCTGGGAATGAACTCCGGAACCATCACGGCAGCAATCAAACTAGACATGGCAAGGGGGAACGCTACCCGCCCCGGCTGGGCACTGCCAGAAACGGAGGGTCACGATGGGGACTCAGCTCGCGATCGCGGCGACGGCCTTCTGCAGCCCGTCGGCGTTCAGCTGGTCGGCCGGCAACTGCTTGCCGTTGACATAGACCGTCGGCGTACCGGTCACGCCCCGGTCGTCGGCGGCCTTGGAAACGGACTCCAGCCAGCCCGCGTACGTGTTGTTCTGGATCGCCTGCTGGAACTTGTCGTCACCGACACCCAACTGCTTGCCCAGGTCGAGCAGTTGCCCAGTGGTCCAGGACTTGGAGAAGTCGCCGTACAGCTGGTCGGCGAAGCTGAGCGCCTTCCCGTTCGCGGCCGCCGCGGCGAAGGCGTTGGCCAGTCGCGGCGAGGCGTCCGGGTTGACGAACTGCATCGGCCAGTACGTCAGCGTGGCCGTCCCGTCCTGGACGAGCTTGTCGATGGTCGCGCCGGTCGCGTCCTCGAACTCGGCGCAGTGCGGGCACCGGAAGTCCAGGTACAGGTCGATGTTCACCTTCGCGCCGGACTTGCCGACCATCACGCCCTTGCCGGTGCTACCCGGCGCGGTGATGACCGCGGGCTCCGGCCGCCCGTTCGCGCTCACCTCGACCTTCGAGTGACCGCGCCAGTACTGCACGCCGACCCCGGCGCCGAGGGCAAGCACCAGGACGATCACCACGATGATCCCGGGCGCGATCCGGCGCTTGTTCTGCTGGAGCAGCGGATTCGCGGGGGGTTTGTTGCTCACGACGCGGTGACTCCTGTCGGGGATGAAGTGTCGGAGGGTGTTTCGGATGCGACGGCGAACTTGCTGGCCGGGAACCGCCACAGCCAGACGGCCAAAGCCAGCAGCCCGATATCGCGGAGGATCTCTTGCAGGTACTTGGTCTGGCCCGGCGCGACCTGGCCGCCACCGCCGAAGCAGCCGCAGTCGATCGACAGCCCACGCGCCCAGGCGGACGCGACCGCGACGATGAACGCGAGCATGAAGATCCCGGCGGCGACCGCGGACGCGCGGACGCCGAAACCGACGATCAGCAGCAGCCCGATCGCGACCTCCAGGAACGGCAGTCCCCAGCCGACCGGCGCGGCCAGCGACGACGGCAGCAGTTCGTACGCGCGAACCGCCTGCGCCGCTGTCTCCGGGTCGGTCACTTTCAGCGCGCCGGCGACCAGCATCACGCCGCCGAGCGCCAGCCGAGCGACCAGCGACGCCCAGGCGAACCAAGGTCGGCGCTTCACCGGTTTTCCTCCACCAGCTTCCCGAAGTCGTGCGCCAGGTCGCCGATGGCGGCGTTCGACAGCCAGAGTACGTGTGCCTTGTCGTCCTTGCCGAAGCCGATCACCTGCGCTCCGTGCCCGACCTCGTACCCACCGGAGGGGAGTTTCTGCATACCTTCCACCGGTACGCCGACGGCTTTCGCGACGTCCTTGATCGTGGTCAGCGAACCGGTCAGCCCCGCGAACGACGGGTCGAACCGGTCCAGGTACTTCCGCATCACCGGCCCGGTGTCGCGGGCCGGATCCGTGGTGATGAACAGCAGCTGCACCTGGTCGCGGACCTGCTGGTCGACCTTCGTCAGCGCGGACGCCACGTCGGCCAGCACGGTCGGGCAGACATCGGGACAGTTGGTGTACCCGAAGAACACCAACGTGACCGGTTTCTTGGTCGAGGTGACCAGGTTGAACGGGTTCCCGTTGGTGTCCGTCAGCGTGGTCGCGGGCATCGAGTACGGCCGGTCGAGCGCGGCGCCGCGGAACCCGTTCGGGTCCTGGCTGCTGCGGATGATCGCGCCGCCGGGGTTGTCCGCCTTCTGTTCCTTGCCACTGCAGCCCGCGAGGGCGAGCAGAGCCACCGCCGCGAGCAGAAGCGCGGCGTTCCTGGTTCGACTCACAGACGTACTAACGATCGCCGGGCGCGCCGGGTTCCCGGCGGACGCCTTCGGCCAGGTCCTCCGCGAGCGCGCGTACGCCGGCCGGGCCGCCGTCGCCGAGCGCCTTGACCAGCGCCGCACCGACGATCACCGCGTCCGCGAACGCCGCCACTCCAGCCGCCTGGTCCCCGTTCGAGATCCCGAGGCCGACACCGACCGGCAGACCGGTCACCGCGTGCGTACGAGCGACCAGCGGCGCCGCCAGCTCGGACGGAGTGTCCCGCGCGCCCGTGACACCCATCACCGCGGTCGCGTACACGAAGCCGCGACAGGCCGCGGTCGTCATCTTGATCCGGGCATCGGTCGACGACGGCGAAACCAGGAACACCTTGTCCAGGTCGTGCTTGTCGGCGGCCGCGATCCACTCGGCGCCTTCGTCCGGGATCAGGTCGGGCGTGATCAGCCCCGCTCCCCCGGCGCCGGCGAAGTCCGCCGCGAAGCGATCCACGCCGTACCGCTCGATCGGGTTCCAGTACGTCATCACCAGCACCGGCACGTCCGAGTACGCGGCGATCTTCTCGACCGTACTGAGTACGTCGCGGGTGCGCAGCCCGCCGGCGAGCGCGGTTTCGGTGGCGCGCTGGATGGTGATGCCGTCCATCACCGGGTCGCTGTACGGCAGGCCGAGCTCGATCACGTCGGCGCCGCCGTCGACGAGCGCCTTCACCCCGTCGATCGCGCCGTCGTACGTCGGGTAACCGGCCGGCAGGTAGCCGATGAAGGCCTTCCGGCCGGTGTCGGTGGCTTTCCGGATCGCGGCGCCGGCGTTGCCCAGGGCAACTTCAGTCATCGGTCCGATCCCTTCTCGTTCAGACCGAACCAGGTCGCGGCGGTGTCCATGTCCTTGTCGCCACGGCCGGACAGGTTCACCAGGATGGTTGCCGCTGGCCCCAACTCACGGGCGATGTCGAGCGCGCCGGCGACCGCGTGCGCGGACTCGATCGCCGGGATGATGCCCTCGGTCCGGGACAGCTGCCGGAACGCCTCCATCGCCTCGGCGTCGGTGATCGGCCGGTACGTCGCCCGGCCGGTCTCGGCCAGCCACGCGTGCTCCGGCCCGACGCCGGGGTAGTCCAGCCCGGCGGAGATCGAGTGCGACTCGATCGTCTGCCCGTCCTCGTCCTGCAGCAGGAACGAGCGGGCACCGTGCAGTACGCCGACCTGGCCCGCGCTGATCGTGGCCGCGTGCCGGCCGGTCTCGAACCCGTCGCCGCCCGGCTCGATGCCGTACAGCTTGACGTCGTCGTCGAGGAACGCGGTGAACAGGCCGATCGCGTTCGAACCGCCGCCGACCGACGCGACCGCGGCGTCCGGCAGCTTGCCGAGCAACGCGAGCGACTGTTCGCGGGCCTCGTCGCCGATGCCGCGGACGAAGTCCCGGACCATCGCCGGGAACGGGTGCGATCCGGCCGCCGTCCCGAGGATGTAATGGGTCTTGTCGACGCTCGCGACCCAGTCCCGCAGCGCTTCGTTGATCGCGTCCTTGAGCGTCCGGCTGCCGGTCTTGACCGAGATCACCTCGGCGCCGAGCAGCTTCATCCGGGCCACGTTCAGGGCCTGGCGTTCGGTGTCGACCTCGCCCATGTAGACCACGCACTCGAGGCCGAGGTACGCGCACGCGGTCGCGGTCGCGACGCCATGCTGGCCGGCCCCGGTCTCGGCGATCACCCGCGGCTTGCCCATCCGCTTGGTCAGCAGGGCCTGGCCGATCGCGTTGCGGATCTTGTGCGCGCCGGTGTGGTTCAGGTCCTCGCGCTTCAGCAGGATGCTCGCGCCGGCCAGGTCCGACAGCCGGGTCGCGTCGTACAGCAGGCTCGGGGCGCCGATGTACTCGCGCAGCATCCGCTCGAACTCGTCGGTGAACTCGGCGTCGGCCATGGCGTCCCGCCAGGCCTGGGTGAGTTCGTCCAGCGGCGCGATCAGCGCCTCCGGCATGAACCTGCCGCCGAAACGGCCGAAGTGCCCGAACTGGTCGGGCAGCACAGTACTCATCCGACAAACCTTCCGACCCGGCCCAGACGGCACGGGAGAGTTACTTCCCGGTGCCGTTTGGACCGGCCCGGATGTTCTGGTGCTCTAGGTGGGGCGTAGGTCGAGCGATAGCGGTGCGCAGGTGCGTGCATCGGGGTGCTTGAGCAGTGGGCTCGATGCGGAGCATCGTGGGCGCTGCTCAAGTGCCGCGAGGTGCGTGCCTGCGCACCGCTAGCGCCGACCTACACCCCACCTAGAGCACTCTAGTGCCGCTGCTGGATGGCGGGATGCGATCCGGCGGCGACGAGGTCGGCGACCGAGGCGCGGGGATCGCGGCCGGTCACCAGAGTTTCACCGACGAGGACGACATCGGCCCCGGCGCGCGCGAACTCGATTACATCATGCGGGCCGCGGACCCCGGACTCCGCCACCCGGACCAGCTCGGTCGGGATCGTCGGCGCCACCCGGGCGAAGGTGTCCCGGTCGACCTCGAGGGTCTTCAGGTTCCGGTTGTTCACGCCGATCAGCTGAGCTCCGGCGTCCACCGCACGCCGGGTCTCCTCCTCGTCGTGCACCTCGACCAGCGGGCACAGGCCGATCGACTGAGCTCGCTCGATCAGCGAGACCAGCGCCTCCTGCTCCAGCGCGGCGGCGATCAGCAGCACCATGTCGGCGCCGGCCGCGCGCGCCTCCCAGAGCTGGTACGACGAGACCACGAAGTCCTTGCGCAGCACGGGCACGTCGACCCGGCCACGGACCGCGCGCAGGTCGTCCAGGCTGCCGTTGAACCGGCGCTCCTCGGTCAGTACCGAGATCGCCGCGGCGCCGCCCAGCTCGTACTCCCCGGCCAGCGCGGCCGGATCGGTGATCTCGGCCAGCTCGCCCTTGGACGGGCTGGACCGCTTCACCTCGGCGATCACCGCGATCCCGTCGCCGCGGAACACCGGCATCGGGTCCTTGGCGTCCGGCTTCCGCTGGGCCTCCAGCTTCAGGTCGTCCAGGCTGACCCGCGCCTGGCGCTCCGCGAGGTCCTCCCGGACCCCGGCGAGAATGTCGTCAAGCACAGTCATGTCCGTACCCCTCAGTGGTCGCCGTCGGCCGGAACCCCGAAGCCGAGCAGCTGCAGCACCTTGCCGGCCAGCGCGCCAAGCACCGCGATGCCGACGGAGATCCAGAACAGCACCCAGTTCGGGCCGAGCACCATCGCGATGGCTCCGACCGTGAACGCGACCAGCACGATCGCCACCGCGGTCCAGGCCGCCGGGCTGTTGCCGTGCAGGTCGTGCGGGACCTCCTCGTCGATCCGGTCGACCCCTTGATTCGCCACCGTATTGTTCATATGGCGCCACTCCTCCTCGTCGTCCCGTCCTATTGTGGCGGTAGCCCGCCGCGATCAGAGAGTCGGGTCCTCCCCGGCGTCGATCGCCTTCCACTGATCCGCCGGCGCGGCGGCCGGATCCCGCTCGTACCTGGCGGTGGCGCGCCGCCAGTGCCGCGCCGTCAGCAAGGTGATCAGCCCCGCTCCGGCCAGTGCCAGCCCACCGGCCAGCGCGAACCACGGCGCCGGGCCGAGGGTTTGGGTCACCTGGTCGGCGACCACGTCACTCAGTGCCGGCCGCAGCCGGCTCAGCTCGGGACCACCGGGGCGTACGGTCAACGCGACCACGACCGCACCTGCGCCGAGGAGCGCGACCAGACCGCCCAGCACCCGGCGCAACGCCGTGCCGGCGAGTTTGGTGACCACGATCGCGACCACGCCGGCGAGCGCGAACGTGACCGGCGCCTTGGTGATCGTGTAGCCGTTGAAGGTGATGGCCACTCTGCCGTTGCCGGGATCGGCCGACACCCAGGTGAGATACCCGGACAGGCCGAGCAGCACCAGCGCCACCAGCGCGAGCAGGTCTACCAACCGTTGCGGTTTCATACGTCCCTCATAACGTCCCTCATATAACGTCCCTCATACGTCACTGAAGGTTCCCGCGACCGCGATCGCGTTCAGTACGGCGGCCGCCTTGGTCCGGCACTCGGCGTCCTCCGCGGCCGGATCGGAGTCGGCGACGATCCCGGCCCCGGCCTGTACGTACGCGGTGCCGCCGCGCAGCACCGCGGTCCGGATCGCGATCGCGGTGTCGGCGTCACCGGCGAAGTCCAGGTAGCCGACCACGCCGCCGTACACGCCGCGCCGGGTGATCTCCAGCTTGTCGATGATCTCCATCGCCCGCGGTTTCGGTGCCCCGGACAACGTTCCGGCCGGGAACGCGGCGGTGAGCGCGTCGAACGCGGTCCGGCCGGCCGCCAGCTGACCGGTCACCGTCGACTCCAGGTGCATCACGTGGCTGTACCGGCGGACGTCCATGAAGTCGATCACCTCGACCGTGCCCGGCGCGCAGACCTTGCCGACGTCGTTGCGGCCGAGGTCGACCAGCATCAGGTGCTCGGCCCGCTCCTTGACGTCGGCGCGCAGCTCCACCTCCAGCGCGTGGTCCTCCTCCGGCGTCGCGCCGCGGCGGCGGGTGCCGGCGATCGGGTGCAGGATCACCTTGTTCTCGGTGACCTTGACCAGCGCCTCCGGGCTGGAACCGACGATGTCGAAACCGTCCAGGCGGACCAGATACATGTACGGGCTGGGGTTCGACCGGCGCAGCACCCGGTAGATGTCCAGCGCCGACGCGGTGGTCTGCAGCTCGAACCGCTGGGAGACGACGATCTGGAACGCCTCACCGGCCCGGATCTCCTCCTTGGCGTGCTCGACCGCCTCCCGGTACTCGGCGCTGGAGCGCTGCCGGTGCGGGTCCGGCTCGGCCAGGCGGTCGGCCCGGACCACATAGGACGGGGTCGGCCGGGCCAGGTCCCGTTCCATCGCGTCCAGGCGGCGTACGGCGTCCGCGTACGCCTCGTCGACGCGCTCGTCGGAGTCGTCCCAGTTCACCGCGTTCGCGATCAGCCAGATCTCGCCGGTCTCGTGGTCGAGCGCGGCCAGGTCGGTGGCGAACAGGAAGGTCAGCTCGGGCAGGCCGAGGTCGTCGGTGGTTGTGTCCGGCAACCGTTCGATCCGGCGGACCGCGTCGTACCCGAGGAATCCGACCATGCCACCGGTCAGCGGGGGCAGGTCCGGCAGGCGCGGGGTGTGCAGGATCTCCAGCGTCTGGCGGAGCACCTGCAGCGGGTCACCGCTCTGCGGCAGGCCGACCGGCGGGTTGCCGGTCCAGATCGCCTCGCCGTTCCGCTCGGTCAGCGTCGCGGCGGAGCGGACGCCGATGAACGAGTACCGCGACCAGACGCCGCCGTTCTCCGCCGATTCCAGCAAGAACGTGCCTTCACGCTCGGCGGCCAGCTTCCCGTACACCCCGATCGGCGTCTCGGCGTCACCCAGCACGCGCCGGGTGACCGGGATGACGCGGCGGTCCTTCGCGTACTCGCGGAAGGTTTCGAGGTCCGGAGTGTTCACGCCTTCACCTCGAACTCGCCGTGTTCGAAGCAGCTGCGGGTGCCGGTGTGACAGGCGGGCCCTTCCTGGTCGACGAGCAGCAGGAGGGCGTCGGCGTCGCAGTCGACGAGGATCTGCTTGACGTGCTGACGATGGCCGCTGGTCTCACCCTTGACCCAGTACTTCTGCCGGCTCCGCGACCAGAACGTACCCCGCCCGGTCGCCGCGGTCCGGCGCACCGCCTCCGCGTCCATCCAGGCCATCATCAGGACCTCGCGGGTGTCGTACTGCTGCACCACGGCCGGGATCAGCCCGGCCGCATCGAACGTCAGCTCGTCGATAGTCACCCACCCATTGTCGCCGATCCGGGGCAGCGGTCCGACCACGGTCCCGAACTGCGAGGATGACCGGATGACGCGGATCGAGGAACTGCTGCGGGAGTATCCGGTGATCGACGGGCACAACGACCTGCCGATCGCGTTCTACGAACTGTGCGGGTACGACCTGGACGCGCACGATCTGGCCGGGCCGGTGCCCACGCTCAACACCGATCTGCCGCGGTTGCGGGCCGGGCGGGTCGGCGGTCAGTTCTGGTCGTTGTGGGTGCCGCAGGACGAGCACGCCGTACTCCGTACGTTCGAGCAGCTGGACTTCGTCCGGCGGCTGGTCGAGCGGTTCCCGGCGGACCTGGAGCTGGCGTCCACGGCCGACGAGGTGGAGGCCGCGATGAAGGCCGGCCGGGTCGCCTCGCTGATGGGCATGGAGGGCGGCCACTCGATCGGTGAGTCCCTCGGCGTACTGCGGGTAATGCGCGCGCTCGGCGTCCGGTACCTGACGCTCACGCACAACCACAACGTCTCCTGGGCGGACTCCGCGACCGACGAGCCGGTGCTCGGCGGGCTGAACGAGTTCGGCGAGGAGGTGGTCCGGGAGATGAACCGGATCGGCATGCTGGTCGACCTCTCGCATGTTTCCGCGGACACGATGCGGCACGCGCTCCGTGTCACCCGGACGCCGGTCATCTTCAGTCATTCGTCGGCGCGGGCGGTGTGTGACGTACCGCGGAACGCTCCGGACGACGTGCTCGAGACGCTCGCACGGAACGAGGGCGTGTGCATGGTCACGTTCGTACCGGCGTTCGTGTCGGCCGCGTACGCCGAGTGGGTCGAGGAGGCGGTGACCAAGGCTCGGCAGGCTGGGCTGGAGCTGCACGGGCCGGAGAACCGGGCTGAGGTGGAGGCACTGGTCGGGCGGCCGCGGCCGGAGGCGACGCTCGCGGACGTGGTCGCGCATGTCGAACACGTCCGCGAGGTGGCCGGGATCGAGCACGTCGGGATCGGCGGGGATTACGACGGCTGCCCGGAGTTCCCGGCCGAGCTGCCGGACGTGGCGTCGTACCCGGTGCTGTTCCAGGCGCTGGCCGACCGGGGCTGGAGCACGGACGACCTCGGAAAGCTTGCCAACGGCAACATCCTCCGGGTACTCCGCGCCGCGGACGAGGCAGCCGGCTAGCCGCCGGCCGCACCCGAGCGTGACGAGGCCGGGTCGCCCGGCGCGCACCCGCGGCGGCTCAGGCGTTGCGGCTCGGGCGTTGCGGCTCGGGCGTTGCGGCTCAGGCGTTGCGGCTCAGGCGTTGCGGCTCAGGCGTTGCGGCTCGGGCGTTGCGGCCCGGGCGTTGCGGCTCGGGCGGTGCGGCTCGGGCGTTGCGGCTCGGGCGTTGCGGCTCGGGCGGTGCGGTTCAGGCGTTGCGGCTCAGGCGTTGCGGCTCAGGCGTTGCGGCTCGGGCGTTGCGGCCCGGGCGTTGCGGCTCGGGCGGTGCGGCTCGGGCGTTGCGGCTCGGGCGTTGCGGCTCGGGCGGTGCGGTTCAGGCGTTGCGGTTCAGGCGTTGCGGTACTGGGCGCGGATCTCCGGGAGCCGCTTCATCCCGCCGGCCTCGTACGTCGCGACCGCGCCGACGTTGAACCCCGGCGTACACATGTACACGCTCGACGCCCCCATCTCCCGCAACGCCACCGCGCACGCCTGCACCATCGCGGTCCCGTACCCACGCCCGCGGTGCATCCGATGCACCCCCATCGGCTCGATGTACCCCGGCCGCCCCGCACCCGCCGACCAAACCGTCGCCGCCGCGACCGACTCGCCGAGCTCATTGCGCAACACGAGACAGCGCGCGTCCGCGTACGGCACCCCGTCGGCCATCGCGAACCAGCGATCGTTGCTGAACGTCGACCCGTCGAACGACGCCCGCTGCACCCCGGCCCGTTCGTGCGCTTCCTCCGCGCCGATCACATCCACGCGTACGCCCGGGTCCGGCACCGGTTCGGTCAGATCCCGCCGGAGCGGAATCCACGGCTCGTCGGCGTTCCACCCGGCCTTGAACAGCACCTCCTGAACCAGCGCGCCCATCGGCGTCTCGACGAAAACCTTGCCCTCGATCAGTACGCCCCGCGCCGGGTCGGCCACATCGGCGGCAATCCGCTCCGCGAGCTCTTCGTCACGCTGTGCATCCGGCGCGATCGACATCCGTACCCAGTCCGCTTCGTCCAGCATCCCGACCGCGACGATCTCCCCGTCCCGCCGCCAGACCCGCGTCGCCGCCGCGGTCCGCTCCGCCCCGAACCGCCAGAACCACCCCAGATCCCCCGGATGCAACTGCAACGGCAGTTCCTCGCCCTGCCACCCCCGCAAAACCTCGACAACCGCCCCCAACTCCCCCACACCCGCCGTACTCATCCCAATCACCATCCCCCCATCCCACACCATCCGTCCCCGTTTCCGGGACCACCCGAAACTGCCGGGTGTGGCGGGGGTTTGGGGTTTGGGGAGGGGGGCACGGGGCGGGGGCTAGTGATAACCGACGGATGGAGTGGGCTGTGTTGACCCTGACTGAGAACGCGACGCTGGTGATCAAGAGCATCACCGGGGTCGAGGGTGCGCCGGAGGGGGCCGGGGTACGGATCTCGCAGGAGAATCCGGCGGATCCGGCGCTCGCGGTGACGACCACCGAGGCACCGCAACCGGGTGACCAGGTGGTCGAGGAAGCCGGCGCGCGGGTGTTCCTCGAGCACAACGCCGCGAACGCCCTGGATGACAAGATCCTGGACGCCGCGGTCGACGACAAGGGCGGTGTCGAGTTCCTGCTGGTACCGCAGCCGGGTGCCGGGCACGAGAACGGCGCCGCCCCAACCCCGTAACACCCCGGAGCTGGGGCGTAACCGAGGAGGCCTGCAACCTGGTTGCAGGCCTCCTTGCATTGCGCCCAGGGTCAGAGCGCGGAGCGTTGGGCGATCCAGCTGTCGTGCAGGCGGGTGTAGACACCGCCGGCGCCGACCAGCTCGGCGTGCGGGCCGCGCTCGACCACCTCGCCGTCGTCGAAGACCAGGACCTCGTCGGCCGCCTCGGCAGTCGACAGCCGGTGCGCGATCGTCACCGACGTGCGACCGGCCATCAGCCGCTCGAGCGCCGCGTTGACGCGTACTTCGGTACCCGGGTCGACCGCCGAAGTCGCCTCGTCGAGGACCAGCAGATCCGGGTCCGCGATGTTCGCGCGGACGAGCGCGACCAGCTGCCGCTCCCCCGCCGACAACGACTCGCCGCGCTGACCGACCGGCGAGTTCAGCCCGTCCGGAAGCGACTCCAGCCAGTCCGTCAGACCGAGCGAATCGAACGCGGTGACCAGCTCCGCGTCGGTCACCTCGGGCCGGCCGAAGCGTACGTTCTCGGCCAGCGACGCGTCGAACAAATACCCGTCCTGCGGCACCATCACGACCCGCTCACGCAGCGAGCCGAACGCGATCTCCCGCGCGTCCACCCCGTCCAGCCGGACCGCGCCGGAGGTCGGGTCCATCAACCGGGTCAGCAGCTTCGCGAACGTCGTCTTCCCCGACCCGGTCTCGCCGACGACCGCGACCCGCCGGTGCGGCTCGATCCGTACGTCGACGTCGCGCAGGACCAGATCCCCTTCCGGATAAGCGAAATCCACGTCCGCGAACTCGACCGTGATCGGCCCGCGGGCCTGCGTCACGCCCGACTCGCCCGGGTCGACCACGTCCGCCGGAGTCGCGATGACACCGAGTACGCGCCGCCAGCCGGCGAACGCGCTCTGCGCGTCCGTCAGCACCTGCGTGGCGATCTGGACCGGGTCCGAGAACAGGGCGACCAGGAACATGAAGGCGAGCAGCTCGCCGAGCGTCGCCTGCTTGTCCACGCCGAGCAGCACGCCGACGGTCAGTACGCCCGCGTTCGCGAGACCGGCCGCCAGCCCACCGATCGAGAACGTCACCCCGGTCAGCGCCTGCGCCTTCGTCGACGTCTTCCGGTACGCCTCGATCGACGCGTCGATCCGGTCCTGGGTACGCTGCTCGATCGCGTACGAGCGGACCACCTGCGCGCCGACCACCGGCTCCGCGATCGCGGACAGCATCTCGCCGACCTTCGCCCGGACGATCCCGTACGCCGCCGACATCGCCCGCTGCAGGTACTTCAAACTGCCGAACAGCGGCAGGAAGCAGATCAGTACGACCAGCGCGAGCTGCCACGAGTAGAAGAACATCACGATCGTCGCGAGCAGCATCTGCCCGAGACTGACCAGGAAGATGAACCCGCCGAACTGCAGGAACTGCGACACCGTGTCCACATCGGATGTCACCCGGCTGACCAGCGCGCCACGCCGCTCGGTGCTCTGCGTCAGCACCGGCAGATCGTGGACGTGGCGGAACGCCTTGATCCGCATCGTCGCCAGCCCGTACTCGGAGTTGATCGCCAGCCGCACGGTCGTCAGGTACGAAGCGCCCGCGGTCAGGATCACGCCCACCGCGCAGACCAGGCACATCCAGGCGACGTACGACATGTTCGGACCGTTCGGCCCGGACAGGCCCTTGTCGATCGTCTGCTGTACCGCGATCGGTACGACGATCCGCCCGGCGGTCATGGTCAGCGCGAGGATGCCGGTCAGCCACCACCCGCGCGCGAGCTCCGGCGAGACCTTCAATCCGTCCTTGAGCGTCTGCAGACCACCCGCGTTGTCACCGTGGTCCAGCCGGCTTGCCTCCGCGGCGCTCACGCCGTCGCTCCTTCCGAGTCCAGCTCGTTCTGTGCGGCCTCTTCCTCGCGCCGCTCGGCGTCCTTCTCGTACGCGTCGACCAGGTCCCGGTACGCGGGCGTGGCCGCCTGCAGCTCGGCATGCGTACCGTGCGCCTGAATCCGGCCCTCGTCGAGGAACAGCACCTCGTCCGCGAGCGAGATCGTCGCCTTCCGGTACGCGATCACCAGCACCGTCGTCGCGGCGCCGGAACCGTCCTGAACCGCGGTCCGCAGCCCGGCCAGGATGCGGGCCTCGACCTGCGGGTCGACCGCGCTGGTCGCGTCGTCAAGGATCAGCAGCCGGGGTTTGCGGACCAGCGCCCGGGCCAGCGCGATCCGCTGCCGCTGCCCGCCGGACAGGGTCGTACCCCGCTCGCCGACCTTCGCGTCCAGGCCGCCCGGCAACTCCTCGATGAAGGCGGCACCCTGCGCGATCCGCAACGCGGCCCAGACCTCGTCGTCGGTGTACGCGCCACCGAGCGTGATGTTGCCGCGGATCGTGTCGTCGAACAGGAACGCGGTCTGGGCCACCAGCGCGACCGAACCGGCCAGTTCGTCGCGGGCCAGCTCCCGCAGGTCGATCCCGTCGATCTTCACCGCGCCCTGCTCCGGGTCGACCAGCCGGGTCAGCATCGTGGTCAGCGTGGACTTGCCCGCGCCGGTCGGGCCGACCACCGCGACCGTCCGGCCGGGCTCGATCGCGAAGTCGACGCCGGCCAGGACGTCCCGCTCGGGCAGGTACCCGAACCGGACGCCCGCGACCTGCAGCCGGGCCGCCTTCGCCGAGGTCAGCCGCGCGGCGCCGTACTCCATCCCGCCCTCCGCGGTCAGCACCCGATACACCCGGTCCCAGCCGACGACGGATCGCGGCAGTTCACCCAGCACCCAGCCGAGCGCCCGGATCGGGAAGCCGATCAGCGTGAACAGGAACGCGACCTGGACCACGTCACCCGCGTCCGCACCGCCGGACCGGACCCGGCCGACCCCGACCAGCAGCACCGCGAGCACGCCGAGCCGCGGCAGGCCGTCGATCACCGGGTCGAACAGGCCGCGGGCCTTGTTCACCGCGATGTTCGCGTCCCGGAGCGCGTACGTCGGGGCGCGGAACCGCTCCGTCTCGGCCGCCTCCCGGCCGAGCGTCTTCACCACCAGCGCGCCGTCGAACGACTCGTGCGCCACCTCGGACACGTCCGCGCGGAGCTGCTGCGCCCGGGTCGCGAGCGGCTGCAGGTAGCGCTGGAAGATCACGTTCACGATGAAGACCAGCGGGAACACCAGGCAGCCGACCAGCGCCAGCCAGACATCGGCCGCGAACATCGCGATCGTCGCGAACACCAGCATCGCGACCACGCCGATCGCCATCGGCAGCGGCGCGATCACGAACCAGGTGGACTCGACGTCGGCGTTCGCATTCGAGAGCAGCATCCCGGTCGAGTGCTGGTGGTGCCACTCGAGCGGAAGTTTCAGGTACTGCCGGGTGACCCGCTGCCGGTACGTCGCCTGCAGCCGGAACTGCATGATGCCGGCGCCGAGCCGCCGCCCGACCACCCCGATCGCGTTCAGGATCGCGATCCCCATGAACAGCGAGATCAGCGCGATCAGCGCGCCGGTGGTGGTCTCACCGCGCTCGAACGCGGGCCGGATCAGGTGATCGGTGGACCAGCCGAGGGCCCAGCCGCCGGCCACCGTCATCGCGCCGTACAGCATGCTGGCGAGCGCGGCCAGCGCGAAGATGCCCGGCTCCTCCCAGATCGCGACCCGCAGCACCCCGAACCCCCGCCGGGTGACGCTGCCCTTGTCGGGGACTTTCGGGACAGGCAAGACACACTCCAGGCAAGTCAGGTGCATAGGTAGGGCACAGGCATGACAACGATTGACATTCTGCCACCCCCATCCGACAACTACGATCGAGTTGTGACCGACTACAGCCAGGTAGAACGACGCGCGCTCTGTGATCTGTTCGACGAGGTCGGGCCTGCCGCGCCGACGCTCTGTGAAGGCTGGGACGCGTACGACCTGGCGGTTCACCTGTACGTACGCGAAGCCGATCCGGTCGCCGGGCCGGGGATCATGATTCCGGCGCTCGCGGACACCACCGAGCGGCGGATGAAGCGGATCAAGGAACGGTTCGGGTACGCCGAGGTGGTGGACAAGGTCCGGAACGGTCCGCCGCCGGTCTCGATCTACGCGCTGCCGAAACTCGGTCACCAGCTGAACACGACCGAGTACTTCGTCCACCACGAGGACGTCCGCCGCGCCCAGCCCGCGTACGAGGTGCGGACGCTGCCCGGCGAGCAGCAGGACGGTCTGTGGAAAGCGATCCGGCTGGCCGCGAAGACGATGACCCGCAAGGCACCGACCGGCCTGGTGGTCGCGCGCCCGGACGGCACCGCGGCCGTCGCGAAACGGCCGAACGAGAACGGCTCCGTCACCGTGGTCGGCGAACCGGCTGAGCTGGTGCTGTTCTGCTTCGGCCGGCAACAGGTCGCCGACGTGCAACTGGAAGGCGAGCCGGAAGCAGTCGAGCTCCTCCGCAACACCTCATTCGGCGTGTGACCCGGCGGCTGCCTTTGCCTCGGAGCGTTTGCGGCGGGCGCGCTGGACCAGCGAGCTGACCGCGGTGGTCAGGATGACGAGCACGATCGCGGCGAGCACACCCTGCCACGGTTCGTCGAACAGCGCGTAGCCAAGGAGCCCAATCGCCATGTAGACACCCGCCCACAACGACGACGCGGCCAAGTCGACAAGCGCGAACCGCTCCCACCGGTACCCGGCCAGGCCGGCGGCGAGCAGGACCGGCACCCGGCCGCCCGGGATCAACCGGGAGGTCAGCAACACGGTGATCTCGTGCTCGGCCAATCGGACCCGGAGCGCGTCGAGCGAGGCGTTGTCACGCAACCACCCGATCCGCTGGGCCAATCGCTCCCCGCCGAAGCGGCACCCGGCGTACACGATCAGATCACCGACGTACGCCCCCGCCGCGCCCGCGATCAGTACACCGACCAGCCCGATCGGATTGCTGTGCGACGCGAGCACCGCGCCCGCGGACACGGCCGCACCGGTCGGCAGCACCGGAAGTACGGCCCCGATCAACACCGCCCCGGCCAGCGCGAACAAGTACCAGAGATCGAACTTCGCGTCGCCGCTCACGCAGCCACCTCGATCGACTCACCGGGTGTCAAGAGCTCCACCTTCACCGCCGGGTCCACCTCGGCCATCGCAGTCCGGAACCTGTCCCCCGGTGGCAGGAACAACTCCGGTTTGAGCCAGTCGCAGCCGATCGGCCAGAACGTCCCGAA
Organism: Kribbella solani; assembly: GCF_014205295.1. Lineage (NCBI taxonomy): Bacteria > Bacillati > Actinomycetota > Actinomycetes > Propionibacteriales > Kribbellaceae > Kribbella > Kribbella solani. The sequence continues at coordinate 2,461,594 of NZ_JACHNF010000001.1, forward strand.
ATGCACCGGCACCGCCGTCGACGCGCCGACCCGGCGTACGGCTTCCGCCGCGCGCACCGGATCCAGATGACCGGGACCGAGCGACGGCCCCCAGCCACCCACCGGCACGAGCGCCAAGTCGACCGCGCCGGTCTCCGCGGCCAGCCCGTCGTACAGATCGGTGTCTCCGGCGAACCACACGCTCGGCGCGCCGTCGACCCGGTACCCGACCGCCGGACCCTCGTACGAGGACCAGGGCAGCCGTCGCCCGTCGTGGTGCGCGGTGACGACCGTGATCTCCAGCGACCCGATCCGAAGCTGGTTGCCCGGGGCAACTTCGATGCAACGGTCGGAGTACAGCGGTCCGCTGTCGGCGTGGATCAGTTTCGCGGCGCCGCGCGGAACGACCAGCGCGGCCTCCGGCGAAATGAACGGCAGCGAGGTCAGATGCAGATGATCGGCATGCAAATGCGAAACCAGCACCGCATCGCAGTCACCCGCCTCGGGCCGCGGCGCCGGGCCGCGGCGCCGGCGCAGGTGCGCGATCCGCGACGTCAGCACCGGGTCGGTGAGGAGCCGCGTACCGTTCGCCTCGATCGTCGAGGTGGCGTGCCCCCACCAGGTGACTCGCACGCGTCAGACCTCCACCTTTTCGATCGGTTCCTTCAGGCCCTTGCGGTGGCCGAGCTTCTCCAGCCAGCCGATCAGCACTTGGTGGACCGCGTCGGAGCCTACGGGAGCCTCGTTCAGTACCCAACGGCTCGGGTGCACCAGGACGGCGTCGGTCTGCCAGCCGCCGATCCCGCCGTGGCACCCGACCAGCTCCTCGAACGCCGCCACCTCATGCGTGTACTCGTCCAGCCGGCTGACCACGACCAGGTCCCCGTTGTGCGGCATCTGCGCCTGCCGCAGCATCGAAGCAGTCGCATGCTCGCCGTACGGCGTGAGTGGGTCCTCACCTTCCACCCGGCCGGTCCGCAGCACGTGTACGCCGGCCCGCCCGATCGCGACCGGCCCCTCGGCCAGCGAGTCGACCACGACGAAACCGATCCCGGGATGCGTCGCCAGACCGGGGATGAGCTTCGGGTGCAGTGCCTCGATCTCCTCCAGCGGCACCCGGCCGGGCGTCGTCGCGAGGTAGATCAGCGCCAGGTTGCCGGACGAGGTGACGACCATCTGCTCGTCGGGCGCGACGGCCGGCTCGCAGTCCTTCGGCCCGAGCTCGACCTCGCCGCCGCGCGACTTGCCGTGCAGCGCCTTCCGGGTGACCGATCCGGCCACGCTGCGGCGCATGCTCAGCTCGGTCAGGAACGCGTTCACCGGCCCCCAGCCCTCCGACTTGCCGACCGCCTGCACCGGCTCCTTGGTGGTGTCGACCAGGTCGTCGACCACCTCGGCGAGCGTCCGCCCGTACCGCTGCAGGAACGTCGCCCCCTGGCTCTGACCGTGGTCGGACAGCACGACGATCTCGTACGAGTGCGGGAGGATGTCGATGATCCGCTGCAACGCGCCGAGCACCCGATCCAGGCCCTCCAGCGCCTGCAGCGACTCGGCGCGGGTCGGGCCGGCGTGGTGCGCGACCTCGTCGTAGTCGACGAAATCGCAGTAGATCACCGGCGTACCCTTCACCAGCTCGTCGGTGATCAGCGAGACGTTCAGGTCGCGGAGGAGGACGTTGGTGATCGCGCGCAGGAAGATGTACGCGCCGCCGCGCTTCACTCGCGGCACGAGGTGCCGGACGCGCTGCCGGCGGGCCTGGTGGAGCTCCTTGATCATCTCCGCGACGCTCAGCACCAGACCACGCGCGGCGCCCTGCGGGCTGGAGAAGAACCGGACGTACCCGCGGCTGCGACTGTTCGGCAGCGACGCCCGGCTGAAGACCAGCTCGCACTTGTCGGCGTCGCCGGACCAGTTGTTGCTGATGCTGACGCCGCCGTCCGCGAGCAGCCCGCGGCCAGTGGACATCCGCGCCTCGATCTCGGCGGCGTCCCGGCCCCGGTTCGTGACCATGACTCGGCCGGTCGACTTCTCGTACCACCGGAAGGCGGGGATGTGTTTCGAGCCACCGTGCAGGATGCCGGCCTGACTGGCCGGGGTCGTGGCCGGTACGCCGGTGTGCCAGGACAGCATCGAGTGCTTGCCATCCCGGATCCAGCCGCCGAGGTTCGGCAGGTTGCCGGCCAGAACCATCCAGTTCAGCAGGGGCGCGGACAGGCCGTCGATCTGGATGATCAGCATCCCGGTCTTCGGCGCGGCCTGGATCCGGCGGGCCCGGCGGTGTACGACGCGCATCACCTCGGCCACGTACGCATCGTCACTGCCCGCGTACGCGATCCAGCCGACGAAGGCGCTCACCGACGACATCACGATCGAGACCAGCAGCGGCGTCTCGACCCCACCGTGCAGCCGGACGCCCGGGTCGACGGTGATGCCCAGATAGACGACCGCGAACTGCGAGAGCAGCCCGCCCACCAGTACGCCGACCGAACCGATCAGCACCGCGACCCCGGCCAGCACCCAGCGCATCAGCACCGAGAACACGGCGAGCAGCACGACCAGCCGGAAGATCGGCAGCCGGCCGTCGCTGCTGACCTGCGGCAGCAGCCAGAACGTGACCACGAGCGAGATCAGCGACGCGAGACCGCCGTACAGCATCGCCTGCAGTCCGCGACCGGTACGGCGCAGGTCCAGCCACACCGGTCGTCGCCGCCGGTCGCCGGACATCTGTTCTGGTGGTTTCGCCATTGCCTGTTTCGTGCTCCCCGTCCTGTCCTGCTGGTGCAGTACGAGAGTACGGGGTCGCGCGGACAGTTCCCCGACCGTGTTCCAGCCGGCGTTGTTGCCGTTGACAACGAGACCGGTGACTGGCGGCGGACGGGCGCAGCGCGGTGTTGCCGCCGACCAGGGGAGAAACGGCGAGAGTTCGGCGCTGATCCCTGGACCGGGGACGTCAGGAGGTGGAGACTCCCGCTAGTTGTTTTCCGCCTGGATTGAGGGAGTGTCTCGTGAGTCATTTACCGAGAGTGTCGGGACGCGGGATGATCGCCGCCATCGCCGCGGTCGCGGCGGTGGCCGGCGGTGCAATTGGCCAGTCGGTCGCCGCCCCGACAGCTGTATCGTCCACTGCTTTGCAGCAACGCCTGGACGGGTTGCTGAACGACAGCCGGTACGACGGTTCGCAGGTCGCGCTCGTGGTCCGGGACGCGACCACCGGCGAAACCCTGTACGACCGGAACGGCGGCGAACGGCTGCTGCCCGCGTCGAACACCAAGCTCTTCACCTCGACGGCCGCCATGCACACGCTCGGCCCGTCGTACCGGTTCCACACCGACGTACTCGCCACCGCACCCGTCCGCGGTGGGAAGCTGCGCGGCGACCTCTACCTGAAGGGGTACGGCGACCCGACCGCCCTCGAATCGGACTACACCGGCCTGGCCAAACAGCTCAAGGCCGCGGGCGTACGCCGGGTCGACGGCAATCTGATCGCGGACGACACGTACTTCGACCACGTACGCCTCGGCGACACCTGGTCCTGGGACGACGAGACGTACTACTACAGCGCCCAGATCTCCGCGCTGACCCTCGCGCCGAACACCGACTACGACTCCGGTACGGCAATCGTCGAGAGCCGACCGGGCGCGGCGGCCGGCGCCCCGCTGAAGCTCAACCTGGTCCCGGCGAACGGCGCCCTGAAGCTCGTCAACACCGCGAAGACCGGCGCGGCCGGAACGTCGAACACCCTGACCGTCGAGCGGGACCACGGCACGAACGTCGTCCGGGTGAGCGGGTCGATGCCGCTCGGCGCCTCGGTCGACCAGGAATGGGTGACGGTCTGGGAGCCTGAGCTGTACGCGGCCGACGTGTTCCGCCGCGCGCTGGCCGCGCAGGGCATCTCGGTCAGCGGCCAGATCCGGAACGCGGGTACGCCGGCCGGCGCCACCCGACTGGCCCGGGACGAGTCGATGACCGTCGGCGAACTGATGACGCCGTTCCTCAAACTGTCGAACAACATGCACGCCGAGACCCTGGTCAAGGCGATGGGCGCGGTCGCCGAAGCCGACGGCAGCTGGCCGGCCGGGCTGGACGTGGTGACGAACTACGCGAAGAGCCTCGGCGTCGACACCAGCCGAATCCGCCTCTCCGACGGCTCCGGCCTGTCCCGCAAGGTGAACGTCACCGCCGACTCGATCACGGACGTACTGATCGGCGCGCGGAAGGAGTCCTGGTGGAAGCAGTGGTACGACGCGCTGCCGATCGCGGGCAACCCGGAGCGCATGGTCGGCGGCTCGCTGCGCAGCCGGATGCTGAACACTCCCGCCGTGAACAACCTGCACGCCAAGACCGGCTCGCTCACCGGGGTCACGTCGCTGTCCGGGTACGTCAGCACGAAGGACGGGCGCAAACTGGTCTTCTCGATGATCAGCAACAACTACCTGGACAGCCCGCGCTCGGTCGAGGACGCGGTCGGCATCACGCTCGCCTCCTGGTCCGACCAGGCACCGCCGGCGGCTGTCTCCACGCTGAAGAAGTCCGCGCCCGGTTGCGAGTCGGAGTGGGACAAGGCCTGCTGAAAACCCGGTCGGCCCGGCTCGGCAACCTGGCCGGCACGGCTTAATCACTTGGCTGGTGCGGTGGTCGTCCACGACGATGCGTGGATGACCGCCGTACTGCCTGTGGGCCATACCGTCCGGCCGCCGACGAAGGAGGACGCGCAGGCGATCCTCGACCTCGCCTCGGCGTACAACATCTCCGTGATCGGGATCGCCGACTGGACACTCGACGACGTCACGGACGCCCTGACCGACCCGGACTTCGATCCGGCGAAGGACGGCTGGCTCGTGTACGCGGCCGACCGCCTCGCCGGATTCGGCTGGGTCTTCGGCAAGGGCGATCGCCGGCAGCTCGACCTGGACGTGATCACCGACGATCCAGAGGTCGAGCGCTGGCTGCTGGACCGTCTCATCGAGCGATCAGGCGAGCTCGGGCGTACGCACAACCAGACGTCGGTGCAGTTGGACGTCGTCGTGTACCAGGCCGATGCCGCGCGGCAGGATCGGTTCGCGGGCTATGGATTCGCCCGCGGGACGGTCTTCCACCGGATGCGGATCGACCACGACGGCGCGGTTGAGGCACCGGAGGTTCCGGCCGGCATCACCGTACGGCGCGGGGCTCCGGACGAGGCGAGTCAGCGCGCGGGGCATGCCGTACTCAATGCCGCCTTCGACGGGCAGTTCGGGTTCACGCCGCGGCCGTTCGAGGAGTGGCAGGCGTCGCAGGACAACTTCTCGGCGTTCGACTGGTCGCAGCTGACTGTCCTGGAGCAGGACGGCGAGCCCGTCGCGATGCGGGCGGTCAACGATCAGTTCGTCGAGGACGAGAACTGCGGGTACATCGGCCGGCTCGCCGTACTGGAGAAGGCCCGCGGAAAGGGCCTGGCCAAGTACCTGCTCCGCGACCAGTTCGCCCTCGACGCGGCCGCCGGCCGTACCGGCACCATCCTTCACGTCGACACCAACAACCCGACGCCGGCGCTCGGCTTGTACACCTCGGTCGGCATGAAACCCGTACTCGTCATGGAGGTCTGGCGCCGCGAGCTGTCCGTCCGATGAGGCCGTCGGATGAGCGTGGTCGGATGAAGCTGCCGGACGGATACGCCGCCCGGCCGATGCGACTGGCGGATGCCGCGTTGATCGCGGACCGGTCCGCGGCGTACACCACCGCCCTGCTCGGCTTCGCGATGCACAGCCCCGAGGACGTCGCGAACTACCTCCGCGACCCCGCCATCGACCTGGCCACCGACGGCTGGGTGGTACTCGACCCGAACGGCGAATTCGCCGGGTCAGCCACGGCAGTCGCGAACAGTGATGGCTCCCGCGTCAACGTCGACATCCTGAGCGACACCGCACTCATCCTCAACTGGCTCCTCGACCAAGCCGAACAGAGGGCGGCTGGATGCGCTGGCGGTCCAGCAGCTGATAGGTCGGGGGTTGGGGTGCGCGTTGGCGTGGTCCGGCAGGACGTTGGGCTGAGGGAGGTTGTTGCCGCGCGGGGATCTGCGGTCGACACCACGATCCACCGGATGCGGATCGGCTTCGACGGCGCGGCGCCGGCGCCGGCCGTACCCGATGGCGTCGTCGTCCGGCGGGGCGCTCTCGACGAGCCGAGCCGGCGGGCGGTACACGCCGTGCTGATGGAGGCCTTCGCCGAGCAACCCAGCGCGCTGCCGCGGCCGTTCGAAGAGTGGGTGGCGTCGCGGGAGAGCCGATCGACGTTCGACTGGTCGCAGGTCACGATCGTGGAACTGGACGGCCGGCCGGTCGGCGTGACCGAGTGCAACGACAACTTCGTCAGCACCGACAACTGCGGCTACGTCGGCCGGCTCGCCGTCGTTCCGTCCGCGCGCGGCCTCGGCCTGGCCAAGTTCCTCCTCCGAACCGCGTTCGCCACCGACGCCGCCGCCGGCCGCTCCGGCACGATCCTGCACGTCGACACCCACAACCCGACCCCGGCAGTCGCCCTGTACACCGGCCTCGGCATGCGCCCGGACCTGATCACCGACAGTTGGCTCCGCATCCTGAATCAGGTACCTGGAGCTTGCCGTTCGGAGATCTGAGAGATTACTCTCGAAAGATGTCTCTCAGGAATCCGTACGGTGATTTCGAGGTCACCGATCCGCAGGCGATGCGGGCGCTGGCGCATCCGGTGCGGCTGGCCGCGCTCAGTTATCTACAGAAGAACGGGCCGGCGACGGCGACCCAGCTGTCCGAGCATGTCGGCGCGTCGCCGTCGGTGACCAGTTGGCATCTGCGGCATCTCGCCGGGTTCGGGCTGGTCGCGGACGGGCCGCCGCCGAGCGGGTCGGACCGGCGGCAGCGGTGGTGGCATGCGGTGGCGCGCGGGTTCCGGTTCGAGATGCCGGACACTCCGGACGGGGCGGAGGCGGCCCGCCTGCTGCGTACCGAGTTGATGAACCAGGCGCTCGAGTCGGCCCAGCAATGGCTGGCCGAGACCGAGCCGCACCTGAAACCGGAGTGGAGCCGCCTGGCCGGATCGGCGAACACGCTGATGGTCGTCACCCCCGCCGAGGCCGAGGCACTGGAGACCGCGATCGAACAGCTGTTCGCGCCGTACGTCCAGCGCCGCGACGCCGGTCAGTCACCGGACGACGCCCGCCCGGTCCGGTACCTGCGCATCTCCTTGCCCGAAGCAACGGACTGAGGCGGACCCGTGAGGACAGCCGCCGGCCTGTGGCGCGACCGCAGGTTCCGTACCTTCTGGTCCGCGCAGGCCGTCTCCGAGTTCGGCGACCGGATCACCGAGCTCGGCCTGCCGCTGATCGCGGTCACCCTGCTCGACGCCTCCCCCAGCCAGGTCGGCTTCCTGACCGCCGCGGTCTGGCTGCCGAACCTCGCGTCGCTGTTCATCGGCACCTGGGTCGACCACCGCCGGGACAAACGCCCGCTGATGATCGCGGCCGACCTCACCCGTACCGTCCTGCTGCTGTCCTTGCCGATCGCGTACTGGCTGGGCGCGCTCGCGCTCGGGCATTTGTACGCGATCGCGATCCTGGCCGGTACGGCGCATGTCGTGTTCAACACCGCGTACGCGTCGTTCTTCGTCCGGCTCGTCGAACGTGACCAGTTCCTGGAGGCGAACAGCAAGCTGTCCGCGACCCGGTCGATCTCGTACATGGGCGGTCCGGCGCTCGGCGGGCTGCTCGTCCAGGTGCTGACCGCGCCGGTCGCGATCGTCGCCGACGCGCTGACCTTCGTCTTCTCGGCCGTGCAACTCGGCCGGCTCAAGGTCACCCCGGCGCCGTCCGAAGAGCCGGCTGAACCACTGTTGCGCCGTGCCGCCGCGGGCATGCGGTACGTACTCAAGCATCCGTATCTCAGTCGCAGCCTGGCCTGTGCGACCACCGTCAACTTCTTCAACCTGATGAGTACGGCGCTACTCGTACTGTTCGCGAGCCGGAGCCTCGGACTGTCCGCGGGGACGATCGGACTGGCGTTCGGCGTCGGCGCGTCCGGCGGACTGCTCGGCGCGGTCGCCGCCGCACCGCTGAGCCGCCGCTTCGGCGCCGGTCCGGTGATCGCGGCCGGTGCGATCGTCTTCCCCAGCTCGATCGCGATCGCCGCGCTGGCCGACGGGCCGACCTGGCTCAAGGCGGTCGCGCTGGCGGCCGCCGAGTTCGTCGGGGCGTTCGCCGTGATGTGTTTCGACGTACCGCTGAACTCGTTGCAGGCGGCCGTCGTCCACGACCACATGCGCAGCCGGGTCGCGGGCGCGTTCAGCAGTATCAACTACGGAATCAGGCCGCTCGGCGCGATCGCCGGCGGGTTTCTCGGCACCTGGATCGGTGTCCGGGAAACCCTCCTGATCTCCGCCGCCGGCGGCCTGCTTTCCGTACTGTGGCTGATCGGCTCACCGATCATCCGCACCCGCGAGCTGAGCGATCTCGAACCGCCTCAGTTGGTGAACTCGTAGCTCAGCTCTCGACGGGCTCCTCGACCGGGTCGAGCTTGGCGACCGTCTTGCGGAGCGGGACCTCCTTGATGAAGATCACCGCGATCAGACTGACCAGCGCGCAGGCGGCCGCGATCAAGAAGATCCGTCCGGTCGCGTCGCCGTACGCGTGCCGTACCAGCTCCGCCAGCTGCGGCGGCAGGTGGTTGACGTCCAGCAGACTGGTGCCACCGGACCCGCCCTCCTGCAGCTTGCGCGCGGCCTCGGCACCGTTCGGGCCGGCCAGCAGGCCGGACACGATCAGGTCCTTGACCCGTACCGCGAGCACCGCGCCCAGCGCCGAGACGCCGACCGCACCACCCAGGCTGCGGAAGAACGCGACGGTCGCGGAGGATGCACCGATCTGGGTCACGTCGACGGTGTTCTGGACGGCGAGGACCAGGTTCTGCATCGTCATGCCCATGCCGAGACCCATCGACAGCATGCCGAGTCCGACGAACCAGTACGGCGAGGTGTGGTCGATCGTGCCGAGGATCAGCAGACCGACGAGGAGCAGTACGCCGCCGGACACCAGGTACCGCTTCCACTTGCCGTAGCGGGTGATCAACTGCCCGGACCCCGCCGAGCCGATGAACGAACCGAGCATCATCGGGATCGTCAGCAGGCCGGCCTGGGTCGGGCTGTAACCGCGGGCGATCTGGAAGTACTGGCCGAGGAACAGCGCGCTGCCGAACATCGCGACGCCGACCGCCAGGCTGGCCACGATCGCCAGTGCGGTGGTGCGCTCCCGTACGACCTTCAGCGGGACCAGCGGCTCCGCCACCCGGTTCTCCACCAGTACGGCAAGGAAACCGACCAGCAGCGTGCCACCGACGAACAGCGCGGACTGCCAGGACACCCAGGCGAAGTCGGAGCCGGCGAAGGTGACCCAGAGCAGCGGCAGGCTGGCCGCGATGCTGATCAGCACGGCGCCGAGATAGTCGATCTGAACCTTGCGCTTGAGTACGGGCAACCGCAGGTACTTCTGCAGGATCACCAGACTGACCACGGCCAACGGTACGCAGACGTAGAAGCACCAGCGCCAGCCGAGCCACGGGGTGTCGACGATGACGCCACCGATCAGCGGGCCGCTGACCGTCGCGACCGCCATCACCGCGCCCATGTACCCGGAGTACCGGCCTCGCGACCGGGGCGGAATCGCGGCGCCGATGATCGCCTGCGCGAGCGCCATCAGACCGCCCATCGCGAGCCCCTGCAGTACCCGGGCACCGATCAGGAACGTCACGTTGTGCGCCAGACCGGCCAGCGCGGACCCGATCACGAAGACCGAGATCGCCAGCTGAACCAGCAGCTTCTTGCTCATCAGGTCCGAGAGCTTCCCCCAGATCGGGGTGGACACCGTGGTGGCCAGCAGGCTCGCGGTGAGCACCCAGGTGTACTGCGTCTGGGAACCCTCCAGGTCCGCGATGATCGTCGGCAGGGCGTTGCTGACGATGGTCGAACTCAGCATCGCCGTGAACAGCGCGGCGAGCAGCCCGATCAGGATCTCGAGGATCTCGCGGTGAGTGAGTTCCGGCGCACTGGGCAGTTGGCGCCGGGTCTCGGTGACAGTCATTACTCTCCAGTCTTAAAGGGCGTTTGAGGGTGCTGTGCCGTAGCGAGGAGGTACTCGGTGCGGTAGCTCGGTGCGCGGGAGGGGAGGCCTCGATGTGGTTTCATCGTGGCCTCCCCTCCCGTGCAGCGAGATGCCGTGCCGAGTACCCCGCAGTAGGCTCAGCACCCTCAAACGCCCTCTGCGGGTTTTGCCTCACGAGCTGGTTGGCCTCGACGATCGCGTGGGCGACCCGCTGCATGGTGGCAGCGGCCGCGACCATCGCGTCGTCGTCGAGGTCGACCAGGGCGGCTCTCAGTTGCTGGGTGTAGGACGCGTACAGGGCCTCCAGCTGGGCCTTGCCCCGGGGCGACAGGCTGACCAGCCCGACCCGCGCGTCGGCCGGATCGGGCCGGCGGCTCACCAGGCCGTCGGCCTCCAGCGCGGTCACCTGCCGGCTCACCACGGACGCGTCGACGCCGAGCTTCGCCGCGATCTCGCCGCCGCGCTGCTCACCGTCCTTCATCAGCACCTTGAGCACGCTCGCGTCCGACCGGCGCAGCCCGCCGACCCCCGCCAGCTGCCGATGCTCGATACACCGCACCGCCCGCACCAGGGAACTGACCCCTTCGAGCAGCTCCTGCGCGGCCGCGTCCCGGCCCACCTCCAGGCCTTCCCGAGCTAGTTGCATAACCCAACTATACATCGATAGTTGGTTTCTGCAACCATATGCAAGGCGGGTAAAGCCCCGCTCACGGCCCGTGATCGAGCCGGGAGCGGGGCGAGGTCAGCCGAGGTCGGTGTTCAGGCGGGCCAGGAGGCGGGCGAGGTCGGCCAGGTCGGTGGGGTTCCAGCGGTCCAGGATGGCGCGGAACTCGGTCTGGCGCTGGGTGCGCATCGCCTCGTACCGTTCGGCGCCGGTGCTGGTCAGACGGAGCAGGCGGGCGCGGCCGTCGTCGGGGTCGCCGACGCGTTCGATCAGGCCCAGGTTCTCCAGCTGGGTGATGCCGCGGCTGACGGTCGACTTGTCCAGGCCGAGGATCTGCGCGACGTCGGAGGCGCGGGTTCCGGTACCTGAGGTCCCGGTGCCGAGTTCGATCTGGGAGATCAGGGCGTACCCGGCGGCGTCCATGTCGGGGTGAACCCGGCGAGCCAGCCGAAGCGACGCGGAGCGGGAGCGGCGGAAGAGAGCAGACAGCTCCTGCTCGATCGCCGCGACCCGCGGCTCGGAGTCCTCGATCGGCCCGCGCGCCGGCTCGGCGTCCGTGGGCGCGCGCGCCGGCTCGGGGTCCGTGGGTGCGCGCGCCGGCTCGGCGTCCGTGGGCGCGCGCGCCGGCTCGGGGTCCGTGGGTGCGTGCGCCGGCTCGGGGTCCGTGGGCGCGCGCGCCGGCTCGGGGTCCCTGGGTGCGTGCGCCGGCTCGGCGTCCGTCGGTGCGTGCGCCGGGGTGGTCATCGGACCACGATTCCGGCGTCGCGGAGTGCCTTCTTCACGTCGGCGATGCGGAAGTCGCCGAAGTGGAAGACGCTGGCCGCGAGCACGGCATCAGCACCGGCGTGTACGGCCGGCGGGAAGTGTTCCGGTGCACCCGCTCCCCCGCTGGCGATCAGCGGTACGTCCACCACCGCGCGTACCGCCTTGATCAGTTCGAGGTCGAAGCCCTGCTTGGTACCGTCCGCGTCCATCGAGTTCAGCAGGATCTCGCCCGCGCCCAGCTCGCAACCGCGTTGCGCCCACTCGATCGCGTCCAGCCCGGCCGACTTCCGGCCACCGTGCGTCGTCACCTCGAACCCGCTCGGCTGGTCCGCGGCCCGGCGTACGTCGAGCGACAGCACCAGCACCTGGTTGCCGAACCGGTGCGCGATCTCGCGGATCACCTCCGGCCGGGCGATCGCGCCGGTGTTGATCCCGACCTTGTCCGCGCCGGCCCGGAGCAGCCGGTCCACGTCGCCGGCCTCGCGTACGCCGCCGCCGACCGTCAGCGGAATGAACACCTGCTCCGCGGTCCGGCCGACCACGTCGTAGGTCGTCTCGCGGGAGCCGGACGACGCGGTGATGTCCAGGAAAGTCAGCTCGTCGGCACCTTCGGCGTCGTACACCTGCGCCATCTCGACCGGGTCGCCCGCGTCGCGCAGGTCGGCGAAGTTGACGCCTTTGACCACGCGCCCGGCATCGACGTCCAGACAGGGAATGACTCGTACGGCGAGGCTCACGTAGCCAAGCGTAGCGGTCAATTCGAAGCCAACAGTCCCATGACCACGCCAACCACCAGCGCACCGGCCAGAACACCCACGATCACCGGTACGAAGCTCGCACCGGTCCGTGGCGCACCGGGGATGTCCGGCAGGTTGAACAACCGCGTGACCCGTTGCGGAACCAGTACGCCCCGCGTGGCCGCCGCGTGCAGCGCGTCCTTCAGGTGCGGATACACCTGTGCCGGGACTGGGATGCTCACGATCACGGCCGTGCGGTCGTCCTGCAGCCGGACCGACACCGACCCGCTCCGGCCACGCTCCCAGCGGGCGCCGGACAGCGCGGCCAGATCCAGCGATTGGCGGCCGATCGCCGTCGTCACTTCCAGGTAGCGGTCCCGGACCCGCGGGCTGAAACCGTAGTTGCCGAGCGTGAGAAGGATCCACAGCAGACCGAGCGAACCGATCACGATCGCGGCCGCGGTGATCCCGGCCCGGATCGACACGATCACCAGAACCGAGGCCACCGCCACGAATCCAGCGGCAACGGCGTACCGGACAGTCGCGGAGATCCGCCGGGGCGTGAGATCACTCATCGGCGAAACGCTAGCCGATCAGCGTTCCACCCGGCCGCCCGAGCACCGCCGGCCCGCCCATCGGCCGGTCGGCGTTCCACCCGACGGCCCGAGCACTGCCCATCGGCCGACCACGGATCTCGCGGCCGGCCGGCGGAGTGCACTTGTTGCTGCCGACGGCGGTGTACTACTTCCAGGCGCGGCGGCGGCCGTCTGTTGACTTCATTGGGCGGGTGGTTTCCCAGACGCGGCGCCAGCGGGCGGCCTCCGGGCCGGTTTGGGACGGCGACGCGCCGATCGCGGCGCGGCGGCGCGACTCGTACCAGGTGGTCGACTCCTCGTCGAGCAGCGCGGACACCGCGGCCGCGATCCGCGGCGCGAAGTCACGGGCGCTCTCACCCTCCGCGGGGCGCAGCGGGTCGCCGTACCGGACCGTGACCGCCGGGCGGCCCGGCACCGGCCAGCCGCGACCACGCGGCATCGCGGCGTACGAACCCTTGATCCCGACCGGGACAATCGGCACATCGTGCTCGACAGCCAGGTACGCGGCGCCCATCCGGAACCGCTGGATCCAGCCGTCCGGCGAGCGAGTGCCCTCCGGGAACACGACCACGTTCCAGCCGTCCGCGAGCAGATCGCCCGGGGTCGAGCTCATCTTGCCGCCGCGGCGCTCGATCGGGAACGTGTTGAACACAATCGCCGAACCGGCCGCCCGCCACCAGGTGTCGAAGAAGTAATCCGCCGCGGCCGCGAACGCCGTCCGGCGCCGGATCGCGTCCGGCAGCGACAGCAGCAGCAACGGGGTGTCCAGGTGCGACGAGTGGTTCGCGACGATGATCGCCGGGCCGTCGAGCTTCAGCAGCGAGTCCAGCCCGCTGACCCGCGGGCTGACCTCGAAGTTGAGAACCGCGTTCAGCGGGCCCTTCTGGATCAGGTCGCGGACCGCGATCGCGGCCGGCGTCCGGGCCCACCGGGTCGGGAAGACCGTTGACTCCTTCGGGACCACGTACGGCTCGGCCGAGCGCGGCACCTGCGGCCGCCGGCCCCAGCGCCACCCGCGCGCGACCTGCTTCACGTCGCGCGCGGTGTCCCGGCCGAACTTCACCAGGCTGGTCCCCATCAGCGCACGTCCGCGAGCAGGTGCGGCGGGTTGTGCAGGTAGGTGATCGACGGCGACCGGCCGACCGAGTGACTGACCATCTCCAGCGCGTCCTGCAGCGTCGACGCGGACCGGAAGCCCATCCGCTCGACGGTCTTGCGGTTCGCGCCGACCCAGACGATGTCACCGCAGTGGTCCAGCGCGTGCGAGATCCAGTACCACATGTAGAACGGGTGCACGCCGTGGTACGCGTACGACGTCCGGTACAGGTGGATGTACCACGGGTCCTCGGCGTACTGCTTCTCGAACTTCGCCTCGATGGTGGCCGGGTCGGTGCTCTCCGACAGCACCTCCTCGAAGAAGTCCACGTACGACGGGTGGTGCAGCTGGTTGAACTCGTAGTCGACCGGGTGGTACAGGATCACCGCGCCGTCCTTCCGGACGACCGGGTTGCCTCGGTACGAGTTGAAGTAGTACCCGAGGCCCATGCACGCGGCCAGGATCGGGTTCATGATCGAGTTCACGTTGTACGGGCCGACGAACGGTACGCCCATGATCGCGACGTCGGACTGGCCCTGTACCTCGACCATGTGCTGGCGGTGCACGTTCTCCAGCGTCTTGTCGTGCACCGGCTCGATCTTGCCCGCGTGCACGCCGGTCAGGCCGTAGTTCGACCGGGTGTCGGTGAAGATCTTGTGCCGCAGCTTGTTCGGTGCCGCCGCCAGGCCGCGCTTGGTCGCCAGGAACGACGCCTGGTCCTTGATCGACCACTCCCACTCGCGCTTCTGGAGGAACTCCAGCGGACCGCCGAAGATGTCGTTGTTCAGCGTCGTCTCGATCTGGAACACCTTGACGTGCTGGGTCAGCACCTCGCCCATCCGCCAGGCGGAGTGGTGCATCTTGGACGCCTTGTGGTCCATGAACGACCGCGAGTGGATCATCGTGTGGCTGTTGTGGTGGTGCTTCAGCGACTTGTACGACGCCAGGCCGATGGACGTGGACTTGTGGCCACCGTCCATCGCGACCAGGTTCACGTTCACGTAGACGAGCAGGTCGGACTCGGCCGCCCGCTTGGAGATCTCGACGTCCTCGCCGTGCTTGGTCTGACCGAGGTGGGTCAGGTTCGCGGCGTCCTCGGCGTCGAAGTTGTAGAGCTTGCCGTCCGGGAAGAACGACCGGAAGACCCGCTCGCCGACGATGTCGCGGAGCTCGTTCGGGGTCAGCCGGCGGTGCAGCGCGTTCGCCGAGATCAGCTCGACATCGTCGACACCGGCCGACGCCGCCATTTCGAGGACCGCCTCGATGATGCGCTGCCGGATGTCCGGCTTCTTCATCGGCGGCAGCGGGATCGAGATGTCGTCGAACGCGATCGTCAGCCGCATCCCGGCGCGCAGCAGCTCCGGCAGCGGCTCGGACTCGAGCGGGTTCAGCAGCGCGTTCTGGATCGCCTCGTCGACGTCGCGGACCGGCGGCAGCGCCTCCGGCGGGTACACCACCCGGGTGCCCTGCGGGAAGCGCTCCAGCAGGAAGCCCTCACCGTTGTGGACGAGCAGGGGTGGCGTCCGGTCGTCCACCTCGAGCACGAAACCTGGCCGAGACATGTCAGAACCTCTCTCGTCGTACGTTCAGCATCGTCACAGCCCTCATGAGGCCCTCACATCGAATGCGACCTTGACTGTTCCCAGTCGGCCGGCGGAGTGCGCGTGGTCGAGCGCCTCGCGCCAGCGGTACAGCGGGTAGCGGGCGCCGACGATCCCGTCCAGCGGCGCCCGGCCGGCCAGCTCCAGCGCGGTCTCGAAGGCCGGCCGGCCGTTCGGTTCCTCCCGCGCGGACGCGTACGTGCCGGTCACCTCGAGCTCGCGGAACCACACCGGCGACAGGTCGGCGCCGCTGGCCGGCATCCCGGACAGCACCACCCGGCCGCCGGCCTTGGTGACCCGCAGCACGGTATCGATCGAGTCCTTGCTGCCGACCGCGTCCACAGCGACGTCCACGCCACCGAGCAGGAACTCCCCCGCCCCGAAGTCGGGCTTCAGCCGGAACGCTCCGGTCGACCGGCGAACGCCGCGGAACACCTCGTCGGGCGCCACCACGTCACTCGCGCCGAACGCCCGCGCCAGCTCCCGCTGTTTCGCGTGCTTGGCGACCACGGTGATCCGCCCGGCCTGCGTCAGCTCGCGCAGCGCGAGGGTGGCGAACAACCCGACCGCACCTGCGCCACTCACCAACACCGACTGACCCGGCTCGACCTTCGCCCGCAGCGCCGCGTGTACGGCTCCGGCGAGCGGTTCGACCAGGACCGCACGGTCGTTGCTGAGTGTCTCAGGTACGGCATACAGCTGACTCCGATGCGCGACGAGCAGGTTTCCCCACCCGCCACCGGTGTCCTGGCAGAAACCGGTCTGCAGACCGGGCGCCACGTGGCCGACCGTGATCCGGTCGCACCGGTTGGTGTTGCCGGTAACGCATCCCTCACACGGCTCGACCCCACGGGCAGCACAGGTGAGGACGGAGTCCAGTACGACGCGGGTGCCCTTCGGCAGGTCCTCGCAGTCGTCGAGCAGCTCGCCGACCACTTCGTGACCGGGTACGAACGGCATCGAGACGACAGCGGAGAAGTACAGCTTGGTCGAGCCGGTCACCATGCCGAGGTCGGAACCGCAGATACCGGACAGGATCGGCCGGATCCGCGCCCAGCCCGCCCGCTCGGCCTTCGGCTCGTTGATGGTGACGAGCCGCAGCGGCGCGGCCGGCCCGGTCAGCACGCCGGGGATCCGGCCGCCGACCGCCTTGGCCGCCAGGTACTTGGCCGGCGAACGGTACATCTCTAGCGCGAGCATCATCTTGCCAAGCCTCCAGAACGCTGCACCCCAGGGAGTTCGAGACGGGACGAGGTGGACGGGGTCTTCCAGTCGACGATCTGCCAGCGCGCGGCCCGGGCGGCCCGGAACAGCGACACGTCCGGCGAGACCGCGACCGGGTTGCCGACCGCGGCCAGCATCGGCAGATCCGAGTGGCTGTCGGCGTACGCGAACGACTTCGACAGGTCGATGTTCGTCTGCCGGGCGTGATGCTTGATCCACGCGGCCCGGGACTCACCGACCAGCGGCGGACCGGACAGGAAGCCGGTGCAGCGACCACGATCGTCGACCGCCAGCTCGGCCGCGACGATCTCGTCGAACAACGGCTCCAGCGGCCTGGTCAGCGGCCGGACCGCGCCGGTGATCAGGATCGTCTTGTGCCCGGCGGCGCGGTGCTCGCGAATCCGGCGCACGGCCGCTCCGCTCAACCGCTCCAGCACGTGCTCGGCGAGGATCTCGTCGACGATCTGGTTCAGCTCTTCCAGATCGGCGCCCTCGTACCGGCGGTAGATCGTCCGCAGGAAAGTGCCGCGATCCTTCCGCTCGGCCGCGATCAGCTTCGGCAACCGGCGCAGCATCTGGCCGATCTCACCGGCCCGCTGCGGGCTGTCCAGCTCCGGCAGCCGCATCCACAGGTAGGTCTCGATCACGTTCGAGGACAGCAGTGTGCCGTCCATGTCGAACGCCGCGATCACCTGGGATTCCTGGTTCGGCTCGACCTTCTTGAGCACGCCCGCGGACTCGGCCAGCGCCTTGTTCCGCTTCTTCCGGACCACGTCGAGGCGGCGCATCGACTCGGTCACGCTCGGGCAGTGCAGTTCCTGCAGGTAGTACTGCCAGTCGACGACCGCCGTGTCACAGGCGAACTTCTCCCGGTCGTCACCCTCGAGACTGTTGTGCAGGGCAAGGACATTGTCGTCGATGAACTGCAGCTCGGCCTGCGCGTACTCCGAGTACAGATCCATGTACCGGCGGAGGAAGTCCAGCCGGCGCTTCTGGACGTCCAGTTCGCGGGCGTACTTCCGGGTCCGCTCGCCGCGCGGCACCCGGGTGATCACCGCATCGGCGATCTTGTGCGCGCGCTCGCCGTACCTGAGCATCGTCTCGACCGAGTCGCCGCCGGGGAACTTCCACACCGGCAGCCGGACGGCGCCCCGCTCACCCAGGTCGAACGGGTGCTTCGAGAAGTACTCGCGCACGCCCGCGTACAGCTGCTCGAACGTCAACGGGTTCCGGGCGCCGGAGCCGATGTGGTAGTACTCCGGCTTGTTCAGCTCGGGCTCGGTCGCCATCACCGCGCAGATCGCGCCGACCACGTGGTCGACCGGGATGATCTCGATCACCGAGTCCGGCGAGGCCGGGAACTCCGGCAGCTCACCCCGGCCGTACGCCAGGATCAGCGGCTCGGCCATCTTGAAGCCCTCGATCCAGCCCGGGTGCGGGCTCTGCACCGCGGACTCGATGATGGCCGGCCGGACGATCGACGTCGGCAACGTACCCGCGAACTCCTCCACGACCCGCTCGCCGAGCGCCTTGGTGAAGGTGTAGCAGTCGGTCCAGCCGAGGCTGCGGGCCCGCTCGGTGCCGGTCTCCACCAGCTTCTTCGCGACCCACTCGATCCGGCGCCGCTCGGTGTCCGCCGCCGCGGTCAGGTGACCCGCCCGGCGGTGCAGCTTCTCGGCGTCCTTGCGGAACTTGGCAAGCATCCCGGCCGACCGGGACTGCTCCTCGATCCGGGCCTTCATCGCCATCCCGGCCTCGGCCTCGGTCCGCCAGTCGACGGTGTGCTCGACCGGCGCCTCCGGGATCGCGCCCCGCCGGCGGCCCGCCGTGTACGCGGTGGAGATGTGTACGTAGTGCACCGGCCGCCCGGTCTCGACGATCCGCTCCAGCAGGCTCTTCGTACCGAGCACGTTGGTCGTGAACGCCTCGTGGATCGGCGGGTCGAAGCTGACGTCGCCCGCGCAGTGCACGACGATGTCGAGATCCTTCGGCAACTCCGGTACGTCGGCCAGGTCGCCGTCGATGACCTGAATCCGGGCCGCGGTCAGCGCCTCGGCGTCCGCGTGCTCGGTGCCCTCGCCGTAGAACGGCTTGAAGATGTCCTTGCGGAGCAGCTGCGCCATCCGGTCGGTACCGGTCAGCGAGCCCTTCGGCCGGATGATCGCGACCACGGTGGTACCGGGGAGCTCGCCGATGATCCGGTGCAGCAATGCTTCACCGACGAAGCCGGTGACGCCGGTGACCAGGACCTTCTTGTCCTGGAGTTTGTCCTTGAGCTTGCCGCCCAGACTCACTTGTCGCCTCCACGCGTGAGCTCGAGTGCCTCGGTCAGGGTGAACGCGCCCGCGTACAGCGCCTTGCCGACGATGACGCCCTCGACCCCGTCGGCGACCAGCGTGCTCAGCGCCTTCAGGTCGTCGAGGCTGGAGACGCCACCCGAGGCGATGATCGGCTTCTCGGTGCGCGCGCACAGATCGCGGTACAGGTCCAGGTTCGGGCCCTGGAGCATGCCGTCCTTCGTCACGTCGGTGACCACGTACCGCTCGCAGCCGGCCGTCTCCAGCCGGTCGAGCACCTCGTACAGGTCGCCGCCTTCCTTGGTCCAGCCACGGGCCGCCAGCGTCCGGCCGCGGACATCCAGGCCGATCGCGACCCGGTCGCCGTACTGCTGGATGATCCGGTCGCACCACTCCGGGTCCTCGAGCGCGGCGGTGCCGATGTTTACCCGGCGGGCACCGGTCCGCAGTGCCGCCTCGAGAGACGCGTCGTCGCGGATGCCGCCGGACAGCTCGACCTGTACGTCCAGCTTGCCGGTCACCTCGGCGAGCAGCTCCCGGTTGCTGCCGCGGCCGAACGCCGCGTCCAGGTCGACCAGGTGAATCCACTCCGCGCCCGCGTCCTGCCAGGCCATCGCCGCCGCCAGCGGGTCACCGTACGACGTCTCGCTGCCGGCCTCGCCCTGCACCAGCCGAACCGCCTGACCGTCCGCGACATCGACAGCGGGCAGCAGCACCAGGTTCGGCGGTGGAGTAAGGACGGAATCCGGGGGAGCCA
This sequence comes from Kribbella solani, assembly GCF_014205295.1. Classification (NCBI taxonomy): domain Bacteria; kingdom Bacillati; phylum Actinomycetota; class Actinomycetes; order Propionibacteriales; family Kribbellaceae; genus Kribbella; species Kribbella solani. Next base: position 2,481,412 of record NZ_JACHNF010000001.1, read on the forward strand.
TGGGCCACACCTTAAAGGGCGATCCGGAAGGTTTCGTAACCCGGACGCCCGCTGAGTCGTTGAGATCCAATCTGTCTCAGCAATACCACGGGGGTTAGTGGTCTCATCATTAGGCTGGCCTGGTGGAGACCGTTGCGCAACTCGAGACCGACCCGCACCCGACCTTGGCGGCAATCCGCCCGATCGGCTGGGTGGAGCCACTCAACGCCTGGCTGGTCACCGGCCGGGCACTCGCGTTACAGGTACTGCGCGACCCGGAAACCTTCACCGTCGACGATCCGCGCTTCTCGACCGCCCAGGTGGTCGGCCCGTCGATGCTCTCCCTCGACGGCAACCCGCACAAAACCCACCGGGACCCCTTCGAGTCCCCCTTCACCCTCGCCGAAACCCGCCGCCGCTTCACCACCCCCGTCCAGCAAACCGCCACCGCGCTCATAACCACCCTCCAACAAACCGCCACCCGCACCACCGCCGGCACCCAGCCCGCACCGCCCGCGCCCGCCCCTTCCGGTGCCTCCCCCACCCACACCTCGCCACCCGGGCCCGGCGCTCCGGCTTCCCCCACCTCGCCGCTGGAGCCTGGCTCTGGTGCCTTGCGTGTTTCCGCGGATCTGCGGACGACGCTTGCGGGACCGTTGTCGGTTGCCGTGGTCGCGCTCTCGCTCGGGCTGCCGCCGGCCTCGGCCGACACCGTGCTCGGGTGGTACACGGCGATCTCGACTTCCGTGTCCGGGATCTCCGCCGGTCAGCCGGCCACCGCCGACGGCGCCACCGCCTTCGCCGAGCTGCACAAACATGTTGCCGCCGGCATCGACTCCTCCGACTCCCTGCTCGCCACCGCCGCGCACGCGGGTCTCGGCATCAGCGAGGTGGTCGCGAACGCCGCGGTGCTGATGTTCGGCGGCATCGAGACCACCGAGGGCATGATCACCAACGCCCTCTGGCACCTCCTCACCAACCCCGACCAGCTCGCCCTGGTCCGCGCCGACCCCACCCTGCTCCCGAACGCGATGGAAGAATCCCTCCGCCTCGAACCAGCCGCCGCCGTCGTCGACCGCTACGCCACTCGCGACCTCGAACTCGCCGGCGCGACCATCCGCCGCGGCGACATGGTCACCGTCTCCCTCGCGGGCGCCGGCCGCGACCCGGAAACCTTCGCGTCACCGGACACTTTCGACGTACGCCGCGGCAACGCCCGCCGCCATCTCGCCTTCGCGAGCGGACCGCACATCTGCCTCGGCATGCACCTGACCCGCCTGGAAACCATCACCGCCCTGGAAGCCGTCCTGAACCTCCCCGACCTGGAGCTGTCCCCGGATTCCCCACCCCCACACGGCCTGGTCTTCCGCAAACCCACCGCCCTCAACGTCACCTGGGCCGCATAACCACCACTGCGATCATCCACGGAACTGCCGGTCGCTCACCTGGGCCGTGTGAGCACCAGCATCGTCGCCGTGTCCACCGGAATCACCCGCTCCGGGTCACGCTCCGCGTCCTCGGCGAGCCGCGCGAACCCAGGCTCAACCTCGCCCTCCGGCAGGTACTCGAACGTCGAGAACGCCCGCACCCGAAGCCGCTCATAACTCTCCCGCAACGTCCGCGGCACCCCCGCCACCACCCGCACCACGTCCTCCTCCGGCTCCAACCCCGCTGCCCGAGCCAACTCCCGTACCTCACCCAACGCCCTGAACATCCCGGCATCAACCACAGCCGCCGACGGAAAGTATTCGTACCAGAACAAATCCGGCATCAGATCCGAGAACTGACTCCGCATCAACGCCACTCCCCCGGGCCGCAACACCCGCCGCACTTCCCGCAGCGCCCGCTCCGGGTCCGGAAAGTGATGGAACGACAGGAACATCAGCACCACGTCAACCGATGCCTCAGGCAACGGAATCTCCTCCGCGCTGCCCGGCAGATAGCTGACTCCCGGATGTGGCACCTGCTCGGCCACCAGGCGCATCTGCTCCGACGGCTCCACCCCGTACACCCGGCCCTGGAACTCGGCTGCCAGCCCAGGAGTGAACCGCCCGATCCCGCTGCCCAGGTCGAGTACGTCCAGCGGCCGCCGCTCCGGCGCCTGCGCCGCGAAAGCCGCGGTCCATTGCCGAACCACCTCCGCCGGCATCGCCCGCCCCGCCGCGTACACCCTGCCCATCCGACCGTCGTAGTCGACCATCCCGTCAACCTATGTGCGGAAGAACTGTACGTATAGACCTAGCACCTAGTGCACCCAAGCGCAGCCGGGCCGCCGCGTACGGCGTACACCGGGTGCACTACCTGTCGAACCGCACGTCATCCGGCCAGGAACACGTCGTACGCCAGGCGCAGGATCAGCGCCGACACGACGATCAGGAAGATGACCCGGACGAAGCGGCTGCCGCGGGCGACGGCGGTGCGGGCGCCGAGCAGGCCGCCGAGCATGTTGGCGGCACCCATGATCAGGCCGAGACGCCACAGCGGCGCGCCGTGCAAGGCGAACACCAGGATCGCGCCCAGGTTGGTTGCCACGTTGGCGATCTTCGCCTTCGCGCTGGCCTGCAGGAAGTTGTACCCGAGCAGGCCGACCAGCGCGAAGATCAGGAACGACCCGGTCCCCGGACCGACCGCGCCGTCGTAGAACCCGATCAGTACGCCGACCGCGCCGGCCGCCAGGTAGTGATCGCGGCCGTCGAATCGCAGCGCCGTCCGTGCGCCGAGCGACGGCTTCAGCGCGGTGTAGATCGCGACCGCGACGAGCAGTACGAGCACGATCGGCTTGAACCACGACATCGGGATCTTCGTCGCCACCAGCGCACCGCCCGCGGCACCGATCCCGGCCAGGATCGCCAGCGGCAGTACGGTCTTGCGGTCGGGGCGCACTTTCACGCCGAAGGTGACCGCGCTGGTCGTCGTACCGCACAGCGACGAGATCTTGTTGGTGGACAGGATCTGCGCGGGCGACGCGTTCGGGAGGCCGAGCAGCATCGCGGGCAGTTGCAGCAGACCACCACCTCCGACCACCGCGTCGATCCAGCCGGCCGCGAAGGCGGCGATCACCAGGAACACCAGGGTCAGCAACGAAACATCAGGCACGAAGGCACATCCTCACGGGCCCGATGATCGGGTAAGGGCATAGTACAGATCAACCCTTACGCCACCGAGTGAGAGCTATGACACCCGGTCCGGGACAATGGTGCGGTGAAGTTCCTACTGCTGATCCACAACAATGCCGAAGCACTCGAAGGTCTGACCGAGGAGCAGCTGACCGAGATGTCCGGCGGGCGCGAACACGTCGCGGCGACCGCGCGAACGTTACTGGCCAGCGGCGAGCTTCTGTCGGTACTCGCCCTGAAGGAACCGGGCGAGACGAAGGACATCCAGGTCGTCGCCGGTACGCCGGTGATCTCGGACCGGCCACTGCTGGAGACGAAGGAGTACCTGGCCGGCGCGATGGTCCTCGACTGCGCCTCGATCGAGCGGGCCCTGGAGATCGTGACGCTGATCCCCCTGGTCAACTACCGCCGGGTCGAACTCCGCGAAATCCGCCTCGACGAACAGGCCTTCCTCGCCGAACTCGGCGAACAATGACCAATCCCCCACCCGAGACCGATCACCCGCCGCAGGATGATCGGCCGGCGGCAGGCGAGGTGGATGGGGCGGTTGAGGCTGCTATTCGGGGGGCAGCGCCGCGGGCGTTGGCGGCTTTGGTCCGGCGGTACGACGTGTTCGATCAGTGCGAGGACGCCGTCCAGGAAGCGCTGGTCGACGCGTTCGTGCGGTGGCGCGCGAACGGCGTACCCGAGCATCCCGTCGGGTGGCTGATCAGCGTCGCGTCGCGGCGGCTGATGGACGGCTGGCGGCGCGACAACGCCCGCCGGCAACGCGAATTCAACGACTTTCTGCGCGCGCCCGCGGACGAGTTCGATCCCGACGACTACCACGAGGACGCCGACGACACGATCCGGTTGCTCGTACTCTGCTGTCATCCGGCGCTCACCCCCGGCTCGCAGATCGCGCTGACGCTGCGTTCGGTCGGCGGCCTGACGACGGCCGAGGTCGCGGCCGCGCTGCTGGTCGGCGAGAGCACCGTCGCACAACGGATCAGCCGCGCCAAGCGCACCATCCAGGGCGAACGGTTCGAACTACCCACAGCAGACCAGTACTACGTCCGCCTGCGCGCCGTACTACACGTCCTCTACCTGATCTTCAACGAAGGCCACACCGCGAGCGCCGGTGAGGCACTGCAACGCGTGGACCTGGCCGAAGAAGCACTCCGCATCACCCGCCTGCTCCACCACGCCCTGACCAACTCCCCCAGCCCGCGCGGCCCGCACCCCTCCGGCACCGGGGGCAGCTCTGGTGGGTTTGGGGATGTCAGTGGATTGCTGGCGTTGATGGTGCTCACGCATGCGCGGCGGGATGCGCGGACCGGGGCGGGCGGGGACCTGATCCCGGCCGACCGCCAGGATCGGTCCCGGTGGTACGCGGACGAGATCGCCGAGGGGACCCGCCTGGTCGAGGACAGCTTGCGTACCGGCGCGGTCGGCCCGTACCAGTTGGAGGCCGCGATCGCCGCCGTACACAGCGAGGCAACCTCGGTCGAGTCAACCGACTGGCGCCAGATCGCCGGCCTGTACCGAATCCTCGAGCAGATCGACCCCAGCCCGATGGTCACGCTCGGCTCAGCCGTGGCGATCGCGATGACCGACGGGCCCGAGGCAGGCATCACGATCGTCGAAGGACTGGCCGGCGACCGGCATCTCGGCGACCACCACCGCCGCCTGGCCGTCCTCGCCCACCTGCACGAACTGGCCGGCCGCCCGCGGGTCGCGCGCGAGCACTACCTCGCCGCACTCGCGCGTACCCGCAACACCGCCGAACAGAACTACCTGCGCGACCGCATCGCCCACCTCAGCAAGTGACGCGGCCCACCGGCCCACTCCGGCCGCGGCGGCACACTCAGCGGCCCGCGGAACACGTGCCCCGGATCAACCGCCTGCTTCAGCGCGGCCAGCCGAGCCCGGTGCGGCTCCGGGTAACACGCGTCCAGATCGGCTTCGGTCGGGTCGGACAGGAAGTTCACGTACGCCCCGTTCGGCCGCAGGCCCCGCCAGAGTTCGGCGAAATCCTCCGGCTGTGAACCCTGCTGCTCCGGCGAACCCATCACCACCGAGTTCACCAGGAACCTCGCGTCCCGGTGCGCGAACGCCGTCGCGTCCGCCGGCATCGCCCCGAACGTACCGCCGAGCGCGCGAATCTCGATCGCCAGCCCCGGAATCCGCGGCCGCGCCGCCAGCAACGAACCGGTCAGCTCCGGCGTCATCGCGTCGAAGAACCCGTTCCGGATCTTCGGCCGCCACTCGGCCGGCATCGCCATGTCCGCGAACACCTCCGCGTACGGCACGTCCCGCACCTTGTCGGTCAGCAACGACCCGAGCTGCCGCAGCGGTTCGATGATCGCGTCCCGCCGGTCGGCGTCACCGGCAACGCAAACCGTCACCGCCACCGGTACCTGCCGATCCGCCATCATCGTCGGCGCCAACTGGAACGAGGAGGTCAGGTCATCCGGAGCATCAGCCGCGTACGCCGCCCATCCGGCCAAGACCTGCTCGGCCTGCGTCCACGGGTAGAGCAGGCTGCCGTAGTGCACGGTCGGTTGGCGTACGGCGCTGATGTCGTACGACGTGACCACACCGAGGCTGCCGGCGGCGCCGCGCAATCCCCAGAAAAGTTCAGGCGCGCTCGCGGCATCGACCCGGCGTACCGAACCGTCCGCGGTGACCACCTCGGCCGAGACCACGTTGTCGATCGCCAGACCGTGCTTACGCACCATCCACCCGATCCCACCGCCGGCCATCAACCCACCGACACCGACCGTCGCCGTATCCCCCGACGAGATCGCGAGCCCCACCCTGCTGAGCCGCGCGGCGACCTCACCCCAGGTGGCGCCGGTGCCGACACGAACGACATCATCCTGCAGCAGACGCACCTCGTTCATCGGGCGCACGTCGATCACCACGCCGCCCTCGTTCGTACCCAGCCCCGCCGCGTGATGCCCACCGCTCCGCACCGCGACCGGAAGATCCCGCGCCTCCGCATACCGCAGCGCGGCGACCACATCAGCCGCCCCCGTACACCGCACCACCACACTCGGGCGACCCGCCGCCATCATCACGCGCCCCGCTTCCAGGTGACCCACGTCCCCGTCCGCAAGCACCTCCCCCGCCACCGCCGTACGCAACCCCCGAAGCTCCTGACCCCCAGCAGCCACCACAGATTCCCGCATCATCCATTCCTCCATCCAGGCACCCCCACGAGCACCCACCCCAAGATCGAACCCACCCCCCTCCCCTCGACACCCTTCCCGCAACAAACTTCAGACACCCCCGCTGACGCCAAGCCAGCACCCAGTCAGACGTCCACCTCCCACCGCGCAACCCCCGCCGTGTATCTCCCGCCGAGCAACCGTCACCGCGCCGCCGCTGTGCAGCCGCCACCGTGCAGTTCCCGCCGTGCAGCTCCCGCCGCGCGAGAGCCGCCGTGCGAGAGCCGGCGCTCGGCGAAGAACTGGGTGCCAGGCCGAGGACCGCGTACCCAGCGAAGAACCGGGGGCTCGGCGGAGGAGCAGCCGAAACCTCCACTTGAATGGGCATCCCCGGAAGTGCAGGGTTGCCCCCTGGGAATTTCAGGGGGCAACCCACCATCCGAGCGGGCAAGGTGAGTAGGAGGACCGCGGGAGCGCGTGCGGTGTCGCGATCGGGCTGAGCGAGCGGACCGGTTCGCCGGACGCCTCAGGTGCTGGAGGAGCGGCGCCGAGTCAGTCCGATGCGCGGGGATGAACCACTGGTGGAGAAGTGCAGGTCCCGGTCGAACGACGGTTAGGTGACCAGGGCTGTCGGGTCAACTGACGCTTGGGGGCGCCGGGGATGTCAGATGTCAGGTTCCCGCCGACGGCTGGGTTGGGTGGAGATCTGTGGTACATGGGTGGACCAGGCGGTGGGCCAGCACCTAAAGCGGTGCCGGCCGCCGGGTGGTGCCGGCCGCCGGGTGGTGCCGGCCGCCGGGTGGTGCCGGCCGCCGGGTGGTGCCGGTCGCCGGGTGGTGCCGGTCGCCGGGGAGTGATGGGTGATGCAGTGGGGGACCGCGCGCCGGTTGCCAGACACCTGGTGGTGGGTATTCGCGATGCGTAGCCGGGGAAGTGCGTGCCCGGAGACGTGTACCCACCCGCGCGCACGCGAAGGTGCACCCGGTCACTCGTACCCGGTGGTGTACCCGGCCGCGCGTACGCGGTGGTGCGTGCCCGGCCGTGCGTACGCGGAGGTGTACCCGGCCGCGCATACCCGGTCGTGCGTACGCGGCGGTGTGCCAGGTCGCGCGTACCCGGTGCTGCGTGCCCGGTCGCACCTACCCAGTGCTGCGTACCCGGTCGTGGGGTTACGAGCGGACGGTGGTTACCAGGTGGTTGGTGATTTCTTGGAGGGGGACGTCGGTGCGGGTGCCGGTGCGGCGGTCTTTTACTTCGATTGTGCCTTCGGCGAGGCCCTTGCCTACTACGGCGATGGTGGGGATGCCTAGTAGTTCGGCGTCCTTGAACTTGACGCCTGGGGAGACCTTTTCGCGGTCGTCGTAGATGACGGACAGGCCGTGGGACTCCAGGTCGGCGGCCAGTTCGGCGGCCTTGGTGAAGACCTCGGGGTCCTTGCCGGTGGCAACCAGGTGTACGTCGGCGGGGGCGATTTCGCGGGGCCAGACCAGGCCGAGTTCGTCGTGGTTGCCTTCGGCGATGGCGGCGACCGCGCGGGTGACGCCGACGCCGTACGAGCCCATGGTGACCGTGACCAGCTTGCCGTTCTGATCAAGAACCTTCAGGTCCAGGGCGTCCGCGTACTTCCGGCCGAGCTGGAAGATGTGGCCCATCTCGATCCCGCGGGCGGTCTCCAGTACGCCGGAACCGTCGGGTGCCTGATCGCCGTCGCGTACCTCGGCTGCCTGGATCGTGCCGTCGGCCGTGAAGTCACGCCCGTGCACCAGGTTGATCACGTGGAAGCCGGGCTTGTTCGCGCCGGTCACCCACGCGGAGCCCTCGGCCACTCGCGGGTCCAGCAGGTACCGGATGCCGGACGTGTTGTCCTTGCCGAGCACGCCCGGGCCGATGTAGCCCTTCGCCAGTGTCGGGTGCTTCTCGAAGTCCGCCTCGTCGAACGCGACCACCTCGGCCGGCTCGACCTGAGCGCCGAGGCGCTTCTCGTCGATCGCCCGGTCCCCCGGTACGCCGATCGCGAGCGGCTCGCGGGTGCCGTCCGGGTGCAACAGCATCACGAGCACGTTCTTCAGCGTGTCCGCGCCGGTCCAGTCCCGGCCGTCGGTCCGCGCGTGCTTCGCGTTCAGCGTGTCCACCAGCGTGTCGATGGTCGGCGTGTCCGGCGTGTCCACGACCTCCGCGGCCGGCACGGCGGAGGCATCCACCGGCGCGGACTGCGGCACCACGACCGCCTCCACGTTCGCCGCGTACCCGCCCGGCGAACGGACGAAGGTGTCCTCACCGTTCTCGGCGATCGCCAGGAACTCCTCCGATCGCGACCCGCCCATCGCGCCGGACATCGCCTGCACGATCACGTAGTCGAAGCCGAGCCGGTCGAAGATCTTCACGTACGCGGCCCGGTGCGCCTCGTACGACGCCGCGAGCCCTTCGTCGTCGACGTCGAACGAGTACGAGTCCTTCATCACGAACTCACGCCCACGCAGCACGCCGGCCCGCGGCCGCGCCTCGTCGCGGTACTTGTTCTGGATCTGGTAGATCGACAGCGGCAGGTCCTTGTACGACGAGTACAGGTCCTTCACCACCAGGGTGAACATCTCCTCGTGCGTCGGGCCGAGCAGCATGTCCGCGCCCTTGCGGTCCTTGAGCCGGAAGATGTTCGGCCCGTACTCGGTCCAGCGGCCGGTCGCCTCGTACGGTTCGCGCGGCAGCAGCGCCGGGAACACCAGCTCCTGCGCGCCGATCGCGTCCATCTCTTCCCGGACGATCCGCTCGACGTTGCGCAGCACGCGCAAACCGAGCGGCAACCAGGTGTAGACACCGGGTGCGGCCCGGCGGATGTAGCCGGCGCGGACGAGCAGCTTGTGGCTCGGGACCTCCGCGTCCGCCGGGTCCTCGCGAAGGGTGCGGAGGAACAACGACGACATACGCAGAATCACGGGAATCTCCAGGCGTGCGGAAAGGGCAAAATCAATGGACGTCAGAGAGAATATCCGTCCGGTGGCAATGGTCTCACGTTATCCACAGGCCAACTGCTACCGGCCCGGCTCAGAACAGGATCGTCGCGAACGTCTCCACGGTCCGGAACCCGACCCGTTCGTACGCGGCCCGCGCGGGCAGGTTGAACGCGTTCACGTAGAGCGTCACCACCGGCGCGATCTGCCGGGCCAGCTCCACCACGGCCGCCATCCCCGGCGCCGCCAGCCCGCGCCCGCGGTACGCCGGATCGACCCAGACGCCCTGGATCTGGCACACCCCGGTCCCGACCGAGCCGACTTCCGCCTTGAACACGACCCGCCCGTCCTCGATCCGCGCGAACGCCCGCCCGGCCCGGATCAGCTCCGCCACCCGCGACCGGTAGAAGGTCCCGTCCGGCCCGGTCTGCGGCGGTACGCCGACCTCCTCCGTGTACATGGCGACGCACGCCGGGTAGAGAATCGGCAGCTCGACCGGCTCGACCGCCCGGACCAGCGGATCCGGAGTGATCCGCGGCAGCCCTTCGATCACCATGAACGGCTGGTCGTCGCGCACCTCGCGCGCCGGGCCCCACTGCGGCTCGAGGATCTGCCACAGCTGCTCGACCGCGCGGGCCTGGCCGAGGATCTGGAAACAGTTCCGCCCACGGCGCAGCGCGTACGCGGCGAACGCCCGGAGCGCGGCGTCGCCGGCGCCGACCGGCACCATGTTGCCGCCCGCGTGGCAGAGCGCCTCCAGCGCGCCCTTCTCGACGTATCCCCAGACCTCGGCGCCGCGCCGCGGGTCGAGTCCGGACGCCTGCACCAGGCTGTCGACGAACACGTTGACCACCGGATCGCGAGCGATGACCGCGCGCGCCGCCGCGAGGTCGCGAGGACCGAGAACCCGTACGCCCACGCGCAGAACCTAGCGGATGTTTGCCCACTCCTGGTAAAGCAGGGCCGGTCAGGCGAGCTCGGGCGCGTGACCGGCCGCGATCCGGCGCAGCGGTGACGTCCACGCGAGTACGACCCCGGCGAAGCAGCACAGCCCCATCAGCACCATTCCGGTCCGCGGTCCGTACGCGGTGCCGAGTACGCCGCCCAGAACCGCGCCGAGCGTCGAGCCGATGCCCCAGGACAGCATCCGGCCGGCTGTGTTGACCCGGCCGAGGAGGTGCTCAGGCGTCACCTGCTGGCGGTACGAGATCGCGTTGACGACCACCATCACGTACGCCGAGCCCCACACGAGCAGTGCGAGCGCGGCGATCGTCCAGTGCGGTGCCAGTGGTGTGAGTACGCCTAGCAGAGCCGACATGGGCAGTGCGTACAGGGTGATTGCCGCGGGCGACATGCGTTTCAGTAGTCGCGGCAGGCTCAGTGCGGCGATCAGACCGCCGATCCCCCACGTACCCCAGACCAGTCCGAAGCGCAGCCCGGACGTACCGACGTGGAGCACGCGGTCGCACCAGACCACGATCAGCGCCATGAAGCCACCGCCGGTGAACGACTGCACGCCGCCGACGATCGTCATCGTGCGTACGCCCGCGTGGTGCACCAGATAGTTGATGCCATCGCCGATGTCGCGCAGTACTACCTTGAGCCGCAACGGCGGTCTGCCGTCGCGGGTCTCCGACAGCGCCCTGACAATCCCACGGACAGCAAACGCCGACGCGGCGAAGCTGAGCGCGTCCAGAGTGAGCAGACTGGCCGGATCGAGTGCCGCCAACAGCAGGCCTGTCAGTGGTGGTACGAACAGCTCGATCAGACTGGACGCTGTCCAGACCGCCGAGTTGGCCTGGGCGACACGGGCGCGGCCGACTAGCACTGGCAAGGCACCGAAGTTCGCACCGTCGAAGAACGTGTAGACGGCTTGTACGGTGAATGCGACTACTAGTACGTGTGCGACCGTCAGTACGCCGAGGAGATGCGCTACTGGCACCGATCCGACTAATACGGCGTTCACAGTGTCCGCGGCGACCATGACGCGCCGCCTGTTCCACCGATCCGCCAGGGCGCCCGCGAACAGACCGGCGACCAGGTACGGCGCAGACTCCAGCGCTGTGACCACTGCAGTCAGAACAGTCGACCCGCTAAGCCGGTACACCAGCACGGGCAGCGCGATCGCTGTCACCATCGATCCGGTTACCGACAGGGCACGGGCCAGCCAGTACCGCCGGAAGTCCGGATCGTCACGCAGCCGGTCGGCCGCCACCACAGTCATGGGCGGAATCCTGCAACTTCATCACCTGTTGAGGTCAAGGCTCATCCAGGTCACATCCTCGCCGAGATCACGGTGCGGCGTACGGCGTGGGGTTCCGAAGCCCCGCGAACGGTAGAACGCGATTGCCTTCTCGTTGGTGACCAGAACGTTCAGGAGCAGCTCCGGAGTACCGTCCGGGAGCGCTGCGATGGCGGCGTTGAGCAGTGCCTTGCCAGCGCCGGCCTTCTGGTGAGTGGGTAGTACATACAGCTTCCACATCACCCAGAAGTCGTCCTGCTTGCCCAGACCGACCATGCCGACCACCTGCGTGCCGTCGGTGGCGACCAGGGTGATGCCGTTGGTGATGCCGCGTTCGACTGCCTCTGGTGACCACCACTTGGCCAGGCCGTCGGTGATGAACTCGTCCGGTACCAGTCCGGCGTACGCGGCCGGCCAGGTGGTCAGACCGATACGCCGGACCGCTTCGGCGTCGGAGAGCGTGGCAGGGCGTACGGCGATCATCCGCGCACCACCACGAGCTGACCGTCCGGGTCGGTGATCTGGAGGGTGTTGTCCAACCGGGTCACTTGCAGGTCAGTGAGCCTGTTGTGTACCTCAGTCAGGTCCTCTGTGGTCGTGAGCTCCAGCCCAACCGCGAACGGCTCGTCAGGCGAGCTGAACCGAAGAGGTAGCTCGATGCCAAGTCCATGCAGGAAGCGGCGCCAGGCCGGCTCCTCCGCTCCGGTCAGTGCTGGTGTGACCGACCAACGCTCGTCCGGGCGTACGTCGTGCACTTTGTAGCCGTACAGGTCATCGGATCGTTCGTCGACCCAGATCACTACGCCGTCCGGTGCGGTCACGGACAACACCCGCCCGTACGCCTCGTCGAACACGGTCACGTCGACGAACCCCACCTGTTCGAGACGGTCCTTCACCTCGTCCAGCTTGTCCGCTTCGAACGACAGCGTCGTCTGACCGGGACGCCCGCCGGTCGAGCTCGTGGCCGCGTCATGCAGCGCGACCATGCCGTGACCGGCCAGCATGTCGACCCAGCCGCCCCGCTCCGACTCGATCCGCGACCGCAACCCCAGCCGCTCCAGGAACCCGCGCATCGCGTCCACGTCGGTCGTGAACCGCAACGGCCTGATCACCACGTTCATCCGCGGGCCTCCCCATGGTTGTCCAGGTACTCCGACAGCGCCTGCTCGACCAGCGCGGACAGACTCGCCCCGTCGTCGATCGCCTTGTGCTTCACCCGCCGCACCAACTCCGCCGGCAAGTACACGTTGAACTGCACCTTCTTCCCTGCATCGTCCACCATGGCTATATTGCTAGCATCCTAGATAGCCAAGAGTCAACGACTGGACCAGCTTGTCGGGTAGGACTGGAGTTGGCCTAGGTGGGTTTCAGGATGGGTTCATGTCGTTGTCGATGGCAACGAGCAGCGGTTCCGGTCGTACGCGAGCACGCAGCCGGCGTCCGCGAGTGAAATGCGGAACGCCGGCCGCTGGACGAACAATCAGGAGCTGCCGGGCTACACCGCCGCGAGTAGGGCGTCGTCGAGTTCCTTGAGCAGTCTGGCCTTGGGGCGGGCGCCGACTACTGCCCAGATCATTTCGCCGTGGTGGAACAGGATCAGGGTGGGCATCGCCATCACCCGGTAGCGGGCGGCGATCGCCGGGTGTTCGTCGGCGTTCAGCTTCACCACCGTGAGCTGGTCGTTGCGCTCGGCACCGATCTGGGCGAGTACGGGGGCGATCTGGTGGCACGGCGGGCACCACTCGGCCCAGAAGTCCACCAGTACGGGCTTGTCCGAGCGCAGCACCACCTCGTCGAAGGTGGCTTCGTCGACGGCGCGCAGGTCAGTCATGGTTGGTTCTCCTCCAGCTCTCGGCATCGGTCAGGAGGTCGGTCAGCCGCGATCGCAGCGCGGTCAGCTCCGCGATCCGATCGTCCACTTCGGCGATCCGGGTCCGGTACGCGGTCAGGGACGCCGGGCAGACGTCCGCGCGGTCGTTGCCGGCGCGCAGACATTCGATGAACGGGTACGTCTGCTCAGCCGTCAGTCCGAGGCTCAGCAGCGCTTTCACCTCGCGTACGACCAGCACGTCGTCCGACTCGTACGCCCGGTACCCGTTGGACTCCCGCCGGGGTTTGAGCAGCCCCTGCGACTCGTAGTACCGCACCGCTTTGACCGTCACACCGGCCGCCGCCGCCAGATCGCTGATCCGCATCACGCCTCCTTCACCCCGACGCTAAACCTTGCCCTCAGGGTCAAGGTCAAGCCAGGATACGGCCACTCAGCGGAGATAGTCGGTGAGCCACTCCCCCAGCACCTTCGCGCTGGCGTCGACCTGACCGGGCCAGTCCAGCGCGGATTCGTCCGCGGTGTCGGACACATGTTTGATCACTCGCACCGGTACGCCATGCTCGCGGCAGGCGTACACGACCGCGTACGCCTCCATGTCGACGAGATGCGCCCGCTCCGCGAGACGCGCCCGTACCACCGGGTCCGTGACGAACACATCACCCGACGCCAGCACCGTGCCGTCACCACCGTCGACCGGCAACTCGTCCCGCGGATCAAGACCGATCGCACGAAGCGCGTCGCCGTTCACGTCGTGGTTGATCACGGTGCTCGGAAAGTACAACCCAGCCAGCCCGTCACGCAGCGCACCGGTGGTACCGACGTTCAGTACCACCAGCCCCGCGGTGTCCCGCCCCGCCAACGCCCGACTGACCGCCACCGCGGCCGCCGTCTTCCCAACCCCGGTAACCACAACCGGCACCCCCACCGGCACATACCGAGACTCCCCAGCAACAGCACTGATCACCAAGTACTCAGGCACCTGTGTGGGTCAGCTGACTGTAACGGTGGGCTGGCCGGGGTCTGTGGTCTCCATCTTCTCGGCGATGCGCATCGCTTCTTCGATCAGGGTTTCGACGATGGCGGATTCCGGGACCGTCTTGATCACCTCGCCCTTGACGAAGATCTGGCCCTTGCCGTTGCCGGAGGCGACGCCGAGGTCGGCTTCGCGGGCTTCGCCGGGGCCGTTCACGACGCAGCCCATGACGGCGACGCGGAGTGGGACCTCCATGCCCTCGAGGCCGGCGGTGACCTGCTCGGCGAGCGTGTACACGTCCACCTGGGCGCGGCCGCAGGACGGGCAGGAGACGATTTCGAGCTTGCGTTCGCGCAGGTTCAGCGACTGCAGGATCTGCAGGCCGACCTTGACCTCCTCGACCGGCGGCGCGGACAGCGAGACCCGGATGGTGTCGCCGATCCCCCGCGACAGCAGCGCGCCGAACGCGACCGACGACTTGATCGTGCCCTGGAACGCGGGCCCGGCCTCGGTGACGCCGAGGTGCAGCGGCCAGTCGCCGCGCTCGGCCAGCATCTCGTACGCCTGCACCATCACGACCGGGTCGTTGTGCTTGACCGAGATCTTGAAGTCGTGGAAGTCGTGCTCCTCGAACAGCGACGCCTCCCAGACAGCGGACTCGACCAGCGCCTCCGGCGTCGCCTTGCCGTACTTCTCCAGCAGCCGCTTGTCCAGCGATCCCGCGTTGACACCGATCCGCAGCGACGTACCGTGGTCCTTCGCCGCCTGGGCGATCTCCTTGACCTGGTCGTCGAACTTGCGGATGTTCCCCGGGTTCACGCGGACGGCGGCACAACCGGCCTCGATCGCGGCGAACACGTACCCGGGCTGGAAGTGAATGTCCGCGATCACCGGAATCTGCGAATGCTGCGCGATCTCGGCCAGCGCGTCGGCGTCCTCCTGGCGCGGGCAGGCGACCCGGACGATGTCGCACCCGGCGGCGGTCAGCTCGGCGATCTGCTGCAGCGTCTTGTTGACGTCGTTCGTCGGAGTGGTCGTCATCGACTGTACCGAGACCGGCGCGTCGCCGCCGACCAGCACGCTGCCGACCTTGATCTGGCGGGTCTTGCGGCGCGGCGCGAGGGTCGGAGGCGGCAGCGCGGGCATGCCCAGGTTGATGCTCATGTGTCCTTACCAGTGAGAGGTGAGAGGTCAGCCGTTGAAGAGTTTGATCGGGTTCACGATGTCGGCGATGACGAGCAGTACGCCCATCACCACGATCACGCTGGCCGCCACGTACGCG
This sequence comes from Kribbella solani, assembly GCF_014205295.1. NCBI lineage: Bacteria > Bacillati > Actinomycetota > Actinomycetes > Propionibacteriales > Kribbellaceae > Kribbella > Kribbella solani. The sequence continues at coordinate 2,496,935 of NZ_JACHNF010000001.1, forward strand.
ATCGGGAGCAGCTTGGCGACGTCGACGTACCCGGGGTCCGGCCGGCGGAACAACCGGGCCAGCCCGCGCCGGACGCCCTCCCAGATCGCGCCGATCATGTGCCCGCCGTCCAGCGGCAGCAGCGGGATGAAGTTGAACAGGGCAAGGAACAGGTTCAGCGCGGCGAGCAGGGAGACCAGCGCGGCGCCCTTCTGGGCGGTGGTCATGCTGCTGGACGCGACCTCACCGGCCACCCGGCTGGCGCCGACGATGCTCATCGGGCTGTCCTGGTCGCGCTTGCCGCCGACGATCGACTTCGCCACCCCGACCAGCTTCTCGGGGAACTTCCCGAGCGCCTGCACGGTGCCGACGGTCAGCTTGCCCATCTGGTTGACGACGAAGCCGAAGTCCTGCCGGACCACCTTCTCGGTCGGCGAGATGCCGAGGAAGCCGACCGACACCAGCTTGTCCGAGGTGGCGCTCTCCTGGACCTGGTTGACGATCGTGTGCGTGGTCAGCGTCTTCTGAGCGCCGTTGCGCTCGACAACGATCGTGGCGGGCTTGTCGGTGTTGGCCCGGATCAGCGGGGTGAGCTGGTCCCAGCTGGTGATCCGCGTCCCGTTGAAGGAGAGGATCTTGTCGCCGACCTGGAAGCCGGCCTCCTTGGCCGGCGACAGCTTGTCGGTGTCGGTGCACTTCCGGTTCGCCGACGCCTGACTGGCCGGGACGACGCAGTCGGTGACGGTGCTGACGGTGGTCTGCGCGACCGGCGTCCCGTACATCATGTAGAGGCCGCCGAACAGGACGAACGCGATCACCACGTTCACCAGCGGGCCGGACGCCATCACGATCAGCTTCTTCCACCATGCCTTCTGGTAGAAGAGCCGGCCTTCGTCCTCGGCCGAGATCGTCTCGTACTCGGCGGAGCGGGCGTTCTCGATCATCGACTGGATCGGGCCGGTGTTGGCCTTCCGGATCTTGCTCGGGTCCTGCCCCTTGGCCGGCGGCATCATGCCGACGATCCGGACGAACCCACCGGCCGGGATCGCCTTCAGCCCGTACTCGGTCTCGCCGCGCTTGATCGACCAGACGGTCCGGCCGAATCCGGCGAAGAACTGCGTGACCTTCATCCCGAACGCCTTCGCCGGGAGCATGTGGCCGAGCTCGTGCAACGAGACCGAGATCAGCACCCCGGCGACGAAGAGCACGATGCCGACGATGGTGAGAAGCACGCTCATGCTCGCTGGTTCTCCTGGCTGCTGTCGGTGGTGTCGGTGAGCTCGTGGGCCCGGCGCCGGGCCCACGCGTCCGCGGCGAGCACGTCGTCGACGGACAGTTCCACATACGAGGGTACGTCGTGCTCGGTCACCACCTGGGCAACCGTGTCGACGATCGCCAGGAACGGCAGCCGACCGTCCCGGAACGCCTGCACGCAGACCTCGTTCGCCGCGTTGAACACGGCCGGCGCGGTGCCGCCGCGGGTACCCGCCGCGCGGGCCAGCCCGACCGCCGGGAACTCCGCGTCGTCGACCGGCTGGAACGTCCAGTTGCTCGCCGCGGACCAGTCCCACGGCGGCGACGCGTCCGCTATCCGGTCGGGCCAGCCGAGCGCGAGCGCGATCGGCACGGTCATCGTCGGTACGCCGACCTGCGCGATCGTGGCTCCGTCATGGAACTCGACCATCGAGTGGATCGCCTGCTGCCGGTGGATCACCACGTCGATGCGGTCCATCGGAATCCCGAACAGCAGGTGTGCCTCGATCAGCTCCAGGCCCTTGTTCACGAGCGTGGCGGAGTTGATCGTGACCACCGGACCCATCGCGAAGTTCGGGTGCGCCAGCGCCTGCTCGACGGTCACGTTCTCGAGCTCGGTGCGCGAGCGGCCGAGGAACGGGCCGCCACTCGCGGTGAGCAGGAGCTTACGGACCTCGTCCGGCGCGCCGCCGCGCAGGCACTGGGCGATCGCGCTGTGCTCGGAGTCGACCGCGACGATCTGGCCCGGCTTGGCCCGGCGGGTGACGATCGGGCCGCCGATCACCAGCGACTCCTTGTTCGCCAGCGCGAGCGTGTTCCCGGCGTCGAGCGCGGCCAGCGTCGCGTGCAGGCCGACCGAACCGTTGATGCCGTTCAGTACGACGTCGCACGGCATCGCCGCCAACTCGCTGGACGCGTCCGGCCCGGTGACGATCTTGGGTATCCGGAACTCGCCCTGCGCGTACCCCTTGCGCTGCGCCTCCGCGTAGAACGCCAGCTGCAGGTCCTGCGTCACCGTCGCCTTCGCCACCGCGACGACCTCGACCCCGAACTCCAGCGCCTGCGCCGCCAGCAGCCCGACGTTGTCGCCACCGGCGGACAGCGCGAGGACGTGGAAGCGGTCCCGGTTACGCCCGATGAGCTCGAGCGCCGTGGTACCGATCGAGCCGGTCGAACCGAGAATGACGACACTTCGGGAGTTCACGGCGCCATTGTTCCAGGTGCACACCGATCGTGACGATCCCGGTGCGGTCAGCCGACGTACAGACGGAACGGAACTCCGCCGAGCCGGATCTCGTCGCCGTCACCGGCCATTGCGGTGTCAACAGGTACGCCGTTCAGCTGGGTGCCGTTCGTGGAGCCGAGATCGCGTAGCTCATAGCTGGCCGGGTCGATGCGCAGGAGCTCCGCGTGGTGGCGGCTGATCTCTGGGCGGTCCAGGATCAGGTCGCAGTCCGGTGCGCGGCCGATGCGGACCAGGTCGAGCACCGGCACGACATCACCGTCCGGTCCGACGAGTACCGGCTGCGGGCCCGTCTCCAGTGCAGCGGCGATCTCTGTCACACCGGCAGTGCGGATCGGCATCGAAACGATCAGGTCGTCGCCCTTGTCGACGTGCAGGTTGTGCTGGGCGCCGTACGCCTGGAGCAGGTCGTTGCGCTCGTCTACGACCACAACGGAGACGTGGTAGTACCCCGGGGGCAGTTGCGCGTACGCGGCCGAGCCCAGCGTGGTCGTCAGCACGATGGCGTCGTACTCCCGGTGGCTCACGTCCGTGATCGTGATCAGCACCGGGTTGTTAGCAGTGAGATGCGCCTCCGCGCCGGTGTCCCCCGGAGTGAACTCCACGGTGAGCATCGGCGCCGGACGGATCTCGTCGAGTCCGACCAGGCGGCCGATCGCCGGCACAGTACCGACAGGCACGGACAGCGGCACGTACTGGCCGTGTGACCGCACTAGTACATCCAGCTGTGGTCGCGGGACGCCGCGACGTCGGGCGAGCAGGTACGCGTTCACGACGCCCTTGCCGAAGATGAAGGCGACATCGCCGACTACGGCACGGACAAATCCACTGACAGGCTCCATCGGCACCCCCAGTGCATCAGTATCCAGGAATCATGACTTCGGTACGGCGGTACCCGGTGTGCCGCCGTACGGTTGCCCAGTGACTACCGTGCTGATCGTCGAGAACGACAAAGACAGCGGCCCCGGCAGACTGCTCGACTGGCTGGACGAACGCGGCATCGCACCGGTCGTCGTCCGGGCTTGGGACGGCGAACCAGTACCGGCGACTGTGGACGGCCACGCGGCGCTGATCCTGCTCGGTGGCGGGATGCTGCCCGACGAGGACGAGCGGTCCCCCTGGCTACCGGCCGAGCGCGCACTGCTGCGAAACGCGCACGGCCAGGTGCCAGTACTAGGTATCTGTCTGGGTGGGCAACTGCTCGCCCATACCTTCGGTGGTGAGGTACGCGGTAAGCACGGCCTTCCGGAGAAGGGTGTGACCGAGCTGACTGTCCTACCGGCTGCTGCGGACGACGAACTGCTTGCAGGTCTACCGCCCACTGTCCGTGCAGTGGAGAGTCACCAGGACCAGATCACTCGGCTGCCGGCTGATGCGGTGCTGCTGATGTCCAGTGAGCGCTGCACCAACCAGATGCTGCGTATCGGCCGCAGTTGGGGTACGCAGTTCCATCCGGAGGTCACTGCGGAACGAGTACGACGGTGGGAGCCGGAGCGACTGCGCTCGCTCGGCTTCGTACCGGAGCAGGTCGCGGCGGACGCGGAGCAGTACGCCGCCGAACTGGACAAGACCTGGTCAGCCGTCTTCCACCGCTTCCTCGACCTCCTCGACTGAACAGCCAGGGTGCGGTCGGGGTTTCGCCGGAGGTCGTGTTGTTCTGGTCGGACCGGTAGCGGCGCTACGGTTGGTGCATGAGTCTGCAGCAGCCGCCGCCCGGTCACCGGGCATCCGACAACGACCGCGAGCGTGCCGCCGCCGTGGTCCAGGAAGCACACACCGACGGGCGGCTGGACTTCGAGGAGCTAGACGAGCGACTGACGCAGGTCTACTCCGCCAAGACACAGCTCGAGCTGCGCAACGCCACTGCCGACCTGGTGCCGGTAGCGCATGGCAGCGCGCAGGAGCTGACGCTGCGGGCCCGGCACAGTGCACAGAAGCGCGAGGGCGCCTGGAACGTGCCGGAGCGGCTGACCGCGATCGCAGAGCACTCGTCGGTCAAGCTGGACTTCACCGACGCCCAAGTGCACTGGGCCGAGATCCACGTCGACGCGCACGCCGTACACAGCTCTGTGGTGATGGTGATCCCGGAGGGCTGGATCGTCGACCTCGATCGGGTCGACGTGCAACACAGCAGTGCGCGGAACAAGGCCGGCCCGCCGCGGCCCGGCGCGGTACGCCTCCGTGTCACCGGCGAGGCCCGCCACGGCAGCGTGGTCGTCCGCCACCCGCGCAAACGCCACTGGTGGTGGCCCTGGTACAGCAAGTGAGCCGTACCTCGATTCGGTGAGCTGGTCCACAGCCCGTTCGGGCGCGGACCGGCTAGCGTGAGCGCATGAGTGCTTCGCTGGATCTGGTGGACGTCGACTCGCTGCTCAGCGAGGAGGAGCTCGACGTACGAGCGGCCGCCCGGCGGTTCGCGGACGAGCGGTTGCGGCCTTCGCTGCCGGAGTGGTTCGAGAGCGCGTCGATTCCGGCCCGGGAGCTGGCCAAGGAGCTCGGGGCGCTCGGGTTCCTGGGCATGCACCTGACCGGGTACGGGTGCGCCGGCCTCGGCCCGGTCGCGTACGGGCTGGCCTGCCTGGAGATCGAGGCGGCGGACTCGGGGATGCGGTCGCTCGTGTCGGTGCAGGGATCACTGGCGATGTACGCGATCTGGAAGTACGGCAGCGACGAGCAGAAGAACGAATGGCTGCCCCGGATGTCGGCGGGCGCCGCGATCGGCTGCTTCGGGCTGACCGAGCCCGACTTCGGCTCCAACCCGGCCGGGATGCGTACGAACGCCCACCGCGACGGCGAAGACTGGGTGCTGAACGGCTCGAAGATGTGGATCACCAACGGTTCGGTCGCCGATGTCGCGGTGGTCTGGGCGCGCACCGACGACGGCGTCCGCGGCTTCGTGGTCCCGACGTCGACACCCGGTTTCTCCGCGCCGGAGATCAAGCAGAAGATGTCTTTGCGCGCATCGGTCACGTCCGAGCTCGTGCTCGAGGACGTACGGCTGCCGGCCGCCGCGATGCTGCCGGAAGCACGCGGCCTGTCCGGTCCGCTCGGCTGCCTGAACGAGGCCCGGTTCGGGATCATCTTCGGTGCGCTCGGCGCGGCGCGGGACTGCCTGGAAACCACGGTCGCGTACGCCGGTGAGCGGATCGTCTTCGACAAGCCGCTGTCCGCGTACCAGCTGACCCAGGCGAAGCTCGCGGACATGGCGGTCGAGCTGAACAAGGGCATGCTGCTCGCCGTACACCTCGGCCGGTTGAAGGAGAAGGGCACGCTGCGCCCCGAGCAGGTGTCGGCCGGCAAGCTGAACAACGTCCGCGAATCGATCGCGATCGCCCGCGAGTGCCGCACGATCCTGGCCGCGAACGGCATCAGCGGCGAGTACCCGATCATGCGGCACGCCAACAACCTCGAATCGGTCCTCACCTACGAGGGCACCTCCGAGGTCCATCAACTGGTCATCGGACAGGCCCTGACCGGCGAGTCCGCCTTCCGCTGAGGGCTCGGACGGCCTTGGGTGGGGTTAGGCTGCCGCGCGTGAATGCGCGGGTAGTGGTCTCTGGTGTTGTCGCGGTCCTGCTGGGCGTGGCCGGGTGCGGTCTCGTCGGTCAGTCCGGCGGTGGGAGTGCCGACCGGCCACCTACCGTCGCGGCCGAGACCACCTCCTCACCGTCGCAGTCCCAGTCCCAATCACCGTCGCCTTCTCCGACCGTGTCGACACCGAGCCCTTCCCGGACCACGCCGACTGTCGACTCGACCGCACAGTTGCTGGCGAAACAACAGCGGGTCCTCGCGCAGAACCCGCTGTACCGGGTCGGACGCCTGCCCGCGTCGCGCTGCAAGGAGCCCGCGGTCCGCCCGACCTCGGTGGCGAACGTGCGCAAGTACTACGCCGAGTTCCTCCGATGCCTGGACAAGGTATGGAAGCCGGTCGTCGAGAAGGCCGGATTCACCTTCCAGCCCGTTCGGCTCGAGGTGTTCACCGGCAAGACCCGCACACTGTGTTCCGTACAGGACTCGGCCGCGTACTGCGGACAGGGCACGATCTCGATGAGCGCCGACTTCGACATCCGGAACTACCGCAAGTCCGACAAGCTCTGGACACGCGCGACGATGGCGCATCTGGCCGCGCACGAGTACGCGCATCACATCCAGCGATTGACCGGCATCAGCGCCGCGTCCTCCATCCGTACGAACTACCTGAACGGCGTCGACGCACCGCTCCAGGAAAGCCGGCGGCTGGAACTGCAGGCCTCGTGCCTCAGCGGCGCGTACCTCGGGGCGGACCGGAGCTACTTCCCGGTGAGCGGGGCGTGGCGGGAGCGCTGGCGATGGGCCATCAGCCACCGCGGCGACGAGTGGGGCACGCAACGTGACCACGGCAGCAGCAAGAACCACAGCCGCTGGACCCGCCGCGGCTTCGACGCCGCCGCCCCATCAGCCTGCAACACCTTCACGGCCTCCGCCGCCACCGTCTCCTGATCGGCTATCGCCCCGCTCGGTCCCGCGGCTCTGGTCGCACCCACGCCGCGACTGCCCCGCTGAGCCAGCGCGGTTCTGCCCGCTGGCGGCGATCTACTTCGCGACCTCGGTGGCGCGGGACTCGCGGACCACGGTGACGCGGATCTGACCTGGGTACGTGAGCTCTTCCTCGACCTGCTTCGCGATGTCCCGGGCCATCACCTGCGCGGCGATGTCATCGACCGCATCCGGCAGCACCATCACCCGGATCTCCCGACCCGCCTGCATCGCGAACACCTTCTCCACACCGTCGTGGTGCATCGCGATCTCCTCAAGGCGTTCGAGCCGCTGCACGTACGCCTCCAGCGACTCCCGACGCGCGCCCGGACGGCCACCACTGACCGCATCCGCGGCCTGCGTCAGCACCGCCTCGACGGTACGGACCTCGACCTCGTTGTGATGCGCCTCGATGCAGTGCACCACGTCGTCGTTCTCGCCGTACTTGCGGGCCAGCTCCGCACCGACGATCGCGTGACTGCCCTCCGACTCGTGCGTCAGCGCCTTGCCGATGTCGTGCAGGAACGCACCGCGCTTGCACAGCTTCGGATCGAGTCCGAGCTCGGCCGCCATCATTCCGGCGATGTGCGCCGACTCGATCAGGTGCTTCAGTACGTTCTGGCCGTACGAGGTCCGGTAGCGCAGCAGGCCCATCGTACGCACCAGCTCCGGATGCAGATCGGTGATGCCGACCTCCGCCATCGCGTCCTCGGCGGCCCGCTCGCACAGCTCGGCGACCTCGCCCTTGCTGCGCTCGTAGATCTCCTCGATCCGGCTCGGATGGATGCGGCCGTCGAGCACGAGTGAGTCGAGCGTCAGCCGCGCCGTCTCCCGCCGGACCGGGTCGAAACAGGACAGCAGCACCGCTTCCGGAGTGTCGTCGATGATCAGGTTCACGCCGGTGGTCTGCTCGAACGACCGGATGTTGCGGCCCTCGCGGCCGATGATCCGGCCCTTCATGTCGTCGCTCGGCAGGTGCACGACCGACACGACCGACTCGCTGGTCTGTTCCGACGCGAGCCGCTGCACCGCGCCGGTGATGATCTTGCGGGCCTTGATCTCGCCCTCGTCCTGCGCCTGCCGCTCGATGTCGCGGACGATCGTGTGCGCGTGCCGTTTGGCCTCCGCCTCGATCGCGGCGACCAGCTCGGCCTTCGCCTGCTCGGTGGTCAGGTTCGCGACCCCTTCGAGGATCCGGCGGCGCTCGTCCTCGAGGTCCTTGATCTCGCTCCGGCGCCGGTCCAGCTCGCCCAGCCGCGCGGTCAGGTCGAGCTGCCGCTCCTCGATCCCGCGATGCTGCTCGTCCAGCCGCTCCTCGCGTTCGGTCAGCCGGTGCTCGCGGCGCTCCATCTCCAGCCGCTGCTCCCGCAGGTCGTCCCGGATCGACTGCGCCTCCGCCTCGGCCTCCCGGCGTACGTCGGAAGCGCGCTGCTCGGCGTCCCGGCGCACCTCGGACGCGCGGTCCTCGGCGCCGCGGCGAATCTCCTCGGCCCGTTGCTCGGCCGCCTCGGCGCGGGTCCGCAGTACGGCCGCGTGCTCTTCCGTCTGCCGCACCTGCTCCGCCTGGCGCTGGACGGCGTCCTGCTGCGCCGCGGTCGTGCCGGCAGCCTTTCGACGGGAGAGAGTCAGGCCGATCCAGGCCAGCAGTCCGGCGATCAGCAAGCCGATCAGGGCCAGGCCAACGTACATCGCTGTCATCGGCGTCCCCTCTCCATCGAGTCCCACGCGGGACTGTGACATCGGTCGAAGGGATTCACCACGTACGGGCGGAAGACGGTACGCCTCGGTAGGTCTCGGTACGCGTACCGAGACTTGGGGAAGTACTCCGCGGCGTGCGGCCGGGTTGGCCGTACCACTGCGTGCTGTCCTTGCCGAGCACCGCCGGACGACGAGCGCCCGGGTCAGCATGCTCCGGTACAGCCTCGCAACCAGCACCATCTATCCGACGACCCGGTCCGGCGCCGTCGTACTGCCTTCAGCTCACACGAGCGTGGTTACACGTTCAGCCGACCGGCCTGATCACACCGACCGGCAGCACTTGGTCCATCCCTTTCTTGATCCCGAGGCTAGGCGCGGCCCCCCACCCGGTCAAGACGGACACTCACCCACGCCGACCCGATCCCCGATCAGACCACCCAAAACTCTGGTCCACTCCAGATCACCAGCGAGCCGGCCCGATCACCAGCGTGCCGGTCCCATCGCCAGCATGCCGGCCTGGGCCCAGCTGCTTGTAGCCAGCGCGCCGGTCCGATGGCCGGCGTGCCCGGCCTGGGCCCAGCTGCTTGTTGCCAGCTGGGCCAGGCGGATGGTCCTGTTACTACTGGCCGGTGGCTGTGCTGCCGGCACCTGTCCCCTGGGCACTCGAGCCCGCCGAGCTGTCGGGCCGCGCCGCCGGGTCAGGCGCCTCACCACCGACAACCGAGCCCGTAGCATCCGCACCAGTCGCGTCCGCCGCGCCCGGCTCACTGCTCGTACCTTCCGCCGCGTTCTCCGCGCCGGCGCTCCCCGCCTGCTGCCCTGCCTCCGCGGGACCGTCGGACTGCGCGCTCTCCGCCGCAGCGGCGGTCGCGGAATCGGAAGTGGTGTCCGCGGGTGCGCCTTCACCGGAGGACTGCGCCGGCTCCCCGGTCTGCTTGTCCACGAAGCTGCCGACCTTCTGCTGGACCGCGTCGACCCTCTCCGCGTACTTCCCGCCGGTCTGCTTGTCGATCAGGTCGCCGGCTTTCTCGACGCCGGCCTTGATCTTGTCCGGGTTCTGCTTGACGACATTCCGGAGCCAGTTCTTCGCCTGTTCCTGGAAATCGTTCATTGCACCCTCCGCGGTGTGTCTGGGGCGGATCGACGGAAAACTCCAGCCTACGGACCGGCCCAAATACCGGTCCTACCTGGGATAACACACCGTCACACCGCACCCGTCAACGCCCCTCGCCGCTCACCGGCCCCGAATCCAGGTCACGCTCCGTGACGAAGCGCCCGGCCGGTCGGCGTATCCCGGCCTGGGTAGTCCGCCACGTACCCCTCGAACAGCACCCGGCCACCGTGCCGGCCGGGCCCGGGACCGAGGTCGATCAGCCAGTCGGCCTGCCGTACGACCGCGAGATCGTGCTCCACGACGACCACCGTGTGTCCGCGATCCACGAGCCGATCGATCACGCCGAGCAAAGTACCCGTGTCATCCAGGTGCAGCCCGGTCGTCGGCTCGTCCAGCACGTACGTCGTCGCCTGCCCCGCCGCGCGCAGTTCCTTCGCGATCTTGACCCGCTGACACTCACCGCCTGACAGCGTGTTCAGCGACTGGCCGAGCCGCAGGTACCCGAGACCGACTGCCGCGAGCTGCCGCAGCCCACGGTCGACGCCCGCGTCCGGCAGTTCCCCGATCGCCTCCTCGATCGTCAACGCGTCCACGTCCGCGATCGAGTGCCCGTTCACCGTGTACGCGAGCACCTCCGGCGTGAACCGCTGCCCGCGACAAACCTCGCAGACAATCTCTTGGCCCTCCATGAACGCCAGATCGGTGTGGATGATCCCCAGCCCGTTGCACTCCGGGCAGGCGCCGGCCGAGTTCGCGCTGAACAGCCGCGCGTCCACCTTGTTGCTCCTGGCAAACAGATTGCGAATCGCGGGCGCGATCCCGGTGTACGTGATCGGCGTCGATCTCCGGCTCACACTCACCGGCTTCTGATCGATCACGATCGCCTCGTGCTGCGCGACCAGTTCCTGCGCGAGGCTCGACTTTCCCGATCCCGCGACACCGGTCAGCACGGTCAGTACGCCCGTCGGCACCTGCACCGTCAGCCGCTGAAGATTGTTGCGATCGGCATCCTTGATCGTCAGCGATCCGCTCGCCGACCGCGGCGTACGCTTGATCGGCCGCTGCTCCGTCAGCGCGTTCGCGGTCGGCGTGTCGGCCCGCGACAACTCGCCGTACGTACCCTGGAACACCAGCCGCCCACCGTCCGCGCCCGCGCCAGGACCGATCTCGATGATCTGGTCGGCATGCCGCATCACCGCCGGATCATGTTCGACGACGAGCACGCTGTTGCCGTTGTCACGCAGGCGTTCGAGCAGCTCGATCATCGACTCGACGTCGGTCGGATGCAGTCCCACGGTCGGCTCGTCGACCACGTATGTCATCTCGGTCAGGCTCGATCCGAGGTGCTTCACGCTCTTGATCCGCTGCGACTCGCCGCCGGACAGCGTGGTCGTCGCCCGGCCGAGGTGCAGGTACCCAAGGCCGATCGTGACCATCGCGTCCAGCCTCGCCGTCAACGCGGCCACCGCCGGCGTGACGGCCGGCGCGTCGATCGTCCGGACAAACTCCAGCAACTCGGTGAGCTCGAGGCGCGCCAACTCACCGATCGTGCGGCCCTCCACCGTCGCCGTCCGCGCCGCCTTGGTCAGCCGGTCCCCCGCGCAATCGGGACACGCCGAGGCGCGGGTGAACTTCCGGATCGTTTGCTGTTTGCGATCGGACAGGTTGTCGGACGTGTGCAAGTAGATCCGCTCGAACCGCTCGACGATGCCCTCATAGTCCTTGGGGAGTTCCCATCCGAGCGCGTCGACGGCCTCCCCGCCGTACAAGAGAGCGTCCCGCTCGTTGTCCGACCAGTCGCGGACCGGCGTGCGTACGTCGAAGGTGCCGAGATTCGCGTACTGCCGGTACCAGTACGCGCCGTTCCCGAAGCCCGGCAGGCGTACGGCGCCGTCGGCCAGTGACTTGTCCAGATCGAGAAACCGGTCGACCGCGCTCACCACGACCTCGCCCAAACCCGAGCAGACCGGGCACATCCCGGCCGGATCGTTGAAGGAGAAGTGTGTCGACTCGCCGACGTATGGTTCGCTCAGCCGGGAGAACAGCAGCCGGAGGTACGTCCACGCGTCGGTGACCGTACCCACCGTCGACCGCGCGTTGCCCCCGATCCGGCGCTGATCGATCACGATCACCGGGGTGATCCCGTCGATGTGCTCGACCTCCGGCCGCGCCCACTTCGGCAACCGGTTGCGCGCGAACGGCGGGAACGTCTCGTTCAACTGGTACCCCGCCTCCGCCGCGATCGTGTCGAACACCAGCGACGACTTCCCCGACCCGGACCGGCCGACGAACACGACCAGCTGATTCCGCGGTACGACCAGCTCGAGCCCGGCCAGATTGTTGGTCCGCGCGCCACGCACGGTGATGTTCCGATTGGTCATCACCCGACCGTACGCACAGATGTGGCCGGATTGTGACCGCATTTCTTGGCATCATGGCCCGATGGCAGATGTGACCGCGCGGATGCTGGCACTGCTGTCCGCCTTGCAGACCGGCCGGTCGTTCAGCAGCGCCGAACTCACCCGCCGGCTCGACGTCAGCGCCCGTACCCTCCGCCGCGACGTCGACCGCCTCCGCGGCTACGGCTACCCGGTCGAAACCCAGCCCGGACCAGGCGGGTACTACCGGTTGACCGCAGGCCGCACGATGCCGCCGCTCGTACTGGACGACGACGAAGCCGTCGCGACCCTGCTCGCGCTGGCCTCCCTAGCCTCGGTCGGCGCCGCGTCCGGCGACGGGATCGACGACGCGGCGCTGCGTGCGTACGGCAAACTCGACCAGTTCCTGCCCGCTCACCTCCGCGGCCGCGCGGTCTCACTCCGATCGAGCCTCGAAACCAGTCGCCAGCCCGCACCCCGCGTCACCGCCGACCAACTCGGCCTCCTCGCCGACGCGATCGCCCAGTCGGAAACCATCTCGTTCGCGTACGAGAACGCGCGCGGCGAGCGCACGAACCGCCGCGTCGAACCGTACCGCCAGGTGCAGCACCTGCTCCGCTGGTACCTGCTCGGCTGGGACCTGGATCGCGCCGACTGGCGAATCTTCCGAGTCGACCGCATCCGCGACGAGCGCCGTACGTACAAGTCCTATTCGCCGCGCCCGCTACCGGCCGAATCGGCCACCGCGTACCTGCGTCAGGGTCTGAACAAGTCCAAGCAGACCATGGTGCTGATGATCGAGGCCCCGATCGGCACCGTGCTCGACACGCTGAAGTACTTGGACGCCGAGTTCGAGTCCGTCACGCCGACGAGCACCCGGGTCACGATCGCCCTCGACACCTGGCAATGGTTGCTCCAGAGCCTCGCGTTCATGGACGCCGACTTCAAACTCCTGCAGGCGCCACCTTCGTTCCGTGCCGCCTACCGAACCTTCGCCACGCGCCTCCACAACGCCTGACCCATCGTCGCCTGGGCAACCTAATCCTTCGCCAGGTAGTCGTTCGCGACCTCCGCCGGCGCGTGCACCAGCCACGCGTCAACCAACGCTTCTTTCAACACGCCTTCGGAGACTTTCTCCAACTCCACCAGCACCGCCGAAAACCCGTCGAAGTGCGGAATCGTGAAGAACCCATCCCCCACGCGAGCCGCCAGTACCGCTTCCTTCTCCGCCAGATCCTCAACCACCAAAGCCAGGATCTCGCCCGCCGGCGGCACCTCATCCCCGAACCGCTTCAGATCCGCCTTACTGAACGGCCGCTCCCACGCGTACGCCTTACCCCCGACCTTCCAGGTCCGCATCCCGTACCGAACCCCCTCTTCGGTACCCGGCAACCCCACGACAACCCGCTCCACAACCCCCAAGTCCGCCATACCCGCCAACGTACCCCCACCCCGACCCGCCACCGCCTACTCCGGTTCCAATCCGGATGAATCGAGGAGCGGAAACTCTTCGTGGCCCGCGTCGAGCTCCTCTTTGATGATGCTCATCGCCATCCCACCCGGGTATCCCTTGCGCCCCAGCATCCCGAGCAACCGCCGCATCGCGACCTGCCGATCAAGCGAACGCATCGACCGCAGCTTCCGCCGTACCAGCGCCCGGGCCGTGTCCTCTTCCTGCTCGGGATCAAGCTCCTCCAACGCATCCCGCGCCAGCTGATCATCAACCCCACGCCGCCGAAGCTCCTGCGCCAGCGCCCGCTTCCCCAGCCCACGCCCCCGATGCCGCGACTCCACCCACGCATTCGCGAACGCCGCGTCATCAATCAACCCGACGTCGGTAAACCGATCCAGTACCTGATCAGCCACCTCATCCGGTATCTCCCGCTCAGCCAGCACCCCCGCCAACTCAGCCCGCGTACGCGGCTGCCCCGTCAACTTGTCCAGCAAGATCGTCCGAGCCACCGCATACGGATCAGAAACCCCATCCACCGCCGGATCCGCAACCCCCTCCGCCCCATCCACCCCCGACCGCTTCCCCCGCCGCCCCCCAAACCCCCGCCCCCCAACAGTCCGCCGCTTACCCCTACTCCCAGTACCGCCCCCGCCACCCACACCAGCCGCGGAAACACCACCCGCCCCGCGCCGCCCATCGGACAACTGCACGCCCACCTCAGCGTCAGCGTCAGACGAGGGCACAGCCGCCCCAGACTCACCTTCCAAGGGCCGCACCCCCACCCCGGTACCACTCCGAGACAACCGCACATCCGCCTCGGCGTAACCTTCGGACGACGGCACACCCGCCTCGGAAGCACCCCCGGACAACCGCACATCCGCCCCGGCGTGACCTTCGGACGACGGCACACTCGTCTCGGAGGCTCCCTCGGGCAACCGCACCTCCGCCTCGGAGCCACTCCCGGGCAACCGCATGTCCGTCTCGGAGACACCCTCGGACAGCGGCGGGTTCGCCTCGGATTCGCCCTTAGACAACTGCTGGCTCGCGGTGGGTGTGTTGTTGGCGTGGAGGTCGTCCGCTGGGACCTTCGCCGTACCTGCCGCCCGGCCAGGCGAAGTACGCCGGGACCGAGCACCGCTCGACTGATCCTCTTCGCCCCAGATGGAACCTTCTGACAACTGTTCGCTCTTCACGGGGCGATCAGGCGAGGGCTGGGTAGGAGTCGGAGTGGGGGTGGGGACGTGGTTTGGGGTCGGGGATGCGAGGTCGTCGGCGAAAGCGCGGGCTTCGGCGAGGCGGCTGGACGCGTTCTGTTGGTGAACTTGCGCGGTGCCGTCGTCGACGTCACCCCAAGGATCTGCCTGCGCGCCACCCGAACCACGCGAGGAGCGCCCGCGATGCACCGACTGCTCGTCTGACTGCTCGCCCGCCTGTTTGCCTGACTGTTTGCCCGGCTGGCGTGCTGCGGGCGCGTCGCTCACATCCGGGGCATCGCCGGACCGCGAGTCCTCAGCCGACGTACGGGTGCCCGATGGACCGGAGCCGGTGGATGCGCTGCCTCCCGTGCTGCGGACCGCAGACGAGGCGAGGTCTTCGAGGTCTTCGGGGCGGTCTGGTCGGTGGCCGTCAGTCGTTGCCTGGTCTGGCTCGTCCCAGGGGTCGAAGGTGCCGGTGGTTCTTCTGATGGAGCCTGGCCGACGGCGTACGCGATCCGTGCCTGGCTGATCGTCGGTGAACTCATCGTCGGGATCGCCCCACGGATCGGTCGTACGAGAAACCGAACCGCGACCCGCCCTGGATGTTCGCCGCCCGCGACCACGCTCGACCGAAGGACCATCGCTCGGGGAGGCATGACCCGCAGCTGAAACGTCCTCGGCAACGCCGGAATCATCCGCAGACCAGTCACGAGGCGAGCGCCGCCGACCAGCACCACCGGACGCCCCGCCACGCCCCGATCGGCCAGTACGCCCGCCACGGGACGACCAGCTGTGGTCCGGGTTGTCGGCGCGTTCGTTGCCCGGCAAGTTGCCGTCGGCGCGGTTGTCGGTGCGGGTGGGGGCGTTCTCGGAGGGTGGGCCTTGGGCCAGGAGTTTGCGGGCCAGGGCCAGGCGTTCTTCGCGGGGTAGGGACAGCGCCGCGGGGGCAGCGTCGTCGGCGCCTTGGGAGGGCCGGGGGACGCTGCCGCCCGTGGTGGGTCGATCAGAAGTCGACATCGACCTCGGCCGTGGCGTCAGCCGGGGCGTCCAGGGTCGGGCCGATGCCCATCTTCTCCTTGATCTTCTTCTCCAGCTCGTTCGCCAGGTCGGGGTTGTCGCGGAGGAAGTTCCGCGCGTTCTCCCGGCCCTGGCCGAGCTGGTCGCTCTCGTACGTGAACCAGGCGCCGGCCTTGCGGACGAAGCCCTGATCCACGCCGAGGTCGAGCAGGCTGCCCTCGCGGCTGATGCCCTGGCCGTAGATGATGTCGAACTCGGCCTGCTTGAACGGCGGAGCGACCTTGTTCTTCACGACCTTGACCCGGGTCCGGTTGCCGACCACGTCGGTACCGTCCTTCAGGGACTCGATCCGGCGTACGTCCAGCCGCACCGACGCGTAGAACTTCAGCGCCTTACCACCGGTCGTGGTCTCCGGGGAGCCGAACATCACGCCGATCTTCTCGCGCAGCTGGTTGATGAAGATCGCGGTCGTGTTCGTCCCGCTGACCGCACCGGTCATCTTCCGCAGTGCCTGGCTCATCAGCCGGGCCTGCAGACCGACGTGGCTGTCGCCCATCTCGCCCTCGATCTCGGCCCGTGGCACCAGCGCGGCCACCGAGTCGATCACGACGATGTCGATCGCGCCGGAGCGGACCAGCATGTCGGCGATCTCCAGCGCCTGCTCACCGGAGTCGGGCTGCGAGACCAGCAGCGCGTCGGTGTCGACGCCCAGCTTCCGCGCGTACTCCGGGTCGAGGGCGTGCTCGGCGTCGATGAACGCCGCGATCCCGCCGGCCCGCTGGGCGTTCGCCACCGCGTGCAGGGCGACCGTCGTCTTACCGGAGGATTCCGGCCCGTAGATCTCCACCACGCGACCGCGCGGCAGACCACCGATCCCGAGCGCGATGTCGAGCGCGATCGACCCGGTCGGGATGACCTCGATCGGCGGCCGGTTCTGCTCCCCGAGGCGCATCACCGAACCCTTGCCGCACTGCCGCTCGATCTGCGTCAGCGCGGTCGCAAGCGCCTTCTCGCGATCGGCCGCCGCGCGCTCCGCACTCGCCGCACTCGCTGCACCCGCCATGTGACTGCCACCTGACCCATCTGATAATCCGGGGCCGCCCACCGGCCGCCCGAAGGAAGTTCGTTGTCGCCAGAGAAGGTATTCGTTGCCGCCGACAGTTTTCGCCGCCACTTCGAAGCTGTGGACAAACCGGCCGCCACGACCACCTTCCGGAGACCAAAGTATCCCGAACACGTGTTCGAATCACAACTGACACGCCGAAGCCTGTCCGGGCAACCACCCTGGCCCGGGCGTTCCCTACTCTTGCGGCGTGACAGACCGTCCCGACGTACCCGATTCCGCCGTCGTACTGGCGCTCAGCCGGGTCGAATTCGGCATCGACACGGTACTCGACGCGCTCCGTACCCAGGACCCGTTCGGGGCTCGCAGCGTGCTGACCGAGTACTCCGCCCAGGAGCAGCCGAATCTGGCCGAGAAGGGCCTGATCCTGGCGATCGACCGGCTGCTGCGGATGAAGGTGCCCGGCCACGCGGAGTGGCCGACGCTGCCGCTCGCCGAGCGCTGCGACTGGTGGGTGGCCCGGCTCGGCGGGTTCGCGGCGGTCGTCGCGGCCCTCCCCCGGATCAGCGGGGCGGCGGCCGACCGGCTTCCGATCAAGGACACTCTCGGCGCGGCGGTGCAGGCGATGGTGATCGGTGCCGTCTGCCGCGAGTACGGCGTCGAGGCACACGCCGACCGGACGGCGATCATCGCTCGGGTCCTGACCGATCGCCCGATCACCCCGGACGACGTCCTCAAGTACGACGACCCGACCCTGGCCGGCCAGGACGTGGCGAAGCAGCTCGGTCTCGGCGATGCGGACGAGGAGGGCGGACTGCGCCACGGCATCCGGCTGGTGTGGCGGATCAGCAAGCTGTTCGGCGGGCTGACCGACGTGTTCGAGGAGCGGCCGCGCGGCAGTCTCGGCGCCCGGTTCGTCGGCATGTTCCCCGGCGTCGGCGTGGTCGGCGGATTCTTCGACGAGCGCAAAGGCATCCGGAAGGCGGCGTACGCGGCGGCCGACCTGCTCACGAACGGCACGTTCCGGATCAAACCGCTCTGACGACCGTCAGCGTTCGCTGGCCGGGAGGTTGAGGTGCGCCCAGACGGCACGCCAAACCATCTTGGCGTGCTCACCATCGGCCAGAGCCTCGACGACCGTACGGCCGTCGAGTCCCTTGACCACCTGGGTCTCCGCCCAGGTCCGTGCATACGCGGGCCCGAGATGCTCATCCATCCGGGCCCAGAACTCCGTCAGTCTCATGCCTGCCCGTCATCGTCCTTCGGTGGCGGTCCCCAACCACCCTGCTGACCCTGCTGGGGTGCCGGCGGACCACCTTGCTGCTGGCCCCAACCACCCTGCTGCCGCGGCGGTTGCTGACCGTACGGCTGCCCCTGTTGCGGAGGCTGCTGCCCTTGCCCAGGCTGCTGACCCCAACCACCAGGACCCTGCTGAGGCGGCTGCTGACCTTGCTGAGGCGGCTGCTGGCCCTGCTGTGGTCCCCACTGGCCTTGTCCCGGCTGAGGCTGCCCAGGGTACTGGCCCTGGCCAGACTGCCCTGGCTGACCCGAGTACGGCGGCTGGCCCTGCTGACCCGGGTACTGCCCCGGCTGGCCACCGTACTGACCAGACTGCCCCGGGTACTGACCAGGCTGACCGTACTGCTGTCCGGGCGGCCCGTACCCCTGCTGCCCCTGGTACTGCCCCGGCCCGCCGTACTGCCCAGACTGACCCGGCTGACCTGGGTACTGCCCCGGGAACTGCTGTCCGTATCCCTGCGCCCCCTTAGCCTTGCGACCGCGCAGGACGAAGAACACGACCGCGGCGATGATCAGCAGGACGAGCACGACGATGAGAATGATCGCCCACGCCGGGAACCCGCCGCCGGCCTCGGAGGTCAGCGAGATGTTGCCGACCTTGTCCAGACTGTCGTACGTCGCCGTCCGCCCGCTGACCTTCGCGCCGTCGTCGTGCTCCAGGATCTTGCCGGGCATGGTGATCTTGAAGTTCACCTGCGGCCGGCTGCCGCCGGACGGAACGTTCAGGTTGCCGGCCTTGACCGTCACCTTGACCTTGTCGCCGTCCTTGCGGAACCCGACGCCGTCGCCGCTCGAGCTGCCCATCTTGTCGAACGGGACGCTCTCGAAGGTGCAGTTCGACCCGACGTACTGCCCGTCCTCGAAGGATTTGCAGGTCACCCCGTCGGTGGTCGTCTGCTTGATCCCGCTCTCGATCTGCTGGCGGACCTTGTCGAGCGACTGACCGCTGGACTGCAGCAGTTGCTTGTCGACGCCGATCTTCATGGTGCCGGAGACGGTTTCGTTCGATCCGACCTTGAGGTCGCCGTCGAGCTTGACGCAGCCGGTCAGGCCGACCAGGCAGGCAACGACGACGACCGCTGCACGTACGCGGTTCATCATGCCGCCGATCATTCCAGACGCGAGGGACACTTCGCGCGGCGGACGGAAAGCGCCCGCTCACGGTCGGCGACCGCGGGTCCGCGACGCCCCCGTGAAAGGTTCCGTGAAAGGTCCCGTGAAAGCTCCCGTGAATGGTTCCGTGAAAACTGTCGGCGGTACCCGGCAAGATGGTCGGCGTGAAGAAAGCCAGCGCGTTGAGCCGGTTCTCGCCCGCGACCCGGGCGTGGTTCGGCGACGTCTTCGAGGCGGCCACCCCGGCCCAGCTCGAGGCGTGGGACGCCATCACCGCGGGCCGGGACGCGCTGGTGGTCGCGCCGACGGGTTCGGGTAAGACGCTGGCGGCCTTCCTCTGGGCGCTCGACCGGCTGGCGACCACGGCACCGCCGGATGACGCGAAGCTGCGCTGCCGGGTGCTGTACGTCTCGCCGCTGAAGGCGCTGGCGGTCGACGTCGAGCGCAACCTCCGCGCGCCGCTGATCGGTATCCGCGAAACCGCGCGGCGCCTGGGTGCGGCGCCGATCGACGTCGAGGTGGCGGTGCGATCCGGCGATACGCCGGCCGCCGAGCGGCGACGGTTCGCGACGCGGCCTTCGGACGTACTGATCACGACGCCCGAGTCGTTGTTCCTATTGCTGACGTCGCAGGGCCGCGAGTCGTTGCGTGGCGTCGAAACGGTCATCGTCGACGAGGTGCACGCGGTCGCGGGGACCAAGCGCGGAGCGCATCTGGCGCTGACCCTCGAGCGGCTGGACGGGTTGCTGCCGAAGCCGGCCCAGCGCATCGGGCTCTCGGCGACGGTACGGCCGGTGGAGGAGGTCGCGCGTTTCCTGGGCGGCGAGCGGCCGGTGACCGTGGTGCAACCCAAGTTCACCAAGCAGTGGGATCTGAGCGTCGTCGTGCCGGTCGAGGACATGGCCGAGCTGGCGGCGACCGAGATCGAAACCTCCGGTTCCGCGGCCGGCCCGGCGCAGCACGCGTCGATCTGGCCGCATGTCGAGGAGCAGGTCTTCGACCTCATCGCCCAGCACAACTCGACCATCGTCTTCTCCAATTCGCGGCGGCTGGCCGAGCGATTGACCGCGCGGCTGAACGAGATCGCCGCCGAGCGCGCCGAGCTGGAGCTGCCCGAGCTGGGTTCGCCGGCACAAGTGATGGCCCAGTCGGGCGGTTCGCTCGCGGCACCGCCGCTGGTCGCGCGGGCGCACCACGGCTCGGTCAGCAAGGAGCAACGGGCGCTGATCGAAGCGGATCTGAAGTCCGGCCGGCTGCCGTGCGTGGTCGCGACGAGCAGCCTCGAGCTCGGCATCGACATGGGCGCCGTCGATCTGGTCATCCAGGTCGAAGCGCCGCCGTCGGTCGCGAGCGGGCTGCAGCGGGTCGGTCGGGCGGGCCACCAGGTGGGCGCTGTGTCCCGCGGCGTGCTGTTCCCGAAGTTCCGCGGCGATCTGATCGACACGGCCGTGGTGGTGCAGCGGATGCGTGATGGACTGATCGAGAGCCTGCACATCCCGGCCAATCCGCTCGACGTGCTCGCGCAGCAGATCGTGTCGATCGTCGCGCTCGACTCGATCGATGTCGACGAGCTCTTCACTTTGGTACGCCGGTGCGCGCCGTTCGCGACACTGCCACGCTCGGCGTTCGACGGCGTACTCGACATGCTCTCCGGCCGTTATCCGTCGGACGAGTTCGCCGAGCTGCGGCCGCGGATCGTGTTCGATCGGGTCAGCGGTGAGATCTCCGGTCGCCCGGGCGCGCAACGGCTGGCCGTGACGAGTGGTGGAACCATTCCGGACCGTGGGCTGTTCGGGGTGTTCCTGGTCGGCGAGTCGACCAACCATCGCGTCGGCGAGCTCGACGAGGAAATGGTGTACGAGTCGCGCGTCGGCGATGTCTTCACGCTGGGAGCATCGAGCTGGCGGATCGAGGACATCACCCACGACCGCGTGCTGGTCTCCCCCGCGCCGGGCCAACCGGGCCGGCTGCCGTTCTGGAAAGGCGACGCGGTCGGTCGCCCAGCGGAGCTCGGTGCCGCGACCGGTGCCTTCATCCGGAAAATGGCCTCGCTGCCCGCGACGAAGGCGATCGACCGCGCACGGACCGCCGGGCTCGACGAGTACGCCGCCGCGAACCTGGTCGCGTACCTGGCCGAGCAGCGCGACGCGACGAGCCGGATTCCTGACGATGTGACGATCGTGGTCGAGCGGTTCCGCGACGAGCTCGGCGACTGGCGAGTCTGCGTGCACACGCCGTACGGCGGCCAGGTGCACGGGCCGTGGGCGCTCGCGATCGCCGCCCGGCTGCGCGATCGGTACGGGATGGATGCCCAATCGGTGTCGGGTGACGACGGGATCGTGCTGCGGCTGCCGGAGACGGACGAGCCGCCGCCGGGCGCGGAGCTGGTGCTGTTCGACCCTGCTGACATCGAGGATCTGGTCACGACCGAGGTCGGTGGCTCGGCGCTGTTCGCGGCACGGTTCCGGGAGTGCGCGGCGCGGGCGCTGTTGCTACCGCGGCGCAATCCCGGTCGGCGATCGCCGCTGTGGCAACAGCGGCAGCGGGCGTCGCAGCTGCTGAGCGTGGCGAGCAAGTACGGCTCGTTCCCGATCGTGCTCGAGACGCTGCGCGAGGTTCTGCAGGATGTGTACGACCTGCCCGCTTTGAAGGATCTGCTCACCGGCATCAGCGAGCGCCGGATCTCGGTGGTCGAAGTGGAGACGCCGGAGGCCTCGCCGTTCGCGAAGTCGCTGCTCTTCGGCTACATCGGCGCGTTCATGTATGAGGGCGACAGCCCGCTTGCGGAGAAACGTGCCGCCGCGTTGGCGCTCGACCAAAGTCTGCTGGCCGAGCTGCTCGGGCGGACCGAGCTGCGCGAGCTGCTCGACGCCGAGGTCGTGCTGCGCACCGAGGCCGAGCTCCAGCGGCTCGCCGAGGACCGCCGGGCGCGGGACGCGGAAGGCCTCTTCGACGTGCTGCGCCTCGTCGGCCCGTTGTCGTTACCGGAGGCGACACAAAGATCCGTCGACGGATCTGATCCGGAGTCCTGGCTGACTTCGCTGGCAGCGGCACGCCGAGTCGTGCGGGTACGAATAGCCGGCGAGCACCGGTGGGCCGTCGTCGAGGACGTGGCCCGCTTACGCGACGCCCTCGGCGTACCGCTGCCGCCTGGCGTCGCGGAGGCGCATGCCGAGCCGGTCGCCGATCCGCTCGGCGATCTCGTCTCCCGGTACGCGCGAACGCATGGACCGTTCCGTGCGATCGATCTGGCCACCCATCTCGGGATCGGTGTCGCGGTCGTCACGGACGCGCTACGCCGCCTCGCCGCGGCCGGCCGGGTCGTCGAAGGTGAGTTCCTGCCCGGCGGAATCGCGCTCGAATGGTGCGACAGTGAGATCCTCCGGCTGCTCCGGCGGCGATCCCTGGCAGCGCTGCGCAAGGAGGTCGAGCCAGTCGATCCGTCCGCGCTGGCGCGCTTCCTTCCGGCGTGGCAAGGGATCACGAGCAGCCGCGGCCGTGGGTACGACGTACTGCTCGGCGCGGTCGAGCAGCTCGCGGGCTGCGCGGTGCCGGCGTCCGCGTTGGAGTCGATCGTGCTGCCGTCCCGGGTGCCTGGATATCAGCCGTCGATGCTGGACGAACTGACGGCGACCGGTGAGGTGGTGTGGGCCGGGTCAGGTTCGTTGCCGGGGACCGACGGGTGGGTCTCGCTACATCTGGCCGACAACTGCGATCTGACCTTGCCGGACCCGGATCCGGCGCTCGAGCTGGGTGAGACGCATCAGGCGGTCCTGGACGCATTGTCGGGTGGCGGGGCGTTCTTCTTCCGGCAGCTGAGCGATGCCGTCGGGGCCGCGTCCGGCACGGTCGAAGACGAGGCTCTGGTCGGCGTTCTCTGGGATCTGGTCTGGGCCGGGTACCTGACGAATGACACGCTGGCACCGGTTCGATCGCTGGTCGGCGGCGGTCGAGGCAGCCACCGCGCCCGTCGTACGACGCCACGCGCTCGGCCTGGACGCCCAATGCGACCCGGGCGGCCGGCGATGCCATCGCGGAGCGGTCCCCCGACCGCGGGCGGGCGATGGTCGCTGCTGCCGGAACGCAGTTCGGACGCGACCCGGCGTGCGCATGCGGCCGCCGAAACGCTGCTCGACCGGTATGGCATTGTCACCCGCGGGTCGGTGATGACGGAGCGTACGCCCGGTGGGTTCGCGGCCGTGTACAAGGTGCTCAGTGCTTTCGAGGAATCCGGTCGGTGCCGGCGCGGGTACTTCGTGGCTGGATTGGGTGCCGCGCAGTTCGCGCTACCCGGCGCGGTCGATCGGCTCCGGGCGCTGGCTGAGCTACCGACTTCTCGACCATCCGAACCCGAGGGGCCGTTCGGTCCGCCTGGGCGATTCGGCGCGGGCGGTGCGCCAGCGGGCCGTGCGCCAGCAGGTGCTGCGCCAGCAGGTGGTGCGCCAGCAGGTGGTGCGCCGGCGGGTGGTCGCGGGCGGAAGGACGAGCAGTTGACCGCGCGGGCCGTCGTGCTGGCCGCATCCGATCCCGCGAACCCGTACGGCGCTGCCCTTCCGTGGCCTGAACGCGAAAGCGCGGGCGGCCATCGCCCCGGCCGGAAAGCGGGCGCGCTGGTCGTGATGGTCGACGGGCAACTCATCGTGTACGTCGAGCGTGGCGGCCGTACCGTGCTCAGTTTCACCGAGGATGCCGAGGTGCTTCAGCCGGCCGTCGACGCCCTGGCGCTGTCGATCCGGGACGGTCAGCTCGGGAAGCTCAGCGTGGAGACCGCGGACGGTGAGCAGGTCCGGCACACGGCGTTCGGGGACGCGCTGGCGAAGGCGGGCTTCCATGCGACGCCCAGAGGCCTGCGGCTGCGCGCGTGAAAACGGGGTGATCGATCATGCCTGAGGGAGACACCGTCTGGCGGGCCTGCAAGCGCCTGAACCAGGCGCTCGCGGGACAGGAGCTCGCGCGGACGGACTTCCGGATCCCCGCGCTCGCGACCACCGATCTGAGCGGCCGGACCATGATCGAAGTCGTTGCTCGTGGCAAGCATATTCTGATGCGGATCTCCGGCGGGCTGACGCTGCACAGCCATTTCCGGATGGACGGCAGCTGGCATCTGTACCGGCCCGGTGAACGGTGGCACGGTGGGCCGGATCATCAGATCCGAGCGGTGCTCGAGACGGCGCCTTGGACAGCAATCGGGTACCGGTTGCCGGTGCTCGAGCTGGTCGCGACCGACGACGAGGACAGCGTGGTCGGGCACCTCGGACCCGACCTGCTCTCGCCGGCCTTCGACCGGTCGGTCGCGATCGCCAACGTCGGGTCCGTACCGGAGCGAACGATCAGCGAAGCGTTGCTCGACCAGCGGAACTTGGCCGGAATCGGCAACTTCTACCGGATCGAGGTCTGCTTCCTGCTCGGTCTGCACCCATGGCGCCCGGTCGCGGACGTCGACGTGGCGGCCGCGGTCGATCTCAGCCGCAAGCTGCTGAAGCTCAATGTCCGCAACGGCACCCAGGTGAGCACCGGAGTCGATCGTCCCGGGCAGCGCTCCTGGGTGTTCGAACGCGGCGGCAAACCATGCCGCCGCTGCGGTACGACGATCCGCACCGGCGAGCTCGGCGAACCGACCCGGCAGCGGATCACCTACTGGTGCCCGGCCTGCCAACCCCAGACCCGCCGACCACAGACCCGCCAACCCCAGACCCGCCGACCCGAGGCCGGCCAACCCGAGGCCTGAGCTGCCGGCCGAACTCGCCGGTGGACGACTCCGGCGATCGGTCCGTGCTAACTTCATACGAAAGCGCGAACTCAGTTTCGTTTGGGGCGCAACGGCGCAGGACGCCGAAAGGGCAAGGCCCACCTACTCCAGCTCAACTCGTGGAGGAAAGCCATGCCTACGCTCGAAACGTACAAGAAGCAAGCCAAGCAACTCCTGCGCTGGCAGCGCGACCGCAACCACTCTGTCGGTGGCCGCATCCGCCAGCTGCCGCGCTACCGCGATGTGACCGATCACGAATCACTTGCGCTGAACTTCAAGCTCACCGAGGCACAGGAGATCATCGCGCTCGAGGCGGGCTACGACAGTTGGGCCACGCTGCGGGCGGCCGTCGAGGATGCCTCGCCACAACCACCCGAAGGTTCGCGGCCCGTCGTACTCAACGCCGCGCGGCCGGTCCTGTTCGTTCGCGATGTCCAGGCGGCCGCCGAGTTCTATTGCGATCGCCTCGGGTTCGGGGTCGACTTTCTGCACGGGCACCCGCCGTTCTACGGCTCGGTGTCGCGCGACGACGCCACCTTGCACTTGCGGTTCGTACATGAGCCGGTGCTGGCTGCCGGCGCCGCGCGCGAGGAAGGGCTGATCATGGCCTTCATCGAAGCTCGGAACGTCAAGGAGTTGTACGCGGAGTACCTCGCGTCGGGAGTGGACCTGGCGCAGAAACTCACCAAGCAAGCCTGGGGCGGCACGGACTTCATCGTGCGCGACCCGGACGGCAACACGGTCGCCTTCGTCGGCTGAACGAAGTCCCGGCCCGGATATCTTCGCCGGCATCGAATGCTTGTTCGATGCCGGCGGAGCTGGGGTCAGGCCGCGGAGGCCACGACCTCGGGCTCGATGGCCGGGTGCGCGAGGACCAGCGCCTCTTCGCGGGCCAGATCCTGGCTGACCTCGGCGAAAACGGCCGACAGCGGCACGTCGAGCGCCGTGCAGATCGCCGCCAGCAGCTCGCTGGAGGCTTCCTTCTGGCCGCGCTCCACCTCGGACAGGTAGCCGAGGCTGACCCGGGCGTCGGCGGATACCTCGCGCAGCGTGCGCCCCTGGCGCAGCCGCTTACGCCGCAGCACGTCGCCCAGCAGGCCACGAACCAGCACCATGAGGTTTCTCCCTTCCGCCTGTCCGGCCGCGTCTACTCGCACGGTAGCTCGGCCGTAGGAACCAACGGTACCCGTTGCTGGGTCACTACCTCTCGCAATGTCCACCTTCGGTGCGCCGCGCCAGTCTGCCTTACCTGTCACCATGCTGGTCTCAACACCTCGTTCAGTCGAGTTCTTCCGCCACCAGGGCGGCTCCGAGTTCCAGGACGGCCTGCACGCTCGCCCGGCGGATGGTCTCCCGGTCACCGTTCAGTTGCAGTTTCCGTACCTGAACGCTGCGGGCGCCCGCCGCCGCGACGTACACGGTCCCGGCCGAGACACCCGCCTGCGGGTCCGGACCGGCCACACCGGTCGTCGCGAGCCCGTAGTCGGCCCCCAGACGCATCCGGACACCCGTCGCCAATGCGGCGGCCGTATCCGGGTGAACCGGCCCCACAGCGGCGAGCAGGTCCTCCGGCACGCCCGCGAGCTCGGCCTTGAGATCAGTCGCGTACACCACGACGCCGCCCCGATACACAGCCGACACCCCCGGCACACCCGTCAGAACCGCCCCAACCATCCCTCCAGTCAACGACTCAGCAGTGGCAACCGTCACGCCCCGCTCCCCCAACAACGTCACCAACCGCTCTACAGCCGACTGAACCCCGTCACCACTCACTGCCGCCTCCACCATGTCCACCTGTTACCCATACCCAACACCGACCACCACATCTACACCGCCACACCGCTGCACGACCGCACCGCGCCGGACAGCTCAGGAGGGCCAGTGGTGCGCGAACGTCCAGGTAGTGATGACGACCGGGAGAACCTCGGACGGCAGGCGTGGAACCGGCAGACTTCGGCTGGGCGGTTATGGCAGGGGGCGTTTGGCGGCGGCGCGGAAGCGGAGGGCTCGGCCTACGTAGTCGAGGCCGGTGGCGATGGTTACCAGGACGGCGGCGGCCATGATGGTCACGGCGGTCCAGTGCAGGACGGCGACGTGTTGCCACGGGAGCAGGTAGAGGCCGAGGGCGATCGCCTGGAGGACGGTTTTGAGTTTGCCGCCGCGGCTGGCGGGCATCACGCCGTGGCGGATCACCCAGAAGCGGAGGGCGGTGACGCCCCACTCGCGGACCATGACGACGACGGTTACCCACCACGGGAGCTCACCGAGGTACGACAGCGCGATGAACGCCGCGCCGGTGAGCGCCTTGTCCGCGATCGGGTCGGCGATCTTGCCGAAGTTGGTGACCAGGTTCCAGCGGCGGGCGATGTCGCCGTCGAAACGGTCGGTGACGATCGCGACCACGAAAGCGGTGGTGGCGAGCAGGCGGTTGCTCTCGATGTGACCGCCTTCGCGTACCAGCAACCAGACGAACAGCGGGACCAGGACGAGACGCAGGACCGTCAGCGCGTTCGGCAGGTTCCAGGCGCTGGGCGCGTGGATGTGCCCGCCGGCTGCGCGCGGCGCCGGGTTCGTCGGGGGGTTGGTCACGCGGTCAGGTTAGCTGCCGGACGGGCGTCCGGGGTGCTCACGAGTGCCGCGAACTCGGCGATCAGGTCCACTCCGTCGCTCGCCACCACCTTCGCGGAGACCAGATCACCGACCCGTACCCCTTCCGGGAGCCCGGTCACGGTGGTCGTGCCGTCGACCTCGGGACCTTGGTGAGCGGCGCGCCCCTCGGCGGTCCGCCCACCCCTGCCCAGGACGTCCGAGGCCGGCTCAAGCGCGGTGTGATCGGCGTCGTCCCCCTCGTCCAGGTTGCCGTCGGGGTTGATGGCTTCGACCAGGAACTCGATCAGTTCGCCGATCCGGGACTCGGCCCGGGCCGAGGTCAGGTCCTCGGCGAGGCGGGTGACGCGGTCCAGGCGGGCGGCGATCGTGTCTTCGTCGAGCTTGCCGTCGTACGTTTCGGCTTCCGTACCGTCCTCGTCGGAGTAGCCGAAGACGCCGATCGCGTCCAGGCCGGCCCGGGAGAGGAAGTCGCAGAGGACGTCGACGTCTTCCTCGGTCTCGCCCGGGAAGCCGACGATCACGTTGCTGCGGATGCCGGCGGCCGGGGCGGCTGCGCGTACCTGGGCGATCAGTTCGAGGAACCGTTCGGCGTCGCCGAAGCGGCGCATCCGGCGCAGGAGCGGGCCGGAGGCGTGCTGGAAGGAGAGGTCGAAGTACGGGACGACGCCCGGCGTGGAGGTCATCGCGCTGATCAGGGTGGGGCGCATCTCCGCGGGCTGGAGGTACGAGACGCGGACGCGGGTGATGCCCGGTACCTGGGCGATCTCCGCGACGAGGGTTTCGAGCAGCCGGAGGTCGCCGAGGTCCTTGCCGTACGAGGTGGAGTTCTCGGAGACGAGGAAGAGTTCGCGGACGCCGTTCTCGGCCAGCCACTCGGCTTCGCGGAGGACCTCGGCGGGGCGGCGGGACATGAACGCGCCGCGGAACATCGGGATCGCGCAGAACGCACAGCGGCGGTCGCAGCCGGAGGCCAGCTTGAGCGGAGCCATCGGGCCACCGTCGAGGCGGCGGCGCATGACGCGCGGGCCGCTGGCGGGGGCGGTCGCGAGGTCCGGGGCGTCGATCTTCAGCTCGGCCGGGGTGGTGGTGACGAACCGCCCCTTCAGCTCAGCTGCCGCCGGAGCCTCGTCCGGGACAACAGCACCCGGCACGACGCCTGCGGCCGGTGCACCCAACTCAGCGCCACCCTGCTGCGCGGCGGCGATGGTGGTCGTAGCTGGCCGCTCGGCGGCGGTTGGCTGGGGAGCGGTGGGGTGGGTGTTGTGGCCGGGGATGGCTGTGGTGGGGGTGGTGTGGCGGTCGGCGGGGGCCAGTGGGAGGAGTTTGCGGCGGTCGTGGGGGACGTGGGGCTGGTGTTTGGTGCCGGCCAGGATGGAGCGGAGGCGGTCGGAGATGTCGGTGTAGTCGTCGAAACTGAGGACCGCGTCAGTTTCCGGGAGGGCCTCGGCGAGTTGTTCGCCGTAGCGTTCGGCCAGGCAGCCGACCGCAACCACCGCTTGCGTACGGCCGGACTCCTTGTAGTCGGCGGCGGCGAGCAGCGTGTCGACGGAGTCCTTCTTGGCGGCCTCGACGAAACCGCAGGTGTTCACCACCACCGTGTCGGCCTCGGCCGCGTCGTCGACGAGCCGGAAACCACCGGCTTCGAGCCGGCCGGCCAGTTCCTCGGAGTCGACATCGTTGCGGGCACAGCCCAGCGTGACCAGGGCGACGGTGGTGGGTGGCGTAGTCATCCCCACGAGTATGACGCGCCGTACACTCCCCCGCCTAACTCACCAGCAGATCTCACACCACATCCGTACCCGGCCTGGTCGCGCCGGGTCAGGAGTTCGTGGACTGGTTGGTGGTTTTGGTGACGGTGCCGTCGGGGTGGGCGGTGAAGCGGGTGAG
This sequence comes from Kribbella solani, assembly GCF_014205295.1. Classification (NCBI taxonomy): domain Bacteria; kingdom Bacillati; phylum Actinomycetota; class Actinomycetes; order Propionibacteriales; family Kribbellaceae; genus Kribbella; species Kribbella solani. The sequence continues at coordinate 2,526,503 of NZ_JACHNF010000001.1, forward strand.
GGTGGTGGACTGGCGTTTGCCGTTCAGGGTGACGATCAGGTTGCCGGGGTTGCCCGCGGTGACGCGGATGTCGCCGGCGCTGGTGACGGACTGGGCGATGCCGGGGCTGAGGTGGCCCTGGAAGAGGCGGTTGCCTTTCCGGTCGCGGACGGTCAGGTACGTACCGGAGTCGCGCGCCGTCAAAGTCAGCTCGGTCTTGAGAACCGGCGGCTTCGCCTTCGTCGGTGTCCGCGTCGGCTTGGCGGCTGTCGGTTTCGGTGTCGCCTTGGGAGTCGGCGTGGTGACAGTCGCGGACGTGGTCGCGGTCTTGGACGCGTTCGCCTCGATGTCACTGGGCAGGGTGAACAGCCGGACCATGCCCCAGCCCATCAAGCTGACCAGGATCGCCCCGACCACGACCGCCCAGCGCGGGCGCGCCGGGTGCAGGGTCGGTGCCTTGACCGCGGCCCGTTCCTCGCGGCGCGACTTCTCCTCCTCGACGGCGTGCTCGGCGTCGAAGGTGGCGAGCAGTGGCGCCGGGTCGGCCTTCACCACCCGGGCGATCGACCGGATGTGCCCACGGGCGTAGAAGTTCCCGCCGCAGCGGGAGAAGTCGTCGGCCTCCATGGCGGTCAGCAGGCCGGTTCTGATCCGGGTCGCCGAGCTCAGCTGCTCGATCGTCATGTCGGCCCGTTCGCGGGCCGCCGTGAGCTCGCTGCCGATGCTCACGTCCCCACCATCCTCTCCATCGTCCGGACTGTCTGCCGGACCGTCGACGTCCCCGAGCCGGTGGCCTGGCCACCGACATCAACACAACGGCCGTGGTCGGACGGGGTCACGGACGAGTCAGAGTTGTTCCCTGACCGGGCACCTGGCATCGGCCAGCATGTGCAGTGCCTGCACCACTTCCCCGTTCGACGGGCGTGCCGTCAACCCGAACGGTATCGCGAGTGAGGACCCCGTCAGTCGGCGGTTCGCATCGGTCGTCTTGCGGGTCGAACTCGGCAACGCGCCGAGCACCGGCCCAGGATCCTGCAGGTGTACGGCGATCCGCCCGTCGTCGAGCGGATGCCGGCGCTGCAGCACCGTCACCTCTTCGATGTCTTCCCACCGGGTACCCACCCATTCGTTCCCGATGCGCAGCCGGATGCCGGTCTGGTCGGCGACCAGCATGTCCCCTACGGTCAGCGCGCGGGCGCACACCACCGCGAGAGCGGCGAACGCGAGCGCGACGATCCAGCGCAGGATGCCGGTCGGGCTGCCGGAACCCGAGGCGGCGAAGCCGATCGCGACCAGCGCGGCGCCGGCGGCGATACCGCCGTGCACGCGCTGGGACGAACGGACTGTGAACGGCGTGGGCTCAGGTTCGGCGTCGAAATGTTCCTGCCTGGGCGCTGCGCTCGCGGCGGTCACGTCTCACTCTCCTCGGAGGGTGCTGATGAAGTCCTCTAGATCATCGGGTTTGACCAGCACGTCCCTGGCCTTCGAACCTTCACTCGGACCGACCACGCCGCGGCTCTCCAGGATGTCCATCAGCCGGCCGGCCTTCGCGAAGCCGACGCGGAGCTTACGCTGCAGCATCGACGTCGAACCGAACTGGGTGGAAACGATCAGCTCGGCCGCCTGCACCACCAGGTCGAGGTCGTCGCCGATCTCGTCGTCCAGGTCCTTGCTCGGCCCCGGCGCCGCGGTGACGTCCTCCCGGTACGTGGGCTGCAATTGCTCCTTGCAGTGCTCGACGACGCCGCGGATCTCGTTCTCCGTGACCCAGGCGCCCTGGATACGCATCGGCTTGCTCGCGCCCATCGGCAGGAACAGGCCGTCACCCTGACCGACCAGCTTCTCCGCGCCGGGCTGGTCGAGGATGACCCGGCTGTCGGCCAGCGACGAGGTCGCGAACGCGAGCCGGGACGGTACGTTCGCCTTGATCAGACCGGTGACCACATCCACCGACGGGCGCTGCGTGGCGAGCACCAGGTGGATACCGGCGGCCCGGGCCAGCTGGGTGATCCGGACGATCGAGTCCTCGACGTCGCGCGGCGCGACCATCATCAGGTCGGCGAGCTCGTCGACGATCACCAGCAGGTACGGGTACGGCGTGAGTACGCGCTCGGACCCCGGCGGTGGTTTCACCTTGCCGCCGCGGACCGCCTTGTTGAAGTCGTCCACGTGCCGGAACCCGAACGCGGCCAGGTCGTCGTACCGCATGTCCATCTCGCGGACGACCCACTGCAGCGCTTCGGCGGCCTTCTTGGCGTTCGTGATGATCGGCGTGATCAGGTGCGGGATGCCCTCGTAGTTGTTCAGCTCGACCCGCTTCGGGTCGACCAGGATCATCCGTACCTCGTCGGGGGTGGCCCGCATCAGGATCGAGGTGATCAGCGAGTTCACGAACGACGACTTGCCGGAGCCGGTCGCGCCGGCGACCAGCAGGTGCGGCATCTTCGCCATGTTCGCGACCACGAAGCCGCCTTCGACGTCCTTGCCCAGCCCGGCCACCATCGGGTGGTGGTCGTTGCGGGCGGTCGCGCTCCGGATCACGTCGCCGAGGCTGACGATCTCCTTGTCGGTGTTCGGGATCTCGATCCCGATCGCCGACTTGCCCGGGATCGGCGACAGGATGCGTACGTCGGCCGATGCCACCGCGTAGGCGATGTTCTTCGACAGCGCGGTGACCTTCTCGACCTTCACCGCCGCGCCGAGCTCGACCTCGTACCGGGTGACGGTCGGGCCACGGGTGTAGCCGGTGACCTGGGCGTCGATGCCGAACTGCTCGAACACCTCGGTCAGCCGGTCGACGACCTGGTCGGAGGCCTTGGTGCGCGCCTTGTGCACCGAGCCGGGCTTGAGCATCTGCCCGTCCGGCAGCGTGTACGTGATGTCGCCGGACAGGCTGAGCTGCTCGACGCGCTGCGGCAGCGGGGTGTGCGGGGGCGGCTCGGGCGCGGACGGCTTGCTCGCCGCGGCCGGCGCCGGCTCGCCGGCGGCCATACCGGCGGTGGCAAACGCACTCGGGCCGTCCGAATCGGCGGACTCGTCCGAGTCGGAGTCGACGTCGTACGCGTCCGCGTCCGCCGGGCGGGCCTTCGCCTTGCGGCCGCGCTTGGAGATCTCGCGGCCCTCGAGCACCGGCGAGTCGTACGGCTTGACCGTCGGTTCGCCGTCCTCGTCGAGCTCGGCGGCCTTGGCGCGCCGCTGCTTGCGGGTCAGCCGGACGGTGTCCTCGGTCGATCCGGCGGCCGCGACGGACGGTGCGTCCTCGGGTAGCTCGGTCCGGCCCATCAGTACGTCGAAGGCGGCCCGGAAGCGCAGCGGGATCGCGTACACGGGCGTGCCGGTGACGACCAGCGCGCCGAAGATCGCGAGCAGTACGAGCAGCGGCGCCGCGACGTACTCGGTCAGCAAATCGGAGAGGAAGGACGAGATGAAGTACCCGATCGCGCCGCCGGCGTCACGCAGCGGGCCGTCGGCCGGGTTGTTCGGCCGGGGCAGACCGTTCGCGATGTGGATCAGGCCGAGTACGCCGAGGCAGACGGCTGTCCAGCCGATCACCTGCCGGCCGGCCGGGCCGTTGCGGTCCGGGTGCCGCAGGGTGCGAACCGCGACCAGGAGGAGCAGTAGCGGCAACGCCCAGCCGAGCATGCCGATGCTGCCGCCGACCACGGTGCGGACGCCGTTGCCGACCGAGCCGGGCAGGTCCCACCAGACCGCGGCCGCCACGACGAGCGACAGGCCGATCAGGAACAGGCCGGCGCCGTCGCGGCGATGCTCCGGGTCCAGGTCGCGGGCGCTGTGGCCGATGCCGCGGACCATGCTGCCGAGCAGGTGCGCGATGCCGATCCACACCTTCACCACGCCGCGACCGAGAGCGATCATGGCGGCCGCGAACGGACCCGATCCGCTGTTTTTGGGCGTACTGGTCCGCGCTGCGGAGGATCCACCGCCGCGCTTTGCGGTCTGCCCACGCTTCTGGGCACCGGACGAACGAGGGCGTCCACCAGCGGCCGAACGGGCCGTGCTCGGCCGCTTGGCTGCTGACTTCTGCGCCCGCGCCGGGGAAGACGTGCGGGTCGCCATATTCCTCAGGCTACCCCGATCACCCCTCGAGTCCCACGTGTCACACGCCGATCACGCTGCCCCATCCGTAGCGTCACGACGCAGGCGTTCTTCTCCGTAACCGGTTCAGATGCCACCACACCACGTACACACCGAGCGCCAGCAGGCCGCCTGTCACCACACCGGACAGCACCGTGCGTACGGCGGTTTCGCCCGCGAGTCCACCTTCGACCCGCCCGAGCTCCCGCACCGCGCCCCAGCCGGCCAGCACCACGCCGGCGGCGTACGCGACGTACCGTGCCTTGGCCGGGATGTGGTCACCGGGAGCAACGGAGCGGGCCTCCGCGCGGCGGTACCAGCGGTACAGCCAGATCGCGAGGATGATGCAGCCGCCGACGGTGCTGACGTACTGGAGGATGCGGTTCACGTCCCACGCGCCGGTCACCGAGGCCCGGAAGAACCCGGGGAACCGGCGGACGAAGTAGCCGTCCCAGTGCGTGAACGAGTCCCAGATGACGTGAGTCAGTGCGCCCGGGACTGCCGAGACCGCAGTCCACAGCAGCCCTATCCCACCAAGCCGCTGTGACTCCGGCAGCCGGGCCGCCACTGCAGGTGGCGCCAGTGCGATCAGCGGGCGCTTCAGCACCAGGTTGAAGACCGCTAGCAGTAGCAGCGCCAGTAGTGGGTCCAGCCAGAGGGCTGAGGTGAGCTCATGCGTGAGAGTCAGTGTGAAGTTGCCGTTGATGTGCTGCGTGGCGAACCGGTAGAGCGGACCGACGTACAGCAGGTCCGGCGCCACTGCACCGGCTACCAGTGCGGAAGCCACGAGCGGCCGGCGGATCAGCGGGAGGACAGCCGCGGGATGGGCCAGCGTGAAGGGCACACCCGCACCCTATGGGAAGGTCGGCCAACTCCCGGCTGGACGCTGCTGTCCGACGCCCTGTGCCGACCAGTCACACACTCCGCCGCGGAACGTCTGCCGGAGCGCCTTCCACTGTGCAGAGGTCAGCTTGACCTTGTAGTCGGACCGTGTCGGCGGACGGAGCCGGCACTTGATGATGTCGTTGGCAACGGATGCACCCGCCACCTGTCGCGGAGACGGCCACACCGGGTAGTACGTGTTGCACTTCGTCGTACCGATGCCATCCACCTGCTTCTCGACGATCTTCTGGTTTGTCGGGCTCCAGCACGCATCGGCCAGTGCGCTGGGCTTGTTGCGCATCAACCGCGCATGGGGCGAGCCAGAACCGTGGTCCGCGTCCGTAGCGTCCATCCATCGGTTCAGTGCAGCCAGCGCACCGGTCAGCACCGGGTTGGTCGTACTGAAGCCGCCTGGCGCGTCGGCCGCCTGTACGAGCATCACCTGGTTGTCCGCGTCACCGTTTGCCTTACGCAACCGTTCCCGCAGCGAGAACGAGTGAAAGAACAGGTGGATGTCACCATTCGGCAGCTCATCCCAGTACTGGCGGTAGTCGATGATCGGCGTACTGGCGAGTCCCCCGCCGCCGTTGATCAGCTGACCAGTCCGGTACGCCGTACTGATCGCCCGCGGATCAGCCACTGTCCTGGAGGGTACGAAGTTGGCGTCGTGGTCGAAGCCACCGATCGCCTTGTTCAAGTCGACGAACTGCGCTGCAGTGATCTTGCCCGCGTTCAGCGCGTCCAGGCCGTACTGGATGCCCACGTTGTCCAGCGGACGTCGCGCGGCACCTGTCCGCGGGTCCTTGCCCCAGATGTTGACCTGGTGGTCGTAGACGTCGCAGCGTGCACCACTTGGGTTGTTCAGTGGGTCGTAGCGCTGTTCGACGGGCAGCTGCGCCGGGCAGTACACCCGCGGGTCTATCCGGCGGCCCGCACCGGCCAGGTTGGCGATCGTGGTGACCTTGCCGAAGCCTGCGGCGGCGCGCTTCTGTTCGGCAGTCCACCCGGTCGCGGACTGGAAGTAGTGGTCCAGCAGGAGTGAGTCAGTGATCGTGTGCAGAGTGGCGAAACCGACCTCCGGGAACACACAGGACGCCACGATCCCGTCCAGCAGTCCCGGATAGTCGTCGGCGATCTGGAACACCTGGTACGAACCGCCGGAGCAGCCCCACCCGATCGTCTGCTTCGGTACGCCGATGGTCTCCAGAATGTGCTCCCGGGTCATCGACATGGTTTCGGCAGCCAGTACGCCGTTGCAGTTCACCCCGAACACGTTGAGGCTCGACGACGCCACCGCGTACCCCTGCCCGAGCAGTACGTCGTCGTTGATCCCGCCGGTGCCACTCCCCTGCTGGTACCACCCGCCGGGACAGCCACCACCGAACGTGTAGACCAGCCGGCCGTTCCACCCGCTCGGCGCCTTCACCACAGTCGGTTCACCACCGGCCGGGTCGTTGAGTACGGCGTACTCGTAGATCGACCTGTTGATCACACCAGTCTCGACTCGGACGATGTACGGCACCGTGCGGCCGTCTGATGTCGTTGCAGTGGCCAGATCGGCCGGGCGCGTCGCCGGAAGCACTTTCAGCGACCGGTCGATCGTCGAACGGTACAGGTAGTCGATGCGGGTAGGCACCGAACAGTTCGTATCCGTCGGTGGGCCGAGCTTGACCTTGGCGAGCGTGATGAAGCCGGCTGTGCCGCAGATGAACGGTGTCTCGTGCGGACCGGCCAGCATCGGACCCGTACGCGGGTGGTTGGTGACCACGAGCCGCGCGTTCGCCGCGGTGATGCTGTTGCGGCCGTTGACCAGGCCCTTGACGACGCCGATCAGCCGGTCGGACTGCCGGGTGAACGCGTCGGTCACGTCCTTCCCGTTCAGCTTGACCGTCAGCTCGTCCAGGCGCCGCCCGGTGATCCCGAGCAGCACGTTGCCGTCGCTGACCATGTCAGCACGTGGCGTGGACAGTACCTCGATGCGTACGTCGGACGTCGCGCTGGCGGGCGGCACCAGCACGGCGGCGAGCAGAGCGGTCAAGACGGCTGTCAGCAGGACAACCAGGGCGGCTGGTCGCTTCATGTCATGAGTCGAGCACAGTAAGTCCCGAACCGGAAGACCGAATGGTAATCGGTTTCCAAGGCGGGTGGACCACCGCCGTCAGGCGAAGTCCAGGTAACCCTGCAGCAGCTCGCGTTCGGGCGCGTTGTCCCACGATGTGTTCGGCTATCTCATCATCTGAGATTCGCACTGGCGACCGGCGTGGCCTGTTCGTTACCGTTCTCGGCAGGTCATGAGCGCCAGCGTCAAGCCCCGGCTCGCTGGCCGGCAACCCTCCGCCGCGGTGGGGTGCCCCGGGTGAGGACCAGGCCGTGCGGATACCCCGCTCGGCAAGTGCGGACTTCCGGGAGCAGCAGCATGTCGATTCTCTCCATCCTCGAACCGGCCGGCACCACGTCCCCGCGGCCCACGGTCGCGCGGCTCGTCACCGGCAGCATCCCGGCCACGGTCGGTTCGGACCTGCTGGTACCGCTGGCCGACGGCCGGGTCACCGACTACGCCAACTTCGACCACGGCGCCAGCGCGCCGTGCCTGGAGTCGGCCCGGGCCAGCGTGGAGGCGGCGCTGCCGTCGTACGCGTCGGTGCACCGCGGCAACGGGTACGCGTCCCGGATCACCACCCAGTGGTACGAGCGGGCCCGCGCCGAAGTACACGCCTTCGTCGGTGCTCGTGCGGACGACCAGGTGATCTTCACCCGGCAGACCACCGACGCGCTCAACCTGCTCGCCCGGGCCGTACCGGCTGATGCCACCGTGATCGTGTTCGAGTCGGAGCACCACGCCGCGCTGCTGCCCTGGCCGGCCGAGCGCACCGTACGCCTGGCCGCGCCGTCCACCCCGGCCGGTGCCGTGACCGCCGTCGCCGACGCGCTCCGGCAGGCGCCCGAGGGTCCGCGACTGGTCGTGGTCACCGGCGCGTCGAACGTCACCGGTGAGATCTTCCCGATCGCCGAGCTCACCAAGGTCGCGAAGGCGCACGGCGCACGGGTCTGCGTGGACGCCGCGCAGCTGGCGCCGCACCGGACGGTCGACCTCGCCGCGCTCGGCGCCGACTGGGTCGCGCTGTCCGGACACAAGCTCTACGCGCCGTACGGCGCGGGTGCCCTGATCGGTCGGGCCGACTGGCTCGACGCGGCCGAGCCGTACCTGTACGGCGGTGGCGCGACGCACGCGGTGACCGAGGACACCGTGGTGTGGTCGACCGGTCCGGCCCGGCACGAGGGCGGCTCGCCCAACGTGATCGGCGCGATCGCCCTCGCTTCGGCCTGCGCCGCGATCAGCAGGCACCGGGACGCCATCGAGCAGCACGAGCGCGGTCTGCTGGCTCGTCTGCGCTCCGGGCTCGCGCAGATCGACGGCGTCACCACTTACTCGCTGTTCGGCGACGACGCGGACCGCGTCGGCACCGTCTGTTTCACCGTTGCCGGGCTGACCTCGACACTCGTCTCGGCCGCGCTCAGCGCCGAGTACGGGATCGGTGTCCGGGACGGCAAGTTCTGCGCCCACCCGCTGGTCGGCCGTCTGCTCGCCGACTCCCCCGAGCACGGCACGGCGGTGCGCGCCAGCCTGGGCCTCGGGACGACCCGCGAGCACGTGGACCGGCTGGTGGACGCCGTCCGTACGCTCGCGACCAGCGGGCCGCGGACGGAGTACGCGGAGACCGCGAACGGCTGTCAGCCGTCCGTCGATCCCCGCGACCTGCACGCCCCGCGCATCTGGTGAAACAGCGGTTCGCGAAGCGGCCCTCCTACTGCTCGGGAGGTACGAGACCTACATGGTGAGCAGCGAACGCCAGTAGGTCAGCCCACTCCGACGCGATCATCGCGGCCGGTTTTCCGAAGCCATGGCCAGTGTTGACCTCAACCCGAGTCAAGACGGGCCGCGGACCGGACTGGGCATGCTGCAGCGCCGCGATGAACTTGTGGCTGTGCAACGGCACCACGCGGTCGTCATGATCACCTGTGACCACCAGCGTCGCCGGGTACGCAGTGCCTGCGCTGACCCGGTGCAGTGGCGAGTACGCCAACAGGTCCTCGAACTGGTCCGGGTCGTCGGGCAGTCCGTAGTCGGACGCCCACGCCGCTCCCACTGTGAACTTGTGGAACCGCAGCATGTCCAGCACACCCACACCGGGCAGTGCGACTGCGAACAGGTCCGGCCGTTGGGTCATGACCGCACCGACGAGCAGTCCGCCGTTGCTGCGGCCGTGGATGACGAGCTGCTCCGGCGTGGTCACGCCGCTGTCCTGCAGGTGCTCTGCGACGGCGATGAAGTCGTCGAACACATTCTGCTTGTTCTTCAGCCGTCCCGCGTCGTGCCACTCGGCTCCGTACTCGCCGCCACCGCGCAGGTTCGCGATCACGAGCACTCCGCCGGCTGCGAGCCACGCCGGCCAGCCGGGGCGGTAGTCGGCATGGATCGGGATGCGGAAGCCGCCGTACCCCCACATCAGCGTCGGTCGTGGTGTGGAGAAGTCCAGGTCGGAGCGGGTGATCAGGAAGTACGGGACGCCGCGCCCCGGAGCAGTCCGGCGAGTCACCGTGACCTGTGGTGGTGTGAAGCCTCCAGTGCCGCGGACCAGCTCCGGCAAGGCGCGTACGTCGCCTGTGTCTGTTGAGACGACGTACGACAGGGTTGGGTCTGTTGTCGTTGACAGACCGATGAACAGCTCGTCGTACTCCGGTCCAGCGTTGAGACCTACGACTCCCCCGCCCGGTACGTCGATCACGCGCTGACCAGAGCCATCCAACGCGTACAGCGTGAGCACCGGCTGGGCGTCGACCAACGTCAGCGCGGCCAAACCGGACGCCGTGCCGCGAACTGCCTGCAGTGTGGCGTCGCCCTCCGGGATGAGGTCAGTGAACGAACCGTCGAGCGACGAGAGCACCACGCGGCCGCGCGGCGCGTCCCGGTCGGTCCGTAGCACCAGCTGGTCGCCAGACATCCGTACGAACGTGATCTCGTCGGCAAACGTGTCCACCACCTTCACCGGCTCGCCCAGCCCGTCCGACGTGATCGGATAGACCCAGAGCCGCGTGGCGTAGTCGGTGCCTTCGGTGATGTGTACGACGACGTACTTGTCGTCATCGGTCACTTCAGGTGTGTAGAAGTACCGGTCCTTGCCTGGGAACGTCAGCACCAGCTCGTCGTCCGACTGCGGCGTACCGACCTTGTGCAGCGTCAGCCGCCCACCGGACAGGGAGGTAGTCGTCGTGCCCTCGCTACGCCCGCTGGTCGGGTAGTGCAGGTACAAGTACGCGGAACTGTCCGGTAACCAGATCGCCTCGGAGAACTTGGCCTCTGACACCACGTCGTCGACCGGCGTGCCAGTGGCGATGTCGAGCAACCGGAAGGTCGTCCAGTCGCTCCCGCTCTCGTTCACGCCGTACGCGAAGTACTTCCCGTCCGGGCTGACAGTGAACGAACCTAGTGAGTCCGTCCCGTCCTCGGAGAGGGTGTTCGGGTCGATCAGCACCCGGCCGCCGGACAGCAGCTCGTCCAGTGACTCGGCGACGTAGATGACGTCCTGTGCCTGGCTGCCGTCGTTGCGGCCGACGAAGTACCAGCCGGCCTTCTTGACCGGTACGCCGGCGCGCGGCCGGGCCAGGATGTCCGACAGCGTCCGCTGGAACCACGCCCGCTCGGCGTACCCCTCCAGCTCGTTCTGGGTGAACTCGTTCTGCCGACGCACCCAGTCTTGGGTCTCGGTCGCGTCAGGGTCTTCCAGCCAGCGATACGGATCAGCGATCTCGCGCCCGTGCAACAACTCGACCAGATCGTCGCGGCGGCTCTCCGGATAGGTCATGCGGACAAACCTAACCGGCTACGGCTGTACTCGCCCGGCTCCGGTGGGCGGCATCCCGCACAGGCGCCGGAGCCGGGGAGTACAGCGGGCCCCTAGTGCCGGGCCGGGGGGATGTCTTTGGTCCAGAGGACCTGGCCGAACAGGTTGCGGAGGGACACCGTGAAGACGCCGGTGCGGGGGTCGATCCGGGTGTGGCCGAAGAACTGGTTGCCGCTGGCCGGGGACTGGCTCGGGAAGTCGGCGGCCTTCGAGAACACGACCTCCGGACCGAACGTGCTGTCCAGCGAGTTCGGGCCAAACACACCCGCGTTGATCGGACCGGCGACGATCTCCCAGAACGGGTCGAAGTCCGTGAACGCGGCCCGTGACGGGTCGTAGTGGTGCGCGGCCGCATAGTGCACGTCGGCGGTCAGCCAGATCGCGTTGCGTACCTTGCGCTTCTTGAACTGGCTCAGCACCCAGGCGATCTCGTGCTCGCGGCCGCCAGGCGCACCGGGCAGTCCGTTCGCCACCGCCTCGATCAGGTCCCCGTCCGGGACCAGCAGACCGAGCGGCATGTCGCTGGCGATCACCTTCCACGTCGCCCGCGAGGCGGCGACCTCGCGGACCAGCCAGGCTGCCTGCTCCGCACCGAGCATCGCCACCGGTCCGGCCGTTGACGGCACCGGGTTCGCGCCACGGTACGTACGCATGTCCAGGCAGAACACGTCGAGAAGCGGACCGTGGCTGACCTTGCGGTAGATCCGGTCCCGTCCGCCGACGTGCCCCATCGGCAGGTACTCAAGGAACGCCTTCTTCGCGCGCGCCGCCAGTACGTCGACCCGGCGCTCCGTGTAGCGGCTGTCGGTGAGGATCTCGCCCGGGTACCAGTTGTTCAGGGTCTCGTGGTCGTCCCACTGCGCGATCAGGGGTACGTCCGCGTACAGGGAGCGCACGTTCTGGTCCAGCAGGTTGTACTTGTACCGGCCGCGGTACTCGGCCAGCGTCTCCGCGACCTTCGACACCTCCTCGGTGACCACGTTCTTCCAGACGGTCCCGTCGGCGACCTTGAGCGACGCCTCGATCGGGCCGTCGGCGTAGATGTTGTCGCCGGAGTGCAGGAAGAAGTCCGGCCGGGTCTCGTGCATCGTCCGGTACGCGACCATGCCGCCGAGTTCCGGGTTGATCCCGTACCCCTGGCCGGCGGTGTCACCGGTGAACACGAAGGACACCGGCCGGTTGCGCCCCGGCGTACTGAACGAACCGTCGAGCGTCTGACCGATCCGGCCGTTCGTGTCCTCGAAACCGATCCGGTAGTCGTAGCGCTGCCCCGGGCGCAGGCCACGCAGCGGCAGCTGAGCGGTGAAGTCGTCGCCCGCGCTGGTCTTCGGTCCGCGCAGGCAGATGGCCCGGTCGAAGCGGCCGTGGCTGGTCAGCTGGACGACCATCCGGCCGGGCCGGTCGGCCCGGGCCCAGACGACGGCCGAGCTGGGCGTCACGTCGGCACTGGCGATCCCGGACGGCAGCGCGGCGCGGTCGCGGCGGACGAGGTTCGGAGCGGCCGCGGCGACGCCCGGTACGGCGAACGACGCGCCGGCGGCGGTGGATGCGGCCAGGAGCTGGCGGCGACTCAGTTTCATGACGTGAAGGTGCTCCGCACGGATGACTGCCAGGTGACGGCCGGGCTAACTCGGCGGCAAATCAGGCCAGGGGTTGCGCTGGTCCGGGATGATGGTGGCGTGCCTGCCCCGCAGAAGCCCGCGCAAGCGTACGTAAGCCTGTACACCGACCTCCTCCAGACCGTTCGCGAGCTGGGGCTGCTGAAGCGGCGCCAGGGGTACTACTACACGCGCATCAGCGTCGTACTGAGCGCACTGGCCGCCGTAGCGGTCGGCGTGGTGCTACTGGGCGACTCCTGGTACCAACTCGCCCTGGCCTTCGTACTGGCGCTCGTGCTGGTGCAGGTCGCGTTCTTGAGTCACGACAGCGCCCACCAGCAGATCTTCCGCTCCAAGGCGTGCAACGACTGGACCGCACGCATCCTGGCTGGTGGCGTACTGGGTATGAGCGTCAACTGGTGGCGTACGAAACACAACCGCCACCACGCCGCGCCCAACCAGGCCGACAAGGACCCGGACGTCCAACTGGACGTACTGGCATTCACACCGGAGGCAGTCGCCAAACGCGGTCCGGTCGGCAAGTGGTTCGCCGCGCGGCAGGGGTGGCTGTTCTTCCCACTGCTGACGCTGGAGGGCGTGGGACTACACGCGTCCAGCCTCCGGCACCTCGTACGCCGCAAGGCCACTGCACTGGAGCGAGTGGACCTGGCTGTCGTGCTGACTCGGCTGGCCGCGTACGTAGCCGCGCTGTACCTCCTACTGCCACCTGGAAAGGCCAGTGCGTTCCTGGCCGTGCAGCTCGCGGTGTTCGGCGTCTGTCTCGGTGCAGCGTTCGCACCGAACCACAAGGGCATGCCGATCGTCCCGGCCGGGATGAAGCTCGACTTCCTCCGTCGCCAGGTGCTGATGTCACGCAACGTCCGGGGCGGCGTGTTCACCGACTTCGCCATGGGCGGCCTCAACTACCAGATCGAGCATCACCTGTTCCCGAGCATGCCGCGACCGACACTGCGGCGGGTCCAGCCGATCGTCCGCGAGTACTGCGAGCTGCACGGCGTGAAGTACACCGAAGTCGGCCTGTTCACGTCGTACGGGATCGTCGTCACACATCTGAACGAGGTCGGCCTGGGCGCCCGTGACCCGTTCCAGTGCCCGCTGGCCGCACAGCTCCGCGGGTAGCGCTGATCTACAGTAGCCAGCATGTGGTGGGGTCTGGCGGGCGCGTTGGCAGCAGCCGTCGCGTACGGACTGGCCTCCATCTTGCAGGCGTCAGCCGCCTCGGACAGCTCCGCTGACACCAGCGCGGCCAACGTAGTAGTCAAACCGCGCTTCGTGATCGGCATGGGACTGGACGGCGTCGGTTTCGCGGTACAGGTCGCTGCACTGCAGGTACTGCCGCTGTTCGTGGTCCAGTCCGCTCTGGCAGCCAGTCTGGCCGTCACCGCGGTCGCAGCACGCACACTGGGCGTCCGGCTCGGCCAGCGTGAGTGGATCGCAGTAGGCATCGTCTGTCTCGGGCTGGGCCTGCTGGGCATGTCCGCCGGCAGTGAGGGCAGCCCCAGCGTCGGGAACGGCTTCCGGATCGCGCTGGTCGTTGCCGTTGCGCTACTGGGTCTAGCGCGGCTGTCTGTAGGCCTGGTGCCCCGCCGGCTGCACGGACCGCTGCTTGGCCTGATCGCCGGTCTCAGCTTCGGCGTGGTCGCCATCTCCGCGCGTACGATCCCGAGCCTGCGGCCGGCGGAGCTGATCACCGAGCCGGCCACCTACACGGCCATCGCCAGCGGCGCACTGGCCATGCTGACGTACGCCTCGGCGCTCCAACGTGGTGGAGTCACCGCCGCCACCGCGATGCTGGTCGTCGGCGAGACCGTCTTCCCCGCGCTCGTCGGTCTGCTCGTACTGGGCGACCGTCCGCGACCGGGATACGCCGCGTTCGCCGCGATCGGCTTCGTACTCGCCGTGGCCGCCGCGCTCGTCCTGGCCCGGTTCGGCGAACCAGGACAGGCCGTCAGTACGCCGGCGGGATCTCCCCCGAACCGCGAATCGTCAACTTGACCGGCACCCGGACCGTACGGCTCGGCCGATGCGGTTCCGGCAGCCGCTCGGTCATCAACTGGATCGCCGTCCGCGCCATCACGTCGGCCGACTGCGCGACCGCCGTCAGCCCCGGGCTGAGCAGATCACCCAGCGCCAGGTCGTCGAACGACACCAGCGCGACCTGATCCCGGCGCCCGGCCAGACCGCGCAGCACCTCCGCGGTGGTCATGTTGTTTGCCGACAGCAACGCGGTCGCCGGCTCGGCCCGGTCCAGCACCGCGGACAGCGTGATGCCGATGCCCTCCGTGGTCGGCTCGGACAGGTGCACCAGGTCCTCGTCGACATCGATCCGGTGCCGGGCCATCGCGGCCCGGTACGCGACCACGCGCTCGCGGGCGGTGAAGATCCGCTCGTCATCACCGAGGTACGCGATCCGCCGATGCCCTTGCCGGACCAGATGGTCGATCGCCTGATCGATCCCGCCGGCGTTGTCCGCGAGTACCGCATCGGCCTCGATCCCGTGCGCCGGACGGTCGATCGTGACCACCGCCATCCCGGCGTCGACATGCGGAGCCAGGTAGTCCTGGGTCTCGCCGATCGGCGCCATGATCAGCGCGTCCGGCCGGCGGGCGACGAACTCGAGGCAGACGTCCTTCTCCCGCTCCGGGTCCTCGTCGGTCAGCCCGATCATCACCACCGAGCCGGACGACCGGGCCCACAGCTCGACCGCCCGGCCGAGGGAGGCGAAGAACGGGTCGCCGATGTCGCGGATCACCACCGCGATCGTCCCGGTCTTGCCGCGGCGCAGCATCCGGGCGCTCTCGTTCGGGGTGTAGTTCAGCTCCTTGATCGCCGCCTGCACCTTGGCGGTCAGCTCGGGGCTGACGTTCGGTTCCTCGTTCACCACCCGGGACACGGTCTTCAGCGCGACCCCGGCCCGGGCGGCGACCTCCTTCATCGTCGGCCGGCGCTGACCGATCCCGTTCGTTCCGTTGATGCTCATCGCCGGCCCACTCCCCTGTCTCAGCTCTCCACGACAACCGGAATGATCATCGGGCGGCGGCGGTGGGTGTCACTGACCCACTTCCCGACCACCCGGCGGATCACCTGCTGCAGCTGGTACATGTCGTCCACGCCGCCGCCGATCGCCTTCTCGATCTCGGCCTCGATCTTCGGCTTCAGATCGTCGAACACGGTGTCGTCCTCGGCGAATCCACGCGCCTGGATCTCCGGCCCGGCGGTCAGCTTGCCGGTGACCGAGTCCATCACGGCGATCACCGAGATGAACCCCTCGTCGCCGAGGATGCGCCGGTCCTTCAGCGACGTCTCGGTGATGTCACCGACGGTCGAGCCGTCGACGAACACGTACCCGCAGTCGACCTTGCCGGCCACGACCGCCTTCTTGTCGATCAGATCGACAACCACGCCGTCCTCGACGACCACCACGTTCTCCCGCGGTACGCCGGTCTGGACGGCCAGGTCCGCGTTCGCGTGCAGGTGCCGCACCTCGCCGTGTACGGGCATCACGTTCTTCGGCTTGACGATGTTGTAGCAGTAGAGCAGCTCGCCCGCGCTGGCGTGCCCGGACACGTGGACGAGCGCGTTGCCCTTGTGGATCACGTTCGCGCCGTGCCGGATCAGGCCGTTGATCACCCGGTACACCGAGTTCTCGTTGCCCGGGATCAGCGACGACGCGAGGACGACGGTGTCGCCCGGCTGCAGGTGTACGACGTTGTGGTCGTTCGCCGCGATCCGGGACAGCGCCGACATCGGCTCGCCCTGCGAACCGGTCGACACCAGCACCACCTGCTCCGGCGGGTAGTTGTCCAGCTCGCGCATGTCGATCAGCGTGTCGCCGGGTACGTTCAGGAAGCCGAGGTCACGGGCCACACCCATGTTGCGGACCATCGAGCGACCCACGTACGCGACCTTGCGGCGATGCTTCACCGCGGCGTCCATCACCTGCTGGACCCGGTGCACGTGCGAGGCGAAGCAGGCGACGATGATGCGCTGGTTCTTCGCCTTGGTGAAGACCCGGTCCAGCACCGGCGCGATGTCGCGCTCATGGGTGGTGAACCCGGGCACCTCGGAGTTGGTGGAGTCGACCATGAACAGGTCGACGCCCTCCTCGCCGAGCCGGGCGAACGCGCGCAGGTCGGTGATCCGGTTGTCCAGCGGCAACTGGTCCATCTTGAAGTCACCGGTGTGCAGTACGACGCCGGCCGGGGTCTTGATCGCGACCGCGAGCGCGTCCGGGATCGAGTGGTTCACCGCGACGAACTCGCAGACGAACGGACCGATCTGGAGCTTCTCGCCCTCGACCACGGTCTGCTGCGGCACGTTCCGGTGCCGGTGCTCCTTCAGCTTGCCCTCGAGCAGCGCGAGCGTGAGCTGCGACCCGACCACCGGGATGTCGCCCCGCTCACGCAGCAGGTAGGGCAACCCGCCGATGTGATCCTCGTGTCCGTGCGTCAGCACCACCGCGACGATGTCGTCGAGGCGGTCCCGGATCGGTTCGAAGTCCGGCAGGATCAGGTCCACGCCGGGCTGGTTCTCGTCCGGGAAGAGTACGCCGCAGTCCACGATCAGCAGCTTGCCGTCGTACTCGAACACCGTCATGTTCCGGCCGACCTCGCCGAGGCCGCCGAGCGGGATGACCCGCAAAGCGCCCGGAGCGAGAGGTCCGGGCGCGTCGAGATCTGGATGGGGATGGCTCATGCAATCAGTCCTGCCTGTTTCAAGTCGGTGGTGAGCCGGTCCACTTGCTCGGCCGTCGCCTCGACCAGCGGCAACCGGAGGGTCGCGTGCTCGATGACGCCGGCCAGCTTGAGCGCGGCCTTCACCATGATGGCGCCCTGGGTCCTGGTCATGATCGTCTCGACGGCGGGCACCAGCCGTCGATCAATATCCTGTGCGGTGGCGAGGTCGCCGGCCACCACGGCGTCGATCAGCTGCCGGTACTCCGGGCTCGCGACATGCGCGACGACACTGGCGATGCCGACGGCACCGATCGCGAGCGAGGCGAGGTTCAGCTCGTCGGCACCGCAGTAGTAGAACAGATCGGTGTTCGCCAGCACCTTGGTGGTCCCGGCGAGGTCGCCCTTGGCGTCCTTCACCGCGACGATCCGCGGGTGCGCGGCGAGCGTGATCAGCGTGTCGGTCCTGATCTCGACCCCGGCGCGGGCCGGGATGTCGTACAGCATGTTCGGCAGGCCGGTGGCGTCCGCGACGGCGGTGAAGTGCGCCAGCAGACCCTCCTGCGGCGGCTTGTTGTAGTACGGGGTGACGACCAGCAGGCCGTCGGCGCCGGCCGCCTCGGCCTGCTTGGCGCACTCGACGGTGTGCGCGGTGTCGTTCGTGCCGACCCCGGCGACCAGCTTGGCGCGGTCGCCGACCGCGTCCCGGACCGCCTCGATGATCCGGACCTTCTCCTGGTCCGACGTGGTCGGCGACTCGCCGGTGGTCCCGTTCAGCACCAGGGCGTCGTTGCCGTGATCGACGAGGTAGCCGGCCACCTTCTGCGCGGCATCCAGGTCGAGGGAGCCGTCGGGCCGGAACGGAGTGACCATCGCGGTCGTCAGCCGGCCGAACGGCGGCGACGAGGGCGTGGATTCTGGCGAGGACATGAGCCTCAGATTACCGCTCCTGGACCCTGAAGAAATGGGTAGGCCTGGTGGCTGTCCGCTCGGGGGTCCGGGCAGCCACCAGGCTCACTCGTCCTATCGGGGGTGGCCCGGTAGGCGTTACAGCTTCCCCGAAGAAATTCCGAAAAAACTTCTGTGAATACTCTGCGTGTTCGAATGGCTGCGGTTTGTCGATATACCGATGACTTTCCGAACCGATACGCTCGTCGGCGTGTCGACACCTGCCGCCGTCCCCGCCCCTCGGCAAAGCCTGACGATCGTCTGCGCGGCGCTGGCCGGCGCGATCCCGATGATCACCCTCGTGCTGTGGTTCGTGCTCGGCGCCGACGGCATCGGCCCGTTCCCCGCGTCGTGGGCGCCGATCGCCGTGATCGCGGTCGCCGGCGGGGCGTACGCGTGTTGTGAGCTGGCCGGGTTCCGTACGCCGCCACTCGAGTACGCCAACCGGTCGGCGGCGGAGATCGAGGCGGATTCGTGGCGACGGTTCACCGCGTCCACGTTCACCCGGTTCGCGTTGTGCGAGGCAGTGTTCCTGGTGTCGGTGGCGCTGGCGTTCTCGGTGCACAGCTTCTGGGTCGTACTGATCGGTGCCGTGATCGCGCTGCCACTGTTCTTCTTGGAGGCCTGGCCCGGTGAGCGCAATCAGCGTCGCTTCGCCGCGGCACTCGAATCGCGGGGCATCCCCTCGTACCTGACCGGTGGCCGGCTTCAGGACTGACCGGCCAGCCAAATGCTGGTGGCGTCGAAGAGACGTTGCACTGCTTGAAGCGCGCCGGGCAGGAGCAGTACGCCGCCGAGGGTCAGCAGCGGGACGATCACCATCCGCTCGCACCAATGACCAGTACTGAAGCGGAGCGGCTTCGGGAGGCGGAGCTCGTACCAGGTCTCGCCGCGGATGGGGAGCGGCCAGAGCCAAGGGCAGCCGGAGCGGGTCAGACTGTCACCCAGACAGTGCACGAACATGCCGAGCGCGACAGCCACCCCGATCCAGCCGCCGATCTGGGTCAGTCCGGCTTGTACGGAGTCGGCGGCGCCCGTACCGGGTAAGGCTGCACCGAACACGGACCATCCGGCCGCGGCTAGTACGACCAGGACGATCCAGTCGCCCAGCGCGTCGGCGGCCAGTACCAGACCCGCGACAGCGATCGCCAGGACCGCCCATTTGCCGCGGTCGCCGAGGCTCGCGGTCAGCATACCGAGGAGGACGGCGGCGACCAGGGTGTGCGTGGCGTGGCGGTGCTTGCCGGTGCTGTCCTCGTCGCGGGGGCCCTTGGTCAGCTTGTAGAGCACGCTCGAGAAGGCGCGGATCGCGGCCGAGATCAGGCCGGTCACCGGACCGAGCAGGCGTGAGGCGCTGGCTCCCGGATGATCCAGATCCGGCAACAGGGCGTACCCGGCGGTGGCGGCCGCGAACGGCACCACCTCCGCGACCGACGTCAGCCCGACCAGCGGCGCCACCGCCAGCCCGGCGCACCACCCCGACAACGCATGCGACCGCCCCATCATCCCGAGCCTCACTCCCTTCGGGTACATCCAACCCCACCAACCCCACCAGCCCCAACCGCCTCGGCGCTTGCCCCCTCAGGTGGCGGGTTGCCCCCTCGAATTTCCAGGGGGCAACCCTGCGCCTCCGGGGTCATCCCCTGAAGTGCAGGGTTCGGCGGCTTTGCATAATCATGCAGAGTGATGCATACTCTTCCTGTGTCCAAGGTGCTTACTTCTTTGCCAGTCGGTGAGCGGGTCGGGATTGCCTTCTCGGGTGGTCTCGACACGTCGGTCGCGGTCGCGTGGATGCGCGACAAGGGTGCGGTGCCGTGTACGTACACGGCAGACATCGGGCAGTACGACGAGCCCGACATCGCCTCGGTGCCGGAACGTGCGACCGCGTACGGAGCGGAGATCACCCGCCTGGTCGACTGCCGCGCGGCGCTCGTCGAGGAAGGACTCGCGGCGCTTGCCTGCGGGGCGTTCCACATCCGCTCCGGCGGCCGGACGTACTTCAACACCACGCCGATCGGGCGCGCGGTGACGGGTACGTTGCTGGTCAAGGCGATGCTCGACGACGACGTGCAGATCTGGGGCGACGGGTCGACGTTCAAGGGCAACGACATCGAGCGGTTCTACCGGTACGGCCTGCTGGCGAACCCGCAGCTGCGGATCTACAAGCCGTGGCTGGACGCGCAGTTCGTGCACGAGCTCGGTGGCCGGAAGGAAATGTCCGAGTGGCTGGTCGCGCACGGGCTGCCGTACCGGGACTCCACCGAGAAGGCGTACTCCACCGACGCGAACATCTGGGGCGCGACGCACGAGGCGAAAACCCTCGAACACCTCGACACCGGGATCGAGAACGTCGAACCGATCATGGGCGTACGGCACTGGGACGCCGGCGTCGCGATCGAGACCGAAGACGTCACGATCGGGTTCGAGCAGGGCCGGCCGGTGACGATCAACGGCAAGGAGTTCGGCTCCGCGGTCGACCTGGTGCTCGAGGCGAACGCGATCGGCGGACGGCACGGGCTGGGCATGTCCGACCAGATCGAGAACCGGGTCATCGAGGCGAAGTCGCGGGGCATCTACGAGGCGCCGGGGATGGCGCTGCTGCACGCCGCGTACGAGCGGTTGGTGAACGCGATCCACAACGAGGACACGCTCGCCAGCTACCACACCGAAGGCCGCAAGCTCGGCCGGCTGATGTACGAAGGTCGTTGGCTGGACCCACAATCGCTGATGATCCGTGAGTCGCTGCAGCGGTGGGTCGGCACGGCCGTCACCGGTACCGTCACGCTGCGGCTGCGGCGGGGCGAGGACTACTCGATCCTGGACACCACCGGGCCGGCGCTCAGCTACCACCCCGACAAGCTGTCGATGGAACGGATCGAGGACTCAGCGTTCGGGCCCGTCGACCGGATCGGTCAGCTGACGATGCGGAACCTGGACATCGCCGACTCGCGCGCGAAGCTGGAACAGTACGCCGGGCTGGGGATGTTCGGTTCGTCCAACCCCGCGCTCGCGTCCTCCACCGACCTGATCGGCGAACTCCCCAAGGGCGGCGCCGAAGCCATCGCCTCCCGCGGCGAAGCCCCCGAAGAAGAGGCCCTCCTGGACCGAGCCGCCATGGAATCCGGCACGGACTAACAGCAGAACACACCATTCACTCCCCTGGCCGGCCCGCTCCCCTGCGGCCGGCCAGGCTCATTCATCACCCCGCCGCTGCGGCCGAAGTTGGTTGAAAACCCAGCCCGACACACCTACCTCCGCCGCCGAACCTCCGGCGGCACCTGCATCTCCCCTGGCGAACCTCCATCGGCACATGCATCCGCCCGAGTGAACCTCCGCCGAACCTCCATCGGCACATGCATCCGCCCGAGTGAACCTCCGCCGAACCTCCATCGGCACATGCATCCGCCCGAGTGAACCTCCGCCGAACCTCCGGCGGCAGATGCACCCGCCCGACTGAACCTCCACCAGCAGCCCCCGCCGGTACGTGCACCCGCCCGAGTGAACCTCCACCGGCAGCCCCCGCCGGTACGTGCACCTGCTGCTGCTCAACCGCGCCCGCGAGTCCAGGGCTCGGTGTTTGGTGGGTGGGGTGGGGTCAGGCGTCGTAGTCGAGGGTGAGGGTGGGGGTGGTGGGGTGGGACTGGCAGGTGAGGACGTAGCCGGAGTGGAGTTCGTCGGGTTCCAGGGCCCAGTTGGTGTCCATCTGGACGTTGCCTTCGAGAACCTTGGCTCGGCAGGTGCCGCAGACGCCGCCTTTGCAGGCGAAGGGGGCGTCGGAGCGGACGGTCAGCATCGCGTCGAGCACCGGTTGGGCGTGCTGGGACAGGCGGAAGGTTGAACGGCGACCGTCTAGGATGACGGTGACCTCGGCGGCGTCCGCGTCGTCGGCGGGGGTTTCGACCGGCGCCTTGGGTGCCTCGTCGCCTAGGTGGAAGAGCTCGGCGTGTACGTGTTCCCGCGCGACGCCTTCGCCGAGGAGCAGGTTCTGCGTGCCGACGACCATCGTGTACGGACCGCAGAGGAACCACTCGTCGACCGAATCCAGCGGAAGGATCGTCGCGAACATCCGCTCCAACCGGTCGGTGTCGATGCGCCCGCTGAAGAGCTCGACCTCGGTGCTCTCGCGGGACAGCACATGGACGAGGTGGAAGCGTTCGGCGTACCGGTCCTTCAGGTCCGCGAGCTCGTCCGCGAACATCACCGAGCCCGCCGTGCGGTTTCCGTACAGGAGGGTGACGCGGCTACCAGGTTCGACCGCGAGGACCGTGGCGACGAGGGACAGTACGGGCGTGATGCCGCTGCCCGCCGCGACGAACGCGTAATGTTTCGCGTTCGCCGGGTCGAGGGTGGTGCCGAAGCGGCCAAGTGGCGTCATCACCTCGAGTTCATCGCCGACTTTCAGTTCGTGCGCGGCGTACGCGGAGAATTCCCCGCCGGGGATGCGTTTCACGCCGATCCGGAGGACGCCGGAGCCGGCCGGTGAACAGATCGAATAGCTGCGGCGTACGTCGTCGCCGGCGCGCCGTATCGTCAGGTGCTGACCGGCCGTGAAGTCGTATTCCGCCGAGAGTTCGGACGGTACGGCGAAGGTGATCGCGACCGAGTCGTCGGTGATTTCGTCGATCGCGGCGACTTTCAGCGGATGAAAGGTCGCCCGGCGGCGCGGGACCGTGGTCGTCATCTAGATCGCCTTGAAATGGTCGAAGGGTTCACGGCAGGAATTGCACCGCCAGAGCGCTTTACACGAGGTAGAACCGAACCGACTGAGCTCGGTCGTATCCGGCGACCCGCACAAGGGGCACCGAATACTCACCTGCAGAAAGACCTTGGAAGATCGCGGCGGCGCTATGCCGTAGTCGACGAGTTTCGCCTTGCCCGCATCGGTCATCCAGTCGGTGGTCCAAGCAGGTGACAGGGTCGTCTCGACCCGGCCGTCAACCTGCAATGAGCGCAGCGTCAGCTCGACCTCGTGCCGGATCAGGTCCATCGCCGGGCAACCCGAGTACGTCGGCGTGATCGTGACAACCACTTCGTCGCCTTCATGCCGAACGCCGCGCAGTACGCCCAGGTCCGCGATGGTCAGGACCGGGATTTCCGGATCCGGGACCTCGCCAACGGCTTCGAGGATTGCTTCGTCGGTCACCATGTCGCACCCGGATGTGAACGAGCGATGTGCTGGAGTTCGGCGAGGAGATAGCCCAGATGCTCCGTGTGTCTGCCCTCACGGCCGCCGGTGTGTTGATAAGAGGACGACGGCCGCTCACAAGTGGACTCGTCGACCACACCCAGCACCCGATCGGTCCAAGCATCCTGCAATCCAGCCGGATCAACAGCAACCGGCAATCGCCGCACAAGCTCGTCCGACGTGAACATTTCCGCCGTGTACGGCCACAATTCATCCAGCCCGGCCTGCATCCGCCGATGACTTTCCTCGGTCCCGTCACCCAGCCGCAAAACCCATTGCGTCGCATGATCGACGTGGTAAGCGACTTCCTTGACGGCTTTCCCCGCCACTCCGGCCAGCGTTTCGTCAGTACTTGACCGCAGTTCGTCGTACAACAAATGCTGGTACGTCGCGAAGTACAGCAACCGTGCCATCGCGAACCCGAAATCACCGTTCGGCAGCTCACAGATCAACAGGTTCCGGAACTCACGCTCGTCCCGGAAATACGCGAGCTCATCCTCCGTACGCCCGGCCGCCGAACCCGCGTACTGCAGCAGCGACCGCGCCTGCCCCAGCTGATCCAGCCCGATGTTGCCAAGCGCAACATCTTCTTCGAGCTGGGGCGCCGCGGCGATCCACTCGCCGGTACGCTGCGCGGCGATCAGCGCATCGTCACCGAGCCGGAGCGTGTACTCGAACAGGTCGTGGTTCACAGGTGGTCGACACCTTCCGGGACCTGGTAGAACGTCGGATGCCGGTACACCTTGTCGCCGGCCGGGTCGAAGAACTCGTCCTTCTCGTCCGGGCTGGACGCGGTGATGTCGGTCGCCCGGACCACCCAGATCGACACGCCTTCCTGCCGACGGGTGTACACGTCGCGCGCGTTCCGCAACGCCATCGTCGCGTCCGGCGCGTGCAGACTGCCGACATGCGTGTGCGACAGCCCGCGCCGCGACCGGACGAAAACCTCCCACAACGGCTCGACGCTCATGCCGCACCCGCCTTCACGGATTGCTTCGCCGCGTACGCCGCGGCCGCCTCGCGAACCCACGCGCCGTCCTCGTGTGCCTTCACCCGGTGCGCCAACCGCTGCTGGTTGCACGGACCGTTACCCTTCACAACTTCGTACAGCTCGGTGTAGTCCGGCTCGGTGAAGCGATAGTGCCCCGACTCGTACACCAGCCCGTCATCGGGTACGCGCAACCCGAGCACGTCCGCCTGCGGAACCGTCATGTCGACGAAGCGCTGCCGCAGCTCGTCGTTGCTGTGCCGCTTGATCCCCCACGCCATCGACTGCTCCGAGTGCGTGGACGCGGAGTCCGGCGGACCGAACATCATCAGCGACGGCCACCACCAGCGGTCCAGCGCGTCCTGTGCCATCGCCTTCTGCGCCTCGGTCCCGTTGCACAGCGTGTAGAGGATCTCGAACCCCTGCCGCTGATGGAACGACTCCTCCTTGCAGACCCGGACCATCGCCCGCGCGTACGGCCCGTACGAGCAGCGGCACAACGGCACCTGGTTGACGATCGCGGCACCGTCGACGAGCCAGCCGATCGCACCGATGTCGGCCCAGGTCAGCGTCGGGTAGTTGAAGATGCTGGAGTACTTCTGCTTCCCGCCGTGCAACAGGTCGAGCAGGTCCGCCCGGTCCACGCCGAGGGTCTCCGCGGCGGCGTACAGGTACAGCCCGTGGCCGGCCTCGTCCTGCACCTTGGCCATCAGGATCGCCTTCCGGCGCAGCGACGGCGCGCGGCTGATCCAGTTCCCCTCCGGCTGCATGCCGATGATCTCGGAGTGCGCGTGCTGGGCGATCTGCCGGATCAGGGTCTTGCGGTACCCGTCCGGCATCGCGTCCCGCGGCTCGATCCGGCCGTCCGCCGCGATGGTGGCCTGGAAGCTGTCCATCTGCCCAGCATATGTGACACTTTTTGCCCGAATCAACAACAAGTGTCACAAAGATGGTGCTGGACCCACCCCGCGAGTGGGGGTGAGGCACTGGGGAGCCCGAAGCGGCGGCAGGATTGCCGTAACAGCACTTCCTCAAACTCACCTTCGTCGACGCCCGGGCGTACCCGGTGTTCGCGGTGACGTTCGGTTACGGCCTCGTTCACGCGACACTGCCTGTTCACCGCCGCGCAAGCAGGCATCGCCGTACTGACCAGCTCGGGCCCGGCGCACGCACTGACCAACGACCCGAACCCATCGCTGGCCGCGACCTCGTACGGCGCGAGTCTGCTCGACCGGCTGCACGAGTACCCGATGCACACCGCCGGCGTGCTTGGCTTCATCATGGTTGTCTGGCTCGGCATCTGGGCCGCCCGCAAGCAGATCCTGGAGAACCCGGCCGCCCACAAGCAAGTACTGTCCTGGACCGCCGGCATCGGACTCGGCACCGTTCACGCTGGACCTGCGCATCGGCAGCACCGCGTACACAGCTGCTCTGGTGGCGATCGGTGTCTGGATCATCTCGGTGCTCGGCGCGTACGCGATGAGCAAGCGTTCGTACCGTGGTCCGGCCGAGACCCTGCTGCGCCGGCTCGTGTACTGACTTGGGAGGATGACTTTCATGAGTGACTTCGGCGTACCGGAACCCGCCAACCTCTCCGAGCTGTCCGGCGAGAGCCCGGTGGCCGAGACCAGCGTACGGCTCGCGCTCCCGGCGGAGGCGAACGAGATCGGCGAGATCCAGGTGACGGCCTGGCGCACGGCGTACGCCGGTCTGCTGCCCACCGATGTCCTTGCCGACCTGAACTCTGCGCAGTTCGCCGCGCAGTGGCGGGCCGCGCTGATCGCGCCGGGCGAGGCCCGGAACCGGGTGATGGTCGCGCTGGCCGGCCGGACGCTGGTCGGCTTCGCGGCGATCACGCCGTCGGACGACCCGGACGCCGACGCGCAGCGGGACGCCCTGATCGCCGAGCTGGCGGTGCTGCCCGAGGCGACCCGGGCCGGCCACGGCTCCCGGCTGCTGAACGCCGTCGTCGACACCATCCGCGCCGACGGTTTCGCCCGGGTGACGGTCTGGGTCAACTCGACCGACGACGTGCTCCGGGCCTTCTACACCGAGGCCGGCTGGGCGCCGGACGGCGCGCACCGCGAGCTCGACCTGTACGGCGACGAGTCGGTCCGGATCAAGCAGATCCGGCTGCACACCGACCCCGGCCCGGCCTGAGCCTCTCGCACTAGCAGGCAGTCGATCCGGGACAAGCCGGGGGTGGTGTTCGACCGGTCGAACCGCGCATGACACATTGTCACGGTCCGATCACGCAATGCCATCCGCTGGAGTCTGCATGAAGTACCTCACCCTGGCCGTCGGCCTAGGGATCTCCGCCGCTGCCGTGCTCGTCGTTCCCGGGTCCGGCGCGAGCGCGTCGATGCAGTCGTCCGCCGTCGACCGCCCGCATCCGGTCGCCACCAAGTACCTCAAGCAGAGACCGACGTGGATTCCGTGCGGTGATCCCGAGCTGCGGACGTACTGCGCGAAGGTGACCGTCCCGCGGGACTGGGCGAACCAGTACGCGGGCAACGACCTGCAGATCGCGGTCAGCAAGGTCGCGCCGGCGAAGGGCAAGCCGACCCGGGTCGTGTTCGGCAACCCGGGTGGTCCGGGCGGCGCCGGGCTCGGGATGGCGCCGTACCTGGCCAGTCAGGCGGCACTCGCGAAGGACTTCCTCACCGTCGGCTTCGACCCACGCGGCACCGGGAGCAGCACCGACGTCAGCTGCGACGGCAGTCCCGGGTACTCGATGGACGCCCGCGACCGCGACCCGGCGAACCGCGATCTGATCGCCGAGGCGTCCGCGATGACGCAGGCGTACTGCAAGCAGCAGTCGCACGGCCTGCTCCCGTACGTCACCACCGCGCAGACCGTGCAGGACATGGACCTGATCCGGCAGCTGCTCGGCTTCGACAAGATGGACTACCTCGGGTACTCCGCTGGTACCTGGCTCGGCGCGTACTACCAGACGTACTTCCCGCGGCACGTCGGCCGGTTCGTACTCGACTCGAACACGGACTTCACCAAGACCTGGCTGGACACGTTCGTCAGCCAGCCGCAGGCGTTCGAGCGCCGGTTCCGCGAGGACTTCGCGCCCTGGGCGGCCAAGTACGACGACCAGCTGCACCTCGGTACGTCACCGGGCGCGGTCATCCGCACCTACGAACGGTTACGGCGCGCGCTCAAGGAGCAGCCGGCGGTCGAGGAGTTCATGGAAGCCTCGGTGAAGATCACGTACGACCAGAACACCCTCGACCAGATGGTCGCCGGCGATATGTACTCGAAACTCGATTTCCAATCCCTGGCCGCGGACCTGGCATTTCTTCGGGACCTTTCCGCGGCGCAGGCAAAAGGCGGACCGCGGGCGGCACAACGGCATGTCGACGCGTTGCCGGTGGCCCGGCAGCGGCAGCTCGTGCAGCGGGCGAACCGGACGCCGATCGGGATGCGCCTGCTCGGCGCGGAAGACGACTCCGAGAACGCGACCTTCACCGCGATCACCTGCAACGACACCCCCTGGCCGCAGGGCCGCGAGTACGGCGAGCAGCTCGCCGCGCGGCTCGGACCGCACTTCCCGCTGGTCGGCTGGACGATGACCGAGAACCCGTGCTTCTACTGGGACCGGCCGAACCTGACCATGCCGACGCCGACTGGAAACGGCTTGCCCACAACGCTGATGGTGCAGTCCGTACACGATCCGGCGACCAACTACGCCCTCGCCGCGTCGGCCCACGGCCGGTACGCCGGGTCGCGGCTGGTGACCGTCACCGGCGAAGGTGACCACGGCGTGTACGGCGGGGTGAACAAGTGCGCCGACCAGATCGTGAATGCCTTCCTCACCACCGGCAAGGCACCGGCGACGGACGTCAGTTGCGCCGGGCAGGGCATCCCGGCACCACACAAGGTCGCGCCGGGACTGGACGACCCGTCCGGGTACGCGAAGGGTGCTCCTTTACGGCGGATCGCCGGATTCACAAAAGCAATTTCCGGTTATCTGCATTGAGCCAACGCGGGCCCGCGCAGGTTAATTGTTCGGTACACGCACTGGTGTTTTCCGGTCACGGTCGGCGAAATCCGGCCGGGCCGGCGCCGGTGCTTTCGTTGTCAGGATCGAGTTGTCAGGGGAATGTCAGGGTTGCGTCCCTGTGCGACGGAGCGTGATCACGGCAACCTTGAGTCAGCGCGGGAGGAGCCGGGCGTCGACCGGGAGGGCTCGACGAGGGTGACCAGCGCAGGGCGTGACTACGGCCGGCTGTGAGGTGGGGGACTGCCTGGGGGGTCAGACAGAGGGCACAGCCGGTCGGGTCACGCGTGTCGTCACCCGCGCCACCAGATCCCTCGCGGGGCACCGTCGATCCCCCAGGTCATGGTGCCTCGCGAGGCACCACGCGAAGCGGTTGCCATCAGAGCGGATCCCGCCCAAACGGATCATGCGGCGACGGGTCGCGGCCGAGTGGATCGTGCGGCAGCGGAGCCCGGCCGAGCGGGTCGTGCCGGACTGGTTCGTTCTGAAGCGGGTCGTGGGTTCGGCCAATGGTTGGGGTGCCGCGGGGTGGATAGCCGTCGGCGACGGCGGCCAGTGGGGCGGCTCTGCCGGCGGACCACGCGGCCCGGAAGGCCCGCCGGTCCAAGGCTGCTTCGACCGCGGTTCGGGTGGCCCGATGATCGGCCTTCTCGATCTCCGGCACCGGTGCCCGGATCACCTCGCGCACCTCATCCGCGGCACCGAGCAGAAACGCGGCGTACTCACTGCGCCCCCGCAACTGCGCGACAGCCGCCAGCTCCTCCAGCACACTGGCCGACCGCCACCGATCACCCAGATCGCGATGCTCGGCCAGACTCTCGTCCAGCAAGTGCACGGCGCGCTCGGTCGATCCACGCCGTCGCTCGATGATCCCCAGCTGGTTCAACGACCAGGCGACACCTTCGCGGTACCCGAGCCGCTGCGACAGCGCCAAACTCTCCTGCAACAGATCCTCGGCTTCGACGAGCTCACCGTCGTACTGCGCGATGGTCCCCAGGCTGATCAGCGACCAGGCCAGTCCTTCACCATCGCCGACGACCCGGAAACTGTCCCGCGCCCGACGGCACCGCCGCGCCCCGATCTCGACGTCCCCACGCAACCACGCCACAAACCCCAAGTGGTTGTGCGCCCACGCCATCCCGGCCCGGTCACCAAGGCTCTCGTACAGGTCGTAGCTCTCGCAGTGCAGGTCCTCCGCGGCGCCGTAGTCGCCGCGTTCGCGGGCCACTCCCCCAAGCCGTTGCAGCACCAGCGCCGTACCAGCCTTGTCGCCCAGCTCCTTGTACTGGCCCAGCGCGGTCTCCAAGCGGACGGTAGCGGCGTCATAATCGCACTGGAGGAACGCCAACGTGCCGGCACCGAGGTTTGCCTTGGCGCACGCACCGGCGAGCTCACTCGGCTGTGTCGTAGCTGCCAGTGTCAGTGCACGCTCCAGCCACTGACTGCCCTCCGCGTAGTGGCCGCGCAGGCTACAGAACAGCCAGAGCCCACCGGCTAGCCGCAGTGCCTCACCGACCGAGTTGGTCCGCAGTGTCCAAGCTATAGCGGCTCGCAGGTTGTCCAGCTCGCTCTCCAGCCGGTCGAGCCACTGCCCCTGCTCCGGCCCGCGCAGATGCTTGTCAGCCTCTTCGGCGAGACTGAGGTAGAACTGGGCGTGTCGCGCCGCCGCCTCGTCCGCATGCCCTTCGGCAGCCAGTCGGTCACCGGCGAACTCCCGGATCACGGCAAGCATGTAGTACCGAGCGACACCGCCTCGGCGGATCACCCGGATCAGCGACTTGTCCGCCAGCCGACCAGTCAGGTCCAGTGCTTCGGACCGTTCCGCTGGACCGGGTGACTGCTGCCCCGACATGACCGTCGCGGCCGCGTTCAACGTCCACCCACCGACGAACACCGACAGCTGCGCGAACACCTCCCGCTCGGTCGGTGTCAGCAGCGCGTGGCTCCACTCGATCGCTCCGTACATGGACTGTTGCCGTGGTGACGCGGTCCGCGAGCCGCCGGCCAGGATGCCGAACGACGACTCCAGCTCAACCGCCAGCTCGTCGATCGTCATCACGTTCGTACGCGCCGCCGCCAGCTCGATCGCGAGTGGCATACCCTCCAGCCGGCGTACGACTCGGGCAACCTGGTCCAGCTCACCGGTCGGGTCGTAACCGCGAGCAGTCGCACGCTCTACGAACAGTTGCACGGCAGCGGATGACGCCAGTTGATCCGGGTCGTGCGGGAGCGCCAAGGCGGGTACTACGTACACGCTCTCGCCGGGGAGGCGTAGTAGCTCCCGGCTGGACGCCAGGATGGACAGGTTCGGGCAGGACTCCAGCAGGGCGGCGCAGAGCTGACCGACCGCGCCGACGAGGTGCGAGCAGTTGTCGAACACCAGCAGCATCGAGCCGCGGCCGATCTGCTCGGCGATCTCCTCGACGACCCGCGTGCTCTCCAGCGGATGCAGCCCGATCGCAGTGGCGACAGCCGGCACGACCGTTGACGGATCGGCCAGTGCGGCGAGCGGCACCCAGCAGACCCCGTCGTGGAATCCGTCCGCCAGCTTGGTGGCCAGTGCCATCGTCAGTCTGGTCTTGCCAACGCCGCCTGGCCCGGTGACAGTGAGCAGCCGGGTGATTCGCTGACCAAGCAGACGACTGGTGGCGGTCAGCTCGGTGGTCCGCCCGATCAGTTCATTGGGGGGTGCCGGTGGCCGGCGCATCGGCGGGCGCGACGGGTCGGACTCCCGGCGGGCGGCCGCCGTCAGCATCGAACGGTCCTGGTCGGCGAGCCGCAGCGCATCGGTCAGCAGGCGCAGCGTGTGCGCCCGTGGCGCCCTTCGGCGCCCCCGCTCCAACGCCGCGATCGCGTCGACGCTCAGACCGGCGAGCTCCGCCAGCGCTTCCTGCGACAGCCCGGCCTCTCGCCGGTGCCGGCGCAGCAGGCCACCGAATCCAGCCCCCTGCACGTCGTCCGAGCCGCGGCGAGACCCGTCTGATGGCACAGGACGGCCCCACCCAGTCTCCGACCCTTTACGTGGCTGCTGCCACGTACCTTCACAGTCGAAAATATCGCGTTCTGGCCCGGATTGGCAGGCTCACCGGCTTGTTGCCAGCGAACTCGAAGGTAACTTCAGCTGGACCGGGTACTTCGGCCGGGCAACGTCAGCTGGATTGGGCGTGCTGGGCGATCGCGGTCCGCATGCTCTGCCGGGCCCGTTTCCGGTCCCCCGCCGCGTCGTACGCCGTCGACAGCCGGAACCAGACCCGCCAGTCGTCCGGGGCCGCCTCCGCCTCCGCCCGGTACCGCCTGAAGGCCTCGTCGGCCGCGGCCCGGTCGATCCGCCCGGACGGCCGGCGCGGCAGATCGTCGACCGGAAGCCCGCCGGACGCCTCCAGCTCCCGCGCAAGCACCTCGGTCTGCCGGCCGAACTGCAGTTCCCGCCAGACCAGGTACGCACCCAGGAGCGGGATGACCAGGACCGCGATTCCGAGCACGATCGCCACCGGGTCGCCGGTGCCGATCAGGAGCACGCCACGCCAGCCGA
Organism: Kribbella solani; assembly: GCF_014205295.1. Lineage (NCBI taxonomy): Bacteria > Bacillati > Actinomycetota > Actinomycetes > Propionibacteriales > Kribbellaceae > Kribbella > Kribbella solani. Next base: position 2,558,316 of record NZ_JACHNF010000001.1, read on the forward strand.
GCAGTCCGGCGTACGCGACGAACACCACCGCCAGCAGAATCGCGGTCCGCTTCGCCGTCATCGTCAGGACAGGTCCATGAAGTGCTCCAGGCCGACGGTCAGGCCAGGCGCGGTGCCGATGCTGCGCACGCCGAGGAGGACGCCCGCCATGAACGACGTCCGGTTCATCGAGTCGTGCCGAATGGTCAGCGTCTCGCCCTCGTCGCCGAACAGCACCTCCTGGTGCGCGACCAGTCCACGCAGCCGGACACCGTGTACGCGGATGCCGTCCACGTCCGCGCCCCGAGCCCCCTCCAGCGCGGTGGTCGTCGCGTCCGGGATCGGCCGGGCATCGGCCTCGCGCCGGGCGGCCGCGACCAGCTCCGCCGTCCGCCGGGCCGTACCGGAAGGCGCGTCCACCTTGTCCGGGTGGTGCAGCTCGATGATCTCGACCGACTCGTAGTACCGCGCGGCCTGCGCGGCGAACTGCATCATCAGCACCGCACCGATGGAGAAGTTCGGCGCGATCAGGATGCCGGTGCCCGGCTGCGCGTCGAGCCGCGTACGCAACGTGGCCAGCCGCTCGTCGTCGAAGCCGGTGGTCCCGACGACGGCGTGGATGCCGTGCTGGATGCACCAGGCGAGGTTGTCCATCACGACCTCGGGCCGGGTGAAGTCGACCACGACCTCGGCGCCCGCGCGGGTCAGCTCGTCCAGCTCGTCGCCCTGGTCGAGCCGCGCGACCAGCTCGGTGTCAGCGGCCTCCTCGACCGCGAGGCACGTCTGAGCCCCCATCTTGCCCTTGGCCCCCAGCACCCCGACCTTGATCATCCGCATCCATCCTCTAGTCCGACGGCCTCAAGGATCTCATCCGGCCGGGACGGCGGGATGCTCGGCCTTCGGTACCCACACCTGCAGCCCGATCGTCTGCGGCGGCGGAGCGAGCAGCACGTACTCGGTGTCGAAGATCAGCCCGCAGAAGCGCAGCGCGACGATGTCCTCCGCGCTGATCAGCCGGTTCAGGATGAGCACCGGCGGCCGCGGCGACGGGTTCTGCCGGCAGGCCTCCTCGATCCCGGCAGCGGTCCGGTCGCGTTCCTTCGGCGCGATCCAGGCCTCCCCGAGCGGCCGGCCGTCGAGGATCAGCACCAGTCCGGCCATCTTGTCGAACGCCAGCATCGGGCGTCCGCCCGGCTCGGTGTACGGGCGCAGTTCACCAGCCAGCTTGGTGAAGTTCTGCTCCATGGGTTCCGACACGTACATGCCATGCAGGGCGGGCAGCGTCGCGGCATACGTGAGCTGTGAGCGACCGACCGAGCGGTACGGGTAGTCGATCAGACCCGTGTACGCGATGAACGTGGTAGCGACCAACGTGCCGACCAGAGCGAGACCAACCGTCGCCCGGGCGGCTACTGGAGTGGCCCAGATGCCGGTGAGCACCGCGATCATCACCGCGGTCCAGGCGGCGAACGCGTTGAAGCCGATCGTGTACAGCGGGGTGTTCGTGCCGAATGCCTGCGCAAAGGGCAACAGAACGAGCAGGGCGAGGATCACCCAGGTCCTGCTGTTCTCCCGGCTCAACCGCGAGCACTCGGTGACGCCAACGCGATGGGTGATCAGTGCACCAGCAGCAGCAACCACAGCCACCAGTACGGCGGCCAGCAGCGTCTGTGCGTACGCGGCGGTGTGCTGCGACCCGCCCAGTGCCCCGTCGTCGACAAGCACGTGCCGTACGGACACGATCAGTCCGCCCACGGCGAGGACGGCAGCGACGATGCGGAGCCAACGCCAGCGGGCGATGGTAGTCAGTGCGGTCGCCAGCAGGAGCAGTCCGTGTGCTTGCAGTGTTTGGCCGAGTAGCTTGATCCCGCTCGACCAGTAGATCTGTAGCAAGTCGGTCGGTGTGTACGAGGTACCGGCGATGAACTTGTTGACCGTGACGATCCCAGGTATCGCCACGTTCAGCCGTACTACGAACAGCTGCACGACCAGCGCCGTCACCGCCAGACCGCCGAGGGCCAACAGGATGCCGCGGGCAACTGAGCGCCAACCCCGGGCCGCTAGTACAACCACTGCCGCGACCACGATCAGGCCGATCACCACGACTGAGGTCCACTTGGCCAGCACCATCACGCCGATGACCAGGCCGGCCACCACCGGTACCCAGAACGGCACCTGCCGGTCGCGGTCGACCGCTGTCGCCATCCACAGCACGCACGACACCAGTGTCAGCGCGCCGAGCAGGATCACGTCGTTGTACCCGGGTGACAACGGCAACCACGCGAAACACATCCCACCGGCCGCCAGGATCAGCGCCGTACCCGCCAGCTCGAACAGGATCGACCGTGGCATCCCCGGGCGCCGTCCGCGCAGCCAGCGCATGAAGCTGTACCCGAAGAGCAGGTGTACGACGACCACGGTCACCAGCCGGAACAGCCGGAGCTTCACGATGTCGTAGCCGAACCACTCGAACAGCGGCCCGTACAAGTACTGCACACCGGTCAGTGCGAGCGGATTGCTGTCCCACCACCGGTACGAGAGCAGGTAGTACCCCTCGTCGGTGATGTCGAAGCCCCTGTTGGCTGACAGGGCCGCCGCGACGATCCACCACGCCGCTAAACCGGCCGCAACCACCAGTACGCCTATGAGCAGCACAGAACGCCGGTCTGGCAGTACGACCCGCTGCGTGCTCACGGCCGCCACACTAGCGGTCGGTGTCTCAGGTGGCTGAGTAGGCGGCTTGGGCGTCCTCGGCGAAGTGGCACGAGACGGTCTGGCCGGAGCTGATCTCCCGGAGCTCCGGTACGTCGGTGTGGCACTTCTGTTCAGCACGCAGGCAGCGGGTGTGGAAACGGCAGCCACCCGGCGGCATCACCGGCGACGGCGGGTCACCGGCCAGTACGATCCGCTGCCGCCCCTGGCGGGCCAGGCCGGGCTCCGCGGACAGCAGTGCCTGCGTGTACGGGTGCGCGGGCCCGTCATACACCTGCTGGTGCTCGCCCAACTCGGCCACCTTGCCCAGGTACATCACCGCGACCCGGTCCGAGACGTGCCGGACCACCGACAGGTCGTGGGCGACGAAAATGATGCTCAGACCGAGCTCTCGCTGCAGCCGCATCAACAGGTTCACCACCTGGGCCTGGACCGACAGGTCGAGCGCCGATACCGGCTCGTCGCAGAGCAGGACGTCCGGGTTGAGCGCGATCGCCCGCGCGATCCCGATCCGCTGCCGCTGACCGCCGGAGAACTGATGCGGGAACTTCGTCTCGTCCTCGGGCCGCAGACCGACCAGTTCGAGCAGCTCCCGGACCCGGGACCGGATGTCGATCTTCTTGCCGACGTCCGGGTGCACCTCGAACGGCTCGGCCACGATCTCGCCGACCCGCAGCCGCGGGTTCAGGCTTGAATACGGGTCCTGGAACACGACCTGGACGTTCCGCCGCCAGCGCCTCAGCTCCCGGCCGCGTAGCTTGCCGACGTCCACGCCGCCGTACTCGATCCGTCCCGCGGTCGGCTGCTCCAGGGCGGCGAGCAGCCGGACGAGCGTGGACTTGCCGCAGCCGGACTCGCCGACGATGCCGAGCGACTCCCCCTTGCGCAAGGTCAGATCGACGCCGTCGACCGCGCGGACGAGCGTCTTCGCGCCGAAGTTCAGCGCCGGGCTGATGTCGTAGTGCTTCACGACGTTCGTTGCCACCAGCAACTCATCGGCCATCAGACGGCCTCCTTGGCCTGGAGCGTGGTGCGGCGGATGCAGGCGGCGTCCCGGCCCGGCGCGACCGTCAGCAACGGCGGCACGGCGGTGGCGCACTCGTCGATCGCGATCGGGCAGCGGGTCCGGAACGCGCAGCCGGACGGGATCGCGCGCAGCGACGGCGGCGTACCCGGGATGGTCGGCAGCTCGCGGCCCTTCAGCTCGGCCGACGGCATCGAGCCGAGCAGACCTTCGGTGTACGGATGCACCGGCCGATCCAGCGCCGCCGCCGTGGACGCACGTTCGACGACATGACCCGCGTACATCACCACCACGTTGTCGGCGACATCGGAGACCACGCCGAGGTCATGGGTGATCAGTACGACACCCATCTGCCGCTCGGCCTGCAGCTCCGCGATCAGCTCCAGGATCTGTGCCTGGACGGTCACGTCGAGCGCGGTGGTCGGCTCGTCGGCGATCAGTACCTCCGGGTCCAGCGCGAGCGCCATCGCCAGCATCACCCGCTGCCGCATCCCGCCGGAGAACTCGTGCGGGTAGTCCCGGACCCGCTTCGCCGCGGCCGGAATCCGTACCTGGTCGAGCATCTCCGCGGCCCGGCGCATCGCGTCCTGCTTGGACATGCCGCGATGGACGCGGTAGCACTCGGCGATCTGGGTCCCGACCGACTGCACCGGGTTCAGCGCGGACAGCGAGTCCTGGAACACCATCGTGATCCGGTCGCCGACGATCTTGCGCCGCTCCTTCGTGGTCATCGCGATCAGGTCGGTACCGCGGTACTCGGCCGTACCCGAAACGATCCGGCCCGGCGGCATCTCCAGGATCCCGGTCAGCGCCTGGGTCGAGACGCTCTTCCCGGACCCCGACTCACCCAGGATCGCCAGCGTCTCGCCGGCCCGTACCTGCCAGGACACGCCGTCCACGGCCCGTACCGAACCGTGCGGGGTGTCGAACTCGACGGTCAGATTGTCGACTTTCAGCAATATTTCGCCGTGGTTGTCTGTCATCGCATCAACTTCGGGTCCAGGGCGTCGCGGATCGAGTCGCCGATGATCATGAACGAGATGGTCATCGTCGAGATGAACAGCGCCGGCCAGATGAACAGGTGCGGCGTTTCCCGGTACGAGGTGGCGACGCCGAACTGGGAGCCCCACGAGATCGACGGCGGTTGCAGGCCGACGCCGAGGAACGTCAGGACGGCTTCCAGACCGATCAGGCCGCCGATGCCGAGCGTCGTCATCGCCAGCAGCGGCGCCATCGCGTTCGGGAACACGTGCTTGCGCAGGATCCGTACCGGCGTCGCCCCGATCGAGCGGGCGGCCAGGACGTACTCGCGGTTGCGGACCGAGAACACGGTCGAGCGCATCACCCGCATCCCCTGCGGCCAGCCGGTGACCATGATGATCGCGACGATGATCCAGATGCTCCGGTTCGGCACCGAGTTCAGGATCACGATCAGCGCGATCAGGCCGGGCAGCGCGAACAGTACGTCCGCGATCCTTGAGATCACGGTGTCGACCAGGCCCGGGAAGTACCCGGCGAGCAGACCGAGGATGCCGGCGACCACGAAGCCGCCGACGCCCGCGACCAGGCTGACCAGGACCGACGGGCGCGCGCCGTAGATCACGTTCGCGAAGTAGTCGCAGCCCTGGATGTCGAAGCCGAACGGATGCCCGGGTTCGCGGCCGTGCTGGCTCTTGGTCAGCTCGCAGAAGCGCGGGTCGGCGGAGGTGAACAGCCGCGGTACCGCCGCCATCAGGAAGAAAGTCAGCACCAGGACCAGGCAGATGTCGAACTGCGGTTTGCGCAGCAGCGCGCGGAGCAGCTCCCGGTTCGAAAGGGTCCGGCCCTCGAGGTCCTGCGACTCGGCCCCGAAGACCTGCTGGGTCTCAGACATTACGCACCCTCGGATCGATCGCGCCGTAGACGACGTCGACAATCAGATTGATGACAATAAACATCAGGAACGCGAGCGTCGACAGCAGTACCACCACGCCGCCCTCCTTCAGCTTGATCGCCTGGAACATGAACTGACCGAGCCCGGGCAGGTTGAAGATGCTCTCCGCCAGCACGGCACCGCCGAAGATGCCGGCGAGGTCGATCCCCATCAGCGTCACCACCGGCAGCAGCGCGTTCGGCAGTACGTGCCGCCAGAGGATCCGCTGTTCGCCGAGACCTTTCGCCCGCGCGGTCTTCACGAAGTCCGCGTTGGCGGTGTCGACAATCGACGTCCGGGTCAACCGGGCCAGGCCGGCGAATCCGGTGATGCCGATACACACGGCCGGCAACAGGTACGACAGTGGCCAGCCGTCGCGGATACCCGAAACCGGCAGCCACTTCAGCTCGACACCGAGCAGGTACTGACCGGTGAAGTACAGCACCAGGCCGGGCACCGCGAGCACCACCAACGTTGCCAGCAGCAACATCCGGTCCACCGTGCCGTTGCGGCGGAAGCCCGCGTACAGCCCGAACAGCAGCCCGGCGATCCACTGGAAGACCAGCCCCATCGAAGCCAGCTTCAGCGTCACCGGGATCCGCAGCCGGAGCTGATCGGCAATGTCGGCGCCGGCGAACGTCGTACCGAAGTGACCGGTCAGGATGTCCTTCATACTCAGCAGGTACTGCACGATGAACGGATCGTCGAGGTGGTACTGAGCCCGCTTCGCCGCCAGCACCGCGGCCGGAATCGGCTTGTCACCGGCCAGCTCCCGCAGCGGGTCCCCAGGCATCGCGAACACCAGCGCGAAGACCCCCAGCGTGACAATCACCCCGATCGGAACCGCCGCAAGAACACGACGGAGCACGAAACGGATCATTTGAACGTGGCCCAGAGGGCGGATACGCCGACGTATTTGGAGACTCGGGGGGCGATCTTGGCTGAGTGCAGGTAAGCGTTCGACTTGGTGTACAGCGGGATCAGGGGCAGGTCTTCGAGGGCGATGTCCTCGGCCTGCTGGTACACCGCGATCGCCTTGTCCGGGTCCGGTTCGGCGTCGCCCTTGGCCAGCAGCGCGTCCAGGGCGGGGTTCGCGTAACCGGCGAAGTTCGCGTCACCGTTGGACTTGAACATCGGGGTCAGGTAGTCCTCGATCGACGGGTAGTCGTGACCCCAGCCGCTGAACCGCAGCCCGTCCAGCTTGCGGGTGTCAGCCAGCTCGGTGATCTCCGAACCCTGCTTGCCGGTGTACTTCACCTGCACGCCCAGGTTCTGCCGGAGCATGTTGCCGATCGCCTCGGCGTAGATCTGCCCGGTCGCGGACGTGGTGTTGTAGTTGATGTTCAGTACGCCGGAGAAACCGCCGGCCTCCTGAAGCAGTTGCTTCGCCTTGGCGGCGTCGAAATCGCAGTACTTGCAGGCGTCGTCGCGGTACCCGGCGATGTCCGGCGCGATCAGGCCCTTCGCCGGCTCGGACAGTCCGACCAGGTCGGCGAACGCCTTCCGGTCGATCGCCGCCGAGATCGCGTACCGCAGCTTCGGGTTCTTGAACCGCGCGTCCCAGGCCGGGATCACCAGGTAGTTGGCGCCCGAGCTGACGCTGGTCACCCACTGGTCCGGCGCGTCGGTCTTGAAGCTCTTCACCTTGGTCGACGGGACGTCGACGAAGTCCAGGTTGCCGGCCAGGAACTCGTTGTACGCGGTGTCCGCGTTCGGGATGAACCGGTAGGTGATCTGGTCCGCCTGCGGAATCGTCGGGCCCTTGTAGCCGTCCCACTTCGTCAGCTTCAGGTCGTCACCGGCGTTCCAGTCCGCGGCCAGCTTGTACGGCCCGTTGCCGATCGGCTTGCGCTTGTACGCGTCCGGGTTCTTCCGGACCTCCTCCGGAAGTGGCGCCAGGCCGTAGTACTGCAAAGTCAGGCCGAACTGGGAGAACGGCACCTTCAGCTTCACCGTGAAGGTCAGGTTGTCGACCTGCTTCAGGCCGCTCAGCGCCTTCACCGACGTCGGCTTCGGCGTCGCGCCGTCCGGGGCCGGCGGGTTCATCGCGTCGTACCCCTCGACCTTGGAGAAGAACCCGTTGTTCTTCCAGCCGTTCGAGCCCTCGGCGGTCAGGTTCCAGCTGTCCACGTAGTCCTTCGCGGTCAGCGCCTGACCGTTCTGGAAGGTGTTGCCAGGCTTCAGCTTGATCGTCCAGGTCTGGCTGTTCTGGTCCGGGGTGACCGAATCCGCCATCACGTTCTGCAGCTTCCCGGTCTCCGGGTCGGTGGTCACCAGCGGCGCGAAGATCGCCATCGACACCCCGATCCCCGCGGTGCCGTTGTCGTTCAGCGGGTTGATGTACTCCAGCGGATCGGCGGCGATGCCGATCACCTCGCTCTTGCTGCCGGCGTCCCCACTGCCGCCGCTGCTCTTGCCGTCACCACAGGAGGACAGCAGCAGCGCGAGCCCGGCTGCCACCCCCACAACCCCAGTCAGACGTCGCACGGTCAAACCAACTTCCTCGGCGGGAGGGCCGTTAGGCGGGCGGATCAAGCGTCATGGTTGCTGGTCGAAACTGCGCATGTCAACGTTGTCAGGCGCAAAGCGGTGGCGCGTAACGCTAGCGTTACCTAGCCAAGACCTCAGATGACCAGACGCTGATCACCGATTGCGGGCGGTGGTTGATCGGATCAGCTCGCCCTAGTCATCAGATGACAGGGGCGCTATGGTTCAAACCGTGCGGATGCTCACAGTTGCGCGTTTTGGAGCGCATCGATCAGTGCGCTGAGTGTTCGGGTCCAGGCGTGCTGTGCTGGGGCGCCGTAGCCGATCACCAGCGCGGATGGCAGGCCGGAGCCGAAGTGGGACATGCCGAAGGTGTTGATGCCGTGGTCGTGGAGGGTGCGCAGGACGGCGGATTCGTCGCGACCGGGGAGGTCGATCACGAGCTGCAGGCCGGCGGCGATCCCCCCGGGCTGACGGCCGGCGCGGTCGCTGGCGCCGGGGTAGTGGTTGGCGCCGGCGTGGTGGTTGCCTAGGGCATGGATGAGGTCGTCGCGGCGGTGTCGGTAGCGCAGTCTGGCGGCGCGGACGTGACGGTCGTACGCGCCGGACTCGATCAGCGCGGCCAGGGTCAGGTGCGTGAGCGTGTCGCTGTGCCGGTCCGTCCAGGTCTTCTCCTCGATCACGGCAGCAAGCAGATGGCGCGGTACGACCAGCCAGCCAAGGCGCAGACCCGGCGCGAGAGTCTTGCTCGCGGACCCGGCGTACGCGACCACGTCCGGCGCGAGGCCCTGCAACGCACCGATCGGTTGGCGGTCGTACCGGACTGCTGACCACCGCCGCGCTCATCTTCTGCACCGGACTGCTCATTTTCCGGCTGCCCCGCGTACCTGCGGCGACGAGCGGCGCGTCCGCCTCCTGGACCGTACTGCGGGACCGTCCTTTCGTCCTGTTCATGGGCCTCAACGGCGTACTGAACATCCACAACACCATGCTGACCGTAGCCCTGCCGCTCTGGATCGCGACCCGAACCAACGCACCCCATTGGATGGTCTCGGTCATCCTTGTCGTGAACGCCGCGACGGTCGTCCTCTGTCACGACCTCGACCCCCGTCACCATCACCCTGCTGATCCTCGCCGCCCTGGCCCACGTCACCGGCGAAATCCTCGAATCAGCCAGCGGGTGGTCCACCAGCTACGCCCTCGCCCCACCCGGCCTGATCGGCCAGTACCAGGGCGCCCACGCCATGGGCCGAGGCACCGGAAACCTCCTCGGCCCAACTCTCTTCACCGCCATCGCGCTCCCCCTGGGCCCCACCGGCTGGCTCCTGACCGCCACCCTCTTCACTGCCGCCGGCCTCCTGACCCCCGTCATCCTCCGACGAGCCCAGCCCGCCGTACCCGAGCATGAGACTGCCACGAGCTAGGCCGTTCGGGTTCTGGTGGTGAGGGTGAGGAGGAGGGCGGCGGTGGTGAGGGTGATGGCGAAGTAGATGGTGGTGTTGATGCCGGTGTGGTCGGCGAGGAGGCCGCCGAAGAGGGCGCCGAGGGCTATCGAGGTGTTGTACGCCATCGTGTTGAGGGACATCGCCGCTTCGAAGGTGTCGGGTGCGGCGGTTTGGGTGAGGTTGACCTGGGACAACTGCACGATGCCGAACGACATACCCCAGAGGACGAGCGTGATGACCTGACCCGCTGGTGAACTGCCGGCCAGCAGCAGTAACACCAGGGCTCCGGCGACGCCGGTGGTTCCCAGCATGAAGCTTGCGCGGGCGTTCCACGCGACCAGGCGGCCGCCGACGAAGTTGCCGGCGGCGGCAGCCGCGCCGTATGCCATCAGGACCGCGGTGATGAACGCCGGGCTCACCGACGATTCACCTTCCAGATAAGGCCGGACGAACGTGTACGCGCCGAAGTGCCCGAGCACGAACAGCATCACCATCACCATCACGAGCCGGAGCCGCGCGTTGTGTACCGGCAGCGCGAACACCGCGCGCACCGGAACCGCGTTGTCGGACGGCAGCGACGGGATCGCTGCCACCACCGCGATCAGCACGACCAGACTCAGGCCCGACCAGATCAGGAACGTCGTACGCCAGTCGGTGTGGCTCTCCACGAAGATCCCGAGCGGGATGCCGACCACGGCGGCGACCGAGATGCCGGACATGACGGTCGCGGCGGCCCGGCCGGCGTCGCGCGGCGCGACGAGCCGCATCGCCATGCTGACCCCGATGGCCCAGAACACCCCGCTCGCGAACCCCATCGACAGCCGGGTCGCCAGCATCAGCAGGAAGTTCGGCGCGATCGCGGTCACCAGGTTGCCGATGGTCAGCACCGACAGGAGTACGGCCAGCAGTACGCGGCGGTTGACCCGGCGGCTCCACGCGACGATGAACGGTACGCCGAGGCCGGCCGAGACGCCGTACAGCGTCACCATCAGGCCCGCGATGCCGACGGCGACGCCGAGACTGCTGCTCAGCGGGGTGAGCAGGCCGACCGGCATCAGTTCGGTGGTGAGGAACACGAACAGGCTGGCGGTGATCGCGGCGACCCCCAGCCAGGAGCGCGCCGTCGTGGCGCGCTCGTCAAGTACGACGGATTGATTGGTCACCCTGATAGCTTCCGGACCCGCGATCGATGAGTCCAACACATGTTTGTCACCACATCGATCGTGATTCAAGATAGATCCATGGAACTCCAGCAACTCCGGTACGTCGTCGCGGTGGCCGAGACGAGCAGCTTCACCCGGGCCGCCGAGCGCTGCCTGGTCGTCCAGTCCGCGCTGAGCCACCAGATCGCGCGGCTGGAACGCGAGCTCGGCGCCCGCCTGTTCGACCGCACCAGCCGCAGCGTCCGGCTGACAGCGGCCGGTACGGCGTTCCTCCCGGCCGCGCGGCAATGCCTGGACGCGGCCGAACGCGCCGCGGCGGAAGCAGCCGCGGCGGTCGGCATGGTCCGTGGCCGGCTCGCCGTCGGCCTGATCCCGACGGTCGCGGCGGTCGACATCCCGGCGGCGCTGCGCGACTTCCGCCGCGACTACCCGGACGTACGGATCTCGATGCGGGTCGGCGCGAGCGAGAAGCTCGCCGACCAGGTCAAGGAAGGTCTTCTCGACGTGGCGTTCCTCGGCCTGCCCACCAGCATCCAGCCGCGCGGCGTGGCAATGCGCGAGCTTGCCCGCGACCGCCTCGTCGCGGTCGTACCACCGGACCACCCGCTGGCCGCCGAGCCGACGGTCACACTGAAGCAGTTGGCGAGCGAACCGTTCGCGGACCTGCCGCCCCGTACCGCCGGACGACTGCAGAGCGACCAGGCCTTCGAAGCCGCCGGACTCGTCCGTGACGTCGCGTTCGAGGTCAGCACCGCCGAGTTGATGGCGCGGCTCGTCAGCGAACGGCTCGCCGTCGCGTTGTTCGCCTCGACGTACGCACCGCAGTTGCCCGGCGTCGCGACCGTCGAGATCGAGGACGCGCCGGACCGGGTCGAGTACGTCGTCTGGAGCGCGGCCGGCCGCTCACCCGCGGCGGCCGCGTTCCTCGCGCTCCTCGGCCTTACAAACTGAAAGCCGTGGTGTCCTCGTCGAACGGGCCCATCACGGTCAGCGCCGGGTTGGTCGCGTACAAGTCGGTGGCCAGGGCAGTGACGTCGTCCAGAGTCACCGAATCGATCCGGTGCAGGAGTTCGTCGACCGTCGGGAGCTCGCCGTAGACGAGCTCGGCCTTGGCGATCCGGGTCATCTTGGCGCCGGTGTCTTCCAGGCCCATCACCACCGAGCCACGCATCTGGCCCTTGCCACGAAGGAGTTCCTCGGGCGTGATGTTGCCGTTGGCAATTGATTCGAGTTCGGCGCGGATCACGTCGAGTACCTCGGGGGCCTTCTTCGGCAGGCAGCCGGCGTAGACGCCGACCATCCCGGCATCCGCGTACGCCGAGCCGAACGTGAACACGGAGTACGCCAGTCCGCGCTTCTCCCGCACTTCCTGGAACAACCGCGACGACATCCCGCCGCCGACGATGCCGTGCAGTACGCCGGCCACGTACCGCCGCTCGTCGCTCCGCACCAACCCCGGCATACCCAGTACGAGATGCGCCTGCTCGACGTCGCGATGATGCACCCGGACCCCACCGTACGTAGGCGTCCGCCGCGCCGCCGCCGCACGTACCGGCGCCGGCGAATCCTCGGCGGTCACCCAATGCCGCTCAAAAGCCTTACGGACAAGACGTACGACGTCCGCATGATCCACATTGCCCGCGACCGAGACGACGATGTTCGACGGCTTGTACCGACGCCGGTACCAGCCGGTCACCTGTTGCCGGGACAGTCCGGCGACCGATTCGGGCGTACCCGTGATCGACCGGCCGAGCGGCGACCTGCCCCACAACTGTTCCGCGAACAGGTCGTGGATGTGGTCCGACGTCTCGTCGGCGTGCATCGCGATCTCTTCGTCGATCACGTCCCGCTCGCTTTCCACGTCGGCGGACGTGAGCGTCGCGGAGGTGATCATGTCGCAGATGACATCGACCGCAAGCGGCAGGTCGGTGTCCAGCACCCGCGCGTAGTAGCAGGTGTACTCCTTGCCGGTGAACGCGTTCATCTCGCCGCCGACCGCGTCGATCGACGCCGAGATCTCCAGCGCGTCGCGCCGCTCGGTGCCCTTGAACAGCAGGTGTTCGAGGAAGTGCGTCGCGCCGGCCAGCTGCTCCGGCTCGTCGCGGGAGCCGACGCCGACCCACACGCCGAAAGTGACCGAGCGGAAGCCCGGTACGGACTGGGACAGAACCCGGAGCCCGGAGGGCAGGACGGTCCGTTTGACCGGACCGCCCGCCTCCGGGCTCAGCAGGGTGCTGGTGATCGCTCGGGTCACTCGGCGGACTCGAACGCCTTCTTCTCCTCGGTCGGCTTGCCGCCCTCTTCACCCTCGATCACCGGGATCAGCGAGAGCTTGCCGCGGTCGTCGATCTCGGCGATCTCGACCTGCAGCTTCTGGCCGACCGACAGCACGTCCTCGACCGCCTCGACCCGCTTGCCACCGGCCAGCGGACGCAGCTTCGAGATGTGCAGCAGACCGTCCTTGCCCGGCAGCAGGCTGATGAACGCGCCGAAGTTGGTCGTCTTCACGACCGTACCCAGGTAGCGCTCGCCCTTCTCCGGCATGGTCGGGTTCGCGATCGCGTTGATCGCGGCCCGGGCCGCCTCGGCCGACGGACCGTCGGTGGCGCCGATGTACACGGTGCCGTCGTCCTCGATCGAGATGTCGGCGCCGGTGTCCTCGGTGATCTGGTTGATCATCTTGCCCTTCGGGCCGATGACCTCGCCGATCTTGTCCACCGGGACCTTGACCGAGATCACCCGCGGCGCGAACTCGCTCATCTCACCCGGCGCGTCGATGGCCTTGGCCATCACGTCCAGGATCGTCAGCCGGGCGTCCTTGGCCTGGGTCAGCGCGCCCGCGAGCACGCTCGCCGGGATGCCGTCCAGCTTGGTGTCCAGCTGCAGGGCGGTGACGAAGTCCTTCGTACCGGCGACCTTGAAGTCCATGTCGCCGAACGCGTCCTCCGCGCCGAGGATGTCGGTCAGCGCGACGTACTGCGTCTTGCCGTCGACCTCACCGGAGATCAGGCCCATCGCGATACCGGCGACCGGCGCCTTCAGCGGGACACCCGCGTTCAGCAGCGACAGCGTCGAGGCGCAGACCGAACCCATCGAGGTCGACCCGTTCGAGCCGAGCGCCTCGGACACCTGACGCAGCGCGTACGGGAAGTCCTCGCGGGACGGGAGCACCGGAACCAGTGCCCGCTCCGCCAGCGCGCCGTGACCGATCTCGCGCCGCTTCGGCGAACCGACCCGGCCGGTCTCACCGGTCGAGTACGGCGGGAAGTTGTAGTTGTGCATGTAGCGCTTGCGCGTCTCCGGGGAGAGCGTGTCCAGCTGCTGCTCCATCCGCAGCATGTTCAGCGTGGTGACACCCATGATCTGGGTCTCGCCGCGCTCGAACAGCGCCGAACCGTGCACCCGCGGCAGGATGCCGATCTGTGCCTTCAGCGGCCGGATGTCGGCCAGCCCGCGGCCGTCGATCCGGACCTTGTCGGTGAGCACGCGCTGCCGGACCAGCTTCTTGGTCAGCGAGCGGAAGGCCGCGGACAGCTCCTTCTCGCGACCCTCGAAGTCGGCGGCCAGCTTGTCCACGGTGGCGGCCTTGACCGCGTCGGTGGCGTCCTCGCGCTCGTGCTTGCCGGCGATGGTCAGCGCCTGCGCCAGCTCCTCGGTCGCGGCGGCCTCGACCGCGGCGAACGCGTCGTCGGCGTAGTCCGGGAAGACCGGGAACTCGCCGGTCGGCTTCGCGGCCCGGGCGGCCAGGTCGGCCTGCGCCTCGACCAGGGTCTTGATGAAGCCCTTGGAGGCCTCCAGACCCTCGGCGACGATCTCCTCGGTCGGCGCCTGGGTGCCGGCCGCGACCTTCTCGAACGTACCCGGGGTGGACTCGGCCTCGACCATCATGATCGCGACGTCACCGGACTCGGTCACCCGGCCGGCCACCACCATGTCGAAGACCGCGTCCTCGAGCTCGGTGTGGGTCGGGAACGCCACCCACTGACCGTCGATCAGCGCGACCCGGACACCGCCGATCGGGCCGGAGAACGGCAGGCCCGCCAGCTGCGTCGACATCGACGCCGCGTTGATCGCGAGCACGTCGTACAGCTTGTCCGGGTTCAGCGCCAGGACGGTGATGACGACCTGGATCTCGTTCCGCAGGCCGGACACGAACGACGGCCGCAGCGGGCGGTCGATCAGCCGGCAGGTCAGGATCGCCTCTTCCGAGGGCCGGCCCTCACGGCGGAAGAACGAGCCCGGAATCCGGCCCGCGGCGTACATCCGCTCCTCGACGTCGACCGTCAGTGGGAAGAAGTCGAACTGGTCCTTGGGCTTCTTGCTGGCCGTGGTGGCCGAGAGCACCATCGTGTCGCCGTCGAGGTAGGCGGCGGCGGAGCCGGCGGCCTGCTGGGCCAGGCGGCCCGTCTCGAAGCGAATGGTGCGGGTGCCGAAGCTGCCGTTGTCCAGCACGGCCTCAGCGAATTCTGCGCCGTCCATCGGCGCGTTGGTGGATCCCGACACGGGATACCCCTCTCTCACAGTGTGACGACTGCGAGGCGCGAGCTTCCGGGGTGCCGGTCTTCGATCGAGGCCCGCGGGTCCGTCGCCAGCTGAGCTGGCCCGACCCGAAAGCCACTACCGAGGACCGGTCGTCCTCCCGCCACGCGCTTCGCGTCGCCTCGTTCGTCTACGTATTCAGTTGTCGCTATTCGGTTGTGTCCGCACCCGGGCGCGGATACGCCAAGAGCGGCCACCCGAGTCCGGGGGCCGCTCCTCGCGACGTCATCGACGAAGGCCGAGCCGCTCGATCAGGGACCGGTAGCGGTTGATGTCCTTCTTCGCCAGGTAGTTCAGCAGCCGGCGGCGCTGACCGACCAGAAGCAACAGGCCACGACGGCTGTGGTGGTCGTGCTTGTGCTCCTTCAGGTGCTCGGTCAGGTGCGAGATGCGGTACGTCAGCAGCGCGACCTGGACCTCGGGGGAACCGGTGTCACCCTCGGTCAGGGCGTACTCACCCATGATCTTCTTCTTCGTAGCAGCGTCAACAGCTGACACAGGCTTCCTCTCGATTTCCGTTGCGCGGCGCACCGGGGCATTCTCCACCCGAGCACTCTCGATCCGCGGCCGTTCAGACGGCAGCAGCCAGCGTATCAGTCCGTGGACGGCGCCCCTAATTGCCGGTGAGGATCCGGCGTGCCCCGTCGACGTCGGCCTTCATCTGTACGAGCAGCTCGTCGATGCTGTCGAAGCGGATCTGGGTGCCGCGCAACCGGGCCACGAAGTCGATCGCGACGGTCGCGCCGTACAGCTCCAGGTCGTCGCGGTCCAGCACGTACGACTCGACGCGGCGGTCGACGCCGTCGAAGGTCGGGTTGCTGCCGACGCTGATCGCAGCGGGCAGCGGCTCCGGGTACGCGGGTGCGCCGGGCGCGGACGTCAGTACGGTCAGCCAGCCCGCGTACACACCGTCCTGCGGGACTGCCGCGCCGGGGTCGGCCGGGATGTTCGCGGTCGGGTAGCCGAGCTCGCGTCCGCGCTTGTCGCCCTCGATCACCACGCCGGTGACCCGCGGCGGCCGGCCGAGCGCCACCGCGGCGGCCTCGACGTCACCGGCGGCGAGCCGCTCGCGCACATAAGTGGACGACCAGGGCTGCTGCTCCCCCGCCAGGCTCAGGCCCTCAACCTGGAAGCCGTACTGAGTGCCTGCCTGGACCAGCGTGTCGACGTGCCCGGCCGCCTTGTGACCGAAGCGGAAGTTCTGACCGACGACCACCGCCTTGGCGTGCAGCGCGTTCACCAGGACCCGCTCGATGAACTCCTCCGGCGACCAGCCCGACACCTCTTTGGTGAACGGGAGGATCAGCACCGCGTCGGCGCCGTGCTGCCCGAGCAGCTCGGCCCGCTGCTCCGGCCGGCTGAGCATCAGCGGCGCGTGGTCCGGCCGCAGCACCCGCATTGGGTGCGGGTCGAACGTCATCGCGACCACCGGCAGCCCGCCCAGCTCGGTCGCGCGCGCCTTGGCGTGCGCGAGCACCTCCTGGTGACCCCGGTGCACGCCGTCGAAGTTGCCGATGGTGACGACCGACGGCCCGAACTCCGGGCCGATCTCGTCCACTCCGTGCCAGACACGCATAGGAAGAGGATTCCATGCTTGTTGCTACCCCGCCCCACCGCCCCGGTCGGCCCGTGGGGACATTCCACGCAGCAGGTCCACGATCACCCCTTGTAATCGCAAGGTAACTCAACTTAAGGTGGGCCGCGCACTGCCGGAGCCTGGGGAGGTCTCGTGAAGCTACGCCGTCTGGTCGCCGCCTGCGCGGCCGTGACGCTGGTGGCGGGTATGCCGGTCGCCAACGCCGCGGCGACGCCTGGATTCGCCAAATACGTGGCGCTCGGCGACTCGTACACGGCCGCCCCGTTCGTACCGCTTCCCGACGTGCTGTCGCTCGGGTGCTTCCGGTCGTACAGCAACTATCCGAAGCAGCTCGCGGAGAAGTTGCACGTCCGCGAACTCACCGATGTCAGCTGTGGCGGCGCGGACACGACGAACATGACGAAGCCGCAGAGCACCCTGCTGGGTACGGCGGCGCCGCAGTTCGACGCCCTGACGCCGGACACTGATCTGGTCACGGTCGGGATCGGCGGCAACGACTTCGGCGTGTTCGGCAGCATCATCGGCACCTGCCCGGCGTTGCGCGCCTCCGATCCGGCCGGCGCGCCGTGCAAGGCGCACTTCACCGTCGACGGCGTGGACACGCTGCTGGCGAAGATCGCCCAGACCCAGACCCGGATCACCGGTGTCGTCGAGGGCATCAAGGCACGGTCGCCGAAGGCGAAGATCCTGCTGATCGGGTACCCGAAGATCGCGCCGGAGCACGGCACCTGCCCGTCGATCCTGCCGTTCGCGACCGGCGACTACGCCTACCTGTACTCGATCGAGCAGGCCCTGAACCAGGCCGTCGGCAATGCGGCGGCCGCGGGCGGCGCGACGTACGTCGACACCTTCGGCCCGTCCACCGGGCACGACGCCTGCGCGCCGGACGGTCAGGCGTGGATCCAGGGCAAGGACATCAACCTGCTCCGCGCGTTCAGCTACCACCCGCGTTACGAGGGTCAGGCCGGCGTGACCGCGCTGACCTACAAGACACTGACCGGCGTACCGGCCGTGGTGACCGCCGCCGAGCAGTCCGCCTGGGCCACTCAGGCGCGGAAGCTGGCCAAGCAGGCCGCCGCGGCACCACGCCTCGCACCCCAAGGACTTTCACCCCAGGCCGTCGAGGCCTCCCTGAACCGCGGACGGACCAGCGCGCAACGCTGACCCTTTCCAATCCGTACCGCGGACCTCGGGCCGAGCCACCTCACGCGTGGCTCGGCCCGCTGGCTTTCCGTACCAGTTCGCCCAGGGCCTGGCCCAGCGGCAGATCCACGCGGACGGTCGCGTACGGGTCGCCGCGGGTCAGTCCCTGGTTGATGATCAGCACCGGCGTACCGGCCTTGGCCGCGTACCGGACGAAGCGGAAGCCGGACATGACGGTCAGGGACGAACCGAGGACGAGGACCGCGTTCGCGTCGTCGATGAGCGAGTAGCAGCGCTCGACGCGGCTCTTGGGTACGTTCTCGCCGAAGAAGACCACGTCCGGCTTGAGTACGCCACCGCAGACCGTGCACGGAACGACCGTGAACGTCCGGACGACGTCGTCCGGGAGCTCGACGTCGCCGTCGGGGTTGATCCGGGTCGCTTCGGCCGTGAACGTACGGTTCGCGTCACGGAGGCGCTGGTCGAGGATCTCGCGCGGCGACGTCGTACCGCAGTCCAGGCAGATCACGCGGTCCAGGTTGCCGTGCAGCTCGATCACGTCGCGGGCGCCGGCGGCCTGGTGCAGCCCGTCGACGTTCTGGGTGATGACGCCGCTGACGAGACCGCGCGCCTGCAAGGTGGCGACGGCGGCATGGCCGGAGTTCGGTACGGCGCGGGCGATCGTACGCCAGCCGAGGTGACTGCGCGCCCAGTACCGCTGCCGGCCGGACTCGCCGGCCACGAAGTCGCCGTACGTCATCGGGGTGTGCGTACGCAGGCTGCCGGTCTCACCGCGGTAGTCCGGAATCCCGGACTCGGTCGACAGACCGGCACCGCTCAGTACGACGACTCCCCCGGCCGCGACCAGGCCCGCGATCGGCCCCACGTCCGTCGACCCCGGCTCCAACGCCAGCACCTCCGGGCCCGGGGCCCACTCCAACGTCGGACGAGAACGCACCCCACCAGCGTACCGGCGGCGATCAGGCTGCCCTTGTCTCCGCCTCGCGCGTGGCGGTCAGAGCGGGAACCAGCCGGTGCGGAACTTCCACGGCCGGCCGGCCTGGATGTGATCGACGACGGCGCGCTGCAGCGTCGTTGCCTGTGGCAACGTGTCGAGTTCCGCCAAGGGGCGCTTGAAGAGGAACTCGACGACGGTCCCGCTGTCGTCCTGGTCCGCCGCCGGCAGCAGCGCGAACCGCCGCTGGAAGCGGATGATGTTCGTACCGGCGTCCAGGTACTCGGTCAGCTGGGGATCGAGCACCCAGGAGACACAGGTGGCATACCGGTACTGTTCGTCGGCGTAATGCGCCCGGAAGAAGGCCCGCGCCCGGTCCAGGGCCGCGTCAACCGACTTCGGGGTGAGTCGCCCCTCCGGGATGTGCAGCCCGAGCACGGGTTCGCCCGGCCCGGGACCGCCCTGGTCGCGCGCGTCGAACCAGCAACGCTGGCGCTCGAAGTGCAAGCGGTCGAGCGCGTAGATGGCGCCGCGGAAGTGATGGGTGACCCAGTTCCGCGTATGCAGGCCGCCTTCGCCGTACAGCGCCCGCCGGTTCGCCATTTGCGCGCCGAGTACGGCGAGGATCGGCCACGAATCTTCGTCCGGGATGCCGCGATCGGCGTGGTAGGCGCGGACCGCGGGAAGGGTGGCGAGGAACGCCCACACGTAGACGAACCGGCCGACCGCGCCCGTCTCCGGTGGAAGATCCGGCCAGGGCGGCAACGGCCCGGTCGTACCCATCCCGCGTACCAGCTGGTGATGGCACCGTTCCAGCAGCCACCACAGCGCGGCGTCACGCACTGGATCGGGTTGACTCGCCAGCGTGTCGCTCTGGTCGTCGTCGCCCAGCTCAAGCCGACCGAGTACGCCGTCCAGGCCGGCCAAGTTGATCGGTACGGGCGGCGGGCCGAGCTCCGCGAGCACCCGTAGGTGCGCCAGCGCGGCACCGCTCAACCCCAGTTCGGCCGCGACCCACGCGACCTCGGCGTCGGCGTCTGCTCCGATCATGGACGGCTCCAATCCTGTCGGTTACCTGACATCTCAACTGATTGGGCAGGACCACTTGTCACCGCGCCGATCACACCATGTAATGGGGCCCCACGGCTCCACGACGTGCCTCCTTCGGCAGTAAAGGGATGACATGACGACAACGCTCCCGGCCTTTCCCGATCTCGGCGAGAACCCGCTCGACACCTGTATCCGGCTCCGCGAGATCGGTCCGGTCGTCGAGGTCGAGTTCCCCGGCGGCGTGCCCGCCTACCTGGCCCTGACCCACAACGCGGTCCGGGAGATCCTGGCCGGTGACAACACGACGTTCCTGCGCGATCCGCGGCACTGGCCCGCGCTGCACGACGGCACGATCCCGGCGGACTGGCCGCTGCGCGCGATCATTCAGGGCGGCCACCTGGCCACCGTGGACGGCGGCGATCACCGGCGGCTCCGCGGCCTGGTCGGCAAGGCGTTCACCCCGGCCCGGGTACAGATGCTCGAACCGCGCATCCAGGCGATCATCGACGGTCTGCTGGACGACGTGGTGGCAGGCGGTGACGCGGTCGATCTGGTGCCCGCGTTCACCGAAGCCCTGCCGATGTGGGTGATCTGCGAGCTGTTCGGCGTACCGAGCGAGGACCGGTCGCGGCTACGGAACTGGACGTCGACCCTGCTCGCGCACACGACTCCGCCGGAGCAGGCGTTCCAGGCCCAGAACGAGCTGCAGGCCTACCTGCACGCGCTGGTCGTACGCAAGCAGCAAGAGCCGACCGATGACCTCACCAGCGCTCTGGTCAAGGCCCGCGACGACGGTGACGCGCTCAGCACCGACGAGCTGGTCGGCATCCTCTGGCTGATGCTCGTCGCCGGTCACGAGACCACGGTGCACCTACTCGGGTACGCGATCGTGGCGCTGGCGCGGAACCCCGATCAACTCGCCAAGGCCAAGGCGGAGGACCGCTGGGCGGACGTCGTCGAGGAGACATTGCGCTACCGGCACTCGGTGATGATGACGTCGTTCCGGTTCACCGCGGCGGACGTGACCGTCGCGGGCGTGGACATCCCGAAGGGCAGCGCGGTCGGCGTCGTCTACCAGTCGACCGGGATCGACGAGGACGAGTACGGCGAGTCCGCGAACCGGTTCGACATCACCCGGGTCCAGACCGGCCACCTCGGCTTCGGGCACGGACCGCGGTACTGCATCGGCGCGCCGCTCGCCCGGCTGGAAAGCCGCCTGGCCCTGGCCAGCCTCTACCGCCGCCTACCGGACCTGACCCTGGCCATCGACCCGGACGACATCCCGTACTCCCCGTCCTTCTTCACCATCGGCCCACTCACCGTCCCGGTCAGCCTCGGCCCGGTCCGCCACTAGCGGCCGTCAGCCAACGCGGGGAGGCCGGCCGTATCGGGGGCGGCCGGCTGTCAGTCGATGCGGGGTGGGCCCGCCTTCAGGCGGCGCTCGGCGGCTGGGCGGGTCGCGTCGCGGTCCAGGGATGACCAGTCGGCGTCCATCCACCAGGTGGCGCCGGCGTCCGCCCACGCGCGGACCGTATCCGCCGCCTTGGGATCGTCCGCGCGGGTAGTGCCCTCGGCGACCACGTCGTAGTCGTCCATCGTCAACCCGTGCGTACGCCGCTCGGTCGCGATCCATTCCACACCTTGCGCGAGCAGCTCCGGCGTCAGCTCGGCGCCACCGACCACGTTCGGCAGCCAGCCGTCCTGCAGCGCGGCGCGGCGCATCGACTTCGGCGCCGGCCAGCCACCGACCACCCAGGTCGGCACCCGCGGTTGCTGTACGGCCGGTGGTGGCGCCGGCGGCGTCAACTCAGCCGGCACGCTGGCCCGGAAGTGCTTGCCGGTGAACTCGAACGGCTCGTCGCGCCACAGGTGCGGCAGCATCGCCAGCGATTCGTCCATCAGCTCCGCGCGGACCTTCCGCCCCGGATCGTCCTCGAACAGCCAGAACCGCTGCTCGCCGGTCACCCCCAGGCCGACCGACAGGATCACCCGCCCGTTGCTGAGGTTGTCGACGGTCGAGACCTGCCCGGCGACATCCCACGGTTTTCGCCGTGGCAGCGGCGTCAGCATCGTCCCGAGCCGAATCCGCTCCGTCGTCATCGCGGCCGCCCCGAGCATCACCCAGGCATCGATCCCCCAGATCGACTCCCAGACGAAGAACCCGTCCCAGCCGTGCGCTTCCGCGAGCACCGCCAGCTCGGCCGCGTCGCGGGCATCACCGTACGCCATCACGAATCCGTATTTCATGGCTCAGCACCGTACGCCGGGCCACCGACAGTTCTCAGCTGACGAAGACCGCCGTCGGTTTCGCCACTGGCCCGTGCAGTTCGTACAGGGCCAGGAACGTACCGTCCGGGGCGAACATCGCCGTCTGCCCGGCCGCCAGCGCCACCCCGGTCAGCGGCCGGCCGGTACGAATTGCCGCCGCCTGCGCGTCATCGGCGTCGTACCGGGGAAACGTACCGGCGGCGACCTCCGCGATCGGCAACCAGTCGAACGACCCGGCCAGCTCCTCCAGCGTGTGCGCCGTACTCAGGCCGAACGATCCCACCCGCGTACGCCGCAGTGCCGTCAGGTGACCACCGACCCCGAGCTCGGCGCCCAGGTCACGGGCGAGCGCCCGGATGTACGTACCGCTGGAGCAGTCCACCGAGACATCGACCGAGATCCCGGCCGCGTCGGGGCGTACGTCGAGAATGTCGTACCGCGACACCGTCACCGCCCGTGCCTTCAGCGCGACCTCCTCCCCCGCGCGCACCCGCTCGTACGCCCGGCGGCCGTCCACCTTGATCGCGGACACCTTCGACGGCACCTGCGAGATGTCACCGCGGAACCCGGTCACGGCGGCCGCGATCGCCGCCGCGGTGACACCGCCGACGGGTGCGGTCTCGACGATCTCGCCCTCGGCGTCATCGGTCGTCGTGGTCGCGCCGAGCCGGATCGTCGCGTCGTACGACTTGTCGGCCAGCTGCAGATGACCGAGCAGCCGGGTGGCGCGGTTGATGCCGACCACGAGCACGCCGGTGGCCATCGGGTCCAGCGTGCCGGCGTGGCCGACCTTGCGAGTCCCGGCCAGCCGGCGAATCCGGGCGACGACGGTGTGTGAGGTCAGACCGGCCGGCTTGTCGACGACAACGATCCCGTCCGACCCCGGCGTGAATTCCAGGCTCAAGGCAGTACTCAGTCGTCCTCGTCCGTGTCCTCGTCGTGCGGCCGCTTGTACGGGTCCGCGTCACCGGCCGGCTTGGCCCCGGCGGCCGACTTCGCCACCTCGGCGTCCGCGGTCCGGGCCTTCTCGAGCAGTTCCTCGATGTGCCCGGCCGTCTCCGGCACGGCGTCCAGGAAGAACGCCACGCTCGGCGTGTGCCGGAGCCCGAGCGCCTTGCCGACCTCGCTGCGGATCAGGCCCTTGGCCGACTCCAGCGCCGCGGCCGTCGACGTCCGCGCCTGCTCGTCGCCGTACACCGTGTAGAAGATGCTGGCCTCGCGCAGGTCACCGGTCAGCCGGGCGTCCGTCACGGTGACGAATCCCAGCCGCGGGTCCTTCACCCGGCGCTCGAGCAGCTCCGCGACGAGCACCTGGATCCGGTCGGCCAGCTGCTTCGCCCTTGCTTCACCCATCAGGGCTCACTCCCTCGTTCATGAACAACGTCCGGAGAGACCGCGGTCTCTCCGGACGCTACTCCTCGGCGACCCGGACCGGGTCACCGCCTACCTGTCACTGCTCAGCTGCGCGGCTTCTCCCGAAGCTCGAACGCCTCGACCACGTCGCCGACCTTGATGTCGTTGAAGTTGTTGATGGTCAGACCACATTCGAAGCCCTCGCGGACCTCGGACGCGTCGTCCTTGAACCTCTTCAGCGACGACAGCTCGGTGTTGTCGACGACCACCGCGCCGTCCCGGATCAACCGGACCTTGGCGTTCCGCCGGATCAGGCCGCTGGTCACCCAGCAACCGGCGATGTTGCCCACCTTCGAGGAGCGGAAGATCTCCCGGATCTCCGCCTGGCCGAGGGTGGCCTCCTCGTAGATCGGCTTCAGCATGCCCTTCAGGGCCGCCTCGATGTCGTCGATCGCCGAGTAGATGACCGAGTAGTACCGGACATCCACGCCCTCGCGCTCGGCCAGGTCACCGGCCTTGCCCGCCGGCCGCACGTTGAAGCCGATGATGACGGCGTTCGACGCGATGGCCAGGTTGACGTCGTTCTCGTTGATCGCACCGACGCCGCGGTCGATGATCCGCAGGTTGACCTCGTCGCCGACCTCGATCCGGACCAGCGCGTCCTCGAGCGCCTCGACCGAACCGGACACGTCGCCCTTGAGGATCAGCAGCAGCTCCTGCGCCTCGCCCTTCTCCATCGAGGCCATGAAGTCCTCGAGGGTACGCCGGGCGCGGCGCTTGGCGTTGGCGGCCGCCCGGGCGCGGGCTTCGCGCTTCTCGGCGATCTGCCGTGCCATCCGGTCGTCGTCGACCACCAGGAACTTGTCACCGGCACCCGGCACCGCGGTCAGACCGAGGACCAGGACCGGCCGCGACGGGGTCGCTTCCTCGACCGGGTCGCCGTGCTCGTCGAGCATGGCGCGCACCCGGCCGTACGCCGGACCGACCACCATCGAGTCGCCGACCCGGAGGGTTCCGCGCTGCACCAGCACGGTCGCCACCGGACCACGGCCCTTGTCCAGGTTCGCCTCGATCGCGATGCCCTCGGCGTGCATCTTCGGGTTCGCCCGCAGATCCAGCGCCGCGTCCGCGGTCAGTACGACACCCTCGAGCAGGCCCTCGATGTTGATCCGGGACTTGGCCGAGACGTCGACGAACATGGTGTCGCCGCCGTACTCCTCGGGGACCAGGCCGTACTCGGTCAGCTGACCGCGCACCTTGGTCGGGTCCGCCGCCGGGACGTCGATCTTGTTCACCGCGACCACGATCGGGACCCCCGCCGCGCGGGCGTGGTTCAGTGCCTCGATCGTCTGCGGCATCACGCCGTCGTCGGCCGCGACCACCAGGATGACGATGTCGGTGGCCTGCGCGCCACGGGCACGCATCGCGGTGAACGCCTCGTGACCCGGGGTGTCGACGAAGGTGATCGCCCGCTCCTGGCCGTCCACCTCGGTGGTGACCTGGTACGCACCGATGTGCTGGGTGATGCCACCGGCTTCCTTGGCCTGGACGTTCGCCATCCGGATCGCGTCCAGCAGCTTCGTCTTACCGTGGTCGACGTGACCCATCACGGTCACCACCGGCGGCCGGGCCGCCAGGTCGCCCTCGTCGCCCTCGTCGTTGCCGAAGTCGATGTCGAAGGACTGCAGCAGCTCACGGTCCTCGTCCTCCGGCGAGACGATCTGGACGTCGTAGTTCAGCTCGGTACCGAGCAGCTCGAGCGTCTCCTCGTTCACCGACTGGGTAGCGGTCACCATTTCACCGAGGTGGAACAGCACCTGCACCAGCGACGCCGGGTCGACTCCGACCTTCTCGGCGAAGTCCGTCAGCGAGGCGCCGCGCGGCAGCTTCACTACCTCGCCGTCACCGTGCTTGACGCGGACGCCACCGACCGCCGGGGCCTGCATGTTGTCGAATTCCTGACGCTTCGCGCGCTTCGACTTGCGGCCACGACGAGCCGGACCACCCGGACGCCCGAAGGCACCCTGGGTCCCGCCACGGCCCCGGTTGCCCGGACCCGGACGGCCACCGCCACCACCGGGAGGGCCGCTCGGGCCGCCGCCGGGACGGAAACCGCCGCCGCCACCGCCGCCACCGCGCGGACCGCCACCCGGGCCTCCGCCCGGACGGCCGCCACGGTTACCACCGGGGCCACCAGGACCGCCGGAACCGCCACCGGGACGACCGGTGAAGGTACCCGCGGAGGACTTCGGCATCATCGCCGGGTTGGGGCGCGGAGCGCCCGGCACGCCACCACTCGGGCGCGGCCGGTCGTTACCGCCGCGGCCACCGTCCTGCCGGTTCTGCGGCGGGCGCGGCGCCATCCCGGCCGGGCTCGGAGCCTGCCGGTCGCCGCCACCCTGGCCACCCGGACCCGGACGGCCACCACGCTGCATGCCCTGGGTCGAGCTGAACGGGTTGTTACCCGGACGCGGTGCACCCGGACGCGGGGCACCACCGGGACGAGGCGCACCCGGACGCGGCGCGCCGCCACCCTCCCCGCCCTGCTGCGAGCCACCCGGGCGGGGTGCGCCCGGACGAGCGCCGGCACCCGGTGCACCCGGACGCGGAGCCGAACCACCTGGACGCGGCGCGCCGGCCTGACCGCTCGGGCGCGGGCCGGAGCCCTGACCACCTGGACGCGGACCCGGACGGGCCGAGCCGTCGCCACGGGCAGCGTCGCCACCCGTGCGGCGCGGACCCGGAGCCGGAGCAGCCTTCGCGGCCGGAGCCTCGAACGACGGCGTCGCGGACGACGCGGCACCCTCGCGCGCGACGTCACCCGAGGTAGCCGAGCCGGCACCTGGGGTTGCCGAGCCGATGCCCGAACCGGCCGAGCCGGCGCTCGAGCCTGCGCCCGGGGTTGCCGAGCCGGCACCGGGCGTGCCCGGGGCAACCGAGCCGGCCGAGCCGGCACCCGGGGTGCCTGGAGCGGCGGAGCCGGTGCCGACCGGGGCAGCCGAACCGCCTGCGGCCGGAGCGGACCCACCCGGAACGGCCGAGCCGGAGCCCGCGGCCGAGCCTGCCGCAGCCGCCGAGCCGGAGCCCGGAGCAGTGGCCGGAGCGTCGGTGGTGCCGGTCGCCGCCGCGATCGAATCGGCCGGAGCGGCCTCCTGACGCGGACCCGGCTTCGGGCCCGGACGCGGACCCGGGCGGGCGCCCGGCGTCGCACCGGAAGGTGCCGGCCGGCCGGAAGCACCGGAGCCGGACGAAACCGGCGCGCCGCTCTGCGCGGCCGCGTCGGAGCCGGACTGCGTCGCCGCACCCGGCTGGGCCGCGGCGCGATCGGCCGGAGCCGCCGGCGCGGACTGTGCCGGCGCGCCAGGGACCGGTGCGGTCGCCTGCGGCGCGGCGGACGTGCTGGCAGCGGCCTTCTTGGCCGCACGCTTCTTCGGCGGGTTCTTCTCGAACTCCTCCGCCAACCGCCGGACGACAGGTGCCTCGATCGTCGAGGATGCCGACCGGACGAACTCGCCCATGTCGTTCAGTCTGGTCAGAACGACCTTGCTGGTAACTCCGAGCTCTTTCGCGAGCTCGTAGACCCGGACCTTTGCCACTACTCTCCCTCTGGTCCGAGCCTGGGCGCGGACCGTTAGTTGACGTACATGCTCATCGCATTGCACTCATCGTTCGACACTCATCGAGTGGTCATGAGTCGATGACCCGCCTTCATGTCGGTCACACGGTCCGGTCAGACCGTGCGTACATATTGACTATCACGCTGTGCGAGGTACTCCTGCAGCCCGGTCACATTCAGCGGCCCCGGGACCTTGAAGGCCCGGGGGAACGCCTTGCGCCGGACGGCAAGCTCGAAACACTCGGTCGTGGGGTGCAGATGCGCTCCACGACCAGGCGCCCGATGCCCGGAATCCGGAAGCACGAGGCCTCCGGACACCGTCATCCGCAGCAGGTCAGCCGGGCTGGACCGCTTCCGGCACCCGATACAGGTACGCGCCCGAATCTTGCCAGGACGCGCGTCTGTCACTTCTTCCTCAGGGTGTGGTTGCGACTCAGTCGACCGACCGAGGTATCAGTCTACCTTCTCGTCCGGAGCAGTCACATCGGTATCCGGCCGGATGTCGATCCGCCAGCCGGTCAGCCGGGCCGCGAGCCGCGCGTTCTGGCCTTCCTTGCCGATCGCGAGCGACAGCTGGTAGTCGGGAACGACCACCCGCGCCGCCCGGGCCGCGGCGTCGACGACCTCGACCGACGTGACCTGCGCCGGTGACAGCGCGTTCCCGACGAAGGTGGCCGGGTCGTCGCTGTGGTCGATGATGTCGATCTTCTCGCCGTGCAGCTCGTGCATGATGTTCCGGACCCGCTGGCCCATCGGCCCGATGCAGGCACCCTTGCCGTTCACGGACGGGTTCAGCGTACGGACCGCGATCTTGGTCCGGTGCCCCGCCTCGCGCGCGATCGCGGTGATCTCGACGGTGCCGTCGGCGATCTCCGGGACCTCGAGCGCGAACAGCTTCTTGACCAGGTTCGGGTGGGTCCGGCTGACCGTGATCTGCGGGCCCTTGAACCCCTTCCGGACGCCGACGACATAGACCCGGAGCCGGGAACCGTGGTCGTACTTCTCCCCCGGCACCTGCTCCGGTGCCGGCAGCACGGCCTCGATCTTGCCCAGGTCGACCATCACCGAGCGCGGATCCCGGCCCTGCTGGACCACGCCGGAGACGATGTCGCCCTCCTTGCCGGAGAACTCGCCGTACCGGACCTCGTCCTCGGCGTCCCGCAGCCGCTGCAGGATGATCTGCTTCGCGGTGGTGGCCGCGATCCGGCCGAAGTCGGCCGGGGTGTCGTCGTACTCGCGAGCCACCGTGCCGTCCTCGGCCAGCTCCCGCGCGAACACGGTCACGTGCCCGGTCTTGCGGTCCAGCTCGGCCCGGGCCTGCTGCTGGGCACCCTCGGTCCGGTGGTACGCGACCAGCAGCGCCTGCTCGATCGCCTCGACCACGACGTCCAGGGAGATGTCCTTCTCCCGCTCCAGTGACCGCAGCACGGCCATGTCGATGTCCATGTCAGTTCTCCTCCACCGTGCCGTCGGCAGGTGATTCTTCGCCGGCAGATGTCTCAGTGTCGTTGCCGGCAGCCCGGTTGAATTCGATCTGGACCTTGGCCTTCGCCACGTCCGCGTACGCGACGCTCTGCCGCTTGCCGTCCACGTCCAGCTCGGCCGCCTCGTCGGAGACGGCCTTGATCCGGCCGGTCAGTTTGCCGCCCTCGGTCAGCGTGACCGCGACCAGCCGGCCGATGTTGCGGCGCCAGTGCCGGGGCAGCGTGAGCGGCCGGTCCACGCCGGGGCTGGAAACCTCCAGCGTGTACGCGCCCTCGCCCATGATGTCGTCGGTGTCCAGCGCCTTGGAAATGCCGCGGGTCACCTCGGCGACGTCGTCGAGGCTGATCCCGCCGTCGCGGTCGACCAGCACCCGCAGCAACCGGCGGCGGCCGGCCGGGGCGACGTCAGCGGCCTCCAGCTCGCAGCCGAACTGTTCGACGATCGGCCGCAGGAAGTTCTCGAGGCTCGTGGTGTCCGTGTGGCCCGGAGGGGTTTGCTTTCGGCTCACAGGTTGACCTGCCTCTCTCCAGTTGTGCACCCGTTCCGTCCCCGGCGGTCCGGCCGAGGGCAGTAGCCCACCCTATCCGTCCGGTCCTCCGATCCGGGTCACCGGCTCGTCCCAGGCGGTGATGGGCGCGTCACCGGGTATCGTTCCGGCGTGCCCGAACGCCGCCTGCTCCAGCTACCACCGAGTCGCCGAACGCTCAGCCGGCGCGCTCTGACCCGGGCAGCCGTCGTGACCGTCGCCCTGGTGCCCAGCGCGGCCGCGCTGGCCGGTTGCAAGGACGATCCCTCCGCCGGTACCGGTGGGTCCGGGAACGGCGGCGGGGCGAACGGAACGACCACTTCACCGGGGCCGACCGGGGAGACACCGACCGTCGACCCGGCAGTCGTCGCGGCGCTCAGTACAGCGGCTACTCAGGTGACTCAATTGTCCCAGCTCTACGCAAACGTAAGCCGGAAGTTCCCGGCGCTCCGCGCGCAGCTGGCCGCGGGCGCGAAGTACCACGTGAGTCATCTGGCCAAGCTGAAGGAGACCGCGGGCGTGACGACGAAGGCGGCCGCGCCGCTCGCGGTCGCCACCACCTCGCAGGCCGCCCTGGCCGCGATCGCGAAGCAGGAGAAGGCCACCGCGGCGATCCACGCCACGGCCGCCGCCAAGCTGTCCGGCGCACCGGCCCGCCTGCTCGCCGAGCTCGCCGCCGCCGAGACTCAGCTCGGCATCACCCTGACCCCGGCAAGCAAGAAGGCCAACGCATGAATCAGTTGGATGCCCTGCAGGCGGCGCTCGCCGGTGAGCATGCCGCGCTGTACGGGATCGGGGTGGCCGGTGGGAAGTTCAACGGGGCGCGGTACCGGGATGCCAACGATCTCTTCGGGGAGCACCGGGACAGCCGGGACCAGCTGAGCGCGCTGGTCGTCGCCGCCGGCGCGACCCCGGTCGCGGCCGAACCCGCGTACGACCTGCCGGCCGCGGTCACGAACGTGGCGACCGGCGCGGCGCTGATCCTGGTGATCGAGCGCCGCATCGCGGCCGTCTACGGCGACCTGGTGGAGGCCGCCGAGCAGGCACCGGTGCGGGCGTTCGCGGTCGAGCGGCTGCTCGCGTCCGCGACCGCCCAACTCGCTTGGGGCGGCGCCCCGGTGGCCTTCCCCGGCGCGGTGAGCTAGCAGGTTGTTTCACCACTGGCCGGTTGCAGCCCGTCAGTGGTGAAACAACCCGTCAGCGGCGGCGGCGCCAAGGGCCGGTGATCGCGTAGGTGATGCCGGGGGCGTAGACGTTGAAGAACATCGTGCGGCCGTCGGCGGCGAAGCCGGCGCCGGACAGTTCGCCGTACGACGGCTGGTCCGCGGTGCCGGTGTTCACCCGGTTGCGGGCGAACTTGAACACCTCGCCATCCTCGGTCGTACCCAGGATGTGCTGCTCGCCGAGCCCGTCCTCGCACATCATCAGCCCGCCGTACGGCGACATCGTGATGTTGTCCGGGGCATCGAACTCGGGATCGTCCGAACCCGGTTTCGGCCGGGTGAAGATCACTTCCAGCCGGAGCGTGCGCTTGCGCGGGTCGAGCCGCCAGACCTGACCGTCGTGATCGACCTTCGGGCCGAGCTCGGTCCGGGCGAAGGACGAGACGAAGTACACGCAGCGGTCCAGGTCACCCCACCAGCACCCTTCGAGCTTGTACCCGCCGGTGATCGGCTTGGCGTAGTCCTGTGCCCGGACCGACTCGCTCTTCGCCAGCGGATCCGGCACGGTCACCCACTGCACGTCGTGGAACTCGGTGCCGGCTTCCTGCACCACCGACAGATCCGGCAGACCCGGGATGTGCATCGCCTGCAGCTCGCCACCCGCGCGGAGCGTGCCCCAGCCGCCGCGTGGACGGTTCGGGAGGAAGCGGTAGAAGCCACCCAGCGGCGCGACGAACGCGTCCTCGGTCTCGTAGACGATCCCGGTCCGCGGGTCGATCGCGACCGCCTCGTGCTGGAACCGGCCCATCGCGGTCAGCGCGACCGGACTCGCGTTCCGGCGGTCGTCGTACGGGTCGACCTCGAAGATGAACCCGTGGTCCTTGGTGTACCCGCTCTCGCCCGCCTTGAGCTCGGTCTCCTCACACGTCAGCCAGGTACGCCAGGGGGTGTGCCCGCCGGAGCAGTTGATCGCCGTACCGCCGAGGCTGACGTACTCCTTGCTGGTCGCGTTGTGCCGATCCACGACCAGCGTGCTGGTCCCGCCCGCGGCGCCCGGGTCGTACGTCCGATCGGCCGGCGCGACGACCTTGATCTTCGTCGTCGGGCTGCATTCGTGGTTCCGGACCAGGCGCGAACCGCCGTGCCGGTCCGGGAAGACGCCCATCCCGTCGAACCGGCTCGGGATCTTCAGGCCGTCGGGGCGGACGGTCCCTTCGCGGGACAGGATCCGGTAGCTGAACCCGCGGGGCAGGTCGAGCATCCCGGCCGGGTCCTCGATCAGTGGTCCGTACCCGATCTTCGGCCCGGACGTGCCGAGCGCGGGCTGTGCCGTGTACAGCGCGTCGACCGACCCGGCCACGCTGACCGCCACTCCGGCCGCGGCGGCGCGGCCGACGAACTGACGCCTGGACAGGGAACTGGAGCTTTCGGGCATGGGCGGTCTCCTCGCTCGATGACAAGCAGTGGTGACCAGTGAACGTACGGTAAACAACAACCCAACGGCAACTGAACGAGTGTCAGCAACTCACCGTGAGCTACAGGGAGCGGACCCAGTTCTCCAGCAGAGTGGCGCCGGCGTCGCCGGACTTCTCCGGGTGGAACTGGGTAGCGGTCAGCGGGCCGTTCTCGACCGCGGCGACGAACTTGTCGCCGCCGTACGTGGTCCAGGTGACCCGCGGCGTGACCGACGCGCGGGTATCGGTCAGCTCCCAGCGGCGGACGCCGTACGAGTGCACGAAGTAGAACCGCTCCTTCTCGATGCCCTCGAACAAGGTGGTGCCGGCGGGTACGTCGACCGTGTTCCAGCCCATGTGCGGCACCGGCTGGGCGTCCTCCGGCTGCAGCCGCTCGACCGTACCCGGCCACTGCTCGCAGCCGTCGGTCTCGACACCGTGCTCGATCCCGCGGGCGAACAGGATCTGCATACCGACGCAGATCCCGAGCACCGGCCGGCCGCCGGTCAGCCGCCGGTCGACCACGACATCACCGCGGACCGCCGTCAGCCCGGTCATGCAGGCCGCGAAGGCGCCGACGCCCGGCACCAGCAACCCGTCGGCGTTACAGGCCGCGTCGAAGTCCGCGGTCACGGTGACGTCGGCGCCGACGCGTTGCAGCGCCCGCTCCCCCGACCGGATGTTGCCCGACCCGTAGTCGAGCAGGACCACCTTCTTCGTCACCGCGCCGACCTCACCGCTACCGGCATCCCCTCTACCGGCGTCACAGGGCGCCCTTGGTGGACGGGATGCCTGGCTGCCGCGGGTCCAGCTCGGCCGCGGCCCGCAGCGCCCGGGCGAACGCCTTGAACTGGGCCTCGACGATGTGGTGCGGATCGCGCCCGGACAGCACCCGGATGTGTACGCAGATCGCCGCGTTGAACGCGAGCGTCTCGAACACGTGCTGGGTCAGCGATCCCGCGTAGTCGCCGCCGATGATCGCGTACACCTGTCCTTCCGGCTCGCCGGTGTGTACGCAGTACGGCCGGCCGGACAGGTCGACCGTGCAGTGTACGAGCGCCTCGTCCAGCGGTACGGTCGCGTCGCCGAAGCGGCGGATGCCGCGCTTGTCACCGAGCGCCTCGCGAAGCGCCTGGCCGATGCCGATCGCGGTGTCCTCGACGGTGTGGTGCGCGTCGATCTCCAGGTCGCCGACCGTATTCACGTGCAGGTCGAGCAGCGCGTGCTTGGCCAGCGCGTTCAGCATGTGGTCGTAGAACCCCACGCCGGTGGAGATGTCGGCCCGGCCGGTGCCGTCGAGCTCCAGCTCGACCAGCACCTTGGACTCACTCGTCTCACGGTCGATCCGCGCACTGCGCGTCATGTCTGCCTTCCCACGTCGGACTTGAGGATGCGCTCCAGTGAAGCGCGGAACGCGGCCATTTCCTCGCCGGTTCCGATCGAGACCCGGAGCCAGCCGGCCGGGCCGGTCTCGCGAATCAGTACGCCGTCGTCCAGCAGTGCCTGCCAGACCGCGTGCCGGTCCGCGAACGTACCGAAAAGAACGAAGTTCGCGTCCGAGTCGACCGCGCGCAGCCCGACCGACCGCAGCCAGTCGACGGTCTCGTCGCGCTCGACCCGGAGCTGCTCGACCCGGCCGAGCAGCTCGTCGGAGTGCCGCAGCGCGGCCCGCGCGACCGCCTGCGTCACCGCGGACAGGTGGTACGGCAACCGGACGATCCGCAGCGCGTCGACGAACTGCTTGCTGGCGGCAAGGTATCCGACCCGGCCGCCGGCCATCGCGAATGCCTTCGACATCGTCCGCGCGACCGCGAGATTCGGGTACGCGGGCAGCAACGAGACCGCGCTGGGCGTACCGCCGCGGCGGAACTCCGCGTACGCCTCGTCCACCACGACGACCGATCCGAGCGCGGCCGCCTGCGCGACGATCGCCTCGGTCACGTCGATCGGCAGCGCCGTACCGGTCGGGTTGTTCGGTGAGGCGAGCAGCACGACCGACGGGCGGTGCCGGGAGATCGCGGCGATCGCCTTGCTCCGGTCCAGCGTGAAGTCCTCGGCCCGGCGGCCGGCCACCCAGGCGGTGTTGGTGTCCCGCGCGTACTCCGGGTACATCGAGTAGGTCGGGGCGAAGGACAGCGCCGTCCGCCCCGGGCCGCCGAAGGCCTGCAGGATGTGCAGCATCACCTCGTTCGACCCGTTGGCCGCCCAGAGCTGCTCGGGCTCGAGGTGTGCGCCGGACTCACGAGCCAGGTACGCCGCGAGGTCGGCGCGCAGCCCGAGGAAATCGCGGTCCGGGTAGCGGTTCATCCCCCGGGCGGCGACCGCGACGTCCGCGGCGATGTCCGCGACCGCGTGCTCGCTCGGCGGGTACGGGTTCTCGTTGACGTTCAGCAGCACCGGGACGTCGAGCTGTGGGGCGCCGTACGGCTCGAAGCTTTTCAGCTCCTCGCGGATCGGCAGCCCGTCGAAGGCGCCCATCAGCTCTCCCCGGGGAAGCGCGCCGACACCGCCGCGCCGTGGGCCGGCAGGTCCTCGGCGTGCGCCAGCGTACGCACGTGACCGGCGACCTCGTGCAGCGCGTCCCGGGTGTAGTTCACGACGTGTACGGCCTTGAGGAAACTGCGCACGGACAGACCGGACGAGTGACACGCGCAACCGGCCGTCGGGAGGACGTGGTTGGACCCGGCGCAGTAGTCACCGAGCGAAACCGGCGACCAGCTGCCGACGAAGATCGCGCCGGCGTTGGTGATCCGGCCGGCCCGCTCCTCGGCGTCGACGGTCTGGATCTCCAGGTGCTCGGCTGCGTACGCGTCCACGAACGCGGTGCCCTGATCGAGATCGTCGACCAGCACGACGGCAGACTGCTGCCCTTCGAGCGCCTCGGTGACCCGATCGGCGTGCTTGGTCCGGGCAACCTGGATCGGCAACTCGGCGGCCACCTGAGCGGCCAGAGTTTCCGACGGCGTCACCAGGACGCCGGCGGCCATCGGGTCGTGCTCGGCCTGACTGATCAGGTCGGCCGCGACGTGCTTCGGGTCGGCGGAGTCGTCGGCCAGGATCGCGATCTCGGTCGGGCCGGCCTCGGAGTCGATCCCGACCTCACCCAGCAGCGCGCGCTTCGCGGCGACCACATAGATGTTGCCCGGGCCGGTGATCAGGTTGACCTTGCGACAGCCGTCGAAGCCGTACGCGAAACCGGCGATCGCCTGCGCGCCACCCATCGCGTACACCTCCTCGATCCCGAGCAACGCACAGACCGCGAGCACGGTCGGGTGCGGCAGGCCGCCGAAATCCTTCTGCGGCGGCGAGGCGATGGCCAGCGACGGCACGCCCGCGACCTGCGCCGGCACGACATTCATCAGCACCGACGACGCCAGCGGCGCGCGGCCACCGGGTACGTACAGGCCGACGCGCTGAACCGGAACGTACCGCTGGGTCACCCGCCCGCCGGGCGCGGGCTCGGAGACGACATCCGCGGTGAGCTCGTCCTCGCTGACCTCGCGGACGCGACGGATCGACTCCTCGAAGGCGCTCCGCACCACCGGGTCGAGCTCTTCCAGGGCAAGCTTCAGGGCGTCGGCCGGGACCCGCGGGTCCTCGACCCGGACATGGTCGAACTTCTCGCCGTACTCCCGGATCGCCTCGAGGCCGCGATGGCGGACGTCCAGGCAGATGGGTCGGACGACGTCGAGAGCCTTCTCGACGTCGAACACGGCTCGGGGGACGAGGGCATGCACTTCGGCTTGGAGGTCGGTAACCTCTCCGGCCGCCACTCGGCCCCGCAGGTCGACGCGGCGAATCATGCCGTCAGTCTAGTGCCGCCCGGCACCCGGCCCGACCGGGATATCCACAACCCGGTCGTGCCGGACGTCAGCGACCGCTCTCAGCTGAAGCGGATCGCGTCCGTGACCGTCTGCTCGGTCTGGTTACCGTCGCCGTCGACCACCTTCGCCCGCAACGACACCGACGCTCCGGCCGGCGCCGGGAACTGCGCGACGTACTGGCCGGCAGCCGTGCGCACGAGTTTGACCGGCTTCCAGTCCGCCGCGGCACCATCGGCGTACTCGACGGTGAACTTGTCGATCCGCGGCAACGAAGCCCCGGTCTGGTGATCGATCACGACCGGCACCGACAACGTCTTCTTCCGGGGTGTCAGGTTGTGATCGTCGACCACCGGCCGGTACCGGATGCCGAGCGCGGGCAACAGAACCTGTTCGGTACTCGCACCTGAGCGGAACGTCCAGGAGTGCTCGACCTTGGTACTGA
Organism: Kribbella solani; assembly: GCF_014205295.1. Lineage (NCBI taxonomy): Bacteria > Bacillati > Actinomycetota > Actinomycetes > Propionibacteriales > Kribbellaceae > Kribbella > Kribbella solani. The sequence continues at coordinate 2,594,453 of NZ_JACHNF010000001.1, forward strand.
ACCGCGACACCGAATGCCGGTCGAGCGTACTGACCAGCTTGTAGGTAGCCGGCTCCGGCGGCAGACCGATCGGGTTGGCCCAGCCGAAGCGGTTGTCGTAGTCCGAGATCAGGACCCCGTCGCGATACAGCTTGCTGGTCCGGGAGTCGGCCGCGGCGGTGATGCCTCCGCCGCCACCCCCGCCCGCGTCCGCGAGCGGCGAGATGACGAGCCCCAGCACGTCGGCCTCGCGGAACGCGTAGCTGGGCGCCGGCGCGAAGGCGGCAACGTTGAACGCTTCCCGGTAGTGCCGTCCGGCCTGGTACGGCGCTACCGTCCGGTTCATCTCCGTCAGCAAAACGTCCGGAGCCCCGGCATCGAACTCACTGACACCCGTGTTGACCTCGCTCCGCGGGGTGTTGTCCGGAGCCGGATCGTGGAACAACGTCCGCTTGGCCGGCAGGTCGTACGCGATCTCGTCGGCGTAGCCGAAGCCCCACCCGCTCGAAACCAGGCCCCGGCGGCCGGAGGTGGCGTTGAAGGTCTGGTCGACCCGGACCATCTTCGCCGGGTCCAGCGTCCGCCGGATCCCGGTCGGGTACCGCCCCGGCAGTTTCTCCACCTGGACGAAGCCGTACGGCGAGTTGTCGAACGTACCGTCCGCGTTCCGGCGCGCCCACCGCGTACTCAGGTCGCCGGTCACGCCCGGCGCGGGTGGTCCGATCTGAGCGGTGAAGATCGCGGTCGGGTCGTCGAAGCCGTAGCGCAGTCCGAAGTACCAGTCGCCCGGCATGGTAAGCCCGGCCGCGCCGACGGTCAGCACGGCGTCGCGCCGTGGCACCGAGATCTGGATCGGTCGCGCCAGCCGGGCGTCCATGACCACCGTCGTGTCCTCGGTGAGGTGCAGCATCGGCCGGACCATGCGGTACTTGGCCGGTTCGTCCTTCCCTGGCCTGGCGACTTCGAGCGTGCCGCTGAGCATGTAGTCGTCCTTGGGCAGCCGGATCTTGACCGTCCCGCTGGGGTCCTGCAGGTCGATCGGCCACTGCTCCTTGGTGAAGACCGAGCTGTACGCATCCGGAGCCGGCTTTCCGTCCAGGCCCAGGTGCTTGACGGTGAGGGTGTGGTGCTCGATCTCCTTGTAGATCGCGAGCGTCGTACTGACGGATTGTCCGCCCGCGGAAGCGGTCACCCGGCCGCTGTAGTAACCGTTCGGGCCGGCGTTGTTCGTGGCCAGCGTCACCGGGACCTCAGCCGTACCGCCGACCGGTACGGTCAAGGTGGTCGCGCCGAGCCGCACGGCTCCCTCCGGCGCCGGCTTCCCGTCCTGGTCGACCAAGGTTGCGGCGAGGCTCAACTCGACCGGTGCGGAACCGTCGTTGCGGTACCCGAGAGTCTTGGTCACCGGCTGGTCGTCGTCGTGCGGGTAGGACGCCGTACCGAACGACAGCGAGTTGACCGTGGGTCCGAACGACACCGAGATGGCCTTCGCCACATCGACGCGGCCGTTGCCCTGCTCGAACGTCGACTGACCATCGAGCTGCTTGGCGGTCGCGGCGAGCTGCGCCTTCAGTTTCGGCGCGGTCCAGTCCGGGTGCTGCTGGGCCAGGATCGCGGCCGCACCGGCGACATGCGGCGTCGCCATCGACGTACCGTTCAGCGACGAGTAGTTGTCGTCGACCGGCGTCCCGATCCCGCCGTCCTTGGCGCGGGCGGCGACGATCCCGACGCCCGGGGCGGTCACGTCCGGCTTCACCGCGCCGTCGAGCCGCGGGCCGCGGCTGGAGAACGTCGCCAGCCGGTCCTGCTTGTCGACGGCACCGACGGTGAGGGCGGCGTCCGCGCTCCCCGGCGACTCGATCGTCCGCGTTCCGTCCTCGCCGGAGTTGCCGGCGGCAACGACGAACAGGGCGCCGGTCTGCGCGGTGAGCCGGTTGACTGCCTCTTCCACCGGATCGATCTCGGGATCGTCGGGGCCACCGATACTCACGTTGATGACCTTCGCCTTGACGTCGGTGGCGGCCCACTCCATCCCGGCGATCATCGCGGACATGCTGCATCCGTCCAGTTCGCAGACCTTGGCGTCGTACAGCTTGGCCCCCGGCGCCACGCCCTTGTACTTGCCGTTCGACGCGGCCGCGCTGCCGGCGATGATGCTCGCCACGTGCGTACCGTGCCCGATCTGGTCACCAGCCGGGTCGGTGCTGAAGTTGCGTGCACCAGCCAGTACCGGCTTGAGGTCCGGGTGGTTCGCGTCGACCCCACTGTCGACCACCGCGACGCGTACGCCGGAACCGGTGTACCCGGCCTGCCACGCGGCGGGGGCGCCGATCTGCGGTACGGACTGGTCGAGCGTCGGCCGCAGCTTCGCGTCGAGCCAGACCTTCTTGACTCCGGCCACGGCCCGGGCGCCGGTCAGTTGCTTCAGAAAAGTCGTCGCGGACCGCTTGCCGACCTTGACGGCTGCCCCGTCGATGGCCGGCAACTGGCCGGCCGATTTCGCGCCCGCGAGTGCCTTCGGCTTCGCGGCGTACGTGACGATCAGCGGGATCTCCGCCGTACTCCGGTCGTCCAAACCCTGCTTGATCAACCCGGCGACATCGAACAGCGACCGGTCCAGCTTGCCGGTGGCAACGTCCCGCGCGACGTCCGACGGGATCACGAAGAGCTGGTCCTTGCCGACCCGCTGCTCGAACTGCACCCTCCGCCCGGCACCCGGCGTCACCTGCACCTGCCCACCCGCGCCGACGGCGACCCGATCACCGGTCAGCAACGTCACCCGCCCCATCGGCAACTTAGGCTGCCCGGCCGGCTGCTCCGGCGGCTGTGCGGTTGGCTGCCCACTCATTTCCCCGGCCCGCGCGGATGGCGCGCCGGCCAGCCCGGCGATCAGCGCGGTCACCACCACGCCGGCCCGCACCCTCGATCTCCGTCGATTCCGCATATGTCCCTCCAGATCGCGACGTCCTCACCTGCAAGGACGCGCGACCGCCCGAATCGCTGTGTGAGCCGAAGCGAATACCGGCCGTGAACCAGGTTGGTGCCGACCAGGCCTGGGACTGCCGGCCATGCCCTAGGCTCGTCGTATGGACTCCCGCCTGCCGTTGCTCACTGTCGACACGGTGGTCTTTCCCGGGCTGGTGCTCTCGATTCCGGTCACCGACGTCCAGGGCCGCGCGGTGGTCCGGGACCTGGTCGAGAACGGTGGCGAGCTGGTCTGCGGCGCGCTCGCCGTCCGGGACGGGTACGAGCTGGGTGAGCGCGTCTTCCGGTCCTTGTACGGGACCGGGTGCGCGGCGACGATCTCCGAGGTGGCGCTCGACCCGGACGACGACGGACCGGTCGAGGTGACACTGACCGGCAACCGGCGGTTCAAGGTCGCCGAGCTGGACGGCAGCGGCGACTACCTGGTCGCCGACGTCGAGTGGCTGGAGGACGATCTCGGCGACGACCCGCTGGGTACGGCGACGATCGCGCTGGCGCGGTTCCGCAAGTACGCGGAGGCGATCAGTGAGATCAGCCTGCCCGGACTGCATCTCGGCGAACTGCCGGACGATCCCGGCACCCTGTCGTACCTGATGTCGGCCGCGATGAAGCTGATGACGCCGGAGCGGCAGAAGCTGCTGGAGGCTGCGGACGTGACTACCCGGCTGGCCCAGGTGATCGGCCTGATCGACAGCGAGCTGGCGGCGATCACCGCGCTCCCGTCGCTGCCGGCCGCCGACCTGATCAGCTGGTCGAGCCTCTCCCCCAACTGACCGCTACCAGATTGAATCCCACGGCGGTATGGTCGTGGTATGAGCAAACAGATCACCGTCCGGTTGCCGGACGACCTGGTCGACTTCATGGACGAGCTGGTCGCCACCGACAAGGCGACCAGCCGGGCGTCCGTGGTCGCCCGGGCGATGGAACGTGAACGCCGCCGCGAGCTCGCCGCCCGCGACCTGGCCATCCTGACCGAACACGGCGACTACCCCGACTTCGACGGCCTCGCGCCCGCGGCGGCCGGCACCGTCCTCAGCGACCTCGACTGAGGGGCTGCCGTGCGCCCGCTCCACATCGCCCGGCTCGACAAACCGCGGCCGGTGGTGGTGCTGACCCGCGAACTGATCCGCCCGCGGCTCGGCAACGTGACCGTCGCCCCGATCACCAGCACGATCCGTGGCCTGTCCACCGAGGTGCTGGTCGGCCCGGACAACGGCCTCGACCACTCGAGCGCGATCTCCTGCGACAACATCCAGACCATCCCGAAGGCGCGGCTCGGCCGCCTGATCGGGTACCTCCACCCCGACCAGGAACCGCTCCTGGCCGAGGCGGTGAACCTGGCCTTCGACCTCGAGTTCTAGCGTTCGGGGTCTGGCTATCGAGGGGTACTAGCCCAGCTTGGAGACGTCGCGGACCGCGCCCTTGTCGGCGCTGGTCGCCATCGCGGCGTACGCCCGCAGCGCCGCGCTGACCTTGCGATCCCGGTTCTTCGGCGCGTACACCCCGCCGAGCGCGGCCTCCCGCGCGGCCAGCTCCGGCTCCGGCACCAGCAGCTCGATCGACCGGTTCGGGATGTCGATCCGGATCCGGTCGCCGTCCTGGACCAGCGCGATCGTGCCGCCGGACGCTGCCTCGGGCGACACGTGGCCGATCGACAGCCCCGATGTACCGCCGGAGAAGCGGCCGTCGGTGACCAGCGCGCAGACCTTGCCCAGGCCGCGGCCCTTCAGGAACGACGTCGGGTACAGCATCTCCTGCATCCCCGGCCCGCCCTTCGGACCCTCGTACCGGATCACGACCACGTCGCCGGGGGTAATCTGCTTGGCCAGGATCTTCTCGACGGCTTCGTCCTGCGACTCACACACCACCGCGGGGCCTTCGAACGTCCAGATCGACTCGTCCACACCGGCCGTCTTCACGACACAGCCGTCGACGGCCAGGTTGCCCTTCAGTACGCCGAGACCGCCGTCCTTCGAGTACGCGTGCTCGAAGTCACGGATGCAGCCGCCGGCCGCGTCGGTGTCCAGCGTCTCCCAGCGCTCGGACTGCGAGAACGCCTGCGCGGACCGCTTGCAGCCCGGCGCCGCGTGCCACAGCTCGACCGCCTCCGGCGACGGCGAACCACCGCGCACGTCCCAGGTCTTCAGCCAGTCGTCGATCGAGTCGCTGTGCACGGTGTGGATGTTCTCGTTCAGCAGGCCGGCCCGGTGCAGCTCGCCCAGGATCGCGGGGATGCCGCCGGCCCGGTGCACGTCCTCCATGTAGTACGTGCCGCCAGGGGCCACGTTCGGCGCGACCTTCGCCAGGCACGGCACCTTGCGGGAGACCGCGTTGATGTCGTCCAGGTCGAAGCCGACCTCGGCCTCCTGCGCGGCGGCCAGCAGGTGCAGGATCGTGTTGGTCGATCCGCCCATCGCGATGTCCAGCGCCATCGCGTTCCCGAACGCTTCCTTGGAGGCGATGTTCCGCGGCAGCACGGTCGCGTCGTCGTTGTCGTAGTACCGCTTGGTGATCTCGACGACGGTACGGCCGGCGTTCTCGTACAGCGCCTTCCGCGCGGTGTGGGTGGCCAGCACCGAACCGTTGCCGGGCAGCGACAGGCCGATCGCCTCGGTCAGGCAGTTCATCGAGTTCGCGGTGAACATGCCGGAACAGGAACCGCAGGTCGGGCAGGCGTTCTCCTCGATCCGCAGGATGTCGGCGTCGGAGACGTTCTCGTTCACGGCCTCGGACATCGCGTCGATCAGGTCGAGCTTGCGCACGGTCCCGTCCACCAGCGTCGCCCGGCCGGCCTCCATCGGGCCACCGGAGACGAACACGGTCGGGATGTTCAGCCGGAGCGCGGCGTTCAGCATGCCGGGCGTGATCTTGTCGCAGTTCGAGATGCAGACCAGCGCGTCCGCGCAGTGCGCCTCGACCATGTACTCGACCGAGTCCGCGATCAGGTCCCGGGACGGGAGGCTGTAGAGCATGCCGCCGTGGCCCATCGCGATCCCGTCGTCGACGGCGATCGTGTTGAACTCACGGGCGATCCCGCCGGCCGCGTGGATCGCCTCGGACACGATCCGGCCGACCGGGGCGAGGTGGGTGTGCCCGGGGACGAACTCGGTGAAGCTGTTCGCTACCGCGATAATCGGCTTCCCGAAGTCCTCCCGGGCTACCCCGGAGGCCTGCATGAGCGCGCGGGCGCCCGCCATGTTGCGGCCGTGGGTGACAGTTCGGGACCTCAGAGCAGGCACGACTACATCTCCTCGCTAAGTTCTTACGTATCTCCCGATAGTGCCACGCTCGTCCGGATGGCGGTATGTCGGTCCCGGATTCTGGAGCGGGTGTTTCTGTCCGTGGATCGCTCTAGCCTGGTGGCATGGTGGGCATGGAGCATCGGACGCGGCCGGTGCATCCTGCCCTGCGCCCGTACCTGCACGACCTGATCGGGTACGCGTACCCGGGTGCGGCGCCCGAGTTGCACCGTGGTCTGCCGTCGCGCTACCTCACGCTCGTGATCACTCTCGACGGCCCGCTCGGGGTGGCCTGGCCGGGCGGCCCGCTGCAGACGTACGACGCGGTGGTGGGCGGGCTGCGTTCGACCGCCGTGCATGTCGGCGCGACGCCGAGCCGCGCCGGGGTGCAGGTGTCGCTGACGCCCGCCGCCGCCCGTACGCTGCTGGGTCTGCCGCCGGGTGAGCTCGCGTCGCTGAACGTCGGGCTCGACGAGGTGCTCGGCCGGCCCGCGCGGGTGCTGACCGACCAGCTCCGGGAGGCGGGGAGCTGGGACGAGCGGATGGATCTGATCGAGCGTCTGTTCCTTGAACACCTGGCCCGCGAGCGCGCGCCGGGCGGCGTACGGCCGGAGGTCGGCTGGGCCTGGCGGCGATTGTGCGGGACCGACGGGACGATCGGGGTGCAGGAGCTGGCCGCGGAGGTCGGGTGGAGCCGGCGGCATCTGACCGACCGGTTCACGTCGGAGTTCGGGCTCGCGCCGAAGGTGGCGGCGCGGGTGCTGCGGTTCGAGCGCGCCACCCGGCAGCTGCGGTTGCGGCCGCAAACCCGGCTGGGCGAGCTGTCGGCCGCGGCCGGGTATGCGGATCAGGCGCACCTGACCCGCGAGTTCCAGGCGATCGCGGGCTGTTCACCGCGGCAGTGGATGAGCGAGGAGCTCCCAAATCTTCAAGACTGCCCGCCGCCCGGAGCGGCAGAGTCGGAGGTATGGACAAGCAGAATGTGATCGGAGTTTGGCCCACCTTGCACTACCGCGACGGGCAGGCGGCGCTGAAGTTCCTCACCGAGGGACTCGGCTTCACGCTGGTCGCGTCCTACCCGGGCGCCGCGGCCGGATCGATCGCGCACTCCGAGCTGGCCTGGGCGGCCGGCGGCGGCGGAATCATGATGGGCTCGGCCGACGCCAAGACCGAGCCGGACGACTTCAGTGCGCTGGCCGGGCAGACGCAGTCGGTCTACTTGGTACACGACGATCCGGACGCGCTGTACGGCCGCGTGGTCGGCGCGGGCGCGGTCGTGGTGCGCGGTCTGGAAGACGCCGACTACGGCTCCCGCGGCTTCACCGTCCGCGATCCGGAGGGAAACCTGTGGAGCATCGGCACGTACGCGGGTGAGCTCGGCAAGTAATCCACAGGTTCGGGTGCGCGGGTCTGCATCGGTGCCGTGAGCTCACTAGACTCGCCTGGGTGAGCGAGACAACCGAACTGCCCGATTCCGAAGCCCTTCAGGTCCTGCGGCGGGTGTTCGGCTACGACGCCTTTCGCGGCGAGCAGGCCGACATCATCGACACCGTGATCGCGGGCGGCGACGCGCTGGTGCTGATGCCGACCGGCGGCGGCAAGTCCTTGTGCTACCAGATCCCGTCGCTGGTTCGGTCCGGCGTCGGCGTGGTGATCTCGCCACTGATCGCGCTGATGCAGGACCAGGTCGACGCGCTCACCGCGCTCGGCGTCCGGGCCGGCTTCCTGAACTCGACCCAGGACTTCGAGCAGCGGCGCGAGGTCGAGCAGGCGTTCCTGGCCGGTGAGCTCGACCTGCTGTACCTGGCGCCGGAGCGGCTGCGCGTCGAAGGAACCGTGCGGCTGCTCGATCAGGGCAAGATCGCGCTGTTCGCGATCGACGAAGCGCACTGCGTGTCCCAGTGGGGCCACGACTTCCGGCCGGACTACCTGATGCTGTCGGAGTTGCACGAGCGCTGGCCGGACGTACCGCGGATCGCGTTGACCGCGACGGCGACCGAGGCGACGCATCAGGAGATCGCGACCCGGCTGAAGCTGGACGACGCGAAGCATTTCGTCGCCAGTTTCGACCGGCCCAACATCCAGTACCGGATCGTCCCGAAGGACAGTCCGCAGAAGCAGTTGCTCGACCTCTTGCGTACCGAACACGCGGGCGACGCGGGCATTGTGTACTGCCTGTCCCGGAACAGTGTGGAGAAGACAGCCGCATTTCTGACCCAGAACGGGATCGAAGCAGTGCCGTACCACGCCGGCCTGGACAGCCGGACCCGCGCGACGAACCAGTCGCGGTTCCTGCGTGAGGACGGGTTGGTGGTGGTCGCGACGATCGCGTTCGGGATGGGGATCGACAAGCCCGACGTGCGGTTCGTCGCGCATCTCGACCTGCCGAAGTCCGTCGAGGGGTACTACCAGGAGACCGGTCGCGCCGGGCGGGACGGGCTGCCGTCGACCGCCTGGCTGGCGTACGGGCTGCAGGACGTGGTGCAGCAACGCAAGATGATCGACACGTCCGAGGGTGATCTCGCGCACCGGCGTCGGCTCAGCTCGCATCTGGACGCGATGCTCGCGTTGTGCGAGACCGTGCAGTGCCGGCGATCGCAACTCCTCGCGTACTTCGGTCAGCACGGCGACGCGTGCGGCAACTGTGACACCTGCCTGACCCCGCCGGAGTCGTGGGACGGCACGATCGCGGCCCAGAAGCTGCTGTCGACGGTGTACCGGCTGCAGCACGAGCGCGGGCAGAAGTTCGGCGCCGGACAGCTGATCGACATCCTGCTCGGCAAGGAAACCGAGAAGGTCAAACAGTTCCGGCACGAGCAGCTGACGGTGTTCGGGATCGGGACCGAGCTGAAGGACCCCGAGTGGCGGGGCGTGATCCGGCAACTGCTGGCGCTGCGGCT